>NZ_PYWA01000009.1 GCF_003056335.1 Paracoccus indicus | reverse complement strand
CCAGCTACGACTACCCGGGCGACGACATTCCGATCATCAAGGGTTCGGCCCTGGCCGCAATGGAAGGCCGCGACCCCGAGATCGGCGAGAACTCGATCAAGGCGCTGATCGAAGCCGTCGACACCTACATCCCGACGCCCGAGCGCGCCGTGGACCAGCCCTTCCTGATGCCGATCGAAGACGTCTTCTCGATCTCGGGCCGTGGTACGGTCGTGACCGGCCGTGTCGAGCGTGGCGCCGTCAACGTCGGCGACGAACTGGAGATCGTGGGCATCCGCGACACCAAGAAAACGACCTGCACGGGCGTGGAAATGTTCCGCAAGCTGCTGGATCGTGGTGAGGCTGGCGACAACGTCGGCGTCCTGCTGCGCGGCATCGACCGTGAAGGCGTGGAACGTGGCCAGGTGCTGTGCAAGCCGAAGTCGGTGACCCCGCACACCAAGTTCGAAGCCGAAGCCTACATCCTGACCAAGGAAGAGGGTGGCCGTCACACGCCGTTCTTCGCCAACTACCGTCCGCAGTTCTACTTCCGCACGACCGACGTGACCGGAACGGTGACCCTGCCGGAAGGTACGGAAATGGTCATGCCCGGCGACAACCTGAAGTTCGAAGTCGAACTAATTGCGCCGATCGCCATGGAAGACAAGCTGCGCTTCGCCATCCGCGAAGGCGGCCGCACCGTCGGTGCAGGCGTCGTCTCGAAAATCATCGCCTGATCGGTTTCACGATCGGGACGCGAAAGGCCGCCTTTGGGCGGCCTTTTTTCGTGACAGGGGCCGCTGTGGGGCCAAGCCCCCTTGACGCAAGCGGCCATATCGGGCAGATGGCGGCATCGCCGTCGGCTCTGTCGTTTTTCCGACAGAATCGGCTGCTGCCCGTAGGGCCGCCTTTTCAGGGGCGGCCTCTACTATTTCATACGGTCCGATGCTGGCGCCGCGCGGTGCGATGTCAGCCTCTCGACTGGAACTCCCCACCAAGGGAAGTGCAATGCAAAGCCAGAATATCCGGATCCGGCTGAAAGCCTTTGACTATCGTGTGCTGGACGCCAGCACGCAGGAGATCGTCAACACGGCCAAGCGCACCGGCGCGACCGTTCGCGGCCCGATCCCGCTGCCGAACAAGATCGAAAAATTCACGGTTCTCCGTGGTCCGCACATCGACAAGAAGTCGCGCGACCAGTGGGAAATCCGCACGCACAAGCGTCTGCTGGACATCGTCGATCCGACCCCGCAGACCGTTGACGCCCTCATGAAGCTCGACCTCGCCGCCGGCGTGGATGTCGAGATCAAAGTCTGAGGAGGCAGATCATGTTGCGTACTGGTGTTATCGCCAAGAAACTGGGCATGACGCGTCTCTTCCTGGAAGATGGCCGTCAGGTTCCCGTCACTGTTCTTCAAATGGACGGCCTGCAGGTCGTGGCGCAGCGTACCGCTGACCGCGACGGCTATACTGCCGTTCAGCTGGGTGCAGGCACCGCCAAGGCCAAGCGGACCACCGCTGCCATGCGCGGTCACTTCGCCAAGGCTTCGGTCGCGCCCAAGCGCAAGGTCGCGGAATTCCGCGTCGCCGAAGAAAACCTGATCAACGTCGGTGAGGAAATCACGGCTGACCACTATTTCGCAGGTCAGTATGTGGACATCGCCGGCACCTCGATCGGTAAGGGCTTTGCGGGCGCGATGAAGCGTCACAACTTCGGTGGTCTGCGCGCCTCGCACGGCGTGTCGATCAGCCACCGTTCGCATGGTTCGACCGGTCAGTGTCAGGATCCCGGCAAGGTCTTCAAGGGTAAGAAGATGGCCGGTCACCTGGGTGCCGTCCGCGTCACCACGCAGAACCTGCAGGTCGTCCGCACGGATGCCGACCGTGGCCTGATCATGGTTAAGGGTTCGGTTCCGGGTTCCAAGGGTGGCTGGGTCACGATCAAGGATGCGGTCAAGAAGGCCACGCCCGAGAACGTCATCTATCCCGCCGCGCTGAAGTCGGCTGCCGATGAAGCGAAGCGTCTGGCCGAGGAAGCAGCGAATGCCGCTGCAGCCGAGGAAGAAGCAGCACGCATCGCCGCCGAGGAAGCTGCAGCCGCCGAACAGGAAGCTGCGCTGAAAGAAGCCGAGGCATCGACCGAGTCCGACAACGGCGAAGCCGCGCCGGAAGGAGACAAGTGATGAAACTCGATGTGATCAAGCTGGACGCCGGCAAAGCCGGGTCGATCGAGCTGGCAGACGACGTCTTCGGGCTGGTCCCGCGTGGCGACCTGCTGCAGCGCGTCGTGCGCTGGCAGCGTGCGAAGGCACAGGCAGGCACCCACTCGGTGCTGGGCAAGTCCGACGTCAGCTACTCGACCAAGAAGATCTACCGCCAGAAGGGCACCGGTGGCGCACGTCACGGTTCCCGCAAGGCGCCGACCTTCCGTCACGGTGGCGTCTACAAGGGCCCGACCCCGCGGTCGCACGCCTTTGATCTGCCCAAGAAGGTGCGGGCCCTGGGTCTGCGTCATGCCCTTTCGGCAAAAGCAACCGCCGGTGAACTGGTGATCATCGAGGACCTGAACCTCGAGAACGCCAAGACCTCGGCAGTCGCGAAGGCCGTGAAGGAAAACGGTTGGAAGCGCGTGCTGGTGATCGACGGTTCCGAAGTGAACGAGAACTTCGCCCGTGCCGCCCGCAACCTCGAGGGCGTGGATATCCTGCCGTCGATTGGTGCCAACGTCTATGACATCCTCAAGCGTGACACGCTGGTGATCACGCGCGCTGGTGTCGAAGCTCTGGAGGCTCGTCTGAAATGAGCGCGAAAGCTGAACATTACGACGTGATCGTCAAGCCGATCATCACCGAAAAAGCGACCATGACCTCGGATAACAACGGCGTCGTGTTCCAGGTGACCAAGGATTCGACCAAGCCGCAAATCAAGCAGGCTATCGAAGCCCTGTTCGGTGTCAAGGTGAAGGCGGTCAACACCACCATCACCAAAGGCAAGACCAAGCGTTTCAAGGGTCAACTGGGCCGTCGTGTCGACGTCAAGAAAGCCTATGTGACGCTGGAAGCCGGCAACACTATCGACGTGTCGACCGGTCTCTGATAGCAGAGCACGATTCTGCGGCCCCGGGCATGTTCCGGGGCCGCATCGACTGAAACGGACCACCTCGGTCCAAAGCAACGGAAGACAGAAAGATGGCATTGAAGTCGTATAAACCGACGACGCCTGGCCAGCGTGGGCTGGTTCTGATCGACCGTTCGGAGCTTTGGAAAGGTCGCCCGGTCAAAACCCTCACTGAGGGTCTGACCAAGAAAGGCGGCCGGAACAACACCGGACGGATCACCATGCGTCGCCAAGGCGGCGGTGCAAAGCGCCTGTATCGCATCGTCGATTTCAAGCGGACGAAATTCGACGTCGCGGCTGTTGTCGAACGCATCGAATACGATCCCAACCGCACGGCATTCATCGCGCTGGTCAAGTACGAAGACGGCGAGCAGGCCTACATCCTGGCCCCGCAGCGTCTGGCCATCGGCGACAAGATCTTCGCCGGCAAGAAGGTCGACGTGAAGCCCGGCAACGCCATGCCCTTCAGCGGCATGCCGATCGGCACGATCGTCCACAACGTCGAGCTGAAGCCCGGCAAGGGCGGCCAGATCGCACGTTCGGCCGGCACCTACGCCCAGTTCGTCGGTCGCGACGGCGGCTATGCACAGATCCGCCTGTCCTCGGGTGAACTGCGCCTGGTCCGTCAGGAATGCATGGCCACCATCGGTGCAGTGTCGAACGCCGACCACTCGAACCAGAACCTGGGTAAAGCAGGTCGCAACCGTCACAAGGGCATCCGTCCTTCGGTTCGCGGTGTTGCAATGAACCCGATCGACCACCCGCATGGTGGTGGTGAAGGTCGCACGTCGGGTGGCCGCACGCCGGTCACGCCCTGGGGTAAGGACACCAAGGGCAAGAAGACCCGCAGCAACAAGGCGACCGACAAGTATATCTTGCGTTCGCGCCACGCGAAAAAGAAGGGGCGTTGATCCATGGCACGTTCTGTTTGGAAGGGCCCCTTTGTTGACGCCTATGTGCTCAAGAAAGCGGAAAAGGCCCGTGACTCGGGAAAATCCGACGTCATCAAGATCTGGTCGCGTCGTTCGACCATCCTGCCGCAATTCGTGGGTCTGACCTTCGCGGTCTACAACGGGCACAAGCACATCCCCGTTGCCGTCAGCGAAGAGATGATCGGCCAGAAATTCGGTGAATATTCGCCCACGCGCACCTATTACGGTCACGCTGCGGACAAGAAAGCCAAGAGGAAGTAATCGTCATGGGTAAGGAAAACAATCCGCGCCGCGTGGCGGAGAACGAGGCCTTCGCAAAGACGAAGATGCTTCGCACCTCGCCGCAGAAGCTGAACCTGGTTGCGCAACTGATCCGCGGCAAGAAAGTCGACAAGGCCCTGGCCGATCTGACCTTCTCGCACAAGCGTGTCGCCGGTGACGTGAAGAAATGTCTTCAGTCGGCAATTGCCAACGCTGAGAACAACCATGGCCTGGACGTCGACAACCTGATCGTCGCCGAAGCCTGGGTTGGCAAGAACCTGGTGATGAAGCGTGGCCGTCCGCGGGCACGTGGTCGTTTCGGCAAGATCATGAAGCCGTTTTCGGAAATCACCATCAAGGTGCGCCAAGTCGAGGAGCAAGCGTAATGGGTCAGAAGGTCAATCCGATCGGCATGCGTCTCCAGGTCAACCGCACCTGGGACAGCCGCTGGTACGCCGACGACAAGGAATATGGCAACCTTCTGCTTGAAGACCTGAAGATCCGGGACTTCATCAAGACGGAAGCCAAGCAGGCCGGCATCAGCCGCGTCATCATCGAACGCCCCCACAAGAAGTGCCGCGTGACCATTCACGCAGCGCGTCCCGGTGTCATCATCGGCAAGAAGGGTGCGGACATCGAGGTCCTGCGCAAGAAGCTGGCGAACTTCACCGACAGCGAACTGCACCTGAACATCGTCGAAGTGCGCAAGCCGGACATCGATGCGGCCCTGGTCGCCGAATCGATTGCCCAGCAGCTGGAGCGCCGCGTGTCGTTCCGTCGCGCCATGAAGCGTTCGGTCCAGAACTCGATGCGTCAGGGTGCCTTGGGCATCCGCGTGAACGTCGCCGGTCGTCTTGGCGGCGCCGAGATCGCGCGCACCGAATGGTACCGCGAAGGTCGCGTGCCGCTGCACACCCTGCGTGCGGACATCGACTATGCGCTGGCCGAAGCCACGACCCCCTACGGGATCATCGGCGTCAAGGTGTGGATCTTCAAGGGCGAGATCATGGAACATGATCCCCAAGCCCGCGATCGCCGCGCTGCCGAGGCCCAGGAAGGTCCGGCACCCCGTGGTCCGCGCCGCGACGCTCGGTAAGGAGTAACCAAAATGCTGCAACCGAAACGCACTAAGTACCGCAAACAGCACAAGGGCCGTATCCACGGTGATGCGAAGGGTGGTTTCGACCTGAACTTCGGCTCGTTTGCACTGAAGGCCGTCGAGCCCGAGCGTGTGACCGCGCGCCAGATCGAGGCGGCTCGCCGTGCGATCACGCGTCACATGAAGCGTCAGGGTCGCGTCTGGATCCGCATCTTCCCGGACGTCCCGGTTTCGTCGAAGCCGACCGAAGTTCGTATGGGTAAGGGTAAGGGCTCGGTCGATTTCTGGGCTGCCCGCGTCCACCCGGGCCGGATCATGTTCGAGATCGACGGCGTCAACGACACCATCGCCCGCGAGGCCCTGCGCCTTGGCGCGATGAAGCTGCCGGTCCTGACCCGCATCGTCGCACGCGAAGACTGGTAATCGGGCGGCGCGCGCGACGCGCCACCTGAAGACCTGTGGCCCCGCCGGGAAACCGGCGGGGTTTCCCTTTTCCCGGAAGTCCGGGGATAAAGGGTTGCCAAATACCGGAATCGCCTGTATGCGCAGGCCTTCATCACGAAACTCCACCGGAATCAGGGTGGCCCTGGATGTCAGGGGCCCTCCGGTGATGTTGAAAGGAAGAGGCGTCATGGACGCGAAAGAACTCAGGAACAACACGCCTGACCAGCTGAAGGATCAGCTGGTTGCGCTGAAGAAAGAAGCCTTCAACCTGCGCTTCCAGCAGGCCACCGGCCAGATCGCCAGCACCGCTCGCATGCGCGAAGTCCGTCGTGACGTCGCCCGTGTGAAGACCATTCTGAACCAGAAAGCGGCGGAAGCCGCGGCCGCAAACTAAGGAGCCCGGCACATGCCCAAACGCATCCTGCAAGGCCGCGTCACCAGCGACAAGAACGCCCAGACCGTCACCGTCCTGGTCGAACGCCGCTTCAAGCACCCGCTGCTGCACAAGACGGTTCGCCTGTCGAAGAAATACCGCGCACATGACGCGGAAAACCAGTTCAAGGTCGGTGACCTCGTTCGCATCGTCGAATGTGCTCCGATCTCGAAGACGAAACGCTGGACTGTCCTGACGGACGAAACTGCCTCGGCATAAGTCCATCATCACAGATCAGAAATGATCGAAACCCTGGGGCCGGACGATCCGGTCTCCAAAGGTCGGGAGAAACCAAATGATCCAGATGCAGACCAATCTGGATGTTGCTGATAACTCGGGCGCTCGCCGGGTTCAGTGCATCAAGGTTCTGGGTGGTTCGCACCGTCGCTATGCGTCGGTGGGCGACATTATCGTCGTGTCCGTCAAGGAAGCCATCCCGCGGGGCCGGGTCAAGAAAGGCGACGTCCGCAAGGCCGTCGTCGTCCGCACCGCAAAAGAAGTGAACCGTGAAGACGGCACCTCGATCCGTTTTGACCGCAATGCTGCCGTCATCCTGAACAACCAGGGTGAACCGGTCGGCACGCGTATCTTCGGACCGGTCGTTCGTGAACTTCGCGCCAAGAGCTTCATGAAGATCATCTCGCTCGCGCCGGAGGTGCTGTAATGGCTGCCAAGCTTAAAAAAGGCGACAAGGTTGTCGTTCTGGCCGGCAAGGACAAGGGCAAGCAGGGTGAAATCACCGCTGTCATGCCCAAGGACGACAAGGCCATCGTCGACGGCATCAACGTCGCCATCCGCCACACGCGTCAGAGCCAGACCTCGCAGGGCGGTCGCGTGGAAAAATCCATGCCGATCCACCTGTCGAACCTGGCACTGATGGACGCGAACGGCAAAGCGACCCGCGTCGGCTTCCGCGAGGAAGACGGCAAGAAGGTCCGTTTCGCCAAGACCACGGGAGACGTGATCTGATGCTGGACGCAACCAAGTACACGCCGCGTCTTCGCGCGCAGTTCAACGATTCGGTTCGTGCTGCCCTGAAGGAAGAATTCGGCTACAAGAGCGACATGCAGCTGCCCCGTCTGGACAAGATCGTCCTGAACATGGGTGTCGGCGAAGCTGTCAAGGACACCAAGAAGGTCAAGCAGGCCGCTGAAGAGCTATCGCTGATCGCCGGTCAGAAGGCTGTCATCACCTACGCCAAGAAGTCGATCGCCGGCTTCCGCGTCCGTGAAGAGATGCCGCTCGGCTGCAAGGTGACCCTGCGCGGCGACCGCATGTACGACTTCCTGGACCGCCTGATCAACATCGCGCTGCCGCGCGTCCGCGACTTCCGCGGCGTGAAGCCGACCTCGTTCGACGGTCGTGGTAACTACGCGATGGGCCTGAAGGAACATATCGTCTTCCCGGAAATCAACTTCGACAAGGTCGACGAAGTTCTGGGCATGGACATCATCATCTGCACCACCGCGAAGACCGACGCGGAAGCGAAGTCGCTGTTGAAGCATTTCAACATGCCGTTCACCAGCTGAGTCGCGGAGGGAAAGAAGATATGGCAAAGAAATCCATGGTCGAGCGCGAGAAGAAGCGCGAGCGTCTGGTTCAGAAGTACGCCGCAAAGCGTGCCGAGCTGAACGAGATCGTTCATGACCAATCCCGCCCGATGGAAGAGCGCTTCAAGGCCACGCTGAAGCTGGCCGAACTGCCGCGCAACTCCTCGCCCACGCGCCTGCACAACCGGTGCCAACTGACCGGTCGTCCGCATGCGTATTACCGCAAATTGAAACTGTCGCGGATCATGCTGCGCGAGCTGGGCTCGAACGGTCTGATCCCCGGCCTGGTCAAGTCCAGCTGGTAAGGGGGAACAGAGAATGATGAACGATCCTCTCGGCGATATGCTGACCCGCATCCGCAATGCGCAGATGCGTGGCAAATCGACCGTTCGCACCCCCGCCTCCAAGCTGCGCGCTTGGGTTCTGGACGTGCTGAAGAACGAAGGTTACATCCGCGGATACGAGGAAGTGACCAATGCCGCCGGCCATAACGAGCTGGAAATCGGCCTGAAGTACCACGACGGCATTCCGGTCATCCGGGAAGTGGCGCGTGTTTCGAAGCCTGGTCGCCGCGTCTATACCGGTGCCAAGGCAATTCCGCAGGTTCGTCAGGGTCTGGGCGTCTCGATCGTCTCGACTCCGAAGGGCGTCATGTCGGATGCAGCCGCTCGCAGTGCCAATGTTGGCGGCGAAGTTCTCTGCACCGTGTTCTAAGGAGGGCAGCAGATGTCTCGGATTGGTAAAAAGCCGGTCGAACTGCCCAAGGGCGTGACGGCCGAGATCAAGGGTCAGCAGATCGAAGTGAAGGGGCCGAAAGGCACCCGCAGTTTCACTGCGACCGACGAAGTGAACATCACGCTTGACGACAACCTCGTCAGCGTGGAACCGCGCAACAACACCAAGCGTGCTCGTCAGCAGTGGGGTCTTACCCGCTCGATGATCGAGAACCTGACGATCGGTGTGTCGACGGGCTTCAAGAAAGAGCTGGAGATCCAGGGCGTGGGTTACCGCGCCACGATGCAGGGCAATGTCCTGAAGCTGGCTCTGGGTTATTCGCACGACGTGAATTTCGATGTGCCCGCAGGCGTGACCATCACGGCTCCGAAGCAGACCGAGATTGTTGTCGAAGGTATCGACCAGCAGCTGGTCGGCCAGGTTGCGGCGAACATTCGCGAGTGGCGCAAGCCCGAGCCCTACAAGGGCAAGGGAATCCGCTACAAGGGCGAGTATGTTTTCCGCAAGGAAGGCAAGAAGAAGTAAGGGGCGCATGAAATGGCACTGAAGAAGCAAGAGCTGTTCCAGAAGCGCCGCTTGCGCGTGCGGAACAAACTGCGGGCAATGTCGAACGGGCGTCCGCGCCTGTCCATCCATCGCTCGTCCAAGAACATCTCGGTTCAGGTCATCGACGACCTGAAGGGCGTGACCCTGGCTTCGGCCAGCACGCTGGAGAAGGACTTCGGCCTCGTCGGCAAGAACAATGTCGAAGCGGCTGCCAAGATCGGCGCGGCAATTGCCGAGCGCGCGAAGGCAGCCGGCGTGGAAGAAGTCGTCTTCGACCGCGGTGGTTTCATCTTCCACGGCAAGGTCAAGGCTCTGGCCGACGCCGCCCGTGAAGGTGGTCTGAAGTTCTGATATTGCGGGCGGCGCTTTCCCTTGGGAACGCGCCGCCCCGATGATCCGGGGGTGTCTCACCCACCTGGATCGGTCAACACGGCGCGGTCTGCGCGCCACCGTATAAGGAATGCCTCATGGCAGAACGTGACAATCGCCGGGGCGGTCGCAACGACCGCGAAGAAAACCCGGAATTCCAGGATCGCCTCGTCGCGATCAACCGCGTGTCGAAAACCGTCAAAGGTGGTAAGCGCTTCGGCTTTGCTGCTCTGGTCGTCGTCGGCGATCAGCGCGGTCGCGTCGGTTTCGGCAAGGGCAAGGCCAAGGAAGTCCCGGAAGCCATCCGCAAGGCGACCGAGCAGGCCAAGCGCGGCCTGATCCGCGTGCCGCTGCGCGACGGTCGCACGCTGCACCACGATATCGAAGGCCGTCATGGCGCCGGCAAGGTGATCATGCGCACCGCCGTTCCGGGTACCGGCATCATCGCCGGCGGTCCGATGCGTGCCGTTTTCGAAATGCTGGGTGTCCAGGACGTCGTGGCCAAGTCGCAGGGTTCGCAGAACCCCTACAACATGATCCGCGCAACCCTGGATGGCCTGAAGAAGGAATCCAGCCCCCGTTCGGTCGCGCAGCGTCGCGGCAAGAAAGTGGCTGACATCCTGCCCTCGAACGACAAGCCGGCTGACGCCGCTGTCGAAGCGTAAGGAGCGAGGCACATGGCAACCATCGTCGTCAAGCAGATCGGATCCCCGATCCGTCGTCCCGCCATTCAGCGTGCAACGCTGAAGGGTCTGGGCCTGAACAAGATGAACCGCACCCGCGAGCTGGAAGATACCCCGGCGATCCGCGGCATGGTCGCGAAGATCCCGCACTTGGCGGTGATCATCGAAGAAAAAGCCTGATCCCATCCGGATCGGCAGATGAAGACGCCCCGCGACAGCGGGGCGTTTTTCGTTGGGCCCGCCTATTCCGCCGCGCGGCAGGCATAGACGGTGCCGCCCACGGCGACGACCGAGACCGCCGCCCCCGTCAGCAGCACGGGCGATGCCGCGACCGCAGCTGCGGCCCCGCCAAGCGACGCCAAGGCCCCTGAGATGGCGCTGCCAGTTCCCGAAACGATGACCGCGCCCGATCCGTCGGGCAGGGCGCGCAGGCCCTGGACCGATTTGCGCGCCGCCGCCGATCCGATGGCCGCGGCACCGCCGCTGGCCTGGTTGACCCGGCTGCAGAGCGTGGCCGAGGCAGTCTTGCAGCGTCCCCATGCGTCACGCTCGCCCAAATCGTATCCGGCCACCGAATCGGTTTCTTCGTCATGGCGCAGGCAGAAGGGCTGGCGCTGGTCGTCGTCCAGTTCCGGCGTCAGGCTGCGCAGGACCACGTAACTGGGGCAGTCGTGCTGGCCGATCCGCGCCGCCAGCCGTTCACGGCGGGAATAATCGGCGACCATCCCGGCCTCATCTCGGTCATAGCCAAGGACGACATCCTTGCCGTTGATGCGCGCATGGCACATCGTCGGTTCGGCCGCAGCGGCAAGTGAGGTCAGGAAGGGCAGGGCCATCGCGGCCAAGTACATACGCATGTCGGGATCTTTCGGGTCTGCTGTCCGTCCTGAGTAGCGCGGGCGGCGGCACGCTCAAGACACAAGGGCGTGGGGGTCGCGCGAAAGGAGGCGACCGTGGCATGCGGATCGCTTGAATGCCGTGCGGTTTGCGCGTATAGGCCCACGGTGTCTTGAAGGCATCCTGATTCACAAAACGATATGCCGTGTCCCCCTGTATCGCTTCTGGGGTGTGTCCGGCCAAGGAGAAGCGACATGAAACTGCATGAAATCCGCGACAACGAAGGCGCGAACCGTTCCAAGAAGCGCGTTGCGCGTGGTCCCGGTTCGGGCAAGGGCAAGATGGCCGGCCGTGGTATCAAGGGCCAGAAGTCGCGTTCGGGCGTTGCCCTGGGTGGCTATGAAGGCGGCCAGATGCCGCTCTATCGCCGTCTGCCCAAGCGTGGCTTCACCGCGCCGAACGCCAAGTCGTTCGCCGTCGTGAACCTGGGCCAGATCCAGCGCTTCATCGATGACGGCAAGATCGACGCATCGGCCGAGCTGACCGAAGACGCGCTGGTCGCATCGGGTCTGGTCCGCCGCAAGCTGGACGGCATCCGTCTGCTGGCGAAGGGCGAGCTGAAGGCCGGCCTGACCATCGTCGTCACCGGCGCATCGAAGTCCGCCGTCGAGGCTGTCGAGAAGGCCGGCGGCAAGGTTTCGCTGCCCGCACAGGCCGCGGCTGCTGAATAAGCTGTTGATCGGGGGTTTCGCGCCCCTAAGATAGCATCTAGGTTTTCAGGCGCCGCCGGTCCCCGGAATACGGGTCGGCGGCGCTGTCATGACACGGGACGGACACACATGGCGTCAGCCGCAGAACAGATGGCCGCGAACCTCTCATGGGGTCAGCTTGGAAGGGCCACGGAACTTCGCCAACGGATCTGGTTCACGATCGGTGTCCTGATCATGTATCGCATCGGCACCTATATCCCTGTGCCGGGGATCGACGGGGCCGCGTTGCGCAACTTCATGGATCAGGCCCAGTCCGGGATCGGCGGCATGCTGTCGATGTTCACGGGTGGCGCATTGGGCCGCATGGGCGTCTTCGCCCTTGGCATCATGCCCTATATCTCGGCCTCGATCATCGTCCAGCTTCTGACTTCGATGGTTCCCTCGTTGGAGCAGTTGAAGAAGGAAGGCGAGCAGGGCCGCAAGAAGATCAACCAATACACGCGCTATGGCACCGTCGCCCTGGCGCTGTTCCAGGCTTACGGTCTGGCACGCAGCCTGGAAGCCGGGGGCCTGGCGCATGACGCGGGCCTGTTCTTCCAAGCCTCTGTCGTCATCACGCTGGTCGGCGGCACCATGTTCCTGATGTGGCTGGGTGAACAGATCACCGCACGCGGCATCGGCAACGGCATCAGCCTGATCATCTTCGTCGGCATCCTGGCCGAGATCCCCGCGGCGCTGGCGAATTTCTTTGCGCAAGGCCGTTCGGGCGCGATCTCGACCCCGGTGATCCTCTTCGTGATCGTCATGCTGATCGCGGTCATCGCATTCGTGGTCTTCATGGAGCGGGCGCTGCGCAAGATCCGCATCCAGTATCCCCGGCGCCAGGTCGGCATGAAGGTCTATGACGGCCAGTCCAGCCATCTGCCGGTCAAGGTGAACCCCGCAGGCGTGATCCCGGCGATCTTCGCCAGCTCGCTTCTGCTGCTGCCGATCACGATCTCGACCTTCTCGGGCAATGAATCGGGTCCGATCATGTCGACGATCCTGGCCTACTTCGGTCCCGGCCAGCCGCTCTACCTGCTGTTCTTCGCGGCGATGATCGTGTTCTTCACGTATTTCTACACGCAGAACGTGTCGTTCAAGACCGATGATGTCGCCGACAACCTGAAGAACCAGGGCGGCTTCATTCCCGGCATCCGTCCGGGCAAGCGCACGCAGGAATACCTGGACTATGTCGTGAACCGCGTGCTGGTCATCGGTTCAGCCTATCTGGCGCTGGTCTGCCTGATGCCAGAAATTTTGCGGACCCAGTTCTCGATCCCGGTCTATCTGGGCGGCACCTCGGTGCTGATCGTTGTCTCGGTGACGATGGACACGATCAACCAGGTCCAGAGCCATCTGCTGGCCCACCAATACGAAGGGCTGATTGAGAAATCCCAGCTTCGCGGTAAGCGTAAGCCGGGGACGCCCAAGCCGCGCCGCGCACCGTCGCGCCGCTGACCGGGCGGCCGACGCCTTAAACATGACGCGAAAAATGGCCCAAGACTGGCCAGCCTGAGGGGGACACGCCATGACCATCAACATCATCCTGCTGGGGCCTCCGGGTGCCGGCAAAGGCACGCAGGCCCGCCGCCTTGTCGAAGAGCGTGGCCTTGTTCAGCTGTCCACCGGCGACATGCTGCGCGCCGCGCGCAGCTCGGGAACCGAAATGGGCAAGCGCGTGGCCGAGGTCATGGACCGCGGTCAGCTGGTCACCGATGAGATCGTCATCGGCCTGATCCGCGAACAGCTTGCCCAAGGCGGCAACGGCTTCATCTTCGACGGCTTTCCGCGCACGCTGGCGCAGGCCGATGCGCTTGGCGATCTGCTGGCCGAGACCGGCATGACTCTTGATGCGGTGATCGAGATGCAGGTCGATGACGAGGCGCTGGTGCGCCGCATCACCGGCCGCTTCACCTGCGGCAATTGCGGCGAGGTCTATCACGACGACACCAAGCCTACCGCGAAGGAAGGCGTCTGCGACGTCTGCGGCTCGACCGACCTCAAGCGTCGCGCCGACGACAACGAGGACAGCCTCAAGACGCGCCTGCTGGAATACTACAAGAAGACCTCGCCGTTGATCGGCTATTACTATGCCAAGGACAAGCTCACGCAGGTCGACGGCCTGGCCGCGATGGACAAGGTTGGCGCCCAGATTGCCAAGGCGCTGGACAGCTGATGGACTCTGTGCGGAACCGGGCTTGACCCGGCTTCGCCGTCTCGATAGATCACGGCATCTCGCAAGAGAATCGCCCGTTCGCGGGTGATCATCGAATTGGCCCGAAGGCATGGCTTTCGGGCCTTGCGTTGTGAAAAAAGGTTCCGGTGCTACGGAACCGCAACTGAAAAGGAAAACGCGTGGCTCGTATTGCTGGCGTCAACATTCCGACGGGGAAACGCGTCCCCATCGCACTGACCTACATCCACGGCATCGGCGACATGTACGCCAAGCAGATCTGTGAAGCGACCGGGATCGACCTGACCCGCCGCGTCAACGAACTGTCGGATGCCGAAGTCCTGTCGATCCGCGAATACATCGACGCGAACCTGACCGTCGAAGGCGACCTGCGCCGCGAAGTTCAGATGAACGTCAAGCGCATGATGGACCTGGGTTCCTATCGCGGTCTTCGCCACCGTCGCGGCCTTCCGGTCCGCGGTCAGCGCACGCACACCAATGCGCGCACCCGTAAAGGCCCGGCAAAAGCCATTGCCGGCAAGAAGAAGTAAGGGGTAGCGACATGGCACGTGATAAAACTCGCATGAAGCGTAAAGAGCGCAAGAACATCGCCACCGGCGTTGCTCATGTGAACTCCAGCTTCAACAACACCAAGATCCTGATCTCGGACGTCCAGGGCAACGCGATCGCGTGGTCCTCGGCCGGTACGATGGGCTTCAAGGGTTCGCGCAAGTCGACCCCCTATGCCGCCCAGATGGCTGCCGAAGATGCAGGCCGCAAGGCGCAGGAACACGGCGTCCGCACGTTGGACGTCGAAGTTCAGGGCCCCGGTTCGGGCCGTGAATCGGCTCTGCGCGCGCTGGCAGCAGCAGGCTTCAACATCACGGCGATCCGTGACGTGACGCCGATCGCGCACAACGGCTGCCGCCCTCCGAAGCGCCGCCGCGTCTGATTTCGGATCATCAACGACCGGACCGCACGTATTCCGCGCGGTCCGGATTTTCGCATTTCACCTCGGGCGTTTCCGACTTTGGTCATGAGACGGGGACAGGTATGGAGGCAAACCCATGATCCACAAGAATTGGGCCGAACTGATCAAGCCGACTCAGTTGGCCGTCAAGCCGGGCGCTGATGCGACCCGCACGGCGACCGTGGTCGCCGAACCGCTGGAGCGCGGTTTCGGCCTGACGCTTGGCAACGCGCTGCGCCGCGTGCTGATGTCCTCGCTGCAAGGCGCAGCCATCACCTCGGTCCAGATCGACAACGTCCTGCATGAATTCAGCAGCGTCGCCGGCGTCCGCGAGGACGTCACCGACATCGTCCTGAACCTCAAGGGCGTCACGCTGAAGATGGACGTCGAAGGCCCCAAGCGTCTGACGCTGTCGGCCAAGGGTCCGGGCGAGGTCAAGGCCAGCGACATCCAGGAAACGGCCGGGATCACCATCCTGAACCGCGACCATGTCATCTGTCATCTGGACGACGGCGCCGACCTGAACATGGAACTGACCGTGCAGACGGGCAAGGGCTATGTCGCGGCCGACAAGAACCGTCCCGAAGATGCCCCCATCGGCCTGATCCCGATCGACGCGATCTTCTCGCCGGTCAAGCGCGTCAGCTACGAAGTCACCCCGACACGCGAAGGTCAGGTGCTGGATTATGACAAGCTGACCATGAAGATCGACACCGACGGTTCGCTGACCCCGGAAGACGCCGTGGCCTATGCCGCGCGCATCGTTCAGGACCAGCTCTCGGTCTTCGTCAACTTCGACGAGCCGGAAGCCGCCAGCCGCCAAGACAGCGACGAGGGTCTGGAATTCGATCCGCGTCTGCTGAAGAAGGTCGACGAGCTGGAGCTGTCGGTCCGTTCGGCGAACTGCCTGAAGAACGACAACATCGTCTATATCGGCGACCTGATCCAGAAGACCGAAGCCGAGATGCTGCGCACCCCGAACTTCGGTCGCAAGTCCTTGAACGAGATCAAGGAAGTGCTGTCTGGCATGGGTCTGCACCTGGGCATGGACGTGGTCGATTGGCCGCCGGAGAACATCGAGGACCTGGCAAAGCGTTTCGACGACCAGTTCTGAGATTGCGGCGGGGCGCCTGATGGGCGCCTTGCCACACGCTGGGCGCAAGCCCCAAGGAGAGCGGCCCGCACCGCATGGGCCGCCGGACAAAGCAAAAGACGTCTTAGGAGAATATCATGCGTCACGCACGTGGCTATCGCCGCCTCAACCGTACCCACGAACACCGCAAGGCGCTGTTCGCCAACATGTCCGGCTCGCTGATCGAGCACGAGCAGATCAAGACCACCTTGCCGAAAGCCAAAGAACTGCGTCCGATCATCGAAAAGCTGATCACGCTGGCAAAGCGCGGCGACCTGCACGCACGCCGTCAGGCCGCGTCGCAGCTGAAGCAGGACATGCATGTCGCCAAGCTGTTCGACGTTCTGGGTGAGCGTTACAAGGATCGTCAGGGTGGCTATGCCCGCATTCTGAAGGCCGGTTTCCGTTATGGCGACATGGCACCGATGGCGATCATCGAGCTGGTCGACCGCGATACCTCGGCCAAGGGTGCTGCGGACCGCGCACGCCTGGAAGCAGAGTTCGCCGCCGAAGAGTGATCTCCGGATCACCGTCAGGTTGATCAACCCCGTCGTGCAGCCGCATGGCGGGGTTTTTTCACCACTTGCATGACGTGACGTTACGCAATCTTTGCACGTGAAACTTCCACGCGGCCCGATGCTTGAAGTAGGCTTGCGCAATGTGGCTGCGCGCGCCCCATGACTTTCAAGGAGGAAATTCGATGTATCAGGCGGAATTCTTACGCCCATTAACTTGCGGGAAACTATATCAACGCAAGCTGACCATGAAGATTCTCCCCGTTCCTCGCAACTTGTACAAAAAAACATGTCATCTCGTGCAGATATAAACGCCGGACTCGCGAAGCTGGGCAAGCTTGCCCATTCGGGGTATTTCGTCGGTCTGCACATCCGCTTTGCGGCGCCGCTGATGCAGTTCCAGACCTATTCCGAGGAATGGTCGGAGTTCTATTCGCAAAACGGCTATGCTCTGCGCGACCCCACGATCGCTTGGGGCTTTTCGACGACCGGCGCGTGCCGCTGGTCGGCGCTGCCAATTCCCGACCCCTTCAACATCCTGCGCGAGGCTGCGAATCACGGCCTCACCTATGGTCTGACGGTGTCGAACGGACCCATCTCGTCGCGGACGATCGCCTCCTTCGGGCGGGCCGACCGCGAGTTCACCGATGACGAGATCGAGCAGATCTCGGTCACGATAAAGCGGCTTCATGAAATCACAGAGCCGCCTGCGAGCCTGACAAAAGCTCAGAAAGAAGCCCTTCGCTGCATCGCGCAGGGTGACCGTCACGCGGCGGCGGCTGCAAAGCTTGGAATTACCGAAAGCGCGTTCAAGGCGAGGCTTATTTCAGTCCGTGAACGGCTGAAGGCGAGAACGACCGCCGAGGCGCTGCAACGGGCCAAGGAATACCGTTTGCTGTAGATGTCACCTTGGGGTCCGCATGGCAGGGAAGGGGGCCCTTACACCCCAGGAGCACCGAATGCAGATCACGACCCTGTCCTTTTCAAACCTTCACAACCATGGTGAATTGTTCGCCAATCTCTTCCGGGCCAGAAAGCAGAGCTTCATCGTTCACAAGAACTGGGATCTGCCCGAATCCGACGACATGGAGTTCGACCAGTACGACACGCCGCAAAGCCGCTGGATCGCCATCCATGACATGGGCGAGGTTCTGGCAGGTATCCGCCTGACGCCCACCACGGCCCGCTGTGGGATCTATTCCTACATGATTCGCGACGCGCAGGAGGGGATCCTGGGCGGTTCGATCCCGCAGGATCTGCTGAACGATCCGGCGCCCGTCGATCCCCATATCTGGGAATGTTCGCGGGTTTTCGTCAGCCATTCGATCCCGCAGATGTATCGCCGCAAGGTGCATTTCAAGATGGTCGAGGCGATGACGTCATCGGCCCGCGACCTTGGCGCGACCAAGCTGATCGCGCTGACCGGGTCGAACTGGCCACGTTGGTATGGCCGCTGCGGATTGACCGCCGAGGCATTGGGCCCCGAAATGTGGATCGACGACGGCAGCTTCCAATGCGTCGCGATCGACCTGGCATCCAAGATGCACTGACGATTGCCGATGGGGGCTGTCGCATGAACCGCGACGGCCCTAGACTGCGCAATCATGGCTGATCTTTTCGACACGACACCGCCGCAGAACCCTGCCCCCGCTGGAAAGGCCGGGCCCCGTCCCTTGGCCGACCGCATCCGCCCGACCCGGCTGTCCGAGGTCATCGGTCAGGGCAAGGTCTTGGGGCCTGACGGGCCGCTTGGCAGCATGCTGGCGGCCGGCAGCTTGTCGTCGCTGATCCTCTGGGGGCCGCCCGGTGTGGGCAAGACGACCATCGCACGGCTTCTGGCGGATGAAACGGATCTGGCCTTCGTGCAGATCAGCGCCATCTTCACCGGCGTGCCCGACCTGCGCAAAGTGTTCGAGGCCGCGCGTCTGCGCGCCAGCCAGGGTCGCGGGACCCTGTTGTTCGTCGATGAGATCCACCGCTTCAACAAGGCGCAGCAGGACAGCTTCCTGCCGCATATGGAGGATGGGACCATCCTGCTGGTCGGGGCCACGACCGAAAACCCCAGCTTCGAGCTGAACGCTGCCGTCATGTCGCGCGCCCAGGTCATCGTGCTGGAACGTCTGTCACTGGCCGATCTGGAGCTGATGGCGCAACGGGCCGAACGTGAGATCGGCCGCAAGCTGCCCCTGACCGCCGACGCCCGCGAGGCCCTGCTGGAAATGGCCGATGGCGATGGGCGTGCGGCGTTGAACCTGATCGAACAGGTGGCGGCATGGAAGACCGACGGCAAGGTCGACCGCGACGCCTTGGCGCAGCGGCTTATGAAGCGGGCGGCAAAATACGACAAATCGGGGGATGAGCATTATAACCTGATTTCGGCCCTGCATAAATCCGTGCGTGGCAGCGACCCGGATGCAGCGCTTTACTGGTTCGCGCGGATGCTGGAGGGTGGCGAGGACCCCCGTTATCTTGCCCGCCGCATCACCCGCATGGCGGTCGAGGATATCGGTCTGGCCGATCCCGCCGCCGCGCGGCACTGCCTTGACGCTTGGGCGATGTATGAACGCCTTGGCAGTCCGGAAGGCGAGTTGGCGCTGGCTCAGGCGGTCCTCTATCTGGCTTTGGCACCCAAATCGAACGCGGGTTACGCCGCCTATAAGAACGCCCGTGCCGAGGCGAAGCGCACCGGCAGCCTGACGCCTCCGGCCCATATTCTGAACGCGCCGACCAAGATGATGAAGGAACAGGGCTATGGTGCGGGCTATGCCTATGACCACAACGAGGAGGACGGCTTCAGCGGCCAGAACTATTTCCCCGACGGCATGAAGCGTCCGGTCCTCTATAATCCGGTCGAACGGGGGTTCGAGCGGGAATTGAAACGCCGCTTGGACTGGTTCGTGGCGCAGCGGCTGAAGCGTGGCGGTTGACTTTGGCTGCCACTGGCGACACACCCGCGCGATGATGAACCCCTTTCTGCAAGTCGCGATCGGCGGCGCGCTTGGCGCCACCGGTCGTTTCGCCGTTTACCGGATGATCCCCCCGCATTGGGCCGCACTCGGCCTTGCGACGGGGCTGGTGAACATTGCCGGATCGTTCCTGATGGGGCTGCTGGCGGCCTTGTTCGCCCATCGGGTGGGGAATGCCTATGCGCCCCTTCTTCTGACGGGCTTCCTTGGCGGGTTCACGACGTTTTCGGCATTCTCGCTTGATGTGCTGACGATGTGGGAAAAGGGTCAGGGCGGCATCGCCTTGGCATATGTGGCAGGAACGGTCCTGCTGTCGCTGGTGGCCGTCGTGGCGGGACTGGCATTGGGTCGAGGAATTTGGGCATGAGCGGCGTACAGACAATCCGGGTCACCGAGGAAGACGGCGAACAGCGCCTTGACCGCTGGCTACGCAAGCGCTTTCCGCATGTCTCGCAGGTGGCGATCGAGAAGCTGTGCCGCACGGGCCAGCTGCGCGTCGATGGTGGCCGCGTCAAGGGCGCGACCCGCGTCCAACCCGGGCAGGAGGTCCGCATCCCGCCGATGCCCGAACCCGGCCCGGCCCGCGAACGCAGCGAACGTCCCCTGGGCCCGCAGGTCAATCAGGCCGACGAGCAGATGATCCAGAAGGCCGTCCTGTGGAAGGACGAACATATCATCGCACTGAACAAGCCTCCGGGCCTGCCCAGCCAGGGTGGCAGCGGTCTGGGCGGTCGCCATGTCGACGGGCTGACCACCGCGCTGATGTTCGGCTACAAGGAGCGCCCCAAGCTGGTGCACCGGCTGGACAAGGATACCTCGGGGATCCTGCTGCTGGCCCGCACCGACCGGATCGCCCGCGCCCTGTCCGAGGCGTTCCGCCTGCGCAGCACCCGCAAGATCTATTGGGCCGCCGTCGCGGGTGTGCCCCATCCCCGGATGGGCACGATCCGCTATGGCCTGGTCAAGGGCGGCCATCGCGGCGGGGATGAGAAGATGATCGCCGTCCATCCCCGTGACATCGACAAGACCGAAGGCGCAAAGCGCGCGACCACCGATTACGCCGTGCTGGACGCGCTTGGTACGCGGGCCAGCTGGTGTGCGCTGGTGCCGATCACCGGCCGCACCCATCAGCTGCGCGCCCATATGGCCGAGCTGGGCCACCCCATCGTGGGCGACGGGAAATACGGCGGCTCGGGGCAGGAAAACCTGGGCGATGGCTGGGGCGCGCAACTGGGCGGAGAGATCAGCAAGAAGCTGCATCTGCACGCCCGCAGCCTGACCTTCGATCATCCGATCACCAAGAAGCGCATCACCCTGACCGCGCCCTTGCCCGAACATATGTCCCGCACGTGGAATTCGCTTGGCTGGCATGAAAACGACGTCCCCGCCGATCCCTTCGCGGAGGACGAATGAGGCTTGTCGTCTTTGATGTCGATGGCACGCTGGTGGACAGCCAGGGTCTGATCTTGGCGGCGATGGACAGCGCCCTTGCCGGGGCGGGGCTGGCCCCCATGCCGAGGGCCAAGGTCCTGTCGATCGTCGGGCTGTCCCTGCCGGTCGCCGTCGCACAGCTTCTGCCCGGTGCGCCCGAAGGCGTGCAGCAACTTGTGACCGAGGGTTACAAATCGGCCTATACTGCCGCCCGCGCCGCGCAGGCCGCGCCGCTGTATGATGGGGTGGCCGACTGTCTGGACCGTCTGGCGATGCGCGACGATCTGCTGCTGGCTGTCGCCACCGGAAAATCGCGCCGGGGCCTTGATGCGGTCATCGCGGCGCACGGCTGGCAGGGGCGCTTCATCAGCCTGCAGACTGCGGACGGGCATCCTTCGAAGCCACATCCCTCGATGCTGCAGGCGGCGATGGCGGATGCCGGGGTCGATGCCGGTGATGCGCTGATGATCGGCGACACCAGCTTCGACATGCAGATGGCGCGCAACGCCGGAATGGCGGGCTTTGGCGTCGCATGGGGCTATCACCCGCGGGCCGAACTGATGCAGGCCGGGGCCGCGCGCATCTTCGACGATTACGCATCCCTCACCCTAGCCCTCGAGGAGTGGTCGGCATGACCGAATGGAAAGCACGCCGGTTCTGGAAATCCGCCGCAACCCGCCCCGCGGACGACGGATGGGAGGTCGCCCTAGACGACCGCCCCCTGCGCACGCCGGGCAAGAAACCCCTGATCCTGCCCACGCAGGACCTTGCGCAGGCCGTGGCCGCGGAATGGGACGCGCAGGACGACATCATCCGTCCTGACAGCATGCCGCTGACCCGTGCCGCCAATTCCGCCGTCGAGAAGGTCGCCCCCCAGTTCGAAGGGGTTGCGGCGATGCTTGCCGAATATGGTGGCACCGATCTGCTGTGTTATCGGGCAACCGATCCGCAGCCCCTGATCCACCTCCAGGCCGAGGCCTGGGACCCGCTGATCGAATGGGCGGCCACCCGCCATGACGCGCCTTTGACTGTCACCCATGGCGTCATTCCGGTCGATCAGCCCGCCGAATCACTGGCGCGTCTTCATGCGCAGGTGGCCGGACTGGACCTGTATGGGCTGACCGCGCTGCACGATCTGGTGACGATTCCGGGATCTCTGGTCCTTGGACTGGCCGTCGTCCAAGGCCGGATTGACGCAACGGAATCCTTCCGCCTGTCGCGCGTCGACGAGGAGTTCCAGATTGCCAATTGGGGCGAGGATGACGAGGCACGGCAGGTCGCCGAGGCGCGTTTGCTGGCCATGAAGCAGGCAGAACGCCTGTGGCATCTGTCCCGCAAGGGTTGAAAGCGCTTTGCACCCGGGACGGGGTTCTTGACGCGGGAACTTGTATCGGCACAATGTCGCCTATTGGGGCAACACATCTGCGCCGAGATACAAGAACAAGGACCGGAAATTCGGTCCATCCCGCGTCCGGTCCGATCGAATGTCGGTCCAGGCGCTCCAACACAGAGGTAGCAATGAAAAAATCGGTTTTCCTGGGGACAGTGGCCGCAGCGACGATGATCGCCGGCATGGGTATGGCCCAAGAGGGTTCGACCCTGTCCCAGGTCAAGGAACGCGGCGAGCTGAACTGCGGCGTGAACACCGGACTGGTGGGCTTTGCCGCCCCCGATGCCAACGGCAACTGGGCCGGTTTCGACGTGGCGCTGTGCCGCGCGGTGGCCGCCGCCGTGCTGGGTGATGCATCCAAGGTCAAATTCGTCCCGACCACCGGTCAAACGCGCTTCACGGCCGTCAGCTCGGGCGAGGTGGACGTCCTGGCCCGCAACTCGACCTGGACCTATTCGCGCGACACCGACCTGAAGCTGGATTTCGTGGGCGTCAACTATTACGACGGCCAGGGCTTCATGGTGAACAAGGAGCTGGGCGTCACCTCGGCCAAGGAACTGGACGGCGCGACCATCTGCATCCAGACCGGCACCACGACCGAGCTGAACCTGGCCGATTATTTCCGTGCCAACCAGATGGACTACACCCCGGTCAACATCGACAGCAACGCCGAGGGTGAACAGCAGTACATGGCGGGCGCCTGCGATGCCTATACCACCGACGCATCCGGCCTTGCCGCGACCCGCGCCGCCTTCGCCAACCCCGAGAACCACATCATCCTGCCCGAGATCATCTCGAAGGAGCCGCTTGGGCCGGCCGTGCGCCATGGCGACAACAACTGGGGCGACATCGTCCGCTGGACGCTGAACGCGCTGATCGCCGCCGAGGAATACGGCGTCACCTCGCGCAACATCGAGGAACTGGTCCGCTCGTCCGAGAACCCCGAGGTCCAGCGCCTTCTGGGCACGACCGACGATCTGGGCGCGATGATGGGCCTGGACGCCGAATGGGCCAAGCGCGCCATCCTGGCCAACGGCAACTATGGCGAGATCTTCGCCGCCAACATCGGCGAACAGACCCCGATCGGCCTGGCCCGCGGCTTGAACGCCCAGTGGACGCAGGGCGGCCTGCTCTACGCATCGCCGTTCCGCTGATCCGGACGGCATGAGGGACCGGGCCCGTGCGGGGCCCGGTCCGTTCCCTTCGGGGCCCTTCCAACAACGACAAACCCGCCATCGACATAAAACGGCGCAAAGCCGTACCGGCGGGACACAGGGGTAAAACAAGATGACGGACGTCTCGGCATCGGCGCATGCGTCGTTCCGGCCCAGCATGCTGATCTATGATCGGCGCTATCGGTCCCTGACCTTTCAGGTCATCGTGTTCATACTGGTCATGGCCGCCTTGTGGTGGCTGATCGGGAACACCATCAGCAACCTGAACGCCATGGGCAAGAGCTTCGATTTTGGCTTCCTGTTCCAGCGCGCGGGATACGACATCTCCGGGACGCCCATCCCCTATACAGGCAATGATTCCCACCTGCGGGCGACGGTGGTCGGCCTGCTGAACACGCTGATCGTTTCGATCCTGGGCTGCATCGCGGCCACGATCCTGGGGGTCGCGGTCGGCGTGGCGCGGCTGTCGAAGAACTGGCTGTTCGCCCGTCTGATGACCGTCTACGTCGAGATCTTCCGCAACATTCCCCTGCTGCTGTGGATCCTGGTCATCTATGCCGTCTTCACCGAGATCCTGCCCGCGCCGAACGCCTATCGTGGTGATGATCCGGCCTGGTCGATGATCCTCTTCGATCATGTCGCGCTGACGAACCGCTATACCGCCATCCCGACGCTTGGCATGGACAATGATCCCGGCAGCCTGGACCTGGGCGCCCGCGTCACCGTCAACTGGGCGACCATCGCCTTCGTCGTGGCGCTGGTCGGCGGCTGGTTCGTGCGGCGGGCGATCAATGCCCATGCGCAGAAGGTGCAGGACCGCACGGGCGTCCGCCCCGCGACGCTGTGGAAGAACCTTGCGGTCATGATCCTGCCGTCGCTGTTCCTGATCTGGTATTTCGGCCTGCACCTGCTGCCGCCCGCGCTCAAGGGCTTCAACTTTACCGGCGGGTTGAACATCACCAACTCGCTGGTGGTGCTGTGGCTGGCACTGACGCTCTATACCGCCGCCTTCATCGCCGAGATCGTCCGCGCCGGCATCCTGGCCGTCAGCCGCGGCCAGTCCGAGGCCGCCTTCGCCCTGGGCCTGCGCCCCAAGCGCACGATGAACCTGGTGATCCTGCCGCAGGCGCTGCGGGTCATCATTCCGCCGCTGATCTCGCAATACCTGAACCTGACCAAGAACAGCTCGCTGGCGATCGCGGTCGGTTACATGGACCTGCGCGGCACACTTGGCGGCACGACGCTGAACCAGACCGGCCGAGAGCTGGAGGCCATCGTCCTGATGATGCTGATCTATCTGACCCTCAGCCTGATCATCTCGGCGGGGATGAACGTCTTCAACTCCCGCGTCAAACTGAAGGAGCGGTAAGGATGAGCGATACCCACGCCGAAACCGTGTCCTTCGTGCGCGACACGATGCTTCCCTCGGCCCCGCCGCCCGCAACCCAGGCCGGTGCCGTCCACTGGCTGCGCGAGAACCTGTTCGCCGGGCCGATCAACACGGTCCTGACCATCATCGGCGCGCTGATCATCTGGTTCCTCTTCTCGCACTACTGGGACTGGTTCGCCCATTCCGTCTGGAACGCGAACAGCCTCAGCGAATGCCGGCAGATCATCCTCGAGACCTGGGGCGAGGGCGCGCGCGGCGCCTGTTTCGCGGTCATTCGCGAACGCTGGAACCAATATGTCTTCGGCTTCTATCCGCCCGAGCTTTACTGGCGCCCGACGATGGCTGCCGGGCTGCTGATCGTGGCGCTGGTACCGGTGCTTTTTTCGTCGTCGCTGACCATCCGGCGGGCAGTGTTGGCGATCACCGCCGTCGTCACGCTGGCCTGCATGGTCGCGCTTGGATCTCCCGCCATCTGGCTGGGCTTCACCGCGGTGGTGATGGCGGGCGCAATTTTCGCATCGGAACGCAACCTGAGCTGGCTGCTGCCCTTCTCGATGCTCTATCCGCTGATGATGATCTGGTTTCTCTGGGGCGGCAGCGCCTGGGGTCCCATCTTCATCTTGGCAGGCCCCGTGCTGGGTTGGGTCGCATGGCGGCTGTTGGCCGGCAGGGCACCGATGATTGCCGTGCTGGCGGGCATCCTGGTGACCCTTCTGTTCTGGCTGTTCCTGTCCGGCCCCGCAGCCGAGGATGCGCAGCGCCTGCTGCCCATGGGCATCGAGGCCGTGCGTTCCGACCGCTTTGGCGGCTTCCTGCTGTCGGTCACGATCGGCGTGGCGGGCATCGCCATGTCGCTGCCGCTTGGCATCGTCTTGGCCCTGTCGCGGCAGTCGGACATGTTCCTGATCAAGTCGCTGTCGGTGGTCTTCATCGAATTCATCCGCGGCGTGCCGCTGATCACCCTGCTGTTCGTGGCCTCGCTGCTGCTGAACTACTTCCTGCCGCCGGGCACGAATTTCGACATCATCCTGCGCGTCATCATCATGGTGACCATCTTCGCCGCCGCCTATATGGCCGAGGTGATCCGGGGTGGCCTGGCTGCCCTGCCGCGCGGACAATACGAGGCCGCCGATGCCCTGGGGCTGGATTACTGGAAGGCGCAGCGGCTGATCATCCTGCCGCAGGCGCTGAAGATCAGCATCCCCGGCATCGTCTCGACCTTCATCGGCATGTTCAAGGACACCACGCTGGTGACCTTCGTGGGCCTCTACGACCCGCTGAAATCCATGTCGGACGCCGTCCGCGCCAGCATCGAATGGAAGGGCATCTACTGGGAGCCCTACATCTTCGTCGGCGCCATCTTCTTCATCATCTGCTTCGCCATGTCCCGATACTCGATGTATCTGGAACGTCGCCTGCAGCGTGACCACAAGTAAGGATCAGATCCATGAGTGAAGCGATCAACCGGCAGGTCGACCACAGCCACATGCAGGTCAGCGACCAGGTGGCCATCGACATCCGCAAGATGAACAAGTGGTACGGCACCTTCCACGTGCTGCGCGATATCGACCTGACCGTCTATCAGGGTGAACGCATCGTCATCGCCGGCCCTTCGGGGTCGGGGAAATCGACGCTGATCCGCTGCATCAACCGGCTCGAGGAACATCAGGCCGGTCACATCAGCGTCGACGGAGTCGAGCTGACCAGCGATATCAAGAACATCGACAAGGTCCGTTCCGAGGTCGGGATGGTGTTCCAGCACTTCAACCTGTTTCCGCATCTGACGGTGCTGGAAAACTGCACGCTGGCGCCGATCTGGGTGCGCAAGACCCCCAAGCGCGAGGCCGAGGCCACGGCCATGCACTTCCTGGAAAAGGTCAAGATCCCCGATCAGGCGCATAAATACCCCGGCCAGCTGTCGGGTGGCCAGCAGCAGCGCGTCGCCATCGCGCGGTCGCTGTGCATGCAGCCCAAGATCATGCTGTTCGACGAACCGACCAGCGCCTTGGACCCCGAGATGATCAAGGAGGTGCTGGACACCATGATCCAGCTGGCCGAGGAGGGGATGACCATGATCTGCGTCACCCACGAAATGGGCTTCGCCCAGGCTGTGGCGAACCGCGTCATCTTCATGGATCAGGGCCAGATCGTCGAGCAGAACACCCCGACCGAGTTCTTCAACAACCCCAAGTCCGAGCGGACCAAGCTGTTCCTCAGCCAGATCCTGGGGCATTGAACGAAAAAGGGCCAAGGCGGCGGCCTTGGCCCTTGTCATACGATGGGGCGCTCAGTCGCGCCCGTCGAAGCGGACGAAATCCATCACGCTGCCCTGTCCGGGCTGGATCTGGTCCCAGCTGTCCACCTGAAAATCCACCACCAGCGTCGCGGCCGTCGCATAGCGGCGGAACTCGGGATCCATGGGGACGCGGGCGGGCAGGCGCGATGCAAATTCAGAGATGCCCGGATTGTGGCCCAGCATCATCACCGTGGGCTGCGTCGCTGTGCGCAGAACCGACAGCATCTTGTCGGGCCCGGCCTGATAGAGCGCACGTTCGATGCGGACCTGCGGTCGCACCTCAAGCGCGGCGGCGGCGACGACGTTCCAGGTTTCCTGCGTGCGCGCCGCCGACGAGCACAGCACCTCTTCGGGTTCATAGCCGCGGCTGGCCATCCAGTCGCCCAAGGCCAGCGCCGAACGGCGCCCCCGGTCGTTCAGCGGGCGATCGTGATCGTCCAGCGTCGGGTCGTCCCAGGCCGATTTGGCATGGCGGGTCAGGATCAGGCGTCGATGTCCAAGTGGGGTCATGGGGTGCGGCCTCTTGCTGCCATGCTGTCAGTCTTGGCAGACTGCCACAGGATTTGTGGATACGGCAAGCAAATCAAGGTTGTCGCGGAAAACCCGCGACAACCCGCCTTGCACGCGGACTAGAGGCCCGGATCGACCTGACGCAGACCGCGCGGAACGACGCGCGGCTCGGTCTTGCGGATCAGCGAGCCTGCGCCATGTTCGGTGAACAGCTCCAGCAGGCAGGCGTTGGGCACCCGGCCATCCAGGATGACCACGGCGCGTACGCCTTTTTCGATGGCCTGCAGGGCGGTTTCGGTCTTGGGGATCATGCCTCCCGCGATCTGGCCGTCGGCGATCATCGCGCGGACCTGATCGGGATGCAGCTGGGTCACGACCTCTCCGCTGGCGTCCTTGACGCCCGCGACATCGGTCAGCAGCAGCAGGCGGTCGGCCTGCAGCGCACCCGCGATGGCACCTGCGGCGGTATCGCCGTTGACGTTGAAGGTCTCATTGTCCTCCATCCCCGTCGCCACGGGGGCGATGACCGGGATCATGCCGGCGCCATAGAGGTCGCGGATGATCTGGACGTTCATCTCGATCGGGCGGCCAACAAAGCCCAGTTCGGGGTCGTCGACCTCGCAGACCATCATGTCGTCGTCCTTGCCGGAAATCCCGACCGCGCGACCGCCCGCGTCGTTGATGGCCTGAACGATGCGCTTGTTGACCAGCCCCGACAGCACCATCTCCACCACCTCGACGGTTTCCTTGGTGGTGACGCGCTTGCCGCGGACGAATTTGCTCTCGATGCCCAAGCGGTCCAGCAGATCGTTGATCATCGGGCCGCCGCCATGACAGACGATGGGGTTCATGCCGACCTGCTTCATCAGCACGATGTCGCGGGCGAATTCGGCCATGGCCTCATCGTCGCCCATCGCGTTGCCGCCGAATTTGACCACGACGACCGAATTCGAATAGCGCTGCAGATAGGGCAGGGCTTCGGACAGGGTACGAGCGGTGGCGATCCAGTCACGGTTCATGTTCTGCTTTCTCATCCTCAAGATCCTTGGGCGACGGTCGGACCCTATGGCGCAAGGCCGGGTCAGTCCAGTCCGGCGATGATGGTGCGCAAGGTGGCGATGCCCTCGTTCTTCTCCGAGGATGTCACGACCAGTTCGGGATAGGCGGCGGGGTGCTTCTGCAATTCCTCGGCCACCTGGGCCAGAACGGGCTTCAGCGCGTTCGGACCCAGCTTGTCGGTCTTGGTCATCACCACCTGGAAGGGCACGGCCGAACGGTCCAGCAGCTTCATGATCTCGTGGTCGACTTCCTTGATGCCGTGGCGGGCATCGATCAGGCAGAAGGCACGCTTGAGCGTCTGGCGACCGGCCAGATAGGTCTTTAGAAGCGCCTGCCACTTGGCCACGATCGCCAGGGGGGCCTTGGCATAGCCATAGCCTGGAAGGTCGACCAGGTAGGAATGTTCGCCAAGCGTGAAATAGTTGATTTCCTGCGTGCGGCCCGGCGTGTTCGAGGCGCGGGCCAGCCCCTTGCGACCGGTCAGGGCATTGATCAAGCTGGATTTGCCGACGTTGCTGCGGCCCGCGAAGCAGACCTCGGGGCGGGTGGCGGGGGGCAGGCCGTCCATGTGGACGACGCCCTTCAGGAAATCGACGGGACCGGCGAACAGCAGGCGCGCGGCTTCGGCTGCGGCGGGGTCGGGGGCGGCGGCGACGGGGAAATTGACTTTCATGGGGTGATCCGGTCCTGGAGGCGGATCGCGCCGCCCGTGACGACTTCGGCAAAGACGCCGAAATCCGTATGTCCGTAATGGCGCTGCAAAGCGTCGATCATGTCAAGATCGACGCGCCCCGTGGCCGTGTCGGCGTTGGTGGCGGTGCAGCGGCCGATATGGTCGGTGATGCGCAGCTCGGCCTCTCCGATATGGATGATCTGGCCGATCAGGCTGCGTTCGTGAAAGGGTGCCCATCCCTCGACCCAGAGGTTGCCGCGCCAGCGGTGGGTGCCAAGGCCCAGGCCGGTCCTGGCCGAAAGATCCGCAAGGCTGTCCAGCGACAGGATCGAGATCCAGGGCCATTTCTGGTCGGTCCAGATGGCAGCGCCGCGCACCAGGCGGGTCGGCTGCGGGGCATCGGCGGGCCAGAGCGGACGCAGCCAGGCGACCAGCGCGTCGCTGTCGGTTTCGGGGTCGATGGTGATGGGTGTCTGGCGCGGATGGGACAGGGTCAGCCTGTCGCCCTCCCAACCGCCGGTGACGGCCTGCAGATCGGGGCAGACGGCCCCGCGCAGGAAGCAGGATTTGGGCAGCCAGCGGTCCGGCTGCCCCTCCGATTGGCTGGCGAGCGCGTGACGCTCGCCGTTTTCGGTCAGCACCGCATAGCTACGGTCGCCGGGCAGGCGGCGTGCCGCCTGCAGGGTCACGCCGTCCAGCCCCTCACCACCGACCGATTTGATCGGGTGGCGGCGGATCAGGGCCAGACGCGCGGTCACTTTCCTTTGCCCTTGGCGCCCTTCGCAGAGATCTTGGGCATCGAGGACTTGATGTTGCCGAACAGGTCCGGACGGTGCCCGTGCATCGACATGATCGTGTACTGCTGCAGGATCGTGATCGTGTTGTTGGTGATCCAGTAGAGCACCAGCCCCGAGGCGAAGCCGCCCAGCATGAACATGAAGACCCACGGCATCCAGGCAAAGATCATCTTCTGCGCCGGATCGGCGGGTGCCGGGTTCAGGCGCTGCTGCATCCACATGCTGATGCCCAGCAGGATCGCCAGCGCCGGCAGCGACAGCGAGTGCAGCAGCGTGCCCTGCGCCGGTGCCGCATAGGGCAGCAGGCCGAACAGGTTCAGCAGGCTGGAGGGATCGGGCGCGGAAAGGTCGCGGATCCAGCCGAAGAAGGGCGCGTGGCGCAGCTCGATGGTGACGAAGATCACCTTGTAGAGCGAGAAGAAGATCGGGATCTGCAGCAGCACGGGCAGACAGCCCGCTGCGGGGTTCACCTTCTCGCGCTTGTACAGCTCCATCGTTTCCTTCTGGAACTTCATGCGGTCGTCGCCGGTGCGTTCCTTCAGTTCCTGGATCTGCGGCTGCAATTCCTTCATCTTCGCCATCGAGATGTAGGATTTGCGCGCGAGCGGGAAGACCAGCGTCTTCAGGACGAAGGTCAGCGCGATGATGGCCAGACCCATGTTGCCGATGATGGCATGCAGCCAGTGCAGCAGGCGGAAGATCGGCTTGGTCAGGAAGTAGAACCAGCCCCAATCGATCGAATCGACCAGACCCTTGATGCCGACGCCGTCCTCATAGCCCTTCAGGACTTCCCAGACCTTGGCGCCCGCGAAGAGATAGCTGTCGGCAGTGACCTGCGTGCCCGGCGCGACGGTTTGCATCGGGAAGCGGGCTTCCGTCTGATAGATGTCGGCGCCATCGGCGTATTTCACGACGGCGGTGAAGGCCTGCCCGGGGGCGGGGGCCAGCGTCGTCATCCAGTACTTGTCGGTGAAGCCCACCCAGCCATCCGAGGCGACATCGAAGACTTGCGCGCGGCCCTCGCGGGCGATGGGGTCCAGATCGGCGATGTTCTTGTATTTTTCCTCGATCAGCGTGCCGTCATGCATGCCGACGACGCCTTCGTGCAGGACGAAGAAGTTCTGCGTGTCGGGGCGGCCGTGGCGGGCGATGATGCCATAGGGCGCGGCCACGAAATCCGCGTCGCCATCGTTCTGCAGGCTCTGCGAGACGGTGAACAGGTAGTTGTCATCAAGGCTGAAGGTGCGGCGGAAGATCTGGCCCGCGCCGTTGTCCCAAGCCAGCGTCACCGGCTGGCCGGGGGCCAGGGTCTCGCCCGATTCCTGCGTCCAGACGGTGGTCGGGTTCGGGACCAGCGCGGGATCGGTGCCGGGGCCGGGGGTCCAGCCATAGACGGTGTAATAGGGTTTGGTCACGCCCGTATCGATATTGGCATCCGCCGTCGCCGAGGAGGGCGACAGCAGCCGCACGTCGGGCGAATTCTCGTCCAGCGTTTCCTGGTAGCGCGTCAGCAGCAGGTCGTCGATGCGACCGCCAGCCAGCGAGATCGAGCCTTCCAGTGCCGGCGACTCGATCTGGATGCGGCCCGCGGGCTGCGCCTGATCGGCAAGATCGGCCGGGGCGGCGGTGGTCGTGCCTGCGGGGGCATCCGCCGTCAGGGGCTGACCGCCCACCGATTGTTCGGCCAGGGGCTGGCCCGAAGGTTGGTCGGATACGGGTTCCGGAGCGAAGACCGTATACCAGACCAGGATCACCAGAAACGACAGGACCGTCGCCAGGATCAGATTGCGGTTGTTGTCTTCCATTCCCTCACCACTGTCATCACGTCAGTCGCGCCGGTTCAACAGAACGGACCCCGAAAGGTCAAGCGGATTTGGCCGAATGGGCAGGAATGCTTGGGGTAACGGGCGGATCGGGGCCGTTGTCGGCCGATCGGACCCTCAGCCGCGGCGTGCGATGCTGGGCAGATCGGCCGCGGCGGCGCTGTGACGACGCAGGAAATCCATGGTGGCGGACAGCGGCATGGGGCGGGCGATGGCATAGCCCTGCACCTCGTCGCAGCCCATCTGGGCCAGGAAGGCGTGTTCCTCGCGGGTTTCGACGCCTTCACCCAGGGCCGCGATGCCAAGCCGTTCCGCCAGCGCCAGGATGGCCAGGATCATCCGCTGCTGACCGGGATCGATGTCGCAACCGGTGACGAAGCTGCGGTCCAGCTTGATGCGATGGATGCCGAACTGGCGGATCGCATCCAGACTGGCATAGCCCGTGCCGAAATCGTCCAAGTCGATGTGGCAACCCGCCTTCGACAGCTTGCGCAGGTTGACGCGGACATCGGCGTTGCTTGTGACTGGGCCGACGCTTTCCAGAACCTCGATCACCAGGCGGTCGGGGCGGATCTCGTGGCGGTCCAGCTCCCACAGCAGGCAATCGGCAAAGCCGCGTTCGGACAGTTCCGTGTTCGAGATGTTGACCGAAACCGTGGGCACGTCGAAACCGGCGCCGTCCCATTCCTTCAACGCCATCAGCGATTGGGTCAGCATGGCCTGGGTCAGGGCGGTGTGATCGGCCTCGGACATCTGGGGCATGAAGACGCCGGGCGCCAGGATGCCGCGCGCGGGATGGTTCCAGCGGGCCAGGGCCTCGAAGCCGGTGATGGCGCCCGAATGACAGCAGACCTGTGGCTGGAACCAGGCCTCGACCTGATCGGCATTGATGGCATCGCTGATGGTGGCGACCAGTGGCGCCCCTGCCAGCGTGGTGTCGTAGGGATAAAGCCGCAGCCGTCCAAGATCGCTGTCCGACGTGGCCTGCAGACGTTGGCGGGCGTTGTCGATCAGCGTCTCGATGTCGGGAAGATCGGGGCCGGGCAGGTGGTCACGCGCCAAGTTGGGGCCCGTCAGGCATCCGCCATCGGCATGGACCAGCGCCCCGCTGATCACCGGCGTCAACGTCTGCCCTGCGATCGAGATCTGCGCCTGACCCTTGCGGTGCAGCCTGTGGGCGACCTGCATCGCATCGCGTTCGGTGCGGTTGCGCAGCACGAAGGCGAACAGCCCCGGCGACAGCACCCGCACCGGATCGTAGGGGCGCACGGCGCGGCCCAAGGTCATCGACAGCTGGACCAGCAGATGGCTCATGGCGGCCTTGTCCAGGGTGCGTGACAGCAGTTCGGTGTTTTCAAGCTGAAGCAGCAGGACGCTGCGGGAAAGGTCGCGGGCCTGATCTGGACGGCCCAGCAACCTGAGGATCGGAGCGAAGAGACGCGTTACATTCTTGGACATGCCGGACCTTTCACGGAATCACCGTGGTCCGTCCTAATCCCGAAAGCTTTGCGTTCCGTTAAAGTTCCTGTTCCGACGCGCGCAGATCGGGAACGGCGTCCCCCTCGGGGGTGTTCATGCCGGGAACCAGTGCCGCGAAATCGAACAGTTTGGGGTCCAGCAGATGCGAGGGGCGCACGTTCATCAGCGACCGGAACATCACCTGACGGCGACCGGGGGTCCGCGCCTCCCATTCGTCCAGCAGGCGCTTGACCTGAACCCGCTGCAGCCCTTCCTGGCTGCCGCAGAGATCGCAGGGGATGATAGGATAGTTCATCGCCTTCGAGAACCGCTCGCAATCGGCCTCGGCCACATAGGCCAAGGGGCGCAGCAGGGTCAGGTCGCCCTCTTCGTTCAGCAGCTTGGGCGGCATGGTGGCCAGCCTTCCGCCGTGGAAGAGGTTCATGAAGAAGGTTTCCAGGATGTCGTCGCGGTGATGGCCCAGCACCACGGCGGAACACCCTTCCTCGCGCGCGATGCGATAGAGATTGCCGCGACGCAGGCGCGAACACATGGCGCAATAGGTTCGCCCCGCGGGCGTCTTGTCCTTCACGATGGAATAGGTGTCGCGGTATTCGATGCGATGTTCGACGCCGCGGGCCTTCAGGAACTCCGGCAGCACCGTGGCAGGGAAGTTCGGCTGGCCCTGATCCAGGTTGCAGGCCAGCAGATCGACCGGCAGCAGGCCGCGCCACTTCAATTCGTGCAGGATGGCCAGCAGCGCATAGCTGTCCTTGCCACCCGACAGGCAGACCAGCCAGCGATCGCCGGGGCGGATCATGCCGTAATCCTCGATCGCGGCGCGGGTCTCGCGAACCATGCGCTTGCGCAGCTTGCGGAATTCCGTCGAGGTGGGGGCGCCCGCGAAAAGCGGGTGGATGTCCGTGTCGTCCAGTTCGTCCAGCATGATGGCCCCCTTAGTGGTCGCAGTCGTGAGTGCAGGTGGTGTCGGTTCCCGGCACCGGGTCGAAGCCCGATCCGCCCCAGGGATGGCACCGCCCGATGCGGCGCAGCATCAGCCAGGTGCCACGAAACGGCCCGTGATGCTCCAGCGCCTGCAGGGCATAGGCCGAACAGGTCGGCTGGAACCGGCAGCCGTGCCCGACCCAGGGCGATGCGACCAGCCGATAGGCCCGAACCGGCAAGGCCAGAACCCGAGCCAGCGGTCTCACTTGTGGACCTTGCGCATGGCGCGGGCGAAATCCTCGCAGAGCTGGGTGAAATCCAGACTGGCGGTGGCACCGGGGCGGCCGACCAGCACATAGTCCCACCCCGACTGTGCCGTCTGCGGCATGGTCAGGCGGGCGATCTCGCGCAGGCGACGCTTGGCACGGTTGCGGGCCACTGCATTGCCGACCTTCTTGGAACAGGTGAAGCCGATCCGCGCCGGGCCGTCGTCGTCGCGGCGCCGGGCCTGCAGCAGAAATCCGGGCATCGCCTGTCGACGTGCCTTGGCGGCTGCCAGGAAATCGGCGCGCTTGCCGATCACGGGGGGCATCTTGAAGCCGTCGGCCACGCGAAATGCCGCCCCGCCGGCATCCGTGGGCTGAGTGTCAGCAGGATGGGGCAGTGGCGGCATGTCGAAAGCCTTCATGTGGCAGCGTAAAGCTGCCGGGCGCTATCAAGCCGACAGGCTCTTGCGGCCTTTGGCGCGGCGTGCGTTCAGAATGCGACGGCCGCCTTTGGTGGCCATGCGTGCGCGAAAGCCGTGACGGCGCGCACGAACAAGGTTCGAAGGTTGGAAGGTGCGCTTCATATTCAGTCTCCGGGTCGTATCTTGCGGGTGGCATCAAGTCAGGGCAGGGTAGCAGGATACTGCCCCGCGCGACGGCGCTGGTTGTTCGAAGCCCGCTCATTAGGGGACAAGTACGCCTGCGTCAACCGATTCCGGCAGCAATCGACCGCATCTTCGCGCGAACGCGCAAGATGGAACCATGTCCCGATCACATTCGTTTGATCGACTGAAACACCATTCGTCGGCTGACAAGTTGCACCGGCACAACCATATCCGGAAACCATGCGACTGAACACGATCTCTGGCCGATTCGCCGCGTTGACGATGATGTTCGTCATCTTGGCGGAATTGTTCATCCTTTTGCCATCGCTGGCGTCCTTCCGGCTGGACTACCTCGAATCGCGGTTGGAGCGTGCGCAGATCGCAAGTCTGGCGCTGCTGGCGACGGACGAGTCGCTGGCCGCAGATCTCGAGACTGAACTGCTGCAGAACGCCGATGTCTTCAACGTGGTCCTGCGCCGAAACGACATTCGCCAGCTTGTCCTGTCGTCCCCCATTCCCGGCCCCATCGCGGCCACATACGATTTGCGCGAAGATGGTGTCCTACAGACGATCGACGATTCGCTGGCCACGCTGGTCAGCAGGCAGAATCACGTCGTCCGCGTGATCGGCGCGCCGGTCAACCAGGCCGGCCAGTTGATCGAGATCACGATGCAGACCGCTCCCCTGCGGGAAGCGATGGTGGATTACGGTCTGCGTCTTCTGGGGGTCTCGGCGGCCTTTTCGATCCTGACGGCGGTGCTGCTGTTCCTGGCGGCGCAGCGGCTGATCCTTGTGCCCATGCGGCGCGTCATCAGCCATATGTCTGCCTATGCCAGCGCCCCCGAGGATGCGCGACACATCATCATCCCCGGCGCGCGCCTCGAGGAACTGCGCGAGGCCGAGGACGCGCTGCGGTCGATGCAGCAGACGGTGACCTCGTCCCTGAAGCAGAAGGAACGCATGGCCCAGCTAGGACAGGCCGTCGCCAAGATCAGCCACGATCTGCGCAATATCCTGACCACCGCCCAGATCTTCGCCGACCGGCTGGAGGACAGCGCCGATCCCAAGGTGCGGCGTGCCGCGCCCAAGCTGGTGAACTCGATCACCCGTGCGGTGAACCTCTGCGAGACCACGCTGGCCTTCGGCAAGGCCGAGGAGCCTGCGCCCACCCTGTCGCGCTTCAACCTGCACCAGCTGGCAACCGAGGTGATCGAGGCCGAGGTTCTGGCCGCCGAGGCTGCCGGACAGGTCGATTTCCTGTCCGACATCCCCGCCACGCTGATCATCCGCGCCGACCGCGATCAGCTGTATCGCGTGCTGTCCAACCTGATGCGCAATGCCCGCCAGGCGATCGAGGCCACCGGCAAGCCCGGCACGGTCGAGGTCGGCGCGGGCGAAAACGACACCGACTGGTGGATTCGCGTGGGCGACAGCGGTCCCGGGCTGCCGGACAAGGCCAAGGAATACCTGTTCAAGCCCTTCACCGGCAGCACGCGTCGCGGCGGCACCGGGCTGGGCCTGACCATTGCCGCCGATCTGGTACGCGGCCATGGCGGCACGTTGGAGCTGTTGCGCAGCGATGCCGAGGGCAGCCAGTTCTGTATCCAGATCCCCCGCGGCACGGCGCAATCCGAACCGCGTCAGACCGCCTGAAACAGTTTTTTGACAAAGAGGCGGTTTTTTTGGTTTTCATCCCTTGCACCCCCCGAACACTGCCGCTATTCACCCCGTCATGTTGCACCCGTAGCTCAGCTGGATAGAGCACCAGACTACGAATCTGGGGGCCGGGCGTTCGAATCGCTCCGGGTGCACCATTTCCCATCTCCGCAATTTCCCCCTCTGGGGTCATCTGCCGCAAACGCCCGCCGCCATTTGGCCGCGAGCGTTTTTCGTCTCTTGCATCCTGCGGCGACGGGAGCTATGCAGCGCGCAGGTTGCACCCGTAGCTCAGCTGGATAGAGCACCAGACTACGAATCTGGGGGCCGGGCGTTCGAATCGCTCCGGGTGCACCATTTTTCACACATCATCAGATCGCGGCCGGATGAATTTCCGGGCAGTCGTTTGCGATGTCGCCCTTTCGCGACAGTTGGCGGCAAAAGTTTATCCTTAAGGTTGTAGCAATCTTGAAACGGGTCAGACCCCGTGGAAAATCTGACATACAGGTTTTTCATGCCGTGACGGCACAGGATAAGGGTCTCAGCATGTCCTCGGTCAATCCTTACAGCAGGTTGCCCCGTCGTGCCTATTGGCGGACCTCGGTCGCGCGGGCCGCCAGAACCGGAACGGTGCTGCCAGGCCTTTGGACGCCCAAGTTCAGCCTGACGCGTGATGATCCGATCCTGACCGCAGGGTCCTGCTTTGCCCAGCATATCAGCCGCGCACTGGTGCAGGCAGGCTTCACCTGGCGACAGGCCGAACGCCCGCCCCATGGGCTGAACGACAAGACCGCCCGAGACTTCGGCTATGGCATCTTCTCGTTTCGGACAGGCAACATCTATACCACGCGCATGCTGGCCCAGCTGCTGGATTGGACCTTGGAACCCGACAGCCAGGACCATGAGACGTGGGCCGATGGCGACACGCATCTGGACCCGATCCGGCCGCAGATCGAACCCGGCGGTTTCGAGACCATCGAAGAGCTGTTCATGGCGCGCAGGGCCACGCTGTCGGCCATCCGCCGGGGCGTGCAGGAAAGCAGCGTCTTCATCTTCACCCTTGGCTTGACCGAAGGGTGGATGAACTGCCGGACCGGGTTGCGCTATGCCGCCTGCCCGGGGACGATGGGCGGGCAGTTCGATGCCGAACTGCATCGGTTCGAAAATCTGCAGTATCCCGACATCCTGAACGATCTGGACAAGATCCGCACGCAGCTGCGCCAGATCAATCCTGCCATCAGGATGCTGCTGACCGTCTCGCCCGTGCCGCTGGCTGCCACGGCGGCAGCGGACAGCCATGTCCTGACCGCCACGACCCATTCGAAATCGGTCCTGCGCGCTGCGGCGGGGCATTTCCAGTCCCTGCACCCCGATGTCGACTATTTTCCTTCGTACGAGATCGTCACCAACCCCGGCTTGAACCGGCAGATGTTTCAGGATGACCGCCGTTCGGTGACGGCGGATGGGGTCGATTACGTCATGCAGCATTTTCTGCAGGGCCTCGGTATCGATGGGCCCACGGTCGATCTTCCCGACCTGCAGGACAGCCGCATTCAGGATGCCGTCGCCAAGGCGACCGAAGCCCAGGACATCATCTGCGAGGAAATCGCTCTGGACCGCTTCAATGAAGACCGTGATTGAAGCTGCGCTGGTCGGCGATTCGCATGCTTCGGTGATGATCAAGAGCGGCGAGGCACGAGGGTTGGAATTTCGCCGTGCCATCGCAGCGGCCGCGCCCAACTTCATCGGCGCCGAATTCACCACTGCTCAGGATGGCAGGACCCGTTTCCAGATTTCATCCTTGCGCCAGGACGAGGCCTTGTTCGGTGCCGAGCGGACCGAACGTTTTGCCCGCAAGGCAGCCAAGCTGGACGTGCTTTTCCGGCAGGCCTTCGATCTGCGATTGCCGATCTATGCCAATGTCGGAATGACCGCGATCCATTTCGTGCGCGATCTGACCACGGCGGCCCAGGCAAACGGTCAGGACGGAACATTGATCTCGGCCAGGATCGCACGCGCCGCGGCTCGTGATTACATCGCCGGCTACCTGCGTTTCTATGGCACGCTGGTGCGAATGGCGCCGCAGGTCACCTGCGTCTTCGGGCCGACGCGTTTCCTGCCCGAAAACCGCCATATCTGGATGGCCTATGACCAGGTGATGGCCGGGCACCTGGCCGATATGGGCATCCGTATCCTTGACCTGCGTTCAGCCTTCGGGGGCGACGACCTGCTGCTGGATCGCCGCTACTACAAGGATCCGGGCGATGATCTGGTGCATGCCAACGACCGATGGGGGCTGGAGGTGGTTCAGGCAATTCGCAAAGATCTGGCCGAAGCGGCGCAATCCATGGCGACAGACCACATCTGATTGCCGCCTTGCAGGACTTGCCAGAAAGGTGGCGGTAATACCGGTCAGGCAGCTGTGGCAGGCAGCTTGCGGCGGGCCTTGCGGGCGCGCTGCCAAGGCGCGCCGTACTCCAGCCAAAGGGCCGATGCCCACCAGAGCGTCAGGCAGGCCCACAGATCGATGGCCAGCCTTGCCCCGGCAGATTTGCCCTCGGGGTTCATCTGGAAGGCGTCGCCCGCTACCGAAAGCAGCACGCAGATGGCAAAGGACCACAGGCCGCCGCGCCCGATCTGTTGGAAGGCTACGCCCAGTCTGCTGGCCGAGAGCCACTCCATCGGTCGGGCCAGCGGAACGGCGACCAGCCAAGCGGCCGCGACGATGGCCAGATAGCGGGTGCCGTCCAGGTTCCACTTGTCGACCTCGCCGTAAAGCGTCTTCATGGCGGCACGCAGCGCAAGGGCCGGTTCGCCGATCCGCGCGGCGATGACGATGGTGCAGCCGAAGACGAACATGCCAAGGGCGATGGCCGTCAGGATGTGTCGATAGGGGTGAAGGCGGGGCATCAGGTCCTGTCGGAACAGGCCCATCGCCGTGCCGGTGAAGAACAGCATCTGCCAGCCGAAGGGGTTGAACAGGAAGCCGTTGCGGCTGCTGAAGGTGGGGATCAGCGCGTTCAGCTGCGGGGCGAACCACCACAGCAGGACCGAACCCACGGCGACCAGCAGCGGCCAGCGCATCATCAGCGGCACGACCGCGATCGACGAGGCGATCAGCACCACATAGACTGCCAGCACGTCGATGATGTTGGGCTGCAGCCACATCGAGCCGACACCGGCGATGTAGAACAGCGGGTTCTCGACGATCCAGATGGCGTATTGGTTCCAGATGGCGGTATGCGGCCGCCCCGAAGCCCAAAGGGCCGCAGACAGCGCCGCCATGACCAGCGCGCCCAGAACCATGGCCCGCCAGACCTCGAAGCTGCGGCGGGCGAAGCGGCGGCGGGCGGCGGGGCGACCCTCCTTCGCCTCGACGCTGCGCCAGACCATGCCGACCAGGAAGCCGGACAGCAGGACGAACAGTTCGGAGGCATCGAAGATCGAGAAATTGGGCAGGGTGACAGACCGCAGGACCGACAGCGGCATGTGGTTCACCATGATGCTGAGCAGGGCATAGCCCCGCAGCATGTCAAGCGTGATCAGGCGTTTCATGCGGGTAGGCTGCTCCAACGGGTCAGCAGGGCCGGGTCCAGGACCATGGCATCGGTTTCGGCGCGGTCCATGTCGTCCAGCGCCTGCCCACGGGTGGCGGCATGGGCGATCTTGGCCTCGGCGGTGACGCGGGCAAGGCGCAAGCCGCGGGGCTGGCTGTCGGGCAGTTCGTCCAGCATGGCGATGTGCCGGTCCAGCGCGTGGCGGTCCGATGCCAGCCGCAGCAGGCTGTCGCGACCGGTCACGGGTGCCGGCAGGCGGCGGGTGATGCTGGCCGCCTCGGTCAGGATGGCGGGGGGATTGCGTTCCTCGGGGGTCAGCAGCAGGCCGCGCATCCGGGCCCAACGCCCGAACAACGGGCTGGCCGACAGCCGCGAGGTCAACGGCGACAGGATCAGCCCCGCCAGAATGGGCGACAGCCAGATCAGCTGCTCGGGCGAGAATGTGGCCAGAACGATCAGCGTCCCCAGACCCAAGGCGACATGCGCCCAGTGGTGGCGCAGCACCACGCCCCAGCCCGGCATGTGCCCGGCGCGGACCTGCGCATCCCAGCCACTGTCGCGGCCGCTGAGGATCTCGAAGATCTGGCGGGTCTGAACCAGCATCTGGACAGGCGCGATCAGCGCCGACAGGATGGTTTCGAACAGCGCGCTGGCCAGCACTCGCTTGCGGCCACCCGCCTGCTGGGCAAGGGGCCGAGAGAACGCGCGGAAGGTCGCGATGAACTTGGGCAGCAGCAGCAGCGTCATGGCGGCCACGAACAGCCACAGCATGCGCTGGCTGTCGAAGACCGGCCATTCCGGGAACAGCTGGTACGAATTCGGGAAGTATTCCGGCGTCGACAGCAGCACTGTCGCCGACAGGGCCAGACCGACAAGGATCAGCGCCAGCCACAGCGGGCTCATCATGAAGCCCATGATGCCGATGAAGAAATGTGCCCGGCTGATGCCGCGCAGGCCGCGCATGCCGAAAAGGCGGCTGTGCTGCAGGTTGCCCTGCGCCCAACGCCGTTCGCGGGCGGCCATGTCCAGCAGGGTCGGCGGGCAACCTTCGAAGCTGCCGCGCAGATCGTGGTCCAGCCGCACCTTCCAGCCGGCGCGGCAAAGGGCGGCGGCCTCGACGAAGTCATGCGAGAGGATGGTGCCGCCGAAGGGGGGCTTGCCGGACAGGCGGGGCAGACCGCAGGCCTGCACGAAGGCCTCGACCCGGATCATCGCGTTGTGACCCCAATAATTTCCGGTATCGCCCGACCATGCCGAGACGCCGCGCGCGATCATCGGGCCATAGATGCGGCCCGCGAATTGCGTCAGCCGCGCGAAGATCGTTTCGCCGCCGACCAGCATCGGCATGGTCTGGATCAAGCCCATGCGCGGATCGGCGTTCATGCGCGCCGACATGTGGCGGACCGTGTCGCCCGCGATGACGCTGTCGGCGTCCAGAACGACCATCTGGTCGTAGCGGCCACCCCAGTTGCGGACGAATTCGGCCACATTGCCGGATTTGCGATCCTCGTTCGACAGGCGGCGGCGATACCAGATCGGCAGAGGCGACATCTGCCGGGCCTGATGGACCACCAGTGTCTCGTTCACGGCGATCTCGGGGTCGCGGGTGTCCGAGAGGATGAAGATCTCGGTCCGGTCGGCCATGCCCTCGGCCTGCAGCTGGTTGGCAAGGGCCACCAGCAGGCCGGTGCTGATGGCGACATCCTCGTGATAGATCGGCATGACGATGACGACGCGGGCGTCGTTCGGGCCTTCCGGCGTGGTCAACCGCGGTGCGAACAGCCCGGCCAGCACGCCGCAGAAGGAAAAGCCGACCCATGCGAAGGTGGGTGTGAACAGCACCAGAAGCGCGATCTGCATGACCGTCGGGTCATCGCCGAAGGCCGTCAGCATCTGCGTGAAACCGATGATGGCAATGACCAGCGCGCCGCCGAAGGTCAGCAGCCGCGCCATCCAGGTGCGCAGGTTGTTCATCTGTCGGGCGGGGCCACCCTTGGGCATGGCCTTGAAGTCCTGCACGGGCATCTGCAGGGGGGCCAGGGGCGGGACGCTGCGGGTCACGTTCATGCCGTCCAACGGGTCAACCATGTTTCGCTGAGGGCGACGCCATCCTCGGTCGTCAGCTTGGCCTGAAGTTCCGCGACCTGTTCACGGCCGGGTTCGAATTCAAAGGCCAGCCGCAGGACGTTTTGTTCGACCAGCGGCTTCAGATAGGCATGCACGATCCGCCCGGTCGAGGATTGGACCTGGAACTGGGGCAGCGTTTCGCGGAACAGGCCCAGATCGAAGTCGATGATGAAGCTGCGCGTGGTTTCCACGTTGATCGATCGTCCCGACCGCACCTGACGGACCTTGGCCAACGGCAGATCGCTGGGGGGCAGGGCGGCAAACGACAGGCGATAGCGGAATTCATGCCGCTGCCCGCGAACCAGCGGGTCCTTGGGGGCCCAATAGCTGACGATATTGTCGTTGAACTCGTTTTCCACCGGGATCTCGACCAGGCGGACCTCGCCCTCGCCCCAGTCGCCCTCGGGCTGGATCCAGGCCGAGGGGCGCATGTGATACATCGCCTCGGCGTCCTGATAGGTCTCGAAGTCGCGGGCGCGCTGGACCAGACCGAAGCCCTTGGGGTCCTTGTCCACGAAGCCCGAAATCTGCAGCGTGCGCGGCGCCATCAGGCCGCGCCACAGCGATTGGCCGGCGCCGGTCTGCATCTGCAACCCGTCGCTGTCGTGACAGGCGGGGCGGTAATCATCGACCGCGCGGCGGCTTGCCGGGCTGAACCAGAACATCGAGGTCAAGGGCGCGATGCCCGTCTCGCGCAGATCGACACGTGGGAACAACGCCATGCGCGTGCGCACCATCGTCACGGCACCGGGGGTCACGTCGAACTGGAAGGCCGCCGTGGCCGATTTGCTGTCCAAGACGGCATGGATGCGGACGGTATCGGCATGCTGTTCGGGTTCATGGATCCAGAAATCGGTGAACAGCGGGAATTCCTCGCCGTCGGGGCTGCCGGTCTTGATGGCCAGCCCGCGCGCTGACAGACCATAGAGCGTGTTGCGCGCCACGGCCCGGAAATAGCTTGCCCCCTGGAAGACCAGGAATTCATCCATCACGCCGGGGCGGTTCAGGAAGGTGCGGACGCGAAAGCCCGACCAGCCCATGTTGCCCACGGTTTCCAGATCGGCGCCCTCCGGGAAATGCGAGGGATCGAACTCCAGCATGGAAGGATCGAAGGGGATCGGCTGCGGCATCCCGCCCCGTACCAGGTTGATCTGCACGGGTTCGTAGAAGATCATCCCCGGCGACAGCAGGTCGATCCCGAAGCGGTCGCTTTCAGCCCAGGGATCGCGATCGCGCTTGAAGCGGATGGCGCGATACTTGTCGTAGTTCAGGTCCGCGAAGCTGCCCACCAACTCCGAGACGGGCTGCTTGTAGACCCGCGTCGCCCGATCCTCGGCGATCTTGGCCAAGGTTTCAAAGCTGAAGGCCTCGGGCTTGGCGGGGCCGAAGGCCTGGGCGTCCTTCGCGGGTTGGCCCTTGGGGTCCTGTGCCTGAGCCGGGACCGCCATCAGCGACCCGCCGGCAGCCATCGCGGTGGCAGCATTCAGAAATTGACGACGCTTCATATCGGGGGATATCTCAAGAAAACCGTGTGATCATAGGGTGCCTGCGCGATTGCGGCAAGCATGGGCTGGTCCGGCGCGACGTATCGGCTGATACGCGCCATCTGGGCAACCCGCAAAACTGCGGTTTGGTTCACTGTTTAGCCAGCCATGCCGTGACCGGACCGCGAACGCTGTTCAAACCTTGGGCTTCTGCCTCGGCGATGACCTGCTGCAGTTCGGTGATGGACACCCGGCGGATCAGGTGCTTGACCGGCCCGATCGAGGCAGGGCGCATCGACAGGCGGCGGATGCCGAGGGCGGCGAAGGTCAGTGCCTCGATCGGGCGGCCCGCATCCTCGCCGCAGAAGGATACCGGCACGCGGGCTTCCTCGCATCGCGCGATGATCTGGCGCAGCAGTGCCAGGAAGGACACGTTCAGCGTGTCATAGCGCCGCCGCACCCGTTCGTTTTCGCGGTCCGCCGCGAAGAAGAACTGCTTCAGGTCGTTGCCGCCGATGGAGACGAAATCGCACATCTCGAAGAAGCGCTTGGGGGCGAAGGCCAGCGAGGGCGTTTCCAGCATGGCGCCCACGCGGATGTCGGTGGGCATCTGGTGACCAAGGCGCTGTTCGCGGGCCAGTTCCTGCATCAGGATTCGGTGCGCGGCCTCGTATTCGATGATGTCGGCGACAAAGGGGAACATGACGTGCAGGGGCCGCCCCACCGCCGCACGGATCAGCGCCTGCAGCTGCATGCGCAACACGCCGCGCTTGTCCAGGCCCACGCGGATCGCCCGCCAGCCCATCGCCGGGTTCGGTTCGTCCTGCGGCTTCATGTAGGGCAGCACCTTGTCCGACCCGATGTCCAGCGTGCGGAACATGATCGGCTTGCCTTGGGCGTTATCCATGACGCGGCCATAAAGACCCGCCAGCTCGGCCCGGCGGGGCACATGGTTGCGGATCAGGAACTGCAACTCGGTCCGGAAGAGGCCCACGCCTTCCGCGCCCGACCCTTCCAGCGAGGGCAGGTCGGCCATCAGGCCGGCGTTCATGTACATCTGCACCGTGGTGCCGCAGGTGCCGGTGGCGGGCAGGTTGCGCAGGCTGGCATAGCGGTCCTGCGCCTCGGCCTGCATGGCGATCTTGTCCTGAAAGGCCTTGGCGACCGATTCCTCGGGGCGCAGGTGGACGATGCCCTGATCGCCGTCGATCAGGATGGGGTCGCCGTTCAGCGCCTCGGTCGTGATGCGGGTGGCGTGGATGACCAGCGGAATTGCCAGCGCGCGGGCCACGATGGCGGCGTGGCTGCCGACCGAGCCTTCCTCCAGCACGACGCCCTTCAGGCGGCGACCGTATTCCAGCAGTTCCGCCGGGCCGATGTTGCGGGCGACCAGGATCGGGTTGTCCGGCATCTCGGCACCCGTATCGCTGCCCTGACCGGTCAGGATGCGCAGCAGGCGGTTCGACAGGTCGTCCAGATCATGCAGCCGGTCGCGCAGATAGGGGTCGGCGGCCATCTCCAGTCGCGCGCGGGCGGCGGATTGCTCCTTCTCGACGGCGGCTTCGGCCGAGAGGCCAAGGCGAATATCCTCGGCCATGCGCTTCAGCCAGCTGCGCGAATGGGCGAACATGCGGTATGTTTCCAGCACGGCGGTATGTTCACCGTCGCCGTCCATGTCGGCTGCCGCCACCATCGTATCGACGCGGCTGCGCAGCTTGTCCACGCCCTCGTGCAGGCGGGCCAGTTCGGTTTCCGGATCGTCGCCCACGGGGTTCGCGATCACGACGCGGGGCTCGTGCAGCCAGACGCAGCCGATGGCGGCGCCTTCCTGACCGGTCGCGCCACGGATCATCAGCGGGAAGCGATGGGCCAGCGGCATGCTGTCGGCATTGCTGCCCTGGAAGGCGCCCAGCTCGGTCATCTCGGCCAGGACCATGGCGACGACTTCCAGGCCGTAGACCTCGTCCTCGGTGAACTGGCGGGCGGTGGAACATTGCACCACCAGCACGCCAAGCCGTTCACCGACCCGCTGGATCGGGACGCCCAGAAAGGCGGGAAAGACCTCTTCGCCGGTCTCGGGCATGAAGCGGAAGCCCGCGGCCGAGGGCGCATCGGCGGTATTCACATGACGACCGGTGCGGGCGACGCGGCCCACCAGACCCTCGCCAAGGCGCAGGCGGGTCTGGTGGACGGCTTCGGGGCGCAGACCCTCGGTCGCGCAAAGTTCCAACGTGTCGGCATCGCGGAACAGATAGATGGAACAGACCTGCGTGCCCATCGAATCGGCGATGTGATGGGTGATCTGGTCCAGCCGGTCCTGCCCGCCACCGGCTGCGGCAAGAATTTCCTTCAGCCGCCGCAGCAGCTTGCGCGAGTCGCTGTCCGTGCGATCCTGCATCGCATGTCCGCCTTGTGCCTTGCGCATCAGCCCCGCCCGAGCGGGCGAGGCCCCAGTCGAACGGGCCTTATGCCTGTTCCAGTTCAAAGGCATCATGCAGTGCCTGCACGGCCAGTTCCATATATTTGCGGTCGATCAGCACCGAAATCTTGATTTCGGAGGTGGCGATGACCTTGATGTTGACGTTGTCATCAGCCAGCGCCTTGAACATGCGAGCGGCGACGCCCGTGTGGCTGCGCATCCCGATGCCGACGACGCTGACCTTGGCGACCTCGGTGTCGATGTTCAGATCGTCATAGCTGATGGTGCCGGCGGCGCGGGCCTCTTCCATGGCCTTCTTGGCGCGTTCGACCTGGTTGATCGGAACCGAGAAGGTCATGTCGGTCACCGAACCCGGGTGATCGTCGTAATCCTTTTCCGAGATGTTCTGGACGATCATGTCCACGTTCACGCCAGCATCGGCCAGGGGCGCGAAGATCGCGGCAGAGATGCCGGGGCGGTCCTCGACCGTGACCAGGGTGATCTTGGCTTCGTCGCGCGACGAGGCGATGCCATTAACGACTTTCGATTCCATGATTTCATCCTCATCGCAGATCAGCGTGCCCGAATTGTCGTCCGTATCCTCGAACGAGGAGAGGACGCGCAGCCGGACCTTGTAACGCATGGCCAGTTCGACCGAACGGGTCTGCAGCACCTTGGCACCAAGGCTGGCCAGCTCCAACATCTCCTCGAAGGCGATGCGGTCCAGCTTGCGGGCCTTCGAGGTGATGCGCGGGTCGGTAGTATAGACGCCGTCCACATCGGTATAGATGTCGCAACGCTCGGCGCCGAAGGCGGCGGCGAAGGCCACGGCGGTCGTGTCGCTGCCACCACGGCCAAGCGTGGTGATGCGTCCGTCGGGGGCGACGCCCTGGAAGCCCGCCACGACGGCGACCTTGAAGCCCTCGGCGAACTTCTGGTCAAGGTTGTCGCGCGGAATATCCACGAAGCGGGCGGCGGAATGCGCGGCGGTCGTGTTGATCGGCACCTGCCAGCCCTGCCAGCTGCGCGCCGGAACGCCCATCTCCTGCAGGGTCAGGGCCATCAGACCGGCGGTGACATTCTCGCCCGAGCTGACGATGGCGTCGTATTCGCGCGCATCGAACAGCGGCGAGGTCTGTTCGACCCATCCCACCAGCTCGTTGGTCTTCCCAGACATGGCGCTGACGATGACGATGACGTCATAGCCGCGGTCGACCTCGCGCTGCACCTTGCGGGCGGCGTTCTTGATCCGGTCCAGATCGGCCACAGACGTGCCGCCGAATTTCATCACCAGAAGCGGCATGTTCGGGCCCCCAGCCAAAGGTTGTTTGTCGGCGGGGCTTGTATGGGTGGAAAGGCGAAAGGGCAAGGCCCAGTTCGCGCAAGATCAGTTCGCCTTCTGCCGCGGCAGGAAGGGCAGCGGGGCAATGGGGACGCCATCCTCGATCAGCTTTCGGGCGTCCTCGATGCGGGCCTCGCCGTGGATGGCGCGTTCGGGGCGCTGGCCCTGATGCATGGCGCGGGCTTCCTTGACGAAGTTGCTGCCGACGTAATCCGAGGTCGACTCGACATGGCGTCGCAGCTTTTCCAGTGCTGTCTCGGCGGGCGATGCGGGGGCGCTGATGGGGCGGGGTTCTGACACGGCGGGGGCCATCAGCGTCTTGTCGACATCGGTCGATCCGCAGCTGGTGCATGCCACCTGGCCCGCCGCACGCATGGCGTCATAGCCGTCCGAGGAGCGGAACCAGCTGTCGAAAACATGTCCGTTGGCGCAGCGCAAAGCATAGCGGATCATCGCAGGGCCTCTTGTGTCATGCCGTCTATATCGGGTCAGGCGGGCCGCTGTGCAAGTTCGGCCAGTGCGGCGACAAGTCCCGCCGGATCGCCCGCCCGTGCCAGCAGCAGGTCGCGTGCCGCCCGGCCCATGCGCTGCGCCTGGGCTGGGTCGCGGGTCAGGCGCAGAATTTGGTCGGCCATATCGTCGGCGGTCACGGCGCTTGCCGCCCCCGCCGCCTGCAAGGCGGCCAGTGATTCCACGAAATTGCCGATATGGGGGCCGTGCAGCAGCGCGCAGCCACGTCCCGCCGGTTCCCAGGGCGTGTGGCCGCCGTGATCCTGCAGCGATCCACCGATGATGCAGATGCCGGCGGCGGCATACCAGCGCGGCATCTCGCCCAGGGTATCGGCCAGCAGCACGCCACCGGCGGGGGGCAGGTCGGCCCCCGCGCTGCGCCGCAGAACCGGCAGGCCGCGCGCGGCGATCAGACCCGCGATGGCCTCGCCCCGATCCGGATGGCGCGGCGCAAGGATCAGCCTCAGGTCCGGGCATTCGGCCCGCGCCGCCAGGAAGGCATCGAGGATCGGCGCATCCTCGCCCTCATGGGTCGAGGCGGCCAGAGCCGTCGTCCCCCGCATTGCATCGGGCGCTGGCAAGGGCACCGAGGCCGGGTCCAGCAGCTTCAGGTCCAGCCGCGGCAGCAGCGCCGAGGCATGCAGCCCAAGGTTCAGCAGGCGCGCCTCGCTGGCCTGATCCTGCGCCGACAGCGCGTCGATGCGGCCCAGCATGGGGCGGATGATGCGCGGGAATCGCCCCCAGGTTCCGGCGGAACGCTCGGACAGGCGTGCCCCGATCAGCGCCTGCGCGACGCCGCGTTCGGCCAGCAGGCGTGACCGCAGCGGCCAGAACTCGGCCTCGATGCTGATGGCAAGGCGGGGGCGGCAGGCGTTTAGGAAACGGTCCAGCGATCCCGGCAGGTCCAGCGGTGCGAAAATCGCGGGCAGGCCCCAGCCCGCCGCAAGGTCGCGCCCCGTTTCGCTGTTGGCGGTGATCTGCACGGAATGGTCACGAGCCAGCAGCTCGATCACCTGCCGCGCGGATGTCAGCTCGCCCACGGATGCGCCATGCACCCAGATGTCGGCGGGGCGGGGCCGGGCACCGCAGGCCAGCCGTTCGCGCAGGGCATCCGAACCGCCCAGACCGGCGCGCAACCGCAGCGCAGCTTCGGCGATGCGGGTCGTTGCGGCATAGATCATGGAAAGCACCCTCGGCTGGGGTCGAAGTGGAGGTGGGTACCGGAATCGAACCGGTCTTCACGGATTTGCAATCCGGTGCGTAACCTCTCCGCCAACCCACCGCCGTCGAGAGTGGGCATGGCTTAATGGATTGCGCGGCGCCTTGCAAGACGCGATCTGGATCATGCTGCAACGCGTCATGTCCGGCGTTGCCCAGATCGGCCAAACATGGCAATAAGCGCTCAAAGAGGTCGAGCAGAGGTTCCCCGACATGAGCGATTTCGCCGCCCGGCGCACGATGATGGTGGACACGCAGGTCCGTCCCAGTGACGTGACCAAATTCCCGGTGATCGATGCGATGCTGGACATCCCGCGCGAGGAATTCGTCCCCGCCAGCCGCCGCGCCGTCGCCTATTCCGGTGAAAACCTGGACATCGGCAACGGTCGCGTCCTGCTGGAGCCGCGCACCCTGGCCAAGATGGTCGACGCGCTGGACATCCAGCCCGACGAACTGGTGCTGGATCTGGGCTGCGGCTACGGCTATTCCGCCGCCGTCGTCTCGCGGATGGCCCAGGCCGTCGTTGCCATCGAGGACGACGAGGAACTGGCCACCGAGGCCGAGGCGCGCCTTTCGGCCACCGGCATGCACAATGTCGCCGTCCTGAAGGCAGATCTGACCGAAGGATGCGCCAAGCAGGGCCCCTATGACGTGATTCTGATCGAAGGCGCGGTCGAGGAGGTTCCCCCCGCCATTCTGGATCAGCTGCGCGACGGTGGCCGCATCGCGGCGCTGTTCCGCGAAGGCAACCTGGGCGTGGCCCGCATCGGCCACCGGCTGAACGGCCGTGTCACCTGGCGCTATGCCTTCAACGCGAATGCGCCGATGCTGCGGGGCTTCGAACGCGCGCGCGGGTTCACGCTGTGAGGGTGCTGGCCCGCCTTGCCGGCGTCGCGCTGCTGGGGCTGGTGACCGCCTTGCCCGCGCGGGCCGAATCGCTGGCCGATACCATGGTCGCGGCCTATCGCCACTCGGCCCTGATCGAACAGAACCGCGCCGTGCTGCGGGCCGCCGATGAAGACGTCGCCGCAGCCGTTGCCGCCCTGCGTCCGGTGGTCGAATGGGTCGCCCAATACGGTGCGACCCGCGACGAGGGTTCCACGACCCGCCGCTCGACCTCGCTCAGCATCGATGCGTCGCTGACGCTCTATGATTTCGGGCGTTCGCAGTTGGCCATCGACGGTGCCAAGGAAACGGTGCTGGCCACGCGGCAGGCTTTGGTGGCGATCGAACAGCAGGTGTTGCTGGACGCGGCACTGGCCTATTTCAACGTGCGCGAGGCGATCCAGCAGGTCGCGTTGCAGCAGAACTCGGTCGAGGTTCTGACGCGCGAACGTCAGGCGGCGCAGGACCGATTCGACGTGGGCGAGATCACCGTGACCGACGTCGCCCTGGCCGATGCCCAGCTGGCCGAGACCCGTGCCAGCCTGGCCGCCGCGAACGGCGACCTGGAGGTTCAGCGCGAGGCCTATCTGGCCGCGACGGGCAAGCTGCCCGGCACGCTGTCGGCGCCGCCGCCGCTGCCCAAGCTGCCCGCCAATCTGAACGAGGCGCGTGCCATCGCGCAGCGTAGCCACCCTTCGGTCCTGCAGGCACAGCGTCAGGCCGCCGCCGCCGAAATTGGCGTGGCCGCCGCCGCAGCCGAACGCAATCCGACACTGTCGGGCACTGCCAGCGTCGGCGTCAGTCGTCAGCCGCAGACCGTGTTGAACGGCAATTACGGCAGCACGAACAGCGCCAGCGTCGGGCTGCGGCTGGATCAGACGATCTATTCGGGTGGCCGCCTGTCCGCCTCGCATCGCAAGGCGATGGCGGAACGCGATCAGGCGCGTTCGTCGCTGCTGAACACATCGCGCCAGGTCAGCCAGAGCGTGGGCGAAACCTGGGCGAACATCGCCGTGGCGCGCGCCCAGATCACCGCGATTGCCCAGCAGATCAGCGCGGCGCAGCAAGCCTATGACGGCGTGCGCGAGGAAGCGCTGCTGGGGGCCCGCACGACGCTGGACGTGCTGGACGCGGAACAATCGCTGCTGCAGGCGCGGGCCGATCGGATCACGGCTGAATCCAACCTGCAGTTAGCGCATTATCAACTTCTGGCTGCTATGGGTCTGTTGACGGTAGAAAACCTGAAACTGGGAATTCCGACCTATGACCCATCGCAATACTACAATGCCGTGCGCAATGCGCCGGCCACCAGCAAGCAGGGCGAAAGCCTTGATCGCGTGCTGCGCGCCATTGGCCGCAACTGACACGCCGACCGGCGGTTTGCGGCATGGCTAGGCCGCGCCGCAAACCCGCCCCGGTCCCCGCGCTACGCCTGTCGCGCAAACGTCGCAGCAATCGATCCAGCCGTGCCCAGATCACGCCGCCACCCACCGATGCCGCGCGGCTGCGTGCCGAAATCGGCACCACGGTCCGCAGCATCCGCGAGATGATCGATGCCGACGCTTCGGTGTTCTCGGCGGCAGACGTGCCCGCTGCGGTGATCGCACCACAGGCCCCGCGAAGCCCCAAGTTGATCCGCATCTGGCAGGCATTCCGCGCACCTGTTCAGGTCCAGCCACAGCCGATCGTGGCGGCGCAGCCCGATCCGATGATCGATGCCGCATTCGCCCTGCAGGAACCGGTCCCGCTGCCGCCCCCGACGGCACAGGACGTTGCGCAGATCGTGATGGAACATCCCGCCCTGCAACACCACCTGCATGATGCCGTGCAGCAGCAGCTGGAGGGCGAGATGGGGCAGCGTTTCTCGGCAAACCTGCGGGCTGTGATCCGCGCGCAAGTGGCCATGGCGGTCGAGGATCAGATGGCGGCCATCTGAGCGCTCGCCTTCAGTTCAGCATCTTTTCGGGGTCCACGCTTTCAAAGCCGCGACGGACCTCGAAGTGGACGAAGCCGTCGTCGCCCGCCTTGCCAAGGCTCTGGCCTGCGCTGACGCTGTCGCCCTTGGCGACGTCGACGCCCTCCAGCCCGGTATAGACGGTCATCAGATCGCCTTCGTGCCGGACCACGATGATCGGCACACCGGATGTGTCGCGCGTGATCGCCGCAACGCTGCCCGCGCCCGCCGCCGTCACCGGCGTTCCGGACGGGGCGGCAATGTCGATGCCGTCGTTGCGGCCCTTTTCATAGACGCGGATGATGGACCCGGACACGGGCATCCGCAGCGGTCCCCCGCCGGATGCCGCCGTCCGCGTGGCCCCCAGGTCGGTGGTCGGCGCCTTGGGTGCGGGATCGGCGGCAGGTGCCGTCGTCTCATCGGGCAAGGGGGTGGCGGCGGATGGCGGCTTGGGCGTGGGGCTGCCGGTGCCCGGCACGGTGGTCGCCAAGGCATCGGGTTTCTGGCCGGGCTTCGGCACGATCAGCCGCTGCCCCACGCGCAGGTCCATATTCGCGGGCAGCCCGTTCCAGGCGGCCAAGTCCTGCACCGTCACATCGTATTTGCGCGCGATGGACCAGGCAGTCTCGCCCGAGACCACGACATGTTCCGAAGGCGTCTGCGGCGAAGGCGTGGCGGCTTGGGTCTTGGCCCCCTTGGCGAAGGGATCGGTGACGATGGCCGCGATGCCGCCGGGCTTCGCCACGGTGCCGGGGGCCACCTTGGTGGGCAGGACCAGCACCGCCCCGCTGCGCAGGGGGGCGTCGGCGGGCAGCGCGTTATGGGACGCCAGTTGACCCGCATCCAGCCCCAGGCGGGCGGCGACCGACGCGGGCGTGTCGCCGGCCTGCGCGACGGCCACCTGCCCGTTGGCGAAAGTGATGACGCCGCGGTTGTCGGGCTGGGGGCGGGGGGCTGCCTGCGCTGCGGCGGGTGCGGTATCCAGCCCGCCTTTCATCCAGCCACGCAGGTCGGGGTCGAACCCGCCCTGCGTTCCGCAGGAAGCCAGCGCCAGCGATGCGATCAGACCGCCTGCGACGCGAAACGAGCCATTGTTCATCTTGATATCCTCAGCCTGCCTGTAATCGGCCGGGGGTCATGTCTGGCCCAACCCCTCGACCAGCGGAACGAACCGGACCTGCCGCAATTCGTCGTAATCGAAGCCGGTTTCGGACCGGCTGACGCGGATCAATGTCTGGACCGCATCCGACTGACCGACAGGCACCACCATGATACCGCCGATCTTCAGCTGTGCCAACAAGGGGCCGGGCGGATCCTCGGCGGCGGCGGTCACAAGAATGCGGTCGAATGGCGCCTGATCGGGCAGGCCACGCGATCCGTCACCCACCTGCGCGATGATGTTGTAGAGGCCCAGCTGACGGAAGGTGGCCTCGGCTTCCTGCACAAGACGGCGGTGGCGGTCTACGGTATAGACGCGGCGGCACAGCCCCGAGAGGATCGCCGCCTGATAGCCCGAGCCTGTGCCCACCTCCAGCACCGTATCGCGCGGGCCGACCGACAGCGCCTGCGTCATCAGGCCGACCACCGAGGGTTGGCTGATCGTCTGGCCGCAGGGGATGGGCAGGGGGGTGTCCTCATAGGCGCGGTCGGCGAACTGGCCGCGCACGAACAGTCCGCGGTCGATCCCCTCCATCGCTTCCAGCACGCGGGGATCGGTGACCCCCCGGGTGCGCAACTGGAACAGGAAACGCATCTTGCGTTCGGCGGGGCTCTCCTCGGGCTCGTCGTTCATTCGGCGGCCTCATGGGGCAGGGTCAGGTCGTTCAGCGCCGTTCCCAGATCCGCCAGCGAATCATGGCAGGTCAGATCGGCGCGCATCGGCGTGACCGAGACATAGCCCTGAAGGTTCACCGCGACATCGGTGCCGTCCTGCGCGGGCGCCTGCTGCGATCCGCCCGCGACCCACATGAAGCGCCGTCCGTTCGGCGCGGTCTGCGGCACGACGCCGAAGCGGCTGCCCTTGCGCTTGCCCTGACGCGCGACGCGGATGCCTTGGACATCGGCGGCGGCGACGGGCGGAAAGTTGATGTTGTAGAACAGCCGGAAATCCGCGTCCGAGGTCCAGTCACCGTGATCCAGCAGCCGCCGGATCACCGCCGCGCCATGCAGGCGGGCGGCCTCGAAGGGATCGGCCAGCTTTGCGGTCTGCGGTCCGAGGTATTGCGAAAGGGCGATGGCGGGCAGGCCCTGCAGGGCGGCCTCCATCGCGCCGCCGATGGTGCCGGAATACATCGCGTTCTCGCCTGCATTGTTGCCGCGGTTGACGCCTGACAGCACCAGGTCGGGCAGGGCGTCGGCCATGATGTCGCCCACCGCCGCCAGCACGCAATCGGCCGGGCTGCCCTCGGCGGCGAAGCGGCGCGGGGCCAGTTCGGCGATCATCGTGGGATGGGCATAGCTGATACAATGGCCGACGCCCGATTGCTCGAACGCGGGGGCCACGGTCCAGACCTGCCCGTCGGGTCCGGCAAGCTGCGTCGCGATCTGGTGCAGCACCTCGAGGCCCGGTGCGTTGATGCCGTCGTCATTGGTGATGAGAATACGCATCCTGCCCCCTTTGCGATCAGGCCCTGCAGTTCCGGCACCGGCAGGTTTCTGCCGGCGCACGCGGAAGTGACCTTGTCTTTGCTTAGCCGTCGCATGAACGCGCTTCAACCCGAACATGCGCAACCGTGACCGTTGCGGACCGAAAGCGGTTTGACCTGACATGCGGGGCGTAGCATGCTTGCCCTAACGAAACGGGCCGCGACGCGTATGCAGATATACCTTCCCATCGCCGAGGTCTCGGTCAACGCCTTCACCCTGATGGGTCTTGGCGGCCTTGTCGGCGTCATGAGCGGGTTGTTCGGCGTCGGCGGCGGCTTCCTGATCACGCCGCTGCTGTTCTTCATCGGCATTCCTCCCACCATTGCCGTCGCGACAGGGGCCAATCAGGTCGTGGCATCATCCGTGTCGGGTGTCCTGGCGCATATGAAGCGCAAGACGGTCGATTTCCGCATGGGGGGCGTCCTGCTGGCCGGGGGGCTGATCGGATCGGGACTGGGTGTGCTGGTCTTCAACATCCTGCAGCGGCTGGGCCAGGTCGAGCTGGTCGTCCAGCTGTGCTATGTCGTCTTCCTCGGCCTGATCGGCGGGATGATGCTGCAGGAAAGCCTGCGCGCCCTGCGGCGGTCCCGCCAGGCGACCGGCCGTCGACGGTTGCATCAGCACAATTGGGTCCACCGCCTGCCGTTCAAGATCAAGTTCCGCACCTCGGGGCTCTATATCAGCGTCATCCCGCCGCTGCTGGTCGGGGTGGCCGTGGGTGTGCTGGCGGCGATCATGGGGGTCGGCGGCGGCTTCATCATGGTGCCCGCGATGATCTATCTGCTGGGGATGCCGACCAAGGTGGTGGTGGGGACGTCGCTGTTCCAGATCACCTTCGTGACGGCCTTCACCACGCTGATGCATGCGGTCAGCTACAACACCGTGGACGTGATGCTGGCGCTGCTGCTGATCATCGGGGGGGTCATCGGGGCGCAGATCGGCACAACTCTGGGGGCGAAACTGCGGGCCGAACAGTTGCGCATCCTGCTGGCGCTTCTGGTGCTGGCGGTCTGCGCCAAGCTGGCGCTGGACCTGTTCCTGACGCCCGAGGATGTCTATTCCATCGTGACACGGGCGCGCTGATGACCAGACACCCATGGATTGCCGCCCTGTTCGTCACCCTGCTGCTGCCGACGGCGGTCGCGGCGCAATCGCGCGGGTCGCTGGTGCCACCGGATGAAACGACGGTGGATTACCCGCTGTTCCCGAACCCCGGCCGCCCCCGCAGTGCCATTCCCGAAAACCAGTCCAGCCCGGCCGAACAGGTCGTCGCGGGCCTTTCGGACAACTCCGTCGCCATCACCACCAGCTTCGACGGGTCCGAGATCCTGATCTATGGCGCCGTCCGGCGCGAGGTTCCCATCCCCGACGGGGAATTGGACGTGATCGTCACGATCGAGGCCCCCTCGCAGCCCATGACCATCTGGCGCAAGCAGCGGCGCTTCGGCATCTGGGTCAATACCGAGCGGGTCGAGGTCGGCGCCGCGCCCAGCTATTACGCCGTCGCCAGCACGGGGCCCTTGGATCAGATCCTGCTGCCGGGATGGGACAGCCGCTATCGCATTTCGCTGCCGCAGGCTTTGCGCGCCTTCGAGGGCGCGCCCGACGTTGCCGATGCCCCGGCCTTCACGCAGGCGATGGTGCGGCTGCGTCAGGCCGACGGCCACTTCCGCCTGGACGAGGGCGGGATCGAGCTGGCTGAGGACACGCTGTTCCGCGCCGACATCCGCCTGCCCGCCAACCTGCTGGAGGGCGACTACAAGACCCGCATCTTCCTGCTGCGCGACGGGCAGGTGATCGACGTCCATCGCGCCGCCATCGAGGTGCGCAAGGTCGGTCTGGAACGCTGGCTCTATAACCTGGCCTTCGATCAGCCGCTGATCTACGGGCTGATGTCGCTGGCAGTGGCGGTCTTTGCGGGATGGGGGGCCTCGGCCGCCTTCCGCAAGCTGCGGCGGGCCTGATAGGGGCAGCCGATCCGGGGGCTGGAAATGCGACAGGCCCTGCGACGGTTCGCAGGGCCTGCTCCTCCCCCTTGGTGCGGACCCGACCCCTCCACTGGTCGGTTCCGCGGGGTGTTCCTCAGCCGGCGATCAGTTCGGCCTGACGGACGATGACCTCGGCCTGCTTGATCGAGGCGATGTCGACCAGACGTCCCTTGTACACGGTCGCACCCGCGCCGTCACGTTTTGCCTGCTCCATCGCGGCAAGAATTTCGCGGGCCTCGGTGACGGCGGTCTGATCGGGTGAGAAGACCATGTTGCACAGATCGATCTGGCTGGGGTGGATGGCCCATTTGCCGACCATGCCAAGCGTGGCCGAGCGACGCGCCTGCGCGATGAAGCCCTCCTGATCGCTGAAATCGCCATAGGGACCATCGACCGGCAGCAACCCATGCGTCCGGCAGGCGGCGACAATGGCCGTCTGCGCCCAATGCCAGGGATCGGGCCAGTATTTCTGGCCGTCGCGCACCATGTAGTAATTTTCCTGCGTGCCGCCGATGCCGGTGGTGGCCATGCCCATGGATGCCGCGAAATCGGCGGCGCCGAGGCTGATGGCCTGCATGCGCGGGGATGCGGCGGCGATCTCCTCGACATGGCAGATGCCTGCGGCGGATTCGATGATCACCTCGAAGGCGATGGGTTTCGTGCGACCCTTGGCGCGTTCGACGGCGGTGACCAACGCATCGACGGCATAGATATCCGAGGCGTTCCCGACCTTGGGGATCATGATCTGGTCCAGCCGGTCGCCCGCCTGTTCCAGCAGATCGACCACGTCGCGATACCAATATGGCGTGTCCAGCCCGTTAATGCGCACCGACAGCGTCTTGGTCCCCCAATCCACATCGCCGATGGCCTGAATGATATTGGAACGGGCGCGGTCCTTGTCGTCGGGGGCGACCGAATCTTCCAGATCCAGATTGATCACGTCGGCGGCAGACTTGGCCATCTTCTCGAACAGCGCCTCGCGCGATCCGGGGCCGAAAAGCTGGCAGCGGTTCAGGCGGGCAGGGGGCAGCGGTTGGGAACGAAAGCTCATGCGCGGGTCCAGTTCGGAAAGATTCGGGCCTGAGTTGGTAATAATCTTTCGCTGCGACTGCATCAAGGGTTTTCCTGCGCTGCGGCAAAGCGCCTGCGATGTGCTTGACGGATGGGGCGTTTGGGCGCAGGACCGCCCGCAAGTTGCGACGCCTCAGGAGGGAACAGATGACGCGGACGGTTTATGTGAATGGCGACTATGTGGCCGAGGATCAGGCGACGGTTTCGGTCTTTGATCGCGGCTTCCTGATGGCGGACGGCGTCTATGAGGTCGTCAGCGTCCTGGGCGGCAAGCTGATCGATTTCGACGGCCACATGGTGCGCCTGAAGCGGTCGCTGTCGGAACTGGCCATCTCCAACCCGCTGGATGACGCCGCCTACCTGGAGGCGCATCGCAAGCTGATCGCGGAAAACGGCATCACCGACGGGATGATCTATCTGCAGGTCACGCGCGGCAACCCGGGCGATCGCGATTTCGCCTATCCGTCCGCCGATACCGCGCCGACGGTGGTGATGTTCACGCAGTCCAAGCCCGGCCTGGCCGATGCCCCCGCCGCCAAGACCGGCTGGAAGGTGATCAGCGTCGAGGATCTGCGTTGGGGTCGTCGCGACATCAAGACGGTACAGCTGCTCTACCCCTCGATGGCCAAGATGGAGGCGAAGGCGCGCGGTGCCGACGATGCCTGGATGGTCGAGGATGGCCGCGTGACCGAAGGCACCAGCAACAACGCCTATATCGTCAAGAACGGCACGATCATCACGCGTGAGCTGAGCCATGAAATCCTGCATGGGATCACCCGCGCTGCCGTGCTGCGCTTTGCCGCCGAGGCGCAGATGAAAGTCGAGGAGCGGTCCTTCACGATCGCCGAGGCGCAGGAGGCGGATGAGGCCTTCGTCACCTCGGCCTCGGCCTTCGTGATGCCGGTGGTGCAGATCGACGGTGCGACGGTCGGAGACGGGTCGGTCGGACCGGTCGCGGCACGTCTGCGCGAGATCTATCTGGAAGAGACGATGAAGACCGCCGTCTGATTTATGATCTGATTTGCGTCCCGCGACGCCGGGGGGCTGCTGATCCCCCGGACCCCCCGCAGGGCGCTCTTGTGGGTCAGAGACCGCTGGCCGCCAATGTCGCGGCGATGACCGGCGCAAGGCGCCTTGCCCATTCGGCCTGACCCTCGGGCGTGGCTATCAGGTCGTTCCTGACCTCGATCAGCATGTTGGGGCGGTTGTGCGACAGGGCGTGGCGGTCGATCGAATCGCCCTGAAGATGGCCGGTATAGGGCTGGTTTTCCCCCGTCACCCACCCTTGGTCGCGACAGGCCTGCACCATCGCCGGGCCAAGCCGCGCATCGCGGTGCGAATAGAGGATGCCGACCTGCCAGGGACGCGGCGGCCTGCCGCGCAGTTGCGGCGTGAAGCTGTGGATGGCGCAGATGCAGCGGTCGGGGTGGCGGTCGGCCAGTTCGCCCAAGGCCGCGTGGTAGGGGCGGTGCAGCCGCGCCAGGCGGCGTTCGCGTTCGGCCTGATCGGCGTGCTTGTTGGCCGGAATGACCGTGCCGTCGTAGAGCCGCATCAGCAGGGTCGGGTCGTCCTCGCCCCGGTTGGGGTCGATCACGAGGCGCGAGAAATGCGACAGGATCGCGGGGGCGTCCATGATCCGCGCCAGCTGCCGTGTCAGCCCCGCAGCCCCCACGTCGAAGGCGATATGGCGGGCCATGTCGGCCGGCGCGATGCCCAGATCGCCCCCCGACACCCAATCCGGGACATGATTCGCGGCATGATCGCAGGTGATCAGCCAGCGGGAGGGGCGTGTCGCGCCTTCGATCTGGAAGGGTGGGTGCGTCATTGTCCGGTCATCACTGTTGCTGCAGGTTGTCTACGACGAATGCCCGGCAGAGGCCAGTTGCCGCCCCGCGGCAATTGCGGCATAGATAGCGCTAAATCAAGATAGGGTGGGATGATGAGACGACATCGCAACGTGAAGATCGTGGCAACCCTTGGACCGGCATCTTCGACCAAGGAAGTGATCCGCGACCTGTTCGAGGCGGGGGCCGACGTGTTCCGCCTGAACATGAGCCATGGCAGCCATGACGACCATCGGGAACGGTACAACACCATCCGCGAGATCGAGGCCGAGACCGGACGCCCGATCGCCATTCTTGCAGACCTTCAGGGTCCCAAGCTGCGCGTCGGCCCCTTCGGTTCGGGACCCCAGGATCTGGAGGTGGGCGACAAGTTCCGCTTCGATCTGGAAGATGCTCCGGGCGACAAGACCCGTGTCATGCTGCCCCACCCGGAAATCTTCGCCGCCCTGATCGAAGGCAGCGAACTGCTGGTCAACGACGGCAAGATCCGTCTGACCGTCGAAAGCTGCGGTCCCGATTTCGCCGAATGCGTGGTCACGGTCGCGGGCACCATTTCGGACCGCAAGGGTGTGAACGTCCCCGACGTCGTGCTGCCGCTGGCCGCGCTGTCGGACAAGGACCGCGCCGACCTGGAGTTCGCCTGCGAGCTGGGCGTCGACTGGCTGGCGTTGTCCTTCGTACAGCGTGCCGAGGACGTCGAAGAGGCCATCACCCTTGCCAAGGGTCGGGCCGCCGTTCTTTCTAAGATCGAGAAGCCCGCCGCCGTGCGCGCCTTCGACGAGATCCTGAAGGTCTCGGACGGGATCATGGTCGCGCGTGGCGATCTGGGGGTCGAACTGCCGGTCTATTCCGTGCCGCCGATCCAGAAGCGCCTGGTGCGCCTGTGCCGCAGCGCCGCCAAGCCGGTGATCGTCGCGACCCAGATGCTGGAATCGATGATCGACAGCCCGATGCCGACCCGTGCCGAGGTCAGCGACGTCGCCAACGCCATCTACGAAGGTGCCGACGCAGTCATGCTGTCAGCCGAAAGCGCCGCCGGCGGCTTCCCGATCGAGGCCGTGCAGACGATGGACAACGTCGCCCGCTCGGTCGAGGCGGACAAGAACTATCGCTCGATCATCGAGGCGGCCCGCAACGCCAGCCTGTCCTCGGTCCCCGATGCCATTGTGACCGCCGCGCGCGAGATCGCGGAAACCACGGATGTGGCGGCGATCTGCGCCTTCACCCAATCGGGCAAGACGGTCAGCCTGGTGGCGCGCGAACGCCCCCGCGTGCCGATCATCGCGCTCAGCCCGCTGGAATCGGTGACGCGCCGGATGTGCCTGACCTGGGGGACGCATTGCGTCATCACCCCGCGCCTCAGCCGGTTCAAGGAAGCCGTGGTCAATGCGACCCGCGCCGCACGCGACCACAAGTTCGCCGATGAAACGCGGCAGGTCGTCGTCATCGCGGGCGTGCCCTTCAACGTCGCGGGCAGCACGAACATCATCCGGATCGCGCCCTGTGACGACCGGCTGATCTTCGCCTCGGACGCCGAATGATGCTGGCGGCGGATCTTCTGCTGCTGGGCGGCATCCTGCTGTGCCTGCTGTCGGTGGTTCTGGCCGTCGTGCAGCTGGCGCGCACGCAGGCGCCGCGTGCCGCGATCCTGGTCTTCATGGCCGGGATCGTGGTTCTGGTGCTTGGGGCCTCGGTCGATCCCGACCCCTTCCACCCCGATGATGTCGTCTCGGCGTTCCATCGCGTGACGGGATTGGCCCTGGGCGGCTGATCGGGGGTTGCCAACTTGGGGGCGTCGTCCTATACGGCGCCCTTCCTTACACATGCGGCCGGCCGATCCTGGCATTGCCGAGTCGCATGATCACTCTGACGAAGGAGACGAAAATGCCGAAGATGAAGACCAAGTCGGCCGCGAAAAAGCGGTTCTCGATGACGGCCTCGGGCAAGGTCAAGGCAGCTCAGGCCGGCAAACGCCACGGCATGATCAAGCGCACGACCAAGTTCATCCGCGACGCTCGCGGGACGACGGTGCTCTGCGAAGCAGACGCCAAGATCGTCAAGAAATACATGCCCTACGCTCGCTGATCAGGAGAACCCCATATGTCCCGCGTTAAATCCGGCAAGGTTACCCACGCCCGCCACAAGAAAGTCCTCGATCAAGCCAAGGGCTACTACGGCGCACGGTCGCGCAACTTCCGCACCGCCACCCAGGCCGTCGACAAGGCGAACCAATACGCCACCCGCGACCGCAAGAACCGTAAGCGCAACTTCCGCGCCCTGTGGATCCAGCGCATCAACGCCGCCGTCCGCTTGGTCGACGCCGAGATGACCTATTCGCGCTTCATCAACCTGCTGTCGAAAGCCGGCATCGAGGTTGACCGCAAGGTGCTGGCCGATCTGGCCGTGAACGAGCCCGACGCATTCGCCGCGATCGTGAACCAAGCCAAGACCGCTGCCTGATCCTTCGGGGCAGCAGACGACCTTGAAAGGCCCGTCCCCGCGCAGGGGGCGGGCCTTTTTCGTGCCGCGAACGTGATGGGCCGTGCAGATTGTCCGGGTCGGACCGCCCGCGTATCTTCCCCGCATGAGAACCCTGAACAAGCTGTCGCGGGAAACCGCGATCCTGGCCGTGATCGCCACATTGGCGGTCTTCAACCTGTTCGGCCATGGCGCGCTGGCCCCCGCAGCCGGGATCGGCGGCGCATTGTCCTTCCTGTGGCTGATGGGGGTGATGGTCTGGGGCGCATCCGCCGTCGTCCGCCACGCCGAGGCCTTGGCCGAACGCCTTGGCGAACCCTATGGCACGCTGATCCTGACGCTGGCCGTCGTCTGCATCGAGGTCGCCCTGATCGGCTCGGTGATGCTGTCGGGCGATGGCGGCCCGACCCTGGCCCGCGACACGATGTTCGCCGTGGTGATGATCGTGCTGAACGGGTTGGTGGGGCTGTCGTTGCTGCTGGGCGCGCTGCGGCATGGCGAACAGAGCTATAATTTCGCGGGCGCATCCTCTTTCCTGACGGTGCTGGTGCCCTTGGCGGTCTTTGCGCTGGTGCTGCCGGATTATACCATCTCGAGTCGTGACGGCAGCTTCACGGGCGGGCAGGCGCTGTTCTTTTCCATCGTGACCTTTGCATTGTATCTGGTCTTCCTGTCCATCCAGACCGTGCGCCACCGCGGCTTCTTCACCGAGCCCGAGGACCCGCCCGTCATCCGCCACGGCCATGTCCGCTATGCCACATGGGCGCATGGGCTGCTGCTGATCGCGACCCTGCTGCCCATCGTGCTGCTGTCCAAGAAGATGGCGGGCTTCGTCGACCACGGCATCAACGCCATGTCGCTGCCTGCGGCACTTGGCGGCGTTGTCATCGCCACCATCGTTCTGGCATCAGAGGGCATGTCGGCGGTCCGTGCCGCCCTGTCGAACCGCCTGCAACGTGCGGTGAACCTCTGCCTTGGGGCGGCGTTGTCCACCATCGGGCTGACGGTTCCGGCGGTGCTGATCATCGGCATGGCGACGGGGCAGGGGGTGATCCTTGGCCTTGGGCCGCAGATGCAGGTGCTGCTGGCGCTGACGCTGCTGACCTGCGTGCAGACCTTCGGCGCGCGCCGGACCAATGTTCTGCATGGCGCCGTCCACCTGGTGCTGTTCCTGGCCTATTTGGCCCTGATCCTGGAGCCGTGATGACAACCGAACCCGTCAAGGTGCCGCTGGCCGTCCGCCCCCTGGGGGCAATCGGCACGGTGATGACCGCCCGCCGCAACTTGTTGGAGCTGATCCCCGCCATCGCGGTCCGCCAGCCCATCGTCTCGGGCAAGACGGGGCTGCGCTGGCACATGGTCATGGACCCCGGCGCGCTGCGTCACATCCTGAAGGACCGGGTCGAGGACTACCCGAAGTCCGTGACGACCAAGCTGATCCTGGAACCCGCCATCGGCAGCAGCATGTTCGTGGCCGAAGGCGCGCATTGGCGCTGGCAGCGCCGCGCCGCCGCCCCCGCATTCGCCCATCGCCACGTCGAGGCGCTTGGCCCCGTCATGACCGCCGCCGCCGAGGCATCCTGCCGCCGCCTGAGCGCCGCGCAGGGGCCGGTCGATCTGTTCGAGGAAACCGTCGCAGCGACTTTCGAGGTGATCTCTGACGTCACATTTTCCGGCGACGGGATGTTCGACCGCGATCACGTCCACAAGTCCATCGACGCCTATATCGCGCAGACGGCCAAGGTATCATTGATGGATGTGCTGGGCCTGCCCGCATGGCTGCCGCGTCCGGGGCGGCTGTTCGCGGGGCCGGGGCTGAAGCGCATGAAGGCGGTGGCGGATCAGGCCATTGCCGCCCGCGCGAAGGCGCCCAAGGATGGCGCGCCCGATCTTCTGGACCTGCTGCTGGACGCAGAGGACCCCGAGACTGGCCGCGCCATGAACCGCGACGAGCTGCGCGACAACCTCTTGACCTTCATCGTGGCGGGGCATGAAACCACCGCACTGACCCTGGGCTGGGCGCTGTATCTGATGGCCTTCGACCCCGCCATCCAGGAACGCGCAGCCTCCGAGGCCCGCGCCGTTCTGGGCGACCGCGCCGCCACCGCCGCCGACTACGGGCAGTTGCCCCTGATCCAGCGCATCGTGAACGAGACGCTGCGCCTCTATCCGCCCGCCGCCTTCCTGTCGCGGACCGCGCAGGCGCCGGACACGCTCTGCGGACGGCAGGTCAAGCCCGGCGACACGGTGATGATCCCGGTCTATGCGCTGCACCGCCATCACCTGCTGTGGGACCGGCCCGATGCCTTCGCCCCCGACCGCTTCCTGACCACGCCCGACCGCTATGCCTTCCTGCCCTTCGGGGCAGGGCCGCGCATCTGCATCGGCGCCAGCTTCGCCCTGCAAGAGGCGGTGATCATCCTCTCGACCCTGCTGGCCCGCTTCCGGTTCAAATCCGTTCCGGGCCGCGATCCGCGCCCTCAAATGATCCTGACACTGCGCCCCGAGGGCGGGGTCTGGCTGCAGGCCGAACCCCGCCGCTGACCAGGCCGAACCTTGCGTCTGCTCACATGAGTGTTACAGACTGCGCAAAGTTTTAGCAGTCTGGGGACCGTGATGAACGCCATCATCGACTTTCTGAACAACATCTTCTGGGGTTACGTCCTGATCTACGGCCTGCTGGCCGTCGGTCTCTATTTCACCTTCCGCCTCGGGCTGCTGCAGTTCGTGCATTTCGCCGAGATGTGGCGCTGCATCCGCGGTTCGGACGAAACCGACCGCAACGGCATCTCGCCGTTCCAGGCGCTCTCGGTCTCGCTGGCCAGCCGCGTGGGCACCGGCAACATCGCGGGCGTCGCCGTGGCGCTGACGCTTGGCGGGCCGGGGGCGATCTTCTGGATGTGGATGGTGGCGCTGGTCGGCATGGCCACGGCCTATGCGGAATCAACGTTGGCCCAGCTTTACAAAGTGCATGGCAGCGACGGCATGTACCGTGGCGGTCCGGCCTATTACATCTCGCGCGGGCTCAGGATGAACTGGCTGGCTGGGCTCTTCGCGGTGTCGCTGATCATCTCGTTCGGGCTGGTCTTCAACGCGGTCCAGGCCAATTCGATCGCGCAGGCGGTGGACGTGGCCTTCGGCATCAGCCCCGCGCTGGTCGGCGTGATCGTCGCGGTCCTTTCGGGCGTCATCATCTTCGGCGGCATTCCCCAGATCGCGCGCACCGCACAGATGGTGGTCCCGGCGATGGCGGGCCTGTACCTGCTGGCGGCGATCATCGTTCTGGCGATGAACCTGCCCGCCGTGCCGGGCATCCTGTCGGGCATCGTGAAATCCGCCTTCGGCCTGCAAGAGGCTGTCGGCGGCGTGACCGGCGGCGTCATGGCGGCGGCGATGAACGGCATCAAGCGCGGCCTTTTCTCGAACGAGGCGGGCATGGGGTCCGCCCCCAACATCGCGGCCGTGGCCGTTCCCGCACCGCATCACCCGTCAAGCCAGGGCTTCGTGCAGGCGCTTGGCGTATTCATCGACACCATCCTGGTCTGCACGGCGACGGCGGTGATGATCCTGCTGGCCGATGTCATGCCCTCGCAGGAACTGACGGGCGTAAACCTGACGCAGGCGGCGCTGGCCGATCACTTCGGCGGCTTCGGGCATATCTTCGTGGCGGTGGCGATCTTCTTCTTCGCCTTCACCTCGATCATCGGGAACTACAGCTATGCCGAAAATGCCCTGTCCTTCCTGGGCGCGGGCAAGCCGGGCATCCTGGTCCTGCGTCTGGCGGCGCTGGCCATGGTGATCTGGGGATCGCTGCAGGCCGTCACCACGGTCTTCAACTTTGCCGATGCCAGCATGGGGCTGATGGCCACCATCAACCTGATCGCCATCGTCGCGCTGTCGGGCACGGTCGCGCATGTCACGCGCGACTATCTTCGCCAGCGCAAGGCCGGCAAGGAGCCCGAATTCCACATCGCCGACCACCCCGGCATCGCGCCGGGCGTCAAGGGCGACATCTGGAACTGAGCGAACTTGGGTCGCGCGGGTTGGCCAAGGCTTCCCCCGCGCGGCCCTGCGTGCTAACGCGTGGCCAACTGGAATGAGGCCCCCGATGGACGATCTGACCCCGCTGCGCCAGCTTTGGCTTGACCGCATCAACTCTGCCACCGATCCCGCCGCCATCGAGGAGGTGCGTCTTGCCGCCCTTGGCAAGAAGGGCGAGATCAGCCTGAAGATGCGCGAACTGGGCAAGATGACGCCCGAGGAACGCCAGACCATCGGCCGCAGCCTGAACGAGCTGCGCGACGAGATCGACGCCGCCCTGCGCGCCCGCAAGCTGTCGCTGGAAGATGCCGCCTTGGAAGCGCGACTGGCCGAGGAATGGCTGGATGTCACCCTGCCGGGCCGCCCGCGTCCCCGCGGCACCATCCACCCGATCAGCCAGGTCACCGAGGAAATCACCGAGATCTTCGCCGACATGGGCTTTGCCGTGGCCGAAGGCCCGCAGGTCGAAAGCGACTGGTACAACTTCGACGCGCTGAACATCGCGCCCGAACATCCCGCGCGTCAGGAACACGACACCTTCTTCATGCACCGCGAGCCGGGCGACGACCGCCCGCCGCATGTGCTGCGCACCCATACCAGCCCCGTGCAGATCCGCGCCATGCAGGATCAGGGCGCGCCGATCCGCGTCATCGCGCCGGGCCGCGTCTATCGCATGGACATGGACCAGACGCATACGCCGATGTTCCACCAGATCGAGGGGCTGGCCATCGGTCGCGACATCAGCATGGCGCAGCTGAAATGGACGCTGGAGGAATTCTGCCGCGCCTTCTTCGAGGTCGACGAGGTCGAGCTGCGCTTCCGCGCCAGCCACTTCCCCTTCACCGAACCCTCGGCCGAGGTGGACATCCGCTGTTCTTGGGAAGGTGGTCAGCTGAAGGTCGGCCAGGGCGATTCCTGGTTGGAGATCCTGGGATCCGGCATGGTGCATCCGCATGTGCTGCGGTCGGCTGGCATCAATCCCGACGAATGGCAGGGCTTTGCCTTCGGCATCGGCATCGACCGCCTGGCGATGCTGAAATACGGCATCCCCGACCTGCGCGCCTTCTTCGAAAGCGACCTGCGCTGGCTGCGCAACTATGGCTTTGCGGCCGGTGACACGCCCAGCCTGTCGGGTGGTCTGTCCGCATGAGCCTCTGGGGCGGCATCTTCCAGCATCACCGGCGCGAGGCATCCGATGCAACGCGCCGCACCTATGCCCGGTTCGAGATCGCCCATACCATCGTCGATTTCGGAGCGGCGCTCTGCTTCATCATCGGTTCGATCATGTTCTTTTCGGACGCATGGCAGACACCGGCGACATGGTTCTTCACCATCGGCTCGTTCCTCTTCGCGGCAAAGCCGACGCTGAAGCTGTGGCGGGAAATCAAGCTCTATCACATGGGCAAGACCGAGAAGCTGGCCGACCGCATCGGCTGAAGCGCTCAGGCCAAGCGGCGCCTGATGTCGTTCTTGTCGCGGTCGATCATGCCGGGGATCAGGAACAGGTCGATCACGCACCAGAGCGCGACGAAGGCCACCGGGATCCAGCCGATCAGGATCGGCGTCATCAACCAGCCCAGGCCCCATGTGACCAGCATCAGCAGCCCGCTGATCCAGCGGCCCAGATACATGCGGTGCACGCCGAACCCCCACAGGAAGATCAGCAGCAGATAGGCCACGAAGGGCGATTTCGCCTCGTTCGCGACGCGCTGTTCGATCAGAAGCTGTCGGTCGGTCTGCATCCTGTGTCGGCCTTTCTCATGGCGGGCCCAAAGCGACCCCCTTATCAGTTAGGCGCGAAACGCCGCCGCACAAGGTCCCTCGGACTGTGCCAAGGGCCGCGGAACCCGCCGATGGGGGCAAAAAACCACGATCCGTCTTGACCCTTGGCCCCTTGCGCGGTTCAAGGCTGCAAACCCATCCCCGCCACATGCCTGCGCGGGCCGGAACCCGGAAAGCCACAGTCATGAAGTTCACCCTGTCCTGGCTCAGAGAGCACCTCGAGACCACCGCCACCGTCGATCAGATCGCCGAGGCGTTGACCGACATGGGGCTGGAGGTCGAAGAGATCGTCGACCCCGCTGCCAAGCTGGGCAGCTTCACGCTGGCGCGGGTCGAACATGCCGAACAGCATCCCGACGCCGACCGGTTGCGCGTCTGCCGCGTGATGACGGATGAGGGCGAAAAGCAGATCGTCTGCGGCGCACCCAACGCACGGGCGGGCATCACGGTGGTTCTGGCCAAGCCGGGCGATTACGTGCCGGGTCTGGATGTCACCCTCAGCGTCGGCAAGATCCGCGGCGTGGAAAGCCACGGCATGATGGCATCCGAGCGCGAGATGGAGCTGTCGGACGAACATGACGGCATCATCGAGCTGCCCTCGGGCGAGGTCGGCCAGCGCTATGTCGACTGGCTGGCGCAGAACGCGCCCGACAAGATCGACCCGATGATCGACATCGCCATCACCCCGAACCGCCCCGATGCGCTTGGGGTCCATGGCATCGCCCGCGATCTGGCGGCGCGGGGCCTGGGCGTCCTGAAGCCGGTCAAGCAGGCCAATGTCACCGCCGGTTTCGACTGCCCCATCAGCGTGACCATCGCCGATGAGGTGGCCGCCAAGGCACCCTTCTTCGCGGGCCGCATGGTGCGCGGCATCAAGAACGGTCCCAGCCCCGAATGGCTGCGCAAGCGCCTTACCGCCATCGGCCTGCGCCCGATCAACACGCTGGTGGACATCACCAATTACTTCACCTTCGACCTGAACCGCCCGCTGCATGTCTTCGACGCGGCCAGGGTTTCGGGCAATCTGACCCTGCGCGGCGCGCGTGCGGGCGAGGAGCTGGTGGCGCTGGACGACAAGACCTATGCCCTGCCCGAAGGCGCCGTCGTCATCTGCGACGACAAGGGCGTGGAAAGCATCGCCGGCATCATGGGCGGCGCGGCCTCGGGCGCGCAGGACGACACCGTCGACGTCTTCATCGAGGCGGCCTATTTCGATCCCATCGCCACCGCCACGGCCGGCCGCGCGCTGAAGATCAACAGCGACGCCCGCTATCGCTTCGAACGCGGCATCGACCCTGCCTTCACGCTGCACGGGCTGGACCTGGCCACTCAGATGGTCCTGGACCTCTGCGGGGGCGAGGCTTCGACGGTCGTGACGGCAGGCCAGATGCCGCAGCCGGACCGCGCCTATCGCCTGGACCCGGCGCGCACCACCCGCCTGATCGGCATGGACATCCCCGAGGACCAGCAGCGCGCCACGCTGGAGGCGCTTGGCTTCCGGTTGGAAGGCGACATGGCGCATGTGCCGTCCTGGCGTCCCGACGTCTTGGGCGAGGCCGATCTGATCGAGGAGATCGCCCGCATCGTCAGCCTGTCCAAGCTGCAGGGCAAGCCGCTGGCGCGTCCGCAGGCCGGTGTTCCCAAGCCCGTGCTGACCCCCTTGCAGATGCGCGAACGGACCGCGCGGCGCATGGCGGCATCGCTTGGCTACAACGAATGCGTGACCTACAGCTTCATCGACCAGCCCTCGGCGGCGCTGTTCGGGGGCGGGCAGGACGCCGTTCGGGTCGAAAACCCCATCAGCAGTGAAATGTCGCACCTGCGTCCCGACCTGCTGCCCGGCCTGCTGGCCGCTGCCGCCCGCAACCAGGCACGCGGGGCCGCCGATCTGGCCCTGTTCGAGATGGGCCCCGTCTTCACCGGCGGCGAGCCGGGCGATCAGGCCATGCGTATCACCGGCCTGCTGGTCGGTCATAACGCCGTCCGCGATCCCTATGGCAGCCGCCGCAAGGTGGATCTCTATGACGCCAAGGCCGATGTCGAGGCGATCCTGCAGGCTATCGGCGCCCCCGCCAAGGCCCAGATCAACCGCAAGCTGGACGTATGGTGGCATCCGGGTCGCGCGGGCAATATCGCGCTTGGCCCGAACGTGCTGGCGACCTTCGGCGAGGTTCACCCCCGCGTCCTGCGCGAGATGGGCGTCAAGGGACCGGCGGTCGCCTTCACGGTGAACCTGGCCGCGGTGCCCTTCCCCAAGACGCGCACGACAACCCGTCCGGCGCTGGACGCCGCGGGCCTGCAGGCCGTCGACCGCGATTTCGCCTTCGTGGTCGATCCCAAGGTCGAGGCGCTGACCCTGGTCAATGCCGCGGCAGGGGCCGACAAGGCGCTGATCCAGTCGGTCTCGGTCTTCGACCAGTTCACGGGGCTGGAAGATGGCCGCAAGTCCATCGCCATCACCGTGCGCCTGCAGCCGCGCGACAAGACCCTGACCGACGCCGATATCGAGGCGGTCGCCGCCAAGGTCATCGAAAAGGTCCAGAAGGCCACCGGCGGCACGCTGCGCGCCTGATGCAACCGACGGGGCTGCCCTTCAGGGGCGGCCCCATTTTTCATAGGCGGCCCTGAAATCGGGGTCCTCGGCGGCGGCCTGCTGGATTGTCAGCCCCGCTTGGGCCGCCTGCCATGCATGCCGGATCGATCTGACGCCCGCAGCGGGACCGTTCGGATGGCCGTGGATGCCGCCTCCGCCCAGATACATCAGGTCCAGCGTCTGGCCGGTGCGCCGCCATGTCTCGAAGGCCTGTCCGCCCCATTGCCCCGAGCAGACGACCGGCAGGGGGCGGTCGGCATCGCTAAAGATCGGGCGGCTGACATCGGCGAAGGATTGCACGAAGCTGTCGTCGGGTTCCCAGTATTTCGCGCCGATGCCGTTGATCTGGAACTGATCGAGGCCCAGCAGCCGCCAGATCTGCTGATAGGGGCCGAAGTCGTATCCCAGCCCCGGGTGGCGGGTCAGCAGGTCCCACCCGTTGCGATGTGCATGCAGGCACAGCTGCGACCGTTTGCGCAAGAAGCTGAAGCCTCCGTGCCCGACCGAGTTGATGTTGACGACCGCCGCATTGCCGCCCTGCGCCACGACGTGATCATGGTTGCGCATCATCACGTCGGGATCGGCGGATGAGATGCCAAAGGCATACATCACCTTCTTGCCCGTGCGGTCGGCGTGGTCGCGGATCACCGGCATGATCGCATCGACGCGGGCCTTCAGCGGGGCATAGGCGGGCGACATCATCTTTTCATCGTCCTTGATGAAATCGACGCCCGCCTCGCAGAGCATCCTGACGACCTGCGCGGTGTCTTCGGGCGACAGCCCGAGCGAGGGCTTGATGATCGAGGCGATCATCGGCCCCTGCGGCACGCCCATCAGTCGGCGCGAGCCTTCGATGCCGAACTGCGGGCCGGGGTGGCAGGCGAACGCTTGCGGCAGGTCCAGTCCCACGACGCGGATGCCGGTCAGGCCGCGCATGGCGAAGACCCCGCCGGTGGTGACGGTTATCAGGGCCGCGATGTCGGTGCCGATCGACTCCAGCGGATAGGCGATGGTGGCGCGGGCGCGGCGGAACGGGCCGGTGATGCCCGCCCCTTGCGGGATCGCGGGCTGGTCGTGATCGGGCAGGGGGGTGAGGCTTTCGACGCGGGCTGCGTGGCGGGCGCGCAGGGCTTCGGTCTCGCCGGGAAGCTCGGTGAAGGTGCCGGTGGACTGATCGGCGGCGATCTTGGCGGCGATGGCCTCGGGGTCGCCCGGCGTTTCGATCAGATAGGTGACGCGGATCATCTGGGTCATGCCTGGGCCTTTCGGGTCGTGTCGCGGGGGCCGCCGCCGTCGCGGATCCAGCCGAAGTAGTCCTGCGACCCCATCTGGCCGCCTTTCAAGGCGATCTCCAAGCCGTCATGGGTGCCGTCGCCATAGGCCTGGCACAGCGCCGCGCCGGGAATGGTGGGGGCCTTGGCGACCAGCGCCGACAGCCCAAGCTGGCGCATGGCATGGCCCGAACTGTCGCCACCGGAAATCACCGCGCGCCTGATGCCCGATCCGCGCAAGGTGGCGTCAAGGATGCGGCCAAGGGCCTGCCCGATGCGGCGGTTGGCGATTTCCGGGTCCATGCCGCTGGCAGCCAAGGCATCGCGGAAGGCGGCCACCTGCGGTCCCTGATGACCAGTGGCGGAATGCACCAGCGGGCTGAGGCCATCAGCCGCAGCCTGCAATGCGGCGCGGGTTGCACGGGCTTCCTCGGCCGCCAGATCGGCGTCGGATCCGCAGGCAGCGCGGGCATCGAAGGGGATCATCGCAAAGCCGTTCTGCCCCGCCCAGTCCAACTGCGCCGCCGTCACCGGCGACACCGATCCTGACACGGCGGCGATCCGGTCAACCCTGCCTGCCGATGCGGGGGGCGGGGCCGGTGGGATCATCCCAATGTTCTGCCAATGCCGGACCAGCGCATATTCGATGCCCTGGCTGCCCGCGACCAGCCCCATCCGGTCGCGGTTATCCCAGATCAGGCGGCCTGCGGCAGCCTCGGATGCGGGCTCCATGCTGTCGATGGAGAGGATGCGCGCGCCTTGGGCAATCAGCGCATCGAGGCGGGGCTGGGGGTCGGCCAGCGCCTCGAGGTCGATCAGGCCCATGGGCAGATCGGTTTGGGCGGACAGATGGCGCAGCAGGTCGGATTCGGTCATTGGCGTGACGGGGTGATGGGCCATGACCGGATGACGGTCCAACCGGAAGACCCCATCGGGCGTACCCGCAAACAGATGCCCGAACGCCTGAAAGCGCCGCATCTGAGGGGCCGCCGTCAGCAGCGGCACGGCCTGCGAGGGGCGGACGCGCAGCCCCGCCTCGATCGCAGCGCCGATGGATCCGCTGTTCGGGGCCGAATCGAAGGTCGAACAGATCTTGTAATGCAGCAGGTCGGGGGACAGCCCGTCCAGCACGGCGAACAGATCGGGCAGGTGGTCCCGCATCCAGTCGGGGCCGTGCGCGCGTGCCGTGGTGGCGATGCCGATGCCCCGCGCATCGGTGAAGCGGTCCAGCAGAGCCCTGGACGGCACATCCGTGAACAGGACCGAGGCGATACCTGCGAATTGCAGAACCTCCATCACGGCGGCGGAGCCGGTGAAATCGTCGCCCAGCCATGCGACCAGCGGCGTGTTTTTTCGCATATGCCCCCCGAGCCATGCTTGACATGATGCCATTATTATCATCTCATCATACCAGTTAAAGCAAGATCTGATTCCGATGGGGGGATGACATGACAAAAGTGGCGCTGTTCGGGGCTGGCGGGAAAATGGGCGTGCGCCTGGCCACCAACCTGGCCAAGACCGACTTCCGGGTGGCCCATGTCGAGGCCAGCCCGATCGGTCGCGACCGCCTGAAATCGGAAACCGGTCTGGATTGCGTGGCGCAGGACGCCGCGCTGCAGGATGCGCAGGTGGTCATTCTGGCGGTGCCCGATACCGTGATCGGCAAGGTCGCCGCGCAGGTGGTGCCGACGCTGGCACCCGGCACGATGGTCGTCGTGCTGGATGCAGCGGCACCATTTGCGGGCCATCTGCCGGAGCGCGACGACATCACCTACTTCGTGACCCATCCCTGTCATCCGCCCATCTTCAACGACGAATCCACCCCCGAGGGCCGCGCCGACCATTTCGGCGGGGTGGCGGCGCAGCAGGGCGTGGTCAACGCGCTGATGCAGGGCCCGCGCGAACACTACGAGTTGGGTGACCGGATCGCCCGCGCCATCTATGCCCCCGTCGCCCGCACCTATGAGGTCACCGTCAAGCAGATGGCCATGCTGGAGCCGGGCCTGTCGGAAACCGTCTGCGCCTCGCTGCTGACCGTCATGCGCGAGGCGATGGATGAAACCGTCCGCCGCAGCGGTGTCAGCCATGAATGCGCCCGCGACTTCCTGCTGGGGCACATGAACATCCTTGGCGCGGTGATCTTCGAGGAACGCCAGGGCGCGTTTTCCGACGCCTGCAACAAGGCCATCGAGTTCGGCGTGCCGATGCTGATGCGCGACGACTGGAAGCGCGTCTTCGAATGGGACGAGATCGAGGCCAGCATCCATCGCATCACCTGACGACCAACCCGGCGCCCGCGGGAGGGCGCGCGCCGGGTCTTATCATCCAAGGGGGGAAACACCGACATGACCAGATACGCCAGCCTCGGCCTTGCCATGGCCGCCATGATTGCCGCCATCCCGATGGGGGCGCAGGCGCGCACGATGAACATGGCCTTCACGCCGCCCGCCGACAGCCACTACGGCGATGCGGGCCGCGCCTTCGCCGAAAAGATCGCCGAACTCTCGGATGGCGAATTCGAGGTTGCCCTGCGTCCGGCGGGTGCCCTTGGCGGCGAACGCGACGTGATCGAGGGGCTGCAGATCGGCACGGTGGAACTGACAATTTCGTCCACAGGCCCCATCGGGAATTTTGTGCCAGCCGTCTATGCGCTGGATTTCCCGTTCCTGTTCAAGGATTACGACAGCGCCCACCAGGTCCTGGACGGAGAGATCGGGCAGGATATCCTTGACCAGTTCAGCGATCACGGGTTGGTCGGTCTGGCCTGGGCCGAAAACGGGTTCCGGCATGTGACGAACTCGATCCGGCCCATTGAGACGCCCGAGGACCTTGAGGGGCTGAAGCTGCGCACCATGGAGAACGAGGTTCATATCGCCGCCTTCGAGGCCGCCGGTGCCGCCCCCACCCCCATGAGCTGGACCGAGGTTCTGACATCGCTGCAACAGGGCACGATCGACGGGCAGGAAAACCCCATCACCATCGTCACGGCGAACAACATGTGGGAAATCCAAGACAACATCACGCTGACGGGCCATGTCTATTCGCCCGCCGTCGTCGCCATGTCCGCGATCCATTACGATGCGCTGACCCCCGAACAGCAGGGCTGGTTCCGCGAGGCCGCCCATGCCGCGGCCGAGGCATCCCGTGCCACCGTCGCCAAGAACGAGGTCGAGGGCATCGCGCTGATGAAGGAAAACGGCATGAACGTCGTGGAGGACATCGACAAGGATGCCTTCATCAAGGCCGTCCAGCCCGCCTATGACCAATATGCCGATCAGTATTCGCCCGAGCTGATCCAGCGTATCCGCGACGCGCAGCAGTAAGCCCGACCGGACCGGGGCAGCCCGGTCCGCCCATCCTGCACGGGGAACATCATGACACCACTCCGGTCCACGGGCGAGGTCATCGTCCGGATTGCGCATAACCTCTCGGCGCTGCTTCTGGCGGTCGCGACGGCGCTGGTCTTCTTTCAGGTCGTGACGCGTTTTGTCCTCGGCGACGCCGTCGGCTGGTCCGAGGTTCTGGCCCGCGGGCTGATCGTCTGGTCCACCCTGCTGGCCGCCGCCGCCGGCTTCCGGCTGGGCGCGATGATCCCCATCGATTTCCTGCGCAGCCTGCTGCCCGCGAACCTGCAGATCTGGGTGATCCGGCTGGTCACGGTGCTGACGCTGACGCTGCTGGTGATCCTTGTCTGGCAGGGCTGGGCCATGACCATGCGCGTGCAGGCGCAGCGGGTCGCCATGCTGGGCACCTCGATGAGCTGGTTCTACGCCGCCATCCCCATGGGCGCCTTGGCCGCGATCGCGGGCGTGATCCTGCACCATCTGGACCAGGAAAGGCAGCAGCCATGAACGCCGCCCTTGCCACGGCGCTGATCGCACTCTTTGCCCTGTCGGTTCCGGTGGCGGTCTCCATCGGGCTGGCCTCGGTCTTTGCGATCCATTTCCATTCGAACCTGCCCTTGCTGGTCGTCCCGCAGAAGATGTTCACGGGGCTGGACAGCTTTCCGCTGATGGCGGTGCCCTTCTTCATCCTAGCGGGCGCGATCATGACGCATGGAGGCATCTCGGCGCGACTGGTCGATCTGGTGAAATCCTTGGTCGGCAACGTGCAGGGCGGGCTGGCCAGCTGCTGCGTGCTGACCTGCATGCTGTTCGCCGCGATCTCGGGGTCGTCCGTGGCCACGACCTTCGCGGTGGGGTCGATCCTGATCCCGGCGATGATGCGCCACGGCTATCCGGTCGGAATGGCGGGGGCGATCCAGGCGTCATCTGCGGAACTCGGGGTGATCATCCCGCCCTCGGTGCCGCTGATCCTCTATGCTGTCTCGACCGAGACCTCGATCACGCGGCTGTTCCTGGCGGGGCTGGTGCCGGGCCTGCTGATCGCGGGCGGGCTGGTCGTGATGGTGCAGATCTGGTGCCGCGTCAAAGGTTACGGCCTGCGCGACGCCGAGGGTCGCCAGCCGATCCTGCCCGCGTTGCGCCGGTCCTTCGGGGCGCTGATGATGCCGGTGATCATCGTCGGCGGCATCTATGGCGGCATCTTCACCCCGACCGAGGCCGCCGCCGTATCGGTGATCTATGCGCTGATCCTCAGCCTGATCGTCTATCGCGAGATCGGCTGGCGCGACCTGCCGGGGATATTCCGTGGCGCGGCCGTGTCATCGGGCGCGATCATGCTGATCATCTCGGCGGCGGCTCTGTTCAGCTTCCTGATCAGCCTGTCGGGTCTGCCCAATGCCATCGGGGATTGGGCGCAGGACAATTTCGCCTCGGCGCTGACCTTCCTGCTGGGGGTGAACCTGCTGCTGCTGGTCGTCGGCATGTTCATCGAGACATCGGCCGCCATCCTGGTGCTGGCCCCGATCCTGACGCCGGTGGCGATCGGCTATGGCATCGATCCGGTGCATTTCGGCATCGTCATCGTGGTGAACCTGGCGCTTGGCATGATCACGCCGCCCTTGGGGGTGAACCTCTTCGCCGCCGCTGCCGTGGCCCGCGTGCCGGTGCAGGCGCTGTTCGGGTCGCTGGTCTGGCCGATCCTCGTGGTCGTGTCGCTGCTGATGGCGATCACCTATGTGCCGATGATCTCGCTTGGGATCGGCTGGATCGTCATGCCTTAGGTCAGCATGTTATCATACCTGTTGACATGATGATGATTCGTGACCAGCATTCGGGATGTCAGAGAGGAACGGGCAGCAAGCCCGGCTGACCACAGGGAGGAAAACATGACACTGAAATCCAGGCTGATCAGTTCAGCTATCGGGCTTGCCATGGCCGCCGCCATGCCCGCCCTTGCCTACGCCGAGGGCCTGATCGCCATCATCACCCCCAGCCACGACAACCCCTTCTTCAAGGCCGAGGCCGTGGGTGCGGAACAGCGCGCGCAGGAGCTGGGCTATGAAACCGTCGTGATGGTTCATGACGACGACCCCAACAAGCAGTCCGAGCTGTACAACACCGCCGTCGCCCGCGGCGCCAAGGCGATCATCCTGGACAATGCCGGGGCCGATGCCACGGTCGCCGCCGTCCAGAGCGCCAAGGATGCGGGCGTGCCATCCTTCCTGATCGACCGCGAGATCAAGGAATCCGGCATCGCCGTCAGCCAGATCGTCTCGAACAACTATCAGGGCGCGCAGCTGGGGGCCGAGGAATTCGTCCGTCTGATGGGCGAAGAGGGCAAATATGCCGAACTGCTGGGCCGCGAGGCGGATACCAACGCGGGCATCCGATCCTCGGGCTATCACGACATCATCGACCAGTATCCGGATCTGGAGATGGTCGCCCAGCAGACCGCCAATTGGTCCCAGACCGAGGCCTATGAGCGGATGGAGACCATCCTTCAGGCCCATCCCGACATCAGCGGCGTGATTTCCGGCAATGACACCATGGCGATGGGTGCATGGGCCGCGCTGGAAGCTGCGGGCCGGACCGATGTGATCGTCGTGGGCTTCGACGGTTCGAACGACGTGCGCGATTCCATCAAGGCGGGCGGCATCAAGGCCACCGTGCTGCAGCCAGCCTATCGCCAAGCGCAGCTGGCCGTCGAACAGGCGGACGAATACCTCAAGAACGGCAGCACCGGGCTGGACGAAAAGCAGCTGATGGATTGCGTGCTGATCAATGCCGACAACGCCGACAAGCTGGAAACCTTCGCGCTTGCCGAGTGACACCTGCGGCCCGGCGCGATGCCGGGCCATTCCCCAACCCCGGAGCGACGCATGACCCATGCGATGACCGCAGGCCTGGCCCTGATGCTGGCTCTGGGCGGCCTGACCGCCTGCAAGATCGTCCCCGATCCCGACCCGGAAACCACCGCCGCGCCGATGGATGACGCGCAGCGCATGGCGCAGCTGGCGGGGCAGATCTTCGACGACAAGCTGGTGCCCTTCGTGGCCGACCGCGCCGTCGATACCGCAAGGCTGAAATCCGCGCTGGCGGGCGGGCTGGACGCGGCGGGCAAGGCTCATGGCGTCCGCCCGAGGTCCGAGGGCAGCCCGTGGAACTTCCTGCTGGCCGATCAGGGCAGCGTCGTCGCCTCTGACCGCGAATCCCGTGCGGCGACCATGGCGCTGGATACCGATGGCGACGGGCAGGGCGATGTGACCGTGCAGCTGGGTCCGGTGATCCGTGGCACCTCGCTGCGCGATGCAGCGGATTTCTTGGTCTTCACCGATTTCCGCGACCAGATCGAATTCGCCAAGCTGGCCCGCGCCTTGAACGACGCGGCCTTCGAACGGATCACGCTGCCCGAGGGCGACCTGACAGGCACGATCTTCCGGTTCCAGGGCGCCGCCACCCTGCGCAGCGCGGGTGACGACATCGTCATCGTGCCGACGATGTTGCAGCAGGTGACGCCATGACCATCGGGCTGCAGATCCGCGGCGGCACCAAGGTCTATCCCGGCACGCGGGCGCTGAAATCGGTGGATTTCGACCTGCACATGGGGGCGGTCAACGTGCTGGTCGGGGAAAACGGCGCGGGCAAGTCGACGATGATGAAGGTCATCGCGGGCGTCGAGCAGCTGACCGAGGGCCAGATCCTGATGGAGGGTCGCCCCGTCCATTTCGCCGGCACGCAGGATGCCCGCCGCCACGGCATCGGCATCGTCTTTCAGGAATTGAACCTGTTTCCGAACCTGACCGTCGCCGAGAACATCTTCATCGGCCGCGAAATGACCCGCGCGGGCGTCGATATCGACATGGCCGCGCAGCGCCGCGCCACGCGCGATCTGATGGCACGGCTGGAACACGACATCTCGCCCGATGCCCTAGTGGGTGATCTGCGGGTGGGTCAGCAGCAGATCGTCGAAATCGCCAAGAGCTTAGCGCAGGACGCCCGCATCCTGATCCTGGACGAGCCGACCTCGGCCCTCTCCGCCGCCGAGGTCGAGATCCTGTTCCGCGTCATCGACGACCTGCGCCGCGACGGGGTGGGCATCGTCTATATCTCGCACCGGCTGGAGGAGTTGCTGCGGATCGGCGATTACATCACGGTGCTGCGCGACGGCGCGATCACCGGCGCCCGCCCGATGGAGGGCGTCGATCTGGCGTGGATCGTGCGCAGCATGATCGGCGGGGCCTCGAAAGATTACGCCAAGACCGACGATCACCCCTTCGGCGACGAGATCTTCCGCGCCGAGGATGTCTGCCTGCCCCGACCGGGTGGCGGGCTGGCAGTGGATCACGTGTCGATGTCGCTGCGGGCGGGGGAGATCCTTGGCGTCTATGGGCTGATGGGCGCGGGCCGCAGCGAGTTTCTGGAATGCGTCATCGGGCGGCACGGCCACGCGGCGGGCCGGTTCTTCGTCGCGGGCGAACCGCTGCGCAGCCGCAGCGTCGCGGGCCGCATCCGCCAAGGCATCGCCCTGATCCCCGAGGATCGCAAGAACGACGGCCTTGTCCAGATGCTGTCGATCCGGGAAAACATGACGCTCTCCAGTCTGGATGCCATCACCACCGGTTTCCACATGGACCTGGGCGCGGAAAAACGCAGGGTCGCGGATTTCGTCAAGCGGCTGACGGTCAAGATCGCCTCGATGGAAAACCCGGTCTCCAGCCTGTCGGGGGGCAACCAGCAGAAGGTGGTGATCGGCAAGGCGCTGATGACCAGGCCGCGCATCCTGCTGATGGATGAACCCTCGCGCGGGATCGATATCGGCGCCAAGGCCGAAGTCTTTCGCACCATGCGCCAACTGGCTGCCGAAGGGCTGGGCATCATCTTCGTCACCTCGGACCTGGAGGAGCTGATGGCCCTGTCGGACCGCATCATCGTCATGTCCAACGGGCGCGTGACCGGCGAATTCGACCGGCATGACGCCACCGAAACCGCCGTGGTCGCGGCCTCGGCCAAGGGCCACAGCACAGACAGGAACGTCGCATGACCCATATCGCAACGCAGGCCCCGCGGGGTCAATCCGGGCAGGCCCTTCTGGTGCTGCTGAAGGCGCGGACCTTCATCGCGCTGATCCTGGTCTTCGCCTTCTTCGCCTTCGCCGCGCCGAACTTCCTGTCGACCGCGAACATGGTGATCATGTCGAAACATGTCGCGCTGAACGCCTTTCTGGCGATCGGCATGACCTTCGTCATCATCTCGGGGGGGATCGACCTGTCGGTGGGGTCCATCGTGGGGCTGTGTGGCATGGTTGCGGGCTGGCTGGTGCTTTACGGCATCGATCTGGGCCTTGGCTGGTCGATCCAGTTCAACACGATCGAGATCTGCCTGCTGGTCATGGCCGTGGGTATTGGCGTCGGCGCGGTGAACGGCTTTCTGATCACCAAGCTGAACGTCGCCCCCTTCATCGCCACGCTTGGCACGCTCTACGTCTGTCGCGGGGCGGCCATGCTGTCATCCGATGGCCGCACCTTTCCGAACCTGAACGGCAATCCCGAATACGGCTCCGATACCTTCCGCCTGATTGGGGCGGGCAATTTCCTGGGCCTGCCGGTGTCGATCTGGATGCTGATCGTCGTGGCCATGGTCGCGGCCTATGTCGCGCGGCGGACACCGCTTGGGCGCTATGTCTATGCGGTGGGCGGGAACGAGCGCGGGGCGGCGCTGTCGGGCGTCAAGGTCAACCGCATCAAGATGTTCGTCTATATGTTCAGCGGGCTCTGCGCGGCGCTGGTCGGGCTGATCGTGTCATCGCAACTGGTCGCGGCGCATCCCGCCACCGGTCAGGCGTTCGAGCTGAACGCCATTGCCGCAGCCGTGCTTGGCGGCACGTCGATGTCGGGCGGGCGGGGCCGGATCGGCGGCACCATCGTCGGGGCCTTCGTCATCGGCGTCCTCTCGGACGGGCTGGTGATGATGGGCGTGTCGTCATTCTGGCAGACCGTCATCAAGGGGCTTGTCATCATCGCCGCGGTGGTGGTCGATCAGGCGCAACAGAAACTTCAGGCTCGGGTCGCGCTGCAATCCGAAGCCGCAATGGGAAAGTGACGTCATGCTGAAAGGTGCCTTGATCGGCTGCGGGTTCTTTGCGCAAAACCAGATGCACGCGTGGCAGATGATCGAGGGCGTGCAGATCGTCGCCCTCTGCGACATGGATCAGGACCGCTGCGACCGGACCGCCCGTGATTTCGGCGTGGCAAGGACCTATGCCGACGCCGTGCAGATGATGGCGGCCGAGGATCTGGATTTCGTCGATATCGCCACCACCGTCGGCTCGCACCGGATGCTGGTGCAGGCGGCGGCCGATGCGGGGTTGCACGTCATCTGCCAGAAGCCCTTCGCCGAAACGATGGAGGATGCCCGCGCCATGGTTGCCGCCGTCGAGGGCGCGGGCCGCACGCTGATGGTGCACGAGAACTTCCGCTGGCAATCGGCCATCCGCGCCGCCATCGCCACGCTGAACGATGGCGCCATCGGCACGCCGTTCTTCGGGCGGGTCAGCTTCCGGTCGGGCTATGACGTGTTTTCGGGCCAGCCCTATCTGGCGACGGACCCGCGGTTCATCATCCAGGATCTGGGCATCCATATCCTGGACATCTCTCGCGCGCTGTTTGGCGATGTGGCGCGGATCTCGGCCAGCACCACCCGCATCAACCCCGCCATCAAGGGCGAGGATGTGGCCACGATGATGCTGGACCACGAAGGCGGCGTCACCTCGGTCGTCGATTGTTCCTATGCCACCCGCCGCACACCGGAAACCTTCCCGCAAACCCTCTTGGAGATCGACGGCGACCAAGGCACGCTGCGGCTGGACGCGGGTTATCGTCTGGTGATCCAGAACGCGGCGGGCGAGGACATCCGCGATGTCGCACCGCCGCTGCTGCCTTGGGCCGAACGTCCCTGGCACAACATCCAGGAAAGCGTCCATCTGATCCAGGCGCATTTCGTCGACTGCCTGCGGGCGGGCAGGCAGCCGGAAACCTCGGGCCACGACAACCTGAAGACGCTGGCCCTGGTCGAAGCCGCCTATGCCTCGGCCCGTGACGGATCGCGGGTGGATATGGCGGGCTGGTGATGGATCTGCGGGCGCTTTACGGGACCGATATTCCCCCCGTGCAGGGTCGGCGGCTGGTGGCGGGCGATGCCGCCGTCACGCTGGAAAGCGGCCAGCTGCGCCATCTGACCGTTGCGGGGGTCGAGGCGATCCGTGCTGTGTCCTTTCTGGTCCGCGACCGCGATTGGGGGACCGTGACGCCCCGTATCGACGATCTGACCATCACCGACGGTTGCAACGTCACCTATCGCGCCACCTATGACATGGGCACGGGTCGGATCGTGGCCGATGTCGCGCTGCGCCTGCGTCCGGACGGGATGGAGGCGCAGGTGACGGCGCGCTGCTCGGGGCAGGTCTGGACCAATCGCGCGGGCTTTACCGTGCTGCATCCGATCGACGGTGTCGCAGGTGCGCCCGTCAAGGTCGAACACGCCGATGGCAGCGTGACGGACGGGTATTTCCCCGACCTGATCGCGCCGTGGCAGCCCTTCCAGCAGATCACCGGCCTGATCCACCGCGCAGGCGACAGAATGATCACCTGCCGCCTGACCGGCGACGTCTTCGAGATGGAGGATCAGCGCCAATGGGGCGATGCCTCGTTCAAGACCTATAACCGCCCGCTGGCCTTGCCCTGGCCCTATCAACCCGATGCGGTCTTTCGGCAGGCCGTGCGCGTGACATGGCAGCCTGCGCAGGACGTCGCCCCACCTGCATGGGTGCCGCCGACCCGCACGGCGGTCTTTCCACAGACGGCGCTGGTCCTGACGGGCCGTGATGCCGGACGCGCCGCCCGCACCCCCGGCGATCTGCGCAACATCGATCCATCGCGCATCCTGTGCCATCTGGACGCCGCAGCGGGTCCGCTTGGGCCCGATCTGGCGGGTTTCGCGCGGCTTCAGGCGGAATTCCCCGATCTGCCGATGGATCTGGAGCTGATCGCGCTTTGCCCCCCGGGCGGCGATCTGGAGGCGGAATTCGCCGCCTATGCGCAGGCGGTGCGGGATGCGGGGTTGCGTGCGGCTTCGGTCATGGTGACGCCCTCGGTCGATCGGCAATCGACGCCGCCGGGGTCCGAGTGGCCGCCATGCCCGCCCATCGCCGATATCCACGCCGCCGCCCGCCGCGCCTTTCCCGATCTGCCCCTTGGCGGCGGTGCCGCCAGCTTCTTCCCCGAGCTGAACCGCAAGCCCGCGCTAGCAGGGGATGCGGATTTCGTGACCCACGGGTTGTGCCCCATCGTCCATGCCGCGGATGATCTCTCGGTGATCGAGACCCTGCAGGCGGTGCCGCATATCCTGGCCTCGGGGCGGGGGATCATCGGCGCGCGCGATTACAGGCTGGGGCCGTCCACCATCGCCATGCGCCAGAACCCCTATGGCAGCCGGACGATCCCCAATCCGGACCGTGATCGCATCTGCATGGCCGATGACGATCCGCGTCAGGACGGCGCTTTCGCCGCCGCCTGGACCTTGGGACTGGCCACGGCCATGGCGGGGGCGGGGCTGACGGTCTGGACGCCCGCCGCGCTCTATGGCCCGCGCGGGCTGATCCGCGAAGATGGCACCGCCCGCCCGCTTGCGGCATTGGTCGCGGCACTGGCGGCCTGTGCGGGCCAGCCGGTGCTGCGGGCCGAAGTGACGGATCACCGTGCCGAACTGGATCTGCGCGATGTCGGCTTCCTTGCCAATCTGTGTCCGCAGCCCGATGAGGCGGCGGATCTTGTCGGCTTCGGATGGCGGCAAACTGCCGCTAAGGATTTGCACAGCCCCGCCGCAACGCCTAGGTCTTGAGGGACGCAGCCAAGAGGCGATTGATGAAGAAAGATGCAGCCCCCGTGGCTCAGGACCGGATCGTCAGGCGCAAGCTGTCGGACGAGGTCTTCGACCGCCTTCGCGCGATGATGGCCAGCGGCGAACTGCCCCCCGGCGCGCCCATGCCGTCCGAACGCGACCTGATGGAGCGTTTCGGCGTCGGCCGCCCCGCCGTGCGCGAGGCCTTGCAGCACATGCACACGATGGGGCTGATCACCATCAGCCACGGCGAACGCAGCCGGGTGAACGAACTCAGCGCCGACAGCGTCCTCAGCCGCGTCGACGACGTGGCCCGCATGCTGCTGTCGTCGGAACCCGAACAGCTGGAGCATCTGAAGATGGCGCGTCGCATGTTCGAATGCGGGCTGGTTCGCGTTGCGGCACAGAGGGCCACGGCCAAGGACATTGCCGACCTGCGCGATCTGGTGTCCCGGCAGCGCGACCAGATGGGCGATGCCTCGGCCTTCGTGACCACCGACATGGCCTTTCACGCCCGCATCGCCGCCATTTCGGAAAACCCGATCCTGATCGCGACCAGCCAGTCGCTGCTGCGCTGGCTGTTCCATTACCACGGGCTGCTGCTTCATTGGTCGGGAAACGAGGATGTGACCCTGCGCGAACACGACCACATCATCGACCTGCTGGAGGCCCATGACGACGAGGCTGCCGTGACGGCGATGCAGGCGCATCTGGACCGATCCAACACGCTCTACCGGCACCACCACTGACGCCGCGGGCGGATGGAACCGAACATGCACTTCATCGACCGCGATTATCGCTTCGTCGCCATCGACGTCGAGACCGCCAATGGCAACCGCCACAGTATCTGCCAGGTGGGCATGGCGATGGTGGCCCATGATGGGCGCATCGACACCCATGGCTTCTTCGTCGATCCCGCCGAGCCTTTTCAAAGCTTCAATTCGCAGCTGCACGGGATCGACGCGGATACCGTGCGCGGCAGCCCGCGATTCGCCGAGGCCCTGGCCCCGGTCCGTGCGTTTCTGGAGCGCCACGCGCTGGTCCAGCACAGCAATTTCGACAAGATGGCGTTTGACGCCGCCTGCGCACGCGACGGGCTGGCCCCCTTGGCCAGCGCGTGGTCCGACAGCGTGCGCATCGCCCGCAAGGCCTGGCCGGAACTGCGCGGCTATGGCGGGCATGGGCTGGGGAACCTGAAGGAGGTGCTGAAGCTGGACTTCAAGCATCATGACGCGGTCGAGGATGCCTGGGCGGCCGCGCAGGTGGTGATGCTGGCTGAACAGCGCACCGGGCAGGGGTTCGCGGAACTGGGGGCGACGGCGGCCTCGAAGTCGCGCTATCCCGCCAGCATCGGCTTGCCGGGGAACGAACAGGGGCCGTTCTTCGGCCAATCGGTTTGCTTCACGGGGCGCTTGGGGCTGGACCGGATGCAGGCCTCGCGCATGGCGGCAGAGGCGGGGTTCGAGGTGCGAACCGGCGTCACCAAGGCACTGACCCTGCTGGTCGTCGGCGATCAGGATGCGGATGCTGCCGTCACCACGAAACAACGCCGCGCGCAGGATCTGATCGCGAAGGGCGCGGACCTGCGCATCCTGACCGAAACCGAGTTCGGCGATCTGCTGACGATGTGAGGGGTCTTTGGAGCGGGCGGCGGGAATCGAACCCGCGTCTCTTGCTTGGAAGGCAAGGGTCTTACCATTACACAACGCCCGCGTCGGGGTGACTTATATGCGGCCCTTGCGCGGGGTTCAAGCGGCCCTAGCGACGCGCGGCAAAGAAATCGCGCAAAATATCGCGGGCGGCATCGGCGGCCAGCCCGTCATAGACCTGCGGGCGGTGATGGCATTGCGCGTGATCGAAGACACGCGCCCCATGCGCAACGCCACCCATCCGCTGATCGCCCGCACCGTAATACAAGCGGTTGATTCGCGCCGCCGAAATGGCCGCGGCACACATGGGGCAGGGCTCCAGCGTCACCCAGAGGTCATGGCCGATCAGCCGTTCCGACCCGATGGCCGCGCAGGCGGCGCGGATGGCCAGAACCTCGGCATGGGCCGTGGGGTCGCATAATTCGCGGGTCCGGTTGCCCGCGGCCGCCACGACGCGCCCCTGCGGATCGGTGATCACGGCGCCCACCGGCACCTCGCCGCGCAGGGCGGCGGCGCGGGCTTGATCCAGCGCCATGGGCATGTGACTGATGAAGGCGGCCATGAGATGCTTGTGGCAAGTCCCGCCCATCCGCGCAAGCCGGGGAAAGAAACGCTTCCCTCGGGGCGGTTCAGGGCGTAGAAGCCCCTCTTTGCCCCGCAGAGATGCGAAGGAGACGCGCATGAGCGACGAAAACACCCCCAAGAAGAACGAACTCGCCAAGGCTGACGGCACCGACCGTATCGCCAAGGTCATGGCACGCGCAGGCGTCGCCAGCCGCCGCGAGGCCGAGCGCATGATCGTCGAAGGTCGCGTGACGGTGAACGGCAAGAAGATCACCAGCCCCGCGCTGGACGTGAAGCCCACCGATCAGATCGTCGTGGACGGCAAGAAGCTGGACGAGCCGCAGGAAACGCGACTGTGGCTCTATTACAAGCCGATCGGGCTGATCACCTCGGAATCGGACGAGCTGGGCCGCCAGACGGTCTTCGACGCCCTGCCGCGCGATCTGCCGCGCGTCATGACCGTGGGACGGCTGGATTTGAATTCCGAAGGTCTGCTGCTGCTGACCAATGACGGCGACCTGAAGCGCCGGTTGGAGCTGCCCTCGACCGGATGGCTGCGCCGTTACCGCGTGCGCGTCAACGGCACGCCAAGCGACATGACCTTCGATCCGCTGCGCCGAGGCGTCAAGATCGAGGGCGAGGATTTCGCCCCGATGGAGATCAAGCTGGACAGCCAGCAGGGCGCGAACGCCTGGCTGAGCGTCGGCATCCGCGAGGGCAAGAACCGAGAGATCCGCCGCGCCATGGCCCATGTCGGCCTGCAGGTGAACCGACTGATCCGCATCGGTTACGGCCCCTTCAAGCTGACAGGCATGGACAAGAACGAGGTGACCGAGGTCAAGCGCAAGGTTCTGCGCGACCAGTTGGGCGGTCTGCTGACCGGCGAGGCCGAGGACAAGCCGCGCGAGATGCGCCCCCGTGGCGCCGAAAGCCGCTTTGCCCGCTCCGAGGGTCGCGGCGATGCAGGCCCGCGCAGCTTTGGCAGCAAGCCGGGCGGCAAGGTCTTCGGCGCGCGGTCGCGTGACGATGATCGCGGGGACCGTGGCGATCGTCCGGCCCGCAGCTGGGGCGACAAGCCTGCCCGTCAGGCCGACGGCGAGCGTCCGCGCTTCGCCGGCAAACCCGGCGGCTCGCGCCCCGAGTTCGGCGACCGTCCCCGTCCCGCAGGCGACAAGCCGCGTTGGAGCAAATCGGGTGGCGACGACCGCAAGCCCTATGGCAAGCCGCGCGACGGCGACGACAGCCGCCCCTCGCGCTTTGCAGGCAAGCCGGGGGGCGACCGCAAGCCCTGGGGTGCACGTGACAATGCCGATGGCCCGAAGAAGCCCTACGCCCCCCGTGATGGCGGCGACCGCAAGCCCTGGGGTGCGCGTGATAATGCGGATGGTCCGAAGAAGCCCTACGCCCCGCGTGATGGCGGCGACCGCAAGCCTTGGGGTGCGCGTGATAACGCGGATGGCCCGAAGAAGCCCTATGCGCCGCGTGATGGCGGTGACCGAAAGCCCTATGCGCCGCGTGGCGAAGGGGGCGGCAAGCCGCGTCCCGCCGGGGGTGGCAAGGGCTTTGGTGGACCGCGGGGTGATCGGCCCTCGGGTGGGGGCTTCAAGCCGGGCGGAAAGCCCGGTGGTGGCAAACCGCGCGGACCGCGGGGCTGAATAAAAAAGCCGGGCCATATGGCCCGGCTTTTGTCATTTCGTCAGGATCAGTTTGCCTGCCCGGGTGATGCGCAGCTGATAGACCTGATCGTCCAGCGTGATCAGGGCCTGATTGCCGCCCTGCGTCAGCTGTTCGGCATCATGCAGCGGCAGATGCGAGAAAACCGAGGTCGAACCGGGGCGGGAGAAGTCTGCAGGGCGGGTTGCGGTCATGATCAGCCTCTTGGTGTGGCGCGTGTATGGCCTAAAGCTGACAAATTCGTTCAGGAATGTCAAAGTGTTTTGGTCGGGTTTCTTTCGAAAAGGCAGAGGTTCGCCGTAATCCATTGAATCTTCTGCCTTCGCTATGCCTTCAGCCTTCGAAGCACTCGACCAAAGTATCGGCAAGACCCGTCAAGATATCGTCGTATCGCGTGGCGTCGTCGTCGGCGCCCTCGGGGCTCAGTTCGCCACCGATGCGGGTGCTGGTGCCCTCGACGACCGTCGTCAGCAGGGCCGGGTCATGGGCGTATTCCGGAAAGGCGCAGACCGCACCCGACTCCACGACCTGATCGCGCACCATCTGCACACGGGCCGCCGATGGCGTCGTCGCATCGCCAAGCGACAGCGCCACCGCCGACTTCAGCCCGAAATGCTTGGTGAAATAGGAATAGGCATCGTGAAAGACCACGAAGCTGGCATCGGACCAAGGTGCAAGCTGATCGAACAGCGTGGCGTCCAGTTCGGCGATCCGCTTGGCGGCGGCATCGGCGTTGGCCTGATAGGTCGAGGCGTTGTCCGGGTCCTGTTCGGCCAAGGCTGCGGCAATGCCCTGAAGCCAAGGTGCAGCGTTCTGCGGGTTCAGCCATGCATGGGGGTCGACGCCGTGGTGATCATGGCCCTCATGGTCATGGTCATGGTCATGGTCATGGTCATGGTCGTGGGCTTCGTGTTCGTGGTCGTCATGGTCGTCATGCGCACCATGGTCGTCATGTCCGGCGTGATCATCCTCGTCCTGGGCGTAATCCTGCAGGATCGTGCCCTCGACGCGCAGCAGACGCAGCTGTTGCGTCTGATCGGCAAGGTTCGCCGCCGATTTGTCCAGCCAAGGCGTCAGCTCGGGGCCCATCCAGACCAGCAGGTCGGCCCTCTGAAGGGCGCGGGCATCCGACGGGCGCATCGTGTATTGGTGCGCGCTGGCGGCACGGGGCAACAGGACGTGAACCTCGCCCAGATCGCCCATCACCTCTTGGACCAGGGCGCCAGTGGGGGACATGTCGGTGACGACCTTCGGGGCTGCCAGGGCGGGCAGGGCGGTCATCGTCAGGGCGGCGGCAAGGATGGGAAGGCGGGGCATCGACATCTCCGATCGGGGTTTGTTGCGATGGGCGGGTTCTGTGTGTTACAGAGTAACGAGTCAACCGAAATGTAATATAGTAACGACGCCGCCTGAAAGGCAGATCACCCCGTGACCGATGATGCAATCGCCGCCGCCTTCGCGCCGCACGATCACCAGCAATGCGTCCATCGCGCCTTGGACGAGGCCGCCGTCCGCCTGAAGGATCAAGGCGCACGGCTGACCCCCGTTCGCCGGCGGACGCTGGAAATCCTGCTGGAAAGCCACCGCGCCATGGGCGCCTACGAGGTGCTGGACCGCCTTGCCGCCGAAGGCTTCGGTCGCCAGCCCCCCGTCGCCTATCGCGCGCTGGAGTTTCTGGTCCAGCACGGGCTGGCGCATCGCTTGCAGCGGCTGAACGCCTTTGCCGCCTGTCTGCATCCAGGGGACGATCACCATCCGGTCTTCCTGATCTGCCGCAGCTGCGACAAGGTCGCCGAGGCGCCGTTCACCCCCATTCGCGACGCCCTTTCCGCCGTCGCGCGTGAGGGTGGCTTCCATGTGGAACGTGCCACCGTCGAGGCCTTGGGCCTTTGTGCCGCCTGCGCCGAAACCGAGGGTCAGGCCCCGTGCTGATCCGCGCCGACGGCATGACCATCCACCGCCCCGGCACGCAAGAGGCGGTCTTGTCAGGCATAGACTTTCGCATCGCCGCCGGAGAGATCGTGACCGTGGTCGGCCCCAACGGGTCGGGCAAGTCGTCGCTGATCCGGGCGCTGCTGGGACAGATGGGTCTGGCCGAGGGCAGCGTGACGCGGCAGCAGGGGCTGCGCATCGGCTATGTTCCGCAGCGCGTGCAGCTGGACACCGCGATCCCCATGACCGTTCGGCGCTTTCTGTCGCTGCCGACCCGGGTGACGGACGCCGAGGCCTCTGCCGCGCTGGAGCGCACGGGCGTTCCCGGACTTGGCGCCCGTCAGCTGACCCAATTGTCGGGCGGGCAGTTCCAGCGGGTGCTGCTGGCCCGCGCGCTGCTGCGTGCGCCGCATCTGCTGGTGCTGGACGAACCGACGCAGGGGCTGGACCAACCCGGCATCGTCGCCTTCTATCAGCTGATCGAGGATGTGCGTCGCGAGACCGGCGCCGCCGTTCTGATGGTCAGCCACGACCTGCTGGTGGTGATGCGATCCTCGGACCGGGTGGTCTGCCTGAACGGCCATATCTGCTGCGAGGGCACGCCCCAGCATGTCAGCGGTGCGCCGGAATACCGCGCCCTGTTTGGCGCCGAGGCGCAGGGCATGCTGGCCCTTTACCAGCATCACCATGATCACGACCACGACCATGACTGCGATCACGACCATGGCCATGCGCCATCGGCCCTGCCGCATTAGCCTGACGAAAGACCAAGATGCTTGACGATTTTTTCTTCCGCGCGGTGCTGGCCGGATTGGGGCTGGCGCTGGTTGCCGGACCTTTGGGCAGTTTCGTGGTCTGGCGCCGCATGGCCTACTTCGGTGATTCGACCGCCCATGCGGCGATCCTGGGCGTGGCGATGGCACTGGCCTTCGACATCTCGATCTATGCGGGCACGCTGGCGGTCGCGACGGCCATGGCCTGCCTGGTCTCGGCGCTGGTGGCGCGGGGGCAGGCGATGGACACGATGCTGGGGGTGCTGTCGCATTCGGCGCTGGCCTTCGGGCTGGTCGCCATCAGCTTCGTGCCAAGCGCGCGGTCCGACCTCAGCGGCTATCTGTTCGGCGACATCCTGGCGGTCGGTCGGCTGGACCTGGCGCTGATCTGGACGGGCGCCGCGCTGGTTCTGGCGCTTTTGATCCTGCGTTGGCAAAGGCTTGTGACCAGCAGCCTGAACGAGGAACTGGCGATGGCCGCGGGCATCGACCCGCGGACCGAGCGTCTGGTCCTGTCGCTGGCCCTGGCCATCGTGGTCGCCCTGGCGATTCGAGTGGTCGGTTCGCTGCTGATTTCCGCCATGCTGATCGTCCCGGCGGCGGCGGCCCGCGGATGGGCGCGATCCCCCGAGCGGATGGCCGCCGTCGCTGCGCTGATTGCCGCCGCCTCGGTCATCGCAGGGTTGTTCTCCAGTCTGCATCTGGACACGCCCGCAGGTCCCTCGATCGTTGCATCGGCGGCGATATTTTTCCTGCTGTCGCAGGCGCTTCGCCGCGCCTAGTGCCGATATGTCACAGTAATTTCCGGCGTTTGCGAATGCCGGGAACGATAGGCCGAAAAGGGGGTTGGCCAATATGCAACAGTGCATGCAGCCCCACGATTGATTCATTTCAATCCAGCTTTTCAAGTGACGGGGTTTGTGTAACTGTCGCAGCGATGTTGCCGGAAACGGCAGCCTTCAATCGAAACGGAGCATGATCATGACCAAATTCGCTACTTTCGCTGCCGCCCTCGGCCTGACCGCAACCTCGGCTCTGGCCGGTGGCTACGTCGCACCCGTCGTCGAAGTTGAGCCCGTCGTCGTCGAGGAGCAAGCCGCTTCCTCGAACGCCGGTCTGGTTGTCCCCGCCCTGCTGCTGCTGGGCGTCATCGCTGCAGTCGCTTCGGACGACGACGACAGCTGATCTCGAAGCGGATCTTCCTGATCCGTTTCCAAAAGGGCTGGCCATTGGTCAGCCCTTTTTCTTTTGCCTAATTGCCTGCCAGGCGGGGCGCATGACATGAAAAAGCCGGCCCCACAGGGCCGGCTTTTCGCGTTTCGGCACAGGCTCAGGGGCGCAGGGTCTGCACGGTGATGTATCCCAGGCCCGGTCCCACCCATTGGCGCGACACGGGGATCTGCCCGCCTTGCACCATATAGCTGTTCTGGAAGGTCACGCCGTGACCCGCGCAATCCTCGACGACGACGCCGGGGTTCGGGCCGGGGCCGGTGGTGCAGTCGAACTGCAGTGGGCGTTCCAGCCCGTCACCGCCCAGATAGCGCATGATGCGCGTGCCGCGCCCCGACTGGCCCGCGCGGATCAGTGCCTCGGTTCCCGGTTCGGCCACGGCCAGATCGCGACCCAGCCCCTTGGTGCCGACCAGCATGCCGTCGCGCAGAATCACGGCCTCCTCGGCGGGGGTCATATAGGTCCGCATCGCGCCGTTCTGGCCGGTCATGGCCATGATCTGCGTGCGGCCCAGCCCTTCGAAGCCCACCTGGATCAGCGGGCCGGGATTGACGCGCAGCGCCTCGGCCACGCGTTCCTGCGCGGATTTCGGGGCCGCTGCCGGGGCCGGATCGGCGGTGCGGGCGCTGACGGCCTGTTGCACCGTGCGCGCCAGAACCGAGGCCGGGGTCGACCCGCCCTCGTCCGGTCCCTGGTTGCTGCAGGCGGCCAGCGCGGCCAGCAGGGTCAGCGCCATCGCGCCATGTGCCTTGTTCATCGCCAGAAGCTCCCCCAGCCTTGATAGAGTTTGACGGTCTGGCTGTCGCGGACCTTGTCGTACAGACGGTCGTTGACCTCCAACCTGGCGCCGCCATCGCGCGACAGCGACCGGATCGTGGTGCTGGCGCGGTCGCGGGTCGGCGTGCCGGTGGCCCAGCTGATCGGGATCGACAGGGTGATGCCCTTGTCGAAGCTGCCCTCGCCGAATTCCTCGGCACTGAGGTCGGTCTTGGTGGCGAAGGCGCCGACGCGCCAGCCGTTCTCGAATTCGCGGGTCAGGGTGACGGTCGCGCCCTTGTCGCCCGCCAGATACTGGCCGACATCCAGCTGCGCCGTGAAGCCTTGGCTGAATTCGTAATAGGCCGAGACATGGCCGGTGGTGACCTCGTAATCTCGGAAGTCGAACAGCCCGTCGAAGTCGCGCTTGCGGACGCGGTTCACCTCGGCTCCGAAGGCCAGGGGCGAATTGGCGGGCTTCCACAGTACCTCGGCCGAAACACCGCCATAGGCCTGTTCCAGCAGGCCGACGGTCACGCGGCTGTACACCTGTTCGGTGGGCCGGGCGAACCAGGCCAGCGTCAGTTCGGGGATGACCGGGCTGGTGTTTCCCGAATACATCCGCGTGTCCGACCGCACGCGCGGCACGCCTTCGGGCGTGGTCTCCAGGCTGGGATCGGCCAGATATTCCTCGGCGGTATAGTGATCGCCACGCACGCCGCCATTTTCGGATGCGGGGATGCCCGGGCCGCGCTGTTCCTTGTCACCGAAGGCGCGCTGCTTGATCGCGCCCGTCAGGACCAGCCCGGGGGTGATCTCGTAACTTGCGCGGGCCTCGGCGCCGACCTCATAGCGCAGCGGTTCTTCGGGGTCGAAGAGGCCAAGGTCCAGATAGGGTCCAACGCGCCAGCGGAATCGCGGGAACAGATCCTCGGTCATGGTCAGATCGCCCCGGCGCAGCGGCGCGTCGGACAGCGCGCTGGCGGCGGCGATCTTGCCGGCCTCGGTGTTTTCCAACCGTTCCACGTCCGACCGGCGCAGCGTGACGGATGACGCCGGCACCCCATCGGCCGAGGAGGTAATGACGAAGGTTTCCACCGAGGGCGGCAGCGCCCGCGTCATCAGGCGCGCGGTGCGGCCGATGGCCTGTGCCTGCTGGATGTAACGCTGGTTGCGGATGCGAACCTCGGCGCGATTGGGCGACAGGGCCATGCTTTCCAGCAGCTGGCCTTCGCCTGCCAGCGCGTCCGACAACGCCTTCTGGATGGCGGGTTGGGCGGTCGGGTCCTGCGCCCATTGGCCGGACCAGCCTTCGGGATCGGCATCGCGGGCAGGGCGCGGACGGACTGGTGCCGGGGCCTTTTCCAGCCCCGAGGGATAGACAGATTCGCGGGGGTTCAGCGCGACGGTGAACTGCGCGCCCACGGTCTCGCCGCCGATGACATAGGCGCCGACCTCATAGTTGCGACCGAACTTGTAGTTGGCGCCGAAGTTCAGGTTGCCCGGTTCCTTGTCGCCCTGCTGGAAGGTGTTCAGGTTGCCGTTCCGCAGGCGATAACTGCTGCGATAGACATCGTTGGAATACTCCGCCGTCACGCTCAGCTTGTCGTTGACCTGCATGCTGACCGAGGCGAAAGGCTTGGCCCCGCCGCTGAACCAGTTTTCGACATTGGCCGTGCCCCCTTCGTCGGTGGCATCGATGACGCGCGGCTTGCCCGCCAGCGTCCCCCAGCCAAGGCCCGCGCTGGCGCGGATGCGGGGGGTGATGTCGCGGGTGGCGACAATATATTCGCCCGAATAGACGCCGGTGCCCAAGAAATCCTGCACGCCCACGGCAACGGCAGGCCGCCAGCCGTCCTGTTCGACCACCTGGTAACGCAGGTCGAACGACCGGTCATAGATGAAGCCGTCATCGCGAAAATCGCTGATGCCTTCCACGCGGCTGTAACGCAGAGCGGCGGTCAGCTGCGGCAGCGCCTGGAAGACGACGTTGGTGCGCAGCGCATAGTCCGATTTCGAGATGGTGGCCCCCAGGGTGCCCTCGGGCAGGGTCTCGGCGGTGGGGGTGTCGATCCCGCCCGGCATGCCATAGGTGGACATGTTTCGGGCCAGCATCGGATCGGCGATGGCATAGCCTGCACCGACCACGAGGGCCAGGGGCAGGGTGGTGGCCATCAGCTGGCTGGTCAGGCGCGAGCGGCGCATCGGCGTCATCCTTTCGGCGGGCGGGGCTTTCGGCAGGTTAAATGGGCGGGTTGCATTGCAGATGCTGTCGGGGGACCGGCCCCCAGCAACGGTCGCGGCGCGCATCGACGCATGGCTGCGTGATCGCGCCGCGACAGGTTCAGCCCGCGGCTGCGGGGGCGTCTGCCGCGGCTGCGGCGGCAGGTTGGGCGACCGATGCGCAGCCCATATGGGTCTGGCCGCTGACCGTCAGGCGGGCCGTCAGCGGGAATTTCTGATCGGCCATGGTATCCTGGCATTCGGTCGCCGTCATGTTGACCACGAAGGGCCGACCGTTCAGCACGCCGATGTATTCCACGCCCCGGTCGAAGACCAGACGATTGACCGGGATGCTGCGGCCCGACTGGTTTTCAGGCGTTCGATAGGTCGCGGTATTGCCCGCGATCTCAACGTTCCAAAAGGGCTCGTTTCCACGGGCGACGAAATTCGTGGCGCGATAGGTCAGCGGCTCGGCGGTGGGGATGGGCGTGCCGGGGGTGCCGGTCTCGATCGGCTGGACCAGCGGCGACACGGCGGGCGCCCGCGGCTTGGCGGGTTCCTCGGGCTCGGGTTCGGGCTGGTCGAGGCCGATGTTGCGGCGCAGGTCGGTCATCGTCTGCGTGTCGCAGGCCGTCAGGGGAAGGCTGATCAGCGCAAGAAGCGCAAGACGGATGGGCAGTTGGGGGAACATGGGGTTCGGGCCTTCTGGTTCGGTCTGGATCACTGTCGCTTCAGCGATACCAATCACGCAGCCGTGGGGCAAGCGTCACGCCCCCGCCCGCGCGATCCGCCGCCGTCATGGCACGGGGTTGGGATGCCTGCGCGGAGGGATCGCGGCTTCGGAATAACAAATGATAAACCGTACTGCGCCAACTGTCCGGATATCATGCGATTTTGTGCTTAAACGGGCATAGCGGCGCGGTCGGGCATTGATTTTCAAGGGAAAGGGGGAAAGGGTCGGGGTATCAATCTTGTCTTGCTTCAGGTCTTGCCAGTCATGTCACCATCAGTGGGCCAGGAGCCACGCAGCCTTCAGTCGCCGAACGGCCTTGCCTGGGATGACGGGCCGATGGGGCGCGCCGTCAGGAATTTCGACTGGTCGCGCACCCCCTTGGGACCGATCGAGGGGTGGTCGACCTCGCTGTTGACGGCTGTGCGGATCCTGCTTGGGCAAAAGCATGCCGCCTGCATGTTCTGGGGGCCGGAACTGACGATGCTTTACAACGATGCCTATGCGCCGGCCTTGGGCAAGAAGGAATGCCGTGCCTTGGGCCAGCCCTTCCGGCGCATCTGGGCGGATGTCTGGAACGACGTTCAGCCGCTGGTGAACCAGGCCTTGTCCGGCAAGGGCACCTACAACGAGGAAATGCGCCTTGTCATGACCCGCAACGGGTTCGACGAGGAGACCTTCTGGACCTTCAGCCACAGCCCGCTGTTTGACGACGACGGCAGCATCGCGGGGCTGATCAACATTACCGTGGACGTGACCGAGGTCGTGCAGGCGCGGCGCAACCAGCAGATCATGCAGCAGGAACTGCTGCACCGGATCAAGAACATCCTGTCGGTCACCTCGACGGTGGTATCGGCAAGCCTGCGCAACGCGGACTCGATCCAGGAGGCGCGCGATACCGTCGGTGCGCGCATCATGGCGCTGGCGCGTGCGCAGGGGCTGTTCACCGGTCTGGGCGACAGCGCCTTCATCACCGACGTGGTGTCGCGGTCCCTGGGTGCGCATCTGGACGGCAGCGACCGCATCAGGCTGGACGGCCCGCCGCTGCGGCTGAGCAGCCAGCAGGCCGTGGGACTGTCGCTGGCACTCTACGAGCTGGCGACCAATGCGGCGAAATACGGTGCGCTGTCGGTTCCCGAAGGCGCGGTCGATCTGACCTGGTCGGTCGCGGGTGACGACTTCGCGCTGGACTGGGTCGAAACCGGCGGCGCCCCCGTTCACCCGCCCGCGCGCGAAGGCTTCGGATCGAAGCTGGTGAACATGATCGTCCCTGCCTATTTCGAAGGCGAGGGCGAGGCCGTCTTCGACCCCGCCGGCCTGCATTACCGCCTACGCGGCAGGCTCAGCGCCTAGCAGTTCGGCACGTTCACGGCCAAACCGCCAAGCGATGTTTCCTTGTACTTCTCGGACATGTCGCGGCCGGTCTGGCGCATGGTCTCGATGGCGGCATCCAGCGACACGATGTGATGCCCGTCGCCCCGCAGGGCCAGGCTGGCCGCGCTGACGGCCTTGATGGCGCCCAAGCCGTTTCGCTCGATGCAGGGAACCTGCACCAGCCCTGCGACCGGGTCGCAGGTCATCCCCAGGTGATGTTCCAGCGCGATCTCGGCGGCATTCTCGATCTGGCGCGGGGTACCGCCCAAGACGGCGGCAAGCCCTGCGGCGGCCATGGCCGAGGCCGACCCGACCTCGGCCTGGCAGCCGCATTCCGCCCCCGAGATCGAGGCATTGTGCTTGACCAGCCCGCCCACCGCCGCCGCCGTCAGCAGGAAGTCGGGCAGGGCGCGTTCGGATGCCCCCGGCACATGGTCCAGCCAGTATCGGATCACCGCAGGCATGGTGCCCGCCGCGCCATTGGTGGGGGCGGTGACGACCTGACCGCCGGCGGCGTTCTCCTCGTTCACGGCCATGGCATAGGTGGACATCCAATCGTTGATGACATGAGGCGCGGTCATGTTCATCCCGCGTTCGGCCATCAGCTTGTCATGGATGGCCTTGGCACGGCGGCGCACCTTCAGCCCGCCCGGCAGGATGCCATCCGTCGTCAGCCCGCGATCCATGCAGTCGCGCATCACCTGCCAGATCCCCATCAGCCCGTCGTGCAGTTCGGGACGCGAGCGGAAGCACAGCTCGTTCTCCTCCTTCATGCGGGCGATGGATTTGCCCGAGGCCTCGGCCATCGCCAGCATCTGTTCGGCTGTCGCGAAGGGGAAGGGCACGCTGGCGCTGGCATCGCTGCGGTCTTCGGTGTGGCGACGCTCCAGCTCTTCCTCGGTCATGACGAAGCCGCCGCCGATCGAGTAATAGACATGGTGGAAGATCACGTCCCCCTGCGCATCGGTCGCCGAGATGGTCATCCCGTTGGCATGCCCCGGCAGCACGGTGTCGTAATCGAAGCGAAGATCGGTGTCGGGATCGAACTTCAGCGCATCCAGCCGGGGCGGGGTGATCTGCCGTGTCTTGCGGATCTGCTGCAGGGTGCTTTCGGCGGCGTCGGGGTCCATGGTGGCAGGGGTGAAACCCGCCAGCCCCAGGATGGTGGCGCGGTCGGTGGCATGACCCTTGCCGGTGAAGGCAAGACTGCCGTGCAGGCTGGCACGCAGGCCATGTGCCTTGAAGGGTTGCAGTCGCAGCGCATCCAGAAAACGCGACGCCGCCACCATCGGCCCCATCGTGTGCGACGACGACGGGCCGACGCCCACCTTCAGCAGATCGAAGACCGACAGAAACATGAAACCCCCTTGCATTTGTCGCCCCATCTAAGCAGGACGGCGCCGAAGCCGCCATGTCCGGACGCGACCTTTTCGCGGTCCGGTTGCGACATGCCCAAGCTGTCCCGCGTGGCGCGGTATATGGTGAAAATCATAGCAACATGCTAATCAATTAGGCAATGAGGGGCCGCCTGCGAAATGGGCAGGGCAGGGGTCCGCTGCCCTTCTTGCGGGCGGCCCGTCATCGGTAAAGGAACAGGATATGGATATGCCAGCCCCGATCATTCTTGGCGACACGCGCCTTGGGCCGCCGGTTTTCCTGGCGCCGATGGCCGGGATCACCGATGTGCCCTTCCGGCGGGCGGTCGCGCGCTTCGGCGCCGGTCTTCTGGTCAGCGAGATGGTCGCCTCATCCGAAATGGTCACGACGCGGCCTTCGAACCGGGCATCCGTGCGCGCCAAGGCCCTGACCGAGGGTGCGCTTCCCGTCAGCGTGCAGATCGCGGGACGTGAGCCCGGCCCCATGGCCGAAACCGCCCGCATCGTCGAGGGCATGGGCGCACGCGTCATCGACATCAACATGGGCTGCCCCGCCAAGAAGGTCACGGGCGGTCTGTCGGGCGCGGCGCTGATGCGCGACCTGGATCTGGCGCTGTCGCTGATCGATGCGGTCGTGGGCGCGGTCGAGGTGCCGGTGACGCTGAAGATGCGCTTGGGTTGGGACGATGATTGCCTGAATGCGGCGGAATTGTCGGCGCGGGCCCGCGATGCCGGTGTCGCCATGCTGACGGTGCATGGCCGCACGCGGGCGCAGTTCTACAAGGGTCGCGCCGATTGGACCGCCATCCGCGCGGTGGCTGATTTGTCAGGCCGTCCGCCGCTGGTCGCCAATGGCGATGTGGTCGATGCCGAAAGCGCGCGTCAAGCCTTGGCGCAATCGGGGGCCGAGGCCGTGATGGTCGGGCGTGGCGCGCAGGGTGCGCCCTGGCGGCTGGCGCAGATCGCGCATCGACTGTGGGATGCGCCCGCGCCGATGGTCCCGCAGGGGCAGGCGCTGGCCGATCTGGTGGCCGAGCATTACGAGGACATGATGGACTTCTATGGCCCCGAGCTGGGCCTGCGCGTCGCCCGCAAGCATCTGGGCTGGTACGCCGAGGCGAATGACGCGCCGCTGCGTGCGCAGATGCTGCGGGCCGAGACGCCGGCACAGACCCTTGCCCTGATCCGGCAGGCCTTTGCCGATGCGCCAGGCGATGGCGCGGGACAGGTGGCCGCATGACACAGCGCCCAAGGGATTTCGTCGATGCGGTGACCGGCCCCGGGCTGGATGCGCTGCCCATGCCGGCGTTGATCCTGGATGCGCAGGGCCGCGTGGCGGCCATGAACGACGCGGCGGAAATCTGGCTGAACATGTCGCGCACCTCGACCTTAGGCAAGGCGCTGGACGGCGACGACATGGCGACCCGCCTGCGCATCGCGCCCAGCCTGCGCCCGCTGATGGGCCGCGTGCTGGCCAGCGACGAGGCGCTCTATCAGAACGCCGTCCGCTTCGAGATCGGCGACCGTGCAGGCGGCCATCAGGCCCGCCGCGCCGCCGTTCATGCCGCCCCCGCACCCGAAACCGGCGGCGCGGTGATTTTCCTGATCGTGCCGCAGGATGACGACAGCCTGCACCAGAGCCGCAGCGTCCGCAGCGCCGCACGCAGCGCCATCGGCATGTCCGAGATGCTGGCCCATGAGATCAAGAACCCGCTTGCGGGCATCCGCGGTGCCGCCCAGCTGATGGCGATGAACGCCACCCCCGAGGATCGGGAAATGGCCGAGATGATCGTCAGCGAATCCCGCCGGATCGTGGCGCTGCTGGAACAGGTGGAACGCTTCGGCGACACCTCGGCGCCCAAGCTGGCGGCGCTGAATGTCCATGACGTGCTGGAGCAGGTGCGCCGGTCCTCGGCGGTGGGTTTCGGACGCGAGGTGGCGATCGTGACCGATTACGACCCCTCCCTGCCGCCCGCCATGGCCGATGCCGACCAGTTGACCCAGGTCTGCCTGAACCTGGTCAAGAATGCCTCCGAGGCGCTGGCGGGCAAGGCGGGCGGGACGATCAAGCTGCGCAGCTTCTACGACCACACCCTGCGCCTTCCCCCCGACGAGACCGATCCCACGGGCCGCCCGCTGCCCCTGCAGATCGAGATCGAGGACAACGGCCCCGGCTTTCCCGACAACATCGCCGACCAGGTGTTCGAGCCCTTCGTCTCGGGCCGTGAAAACGGCACCGGCCTGGGGCTGGCGCTGGTCAGCAAGATCATCACCGACCATGGCGCGCTGATCCGCGTGGACAGCCGCCCCGGTCGCACCGTGTTTCGCATATCACTGCCCAAGGCATAAGGACCGACCCCATGGACGGAACCGTTCTGATCGCTGACGATGACCGCACCATCCGCACGGTGCTGACGCAGGCGCTGACGCGCGCGGGGTGCCGCGTCCATGCGACCGGCAGCCTGGCGCAGCTGTCCAAATGGGTCGAGGAAGGCCGCGGCGACCTGGTCATCACCGACGTGATGATGCCCGACGGCAATGGCATCGACCGCATCCCCGCCATCCGCGATGCGCGCCCCGACCTGCCGGTCATCGTGATCTCGGCGCAGAACACCATCGTGACGGCGATCCGCGCGACCGAGGCCGAGGCCTTCGAATATCTGCCCAAGCCCTTCGACCTGCCGGACCTGATGGGCAAGGCCAACCAGGCCCTGTCGCGCCGTCCGCGCAAGTCCGACCCGGTCCCCGAGGCGCTGCCCGTCCCGCGCGAGGCCGCCGACCCCGCCATGCCGCTGATCGGGCATGCGCCCAGCATGCAGGCGCTGTTCCGCATGGTGGCGCGGGTGCTGAACGCCGATCTGCCGGTGATCATCGCGGGCGAGGCGGGGGTGGGCAAGACCACCATCGCGCGGTCCTTCCACGACCTGTCGGACCGTCGCGACCGGGGGCTGGCGATCCTGACATCCTCGGATGCCAGCGAGGATGCGATCAACCGCGCCGCCGAAAAGGCCCGTGGCGGCACCATCATCATCGAGAACCCCGCGGGCTTCGATCCCGCGGCACAGGCCCGCCTGATCGGCATGATCGAGGTGTTGGAATCCGGTCCCGACCGCGCCAGCGCGCCCCGCATCGTCACCACGACCGGCCCCGATCCGCAGGCGGATGTCAGCAACGGGCGGCTGCGGTCGGATTTGTACTACCGTCTCGCCGGGGTGACGGTCAGCGTGCCGCCGCTGCGGGCGCGGGTGGACGACATCCTGCCGCTGGCAGCGCATCTGCTGGCGCGGGCTGCCGCGCAGGGCCTGCCGGAACGCGACCTGGCCGATGATGCGGCCGCCGCACTGCGGGCCCATCCCTTCCCCGGCAACGTGCGCGAGCTGGAGAACATGATGCGCCGCCTGGCCCTGACCGCCAGCGGCGCCACCATCAGCCTGCCCGAAATGCGCGAGGCGCTGGCCCAGCAGTCGGGCAATCGCCAGCCGGTCGCGGCCCCCGTCAGCATGGTGACCCCCATGGCCGCCGAACCCGCCAGCGCCGCCCCCGCAGCCCAGGGCAATTCCCGCCTTTCGGATTCGGTCGAGGCGCATCTGCAGCGTTACTTCGACCTGCATGGCGATGCGCTGCCGCCTCCGGGCCTTTACGACCGCATCCTGCGCGAGGTTGAACGTCCGCTTTTGCAGGTGGCGCTGGATGCGACGGGGGGCAATCAGCTGCGCTGTGCCGATCTTTTGGGGATCAACCGCAATACGCTGCGCAAGAAACTGACCGAGCTGAATATCGAGGTGACACGGCGCCGCAAACTGATGTAAAACCGCCACAGGGCGCAGCGACAAGGTCACGCGCTGCCCGCCAATTAAAGCCGCGAAGACGGCGAGTGGGGGTTATGACAGGCCTGGCGACAGGGCTCAGCTGGGACAGGCTGGCCCGCATCCGGATGCCGCGGCAATGGCGCGGTTTTCTGACCTGGGGCATCGTGCTTTCAGGCGTGGTGCTGGCCATTGCCACCTTTGCCGTCATGGGACCCTTCGGGCGCGGGATGCAGGGGGAAACGCTGCGGCTGGTCCTGCTGGCGGATCTGGTCTTCCTGCTCGTCCTGATCGCTTTCATCGTGGCGCGGATGGCCCGTCTGATCGCCGCGCGCAGGCGTGCGGGGCCCGCCTCCAAGCTGCATGGCCGGCTGGTCATGATCTTCGGCGGGCTGGCGCTGGTGCCGACGGTGCTGGTCGCGCTGTTCGCGGGGTTCCTGGTCAACATCGGGCTCGAGGGATGGTTCTCGGACCGCGTGCAGCAGGTCGTCACCACGTCCCAAGCCGCGGCCGAAGCCTATCAGGCCGAACACCGCCGCGATCTGTCCCAGGATGCCCGCGCGCTGGCCAACATCCTGACCCAGGCCGGTCGCGCCAATCCCCTGATCGAGGACGGAGAGATGCGCCAGCTGCTGGCGCAGGGGCAGGGGCTGATCCAGCGCGGCTTGCGCGAAGCCTATATCATCAATGGCAACGCAGAGATCAGGGCGCGCGGCGAACGCAGCTATCTGTTCTGGTACGAGGCCCCCACCAGCGACCAGCTGGACCTGGCCCAATCCGACGGGCTGACCCTGATCGAGGATTGGGACAACGACGAATTCCGCGCCCTCGTCGCGCTGCCGCCCTTGGCCGACCGCTATCTCTATGTCACGCGCGACGTGGACGGCAGCCTGCTGGGCCTGTTGGACGACACCCGCGCCACTGTCGGCGATTATCGCCAGCTGGAGGAGATGCGGTCACAGGTCCTGCTGGAGTTTTCGCTGGTCTACCTAGGGTTTGCGCTGCTGCTGGTCGCGGCGGCGATCTGGCTGGGCTTGTGGTTCGCCAGCCGGTTGTCGCGCCCCATCGGCCTTCTGGCGCGGGCCAGCGAACAGGTGGGTCGGGGCGATCTGGACCTGCAGATCCCCGAACCCAAGACCGGAGACGAGATCCAGACGCTGGGCCAATCCTTCAACCGCATGACCCGGCAGCTGAAGGCGCAGCGCGAGGAGCTGATCGAGAGCTATCGCGTCAGCGACGAACAGCGGCGTCTGTTCGACAACGTGCTGACCTCGGTCACGTCGGGGGTGATCGGGCTGGATGCGGCGGGCGAGATCGACTTCGTGAACCGCTCGGCCAGCCGACTGCTGGGGCTGGACCCCAAGGCCGATATCGACGCGCTGCTGTCGCAGGCGGTGCCGGAATTCGCGCCCCTGTTCGAGCGCCTGTCGGGATCGGTCGCCGAAACCATTCAGGACGAGGTCCGCATCCTGCGCGAAGGGCGCGCCGAAAGCCTGCTGGTGCGCATGGCCGTGCGCCGCAATGCCGAAGGCGCGCTGGAGGGCTTCGTGGTGGCCTTCGACGACGTGACCGAACTGGTCAGCGCGCAGCGCATGGCCGCATGGGGCGATGTCGCCCGCCGCGTCGCCCATGAGATCAAGAACCCGCTGACGCCGATCCAGCTGTCGGCCGAACGCCTGCGCCGCAAGTTCGGCCCCTTGGCACCCCAGGCTGAACGCGCGGCGCTGGAACAATATACCGATGTGATCATCCGCCAGACGGGCGACCTGCGCCGGATCGTCGACGAATTCAGCCGCTTTGCCCGCATGCCCGAACCCGACCGCGCCGAGACCGACATGGCGGCCCTGCTGCGCGATGTCGTGCTGTTGCAGCAGGACGCGCTGAACGACGCGTTGATCGTCGACATTCCCGCCGATCCCGTGATCGTGGATTGCGACGGCGGCATGCTGCGCCAGGCGCTGACCAACCTGCTGAAGAACGCGGGCGAGGCGGTCGAGGAACGCGTGGCCGCCGAACCGGACATCCAGCCGCGCGTCAGCGTCCAGATGGAGGTGCAGCCCGATCTGGTCTGCATCCGCATCACCGACAACGGGCCGGGGCTTCCCGCCGACCGGTCGCGGCTGTTCGAACCCTATGTCACGATGAAGAGCCAAGGTACCGGCCTTGGTCTGCCCATCGTCAAGAAGATCGTCGAGGAGCATGGCGGCAGCCTGTCCCTGACGGATGCGCCCGACAGGCCGGGCGCCATGGCCGAGATCCGGCTGCCACGGGAGCGGCACCCCACGCGCGCGCCCCAACGCAAGAGCAGACAAGAAAAAGACGAGGCGACACTATGAGCGATATTCTGATCGTCGACGACGAACGGGACATCCGCGAACTGATCGCGGACATCCTGAAGGACGAGGGGTTCGAGACCCGACTGGCGGCCAATTCCGACGATGCGGTGGCGGCGCTGAACGAACGCGAACCCTCGCTGATGATCCTGGACATCTGGCTGAAGGACAGCCGCATGGACGGGATCGACATCCTGAAGCAGGTCAAGCGCAACAACCCCGACGTGCCGGTGATCATCATCTCGGGTCACGGCAATATCGAGATCGCGGTCGCGGCCATCAAGCAGGGGGCCTATGACTTCATCGAAAAACCCTTCAACATCGACCAGCTGATGGTCGTGATCAACCGCGCCATGGAAACCAGCCGGTTGCGCCGTGAAAACAGCACCCTGCGGCGCGGTGGCGACAAGGCGACGGAAATGCTGGGCCATTCGGTCGCCTTCAAGCGGTTGCGCGACGGGCTGGACAAGGTCGCACGGTCCAATGGTCGCGTAATGCTGGCGGGCGAGCCCGGCACCGGCAAGGAAATGGCCGCGCGCTATATCCACGCCCACAGCCCGCGCGCATCCGCGCCTTTCATCACCGTCCCCTGCGCCACGATCGAGCCGGAGCGGATGGAGGAGGTGCTGTTCGGCCGCGAGACCCCCGAACGCGGCATCGAGCCGGGTCTGCTGGAGCAGGCGCATGGCGGCATCATCTATTTCGACGAAGTGGGCGACATGCCCTTGGGCACCCAACCCAAGATCCTGCGCGTGCTGACCGAACAGCAATTCGTGCGGGCAGGGGGCGCCGACCGGGTCCGGGTGGACCTGCGGGTGCTGTCATCCACGAACCGCGACCTGGTCGCGGAAATCGCCGCGGGGCGCTTCCGGCAGGAACTGTTCGACCGGCTGAACGTGGTGCCTCTGGCGGTGCCCTCGCTGGCCGATCGTCGTGACGACATCGCGCTGCTGGCCGAACATTTCATCCAGCATTTCCACAAGACCCAAGGCCTGCCCCCGCGCGACCTGCCCGAGGATACGGTCGCCGCGCTGCAATCGATGCGCTGGCCCGGCAACATCCGCCAGCTGCGCAACGTGATCGAGCGCGTGCTGATCCTGGCCGAGGAGACGGGCCCGATCCAGCCCTCGGAACTGGAACCGCAGGGCGCGACCCCTGACAATGCCGAGGCCCTCAGCCTTGGTCCGCAGGTCACCGCCATGGCCCTGCGCGAGGCGCGCGAGATGTTCGAACGCGAATACCTGGTCGCCCAGATCAACCGCTTTGGCGGCAACATCAGCCGCACCGCGCAATTCGTGGGGATGGAGCGCAGCGCCCTGCATCGCAAGCTGAAATCCCTTGGTGTCGTCGGCGGCATGCGCAGCGACGAGGATATGGTGCTGGGCAAGTGACGGGTTCGGGGCGCTTGCGCGTCACGCCGCCCCGGCATAGGCATGGGTGGCGTCCCCTGATCGGGCGCATGCGGCAAGAGGGCTGTGGATGAAAATCATCATTTGCGGGGCCGGACAGGTCGGCTGGCAGATTGCCCGCCACCTGTCGGGGGAACGAAACGATGTCACGGTCATCGACAACAATCCCGACCTGATCCGCCGCGCCACCGATGCGCTGGACGTGCAGGGCGTCACGGGCTTTGGCAGCCATCCCGACGTGCTGGACCGCGCAGGCGCGCGCGATGCCGATCTGATCATCGCCGCCACCCATTCGGACGAGGTGAACATGGTCACCTGCCAGGTGGCCCATTCCGTCTTTCAGGTGCCGCGCAAGATCGCGCGCCTGCGGTCGGGGGCCTATCTGGACGCGATCTACTCCGACCTCTACCGCACCGAACATCTGCCGATCGACGTGGTCATCAGCCCGGAACGCGAAGTCGCGCTGGCTGCCTTGCAGCGGCTGTCGGCGCCCTCGACCTTCGATGTCGAGACCTTCATGGACGACCAGATCCACATGCTGGGCATCGATCTGGAGCCCGATTGCCCGGCACTGAACACGCCCCTGCGCCAGTTGACGGAACTGTTTTCCAGCCTGCGCGCCATCGTCGCCGGTGTTCGCCGCGAAGGCCGCCTGTTCGCCCCCGAGGCGGGCGACCAGCTGTTCGCGGGCGACCAGATCTATGTCTTCAGCCATGTCGACGATGTGCCGCGCACGCTGGATATCTTCGGCAAGCCGCCGCAGAAGCAGGAACGCGTCACCATCATCGGCGCAGGCAACGTCGGTCTGGCCGTGGCTCAGACGCTGGAAAACCGCGCCGACCGCATCCGCGCCAAGCTGATCGAGCGCGACCGCACCCGCGCCGAATTCGCCGCCGACCGGTTGGAGCGCACCATCGTGCTGAACGGCGACGGGCTGTCGGCCGAACTGCTGGACGAGGCGGGCGTGCCGCAAGCCGATGCCGTGCTGGCCGTGACCGATGACGACAAGACCAACATCCTGGCATCCGTGCGCGCCAAGCAGGCGGGTGCCAAGATGGCCATCGCGCTGATCAACGACCCGACGCTGGTGCCCCTGATGGGGGCGCTGGACATCGACGCCTATATCAACCCGCGCGCGACGACCGTCTCCACCATCCTGCGCCACATCCGCCACGGGCGGGTGCGCGACATCTATTCCATCGGCGACGCCGAGGCCGAGGTGATGGAGGCGCAGGTTCTGTCCACCAGCCCCATGTCGGGCCGCGCCATCCGCGATATCGAATTTCCCGAAGGTGCCCTGCTTGGTGCCGTCCGCAAGGGCGACAAGGTCATCAAGCCCATGGCCGACACTAGGATCGAGGAAGGCGACATCGTCCTGATCTTCGCGCTGACCAAGGACGTCCACGAGGTCGAGCGTCTGCTGCAAGTCTCAATCGACTTCTTCTAGGGGCGCGCGATGATCCGCATCCTGCAACGTCTGCCGCTTCTGGTCCTGCTGAGCGGGATCGTCGCGCTGACGATGCTGGTCCCGGCCTCCTTCGCATCGGTCCGCAACGAGGACGTCATCGCCCGCACCTTCTTCTATGCGGCGCTGTTCATCCTGACCTTCTGCGGGCTGATCGGGCTGGCGACCCATGCCAACCCGCGCCCGCAAAGGTCGCGCGAAACGCTGCTGACCATGCTGGGGGTCTTCGGGTTCCTGCCGTTGCTGATGGCGCTGCCCTTCGCCGAAAGCCTGCCCGATACCGGCTTCTTCAACGCCTGGTGGGAAATGGTGTCCTCGCTGACGACGACGGGGGCCTCGCTCTATTCGGCGGACCTGCTGCCCGCGCCGCTGCATCTGTGGCGGTCGCTGGTGGGCTGGATGGGCGGGTTCTTCGTGCTGATCTCGGCGGTGGCGATCCTGGCGCCGCTGCGCGTGGGCGGGTTCGAGATCATGTCCAGCCCCTATGGCCGCGACGAACACGTCCAGAAGCTGCCGCGATCCGCCGATCCGCGCCAGCCGGTCTCGCATCTGTCGGACCCGCGCCACGACAGCCGCACCTCGGACCCCGGTGTGCGGCTGATGCGGGCGGCACGGCTGGTGGGGCCGGTCTATGTCGTGCTGACGCTGATCCTGTGGATCGGGCTGCTGCTGCTGGGCGATCCGTCCTTCCTGGCACTGACGCGGGCGATGGGCACGCTGTCCACCTCGGGCATCTCGCCGGTCATCGGCCAGACCGGAGAGATGTCGGGCGTCGCGGGCGAGATGCTGATCTTCGTCTTCCTGATCCCCGCCCTGTCGCGCCGCTTCTGGCCGGGGGGCAGCGAATTGCGCGCCACCGAACGCCTGCGCGAGGACCCCGAGCTGCAGATGGCCGTCGCCATGGTCGTGCTGGTCAGCGCCGTCCTGTTCCTGCGCCACTTCCTGGGGGCCATCGACGTGGCCAGCACCGGACCCAAGATGCCGCTGATGCTGGCCGATCTGGTCAACGGGCTTTCGGCGCTTTGGGGGGTGATGTTCAACGCGCTCAGCTATCTGACGACGACGGGGTGGAACTCGGTCGATTGGCAGGGGGCGCGGGCATGGTCGGGGCTGAATGCGCCGGGGCTGATCCTTGCGGGGCTGGCGATGATGGGCGGCGGCATCGCCACCACGGCGGGGGGCGTCAAGCTGCTGCGGGTCTATGCCCTGGCCCGCCACGGAGAGCGCGAGATGGAGCGGATCATCCACCCCAGCAGCGTCTCGGGCGGGGGGCGGATCGCGCGGCGTCTGCGGCGCGAGGGGGCCTATCTGGCCTTCATCTTCTTCATGCTGTTCGCCATGTCCATCGCCGCCGTGGTCACCTTAGTGTCCATCCACGCCATCGAGTTCGAGACGGCGACCATCCTCTCGATCGCGGCGCTGACGAACACCGGACCCCTTGCGGGCGCCATCCCCCTGACCCCCGCATTCGAGGCCAGCGCCGGCATCGCATCCGCCCCCTGGGAGGGGTGGTCGGGCCTGCCGGTCTTCACCAAGGTCGTCCTGGCCTTCGCCATGATCCTTGGCCGCATCGAGACGCTGGCCATGCTGGCCCTGTTTTCCCCTGAATTCTGGCGCCGCTGATCACGGGTGTTGCCTAAATGTTGACCCCATGGGTCGGCGGACGGGCGCGCGCTTGCATGGCCATCGGCAACTCCTTAGATGTTGACGGGACGGGGAACAGTGAAAAACGGAATAAGAAATGGCTGGCGACAAGCAGAACCTGCAGGACGCATTCCTGAACCATGTCCGCAAAGCGAAGGTGCCGGTCACCATATTCCTGATCAACGGCGTCAAACTGCAAGGCGTCATCACCTGGTTCGATAACTTCTGCGTATTGCTGCGTCGTGACGGGCAATCGCAGCTGGTCTACAAGCATGCGATCAGCACGATCATGCCGGGCCAGCCCATAAGCCTGTATGAAGGCGAGGATTGATTGGCGGAACTGACATCTACCGAAATTAAACCGACCCGCGCTTACGTCATCCACCCCGACCTCGGTCGCGCGCGCACGCAGCGGCGCGAACCGGAACATTCCCTGGCCGAGGCCGTGGCGCTTGCCCACGCCCTGCCGGGGATCGAACTGGTCGGGCAGGAAGTCGCGAATGTGCGTGAACCCAACCCCGGAAAGCTGTTCGGCAAGGGCAAGCTGGCCGAAATAGGCGAGCGTCTGGAACAGGCCGAGGCCGAGCTTGTCCTGATCGACGGCCCCGTGACCCCCGTGCAACAGCGCAACCTGGAAAAGGACTGGGGCGTCAAGCTGCTGGACCGGACCGGGCTTATCCTTGAAATCTTTGCCGACCGTGCGCGGACGCGCGAAGGTGTGCTGCAGGTCGAGCTGGCGGCGCTGTCCTATCAGCGGACGCGTCTTGTGCGGGCCTGGACCCACCTTGAGCGCCAGCGCGGCGGTCTTGGCTTTGTCGGCGGTCCCGGCGAAACCCAGATCGAGGCCGACCGCCGGGCCATCGACGAACAGATGACGCGGCTGCGCCGTCAGCTGGAACGCGTGGTCAAGACCCGCACGCTGCACCGTGCCGCACGCGCCAAGGTACCTTACCCCATCGTCGCGCTGGTGGGCTATACCAACGCGGGCAAATCGACCCTGTTCAACCGCCTGACGGGCGCCGAGGTTTTTGCCAAGGACATGCTGTTTGCGACCTTGGACCCGACCATGCGCGCCATCCGTCTTCCGGATGCTGCGGGGGGCAGCTCGGGGCGCAAGATCATCCTGTCGGACACGGTGGGCTTCATCAGCGATCTGCCGACCGAACTGGTCGCCGCCTTCCGCGCCACGCTGGAGGAGGTGCTGGAGGCCGATCTGATCCTGCACGTCCGCGACATCAGCCACCCCGAGACCGAAGAGCAGGCGTCGGATGTCGCCGAGATCCTGGACAGTTTGGGGGTCGAAGACGATGTCGCCGCCATCGAGGTCTGGAACAAGATCGATGCCCTTGGGGCGGATACCCGCGCAGCCTTGCGCCGCACCGATGCCCGCACCGAAGGCGTGCAGGCCGTCAGCGCCTTGTCAGGCGAGGGGCTTGAGGATCTGATCGGCGCCATCGACCACAGTCTGGGCGAGGTTCTGGACGAACATCGCTTCGATGAGAGCGTGGTGCTGGACTTCGCCGATGGTCGCAGCCGTGCCTGGCTGCATGAGGCCGGCGTCGTCGAGAGCGAAGAGGCCGGCGAGGACGGGTTGAACCTGAACCTGCGCTGGACCGCCCGCCAGAAGGGCGCCTTCGAGGCTTTCACCGGTACCGCCACCGAGGTCGAGCCGGATGAGGACGACGATCAGGAGCCGATGAGACCGGGCGGCTGGCACCCGGCGGACTGACCGCATTTGCGTCCCGCGACAGGGGCGGGGGGCCAGCCCCCCGTAGCCCCCCGCCGGGTGGGGCTGCGCCCCTCCCGGACCCGCCTGCCCGGACCCGCCTGCAGGTCAGGCGGTCATTTCATGTGCCCAGGGCGGGTTTGCGCCGGGGCGTGATACGGTGACGGCAGCGGCCTTGGCCCCAAGCGTCAGGGCACTGTGGATCTGATCGGCCGTGACCGAGGCAAGCCCCGATTTGGTCAGAACACCCTGACGATCGAAGCTGGCCAGAACGCCCGCATTGAAGGTATCGCCCGCGCCGATGGTGTCCGACACCGTGGTGCGCACGGCGGGGGCGCTGACCGTCGGGCCGTCCCAGATCGCTTTCGCTCCGGCCTCGCCGCCGGTCTGCAGCACCATTTTCGGCCCCGTGGCCAGAACCTTGCGGGCGGCATCCTCGGGGGGCATGCCGGGATAGAGCCATTCGAGGTCGTCCGCCGACAGCTTGACGATATCGGCCATCGGCAGCATCCGGTCCAGACGGGCGCGATAGCTGTCGGGATCGGTGATGAAGAACGGGCGGATGTTCGGGTCGATCATCACCGGCAGGCGGTCGTGATGCTGGGCGATCAGCGCCTCGATCGCGGCACCGCAGGGGTCGGGCACCAGGCTGATGCCGCCTGCGAAGAGCGCGGTGATGCTGGCGGGCAGTGGGGCGATGTCCTCGCTGGTCATCATCCGCCCTGCCGAGCCTTCGTCGTAGAAGGAATAGAGCGCCTCGCCATTCGTCAGGGTCACCAGCGCCAGCGTCGTCAGCCGGTCGGTGCGCGGGCAGAGGTCGATGTTCACCCCCGCCTCGGCCAGGGGGCGCATGATCACGTCGCCGAAGGGGTCGCGGCTGATAGGCCAGAGATAGCCGGTGTCCTGACCAAGGCGGCCAAGCGCGATGGCGGTGTTATAGACCGCTCCGCCGGCAAGGGGCCGGAAGGCGCCGTTCTCCGGCACCATGTCGATCAGCGATTCTCCTGCGCACAAAATCATGGCGTGCCCCTTTCAGATCTGTCCTGAGTTGGCCAGATACATGAAAACTGCTAACGCTACCAGCGCGACGAAAGCGGCGGCAGCGATTTTCCAGACCGACCACGGGCGCTGTCCCGTCACCCGTCCCGACTGGCCGTTGACGACGAAGCGATAGCTTTTGCCGTTGTAGCGATAGGCCGCCGTCCAGATCGGCAGCAGGATGTGCTTGAAGGTCTCGGCCGAGAAATCGCTGTCGATGGCGTCGATGCGTTGGTGGTCGCCGCCGATGGCGCGTCGGGCGTCCCCGGCGATGACCTGCGCCATCTGGGCGCGGGCCGCCTGATGACCCTGGGCCAGGGGGGTGGTGTATCCCTCGGCCTCGAAGCCCGAGAGGAAGGCGGGGCGGTAGTCGGTCAGCTGCGCCAGATCCCATGGCATCAGCGCCTGCGTCATGGCGGGGGGCAGGGCGGTCGATGCGGGCACCAGGACATCGTTGAAGTCCCGTGCGACCTGACCCGACACGGGCCGCCAGCGGATCTTGGGGACCTGCCGTGCGACCCGTTGATTGCGGCCATTGACCTGCTGGGTGACATAGACGGTTTCGTAATAGGTATCGCCGCGCTGACCGCGATAGCGGCTGCGACTGCTGGCGTCGAAGGTCCAGAAGGGAGAATAGATCCCGGTCAGCCGCCGATCTTTGCGGGCATAGGCCGTCAGCCCCGACGGCGCGAACCACAGGCTGCCCAGCCAGTCGCGCATCGCCTCGCGGGCCTGCTGTTCGGTCAGGGCGAAGGGCAGCACGCCCTGCGGCTTGATCCGGCGGGTCGCCCCGGTATCGGTGACCACCGGCGTGGCGCAGAAGGGGCAGCGGCTGGCGTGGTGGTCGTCGTCCAGATCCACGCGCGCCCCGCAATTCGGGCAGGACAGGGTGCGCACGGTCTGGGTGATGTCGGCGGAGCCCGCATCCAGATGCAGGCCCTTCTGCAGCGGGATCTCGACCAGTTGCGGGGCCTTGTGGCTGGCGTCCCACTGCAGGCTTCCCTTGGGCGCGGGCTGATGGCCGGGTGCGCGAGAGGGGCCGGGACCGATGTCCTGCCGATGCCCGCAATAGTCGCAGACCAGCACCTGCTGGCCTGGCTGAAAGCGCAGGCTGGCCCCGCATTGCGCGCAGGGAAAGCGGTGTTCCATCGCGGGCATCGGCTCAGCCGGGCAGGGGCGGCGGCATCATGGTGAACAGCTGCGCCAGTTCCGGCACATCCTCGGCGGGCAGCCAGCCGTCCTGACCCGGCGTCCAGACCAATGTGTCGCGGGAAAAGCTGCCATCGGCCACCAGCCGTCCCAGATGACCGCGACCGAAGGGCCCCTGAGCCTGACCGCCGATGGCCACATGCCAGACGGTTTCGACCGCGCGACCAGGCAGGGGGGGCGGTGCTGCGGGGGCGGGCTGGGGCGCTGCGCCCCAGGGGCCGCTGCGCGCCATGCCCATCGCCGCACCCATCGCGGCCCCGAAACCGGCCCCGGCACCGCCTTGGTTCTGGGCGGCGTTCATCATCGCCTCGGAGGCGGCATATTGGCTGAAGCGGTCCAGATCGCCGACGATCCCCATCGAGGTGCGCTTGTCCAGCATCGCCTCGACCTCGGAGGGAAGGCTGACATTCTCGATATAGAATTCGGGCAGGGTCAGGCCATAGGTCTCGATCACCGGGGCGATGGCCTTGGCGACCAGCGTGGCCAGCTGGCCGGTATTGGCCGCCATGTCCAAAACGGGGATGTTGGCGGCGGCGATGGCACGGGAAAATTCCTGCACGATGACGTTGCGGATCTGCAGGGTGATCTCATCCTTGGTGAAATCGCCGTCGGTGCCGACGATCTCGGACATGAAGCGCGCAGGGTCCGTGACGCGCATGGAATATGTGCCGAAGGCGCGCAGGCGCACGGGGCCGAATTCCGGGTCGCGGGCGATGATCGGGTTGCGCGTGCCCCATTTCAGGTCGTTGAAGCGGGTCTTGTTGACGAAATAAATTTCCGACTTGAAGGGGCTGCGGAAGCCGTGGTCCCAGTGCTGTAGCCGTGTCAGGATCGGCAGGTTGTTCGTCTCCAGCAGGTAAAGCCCCGGCCCGAAGACATCGGCCAGCTGGCCTTCATGGACGAAGACCGCCGCCTGGCCTTCGCGAACGGTCAGCTTGGCACCGTATTTGATGGCATGGCCGACCGTATCGAAGCGCCAGACCATCGTGTCGCGGTCGTCTGCGGTCCATTCGATGACGTCGATGAATTCGCCGCCGAGGATGTCGAAGATGGACATGGGCATTTTCCTTTCTGATGCCTGCGGGCGGGCTCAGGCGGCCTCGCCCAGCAGTTCCGAGGCGATCTGGCGAACGATGGGGGCGGCCTGCGCGTCCGACATGCCGGGACGCAGGCGCGGATCATAGAGAATCTGCAGCAGCAGTTCGTCATGGCGCGTCAGCAGGGCGAATTCCTCGTCGTCGTTGAAGATCGAGGGGCGCGCGGCGGGGCTGTCGTTGGCCAGTCCCATGCCTTGGGCGATCTCCTCGTGGATGCAGGAGGTGCGCAGCAGCGGCGGCAGCTCGGACCGGATGACGGCGACGGCATGGGCGTATTCGCTGGCGCTGCCCTTGGAATAGGCGAAGACCGTGCAGCTGATTGCAGGGGGCAGGTTTTCCAGCATCGCCGCATCTTGGGTGGGGATGCCGGGGACCAGTTCGGTCAGCCGAGGACCGATGGAGCGGCGTTCATCCTCGGACAGGATCAGCACGGCGAAATTGCCACCGCTCGCCGTCAGCGCGACAGGGTGGTTGGTGGCCGAGGAAAGGCGGTTCCCGAAGCCCGCGACCTCGGACCGCCAGGCGGCACGTTCGGCGATCTGGGTCGAGGGGCCGAATTCCAGCTGCAAGCGCACCGGCTGTTCCCACCGGCGCAGGGGGGCGCTGCGGGCCTGCGACACAAGCGCGTCGCCGCTGCGGCTGTATTCGTCGCGAAGCGCGATGGCCATGAAATCGCGGGTCAGCGTTTCGGCGGTGATGGGGGCGTCCTGCGGAACGCGATCACGCCGCAGCTTGCCCTGCGCGATCAGGCGGCGCTGCATGGCGGCGTAATAGTCGCTCTGCGACTGGCTGGCCGCGCTGGCCGAGGTCTGGACCGCATTGGCCGCACGGTTGCGTTCGGCCCGCGCCTTTCGCAATTCGGCCTGCGACGGAGCAGCGGGTTCCTGCACTGCCGGTCGCGGATCGGGACGGTCCGATGAAAGCGGCGCAGTCGCGGTTTCCTGCCTGCCGCAGGCCGTCGTCAGCAAACCCGCCAGCAGAACGGCGCCCGAGGCGCGGAACAGGGCCGATCGCTTCATCGACGTCCCCCGGCAGGCGCGGTCTTGTCCAGACGTGGGGCGGATGCGGCGGCCAGCGTGTCGCGCAGTTCCGCCTCCATCTGGGTCAGGTCGCTTTCGGCGGCGGCGCGGCGGGCGCGGCCTTCGTCGGCGATGCGCAGGCTGTCCTCGATGGTGGCGATCAGCTGGGCATTGGCGGTCCGGACGGATTCGATGTCGAAGACGCCGCGTTCGGTTTCCGCGCGGATGGTGGCATTGGCCTGACGAAGGTTGTCGGCATTGCGGGTCAGCAGTTCGTTGGTCAGATCGCTGGCCTCGCGCACGGCACGGGCAGCCTCGGAGCTGCGTTGGATGGTGACCGCCTGCGCCAGCTGGGTTTCCCACAAGGGCACCGTGTTCACCAGGGTCGAGTTGATCTTGGTCACCAGCGACTTGTCGTTTTCCTGCACCAGCCGGATCGAGGGCAGGGATTGCATCGTCACCTGCCGCGTCAACTTCAGGTCGTGGACCCTGCGTTCCAGATCGTCGCGCAGCGCGCGCAGGTCGCGCAGCTCCTGCGCCTCGATCATCTGGTGGCCTTCGGGCTTGGCGGCGACCTCGGCCTCCTTGGCGGGGATGATGGTGCTGTCCAACTCGTGCAGCTTCTCGGTCCCGGCGGCGATATAGAGCGCCAGTTCGTCATAGAAAGTCAGCGTGCGGTCATAGAGCAGGTCCAGCGACTTGATGTCCTTCAGCAGCGTCTGCTCATGTGCCTCCAGCTCGACCGAGATGCGGTCGATCTGGGTCTGGACGTTTTCATAGTTGGCGACGAACTTGGCAAAGGGGGCCGAACGCCCCAGCAGCTTTTCCCACCAGCTGCGGGTCCGGCGCACGTCCAGTTCCGAGGTTGAGAAGCCGCGGATGGTGGTCACGACCTCGCGCAGGCTGTCGCCGGCGGGGCCTGCCTCCTTGGATTTCACATCGGCCAGCATCTGCTGGCTGATCTGCTGCAGCCCGGATTGGGCGCGCGTGCCGAACCGCAGGATCGAGCCGCTGTCGCCCAGGTCGATCTCGGACATGCGGCTGCGGATCGCCTGCGCGGTCGCCTCATCGGCCTCGGCCAGGGCGACGGGGGCCTCGGCCGGTTGTGCAGGAAGATCCGCGGCAAGCGTCTCGATCTCTTTCTGGGTCGCTTCGGCGCGGCGTCGGGTGTCGTCGGTCATCAGAATGTCCCCTTGTCGGCGATCCGGACGGTCAGGCTGTTTCTGCACAGCAGCATATGCCGGAATCGCTGCACTTCAACGACATAGCACAGGGAAAGTTTCGCGTCATTCACGCCGTGGCACGCGAAAGGGGCCGCGGATCGCCGCGGCCCCTTCGTCACGTCCTGCCCTTGGGATCAGGCGGCCTTCTTGCCCGCTCCGAAGCGGCCATAGAAGCTGTCGCCCTTGTCGGCCATATCGCGCAGCAGGGCGGGGGCGGCGAAACGGTCGCCATGTTCCGCCGTCAGACGGTCGCAGATCTCGACCGCGCGGGCCGCGCCCAGCATGTCCAGCCAGCCGAAGGGACCGCCCGACCAAGGCGCAAAGCCCCAGCCAAGGATCGCGCCGACATCGCCTTCGCGGATGTCTTCCAGTACGCCTTCCTCAAGCGCGCGGACGGCCTCCAGCGATTGGGCGAACATCAGGCGGTGCTGGACGTCGTGCAGTTCCGGCTGATCGGGGCTGCGCGGATATTGCGGGTCCAGACCCTCCCACAGGCCCTGGCGCTTGCCGTCGTCGCCGTAAGCGTAGAAGCCCGATTTCGACTTGCGGCCCATGCGGCCCTGATCGGCCATCCAGAACAGCACCTCGTCGACGGCACCATCGGGATAATCCTCGCCCATGGCGGCGCGGGTGGCCTTGGCGATCTTCACGCCCAGGTCGATCGAGGTTTCATCGACCAGCTGCAACGGCCCAAGCGGCATCCCCATCAGCTTGGCGGCATTCTCGATCAGCGTGGGGTTCACGCCCTCGCCGACCATGCGGATGCCTTCGTTGATATAGGGAATGATGCAGCGGTTGGCATAGAAGAACCGCGCATCGTTCACCACGATCGGCGTCTTGCGGATCTGGCGCACGAAATCCAGCGCCTTGGCCACGGCGACGGGACCGGTCTGCTTGCCCTTGATGATCTCGACCAGCAGCATCTTGTCGACGGGGCTGAAGAAATGGATGCCGATGAACTGCTCGGGGCGGCTGCTGGCCTTCGCCAGATCGCTGATCGGCAGGGTCGAGGTGTTGGTTGCAAAAATCGCATCCTGCGGGATCACGGCCTCGGCCTTCTTCGTGACCTCGGCCTTGACGGACGGGTCCTCGAACACGGCCTCGACGATCAGGTCGCAGCCTTCCAGCGCGGCGTAATCGGTGGTCGCGGTGATGCGATCCAGAACCTCGGCCTTCTTCTCCTCGGTCGATTTCTTCCGGCTGATGGCCTTGTCCAGCAGGCCCGCGGAATAGGATTTGCCCTTGTCGGCGCTGTCCTGGGCCGCATCGATCAGAACGACCTCGATGCCCGCCATGGCGCTGACATAGGCGATGCCCGCGCCCATCATGCCCGCACCAAGGATGCCGACCTTCTTGACCTTCTGGTCCGGTGCCTCGGGGCGGTTCGCGCCTTTCTCAAGGGCTTCCTTGTTGATGAACAGGCTGCGGATCATCGCGGTGCTGGAGGGGTTCATCAGCACGTTGGTGAACCAGCGCGCCTCGATCTTCAGGGCGGTGTCGAAGGGCACCATCGCGCCCTCGTAGACCGCCGACAGAAGCGCCTTGGCCGCCGGATAGACCCCCATCGTCTTGCCATGAACCATGGCCGATGCGCCGACGAAGGTCATGAAGCCCGCCGGATGGAAGGGTTCCCCGCCGGGCATCTTGTAGCCCTTGGCATCCCAAGGCTTCACCAGATCGGCGTCCTGTGCGTTCAGCACCCAGTCCCGCGCGGCGGCGACCGGATCGGCCACGACCTCGTCGATCAGGCCCGCCGCCTTGGCCTTCCTGGGGTCCGACAGCTTGCCTTCCAGCAGGAAGGGTGCCGCGACCATCGCGCCCAGCTTGCGGACAAGGCGCGTCGTGCCGCCCGAGCCGGGGAAGATGCCGACCATGATCTCGGGCAGGCCGATCTTGGCCTTGGCATTGTCGGCGGCAAAGATGCGATGCGTTGCCAGCGGCAATTCCAGTCCGATGCCAAGCGCGGTGCCGGGCAGGGCGGCCGCGATGGGCTTGCCGCCCTTCTTGGTCTTGCGGTCCATGCCCGCCAGTTCGATCTTGCGCAGCATGTGGTGCAGGCCCATCACGCCGTCGAAGACGCCCTGCGCGCCTCCCGCTTCCTTCATGCCGGCGATGACGTTCAGGTCCATGCCCCCGGCGAAGTCCTTCTTGCCGCTGGTGATGACGATGCCCTTGATGGCATCATCGGCCAGCGCGCTGTCGATCAGCCCGTCCAGCGTGGTCGCACCCTCCATCGACAGCACGTTCATGGATTTGCCTTGAACGTCCCAGGTGATGATCGCGACGCCGTCGGCGTCCGTCTGCATCGTGAAATCGGTCATGTCCGGGTTCCTCACACGCGTTCGATGATGGTGGCCGCGCCCATGCCGGACGCGATGCACAGGGTGGCAAGGCCGATCTGCTTGTCCTGACGCTCAAGCTCGTCCAGCAGGGTGCCGATGATGATGGCGCCGGTCGCGCCAAGCGGGTGGCCCATGGCGATGGCGCCGCCATTCACGTTGACCTTCGCGTGGTCCACGTCGAAGGCCTGCATGAAGCGCAGCACGACCGAGGCGAAAGCCTCGTTCACCTCGAAGAGGTCGATGTCGCCGATCGCCATGCCGCTGTCCTTCAGGATCTTCTCGGTCACGGGCACCGGGCCGGTCAGCATGATCGTGGGATCGGTGCCGATCTTGGCGGTGGCGCGGATGCGGGCGCGAGGCTTCAACCCGTGGGCCTCGCCGAACTCCTTGCTGCCGATCAGAACGGCGGCGGCGCCGTCGACGATCCCGCTGGAGTTGCCCGCATGGTGGATGTGGTCGACATGGGTCAGATGCGGGTATTTCAGCATGGCGACCTTGTCGAAGCCGGGCATCATCTCGCCCATCTCCTTGAAGGAGGGCTTCAGCTTGGCCAGATCCTCGGGCGTGGTGCCGGGGCGCATGTATTCGTCGCGATCCAGAATGGTCAGGCCGTTCTGGTCCAGAACCGGGACGATGGATTTGCTGAAACGGCCCTCTTCCCATGCCTGCGCGGCGCGGCGCTGGCTTTCCAGCGCCAGCTTGTCGGCATCCTCGCGGGTGAAGCCGTATTCGGTGGCGATGATATCGGCGCTGATGCCCTGCGGCACGAAATAGGACCGCATGGCCAAGCCGGGATCGACCGCAATGGCGGCACCGTCGCTGCCCATGGCGACGCGGCCCATCATCTCGACCCCGCCGGCGATATAGGCTTGGCCCGCGCCGCCCTTGATCTGGTTGGCGGCCAGGTTCACGGCCTCCATGCCGGATGCGCAGAAGCGGTTGATCGACAGGCCGGGGATGCGCTGGTCCAGATCCGAGGCCAGCACGGCGCTGCGCGCCAGACAGCCGCCTTGTTCCTTGACCTGGGTGACATTGCCCCAGATCACGTCCTCGACCGCATGGCCTTCCAGCCCGTTACGTTCCTTGACGGCGTTCAGCAAGCGCGCCGATAGCGCCAGCGAGGTGACCTCGTGCAGGCTGCCGTCGGGGCGGCCCTTGCCGCGCGGCGTGCGGGCGGCATCATAGATGTAAGCGTCGGTCATATGTCCTCCTTGGGTGCCCGGTCGGACGGTTTGCCGGGCATCAGATCATAGGGGTGTTTCCAGCCGGGCAGGCCTTGGATGGCTTGCAGCCAGCGGTCGATATGGGGCCAGTCCTTGCGGTCGAAGCCGAAGGGTTCGGGGTAATAGAGATAACCGCAGAGCGCTAAATCGGCGATGGTGGGGTCCGCGTCGGCGACCCATTCGCGGTCGGTCAGATGGGCTTCCAAGACCTGCAATGCGCCCTTCAGGCGTGCTTGCAGAAATTCGGCGGCACCCAAGGGGCGCTTCTCGGCTGGCAGGAAATTCAGCAGGAAGCGCGCAGGTCCGGCCTGGGCCGAGACCTTGTGGTTGTCGAACATCAGCCAGCGCAGGGTCTCATTGCGATCGCGGCCCATGAAACGCCCGGTCTTTTCGGCGACATGCAACTGGATGACCGCCGATTGCGACAGGGTCAGGTCGCCTTCGCGAAACACGGGAACCTCGCCCATCTGGTTGATGGCCTTGAATTCCGGGCTGCGGGCTTCGCCGTTGAAGAAGTCGACGAAAACCGGCGACCAGTCGTAGCCGGCAAGTTCCAAGGTCAGTGCAGCCTTATAGGCATTGCCGGATTCACCGAAGCACCAGAGTTGCGCCGTCATTCTTCCTCCTCACCGCCGGGGGCTTCGCGCCCCCGGACCCCCGCGGGGTATTTTTGCAACCAAGAAAAGGCGGGTTCACCCTTTCTTAACCGGTCGGGATTAGTTCTGGTCCTGCGGTACAGGCCGGGGGGCCGATGACCGCCAACCGAGAAGTCGCCCCGGTCCTTGGGCCGTTAACGTCTGACCTGCCGGAAGGCGGGAGGGGTCGGGGCGCAACCTCGGATTTCTCGGTTGCGCAAATACCCATATCCCCCGCCCTCGGCATCTGGCGCCGGATCAGAAGGCTTCCTGATCCAGTTCCATCACTGTCTCCGCACCCGATTGGATGCGAGCCAGATGCGTTGCAGTCATCGGCAATTGACGCTTCATGTAGTAGCGCCCGGTGGCAAGTTTGGTCTTCAGGAAATCCGCGTCGCCGGTTCCTGTATCCAACCCGGATTGTGCCGCGACTGCCATTCGAGCCCACATGAAGCCGAGCGTCACATGGCCGAAGAGGTGCATGAAGTCGTAGGACCCCGAGAGCGCGTCGTTGGGGTTCTTCATGCCGCGCTCCATAAAGAACATGGCCGCCGTCTGCAGGTCCTTCGAGGCCGCCTTGAGGGGGGCGATGAAGTCGGTTGCGATGGCCTCGTTCTGGGCGTTGTCCTTGCAGAAGGTCTTGATCATCGCGAAGAAGGCCATGACGTGCTTGCCGCCGTCCTGCGCCAGCTTGCGGCCGACCAGGTCCAGCGCCTGCACGCCGTTCGCGCCTTCGTAGATCATGGTGATGCGCGCGTCGCGGACGAATTGGCTCATGCCCCATTCCTCGACGTAGCCGTGGCCGCCGAAGACCTGCTGGGCCAGCACGGTCGCCTCGAAGCCCTTGTCCGTCAGGAAGCCCTTGATGACCGGCGTCATCAGCGAGATCAGCCCTTCGGCATCGGCGTCATTGCCCAGGTGGCTGCGATCGATCAGATGCGCACCCCAGAGCGACAGGGCGCGGGCGCCTTCCAGGAAGGACTTCTGGTCCATCAGGCTGCGGCGGATGTCGGGGTGAACGATCAGCGGATCGGCGGGTCCCGAGGGGTTCTTGGCACCCGTCACCGAACGCCCCTGCAGGCGGTCCTTGGCATAGGCGACGGCGTTCTGATAGGCGGGGACGGCCCCGGCATAGCCCTGCAGGCCGACACCGATGCGGGCTTCGTTCATCATGGTGAACATGGCGCGCATGCCCTTGTGCAGGTCGCCCAGCAGCCAGCCCTTGGCGCCGTCATAGTTCATGACGCAGGTTGCATTGGCGTGGATGCCCATCTTGTGTTCCAGCGCACCGACCGAGACGCCGTTGCGTTCGCCAAGCGAGCCGTCCTCGTTGACCAGGAACTTCGGGACGATGAACAGGCTGATGCCCTTGGTGCCCTCGCCGCCGCCGGGGGCCTTGGCCAGCACCAGGTGGATGACGTTTTCCGCCAGATCATGATCGCCGGCCGAGATGAAGATCTTCTGGCCCGTGATCAGATAGCTGCCGTCGTCCTGGGGTTCGGCCTTGGTGCGCAGCATGCCCAGATCGGTGCCGCAATGCGGTTCCGTCAGGTTCATCGTGCCGGTCCAGTCGCAGCTGACCATCTTGGGCAGATAGGTCTGCTTCTGGTCGTCGGTGCCATGGGCGTGGATGGCGGAATAGGCGCCATGGGTCAGGCCCTGATACATGTTGAAGGCCATGTTCGCGGAAACGAACATCTCTCCGGTGGCGACGCCCATGGTATAGGGCATGCCCTGACCGCCGTATTCGGGGTCGCAGTCCAGCGCGGTCCAGCCGCCTTCCTTCACGGCCTCGAAGGCCTTCCCGAACCCGTCAGGGGTGCGCACGACGCCGTTTTCCAGCATGCAGCCCTGCTGATCGCCGGGCAGGTTCAGCGGCGCCAGCACCTCGGAGGACAGCTTGCCTGCCGCCTCGAGGATGGCCTCGGTGAATTCGGGGTCCAGGTCGTCGTGACCGGGCAGGTCGGATTGCGACAGCTTCAGCACATCGTGCAGCACGAATTGCAGGTCGCGGATCGGCGGATTGTAGATCGGCATGGCGTTATCCTGTGGGCTGTTCGTGGGACGCGGCGGCAAGCCGGATCTGCGCGTCGGAGAGCTGCTTCCTGAGATCGGCGATGGCCTCGCTCAGTTCCGCATATTGCCGTTCCATGTCGGCCAGCCGTTCCTCGCCCACCGTGATCGTCGCGGCGATCTGGGTGCGGTTGGTGCTGCCGGGGGCATAAAGCTCCAGCAACTGGCGGATCTGTTCCAGGCTGAAACCAAAGCGCTTGCCCCGCAGGATCAGCGTCAGCCTTGCCCGGTCGCGCCGGTCGTAAAGGCGGTGCTGGCCCCTGCGCTGGGGAAAGATCAACTCGCGCGCCTCGTAGAAGCGAAGCGTGCGGGGCGTGACGTCGAATGCGTCGCACATCTGGCGAATGGTCATCAGCTCATCGGACATGGTGGGCGGCTCCTCCTCCTGAAACCTGGCGTTCCGTCCTTGGCTTGAAGATAGGATCAAGTTGACGCGAACGTAAGCAAGACGCGGCGTCACGACAGTTCCCTGCCGTGGCGTCATTCCATGCGGGCCAGCTCGTCCTCTCCGGTCTGGCGCAGCTGGGCAAGGTCGGCGCGGGCCGCCTGCATGTCGGCGATCTGCTGGTCCAGCACGTCCAGCTGCCGTTGGGCCATCTCGATCCAGACCTGATACTGTTCGCGCGATCCCTTCTTGTCGTAGATCAGCAGCCACTGGCGGATATCCTCGAGCGAGAAGCCGAAGCGGCGGCCGCGCAGGATCAGCGTCATCCGCGCCACCTCGCGCGGGCCATAGAAGCGGGCGCGGCCTTCCTTGTGGGGCTTCAGCAGTTCGATGTATTCGTAATAGCGCAGCGTTCGCGGCGTCACGTCGAAGCGCGCGCACATATCCTTGAAGCTGATCCGTTCCTCGGTCATTGGCGCCTCCTCTCCGAGTTCCCTTTGCGTAAACTTAGGTGGTGTCGCTCATATTCTCAACCGAATCGCGCAACCGTGGTTCATTGGGGTTGAGCATGCGCCCGACGGGCAGCTAAGCATCAACAAAGACAAGGAGAGGCCGATGCCCGACCAGACCGAAGGCCCCCAGGACGATCGCACCCGCATCGCCCAGCAGTTCATCGAAGCCATCCCCCATGCGCGCGCCCTGGGCATGCGGGTGGACGAACTGGGGCAGGGGCGTGCCGTCATCAGCATGCCCTGGGCCGAACATCTGGTGGGTGACCCGCGCACGGGCGTCATCCACGGCGGCGTCGTCTCGGCGCTGATGGACACCTGCTGCGGGGCGGCGGTGATGGTGCATCCCAGCAATCCGACCTCGACCGCGACGATCGACCTGCGCATCGACTACATGCGGGCGGCCAAGCCCGGGCAGCGCATCACCGCGCGTGCCGAGTGTTACCACATGACCCGCAGCGTGGCCTTCCTGCGGGCGGTGGCGCTGGACGAGGATGGCGAAAACCCCGTGGCGACCGCGACCGGCGCCTTCACGGCCGAGAGGTGAACATGGGCGACCGCAACGAACCACTGCACCAGATCAAGTCGCGCCGCGATTCGGCGCTGAAGGCGCTGGTCACCGGCGTTCCCTACATGAACTGGCTGGGCATCACCTTCGACCGGCGCGGCGACGAACTGACCGCCATCCTGCCCTATGACGAAAAGCTGATCGGCAACCCGCGACTGCCCGCCATCCATGGCGGCGTGACGGCGGCTTTCCTGGAAGTCACGGCCATCATCGAGCTGTCTTGGTCGGTCATGTGGGAGGATCTGGAGTCGGGCCGCATCGCGCCCGATGCGGCAGTCCCCGACAGCCTGCCGCGCCTGCCCAAGACCATCGATTTCACCGTCGACTACCTGCGCTCGGGCCTGCCGCGCGACGCCTATGCGCGGGCGCGGGTGGTGCGGTCTGGTCGGCGCTATGCCTCGGTCCATGTCGAGGCGTGGCAGGACAACCGCGCCCGCCTGATCGCGCAGGCGACCGGGCATTTCCTGATGCCGCAGCCCTGACATGGAAGGCCCTCTGCTGACGCATCGGCGCGTGCTGAACATCGCGCTGCCCATCGTGCTGTCGAACCTGACCGTTCCGCTGCTGGGGCTGGTCGATACCGGCGTCGTGGGCCAGCTGGGCCTACCCGAGGCGATCGGTGCGGTGGGCATTGGCGCGGTCATTCTGACCTCGATCTATTGGGTGTTCGGGTTTTTGCGGATGGGGACATCCGGGCTGGTGGCGCAAAGCCACGGCGCGGGCGATGAGGCCGAGGTCGGTGCCCATCTGCTGCGCGCGCTGGCCATTGCGGGGGCGGCGGGGGCGGTCTTCATCGCGCTGCAGGTGCCGATCTTCTGGGCGGCGTTCCGGCTGGCACCTGCATCGGATGCGGTGGAAACACTGGCCCGCGATTACCTGGCCATCCGCATCTGGGGGGCGCCTGCGACCATCGGGCTTTACGCGATCACCGGCTGGCTGATCGCGGTCGAACGCACCCGTGCGGTGCTGGGGCTGCAACTGCTGCAGAACGGGCTGAACGTGGGTCTGGACATCTGGTTCGTGCTGGGGCTGGGCCTGGGGGTCAGCGGCGTGGCCTGGGCCACGCTGGCGGCCGAGCTGGCGGGGCTGACCGTCGGGCTGTGGCTGGCGCGCCATGTGCTGGCGCGTGCCATCACGGCGGCTCGCGATACGGCCAGCCTGTTTGCGCGGGCCAAGATCGACCGGCTGGCGCGGGTGAACACCGACATCATGATCCGTTCGGTGCTGCTGCAGGGCTGCATGACCAGCTTTCTGTTCCTGGGGGCGGGGCAAGGCGACGTGCCACTGGCCGCCAATCAGGTGCTGCTGCAATTCGTGGCGCTGACGGCCTTTGCGCTGGACGGCTTTGCTTTCGCCGCCGAAAGCCTTGTGGGGCAGGCGGTGGGCGCGCATCGGCCCGACCGCGTGCGCCGGGCATCCATCCTGACCTCGCAATGGGGGTTGGGGGGCGCGGTCGTGCTGGGGCTGGTCTTCATCATCGCGGGCGGGGCGATCATCGACATCTTGACGACCTCGCCGCAGGTCCGGGCCGAGGCGCGGGTCTATCTGCCGTGGCTGGGGCTTGCGCCGCTGATCGGCGTGGCGGGCTGGATGCTGGACGGCATCTTCATCGGGGCGACCCTGACGCGGGACATGCGCAACGCGATGATCCGCTCGGTCGCGGTCTTCGTTGTGGCGGTGCTGATCCTGCCGCCGATCTGGGGCAATCACGGCCTGTGGGCAGCGCTGATGGCGTTGAACACCGCGCGCGCCATCACCATGCTGCGCCGTTACGGCCATGCCGAGGATGCCGCGACGCCCCCGCAGGGCGACGCGGCCGTCGCGTGATCAGCTTTCCTCGGCGACCTGACGGCGGGCCTCGGTCATCAGTTCGGCCATCTTGGCGCGGATGGTGGCGTCGTCGCTGACGTCCTGCAGGTCGGTCTGGACCTTGCGGAAGACGTCTTCCTCGCCCGGTTCCTCGAAGTCCGAGGTGACGACGGTCATGGCATAGGCGCGGGCATCGTCGCCGGTCTTGCCCAGCTGCTCGGCCGCCCATTCGCCCAGAAGGCGGTTCCGGCGTGCTTCGGCCTTGAAGCGCAGATCGGCGTCATGGGCGAATTTCGCCTCATAGGCGCGTTCTCGGTCGTCAAACGTGGTCATCGGTCCACCTCCTGCTGTGACTTGAGGAAGATAAGAGCCTTTCGCACCTCATGTCGCAACCCTCGTATTGCCCCCAGATGCCTTTCTGCGTTAAGCCGCCTCATTGAGAGACATCCGAAAGGACGGTGGGGCCATGGCACCGCGGCGCAAGAAGATTTACGAAGGTAAAGCCAAGATCCTGTACGAAGGTACGGAACCCGGCACGCTGGTCCAGTACTTCAAGGACGATGCGACGGCGTTCAATGCCCAGAAGAAGGCGACGATCGAAGGCAAGGGTGTGCTGAACAACCGCCTGTCGGAATTCTTCATGCAGGGGTTGACCAACATCGGCGTGCCCAACCACTTCATCCGCCGCATCAACATGCGCGAACAACTGATCCGCCAGGTCGAGATCATCCCGCTGGAAGTGATCGTGCGCAACTTTGCCGCCGGGTCGCTGTCCAAGCGTCTGGGCCTCGAGGAAGGTGCGCTGCTGCCCCGTCCGATCGTCGAATACAGCTACAAGAACGACGAGTTGGGCGATCCGATGGTTTCCGAGGAATATGTCATCGCCTTCGGTTGGGCCAGCCAGCAGGATCTGGACGACATCGTGTCGCTGGCCCTGCGCGTGAACGACTTCCTGTCGGGCGTCTTCTATGGCGCGGGCATCAAGCTGATCGACTTCAAGATCGAGATCGGCCGCGTCTGGGACAACGACTTCATGCGCCTGATCGTCGCCGACGAAATCAGCCCCGACAGCTGTCGCCTGTGGGACGTCAAGACCGGCCAGAAGCTGGACAAGGACGTCTTCCGCCGCGATCTGGGCAACCTGACAGACGCCTATACCGAGGTGGCGCGCAGGCTGGGCCTGATGCCCGCCAATACGACCAGCCTGAAACCGACCGCGATCAACTGAGAGGGAAGCCCGCGATGAAAGCCCGTGTCACCATCATGCTGAAGGACGGTGTTCTGGACCCGCAGGGCGAGGCGATCCGCCACGCGCTTGGCGGTCTGGGCCATGACGGCGTTTCCGGCGTCCGTCAGGGCAAGCTGATCGAACTGGACCTGGCCGCCACCGACGCCGAGGCCGCCCGCGCGGAAGTGGCGAAGATGTGCGAGGGCCTGCTGGCCAATACCGTGATCGAAAAATACTCGATCGAGATTGCCTGACAGGCTGCGATGACGTTGCGGCAGCTTGGCCTTATGGTCAGGTTGCCCGCAAGTCCCCGTTGCAAATTCGTGGCGTTTGACGCCCAATGCGCGGATGATGAACAAGACCCCGACCCCCTCCGACAAGACCGTGCCGGTCATCCAGATCAACGGGCTGCACAAGTCCTATGGCCAGCTCGACGTGCTGAAGGGCGTGTCGATGACCGCTCCGCGCGGTCATGTCATCAGCCTGATCGGATCATCGGGTTCCGGCAAATCCACCCTTCTGCGCTGTTGCAATTTGCTCGAGAACAGCCAGGCGGGCGATATCCTGTTCGACGGCGAGGCCGTGCGCTGGAAGGGCCTCGGTCAGGACCGTGCGCCCGCCGACCGGGCGCAGGTGACGCGGTTCCGCACCAACCTGTCGATGGTCTTCCAGCAGTTCAACCTATGGGCCCATATGACGATCCTGCAGAACGTCATGGAGGCGCCGCTGACGGTTCTGGGCGAGGATTGCGCCGAGGTGGAAGCCCGCGCCCGCGCCCTGCTGGACAAGGTCGGCATCGGCGACAAATGCGACGCTTGGCCCGCGCAATTGTCGGGCGGCCAGCAGCAGCGCGCGGCCATCGCACGCGCGCTTTGCATGCAGCCGACCGCGCTGCTGTTCGACGAACCGACCAGCGCGCTGGACCCGGAATTGCAGCAAGAGGTCGTCAAGGTCATCAAGGATCTGGCCGGTGAACATCGCACGATGATCATGGTCACCCATGACATGCGGTTGGCCGCCGATGTCAGCGATCACGTCGTCTTCCTGCACCAGGGCGTGATCTGCGAAGAAGGCCCGCCTTCGCAGCTGTTCGGGAACCCGCAGACCGACCGTCTGCGCCAGTTCCTGTCGGCCACGATGGCTTAATAAAAAAACGAACACCAACAGGAGAGTATGTCAGCATGAAGACTCTGATGATTGCCGCCGCCGCCATGGCACTGACCGCCGGTCTGGCGAATGCCGAAACCATCCGCATGGGCACCGAGGGCGCCTATGCCCCCTACAACTTCATCGACGATGCGACCGGCGAAGTCACCGGCTTCGAGATCGAGCTGGGCAATGAGCTTTGCGCCCGCGCCGAGCTGGAGTGCACCTGGGTCCGCAACGATTGGGACTCGATCATTCCGAACCTCGTGTCCTCGAACTATGACACGATCATGGCCGGCATGAACATCAACGAGGAACGCAAGCAGGTCATACAGTTCACGCAGCCCTATACGCCCGCGATGCCTTCGGCCTATGCGGCGCTGTCGGCTGACGTGGACGTCGAAGGCGGCATCATCGCCGCCCAGACCAGCACCATCCAGGCTGGTCATGTGGCCGAGACCGGCGCGACCCTGCTGGAATACCCCAATCCCGACCAGACCGTCGCCGCCGTCCGCAATGGCGAGGCTGACGCCGTCTTCGCCGACCGCGACTTCCTGGCCCCCATCGTCGAGGAATCGGGCGGAGAGCTGGTCTGGGTCGACGGCAAGGATGCCGTTCCCCTGGGCGAAGGCATCGGCATGGGCCTGCGCCAGTCCGACACCGAGCTGAAGGACAAGTTCGACGCCGTCATCACCGAGATGAAGGAAGACGGCAGCCTGAACGAGCTGATCGTCAAGTGGTTCGGCGACGACGCCCTGACCTTCGAGTGACATGACCCGCCGCCGCGGTCACGCACCGCGGCGGCCATCCGGGATATCCGATGTTTTCCTATTGCACCGATCCGTCCTCGCTTGAGGGGCTTGCCTGGCTGTCATGCTATCTGACCTCGGGCACCCATTTGCTGTTCTATGGCAGCTTCGGAACGGTGCTGCTGCTGCTGGCGATCACCGCGCCGGTCGCGCTGCTGTTCGGTTTTGGCGGAGCCATGGCCTCGCGGTCGCGGGTCGCGCCGCTGCGCTGGTTCGGCAAGATCTATACCTCTATGGTGCGGGGCATTCCCGACATCCTGTTCTTCCTGTTCGTGCCGATCGCGCTGGACCAGGGCTTCGAATGGCTGCGCGCCAAGATGCTGTGCGAAAGCGATGCCCCCATCCGTCAGGGCAATGATTTCGTGGTCTGCGCCGCGGCCAAGCTGCCGCTCAGCACCAGCCCGCCCTGGGTGCATGACGCCTATGGCATCTTCCTGGCGGTCATCGCCTTTTCCGTAGTTTTCGGGGCCTTCGCCGCCAACGTGCTCTACGGCGCGATGCAGGCGGTGCCTCATTCGCAGCTGGAAACGGCCGAGGCCTATGGCATGACGCAGCGCCAGGTGACGCGCCGCGTCCTGATCCCGCAGATGTGGACCTATGCCCTGCCGGGGCTGTCGAACCTGTGGATGATCCTGATCAAGGCCACGCCGCTGCTGTTCCTGCTGGGGGTCGAGGACATCGTCTATTGGGCGCGTGAGCTGGGCGGGTCCAAGACCAGTGCCTTCACCTATCCTCATCCCGACTGGCGGCTCTATTACTTCCTTGGCATTCTGGTCTTCTACCTGCTGATGACCTTCATCTCGGAACGCGTGCTGGCGCGGGTCACGCGCCGCCTGTCGCGCGGGCAGGCCACGATGGGCGCGGGGGTGTCGGCATGACCTGCGCGCAGACGATCACCGATTACGCGCTGCGGTCCATCGGCATGGGCGAACGCCTGCTGCCACGCGCCGATTACACCCTGTGCCAACAGTTCACGCTGATCGGATCGGGGCTGATCTGGAACCTCTATTTCGCGTTCCTGGCGCTGGCCTTCGGCTTCGTGCTGGCCAATGGGCTGGCGGTCGCCAAGGCCAGCCGGCATCCTTGGGCGCGCGGTCCTGCCAATGCCTTCATCTTCGTCTTCCGCGGCAGCCCGCTGTTCATCCAGTTCTTCATCGCCTACGAGGCGCTGGTCCTGCTGCCCCGCGCTGGCGTCGACATCTTGGGCATCACGGTCCAGACCAGCTGGATGACGCGGGCCTGGGCGGGGGGGCTGTTCGTCCTGATCCTGAACACCGCCGCCTATTCCGCGCAGATCTTCCACGGGGCCCTGATGTCGGTCCCCAAGGGCGATGTCGAGGCCGCCGATGCCTATGGCATGACCGGTTGGACGCGGTTCCGGCGCATCATCTGGCCGACGATGATGCGGCTGGCCTGGCCCAGCTATACCAACGAGGCGATCTTCCTGTTCCACGCCACGACGCTGGTCTATTTCAGCGGCTTCCCGGCGTTCCAGCAGCGCGGCGATGCGCTTTATTATGCCAGCTATTTCGCCGACAAGACCTTCAACCCCTTCGTGGCCTATCCGATCGCGGCGGCTTATTTCGTCGCTGCCACCTTGGCTTTGATCTGGCTGTTTGGCAGGGTGAACCGGCGCCTGAACCGACACCTTCCGGGGCAGGTCCGGCGTGTCAAGTATCGCCCCCAGATAGTGAGATGATCCAGATGGAATGGCTGCGCGAACACCCCGAGGTCCGGACGATCCGCGTCGCGGCCGCCGACCTGAACGGCGTGGCAAGGGGCAAGCGTCTGCCCGCGAAATACGCCGACAAGCTGGTCGAGGAGGGCACCAAGTTCCCCTATTCGGTGCTGAACCTGGACATCTGGGGCGAGGACGTCGAGGACAGCCCCTTGGTCTTCGAATCCGGCGACCCCGACGGGCTGCTGCTGCCGACCGAACGCGGTTTCGTCCCCATGCCATGGCTGGAAGCCTCGCCCACCGCGCTGCTGCCCCTGTGGATGTTCCACCCCGACGGTACCCCCTATGATGGCGATCCGCGTCAGGCGCTGGCCCGCGTGGTCGAACGCTATGACGCGGCAGGGCTGGTGCCCGTCGTCGCGACCGAGCTGGAATTCTTCCTGATCGACGACAGCGGCCGCCAGCTGCGCGTGCCGCCCAGCCCGCGGTCCGGCAAGCGCCGCACCGGCGGCGAGGTTCTGTCGCTGCGCGCGCTGGACACCTTCGACCAGTTCTTCACCACGCTCTATGACGCCTGCGAATCGATGGACATCCCCGCCGATACCGCGATTTCCGAAGCAGGCCCCGGCCAGTTCGAGATCAACCTGATGCATCAGGCCGATCCCCTGAAGGCCGCCGACGACACTTGGCTGTTCAAGACGCTGGTCAAGGGCGTCGCCCGCAACTACGGTTTTGCGGCCAGCTTCATGGCCAAACCCTATGAGCAGTTTTCCGGCAACGGGCTGCACATGCATTTCTCGATCCTGACCAAGGACGGGCGCAACATCTTCGACAACGGCGGCGAGGAGGGGACCGAGGAGTTGCGCCAGGCCGTCGCCGGTTGCCTGCGTGCCATGCCCGGATCGACGCTGCTGTTTGCGCCGCATGAAAACAGCTATGATCGGCTGGTGCCCAATGCCCATGCGCCGACCGGCATCGGTTGGGCCTATGAGAACCGCACGGCAGCGATCCGCATTCCGTCATCGGGCCCCAAGGCGCGGCGGATCGAACACCGCGTGGCGGGGGGCGACGTTAACCCCTATCTGACCGTCGCGGCCATCCTTGGCGCAGCCCTGAACGGCATCGAGGACAAGCTGGAGGCGCCCGCCCCCTTCAAGGGCAACGCCTATGACAAGAACCTGGCCCAGCTGCCCGGTGACTGGGGCGCAGCGATCGAGGCCTTCGACAAATGCCCCGAAATCCGCCGCATCCTGCCTGCTCATCTGGTCGAGAACTACCTGATGACCAAGCGCCAGGAACTGCACTACATGGCGGAACTCTCGGACGAAGAGACTGTCGAGCTGTATCTCGACACGGTCTGATTGTAATGACCGCCGTAAAACTGCCTTTTGCAGGGTTTTTTGCCATTCCGACACGCAAAAAACTGCCACTACGAAGGCGTTAAGTAGTGGTATCGTTTTGATTCAGATGTTTAGCCAAGTTTGAACTCTATGTGTTGACGACGCACGCCTCAGGGTGGCGTTTCCTGACGTCTGCTTGACGGCGGTGCATCCGAAACTCATGACTAATTGCTGACCCGGGTCCTTCTGAAACACGCGTTCGTCCCCCTTGGATGAACGTCTCCAGCCGCGAATGTGCGGTTAGTTCAATCAAGGACCAGTCATGACCAGATTTACCTCTATCAAGGCAACGCTCCCCAACCACGACTTGCCTCCCCGCAGAGTGGGCAGCCGCCTATTGGTGTATTTCATGTCACAGCGTGTCACGAGTGCCGGCGTCGCCATGCCAGAGCGTGTCAACGAGAGGTTCCAAATTATGGCTCACCAGAACAGGGCCGGGGGCGTAAAGTTGACGAAACTGGATCACAAGCGGGCGAATTTGTGGGCTAACCACCTCTACCCTAGTATTCTGAGTGAGGCCGACAAAGACTTGGCCGAGGGTCCGGTGTTGGCCTTGGAGCCTACCGCCGACCCAGACTGGACTTGCTCCGATTTTAGCGTGCGCCCTGGCAACGCCTTGGTCATCTGGGCGGTGCCGACGAAGACGTTGTCTTGGCTACCAGAGTTGCGGTTCAGCTTTCGCATGATCCCGCGCCGGAAGAATGCGGATCTTCCCCACTTGATCCGCTTCGCAAAGCAGGAAGGTCTGGCCCTGGTGCCCTCGGGGGCTTCAGTTTATTCCATTGCGGATGCCCTTGCAGCTGTCGCGCCCCGGGCATCGGCACGCTTGCTCCACTGTCATAGGGATGCTCGGCCGAGCATCCGACCCGAAAAAGCCAACCGGTGGTGACATGAGATGACCGCGGGTCATGAAAAGCGCCGTCGCGAGGCCAAACTCCGCCGCGCGCTTTGCCGGCAAATTCTGAGCGGTGTGCTGATGTTGGATGAGACTGAGGTTTACCAGCTGCTATGCGCTGCGTCCACGGATGCAGCGTGGTCCTCTGTTCAGCTTCAAGGCAAGCTTTTGCGGTTCCGCATTGCTGGCAGGTGGAATTATCCCGCCTTCCAGTTCGACATGAGTAGCTGCAGGCCCTATCCCGGCCTTGTCCAAATTGTCGCTGCATCCAAGGCCGCCGGGTGGAGCAACTTCCGACTGCTGAACTGGATGATGCGTCCACATCTGGATTTCGACGGGGTGCCGGCCGACGCTCTGAAAAACTTGGACGGTGAGGTGCTCGAGGCATTCCTTCGGGACAGCGAGCCCCAATGCCATGGATAGGTGTAGAGGCACAGCCGACCCACCGCCGATTGCAACAATGCGGAAGCACGAGGCATCCCGTTTGTTGCAAGGTGGCAGTAGCCACAACCATACAAAACGGACACACCGTCATAGAGCCTCAAATGCTTGAAAATCAGTTTTTCATTCGGCGTTCCAGAGCCGCACTTGCCGCACTGGAGCGTGGCCCAACAGCCGAGGACTTGGTAGATGCGCCGTTGGCCGAACTTTGGATCCCCGCTATCAAAGACGGAACGAACCTGCCAGTTCTTTGGGGACATGTGACAGGGCATCCCCTTCTCGGAACTTGTTCCGTCCGGACGTCCCCGCTGCTCGGCCTGAGCCGTAAAGCCGGATGGGCAAGGACATTCAGCCAATGGTATCGGCTCGGCGAACCCATTCCCATCATGCAGGGCATGTCTGACATTGATCTGGGGGATCTCGCCGAGGATCCCCTCTCCCGGCCCTTTGGGCCAACGGGCTATAAAGCTATCGTATATGAGGCATTCTTGGAGACCCTCATGACGAATGTCATAGCGCAGCTAAGGAATTTACACGCGACCGGGTCGTAACAAGCATAAAGAACGTCCATTTCGCCATAAGATGACGATACGACCACCGCGGGAAAGCAAGAATTTCAGCGGCGATGTTTTTTGCATCGCATGCGGACTGCAAATCCCGCCGGGGCGACGCTCCTTGATCCGTATTGAACGAAAGCTGACCTTGCAATGGCATTGCGATACCTGCCTGATGCTAAAGGTATGACCTAAGCTGAGGTCCGACGCATTTTGGCGTAACTTAGCCGGAACATGACGCGGTCAACGGCTCCCAGGCGGGGAATGACGAGTTGGTTTTCCAATCTCAGGGCTACCGTTCGCTACGGGTCATCCCGATCGCGATCGTGAACGGCCTGAAGGGTTTCCCGGAGGCCATCACGGCGGCCTTCTCGGACGCTACAGTTCAGACATGCATTGTTTACCCGATCCGTCATTCCATGAATTTCTGCAGCCGGAAGGACCGCAAGGCCGTGGCCGCCGATCTGCGCCCGATCTACCAAGCCCGGACGGCTGAGGAGCCCGCCCGACAGCTCGACCTATTCTAGGAGAAATGGGCCGGGAAATATCCCTCTATCGCCCCGGCTTGGCGCCGGGCCTGGGCCGAAGTGATCCCGTTCTTTGCCTTCGGTGCAGCGATCCGGAGAATCATCGATACGACGAACACTGTGGAAGGCGCTGAAGACCAAGGGGTCAGTCCCCACCGAGGAGGCGGCGACCAATCTGATCTTATTAGCGATCCGCATCTTCGAGAAGGGTGGCCGCGCTGTTCGCGAATGGGTTGCGGCCCGCAATCAGCTGGCCATAATGTTTACCGGGCGCTTCGAAGCCTGACCGTATCTGACAACCGCACGGGCCATGTCAGATACACAAAGTCTCAGACACTCCTCCACTCCGCGTGCCGCGGCCCTCTGACATAGATCGATTTACCCCCTTCAATAAGGGACTTCGGCACGACGAAGCCTGAACCGTCTGTCGAAAGTTCCCGCGGCACTGTGAAGAGCCCCAACTTTCCCGGGGACCAGTAAAGCTGGTCCAGGTTGTCAAGGACTTTCTTGTTCCAAGGCATGGTGCTCTCCATCTCGCTCACTACTCGGATGATTGCCGCCGCTGCCGCCCGCAGCGCAAACTAGCACTGGAAAACTGCGAAGTCCCCCGACCTTGTGACCAGACACAGAAACGCATCCGCTGGCCCATTGTCCCGAACCACAAGATTGAGTCTAAACATCCTCGGCCCATTGCCGCCGGTCGGTCTCTGACTGGCGCTGCGGTGCAGCTTCCCCAGAGCGGACGTTTGTGTCTAGCTAAGCGAGATCGGCGGGTCACAGTTTGCTATGCGGGACGAAGCGGACATTAGCTACCTCACCGATGAACCATGATCAGCTCATCCACTTTGCGGCCATCGTCGATCAGCGCCGCAGGAATTTTCCCTACCCTCTCGAAGCCATGGCGCTCATAGAAGCGGATGGCCCTGGCGTTGGTGTGGTTGACGTTCAGTTCGAATTGGCGCACGCCGCATTCCTTCGCAAAGGCCATAACTGCTTGGAGGAGATCACTAGCCAAGCCGGATCCGCGCTCGCTTTCGCGCAGGTAGACCATAATGATTGTTGCGCGGTGAGACCGTTTTTCTCCGCGCTGACGCATCAGGCCCATGATTCCGACAGGTTCCTGCCCCTTCAGCATCGCGAAGACAGGGATCTTCATTCGATCGAGCCACTCTTCGTCTGACAGGGACGACCAATCTGCGAAGGTGTTGGCAAACGCTGTCGGAGCCATCCTCAAAGACTCCAACCGGATCGCTTTGAAGACTGCTAGATCTTCAGCTTCCAGCTTCACTACCCGCATATCGTCCATAGCTTCTCCCAATCTTGCGAGAGCCAGTTTTGAGATTGGGGGCGCAAGTCACAAGGCTTCAACTTCCACAAAGGGCTCTTCACGTCGATCTGTCACCCTAGGCGCCGGGACGCGTTCGTGGGAGGCTGCAACGGCGCAGTCGGCCCAAAGCGGCCAGACGATCGCTGTCAGGCGCTGCCTTGCAGCATCCCCAGACCGGACGTTCATGCTTGTCGCGGCGCGATTGACCAAGCAGAGTCTGCTTTGCGGGAAAAGCTGTCATCCAGAATTTCGGAACGGTGCAAGCCAAGCGAAACTGTGCTTAAAAACTACTCTCTCAGCATCCTATCGCGAGTCCCATTCATGCCCGCCCGCATCGCCCACTTTTCATTGCTCGTCCCAGACTACGACGCAGCCCTCGATTTCTTCTGTCGCATAGGCTTTGAGTGCCGGGAAGATACCGATCTTGGAAACGGCAAACGATGGGTGCGGATCGCACCGCCAGGCGCAGAAACCGAGATTTTGCTCGCCCGCGCGACTGGAGACCGACAGTCTGGGTCAGTTGGAGAGCAAGGCGGTGGACGCGTTTGGCTTTTCCTGGAAACGAAAAATTTCGTAGGTGACTGTCAGCGCCTTCAAGCGGCAGGCGCCAGGTTCGAGACGCCCCCGCGCGACGAATCTTACGGGCGCGTGGTCGTCTGGAGAGATCCGTGGGGAAACCGTTGGGATCTGATTGAGTATGCTTATCCTGACCGGAGCGGAACAGGCAGCTAAAGGCTCCTTCACGTCGATCGGCCGCGCCTGGCGAGGGCACGGAGGCGCGGCAACCTTCAACCCGTGCACTCGGCCCATAGCTGCCGCTCGAATTTCTAAACAACGCTGCGGAACAGCTTCCCCGAACTGGTCGCCCGTCGCATCTTGCAGCATAAAATACGGCAAGCTAACTTGGAGTGGTAGATAAAATGCGGCTTCGCGGTTGGCGAAGAAATCAGGTCTAATCGGCCTAATTGGAGGGACCCCTCCGCGATGAGGTATTTTTTCTTGCACCAGTCTTCGGTGGCGCCAATTCGAGACGATATCACCGAAAAGTCATAGAGCGCCTGTCTTTAGAGCGGAACGTCTCGTTGAGGGCTGACAAATTTTGAGGAAGACCATTTAACGATGCTGACTTTTGTTGAAATTCGTTCTGAAGCTTCTTTTTCCGATACTGGTATCCGGCTCGACGACCTTGGGCCTTGCAACGTCATCTTTGGACCCAATGGTTCAGGTAAATCGACCATCAGTCGGGTGCTCGCAGACTTGATGTCATATCCATCGTGCGCCACGGGATGGGCTTCAGGGCCAAAGGAAGTGATCGTTTTTGGGCGAGACTACATCGCCCGCAACTGCCATCCATCACGGGCGATGCCCGGCATCTACACTCTCGGTGATGACGCGGCTGCGGCGCGGGAGGTGGAGCAGAAGGAGGGCGAGCGAGATGATGAATATGAAAGATTGAAGTCTGCAAAGGGGCGCCTGGAGGGACCACAAGGTGAACCTGCACTTAAAGCTGAGAATGCAGATTTTAGTAAGAAAATCTGGAATAAGAGAAAGGAAGTATGGACGCCGCACAAATCTTTGACGTTCGTCGGCACATGGAGCGCCGAGGCCCGCTTCGCAACCGAATACTATGACCGTGCAGAAAGGTGGTCTGGCGGAGAACCGAAGTCTCTCGCCGACCTTCTCGAGCAGGCGCAGACCTTTGCAGGTAATCCGCCAGCGGTAGCCGAACGCCTGCCTTTACCACCCAGGCCATCGGCCGAAGAAACCGTCCAAGAGCGCCTACGCAGACCTCTTGTGCCGGCGAGCGACCAACCAATCGCTGAATTGGTCGCAGAACTCGGAAGTGCTGACTGGGTGAAGGCGGGCCTCCCCCTCTTGCGGCAGTCTTCCGGCCGGTGTCCATTCTGCCAACAGCCTGTCGACCACTCCCTTTCGACCCGCATCGCTGCAATTTTCGACGCTACCTATGAAAGCGGGATTGAGGCAATCCGTCGGGACAGAGCCATCTATGCTAAAGATATCGAGGCTATTGGCGGATGGATCGCCGCGGTGGCTGGCTCGTCACTTTTGGATGCAGATGCCAGCAAGGCATTTTCCACATGGCTAGAACTCCACCGTCGCAATCTCGAAGCCATTGATCGCAAGCTGTCGGCTCCATCGTCCGAGATCGATTTGGAAGCGGTTGATGACGCTTTCGGGATGGTCCTGTCATTCATGCATGGGGCTAACGCCAAGGCTGATCATCAAACGAATCTATCTGAAAATTTCGCCCGAGAACGCTCTGCGTGGCAGGAGGAGGTGTGGTGCCGTTTCCTCGCAGACACGCGGTCCGAATACATAGGCCACGATGCGCGCCGAGAGCCGCTTCTGAAAAAGGTTGAGGGTCTCAGCAATACAATCGAGCAGCGCGAAGCCAAAGTCGCACAGTTGAATGGAGAAATATCTGTTCTTCGGCGCGGCATCACGGGCATTGAGGCAACCGCCGACGCGATCAATGAGCTGCTGCGACTACAGGGGCATAATGGCTTTCACCTTCGCCCCACATCGGGTGATGGCACCTACGCCGTTCATCGCGCCGATGGGTCGCCGACTGGCGACACGCTTTCGGAAGGTGAGCGTTCTTTCCTTGCCTTCGTATATCTCTACCACCACTTGGCGGGCGACCATGACGAAGCAGAGAAAAATCTAGGACGTGTCGTGGTGATCGACGACCCGATGACAAGCCAAGACGCAGCCGCCGTGCATACGGTCGCAGCCATGGTCCGAAAGCTGTTCGAGGACGCGTGTGCCCCGGGCGGTCGGATCTCTCAAGTCATTGTCCTAACCCACAATGCGCATTTCCATCACGAGATCAGTAGCTATTGGAAGGGTAAAGCCCCAGATCCAAAGCATTGGATCCTCCGAAAGCCCGCTGGAGTTTCGTCGGTGACGAGCCATGGGACGAATACTCCGATCATGACAGCCTATCGTGCGCTTTGGGACGAGGTGAATGATCCAGCGACAGTCCCGGTGGCTCTCTGCAATGCGATGCGGCGCATCTTGGAACACTACTTCAAGTTTATCGGCAACAGAGATTGGATGTCAGGCCTCAACAACCTTGATGGAGCGGACGCCTTTGCCTTTGGTGCACTTCGACGCTCTCTCAACGACGGGTCACATGGCTACCTTGGCGCGGAGGAATTCTACTTTGATGCAGATTCGGGCGAACGCCTTCGCAGTGTTTTCCGTCGCGTATTTGAATTCTACGAACAGGGTCCACATTATGAGATGATGTCCGGTGCCAGCCATCGGCTCGTGCCTAATTCATAACAGGAAATGCCATTTCGGATGTGCCAACTCGTTAAAAGCCCGGAGCATTAAAAGCTTCGATTTGGGGTAACTCTGAGCGTCCGCTTCCATTATTTGGGATGATCTTATTGGAAGCGCAGCGAAGGACCGCTTTCCGCCCTTCGCGTCGTCCCGCATCCGAGATAGATAGTCTGCGTCTCTCGCCTTGCTTATCGGAAGTCCTTTGACCTCACCCTGACTGTATCGATATTGAGATCTGAACCGCGCCGGGTTTGCCGGAGGCTCCAACTCCTAGTAGGATGGAGCATCATGAGCAAGACGTGGAACAAGTTTTCCCCCGAAGTGCGTGAACGCGCGGTGCGGTTGGTCTTTGATAACGAGGGTCGCCATGAGTCGCGGTGGCAGGCAGTCATGTCGATTTCCGCGAAGATCGGCTGTGCGCCCCAGACCTTGAACGAGTGGATCAAGAAGGCCGAGGTCGACAGCGGCAAGCGGGCTGGCATCCCGACCGACATGACCGAGAAGATGAAGGCGCTGGAACGAGAGAACCGGGAGCTGCGCCAGGGTGAGGAGGGTCAGAAAACAGTCCGGGGGACTGTTTTCCCGACGAACGAGATCCTGCGCAAGGCGAGCGCATATTTTGCGATGGCGGAGCTCGACCGCCGGTCGAAGTGATGGTCGGCTTCATCGACGATCAGCGTGAGGCGCACGGGGTCGAGCCGATCTGCAGGGTTCTGCCGATCGCCCCATCCACCTACTACGATCACCTGGCGAAGCGGGCCGATCCGGCCCGGTTGTCGGATCGTGCCCGGCGCGACGCAGTCCTGCGGCCCGAGA
>NZ_PYWA01000008.1 GCF_003056335.1 Paracoccus indicus | reverse complement strand
TAGTAGGTTGATGGGGCGATCGGCAGAACCCTGCAGATTGGCTCGACCCCATACTCACCGCGATGATTGTCGATGAACCCGACCATCACTTCGACCGGCGGTCGAGCTCCGCCATCGCAAAATACGCGCTCGCCTTGCGCAGGATCTCGTTCGTCGGGAAAACAGTCCCCCGAACTGTTTTCTGACCCTCCTCACCCTGGCGCAACTCTCGGTTCTCCCGCTCCAACGCCTTCATCTTCTCGGCCATGTCTGCCGGGATGCCAGCGCGCTTTCCGCTGTCGACCTCGGCCTTCTTGACCCACTCGTTCAAGGTCTGGGGCGCACAGCCGATCTTCGCGGAAATCGACATGACGGCCTGCCACCGCGATTCATGCTGGCCCTCGTTATCAAAGACCAACCGCACCGCGCGTTCACGCACTTCGGGGGAAAACTTGTTCCACGTCTTGCTCATGATGCTCCATCCTACTAGGAGTTGGAGCCTCCGGCAAACCCGGCGCGGTTCAACTGTGAACCCTGACCATAGTCTTCATATGTCTTTATCCTGCCGGATACATCATTTGCAAAATTCTCAACTGCGGTAAGTAACGGAGCAAGAGATCCAAGCCTAAGTAGCTCGATCGCGCTTGCTCCTCCTGCATTCGCTGCGAACTTTGCCGAGATGCTCCGAACATTGGCATACTGCACTACTGTTGCATAATTATATTTATTAAGCAATAATTCGCAGATGCAAAGTAGGATTGTTGCGAACTAGCATGACCTGCCCCCCCTTTGGTCCCTCGGTCATAACGAGGGTCTGCCGGTTTGAGATTGGTAGTCGGCGGATGGTTTCAGGGCAAGCGCGCCGGGAGCGGCGCCCTGGGGTGACGCAAGCGTCCGGCGCGCTTCCAGCGGCGTCAGGTTACCGAGCGAGGAGTGCGGCCTGACGGCATTGTAGTCATAGCGCCAGAGGGCGATCTTCCGGCGGGCGTCATCCAGGGTGTCGAAGATCTCCTCGTTCAGCAGTTCGTCACGCAGGCTCCCGTTGAACGACTCGATGAAGGTCCTCGCCATGGTCCTTGGACCAGTGGCGGACACATGGCTTCGATCCCAGAAGATCCTTGGGCACGATGTTGTCGAGCATCGCGTCAGCCAGAAGCCGTTTCAGCTTGCCGTTCTCGTCCTCCAGCGCCCTCAGCCTCTGGGCATCGGACACGTCCATGCCGCCATACTTGGCCTTGAGCTTGTAGAACGTCGCCGCGCTGAGCCCATGACGGCGACAGACCTCCGCCGTCGCCATTCCGGCTTCCAGCTCCTTGATCATCCCAATGATCTGCGCCTCGGTGAAGCGGCTTTCCCTCATGTCGTCTGCTCCTTCGTCGTGGAGCAAGCTCCACATTAAACCGAGGGACGTTCCGGCGCGCAGGTCAAGATCTTGGCTTCCCGCAATCTGTAGAAGATTTCACCATTCAACAGCCCGTCACGGAACCGGGCGTTGAAGCTTTCGCAGTATCCATTCTCCTAGGATGATCCTGGTTCGATGTAAGCCGTCTTGGCGCCAACCGTCGCGATCCAGTCCCGTACCTTCTAAGCGATAAAATTCTGGGCCGTTGTTGGATCTAATGTATTCAGGTGGTCCGCGCAGGGTGAACAGCTCGGTTAGTGCGTCAAGCACATTGGACCTGTCACGTATTTGCGCCGCCCCCAATGCTCGTTTCGGCCGCTTGGCGTTCGAAGGCCAAGGGGCTTTTGCCTTCCGATGTCGAGTGCCGACGGCGCGGTTTATAGAAACCGTTGATGTATTGAAAGATGGCCGTTTCAGCCTGTCGGCGGGTTTCCCAGGGGCGGCGCCAGATCAGTTCGACCTTGATCGTTTTGAAGAAGGTCTCGACAGTAGCGTTATCGCATCAATTGCCCTTGCCGCTCATCGACGCGTTGACGCCATGTGTTGCCTGCGGCTGGCAGGACGGCTCCGGAACGCCCGTAATCCGCGCGGGCTGACATTCATCACATGACACAGCCGGTCGACCGGGAAGGCCCTACGCTGTTCTTCGGCGAAACTAAACCTCATGGCCTTTGGCGTGCGAAGAATTGGGTGGCCTTATCTAGGATGTTCCTCTCGCTGCGGGGAAACAGTCCCCCGGGCTGTTTCCTGATCCTGACAAGCCTTTAGGATGCGGATCTCGCGCCGAAGCCGTTCGTTCTCTAGTGCCAGCTCGTGATCCTCGGCCGAGACTACATCCGTGTCCCCGTGCGCCTTCGCCCACTTGTTCGAGGTAGACAAGCCGACGCCAAGATCATCCGCGATCTGACGCCGCGAAAGCCCACTCGTCAGCGCGATCCGCACTGCATTCTTGCGAAATTCATCTGTCCTGCCTGTGCCCATGGTTCATCTTCTTTACTGCTCATTACGTGATCAAAAGAGCGGTACCAAACCGTGACACGTCCAATGTAGAATTTGGCCAATTATGTATCCGGTGGAATGAAGCGATATGCGGACTATGGTCAGGACTTACAGTAATAGGCTCAGGTCGCTATAAGAGCGGTATCCAAGGGGAAGTGCTCTTACGACAAAATCCATGCGACGGGTGAGGGCATTATCCTCAATTCTTCCAGAATTTCGTTTGGTTGCTCTGAACCGCGCCGGGTTTGCCGGAGGCTCCAACTCCTGAGTATGATGGAGCATCATGAGCAAGACGACGAACAAGTTTTCCCCCGAAGTGCGTGAACGCGCGGTGCGGTTGGTCTTTGATAACGAGGGTCGTCATGAATCGCGGTGGCAGGCAGTCATGTCGATTTCCGCGAAGATCGGCTGTGCGCCCCAGACCTTGAACGAGTGGATCAAGAAGGCCGAGGTCATCCACCGTCGCGGTCCTTGGCGCAACTTCGAGGCCGTCGAATATGCCGCCCTCGAATGGGTCGACTGGTTCAACAACCGTCGCCTGCTCGAGCCGATCGGGAACATCCCGCCGGCAGAAGCAGAGGCAAACTTCCACGCCACTATGGAAACAGAAGCCGTGGCCGCGTAACTAACCGAAATCAGCCTCCGGTAAACCCGGAGCGGTTCACTCTGCCAAGGAAGCGAAGCGCACTTAGGAAGCCGTATCCAATGGCAATGTGAGTGTCAGAAGCTGTTTTGCAGAGATCCCAGTACCTCCATCGGCCTTGCGGATCTATTGTGCAAGCAGACCTTCTGCAAGCATCGCGAAAGCTTCCTGTGCCGTCGGCAGCATCTCTGCTTGGTCGTCGCAGGATGCAATCCATAGTGCTGCGTTGAGAGCGGTGCCGTTCAGAAGGCGGGATGCTGCCTCGACGTTCACAGGTCGCAACACGCCCTCGGCCAAAAGCTGGCGAACTGCCGTGCGTGTCGCATCAAGACAACGGTTTTGACTGGGCCATTGGGCCGGGTCGCCGAGTACGGCAGGGCCGTCTCGCAGGACGATGCGCTGAACCTCATGATCCAAGGCCATCTCGATATAGGCTTTCCCCTCGGCCAAGAGAGCAAGCCATACCGTGCCCTCGCCTTTGGCAAGACTGTGGGCACGTGCAGACATCTCTGCATCGATTTGGTCGACCACGGCCGCGAAGAGACCCGTCTTGCTACCGAAATGGTGGTAGAGTGCTCCACGCGTCAGGCCCACCGAAGATGTGAGATCATCCATCGACGTCTCGTGAAACCCCTTCTTTGCAAAAGCGATGCGCGCCGATTTCAGCAGTTTTTGCCGTGTCTCATTCATCATGTCGGCGCGGGTCCGTCCTGCCATGGCTCATCCTTTTACGAGATCTTAGCGTAGATCATTGACATACGTTCCGTATGTCATTTAGTTTTGACATACCTAACGTATGTAAAATTCTAGCTGCGTAGAAGCCGTCACATGGCCTTTGCAACGTATTTGTGCAAGAAAAGGATTAGTCCAATGACCAATCGCGACGCAATATATCCTGCAGCAGCCGCGCGGCACGCACTTTACGATCTGCACGGGTATTCCCCCGCTGTGCGATCAGGTGATCTTCTATTTGTATCCGGGCAAGTCGGAAGCCGCGAAGACGGATCGCCCGAAGAGACCTATCCCAAGCAAGTCGAACGGGCATTCAAGAACCTCGAGGCTGTCTTGCACGCCGCAGGATGCAACTTCGATGATATCATCGACGTCACGACTTTTCACACCGATCCGGACGCGCAGCTTCCCGATCTCATGTCAATCAAGGAGAATTATTTCCCGGCCAGACCGTTTCCTGCGTGGACAGCTGTCGGCGTGACTTGGTTGGCTGGGTTCGACCTTGAGATCAAAGTGGTTGCGCGTGTCCCCACGCAATGATGACCGCGTGGTAGGGCGAACCGTTTTGACCTAGATGTCAGGTCATCTGCCGGAAACAAGGCACTGCCAAGACAGATGGAAAGGTCATGTAGCGATGCCCACAAATGTTATACTTAGAACATAGCACATTTGATTGTAAAATTTTAACTCAGACTGCGAGGAATTGGCCCGTACCGTGGAGGCCTCATTCGCACCGCAGAACCTGACTTGTCCAGCAAATCGGCCCAATTGCCATCAGTGCTCCAATCGAGAGCCCTAGGTGGCTACGAGAGCAAGGTCAGTAAACGGCTGCAGAAGGGTAGAAACCGAAAGGCGCCCGAATGTGACTATGGTCACTGTCGGCGTCGGAAATCCGCCTAGGGAATGGCCCACGGAAAAACTTCCCTTTTGCATGGCGGCTGGAATTGTCTTTTAGCGCAAAACGCCCGCGAGCAGTCGCGGGCGTTCCACACAGCTAGTACTAGCTGTCGACCTTATGTTGGTTTACCCAGATCCTGATGATCTGCCTCGTTAGCAGCTGTGTCTGCCAAGCGCTCAGCTGTCTTTTCGACGTAGTCCCGCGCCGAGCGCGCCGCCGACTGATTGCCCGGTGTGCGATCGTCTGCAGCATCGCGCGCTTCGCTGGCGATATCCCCTGCTTCGGTTCTGACTACCGAATACACCGATTTGGCCTTTTCGGTTTCGTCACGCAGGATGCGCTCTGCTTCTTCGATCAACTGATCACTGTGTTCGCCAAGATGCTGGTCTTCGAACCTGCTGCGAGGCAGGCTACCCGCCAGAGCCGCACCGACGGCCATGGCCAGCGCACCAAAGATCAGTGGCTGCTGATCATAATAGTTCGAAACCTCGGCTGTACCACGGCGGGCCCGATCGCTAGCCGCACGCTGCGCGGATAGGGCACGTTCGCGGGCCGTGATGACACGCTCGCGGGCCTCGGACGACAGATGCTCGGTACCTTGCGACAGGCTGTCACGCATTTCGGCAAAGCGGTCCTTGCCGTGACTGATCAGACCAGTTGCGCCTGCTTTCGCACTGTCTACATGATCAGACAGCTTGTTTCTGCCCGCGGCGATCCCGGCCCTCGCATTGTCCATTTGGTCTGACAAAGTGTCTTTTCCGGCTGCAAGGCTGTCCTTGGCGCGGGACAGGCGACCCTGATCATCAGTTTCATGGACGGCCGCGCCGTCACCGGCACGCGACGGCTGCGTCCAGGCGGGATAGCTGGGTCGTTGAATCATCGAGGCGTCGGAGGGCAACTCACCGATCTTCGACGAACCATCAAATGCCGTCGAGGATGCTGCCGTCTTGGATGCAGAGCCTTTCTGGCCGAAGATCAACCAGCTGAGGCCCACACCGGTCAGCGCCAAGGCCAGAGGGTTCTGCTTGATCGATTCGCCAACCGACCGGCTGATTTCACCGCCGTTTTCGCGAAAGTGGTCACCGACTTGGCGGAAAAGGTGATCCGGGGATAGGCGGTTCGTCAGCTCGCTCAACGTCTGACTCATCTCGTTACGCTCGGTTTCGATCTCGCGCTGGATTTCGGCAGAAGTTTGTTCGGTCATTTGTAGGCCTCCTTGACGCTTTCAACATCGCGACGCAGGTTTTGTCCGGTTTTCGACGGGGCGAGGTTGCGTGCCTGCAGGGTTTTCTTGCCGCGCATGATCAGCATGACTGCGATCAGCCCGAAGACGACAGTCACGATCAGCGATGCCCATCCTGCACCCAGATCGACCGCTTCGGCCAACCAACTGACGATTGCGGCGCTGAGGGTATTCAATGCGACGATCGCGAAGACCAGCGCCACTGCCATTGAGATGATGCCGCCCAAGGCGCTGTTCATCTTTTCCGCCACCTCGGTACGCGCCAGATCGACTTCCTTGCGCAACAACGAGGACACGTGATCCATCAGTTCGGCAATCAGATTGCCGGTTCCGGTTTCTCGGTGATCGGCCATCAGAACTGCTCCTTCGATGTGGAGGTAACGGTGTCAGAAGGACGGGGCATCGTATTCACGGCAGGCGCCGCGGGCATCGCTGCGGAGGGTGCCGAAGTCACCGAAGTGTTCGACATGGCGTGGTTGCCAGTTGCATTCGCAGTGTCGGGGCTGCTGGAAGATGCTTTGGCAAAGCGCGTGGCAGCAAAGCCCAGCAGCGCCGCCCCACCCAGGAAAGCCATGGGGTTTCTGCGTGCAAAGGTGTTCACCTCGTTTAGAAGCTGGCCCAGATCCTTGTTGCGAACCGTATCCGAGAAGTCGGCCAATGCTTCGGCAGCCTGCCCGAAGGTGCGTTCCTGGGGCGAACCTTCGCGACTTTTCTCGGCTGCACTGCGCAGGGCCGAAGAGATATTGTCGATCTCGGAGGCGGCGCCGTCCTTGACCTCTTCCGTCTTTTGCGTTCCAGCCTCGGAAATTCGGTTATACGCTTCTTTTCCAACGTCGCGTGCCGTATCGCTCAGTTTCTGAGCTTCGCGCTTTATTTCGGTGCCATCGGTAGTTTTGGATTGATCTGTAATGGTGGAATCTTGGGTCATTATCTAGACTCCTTTTAAATGATATTCAGCGTCCTGCTGGGTGCCGCTGATTTCGAAATACAAACAAACCATGAAAGCATCAGTTCCTTGGCTTTATCATAAGTTTGCTGCCCTTCCGCTTAGGAGTGCTATTTTCGGGCCGTCTTCGATTTCATGATCCGCAACGCCAGCAGGCCGAATGCCGCTGACAGCAGCGACGGTCTGCGGGAAATGACCGCGTCATCGTAGCGGTGGTTCCGCTTTCCGGACGTCTTCAGTTCGTCAGGGTCGGTATCGGCCTTGATCGCGCCCCGCTGACCCTGCGGAAGGTCCGGGCCGGTGGTGGTGTCCTTGCGAGTTTGGTGTTCCATCTCCGAGTTCAACTCGGCCCCCGCCAGAACGATGTAGGCCGAAATCCACAGCCAGGTCAGCAGAATGATGACGCCGCCGATGGTGCCATAGGTTTCATTGTAGCTGCCGAAGTTCTGGGCATAGATCGAGAAGGCGACCGTGCCCGCCAGCCACAGGATGATGGCCACGACGGCCCCCGGGCTGACCCACCGCCATTCGGCGTTTTCGCGTGCTGGCCCGAAACGATAGACGACCGCCAGGCCGAACATGGTCAATACGGCCAGGACAGGCCATTGGGCCCAGGAAATTATGGTCGTTAGCTCATCGGGCAAGGGAACGACATCCAGGACCACGGGAAGGATCAGGATGACGCCCAAAGCGATCAGGATGCCGAAGATCAGGAATAAAGTCAGTGCCGCACCCGTGGCATAAAGCTTGACGACACCGCCGGTCTCATCCTCGTCATAGGCGACGTTCATCCCCTCCATCAGGGTAAGCATGCCCTTGGTCGCCCCATAAAAGGCGATCAGGATCCCAAACAGCGCGGCAAGACCGGTCGCGGTCTCGTCGCCCCCGGTCACGGCCGTGATCTGCGACCGGATGATCGAGGCGGCGCTTTCGGGCAGCAGAGTTGCAAGGGAATCCAGCTGTCCGGCGACATCGGCCGGATCGAGGAAGAAGCCCGCGATGGATATGACGGCGGCGATGGCCGGGAAGATGGCCAGCAGGCCGAAGAAGGCCACGCCGGCGGCAACGACGGATACATGATCGCTGCTGATCTCGGATTTGACCCGCTTGAGGATATCCCACCAGCCCTTCGCAGGAATATCGGATGGCTTTCGGGCATTGCGACCCCGATCGCGATTTGCGGCCATAAGAATAACTCCTGTCTGATTGAGGTCTCAACGCCATTCGACTGTTTTGGTCGCAAGATAAGTCGGCCTTTGCCCGTTCTTTCGCTGATGGCGCCAAATTGCGCGAATAGCCGGCGCCATATGTCGCGACCTGAAATTTAAAATGAACGGATACGGTGGGCGTTTCGGCCAGCAATAAGCGCTTCTTAGTAGTTTATATCCGATATTCTCAAATGCCGGGCCGAACTTTCCATGGAACACCGGCGAAAAGCCGCCGTTGGCAGGGCATCGCTCGAACGGGCCAAACACCGATCAGACGGAGCACACCACGATGAATTTCATGACCCGCAGCCTTCTTCTCAGCACCGCGATCACCCTGCCGCTTGGTGGCATGGCCATGGCGCAATCGCGGATTGATATCGATGAACAGGCGCTTGCCCGGAAAAGCCAGGAATGCCAGATGCTGGTCAGCGCTTATCGCGATGTCGAAGATCCGACCATGGTCGCGCAGGACGATGTCATCACCGCCGTCAATGATGACCGAACCGAGGAATGCGCCAAGCTTGAAGATCAGCTGACTGCGCAAGCTGAAACGTCAGAAGATGCTGATGAGACCCAAGCCGAAGAGGTCAGCGAGCGCGTCGACCTGTCCGAGGATGCCACCATTCAGGGCGAGGCCGAAGTTTCCGTCCCCGACCCCGATGTTGATGTCGAGGTCCCCGCGCCAAGCGTCAATGTGACCAAGCAACAGCCGGAAGTCAGCGTGACGCGCCAGGCCGCCGATATTCAGGTCAGCCAGAAGCAGCCGACCGTCACCGTCGAAATTCCCGAGATCATCGTCCGTGTCGATAACCCTGCACCTGACGTCTATATCCTGAACCCGAACCCCGATGTCCGCGTCAGCACCGCCGATCCCGATGTTCAGGTCGAACAGGGCGAGCCGAAGGTCAATGTGACCCAGGCCGATCCCGAATTGAACGTCAACCTGGGTGTCGATGCCGATGGCAATCCTGTCGAACATGACGACGGTGACGATGCCAGCAATACGGATAGTGCACAGGCCCAGAATGTCGCCGGCGATACCGAGGTCGATGGCAACCAGCCCGAGGTGCAGATTGCCCAGGCCGAAGGTGAGCCGCAGGTCAACGTCGAACAAAGCGACCCGAACGTATCCTTCGAGGGTGCCAAACCGCAGGTGTCCGTCACGATCGCCAAGCAGCCGACGGTTGAAATCCAGCAGTCCGGCCAGCCCAATGTGGTGATCGAAACGCCCGAGGAACGTCAGCAGCGTCTCGCTGCACGTGATGAAGCGCAAAACGATCAGGCCAGCACCGAAGAAGCAACCCAGACCGAGGCCACAGGCTCGGAGGTTGTCGATGGCGATCTGATGGATATGGAAGTGGTGACTGCAGACGGCGAAGAATTGGGCAACCCCGAAGCCTTTGTCGATCTGGACGGCGAAACGAACCTGATCCTCAGCAGCGGCGGCTTTCTTGGCCTTGGTGGTAAGGAGGTTCCCGTCCCGATGTCGCGCGTCACCGTCGAAGGTGAGCGTTTGATCGTCGACAGCATGACGGAGGACGATATCGAAGCTGCGAACGACTTCGAATACGATAGCGAGGTCGTTCTGGCCGACGATCAGATGGTGCAGTTGAGCGGCATGTAAAGACCGAACCGTTCCGGCTTGGTCGGAGCGGTCGCAGTTTCATGGTCTCGCGACATAGGCGCAGTAGCCAACCGAAAGCGAAAGACCGTCGTTGAGATCGGTAAAGAGGCCGGGTCTGTCAGTTGCACAGGCTCGGTCCCTTTCTATAGATAAAGTGCAGCTGGTGCTAAGAGGTTTTCGCGATGCTCACCTAAAGCGGTCATATGACCAAAGCGCGAACCCGCGCAACTTGCAGCGGATGGTGATAATAGCGGCGAGAACAACCATCTAAGGCAACTGGAGGTACCCTTGTATCATCCCGTCAGCCCTGCGAACACGATCAGGCCTCTTCAGCGGCGCTTATCATGCTTTATTGGCTCGCAGTGCGGCTTCGGACCTTGGGCGCATCGCTTGATCCCCTTCCCTTCTAAAGCCTGTTGGAACCAGTCGACATCATGGCTTGGTCTGGCCATCACTCTGCCCCCGCGCATGCCGCCCTGTTCGGCAGCCACATCCGTGCAGCCAACGGCTTGAAAAAAGTCAGGTTAAAGGACCTCCGCCCCTTAGGTTTGTGTTCATCCTGCCTATGGCTAACCAATTAGATGACCCCTTTGGCAACCAGAGCAGCCGTCATTCGAACCAAGACAATTTTGCGGATTCAACGCCACTACCATCTTCAAAAAGACCTTTGAGGAACTGTATTCCTCAAGCCCACCGGGCGAGTGCAGCTTGTCACGCTTGTCGGACTCGATCCCGCTCAACAGCTATTGACTATCGACGCGCTGCTTTTCGGGAGGGTGAGGATGAAAATGCTGCAGGCGGGTTCCGCGCGTGGTTCGGCCACAGAAAGCTCTTTATCAACAAGTTGCCTCACGGGATCTGGACTTGGCCATGTCCGCATGATGAATGCGCCCTGTCCCTATCGATACCAAGCGTTGATCGGTTATCCCGCTTGAATTTTTTGATCGTGGTCCGGTTGTGTTGCGCCGATGCGTTCATGCGCAGGGTACGATCGGTCGGTTCGCTTGGAACATGGCGCTTGTCACAGAGGTGTGCGGCGGTTAGGGCGACAGGATGAAGCGATCCGGGTATCTTGTGGCGATGTTCCGACGTGCCTGGCATCTGGTACGAAGGGCGGCCGAGTCATTCGTCCTGCTGGCGATGTTCATGGCCTCCATGGCAACCTGGGGCTTCATCGAGCTTTCAAAAAAAGTGACGCGCGGATCGACCGAGGCATTCGATACCGCCGTCATGCTGATGATGCGAAACCCGGCGGATGTCTCCGATCCGATTGGGCCGAAATGGTTCGAGGAACTGGGCCGTGATTTCACGGCCCTGGGCGGCGTGGGTGTTCTGGTCCTGCTGACAGTCTTTGCGGGCTGTTTCATGTGGCTGAAGACGCTTCACCGAACAGCCCTTTTCCTTGGGGTCGCCATCGGGGGCGGTTTGTTGGCAAGCACGGCCTTCAAGAACTTTTTCGACCGGCCGCGGCCCGAACTGGTCCCGCATGGCTCCAACGTCTATACCGCAAGCTTCCCAAGCGGCCATTCGATGATGGCGGCCATCACCTATCTGACCCTGGCCGCATTGCTGGCACGGACCCAGTCCAGCACTGCCATCAGGACCTTCTTAATTCTTGCCGCCACGCTGATCGTGATCGGTGTCGGGATCAGTCGCGTATACTTGGGCGTTCATTGGCCGACCGATGTGCTGGCCGGATGGACTGCGGGTGCGGCATGGGCGCTCGGGTGTCTGGCCGTGGCACATTGGTTGGGACGCAGACGGGCGATTGAGCCGGACCACAAGGCCGGGCTTGAACCGCCGGTCCAAGACGAGGATGCGTCGCCTAAGCAATGATCCGCGCGATTGCTGCAGCGGCATCGCGTGACAGGCGCCTGGCGGCGCTTGGAAACGCACAGCAAACCGATTAATGTTCTTCACAGGCGCAGCACCCACTGTGCCTGATCTCCGGTGACCGGGCCCCTCTGGCGGATGTGGCGGCGCATTCGTGATGTCGGCACCAATTCGAGACTCGCCGCAGGACATTCATGTCATGACACAGGTTTCTTCGACGGCGCGCGGGATGGCGCGCTATTTCCGGTGGGCGTTGATCACCACCGTCATCGGTCTTGCCTTGGGGGCGGTGCTTGGTTGGCAGACGACAGGCACCCTGGGCGGCATGGTCAGCGTCTTTTTCATCTGCGCGGTCCTTGCGGTCCTCGAGATATCGCTCTCTTTCGACAATGCCATCGTGAACGCCAACAAGCTCAAGACCATGTCGCCGATCTGGCAGAAACGATTCCTGACTTGGGGCATCCTGATCGCGGTCTTCGGCATGCGGATCGTCTTCCCGCTGCTGATCGTGGTCATTGCCGCCGGCGTCGGGCCTTGGCAGGCGATCGTCATGGCCGCGACCCAGCCTGCCGAATACGCACGGATCATGCATGACGCCCATCTGCCCATCGCGGCCTTCGGCGGCACGTTTTTGATGATGGTCGGGCTGAACTTCTTCTTCGACCACGAAAAGGACGTGCACTGGGTTCGCTGGCTGGAACGCCGGATGCAGGAATATGCCACGATCCGCGGGGTCGAGGTCGCGATTGCGCTTTTGGCCGTCCTTGGGTTCTCGCGTCTGCTTGGCCCGGTGGACAGCGAAATCTTCCTGCACGCCGCCGTCTGGGGGCTGCTGACGTTCCTGCTGGTCGAGGTTCTGGGCGGGCTTCTCGACAGGTCCCAGCAGATGGCGAAGGCCGGGGCGCAGGGTGGGATCGGCGCATTCCTCTATCTCGAGGTGCTGGATGCATCCTTCAGCTTCGATGGCGTGATCGGGGCATTCGCCCTGTCGCAGAACCTGTTCGTGATCGCGATCGGTCTGGGGATCGGGGCGATGTATGTGCGTTCGATGACCATCATGCTGGTTGAAAAGGGCACGCTGGCCGAATACCGGTATCTGGAGCACGGGGCCTTCTGGGCGATCATCGCGCTTTCCGTCATCATGTTCGTCCAGACCATCGTTCACATCCCCGAGGTGATCACCGGATTGGGCGGGGCCGGATTGATCGGCCTGTCCCTGTGGTCCTCGATCAGATCCAACCGCCGCGAAGGGCACGCCGTCACGGGATGACATGCCCCCGTTGCGACCGTCCTCAGGCGGTCGCAAACCCTTGGGCGACTGGCGCGCTCAGCAGATCATGGCCGTTCTTGCGATGACGCATGATCAGCCGCTTTTGGGATGTCCGGCTTGGAACGACGCATGCGGGTTCCGGTAACGGGGCGTCTTCGGCAAGCTGCGGAAAAATCGTCGCGATCTCCTCCTGCATCTCGGGTTCGAGCGTCCTGAGGGCTTGGGGCCCGGTATAGAGGCTCTCGCTTGGTGCGCCTTCCGCCAGGATCACCTGATGGTCGTCGAACAGGATATGAAAGTATTCGACCCCGGCGACGGTCGGGTCGATGTCGATGCCGGGCATGTCGGTCAGCCTGATCGCCGCAACCAGGGCATCGCGCGTGCCATACATCCTTTCGGCGATGGGCGAACTGACCAGCATGCGGTGCTGCCGCGACACCAGCAGATCGCGACGGGGCAGGTTCAGTCCCAGGCTGCCCTGACGGATGCGGACGGGATGCAGCCTGTCGTTCGCGGCCAGCGCATCTGCGTCATAGTGGCGGGCGCCGATCCAACGGATCGGTTGCGGTCCGGTCCGCGTCTCGACCATCATGCCCGCGATCAGATCCTCGATGGGAACGGGACCGTCGGGCGTGGTGATCAGCGTGCCGCGGGCAAAGCAGACGGCTCCTTCGATGGTCCTGTACTCCAACGAATTGTCGGGGATCGTATTTCTACTAAGGGCGGTATAGACGACCCCCTTTTGCAACGGAACCGAGGGCAGATAGCCCACGAAGATACCGGACCCGATGGTGGAATTCGGGTCGGAATCGATTTCGATGACCTGAAGGGTGATTGTCGTCCCATCCGGAGCCGTCAGCAGGATCTGGCTTTCCGAATAGACGGTCGTCGTCGGACCGCCGATGATCGTCCCGTCCGACAGCGTCGCTGTGCCGAACTGGTTGGTATCATTGCCGTCGTCATCCCGGTTCAGGTCGCCCTCGAAGATGTCGTCGTCATCGTCGACGGTCAGAAGAACGTCATTGGAGCCGTCATAGCCGTCAACCAATCTCAGCGTAGTGCCATCGCTGACGATGTCGGCGGCGGAATACATTTCGTAGTTGGTCACCGGCATGAATTCATCCTGCAGTTGGCAATTGTCGATACATATCGGCAAGCTAGCGGGTAAAATTCAGTCGGTCCAGACACTTGCGTGCGTCGGGATGCCTCAGGCCGTGTCCATGTCGATTTGTTGCGCAACTAGAAGTTGTAGTTTCCAGATGTATGGATCGTGGATTCCCAGTTGTTCCAGTCCGCGAACGGTGCGCAGCAGATATTCTGCGCCCGACCCCGCCGCCCCCGAGGCGCGGGCCAGGCGACGGGCCTGATCCTCGATCGACAGTTGGGCGGTGGGCGTATCGACGGGATCGGCATAAAAGGTCAGGGCATCCTGTTCGCCGGCGTCGGTGCGAACCCTGATCCAGCAGGCATTGGCCGCCAGTTCGTGGGCGACCAGTTCCCGGCGCAGGATCGCACGCATCGAGTCCCGTTCGGTCCCTTCGCGAATGTCCAGCACCAGCCCTTCGCAGGTCCCCCCCGAGGCCAGGGCCAGCATCAGCCCCGGCTGTTCGGGGGAGCCGCGGAAGTGATCGAGCGAGATCGAGAAGCTGCGATGCCACCCCAATGCCGTCGCGCGCCTCTGGTCCTGAACCTCGAACCCCGGGTTCCAGATCAGCGACCCATAGGCAAAGATCGGGATCGGTCCATGACGCCCCGCAGTCAGGCGTTCCGCGATAAGGTCCAGATCCTCATCCTCGAGCAGGCGCCAGTCGGGGTTGTGAAGCGGTCCGTCGATCAGCGCCACGCGGGCGACATGATCATCTGACAGAAGGATCGGGCAGTTCTGGGTCATTGTGGTACCTTGGCGAAGGGGTGGCCGCCTTCCGATCGTCCGAATGGCGTCATCCCGCCGATCAGCGACCGGTGATGCCCTCGATGGCGGGCAAGGGGGTCGGCCTCGTGACCAGTTCAGGCCGGCGGCGTTCGTAGAAGGCATTGCCACCGGTGGTCAGGACATAGTGCATGTTGTTGTAATTGGCACGATAGGTCGCCGTATGAAAGAATTCGGCCCGTGAGATATAGGGATGGCGTTCCCCTCGCAGGACCGAGATCGCGGCCTCGCGGATCATCGGCGCCGAGCGGCTGTCCATCTTGCGGCTCAGCACGCCGGGGGCGAACTGGTTCTTCTGGCCCACCACGCCGCAGACGGTGTTCGGATACTGCCTGGACGCCACGCGGTTCATCACCACGCTGCCCACCGCGATCATGCCATCGCGACTGGAACGGTTGGATTCGAAATACATCGCCCGTTCCATGCAGCTGAGCGGGGTATGACGACGCATTCCGCCCCCGCAGGCTGTCAACACCATGCTGGCGGCAAGCGCCACGACCAGCCCTGCCCTGCTTCCTGAGATCATCGCTGCCCCGCCTTGCCGCTTGATGCGGTCTGTTTCGACGCCAAGACTAGCAGCACCCGCAGCGCCTCATCAATGCCCCCGACCGATGCGGCGCCGCGCTCAGGCGCCGAAGGGCTTGAGGATATCGACCTGCGATGCACCACCTTCGGCGATGTCGGTCAGGATGGCGTTGAAGGCGGTGGTATGCGGCATGGCGATATGGGCCTTGAAGGCAGCCTCGTCGCGATACTGCTCGAAGATGACGATCTTGTTGCCATCGGTTTCGACATAGGCATCGAAGCAGACGTTGCCCGGCTCGGCCCGGACATCCTGGATCAGCTGTTCAAGCAGCTTCGAAAGATAGTCGGCCTGACCGGCAACGGGACGGATGGACGCAACGACGGTGATGGTCAATTTCAGCTCCTGCATTGTGCCGTGGATCGCGGCTTTCTGATGTTGCACGGGGCTTTGCACCCTGCCGCGAAACTTGCAATGCCGCATCGCTCACAATGTCGGGCATCACAGGGCCTGCGCCAGTTCCATCGCCAGGGTTTCGACCAGCTGCGCGGCAGGCATGACGCGGGACCGGTCCACCGACGAACCCGCCCATTGCGCGGCATAGGCCGTGGCCCCCTTTGCACTGGCGGCCCGTGCGATGGCCTTGGCAAGGTCATAGGCGCAAGGATAGGCGGGTATCGCATCCTGCGCCGCATCGGCGGCCCATTCCGTCATCGCATTGTCCAGGCATCGCGCAGGCCTGCCGGATATGGCCGCCGTCATCACGGTTTCCCCGCCAAGCGCCAAGCGGTCGCGATAGGCGTCATCGGCGGCGCTTTCGGGGCAACCGACGAAGGCGGTCCCCAGCTGCGCCCCGGCGGCGCCCGACGACATGACCCGCGCGATGTCCCGGCCGGTCATCATCCCGCCTGCGGCCACGACAGGCAGGTCGACTGCCCGGATGATCTGCGGCAGCAGACGATCCGTGGTCAGGCGCGCATCCGGTGCGTCAGGATCGAAGATCCCGCGATGGCCGCCGGCCTCCCAGCCTTGGGCGATGACTGCGTGACAGCCTGCGTCCTGCACCATGCGCGCCTCTTGCGCCGAGGTGGCCGTGGCCAGCATCACCAGTCCCGCATACTTCAGCCGCTGCATCTGGTCGGGCCGTGGCAGGCCGAAGTGAAAGCTGACGACTGCCGGACGCAGATCCAGCAGCATCTCCAGCATGGCATCATCATGGCGGAAACTGTCGTAGATGCAGTCAAGCGCCGTTGGCGGAGGGCTGGCGAAGCGGTCGAACAAGGGCGCTGCCCGCGCGATCCAAGACTTCTCGGTCGCAGGATCACGGATGGGGTCCGCGTGGCAAAAGACATTGAGGTTGAATGGCTTGTTCGTCAGATCCTGCAATTGCTGCACCGCCGAACGCGCGGCGGTCACACCGCTGGCGCCGAGACCCAAGGCACCCAATGCCCCCGCCTCCGAAACCTCGGCGGCCAGATGCGGGGTGGATACGCCGGCCATGGGTGCCTGCAGGATCGGCAGGTCGATGCCCAGCAGATCCAAAAGTCGGTTCGTTCGTGTCATCGCAAAGCCCCCCCTCGTCAGCATGGCAGAGCCCGCGCCATGCTGACAAGCGTGCCTGCAGTCTTATCGGACCGGTAGGGCCAGGAAGAAGCGGACCATTTCGGCACTGGCATCGGGACCCTTGGGGTCGGCATAGCTGCCTGCCGCGTCTCCCCCTGACCAGGCATGGCCCAGCCCCTCGATCGTCCAGTGTTCGACCGCCATGCTGCCGTCGGGCGCGAAGGTCGTGCGTCGCTGAAAGTCGCGCCCGTTCTGCTGGCCATGTTCATCGGCCTGCAGGCTCTGGGCTTCGGCGGGGTCCAGCGCAAGCCGCGCCAAGGCATCTCCGTTCGTGGGGTTGACGGTGGCATCGGCGTTGCCGTGGAAGACGATCATGCGCGTGGCCTTTGCCTTCATGACCAGATCGGACCCCTGCCCCATGGCGGCAAAGGCGGATGCCACATCCCTAGCCGCCCCGACCGGCAGGCCCGAATGCACGCCGACCGCCGAATAGAGGTCCGGATAGGCCTGACCCATGATGGCCGCCATCGCGCCGCCCGCCGACAGTCCGGCGACAAAGATCCGATCGCCCGGAACTTGATGTCGGGCCGCAACCTCTTGCGTGATCCCGGCGATGATCGAGGGCTCGCCCCGGTCTCGCTGCTGATCGCCGCGGCTGAACCAGTTCCAGCAGGACTGCGCATTGTCGCCGCGCGACTGCTGAGGATAGACCACGATCAGCCGATGGCTTTCGGCCAGCGTGTTCATGCCGGTGCCGGTGGCGAAATCCTCGGGGGTCTGGGTGCAGCCGTGCAGCATGACCACCATGCCTTGCACCGCACCCTTCTCTGCCGCGACCGATGCCGGAGCATAGGTCAGGAACCGACGCGTTCCCGCGGCGCAGGTGAAACTGTCGTCCTGCAGCAGGGCGCCCTCGGGGATGGTCAGCCCCGCGCCCGAGGGCTTGGGGTGCAGCCGCGCCATCATCTGTGACAGCGCGCCCTCGGTCCCTTCCGCGGTGACATTGCCACCCGTCAGCCCGTGCCGTGCAAGGGTGCGATTGACCAGATCGCTGGCCGCCGACATCTGCGATCCGCCACCGGCATGGCGCAGAACGCCTTTGAGGAATTCATTCATGATTTCGTCCTTTCGAGGGCGCTACTTGATACGGTCGGCAAGCGCCGCCCGGACATCTGCGGGCGCTTGAAGCGCGCCCAATACGGTCATCGAGCCGATGGTTGCCAAGGCGAGTTCCGCCGTCACATCCGGGGCGATCCGCGCCAGGCCAACAACCTTGACGTGCAGGATTTCCCCCGCATCGCGGACGGCCTGCAAAGTTGCGCGGTCATAGTCGCGCAGGCCCAGCTCCATCACGTGACGCTCGATCGACCGCTCGACTGCCTGTGCATGGCTGTCCAACTGGTTGCGGATCGCCGTCCGGATGAAATCGCTGCGGTTCGAATAGAACCCTTCCTGAACCAACAGGTCGATCCGTCCCAGATCGACGAACCCCAGGTTGAGGGTAATCTTTTCGTTGTCGGGTTGCTTCGATCGAAGCTGGCTGACCTGTCCCATGGCGTTCTCCATCTGCATGGATGGTATATGGATGATATATTGTGGAATTCAAGGCAGAGGCGGCCGTTCGGCCCCTTCCACACATTTATCAACCGCCGCTGACAGGAACTGCGCCATCCGGGCCGCGTTTTTTCCTACATTCACGGGGGCCATCATGACCAAGCGCATCGCAATCGTCGGCACCGGTCCGATGGGGATCTATTCCTTGCAACAATTGCTACGTTCGGGTGATCGGATCGCCGTCACCCTGTTCGAGAAGGGACCGCGGGCGGGCATCGGCATGCCCTATTCCCCCGACAGCGCGAACAAGGCCATGCTGGCCAATATTGCCAGCATCGAGATACCCCCCGTGGTCACGACCTACCTTGAATGGCTTGGCACGCAGCCCGAGAAAAAACTGATCGGCTATGGGCTGGATCCGCAGGGTCTGCACGACCGTCAGTTCACGCCCCGGCTGCTTCTAGGTGAATATTTTCGCGATCAGCTGCTGTCGCTGGTGGCGCAAGCCCGGCAATGCGGTCACCGGATAGAGATTCACGAAAATGCACTGGTGGATGACATCCAATGCGACGCGGATGCCCTTACGGTCACCACGGAAGGCGGTTTCGAAGGTCGGTTCGACAAGGTGATCCTGGCAACAGGCCATCAGTTCCCCGATGAGGACGAGGCCAGCCGCAGCTATTTCCCCAGCCCATGGTCCGGGCTGATCGAGGCTGCCATCCCCGCCGCGCACGTCGGCATCATGGGCACCTCGCTCAGCTCGATCGACGCAGCCATGGCGGTTGCAAACCAGCATGGAAGTTTCCGCCGCGAAGGCGACGATCTGTACTTTGACCTGGATAGCCCCGATCTGAAGATCACGCTGATGTCGCGTTCGGGCCTGCTGCCCGAGGCGGATTTCTATTGCCCCATCCCCTATCAACCCTTGTCGGTGTTGACTGAACAGGCCGTGACGGCCTGTACCGAGGGTGAAGCGCCGCTCGACGATCTGTTCGAGCTGATCAGGGCCGAGCTGAAGCAGGCCGATCCCGCCTATGCATTGCGGATCGGCCTGGGCGGGCTGAACGCGGACAGCTTCGCGGATGCCTATTTCGCTGAACGCGAAGCCTCGGATCCCTTCCGTTGGGCACGCAAGAACCTGATCGAGGTCGAGCGCAACAAGGCAGCTCGGATCACCGTCGCTTGGCGCTATGCCCTTCTGCGCATGCATGAGGTCGTCGAGGAGATCGTGCCTGACCTGTCGGACCGGGACCGGGAACGCTTTGACGACGGGCTCAAGAAGGTCTTTGTCGACAATTACGCCGCCGTGCCATCGGAATCGATCCGCCGCATTCTGGCGCTTCGTGATGCAGGAGTGCTGTCGATCATGGCGTTGGGGCAGGATTACGACATGACGCGGCAGGACGACCAGACCCTGATCACGGTCGGAAAGCAGACCCATCGCTTTCCCGTCTTCATCGATGCACGCGGCCAGAAACCTCTTGGCAGCAACGACATCCCCTTCCCCACCCTGCGCCAGGCCCTGCAGCAGACCGGTCATGAACTCCCCGAGGTCGCCGAGGATTACAGCCTGATCGACACCCCCGGATATGCGGGTCGGATCGCCTTCGGTTCGATCCCCTATCTAATGCACGACCGCCCTTTCGTTCAAGGCATCACCGCCTGTGCCGAAATCGCATCGAGTATCGCACGTGGCATTACCACCGGTCGAAAACGGCGGCGGGTGTCCTGATATACGCAAAGTGTATTTACCCGATAAATTACTCTTCTAGGTTGAATCGAAACTAGGGAACGCGGGCATATGCGAGTTTGAGAAACATATAGATCCTGCAATATTTGTTAGCACATTGATTTTTAATTAATTATCATAAAAGATAAAGGCGCGCATGTTTATGGCGCGCCTTTGCCAATTTATATTGATTAAGATTTGAAATTCATCTTAATATTCTGCACGGCAGTGTTCCCGGTGTCATTCCACGGTCGAATGACCCGGGAAATCTCCGACAATGTTTTACCAGTAACTTCTAAGCCCGAGGAGGCTAAGATGAGCGTTTACCAATCCTATACCGATCTGCTGGCGTCCGCGCCGTCAGGAACGACGGCGGATGATCTTGCGACCGATTTCGTCCAGTCCGAATTGGGCAGCGCGGCAACGAATGTCACCTATACCGGCAGCACGGATGCCATCTTCGATGTCGACAGCTTCGACATCGCCGGATTGGCGCCGGGCACGACCTCGGTCAGCTATGCCGACGGCCTGATGCTCTCGAGTGGCGGTTTCGTGGACGATGAGAACAACAGTGGCGGTTTCACGGTCAGTCATTCGCAACCGGGCGACCCGCAGCTTACCAACGTTGCGGCGGCGGCCTTTGCCGGGGCCGGCACGACGAATGACGCCTCGGTCCTGAACTTCGACCTGATGATCAGCGAGGGCAGTTCGATCGACACGCTGCGGGTAGAGATCGTCTTCGGTTCGGATGAATATCCCGAGTACTCTGACAGCTCATTCGTGGATGTCGGCGCCATCATCGTGAACGGCGTCAATTACGCCCTGTTCAACAACGATCCGTCCACACCGCTCAGCGTCATCAGCGCCAATGTGAACCCGCTTTCGGATGGCTCGACGAACTTCATTGACAATAGCGCCGGGGCCTACGGTGTCGAATGGGACGGTTTCAGCAACAAGCTGATCATCCGTGCGCCGGTCACCACCGGGATGAACACGGTGATGTTGGGGGTGGCAGATACCGGCGACTTCATCCTGGACAGCGCCATGTTCATCGACAGCATGACGCTTGTGTCCAGTGGCGGCAGCGGCAGTGGCGGGGGTGTTCTGACGCCCGTCGTGCCGAATGCGTCGGGGGTCCTGTCGCCCTCGCTTCTGCCCGAGGAGCTGCAGATGACGCCGGGCATTTCCAACAAGGCCACAGGCACGCCCGAGGAACTGGACGGCGATGTCGTCGTGGGCATGGATGAGGATGACGAACTGGTCTTCGAGAACACGACCTTCGATCAGGACGACGCCGACCTGGACGATGGCGTGATCGCGATCGACACCGATGGCGATGGCGAGGCGGACACATTCGTCACCGTCACGGGCGAGGTTACCGGCCTGGCGGTCCAGAACCAGGGCAGCAACACCGCCGTCAAGATCATCCCGCTGGACCCGAGCGATCCCACCGATCCGACGGACCCAACCGATCCGACCGATCCCGGTCTGGCAATCATCGGCAGCAAGGGCGCGGACAAGATCAAGGGCAGCGCTGCGGATGACGTCGTGCTTGGCGGGGGCGGCAAGGATCTGCTTGAGGGGCTGGCCGGCAACGACCTGATGGTCGGCCAGGCGGGCGACGACAAGCTGCGTGGCGGCGCGGGCGCGGACACGCTGTCGGGCGGATCGGGCGAGGATGTGCTGGACGGCGGGATCGGGGCCGACATGCTGCTGGGCGGACAGGGCAACGACCGCCTGTTCGGCGGCATGGGGGCCGATGTGCTGAAGGGCGGCAACGGCAAAGACAAGCTGGATGGTGGCGCGGGCAATGACACCGTGTCCGGCGGCGGCGGTGCCGACAGCTTTGTCTTCGATCTTGGCGATGACATGGACGTCTTCACCGACTTCAAGGTCGATCAGAACGACCGGCTGGTCCTGTCCGGATCGGTCAGCGGCGGTCTGGATGCCCAGGGCGTGCTGGACACCTATGGCACGATGATCGACGGTCAGGCCGCACTGGACTTCGGCGGCGGCGACATGATCGTCTTTGCCAATCTGACCGATCTGAACGGATTGGCCAGTCAGATCGACTTCGTCTGATAAGTAAAATTGCAAATGCAAAGGGGCCGCGTCGGAACGCGGCCCCTTCGTCATGCCGGCAGTCGGTCCGGTTCAGCCGACGGCAGCCTCCAGCGCGTCATCTTCGCTGGTGTCAGGCGCAATCATCTCGGCCACCGTCTTGGACAGGGTGATCATGCCCAGATGCGCGCCCGAACCATCGGTGATATTGGCGCGGTTCACCTCGGCGTTCGTCATCGCCCGTGCCGCCTCTTCCAGCAGCGTGTTCGAGGGCAGCGTGATCGGCGTATCGGCTCGCTGACCCTTGCGGGTGATCGTGCGCACCGTGATCACATGGCCGCGCTTGACGTCATGCACGAAGCTGCTGATGTAGTCATCGGCAGGCCGCAGGACGATCTGTTCGCCTGTGCCCTGCTGGATGATCCGACCGTCGCGCAGGATGGCGATCTTGTCGCCAAGGCGCAGTGCCTCGTCCAGGTCATGGGTGATGAAGACGATGGTCTTGCGCAGTTCGGATTGCAGGTCCAGCAGCACCGATTGCATGTCGGTCCGGATCAACGGATCCAGCGCCGAGAAGGCCTCGTCCATCAGCAGGATCTCGGGGTCGTTGGTCAGGGCGCGGGCCAGGCCTACGCGCTGCTGCATGCCGCCCGACAGTTGGTTGGGATAATTGTCCTCGAAGCCGTCCAAGCCGACGCGGCTGATCCAGCGCCGCGCCTTCTCCTCACACTCCTTGGCCGAGACGCCGCGGACCTGCAGGCCATAGGTGGTGTTTTCCAGCACCGTGCGGTGCGGAAACAGCGCGAACTTCTGGAAGACCATCGCCGTCTTCTGACGACGGAAATCACGCAGTTCCTTCTGCGACATCTGAACGACGTCGCGGTTGTCGAAGATCACCTCGCCTGCGGTGGGGTCGATCAGGCGGTTGATGTGCCGGATCAGGGTGGATTTCCCAGACCCCGACAGCCCCATGACCACCTGGATGCGCCCGGCCGGAATGGTCAGGTTGATATCTTCCAGGCCCAGCACGTGGTTGTGCTTGGCGTTCAGCTCCTCCTTGGTCATGCCGTTCTTGACGCTTTCGATATGCGCCGCGGCATTGGGGCCGAAGATCTTGTAGAGGTTGCGGATCTCGATGTCGTGGGTCGCTTCATCCATGGACGGCCTCCAGATGCTTCTGCAGACGCTTGCCATAGGCCTGGGTTGCACGGTCGAAGATGATGGCGATGGCGACGATGGCCAGACCGTTCATCACGCCAAGGGTGAAATACTGGTTGTTGATCGCCTGCAGGACCGGCTGGCCCAACCCGCGCACACCGATCATCGATGCAACGACGACCATGGCCAGCGACATCATGATGGTCTGGTTCACGCCCGCCATGATGGTGGGCAGCGCCAGCGGAAGCTGCACGTCCTTCAGCATCTGTCCGTTGCTGGACCCGAAGGCGGCGGCTGCCTCCAGCACGTCGGCGGGAACCTGGCGGATGCCGAGATTGGTCAGGCGGATGATCGGCGGAACCGCATAGATCACGACGGCGATCACGCCGGGCACCTTGCCAAGGCCGAAGATCATCACGACGGGGATCAGGTAGACGAAGCTGGGCATCGTCTGCATCATGTCCAGGATGGGCGTCACGATCTGGTTCGCACGGTCCGAACGGGCCATCAGGATGCCGGTCGGAATGCCGATCGCCACCGCGATCATCGTGCAGACGGCAACCATGGCGATGGTGCGCATCGTGTCTTCCCACATGCCGAAATAGCCGATCAGCAGCAGGGCGATGACGGTTCCCGCGACGATCTTGATGCTGCGGCTGAGCGCCCAGATCATCAGCGCCAGACCGCCCAGAACCAGGATCCAGGGGCTGTTGATCAGGATGTTCTCGATGAAGATCAGCAGGACCTGGATGGGGTGGAAGATCTGTTCCAGCGTCTCGCCATAGGCGCGGGTGAAGCCGCGGAAGGCAGTGTCGATGGCGATGCGCAGATCACGCAGATCGCCTCGGCTCATCTCTGGGAAATCTACAAAATCCATGTGTTGTTCTTTTCTTTGGGACGTATCCGTGGTGCTTGGAAGAATGATGGAAACGGGGGCGCGTGGCCCCCGTTCAAAGCATCAGATCGCGTCCGAGACCTTCTCGGCCACCTCGTCGGAAACCCAGGCCTTCCAGACCTCGGGGAAGTTTTCCAGGAAGTAGTAGGCACCGTCTTCGTTGGTGGCCTGATTGTCGCCCATCCAGGCCAGAAGCGTGTTCACCGTGTCGTTCGACCAGGCACGCTTGCCCAGGTATTCCATCGTGACCGCGTTGTTCTCGGCGAACTCGGCGGTGACGGCGGTGAAGACGTCCGAGCTGGGCCATTCGTTCAGCTGCGGGTCCTCGCAGTTGTTGACGACCGTGCAATTGTCCCAGCTTTCCTTGTCATGTTCGACGCCCAGTTCCAGCTTGGTCATGTCGTACTGGCCCAGGATTGCCGTAGGCGCCCAGTAATAGCCGAGCCATCCTTCCTCGCGGTTGAAGGCGCGGGCGATCGAGCCGTCCAGACCCGCGGCCGATCCGCTGTCGACCAGCTCGAAGCCCTTGTCCTCGGCACCGAGGGCCTGGAACTGGTTCGCCGTGATGATCTGGCACGCCCAACCCGAGGGGCAGTTGAAGAAGGCGCCCTTGCTGCTGTCTTCGGCACCGGGGAACAGCTCGGGATGCGCCAGGGCATCCTCGATGGTGGTGATGTCGTTTTCCTTGGCGATCTTGGTCGGGATCCAGAAGCCCTCGACGCCACCATCCGACAGGATCTCGGAGGCGATGATGATCCGGCCCTCATCCTGCGCGGCTTCCAGCGGCACCTTGACGGCGTTGACCCACAGTTCGGGTGCGACGTCGGGTTCGCCCTTTTCGTTCATCGAGGTGAAGGTCGGCACCGTGTCCCCGGTCACCAGGGCCACATCGCAGCCGTAACCCTCTTCCAGGATCACCTTGTCGACCCAGGCTGCCAGACCTGCCGAGGCCCAGTTCATTTCCGCGATAGTCAGGCTGCCGCATTCGTCGGCGGCATAGGCGGCAGGTGCTGCGATCACCAGGCCGGTGACGGCCAGAACTGCTTTCAGGGAAGTCATCGTCAATCCTTTCGATCCAGCCCCGGTCAGGCATCCGCATGACGCCGCCGCCCATTGGCCGATCTGGGCCGAAATGACGCATTTCCCGGTCTGGTTTTGATCAAACATGCGTGTATCAAAGCCACAATCCCGCAAGGATGCAAGGAAAACGCCCGCAAAACATGCCGAATATTGCTGGCTGGTGGCAATGTGACGCACGGTAAGCAGCGGGGCCTTCCGATGACGCAGTCGTCATCGATGCGTACCGTCGCATTGCCCAAGAATGGTTGCAGCGCATCGGCAGTTTGCGGCAGGATGCCGGCATTCAGGGGTGGGGTGTATTTTCATGGACGATCACGGCAAGCAGCGCAATCGCAGGCTGGAACAGGCGGTTCAGGCTTGCGCCGAGGGACATCCGGAAGGCATCGACGCCATTCTGGAACTGGAAGGTTCCCAGCTGTTCGGCGTTGCCCTGCGCATCCTGACCCGCCACGACCTGGCCGAGGAAGCCCTGCAGGACGCCATGGTGCTGATCTGGCGGAAATCGCCGCAGCAGCGCGGCCCGGCGGGTTCGGCACGCGGCTGGATCTATGCGATCCTGCGCAACCGCTGCCTGACGATCCTGCGCGACGGACGCCGCCTGTCAAGCATGTCGCCCGACGAACTGACCCGCATGCAGGACGCCCGCGACCAGATCGTCCCCGAGGAAGGCTGGCAGATGCTGGCGGGGTCGTCGCGGCTTGGCGATTGCCTCGATGCGCTGGACGATCCGGCGCGCCGGGCCATCCTGCTTGCCCATGTCGGCGGTTTCAGCCACGGAGAGATCTCGGCCCGGCAGGGTGTCCCGCTCGGGACCGCGAAATCATGGATACGCCGGGGCCTCGCCTCGCTGAAGGAATGCCTGTCATGAACGGATTTCAGGACGATCTGACCGGCTTTGCCGACGATTATGCGCTTGGCCTGATGTCGCCTGCCGCCGCCGAACTGTTCGAGGCGGTAATGGCAAGGGACCCTGCACTGGCTGAACGCGTGGCGCATCTGCGCGAGACGTTGATGCCTCTGGATCTGTCGGCAAAGCCCCATGCCCTGCCCGAAGGCTTTGCCGCCCGCCTGCGCGATCAGGTGTCGCAGACGCCGCAGGATGGTGCCGTTGTCCCGCCCGCGCCAGTGCTGGGCAGCGATCCGACCGTCGCCCCGACCCCTGCCAATCTGCCCGCTGCACCTCTGCGCCGCTGGATGGCAGGCGTGGCTGCCGCGCTTGTGCTGGGCGTGGCCCTCGGTTTCGGCGGTGCCCTTCAGCGCCCCGGCCCCGAACCCGTCGTGATGGCGGTGCTGCTTGGTCCCGACGGGCAGCCGCGTGCCGTGGTCAGCGATTACGGCAATGACACCGCCCAGATTCGCTTCGTTGCCGACATCGACGTGCCGCAGGGTTACAGCCTGCAGACCTGGACGCTGCCCTCGGCGCAGATGGGTCCGCAATCGCTTGGGGTGCTGGACGGCCCGCAGGCGACGGTGCTGCACGGCCCCGATCTGCCCGCCCCCGGCGACAACCAGCTTTATGAGATCACGCTGGAGCCCGAAGGCGGATCGCCCACCGGTCGCCCGACCGGCCCGATCATCGCCAAGGGCCTGGCCGCGGCGCAATCCGGCGTCTGACCGCGACATCACGTCACGCAGCCGTGTGACCCCGCCATGGAACGGCGCGGCTGCGGGTCCCGTTGGTGCCTCGAAACGCGACAAGCGAATATCGGAGCATCACATGACCGAAGCCAATATCACCACCGTCAATCCCTATACCGAGGCCAAGCTGACCACCTATCCCATCGAGGGCGTCGATCGCGCGCTGGAAAAGGTCGAGGCTTGCCACGAGGCCTTCCTGGATTGGCGTCTGGTGTCGCTCAAGGATCGCGCCGAGAAGATCCGCGCCATCGGTCGGGAACTGCGCAACAGCAAGGAAGAATACGCCCGCCTGATGACTGCCGAGATGGGCAAGCGCCTGGAGGATGCGCGTGGCGAGGTTGAGTTGTGCGCAGCCATCTGCGACTGGACCGCCGATCACGGCCCCGACCATCTGGCCGACGAAACGCGCGAGGTGATGGGCAGCCGCAAGGGCATCGTGACCTATCAGCCGACCGGCGTCATCTATGGCATCCAGCCGTGGAACTTCCCGCTGTATCAGGCGGCGCGCTACACCATCGCCAACCTGATGGCCGGGAACGGCGTCCTGCTAAAGCATGCGGCCAATGTCACCGGCAGCGGCATCATGCTGCGCGATATCATCGAACGGGCGGGCCTGCCCAAGAACCTGTTCACGGTCCTGCTGATCGACCACGACACCTCGGAAAAGGTGATCGAGCACAAGCTGGTGCGCGGTGTGACCCTGACCGGCAGCTCGGCCGCGGGACGCATCGTGGCGGCGCAGGCTGGCAAGGCGCTGAAGAAGACGGTGATGGAGCTGGGCTCGAACGACGCCTATCTGGTGCTGTCGGATGCCGACATCGACCTGGCGGTCAAGACCTGCGTCACCGGTCGCCTCTACAACAACGGGCAGACCTGCGTGAATGCCAAGCGTTTCGTCGTGGTCGATGCCGTCTACGACCAGTTCATCGCGGCCTATACCAAGGCCATGCAGGACGTCACCTTGGGCGACCCCGAAGATGAAGCCACGGGTTTGGGCCCCATGGCCCGCAAGGATCTGCGCGACGAATTGCACAAGCAGGTCCAGGACAGCATCGACAAGGGCGCCAAGCTGCTGTGTGGCGGTGAAATCCCCGACCGTCAGGGGTATTTCTATCCCGCGACGGTTCTGGAGAACGTCCAGCCCGGTCAGCCCGCCTATGAGGAGGAGCTGTTCGGCCCCGTCGCTTCGGTCATCCGTGCCAAGGACGACGAAGATGCCATGCGCATCGCCAACGACAGCGAGTTCGGCCTTGGCGGCGGCATCTTCTCGAAGGACGAGGATCGCGCCGTCGAACTGGCCAGCAAGTATTTCGACACCGGCATGGTCTTCATCAACGGCTTCGACGTGGCCAAACCCTCGATGCCCTTCGGCGGCGTCAAGAATTCCGGCTATGGCCGCGAACACGGCGGCTTCGGCATGATGGAATTCGTCAACATCAAGGCGGTGACTTTGAAATGAGCGGTGATCAGGGCAGGCTGGCCTGTGACGTGGCGGTGATCGGTGCCGGGACCGCCGGCATCGCCGCCGAGGCCGCAGCGCGCAAGCAGGGTGCCCGCACCCTGCTGATCGACCCCGAGTTCCGGGGCACGCTCTGCGCCAGCACGGGCTGCATGCCCTCGAAACTGTTGTTGGCGGCGGCCCATGCCGCCCATGACATCCGCCGCGCGCCGGTCTTCGGCGTCCATGCCGAGGGTCTGCGCATCGACGGCAAGGCAGTAATGCAGCGGGTCCGCGACGAGCGTGACCATTTCGTCGCCGCCACCCGCGAAAGCTTTGACAAGCTGCCCGAGGGCGTGGCCATCCGGTCGCGCGCACGTTTCACTGGTCCGAACACCTTGGTCTTGGAAGACGGGCGTCAGGTCAGCGCCAAGGCCATCGTCATCGCGACCGGCTCGACGACGCTGATCCCCGCGCCGCTAAAGGATCTGGGCGATCGCGGTCTGACAAATGAGACCATCTTTGAACTGCCCGATCTGCCTGAAAGCCTGGCCGTCATCGGCGGTGGTCCCATCGGGCTCGAGATGGCGCAGGCGATGGGCCGTCTTGGCGTGAAGGTGACGCTGTTCGACAAGTCCCGCACCTTGGGCAAGGCCCGCGATCCGCAGGTCGCAGAGGCTTTGCAGCACGCGGTCGAAGACGACATGACCCTGCGCCTTGGCTGCGACACCTCAGCCAAGCCCGTGAATGGGGGCGTCATGGTCGAATGGTCGGGTGGTGACAACGGTCAGGCGGTCTTTTCGCATGTGCTGATCGCGGTGGGGCGTCCGCCGAACCTTGAGGGGCTGGGGCTGGATCAATCCGGTCTGGCGTTGGACGATCACGGAACGCCGCTGTTCAACCGCCAGACGCTGCAATGTGGCGATGCGCCGGTCTTCATGGCCGGGGATGCGGATGCCGATGCGCCTTTGCTGCATGAAGCCTCGGACGAGGGGGCCATCGCGGGCAGCAATGCCGCGCAATATCCGGTGGTGACGCCGGATCAACGCAAGACCGCATTCTCGATGATCTTCACCGATCCGCCGCATGCCTCGGTCGGGATCGCACCGCCGAGTGCGCTGATGGGTCGGGCGGATTATTCCAATCAAGGCCGCGCCCGCGCCGAAGGACGTGCTATGGGCTGCATGGTGGTTCATGCCGATCCGCAGGGCCGCCTGCTGGGGGCCGAATTCTGCGCACCGGGGGCCGAGCATCTGTCGCATCTGCTGGTCTGGGCCATCGAGCGTGGTCTGACCGCCATGGATCTGCTGTCCCTGCCCTTCTATCACCCCACGCTCGAGGAGGGCATGAAGCCCGCCCTGCGCGATATCTGCGCCAAGGCGGGCCAGCACCAGCCCGCCAATCAGGACAGCGCCTGCCCGCCGGGCGCATAGACCGAAAGGACGACCATGACCGAGGCGATCCACGATCTGGGCCAGGGTTTCTGGACCATCCGCGGCGATCTGAAACTGGGCGGCGTGCTGAACGTCGGCACGCAGGCCGGGTTGGTGCGCCTGTCGGACGGCGGCTTTGCCATGCTGGACAGCTATCCGCTGACCGGCAATATCCGCGACCGGGTGATGCAGCTGACCGATCAGGGACGCGCAGTCAGGGCCGTGCTGAACCTGCATCCGCATCACACCCTGCATTGCGCCGGGATCGCGCAGGATTTTCCCGACGCTAGGCTCTATGGTTCGCGCCGCCACTGGGAAAAGCACCCCAAGCTGGATTGGCAGCCGCAGCCTGTCGAATCCGCCGAAGTCGCGGCGATGTTTGCGGACGACCTGCAGTTTTCGATGCCGAGGGGGATCGAATACATCGACGGCAACGACAAAGTGCATGCCGGATCGCTGCTGGCATGGCATATGGCCAGCCGCACGCTGCATGTCGATGACACGATCAACCTGATGCCAGTGCCGCGCCTGCTGAAGCGCTTCTTTCCCAGGCCGAGGGTCTTCCTGCATCCGACGATGGCGGAGGCGATGAAACCCGAACCCCATGCTTTGCAGGACCTGAAGGCCTGGATCGACGAACTGGCGGCGCAGTGCCAGGACCTGCGCCACCTCTGTGCCGCCCATTCGGGCCTGCGCAGCTTCCAGCCAGGCGAATTCAGCCGCGAATTGCAGGCCGCCTTCCGCCGGGTCGAGGGCAAGTTGGCCAAGGCCTAGCCGACGCTGATGGTGGCCGTCGCCGTTGGGAACTGATCCAGACGCGCAGTGATGGTCACCGGACCTGCCTGCCCCGTCAGGCGCAGCCACATGCCGGTGGTTCCCCCTTGCAGCATTCGCAGGGATGGTCCGATCAACCGCGCCGGGCCGTCGATCTGCACCTGCACCGCCCCGTCAAGGAACGGCAGGCGGTTGCCCGCCTGATCCAGCGCCCGCAGCATCACCCGCAGATCGATGTCCGCATCGGCCGGCAGCCGGTCCATGTCAGGATCGATCTGCAGCTTGGTCGGCAGCGGATCGGCCACGAAGTCCCGCCGGGCAACAGGCTTGCCGTCCAGATACCCGGTGATACGGCCGGGGTGCCAGCTCATGCCCCATTCGCCCAGCTCGGCCGCGCTGATGTGGCGGTGGTCGATGATGACGGGCGGATGCGGCAGATGCGGAAAGCGTTCGCGGTCCGGACCGACGCGGCGCGTGACGCCCGCGCATTCAAACTCGACCTCGTCGCAGTTGGTCAGGACGATCAGGGGCAGGATGCCTCCGATATTACGCTCACCCCGCGCCCAGAAGGTCACGGGCTGCATCACCACGCCCTCAGCGGGCGGTTTCTGGCTGCCATAGGCATGGGCGGCGAACTTGGGTTCGCGCCAGATGTCCATGACGCCGTGGTGGCAGATGCGGTCTCCCGCGCCGAAGTCCTTGTGCGTGTTGTAGTCGAACATGCACCAGCCGATCGAGCCCGAGACCTGCGGATCGCCATGGGCCGCGTTCAGCACGTCCAGGTGCCGTAGGACATGCTCGATCTGGCGAAGCTCGGGGTCCTGCGCCTTGGTGGGGAACATGTGGCCGTTGTATTCCGTCACCAGATAGGGAACGGGCGTCTTCAGGCCTGTCACCTCCTCACGCGGGCGCAGGGGCGTGCGCGGACGCTGGATCAGCGGCAGCTCGGATTCGTCCAGGATGAAGTCGTTCATCGTATAGACGTCCTCCAGCAATTCGCTGTCGGGGATGCAGCGGACGCCGCCGGTGCCCCGCGTCGGGTCCAATTCACGCGCCGCGGCGTTGGTGCGGACATAAAAGTCGTGGTCGTCGGGGCTTTCGTTGATGCGCACGCCCCAGATGACGATGCTGGGATGGTTCCAGTCGCGGCGGATCATGGCGCGGACGTTTTCGACGCTGCGATCCTGCCAGGCCTTGTTGCCGATATGCTGCCAGCCGGGGATTTCCTCGAAGACCAGCAGGCCAAGTTCGTCGCAGCGGTCCAGGAACCAGGGGCTTTGCGGATAATGCGAGGTCCGCACCATGTTGCATCCGAGGTCGCGCTTCAGGATCTCGGCGTCGCGTTCCTGCGCATGACGTCCGGCGGCATAGCCCGCGTGGGGATAGCTTTGATGGCGATTCAGTCCGCGCAGCTTGACCGGCTGGCCGTTCAGCAGAAAGCCCTCGGGCGTCCATTCTGCGGTGCGGAACCCAAAGCGGTGGGTGGTGACATCGCCGCTGTCGGGCAGGCTCAGCTCGATGATATAGAGTGCGGGGTCATCCATCGACCACAGGCGCAGGCCGGTCAGGCCCGCGAAGTTCAGATCGCCCTCGCCCTCGGTCGCGGCGATCTCGCGGTCGCCATCCAGCAGGCGCGCGCGCACCGGACCCGGCGCCGTCGTTTCGGGGCGTACCACCACGGTCTTGGCGTCGGCCAGCGCATCGGGCGTCAGCACCCGCGCATTGACCAGATGGCGTTCGGGCAGCACCCGCAGCCAGACATCGCGATAGATGCCCGCATAGGTCAGATAGTCGATCTGCGCGCCGAAGGGCGGGATCGCGGGGTTTTCCGACCCGTCCACGCGCACCGTGATCAGGTTGTCGCCGGGGCGCAGGTGGTCGGTCAGATCGGCCCAGAAGGGCGTATAGCCATCGGCATGCGCCACGACCTGCGTGCCGTTCACCCAGACCACGCTGTCGGCCATCGCGCCGTCGAATTGCAGCTGCACCCGCTTGCCCGCCCAAGCGTCGTCCCATGTCAAATGGCGCTGATAGGTGAAGGGGCGCTGATAGCTGGTCTCGTCGAAATAGCTCAGCGGCAGGTCGACGGCATTATGCGGCAAGGTGATGGTTTCGCCCTCGCGCGGGGCACCGATATGGCCTTCGTCGAAGCCGTCCGAGAAGATCCAGCCGTCGTTGAGTTTCAGAACCTGTCGCATGATCACCACTCTGCAAAGCTGCCGTCGGCATGGCGCCAGATGGGGTTGCGCCAGCGATGGCCTTCGGTGGCCATTTGGCGGACCTTGGCCTCATCGACCTCGATGCCAAGGCCTGGGCCCTGCGGGATGGCGACGAAGCCGTCCTCGTATTTGAAGACCGACGGATCGACCAGGTAATCCAGCAGGTCGCTGCCCTTGTTGTAGTGGATCCCAAGCGACTGTTCCTGGATGAAGGCGTTGTAGCAGACGGCATCCAGCTGCAGGTTCGCGGCCAGCGCGATGGGACCAAGCGGGCAGTGCAGCGCCAATGCCACGTCGTAGGACTCGGCCATGGCGGCGATGCGATAGGTCTCGGTGATGCCGCCCGAATGGCTGGGGTCGGGCTGGATGATGTCGGCAAAGCCGTTCTGCAGGATCGCCTTGAAGTCCCACCGGCTGTAGAGCCGTTCGCCAAGCGCGATCGGGGTGGAACAATGGTTGGCGATCTCGCGCAGCGCCTCGGCATGTTCCGACAGGACCGGCTCCTCGATGAACATCAGGCGGAAGGGCTCCAGCTCCTTCGCCAGCACCTTGGCCATGGGGCGATGCACGCGGCCGTGGAAATCGATGCCGATGCCGAAATCGGGGCCCATCTCCTCGCGAATGGCCTGCACGCGTTCCAGCACCTGATCGACCTTGGCGTGACTGTCGACGAACTGCATCTCCTCGGTGCCGTTCATCTTGACGGCGGTGAAGCCACGATCGCCGCAGTCGCGTGCCATCCGCGCCGTGTCGCCCGGACGGTCGCCGCCGATCCAGCTATAGACGCGGATGCGGTCGCGCAACTGCCCGCCCAGCAGCGAATGCACCGGCACGCCAAGCGCCTTGCCCTTGATGTCCCACAGCGCCTGGTCGATGCCCGCGATGGCTGACATGTGGATGCCGCCGCCACGATAGAAACCGGCGCGATACATGACCGTCCAATGGTCCTGGATCAGCCCGGGGTCGCGCCCGATCAGGTAATCGGACAGCTCCTCGACGCAGGCGGCGACGGTGGCGGCGCGACCTTCGAGGACGGGTTCGCCCCAACCGCTGATCCCTTCGTCGGTGCTGATCTTCACGAAGCACCAGCGCGGAGGAACGATGAAGGTTTCGACTTGGGTGATCTTCATGGGTCTTGGTCCTGAAATGCGGGGGCCGCGTGGTGGCGGCCGGTCAGAAAGGCATCCGCGACAAGGCGCAGGGGCGACAGGTCCAGATCGCTGTCGCCATTGGCGATCAGGTCGCGGAAACGGGCATAGAGGCGGGCGTATTCGGCGTTTTCACCCTGCGCGACGGTCTCGCCATCGACGCTGAAGCGCGCGCCGCCCTGATCCAGCAGCGCCGTGCCCGCATCGGTGTCGAAGCGGATCTGCCACAGGTCGGCCCCCTGCTGGCGCCAGTCCAGACGGGCGGTGACGGGATGGCCCGCATCCATGGTCAGTTCGGCGGCGATGGGGGTCTGGCGGTTTTCGGGGATATGCAGATCGGCACCGGTCAGGCGCACCGGACCCGGCAGCACGGCGGTCAGGATCGACAGGGCGTTGATGCCCGGATCGAAGACGCCGAGCCCGCCCGGCTGCCAGATCCAGTCCTGGCCGGGATGCCATTTGCGGACATCCTCGCACCAGTCGATATGGGTGGCGTGGATGGTGCGATCGGCCAGCCAGTCGCGCGCCTGATCGACAGCGGCGGCTTCGCGCGAATGCCATGTCGCGAAGATCGTCAGGCTGCGGGATTGCGCCTCGGTGGACAGCAGCTGCAGTTCCGACAATGTGGCACCGGGCGGCTTTTCCAGCATCAGGTGGCAATCCGCGCGCAGCACGGCCATCGCCTGTTCGAACCGCCCCTGCGGCGGCGTGCAGAGCGAGACCGCCTGGACGTCGTGCAAATCGTCCAGCAGCGTCTGGACGTCGGTAAAATTCGCCACCCCGTCCAGCTGCGCATTGCGGCTGGCTATGGCGGTCAGGGTCATGCCCGGCGTTGCGGCGATGGCGGGAAGATGCTGGGCGCGGGCGATGGTGCCCAGGCCCACAAGGGCAAGGTCGATATCGCTCATCTCAGGCGCATTCCGGTTTCGGCGTCGAAGAAATAGGCCTGCGCGGGGTCCAGCGTCACGCCGACCATGCCGCCGCCCGCCGGATCAAGCCTGCGCGTGGTCTGCACGACCAGCTTTTCGCCCGAGGGTGCGGTCAGATGGGCATAGGTCACGCCGCCCAGGTTCTCGGCCAGGTCGACGCGGAAGTTGCCGTGATCGGTCAGTTGCAGCGTGTCGGGGCGCAACCCGATCTCGACCTTGCGGCCATCCATCAGATTTGGGGATTGGCGGTCCAGCGGCGCATCGAAGGCCGGGGTGACGACCTGACCGCCCTGAACCTGCCCCGCCACGAAGTTCATCGCCGGACTGCCGATGAAGCCCGCGACGAAACGGTTGTCGGGATCGTCGTACAGATCCATCGGACTGCCGACCTGTTCGATCCGGCCCGCACGCAAGACGACGATCTTGTCAGCCATGGTCATCGCCTCGACCTGATCATGGGTCACATAGATCATCGTCGCCTTGATCTCTCGGTGGAGGCGGGCGATCTCGGCGCGCATCTCGACCCGCAGTTCGGCATCCAGGTTCGACAGCGGCTCGTCGAAAAGGAACACCTTGGGGCCGCGCACGATGGCCCGCCCGATGGCCACGCGCTGGCGCTGGCCGCCCGACAGGGCCGCGGGCTTGCGATCCAAAAGCGGGTCCAGCTTTAGGATGCGCGATGCCTCGGCCACCTTGGCGGCGATCTCGGCCTTGGGGTGGCCGTTCATCTTCAGGCCGAAGCCCATGTTCTGGGCGACGGTCATATGCGGATAAAGCGCATAGGTCTGGAACACCATCGCGACGCCCCGGTCGGCGGGTTCGGCATCGGTGACGTCATCGCCCTCGATCCGGATCTGGCCGTCGGTCGTCTCCTCGAGGCCCGCGATCATGCGCAGCAGGGTCGACTTGCCGCAGCCCGAGGGGCCGACGAAGACGCAGAACTCGCCCTGGTCGACCTGCAGGTCGACGCCGTGAATGACCCTGACGGGGCCGAAATCCTTGGTGACGCGGGTCAACTGGACGCCGGACATGGCAACCTCATGCTTGCTTGTGTTCGGGGAACCGCCATGTGTCGGCGGCTGCGGCGATCTGCGCCGCGGCTTCTTTGACGGGACCGGCCAGCGCCAGCAGCTGTTCGCGGCTGGTCGTGGCGGTGGTGGTGGTCACGGATATGGCGCCGATGACCCGGCCATTGCCCGACAGGATGGGGGCGGCGATGCAGGCGATGCCGACCTCGTGCTCCTCATCGTCCAAGGCGTAACCGCGTTCGCGGATGCGGGTCAGTTCGTCGCGCAGGGCTTCGGGCGTTCTCAAGGTGCGGTCGGTATGGGCATGGAAGGACTGTCGCGCGATGGCCTGCGCCAGACGATCCTCGGGCAGATGGGCCAGCATCGCCTTGCCGACACCGGTGCAATAGGCGGGGCCGACCTTGCCGGATTGGGCGAACATCTCGACCGGCTGGCGGGCATTGCGCTTGTCGACGTAAAGCACCGCGCCATTGTCCAGCTGGGCCAGATGCACGGTCTGCCCGATCTCGCGCGCCAGGCGGTCCATGACGTCCTGCGCGACGGGGGCAAGGCTGGACTGCGCCCAAGCCGAATGCGCCAGCCGCACAAGCCGCATGCCCGGTGCATAGGTCTGGCGGTTGTCGTCGAACGCCAGCATGTCCTGCCGCGCCAATGTCTGCAGGAAACGATACAGCGTCGCCTTGGGCAGGCCGGCCTTGGGCAGGATCTCGGCAAAGCGGACGGGGCGGCCGAATTCGGCCACCAGGTCCAGCACGGCCAGCGTGCGGCCCACGGTGCCATCGGACGTCTCGCGTTGCGGGGTCGTCATGCCATGGCCTCCTCTCCGCAGCATTGCCGTTGTTGACAAGGCTAATCGATTCGCAGCATAGTTTCAATATTCAAAACTGAGTTTCACTATTTGGAACCTAATGGGGAGGAGACCATGGTCCATACGAAACGAGGGCTGCTGCTGGCTGCACTGCTGGCCACCACCGCACCCGCTTTTGCACAGACCCGCGAACTGGTGATGAACACGGATGCGTCCGATCCCGCGCCCAAGGCTGCCTTCGAACAGCTGATCGCGGATTTCGAGGCCGAGTATCCCGACATCAAGGTCAAGGTGAACACTTTCGACCACGAGGGTTACAAGACCGCCATCCGCAACTTCCTGACCGCCGATGCGCCCGATCTGGCCAATTGGTACGCGGGCAACCGCATGGCGCCCTTCGTCGAGGCCAACCAGTTCCTGGACGTCTCCGATGTCTGGGCCGAGAACGGGCTGAACGAAAGCCTGCATTCAGCCGCATCCGCGATGACCATCGACGGCAAGCAGTGGGGGATCCCCTATACCTATTACCAGTGGGGCATCTACTACAACAAGGATGTCTACGAGCAGGTCGGCGTCGAACCTACTGACAACTGGGAAGAATTTCTGGCCAATTGCGCGAAGTTCCAGGAGGCCGGGATCGACTGCGTGACCACCGGCTCGAAGGCGCTTTGGCCCATCGCGGGGATCTTCGATTACCTGTCGCTGCGTACCAACGGCTATGACTGGCACATGCAGCTGACGCGCGGCGAGATCCCCTGGACCGACGACAAGGTCAAGGCCGTCTTCGCCGAATGGGAAAAGCTGCTGCCCTATACCTCGAAGAACCATGCCGCGATCGACTGGCAGGATGCCGTGTCGAATGTCGTGCAGGGCAAGGCCGCCAATTACGTCATGGGTAACTTTGCCGCGGCCACGTTCAAGGATGGCGGCATGACCAATGACACCCTTGGGTTCATGCAGTTCCCGACGATCAATCCCGACATCCCGCGCGCCGAGGAGGCTCCGACCGATACGATCCACATTCCGGCCGGTGCCAAGAACCCCGAGGACGCCAAGCTGTTCCTGGCCTATCTGGCCCGCGCAGACGTGCAGACCAAGATGAACGAGACGCTTGGCCAGCTGCCGATCAATGCCGACAGCACCGTCGGCGACGATCCCTACCTGCAGGCCGGGTTCGAACTGTTGTCCACTGCCGAGGGTGGCATCGCGCAGTTCTTCGACCGCGACGCATCCCCCGAGATGGCCAAGGCGGGGATGGAGGGCTTCCAGGAATTCATGGTCCGTCCCGAACGCCTCGACACCATCCTGGAACGGCTGGAGCGCGTGCGCCAGCGCGAAGCCGGCTGACATCAGGCGGGCGGTCCCCATCGAACCGCCCGCATCCTTCTTGCACCCACCCGCTTGCCCCGGAGGTCCCGCATGACCGCCCTTCCCGACATCCACCCGCCGAAAGCGCGCGCGCGTCGCCGGAACAGCCTGACACCCTGGCTGTTTCTTGCGCCGGGCATGCTGATGTTCGCCGTCTATGTGCTGATCCCGATCTTCCAGTCGGTTTGGGTATCCTTCCATGATTGGGATGGCCTGGGACCGATGCGCTGGATCGGCTTGGCCAATTATTCCGAGCTGTGGTGGGACGATGCCTTCTATACCAGCCTGAAGAACAACGTCCTTTGGCTGGCGCTCTATCTGCTGGCGGTTCCGCTTGGGCTGTTGATCGCACTATTCCTGAACCAGACGGTCAAGGGCATCCGCATCTACAAGTCGCTGTTCTTCTTCCCCTTCGTCATCAGCCAGGTGGTCGTGGGGCTGATCTTCTCGTGGTTCTATGCGCCGGGCTTCGGGCTGCTTTACGTGCTGATCGAATGGGTCACGGGGACGGGTGTCGCGATCCTGGCGGATGAACGCTATGTCACCTATGGCATCATCGCGGCGGGCCTCTGGCCGCAGATCGCCTATTGCATGATCCTGTATCTGACGGGTCTTAACGCCGTCGCCCCCGACCAGATCGAGGCTGCGCGTCTGGACGGCGCCAAGGGCTGGCGGATGCTGTGGCATGTGGTGCTGCCGCAACTGCGCCCCGCGACCTTCATCGCGGTGGTCGTCACCGTCATCGGCGCGCTGCGCAGCTTCGACCTGGTCAGCATCATGACCTCGGGCGGGCCCTTCGGGTCCAGCCGCGTGCTGTCCTATTACATGTACGAACAGGCGCTGTCGGAATACGGCTATCGCATGGGTTACGGCGCGGCCATTGCCGTGGTGCTGTTCGCCATCATGATGATCTTCATCACGGGCTTCATCTGGAAGATGTGGCGCGACGAGAGAGGGCTTTGATCCGATGTTCCCCCGTCCCATCCAGACCATGTCCCCCGCCTTTCAGCGCAGCTACAAGATCGCACTGCCGATCATGCTTGTGCTGTGGCTTCTGCCCCTGCTGGGGGTGGCGCTGACCTCGCTGCGTCCCTCGGGCGATCTGGCCGCCGGCAATTACTTCGGCATCCCGTCCCGCATCGCCTTCGAGAATTATGCCGACGTCTTCCGCAATTCGCCCATCGCGCAATACCTGCTGAACAGCTTCCGCATCACCATTCCCACGGTGATCGGCGCGGTCGGCCTGTCCTGCCTGACGGGCTATGCGCTGGCGGTCTACAAGTTCCGGCTGTCGCTGGTGGTGTTCTTCATGTTCGTGGCGGGCAACTTCGTGCCCTTCCAGATCCTGATGGTGCCGGTGCGCGACCTGACGGTGAACATGGGTCTCTACAACACCGTCACCGGGCTGGCGCTGTTCCATATCGCCTTTCAGACGGGGTTCTGCACGCTGTTCATGCGCAACTTCATCAAGGCCCTGCCGCGCGAGCTGATCGAGGCTGCGCGTGTCGAGGGCGTCAACGAATGGCAGATCTTCTGGCACATCGTCCTGCCGCTGGTCCGCCCGGCCATCGCGGCGCTGTCGGTGCTTGTCTTCACCTTCATCTGGAACGATTACTTCTGGGCGATGGTGCTGACCACGGGCGCCGAGACGCAGCCCATTACCGCAGGCCTGAACAGCCTGAACGGCCAATGGGTCGCGGCCTGGCATCTGGTCTCGGCGGGGTCGATCCTGGCCGCCATGCCTCCGGTCCTGATGTTCTTCCTGATGCAGCGCCATTTCATCGCCGGTCTGACCTTGGGTGCGGTGAAATGAGGGTTTGGCGCATCGACACCGACGCCCAGACCCTGGTCTTTGGCAGCGATGGTGGGATGGCCTGCTGCCATTACTGGGGCGCGCCCCTGCCCGCCGATCAGGATCCGGGCGATCTGGTGGCGGCGGGTGCGGGTGGCATCACTGGCGGCATGCTGGACGAACTGCCGCCCCTCTCGCTGCTGCCCGAGGAGCGGCGCAGCTTTCCGGGCCAGCCGGGGCTGGTGGCGTTCGACACCGATGGCACGCCCCTGGAACCCGCATGGGCGCTGCAATCCGCCGATCAGGACGATGGGCTGACACTGGTTCACGCGGCAGACGGGCTGACCCTGACCCACCGCATCCGACCGCAACCGCACGGATTGGTCGCCATCACCGCCAGCCTGACCGCCGATCGCCCGATCCGCCTGCATTGGCTGGCCGCTGCCGCCCTGCCCGTCCCGCCGCATATGGACCAGCTGACCGAGCTGGCGGGCCGATGGACGCGCGAATTCCAGCCCGTGACCAGCGATCTGGACCACGGCACCCGCATCCGCGACGCCCGGACGGGCCGGTCGGGGCATGAACACCCCCCGCATCTGTGGCTGGCCACCCATGGCACGACCCATACGCGGGGCGACGTGATGGCCCTGCATTACGGCTGGTCGGGCGGTCACCGCATGGTGGTCGAGGCCCTGCCCGAGGGGCGCCGCCAGATCCAGCTGGGCTATGCCTCGGGGTCGGAACGCGCCGCCGCCACCCGCTTCGACAGCGCCGAGATGCTGCTGGCGCGAGGCGATGCGGGGCTGAACAGCGTGTCCATCCCGTTCCAGCGCGCCATCCGCGACCGCCTGCCCCATGCCCGCCAGCCCCGCCCCGTCCATTACAACGGGTGGGAGGCGATCTATTTCCGCCACGACGCCGAAGAACTGGCCGAAATCGCCGCCCGCGCGGCGGCGCTTGGGGCGGAACGCTTCGTGCTGGACGACGGCTGGTTCGGGCGGCGCGACGATGACACGACCTCGCTTGGCGATTGGCAGATCGATCCGCGCAAGCATCCCCATGGCTTCCAGCCGCTGATCGACCGGGTACAGGAACTGGGCATGCGCTTCGGCCTCTGGGTCGAGCCCGAGATGATCAACGAGGACAGCGACCTTTATCGCGCCCATCCCGATTGGGTGCTGGGACCTGCCGATCAGATCCGGGGCCGCAACCAGCTGCATCTGGACATGACGCGCGACGATGTGCGCGACCACTTGTTCGCGCGGTTGAACGCGATCCTGCGCGATTGGGACATCGACTATGTCAAATGGGACCACAACCGCCTGACGCCCTTCCCCGATGCGGGTCAGACGCGCGGCGTCTATGACCTGCTGGACCGGCTGCGTGCCGCCCATCCGCAGGTCGAGATCGAAAGCTGCGCCTCGGGCGGGGGGCGTATCGACGCGGGCATCCTGGCCCGCTGCCCGCGGGTCTGGCTGTCCGACAGCAACGACGCGCTGGAACGCCTGCGCATCCAGCATCAGGCGGCGTGCTTCCTGCCCGCGATCGCCACGGGCAGCCATGTGGGGCCGCGCGAATGCCACACCTCGGGGCGGGTGCTGCCGATGGCGCTGCGTGCCTGGACCGCCGCCCAACGGCACATGGGCTTCGAGATGGACCCCCGCGAACTGACCGAGCCAGAGGCCCAGACCCTGACCCGCGTCACGACTTGGTGGAAGGCCAACCGCGACTGGATGCTGGCGGGCGACATCTGGCGGCTGGACCGGCCCCAAGGGGCGCTGGCCGAGATGCAGATGGCGGCGGATGGATCGCGGCTGGTGATCTTTGCCGCGACCTTGGAAAGCCCCGCGGCCCTCCAGCCGCCTGCGCTGCGCCTGACGGGGCTTGATCCCAAGGCGCGCTACCGGCTGCGGATGATTGAAAAGCCGATTGGGCATCATACGTCCCATACGGCGATCAGCCGGGGCGATGTGACACTGACCGGCGCGGCGCTGATGGCGCAGGGGGTTGCCCTGCCGCCCGCCTTCCCGCAGACCGTCGCCGTGATTGAAGGAATGCGTTTGTGACTGCCGAGATAGACTGGATTGCCGCCGATTGGGGCACGACGAACCTGCGCCTCTGGGCCATGTCGGGCCGCAAGGTGGTGGAACGACGGACCTCGGACCGGGGGATGGGCGTGCTGGGGCCTGACGATTTCGCCACCGTGCTTGACCAGGCGACCCAAGGCTGGCCCGCTGTCCCCGTCGTCGCCAGCGGCATGGTCGGTTCGCGCCAGGGATGGGTCGAGGCGCCCTATGCCCCCGTCCCCTGCCCCGCAACGCCTCGCATGGTCGCCGTCCCCGGCGATCCGGGCGGGCGGCCCGTCCGCATCGTCTGCGGCATCCGTCAGGACAGCCCCGCCGACGTGATGCGCGGCGAGGAGACGCAGATCGCGGGTCTTCTGGCGATGACACCCGATTTCGACGGCATCGCCTGCCTGCCCGGCACCCATACGAAATGGGTGCGCATCTCGGCGGGCGAGATCTGCAACTTCAAAAGCCTTATGACCGGCGAACTGTTCGCCCTGATCGCGGGCCAATCTGTGCTGCGCCATTCGGTCGGCGGCGAAGACTGCGACCAAGACGCCTTCATCGCCGCACTGTCCGACGCGATGGCCCGCCCCGAACGCGGCTATGGCGGGTTGTTCCAGCTGCGCGCGGAATCGCTGCTGCAGGGGTTGGCGCCAGCGGTCGCCCGTGCCCGTCTGTCGGGCACGCTGATCGGGTGGGAACTGGCCGCGGCCAAGCCTTGGTGGCTGGGCTGCGACGTTACTATCATCGGCGCGCCGGCGCTGTCCTCGCTCTATGAACAGGCGCTGAGGGCGCAGGGCGTGCCAGCCGCCATGATGTCGGTCGAGGATGCGACCCTTGCCGGTCTTGCCGCCGCATATCAGCACTTCAAGTCAAACTGACCGAAAGGCCCCGCCATGTCCCGCCCCCTGATCGCCATCCTGCGCGGCCTGACCCCGCCCGAGGCCCCCGCCATCGCCCATGCCCTGATCGAGGCCGGCATTACCCGCATCGAGGTTCCGCTGAACTCGCCCGATCCCTTGGACAGCATCGCCCTGCTGGCACGCGACTTCGGCGATGTCGCGACCATCGGTGCGGGCACGGTGCTGACGCCTGCGCAGGTGCAATCGGTGGTCGATGCGGGCGGGCGGATGGTGCTGTCGCCCAATTGCGACGCCGACGTCATCCGCGCCACGCGTGCGGCGGGCATGGACAGCTTTCCGGGCATCATGACCCCTTCCGAGGCTTTCGTGGCGCTGAATGCGGGCGCCTCGGGGCTGAAGCTTTTCCCGGGCGAATTGATCGGCCCCAAGGGGCTGCGCGCGATGCGGGCGATCCTGCCCGCGAGGACCGCGATGTGGGCAGTGGGCGGCGTGTCCGCCGAAAACATGGGCGAATGGCATCAGGCGGGGGCCGCGGGCTTTGGCATCGGGTCGTCGCTCTACAAGCCGGGCGATGACGCGGCAGCTGTCACCGCCAAGGCCCGCGCGATGGTCGCGGCATGGGACGGGGTGGTGGCATGATCTTCGACGACACCCCCTGCGCCTTGGGCGAGGGTGCCTTGTGGCATTCCGACCTGAACGCGCTGATCTGGTTCGATATCCTCTCCAGGCGCATGTATCTGAAGCCCTTGGATGGCACGCGCCGGCACTGGGACTTCGACGACCATGTCTCGGCCGCGGGGATCGTGGATGCGGACCGGCTGATCGTGGCATCGTCGCGGGCATTGATGCTGTTCGACCTGCGCGATGGATCGCGGCAGGATCTGACCCCGCTGGAGGCTGACAACCCCGTCACCCGTTCCAACGATGGGCGTGCCGATCCTCAGGGCGGTTTCTGGATCGGCACGATGGGGCTGAATGCCGAAGAGGGTGCGGGCTCGATCTGGCGCTTCCATAGGGGAGAGCTGTGCAAGCTGTTCGGCGACATCACCATCACCAATGCCATCTGCTTTGCGCCCTCGGGCGATGCGGCCTGCTTCACCGATACGGCCAAGGGCGTGATCATGCGCGTCCGGCTGGACGCCGATGGATGGCCCGTCGGCGAGGCCGAACCCTTCATCGATCTGCGTGCCGAGGGGCTGAACCCCGATGGCGCGGTGATGGACGCGGAGGGCGGGCTGTGGTCGGCCCAATGGGGGGCAAGCCGTGTCGCACGCTATGACGCGCAAGGTCGGTTCGACCGGGCAGTGATGCTGCCCGCGGCGCATGTGTCCTGCCCCGCGATCGGGGGTCCAGAACTGGATACCCTGTTCGCGACGTCGGCTACCCAAGGCATGGACAGCCCCGGTCCCCACGACGGGTGCACCTTCGCCGTTCCCCTGGACGGCAAGGGTCAGGCCGAGCATCGGGTGATTCTGGGCTGATACTCTCGGGCATCCGTTGTTTGGCGCGAAGATGGCGACCGGATGCCTTGCGAATTGCCGTCTTCCTGTGGCCGTTCAGCGAACCTTCACGATATTCGTGCAAGCTGCCTCATCAATCACAAGACTGCGCACTTGAGACTTGGACAACCGCCGGGACGTGACGTAAACCGGAAAGAACGGGCGGCCTTTCAAGCGATGGCCAGTATGTGTGTGCAAATGAGGGATTTGGATGACAAAACGGGCGCTTATCACCGGGATCACAGGTCAGGACGGATCCTATCTGGCTGAGCTGCTGATGGAAAAGGGCTATGAGGTCCATGGCATCAAGCGCCGGTCCTCATCGCTGAACACGCAGCGCATCGACCACATCTATCAGGACCCTCATGCCGAAGATGCGCGGATGTTCCTGCACTACGGGGATCTGGGCGACACATCCTCGGTCATGCGCATCATGGAAGCCGTCCGCCCCGACGAGGTCTACAACCTCGGCGCCCAATCCCATGTCGCCGTCAGCTTCGAGACGCCGGAATATACCGCCAACGTCGATGCGCTTGGCACGCTGCGGATCCTGGAAGCGATCCGGTTTCTGAAGCTGGAAGACAAGACCAAGTTCTATCAGGCCTCGACATCCGAGCTTTACGGCAAGGTCCAGGAAATTCCGCAGCGCGAGACGACGCCCTTCTATCCCCGATCGCCCTATGCGGTGGCCAAGATGTATGCCTATTGGATCGCGGTAAACTATCGCGAGGCCTATGGCATCTATGCCTGCAACGGCATCCTGTTCAACCACGAGTCCCCCCGCCGGGGCGAGACCTTCGTGACCCGCAAGATCACCCGCGGCATCGCCAATATCGCCCAGGGGCTGGAAGATTGCCTTTACATGGGCAACATGGATGCGCTGCGGGACTGGGGGCATGCCAAGGACTATGTCCGCATGCAGTGGATGATGCTGCAGCAGGACGAGCCCGAAGATTTCGTCATCGCGACGGGCGTGCAATATTCGGTGCGCCAGTTCATCGAATGGTCGGCGGCGCAGGTCGGCATCACCTTGCGATTTGACGGCCAGAACGAGGCCGAGGTTGGCATCGTCGACTCCGTCGTCGGTGACGATGCCCCCGGTGTCACCGCAGGACAGGTGATCGTGCGCGTCGATCCGCGCTATTTCCGCCCGACCGAGGTCGAGACCCTGCTGGGCGATCCCACCAAGGCGCGCGAAAAGCTGGGCTGGACCCCGCAGATCACCACCCAGCAGATGTGCGAGGAGATGGTGGCGGAGGATCTGAAAGCCGCACGTCGTCATGCCCTGCTGAAGACGCATGGCTATGACATTCCCCTCTATCAGGAAAGCTGAGGTTCGACATGACACGGATCTTCGTGGCAGGTCATCGGGGCATGGTCGGCAGCGCCATCCTGCGCCAGTTGCAGGCACGGCGCGACGCGGGTGAACCGCTGGAGCTGATCACCCGCACCAGCAGCGAGTTGGACCTGACCGAACAGGCGGCGGTGCGCGACTTCATGGCGACCGAACGGCCAGATGCGGTCATTCTTGCGGCGGCCAAGGTGGGCGGCATCCATGCCAACAACACCTATCCGGCCGAATTCATCCACAAGAACCTGATGATCGAATGCAACGTCATCCACGAGGCCTACGCCGCCGGGGTGACGCGCCTGCTGCAGCTGGGCTCCAGCTGCATCTATCCGCGCGAAGCGCCCCAGCCCATCCGCGAGGATGCGCTGCTGACCGGCATCCTGGAACCGACGAACGAACCCTATGCGATCGCCAAGATCGCGGGGATCAAGCTGTGCGAAAGCTACAACCGGCAGTATGGCACCGATTTCCGGTCGGTCATGCCCTCGAACCTCTATGGCCCGGGCGACAACTTCGACCCCGAGAACAGCCATGTCATGCCCGCCCTGATCCGCCGCTTCCACGAGGCGCGCGAAAAGAACCTGCCCGAGGTCGTCATGTGGGGCACGGGCACGCCGCGCCGCGAATTCCTGCATGTGGACGACATGGCGCGGGCCTCGCTCTTCGTCTTCGACATGGACCGCGACACCTATCAGGCCAATACCGATCCGATGCTGTCGCATCTGAACGTCGGCAGCGGCACCGATATCGCCATCGGCGAACTGGCGCAGATGGTGGCGCGTGTGACGGGATACCAGGGGCGCATCGAAAACGACCTGACCCGGCCCGACGGGACCATGCGCAAGCTGATGTCTTCGGACAAGCTGATGGCGATGGGCTGGAAGCCGCAGGTCGATCTGGAACGCGGTGTGGCGGAAACCTATCAGTGGTTTCTTGAAAACCGCGCGGGTTGATGACGATGGCGGAGACCCACGGCAAGCTGATCGCCTTTCGCGCCGACCGGATGGGGGGGCGGCTGATCGCGCTGCTGAACACCATGCGGTTCGCGCGCAGCTTCGACCTGCCCTTCGTGGTCCACTGGCGTGACAGCGACGGCCTTGGCGACGGGACCGAGCTGTTCGACAAGGATTTCGTCCGCGACCATTTCATCGACAAGCCGACCTATCAGGAGATGAAGCGCAACGCGACGGCCATCGGCACCGTCATCCAGAGCGCCTCGCGCGAGCAGTTCATGGAGAACCTGCGCGGTGGCATGCACGTCCTGCTGGACCCGCCCTTCGACGTGCTGAAGATGCCCTTCGAGGATCAGGACGAGGTCAACCGAACGTTCCGCGAAGTCGTGGCCAGCGTGCCGCTGAACCCCGTTCTGGCGCAGCATCTGCGGGCGCTTGGCGCCAAGCTGCGCGACGACGGGCGGCGGACTGTGGCCTATCACATCCGGCGCGGCGATCTGACCAGCGACCTGCGGGCGATGAACCGCGCATGGCCCAACAAGTTCGTCCCCGATGAATTCTTCGAGGCCCATATCCGCGCCAACATGGATGGCGACGGTGCGCGCACCATCTTGTTCAGCGACAACCAGAGCGTTCTGGACCGCTATACCGCCATGTTCCCCGAGTTGCTGACATTCTCGAAGGTCGCCGACACGACCGGGCTGACCGAGTTGCAGCGGGACGCGCTGGAACTATTCGCGATGTCGATGTCGGACCTGATCGTGGCCCCGCCGTCCTCGGCCTTCAGTTCGACCGCCAAGACCATCGGCGGCGGCGATTTCCGCGATGTCGAATCCGATATCACGCCCGAGGCACGTCATGCCGCGCTGGACCTTCTGGCCAGCCGCCTGAAGACCCGGCCCGAACTTTTCGCCAATGAAGGCGAGATCGGGCAATACCTGGTCTATGCCTGCGAACATCTGGTCAAGACCGGACGGCGCGGCGAATTCGTGGATCTGGCACGCCAGCACATCGAAGCCGGGCTGAACATCGCCTTCATCTATGCGATGGCCTTCCGCGAGATGTTCTTCGACGGCCAGTATCAGGCCATCTGCGACCTGCGCCCCGCGGTGGACCGCGGCTTCGTCACCTTCCAGCGCAGCTATGCGCAGATCGCGCTGTATCACGGGCTGGCCCTGCTGATGCTGAGACGCAAGCCCGAGGCGATGGAGCAGATCACCTCGGCCTTCTGGCACGAACCGGTCGAGGGCGAGATCAACGCCTTGGCGGGCCTGCTGCGCGGTCAGGGCGATTACCACGACGGCAACTTCTGGGTCACCGACACGCATATCGAACAGCTGTTCCCGAACCGCTTCATCGTCGACCATATCCGCAATTTCTATACCGCACCGGTCGAGGCGGGCATCCTGACATTCGGCAAGATGGTCCCGACCAACCGGGTGATGGTCTGGGAATGGCCGGATTTCACCCGCTCGGACCTGCGCAGTCACTACAAGTTCCGCGGACATTTTCGTTCGATCCTGAAGATCCTCGAACGGCGGACGTGGTCCCCTGCCCTCAAGCCGCATTTCGACAGCTTCACCGGCATGATCGCCCTGCGCGAAGGCGATCTGGCGCTGGCCGAGGAACTGATGCTGCAAGCCATCGATGCCAAGCCCGAGATCGCGCTGTTCCACAAGCGGCTGGCCGAATTGCGCCATGAACAGGATCGCCACGACGATGCCTTGGCGGCGATGGACAAGGCCATCGCCCTGGAACCCGGCGTGACGATCTTCCGCGCCATGCGGGGGCTGTTCCAATGGCGCGCGGGCGATGCGGCGGGGGCCGCCGACCTGCTGGTGCAGATCGTGGACGAGGGGCAGTTGCAGTTCCCGTCGGTCTATTTCCTGGCCGCGGATGCGGCGCAGGATGCGGGCCGGATCGAGGATGCCGTCCGCATCCTGGAACGCGGCCTGTCATTGGCGCCCATGAATTGGCGCAGGCAGCATGCCTTGGCGGAGATGAAGGCGCAGCTTGGCGATGCCGCAGGGGCCGGTGCCGTCCTTGACTGGGCGCTGCAATGGGCGGACGATCACCCTCCGCTGGTAATGCTGAAATCCGATCTGCTGGTCGAGGCGGGGCAGGTCGATCGGGCGCGCGCCCTTCTGGAACGGCTGATGGTCCGATATCCGGACAAGAAGCAATACATGCGGCGCCACAAGAAGCTGGCAAACTTGTAGCGGCGACGATGGTCCCATCGTCACCCGATCAGGAGAAGAGATTATGAGACGTGGTCACAGCAGGGTCGGTCAGGCGCATTTCCTGGTCTATTCCAACGGGGTCGATCCCTTTGCCCGAAACGCCGACGACTATTGCGCATCGGCCCTGAAGGTCGGCTTCGACAGCGCACGCCACGTGACCGAGGAGGACCTGAAGCAGACCCCGTTCTGGGAGGAGAACCGCTTCATCCTGGAACAGGAGCGCGGCGCAGGCTACTGGCTGTGGAAACCTTGGATCATCTTGCAGAAACTGCGCGAGGTCGGGCCGGACGACATCGTCATCTACAACGACGCGGGCCGCTATGGCGCGGGCAGCTTCCACCAGTTCCCGGCCTTCCCCCATGCCGCGGTCGAGCTTTGCGCCCTGACGCCCAAGCGCTTCATCCACGGCTTCATCTCTAACTGGCAGATCCAGGGGCATTACACCAAGCGCGATGCCTTCGTGCTGATGGATGCCGACACCGATGAACAGCGTCTGGCGGCCCAGGTCTGCGCGGGGCCGCTGTTGTTTATGCCCTCGCAGGCCAGCTTCGACTTTCTGGAACAATGGTTGGCGTACTGCAAGGACCCGCGCATCCTGACCGACCAACCCGACGAAACCGGCCCGACGCATGAAGCCTTCCGCGATCACCGCCATGACCAGTCGGTCGGCTCGATCCTGGCGCATAAGACCAGGGCGCATTACTTCGACTTTTCCGAAAGCGGCGCCTTTGCCGCCTCCGAGGACACGCGCCAGCGCAACCGCCACGTCCCGCGCCTGCAGACCCATATCGGATATGTCTCGCTGATCGCGGGGCGCGCCATGCCGGATGATTTCCTGGTCCGCGACGAACCCGACCTGTCCGAGCTTTCGCACCTGCTGCGCAACCTGACCCCGGACGAGCCGGTGCCGGTCCATCCCGACAAGGTTCCCCAGCCCGTCCTTGCCGCCGAGCTGGAGGAGCTGCTGAAGAACCCGCAACCGACGTTGTGCCGCGATCACCTGCAACTGGCCGTGGCCGACAACCGCATCACCAACTCACGCCTGCACGTGCTGAACAAGCACCTCGAGGAGGCGCCGTTCTTCTGGGAACTGGCGATCCGCGCCTTCCGCGACCGCGCTGCCGCCATGCACGCCGAGGGACGGGAACCAACGATGGACGATGTCCCGACCCTGGCCGTCACCGCGCTGCGCGATGCCGAGGCGCAGATGCCGGACCTGCGTCGAAAAGTGATGTCGGGCTTTGTCTGGACCCTGTTCAGCGACGACGCCCGCGCGATCTTCAAATCGGCGCATAAGAACGTCAAATCGACCAAGGGCAGCATCGCGATGGAGCGTTTCGTCGCGCTTCTGGACGAATTGGACTTCATGCCGGTCGAGGTCGAGGTCGCGGGCAAGGACAAGATCCTGGCCGGGGAGGTCTCCCGTCGCCTGATGGACTGGATGCTGGTCGACCACGTTCCCGCATCGACGAACGACACGCCGCAAGGTGATCTTCAGGGCCGCGATCATTGACGGGGTGCCTTCGGGGTGGCTAACCCTGTCCGGGCAAACGGGCCAGAGGTGACGATGCAGATCCAGACGACAGCCTTGCCGGGCGTGGTGGTCATCACGCCCGCGCGACATGGCGACACACGCGGCTTCTTCAGTGAAAGCTGGAACCGCCGCAGCCTTGATGCGGCAGGGCTGCACCTGCCCGAATTCGTCCAGGACAATCATTCCCTGTCACGCCATGCCGGCACGTTGCGCGGGTTGCATTATCAATCGCCCCCCCATGCGCAGGGCAAGCTGGTGCGCTGCGGTCGCGGCGCGCTGTTCGACGTGGCGGTGGACGTGCGGCGCGGCAGCCCGACATTCGGACAATGGATCGGCGAAGAACTGAGCTTCGAGAACGGTCGCCAGTTGTGGATACCCGCGGGCTTCCTGCACGGCTTCGTCACGCGCCGGGACGACACCGAGGTCGTCTACAAATGCACCGATCATTATGACCCCGATTGCGACGGTGCCGTGGCATGGAACTCGCTTGGCATCGATTGGGGGATCGAAGATCCGATCTTGTCCGACAAGGACCGCGCCGCCCCCGCCTTTGCCGACTGGCAGTCGCCCTTCGACTGGCACGTCGCATGAAGGTGCTGGTGACAGGGGGCGCGGGGTTCATCGGCTCGGCCGTGGTGCGGCTGGCCATCGCGCGGGGGCATCATGTGGTCAATCTGGATGCGCTGACCTATGCCGCAAACCTGCGCAATGTCGCTACCGTGGCCGACGACCCCGCCTATGCGTTCGAACATGCCGATATCCGCGACCCGCAGGCGCTGGACCGTATCCTGGCGCAGCACCGCCCCGATGCGGTGATGCATCTGGCCGCCGAAAGCCATGTCGACCGGTCGATCGATGGTCCCGCGACCTTCATGCAGACCAACATCATGGGTACCTTCAACCTGCTGCAGGCCGCGCGCGCCTATTGGATCGCCTCGGGGCGACCCGTGGGGTTCCGCTTTCACCATGTCTCGACGGATGAGGTCTTCGGCAGCCTCGGCCCGACGGGCAGCTTCACCGAAACCACCGCCTATGACCCCCGCAGTCCCTATTCCGCCAGCAAGGCCGCCTCGGACCACCTGGTGCGGGCGTGGCATGAAACCTATGGCCTGCCGGTGGTCCTCAGCAATTGCTCCAACAACTATGGGCCCTACCATTTCCCCGAAAAGCTGGTGCCCGTGGTCATCCTGAACGCGCTGGCCGGGCGCCCGATTCCCGTCTATGGCGATGGCGGCAACATCCGCGACTGGTTGCACGTCGAAGACCACGCCGATGCCCTGCTGACCGTTCTGAAACAGGGCCGTCCCGGTCGCAGCTATAACATCGGCGGCGAGGCCGAGGTCCGCAACATCGACCTGGTGTCTATGATCTGCGCGCATATGGATGTGTTGAACCCCGATGGTGCGCCGCATGACAGGCTGATCGAATTCGTGCCCGACAGACCGGGACACGACAGGCGCTATGCCATCGATCCAACCCGGATGCGGACCGAGCTTGGATGGCGTCCCTCGGTCACCCTGGATCAGGGACTGCGGCAGACGGTGGAATGGTATCTGCAGAACCGCGATTGGTGGCGCCCCCTGCTGGATCGTCAGGGCGTGGGCCAGCGATTGGGCACGGCATGATGCGGGATCTGCTGGTCTTCGGCCGCACGGGACAGGTGGCGCGCGAATTGACCCGCCTGGCGCCCAAGGCGCGCTTCCTGGGGCGCGATCAGGCGGATCTGAGCGACCCGCAGGCCTGCGCCGCTGCCATCGACGGTGCGGGCGCGGTCATCAATGCCGCCGCCTATACCGCCGTCGATCAGGCCGAGGCCGAACCGCAACTGGCCCATCGGATCAACGCCGAGGCTACGGCAGCCATGGCGCGGGCCTGTCGGATGCGCGGCATACCCTTCGTGCATGTCTCATCCGACTATGTCTTTTCAGGCGAAGGCAATGCGCCGCGCTGCGAGGATGACCCGACCGGGCCGCTGAACGTCTATGGGGCATCGAAGCTGGCGGGGGAACGGGCGGTGTTGGATCAGGGGGGTCAGGCGGCCATCCTGCGGACCTCATGGGTCTTTTCCGGTCACGGGCGAAACTTCCTGACCACCATGCTGAACCTGGGCGCTTCACGGGACCGGCTGTCAATCGTCGACGACCAGCTCGGCGGTCCGACCCCGGCTGCAGATATCGCCGCCGCGCTGCTGCGCATGGTTCGCATGATGCAGGACGATCCCGCCAAGGCGGGCATCTTTCACCTGTCGGGCGCCCCCGACGTCTCATGGGCGGGCTTTGCAGCCAGCATCTTCGAACAGGCCGGTCTGGCCTGTCGCGTCGATCCCATCCCGACAGCCGATTATCCGACCCCCGCCAAACGCCCGCTGAATTCGCGGTTGGACTGCAGCCGCATCCAGCGCGAGTTCGGCATCGAACGGCCCGACTGGCGCCAAGCCATCGGTCGCATCTTGGACAGTGAAAGGCAGACATGACCGACCGCAAGGGCATCATCCTGGCCGGGGGCAGCGGCACGCGCCTCTATCCGATCACGCTGGCCGTGTCGAAGCAGCTGCTGCCGCTCTATGACAAGCCGATGATCTATTACCCGATCACGGTGCTGATGCTGGCGGGCATTCGCGACATCGCCATCATCACCACCCCCGAGGATCAGACCCAGTTCCAGCGCCTGCTGGGCGATGGCGGTCAATGGGGTCTGCGCTTCACCTATATCGTGCAACCCCGCCCCGAGGGCCTGGCGCAGGCCTATCTGCTGGCGGCCGAATTTCTGGACGGGGCACCCTCTGCGATGGTGCTGGGTGACAACATCTTCTTCGGCCACGGCTTGCCACCGATGCTGCTGGCGGCGGACCGGCGCAAGACCGGCGCGACGGTCTTCGGCTATCACGTCCGCGACCCCGAGCGCTATGGCGTGATCGATTTCGATGCGCAGGGCGGCGTGCGCGCCATCATCGAAAAGCCCCAGGTCGCGCCCTCGTCCTTTGCGGTCACCGGCCTCTATTTCCTGGATGGAACGGCCCCCGAGCGTGCGTCCCGGGTCACGCCTTCCGCCCGGGGCGAACTGGAGATCACCTCGCTGCTGCAATCCTATCTGGATCAGGGGCAGCTTAATGTGGATCGCATGGGGCGTGGATTTGCCTGGCTGGACACCGGGACCCATGAAAGCCTGCTGGATGCCGGGAATTTCGTCCGGACGCTGGAAAATCGGCAAGGCCTGCAGTCGGGATGCCCCGAGGAGATCGCCTTCGAATCAGGCTGGATCACCCGTGAGGAACTGGCCTCGCGCGCCCGTTTCTTCGAGAAGACGGGCTATGGCACCTATCTCTTCAAGCTTCTAGATTGATGCATATTAATTTAAAACGCATTCAAACAACCAGAGCGGTATTCATAAATATAAAAAACAACTTAATTAAATAACCCGCCCGTGTATTTATCGTTGTCATTATAATTTTAACTATCTAATAATAACTCATGCAGGGCGCCAAGGCAGTTCACCTTGGTTCCTGCACGACCGGGTCCTGCAGGACCTTGGTCCGGGCACCTGATCGGTTGGTCGGGCGCAATGTCAGAAAACTTGTGCAATTTCAAACGGACCCATTCGGGACCGCCGAGGGGCTTTGTCCGGTTCTGTTTGCGGACGCATTCACGATTGCCGGTTTCTGACAGTTCGACATCCACTCCGGCCACGTGGGCGGGGTCACTGGACGCCGGCCCATGTCGGTCCGGCTTTTCAACGAGTTCTTTTTTTCCGATGGAGGAAGACATGGCCGAGATTCTGGGAACTGCAAATGACGACGATCTGGTCGGTACCGGCGGCGCCGATACCATCAAGGGCGGAGACGGAAATGACGATATCCAGGGTGGTGGCGGTAGCGACCATCTGAAGGGCGATGCCGGAGACGATGTCATCTCGGGTGGCGCGGGTGGCGACCTGGTCGAAGGTGGTGAAGGCCGTGACACCGTGCTGGGTGGTTCGGGCGACGACACCGTGCGCGGCAACGACGGCAACGATCATCTGTCGGGCGGCGTCGGCAATGACGTCATCGATGGTGGCAATGGCAACGACAAGATGTTCGGCGGCCAGGGCAACGACAAGATGTTCGGTGGTGCCGGCAACGACAAGATGTTCGGCGGCGACGGAGCCGACCGTCTTGAGGGCGGCGCAGGCAACGACCACCTTTCCGGCGGCGGGGGCGGCGACGTTCTGGACGGCGGCCAGGGCAAGGACATCCTGGACGGTGGCGCAGGTGCCGATATGCTGACCGGCGGCGCGGGTGCGGATATCTTCATCTTCCACGATGGCGGCGGACGCGACACCTTTGTCGATTTCACCACCGGCGGCGCCAGCGACACCCTGCAGCTGAGCAACAAGCTGTTCGATGCCCCGATGAGCGCCGAAGACGTCATCGACATGTATGGCACGATGGTCGACGGCGTGGCAGCGCTGGACTTCGGCGACGGCGACATGATCATCTTCCAGAACATGACCGACCTTTCGGGCTTGGCCGGACATATCGAATTCATCTGATCGACCGGATCTGCATGACCATGACGGGCGGCACTCTCACGTGTCGCCCGTCTGCGTTCCGGGGGCGTTGATGCCCTAACGGGCGGACAAGGCGGATTGGATGGCTTCATCCATGCCGCTGCCTACCGAAGGCACCTTCGGCAATGTCGCCGTGCAGCTTGCAGGACAAGGGCCGCAGGCGCTCAGACCTCGACCGAAACGCGTCCCATCGGGTTCGAGCAGCAGGCAAGGATCCAGCCGTCGGCGATGTCGTCGTCGCTGATGCCGCCATTGTGGACCATATGCACATCGCCCGCAGTCTTGCGGATCTTGCAGGTCCCGCACAGGCCGAAGGTGCAGCCCGAGGGGATGTTCAGCCCGGCCCGCTTGGCCACCGCCAGCACGGTGTCGGTTTCGGCACAGGCCGCAGTGACGCCGCTGGTGGTGAAGGTGACCTGGGCGCGCGCATCCTCGTCGGGCGCCACGTCGTCGATGACGGGCGCCTCGGCCTCGGATTCGATGGGCGTGCCGAAGCTTTCCTGGTGATAGCGGTCCATGTCGTAGCCAAGCGCGATCAGCATGTCGCGCACTGCCTGCATGAAGGGTTCAGGACCGCAGCAGAAAACCTCTCGTTCCAGATAGTCGGGCGCCATCAGGCCCAGCATCAGCTGGTTCAGGCGGCCTTGGTATCCGGTCCAGGTGATATAGGGCTCGGGTTCTTCGATGGTGAAGCGCAGCTGGACGCCCGGCACGCGGGCGGCGAACTGCTCCAATCTTTCGCGGAAGATGATGTCGGATGGGCGCCGTGCCGCATGAACGAAGGTGATGTCGGCATTCTGCGCCTGATCCCAGGCCCATGTGGTCATCGACATCATCGGCGTGATGCCCGACCCTGCCGAGATGAACAGGTATTTCTGCGCCGGATGCCGGTGGAAGCTGAAGATGCCGCCCGGACCAAAGGCCTTCAGCCGCATGCCCGGCTTCAGGTGATCCAGCATCCATCGCGTCCCGATCGATGTCGCCTGTGCCTTGACCGTCACCGAGATCGACAAGGGCCGCGATGGCGAGGACGAGATCGTGTAGGTCCGCTGCACGTTGCCCCCCGGCACCGGCAGGTCCAGCGTCACGAACTGCCCGGGCTGGTAATCGAACCAGGCCCCCGATGGTGCGCGGAAGATGAAGGTGGCCGTGTCGCGGGTCTCGGGGACGACCATGACACATTCCAGATGCTCGTCGTCGGACCAGGGTTCGGCATTCCAGTTCAGGCGGGGCTTTTTCATCGGGTCACTCTGCGGCGTGCTGCATTCCAAGGCGGGCGGACATCAGACCGCAGTACCAATCGACGAAATGGATGACCCCGGCCTCTTGCGTGGGGGAATAGGGTCCGGGCTGATAGGCGGGCGAGAGGATGCCCTTCTGGTTTTCCTCGACCACCTGGCGATCCTCGTCATTTGTGTTCAGCCAGACGCGGGTCAGCGTCTCGACGTCGTAATCCACGCCCTCGACCGCGTCCTTGTGGACCAGCCAGTTGGTGGTGACCTGCGTCTCGGTCGGGCTGATCGGCAGGATGCGGAAGACGATGGCATGATCGGGCAGGAAGTGGTTCCAGCTGGAGGGGAAGTGATACAGCATCAGACTGCCCGCATCATTCCACGGAATGCTGCCCATGCGACGGGTGACGGCGGCCTTCCCGGACATGGTGAAGCTTTCCTGATCGTCCATCAGCGGCACGCGGGCCATGCGCCATTGCATCTGCGGATCGTTGACGAAGCGCGCGGGCAGATCGGCCGCGTCGCAGCGCGCCCAATGGTCCAGGATCTCGGGGCTGGCGGCATTCGGCCCCTCCATCACCGTCATCAGCGGATCGTCGGAATAGGTGCGGCACAGCGAGGGGTGCGATCCGCCGCAGTGATAGCATTCGCGGTTGTTTTCCAGAACCAGCTTCCAGTTGCCGTTCTCGACGATGGTGCTGGAATGGGCGATCTTGGCATCCGTCAGCCCCGAGGGGCCGACATAGCGCATCACGTTCTGGGCAAACTCGCTGATCGGCGGCGGCACCTGCGCCAGGCAGACGAAGACCATTCCCGCCAGCTCGACGCAATGCACCGGCTTCAGCCCGTATTTCGAGGCGTCGAAATCCGGCCCCATGTCGCGCGCAAAGACCAGTTTGCCCGTCAGGTCGTAGGTCCACTGGTGATAGGGGCAGACCAGCTTGGGGTTGCTGCCGCTGGCCTTGGCGCAGAGACGCTGGCCCCGGTGCCGGCAGACGTTGTGAAAGGCCCGCAGGCGGCCATCGTCGCCGCGCGTGATCACCACCGGCGATTCGCCCACCTGCAGGGTGGTGAAGCTGCCGGCCTTCGGCAATTCGCAGGACGGCCCCGCGAACAGCCATTCGCGATACCAGATCAGGTCCAGATCATCGCGGTAGGCCTGTTGCCCGCAATAGAGATCGCGCGGCAGGGCGTGGTCCGGCAGGCGATCGGCGATCAGCTGTGCAGTCGAGGGTGCGTATGTCATGGCGCGGATCGTTCCCAAGGCGCTTGGCGGTGGCATTCCCTCACAAGGTAAAAGCCGATGGGGCCGCGTCTTGGCAGATTTGCGACATTCGGTTCGCGGAAACAGACACGCGATACGATTTAGGCAGGCAGCAGTCCCGATGCGCGCAACCGCGCCAGCTGTTCGCCGGAATGCGGACCGATGCCGGCGATCAGGGCGCGCAATTCATCCTGCATGGCCGGAGGACGGGCAAGATTGACGGTATGGAACAGGCCGGTCGCCTCCAGGTCCTGCGTCATGGTGCTGGTCAGCCAGCCGCCATCGCGCGGGACGATCCACATCCAGCGACCGGCCTGCGCATGATGGCGAGCGTGGCGCAGATCGACAAAACCCTTGGCATCTTCGATCTGATCCAGCCGAGGCAGGTTGCGGCCCAACTGGCATGTCGTGCCGGTGCCCAGGATGTCGACCTTGACCACATGCGGCGCACGCTTGTGGAACATCCAGTTCTTCCAGCCTCGACGACCGCTGTCATCCTTGATCACGAAGGCATTGCCCAGATAACCCACGACATGACGATCGGCGGGAAGCGTCCGGAAGAAAGCGATCGTGCGGGTGACGTAATCGGGCGGATAGAGGATGTCATCGTCGATGGTGAGGACGATGTCGTCATCGGCAGGCGGAAAGGCGAACTTGCCGGCGTCCTTCAGGTCGCGATCGGGGATCATGGCCTCGATCCGGTCATCCTTCGCAAAGGCGTCCGGGATGGCGTCATACCCGTTCAGGCAGATGCACAGCCGATCCACTTGCGGCAGGATCGAGGCGACGGTCTGCATCAGGATCCCCGCCCGCGGGGGAAAGGTCGCCAGATGGGCTCGGATCATCGCTTGGGCCATCACATGGTGTTTCAACGGCCATCCTGCGGACGAAACCGCCTTGGGGCAACCGTTCCGATGCCGCTCAGTCCCAATAGGCCGCCGCAAGGAAGTCGCGCTTTGCGATGCCACGCTCGACCAGATGCTTGCGGGCGGCGCGGGCGTCGGCGGCACGGCCCGCGAACCAGACGAAGCCACCTTGGGGAAGCTGAACGTCGCGCAGGGCGGTCAGCAGATCGCGCCGGATGGCGACCCGTGGATCGCCTGACAGCGCACCAAGGTCGGCGGCATCCGCATCGATGAAGGCGCGGACAGGACCGGCGACCATGTCGGGCGCCAGCTGAAGGATGCGCGCGATGGCCGGGAGTGCGGTCTGATCCCCGAACAGCGTCAGCGCAGGGCCCGAGGGGCACCAGCCGCCGCCCGGGCCGATGATCGCGACCTCTGCCCCGGGGCTGACCGTTTCGGCCCATGCACAGGTCGGGCTGCCGTCATGGCGGAAGATGTCGAAGTCCAGCCAGTCCTGCCCCTGCGCGGCCACCGTATAGACGGGGCGGTGCAACGCATCCTCGCCCGAGGGCCAGAGGGTCCGTCCATTGGCCCCGATCCGTGGCCAGATGGGTGCGCGCCCCGAGGGCGGCAGCAACAGGCGGAAATGCAGGCTGTCGCGGCTGAAACGCTCGGCCTCGGGGCCACGCAGACGCACGCGAAGAAAGCCGGGGGTGGGACATGTGACGCGGGCGACGGTCATCAACGAAAGACCCGGCGCAAGCGCGCCTTCGTCGACATGATCCCATGCGACTTCCAGGCCCGCCTCGGCAAAGAGTTCCGAGGCACTGTCCTGCAGGTTGCCGATCAGCCGCGGTTCGGGGGCCAGAAGCTCGACCCTTGCGCTGTCGGATTCGGCGGTCAGGCGCAGTTCGCACCCCCAGACAAACAGGCTGATGACACCGGGCGTTTCGGTCAGGGGGACATCCCATGCACTTGCCCGCGCCTTCACGGCGACCGCTGCCGCCCCCGAGGCACGAGGAATGACGCCGACGCGGCGGTGACTGGACATGAGCGACATGACGGGACCTTTCCTTTGCAGCAGGTGTGAAATGACCCATTAAATTTGTCAACTAATTTTGGGGTGCGTCAAAATGATGTGGTCAGAATAATGGAAAGTTTTTTCAAAAACCTTGGCAAAACCCTGCGGCTGTCGTATGTCAAGCTGACGAAACCTGCGGTGGCCGCCGATTCCACCGCAATCCGGAGGATGAGCATGACCGCCAGCACCACCCATCGCCACGGCCTTCAGATCGACGGCCAGCTTGCAGAATTCATCGACACCCGGGTTCTGCCGGGGACCGGTGTTCAGTCGGATGACTTCTGGAAGGGCTATGCCGCGATGCTGGCGGAATTCGGGGACCGCAATCGCGCGCTCCTGGAACGCCGCGCCGACCTGCAGGGCAAGATCGACGACTGGCATCGGGCGAACCCGCGGATGGACCCCGAGGCCTATCGCGAATTCCTGACCAGCATCGGCTATCTGGTGTCCGAGCCCGCGCCCTTCACCGTGCAGAACGGCGATGTCGACCCCGAGATCGCAACCCTCGCCGGTCCGCAATTGGTCGTGCCGGTCAGCAATGCCCGCTTTGCGCTGAATGCGGCGAATGCGCGGTGGGGGTCGCTTTACGATGCGATGTATGGGTCGGACGTCATGGGGCCGGTGCCTTCGGGCGGCTTCGACACGGCGCGGCGTGATGCGGTCGTCGCAAAGGCCGCAGCCTTCCTGGACGACAGCTTCCCATTGGCGACAGGCAGCCACGCGGATGTCACGGATTATATGGCCGATGGCTCGGGTCTGCGCGCAACGGTCGATGGCCAGCAGGTCGCGCTGGCCGATCCCTCGGCCTTCGTCGGCACGCGCAAGGATGGCGATGACACCGCCTTGGTACTGCGCCATCACGGGCTGCATGTCGAACTGGTGCTGAACCCAGACCACCCGATCGGCGCCGCCTCGGCCAGCGGATTGCGCGACGTGGTGGTCGAGGCCGCCCTGACCGCCATCCAGGACTGCGAGGACAGCGTCGCTGCCGTCGATGCCGCCGACAAGGTGGCCGTCTATGGCAATTGGCTGGGCCTGATGAAGGGCGATCTGACCGAGAGCTTCGAGAAGGGCGGCAAGACCATGACCCGCCGCCTGGCCGATGACCGCCAGATCACCCGCCCCGATGGCAGCACCCTGACCCTGCCCGGTCGCGCGCTGCTGCTGGTACGCAATGTCGGCCACCTGATGACCACCGATGCCGTGATGCTGGACGGCCAGCCCACCCCCGAAGGGCTGATGGACGCGATGGTCACCACCGCCTGCGCCATCCACGACTTGAAGCGGACCGAAGGTCTGGGCAACAGCCGCAAGGGTGCGATCTATGTCGTCAAACCCAAGATGCACGGCCCCGAGGAAGCGGCCTTCGCCGATGAGGTCTTCACCCATGTCGAAAAAGTGCTGGGCCTTGCGCCGAACACCGTCAAGCTGGGCCTGATGGATGAGGAACGCCGCACCAGCGCCAATCTTGCTGCATGCATCCACGCGATCCGCAACCGCATCGTCTGCATCAACACCGGTTTCCTCGACCGCACGGGTGACGAGATCCATACCTCGATGCAAGCGGGTCCCTTTGTCGGGCGCGACGGCATGAAGACCTCGACATGGCTGAAGGCATACGAGGATCGCAACGTGCTGATCGGGCTTGCCGCTGGCATGAAGGGGCGCGGCCAGATCGGCAAGGGCATGTGGGCCAAGCCCGATGCCATGGCCGAGATGCTGGAGGTCAAGATCGGCCACCCGAAATCGGGTGCCACGACCGCATGGGTGCCCAGCCCCACCGCCGCCGTTCTGCATGCGCTGCACTATCATCAGGTCGATGTCGCCGCCCGTCAGGATGAGCTGAAGGACCAGCCCCTGCCCGGTCTGGACCTGCTGCTGACGCCTGCCTTGGCCGACGGTCCTATCCCGCAGGATCAGGTGATGCGCGAACTGGACAACAGCGCACAGGGGATCCTGGGCTATGTCGTGCGGTGGGTCGATCAGGGCATCGGCTGTTCCAAGGTGCCCGACATCGACGACGTGCAACTGATGGAAGACCGCGCCACCTGCCGGATCAGCGCCCAATATCTGGCCAACTGGCTGGAACACGGGCTGATCACCCGCGATCAGGTAGAGGAGGCCCTTCGCCGCATGGCCGCCAAGGTCGATGCGCAGAACGCGGGCGATCCCGCCTATCGCCCCATGGCGCCGGGCTTCGACGGCCCCGCCTTCAATGCCGCGCGCGAGCTGATCCTGACCGGGACGCAGCAGCCCTCGGGCTATACCGAACCGGCATTGCACGCATGGCGGGCCAAGGCCAAGCAGACGGCCTGAACCATCCCCCGAAAGGTGAATGCGGGTGCCATTGCGGCGCCCGCACCGCCTGCTAAGCTGGTGCGGCACAAATCAGCGGGGCTTCGGCGACATATGGCGGGAAAACGAATTGCGGTGGCCGGCATCGGCTATGTCGGGCTGTCCAATGCCGTCCTGCTGGCCGAGCGCAACAGCGTCCGCGCGCTGGACGTGGACGAAGCCCGCGTGGCGATGCTGAACGGTCGGCAGTGCCCCATCGTCGACGACGACATCTCGGACCACCTGAAGCATCGCAGGCTGGATTTGACAGCGACCACCGATCCCGCCGTCGCCTATCGCGATGCCGATGTGGTCATCGTGGCGACGCCCACGAACTACGACCCGGTGACGAATTATTTCGACACCTCCAGCGTCGAGGCGGTCATCGCCGACGTGATCCGGCTGGCCCCGCAGGCGCTGATCGTGGTAAAATCGACCGTGCCGGTGGGCTTCACGCGGCAGCTGCGTAAAAACTTGGGCACCGATCAGGTCATCTTCAGCCCGGAATTCCTGCGCGAAGGTCTTGCGCTGCATGACAACCTGCACCCATCACGCATCGTCGTGGGCGAGGACAGCCCCCGTGGCCGTGCCTTTGCCGATCTGCTGGCCGAGGCGGCGATGGAAGACGATGTGCCGATCCTTCTGACAGGATCGACCGAGGCCGAGGCGATCAAGCTGTTCGCCAACACCTATCTTGCGCTGCGCGTGGCCTATTTCAACGAATTGGACAGCTATGCCATGGCTCAGGGGCTGGACAGCCGCCAGATCATCGAGGGCGTGGGCCTCGATCCGCGCATCGGGACGCATTACAACAACCCGTCCTTCGGCTATGGCGGCTATTGCCTGCCCAAGGACAGCAAGCAACTGCTGGCCAACTATCGCGACGTGCCACAGAACCTGATCGCCGCCGTCGTCGATGCCAATCGCACCCGCAAGGACACCATCGCCGAGGCGATCCTGGCGCGGAACCCCAAGGTTGTCGGCATCTATCGCCTTGTGATGAAGGCGGGTTCGGACAATTTCCGGCAAAGTGCGGTGCAGGGCATCATGAAGCGGCTGAAGGCCAAGGGGCTGGAGGTTATCGTCCACGAACCCGCCATGCCCGAGAACAGCTTCTTCGGATCCGAGGTGATCAACGATCTGGAAGCCTTCAAGGCCCGCGCCGATCTGATCGTCGCCAACCGCGTCACGCAGGACCTGCACGATGTCCGCGATCGCCTCTATACGCGCGATCTGTTCGGCGCGGACTGATCGTCACAGAAGCTGGCGCAGGCGCTGTTCGATCTTGCGGCGGCGCCAACGTGACCTGATCTGCTTGGCATAGAGGTTCTTGGGCACAAGGCAGATGGTGTCCTCGTTGTGCTTCAGCAGGAAACGGCGGGTCGCGGCGGCAACGCGGCTGTCGGCGGCCGTCAGGGCGGCGACGGTCACCTCGACCTGCGTGATGTCCTCAAGGTCGATATTCTCGAAGCTGTTGTGCCGGGCGCGGTCCAGCAGATCGGTGACGCTGCCGATATCGACCGATTCACCCGATTTCATCGGACCTTGCAGCGTCGCTTCGCGCGGGGTCTTGTGCTGTTCGTGGGCAATCTCGGTCCGGTCGGCCACCGAGGACACACGTTCACCTTTGGTCGTATGCACCGACAGCATGATCTCCAGCACGTAGATCGGCTCGAATCCTAGGTTGCTGACGAGGATGCGGGCGGAAAGATCGCGCGCACCGCCCAGATGCACCAGGATCTCGGTCCGGCGCTGTCGCCGCAACCCCGAGACGATGATGTGCAGATAGACCATCCAGACCAGTGCCGTGACGGCCGACAATGCCGCCTGAACGACACCGCTGTTCTCCGATACCCAGTTCCACATCGGCCAATCTCCCGTATCGGTTGCGCGTCACAACTCATGCGTGGCAGCCTTGTTCCATAGCAGGAACTTCGCGGGCCGCGCCCGTGTTCAGACCTTGATCCGCAAAAGGAAAATGCCATGACCGATACCACCCCAAGCGCCCTCGAGGGCCGTCTTCTGGCCCATCGTCGCATTCTGTCGCGCCTGATCGCAGCCTTGCCCGAACAGGACCGCGCACCGTTGCTGGACTGGATGTCCGCCCGCGAGGTGATGCGCGACGGTCAGGAAGACCCCGGCGCCGTTCCCACCGAGGGCAGCGCCCTTGAACTGGCCATGGCGGACGAATTCAGCCGCGTGGCCATCCTGGCGGGCGACAGCCTGTCCGATCAGGTCAGCTGACGCCCAGCCTGCGCAGCATCCGGTCAAGGTCGACCTGAACCCGCAGCCGTGACAGCAGCAGGAACAATCCGCCCAGCTTGCGATGCAGGAACAGGATCTCGGGCGGGGGAACATGGGCGACCCGCGGCGATTGCGACAGACGCAGCGCGATATCGGCAATCTGCTGCGGGATGGTCGTGGTGGCGACATCGAAGAGCCCACCTTGGCGTAGGGGCGACATCGCCAGCTCGATCATCTGCAAGACGGCGGCCTGATGGTCGGCGTCGGCAGTGTCGGCCAGATAGCCGATGTTGATCGCAGCCCGTCGAACACCGTCAGCATCACCGGCCAATCCCGCATGCAGCAACGCCAGATATTTGGGGGCCAAGCCGGGTGAAAAACTGCGCAATGCCCCGAAATCCAGCAGGACGACCCGCCCTGTCCGGGCCTGCCAGCGATAGTTCGCAAAATTCGGATCGGTCTGCATCAGGTTGAAAGTGAACAATTCGTCCAGCGTCAGGTCGATCAGGTCCCGCGCCACCTTGTTGCGCGTGGCGATCGGCGCATGGATCAGGCTGTCGATCGGCTCACTCTCGATGAACTGCATCGCCAGCACCTGATCGGTGGTCAGATCGGAATCGGGGGTCGGCATGACCACGCCATCACGGTCGCCAAGCGCACGGGCATAGGCGGTCATCTTGTCGGCCTCGGCCAGGTAATCGGCCTCGGCGTGCAGTTGCAGGCGGGTTTCGTGCAATATGGGCGCGATATCGGTTCCGGCGGGCAGCAGGCCCGAGATGCGCAGAAGCAGCCCGAGGTTGTCGACATCGCTGTCGATGCTGGCCCGCACGCCAGGGTATTGCACCTTCACCGCCAGGACCCGCCCGTCACGCGTCACCGCCCGATGCACCTGCCCGATCGAGGCCGCTGCGATCGGCCTGACTTGGAATTCCGCGAAACCGTTGCGCCAATCTTTGCCCCAGGCTTGGGCCAGCACGCGCTGCAACTGGCGTTCGGGCATGGGGTCGGCCCCGGCCTGCAACCCCTCCAGCATCTGCGCCAGTTGCGGCGGCAGGAACTGGCCCGTCTCCATCGAGACCAGCTGCCCAACCTTCATCGCAGCCCCCCGCATCCGCGACAGCTGCACCGCCAGACGTGCAGCATTGGCAGGCGTCAGCAGCAGGTCGCGGGCATCCGGCCTGCGCCCGGTCGCCAGTTGGCCAAGTCCCTGCGCGATGGCCCTGCCCCCGACGTTGGTGGCAAGCCCGCCAAGGCGCATCAGCCGCGTCAACCGCCCCGAGGGGACCGCCCGCGGCTTTGAACGACGATCATCCATGGGCCAGCAGATGCGCGGCCATGGCGGCACCGCTGGCCCAGCCATCCCGTGCCGTCGGCCCAAGCGCCCAATCGCCGCCCACCATCAGCCCCGCCGCATCATCGGCCAGAAACGGCTGCCCAAGGGGTCGCGACACCCGCGAATAGAGCCAGCGGTGCGCGGCTGCGAACTGCAAATGCGCGGGTGCCGCGCCCAGATGTTTCAGCAGGACGGGGGCCATCATCTGGGCAAGCGTGTCGAAATCCACGTCGATATGGCGCGTGCTGAACTCGGGGTCGGCCTGCATGACCCAGGTGGCCAGCGGTTGCCCTTGGCGTCCGGGCTTGCTGCCGTCATGGGCGATCCAACCTGCCGCGCCTGTGTCGGACTTCCAGTGGAAAGGTCGCGGGGCCTCGGGCGACAGTCCCGCCATCAGCGTCACGCAGGGATCATAGGCGACCTGCGCCAAGGGGTCGGCGAAGGGGTGATCGGCACCCAGCAGGTCGCGTGCCTGCGGTGCCGGGATGGCCACAACCACGCGGCCCGCGTCCTGCCAGATGTCGTCGACGGCGACCTGCCAGCCCGGATCGCCGCGCCGCAAACCGGCCACCATCGCGCCCTGCGTCATGTCCAGATCGCGGGCCATGGCACGCACGACATCGGACATGCCAGGGCTGCCCACCGGGCCGCGATCGGCCCAAGGGGCCACCGCATCACCCAACCCCCGCAGCATATGCGCGAAGTCGGGATCGGTCGTCGGCAGATCCTGCACGCCATGGTCGAACTGCAACCCCTGCCGCGTGCGGCGCGTGGCCATGCGCCCGCCGATGTTGCGCCCCTTGTCCAGGACGCGCACGCGCAGTCCGGCCTGCTGCAAGCGGCATGCGCAGGCAATGCCGGTGATCCCTGCGCCGATGATGGTCACCTGATCGGTCATGGCTGGTCCCCTTGCCCTTGCGCCCTTCCCCATCAGGTCAGGTCGCGGCGCGGGGCGCAAGGCGGCGATTTGTCACCAAGGCCCTCAGTCCAGGTTCAGGCCACCCACGAAGTCGAGGAAACTGGCCAGCGCCGCCGTCACCAGCTTGCGGCTGGAATAGAGGACATGGACCGGCACCCCCGGCAGCGCGTAATCGGCCATGACCGGCACAAGCCGACCCTGCGCCAGATCGTCGGCCACCTGAAATTCAGGGGCCAGCGCGATGCCCTTGCCCGCCACGGCCAGCGACCGCAGCAATTCGCCGTTGTTCGACGAAAAGGCGGGCGTGATCTTCTGATAGATCACCTCGTTCTGGTGACGCAGGGGCCATGTGCTGGGGCCGCGCAGGTTGGTGTAATGCAGGCAATGATGGTCGCGCAGCTGCGCGGGGCTGTCGGGGCTGCCTTTTTCCGCGATGTATCCCGGCGATGCGACCAGCATGATCCGCGCATCGTGCAGCTTGCGTGCATGCAGGGTGCTGTCTTCCAGGTTGCCGATGCGGATCACCGCATCGAAACCGTCGCGCGTCATGTCCGATCGCCCGTCGTCCAGCGTCACGTCCAGCTGGATGTCGGGATGTTCCTCCATGAAGCGGACCAGATGCGGCTGAAAGACCTTCAGCGTGTATTGCACGGGGCTGCCCAGCTTCAGCGGCCCCGAGGGGCGCTGCGAGGCAGCGCGCACGGCCTCGGTCGCGGCATCCAGGCGGGCCAGGATCTCGCTGACCTCGGCATAGAAGCTGAGGCCGATGGCCGTTGGCTTCACCGCCCGCGTCGTGCGCGTCAGCAGGCGCGTGCCCAGATCCGCCTCGAGATCCGAGATCAGCTTGCTGCACATGCTTTTCGAAATGCCGACCTTGCGCGCGGCATTGGCAAAGCTTCCTTCGTCGATGATGGCCGCAAAGCTGCGGAGGACCTTGATATCCATTCCCATGTCCAACAGGGGCCTGTCGCGTTCAGCCAAGACGCCTGCAGGGCCGGTGCCAGATAAAGAAAGACCGCCATGCCCAAATTGGACATGACGGTCGGAGGGAACCTTGACGGAACCTTCCAGCTTCAGAACCATTAGCGGTCCTGGTTGTCGGTTGCAACTTTCGTGCTGGTCGGGAAGGCGGTGACGGTCAGAACTTCGTCGCCGTCCATGTTGGCGCGGGCCAGTTCGGCCGAGGTCATCACCGAGTCTGCACGAACCTGCATGGTTTCGACGGCAGCAGCGGCGTTGATGGCGTCGGGGCGTTCGTTGCGGGCGCTGACGGCAGCACCAGCTGCGCCGGTTGCCAGGGTCAGGGCGGTCATTGCGATCATGATGGATTTCATGGTTTCAGTCTCCGAATTTGAATGTCAGGGAAACGACTGCGCCGTTTCGATGACTGACAGATAAGCGGGGGGACCGTCATTGATTAGTCATAAAATTTCGCCTTCTGTGTTCGATATGGCGATACAATCGCGCGCCATCGTTCACGGTCAGCGTATTATTCCTGTCCGCAGACCTGCGCAATCCGGGTTATGATCGCATCGACGTCGCCATCCTGCGCATAGGCCTGCAGCGGCAGCCCATCCCATTCGGCATTCGGCCCCTTGCGGTCGCGGGGGTTCATGATGGTCAGCCCAAGGCCGATACCCTGCCACAGCACGCGAACCTGCCCGTGCACCAGCCGGAAGAGGTCGGGGTCGGTCAGGAAGACGGCGGCGCAGCAGTCGTGGATCACCATGCCGTCGAAGCCCGCCTGCCCATAGAAGGCGATGTAATCCTGGGACAGATCGGCCACCAGCTGCATCCCGGGCCCGCCCTTGTCGGCGATGGCCTGCAGTTCGCGGCGGTTGATCAGCGTTCGGGTGGTCAGATCCAGCGGGATCGCGGTTACATGCCAATCCGCCCCGAAGACCATGTCGGCGGCCAGCGGATCGCCCCAGATGTTCGCCTCGGCCGCGGGCGTGATGTTGCCGGGGACGCGGAAGGCACCGCCCATGATGACCACATCGCCGACTAGATCGGCGATCTCGGGGTCCATCTGCAGGGCGCGGGCAAGGTTCGTCATGCGGCCCACTGCCAGAATGCGGATCTGACCGGGGTTCGCGCGCACCTGGTCGATCAGGAAACGGGCGGCGGTGTCGCGCTCCTCGACCGCGGGGTCGGGAATGTCGATATCGCCAAGCCCGTTCGTGCCGTGGATATGGGTGGGATAATCCTCGGACGGCATGTCGGGGGTCAGGGCCTCGGCGGCACCGGCATGGACCGGCACCGACACTCCCCAGGACCGCAGCAGGAACCGCGCATTGCGGGTCGTATCCGCGACCGAGGCATTGCCGAAGACCGTCGTCACGCCCAGCAGTTCGATCTGCGGATGGCGGATCAGGTAATAGAGCGCAAGCGCGTCGTCCACGCCGGGATCGGTGTCGAAGATGACCTTGTGCTTGCCCATGTGCCGTTCCTGCCTATCATGAAGAAGCGGCTGATTTACCCTGCTGTCCGGCAGGGTCAACCACCCCATATCTGATCGGGAACGGATGAATGCGCATGGCCCGTCGAATTTTCAGGCTGGTCGCCGGTTTCGCGCTGCTGCTGGTGCTGGCCGTCGGGGTCCTGCACCTGTGGAACGGGCGCGGCGCGGGGGCGCAGGCGCTTGGCGCGGCCGCGCCCGGAGATCTGCGGCTGGCCAGCTTCAACGTCCATTACATCATTCTGGACAAGCCCGAGGGTGCGTGGTCCATCGCCGATTGGGACCGCCGCCGTCCCGCCATGACACAGGCCGTGAGCACGCTTGGCGCCGATATCATCGCCTTCCAGGAAATGGAGAGCTTTCGCCGCGGCGATGATGGCAGCGTCAATCTGGCCCGCGATGCGCTGTTGCAGGCGATGCCGGATTACCGCGCCGCCGCCACGGGTGATTGGCGCAGCTTTCCGACCACGCAGCCGATCTTTTATCGCCATGCCCGGCTGAGGCTGCTGGATCAGGGGTGGTTCTTCTTTTCCGAGACGCCGGATGTCATCTATTCGCGGACCTTCAACGGCTCTTATCCGGCCTTCGCGTCCTGGGCGAAATTCCACGACCTGCGCAGCGGGAAGGATCTGCGGGTGGTGAACGTCCATTTCGACTATGGCAGCGGCGAGAACCGGCTGCGCTCGGCGCGGCTGGTGCGTGATCGGGTGAACGAATGGACCTCGGAGGGCGAGCATGTCGTTCTGGCGGGCGATCTGAACGCCATGGCCGGGTCCGAGACGGTCGCGATCCTGAAAGAGGCCGGGCTGAGCCTGTCGCCGGTCACGGGATCCACCTATCACCTGAACCGGGGGCTGAACCTTTTTGGTGCCATCGACCATGTGATGCTGGATTGCGGGACCGCCATGCAGGGACGCCCGGTGGCCATCCGCCAGCGCTTCGACGGGGAATGGCCAAGCGACCACTATCCGATCCTGGCCCAGATCACCTCCGGCGCAGGCAGCTGCGGGTCCTAACGACCGGTCCGTGCCATGAAACGGCGGTCGATGCGGTCCTTCCACCGCCAGACCCAAGGGCCCGCGACATGCGCCCCACGCCAGATCGCCAACCCTGACTTGCCACCAAGTGAAACGATCTTCAGGTGATGCTTCTGCGGCTTGTGGGGCACCGTCGCCTTGCCCTGCGCCACCGCCACGATATTGCGCGCCAGCACAGGCCCTTGCCGCACCGCATGGACCCCCGCCTTGGGGCGCGGCGCATCGAGGATGACCGCGCAGTCGCCCACGGCAAAGATGCCCGGACAGTCCGTGACCTGAAGGTCCGGCCCGACGGTCGCATGTCCCTGCGCGTCGCATGGCAGGCAGCGCGCCAGCCACGGCGCGGGCTGCCCGCCCGCCGCGGCGATGGTCAGGTCGCTGGCGATGCGGGTCCGATCGGCCAGGATCACGTCCTCGGGCAGGATGCAGGCTACGGTGGACTTGATGTGGACGGTGACGCCACGCTCGGCCAGTAGTTCAAGCAGCAGGCGACGCGGCGCGGACGGCAGTTCGGGGACAACCCGCGGCCCCTTCTCGATCAGCGTGACATGGGGGCCGATGCAATGGGCGGCAGCCAGCGCCAGTTCAACCCCTGCAACGCCGCCGCCGATGATGGTCACAGGGCCGGGGTTTTCCAGAAACTGCGTCCAACGCTCGGCGAAGCGGGATAGGGGTTTGACGGCCACCCCATGTTCGACGAAACCCGGGATCTGACGCAGATCACCTTGGATGCCGATATCGACCGAGGCGATGTCGAACCCCATCCGGCCCGCCGTCGTCGTCGCCTGCCGCAGCTTCGGATCGATACCATCCACCTTGCCGGTGACCAATCTGGCGCCATTCCTTTGGGCGATCCAAGACAAGTCGAAGCGCGCCTGATCGGGCTCATAATGCCCTGCGACCACCCCCGGCAGCATCCCCGAATAGGCCGCGAAGGGCGACGGATCGATCAGGGTGATCTGGGCATCGGGCAGGCGCCGCCTGATGTCGGGCAGGGCCACCAGATGCGCATGGCCCGCGCCGATCAGCAATATCCGGGGTGCGTCCTGCATCGGGGGCCTGCCTTGTCCGTGAATGTCCCAAGGGTTGCCCCCGAAAGGCCCGCTTGGCAAGCGCGACGACGACCCTAGATCGTCATCGTCGCCTTGACCGCCCGCCCCCATGCCGCATAGCGCGCCTCGCGGTCCGCCTCATCCATGTTGGGCGTAAAGCTGCGGTCCAGCCGCCATTCGTCGGCAAATCCTTGGGCGTCGGGATAGAGACCGCATTTCCGACCTGCCAGCCAGGCCGCGCCAAGCGCCGTGGTCTCGGTCACGCGGGGGCGGTCGACCTGCGCGCCCAGGATGTCGGACAGGAACTGCATGGCCCAATCGGATGCGCTCATCCCGCCATCGACGCGCAGGGCGGTTTCACCCTTGGCCTGCCAGTCGGCCTTCATCGCCTCCAGCAGGTCGCGGGTCTGGAAGCCCACGCTCTCCAGCGCCGCGCGGGCGAATTCGGCGGGGCCGGAATTGCGGGTCAGCCCATAGATCGCGCCACGGCAATCGGGCTGCCAATAGGGCGCGCCAAGGCCGGTGAAGGCGGGCACAAGGATCACCTGCTGCCCTGGGTCGGCCTTTTCGGCCAGGGGCTGCGTCTCGGCGGCATTGCGGATGATCTGCAGCCCGTCGCGCAGCCATTGCACCACCGCGCCCGCGATGAAGATCGACCCCTCCAGCGCATAGGTCGGCTTGCCGTCCAGCTGATAGGCGATGGTCGTCAGCAGGCGTTTCGAGGATGTGACCGGCGTATCGCCCGTGTTCAGCAGCGCGAAGCAACCGGTGCCATAGGTCGATTTCATCATCCCAGGCTTGAAGCATGCCTGCCCCACGGTCGCGGCCTGCTGATCGCCCGCAAGGCCGGTGATGGGAATGGGCCGACCGAAAAGATCGGGGCGCGTGGTGCCGAAATCGGATGAACAGTCGTGAACCTCGGGCAGCATCTTCAGCGGGATACCGAAGAGATCGCTGATCGTGCGGCTCCAGCGGCCCTTGTGGATGTCATAGAGCATCGTGCGGGCGGCATTGGTCGCATCGGTCGCGTGGACCTGGCCGCCCGTCAGGTTCCAGATCAGCCAGCTATCGACGGTGCCGAACAGCAGTTCGCCCGCCTCGGCGCGGGCGCGGGCGCCGTCGACATGGTCCAATATCCACTTCAGCTTGGTGGCCGAGAAGTAGGGATCGACCAGCAGTCCGGTGCGCTCGGTGATCATCGGCGCGTGGCCGGCGGCCTCCAGCTCGCGGCAGAAATCGGCGGTGCGGCGGTCCTGCCAGACGATGGCATTGTGGATGGGCTTGCCGGTCTTGCGGTCCCAGACCAGCGTGGTTTCGCGCTGGTTGGTGATGCCGATGGCGGCGATGGTGGGGTTGCCTGCCTTCTCGATCGCGGCGCGGCAGGTGGCGGCGACGCTGGCCCAGAGATCGGCGGGATCGTGTTCGACCCAGCCCGATTTCGGGAAATGCTGCGGGAATTCTTCCTGTGCAGTGGCGACAATCGCCATTTTGCCATCAAAGACGATGGCGCGGGACGAGGTCGTGCCCTGATCGATGGCAAGGATATGAGTCATGGCAATCCATCCTGTCGAAGATGTCGGAAGGGGGCGCGGCTGCCCGCGCCCCCCGTTTCGCATGGCGCGGGCTTATTCCTGCCAGCGCTTGATCAGGTCTTCATAGGCGATGGTGACCGGAGCGGGCTTTTCATTCTCCAGCTTGGGCTTGGGCGCACCTTCCTGATCCAGCCAGACCTGCGGGTCCAGCGGCTCGTTCATCTTGGGGCCAAGGTCGCCCTGGACGCCCGAACGCTCCAGACGCTCCAGCACGGATTCCTGCTGTTCGCACAGCGCATCCAAGGCTTCCTGCGCGGTTTTCGCACCCGAGGATGCATCGCCGATGTTCTGCCACCACAGCTGCGCCAGGCGCGGATAATCCGGCACGTTCAGGCCCGTATCCGACCAACGCGTGCGGTCGGGCGAACGATAGAACTCGACAAGGCCACCCAGTTGCGGCGCACGTTCGGTAAAGCTCTCGTGGCGGACGGTGCTGTCACGCACGAAGGTCAGACCGACGTGGCTTTTCTTGGTGTCGACGGTCTTCGAGACGATGAACTGGGCGTAAAGCCAGGCGGCCTGCGCGCGATCCACCGGGGTCGATTTCATCAGCGTGGCGGCACCCACGTCCTGATAGCCGACCTTCATGCCCTCTTCCCAATAGGCGCCATAGGGGGACGGAGCCATGCGCCATTTCGGCGTGCCGTCCTCGTTCATGACGGGCAGACCTTCCTTGACCATGTCGGCGGTGAAGGCGGTGTACCAGAACATCTGCTGGGCGATGTTGCCCTGTGCGGGAACCGGACCGGCCTCACTGAAGGTCATGCCTGCGGCTGCGGGGGGCGTATAGTTCTTCAGCCAGTCGATGTATTTCTCGATGGCATAGACGGCGGCGGGGCTGTTCGTGGCACCGCCACGCGCCATGCAGGACCCCACGGGCTGGTAATCCTCGTTGACGCGGATGCCCCATTCGTCGACCGGGAAGCCGTTGGGTTCACCCTTGTCGCCCATGCCGGCCATCGACATCCATGCATCGGTGAAGCGCCAGCCGAGCGACGGGTCCTTCTTGCCGTAATCCATGTTGCCGAAGACTTCCTGGCCGTCGATCTCGCGGCCGGTGAAGAACTTGGCGATATCTTCGTAAGCCGACCAGTTGACCGGAACGCCCAGGTCATAGCCGTATTCGGCGCGGAATTCGGCCATGATGTCGGGATCGGTGAACCAATCGTGGCGGAACCAGTAGAGGTTCGCGAACTGCTGGACGGGCAGCTGATACAGCTTGTCGTCCGGACCGGTCGCGGAGGCCAAGCCGATGAAATCGTCCAGGTCCAGATCGGGGTTGGTGAACTCCGCGCCCTCTTCGGCCATCCAGTCGGTGATGTTGCGGGCCTGCTGATAGCGCCAATGCGTCCCGATCAGGTCGGCATCGTTGATGTACATGTCATAGACGTTCTCGCCGGTCTGCATCTGGGTCTGCAGCTTTTCGACGACGTCGCCCTCGCCGATCAGGTCATGGGTGACCTCGATGCCGGTGATGGCGGTGAAAGCGGGCGCGAGGACGCGGCTTTCGTATTCATGCGTGGTGATCGTTTCCGAGACCACGTTGATGGACATGCCCTTCAGGGGCTCTGCCGCATCGACGAACCACTGCATCTCGGCTTCCTGATCCTCGCGCGACAGGACCGACTGGTCGCCGATCTCCTCGTCCAGGAACTTGGTGGCGGCTGCCATATCCGCGAATGCGGGTCCGGTCAGCGCCATCAGCACCGCAGTGGTGGACAGCAATCTTCTGTTCATGTGTTTCCCTCCCTTGGGATCATTCCGTTTCTTTTTGGCCCGCAGGTTCCTTACGTCCGCAGGCCCCGCGCGATCACACCCACCGGAAAACGGCAGCGGCGTAGATCAGGCAGACCAGCAACGCCCAGGGCTGCGCCAGCCCCACCAGACCCAGCCATGCCAGGTTGATGAAGGCCGAGCCCAGAAGCGTGATGAAAAGGCGGTCGCCGCGTGTCGTCTCGATCCCCAGAACGCCGGTGCGCGGCGTTTCGGGAAAGCGGATCGCAAGGATCGAGAAGATGATCAGCAGCACCGCGATGGTGGCGAAGAAAAGCGCCGTCGGCATGGTCCAGGCCATCCAGGACATGATGCAATTCCCCCCTTACACGCGGCCCAGGGCAAAGCCCTTGGCGATATAGTTTCGAACGAACCAGATGACCAAGGCACCCGGCACGATGGTCAGCACGCCGGCTGCGGCCAGTACGCCCCAATCCACCCCCGATGCACCTTGCGTCCGCGTCATCGTCGCCGCAATAGGCTTGGCCGCAACCGAGGTCAGCGTGCGCGACAGCAGCAGCTCGACCCAGCTGAACATGAAGCAGAAGAAGGCGGCAACCCCGATACCGGATGAGATCAGCGGCATGAAGATCTTCACGAAGAACCGCCCGAAGCTGTAGCCGTCGATATAGGCGGTCTCGTCGATCTCTTTCGGGACGCCGCGCATGAAGCCCTCCAGGATCCAGACGGCCAGCGGCACGTTGAACAGGCAATGCGCCAGCGCCACCGCGATATGCGTGTCGAACAGCCCGACCGAGGAATAGAGCTGGAAGAAGGGCAGCGCAAAGACCGCGGGTGGTGCCATGCGATTGGTCAGCAGCCAGAAGAACAGGTGCTTGTCGCCCATGAAGTGATAGCGGCTGAAGGCATAGGCCGCCGGCAGTGCCACGGCGACGGAAATCACCGTGTTCATCACCACATAGATCAGGCTGTTGACGTAACCCATGTACCAGGCCGGATCGGTCAGGATGGTCGCATAGTTCGCGAATGTCAGGCTCTGCGGCCACAGGCTGAAGGTGCCGGTGATCTCGGCGTTGGTCTTCAGGCTCATGTTGATCAGCCAATAGATCGGCAGCATCAGGAACAGAAGATAGAGGATCATGACGACGGCGCTGCCGTTGATGCGCTTGCTCATGGATCAGCCCCTTTTGTCCAGATTGGTCATCACGGTATAGAACACCCAGGAAATCAGCAGGATGACCAGGAAATACATCAGCGAGAATGCCGCCGCGGGACCCAGGTCGAACTGCCCCAATGCCATCTTGACCAGATCGATCGACAGGAAGGTCGTGGCGTTGCCCGGACCGCCGCCGGTGACGACGAAGGGTTCGGTATAGATCATGAAGCTGTCCATGAAGCGCAGCAGGATGGCGATCATCAGCACGCCCGCCATCTTGGGCAGCTCGATATAGCGGAAGACCTTCCAGCGGCTGGCCTGATCGATCTTGGCGGCCTGGTAATAGGCGTCGGGGATGGATTGCAGACCGGCATAGGCAAGCAGCGCCACCAGCGACGTCCAGTGCCAGACATCCATCACGATGACCGTGACCCAAGCATGGACTGAATTCTGGGTATAGTTGTAGTCGATGCCAAGGGCATCCAGCGTATAGCCCAGCAGCCCGATGTCGACGCGTCCGAAGATCTGCCAGATTGTGCCCACCACGTTCCACGGGATCAGCAGCGGAAGCGACATCAGCACCAGCACGACGCTGGCCCAGAAGCCGCGCTTGGGCATGTTCAGCGCGACGAAGATGCCAAGCGGGATCTCGATCGCGATGATGATGGCGGAAAACGCCAGTTGGCGGCCCAGGGCGTTCCACATCCGGTCGGATGCCAGCAATTCCTTGAACCATTCGAGGCCCGCCCAGAAGAAGACGTTGTTCCCGAAGGTGTCCTGAACCGAGTAGTTGACCACCGTCATCAGCGGGATCACCGCCGAGAAGGCGACCAGAACCAGCACCGGCAGGACCAGGAACCAGGCCTTGTTGTTGACTGTCTTGTCCATTTTTCTTTCCCCTCCCCTTGCCGGCCCTTATCCGGGCGCGACGCGCCAGTCGTCGGCATAGACGTTCACGCGGCCCGGATCGAAGACCGCGCGGGTCATGTCCGATCCGATCGACTGATCCTCGGGTGCGATGATGTTGATGTCATGGCCCATCAGGTCGGCGCGGATGATCTTGTGGCGGCCCACATCCTCGATCCGGCGGATGGTGACGGGCAGCCCCTGATCCGACGATAGGCGCACGTGTTCGGGGCGGATACCCAGCTGCACGTTGCCCGAGACGGGGCCGTATGAATGCGCCAGGGGCGTCGTGCCGCCCGGTATCAGGGCCTGGTTGCCGTCGATCTTGGCGGGCAGCAGGTTCATCCCCGGCGATCCGATGAAATAGCCGACGAAGGTATGTTCGGGACGTGCGAACAGTTCCTCGGGTGTGCCGATCTGGACGACGCGACCGTCATACATGACCACGACCTTGTCGGCGAAGGTCAGCGCCTCGGTCTGGTCATGGGTGACATAGATCATCGTGTGACCGAAATCATGGTGCAGCTTCTTCAGCTGCGTGCGCAATTCCCACTTCATATGCGGGTCGATCACCGTCAGCGGTTCGTCGAACAGAAGCGCGTTCACATCCTTGCGGACCATGCCGCGGCCCAGGCTGATCTTCTGCTTGGCGTCCGCGGTCAGCCCCTGGGCCTTGCGCGACAGCATGTGCTCCATGCCGATCATGCGGGCGATCTCGTTCACGCGTTCGGCGACATAGGCCTCGTCCCGGCCACGGTTGCGCAGCGGGAAGGCCAGGTTGTCGCGCACGGTCATGGTGTCGTAGACGACCGGGAACTGGAACACCTGCGCGATGTTGCGTTCCGCCGTGGGGGCGCGGGTCACGTCCTGCCCGTCGAACAGGATGCGGCCCTGCGACGGGACCAGCAACCCCGAGATGATGTTCAGCAGCGTCGACTTCCCGCAACCCGACGACCCCAGCAGCGCATAGGCCGCCCCGTCGTCCCAGTCATGGTCCAGCTGCTTCAGCGCGTAATCGTCTTCCGATTTCGGGTTCGGCAGATAGGAATGCGCCAGATTTTCCAGTGTGATCTTTGCCATTGTCGCGTCCCCCTCAGGCTGCCGTTGCATATGCTGCGGGGGTGACCAGACGGCCATCCTCGGCAAAGACATAGACGTGGCGCGGTTCCAGCCAGACCGGTAGGGTCTGGCCAAGCGGCAGGTCGTGGACGCCGTGGATCAAGCCGACCCAACGCTGCCCGTGGTGGTCCAGGTGGACGAAGGTCTCGGACCCAGTCAGCTCGGTCACGACCAGTGCGGCGTCGAAGCGCAGCGCGTCGGGCGCGGGCTGCGACAGATGCAGGTGGTTGGGACGAAAGCCCGCCTGATACCGCCCGTCGGGCAGCGTGGCCAGCAAGCCCGCATCGCCACCCTGCCCGCCGTCGAAGGACAGGCGGTCGCCGCGCTTCTCCATGCCGACGAAATTCATCGGCGGATCGGAGAAGACCCGCGCCGTCGTGGCCGAGGCCGGCTGGCGATAGACATGGGGCGTCGGTCCGAATTGCGTCACGCGGCCTTCCCAGAGCGTGGCGGTATTGCCGCCCAGCAGCAGGGCTTCCTCGGGTTCGGTGGTGGCATATACGAAGATCGCGCCCGAGGCCTCGAAGATTCGCGGGATCTCGACGCGCAATTCCTCGCGCAGCTTGTAGTCGAGGTTCGCCAGCGGCTCGTCCAGCAGCACCAGACCGGCATTCTTGACCAGCGCGCGCGCCAAGGCGCAGCGCTGCTGCTGGCCGCCCGACAACTCCAGCGGCTTGCGCTGCAGCATCGGGGTCAGCTTCATCATCTCGGCGGTCTCGCGGACGCGGGCGTCGATTTCAGAGGCATCCACCCCCATCAGCCGCAGCGGCGAGGCGATGTTGTCGAAGACCGTCATCGCCGGATAGTTGACGAACTGCTGATAGACCATCGCCACCTGCCGGTCCTGAACCCGCATTCCGGTGACATCCTTGCCGTTCCAGATGATCCGACCCTCGGCGGGCTTGTCCAGCCCTGCCATCAGCCGCATCAGCGAGGTCTTGCCCGAGAGCGTCGGCCCCAGCAGCACGTTCATCGTTCCGCGTTCCAGCGTCAGATCGGTGGGGTGGATATGCACCTGCCCCTCGACGATCTTGCTGACGCCCTTCAGTTCCAAAGTCATGTCTTCGATCCCCTCCCAAGGTCGCGCCGCTTATCCTGCGGCTGCACCCACGCGGCCCGCTCGGGCCTGCATCCATTCATCCAGTGCATGGATCTGATCATCGTCCAGATGCAGACCCAGCTTGCTGCGGCGCCAGATCACGTCGGCGGCGCAGGTGGCATATTCGCGATCCATCAGCCAGATCACCTCGGCCTCGGTCAGGGTGGCGCCGAAATCGATGCCCAGATCCGCGGGCATGACGGCATTGCCCATCACCTCGGAGGCCTCGGCGCCATAGGCGCGCACAAGGCGCAGCGCCCAACGATCGGTCAGGAAAGGATGCGCCTTACGCAGCCCTTCGACAAGCGCCGCGACCCCATCGACGGGGAAATCGCCCCCCGGCAGCGCGACGCCCTTGGTCCAGGGCCCGGACAGCCCGTCGAAATGCACGCCGATCTTTTCCAGCGCCGATTCCGCCAGCCGACGATAGGTGGTGATCTTGCCGCCAAAGACGTTCAGCACCGGCGCACCACCATCGCTGTCCACCTTCAGCGTATAATCCCGCGTGGCCGCCGTCGCGCTCTGCGCGCCGTCGTCATAGAGCGGACGCACGCCGGAATAAGACCAGACCACGTCATCCGCCGACAACTGCTGGCGGAAATACTGGTTGGCGAAGTTCAGCAGGTAATCGCGTTCCTCGGGCGTGCATTCGGGCGTGACCGAGGGGTCCTGATGTTCGGCATCAGTCGTGCCGATCAGGGTGAAGTCGGTCTCGTAGGGAATGGCGAAGATGATCCGCCCGTCGGTGCCTTGGAAGAAATAGCACTTGTCGTGATCATAAAGCTTGCGCGTCACGATATGCGAGCCGCGGACAAGCCGCACGCCTTCGGACGAATTCAGGCGAATCTTGCCTTGGATGATGTCGCCGACCCACGGCCCGCCCGCGTTGATCAGCATGCGGGCACGATGGGTCTGCTGCTGTCCCTCGGGATCTTCGACGGTCACGACCCAATGGTCGGCATGGCGGTCGGCCGAAATCACCTTGGTCCGGGTCATGATGCGTGCACCACGCGCCTCGGCGTCGCGGGCGTTCAGGACGACCAGACGCGAATCCTCGACCCAGCAGTCGGAATATTCATAGGCGTGGTGAAAGCGGTCCTGCAAAGGCGCGCCCTCGGGCGTACCGTCCAGCGACAGGGTCCGCGTGCCGGGCAGGATCTTGCGACCGCCCAGGTTGTCATACATGAACAGCCCCAAGCGGATCAGCCAGGACGGCCTGCGGCCCTTCATCCAGGGCATCACCATCCCCAGCAGCTTCGAGGTCGGCGTGTCGGATTCGAACCGCATGTCGGGATGCCAGGGCAGGACAAAGCGCATCGGCCAGCTGATGTGCGGCATGGCCTGCAGCAGAACCTCACGCTCGATCAGCGCCTCGCGGACCAGGCGGAATTCGAAGTATTCCAGATAGCGCAGCCCGCCGTGGAACAGCTTGGTCGAGGATGAGGACGTCGCCTGCGCCAGGTCGCCCATCTCGGCCAGGGTCACGGAAAGCCCGCGACCGACCGCGTCACGCGCGATGCCGCAGCCGTTGATGCCGCCGCCGATCACGAACAGATCGACAAGATCCGGAGTGCTGCTGTCGGACAAGGGCCGTTCCTTTCCACCTCTGCGCGTCCCCCAAGTTCTGACGGCGAACGCAAAAAAAAGAAAGTAAAAAATGTTCGTTTTCGTTCATTTAATGATTTTGCAGATATAACAGTATGTTACGCGGTTGAAGTCACAATCATTGCCCTATCAGGCGCTGCTTTCGTGGCTGTTCCCTCCGCCATGGCGTCGAGATTCTGCACAAAGCGCAAGGAAACGAACATCTTGCCTGATCGGTTTTCGCGTGGCACATCTGGCGAAAAGGACGCCCGATGTCGCAGACCTTCCGCCACCCCCAGATCCTCGAGATTGCCCGCCGCGACGGCAAGGTCACGGTCGAAGGTCTGGCCGACCACTTCGGCGTCACCCTGCAGACCATCCGCCGCGATCTGTCCGAGCTTGCCGACAGCGGCCGCCTGGAGCGCGTGCATGGCGGTGCGATCCTGTCCTCGGGCGTGGCCAACATCGGCTACGAGGATCGCCGCGCCCTGCATCAGGATGCCAAGACCCGCATCGCCCGCGCCTGCGCCGCCGAGGTGCCGGAAAACATCTCGTTGTTCCTGAACATCGGCACCAGCACCGAGGCCGTGGCCCGCGAATTGCTGGGCCATCGCAACATGCTGGTGGTGACGAACAACATCAATGTCGCCAACATCCTGACCGCCAATCCCGATTGCGACGTGATCGTCACCGGCGGCAGCCTGCGACGCGCGGATGGCGGCTTGGTGGGATCGCTGGCAGCCCAGACCATCCAGCAGTTCAAGTTCGACCTGGCGGTGATCGGCTGTTCGGCGCTGGACCGCGACGGCGACATGCTGGATTTCGACATCCAGGAGGTCGGGGTCAGCCAGACCATCCTGCGCCAGTCGCGGCGCACCTTCCTTGTGGCGGATCACTCGAAGCTGACGCGCAGCGCGCCCGCGCGGATCGCCAGCCTGTCGCAGGTCGATTGCCTGTTCACCGATCAGGATCTGCCGCGCGATCTGTCCCGTGCCTGCCAGGATTGGCAAACCCGCATCGTGGTGGCGGGTTAAAGCGCGGCCAGCAGCGCCGCGGTATCCGGCATGCGCGCCAGGCTGGCGGCGATCCGGTCGCGCCAGCGTGGGCCGCGGGACAGGGCGTCGTCATGCGCCTCGGCCAGATCCTCGGGGCGGTCGCGGGCCAGCGTCTCGATCAGCAGCGCCGCCTGAGCGCGATCCTTGGCCGATTTCAGGCGGTCCTGCTGCTGCCTGCGGTCGGCAACGATCAGCTTGTGGATGGCGAAACGCTCGGGTCGGGGAACCTGTACCAGCACGCCGCTGCGATAGGGGATGGCGGCGTGGATCGGTTCGGCGATCAGATAGTTCAGATGCCGCAGCGCCTGCGCCTGCACCCCAAGCGCCGGCAGATCGCGCAGGCCTTCCTGGTCGAAGGCCGGGGTCAGAAATTCCACCAGCGCATTGCCCGCCGTCTGACGCCAGCGCCAGGCGCGACCGGGTTCGAGGCTGGGCGCGGGATCGAAGGCGAAATCGGCCAGCACCTGCTGCACGGGGGGCGCGGCGGCATCCTCCAGCGCCAGCGACAGGCGTTCGAAGCTGGCGATGTCCAGATCGTCGGTCTGCGCCACCTGATCCAGTCCGAGGCGCAGGTTCAACTCGCCCTCGTACAGCCGGAACGCATGTGTGCCGACCACGGTGCCGCCAAGGCGGAAGACTCCCGCCCCGGCCAGCGCCGCCAGCAGGCTGCCGGTGGTCGGATCGAGGCCGAGGAATCCCTCGGCCCGCAGCAGGCGGACAAGGCGGGCGCGGTCGCGGCGTCGCTGATCGGCGGGGACGCGATCCTCGCGCGCGCGGGCCATGCGGGCGGCAAGGTCGGGCGTATCCTCACCGATATAGCGCTTGCGGACATCGGCCCCGACGCGGAAGCTGTCATACCAGTACCCGCGCCCGTTCCGCGTCACCAGCGTCGGCGTGCCACGCAGGTCGCGCAGCCCTTCGTCGCGCAGCGACCGCAGCAGGTCGTGATAGGCCGCATGGGCCAGGGCGGAGTGCAGTTTCGGCGCCATGTTCAACAATCCTTTCGACTGTTGAATACAGCGATGTTCAACAACCATCAAGAGTGTTGAACAGGCGCGTCATGCCGCGGTGAAATCCCGCACGAAGCTGGTCGCGGGCGTCTGGCGGATCTGGGCCGGGGTGCCGATCTGCTCGATCCGGCCCATGGACATGACGACGACCATATCGGCAAGCTCCATCGCCTCGTCCTGATCATGGGTGACGAAGATCGACGTCAGGCCGGTTTCATCGTGAATGTCGCGCAGCCCCTGGCGCAGCTCCTTGCGGACCTTGGCGTCCAGCGCGCCGAAGGGCTCGTCCAGCAGCAACATGCGCGGCTGAATGGCCAGGGCGCGGGCCAGCGCCACCCGCTGCCGCTGCCCGCCCGACAGCTGGGTCGGAAAGCGGCTGCCGATATCGGGCAGCTGAATCAGGTCCAACAGGCGCGTCACCTGCTGCGCAATCTGCGCCGGGGCCGGACGGGACGCACGGGGGCGGGCCCGCAGGCCATAGGCGATGTTGTCGAAAACCGTCATGTGCCGGAACAGGGCATAGCTTTGGAAGACGAAGCCCGCGCGGCGATCCTGCACCGACATGTTCGTGGCGTCCTGACCGTCGAACAAGACGCGGCCCGCGGTCGGATACTCCAACCCGCCGATGATGCGCAGCAGCGTGGTCTTGCCCGACCCCGAAGGCCCCAGCAGCGCCACCAGCGCGCCTTGCGGGATGGAGAGCGACACCGGATGCAGCGCCGAGGTGGTGCCGAAGGTCTTGGCGATCTGGTCGATCTGGATATGCATGATCTGTCCTCAGTGGCGACGGGTTGCGGCAAGGGCGTCCGCGTGGCGCAGCTCCAGCCCGGTTTTCAGGGTCAGGGTGATCAGGGCCAGGCAGGTCAGCAGCCCCGCCATGGAAAAGGCCGCGACCGAGAGGTATTCGTTATACAGCATCTCGATCGTGATCGGCATGGTGGCGGTCTGGCCGCGGATCTTGCCGGACACGACGGCCACGGTCCCGAATTCCCCCATGGCACGGGCGGTGCAGAGCAGCGTGCCGTAAAGAAGTGCCCAACGGATGTTGGGTAGGGTGACACTCGCAAAGACCCGCCAGCCGGATGCGCCGAGGGTCAGGGCGGCCTCTTCCTCGGCGCGGCCCTGTTCGATCATCACGGGGATCAATTCGCGGGCGACGAAGGGGAAGGTGACGAAGACCGTGGCCAGCACGATGCCCGGCACGGCAAAGACCACCGGATGGCCATGCGCGATCAGGATGCCGCCAAGGGTGGAATTCGCCCCGAACAGCAGCACGATGCAGAGGCCCGCAACGACGGGGCTGACCGAAAACGGCAGGTCGATCAGCGTGATCAGGAAGGCCTTGCCGCGAAAGTCGAACTTGGTGATGAACCAGGCAGCTGCGATGCCGAAGGCCGCGTTCAAGGGCACCGCGATGGCGGTGATCAGCAGCGTCAGCCGAATCGCCGACCATGCGTCATGGCTGGCCAGCGAAGCGATGGCCGCGCCCCAGCCCTGCGCCAGCGCCTGACCGATGACGACCACCAGGGGCATCACCACCAGCAGCGCCAAGCCGCCAAGCGCCACCGCGATCAGCACCAGTCGCATCAAGGGACTATCGTCGCTGGCACGGCGGAAACGGGGTATGAAAACGGCATCAGACATGACCAATCCTCCTGCGGGACCAGATCTGGACAAGGTTGATCGCCAGCAGCGTGACGAAGGATATCGCCAGCATCGCCAGGCCGATCGCACCGGCTGCGTCGTAATTGTATTCCTCCAACTGGATGACGATCAGCAGGGGGGCGATCTCGGTCTTCAGGGGGATGTTGCCGGCGATGAATATGACCGAGCCGTATTCCCCCACCCCGCGCGCCATCGACAGCGCAAAGCCGGTCAAGGCCGCGGGCGTCAGCATGGGCAGGATGACGCGGCGGATCGTGTGGATGCGCGATGCCCCAAGCGTGGCCGAGGCCTCCTCGACCTCGGTGTCGATCTCCTCGATCACGGGCTGGACGGTGCGGGTGACGAAGGGCAGGCCCACGAAGACCAGTGCCAGGAAGATGCCCCATTGCGTATAGGCGATCTTCCAGCCGATCTGCGCGGCCAGCCCCCCCAGCCTGCCGTTCGGCGCGTAAAGCGTCGTCAACGCGATGCCCGCAACGGCGGTTGGCAGTGCGAAGGGCAGATCGACCGCTGCATCGACCAGCCTGCGGCCGGCAAAGCGATAGCGCACCAGAACCCAGGCCAGCAGCGTGCCGAAAACCAGATTGAACGCCGCCGCCAGGAAGGCCAGCCGGAAGGATAGCCATAGCGCCGCCCAGACACGGGGACGGTTGATGACATCCCAGAGCCCCGAGGGGCCGAATTGCGCCCCCTGCCAGATCAACGCGCCGATGGGCAGAAGCACCACCGCCGACAGCATCGACAGGGTGATCCCCGCCGAAAGGCCCCGCCCCGGCATGGGGCTGCGGGCGATCCAGATGCGTCGGGTCATCACGGACCCGCGTAGATCTGGTCGAAGATGCCGCCGTCGCCGAAGTGTTCGGGCTGCAGCTTGGCCCAACCGCCCAGATCCTCGATCGTGACAAGGTTCATCTTGGGGAAACGGGCGACGTCTTCGGGGTCGGCCTGGCTGTCATCCCACGCGCGATAGTAATGGGCAAAGGCCATCGCCTGCGCCTGTGGCGTATAGAGGTATTCCAGATAGGCCGTCGCCAGTTCGCGCTGCGCATCGTCCTTGATGTTGGCGTCGACCATTGCGACCGGCGGTTCGGCCAAGACGCTGACCGAGGGCGTGACGATCTGGAACTGATCGCTGCCCAGCTCCTGCTGCGCCAGCCAGGCCTCGTTTTCCCAAGCCAGCAGGACATCGCCGATGCCGCGCTGCGCGAAGGTCGTCGTGGCGCCGCGCGCGCCGGTATCCAGCACCGGAACATTGGCGAACAGGTCATGCACGAATGCCTTGGGGTCACGGTCGTTGGCCTCGGCCCATGCCCATGCCGCCAGATAGTTCCAGCGCGCACCGCCGCTGGTCTTGGGGTTCGGTGTGATGACCTCGACCCCGTCCTTCGTCAGATCGCCCCAATCGGTGATGCCCTTGGGGTTGCCCGCCCGCACCAGGAACACGATGGTCGAGGTGTAGGGGCTGGAGTTATGCGGCAGACGTGCCTGCCAATCGGCGGGCAGCTTTCCGGCCTCGGCGATCTTGTCGATGTCGCTGGCAAGGGCAAGGGTGACAACCTGTGCGTCCAACCCCTCGATCACGGCGCGGGCCTGTGCGCCGGACCCGCCGTGGCTGGTCTCCAGCCGGGCCGCGTCATGGCCCTGATCGGACCACGACTGTGCGAAAGCCTCGTTTACCTCGCGATACAGTTCGCGCGTGGGGTCATAGCTGACGTTCAGCAGATCCTGAGCATGGACCTGCGGCGCCACGGCCAGCAGGGCAAGGGTCAGGAAGGTGGGGCGGATGGTCATGGGACGCGTCCTTTGCTGCGGTCAGATGCCGGGGTCAGATGCCCGTCGGCGTCAGCCGCCCGACGGGAAAGCCTGTCAGCTGGCTGCGGCCGGTGCTGATGGTGACACGGCCATCGCTGTGCTGAGCGACGCGGAGGCCTTGGGCGCTGCTGTACTTGCCGGTCTGGATGGTGACGATCATGGCGGTTCTCCTGTGGGAACGATGGTTAGAGGATGACGGTCAGGCTGGCCTGTCCGCCCTGTCGGGCAAGACAGGATTGGCTTGCGGGGCGATTGTGATGCCGGCCCTGCAGAGTGTTGGGAATGACGGCCGAACCATGAAAGCCGGCATCGCGGCCTTCGATCAGCGTCACCGCGCGGAAGGGGCGCGGGGGCAGGTCGATCTGGCGCAGGGGTCTGGTCATCGTCGCATCCTTGCTGGTCCGGGTCAGGCTGTCATCGCAGCCAATACCTAAATAACGACAGACAAAGTCGTGTATGGCAAGATAAAAGCAACGCCCTGAAAGGTCGCTTTTAAAAATGCTGAATTAGTGTATTTGAATCAAGGCCTTGATCAGTTCAGGATCAAGCGCCCGTGACGCTTGCGGCCACCTGATCCGAGTTCAGCATGTCGGCCAGGCTCAGCGATTCGATTAAAATCAGATAGGACCAGAAGACCTCGGCAAAGACCTTGCGCAGACGGCAGGTCGCCTCGTCGGTACAATCGTCGCACCGCTGATAGGCACGGCGTGACAGGCAGGGCAGCGGCGCGATGGGGCCGTCGATCAGGCGCAGCAGTTCCGAGATCGAGATCTCGGCGGCGGGCTTGATCAGGCTGTATCCCCCTGCCCGCCCGCGGACCGATCCGACAAGCCCGGCGTTGCGGATCTCCAGCAGGATTTGCTCCAGGAACCGCTTGGGCGCGCCGGAACGCTTGGCGATCATCTCGATCGTCAGGGGCTGGGGGGCGGGGCTGCGGGCCTCGTCGCCCAGAACCAGCAAGGCCTTCAGCGCGTATTTCATCTTTTGCGTGATCATCGTCTCTCTGGTTTGCAAGCTGGGGGGCGGGGTGTAAAGCCGTTCGACGCAAGCGCGCAGATAAACGCGTGCCTTGGCGGGGCACAATGGGCCGCAGTCCAAGCGTTTTGTTCCGCTATTTCCTGCAACGGGTTTTTTGACTATTCCTGCGGAAATCAACGAAGGGGAAGGCCATATGCAGGTCGATCTGATCATTTTCGACTGTGACGGGGTCATCGCCGACAGCGAGGTCCTGTCCGCCAGCGTGCTGATCGATCAGTTGGCGCAGCTGGGGATCGCGATCACCATGCAGGACGTGCGCCGCGACTTTCTGGGCCGCAGCTTTCCGACCGTGGCCGCCACCATCCGCCACCGTTTCGACCGCACCCTTCCCGACGACTTCGAGGCGACCTATCGCGCCCGTCTGCTGGACCGTTTCGACGCCGAACTGAAGCCGACCCCGGGGTTCGAAGCGATGCTGTCCTCCATCGGCGACCGCCGCATCTGCGTGGCGACCTCGTCCAGCCCGCCGCGGGTGGCGCATACGTTGCAGGTGCTGGGCCTTTCAGAACGCTTCGGCCCGCATGTCTTCACCGCCAGCCAGGTCGCGCGCGGCAAGCCCGCACCGGACCTGTTCCTCTTCGCGGCCCGGCAGATGGGCTGCCCCCCCGAAAACGCCCTGGTGATCGAGGACAGCGTGCCCGGCATCCAGGCCGCGCAGGCCGCCGACATCCGCGTGCTGCATTACACGGGCGGGGCACACCTGCGCGACCAATCCCCCCATGAGGGCGTGACCCGCCTTGACGATTGGTCCAGCCTGCCCGATCTGATCGCCCGCATGCAGACCCCGGGGGACCAAGGATGAGCCACGGCCGCTTCAGCCCCGAATCCACCCGGCTTGACGATGCCGCCCGCGCGGGCTGGCTCTATTACGTTGCGGGCAACACCCAGGATGAGATCGCGCGCAAGATGGGGGTCAGCCGCCAATCGGCACAACGTCTGGTGGCGATGGCGGTGGCCGAGGGGCTGGTCAAGGTCCGCCTTGATCACCCCATCGGGCGCTGCATGGACTTGGCCGCGGCCCTGCGCGACCGCTTCGATCTGCAGATCTGCGAGGTCGCGCCATCCGATCCGGACGCGCCGGACCTGCTGACCGGCATCGCCATTGCCGCCGCGGCCGAGCTGGAACGCGTGCTGAAATCGCCCGAACAGCGGATCATCAGCCTTGGGACCGGGCGCAGCCTGCGGGCGCTGGTGGAACAGCTGCCGCGCATGTCTTGCCCCCAGCATGTCATCGTCTCGCGGCTTGGCAACATGATGGAGGACGGCTCGGCCACCCCCTATAATGCCACCATCCGGCTGGCCGAACGCGTGGGTGCGCCGCATTACCCCTATCCGCTGCCGGTCCTGGCGCCCGATGCGCGGGAACTTCGCGCCATGCAGCAGCAGCTCGGTGTCCGAAACACGCTGACCCTTTGTGCACGGGCCGATATCTCGCTGGTGGGAATCGGGCAGATGGACATGACCGCGCCCCTGCATGTCGACGGCTTCCTGCCCGAGCCCGAAATCCGCGAACTGATCGCCCAAGGTGCCGCGGGCGAGATCACCAGCTGGATCTATGACGGGGACGGCCGGATCATGGATTGCGCCTTCAACCGCCGCGTCGCCTCGGCCCCCCTGCCCGCCAATCCCGAAAAGCCGGTCGTGGCCCTGGCATCCGGGACCGCCAAGCTGCCCGCGATCCGCGCGGCACTGAAGGGCCGCCTGATCACCGGGTTGATCACCTCGGAAGCCACGGCCGAGCGCCTGCTGGCCTGAACCACCGCCCAAGTTTCGCACGCTGCCAAGGACTTGCAGGATTCTGCGGGTCTTTTTCGCATAGCCCGTTGACAGAATCCCTCCAAGGTCCGAATATATGCCCATCGGTCGGGCAAATGCCCATCCGGCAAGGGAGGACTACATGAACACCACATTGCGCGCCCTTCTGGGCGCTACGGCCCTATGTGCCATCGGCGGTGCCGCCATTGCACAGGACAAGACGACCCTGACCATCGCGACCGTCAACAACGGCGACATGATCCGCATGCAGTCGCTGACCTCGGATTTCACCGAAGCGAACCCCGACATCGAACTGGAGTGGGTGACGCTGGAGGAAAACATCCTGCGCGAGCGTGTCACCACCGATATCGCCACCAATGGCGGCCAGTACGACGTGCTGACCATCGGCACCTACGAGGTTCCGATCTGGGCCAACCAGGACTGGCTGACGCCGCTGAACGAGCTGCCCGAAGGCTATGACGTCGACGACCTGGTCCCTGCCGTCCGCGACGCTCTGTCGGTGGACGACACGCTCTATGCCGCGCCCTTCTATGCCGAATCGGCGATGGTCATGTACCGCACCGATCTGGCCGAGGCCGCCGGCGTGACCATTCCCGACAATCCGACCTGGACCGACATCACCGCCGCCGCCAAGGCGATGACCGACAAGGACAACGAAGTCTATGGCATCTGCCTGCGCGGCAAGCCGGGCTGGGGCGAGAACATGGCCTTCCTGACCGCCATGGCCAACAGCTATGGCGCGCGCTGGTTCGACATGGAATGGGCGCCGCAGTTCGACAGCCCCGAATGGCAGGCGACGCTGACCGACTATCTGACCTTGATGAACGAATACGGACCTCCGGGCGCGTCCTCGAACGGCTTCAACGAGAACCTGTCGCTGTTCCAGCAGGGCAAATGCGGCATGTGGATCGACGCGACCGTCGCGGCCAGCTTCGTGACCGACCCCGAGGATTCGACCGTCGCCGACAGCGTCAGCTTTGCCCAGTTCCCCAACAAGGAAGGCGTCGACAACCACGGCAACTGGCTGTGGGCGTGGAACCTGGCCATCCCGGCCTCCAGCCAGAAGCAGGACGCGGCCAAGACCTTCGTGGCCTGGGCGACCAGCAAGGAATACACCAACATGGTGGCCGAGGCCGAAGGCTGGCGTGCTGCACCTCCGGGCACGCGGACCTCGCTCTATGAGAACGCCGAATACCAGGAAGCCGCACCCTTCGCTGCGATGACGCTGGAATCGATCAACGCTGCCGATACGCAGAAATCCTCGGTTCAGGACATCCCCTATACCGGCGGCCAGTTCGTCGCGATCCCGGAGTTCCAAGGCATCGGCACGGCGGTCGGTCAGACCTTCTCGGCGGCGCTGGCAGGCCAGATGTCGGCCGAGGACGCGCTGGCCGCGGCCCAGTCCACCACCACGCGCGAGATGACCCGCGCCGGCTACCCCAAGTAAGCCGCGATCTGCGCCGCCCCCATCGACGGGGCGGCGCACCCCCGCTTTCCCCCCAAGAGGACGCAAGCCATGGCCACCCGCCAGACCGCAAGTCTTGCGCGCCTGATGCGCGCACCTGCCATCATCCTGCTGCTGATCTGGATGATCGTCCCGTTGGGGATGACGCTGTATTATTCGTTCCTGAACTACAACCTGCTGAACCCGACCGGGACCAGCTGGGCAGGCTGGTTCAACTATCAGTACTTCTATTCCGACCCCGCCTTCTTCGACGCGATCTGGAACACGCTCGCCTTGGTGCTGGGCGTGCTGACGATCACCGTCGTCGGCGGCATCGCCATCGCGCTGCTGATCGACAAGCCGATCTTCGGGCAGGGCATCGTGCGGATCCTGGTCATCTCTCCGTTCTTCGTGATGCCGCCGGTCGCGGCGCTGATCTGGAAGAACATGATCATGCACCCGTCCTATGGCGTCTTCGCCGACATCGCCCGGTTCTTCGGGGCGCAGCCGGTGGACTGGTTCGCGCAGTTCCCGCTGACCTCGATCATCATCATCGTGGCCTGGCAGTGGCTGCCCTTCGCCACGCTGATCCTGCTGACCGCCCTGCAATCGCTGGACGGCGAACAGATGGAGGCCGCCGAGATGGACGGTGCCGGCTCTCTCAGCCGCTTCATCCACCTGACCCTGCCGCATATGGCACGCGCCATCACCGTGGTGATCCTGATCCAGACGATCTTCCTTCTGGGCATCTATGCCGAGATCCTGGTGACCACCAATGGCGGGCCCGGCAACGCCAGCACGAACCTGACCTATCTGATCTATCGCGCGGCCCGGTTGAACTTCGACATCGGCGGCGCCGCTGCCGGGGGCATCATCGCCGTCATCCTGGCCAATATCGTCGCCGTCTTCCTGATGCGCGCCGTCGGCAAGAACCTGGACTGAGGAGCATCCCATGGCACGTGCAGTTTCGACCCGCACCCGCATCGGCTATACCGCCGCGGCCTGGTTCGTGGCCCTGCTGATCTTCTTCCCGATCCTCTACACGATCATCACCAGCCTCAAGACCGAACAGGAGGCGATCTCGGGCTTCAGCCTGATCCCCTCGTTCACGCTCTCCAGCTTCGAGGCGGTGCAGACCCAGAACGACTATTGGAAGCCCTTCACCAATTCGGTGATCCTGTCGGTGGGTTCGACCATCCTGGCGCTGATCGTGGCGATCCCGGCAGCTTGGGCGATGGCCTTTTCGCCCACCAAGAACACCAAGAACATCCTGATGTGGATGCTCTCGACCAAGATGATGCCCGCCGTCGCGGTGCTGGTGCCGATCTATCTGATCTTTCTTCGCACCGGCCTGATGGACACGCGGATCGGCCTGACGGTCATGCTGATGCTGATCAACCTGCCGATCGTGGTCTGGATGCTCTACACCTACTTCCGCGAGATCCCCGGAGAGATCCTGGAGGCCGCGCGCATGGACGGCGCGTCCCTGAAGGACGAGATCCTCTATGTGCTGACGCCCATGGCGGTGCCGGGCATCGCATCCACCATGCTTCTGAACGTCATTCTGGCCTGGAACGAGGCGTTCTGGACCATTCAGCTGACCACCACAAACGCAGCGCCGCTGTCGGCCTTCATCGCCAGCTTCTCCAGCCCGCAGGGCCTGTTCTGGGCAAAGCTTTCGGCGGCATCCGTCATGGCCATCGCGCCGATCCTGATCATGGGATGGTTCAGCCAGAAACAACTTGTCCGCGGTCTGACCTTCGGCGCCGTGAAATAGGAGACGACCATGGGACGCATCACACTTGAGAACGTGACCAAACGCTTCGGCGATGTCGAAGTCATTCCGCCGCTGAACCTAGACATCGAGGATGGCGAGTTCGTGGTCTTTGTCGGCCCCTCGGGCTGCGGGAAATCCACCCTGCTGCGCCTGATCGCGGGGCTGGAGGATACCAGCGGCGGCCAGATCCTGATCGACGGCAACGACGCCACCGACACGCCCCCTGCCCGTCGCGGGCTGGCGATGGTCTTCCAGTCCTATGCGCTTTATCCGCATATGTCGGTGCGCAAGAACATCGCCTTCCCCATGCGGATGGCGAATGTCGACCAGGCCGAACAGGACCGCCGCATCGCAGCCGCGGCCGCGGCGCTGAACCTGACGGATTACCTGGACCGTCGCCCCGGTCAGCTGTCGGGCGGTCAGCGCCAGCGTGTCGCCATCGGGCGGGCCATCGTGCGCGAACCTGCGGCCTTCCTTTTCGACGAACCGCTGTCGAACCTAGATGCCGCCCTGCGCGTCGGCATGCGGCTGGAGATCTCCGAGCTGCACCAGCGGCTGAAGACCACCATGATCTATGTGACCCACGACCAGGTCGAGGCGATGACCATGGCCGACAAGATCGTCGTCCTGCGGGCCGGGCATATCGAGCAGGTCGGCAGCCCGATGGACCTCTATCGGACGCCCAGGAACCTCTTTGTCGCGGGCTTCATCGGCAGCCCCAAGATGAACCTGATCACCGGGCCTGCCGCTGCGGACCATGACGCCACCACCATCGGCGTGCGTCCCGAACACATAAAGGTTTCGGCGACCGAAGGGACATGGAAGGGCCGCATCGGCGTCAGCGAACACCTGGGCAGCGACACCTTCTTCTATATCGAGGATACGGGACTGTCCGAAACCATCACCGTGCGCGCAGGTGGCGAGATCGACCTTCACCACGGCGACACGGTCTGGCTGACGCCCGATCCGACCAAGATCCACCGCTTCGACGCCCAGGGCGACCGCATCGCCTGATCCCCGCTTCACCCCGATCCGAACGGCCCCGCGCGCGCATCCCGCGTCGCGGCGGGGGTCGCCTTGACGAAAGGTCCGATCATGACCACTGCCCTGACCCAAACCGCCCTCGACCAGCTGTCCCCCGACATCGGGCGGCCCGAATACGACCGCAGCGCCCTGAAGGCGGGGATCCTGCATGTAGGTGTGGGCAACTTCCACCGCGCGCATATGGCCTGGTATCTGGACCGGCTGTTCGCCTCGGGGCGCGATCATGACTGGGCGCTGGTCGGCGCGGGCGTGCGTCCGGGCGATGCGGCGATGCGCGACCGTCTGGCCGAACAGGATTGGCTGAGCACCCTGGTCGAACTGGACCCCGAAGGGCTGTCGGCGCGCGTCCTTGGGCCGATGATCGATTTCCTGCCCGTCGATCCGCAGGCCGTCGTCGCCGCCATGTCGGACCCCGCCATCCGCATCGTGTCGCTGACCATCACCGAGGGCGGCTATTACGTCGATGCCAAGACGGACGGCTTCGATGCGGCCCACCCCGACATGGCGCATGATGCCGCCAACCCCGACAGCCCGCGGACCGTCTTCGGCATGATGCTGGCCGCGATCCGTGCCCGCCGCGATGCGGGTCATGCGCCCTTCACCGTCCTGTCCTGCGACAACCTGCCTGAAAACGGCCATGTCTGCGCGCGGACGCTGCGCGGGTTGGCGGCACTGTCGGACCCGGCGCTGGCCGATTGGATCGGCGAGAACATCGCCTTCCCGAACTCGATGGTGGATTGCATCACGCCCGCGACCTCGGACCGGGAACGCGATCTGGTGCGCGACCGGTTCGGCATCGTCGACGCCGCCCCCGTCGTTTGCGAGCCTTTCCGCCAATGGGTACTGGAGGACAACTTCCCCCAAGGCCGCCCCGCGCTGGAGACCGTCGGCGCGGAATTCGTCCAGGACGTCGCCCGGCACGAGCTGATGAAGCTGCGCATCCTGAACGGAGGTCACGCGGCCATCGCCTATGCAGGCGCGCTGTTGGGGCACCATTTCGTCCATGACGCCATGGCCGATCCCCGCATCGCCGACTGGCTGAGCGCCCTGGAAACCCGCGAGGTCATCCCCACCCTGCAACCGATCGAGGGTGTCAGCTATGACGACTATCTGCAGTTGATCCTGCAGCGTTTCTCGAACCCGCGCATCGGCGACACCATTCCGCGCCTCTGCCTTGATGGGTCGAACCGCCAGCCCAAGTTCATCCTGCCGACGCTGCGCGACAGGCTGGCGGCTGGCGCCCCCATCGACGGGCTGGCATTGGAGCTGGCGTTGTGGTGCCGCTATTGCGAAGGCACCACGCAGGACGGCACGCCCATCGCGCCGAACGACGACCAGCACGCCCAGCTGAAGGCCAGCGCACTGGCAGCGCGCAGCGATCCCGCCGCCTTCCTGGCGAACGAGGCGATCTTCGGGGATCTGGCCCGCAACGACCTCCTGCAAGACGCATTTGCCGCGCAACTGCGCCAGCTGCACGACAAGGGGGTCGCCGCGACGCTTGCGGCCTATGTCGGGGGATGACGCTCAACCGTCCTGCGGATCGGCGTCTTCGACGTGACCCACGAACAGGCGATGGCCCTCGGGGGTCAGGGCCCAGACCCCGAAGCTGCGGAACTCGACCATGACCGGCCTGCCCTCGGCCGTGGCTTCGGCCACGACAAGCAGGTTTCGGATCATGTCCAGCGTGAATTCCGCCCTGGCCAGCAGCTGTGGGGGATCACGGCCCATCATGTCGATGGTCTGCTTCATCATGGCCTCGTAAAATCGCAACATTAACGAACAAATGCTAGCAACAGAAAACGGATCAGGCCACTGATCTATGACGCACGGCAGGCCGCGGGCGGGGATTTGTGCAAGGTTTTGCCGGTTTTGCCGGATGCATGCCCCCGATCCGCGATCGGATCGGGGGTGCGACCGCCTCAGGTTGTGACAAGGGCGATCTGCGCGCCATGGGCAAGGGTCTGGCCCTGTTCGGCCTTGCGGGTCAGACGACCGCTGCAGGGGGCCTCGATTCGCGTCTCCATCTTCATTGCCTCGATGACGGCGATGACCTGACCTTCGGTGACCTCATCGCCATCCTCGGCCTGCCATAGCGACAGGATGCCCGCGACGGGTGCCGTGACGGCGCCGGGTTCGGCAGCCTCGGGCGCTTCGGCGGCAGGCGCGGTACCGCCCCCCATCGAGAGCATCCCCTGCGGCAGGGCAAGGTCGTGCCGCTTGCCGTCGATCTCGATCGACAGGCGCATCATCGCGACATCGGCGGCGGGTGTCACGCGCTTGGCCGGGGTGACGGCCGCGGTCAGGCGGTCGGCGAAATCCGTCTCGATCCAGCGGCAGTGGACGCCGAAATCGCCGCCTTCGGCGCGGAACTCGGGCGTGGTCAGGACGGCGCGGTGGAAGGGCAGCACCGAGGCCACGCCCTCGATGCGGAATTCATTCAGCGCACGGGCCGCGCGGGTCAGCGCCTGTTCGCGGTCCTGCCCCGTGACGATCAGCTTGGCCATCATGCTGTCGAAGCTGCCCGCGACCTGTCCGCCCTGTTCGACGCCGCTGTCCAACCGGATGCCCGGCCCGGCGGGGGGCTGCCACAGGTCGATGGGACCGGGCGTGGGCAGGAAGCCGCGGCCCGGATCCTCGGCGTTGATGCGGAACTCGATGGCGTGGCCGCGCGGGGTGGGCACGCTGTCATCGGCGATGGCCGCGCCTTGGGCCACGCGGATCATGGCGGTCACCAGGTCGATGCCGGTGGTTTCCTCGGTCACCGGATGTTCGACCTGAAGGCGCGTGTTCACCTCGAGGAACGAGATCGTGCCATTGGCCGACAGCAGGAATTCGACCGTTCCGGCACCGCTATAGCCCGCATGGGCGCAGATCGCCTTTGCCGATTGGTGGATGCGGTCGCGCTGTTCGTCGGTCAGGAAGGGGGCGGGGGCTTCCTCGACCAGCTTCTGGTTGCGGCGCTGCAGGGAACAGTCGCGGGTGCCCAGCACCTTGACGGTGCCGTGACGGTCGCCCAGCACCTGCGCCTCGATGTGGCGGGGGCGATCGAGGAACTGCTCGATGAAGCATTCGCCGCGACCGAAGGCGGTGACGGCCTCGCGCACGGCGCTGTCGAACAGCTCCTCGACCTCGTCCAGCGACCAGGCGATCTTCATGCCGCGCCCGCCGCCGCCGAAAGCTGCCTTGATGGCGATGGGCAGCCCGTGTTCGCGTGCGAAGGCCAGGGCATCCGCGCCGCTGTCCACCGGACCGGGGCTGCCCGCGACCAGCGGCGCACCGACCGCCTGCGCGATTTCACGCGCGCGGATCTTGTCGCCAAGCGCGTCGATGACATCGGGATCGGGACCGACCCAGATGATGCCCGCATCCTGCACGGCACGGGCAAAATCGGCGTTTTCCGACAGGAAGCCATAGCCGGGATGGATGGCATCGGCACCTGCACGCGCGGCGATGTCCAGGATCTTGCGCTGGTCCAGATAGGTCTCTCCGGGGCGAAAGCCATCCAGCGCATAGGCGTGATCGGCCATGCGCACGAAGGGGGCGTCGCGGTCGGGATCGGCATAGACGGCGATGGTCTCGATGCCCATGTCACGGCAGGCGCGGATGACGCGCAGGGCGATTTCACCACGGTTTGCGATCAGCAGGCGGTCGATGGGGCGCAGCGTGGCGCTGTCGTGGAACAGGGTCATGGTTGGCCTTCCGGGGTAATGGGGGCAAAGGGGGCATCGGCGACAAAGCGGATGCGGGCGCCGGGGGGGATCTGACCGGCCAGATCAAGCGCCTGAGGTTGAACCGTCGCAATGACCGGATAGCCGCCTGTCAGCGGGTGATCGGCCAGAAACAGCAATGGCTGGCCGGAATGCGGGATCTGGATGGCGCCGGTCGCGGTGCCCTCGGACGGCAGTTCGCCGGCGTCGCGGGTCAGCGCCTCACCCGCCAGACGGATCCCCACGCGCGAGGATTGCGCCGTCACCTGCCAGTCCTGTGCCAGGAAACGCTCGACCATCTTGGGATGGAACCAATCGGTGCGGGGGCCAAGCGTCACGGGCAGTTCCACCACCTGATCGGCCATGGGCAGATCGGGGGCGGAGGCTGGCGGCGTAATGGCGGCGGTGGGCCGGTTCGCGGGCGCGACGGCGTCACCCGTCGTCAGCGCGGGCGGCCCGATATGGGCCAGCGTGTCGGTCGAGGCCGACCCCAGCACCGGGGCCACATCGAAGCCGCCGCGCATCGCCAGATAGCTGCGCATGCCGCGGGCGGGCGGGTCGATCTGGACCTGATCGCCCGCGTCCAGCGCGAAGGCCGCGCCCGGATCGATGGTCGTGCGGCCCTGCGGGTGAATCACCACTGCTTGCCCCGCACCGGCCAGCGCCAGCGTCATAGCACAATCGGCGCGCAGGCGGACGGGGCCAAGGGTGATCTCCAGCGCGGGATCATCGGAGGGATTGCCCACGGCGCGGTTCGCACGCCGCAGCGCCCCCAGGTCCAGCGCCCCCGAGGCCGAGACCCCCTGCCCCGCCTGCCCCATCCGGCCCGCATCCTGGACAAGCATCGGAAAGGGCGATTGCACGATCGCCAGCCCCGTCGGCGTCATCGCAGCCGCAGGCGTCGCCATGGCATACACCTTGGCCGCGCCTTCGACGAACCGCGCCCGAACGCCCGGACGCAGCAGGGCCGAAGGATTGCGGGTCAGGTCGAACATCGGCACCTCGGTCCGGCCGATCAACTGCCAACCGCCCGGCGTTTCCTGCGGATAGACGCCACAGAAGCGCCCGGCCAAGGCGACCGACCCCGCGGGGATACGGGTGCGCGGGGCCGGACGGCGCGGCAGATCGAAGCGCGCGTCATCGCAGGTCATATAGGCGAAACCGGGCGCGAAACCGCAGAAGGCCACTTGCCACAGCACATCCTGATGCGCGGCGATGACCTGATCGGTGGTCAGCCCCATGTGCTCGGCCACGTCGCGCAGATCCTCGCCATCGTAAGTAACGGGGATTTCCACCGTCTCGGTGCTACGAGGCGCAGGCGGCGTGCCGGGGGCGGGCTGGCGGGCCAGAATGGCCCCTGCCAGTGCCGCATCGGCTGCCACGCCGGGACCCGTCGTGATCATCAGCGTGCGGGCGGCGGGGACCACCTCGGCCACGCCGGGAAGGGGATCGGCCAGCAGGGCATCGAACAGCGCCAGCGTGGCGTCCAGATCGGCCAGCTCGACCAGCAGACAGCGGGGCCCGACGGGCAGGAAACGCGCGCTCATGCCTGCCACCGGGATTCGGGGGTATCAGTGATGAACATATGCCCCGGCGCATGGGTTATGGCGAAGGGCGGGCGCGATGCCATGACCGCCGCCTGAGGCGTCACGCCGCAGGCCCAGAAGACGGGGACATGCCCCGCAGGCACCGTCACCGGATTGCCGAAGTCGGGCTGGGCCAGATCCGCGATGCCCAATCCGGTCGGATCGCCCACATGCACGGGCGCGCCATGCACCGCAGGCATCCGCCCCGAGATCATCACCGCCTCGGACACGCGATCGGCAGGGATGGGGCGCATGGACACCACCATCCGCCCCGACAGACGGCCAGCGGGACGACACTCGCGGTCGGTCAGATACATCGGCACATTGCAGCCCTGTTCGACATGGGCGACAGGGATGCCCGCAGCCAGCAGACCCGCCTCGAAGGTGAAGGAACAGCCGATCAGGAAGCTGACCAGATCGGGGTGTTCGGCCCATGCCTGGGCAGCATCAGGGGTTTCCTGCGCCAGCACCCCGTCGCGCCAGATGCGATAGAGCGGGATGTCGGTGCGCAGATCGGCATCGGGGGCCAGGACGGTCACATGGCTGCCGGGGTCGGTCACGTCCAGAACCGGACAGGGCTTCGGGTTGCGCTGCGCGAACAGCAGGAAGTCCCAGGCCCATTCACGCGGCAGCGAGATCATGTTGCATTGCGTGAACCCGCGCGCCATTCCGGCAGTCGGGCGCGCGGGACCGTTGCGGTAGATGGCCCGTGCCTCGGCCGGGGTCATGTGGCACCTGCGAAGGCTGCGATGGTGACGCCCTTCGCCAGCAGCGCCTGACGGATCTGCGCGGCCATCTGCACCGCGCCGGGGCTGTCGCCATGCACGCAGATGCTGTCGGCCTGCAGGTGCAGGTCCGATCCGTCCACCGACTGGATGACGCCGGTGGTCGCCAGCTGCACCATGCGGGCGGCGACGGTTTCCGGATCATGCAGCACGGCGCCGGGCTGGCGGCGCGAGACCAGCGCACCTTGGGGCGTATAGGCACGGTCGGCAAATGCCTCGGCCACGACGCGCAGGCCGGCGGCGCGGGCGCGGTCAAGGATCGGCGCGCCCGCCAGCCCCATCAGCACCAGGTCCGGGTCGATGGCGCGGATTGCCGCGATGACCGCATCCCCCTGCCCCGCATCCTGCGCGATGGTATTATAAAGCGCCCCGTGCGGCTTGACATAGGTGACGCGCGTGCCCGCCGCCCGCGCCAGCCCCTGCAACGCGCCGATCTGATAGATCACATCGGCGTGCAGCTCATCGGGGGTCACATCCATGTTGCGACGACCGAACCCGACGCGATCGGGATAGGAGACATGCGCTCCCACCGCCACGCCACGGGCAGCGGCCTGCTCCAGCGTCGCCATCAGCCCCCGCGGGTCGCCCGCGTGAAAGCCGCAAGCCACGTTGGCGGAACTGACGATATCCAGCATCGCGGCGTCGTCGCCCATCTGCCAAGCGCCATAGCCCTCGCCCAGATCACTGTTCAGGTCGATCGTCGTCATGGTGTTCCCCCTTATTGGCCCAGGAATGCGAAGATGGTGCTGACCGAAACGGCCCCCATGTACCAGGTCAACGCGCAGGTCGCGGCACTGGCCCACAGCAGCAGGCGGTTGTAGCGGTGCCCGCCCATCAGGTCGCTGCGCGCGAAACCGATATAGGTGAAGATCGTCAGACCGATCGGCAGGATCAACCCGTTGAAGCCGCCGACGAAGACCAGGATGGCCGCAGGGGCGGTGCCCATGGCGACATAGACCAGCAGCGAGAAGGCGATGAAGCACACCGTCGCGATGCTGCGCGCACGCTCGGACCGGACGCCGAAGACGTCAAGGAAGCTGACCGAGGTATAGGCCGCCCCGATGACCGAGGTCAGCGCCGCCGCCCAGAGCACGATGCCGAAGACGCGCATGCCCCATTCGCCCGCTGCGACCGAGAAAGCCTGCGCCGCGGGGTTCGCCGCCTGTCCCGACAGATCCAGCGTCACGCCCGATGCCACGACACCCAAGATGGCAAGGAACAGCACGAAGCGCATGACGCCGGTGACCGCAATGCCGGTCAGGGCCGCGCGCGTGACGGCGCCCAGGTTCTGCGGACCGGTCAGCCCCTTGTCCAGCAAACGGTGCGCACCGGAATAGGTGATATAGCCGCCGACCGTGCCGCCGACGATGGTGGTGATGGTGGCGAAATCGATGAAGTCGGGGAAGACCGCCTGACGCAACGCCTCGCCCACCGGCGGGTTGGAGACCAGCGCCACAAAGACCGTCAGGACGATCATCACCATGCCAAGACCGACGATCATGCGGTCCAGCAGCAGGCCCGCCCGGCGCGACAGGAAGATGCCGATGGCCAGCACCGCCGACAGCGCGCCGCCGATCTTGGGGTCCAGCCCAAGCATTGCGTTCAGGCCCAGACCCGCGCCCGCGATATTGCCGACGTTGAAGGCCAGGCCGCCGATGATCACCAGCACCGCCAGCAGAAAGCCCGCACCGGGGATCGCCATGTTCGCCGTCTGCGATGCGCGCCGCCCGGTCAGCGCGGTGATGCGCCAGATGTTCAGCTGGACCACGAAATCGATGATGACCGACACGAGGATGGCAAAGGCAAAGGCCGATCCCATCCGCGCCGTGAACGTCGCCGTCTGCGTGATGAACCCCGGCCCAATGGCGGATGTCGCCATCAGGAAAATCGCGGCGATCAGGCCGCCGCGCAAACTAGCCTTGTCGGGCCGTTCGAGGATTTGCATGGACGTGGTCTCCCTGAAATATGTTCCTGATTGGCCCGAGGCTGACGGACAGGCCCATGATCGGTCAACTTTTTTGTGATGATCAGACTGATTTTGTTCAACAATCTTTGGCATGACACTGCCTGATTGCCGATAAATAAGGCAACGGCGGCTTGGCTCTTGTCCCCTGCGCGGCATTCCGATCAATTCGGGACCAAGAAACAGGAAGCGACGATGACACGCCAGACGACCGCCCCGGGATTGGCCGAGGAAACCGCCGACCGCTTGCGCGCCAGACTGACCTCGGGCGAACTCCGCCCCGGGGAACGCCTCTCCGAGGCGCGACTGGCGGGCGAGCTGGACGTCTCGCGCAATACCCTGCGTGAGGTGTTCCGCCTGCTGACGCGTGAAGGGCTGCTGACCCATCTGCCCAATCGCGGCATGTCGGTGGCGGTGCCCTCGATGACGACGATCCTGGACATCTATCGCATCCGCCGCTTGATCGAGATCCCGGCACTGGCGCAGGCATGGCCGCGCCACGCCGCAGCGGGCCGGATGGCGGATGCGGTCGCGACGGCGGTGGCCGCGCGCGACAGAAACGACTGGATGGCCGTCGGCAGCGCGAACATCGCGTTTCACACCGCCATCGTCGATCTGACCGACAGCCCGCGTCTTGCGGGGTTCTTTGCGCAGATCACCGCCGAACTGCGCCTGGCCTTCGGGCTGATGGACGCGCCCGAACTGCTGCATGCCCCCTTCATCCAGGCGAACCAGCAGATCGTCGCGCTGCTGTCGCAGGAACAACCGCAGGCCGCCAGCGAACGGCTGGCGGCCTATCTTGATCAGTCGGAACGCGTGGTGATGTCGGCATTCGCCCGGATCGACAGGGCATAGCCGGCCCGCAACCCCGAAGGGGCCGCGGGCCGCAGGTTCAGCCGATGTTCAGGACGAAAAAGTCCTGATCGGTCAGATCGGCCAGCTGGTTGTTCGACAGGGTGATGCTGTCATCCTCGATCCGGATGACCACATCCGAACCCTGCTGCTGCACGGTTCCGAGGGCCTGCAGATCGGCCAGCGACTGGATGCCCAGTCCCGACAGGTCCAGCAGGTCGTCGCCGTTCAGGTCGAAATCGGCGATGCGATCCTGACCGAAGCCCGGCTCGAAGAAGACGAAGGTGTCGTCGCCTGCACCCCCCGTCAGCTTGTCGTCGCCCGTGCCACCGAAGACGATGTCGTCGCCCGCCTCGGCGCGAACGTTCTGATCGCCATCCGCCGCGGTCCAGCGGGTCTGGGTCAGCGTGCCATCGACATAGCTGCGCGTGATCGACGACCCGTCGGTGCCCTCGATCAGCTGGCCGACCTGTTGACCACCGTCGTAGAGCGCGGTCTTGGTCCGGCCGTCGTCCAGCAGAACCTCGCGCCGGGACAGGTTGCCATCGGTGTCGAAGACATCCGTGCTGGAGGCGCGGGGCGTCAGATCGGTGCTGTCGGCGGTGGTGGCCGTCAGCTTGCTGCCGTCGGCGGCATAGCGGATGGTGGTGATCGTGCCATCGTCGCCGTCGATCACCCGTTCGCGCAGCACGCCGCTGCCGTCGAAGGTCTGGGTGATCTGCGACCAGTCGGCGGTGCCTGCATCGTCCAGACGCACGCTCTGGCTGGTGAAGCCCAGGTTGGTGATCCCCAGGTCCTGATCGCGCCCCGTGTCCGCCTGATCATAGGCGGTGGCGGTAGTGCCGTGATTGGCCGCCAGGTATTCGGCAAAGGCATCCTGTTCGGTGCCGTTGTCGGCGAAATCGGCCACGCCGTCGCGCAGACCGTCCGACACGCCGTCGCCGTCCAGATCGAACAGATCGACCCGGTCCGGATTGGCCAGATCGAAGGGATAGCCGTCACCGTTCGGGATCAGGAAGTTCAGCGTCACCGTGCGGATCGCCAGATCGGGGTCGGCGACGATCACGCCGTTGCGGACCAGGGCCAGGGTGGATGCGCCGTTCTCGTCGACGATATCGGCCTGCATCACCCGTTCACCCGCCGGCAGGTCGGGATCGAAGCTGAAGCTGATGCCCGCGAACTGCCCGAAGGCCCCCCCGCCCGAGGATGCCGCCGCATGTTCCAGGATCTGCAGCAGCTCGGCCGGGGACAGGGTCACCAGCGACAGCCCGTTGTTGAAGGCCAGCGCCGAGGCGATGTCGTTCTGGGAAATTGCGCCCTCGGGCTTGATGACATTGCCGTCGCCATCGACCAATTCCCCATTGGGAAGGCGCAAGGGTGCCGTGCCACCCGCGGGCACCACCGTTTCCCCGATGGATGCCCGAATGCCCCCGCCGTTCTTGATCGAGACCATGACGCTGCCGTCATATCCCTTGGCGTAATCCAGGTTGGCCATGGCGGTCAGGTTGCCCAGATTGGTTTCCTGCGTCCGCACGCCGTCGGTATCGCCGCCCGCATCCGTGCCGGTGCGGTTGCCGTTCAGGAAGACGTCGGAGTAGCCGAAGACGTTGGATTGCGTCGCGACGATCTGATCCTCGAGCTGATCGACGATGGCCTGGATCTCGGGATCGACCAGATCCTGCGCCCCCAGATCGGCAACGCCCTGATCGTCGGTCGCATAGGCCCCCGAGACGCCCGCGTCATAGCTTTCGGGGATGATGTGCCCGTCCTCGTCGAAATCGACGACCAGACGCCCGACGTATTTGTAGCTGCCGTCGGTATTGACCACAGCGATGGGATTGCCGTCGGCATCGGTGGTGAAGATCGGGTATTGCCCCTGATCGCTGTCGCCGTCGCGCGGGCGGTCGTTTTCATCGAACAGGCGCGTGTTCGACCCGCCCGCCACGATCACATCGACGCCCGACAGGCGCGGGGCCAGCTGTTCCTCGATACCCAGAACCTGCATGTGGGCCAGCAGGATCACCTTGTCCATGCCGGGATTGGCGGCCAGCAGGGCGTCGACCTCGGCCTGGATCTGGGCGGCAAGGGCGTCCAGCTGTTCGGGGGTCGGATCGTTGTCGAAGGTGCCCGGCGTGATGCCCACCGAACCGGGCGATGCGATGCGGGCCAGCGTCGGGGTGGTCGCCCCCACAATGCCCACCAGTTCGGTCTGGCCGGTCTGTTCGCTGTCCACCGACATGACCACGGATGAGGTGACCGTGCCCGCCTGCGGGGCCTGACCGCCCGCAACCTGCAGCGGGGCAAGGGCCGGATCGGTCGAGAAGTCGAGGTTCGCCGACAGATAGGGGAACATCGCACCCGCGAAATCCGCGCCAAGGATGTCACCCGGCGCATCACCGCTGATCAGCCCGGCAAGGTTGGCGGTGCCGAAGTCGAATTCATGGTTGCCAAGCGACATGGCCTGGACGCCCAGCTCGTTCTGGATCTGGATATCGGCAATACCCTTCGACCCGAAGACCGCCCCTGATGCGTCATAGAAGGGCGACCCGATGAAGGCATCCCCGGACGACAGCGTCAGCGTATTGTCGGCGATGCCGTCATCGCCCAGATCCTGCGCCCGCAGACCGTTCAGCACCGCCGAAAGGTTCGGCGCATCGGCCAGCGCGCTGGTCGATCCCTCCTGGTCCGAGAAGTGCAGCAGTTCCAGCGTGAACCTGTCCTGCGTGGGTGCGGGCGTTTCCTCGACCCCATAGATGCCAATGGTGGCCGAGCCTTCGTTGGTGACGACATAGAGCGCCTCGCCCGTGGGGCTGTCCTCGGCGGGGATGAACAGCGTGCCTTCGGGGGCGATGTCGCCCGCCTGTCCGGCTGCGGTGACGAAGCTGACATCGGCGGGATCGGTGATGTCGAAGATCATCGTGGTATTGGCACGCTCCAGCCCGACGAAGGCATAGGTGCTGTCGCCGATCCGACCGATGGTGACGCCTTCGGGCTCGGGGCCCTTGTTGTCGGACCGCCCGTCATCCCACAGCTCGGGGTATTGTTCGGCGATGATGCGTTCCAGCGCGTCGCCGCTGTCGAAGACCATCCGACCGTCCTGATCCAGGATCGAGAACGACCGCCCCCCATAGGTCAGGATCTGGTCGATATCGCCGTCGCCATCCGTATCGCCATCCAGCAACGACGACCCCGAGACGTTCAGGCGGCCCAGATTTTCGTCGGCCTGCAGGGCTTCGGCGTCCGGGAAGGTGGTCGGGTCCAGCGTCGCATCCTTCAGGCGCGTGCTGTCGCCGTCCGGGGCGAAGTCGTCGCGGTCGTCACCTTCATTGGCGATGACATAGTAGTCGCGCCCATCCGCACCGGTATATGAGGAGATGGCATCCGGCATGAACTGCCCAATCACCGGATTGCTCGTCGTCAGGTTGATGCCGTCGTCGCGGTCCGAGAAATCGGCCAGCAGCCCTGCGAAATCCTTGCCGCCAAGGGGAACGATGCGGTCGAAAGTGTTGGTGGTCAGGTCAAGGACGGCGACGGCATTCGCCTCTTGCAGCGTCACCATCGCGGTCAGCCCGTCGGCCGAGACGGCGATATATTCCGGCTCTAGGTCGTCGGAGACGCTCTGGCCGTCGAAGATGCGCACGCCGGCCTGGCGCAGGGCGTTTTCCTGACCATCGAATGCGGTGAAATCCACCTGCGTGGCCGTGCCCGCGACAAGGTCGATCACCGTCACGCCGCCCTTGGGGTTCGACACCGACAGATCGGCAGGCTCCCCCTCGTTCGCGACCAGCAGCTTGGTGCCGTCGGGGGTGAAGGTCAGCATGTCGGGCAGCGCGCCCGCATCGAAGCTGGTGACCAGATTGCCGTCCAAATCAAGGATGACCACCTGCCCCGCGTCCGTCTTGGGGTCGGCGGGCAGGGCCACTGCAACGACGCTGCCGTTCGTCGCGACCGAGGTGATGTCGGTCGAGGCGAAGCCGTAGTCCGCCGCCGTGAAGTCGATGGATTTGGTCAGCACGGGCGCCGAGGGGTCGGCGATGTCCACGATCTGCAGGCCGGTCGATGCGGTGACATAAAGACGTCCCGCCGCATGGGCCGCAATCTCGGCACCCGCAAGGCTGAAGGAACCTTTGTGGTCCAGCGTCAGCGCATCGGTGGGCGTGATGTCGCCGTTGAAGCTGGCACCCTCATAGATGGCGGGCGTGACCGGGCTGTCATCCTTGTCGAAGTCGATGCCCACCACGATCGGGTCGTGGTCGGATGCGCGATAGGGCGTGTCGCCGTCGAAGACCGAAGGATCGCGCCCGAAATCGAGGTTGTAGTCCAGCGCGTCGGCCTCGTCCGAGTTGATGTTCCATTCGATCGCATCGACGATGTGGTTGAACATTTCAAGCGAGGCCAGCGCGTAATCCAACCCGCCCAGCATCGCGTCGAAGAGGTAGGAATAGCCCAGTTCCACGAATTCGGCGGCCAGATCGACGAAGCCCGCGGTGTCGACCAGATAGGCCAGGGGATCCTCGGACGCATAGGAGTTCAGATCGCCCAGCAGCAGCAGGTTCGGCGTGTCCGATCCGGTCGGGTTCGTTCCCAGCCAGTCGTCCAGCGCCTGCGCGGCCAGCAGGCGCTGGTTGTTGAAGTTGCCGGCACCGTCGCCCGCATCGGCATCCGCGCCTTCACCGCTGCCGCCCTTGGATTTGAAGTGGTTGACGACGACGGTCATCTGGTCGCCACCCGACAGCGTCTCGAATGTGGCGGCCAAGGGCGCGCGGCTGGTCGAGGGGCCGTCGAAGATGCTGCCGGTGGTGCTTTGCGACAGCAGCGCCGGATCGACCTGGGCGTCCGTCAGGAAGGCGGGCGCGGTGCCCGGTGCGACCTGCACCATGTCCGCGCGATAGATCATGCCACCGGCAATGGCGTCATCGCCGACGAATTCGCTGCCCGGATCGACCCAGGCCCAGACCTCTGCGCCCGCGCTGTCGTTCAGCGATGCCACGATGGCCTCGATCGGCAGGCCGCGGTCGCCCTGCGCGCCGGTTGCGCCGGGGGCCATGCCCGGATCAAGGAAGTCGTTCTCCAGTTCGACCAGCCCGATGATATGGGCGCCCGTGCCCTCGATGGCGGTGGTCAGCTTGGCCAGCTGGCGGTCGTATTCCTCGACGCTGTCGGCACCGCGACCCTGCTGGTCAAGACCCGGCCCCACGCCTTCGTTGCCCGACCCGTCGATCGAGGTGAAGAAGTTCAGCACGTTCATGCTGGCGATCTTGATGTCGCCCGCTACCTCGGCGATGGCGTCGGGGCGGGGGTTCGTGTCCTCGAACGTGTTCTGCCCGTCCTGCGTCCCCCGGATGCGCCAGGTCGCCCCCGAGGCCGCATTGCCCGCCCATTGGTAATCCAGCACACCCGTCAGGTCCGTGACCGTGTCGCCCATCGAGGGCGCGGTGGCGTCGGAATAGCCCTGGAACCCGTCCAGATTGCCGATGGGCTGGTTCTGCTGGTTCAACCCGTCGTCATAGACGACCTGTCGGCTGCCGACCTCCTGCAGATAGGCGTCGTTGCCGGCAGCATCGGGGGTGTTGAACTGGGTGTAGGTGAAGGGGCGTTCGCCGGTGATGGTCGTGCCGCCCGGACCCGTCTGTTCGAAGCCGTTCGTGTCGAACAGCGTGATCTCGTTGAAGCGGTCCAGCTGGAACTGTTCGGTGATGGTCAGCGTGTCGGGCACGGTGATCAGCATGCCTTCATGGGCTTCCAGATCGGCCTGATAACCGCCCGACTGATCGCGCGAGACATCGCCGCCCAGCTGCAGCACGGCCGCCGTCGGCAGCGGGTTGCCTTGGGACACGATCTGGATGTCGGTGACGCTGCCGATCTGGGTCTGGCCGAAATATTCGCCAACGGTGCCGGTGACGCGCACGCGGTCGCCGATCTGGACGTCGGTGCCGAAGCTGCCGTCGAAGACGAAGATGCCTTCGGACGTGCCCGCATCGCCATCCGCATCCACGTCCTGTTCCTGCAGGTAGAAGCCGCCAAGGCTGCGGGCCTCGTCGCCGTCGCCGTTCTGGAAATCACCCACGACGATGGCATCGACGGTCACGACCTGCCCGACCAGCGGGCTGGCGTCGCGGTTGTCATATCCGCCGGCAGGGTTCGCGCCCTGCGTTTCGGCGTTCCCCTGGATGGTCGAGATCAGCGTGACCTCATCGTTCAGGATCGTGCCTTGGGCGGTGGCCTGCGTGATGGCCAGCGTGCCGGTCGGGTCGGTCAAGGTGACGCTGAAGGTCTCGGGCAGTTCGGCATCGGTATCGCCGGTAATGGCGATCTGGATCTGGGCGGCGGTCTGGCCGTCGGCGAAATCGACCGTGCCGGTGGCGGCGGTGTAATCGCTGCCCGCCGTGGCGGTGCCATCCGATGTGGCGAAATCAAGGCTGGCCGCGCCGGTTGCGTCGCTGCGGGTGACGGTGAAGGTCATCAGGGTGGTGCCCGCATCACCCTCGACCGCCTCTGCATCGGCGATGGCATAGGTGGTAACAGCGGGGCCGGTGACGAAATCCTGGCCGGTATTGGCCGCGCCGGGCGTCGCCTCGGATGCGGGCGCCCAGGTGAAATCGGCAGCCTCGGCGCCCGATCCGGTCAGTTGCAGCGACATGCCGACGGCGGTGCCGCCATCCTCGGCCACGCCAACGTCGACCGAGGTCATGCCCGCCGCAGGCCCGTCCACCGCTGTCATCGACCCTTCGTAGCCAAGGAACTGGACGACCGCGCCCGCAGCATCGACCAGCGCGATCGCGTCGGGCGATCCATTCTGGATGCCGGGGGCGGGAACGACCAGCGTGCCATACCCCTGCCCCAGATCCGCCAACACCCCCGACAGCGGCAGCGTCCCGTACATCGCGCCGTTGTTGCCATTGTAGAGGACAACGCTCCACCCGGTCAGATCGGTGCCCGCAGGGCCTGCGATCTCGACGAACTCGCCTTCGTCGGCACCGGCGTTGTCATAGTGGAATTCGTTGATGAAGATCGCGGTCATCGGAGGCTCTCGCTCTGGTTGGGCAGGCATGTCATGGGCGCGACGGATCGCAACAGCCCCGGAAACGCATGCGGGATGGTCGTGACACTGGTCCGGCCAGCTTTTGCCAAGATGGTTAACGGGCTTTCGTAACGGCAATTTGACGGCTTGGTGTCGGCATGATGGCCAATTGCGCATTCATGTGGCAAGCGGATGATTTCGCGGGCGGGGTGCACATCGTGCAATTTTGGTCGCCTTCCGGTAAGGGCCGATCCGGGATGTCGGGCCAGATAGGTGGTTGCCAGCACCCCTCGTTCGGTCACATTGGGGCAAAGGGATCGGGATCGTGGCATCCATGAATGGGGACAAGATGATGACCAGACACCTTCTTTCGCTGGCTGGCGGTTGCCTGGCCGTCCTGCTGGCGGCCGGCACGGCGGGTTTGGCGCAGGATGCCAAAGGCGTGACATTCGCCCAATCGGTCGAACCGCAGGGGCTGGACCCGACGGTGTCGTCGCCGGTGGCGGCGGGACAGGTCACCTGGCAGAACGTCTTCGAGGGGCTGGTCGCAATCGACCGCGACGGCCAGATCGTGCCGCAGCTGGCGACCGAATGGACCGTGTCGGACGATGGTCTGACCTATGGCTTCACGCTGCGTGAGGGCGTCACCTTCCAGAACGGCGTCCCCTTCGACAGCGCCGTCGCCAAGTTCGCCATCGACCGCATCCTGTCCGAGGGATCGACCAACGGCCAGAAGGCCAATTACACCGCCATCGCGGACGTGCAGGCCCCCGATCCGCAGACGCTGGTCCTGAAACTTTCAGGTCGGAATGCCGATCTGCTCTATTGGCTGGGTTATCCCGCCGCCGTCATGGTCGAGCCGTCCTCGACCGATACCAATGGCACCACCCCCGTCGGCACCGGCCCCTTCAAGGTCGATGAATGGCGCAAGGGCGACCGGGTCATCATGTCGGCATGGGACGGCTATTGGGGCGATGCCCCTGAGGTTTCCGGTGTGACCGCCCGCTTCATCGGTGATGCGCAGGCGCAGGCGGCGGCGCTGCAATCGGGCCAGGTGGACATCGTTGGTGACCTCAGCGCGCCCGAGCTTTTCGCGCAATTCACCGATGATCCGGGCTTCACCGCCGTCTCCGGCGCGGGCGAGATGGAGGTCGTGGCCGGCATGAACAACGCCCACCCGCCCTTCGACGACCTGCGCGTGCGGCAGGCGCTGATGATGGCCATCGACCGCCCCAGCCTGGTCGAGGCCGTCAGCGCGGGCCAAGGCACCCCCATCGGCACGCATTTCTCGCCCGCAAATCCGCTCTATCAGGACCTGACCGAGCTGTTTCCCTATGATCCCGAAAAGGCCCGCGCCCTGCTGGCCGAGGCGGGGCATGGCGATGGCTTCAGCTTTGATTTCAAGGTGCCGAACCGCGATTACGCCCAACGCTCGGCCCAGATCATGCAGGCCTTCTTCGCGCAGATCGGGGTGACGGCGAACATCCAGACCTCGGATTTTCCGGCGGCCTGGATTCAGGATGTGTTCAAGGACACCAATTACGACATGACTATCATCGGCCATGCCGAACCCTTGGACATCGGCATCTATGCCCGCGATCCCTATTACTTCAACTATGACAACCCCGCCTTCCGCGACCAGATGGACGCCATCGCCTCTGCGACGACCGACGCGGAGCGGCGGGAGGGCTATCGCGCCGCGCAGGAGATGCTGGCCCGCGACCTGCCGGCGCTGTTCCTGTTTTCCTATCCAAAGCTGGGCGTCTGGAAGGCGGGCCTGGAAGGGGTCTGGGAAAACGGGCCGGTGCCTGCCAACGACATGACCGACGCCCGCTGGACAAAGTGAGCCGCCGATGATCCCGACCCGATTGCGCAGGCTGGCGGCGGCGCTGCTGATGCTGCTGGTGACATCGCTGGTGATCTTCCTGGCGATCGAAGCCGCCCCCGGCGATCCGGCCGAGATCATGCTGGGCACCTCGGCGCAGGCCGACACGCTGGCGGCGTTGCGCAGCCAGCTGGGGTTGGATCGACCGCTGATGGTGCGATACGCGGCCTGGCTGGGCGGAGTCGTGACGGGCGATCTGGGGCAGTCCTATACCTATGGCGTGCCGGTGGCGGGGCTGATCGCGGAACGGATGCTGGTGACGCTGCCGCTGACGCTGATGGCGACGGTGTTGGCGGTCGTGGTCTCGGTCCCGCTTGGGGTGATGGCCGCGGCGCGTCCGGGGCGTGCGGGCGACGGGCTGGCCTCGGTCTTTGCGCAGATGGGGATCGCGGTGCCGAACTTCTGGATCGGGCTGCTGCTGATCCTTGGCTTCGCATTAAAGCTGCGCTGGTTTCCGACGGGCGGCTTTCCGGGCTGGGGCGATGCGGGGATCGGCGCGATCCGTTCGCTGGTCCTGCCCGCCATCGCGCTGGCCATCCCGCAGGCGGCAGTCCTGACCCGCGTCACCCGCGCCGCCGTCCTGGACATCGCATCCGAGGATTTCGTCCGCACCGCCCGCGCCAAGGGCCTGTCGCGCCGCCGTGCCCTGTGGCGGCATGTCGTGCCGAACGCGCTGCTGCCGGTGGTGACGATGCTGGGGCTGCAGATCCCCTTCCTGATTTCCGGCGCGGTGCTGGTCGAAAACGTCTTCAACCTGCCCGGCATCGGCACGCTGGCCTATCAGGCGCTGTCGCAGCGCGATCTGATCGTGGTGCAGAACGTCGTCCTGCTGTTCGCAGTCATCGTGCTGGTGGTGAATGCCGGGACCGATGCGCTCTATGCTCGGCTGGACCCGCGGCTGAGGGGGCGGGCATGAGCCGCTGGCACATCTCGCTGATCCTGGGCGGGGTGATCACAGTTTTGGTGGCGGGGGCGGCGCTGGTCAGCCGCATCTGGACGCCCGCCGATCCGACGGCCATGGACATCATGGCCCGCCTGCAGGCGCCGAACGCGGCGCATTGGTTCGGGACCGACCAGATCGGGCGGGACGTGCTGTCGATCATCATGGCGGGGGCCTGGACCTCGCTTGGGATCGCAGTGGTGGCGACGGCCATCGGCGGGGCCCTGGGCACGCTGCTGGGCGTGACCGCCGCCGCCCGCGGTGGCCGGACCGAGCGTCTGGTGATGTCGCTGAACGGCGTGCTGTTTGCCTTTCCGCCGATCCTCTCGGCCATCCTGCTGGGGGCGCTGCTGGGGCCGGGGGCGGTGACGGCCATCACCGCCATCGGCTGCTTCATGGTGCCGGTCTTTGCCCGCATCAGCCGCGCTGCCGCCATCCAGAACTGGGCGCGCGACTATATCGCCGCCGCCCGCATGGCGGGCAAGAGCGACGCGCGCATCACGGCGGAACATGTGCTGCCGAACATCATGCCGCAGATCATCGTGCAGCTGGCCATCCAGACCGGCCTTGCCATCCTGTCCGAGGCGGGGCTGTCCTTCCTTGGCATGGGCGTGTCGCCGCCCACCCCCAGCTGGGGGCGGATGCTGTCGGAAAGCCAGACCTTTCTGGGCAGCGCACCCCATCTGGTGCTTGCACCGGGGCTGGCCATCGCGATCACCGTGCTGGGGCTGAACCTGCTGGGCGACGGATTGCGCGACCTGACCGATCCACGGCGGGGACAGCGCGCATGATGCTGGAGATCCGCGATCTGCGCGTCACCTTCGGCAACCGGCAGGTGCTGCACGGTATCGATTTGTCGCTGGAACGGGGGCGGACGCTTGGGGTGGTGGGCGAATCCGGATCGGGCAAATCGGTGATGGCCTTGGCAGTGATGGGGTTGCTGCCGGGCACCGCGCAGGCCACGGGGCGCATCGGTTTCGACGGGCGCGACATCCTGACGATGCCGGAGCGCGATCTGTGCCGCCTGCGCGGCAATCGCATCGGCATGATCTTTCAGGAACCGATGACCGCGCTGAACCCCGCCATGCGCATCGGCGCGCAGATCGCCGAGGGGTTGATCCTGCACCAGTCCATGTCCCGCCACGACGCCCGCAAACGCGCGCTTGACCTGATGCAGATGGTCCGCATCGCCCGCGCGACCGAACGCATCGACAGCTTCCCGCATGAGCTTTCGGGCGGCCAGCGCCAGCGTGTCGGCATTGCCATGGCGCTTGCCATGAAACCCGACCTGCTGATCGCGGATGAGCCGACGACCGCGCTGGATGTGACCGTTCAGGCGCGCATCCTGGACATTCTGGACGATCTGGTGAGCGATCTGGGGATCGCGCTGATGCTGATCTCGCATGATCCCGGGGTGATCGCGCGGATCGCGGATAACACGCTGGTCATGTATCGCGGCACGATGATCGAACATGGCCCGACCGAGCGCATTCTGCGCAGCCCCGGCCACGACTATACCCGCAGCCTGCTGGACGCGATGCCGCGTCGGGTGCGGGAAACCCTGGGAGATGCGCCATGACGCCCCTGTTGCAGGTCGATCACCTGACGCGGCACTTCGGTTTGGGTCAGGGCGTGGTCAAGGCGCTGGACGGGGTTTCCCTGACGCTGGAAGCCGGGCAGATCCTCGGGGTTGTCGGCGAATCCGGGTCCGGAAAATCCACGCTGGCGCGGATCGTCATGGGGCTGGACCGACCCACCGCCGGCAGCGTTAGCATCGCGGGTCGCGACATCTTTGCCATGTCCCCCCGCGATCTGCGCAGGGCGCGGCGCGATTTCCAGATGGTGTTCCAGGACCCCTATGGCTCGCTGGACCCGCGTCATCGCGTCGGTCGTATCATCGCCGAACCGCTGCATCTGGACCCTGACGCCCCCAAAGGGGCGGCCCGCCGCGACCTGATCGGCAGCCTGCTGCAGGGTGTCGGCCTGGAGCCCGCAGCCCAGGACCGTTTCCCGCATGAGTTCAGCGGCGGTCAGCGCCAGCGCATCGCCATCGCCCGCGCGCTGATCACCCGCCCCCGTCTGCTGGTCGCGGATGAGGCGACCTCGGCGCTGGATCTGACGGTGCAGCGGCAGATCCTTGATCTGGTCCTGAAACTGCGCGCCGAACATGGCATCGCCGTGCTGTTCATCACCCATAACCTAGGCGTCGTGGACGAGATCTGCGACAGCGTCGCCGTCATGAAGGACGGCCGCATCGTGGAAACCGGTCCCATGCGTCAGGTGATGGACAGCCCCGCCGACGAGTATACCCGACGCCTGCTGGCGGCCGAGCCGCGCCTGGACGTGATCGGTCGCAAGGCCCGCCGCCACCCCACCTGAAGCAACCCCGACACGAAGGTCCGCGCCATGTCCGTCCCTGCCAAGACCTCCCCCATCCTGGATCGCCCGGCCCGCAGCATCCTGGCCGATTTCCGCGATCGCAGCCTATCGCCCGTGGACTACATGACTGCCCTGATCGCAAGGGTCGAGGCCTCCGAGCCGAAGGTCGGCGCACTTTACCTGTTCCGCCCCGAACGTGCCCTGAAGCAGGCCCGCGCGGCGCAGGAACGCTATGCCAAGGGCGCGCCGATGGGGCCGCTGGACGGCATGCCGGTGACGGTGAAGGAGCTGATCGCCACCAAGGGCGATCCGGTGCCGATGGGCACCGCCGCCACCGATCCCCTGCCTGCGGCCCAGGATGCCCCCACCGCCGCGCGCCTGAACGAGGACGGCGCCATCATCTTTGCCAAGACCACCTGCCCCGATTACGGGATGCTGTCCTCGGGGCTGTCGTCGTTTCACCCGTTGGCGCGCAACCCTTGGGACCTGTCGCAGAACCCCGGCGGGTCCAGCGCGGGGGCGGCCTCGGCGGGGGCGGCGGGCTATGGCCCGCTGCATGTCGGGACAGACATCGGAGGCTCGGTGCGTTTGCCTGCGGGCTGGACGGGGCTGTTCGGCTTCAAGCCCACGCAAGGGCGGGTGCCGATTGATCCCTATTATACCGGGCGATGCGCGGGGCCGATGACGCCGACCGTCGATGATGCGGCGCTGCTGATGGGGACGATCACGCGGCCCGACTGGCGGGATGCGACGGCGCTGCCCTATCAGCCGCTGGACTGGGATGCGCCGCCCGCCGATGTGCGCGGGCTGCGGATCGGGCTGATGCTGGACGCGGGCTGCGGCAACCCCGCCGACCCGCAGGTGGCCGAGGCCGTGACCCGTGCGGCCATGCTGTTCGAACAGCACGGCGCGACGGTGATCCCCATCGCGCCGGTGCTGACGCGCCAGATGCTGGACGGATTGGATCACGTGTGGCGGGCGCGGTTCTGGTCGATGATCCAGCCCACGCCCAAGGAAAGACGCGTGCAGATCCTGCCCTATATCCATGACTGGGCGGCCAAGGGGGCCGAGGCGACGCCACTGCAGGTCGCCGAGGGCTTCGATCAGACCTTCGCCATGCGCCGCGCTACCGCCGAGGCGTTCCAGCAGGTCGATGCCATCCTGTCGCCGGTCAATCCCGATGTGTCCTATCCGGCGGAATGGGCCTCGCCCACGAACGATCCGGCGCGGCCCTTCGAACATATCTGCTTTACGGTGCCATGGAACATGGGTGAACAACCTGCCTGCTCGATCAGCTGCGGCATGTCGGCGTCCGGTATTCCCATCGGGCTGCAGATCGTCGCGCCGCGTTTCCACGATGTCACCGTCATGACCCTTGCCCGCGCCTATGAGGCGTGGCGCGGGCCGATGACGGATTGGCCGCGCTTCGACACCTAAGCCACCACCGATAACGAGCCGTCGGTCTCCAGCACGACGGATTGCACCGACGCCTCGTCGTCGTGGCCAGCCTCGCGCAGGGCTGCCTGGATTTCCTCGGGGGTGATGCGCTGGCGGCGCATGCTGTCGTGCAGATATCGACCCCGATGCACCAGCAGCGAGGGTTCGGACTTGATCAGGTCGCGGAACCTCTGGGATCGGACGGACATCGTGGTGATGATGAATTGCAGCCCGATCAGCAGGGCCAGCGCCACCATCCCCTCGGCCAGGGGAACGGAATCGCTCAGCAGCACCGACGCCAGGATCGAGCCGAGCGCGACGGTCACCACCAGGTCGAAGGCGTTCATCTTGCTCAGCGTCCGCTTGCCCGAGATCCGCAGCATGACGACCAGCCCCAGATAGGCGAAGACGCCGACGATGAACACGCGCCACAGCCCGAACCAGCTGTCGAAGAAGATGGGATCGCTCATGCCAGGGGGTCCTTCTGCTGGGGTCTTCCAAGGGACCCAACAGATGCGCCGACCCATCGTTCCCTGCGAGACCCGCACATCGCGACCTATTGGCGCAAGGATCGCACGGGCTGCGCTTGCGCGCTTGGCCCGCGGGACGGAATGTCGCAAGGTGGCACCTGCCGCCGCAACTGCCCCATGGACTTCGTGACCGATGAACGAACTGCGCGATCCGCAATCCCCCGCCGCCCTGCATTTCGCGGATGAACGCGGCGCGTCCCGGTCCAAATGGGTGGCGGGCATCCTGGCGCTGGTGCTGATCGCCTGGATGGGCAGCGGCTATATCCTGCCCGCCCCACCCAAGGAGACCAACACCCCCGTCCAGCCGGTCAAGGCGATCGCCGTCGCGGTGCGCGACAGCCAGGCACAGGACGTGACGCAGGTCTTTACCGCCGAAGGCCAGGCCCAACCCGACCGCCGGACCGTTCTGCGCGCCGAGATCGGCGGTGATGTGGCGGTGCTTTCGGCACGCCGCGGGCAGTATCTGGCGCAGGGCGACATCATCGCAAGGCTGGGCACCCGGGAACAGGAGGCCGACGTCGCCCGAGCCCAGCAGGAACTGGCCGCAGCACAGCGCGATTTCGACAATGCCGAGACGCTGCTGGAACGCGGGGTGGCGACGACGGACCGCGTCTCGCAGGCGCGGGCGGCCTTGGCGCGGGCGCAATCCGAACTGGCGCAGGCCGAGGAAGGCGTCGATGCCGCCGTGATCCGCGCGCCCTTCGACGGCAGGCTGGATGCGCTGGACCTTGAAGAAGGCGCCTATGTCCCCGCCGGGACCGAGGTCGGCACCATGCTGGACATCGACCCGCTGAAGATCGTCATCCAGGTGCCCCAGCAGGCCTTGGCGCGCATCCGCGAAGGCAGCGATGCGACGGTCAAGTTCATCACCGGGCAGAAAATCGAAGGCACCGTCGAATACGTCAGCAAGGACGCCGTCACCGAAACCCGCACCTTCCGCGCCGAGATCGCCGTGCCGAACCCCGAAGGGCGGATCGCATCGGGCCTGTCGGTGACAGTGTCGATCCCCACGGGTCAGATGTCGGCGCATTTCATCTCTCCGGCGATCCTGTCGCTTGGGACGGACGGGCAGCTGGGCGTCAAGACGGTTCAGGACGACGACACGGTGGCCTTCCATCCGGTGGTGGTCGAACAGGCGCAGACCGACGGGGTCTGGGTCAGCGGATTGCCCGAAGACGCCCGCATCATCACCATCGGGCAGGGCTTCGTCAGCGCGGGCGAGCCGGTGGTTCCCACCCCCGAGGACAGCGCCGAGGATGCGGAATGAACGGGCTGATCGACGCCGCCTTCGACCGCGCCCGCGTCGTGGTCATGGTGCTGGGCCTGATCCTGGCGGTCGGGGCGGTGACCTATGTGGCCATCCCCAAGGAAAGCTCGCCCGAGATTCCGATCCCCACGGTCTATGTCTCGACCTCGCTGGAAGGCATCGCCCCCGAAGACGCCGAACGCCTGCTGGTCGAGCCGCTGGAAACCGAGCTGTCGGCCCTGACCGGCCTTGAGGGGATCACCGCCACCGCCGCCGAGGGCTATGCCAGCGTGCAGCTGGAATTCGAACCGGGCTTCGATGCCGATGCGGCATTGGACAAGGTCCGCGAGGCCGTCGACCGCGCCAGCAACGAATTGCCCGAGGATGCCAATGATCCCGTCGTGACCGAGATCAACACGGCACTGTTCCCGATCCTGACCACCATCCTGTCCGGCCCCGTCCCCGAACGCACGTTGAACGCGCTGGCAGACGATCTGAAGAACCGGCTGGAAGGGGTTCAGGGCGTCCTCGAAGTCGATATCGGCGGGGAACGGGTCGAGCTGCTGGAGGTGCTGATCGATCCGACCGTCTTCGAGACCTATGACATCTCGTTCGACGAACTGATCGGCCAGATCAACCGCAACAACCGCCTGATCGCGGCGGGCGCCATCGAGAACGGCGCGGGCCGCATCGTGCTGAAGGTGCCCGGCCTGATCGAGGATCTGACCGACCTGATGGAACTGCCCGTCAAGGTGCGCGGCGATACGGTCGTGACCTTCGCCGATGTGGCCACGGTGCGGCGCACATACGAGGATCCTTCGGGTTTCGCGCGCATCAACGGCCAGCCCGCCCTGGCGCTGGAAATCAAGAAGCGCGTCGGCGCAAATATCATCGAAACCGTCGCCGCAATCCGCACCGAGATCGAGGCCGCGCAGGCCGACTGGCCCGACAGCGTGCGCATCAACGATATGCAGGACGAAAGCGAACAGGTCCAGACCATGCTGTCGGACCTGGAATCCAACGTCATCGCCGCGGTGCTGCTGGTGATGATCGTGATTGTCTGGGCGCTTGGGCTGCGATCCTCGATCCTGGTGGGGCTGGCGATTCCGGGCGCCTTCCTGGCGGGGGTCTCGGCGCTCTATTTCATGGGGCTGACGATGAACATCGTGGTGCTGTTCAGCCTGATCCTGGTGGTGGGCATGCTGGTCGACGGCGCCATCGTTACGGTGGAACTGGCCGACCGGCTGCTGCATGAAGGCCTGTCGTCCAAGGATGCCTATGCCCGCGCGGCCAAGCGCATGGCATGGCCGATCATCGCATCCACCGCGACGACGCTCAGCGTGTTCTTCCCGCTGCTGTTCTGGTCGGGAACGGTGGGCGAATTCATGAAGTTCCTGCCCATCACGGTGATCCTGACCCTGACGGCATCGCTGTTCATGGCGCTGGTCTTCATCCCGGTCGTCGGCGGCGTCATCGGCCGCCGCCAGCCGCAATCGGCCCGTCAGAAGCGCCAGATCGCCGCCGCCGAGACCGGCGATCCGCGCGACATGACGGGGGCTGCGGGGGTCTATGTCCGCGCGCTGGAATGGGCGATCCTGCGGCCCGGTCGCACGCTGCTGTTCTCGATCATGCTGCTGATCGCGGCGTTTCTGGGTTATGGCCAGTTCGGCAACGGAATCAGCTTCTTCCCCTCTATCGAGCCCGATTTCGCGCAGGTCGAGGTGCGGGCGCGCGACAATTTCTCGATCTATGAAAAGGATGCGCTGGTCCGGCAGGTCGAGGACCGGCTGCTGTCCTATGACGCCATCCACAGCGTCTATGCCCGCAGCGGGTCCAGCCAGCAGGCCGATGAGGAAGTCATCGGCACCATCCAGCTGGAGCTGACCGAATGGGACACACGCCCCCCCGCCGAACAGATCGCCGACCGCATCCGCCGCGACATGGCGCAGATCCCCGGCATCGACGTGCAGGTCCAGACCCAATCGGGTGGCCCCGCTGCGGGCAAGCCCATCAGCCTGGAGATCGCCTCCCGCGACCGCAACCTGCAGGCGCAGGCGGTCACCGCCATCCGCGACCGCATGGAGCGGATCGGCGGCTTCACAGATGTCACCGACACGCGCCCCCTGCCGGGCGTCGAATGGGCGATCACGCTGGACCGGTCAGAGGCCGCGCGCTTCGGCGCCGATGTCGCCCTGCTGGGTCAGGCCGTGCAGCTGCTGACCCAAGGCATCACAGTGGCCGAATACCGCCCCGACGATGCCGAGGGCACGGTCGATATCCGGGTGCGTTTCCCGGCGGGCGACCGCACCTTGGCGGAACTGGAGAGCCTGCGCGTGCCGACCAGCTCGGGCCTGGTGCCGGTCACCAATTTCGTCACCTTCAGCCCCGCCCCGCGCAGCGGCACCATCAAGCGGGTCGATGAACGGCGCGTGACGACCATCGCCGCCAATGTCGCGCCGGGCCTGCTGGTCAACGACCAGATCGTGGCCCTGCGCACGGCACTGACCCAGATGGACCTGCCCGATGGCGTCACATGGTCGTTCGCCGGCGAGGCCGAGGATCAGCAGGACGCGATGATCTTCCTTGCGGGTGCCTTTGCCGCCGCCATCGGCATGATGATCGTGATCCTGGTGGTGCAGTTCAACAGCTTCTTCCAGGCCTTCATCGTCATGACCGCCATCGTCTTTTCGGTGGCGGGGGTGCTGCTGGGGTTGCTGGTCACGGGGCGGCCCTTCGGCATCGTCATGGGCGGCATCGGGGTCATCGCGCTGGCGGGGATCGTGGTGAACAACAACATCGTGCTGATCGACACCTACAACGACCTGCGCCGCGCGGGCATGTCCCCGCCCGAAGCCGCGCTGCGCACCGGCGCACAACGCCTGCGGCCCGTGGTGCTGACATCCGTTACCACCGCGCTTGGTCTGATGCCCATGGTCATCGGCGTCAGCATCGACTTCTTCCGGCGCGAGATCATCTATGGTGCGCCATCGACCCAATGGTGGACGGAACTCAGCGCGGCGATCGCGGGCGGGCTGATGGTGGCGACCGTGCTGACACTGATCGTCACCCCCGCAATGCTGATGCTGGGCGAGCGCGCGGGCGCATGGCGACGCGCCCGCAGGCAGCGGCGCGGCAAAGGGCTGGACAAGGCACGCCCCCCTGCCCGATTGTCGACAGACAGCCCCCATTAAGGAAAGCCCTACCCAATGACGGATGTCCTGCTGCTGGCCTTCCTGTTCCTGATCGCCGGGGTGGTCGCCGTGCCCATTGCCTCGCGCCTCGGGTTGGGATCGGTGCTGGGCTATCTGATCGCAGGGATCGTTCTCAGCCCGGTTCTGGCGCTGCTGAACGTCGACGTCCTGTCCATCCAGCATTTCGCGGAGTTCGGCGTCGTGATGATGCTGTTCCTTGTCGGGCTGGAGCTTGAGCCGAAGCTTTTGTGGGACATGCGGATGCGCCTGCTGGGGCTGGGCGGGCTGCAGGTCACGCTCAGCGCCGGGCTGATCGCGGGTGCGGCCATGGCACTTGGGCTGGCCTGGCCGATGGCGCTGGCGGTGGGGCTGATCTTCGCGTTGTCCTCGACCGCCATCGTGCTGCAGACCCTGACCGAAAAGGGGCTGATGAAAAGCGACGGCGGGCAGGCGGGGTTTTCCGTGCTGTTGTTTCAGGACATCGCCGTCATCCCGATGCTGGCCTTCCTGCCCCTGCTGGCCGTCACGGGCGGCACGCATCACGAAGCCGACGCCCATGGCGACGGCATGTCCCTGGTCGAGGGGTTGCAGGGTTGGCAGACCGGCATCGTCACGCTGCTGGCCATCGGGCTGGTGATCGCGGGCGGCACCTATCTGACGCGCCCCGTCTTCCGCTTCATCGCCCAGGCCAACCTGCGCGAGATCTTCATCGCCGCCGCCCTCTCCTTCGTCGTGGGAACCGCCCTGCTGATGTCGCTGGTGGGGCTGTCGCCCGCGCTTGGCACCTTCCTGGCCGGCGTGGTGCTGGCCAACAGCGAATACCGGCACGAGCTGGAAAGCGACATCGATCCCTTCCGCGGTCTGCTGCTGGGGTTGTTCTTCATGACCGTCGGCGCGGCCATCGACTTCGGCCTGCTGGCCAGCGAACCCTTCGTCATCATCGGCCTGGCGCTTGGGGTCATGGCCGTCAAGGCGGCGGTGCTGCTGACCTTGGCGCGACTTTTCGGGGTGCGCGACGAACAGGGCTGGCTGTTCGGCATCGGGCTGGCGCAGGCGGGGGAATTCGGCTTCGTGCTGATCTCATTCGCGACGGCCAATGCGGTGCTGTCCGACACCATCGCGCCGCGGCTGACGCTGGTCGTCACGCTGTCGATGATGCTGACGCCGCTGCTGTTCATCCTCTATGACCGGGTGATCCTGCCCCGCTACCGCTTTGCCGAACCGACCGAGGCCGATACGATCACCGCCCCCAGCCATATCATCATCGCCGGTCACGGGCGTTTCGGCGGCATCATAAACCGCATGCTGCTGAGCGCGGGCCATGAAACGACGGTCCTGGACCATTCCTCGGCCCAGCTGGAGATGCTGCGCGCCTTCGGGGTCCGCGCCTTCTATGGCGATGCGACACGGCCGGACCTGCTGCGCGCGGCGGGGCTGGAGACGGCGACCGTGCTGGTCATCGCCATCGACAACCGCGACCAGGTGACCGCCATGGTCCGCTATGTCCGCCAGACCTATCCGCATGTCCATATCACCGCCCGCGCGCGCGATCAGAGCCATGTCTATGAGCTGTGGGCAGCAGGCTGTCGCGATGTCATCCGCGAGACCTTCGACAGCGCCGTCCGCGCGGGACGTTCCGTCTATGAGGCGCTTGGCGTGCCGCGCGATCAGGCCGAGCTGACCGCCCGCAGGTTCGTGGCCCACAACCAGCGCACCATCCGCGAGCTGGCCGATCTGCATGACCCCGACGTGCCACCCCAGCACAACGCCGCCTATCTGAAGCGCGCACGCGAGTTGATGGACGAGCAGACGGCCCAGATGCGCGCGCGTGGTCAGACCCACGTCGATACCCGTCCCTGACGCCCAAAGCATGCGGATTTTTCCCTCATGCGTCAAATCTGCCGTGGCGGATTTGACGTGGCCCCCGGGCTGCGTCACAAACGGCGGCGGGTCGATCAGGGGGGAATGACGACATGAGCTATCTTGGCATCGATCTGGGGACCTCGGGTCTGCGGGCACTTCTGGTGGGCGATGACGGCCAGCCCATCGGCGCGACCGAACGGCATTATCACGCCCGCAACCCCCACCCCGGATGGTCCGAACAGGACCCGGCCGATTGGATCGCGGCCTTTCGTGGCGCGGTCGCGTCACTGCGAGACAGCCACCCCGAATTCGCATCGTTGCGCGGCATCGCCGTGGCCGGACATATGCACGGCGCCACGGTGCTGGGGGCAGATGATGCGGTTCTGCGGCCCTGCATCCTGTGGAACGACACCCGCAGTCACGCGCAGGCGGCGGCCCTGGATGCGCAGGCCGAGTTCCGCACCCTGACCGGCAACATCGTCTTCCCGGGCTTCACCGCCCCCAAGCTGGACTGGATGGCAGAACATGAGCCCGACCTGCGGGCCAAGGCCGCGCGCGTCCTGCTGCCTGCCGCCTATCTGAACCTGTGGCTGACAGGCGATCATGTCGGCGATCTGTCGGATGCGTCGGGCACCGGATGGCTGGACACCGGCGCCCGCGACTGGTCCGACGACTTGCTGGCACGCACCGGCCTGACCCGCGATCAGATGCCCCGCCTGGTCGAGGGCTGCGCCTCTGCCGGCACGCTGCGCGCGGAATTGGCGGCGGAATGGGGCCTGCGGGGGACAGTCACCGTGGCGGGTGGCGCGGGCGACAATGCCGCTGCCGCCTGCGGCATCGGCGCCATGACCGAGGGCGCGGGTTTCGTCTCGCTTGGCACGTCGGGGGTGTTGCTGATGGCGCGGGACGGATACCGGCCAGCGCCAGAAACGGCGCTGCACAGCTTTTGCCACGCGGTGCCCGATACCTGGTACCAGATGGGCGTCATGCTGTCGGCGACCGATTGCCTGAACTGGCTGGCCCGCATCACCGGCGCGACCCCGGCGCAGCTGACCGCCGATCTGGGCGACCTGCGGGCCCCCGGCACCGTGCGCTTCCTGCCCTATCTGTCGGGTGAGCGCACGCCCCACAACGACCCTGCCATCCGTGGCAGCTTCACCGGGCTGGCGCTGGCGACCGATCGCGACGACATGACCCGCGCTGTCTTGGAGGGCGTGGCCTTCGGCCTGCGCGACAGTCTGGAGGCATTGCGCGCCACAGGTGCCCGCCCGGACAGCCTGATGGCCATCGGTGGCGGTGCGCGGTCGCGTTACTGGTTGCAGGTGATCGCCACCGCGCTGAACGTCACGCTGGATCTGCCCGCGGGCGGCGAATTCGGGGCGGCGCTTGGGGCGGCACGACTGGCGATGGTGGCCTCGGGGGAAGGCGATGTGGCGCAGGTGATGACACCGCCGCAGATCACCGACCGCGTGGAACCGGACCCCGACCTGCGCGCCGCCTTCGACGAGGCATACGCCGGTTTCCGTGCCGCCTATCCGGCGATCGCCACCGCTCAGAGGTAATTTCGCGCCACCGCGATCGCCACGGCCTGGGTGCGGCTTTTCGCACCCAGCTTGGCGCAGGCCTTCAAGGCGCGCTGCTTGACGGTCGATTCAGCGATGCCCAGCTGCGAGGCCGTCTCCTGCTGCCCCTGCCCGTCGCGGAAACAGCGCAGCACGTCCAGTTCCGCCTGCGTCAGCGCCGCGCGGTTCAGGACCATGTCCGTCCACAGATGGAACTTGGCCGAACAGCGCGCGATCTCGTCGTCGGTGAATTCGCGGTCGGGATGGGACAGGGTCAGGAAGGACCGCTTGCCCGCCACCTTGCGTGAAATGGCGACGCCGTGGTTCAGCTTGAACTTCTTGGCCGCCGACATGACGCCGCGCAGGTCGGGGATGCGCACCTCGGACCAGCGGGCGGCCCCGTCATGGGTCATCGTCCACATCGCGATGGGATCGCCGAAGAAGTAGTTGCGATCCTCGTAGATCTTGCGCCAGGCATCGGGATAGGCGTTGTACAGGTGCTCCGGCCCCCGATAGGTCAGGTTGAACCCCATGATCCAGCCGCTTGGTGCCATCGCATGCATCTGGGCGATTTCGTCGTCGAAGTTCGGTATCAGATCGTTCAGCATGTCGTGCCCATGTTGCCTGACCTGCAGGATATGCCTTTTCGGACATACTGAAAAGGCAGGTTGTCCGGTTTTTGCAAGACAGATGCATCTTCGGGGCGCAGGCTCCCGGCGTTGATCACGCCAACAGGAGACATGCGATGATGGCACATATCAAGGAACCAAAGCTGGCCACGGCCGAATTCAGCCGTGACATGGTGGAAACCATGCTGACCTATTTCGACGCCTACGCCGAGGAAGGCGTCCTGCAGGTCGAGGTGACCTCATGGGGATTGTGGCTGCCCAACAAGGTGACCGGCGGACGCCAGTTCCTGGGGCTGGCCAAGCTGCCCGACGGCATCCGGCAATAAGGGGGACATGACGATGACACGCACCCCCGCCAACGACATCACCGTCGAGCTGATCTGCCTGCCGCGCGACATGGCACGCTTCGATCTGGTCACCAGCTTCTTCAAGCTGCGCAAGCAGATCTTCGTGGATCGCATGGCCTGGCCGCTGCACCACGCCGAAGGGATCGAGTTCGAGCAGTACGACACCTTCGACACCGTCTATGTCATCGCGCATCGCGATGGGCAGGCCGTGGGCGGCGCCCGGCTGAAGCGCACCGACAAGGTGTTCGGGGCGGGAAAGGTGGTCTATTCCTACATGATCCGCGATGCGCATCTGGGCCTGCTTCCGGGCATGCCCACCAACCTGTGCCACGAGGAACCGCCCGTCGATGCGGGTGCATGGGAGCTGACACGCTTTGCCGCCCTGCCCCTGCCGGGTCTGGCCGAAAGCATCCTCGAGGCTGCCAACACCCACCTGCATACGGTCGGCGCCAGCGACTGCCTGTTCCTGGGGCCGCCCGCCTTCCTGCGGATGGCGGCACGTCTTGGCTGGACGCCGCGCCCGATGGGGGACCTGGTGTCGAACGACGACGGCAAGTTCCTGGCCTTCGCCTGCGCGGTCCGGGCGCCCTTGGACATGACCGCCTAGCTCGGGCCTGCCTGCCGGGCCACACGGCCCGGCAAGGCATCCCTGCGCTGCAGTTCGCCCGCACCGATGCGGGCGCGGATGCCCCGCGACAGGGCATCAATGGCGATCGTCACCAGCGCGGTGGCGACGAGGATGACGACTGCGCGGTCCATGCGCAGCGCAACGATGGCGTCGTCCAGATAGAACCCAAGCGTCGCGACCCCCAGCAGCCCCAGAATGGCACTTTCGCGGATGATGATCTCCCACCGATAAAGACACAGGGCGATGAAGCTGCCGAACAGTCGTGGCACGAACTCCCACCCCCAGAGCGTCAGACCACGCGGCGCGTCGGGGCGCAGGGTCAGGGTGCGGGCCTGCCGTCCCAGAAGATGGCCGATGATCGCCCCGTTGTGCAGCCCAAGCGCCAGGATGGCGGGCAGCATCGAGGGCCCGAAGACCTGCAAGAACAGATAAGCCAACATGTATTCGGGAAAGGACCGCAGCAGCACCAGCACCAGATGCCCCAGCCACGCGCCGATGCGCCCGCTGATCCGCGGCACGATCAGCGCCTGCCCCACGAAGGCCAGCGCCCCCGCCAGGATCAGCGCCAGTTGCGCCACGACCAGTGTCGCCCCCAGCCCCGGCAGGATGGACCCGGTGACCAGATCCTGGAGCCAAGGCCACAGCGCCGCCGGATCGCCCGCGCGCAGGGGCGCCGGGACGATGTCCTGCGTCAGAAAACGCCAGAACGCCCCCTGCCCCATGGGCGGCGAGCTGACCTGCGTCAGCACGCCGACAGCCGCCGCCAGCCAGGCCAGTGCCAGACGCGGGCGCATCCATTGGCGCACCGTGGCGATCAGCAGGATATAGATGGCCATCACCGCGCCCGCCGCGCCATAGTTTCCCAGCTTGAAGAAGCTGTCCAACTGATAACCAAGCGTCGGCAGCCCCACGAACCCCAACACCGCCGAGGATCGCAGCCCGCATTCCAGCCGATAGAGCGCATAGCTGACCATTTGCGGCCGGGCCAAGGGCGCGCGCGCCCACAGGAAGCGCGTCAGGGGATCGACGCGCACGCCCAGCCAGCGGGAGGGGCGGGGGTCGGCCTCGTCCAGGATCTCGGAAAGGACCTTGGCGAAAATGCCCGCATAGGGCAGCGCGATGGCCAGCAGCCCCGACCAGACGCTGATGCCGAAGACCTGCAACAGCAGCAGCGCCCAGAACAGTTCATGGACCGACCGGAGGGCGATGGCCAGCCAGCTCACGGGGCGCAGGCGATAGAAGGGCGCCAGCGCCAGCCCCGCCAACCCGCCAAGCGCCACCCCCGCCACGGCGAAGGCGACGGTCAGGGCGACGGCCCATCCGATCTGCTCGACCGCGGTGAAATCGGGGGACAGGAAGCCGCGTGCCATGCGACCCAATTCGGCCCAAGGGTCGTGACCTGCGGTCGCCAGATCGGCAAAGGGCAGACAGATCACGGCCAGCGCTACAAAGACCGCGACCAGGCCGCCGCGCGACAGGCTAGCGGGCATAGAGCGCCTCGGTCCGGGCGGGGTCCAGCTGATCGGCAGGCAGATCGAACAGGACCGCGCCATCCTTCAGCCCGATGATGCGGGTGGCAAAGGCACGGGCGATGGCCACGTCGTGCAGGGCCAGGATGGCAGTCGGGAAGGCGTGGTGGATCTGATCCGCCAACGCCAGTGCCTGACGCGGATCGACGGCCGAGAGCGGCTCGTCCCCGACGATGACGTCGCCACCGCGATGAAAGGCGCGGGCCAGGGCCACGCGCTGTTGCTGGCCGCCGGACAGGGTCTCGACCGCACGATCGGCCTGATCGGTCAGGCCGACGCGATCCAGATCGTGAAGGCCCGCGTTCCGGTCAGCCCGCGACGGGCGGATCAGGGTGCGCAGGTTACGCAATGCCCCGTGATCGTCCAGCCGCCCCATCAGCACGTTGCGCAGCGCCGAGAGCTGCGGGACTAGCGCATGATCCTGTGGCACCAGCGCGACACGCATGTCGCGTTGCAGCAGGGCGTCGCGCAGGGCGGTTAGCAGGGTCGATTTCCCCGACCCGCTGCGCCCCAACAGCGCGACACGCTGGCCGGGGATGATGGTCAGACGCAGATCGCGCAGCACCGGCGCGCCGTCATAGCCCAGATCGACCCCGTCCAGCAGTTGCAAGCGATTACTCCAGCAGGTCCAGCTGGCGACCGACCTGCTCGATCGGGGCGTAATCCTCGTTGCTGGCGGGCACGAAGGAGGCGCGAGGGAAGGCCGCCAGCAGGTCCGGGTCGTCCATTCCGATCAGCGCGGCCTGAACCTTGTCGGCAAAGCCCTCGCCCCAACGGGCATCGACGTCGCCGCGGATCGTCCAGTTGTAATCGGGGTAAGGCGGAGTCTTCCAGATGATCTTGGCGGTCTCGACTTCCGGCGCGCCTTCGGTCACGGCCTGATCATAGACGGTGAAGTTCAGCGCACCGACCTGCCATGCGCCCGAAGCCACCAGCCGCAGCGTCTGCGCATGATCGCCCGAGAAGCCGACGCGACCGAAGAATTCCTCGGGGGCCTCGCCGGTCTGTTCGCGGATCTGGTATTCCGGCATCAGCCGACCCGAGGTCGAGGTCTTGGCGCCGAAGGTGAAGGACATGCCGCGGGCTGCTTCGGGGAAATCCTCGGATTCGGTGAGGCCGGTTTCGGTATTGGCGATGAAATAGGTAACGAAGCTGGTGTCTTCCTGCCCTTGCGCGATGGCGCGGGCATCGGGGACCAGCAGGCGGGCCTGCACGCCCGACAGACCGCCGAACCAAGCGAGCTGCACCTGATCGTTGCGGAAGGCGGTGACGGCGGCCGGATAGGATTTCACCGGCACGAATTCGACCGGCACGTCCAGCTGCTGCGACAAATAGTCCGCGACCGCGCCGAAACGTTCGGCCAGACGGGTTTCGTCGTCATCGGGGATGGCCGAGAAATAGAGGGTGTCCTGAGCCTGGGCGATGCCGGCAAGCGACAGGCAGGCCGCGACGGCCAGGGTGGACAGACGGGAAAGGGACATGGGCGGGATCCTTGGCTGCAGATGGCGGAACACGGGGAAAAACGGCGGACCCCGCAAGTCGCAGGCCGGGTCGCGCACCGTGTCGTCAAGCCACCGCCATGCGGTCAAGCCCATCGGCCCAAGCGCACCCGGCGCATTGGCTTTTCACCGTCCTTCTAGCAAGCCCCGCGCCCCCCGCGCAAGACATCGTGAACAGCAGGGATTGCAGGCTCACGCGCGCGTCAGCTCCCCTTGACTTGGCCGCGGGCGGGGCGGACAATATGACAGTACCTATCAATGACGACAGGCAGGATGGAGGGTCCCCATGAATATTGACCTTTCGCGCCGCGGCTTCTTACGGCTGGCGGGTGCGGGGGTTGCGGCAACGTCGCTTGGAGCCTTGGGCTTCGGCGAGGCCGAGGCAGCCGAGGCCGCGCATGTGCGCGCCTTCAAGCTGGCCACGACGACGGAAACACGCAACACCTGCCCCTACTGCTCGGTGGCCTGCGGGATCATCATGTATTCCAAGGGCGATGTGAAGGCCGGCGAAAAAGCCGAACTTCTGCATATCGAAGGCGACGTCGATCACCCGACGAACCGCGGAACGCTGTGCCCCAAGGGCGCCGCGCTGAAGGACTTCGTCCATGCGCCCACCCGTCTGACGCAGCCCCGCGTCCGTCGCCCCGGTTCCGACCGCTTCGAGGAGATTTCCTGGGACGAGGCGCTGGACGGCATCGCGCGCGCGATCAAGGACGACCGGGACGAGAACTTCATCGCCAAGAACGATGCAGGCGTCACCGTCAACCGCTGGACGACCGCAGGCTTCCTGGCCGCGTCCGCAACCACCAATGAAACCGCGTGGCTGACCTACAAGACGGTCCGCTCCATGGGGATAGTCGGCTTCGATAATCAGGCACGCGTCTGACACGGCCCTACGGTGTCCAGTTTGGGCCCAACATTTGGCCGTGGCGCGATGACCAACGCGTGGACCGACATCAAGAATACCGACCTCGTGGTCGTGATGGGCGGCAATGCCGCCGAAGCGCATCCGTGCGGCTTCAAATGGGTGACCGAAGCGAAGGCCCATCGTGGTGCCAAGCTGATCGTGGTCGACCCGCGCTATACCCGCACCGCATCGGTCGCGGATTACTATGCCCCGATCCGTCCGGGCAGCGACATCGCGTTCCTGATGGGCGCGATCCGCTGGTGCATGGAAAACGACAAGGTCCAGTGGGAATACGTCAAGAACTTCACCAATGCCGCCTTGCTGGTGAAGGATGAATTCGGCTGGAACGACGGGCTCTTCACCGGCTACGACGAAGAGAAGCGCGACTTCGACAAGTCCAGCTGGGATTACCAGATTGGCGACGACGGCTATGCGCTGACCGACCCGACGCTGCAGAACCCGCGTTGCGTCTGGCAGCTGCTGAAGAAGCATGTCGATGTCTATACGCCCGAATTCGTCGAGAACATCACCGGCACGCCGCGCGACAAGTTCCTGACCATCTGCGAGATGATCGGCGAATGCAGCGCGCCCGACCGGACGATGACCTCGATGTATGCGCTTGGCTGGACGCAGCATTCCAAGGGTGGCCAGAACATCCGCGGCATGGCGATGCTTCAGCTGATCCTGGGCAACATCGGCGTGCGCGGTGGCGGCATGAACGCGCTTCGCGGTCATTCCAACATCCAGGGCCTGACCGATCTGGGCCTGATGTCGAACCTGATCCCCGGGTATCTGAACATCCCGACGGAAAAGGAACCCGACTGGCAGACCTATATGTCGACGCGGGACTTCAAGCCGCTGCAGCCGAACCAGACAAGCTATTGGCAGAACTATTCCAAGTTCATGGTCAGCTTCCTGAAGGCGATGTGGGGCGATGCCGCGACGGCCGAGAATGACTGGGCCTTCGAATACCTGCCCAAGCTCGACGTGCCGTCATACGACATCCTGCGCATGTTCGAGCTGATGGACCAGGGCCGGGTGAACCTGTATTTCTGCCAGGGCTTCAACCCGATGCTGTCCTTCCCCCACCGGGGCAAGATCACGACGGCCTTGTCCAAGCTGAAGACGCTGGTCACCATGGACCCGCTGGAAACCGAGACCTCGAATTTCTGGCAGAACCACGGCATCCACAACGACGTCGACACCGCGTCCATCCAGACGCAGGTGTTCCAGCTGCCCACGACCTGCTTCGCCGAGGACGAAGGCGCGCTTGTCAACTCGGGTCGCTGGCTGCAGTGGCACTGGGCGGGGGCGACGCCTCCGGGTCAGGCCAAGCATGACACTTGGATCATGGCGCAGATCTTCCAGCGGGTGCGCAAGCTGTATCAGGAAGAAGGCGGTGCCTTCCCCGATCCGATCGTGAACCTGACCTGGAACTATGAGGACCCGAACGAGCCCACCCCCGAGGAACTGGCACGGGAAATGAACGGCAAGGCCTTGTCCGCCGTCTATGACACTGCCGACGATACCAAGGTGGTGGCCGAGGCCGGCAAGCAGCTTTCGGGCTTTGGCCAGCTTCGCGACGACGGCTCGACCATGGCGGGCTGCTGGATCTTCTCCGGCAGCTGGACCGAGGAAGGCAACATGATGGCGCGGCGGGACAATTCCGATCCCGACGATACCGGCATGTTCCTGAACTGGTCCTTCGCATGGCCGGCGAACCGGCGGATCCTCTATAACCGCGCTTCGGCCGACATGCAGGGCAAGCCGTGGGATCCGTCCCGCAAGCTGATCGAGTGGACCGGCGAGAAATGGGAGGGTTACGACGTGCCCGACATCTCGCCTACCGCGAAGCCCTCCGAGGTCGGCCCCTTCATCATGAACCAGGAAGGCGTCTCGCGCCTGTTCACCCGGGGCATGATGCGCGACGGGCCTTTCCCGACGCATATGGAGCCGTTCGAAAGCCCCATGGCCAACGTCTTCAACCCGAAGATGCGTGGCAACCCCGTGGCGCGGATCTTCGAAAGCGACGCGGCACGTCTTGGCACCAGCGACGAGTTCCCCTTCGTGGCGACCTCGTACCGCCTGACCGAGCATTTCCACTATTGGACCAAGCACAACGTGGTGAACGCCGCGCTGCAGCCCGAGTTCTTCGTGGAGATCAGCGAGGAGCTGGCGGCCGAACGGGGCATCAAGAAGGGCGGTCGCGTCCGGGTCTGGGGCAAACGGGGCGAGGTCTGGGCGAAAGCCGTGGTCACCAAGCGCCTGCGTCCGCTGATCTGCGACGGCAAGCCCGTCCATGTGGTGGGCATCCCGCTGCATTGGGGCTTCATGGGGGCCGCCAAGAAAGGTTTCGGGCCGAACAGCCTGACGCCCTTCGTCGGTGACGCCAACACGGATACGCCCGAATTCAAGGCCTTCCTTGTCAATATCGAACCCGCAGCAGAGGAGCCGGTCGCATGAAGGATACAGCCACCGGACCGACCACAGCGGTCTCGAACCCGCCCGTCCAGCCGATGAAGGCGTATTTCGATACGTCCGACATCGTCCGGATCTCGGCGACCAAGGACGTGCCGCAACCCACCCGTCAGCTGGAGAAGCTGGCCAAGCTGATCGATGTGTCCAAATGCATCGGCTGCAAGGCCTGCCAATCCGCCTGCATCGAGTGGAACGATACCAAGCCCGAGATCGAGGAGAACGTGGGGGTCTATGAAAACCCCCACGATCTGACCCCGAACATGTTCACCCTGATGCGCTTCAGCGAATGGGAGAACCCCGAGACCGACGATCTGGAATGGCTGATCCGCAAGGACGGTTGCATGCATTGCGAAGACCCGGGCTGCCTAAAGGCATGCCCGGCCCCCGGCGCGATCGTGCAATATTCCAACGGCATCGTCGATTTCATCCACGACAACTGCATCGGCTGCGGCTATTGCGTCACCGGCTGCCCGTTCAACATCCCGCGGATCAGCCAGGTCGATCACAAGAGCTACAAGTGCACCCTGTGTTCGGACCGCGTCGCCGTGGGCCAGGGCCCGGCCTGTGCCAAGGCATGTCCGACCCAGGCCATCGTCTTCGGCACCAAGGAAGACATGAAGGCCCATGCCGAAACCCGGATCGAGGATCTGAAGTCGCGCGGCTACGATAACGCCGGGCTCTATGATCCTGCGGGTGTCGGTGGCACGCATGTGATGTATGTGCTGCACCATGCCGACAAGCCGGGCATCTACAACAACCTTCCGGAAAACCCGCGGATCTCTCCGCTGGTGGAAGGCTGGAAGGGTGTCACCAAGACCGCCGGTCTGGCGGTCGTGGGGCTTGCCGCCCTTGGTGCGACCCTGCACGGGCTGTTCAGCCGCGGCAACCGCCCCGACGAACATGACGATGACGCCGCCGAAACCTTGGTGGTCGAACGTCGCGATCCCGAAAACGGAGGTCATGTCTGATGGCGCCACGTCCCTATTATTCCGAACGCGGCGATCATATCGACAGCAAGGCCCCGGTGACGGTCAGCCGTTACCGGGGGTTCACCCGCATCAACCACTGGATCACGGCGGCGACGCTGATCCTGCTGGCGATCTCGGGGCTGGCGCTGTTCCACCCGTCGCTCTATTTCCTGACGGGGCTGTTCGGCGGCGGTCAGATCACACGCTGGCTGCATCCGATCATGGGGGTGGTGCTGTTCTTCAGCTTCCTCTTGATGTTCGTGCAGTTGTGGCGCCTGAACATGCCCAAGCCCGAGGATGTCACCTGGACCACCCGCATCGGCGACGTGGTCAAGGGGAACGAGGACAAGCTGCCAGAGCTTGGCAAGTACAATGCCGGGCAGAAGTTCGTCTTCTGGGCGATGACCGGGCTGATCCTGCTGTTGATCGTCACCGGCGTGATGATCTGGCAGCAGTTCTTCGCCCATTACGTGCCGGTTCCCCTGCGCCGCATCGCGGTTCTTCTGCATGCCCTGGCAGCCGTGGCGATCCTGCTGGTCTTCATCCTGCATGTCTATGCGGCGGTCTGGACCCGTGGCACCCTGCGCGCCATGACCCGCGGCACCGTCACCGGTGGCTGGGCGTGGCGTCACCACCGGAAATGGTTGCGCGAGATCGCCAGCCGCGACACAAAAGGCCCGGCAGAGTAATCTGCCGAGGCTTCATCGCCGACCCCCTGTGGCCGGTCGGCCCGGAGAAGACAATGAACACTGTGATCCAACCCGATCCATCGGCCATCGGCGGCGTCCCCAAGGCGCCGCTTGCCTTTTTGCCGGACCCCGCGAAGCTGTTCGCGACCCGGGCCGAGCGGTTCGGCTTTCTGGCCGACCACGGGGGTAACGTCGCCCCCTATCTGCGGTTTCTGGGGGCGCTGACGGCGGTTCAGGCGCGGCTGGCGGCGGAACTGCCCGCCGTCGAGGCGCTGCCCGCCGATGTCATCCAGACTGCCCGCGCCAACCGCATGCCCCCGATCGACCGCGCCGACCTGGCGACCGATGCGACGCTGTACGCGACGCTGGACCGCCTGCTTGACCTGGCCGCCGAGATCGAGATGCCCGAACCCGCCCGCATCGCCCTTCAGGCCGTCAAGGCGGCCCCCTTGGCCGACCGCCACTGGCTGCTGGAAAACGTGCTCGCCGACCGTATTCCCGACGACAGCGCGGCGGCCCATCTGTTCGTCGCCGCTGCCGTCCAGCTGCATCTGTCGCGCATTGCGGCGACGCTGCCCGCCGATCAGTTGGTGCCGATCCGCACCGGCGTCTGCCCGTCCTGCGGAGGTCGTCCGGCGACCTCCAGCGTGGTCGGCATCGGGGCGCTGGACGGTGCGCGTTATGCCGCCTGTTCCTGCTGCACGACGCAGTGGAACGAGGTCCGCCTGACCTGCCTGTGCTGCGGGTCCACCAAGGGCATCAGCTATCGCAGCGTCGAGACCATCGAGGCCACCGTCCGCGCCGAAGTCTGCTCGGAATGCGATCACTGGGTCAAGGTCCTGTATCAGAACAAGAACCACAGCCTGGAACCCATTGCCGATGATGTCGCCAGCCTTGGGTTGGACCTGATGATGAAGGACACCGACAAGACGCGTGGCGGCTTCAATCCCTTCCTGATCGGCTATTGATGAACGGCTTTCGTGCCCTCCCCTCGGTCGATCAGCTGCTGCAGACGGACAGCGTTGCGCAGCTGATCCACACGCATGGTCGCCAGCTGGTGACCGCAACCGCGCGGGCCGCGCTGGACACCGCGCGGGCCGCGATCAGGGATGGCGCGGATGGCGCGGTGCAGGCCGCGCGGCTGCCGCATCTGCTGGCGGCGGATCTGGCGGGGATGGCGCAGACGGACCTGCGCCCGATCCTGAACCTGACGGGGACGGTGCTGCACACCAACCTTGGCCGCGCGATCCTGTCCGATGAGGCGATCACGGCCGCGACCGATGCCATGGCCTCGCCGCTGGCGCTGGAGTTCGACCTTACCACGGGCGGGCGCGGGCAGCGCGACGATCACCTGCGCGACATTCTTTGCGAGCTGACGGGCGCCGAGGATGCGACCGTCGTCAACAACAATGCTGCCGCCGTGCTGATCGCGCTGAACACCTTCGGACAGGGGCGCGACTCGATCGTCTCGCGCGGCGAGCTGATCGAGATCGGCGGCGCCTTCCGCATGCCCGACATCATGTCCCGCGCCGGGACCCGCCTGGTCGAGGTCGGGACGACAAACCGCACCCATCCCCGCGACTATCGCGAGGCGATCACCGATGCGACGGCGCTGATCCTCAAGGTGCATACCTCGAACTATCGGATCGAGGGGTTCACTGCCGAGGTGGGCGCGACCGAACTGGCGCGGATCGGACGCGAAGCGGGGGTCGTGGTGATGAACGACCTTGGCGCCGGATCGCTGGTCGATCTGTCGCATTACGGGCTGCGCCGCGAACCCACCGTCGCCGAGGCCGTGGCCGAGGGCGCGGACCTGATTACCTTTTCGGGCGACAAGCTGCTCGGCGGGCCGCAGGCAGGCTTCATCGTCGGGCGGCGGGACCTGATCGCGCGGATCAACAGGAATCCGCTGAAGCGCGCCCTGCGTCTGGACAAGATCCGCATTGCCGCGCTTCAGGCGACGCTGCGGCTCTATCGCGACCCCGACCGGCTGACCGCGCGGATGCCGGTGCTGCGGATGCTGTCGCGTCCCTACGATCAGATCGCGGCGCAGGCGGCGCGGCTTGCCCCGCAGGTGCAGGCGCTGCTGGCACCGCATGGTTTCGCCGCCGCCGTCACCGATTGCGCCAGCCAGATCGGGTCGGGGGCCTTGCCAACCGATACCATCCCCTCGGCCGGTTTGCGGCTGACGGGTGCAGGTGGCGATGCGCCCGACCGGCTGGCCGCCATGCTGCGCGCCCTGCCCCGCCCGGTGATCGGACATATCCGCGACGGTGCGCTAATTTTTGATCTGCGCTGTCTTGGCGACGACGATGCACTGATGCGGGCGCTGTCCGACCTATGATCGTCGGCACGGCGGGACATATCGACCACGGCAAGACCGCCTTGGTCAAGGCGCTGACCGGCACTGATGCCGACCGCCTGGCCGAGGAGAAGGCCCGCGGCATTACCATCGACCTGGGATTCGCCTATGCCGATCTGGGGTCGGGGCGGATCACCGGTTTCGTCGATGTGCCGGGGCATGAACGGTTGATCCACACCATGCTGGCAGGCGCGGGCGGTATCGACATGGCCTTGCTGGTCGTCGCCGCCGACGATGGCGTGATGCCGCAGACGCGCGAGCATATGGCGATCCTGAACCTGCTTGGCATGCAACGCGGGCTAGTGGTCGTCACGAAATGCGATCTGGCCGATCAAGGGCGGCGCGACGCCGTGGTCGAACAGCTTCGCGATCTGACGGCGGCATCGGAGCTGCGGGATGCGCCGGTGATGATGGTCTCCTCGCTGACGGGCGAGGGTATCCCCGAACTGCGCGACGCCCTGTCGCGGGCCGAGGTCGAGACCGCCGCGCGACACGCCGACGGTCCCCTACGAATGACGGTCGACCGCAGCTTTACCCTTTCGGGGGCGGGGACGGTCGTGACCGGCACAGTGATCGCGGGGCGCGTCGCGATCGGCGATCAGGTGATTGTCGGCCCCTCGGGATTGGCGGCAAGGGTGCGCGGCATCCATGCGCAGAACCGCGTGGCGAGCGAAGGGCTGGCCGGTCAGCGCTGCGCCCTGAACCTGGCGGGCGATCAGGTGTCGAAAGAGGCGATCCACCGTGGCGATGTGGTCATGGCCCCTGCCCTGCACGCCCCCACGATGCGGATCGATGCGACCCTCGCCGTCCTGCCGTCCGAGCCGGCACCCATCGGCACCTGGTTCCCCGCGCGGCTGCACAGCCATGCGGCGGAACTTGGCGCGCGGATCGTGCCGCTTGGCGATCCGATCCAGCCCGGAACGCAGGGGCCGGTGCAGATCGTGCTGGACCGGCCCATGGCGGCGGGGATCGGCGACCGCTTCATCCTGCGCGATGTCTCTGCGGTGCGCACCATCGGCGGCGGGCATTTCCTCGACCTGCGGGCCCCGGCCAGGAAACGGCGGACGCCCGAACGCCTTGCGTTGATCGAGGCCGCCCGACATCCCACCCCCGGCCTAGCGCTGCGGGCGATGCTGGCCGTCGCGCCGGTCGAACTGGCGGTCTTCACGCGCGATCGTGGGCTGACCGATGCCGCGACGCGTCAGGCTTTGCATGACGCGGGCGGGCGGGCCATCGGTCCGATGGCGCTTTCGGCCGACCATCTGCAATCTCTGCAGGATGGCATGCAGGGACAGCTATCGCAATTTCACGCCGAAAACCCCGATCTATCGGGGCTGGGACGGGAAAAGCTGCGTTTGGCCCTGACGCCGCGATTGACCAAGGACGCCTATCTGGCGCTGCTGCATGCCGAGGCGCAGGCGGGCCGCATCGTGCTGGACGGCGCCTTCATCCGCCTACCCGGGCATGAGGTGCGGCTGACAGATCAGGATCAGGCGCTCTGGGATCGCATCGCGCCCTCGCTTGATGGCCCGATCCGCTTTCGCCCGCCCCGCGTGCGCGATTTCGCCACCGACTTCGGCGTCGATGAAAAAGAAGTGCGTCGCGTGCTGAAGCTTACGCAGAAGCTGGGCCGGACCGATCAGATCGCGCATGACCATTTCTTCGCCCGCAGCACCACATCCGAAATGGTCGCCATCCTGCGCGATGTTTCGGCGGCATCGTCCGACGGTTGGTTCACCGCCGCCGATTTCCGCGACCGGGTGCAGAACGGCCGCAAGGTCGCCATCGAGATCCTCGATTTCTTCGACCGCCACGGCGTCACGCTGCGGCGCGGCGACCTGCGCCGGTTGAACCCGCACCGGCTGGACCAGTTCGGCTAGAAGGTGATCGCCCCCTGCTCGATCACGGCCTCCATCGCCACATGGCTGGATGTGGCATGGACATGGGGCAGCGACGAGATGCTCTCGGCCATGATCTGGCGGTAATGCGCCATGTCGCGCGACCGCACCTTCAGCAGGTAATCGAAGCCGCCTGCGATCATGTAGCACTCCTCGACCTCAGGGACGGCGCGGACGGCGGCATTGAACGCCTCCAGCGCCTTCTGGCGGGTGTCGGTGACGCGGACCTCAATATAGGTCACATGGGTCAGGCCCAGCTTCAGCGGTGACAGGATCGCGCGATACCCGGTGATCAGCCCGGCATCCTCAAGCTGGCGGACGCGCAGGGCGACGGGGGTCTTGGACAGCCCGACCTTGCGCGCCAGTTCCGTCATGGGAATGCGTGCATCTTCGGTCAGCGCCTCAAGTATGCGGCGATTCGTGGCGTCCAGAAGTTCGGTCAACGGCTTTGATCCTGGTTCATTTTGGTCTGAGTACCCACAATTTACGCCATCTTTGGACACATAGTCCAGACGTGACCCTGTATCATGCGTGAAACGCCAAGGGGGCCGCCATGATCGATCTGTCCGCATTTGATTCCTCTGCCAAGTTCCAGCCGGATGCGCCGCTGCTGGACCAGTTGACCGCGACAGCGGCGCTTTCCGCGGCGGACCGCCAGCGGATCAGCGAAGATGCGGCCAAGCTGGTCGCCCGGATCCGCAAGGAATCCGAGCCGACGATGATGGAGCTGATGCTGGCGGAATACGGGCTGTCCACGCAGGAAGGTGTCGCCCTGATGTGCCTTGCCGAGGCGATGCTGCGCGTGCCCGACCGCGCCACCATCGACGCGCTGATCGAGGACAAGATCGCGCCCTCGGATTGGGGGCGTCACCTCGGCGAATCCTCATCCAGCATGGTGAATGCCTCGACCTGGGCGCTGATGCTCACGGGCAAGGTTCTGGATGACGACCAGCCGGGGCTGGCGGGCACGCTGCGCGGTGCCATCCGCCGCGTGGGCGAGCCTGTCATCCGCACCGCCGTCACCCGCGCCATGCGCGAGATGGGCCGCCAGTTCGTCCTGGGACAGACGATTTCGGACGCTTTGTCCCGCGCGAAGGGGCAGGAAAAGAAGGGCTATTCCTACAGCTACGACATGCTGGGCGAGGCCGCGATGACGCAGGCCGATGCCGACCGCTATGCAGGTGAATACCGCAAGGCGATCGAGGCCATTGCCGGTGCCTGCAACAAGGGGTCGGTGCGCAAGAACCCCGGCATCTCGATCAAGCTCTCGGCGCTGCATCCGCGCTACGAGGTTGCGCAGACGGATCGCGTCATGGCGGAACTGGTGCCCGTGGTGCTGGATCTGGCGCAGCGTGCCAAGGCCGCCGACATGGGTCTGAACATCGACGCCGAGGAACAGGACCGTCTGACCCTGTCGCTGCAGGTGATCCGCGCAGTTCTGGCAGATCCCTCGCTGGCGGGATGGGATGGTTTCGGCGTGGTGGTGCAGGCCTATGGCAAGCGTGCCGGTGCCGCCATCGATTGGCTCTACGCGCAGGCGACCCAGCTGGACCGCCGCATCATGGTGCGTTTGGTCAAGGGCGCCTATTGGGACACCGAGATCAAGCGCGCGCAGGTCGAGGGCTTTGACGGCTTCCCGCTGTTCACCACCAAATCGGCAACCGACGTCAGCTATATCGCGCTGGCACGCAAGCTCTTGGGGATGAACGACCGCATCTATCCACAGTTTGCCACGCATAACGCCCATTCGGTCGCGGCCGTTCTGGACATGGCCAAGGGGCATCAGTTCGAATTCCAGCGCCTGCACGGCATGGGCGAACGGCTGCATGACATCGTCCTGCGCGATCACGGCACGGCCTGCCGCATCTATGCGCCGGTGGGGGCGCATCACGACCTGTTGGCCTATCTGGTGCGGCGCCTGCTGGAAAACGGCGCGAACAGCAGCTTCGTGAACCAGATCGTCGATGAGGACGTGACCCCCGAGGAGGTCGCCCGCGACCCCTTCGAGGCGGTCAAGACCGAGACCCCGCCCGCATCGCTGGTCGCACCCGAAGCCATCTATGGCGCGGGTCGGGTCAACTCGCAGGGCTTCGATCTGAATGCCCGCGATGTGCTGGACCGGATCGAAGTCGCGCGTGACGGCGCGATTGCCGATGCCGGTCCGCTGACCGTCAGCCCGCCCACGGGCGAGGCGCAGCCGGTCGTGAACCCCGCCACGGGTCAGGTCATCGCGCAGATCACCATGGCCGACGGCGATACCGTCGCCCGTGCGCTGGCCGATGCCCGCCCTTGGGATGCCACCGCGGACCAGCGGGCCGCAGTGCTGCGCCGCGCCGCCGATCTCTATGAGGCCGAATTCGGTCCCTTCTTCGGCCTGCTGGCCCGCGAGGCCGGCAAGACGCTGAACGACGCCGTGGCCGAACTGCGCGAGGCGGTCGATTTCCTGCGCTATTATGCACAGCAGGGCGAGGGTCGTAAGGACGCCCCTCGCGGCACCATCGTGGCGATCAGCCCGTGGAACTTCCCCTTGGCGATCTTCACCGGCCAGATCGCGGCGGCGCTGATGGCGGGGAACGCCGTGGTGGCGAAACCGGCCGAGCAGACCTCGCTTGTGGCGGCCCATGCCACGCGCCTTTTGCTGAAGGCGGGTGTGCCGCAATCGGCGCTGCAGCTGCTGCCGGGCGACGGCGGCTCGGTCGGCGCGGCCCTGACCCGCAGCGCCGACGTCGCAGGCGTCGTCTTCACCGGATCGACCGAGACCGCACAGCTGATCGCCGACAGCATGGCCACCCATATGGCCCCCGGCACGCCGTTGGTCGCGGAAACCGGCGGTCTGAACGCCATGATCGTCGACAGCAGCGCCCTGCCCGAACAGGCCGTGCGCGACATCATCGCGTCAAGCTTCCGCTCGGCAGGACAGCGCTGTTCCGCGCTGCGGTGTCTTTATGTGCAGGAAGACGTTGCCCCGCAGATCATCCGCATGATCCAGGGCGCGATGGATCTGTTGCGGGTCGGCGACCCTTGGGATCTGTCGACCGATGTCGGGCCGGTCATCGATCAGGATGCGCGCGACCAGATCGACGCCTATGTAGAGGCCCACCGCGACCGCGTGCTGCACCGCCTGCAGACCCCCGCCGATGGCCATTTCGTGGCCCCCACCCTGATCCGCGTCGACGGCATCGAGCAGATGGACCGAGAGATCTTCGGCCCCGTCCTGCATGTCGCCACCTACAAGGCGCGCGATCTGGACAAGGTGGTGCAGACGATCAACGCGTGCGGCTATGGTCTGACCTTCGGCCTGCATACCCGTATCGACAGCCGGGTCGAACAGGTCACCGCCAAGATCCATGTCGGCAACGTCTATGTGAACCGCAACCAGGTGGGTGCCACGGTTGGCAGCCAACCCTTCGGTGGCGAGGGTCTGTCGGGGACCGGCCCGAAGGCGGGCGGACCTTTGTATCTGCCGCGCTTCTTCGCCCCTGCCGTGCCGGGCAAGATGACGAACATGTCGGTCGTCCCGTCGGATCAGCTGATGCCCGGGCCCACGGGCGAATTGAACCGCCTGACCCTGGTGCCGCGCGGACCGGTCCTGTGCCTTGGCCCGGACGATCAGGACATCCGCAACCAGGTCGCCGCGGTCGAGGCCTTGGGTGGCATCGCAATCACCGGGGATGCCGAGGCACTGACGGGCATGGATGACCTGGCTGCGGTCCTGTGGTGGGGGGACGAGGCACGTGGTCGCGATCACGCCCTGACCCTGGCCAAGCGCAACGGGCCCATCGTGGCGCTGATCACCGCCATGCCGGACCGTGCGCACGTCTGCCATGAACGGCATCTTTGCGTCGACACCACGGCGGCCGGGGGGAACGCAGCGTTGCTGGCCAGCTGATCGCCCCCTCCCCTTGCCAAGGCGCTTGGCGCGGTCCATCTGTGGAACGTGCCAGGCATCGACTTGGCTGCGGAGGGGAATCGTCTCTGGTGGGGCGGCCGGACTTCAAATCCGGTTGGGGCAGCGAGCCTGTCCCGGGTGGGTTCGACTCCCATTCCTCTCCGCCATCACCAACTGATGCGGAACAAGATGATCGACCACGCAACCGACTTCGACGAATGGCTGGCCAAATCGCTGAGCGATTCCGACGGCTTTACCATGCTGGTGGTCTTGCTGGGATTGAACGACGGGCGCATCACGCTGCTGCGGTCGGCCCATCTGCATGTCATCGGGGATGAGCTGGACTGGCCCGTGCTGGCACAGCACCTAGACAGTGCCGGGGTCGCTTGGGATGCGGTTGCCCTGTTCCGCGCCGGACGCGAAGGCATCGTGCCCGATGATGTCGCCAAGACCCGGCTGGATGCCTTGGTCAAGGCGATGCATGCCGACCGCACCCTGATCCGCGATGGCGAGTTCCTGAACCGCGACGGATTGCGCTTGCGTCTGGACGACGCTTAGCACGTCTGCGTTTCGTCCGGCTCGCCCTTCAGATCCAGACCACGCGCCGTGGGCGGCTGCCACGTCGGCGACCGCTCGATTGCTCCTTGTGTGTTGGTGCCCAGCTGCGATCCACCCGTGCCGCCGCTCCAACCCGTGGTGCCGGTGTTCTCGGCGGCAGTGCCATCTTCTGACGGGGCGGGACTGGTCGCGGGTTCAGCCGTTCCGGATTCGTCGGTGCAGGCTGGTGCCGCGCTGTCATTGGTCGCTTCGGACGAGACGGCCGAAGGTTTGCCTTGGGCGTCCTGCGCCATCACCGGACCTGACAGGCCGATCATCAGGGCCGAGATGCCGAAGGCGATCTGAAAGAACGGGCGGGACATGGCGAAACCTTCCTGTTGGGGCTGCATGGAAACGTCACGGGGCCGCCGCGGTTCCCATCAGGTCCCCATGGCAATCTGCAGGCCACGTTCGGCGAAGACCGCAGCCAACGGAGCCAGATCACCGGCCCCCTGCCCCGCGGCATTTCCGGCCGCTGCCCGATCCGCGATGCCCACGAAGATCGCCGCAAAGCGGAACAGGGCAAAAGCTTCGTGGAAGGGCTGCAAGGGCGGGGTCGGAACGGCGTGCCGATAATAGCTTTCCACGAACTCGCTGCGCGCGGGAATGCCCAAGGCCTGAAGGTCCAGCCCCGCGATGCCGCCGAACTGATCGGGTGACGTGCGCCACGCCATGCAGGCAAAACCCAGATCGGCCAAGGCCGGGCCAAGGGTTGAAAGCTCCCAGTCCAGAATACCGATGACGCGCGGCGCATCGGGGGCAAAGATCAGGTTACCAAGCCGAAAATCACCATGCGCGATGGAAACGCGTTCCTCCTGTCGTGGCAGGTTCGCCTGCAACCAGTCATGCAGCACGGGCAAGGAGGCGATCGGATCGCGTCGAAGAACCTCGGAAGCCTGACACTGTTGCCACCAGCGCGAGATCTGGCGCGGATAGTATCCCTCGGGGCGTCCGAAGTCGGACAGACCAACGGCCGCGGGATCGACGGCGTGCAGACGCGCCATGACGCGGGCCATCTCGCCGAAGATGTCGGCACGCTCGGCCGAGGTTAGCCCCGGCAGCGAATTGTCGTGAAAGACCCGCCCTTCCAATCGCTGCATCAGGTAGAATGGCCGCCCGATGATGTCCGCGTCATCGCAGTAGAGAATGGGTTCGGGGACGGGGACATCGCTTCCCTGCAGGGCGGTCAGAACGCGATATTCGCGATCGATGGCATGGGCGCCTTTCAGGATGGGTCCCATGGGCTGCGTGCGCAGGACCATCCGGCGGTCGCCGTGATCGACCATGCATGTGGGATTCGACTGGCCCCCTGCGATGGGTCGCAGGGTGTAAACCCCTTCGCCGAATCTCAGGTCCAGCCAAGGTTTCAGCCCTGCGAAGCGGTCATCCTGCGTCATCGGCGTCCCCTGCATCCGCGACCGGCCACGACCAGAAATCGGCGCCCTGCCCTGCGAAGGCCCGCGACAGGACCATCTTGTGAACCTCGTCCGCGCCGTCGACCAGCCGGGCCTGACGGGCATAGCGATAGATCCATTCCAGCACCGTGTCGGTGGAATAGCCGCGCGCGCCATTCACCTGGATCGCGCGGTCGGCGGCATCATGCAACAGATTGGCGACGTGGATCTTGGCCATCGAGATCTGGGGCCCTGCCCGGCGCCCCTGGTCCAGTTCCCACGCCGCGCGCATGACCAGCAGGCGCCCGATCTCGATCCGCATGGCCAGATCGCCCGTGGCGACCTGCACGGTTTCGCGGTCCGCCAGGCGGATGCCGAAACCCTCGCGCGTCTCTGCGTAGTCCTGCGCGATCTGCATGCAGCGCTTGGCCAGCCCCAGCCAGCGCATGCAATGGGTCAACCGCGCGGGGGCAAGGCGGGTCTGGGTGACGCGCATGCCCTTGCCCTCGGCCAGGATGACATTCTCGACCGGAATCTGCAGGCCGTCGAACTCCAACTCGCAATGTCCGCCGTGTTCTTCGGGACCCATGATGCCGATGCGCCGCAGGATCCGCCAGCCGGGTTGCGCTGCGTCGAACATCATCGCGGTCAGCGCATCCTTGGGGCCATCCGAGGTGCGCGCCAGAAGCATGAAGTGCTGCGCACCTTCTGCGCCAGTGATGAACCACTTGCGGCCGGTCACGAGGTAATGGTCCCCCTGCCGCACCGCCCGCGTCCGGATCATCGAGGGGTCCGACCCGCCACCCGGAGCGGGTTCGGTCATCGCGAAGGCCGATCTGACCCGCCCTTGCGCGATCGGTGCCAGCCAGCGGTCGCGCTGTTCCGGTGTCGCCAGCCTGGACAGCACCATCATGTTGCCATCGTCCGGGGCTGCCGCGTTGAAGACCACCGGACCGAAGATCGAACGGTTCATCTCCTCGTAGCAGACGGCCATGCCCTGAATGCCGACGCCAAGCCCGCCGTCGCGTTCGGGCAATTGCAGGCACCACAGCCCCTCGGCACGGGCTTGGGCGCGCAATTCCGCAAGCAACGCGTCGTCGATATTGCCGTGATGGTCATAGGCCGCAGGGTCGGCTTCATGCGGGATGATGCGGCTTTCAACGAATGCGGCGATCCGACCGCGAAGATCGTCCAGCTCCGGCGTGATGGTAAAATCCATGCAGGCCCCTCCTCTTGTCTCGGTTCACCCCCATGGCGTGTGAATGCGCCATCTCCTCCGGGGGCACTATGGTATCAGGCGGACTGCCTGCACATCGGTTCCTGACCGACGTGCGGCGATGGTCAAGCGTCCCATCAAATGCGTGCGCACATAGGTTGCGTGAAACCGCGAGGGCGCCGCCAGATGCAGGATACCATGCTCCTGACCGGCATCCGTCAAAGGGGCGAACCAGGCATCGAAAAGCGCCTGATCCTCGGCCCGCAACATGGCTCGCATCGTACCCCATGCGCCCGGCATGTCCTCGGACTCGCTTCGACGGAAGGGCACCACGTTGGCTGCCGGTTCGGGATCGGTTTGACCGGACATGCGCGTGACGTAATCGCTGCCGATGTTCGTCCAGGCGGGACGCGTGTCGAGGAGAATGCGATCAAGGTCCAAGGCCAGGACCGACACGCGGCCCCGGGCGCCTTGTCGCTTGACGGTGATCCACCCCAAGGCCCGTAGTCTCGCCATGTCGCGTTTGACGGTACGTTCGTCGACGCACCAGAGACGGGCGATCTCCTTCTGGCCGATCGACAGGTCGTTGCGTTGCCAGTTGTAGCGAGTCGTGATCAGCGATATCAGGCGCAGAACCAGCCGCTGCAAGTTCTGATCGCCTGCCAGACCATGCGCCAGCAATGCCGACAGAATGTCGTATTTGCGCGCCGCCGCCTCTCGGCCGACGGGTTTGATCACCTGCATCTTCGCTCCTGCTGCCGGAAGGGTCCGGCTACTGCCTGGATACGGGCGAGGTCTTGGGGCGCCCCAACGTAATTCCGCATCCTGATCGCATTTGCGTCCTGTTTGACGATTCTGTCAAGCAGGTAGGCCGAGGGATCAATTTGATTGCCCCTGCATTCTTAGAAATTCAGGTATCATTGGTATAGAGGGACACATTGAATGTCCCGTAGTCAGGATGCGATGTCCCCCATTCGAGTGCCAACCTTGCTTTTCTGTCCCCATTTTCCGCTTTCATCGGAGGCTGGGTGAAACTCTCAAGCCGTGCTGATGATTCGAGCTATCGACGAGCATTGTCGACTTTTTTGGATTCGAGTGAAGTTGTCTTTTGCCAAAAAGGCAAATCAGGCGTAAAAGCCAAAACATCGATAATTAGCGTTCTGGGATTCAAGCACAACATGTATACCCACGAAGACCTCGCCCGATTGCAGGCACAGTCCCTGAAGATGCAGGGTTGGATCCGCCGTCAGACCTTCAGCCCCGCAAATGAGAAGACCTTGCGTCGCTTCTCGAGCTGGGAGGTTGCGGAGTTGATCTTCCGAATCAACCAGTCGACCTTTCGTGGCAAGCTTGCCGCAGATCCGAACCTTCCCCTTGGGGAAGTCGAGGAGGATGGCCGGCAGCGCTGGTTCAGCCTCGAGGAGGTGAATGAACTGCGCCGTCGGGTCCGTATCAACAAGAAGAGCCTGATGCCGCCTCGCCCCGACGGGAAGCGTGCCTTTCGCGCGGCCATCGCCAACTTCAAGGGTGGCGCGGGGAAATCGACGGTGGCGTTGCATTTCGCGCATGCCGCAGCCTTGGACGGCTATCGCGTCCTGGTCGTCGATTTCGATCCGCAGGCAACCCTGTCGCATTCGATGGGTCTCTCCGATGTCGGTGAGGATCATACGGTCTGGGGGATCATGGCCCGCGACCTGGAGCGTGAGACCGATCGAATGAATTTAGCCAGTGCCGGGGCCGAATCTGGCACCGCCCTGCCCCAACGCAAGTTGCCCGCCTCCATCCGCGACATGGGTCTTGGCACATTGCGGCCGGCCGATTTCATCAAGTCGACCGCATGGCCCACCATCGACATCGTTCCAAGCTGTGCCAATGCGGCCTTCGTCGAATTTGCCAGCGCTCAATACCGGCATCTGAATCCCGAATGGACCTTCTTCGGTGCGGTCTCGCGCTTTCTGGACAGTCTGGCCGATGATGCCTACGACCTGATCCTCTTCGATTGCCCGCCGGCGATCGGCTATCAGTCGATGAATGCGGTCTTTGCCGCAGACATGCTCTATGTTCCTTCGGGCCCCGGTTACTGGGAATACGACAGCACCACCAGCTTCATCGGACAGCTGTCCGAAGCCCTGGAGGATCTGTCCCATGGCTTCGAGAACTTCCCCACGGGGAAGATCACCCTGCCCAAGACTTTCACTGACATCCGCTTTCTGATGACGCGTTTCGAGCCGTCGAATGAACTGCACCAAGCGATGCTGGGAGCATTCAGGCAGGTCTTCGGAGATCGAATGGCCGAGAACCCCATCGAACTGACCCGCGCCGTAGAACAGTCGGGCCGTTTCCTCTCTTCGATCTACGAGATCGATTACCGGGAGATGACACGGGGAACCTGGCGTCGCGCACGTGCAACCTTTGACCAAGCCTATGAGGAGTTTCGTGGCCACGTCCTGACCGCATGGGACCAGCTGGAGGATCAAGCATGAGCCGCAAGCGCCGGATGTTCGACATCGACATTCCCGAAGACGAAGGCGCCGACTTCCCCGCGGGGAAGGTCGACAAGGCGGACCAGCGCAGGGGCCCGATGGCGGCCGCGATTGTCGAAACGGCGGAATCCACCCGGGATCGGGCCGCCATCGAAGCAAGAATTCGGGCCGAGAACGATGCCTTGGCGCAGGAGCATGTCCGCCTGAAGCGTGCGGGTCTGATCACAGACATGATCGATCTGGATCTGATCGACACATCGAAGCTGGTTCGCGACCGTAAACCCGTGGCCGATCTTGAGCTGGTCGAATTGATCGCCTCGATCCGCGATATAGGTCTGTCGAATCCGATCCAGGTCGAGCCCTCGGGCGAGGGGCGGTACCAGTTGATTCAAGGGTACCGCCGTCTTTCAGCTTATCGGAAGCTGCGTGACGACACCGGTGAAACCGAAAAGTGGGGGCGTATACCGGCAGGTATCGCGGCGCGTGGGGACCAGCTTGAACAACTCTATCGCCGCATGGTGGATGAGAACCTGATCCGCAAGGATATCTCCTTTGCTGAAATGGCGCAGTTGGCTCTCAGATATGCGCAAGATCCGCAGACGGCCGAACCGGACCCGGAAAAGGCCGTGGCGATCCTGTTCAAATCGGCCGGTTATCAGAAGCGCAGCTATATCCGGAATTTCATTCCTCTGGTCCAACACCTGGGCGATGCGCTGATGTTTCCGCAGGAGATCTCTCGCGCGTTGGGTCTGTCATTGGCGCAGCGTCTGCAGGATGTTCCGGGAATCGCCGCCGCGATCAAGTCGGACCTGAAGAACTGGGACAAGCGCTCGGCAAGCGATGAGGTCGAATTGCTTCGGCGATATGCGGGGCAGGGTGGGGCGGAGGCCATGCCCACCGATCGCACCGCAACGTCGGATCGCCCGGCGCCTGCTGCCAAGGCCAAGACGACCTTTCAGTTGCAGCGCCCACAGGGCAGCGCGAAATGCACCGCCGCCAATGGTCGGCTGGAGATCCGTCTGCCGCGCGACTTCTCTGCCGTGGACCGTCGTAAGCTGGAGGCCGCAGTAGCAGCTATGCTGGACCAATTGGAATAGGTTCTTCCCCGCGGGGAAGTGCCGACGGTCGCGTGTGAAAAAACATTGAAAAACAATAGGTTATATATTGTGGACCTGCGGGGTCACTGATCTTACATATTGCACAAAATGCAAAACAGGCTTACCACGACGTGATCCCAGCCAAGGTAATCCGATGACCCCGACACCCGCCGCCCCGCTCAGGGGGATCGTCCTGAAATGCCTCAGCGTCAGTGTTTTCACGGTCATGGCTGCCTTGGTGAAGGCGACATCCCTTGGCGAGGTGCCGGTGCCTCCGGGACAACAGGTCTTTTTCCGGTCGTTCTTCGCCTTGCCGGTGATCCTGATCTGGCTGGTCTTCCGTTCCGAACTGCGCGTCGGGCTGAAGACCTTTCGACCCATGGGGCATTTCTATCGCGGCATCGTCGGAACCGCGGCCATGGGTTTCAACTTCTGGGCGTTGTCGCTCTTGGCATTCCCCGAGGCGACGGCCATCGGATATGCGGCCCCACTGTTGGTGGTCATCTTCGCCGGCATGTTCCTGGGTGAGAACGTCCGCGCCTTCAGGCTTGGAATGGTTGCGATGGGTATGGCGGGCGTCTTGATCGTCCTGTCACCGCAGTTGACCGGGGCCGGTCCTTCGAACCCTGCCCATATGCTTGGCGCTGTCGTCGCGCTGATGGGCGCATCCTGTGCGGCATTGGCACAGATCTTCGTGCGCAAGTTGGTCCAGCAAGAGCGCACCTCGGCGATCGTCTTCTGGTTTTCGGTCACATCGACGTTGCTGTCGCTGGTCACGCTGCCGTTCGGATGGGTCATGCCGTCGGGCGGGACCTTCGCGATGCTGATCCTGACCGGCATCCTTGGCGGGTTGGGCCAGATCCTTCTGACGTCGTCCTATCGCTTCGCCGATGCCTCGGTCGTGGCGCCATTCGACTATGCCTCGATGATCCTTGCGGTGCTGATCGGCTGGACCGTCTTCGGAGAGATGCCCACCGCGACGGTGCTGAGTGGCGCGTCGGTGGTGATCATGGCGGGTATTCTGATCATCTGGCGCGAACACAAGCTGGGGTTGGAACGCACCTGCCAACGTCGCGCGGGGACGCCACCGGGATAGGGAAGGGCCTCAGCCCGTCTGCCGCGCCGACAAATGGTCCAGAAGTGCGACCAGGTCGCGGAACCTTTCACCCTGCACCAGCACGTGATCGGTCATTGCGCGCGATGCGACCTCGGCATCGCCTGCCCGGATGGCGGCGGCAATGGCACGATGTTCGGCCAGAGACGTTTGCACCCGTCCCTGTGCCTGCAATTGCCGCCTGCGATAGGGCTGCAGCATGGCCTGCAGGCGCAATGTCTCGGTCCGCAGGAATGGATTGTGGGCCGCAGCATAGATCGCCTGATGGAACTGCGTGTTGCATGCATAATAGGCGTCGCTGTCACCGGCAATCGCGGCCTTTTCGCAAGCCTGCAGGCTGTCGTCGATAGCCAGAAGATCGGAGGCATCGGCACGTCGACAGGCCAAGGTGGCGCAGAACGCTTCCTGCTGGGCCATGACTTCGAAGCGGTGCATCAGTTCGGTGACGGTCAGCTTGGTCACGAATGTGCCCCGTTTGGGTTGAACGACCAGCAGACCCGACGCCTCCAAGGCTTGCAGGGCCTCACGGACCGGCGTTCGTGAACAGCCGTATTCCGCCGCGATCCTGTCCGGGTCGATCCGGTCACCCGGAAAGTAGACCCCATCAACAATGGCGTTTTCCAAGGCCAGCCGGATCTGTGTTGCAGTCGGTATCTTCATGGCTTCGTCCAGTCTTGCCTTGGCAATTGGACCTTTCCCCGCGGCGAAAGTCCATCGACAAGCTTGTTATATACATCAAGAACAAAAGTGTGTATATCAACAGCCGGGGAGGATCGGAACATGGTAAAACAACGTCTGGCATTCTTGACCGATTTCGTGGAGGCCGTCACCCGCCGGAGCCGCAATTCCAGCGAAGAGGCCGAGACGCTGAAGGCGCTGGCGCGGCCAGCGTTTGAACGGATCACCGCTGCCTGCTCGGTGTTGATGGGACGGATCGGGATGCGGCGCGGGTTGCCGTGGCAGAACAGGCGTTGCGGGCCTATGGCGAGTTGCAGCCCGATGAAAAGCTGCGGTTCTTTCAAGGGCTGCGTGATGACTATGGCGTCGATGCCGACAGCATCCGCCAAGCCTATGGCGCATGGGACGCCAATCCCGATGCCGCCGCCGTGGCCGATCTGTTCCGCGTGGTCGAACCGGCGCGTCAGACGTTGCTGCGCCGCCTGAACCTTGCCCCCGGTGCGACACCTCAGCTGGTCGCCATGCGCAGCGATCTTCTGGACGCGATCCGGCAGGATGCCTCGCTTGCCGCCATCGATCAGGATTTCGCGCATCTGCTGGCGTCATGGTTCAACCGCGGCTTCTTGTCGATGCGCCGGATCGACTGGAATGCGCCCGCGGCGATTCTGGAACAGATCCAGCGGTATGAGAGTGTCCACCAGATGCAGGGGTGGAACGATCTGAAGCGGCGCCTGGCGCCGGCGGATCGCAGGCTTTATGCCTTCTTTCACCCGGCCACGGGCGATGTGCCCCTGATCTTCGTCGAGGTCGCCCTGACCAGCGGCATGCCGGATGCCATCGCCCCCATCCTGACCGCGCCCGAAAGCACCGGGCAACCCGTGGCTGACACCGCTGTCTTCTATTCCATCAACAACAGCCTTGCAGGCCTGAAGGGCGTGTCCTTCGGCAACTTCCTGATCAAGCAGGTGGTGGCCGAGCTGTCGGCCGAACTGCCGCAGCTGAAGACCTTCGTGACGCTTTCGCCGGTGCCGGGCTTCGCGCGCTGGCTGGCGGGGCAGGGGGACGAGCGCGCCCGTGCCCTGTCGCAGGCGCTGGCCGCAGACGACTGGCAGCACGACCCCGACCGGATCGAGGCGCTGCGCCCCGAGGTTATGGCCCTTGCCGCGCGCTATATCGTGGTTGAACGGGGCAGGGGGGGCATGCCCCCCGATCCGGTCGCCCGCTTCCACCTGGGCAACGGCGCTTCGGCACATCGCTTGAACTGGCCTGCGGATATGGCACCTTCGGCGATGAAGGCCGCGCATGGCCTGATGATCAACTATCTTTACGAACTGACGCAGATCGAGACGCGACACGAGGCATTCGTCCGCGACCAGACCGTCGCCCATGGCGACCAGCTGGCCGAAGCGTTGACAAGCTGAAGGAAAGGCACATCAAGATGCAGACCATCGAACAGAATTTCACCAAGGTTGCCACAAAGTTGGGCGACAAGGCGCTTTTCGAGCGTCCGGAACAGCCAGACATCAGCTTTGCCGACATGCAGGATCTGGTCGGACGGCTGGCCACGGTGCTGGGCGACCTGGGCGTCGCCCCCGGCGACCGCGTGGCCGTGCAGGTCGAGAAATCGCCCGAGGCCATCGCGCTCTATCTGGCCGTGCTGCGCGTCGGGGCGATATTCCTGCCGCTGAACACCGCCTATACCGGGCCCGAGATCGACTATTTCATCGGCGACGCCGCCCCGCGGCTGTTCGTCTGCGATCCGGCGCAGGAACAGGCTCATGCCCACCGTGCGGGCGACGCGCTGGCGGTTCAGACGCTTGGCGCGGATGGCGACGGCACGCTGCTGACAAGGGCCGCGGATGCCAGCCCGCGTCAGGACAGCCATCCTGCCGGGGCGGACGACCGTGCGGCGATCCTCTATACCTCGGGGACGACGGGGCGGTCGAAGGGGGCCGTGCTGACGCATGGCAACCTGATGTCCAATACCGAGGCCCTGCTGGAGCATTGGCGCTTCACCGAAGACGACCGCCTGATCCATGCCCTGCCGATCTTTCACACCCACGGGCTGTTCGTGGCCGCCAACATGGCGCTGACCGCCGGGGCGACGATGATCTTCTTGACCAGGTTCGACCCCGATCAGGTGATCGACCTGATGGCGGACGCCACCGTGCTGATGGGGGTGCCGACCTTCTATACCCGCCTGCTGAAGTCCGACCGCCTGACGCATGAAGCAACCTCGAACATGCGGTTGTTCGTGTCGGGCTCGGCCCCGCTTCTGGCCGAGGATCATCGCGCCTTCCAGGAACGCACCGGCATGGCGATCCTGGAACGCTATGGCATGACGGAAACCTGCATGATCGCGTCGAACCCCTATGACGGCGACCGCATCCCCGGTGCCGTCGGCATGGCGCTGCCCGGCATCACGGTTCGCATCGCGGATCGCGACAGCGCGGCGGTCCTGCCGCAGGGCCATATCGGCCTGATCGAGGTCAAGGGTCCGAACGTCTTCGAAGGCTATTGGAACATGCCCGAAAAGACCGCCTCGGAGTTTCGCGACGACGGTTTCTTCATCACCGGCGATCTGGGGATGATCGGTGATGACGGCTATCTGCGCATCGTCGGGCGGGACAAGGATCTGGTCATATCGGGCGGCTACAACGTCTATCCCAAGGAGGTCGAGGAGGCCATCGACGCCCTTCCCGGCGTTCTGGAAAGCGCCGTGATCGGCCTGCCGCATCCCGATCTGGGCGAGGCCGTCGCCGCTGTTGTCGTGCCCCGCGCCGGTGCCAGCGTCGACCCCGACGCCATCCGCGCCTTGCTGGCCGACGGGCTGGCCCGCTTCAAGCAGCCCAAGCGCGTCTTCGTGGCAGATGCCCTGCCGCGCAACGTTATGGGCAAGGTCCAGAAGGCCCAGCTGCGCAAGGAATACGCCGACACATTTGCCTGATCAAAACCCCGCCCGCGTCGGAGGAGGGCGCTGGCGGGGATCAAACACATGGGAGGAAACATGATCATCTTCGGAGTTGCGGCCCTGGCCGCCTGCCACTTGGCGGGCGTCATCCTGGGCGACCTGCTGGGCAGCCTTCTGGGCGTCCAGTCCAATGTCGGCGGCGTGGGCTTTGCCATGCTGCTGCTAATCTTCGCCACCGACTGGATGCGCCGCACCGGCCGCCTGCCCGCCATCAGCGAACAGGGCATCCTGTTCTGGAGCGCGATGTACATCCCCATCGTCGTCGCCATGGCCGCACAGCAGAACGTCGTCGCCGCATTGGCCGGTGGCCCGATCGCCATCATCGCCGGCGTCGGCGCGACCGTCGCCTGCATGGCGCTGGTCCCGGTCGTCGCCCGCATCGGAGGTCAGGACGCCCCCCTGCCGCCCCTAACCGTGCAGGAGGCCTGATCCATGGAGATCGTCGAACTTCTGGCCAAGAACGGCCTCGTCTTCGCCTTCGTCGTGATCGGCGTCGTGATGTGGATTTCCTATCAGCTGTCGGACAAGCTGTCGGCGGGGCGGCTGCATGGCTCGGCCATCGCCATCATCATCGGCCTGTTCCTGGCATGGCTGGGCGGCACGATCACCGGCGGCTCCAAGGGGCTGGCGGATCTGACCCTCTTTTCGGGCATCGGGCTGATGGGCGGGTCGATGCTGCGCGATCTGGCCATTGTCTCGACCGCATACGGCGTCGACATGCGCGAGATCAGGAAGGCCGGAGTGGCGGGTGCCACCGCCTTGGCGCTCGGGATCATCGTGTCCTTCATCGTTGGCGCACTGGTAGCTGCCGCCTTCGGCTATACCGATGCCATCAGCATGGCGACCATCGGCGGCGGTGCCGCGACCTATATCGTGGGTCCGGTCACCGGCACCGCGCTTGGTGCCAGCTCCGAGGTGATCGCCCTGTCGGTCGCGGCGGGTCTGCTGAAGGCGGTTCTGGTGATGATCGGCACGCCCTTCGTCGCGCCCTACATCGGGCTGAACAACGCGAAATCGGCCATGGCTTATGGCGGGCTGATGGGAACGACCAGCGGCGTGGCTGGCGGGCTTGCAGCCACCGACAAGCGGCTGGTGCCTTACGGTGCGATGACGGCGACCTTCTACACCGGGCTTGGCTGCCTGATGGGGCCCTCGGTCTTCTACCTGGTTCTGCTGGCCATGTTCGGAAACTGAGGCCCCGTTCTGCGGCCTTTGTCTTGGGTGCCCTGTGTCATTGTTGCGCGGCGCGGGCACCGGGCGCTAACCTTCGTTGTAGGAGGAGACGCAATGCCCGTGACCCTGTCGCGCCGTGATGCCATCTGGCTTGGCCTGAGCGGTCTTGCCGCATCCGTCCTGCCGGGGCAGGTCATGGCAGGATCGGTGAACGATCTGATCACGGGTTTCGCCCAAGGCTCGGTTCCGGTAGAGGACGGCATCACCCTGTCGGTTCCGTCCGAGGCACCGGACGGCTTTTGGGTTCCGGTCGAGGTTCGGGCCGCGGGGGCAAGTCACCTTATGCTGCTGGCATTGGCCCGCCGGTCGCCCCTAGTCGCCCGGGCCCAGTTCGGACCGGCCAGTGGTCCGGCACGCCTTGCGACCCGGATCAGATTGGCGGAAAGCCAGCAGGTCATGGCGTTGGCCCGACGGCCCGATGGCGCGGTGTTGCAGGCGGTGGCATTCGTGCATGTGCTTGTTGCAGGATGCGCCGGATGACCCGGATCCGCATCAGGCTTCCAAAGGTCGTGCGGGCAGGGGAACCCTTCGCTGTGCGCGCCATGATCCGCCACCCGATGGAAACCGGTCTGCGCATCGACCGCACGGGCCGGCGCGTGCCGCGCGGCATCATTCATCGCTTTACCTGTGCCATGGATGGGGTGCCGGTCATCGATATAGCCTTCGAGCCCGCCATCTCGGCCGATCCCTTTGTCGAATTCGATGTGTTGACCGAAAGCTCGGGGCGGTTGGAATTCACCTGGTACGATGAGAATGGCGACGTCCATAGCGACAGCCGCGATCTGAGGGTGGAATAAGATGACCGCACGCTCGACCTTCCTATCGCGGCGCATGTTCCTGGCCACCGGAGCCGCCACCGTGCTTTCGGCACCTGCGTTGCGTGCCCAAGGCTCGGCGCGTGTAGTGATCGTCGGTGGCGGGGCAGGGGGGGCGTCCGCGGCCCGAATGCTGGCCGCCCATCCCGGTATCAAGGTCACGTTGGTCGAGTCGAACGCGATCTATACCACCTGCTTCTTCTCCAACCTCTATCTTGGCGGACTTCGGGATTTCGACAGCTTGCAATACGGATATCGCGGCATTGCAGGCGCCGGCGTGCAGGTCATCCATGACCGGGCGGTGGCCGTGGATCGTGATCGTCGTCTGGTCGTCCTGGCCGGAGGTGCGCGCCTGTCCTATGACCGTCTGGTCCTGTCGCCGGGGATCGATTTCGTCGATGGATCCGTCCCGGGCTGGACACAGCAGGACGCGCAGAGGATGCCTCATGCCTATCGCGCAGGTGCGCAGACACAGCTGCTGGCGCGCTTGCTGCACACCATGCCGCAAGGGGGATTGTTCGCGATGATCGCCCCGCCAAACCCTTATCGCTGCCCACCTGGTCCCTACGAGCGGGTCAGCATGATCGCTCATTTCTTCAAGCATCGGAATCCGACCGCCAAGATCCTGGTTCTTGACCCCAAGCCGCGCTTTGCCAAGCAGGCCTTGTTCCTTGAAGGCTGGCAGTACCACTACCCCGGTATGATCGAGCGCATTGGCCCAGATTTTGGCGGTGCAGACGTTCAGGTTCATCCGGCAAGCAACGAAGTGATCATCGATGGACAGGTGCAACCGGTCGATTTATGCAATGTCATTCCGGCGCAGAAGGCCGGTGCCATCGCAACCCTTGCCGGATTGACGGGTGGCGAAGGTTGGGCCCCGGTGGATGGGACCAACATGGCATCCCTGATGGATCCTGACATTTTCGTCCTGGGTGACAGCGCAGATCAGGGTGAGATGCCAAAATCGGCCTATGCCGCAAATTCACAGGCCAAGGTCGCCGCCGAGGCGATCCTGAACCAGCTGATCGACACCCCCGCCTATGAGGCCAGCTATGCCAATACCTGCTGGTCCCTGATTGCGCCCGGTGATGCCGTGCGCGTAGGGGCCAATTACGGGGTCAGAGATAAACGTATTCTGGCCAGCAACAGCTTCATTAGCCAACCGTCGGAAAGTGCGGCACAACGCAAGGCCACGGCGGATCAGGCCGAGGCGTGGTATGGCAGCATAACTGCTGAAATTTTCGGCGAGTCGCAGGGTTGATTCGTGTTCCTACTGGCGTTCCGGTGTGTTTCTCGTTGTTGGCTCGGATATTTATCTTTGTATTATCAGCGGGTTGCGTTTGTTTTTGTGTTTTGTGTCGTTTTTCTCGGGAAACCTGCTTGCGTCTCTGGTTCGGTCTGTCTAAACACCGCTTCACCGAAGGCGGGAACGCTGGAGGGGCCGGGCAGGCGGTGCTGAGAGGCGCGGCTGACCGGGGTGAAATTCTGGTTCGGATTGTCTGGAGCGGGCGTCGATTGATTGGCGCTTCTCTGGTGATTTTGTTCCTCTGCTTTTTGACATTGATAGTTTATCTGAAGAGATATGTGGGCGGTCTGGTTGTCTAAC
>NZ_PYWA01000007.1 GCF_003056335.1 Paracoccus indicus | reverse complement strand
ATGGAAGCGCGCAACGTTGTGCCGGTCATCCCCATGCGCAAGACCCGCAAGCTCCGTGTCACCGTGGATCGCACCCTCTACAGGCTGCGCAACCTCGTCTAGCGCTGCTTCAACAAGCTGAAGAACGCCCGCCGCGTCGCCACCCGCTACGACAAAACCGCAGAGAGCTTCTTGGGGTTCATCGACATCACCTCGATCCGTCTCTGGCTCCGCCATTTGTCAACATGACCTAGGCCAGAGTTATCACATCGATCGTGCGTTCCTGTACGACGGACTGGATGCGCGGAAATTCGGTTGTGGCGCAATCATCGGCGGAGAACGCCAACTGGCTGGCGTCGACTTCGGACTCGACCTGCACGACGGTCGTATCCAGCGCCATCGCTGCCAGAACTACGACGCCAAGCGATAACGACTAGAGACGGCGGGGCGGCGGGTGCCTTGGGTGCAGTGAATGTGTGGGTCACGTCATGGCCCCGTTCTGATCAGGAAAAAGACCACAACATGCTATGCGGTCTTGGCTAGGACATGGCCGAACCTGAGGCGATGAATGCATGCGACCGGCCCTCCCTCCGGCGGATTGCTGCCGCAGGATCGGCACGACCCAGCGTTTTTATCCTGTTGCCGTAGCTTCCCGCACAGAATGACCGGCACCAAACATGTTAGAAAATACGATAGACATGATTCAGTGCGTTGCGTGAAAGATGGCGTTCCTGCGCGACTGGGGCAAGCCATGCAGGTGGGTTCGACCCCAATACTGCGGCGGAGTCTGACAATAATCAGCATCAGCAGCATCGCCGGGCGCCACGTCCGAGCCGCATATTCGTGTCGGCATCGACACGGGAACCTCGGTCATCAAGGCGGTGGCTTACGGCATGGCGGGGCAACAATTTAGTGTGTTCTCGGTGCGCAATATTACCTGACGGGGCAGGACGGGTCCGCCATGCAGGACATGGCCTGCTCATGGGGTGATTGCGCGTCGGCCCCGCGCGGTGTTGGCGACCGCCTGCCCAATCTTGCACGCAGCGCTGCCGTTGACGGGGGCAAGGGGGACGGCACCTGGTTGGCGGGCGGGAGGTCCTACTGTGGACTGCATGGCTGTGGTGGACGCCCGTGCCGCATTCACTGTCGACCGCTTTGCCGCCGGCCCAATGAACATCCAGCGGGTCGAGACGACCGGCACCGGACTGAACACCTGCCATCCGGGTGCGCAGATGGCGCATATGGATGCCAACGCGCCCGAACTGCTCGACCGCGCTCAGGACGCGTTGCATTTCAAGAACTGGCTTTACCTGAACCTGACCGGCATCCGCGCCACCGACCCGTCCAAGGCCAGCTTCACCTTCGACAATTTCCGCACCCGCGCCTATGACGACGACGTCATCACGGCGCTGGGGTGGGAAAGCTGTCGTCACCTGCTGCCGCCCATCATCGACGGCGGGCAGGTCACCCATCCGCTGACGGCAGTTGCCGCGCGACGGACTGGCCTTGGTGGCAGGGACGCCCGTGACACTGGGCTAAGTCGACATGGTGATGACGGGACTGTGTGTCGGTATGCGCGGCGGAGCGGGCGACGTGGCCTGTTCGACGGTCGGCTCGACCGGGGTGCATCTGCGTGTGGTCGATGAGGGGTAGGTGGTCCTGAACGATCAGGGCACCGGCTTTGTCGTCTGCCTGCCGATCTTGGGCGTCATCGTGCAAATCCGGATCAACATGGCCACGACGTTGAGCCTAGACTGGGTGCAGACCGTTTAGGCGAGAATTATGTCGGACTTGAGGCAATAGGTCAACCGCCGCGACCTAGTCATCCATCTGGAGGGGTGGCTAGCGCAGTCGCGACCCGGACCGTTTGTCAGCGCCGATGCGCGTGCAGGGTTCGTCGAGCCGTCGATGGGGCTGCGCGCGATCCTTTCGGCATCACTGAACGCCCCGGTCCGCGTGCCGCAACGCGACGAGGCGGGGGCCGCGATGATGGCTGCCGTCGCCATCCGCTCCTATCCCGATATGGATGCCTACATCGCCGAATGGGTCACGCCGCTGCTTGATCCGCCCAAGGCCCCCGATCCGGCGCCGGCGCAAATCTATGACCGGCTGTTTCCGGCCTTTGCCGCCGACATGGACCGCCCTCGCCCCCACCGCGTGGCCCGGACAGGAGTTCCCGATAAATGGCACCAGTAGCATGATCGATCTTTTTCTGACGGGCGGCAACATCAAAGGCGCTGGCATCGCGCACGATGCGGCGGACGTCACCTGTCGGTGGTCCTGTGCGAAAAGACGACCTGGCGCAGGGAACGTAGTCACGGTGTGACAAGCTGGTCCACGGCGGTATGTGCTATCTGGAACATTACGAATTCAGCCTTGTCCTCGAGGCCCCGATCGAGCGCGAAGTCGTGCTGGCCGGCGCCCAGAATAGCGCCTAGCCGATTCGCTTCGTGCTGCCCCACAGCTCCGACGACCGCCCCGCCTAGCTGGTCCGGTTGGAGCTGTTCTCCGTACAATAATCTGGGCGGGGCAGGAGACTGCCCGGCGCCCGCACGCTGAATTTGCGCCGCGCACCCGAAGGCTAGCTCTTGCTGGGCAGCTAAAAAGGGGGGTCGAATACAGCGACTGCTGGGTCGATGACGCGCGTTTAGCACCGCCGGTACCCAAGTCCGCCGCGAGGATGACGCCTGGACCGTCACCACCACCGATGCCGCCAGCGGTGAGACCTACAGGTTCCGCGCCCGCTGTCTGGTCAATCTTGCAGGCATCGGGGCAGCGATTTTATCAACCGTGTCGCGGGGGCGAATTTGGCCCGCAAAGCGCGGCTGGTCAAGGGCGGCGGTGCCTATCTGGTCCAGCACCACGACAACGGGTAATCTTCAATCAACCCATACGAAGGCGATAAGGCGCTGATCGGCGCCACCGACATCGCCTATGACGGTCGCGCCGTGGATGTGACCGCCGACGTGTCCAATATCGACTACCTGCTGGCCGCCGTGAAGCGGTACTTCCAAGGAAAAGTTGCGCCTCGATGACGTCCTGTACAGCTTTGCCGGCGTGCGGCCCCTGTTCGACGATGGGCAGGGCAATCCCCTAGCCATCACCCATGATGATGAGTTCGACCCAAATTAGACGGGCGGGGCGCCGATCTTAAAGGTCTTTGGTGGGAAGATAATCACCTCCCGTGAACTGGCTGCACGCGGAATGCACAAGCTGCGCGAGATCTTTCCAGACATGGACGGCGACTAGACTGAAACCGCACTTCCGTGCGGGGGAGCATCGCCGATACCGATTACGAAAGCTATGCTAACCTGCTGCGCGACCTGTGCATCCGCGACCTGCGGCTGACGCATGAGTTTATCAATCCATCCTAGCCGGGGCCGCTGATCCGCCGTCTGTTGTGGCAGATGCGCGCCGCGATGGACCAAAGCGGGGTACTGGTGAACGACCTTTACAGTCGGCTGGAACCATTTCGGACATCCCGATGCCAATGTGCGGCGATATCACGTCGACTAATTCGAGAGTTTTGCCGACATCACCGCCAATTTGGACGGCACTGGCATCGGCACGCAATTCGCCATCATGACCTATCGCGATTTCGACAACGCCGCGCGGCGCGAGGATCTGATCCGCATCGCGCTGGATTGCTGGGCCGAGGTGGCCGAACATGCCCGCGTCGCAGGCTTGGATTACCTGTTCTGGGAGCCCATGAGCGTGGGCCGCGAATTCGGCGACACCATCGCCAGTGCCATGGCCCTGCAGGACCGCATCATCACCGCCGATATGACGATCCCGATGTGGATGATGGCCGATATCGATCATGGCGATGTCACCAGCGACAATCCTGACGATTTCGACCCCTATGCCTGGGCGCGTGCCGTGCCGCGGGTCAGCCCCATCATCCATATCAAGCAGTCGCTGATGGACAAGGGCGGCCATTGGCCTTTCACCGCCGAATTCAACGCCAAGGGCCGCATCCAGCCCGCGCCGCTGCTACGCGCCCTTGAACACGGCGGCGCCGCCGACAACGAGATCTGTCTGGAACTGAGCTTCAAGGAACGCGATCCGAACGACCGGCAGGTCATCTCCCAGATCGCCGAAAGCGTTGCATTCTGGGCGCCGCATATCGACACCGGCGCCGATAAGCTGAATATCTGACACAGCCTTTACCACAGGAACCGTCGATGCCCCAGCCCTTTGCCTTCTCGACCGCCACGGAAATCAGCTTCGGACGCGGCCGCGCGGTTCAGGCCGCCGATCGGGCGGCGGCTTTGGGCCGGGATATCCTGCTGGTCCATGGACGCGACGCCGCGCGCAGCGCCTGGCTGGGCGAGGCTCTGACGGCAAAAGGTTGCCGCGTCGCGGGATTTGCCGTGGACCGCGAACCCGACATGGCCCTGATACAGTCCGGGGTCGCGGCGGCCCGAACCGCGCAGGTGGTGATCGCCATGGGCGGCGGGGCCGTCATCGACGCGGGCAAGGCCATCGCGGCACTGGTCCCTGCCACTCGTCCGATGCTGGATCATCTTGAGGTCGTCGGCCGGGGCTTGCCGCTGGATCACCCGCCCTTGCCCTTTATTGCCATGCCCACCACCGCCGGCACCGGGGCTGAGGTGACGCGCAACGCCGTCATCGGCGTGCCCGAACACGCCCGCAAGGTCAGCCTGCGCGACCCGATGATGCTGCCACGCCTTGCGATCGTCGATCCGGCGCTGACGGATGGATGCCCGCGGGGGGTGACGCTGGCTTCCGGGCTGGACGCCATCACGCAGGTGATCGAGCCTTTCGTCTCCACCCGCGCCAATCCCTTGACCGACGCGCTGTGCCGCGACGCCATCCCGCGCGGTCTGGCCGCCCTCATGCGCCTGATGCAGGCCGAAGACCCCGCCCCGCGCGATGACATGGCTTGGGTCAGCCTGTCAGGCGGGATGGCGCTGGCGAATGCAGGCCTGGGGGCGGTTCACGGTCTGGCGGGACCGCTTGGCGGGCTGACGGGCGCGGCGCATGGTGCGATCTGCGGGGCGTTGCTGCCGCACGTGCTGCGGGCCAATCGCCGTGCGGTCCGGGATGATGGACTGGCCACTCGGCTGAATCAGGTGGGGGCCTGGATCGGCGCGGCCTTTGGCGAAGCGGATGCCGATGTCGATCGCGCCGCGGACCTGCTGGCGGATTGGGCATGCAAGGCAGGGCTTCCCGGCCTGACGGCGCAGGGCGTCGGTGTCGATGCCATGGCGCAGGCGGCGACGGCAGCCGCCAGTTCGTCTTCGATGAAGGCGAACCCTGCAACGCTGGATGGCGACACCCTGAAGGCCATCATGCGGGCGGCGGGCTGATGGCGCGGTGAGCATCCCGTGATCGGGCTGGGCCATGGGCGGACGCTCTCGGCGGCGGTCGATCACCTGCCGCGTTTCGAGGCGAAGGGAGTGGATTTCGGGTCCCTGCCGGGCGGATTGACCCGCAATTACGCCGCCAACCCGCATGATGTCATGCACAGCTCGGTCCATAAGGCCGGCTCCAACGCATATGTTCTGCCGATCCCCTTCTTTGCGGGTTCCGAAAGTGACCGGGCGATCCTGCTGGCCCAGCCCGGCGCGCGCGAGATATTCGATTTGTCCAGCCGTGCGACGCTGAAGCTGGTGGGGATGGGGACGGTCACCAGGGGCGCACAGCTGGTCGCAACCGGCATGATCGAGCCGCATGAGATCGCCGAGATCCACGCAGGCGGTGCCGTCGCTGAGATGATGGACCATTTCTTCGACGAAAGCGGCTGCATCCTGGAAACGACACTAAGCGCGCGAACCCTGTCGGTCGATCTGTCGGGGACGGGGAACGAAGGCATCGTCGTTATTGCGGGGGGCGCTGAAAAGGCGCAGGCCATTCGTGCCGTGCTGAACAGCGGTCGCCTGACAGGGCTGATGACGGATGAGGCGACGGCCCGCAAACTTGTCGCTTAGGGCGCGCCCCGGCCTTCCGGGACGCGCTGCCAATCAGGACTGATCCAAGGTCGGATAGTCGGTATAGCCCTTGGCACCGCCGCCATAAAAGGTGTCGGAATCGGGCTCGTTATAAGGCCCATCCTGCGCGATGCGGGCGGGCAGGTCGGGGTTGGCGATGAAGTCGCGGCCGAAGGCGACGGCATCGGCCTTGCCGTTCTGCACCCATTCTGCAGCCTCGGCGGCCGAAAATTCGCCGTTGGCGATGAAGACGCCGTCGAAGGCCTGCTTCATCTTGGCCATCAGGTTGGCGGCCTGATCCTTGCCCTTGCCGTCGCCCGTGTGGTTGTTCGGGCGAATGACATGCAGATAGGCCAGCCCCTTTCCCGACAGGGCCTTGGCAGCGGCGGTATAGAGCGTTTCCGGATCGTCGTCATGGCTGCCGCCGGGGCCGCCTTGGGGTGACAGGCGCACGCCGACCTGACCGGGTTCCCAAGCCTCGGCCGATGCATCGACGGCCTCGACCAGCAGGCGGATGCGGTTCTCGACCGAGCCGCCATAGGCATCGCTGCGCTTGTTCACCGACGACCGCAGGAACTGGTCGATCAGATAGCCGTTCGCGCCATGCACCTCGATGCCGTCGAAGCCGGCGCGGCGAGCACATTCCGAGGCGTGGCGATAATCGTTCAGCAGGCGCGGGATCTCATCGGTTTCCAATGCGCGGGCCTCGGGGTGGGGCACGGTCGGGCCCTTGGGCAGCAGGTCGCCCACGAAGGCTTCGCCCTTGGGGGTCCATTCGCTGGCCGAGACGGGCGCCGCGCCGTCGTGGAAGACGTTGTGGCTGATGGCACCGACGTGCCACAGCTGGCAGACGATCTTGCCACCCTTGGCGTGGACTGCATCCGTGACCTTCTTCCACCCCTCGATCTGGGCATCAGAATAGATGCCGGGGGTCCAGGCATAGCCTTGGCCTTCGGTGCTGATCTGGGTGGCTTCACTGACGATCAGCCCGGCTCCGGCGCGCTGGCTATAATAGGTGGCGTGCAGATCGGTCTGTGCCAATTCGTCAGGGGTCGAACGCGACCGGGTCAGCGGCGCCATGAGGATACGGTTCTTCGCATCGATGGCGCCGATGGCCAAGGGTTCGAACAGTGGGGCGTTGGAGGGCATGTGTCATCCTTCGATGTCGTTGGATCGTTGGCAGCGTAACGACAGGCATTGGTGAAGGTTCCAGCCGCAGAACTGGGCAATTGCCCGTCCGTCAGGCGTTTGTAACATTTATAAATCACAAAATAACATTTGATGACATTGATAATCTCACGCCTAATGTTATGAAGCATCCGACGGCTTCCGGAGGATTCGGCTTTTGAAACGCGACGAACGCAGACAGGCGATCATGGATCTGCTGGTGGAGACGCGCGCCGTGGACCTCGACGATCTGGCCGAACGCTTTGCGGTTTCGAAGATGACCATCCACCGCGATCTGGACGATCTGGATCAGGCGGGGCTGCTGCGGAAGGTGCGCGGCGGGGCGACCATCGATGCGGGCACGCAGTTCGAAAGCGATTTCCGCATCCGTGAAACCCAGGACGCCGAGGCCAAGGCACGCATGTCCCGCGCCGCGCTGGAACTGGTGGAACCCGGCATGACCGTCATGGTCAACGACGGCTCGATGGCGGCACTGCTGGGCGGCAGCCTGGTGGAGAAAGCGCCCTTGACGGTCATCACCAACAATGCCGCCGTGATCGACCGCCTGAAGGATGCACCGCGGATCACGCTGATCGCGCTTGGCGGCGCCTTCAGCGCCAAGTTCAACGGCTTCTTCGGCATGGTGACCGAGGATTCGCTGTCGCGTCTACGCGCGGACATCGCCTTCATCTCGGCCCCCGCGGTGCTGGGGCTGCAGGCGTTTCACATGGACGACAACGCCGTGCGGACCAAGCGGGCGATGATGGCGGTGGCGGACCGCCGGGTCCTGCTGGTCAACCATCAGCGGTTCGGCCGCTCGGCGCTGCAGTCGCTGGCCCGGCTGACCGATTTCGACACGATCATCACCGATGCCATGCCCGCCTCGGACGCGCTGGTGCATCTGGACCGCGCGGGCATCGGCCTGACCATCGCGAAGGACTGACGACATGACGAATTTCTGGATCGGCACCAGCTGGAAGATGAACAAGACCCTGGCCGAGGCGCGGGACTTCGCCACCGCCCTTGCCGCGGCGGATGCGGACCGCGACCCGCGCATCCAGCGCTTCGTCATCCCGCCCTTCACCGTCTGCCGCGACGTCGCGCAGATCCTGTCGGAAACCAGCGTCAAGGTCGGCGCGCAAAACATGCATTGGGCCGACCAAGGCGCCTGGACCGGAGAGATCAGCGCCCCCATGCTGACCGACTGCGGCTTGGACATCGTCGAGCTGGGCCACAGCGAACGACGCGAACATTTCGGCGAAACGGATGACACCGTCGGCCTGAAGGTCGAAGCGGCCGTCCGCCACGGGCTGATCCCGCTGATCTGCATCGGTGAGACGCTGGAGGAACGCCAGGCGGGCCGCGCGACCCAAGTGCTGTCTGCGCAGGTCCGTGGTGCCTTAGGGCGGCTGTCGGAGGATCAGAAGGCCGCGACCATCCTTCTGGCCTATGAGCCGGTCTGGGCCATCGGGGACAACGGCATTCCTGCCACCTCGGATTACGCCGATGCGCGCCAAGCCGAGATCATCGCCACCGCGCGGGAGGTGCTGGGGCGGCGGGTGCCCTGTCTCTATGGCGGCTCGGTCAATCCCGACAACTGCCAGGAGTTGATCGCCTGCCCGCATATCGACGGGCTGTTCATCGGGCGCTCGGCCTGGGCGGTCGAGGGCTACCTGGATATTCTGGCGCGTTGCGCCGCAACCATTTGAGGAGGGGGAAACAGGATGAAACTGGCAATTGCAGGCGACAGCGCGGGTGAAGGGCTGGCCCTGATCCTGGCGGAACACCTGAAGGGCAAGCATCAGGTGTCCCAGATCAGCCGGACCGAAGAGGGCCCCGACGCCTTTTATGCGGATCTGTCGGACCGCGTGGCATCGCAGGTCAAGGATGGCACCTATGATCGCGCCATCCTGGTCTGCGGCACGGGGATCGGGGTCTGCATCTCGGCCAACAAGGTGCCGGGCATCCGCGCGGCGTTGACCCATGATACCTATTCCGCTGAACGCGCCGCGCTGTCGAACAACGCGCAGATCATCACCATGGGCGCGCGCGTCATCGGCCCCGAACTGGCCAAGGCCATCGCCGATGCCTGGCTTGCCGAAACCATGAACTTCGACGCCGAAGGCCGCTCGGCCGGGAATGTGAACGCCATCGACGCGGTCGATGCCAAGTATAGCAAGGGCTGAACATGCTGCACCTTCCCAACGACAGTGCGCCGACCGGGCCCTTGCTGGCCGACATGCTGTCCGCCACCGGCCTCGAGGGCGTGGTGCTGGCCATCGCGCAGGCCCTGCCGCCCCTGGCGCAACGACTGGCGGCGGGGCGTTTGCACGGCGATCCCGATGCCATCGTCGGCACCAACGACAGCGGCGACAAGCAGAAGGCGCTGGATGTCGCCGCCCATGACCACATGATCGCCGCCCTGCGCGCCGCAGGGGTCCGCCAGGTCCTGTCCGAGGAGGCCGAGCAGATCGTTGCCCTGAATCCCGACGGGGCCTTCGACGTGGCCATCGACCCCATCGACGGGTCGGGCAGCATCGGCATCGGCGCGCCCCTGGGCCTGCTGTTCACCGTGTTGCCCGCAGGTCCCGAGGGCTTTCTGCGCAAGGGCCGCGACATCGTGGCGGCGGGCTATGCCAGCTTCGGGCATTCGGTCGACTTCGGCTGGTCGGTCGGGCAGGGCGTCCATGTCGCCACCTTCGACGCCGAGGTCGGCGCCTTCCGCATCGCGCGTCAGAACCTGACGCTGCCCGCCAAGGCCAAGACCTTTGCCTGGAACGCCTCGAACGAACGCCATTGGTCGGCGCCCTTGCAGAGATGGGTCGCCGATCTGCGCATGGGCAGCGACGGCCCGCAGGGGCGGAACGTCAACATGCGCTGGCTGGCGGCGGCGGTGGGCGACATGCACCGCATCCTGATGCAGGGCGGCGTGTTTCTTTACCCGGCCGATGCGCGACCCGGATATGAAAACGGCCGCCTGCGGCTGATCTATGAATGCGTGCCCATGGCCTATCTGGCCGAACAGGCGGGCGGGCGCGCTACCAACGGCCAGATCGACATTCTGGACGTGGTTCCGACCGAGCTGCACCAGATGTCCGCGATCTTTTTCGGGACCGCCTCGGAAATCGACCTGATCCACACCTATCTTTCAGAAAACAAGGACTGAGCCACCATGGCGATGATCACCCTGCGTCAGCTTCTGGACCACGCCGCCGAGAATGGCTATGCCGTGCCGGCCTTCAACATCAACAACATGGAACAGGGCCTGTCGGTCATGCAGGCGGCGCAGGCGACCCGCTCGCCCGTGATCCTGCAGGCCAGCCGCGGCGCGCGCGCCTATGCCAACGACCTGGTGCTGGCGGGTCTGATCGGCGGCCTGTCGCGCGCCTTCCCTGACATCCCGATCTGCATGCATCTGGACCACGGCAACGGGTTGGAGACCTGCGCGACCGCGATCCAGAACGGCTTCACCAGCGTCATGATGGACGGCTCGCTGAAGGCGGATGGCACGACGCCCGCCGATTACGCCTATAACGCCGACATCACCCGTCGCGTGACCGAGATGGCCCATGCCTGCGGTGTGTCCGTCGAGGGCGAACTGGGCGTACTGGGCAGCCTTGAAACCGGCATGGGCGACCAAGAGGACGGCCACGGCGCCACCGAAAAGCTGTCCCACGACCAGCTGCTGACCGACCCCGACGAAGCCGTCCGCTTCGTCGAGGATACCGGCGTCGATGCGCTGGCCATCGCCATGGGCACCAGCCATGGCGCCTACAAGTTCACGCGCAAGCCCGATGGCGACATCCTGGCGATGAACGTGATCGAGGAGATCCACCGCCGCCTGCCCAACACCCATCTGGTGATGCATGGCTCCTCCTCGGTCCCCGAGGATCTGCAGGAAATCATCAACAGCTATGGCGGCAACATCCGCCCGACTTGGGGCGTCCCGGTCGAGGAGATCCAGCGCGGCATCAAGCATGGCGTGCGCAAGGTCAACATCGACACCGACAACCGCCTTGCCATGACCGCGGCCATTCGCAAGTGCTTTGCCGAGGACCCGGCCGAGTTCGATCCGCGCAAATACCTCAAGCCCGCGATGTCGATGATGGCGCAGGTCTGCAAGGACCGTTTCGAGGCATTCGGCACCGCCGGCAATGCCGACAAGCTGCAGCCGCTGCCGCTGTCGGCCATGGCCGCACGCTACTGATTTGTGACGCCTTGATGACGGGTGCGGGGGATCGGCCCCCGCACCCGTTTCCATGTCTTGCCGCGCCCGATCAATTCCAATATGCATGAAATATGGATTTGATTGGAAAGGCACCCTCATGACCCGCATCGCCCTCAATGGACTCGGCCGCATCGGCAAACTGGTCCTTCGCGACCTGATCGCATCGGGGGCAGGGGGGCAGATCGTCCTGCTGAACGATGCCCAAGGAACGCCCGAACAGCACGCGACATGGCTGGAATTCGACAGCATCCATGGTCGCTGGCGGGCCGACATCGGCCATTCCGAGGACAGCCTGACCATCGATGGCCAGCGGATCGCGCTGACCCGCACCGCCCGGATCGAGGATCTGCCGCTGGCAGCGATGGCCATCGACGTGGTGATCGACTGCACCGGGGTCTTCAAGACGGCGGAAAAGGTCCAGCCCTATTTCGATGCCGGGGTCGGTCGGGTCGTGGTATCGGCCCCCGTCAAGGATGGCGGGGCGTTGAACATCGTCTATGGCATCAACCACGACGCTTATGACCCCGCGCAGCACCGTCTGATCACGGCGGCCAGCTGCACGACGAACTGCCTGGCACCGGTGGTTAAAGTCGTCCACGAGGCGTTGGGTATCCGCCACGGCGCGATCACCACCATCCATGACGTGACGAACACGCAGACCATCGTGGACCGCCCCGCCAAGGATGCCCGCCGCGCCCGTTCGGCACTGGCGAACCTGATCCCGACGACGACCGGATCGGCCACGGCCATCACGCTGATCTATCCCGAACTGGCGGGTCGCCTGAACGGCCATGCGGTGCGGGTGCCGCTGCTGAACGCCTCGCTGACCGATTGCGTCTTCGAGGTCGAGCGCCCCACCACCGCCGAGGAGGTCAACGCCCTCTTTGCCGCCGCCGCCGAAGGCCCGCTGAAGGGCATCCTGGGGTATGAGGTGCGCCCGCTGGTGTCCTCGGACTACCTGAACGATCCGCGTTCCGCGATCATCGATGCGGGTTCGACGATGGTGATCGACGGGACGCAGGTCAAGATCTATGCCTGGTACGACAACGAATGGGGCTATGCCTGCCGCTTGGCCGACATCGTGCGGATGGTGGCGGCGTCATGAATGCGATGCGCGCCTATGTTGCGGTGACGGCGGCCTATTGGGCCTTCATGCTGTCGGACGGGGCCTTGCGGATGCTGGTCCTGCTGCATTTCAACGGGCTTGGTTTCACGCCCGTGCAGCTGGCCTATCTGTTCCTGCTGTACGAGGTCGCGGGCATCGTCACCAATCTTGCCGCAGGCTGGATCGCGGCGCGCTTCGGGCTGGCTAGCACGCTCTATGCGGGGCTGGGGTTGCAGATCGCGGCGCTTGTCGCGCTGGCGCAACTTGACCCGGGATGGAGCGTCGGTGCCTCGGTCGTCTTCGTCATGGCGGTGCAGGGGGCCAGCGGGGTCGCCAAGGATCTGGCCAAGATGTCGTCGAAATCGGCGGTCAAGGTGCTGGCCCCCGAAGGCGACGGCACGCTGTTCCGATGGGTGGCCGCGCTGACGGGATCGAAGAATGCGGTCAAGGGTCTGGGCTTCTTCCTGGGCGCGGCGATGCTGGGGCTGGCAGGGTTCCAGGCGGCCATCTGGCTGATGGCGGCGGTGCTGGCGGCGATCCTGCTGGCGATCGTGCTGTTCCTGCCCGCCGGTCTGCCGAAAGGGCGCAAGGGCAGCAAGATCAGCGCCATCTGGTCGCGCGATCCGGACATCAATCGCCTGTCGCTGGCGCGGATGTTCCTGTTCGGGGCGCGGGACGTCTGGTTCGTCGTGGGCATCCCCGTCTATTTCCAATCGGTGCTGTCGGACGGTACGCCGGACAGCCGCCGTGCGGCGTTCTTCCTGATCGGCACCTTCATGGCCGTCTGGATCATCGCCTATGGCGCCGTTCAGGCGGCGGCGCCGAAACTGCTGGCGGCGCGCGGCAAGCCGCAGGCCGCGATCGTCGATCAGGCCGTGGCCTGGGCCGGTCGGCTGGTTCCGATCCCGCTGGTGCTGGCGGCGCTGGTGCTGGCATCGGGTGCGCCCGCGCCTTGGCTGACCGCGACGCTGGTGGCGGGGCTGCTGCTGTTCGGCTTCGTCTTCGCGCTGAACTCGGCGGTGCATTCCTATCTGATCCTGGCCTTTTCCAAGGCCGAGCGTGTGACCATGGATGTCGGCTTCTACTACATGGCGAATGCGGCGGGGCGGCTTCTGGGGACGCTGCTGTCGGGCCTCAGCTATCAGCTGGGCGGGTTGCCGCTGTGCTTGGCGACGGCGGGGGCGATGGCGTTGGCCGCATGGATCAGCGTGGCGCGGTTGAAACCCGCGGCGGGGGATCGGCGTTGATCGCCGGTCCCTGCACGGATGATTTCAGGAAATAATTATTTCCTTCATGGGGCTAGACAATCGGTCTAGCGTGCTTAGCTAGTGCGTCATGACAGACGCACGGACCCATATCCTTGATACCGGACGCCGCCTTGTGGCGCAGCGCGGCTATACTGCCGTCGGCCTCGGTCAACTGCTGGCCGAGGCGCAGGTGCCCAAGGGGTCCTTCTATCACTACTTCGCCTCGAAAGAGGGATATGGCTGTGCCCTGCTGGACCGCTATGTCCGTACCTATGAATGCGATCTGGGCGCCACGTTGGACAATGACGGCTTGCCGGGACGCGATCAGGTGCTGGGCTATTTCGCGGATTGGCGCGACCGCCAAGGCAGTGGCGATGCCGAACGCCAGTGCCTGATCGTCAAACTGGCCGCCGAGATCAGCGACCTGTCCCCGGATATGGCCTTGATCCTGCAGAACGGCGTCTCGGCGATCATCGCGAAGCTGACACGGGCGCTTGATAAGGCGGGACGGGACGGCTCGATGACGCCGCTTGCAGACCCCAAGGCCATGGCCACCATGCTGTACCAGCTGTGGCTAGGGGCAAGCCTGATGGCGCATCTGTCCCATGACGGAACCCCGCTGGACGATGCGATGGCACGCACCCGCGACCTTCTGCCGCCGTCCTGAACTGAAATTCCACGTTACGATCAACCGATCGGGAAAGAGACATCATGACCCAATCCAAGACACAGAACCGCCGCCACGTTCTGGCCGAACGCCCCAAGGGCGAGCCGACGGAAAACACGCTGCGGCTGGAAACCGTCGATGTGCCAACCCCCGGCAAGGGGCAGATGCTGCTGCGCAACGAATATCTGTCGCTGGACCCCTACATGCGCGGCCGGATGAGCGATGCGCCCTCTTATGCCGCGCCGGTCGAGGTCGATCAGGTCATGGTCGGCGGGACCGTGTCGCAGGTGGTCACCTCGGACGTCGATGGTTTTGAGGAAGGTGACTGGGTCGTGGCCTTCGGTGGCTGGCAGGATTACGCCCTGTCGGACGGTACCGGCGTCATCAACATGGGCAAGAACCCCGAAAACCCATCCTGGGCGCTTGGCGTGTTGGGCATGCCCGGGCTGACCGCATGGGCAGGTCTGACGCAGATCGGCCAGCCCAAGGCAGGCGAGACTCTGGTCGTCGCCGGTGCCAGCGGCCCGGTCGGCGCGACGGTCGGCCAGATCGGCAAGATCCTAGGCCTGCGCGTCATCGGCATCGCCGGCGGTGCCGACAAGTGCAAGCATGTAGTCGAGACCCTGGGCTTCGATGCCTGCGTCGACTACAAGGCCGACAGCTTTGCCGATGACCTGAAGGCGCAAGCGACCGACGGCATCGACATCTATTTCGAGAACGTCGGCGGCGCAGTCTTCGACGCGGTCCTGCCGCTGTTGAACCCCTCGGCGCGGATCCCGGTCTGCGGGTTGATCTCGCAGTATAACGCGACCTCGCTGCCGGACGGGCCGGATCGCATGAATTACCTGATGGGTCAGATCCTGCGCAAGCGGATGACCATGCGCGGCTTCATCGTCTTCGACGATTTCGGCCATCTCTATCCCGAATTTGCCGAACAGGTCGGCGGTTGGGTCAAGGAAGGCAAGATCAAGTACCGTGAGGAAATGATCGACGGGCTGGAACAAGCGCCCTCGGCCTTCATTGGACTGCTGCGCGGCGAGGCTTTCGGCAAGCGCGTCATCCGTCTGTCCGCCTGATCCCGCAACACAAGACAAGGAGATACCGATATGAAAATCCTGATGGTTCTGACCTCGCACGACAAGCTGGGCGACACGGGCAACAAGACCGGCTTCTGGCTGGAGGAATTCGCCGCCCCCTATTACGTCTTCAAGGACGCGGGCGCCGATATCACCATCGCCTCGCCCAAGGGCGGCCAGCCGCCGCTGGACCCGAGCAGCGACGCCCCCGAGGCCCAGACCGATGCGACCGAGCGCTTCAAGAAGGATGACGCGGCGCAGGCAGCCCTGGCCGACACGAAGGTGCTGGCCGATGTGCAGGTCGATGGTTTCGACGCCATCTTCTATCCCGGCGGCCACGGGCCCCTGTGGGATCTGGCCGAGGATGCCGACAGCCGCCGCCTGATCGAGGGCTTTGCCGCCAAGGATCTGCCGGTCGGTGCCGTCTGCCACGCGCCGGGCGTCTTCCGCCACACCAAGGGCGCCGATGGCAAGCCGCTGGTCGATGGCAAGCGCGTCACCGGCTTCACCAACACCGAGGAAGAAGCCGTCGGCCTGACCGATGTCGTCCCCTTCCTGGTCGAGGACATGCTGAAGGCCAATGGCGGTCAGTATGAGAAGGGCGAGGACTGGGGCGTCTTCGTGCTGGTCGATGGCAAACTGGTGACGGGTCAGAACCCGGCCTCGTCCGAAGAAGCCGCGAAAAAACTGTTGTCGCTGATCTGATACCAGAACGCTGCAAGGTAATGGGAACCCGACCGTTCGCGGTCGGGTTAACATTTGCATATCGACTGATCGGCGGGATCCGCCGATTTTGCCATACTGATACCCAGGGATATGGATCAATGATCAAGAAGATCTGCCTAGGCATCCTGGCCATCGCAGCCATCGGCGCTGTGGGCTTTGGCGTCTATGCATATAAACCCGCGATGCAGCCGGTGACGGCGGCAGATCACGCGAATTTCCCGCCTGAACAGGTGGAAAAGGGCAGGGTTCTGGCGGGTGCGGGCTATTGCGCCACCTGCCACACCGCCAAGGGCGGCGAGCCCTATGCCGGCAACTATGCGATGGAGACGGGGTTTGGCACCATCTATGCCACGAACCTGACCCCCGATATGGAAACGGGGATCGGCAGCTATTCGCAGGCCGCCTTCCGCCGCGCCATGCATGAAGGCGTGGGCCGCGACGGGCGTCACCTGTTCCCGGCCTTCCCCTATGACCATTTCACCAAGATGAGCGACGAGGACATCGACGCCATCTATGCCTATATCATGACCGAGGTGGAGCCTGTCCGCACCGTCCAGAAGGAAAACGAGCTGCCCTTCCCGCTGAACCTGCGCATCCTGCAGGCCGGCTGGAAGATGTTGTTCGTGGACTTCGGCGAATACGAGGCCGACCCCGAGAAGTCGGATGAATGGAACCGCGGCGCCTATCTGGCCGAGGGCATCACCCACTGCGGCGCCTGCCACACCCCGCGCAACATCCTTGGCGCTGAAAAATCCAGCGAGGAATATGCGGGTGCCGAGATCGACCGCTGGCAGGCCCCCGCGCTGACCGCCGCCAATGCCTCGGCCGTGCCGTGGAACGCCGCCGAATTCCGCGAGTATCTGGTCAAGGGTTCCTCGACCTATCACGGCATCGCGGCCGGTCCGATGGGGCCTGTGGTCCACGCCGGTGTGCGCGAACTGCCCGACAGCGACCTGACCGCCATCAGCGTCTATCTGGCCGACAAGGTGGGCGGCGACGATCTGGACCCCGCCGACAGCGACGTCGTCCGCGCCAGCCTCGAACGCAACGCCCCCGATCGCCGCTATCGCCAGGTTGAGGGCGAGCGGCTCTATACCACCGCCTGTGCTGCCTGCCACTATAACGCCAAGCAGATCCTCGAAGGCCGTCCCGATCTGGGGATCAACTCCTCGGTCAATCAGGATGATCCCAGCAACCTGATCCAGGTGATCCTCTATGGCGTGAACAGCCATCAGGGCACCGAAGGCGTCGTCATGCCCGGCTTTGCCCAAGCGTTGACCGACGATCAGATCGCCTCGGTCGCAGCCTATCTGCGCGCCGATCGGGCCGAAAAGGCACCGTGGGAGAACCTGCGCGAGGATGTCACCCAACTGCGCGCGCGCGGCCCCGGATCCCACTGAATTCATGAAGGAAACACCTGATGGTTAATCTCAAGATCAACGGGCGCGAGGTCAGCGTCGACGCCGATCCCGACACGCCGCTTCTCTGGGCGATCCGCGACGAGGTCGGGCTGACCGGCACCAAGTTCGGCTGCGGTATCGGCATGTGCGGTGCCTGCACCGTCCACGTCGGCGGACGGGCCACGAGGTCCTGCATCACCGCGCTTGGCGACATCGAAGGCGCTGAGATCACCACGATCGAGGGGCTTGACGCCAACGACAGCCACCCCGTGCAGGAGGCATGGCGCAGCCTGCGCGTGCCGCAATGCGGCTATTGCCAGTCGGGCCAGATCATGCAGGCCGCAGCCCTGCTGACCGATATCCCCGACCCGAGCGACGACGACATCGACGCCGTCATGACCGGCAACCTTTGCCGCTGCATGACCTATCCGCGCATCCGCCAGGCGGTTCGCAAAGCGGCTTCGGCAAACAGGGGGCAGACCCAGAATGGCTAAGAACAAGATCCTTTCGCGCCTCGGCGCCGGCAGCCCGGCAACGGCGCTGAGCCGCCGCGGCTTCCTGATCTCGATGACGGCGGCCGGTGTGGCCTTCGGCTTCCCGCGCACATCCCATGCCGCAATGGACCCAGAGGCCGCCGATGGCGTGCCGATCGAGGCCGTGGGCAAAACCTTCGAGCCGACCATGTGGTATTGGATCGACACCGAAGGCCGCGTGAACGTCAATATCATCCGCGCCGAGATGGGCCAGCATGTCGGCACCGCCATCGCCCGCATCCTTGCGGACGAATTGGAAGTGTCGTGGGACGATGTGCGCATCACCCATGTCGATACGGCCGAGAAATGGGGCACCATGGTCACCGGCGGCAGCTGGTCGGTCTGGCAGAGCTGGCCCGTTTATCGCCAGGCAGGTGCCGCAGGCCGCACGGCGCTGATCGAAGCCGCGGCAGAGCAATGGGGCGTCGATCCCGCGACCTGCACGGCGCGTGACGGCATGGTTACCGATGGCACCAATTCCATCACCTATGCCGAGCTGGTCAAATCGGGCATCACCCGCAGCTTCACCGAGGACGAACTGGCCGCCCTGCCGCTGAAGGCGCATTCCGACCTGCGTCTGGTCGGCAAGGATGTCACCGCCTTGGACATCACCAACAAGACCAACGGCAAGACCATCTATGGTCTGGATGCCAAGATCGACGGCATGGTCTATGGCATCCCGATGCTGCCGCCGACGCGTCTTGGGTCCTCGGTCGCATCGGTGGATGACAGCGGCGCCAAGGACATCAAGGGCTATCTGCAGACGCTGACGCTGGACGATCCTTCGGGGACGGTGCCGGGCTGGGTCGTCGTGCTGGGCGAGACGCTGTTCGCCGCCAAGCAGGCCGCCGATCAGATCACCGTCGAATGGAACGCGGGCGAGACCGCAGGCGTCTCCGAGGCCGACATCCAAGCGCGGTCGCGCGAATTGATCGCCGATGCCTCCAGCGGGGCGATCCTGCCGACCGAGACGCCGGACACCACGCGGGCCTTCCAAGATGCCGTCGATACGATCGAGGCGGAATACACCACCTCGACCGTGCTGCACTTCCAGATGGAGCCGCTGAACGCCACCGTCTTCCGCAATGCGGACGGCATCTGGGAAACCCATGCGGGCAACCAGTGGCAGTCGCTGATCCTGCCGACGCTGTCCGCCGCGCTGGAGGTCGAGCCCGACAAGATCGTCATGCGTAGCTATATGCTGGGCGGCGGCTTCGGACGTCGCCTGAACGGCGATTACATCGTGCCCGCCGCGCTGGCCTCGAAACAGCTGGACGGCAAGCCGGTCAAGCTGGTCTTCATGCGCGAACATGACGTCCAGTTCGACAGCGTCCGGTCGCCAAGCGTGCAGAAGCTGCGCATGGCATTCGACGCCGACAAGCAGGTCATCGGCATGGACCACGATGCCGCAGCCGGCTGGCCCACGGGCGTCATGGCGCCGTCCTTCATGCCCAAGGGCGTGAACGACCAGCCCTATGACGTCTTCGCCATCGACGGTGCAGACCACTGGTATTCGGTCGGTGCGCATAAGGTCCGCGCGATCGAGAACGAACTGGCCAATCAGACCTTCCGTCCCGGCTGGTTGCGCTCGGTCGGTCCGGGCTGGACCAATTTCGCGGTCGAAAGCTTCATGGACGAGGCTGCCGCCAAGATCGGCGTCGATCCGCTGGAATTCCGGCTGCAGCACCTGATCGCCGAGGGCTATAACGCCGGCACAGCGCCCGATTCCGTCGGCGGCGCGTCGCGTCAGGCAAAGGTTCTGGAACGCGTGGCCAAGATGTCGGGCTATGGCACGGCTGATCTGCCTGCCGATACCGCCATCGGCATCGCGACGACCTTCGGTCAAAGCCGCCAGATGCCGACCTGGACCGCAGGTGCCGTGCAGGTGCATGTGGACCGCGAAACCGGCACGGTCGAGGTTCAGAAGATGTGGCTGGCCTTCGATTGCGGCACCGTCGTCGATCCCGACAGCGCCCGCGCGCAATGTGAAGGTGCAGCGCTTTGGGGCCTTTCCATGGCGCTTTACGAAGGGACCGAGTTCGAGAACGGCAACGTCCGCGACCTGAACCTTGGCGGCTATACCCCCCTGCGGATGATCGACACGCCCGAGATGGAGATCGAGTTCATCGACAGCACCGAGGTTCCCGTGGGTCTGGGCGAACCCGGCACCACGGTCGTGGCCCCGGCCATCGCCAATGCCATCCAGGCGGCGGTCGGCGTGCGCCTGCGCCACCTGCCGATGCGCCCCGACGATGTTCTGGCCGCGCTGAAGGTCTGATACCGACCGCAGGCGCCCGCCACCGCGGGCGCCTGCATCAAGCTGTTGACAGTTCCCCCCGAAATCGCGACCCTGCCCGCACGTCAGGGGAGTCCCGCCTTAAGGGGACTGAGAGGCTGAGTGGGGGCAACCCCGGTGAAGCGACCCTTTGAACCTGACCCAGTTTATGCTGGCGTAGGAAGACCAAAGGCAGCTTCCCCAACCCAAGGGGCGGTCCTTTGGGCCGCAAGGTCCGTCACAGGGCCCGCGTGGCCCCTTCATCGCTTGTCTTATCCGGGTCGCCCATTTGTTGCGGGAGACACTGATGAAACCGAACCCCCAGATCACCACCGGCCCCATGCCTGCGTCCAGCAAGCTGTATGTGCCGGGCGACATGCACGATATCCGCGTGCCGATGCGCCGGATTTCCCTGACGGGCGAGGCCCCGCTGACCGTCTATGACAGCTCCGGCCCCTATACCGACGCCGATGCACGCATCGATATTCAGGGCGGTCTGCCTGCGGTGCGCGGGAAGTGGCTTACGGGCAGGGGCGACGCCGAAGCCTACGCTGGTCGTCCCCTGACCGCTGCCGACAACGGTTTTGTCGATGGCAAGCGCCTGACCCCCGCCTTCCCGCATCAGCGCGATCCGCTGCGCGCCACCAAAGGGGCCGTGACCCAGCTGGCCTATGCCCGCGCCGGTATTATCACGCCGGAAATGGAATATGTCGCCATCCGCGAGAACGAAGGCCGCACCGCGGCCTATACCCGCGATGGAGAGGATTTCGGGGCCTCCATCCCCGATCTGGTGACCCCGGAGTTCGTACGCTCGGAAATCGCTCGGGGGCGGGCGGTGATCCCTGCCAACATCAACCATCCCGAACTTGAACCCATGATCATCGGCCGCAATTTCCTGGTCAAGATCAACGCCAATATCGGCAACTCCGCCGTGACATCCTCGATGGAGGAGGAGGTCGACAAGATGGTATGGGCCATCCGTTGGGGTGCCGATACCGTCATGGACCTGTCCACGGGCCGCAACATCCACAACATCCGCGACTGGATCATCCGCAACTCGCCCGTGCCCATCGGGACGGTGCCGCTGTATCAGGCGCTGGAGAAGGTCGGCGGTATCGCCGAGGACCTGACGTGGGAGATCTATCGCGACACGCTGATCGAACAGGCCGAGCAGGGCGTCGATTACTTCACCATCCACGCGGGCGTGCGACTGCACATGATCCCGATGACGGCCAAGCGGGTGACGGGCATCGTCAGCCGGGGCGGGTCGATCATGGCGAAATGGTGCCTGCACCACCACCGCGAAAGCTTCCTCTACGAGCGCTTCGACGAGATCTGCGAGATCATGCGCGCCTATGACGTGACCTTCAGTCTTGGTGACGGTTTGCGGCCCGGCTCCATCGCCGATGCCAATGACCAGGCGCAATTTGCGGAACTGGAGACTTTGGGCGAGTTGACCAAGCGTGCCTGGGCGCGCGACTGCCAGGTCTTCATCGAAGGGCCGGGCCATGTGCCGATGCATAAGCTGAAGGCCAATATGGACAAGCAGCTGGAGCATTGCCACGAGGCGCCGTTCTATACGCTTGGGCCGCTGACCACCGATATCGCGCCGGGCTACGACCATATCACCAGTGCCATCGGGGCGGCGATGATCGGTTGGTTTGGAACGGCGATGCTGTGCTATGTCACGCCCAAGGAACATTTGGGCCTGCCGGACCGGGACGACGTGAAGACCGGCGTCATCACCTACAAGCTGGCGGCCCATGCGGCGGATCTGGCCAAGGGTCATCCGGGCGCGCAGATGCGCGACGATGCGCTGTCACGCGCGCGCTTCGATTTCCGCTGGCAGGATCAGTTCAACCTGGGTCTGGACCCCGACACCGCGCGCGAGATGCATGACGAGACCATGCCCGCCGACGCCCATAAGGTCGCGCATTTCTGTTCGATGTGCGGGCCGAAGTTCTGTTCGATGAAGATATCGCATGATATCCGCGCGACGGCGGAAAAGCAGGAGGGGATGGAGCGGATGGCCGATCTGTTCCGCGAGAAGGGCCAGCTTTACGTTCCAGCCGAGGACTGACCGGGGCGGATCACAGGGCGGCGCCCGTCTTCAGCGGGCGTCGCGACGCAGCGCCTTCGACAGGGCGCCGGTGGGGGGTGCATCCTCGCCGAAGTGGATGCCACCCTCGATATGGCGCAGGTGCCGGTCCAGCAGGTCCTGGGCCGCATCCATGTCGCGGGCCTCGATCGCGTCGGTGATGCGGCTGTGTTCGTCATCGGCGCAAAGCGTGCCGTGGCCGGTGGCGTAAAGCCCGATGATCAGCGAACTGCGCATGGTCAGTTCTTCCAGATAGCGCAGCAGGACGGGATTGCGCCCGATCCGCCCCAACAGCAGGTGGAACCCCCGCGACAGGCGCACGGCGGCGGACCTGTCGCCGCTGCCCCGGGCCAGGGCTTCCTGTGCCAGATGGGCGCGCAGGGCGGCGATGTCATCCGGCGTCGCTTGGCGGACCGCGTTGCGGCAGATCACCACCTCGATGGCGCGGCGGGCCTGAAAGACGTCGCGCGCATCCTCGGGCGTGGGGGTGGCGACATAGGCGCCCCGGTTCGGCAGGTGATCGACCACCTGATAGGCCGTCAGCGTCCCAAGCGCGCGCCGGACATGGGCGCGATTGCAGCCGAACAGATCCGACAAGGCCTGTTCGCCCAGCTTGGTGCCCGCATGCAGGCGCTGGTCGGCAATCGCGTCGAGGATGCTGTCGACGATGACGGTTTCAAGCGGCTTTTCCATTCCCGACAGATTGCACAGCCGATGACCACGCGCAAGAAACATGCGCCTGAAATTTGAGCAAAGAATATATTATCTGATTGTTAACAATCTGTGTTATCAAACTTGCGACTCGGAAAAAGGACGCAAGATGAAACTGGTTGTCATCAACCCGAACTCGACCACCTCGATGACCGACAAGATCGTGGCATCGGCGCGCGCCGTCGCGGGGTCGCAGGTGCAGGTTATCGGCCGCACCGCACATGGCGCCCCCGCCAGCATCGAGGGCCACCATGATGAGGTGATGGCCGCCCCCCACCTGCTGCGCGAGGTGGCGCATGCCGAAAAGGACGGTGCGGATGCCATCGTCGTCGCCTGTTTCGACGACCCTGCGATCGGCGCCTGCCGCGAGATCGCCTCCGGCCCCGTCATCGCCATCTGCGAGGCGGGGATGATGGCGGCCAGCATGATCGCGACCTCGTTTTCCATCGTTACGACGCTGCCTCGCTCGGTCCCCGTGATCGAGGAACTGGTTCGCAGATACGGCCAGGACCACAAGTGCCGCCGCGTCCGCTCGGCCGCCATCCCCGTTCTGGCGCTGGAGGAACCCGGTTCGGACGCCCGCGACCAGGTCCGGGCCGAGATCATGCGCGCCATCGAACAGGACGGCTGCGAGGCCGTGCTGCTGGGCTGCGCAGGCATGGCCGATCTGACCGAATGGCTGACCCTCGAAACCGGCATCCCGGTCATCGACGGCGTGACCGTCGCCACGAAAATGGCCGAGGCGCTTGTGGGCGCCGGGCTGAAGACCAGCAAGATCGGCGCCTATGCGGTGCCCAACAAGAAATAAGACGACCCCAGCTTCCAACAGGGAAAACCGACATGACGTATCAAGACACCGCCGGGGCCGCACCGCCCCATCCGTCCCACGGCAACAAGAGCATCGGTCAGGAGAGCCTGGCGCCGCAGCAGACCCGCATCATGGGGTCGTGGTCCTATCTGTTCGCCTGGTTGGGCGGATGCGTGTCCATCGGCACCTTCACCATCGGGTCGGGGCTGGTCGGCACGCTGAACCTGCTGCAGGTGGTCGTGGCCATCGCCATCGGCTGCACGGTCATCGGCGTCGCGCTGATGATCAACGGGCAGGCGGGGCACCGCTATGGCATCCCGTTCATGGTTCAGGCGCGGTCGTCCTTCGGCTTTACCGGCACGCGCTTGCCAGCGCTTGTCAGATCCGTCCCGGCACTGGTCTGGTTCGGCTTCCAGAGCTGGATCGGGGCAGGGGCGCTGAACCTCGTCTCGGAAACCATGTTCGGCTTTTCCAACATCTGGGCCTTCTTCATCGGCTTTCAGGCCTTGCAGATCGGGCTTTCGGTGCTGGGCTTTCATGGCATCAAGTGGCTCGAGAACATCGGCTCGATCTTCATCATCGGGTCGCTGATCTACATGTTCTTCACCGTCATCGGCAAATACGGCACCCAGATCAGCCAGAACCTGATCAACGTCGAGGGAACATGGGGCGCACCCTTCTGGGGGGCGACGATGCTGTTTCTGGGCATCTATTCGACGATGATGCTGAACGTCTCGGACTACAGCCGCGAACTGCATGACGACGTGGGGCGGGGACGGCAGGTGGCGATCTATGCCAATTCGATCTTGCCCGCGACGCTGTTCATGGGGCTGATCGGGCTGATGGTGTCGGGGGCCACGGGCGAGGTCGATCCGATCAAGGTGTTTTCCAGCGCCGTCGACAACAAGCTGCTGCTGGTGACGACGCTGCTGTTCATCGCCTTCGCGCAGGTGACGACGAACATCCTGAACAACGTCGTGCCGCCCGCCTATGCGTTGATGGACGTCTTCAAGCTGCCGTTCCGCACGGCGGCGGTGCTGGTCGGGCTGCTGGCCTTCGCCACCTTCCCCTGGCTGCTGGTTCGCGACGAAAGCGCGGCGGGGCTGAACCTGTTCATCCAGACCTACAGCGCCTTCCTGGGGCCGATCTTCGCGATCCTTGTCGTCGACTACCATGTGATCCGCGGCCAGAGGTTGAACCTTGCGCATCTCTACGACCCGCAGGGGCCTTATCGCGGCATCAATCCGGCTGCCGTCATCGCGACGGTGATCGGGGTTGGGTTCGCGCTGCTCTTTTCGGGTGTCAGCTGGTATGCCAGCCTGATCCCCGCCGGGGTCAGCTATTACCTGCTGATGAAGACGCTGCCCTCTGCGCGTCGTTTCGCAAGCTGAGGACGGTTGCGCGGGCGGGGGCGACCCCGCCCGTGTGTTCAGATGTCGAAGACCACGCCCTGCGCCAAGGGCAGGTCGCGGGAATAGTTGATCGTGTTGGTCGCCCGCCGCATATAGGCCTTCCACGCGTCCGACCCGCTTTCGCGCCCGCCGCCGGTTTCCTTCTCGCCCCCGAAGGCCCCGCCGATTTCCGCCCCCGAGGTGCCGATGTTGACGTTGGCGATGCCGCAATCGGACCCCTGGGCCGACAGGAAGGCCTCGCTTTCGCGCAGGTCGGTGGAGAAGATGGCCGATGACAGCCCCGCGCCGACGGCGTTGTGATCCGCCAGCACGGCCTCGAAATCGTCGTATTTCATCACATAGAGGATCGGGGCGAAGGTCTCGTGCAGAACGGGGCCGGTCTGGGACGGCATCTCGACCAGGGCGGGGCGGGCATAGAAGGCATCCGGTTCGCCCGCGTCATGGCGCCCGCCGCCATGAACCACGCCGCCTGCCTGAGCGGCGGCCTCCAGCGCTGCCTGCATGGCGTCGAAGGCGGCGCGGTCGATCAGCGGGCCGACCAGCGCGTCGGTGGTCAGCGGATTGCCGATGCTGACCGTCCGGAAAGCCTTGATCAGACGCGGCACCAGATCGTCATAGACGCTTTCATGGACGAACAGCCGCCGCGTCGTCGTGCAGCGCTGGCCGGCCGTGCCCATCGCCCCGAAGGCCACGGCCCGCAGCGCCATGTCCAGATCGGCCGAGGGGCAGACGATGCCCGCGTTGTTGCCACCCAGTTCCAGGATCGAGCGGCCAAAGCGTTCCGCGACCTTGGGGCCGACGATGCGACCCATGCGTGTCGATCCCGTGGCCGAGACCAGCGCCACCTTCGGGTTCTCGACCAGCGCCGCGCCGACCGAGGCATCCCCGATCAGCACCTGCGACAGACCCGCGGGCGCATCGCCGAAACGGTCCATCGCACGGGTCAGGATGGCCTGACAGGCCAGCGCCGTCAGGGGCGTCTTCTCGGATGGCTTCCAGACCACGCTGTTGCCGCAGACCAGCGCCAGCGCGGTATTCCACGACCAGACGGCGACGGGGAAGTTGAAGGCGCTGATGACGCCCATGACGCCAAGCGGGTGCCAGGTCTCCATCATGCGGTGGCCGGGGCGTTCGGTGGCGATGGTCAGCCCGTAGAGCTGGCGCGACAGGCCGGTGGCGAAATCGCAGATGTCGATCATCTCCTGCACCTCGCCCAGCCCTTCCGAGGTGACCTTGCCCGCCTCGATCGACACCAGTCTTCCAAGGGCGGCCTTGTTGCGGCGCAGCTCCTCGCCCAGCAGGCGGACCAATTCGCCGCGACGCGGGGCAGGCACCATGCGCCACGTATGAAATGTTGCCTGCGCCCGGTCGATGGCGGCGGCGGTGGTCGTCGCGTCGTCGCGGGCAAGGCTGGCGATCTGCTGGCCGTTGACGGGGCTGCGGCAGGGCATGTCGCCCGCGCCCAGGGTGGCGGGATCGACGCCAAGGTCGGTCATGAGGGCGTGCACGTCTGCGGTCAGGTCCATGGGTCTTTGGTCTTTCGTTCGGTTGCGGTCGGTCAGGCGGGGGCCATTCCCAGCTGGGCCATGCATCGCGCCAGCGAGGCGTCCTGCAACTGTTGATACAGCGCGAATTCATCCTGCACGGGCGCACCCAGATCGGCCTCGAAGGCGGCGCGATTGGGGTTGGCGGCGAAATCCTGAGCCGCCTCGTCGCCAAGGTTCGACTGGAAGATGCCGGCGGCGCTGACGGGCAGGAAATCCTCGTATGTCAGGGGATGGGCGCGCAGGTGGCCGCTGGCGATCAGAGCCTCGGGGTCGCTGCCGGGGGGGGGGCAGGGTGTCCATGTCCGGCTGAAGCGTGAATTCACAATATCCCAGCCCCTGCTGGCGGATTGCTTCCGCATTGTCGGGGAAATCGGCAAAGCTGGTTTCCAGCGCGTGGATGTATTCGGCGCCATTGCTGCCATCGGCCTTGGGCGTGACCGTGGCGCGGGCACGGGTCAGCAGGCGGTCGTAAAGCGCCTTGCCCTTGGGGGTCAGGGCCTGGCCGCGCGCCTCGATCTCGCCGAAGCGGGCGGTGTGCTGTCCGGGGCTGCCTGCAAAGCTGACCGCTTCGTCCAGCGCCTTGAACGAGGTCTGGCGCAGCAGGATCGGGCAGCGCCGCGCCGGAGGCCCCTCGACCACGGCCTTGGGGGCGATGCCGTGATCGGGCATCATCCGCTGCACGGCGTCGATGTCCAGCGTGCGCGGGGTCAGGTGGTTGATATGGGGGCCGCGGAAGGCCACCACATCGGCCAGCAGGCGGTGCGCGTCATGCAGACGCTGATACATCGCGCGATCGACCGGGGCATCGGCATGCCAGCGGAAGGTCTCCAGCGCCTGCTGCACGAAGGTCGCGGCATCGGCGGGCGAGAGGCCCCCTTGCGCCTCGGCCCGTTCGATCAGGGCGATGCAGGCGTCGGTGAAGATGCGGCGGTTCTGCAGCAATTGCCGGGCTTCCTCGCGCAGCGCCGCGTCCCGCACCAGATCCAGCCGCAGCAGTGATGTGAAGACCCGGAAGGGGTTCGCGTTCAGCGCCTTCTGCGTCAGCGGGCGGAAGGCCGTCGAATGGACGGGAACGCCAGCCTCGGTCAGGTCGTAATAGCCGACCGGATGCATCCCCATCACGGCGAACAGCCTGCGCATCATCGACAGCTCGGCCGGGGTGCCAAGGCGGATCGCGCCGTGGCGTTCATCCGACACGCGCCCCAGCTCGCCCGTGGCCTGCATCCGGTCGCGCAGCTCCGGATCGTCGGCCAGCCGACGGTCGTTCACCTGCGCGACCAGCGTGATCAATTGGCCATAGGCGGGGACCTCGTTGCGATACATGGCCGACATGGCGGCCGAGAACATGGCACGGATGTCGTCGGGGCTGGCATGGTTCGGGCTGTTCATCGGTCTGATCCCCTATGGTGTGCCGCGCTTCCCACCGCCTTGGGGTGTGACCTCCCCGTGCGGCGACACGGGCGCGGAAAATCCGTGACGTTTTCATGAAAATGCCTTTGGTGCTGGCCTGCAACCCCTGTATAGATCTGCCCGAGGTTGCGTCGCCCCAAAGGCGCACGCCCTTGGGCGCCAAGCGGAACGGAACCGGACCGTGCGGCGGCCATCACGCGTCATCCACGGGGATCGATCCGATCATGCCTCATGCCCCTTTGTTGCTCGGTTCGCTGATCATCCTGCTGGCGGCGGGGGGCGCTCATGCGGGGCAGGTCGATTGCCGACAATCCGCGGGTGTCGACCAACGTCTTGCCGGCGGGCTGTGCCAAGCGCTCCGCGGTCTGGAGACGCCACCGGGGCTGCGCCTGCGGGTGCTGGCAACGACGCCATCCTCGATTACGGCGATGCTGGTCACGCCGCAGGGAAAATCGCGTCAGCCGATGCGCTTCAACATCATGGACCGCGATCCCGGCCCCGAGGTCTATTCCGGCTTCGCGCGCGACCTGCTGCGCTTCGGGCTGTCCCAGTAACATTTTTCAGTATTCAGGTATTACCGCATGTGCACCCTTTGCGCCAATTTCCGGCCCTTCGACAAGACCTGCGCCTTCGACACGCAGGCGGACAACGCGCCGATCACCGCGCAGGCCACCATCCACGAGGGCGGGGACGCCGCCGCATCGACGGCCACCACCTATCGCATGACGGTCGAGGACAGCTTTCGTGGCCGGATCGGGGACGTCGGCGACAGCGACTGGATCAGGATTCAACTGCAGGAGGGGCAGACCTATCGCTTCGATCTGATCGGCAATTCGCTGGCCGATCCGATGCTGGCGCTGCACGACCGGAACGGAATACTGCTGGCGGCGAATGACGACATGGGGCCGTCGCTGGACAGCCGCATCACCTTCACCGCATCCGAGAGCGGAACCTATTTCCTGGACGCATCCGCCTATGGCAGCCATACGGGCAGCTATGTCCTGACGGTCGCGGGGGTGCCCAAGCCAGCCGTTTCGGCCATGGCGGATCTGGCGGATTACCTGGTCCAGGGGTACTGGGGCGATGTGGGCCAGCAGGCGCGGGCCTTCGACACCTCGGACGACAACATCATCACGGTCAATCTGACGGGACTGGATGCAACGGGACGCAGCCTGGCGCGGGATGCGATGGCGGCATGGTCCTCGGTCGCGGATCTGCGGTTCCGCGAGACGACGGGCCGCGCCGACATCCGCTTCGATGACGGCGACGACGGCGCCTATGCATGGTCCAGCACCATGGGCCGACGCATCATGTCATCCGAGATCAATATCGACACCGACTGGCTGCGCCGCGAAGGCGGGCAGATCGGGACCTATGGCTTCCAGACCTACCTGCACGAGATCGGGCACGCATTGGGGCTGGGCCATCAGGGCAATTACAACGGTTGGGCAAACTTCGGCACGGATGCGGTCTTTCTGAACGACAGCTGGCAAGCCTCGGTCATGTCCTATTTCTCGCAGTCCGAGAATCCCAACGTCGATGCCACGATGGGTTTCGTGACGACGCCCATGCCCGCCGACATCATTGCCATCCAGGCGCTCTACGGCGTCGCGGGGCAGGGGTCGCTGACGGCTGGCAATACCGTCTTCGGCGTGGGCCATACCTTGGGCGACAGCTGGCTGGGACGGCTGTTCTCGGCCCAGGACGGGAACGGCGACCCGACCGTGCGCGCGGCGCGCAGCGCGGTGATGACCATTCACGACGTGGGCGGCATCGATACGCTGAACCTTGGCAACGATGCGCAGGCGCAGCGCGTGGACCTGCGCATCGGTGCATCCTCGGACGTCTATGGCATGCGCGGCAACCTGCAGATCGCACCCGGCACCGTGATCGAGGTCTATGTGGCCGGATCGGGCGGCGACCTTGTGCGAGGCAATATCGCCGACAATATTCTTGGTGGCCGCGCGGGCGACGATACGCTGCACGGCGCATCGGGCGATGACGTCCTGAACGGTGGTGATGGTGCGGACCGCCTGCTGGGCGGTCTGGGGCATGACCGGCTGTTCGGCAATCGCGGCGATGACGTGCTGACCGACCTGAATGGAAACAATCTTCTGTCGGGCGGTTTCGGCAATGACGATCTGCGCAGCGGCGCGGGACGCGACAGTCTGCATGGCGGTCAGGGCGACGACCTCCTGCGGGCAGGTGGCGGTCGTGACATCCTGACGGGCGGCGCGGGGAACGACCGCATGGCCGGCAACCAGGGCGAGGATCGGCTGTCGGGCGGCACTGGTGCAGACCGGCTGGAGGGCGGCACGGGCAATGACGTTCTGCGCGGCCAGGCAGGATATGACCGGCTGTTCGGGTTTCACGGCAATGACACTTTGGTCGGCGGACAGGGTGCTGACCGCATGGCGGGCGGTCCGGGCGAAGACGTCTTCCGTTTCTTCACCGCCAGCGACAGCCGCCCTGATGCGCCCGACCTGATCGTCGACTTTCAGACCGAGGCCGATGTTGTCGATATGCGTGCGCTCGGGTTGGCCTATGATGGCTGGGACTCGGGCACGGAACCCGCATTGCGCTGGAACCACGCGAACGGTCTGACGTCGATCGAGGTTGATCTGGACGGCGACCGTCAAGCCGACATGGTGATCCGCCTGGCCGGTCTGATCGACCTGCAAGAGGATCACTTCCTGCTTTGAGGTAGGCCATGAAATGATTGCGTCCTACCAATCACCCACCACAGCCGCGCGTCTGCGTCGCATCGATGTGCAACTTGGCCTTTTCCCGCGCACCCTGCAGAGGGGTCATGCATGGATGTCCTCGCCCCCCGCGGAACCGATAGCACAGTTTCGCATCGCGAAGCGCGAGATGCAGATTTGTCGTCAAGCCGAGAAGGCGGGATGATCGGCGCAGATGTCGAATTCCATCAGCAGTATGCGAACGAAATGCGGGCGGTCGAGCTCTGCCGCTGCGAAGTATGCACTGGCCTTCTTACGGATCTCGTTGGCCTGACGCAGTTCACGGAGCTCGCGCTCCAGTTCCTTGATCCCGTCCTTCTCCGCGCTCGTCAGACCGCCGCGCTGACCGGCATCACGTTCGGCCTATTGGCACAAGGCACGCAGACAGTCGAGCAAACGGCCAAGCTTCAGACCGATCTTCTTGTAGGTAGCCGTGTCACTGGCGTAGTCGGCGCGGTTCTCTTGGAAGAGCCGAACATCGCGTCCACCCAGTTCGGCAGGATACGCGGGGGTGAACCGTTTCGACGTCATAGAACGCATCCTTTGAGTATCTTACCGTCCACCAAACCCGGGACGGTTCACCGTGGTGCGCAGAGACAACTGCCAGTGTCTGGTCTTTGTGGATAACTCAGGCAAACGCCGACGCCAACTTCAAGTGGAACCGCGTTGCAGAAGGCAAAAGGTGGTCGCCAAAGTGCGGCCTTTAAGACTAAAGACGAGCGACCCGCATTTCAGGAACTTGTACTACAGTGCTGTGTGACACTGTACTTGCCAAATTCAACCTAAGCCTTGATTATCACAGGCTTATTGGATGAATTGGCTCCGGCGGTAGGGATCGAACCTACGACCAATTGATTAACAGTCAACTGCTCTACCGCTGAGCTACGCCGGAACACGAGGCGGATATAGCAACGTGTTCCGGGGGCGTCCAGAGCCTTTTCCGATTTTTTGTCATGAAATCGAAAAAAAGCTATCGGCGGTCAAATTCCCTTGGAAATCAACGGCACCAAGCTGGGTCAGGGCGATCAGATGGGACAGGATGTTGCGCTGCGCCGCCGGGTAAAGCGGTTCGGGCACTTCATAAAGGCGGCGCGCCAGTCCCTCGGCCGTATCGGGTGCCTGATGCAGGGCGGTCATGATCTGGGCGGTGCGGTCGCGGCGATGGCGGGCCAGTTCGTCGATGCGGGGCAGGGGGTCCTGGATGGGGGCGCCATGGGTCGGCAGCAGGCGGGCGGGGGACAATTGCCTCAGGCGGTCCAGCGAGCGGAAATAGTCGATCAGATCGCCGTCCGGGGGCGAGATCAGGGTCGATGACCAGCCCATCACCAAGTCTCCGCAGAAGATCGTATCGCCCCACGCAAGGCAAAGATGCCCCGCGGCATGGCCGGGGGTGTGAAGGACGCGCAGGCTCCAATCCGGCGTGGTGATCTGCTGATCGTCCTGCAAGCGGATGTCGGGGGTGAAATCCATGTCCAGCCCCTCACCCCCATGGATCATGCCCGATGCGGCAAGGCGGGCGTTGATGGCGGATCGGCCTTCGGTCGCGGTGCCGAAGGCCAGAACCGGCGCGCCGGTCATCTGCGACAGGCGGGCCGCCCCCTGGCTGTGGTCCAGATGCGCATGGGTCACGAAGATATGGCCGATGCGCCCGCGACCCTGCGCAACGATCGCCTCAAGATGCGCGTCGTCATCCGGGCCGGGGTCGATCACGGCGACATGATCCTCTCCGATCAGGAATGTCGTTGTGCCGGGCCCCGTCAGGGGCGAGGGATTGGGCGCGAGGATGCGCAGCGGCTCTTTCATGGGGGCGTGCATGGGGCTAGCCTTGCAGGGGAAGGAAGGGCTGTCCATGTCAAACCACATCCAGGGTCCCATCGCCAGAACGCTGCTGCCGCGCGGGCTTTATGCGCGGGCGGCGCTGATCCTGTTCCTGCCGGTGGTGGCGGTGACGCTGGTGGTGGGCGTCATGTTCCTGCAGCGCCATTTCGATGGCGTGACGCGGCAGATGACATCCAGCATGGCGCATGAGCTGGATTTCGTCGCGCGCCGGATCGAACTGGCCAGCGATGTGACCGACGCCCGTGCGCAGGCCGAGGCGATTGCCCAGCCCCTCAGCCTCGATTTCCGGCTGCCGGTCGATCCGGTGCCCGACGACCGGCGCAAGTGGTACGATTTCTCGGGGCGCATCGTGACCGAGGTCCTGCGCGAGACGGTGCCGCGCGTCATCTCGATCGACCTCGCCTCGAACGAGAAGCGGGTCGAGGTGGCGCTGATGGGGCCGTTCGGGCCCTATGGCCTCGGCTTCGAAAGGCGCAGGGTCAGCGCATCGAACCCGCACCAGCTGCTGGTGCTGATGGTCTTCACCTCGCTTCTGATGAGCGGGATCGCCACGGTCTTCCTGCGCAACCAGCTGCGGCCGATCCGCCGCCTGGCCTTCGCGGCCGAGGAATACGGCAAAGGCCGCATGGTGCCCTATCGCCCCGCTGGTGCGGTCGAGGTGCGCAGTGCGGGGACGGCGTTTCTGGATATGCGCAACAGGCTGGAACGGCAGAACGAACAGCGCAAGCTGATGATGTCGGGGATCAGCCACGACCTGCGCACGCCGCTGACCCGGCTGCGGCTTGGGTTGTCGATGATCTCGCCCGAGATGCCCCCAGATGCCGAGGACGTCGCCGCCATGGAGGCCGACATCGCCGAGATGAACCGCATGGTCGACGGCTTTCTGGACTATGCCCGCGACGAGGCGCAGGACCGCCCCCCCGAGACGCTGGCCGCGGGCGCTTTCTTGGAAACCGTCGTCGCGGATGCGCAGCGGGCAGGGCAGGCGGTCCAGATGACGGGTTTCGGCGGCGATCCGCAGGGGCTGGCCACCTTCCGCCCGGACATGCTGCGCCGGGCGCTGGAAAACCTGATCGGCAATGCCGTGCGCTATGGATCGCGTGCCGAACTGGACGCGGCGCTTGGCCCCCGCAGCCTGCGCATCGGTGTCGAGGATGACGGCCCGGGCATTCCCGAAGACAGCCTCGAGACCGCGATGCGTCCCTTCACGCGACTTGATCCCGCGCGCAAGCGCAACAGCGCGCAAGGGGCCGGACTGGGGCTGGCCATCGTCAACGACGTGGTTCGCGCGCATGGCGGGCAGCTGCGTCTTGGCCGGGGCGACAGGCTGGGCGGCTTGCGTGCCGAGATCGTGATCCCGCGCTGAACCCGGTAAAGGCAGCCTTCATCCTTCAAAATAGGTTGTATTCTTCGGGTCATATTGAACGGCGGGGGTGCTGGCCCTAGATTGACGCGATGCAGGGGCCGTGCGTCGCCATGACGGGGCCACGGCTTCGGGCAGAAAGGACAAGACATGACGGAATTCGCCAAAACTACCTACCCGGTGCTGCCCTTGCGGGATATCGTCGTATTCCCGCACATGATCGTGCCGCTGTTCGTCGGCCGTGAAAAGTCGGTGCGGGCGCTGGAAGCGGTGATGGAGACGGACAGCCCGATCCTGCTGGCCGCCCAGATCGACGCCTCGGTCGATGAACCCACCGAAGAAGGTATCTATCGCACCGGCGTGCTGGCCAATGTGCTGCAGCTGCTGAAACTGCCCGACGGGACCGTGAAGGTTCTGGTCGAGGGCCGCGAGCGCGTGCAGATCACCGATTTCGTTCCCAACGACGACCATTTCCAAGCCGCTGCCGATCAGTTGTCCGAGGTCGACGGCGATACCGATACCGTGACCGCGCTGGTCCGCACCGTCGCCGAGGAATTCGAGCGTTACGTCAAGGTGCGCAAGAACATCCCCGAAGAGGTCGTGACCGCCGTGTCCGAGGCCGATGAGCCCGGCAAGCTGGCCGATCTGGTCGCCGGCCACATGGGAATCGAACTGGACCGCAAGCAGGACCTGCTGGACACGCTCGAGGTCTCGGAACGCCTCGAGAAGGTCTATGGCCACATGCAGGGCGAGATGTCGGTCCTGCAGGTCGAGAAGAAGATCAAGTCGCGCGTCAAGACCCAGATGGAGAAGACGCAGCGCGAATACTATCTGAATGAGCAGATGAAGGCCATTCAGAAGGAGCTTGGCGACGGAGAGGACGGCCAGAACGAGCTGGCCGAGCTGGAAGAGAAGATCGCCAAGACCAAGTTCAGCAAGGAGGCTCGCGAAAAGGCCGAATCCGAGCTGAAGAAGCTGAAATCCATGTCGCCCATGTCGGCGGAAGCGACCGTCAGCCGGAACTACTTGGACTGGCTGCTGGCGCTGCCCTGGGGCGTGAAGTCGCGCACCAAGAAGGATCTGGGCAAGGCCGAGGCAGTGCTGGACGCGGACCACTATGGTCTGGACAAGGTCAAGGAACGCATCGTCGAATATCTGGCCGTGCAGGCGCGCAGCCAAAAACTGAAGGGCCCGATCCTGACGCTGGTCGGTCCTCCGGGCGTGGGCAAGACCTCGCTTGGCCGCTCAATTGCCAAGGCGACGGGGCGCGAATTCATCCGCATCAGCCTGGGCGGCGTGCGTGACGAATCCGAGATCCGCGGTCACCGCCGGACCTATATCGGCTCGATGCCGGGCAAGATCATCCAGGCTTTGAAAAAGGCCAAGACGACGAACCCGCTGATCCTGTTGGATGAGATCGACAAGATGGGTCAGGACTTCCGCGGCGATCCGGCTTCGGCAATGCTCGAGGTGCTGGACCCCGAACAGAACTCGACCTTCGTGGACCACTATCTCGAGGTGGAATACGATCTGTCGAACGTGATGTTCGTGACCACGGCCAACAGCTACAACATGCCGGGCCCGCTTCTGGACCGGATGGAGATCATCAGCCTGTCGGGCTATACCGAGGATGAGAAGCGCGAGATCGCCAAGGGTCACCTGCTGTCCAAGCAGATCATGGCCAACGGTCTGCGCAAGGGTGAATTCAGCGTCACGGACGAGGCGCTGACCCATATGATCCGGTATTACACCCGCGAGGCCGGTGTCCGTTCGCTGGAGCGCGAGATCGCCAAGCTGGCCCGCAAGGCCGTGACCGAGATCATGAAGACCAAGGTCAAGTCGATCGAGGTCACGCCCGAAAAGGTCGAGGAATACCTGGGCGTCCGCCGCCACCGCTATGGTCTGGCCGAGAAAGAGGATCAGGTCGGTGTCGTCACCGGTCTTGCCTGGACCTCGGTCGGGGGTGATCTGCTGCAGATCGAGGCGCTTCGCCTGCCCGGCAAGGGTCGGATGAAGACGACCGGCAAGCTGGGCGACGTGATGAAGGAATCGATCGACGCGGCATCCAGCTTCGTGCGCTCGGTCTCGCCCGAGATCGGGGTCAAGCCGCCGGAATTCGACAAGCGCGACATCCACGTGCACGTTCCCGAAGGCGCGACGCCCAAGGATGGACCCTCGGCGGGCATTGCGATGGTGACCTCGGTCGTGTCGGTGATGACCGGCATTCCGGTCCGCAAGGATGTCGCCATGACGGGCGAGGTCACCCTGCGCGGCAACGTGCTGGCCATCGGCGGGCTGAAGGAAAAGCTGCTGGCAGCCCTTCGCGGCGGCATCACCACGGTGATGATCCCGCAGGACAACGAAAAGGATCTGATCGAGATCCCCGACAACGTCAAAGAGGGTTTGACCATCATCCCGGTCAGCAATGTCCGCGAAGTGCTGCGCCATGCGCTGGTGCGTCAGCCCGTTCCCGTCGAATGGGACGAGGCCGCCGAGGAAGCCGCCGAGGCAGCGCGCCTTGATGCGCGTCGCACCGACGGCAGCAAGGGCAGCGCCGTAGCCCACTGATTGGGCTTTGATGCGAAAAAAGGCCGGGGACGTTCCACGTTCCCGGTTTTTTCATGTCTCGAAACTATTGACGCAACGTCACGGCGCGTTAGGCTGAACTTAAGTTAATCGGTTTGGAGGCCAATGATGCCAGAGACCTCTGTTGAAAAGGCAGGCGATTCCCCTGCGATCATCATGCAGGACCCGCATGTTGCCGCCGTCGTGCAAAAGCGCGATTTCATCGATCGCGTCATCGCGGCCAGCGGTGCCCGCAAATCCGATGCCAAACCGGTGATCGAGGCGACGCTGGCCGAACTGGGCCGTGTCCTGTCCGATGGGCATACGCTGGCCGTTCCACCTTTGGGTCGAGCGCGCATCAGCTGCGAAAAGGACCCGCGTGGGGGCGACGTGATCACCCTGCGGCTGCGCCGACGGCCCACCAAGACCAACTGAGCGGCGAACGCGCGCAGAAATGCACCAAGACCTCTTGCATGCTGTCAAGACTGGCGCTAGAAGCCAGCGCGACGGGTGATTAGCTCAGCGGTAGAGCGCTTCGTTCACATCGAAGATGTCAGGGGTTCAAATCCCTTATCACCCACCATTTCCCCTTTTGCGGATCTGAATGCGGCGCCTGCGTCGCGATTTCCGCATCGCGTGCCGTGCAAGACAGGCGCCAGCAGATCAAGAGGTCCCGATGGAAATCCCCAATACCTCCGGCCATTCCGACCTGCGCCGCGCCGCCCGCCTGTCGGTCGCGCCGATGATGGATTGGACCGACCGCAACTGCCGGCGCTTTCATCGCATGATGTCGCGCAACGCCTTGCTCTACACCGAGATGGTGACCGCCCCCGCTGTCATTCACGGCGAACGCGATCGCCTGCTGGATTACGACGCCTGCGAACATCCCCTTGCCCTGCAGCTTGGCGGATCGGACCCGCAGGAGCTGGCCATGGCGACCCGCATCGCCGAGGATTGGGGCTATGACGAGGTCAATCTGAACGTCGGCTGCCCAAGCGACCGCGTCCAATCGGGCGCCTTCGGGGCCGTGCTGATGAAATCGCCCGATCTGGTGGCCGAATGCGTTCAGGCCATGCAGGCCGAGACCGCAGCCGAGGTCACGGTGAAATGCCGCATCGGCGTCGACGAACAGCTGCCCGCCGAGGTGCTGCCCGATTTCATCGGCAAGATGCAGCAGGCCGGCATCCGCCGCATCACGATCCATGCCCGCAAGGCCTGGCTGCAGGGCCTCAGCCCGCGCGAGAACCGGCAGATCCCGCCCCTCGACTATCCGCTGGTGCAGGCGATGAAGGCGCAATTTCCCGATCTGCACCTGTCGATCAACGGCGGCATCGCCGATCTGGAGACGGTGCGCGATCAGCTGACGGTCATGGACGGGGTGATGGTGGGGCGCGCCGCCTATCACGAGCCGTGGAATATCCTAGGGCAGGCGGATGTGCTTTGGGGCCAGCAGCCGCCCTTCGCTTCACCGCTGGATGTCGCCGCCGCAATGCGCCCGATCATCGTCGAGCACATCGCCCAGAGCGGCAGGCTGCATCAGTTCACGCGGCACATGCTGGGCCTGTTCCACGGCATGCCCGGTGCGCGGGCGTGGAAGCGGACCCTTTCCGAAGGCGCCTCGAAGGGCGGGATCGAGGTCTATGACGCCGCCGTCCAGCAGGTGGCGGAACCGGCCTAGCGCGCCGCTTTCTCGGCCGCCTTGGCCTTGTTCCACAGCTGGTCCATCTCGGCCAGGTCGCTGTCTTCGGGGCGGCGGCCGTCGGCGGCCAGATCGGCCTCGATGGCGGCGAAACGGCGGGTGAACTTGGTGTTTGCCCGCCGCAGCGCCAGTTCGGGGTCGATCTTCAGGTGACGCGCCAGATTGGCCATCACGAACATCAGATCGCCGAATTCCTCCTCCAGCGCGTCCTGGCCAAGCGTGTCGCGGGCCTCGACCAGTTCGGCGGTTTCCTCGGTGATCTTGTCCAGCACGCCCGTGACGCCCGGCCAGTCGAAGCCCACGCGGGCAGCGCGGTTCTGCAGCTTGACCGCGCGTGTCAGCGCGGGCAGCCCAAGCGCCACGCCGTCCAGCGTTCCGCGCTCGGCCTTGCCTGCGCGTTCGACGGCCTTGATCGCCTCCCAATCCTTGACCTGCTGTTCGGCGGATTTGTCGCGGCTTTCATCGCCGAAGACATGCGGGTGGCGGAAGACCAGCTTGTCGCTGATGGCGGCTGCGCAATCGGCGAAATCGAACATCTTCGCCTCTCGCGCCATCTGCGCATGGAACACCACCTGCAGCAGCAGATCGCCCAATTCGCCGGGCAGTTCGTCCCAGGCCTGACGCTGGATCGCGTCCTCGACCTCATGCGCCTCTTCGATGGTATAGGGGGCGATCGAGGCGAAATCCTGTTCGATGTCCCAAGGGCAGCCGGTCTTGGGGTCGCGCAGCGCGGCCATGATGTCCAGCAGGCGCCGGATCTCCGCCGCGGGATCGCGCGAGGCTTCGGCTTGGGTCGGGATCTGGTCGGCCATTGCAATTCCCCTTGGGACACGGAAGATGCCCCATCGACTGCCACAGCCAAAGGCCCAAGTCCACATGCCCGTCCTGAACCGCATCGCCGATTACGCCGACCAGATGACCGCATGGCGCCGCCATCTGCACCAGCACCCCGAACTGGGGTTCGACTGTCACCAGACCGCCGCCTTCGTGGCCGAACGTCTGGCCGAATTCGGCGTCGACGAAATCCATCAGGGCGTCGGGCAGACCGGCATCGTGGCGATCGTCAACGGTCAGGGTGAGGGCCCGACCATCGGGCTGCGCGCCGATATGGACGCCCTGCCCATGGACGAGGTGACGGGCGCGGAATGGGCCTCGACCGTGCCGGGGCGGATGCACGCCTGCGGGCACGACGGCCATACGACGATGCTGCTGGGGGCCGCGAAATACCTGGCCGAAACCCGCAATTTCGCCGGTCGCGTCGCCCTGATCTTCCAGCCCGCCGAAGAGGGCGGCGGCGGTGCCGAGGTCATGGTCCAGGAAGGCATCATGCAGCGCTTCGACATTTCCAGCGTCTATGCCATGCACAACAATCCCGGCCAGCCCCTCGGCAGCTTCTGGACCACGCCCGGTCCGATCATGGCCGCCGTCGATACCTTCGAGATCCATGTCCAAGGCCGCGGCGGGCACGGCGCCATGCCGCATCTGACGACCGATCCCATCGTCGCGGCCGTGGGCATCGTCAACGCGATCCAGACGATCAGCAGCCGCAATCACAACACCGCCGACGATCTGGCCATCAGCGTCACGCAAATCCATTCGGGCAGCGCCGACAACATCGCCCCCGACACCGCCTATATCTGCGGCACGGTCCGCACCTTCGCGCCCCATGTGCGGCAAATGGTCCGCGATCGGATGACGCAGATCTGCGACGGGCAGGGGGCCAGCTATGATGTCAAGGTCGTGCTGGACTACCAGCAGGGCTATCCCGCAACGGTGAACGATGCCGCCCGAACCAATTTCGCGGTCGAAACCGCACGCGAGATTGCGGGGGATGCCAATGTCTCGGGCGAGAAGGGACGCGAGATGGGGGCCGAGGATTTCAGCTATATGCTGAACGCACGCCCCGGCTGCTATCTGTTCCTGGGGCAGGGGGACGGTCCGGGTCTGCACAACCCCGGCTATGATTTCAACGACCAGATCTCCCCCATCGGCGCCAGCTTCCTTGCGCGACTGGTGGAACGCGCCCAGCCCCGCGCGGCGTGAGGCGCGTTCACGCAGGCGTTTGCCGGCCCGCCCCGCGCAGGGGCGGGCGCTTTCTTGCCAAGCGACGGTCGCGCAGCTAGGTTGCGCGCCAAACAAGCCACGGTTTGCGGGCTTTTCCGCGGCCCCGTTTCTCGAAAGGACCATGAATGTTCGTGACCCCAGCTTATGCCCAGGCCGCCGGTGGCGCAGGTGGTGGTGCAGCCTTTGCACAGTTCATCCCGCTGATCCTGATCTTCCTGATCATGTATTTCCTGATGATCCGCCCCCAGCAGAAGCGTGCCAAGCAGCACCGCGAGATGGTCTCGAACGTCAAGAAGGGCGACACGATCATCACCCAGGGCGGCATCCTGGCCCGCGTCGCTTCGGTCCGCGACGACGAGTTGGACGTCGAGATCGCCCAGGGCGTCAAGATCCGCGTCGTGCGCAGCACCATCGCCCAGGTCGTCAGCAAGACCGAACCTGTCGCCGCCAACAACTGAAAGGCGTAAGCCAAAATGCTGCAGATTGACCGCTGGAAGCGCGTCCTGATCGTCGGGATCTGCCTTCTCGGGCTGCTATTCGCGTTGCCCAATGCCTTCTACAAGCGGGTCGAGGCGCATAACGACGCCGTGGCCCAGATCGAGGCCACCGGTGTCGAGACGCCCGAACTGATCGCGGCCCGCGACGCCTGGCCGTCCTGGCTGCCCAGCAACCTGGTCAATCTTGGCCTCGACCTGCGCGGAGGCGCCCATCTGCTGGGCGAGGTGCAGGTCGAGCAGGTCTATAAAAGCCGCATGGACGCGCTTTGGCCGGAAATCCGCCGTGCCATGGCCGCCGAACGCGACACCATCGGCGCGATCCGCCGCGTCCAGTCCCCCGACGGCCAGTTGGCCATCGAGATCGGCAACCCCGACCAGATGGCCCGCGCGGTGGAAATCGCCCGCGGCTTTTCCGATCCGGTCACGACCCTGACCGGCGCAGGTCAGCAATCGCTGGCCATCAGCACGCAGGGCCCCAAGCTGACCATCCAGCTGTCGGATGTCGAGAAGGCCGTGACCGACGACCGCACCATCCAGCAGTCGCTGGAGATCGTGCGCCGCCGCGTCGACGAGGTCGGCACCCGCGAACCGACCATCATGCGCCAAGGCGAGGATCGCATCCTGATCCAGGTCCCCGGCATCGGCTCGGCCGCCGAGCTGAAAGAGCTGATCGGCACCACCGCCCAGCTGACATTCAACCCGGTCGTCGGCACCACCGGCGACGGCGAAAGCAACCCCGGCATCGGGCAGTTCATCGCACCCTTGGTCGATCAGCAGGGCGTCTTCTACATCCTGGAAGACACCCCCGTCGTCACCGGCGAGGATCTGGTCGATGCCATGACCGCCAGCGATGAAAACGGCCTGCCTTCGGTCAATTTCCGCTTCAACCCTTCGGGGGCCCGCGCCTTCGGGGCCTATACCTCGGCCAATATCGGTCAGCCCTTCGCGATCGTTCTGGACAATGAGGTGATCTCGGCCCCGGTGATCCGTTCGGCCATCACCACGGGTTCCGGCCAGATCTCGGGCTCGATGGGCTTCGAGGAGGCGAACCGCCTGGCCGTCCTGCTGCGCGCAGGTGCCTTGCCCGCCGAAATGACCTTCCTCGAGGAACGCACCGTCGGTCCCGAACTGGGTCAGGACAGCATCGACGCGGGCAAGATCGCGGCAGCGGTGGGCTTTGCCGCCGTGATCGCGCTGATGATCCTGTCCTATGGCCGCTTCGGCGTCTTTGCGACCGTCGCGCTTGGCGCCAACATGCTGCTGCTGTTCGCCGTCCTGTCGGTGATCGGCGCGACGCTGACCCTGCCGGGCATCGCGGGCATCGTGCTGACCATCGGCATGGCGGTCGATGCCAACGTGCTGGTCTTCGAACGCATCCGAGAGGAGCTGAAGACCGCCCGTGGCCCCGCCCGCGCCATCGAGACCGGTTACGAAAAAGCCATGTCGGCCATCGTGGACGCCAACATCACGACGCTGATCGTGGCCGGCATCCTCTTCGTGCTGGGCTCGGGTCCGGTCAAGGGCTTTGCCGTGACGCTGACCATCGGCATCGTGACCTCGGTCTTCACTGCGCTCTTCGTGACCCGCCTGATTACCGTCATGTGGTTCGAGCGTGCGCGCCCCAAGCAGATCGAGGTGTGATATGGCCTTTCGTTTGAAACTTGTCCCCGACAACACCAAGATCGACTTCTTTCGCCTGCAGAAGGCCACTTTCGGGCTGTCCGCCCTGCTGATGGTCCTGTCGGTGCTGGTGCTGCTGGTGAACGGGCTGAACTTCGGCATCGACTTCCGCGGCGGCACGACGATCCGCACGGAATCCGAACAGGCCGTGGACATTGCGGCCTATCGCAATGCCCTGCAGCCGCTTGATCTGGGCGATGTCGCCATCACTCAGGTCTATGATCCCGGCTTCCGCGAGGATCAGCATGTCGCCATGGTCCGCATCAGCGCCCAGGACGGCGTCGAAGCGGTGACCCCCGAACTGATCACCGCCGTCGAGGGCGCGCTGCAGACGGTCGATTCCTCGATCAGCTTTCCTTCCGTCGAATCCGTCGGGCCCAAGGTCTCGGGCGAGTTGATCAAGACCGCCATCTATTCGGTGCTGGCGGCGCTGGCGGCGATCTCGGTCTATATCTGGCTGCGGTTCGAATGGCAGTTCGCGGTGGGGGCGATCGTGTCGCTGTTCCACGACGTGCTGCTGACCATGGGGCTGTTCGCGGCCTTCCATATCCGCTTCGACTTGACCACCATCGCGGCGCTGCTGACCATCGTCGGCTATTCGATCAACGACACCGTTGTGGTCTTCGACCGCCTTCGCGAAAACCTGATGAAGTTCAAGCAGAAGCCCCTGCGCGACCTGATGAACCTGTCGGTGAACGAGACGCTGTCGCGGACCATCATGACCTCGGGCACCACGTTGGTCGCGCTGATCGCGCTGCTGGTTCTGGGTGGCGACGTGATCCGGGGCTTTGTCTTCGCGATCACCTTCGGTATCTTCGTGGGCACCTATTCGTCGATCTATGTCGCGAAGAACTTCGTTCTGTGGCTGGGCGTGCGGCGTGACTGGGGCAAACCCGACCCCAACGATCCCAATGCCAAGCCGCGCAAATCCGTGTCGCCCTTCGAGGGCGCAGAGGAGGGCTGATGATCCTGAACCCCACCGATTTCGAGGGCGCACATGCCGTGGACAGCTATGGCCCGGGCTTCTTCCGGGTCGCAGGCAAGGTGCATCAGGGGGCGATCGTCGTCGAAAGCGACGGCGTGACCCCTTGGGGCGGGCTGTCCGACCTGGCCGCGCTGACGGAACTGGCGGGGCGGATCGACGTCCTGTTCTTGGGCATGGGCGATCAGATCGCCTATGCCCCGCGCGAGATCGTCGCCGCGATGGAAGCCGCCGACATCCGCGTCGAGGCGATGAATTCGCCCACGGCGGCGCGGACCTACAACGTGACCCTCTCTGAGGGTCGCCGCGTCGCCTGCGCGCTTCTGCCCCTGTGAGCCTGCTGACGGTCCACGATCTGTCCGTCGCGCGCGGCGGATTGCGGGCCGTCGAGGGCGTCAGTTTTTCTCTGAACCCCGGACAGGCGCTGATCCTGAAAGGCCCGAACGGCATCGGCAAGACCACCCTTTTGCGAACCATCGCGGGGCTGCAGGTCCCCGTCGCGGGAACGGTCGCCATGGCCGAGGATGCCGTTGCTTATGCCGCCCATTCCGACGGGTTGAAATCATCCCTGACCGCGCGGGAGAATCTGACCTTCTGGGCGCAGGTCTTCGGCGGTGACGGCATCGAGGCTGCGCTGGCCGCCATGGATCTGGCCGCGCTGGCGGATCGTCCGGCGGGTGCGCTGTCAGCCGGTCAAAAGCGTCGCCTCGGCCTTGCGCGCCTGATCGTCAGCGGGCGTCCGCTGTGGGTGCTGGATGAACCCACCGTTTCACTGGATGCGGCCTCGGTGAGGCGTTTTGCGCAGGTCGTGGGCACGCATCTGGGGCAGGGCGGAGCGGCGCTGATGGCCACCCATATCGACCTTGGCCTGCCCGACGCCCAGATGCTGGACTTGACGCCCTTCCGCGCCCGCCCCGGCCCCGTCGCCCGCCCATCCGGCTTCAACGAGGCTTTCGCATGATCGCCCTGCTACTGCGCGATCTGCGCCTTGCCACGCGGGCAGGGGGCGGCTTCGGGCTGGGCGTGGCCTTCTTCCTGATCCTCTCGGCGCTGGTGCCCTTCGGCATCGGTCCCGACCGCGGGGCGCTGGCGCCTGTCGCGCCGGGGATCCTCTGGGTGGGGGCGCTGCTGTCCTGCCTGCTGTCGCTGGACCGCATCTTCGCGCTGGACCACGAGGACGGCAGCCTCGACCTGCTGGCCACCGCCCCCATGCCGCTGGAGGGGACCGTCGCCGTCAAGGCGCTGGCCCATTGGATCACCACCGGCCTGCCGCTGATCCTGGCGGCCCCGGTCTTCGCCATCCTTCTGCAACTGCCCACCCGCGCCATGCCGATGCTGATCCTGTCGCTGCTGATCGGCACGCCCGCGCTGTCGATGCTTGGCGCCTTCGGGGCTGCGGTCACCGTGGGGCTGCGTCGCGGCGGGCTGCTTCTGTCGCTTCTGGTGCTGCCGCTTTACATCCCCACGCTGATCTTCGGGGCCGAGATCACGCGTCGGGGCGCCGAAAGCCTGCCCGTCACCACGCCGCTGGTCTTCCTTGGCGGAGTGACCCTTCTGGTGCTGGCCCTGATCCCCTTCGCTGCCGCCGCCGCCCTGCGGGTCAATCTGCGGTGAACCCGTCCCAATGGGCTTGAGAAGCCCGCCACAGGACAGATAAGGAAGAACCATGTCGCTCTGGGAATATGCAAATCCGGCCAAGTTCATGCGCACCACCGACAGGGTTCTGCCTTGGCTGGTCGTCAGCGCCGCGATCTGCGTGACGGGCGGGCTGGTCTGGGGCTTTCTGACGCCCGACGACTACCGCCAGGGATCGACCGTCAAGATCGTCTTCCTGCATGTGCCGGCAGCCCTGATGGCCATCAACATCTGGGTGATGATGCTGGTCGCTTCGCTGATCTGGATCATCCGCCGTCACCACGTTAGTGCGCTGGCCGCCAAGGCGGCAGCGCCCATAGGCGCGGTGATGACGCTGATCGCGCTGATCACCGGCGCGATCTGGGGCCAGCCGATGTGGGGGACGTGGTGGGAATGGGACCCGCGGCTGACCTCCTTCCTGATCCTGTTCCTGTTCTATGTCGGCTATATCGCGCTCTGGTCCGCGATCGAGGATCCCGACAGCGCCGCCGATCTGACCGGCGTCGTCTGCCTCGTGGGGTCGGTCTTTGCGCTGCTGTCGCGCTATGCGGTGCTGTTCTGGAACCAGGGGCTGCATCAGGGCGCCTCGCTCTCGGTCCAGTCGGGTGAACGGATGGCCGCGACCTATCGCCACCCGCTCTACCTGTCGATGATCGGCTTCGGGCTGCTGTTCCTGGCGCTGGTCGTGATCCGCACCCGCACCGAAATCCGCAAGCGGCGTCTGGCCGCATTGCAAGCGCAAGAGGCCCGCGCATGATCGACCTTGGACGTTACGCCGGAACGGTTCTGGCCGCCTATGGCGTTTCGCTGCTGCTGCTGGTCGGATTGATCTGGCACAGCGTCGCCGCCAATGCCCGCGCCCGCCGCAATCTGGAAAGACACAAGACCGATGCCTAAGATCTCGCCCTTGATGCTGCTGCCCCCGGCCGTCTTCCTGGCCTTGGCCGCGACCTTCCTGTGGGGGATGAACCGCGAGGATCCGGGCAATCTTCCCTCGACCATGATCGGACGGCAGGCTCCGGCCATCCCGCAGACGACCCTGCCGGGCAAGGTCCAGCTGACCGATGCGATGCTGCGCGAACCGGGGGTCAAGCTGGTGAACTTCTGGGCCAGCTGGTGCCCGCCCTGCCGCGCCGAACATCCGACCCTGACCGAGCTGTCAACCCGGCTGCCGGTCTATGGCGTCGACCTGAAGGACCCCGAGGGCGCGGCCCTGTCGTTCCTTGACGACGACGGCGACCCCTTCGCGGCGATCGCCACCGACCCGCGCGGCCGAACGGCCATTGACTGGGGCGTCACCGCCCCGCCCGAGACCTTCATCATCGACGGCGATGGCAACATCCTCTATCGCCACGCTGGCCCCCTGATCCGCGAGGATTACACCAACCGTTTTCTGCCCCAGCTTGAAAAGGCAATGGCCGCACAAGACTAGGTTGCGCCCTTGCGTCAACTTGATCAGACTGACCTTATCAAGCCGACATCAAGGGAGAATGGCGATGACGCGAACAGGTCTGGCCCTGGCACTTCTGCTGGGCAGTGCATCACTGGCGGGCGCCCAGCAGGCAACCGATGCGATTTCCCCCGAGGGTGCCTCGGCGCCCGAGATCACCACCGATGGCTTCGGCGATCTGGATCAGCCCGCCCGCGACGGGCTGACCGCCAAGGCCGAGGGTCGCCCCGTCACCGCCAAGAACTGGATGGTCACCGCCGCCCATCCGCTGGCCGTTCAGGCCGGTGCCCGCGTGCTGGAGGCCGGTGGCAGCGCCGCCGACGCCATGGTCGCCGTGCAATCCGTTCTGGGCCTCGTCGAACCGCAAAGCTCGGGGTTGGGGGGCGGTGCCTTCCTGGTCTGGTATGACGCCGAAACCGGCGAGCTGACCACGCTGGATGGCCGCGAGACCGCCCCGATGGATGTGACCCCGACCCTGTTCCAGAACGAGGATGGCGAGCCGCTGGAGTTCATGGAGGCCGTCGTCGGCGGTCGTTCGGTCGGGACGCCGGGCACGCCACGGCTTTTGGAAACGGCGCATCGCAAATGGGGCAAGGCGAATTGGTCCGACCTCTTCGACGACGCCATCGCGCTGGCCGATGACGGCTTCACGGTATCCCCCCGCCTCGCCGGTCTGGTCGCCGAAGAGGGCGACGCCCTGTCGCGCTATCCCGAAACCGCCACCTATTTCTTCCCGGACGGCCAGCCTGTCGCGCAGGGCAGCAAGCTGAAGAACCCGGCCTATGCCGAGACGCTGCGGGCCATCGCCCGCGACGGCGCGGATGCATTTTATGAGGGGCCAATCGCGGAACAGATCACCGCGGCCGTGCGCGGTGCGACCGACAACCCGGGCTATCTCTCGGCCGAAGATCTGGCGCGCTACCGCGTGATCGAGCGTCCTGCCGTCTGCGCGGAATACCGCGACCACGATGTCTGCGGGATGGGACCGCCATCGTCGGGTGGGCTGACCGTGGGTCAGATCCTCGGCATGCTGGACAGTTACGACCTCTCGGCAGGCCCCGAGGATGCCGACAACTGGCGGCTGATCGGCGATGCCTCGCGCCTGGCTTTCGCCGACCGCGGGCGCTACATGGCCGACAGCGATTTCGTCCCCATGCCGACCGATGGGCTGATCGACCCCGCCTATCTGGCCAAGCGCGCCGAACTGCTGGCAGGCGACGACAGCCTGCCCGAGGTTTCACCCGGCAGCCCTGGCTGGTCGCATGCCATGCTCTGGGGACAGGACAGCGCGCTGGAGCTGCCCTCGACCACGCATATCTCGATCGTCGATGCCGATGGCAACGCGCTGTCGATGACCACCACTATCGAGAACGGCTTCGGCTCGCGCTTGATGGCAGGCGGCTTCCTGCTGAACAACGAACTGACCGATTTCAGCTTCGAGACCCATGACGATGCAGGCTACCCCATTGCCAATGCCATCGCGCCGGGCAAAAGGCCACGGTCGTCCATGGCGCCGACCATCGTGATGAAGGATGACGCGCCCGTCATGGTGATCGGATCGCCAGGCGGCAGCCGCATCATCGGCTATGTCGCCAAGGCCATCATCGCGCATCTGGACTGGGGCATGGATATCCAGCAGGCGGTCGCCACCCCGAACATCCTGAACCGCTTCGGGACCATGGATATCGAGGCCGGTCTTCCCGCTGCCTTGACCGACGGCCTGACCGCAATGGGCTTCGAACTATCCGAGCGTGATCTGACCTCGGGCCTACAAGGCGTGGTCTTGACGCCCGAAGGCCTGCAAGGGGGCGTCGATCCACGCAGGGAAGGCGTCGCCATCGGCGGCTGAGGGCTCCTTCCGGACAACCCGGCGCGAAATCACATTGCGGCCCCGGTGCTTCTCGGTTGTCCAAATACCCATAGAACGACAGCGCAGCAAAAAGCCCCCGACCGATGGCCGGGGGCTTTTCCGTTCGTGAACGCCGATCGATCAGGAAGCGGCCAGATCGCGCAGCACGTAGTGCAGAACGCCGCCGTTCTTCAGATAGTCGATCTCGACCTCGGTATCGACGCGGGCCTTCAGCTGGATCGTCTTCTGGGTGCCGTCCTTGTAGGTAATGGTGCAGGGCACCAGCGACAGCGGCTTGAACTCGCCCGACAGCCCGTCGATCGTGATGGTCTCATCGCCGGTCAGCTTCAGCGAATGGCGGGTGTCGCCTTCGGTGAATTCGAACGGGATGACGCCCATGCCGACCAGGTTCGAACGGTGGATGCGTTCGAAGCTTTCGGCGATGACCGCCTTGACGCCCAGCAGGTTGGTGCCCTTGGCTGCCCAGTCACGCGACGAACCGGCACCGTATTCCATGCCGCCGATCACGACCAGGGGCGTGCCTTGGTCGGCATAGGACATGGCGGCGTCATAGATCGCGGCTTCGTTGCCGTTCACGTCCTTCGAGTAACCACCCTCGACGCCGTCCAGCATCTCGTTCTTGATGCGGATGTTGGCGAAGGTGCCGCGCATCATGATCTCGTGGTTGCCACGACGCGAGCCGTAGCTGTTGAAGTCCTTGGGCGCGACCTGACGCTCGGTCAGGTATTTGCCTGCCGGGGTCGTGGGCTTGAACGAACCGGCCGGGCTGATGTGGTCGGTGGTGATCATGTCGCCCAGCAGAGCCAGGATGCGGGCACCCTTCACGTCGCTGATCGTGCCGGGCTCCTTGGACATGCCCTGGAAATACGGCGGGTTCTGGATGTAGGTCGAGCTTGCCGGCCAGTCGTAGGTCTCGCTGTCGGTGATCTCGACACCCTGCCAACGCTCGTCGCCCTTGAAGACGTCGGCGTATTTGGCCTGGAACATCTCGCGCGTGACGACGCTGTCGACCAGGTCCGACACCTCTTTCGAGGTCGGCCAAACGTCCTTCAGATAGACGTCCTGCCCGTCCTTGCCCTTGCCCAGGGGTTCGGTCGTCAGGTCGATGTTCATGTCGCCTGCCAGCGCGTAGGCCACGACCAGCGGGGGCGAGGCCAGATAGTTGGCCCGGACGTCCGGGCTGATGCGGCCTTCGAAGTTGCGGTTGCCCGACAGGACCGAGACGGCGACCAGGTCGTTGTCGTTCACCGACTTCGAGATCTCGGGCTGCAGCGGACCCGAGTTGCCGATGCAGGTGGTGCAGCCGTAACCCACCAGGTCGAAGCCGATGGCGTCCAGATCGTCCTGCAGACCGGCCGATTCCAGGTATTCCGACACGACCTGCGAACCGGGTGCCAGCGAGGTCTTGACCCAGGGCTTGCGGGTCAGGCCCAGCTCGCGCGCCTTGCGGGCGACCAGACCGGCGGCCATCATCACGTAAGGGTTCGAGGTGTTGGTGCAGGAGGTGATCGAGGCGATCACGATCGAACCGTCGCGCAGGGTGTAATCCTCGCCCTCGACGGCGCCGGTCTTCAGGTGGCCGTGGCTGTCGCCGGGGATGTCGCCCGGTGCGGGCTGGCCGCCTTCTTCCGCCCAGTCACCCTTTTCCTCGGCGGGAACGGCGGGTGCCTTGCGCAGGCCCTTGATGTAGTCGCTGAAGGCGGTCGCGGATTCGGTCAGCGCGACGTGATCCTGCGGGCGCTTCGGCCCCGAGATGGCGGGAACGACGGTCGACTGGTCCAGCTTCAGCGTCGAGGAATAGACCGGCGCGTAATCGGCGGTGCGCCAGAAGCCGTTTTCCTTGGCATAGGCCTCGACCAGCGCGATGCGGTCCTCGTCACGGCCGGTCTGACGCAGATAGCGCAGCGTCTCGTCGTCGATCGGGAAGAAGCCGCAGGTGGCGCCGTATTCGGGGGCCATGTTGGCGATGGTCGCACGGTCGGCCAGCGGCATGTTGTCCAGGCCGTCGCCATAGAATTCGACGAACTTGCCAACGACGCCATGGGCACGCAGCATCTGGACGACGCGCAGCACCAGGTCGGTGGCGGTCACGCCCTCGGCCAATGCGCCGGTGACCTCGAAGCCCACAACCTCGGGGATCAGCATGGAAATCGGCTGACCCAGCATCGCGGCCTCGGCCTCGATGCCGCCGACGCCCCAGCCCAGGACGGCCAGGCCGTTGACCATGGTGGTGTGGCTGTCGGTGCCGACCAGCGTGTCGGGGTATGCGACCTCGGTGCCGTTCTGGTCCTTGTCGGTCCAGACGGTCTGGGCCAGGTATTCCAGGTTCACCTGGTGGCAGATGCCGGTGCCGGGCGGGACCACGCGGAAGTTGTTGAACGCCTTCTGACCCCATTTCAGGAAGGTATAGCGTTCGAGGTTGCGCTCGTATTCCAGCTCGACGTTGCGCTGGAAGGCGCGGGGGTTGCCGAACTCGTCGATCATGACGCTGTGGTCGATGACCAGGTCGACGGGGTTCAGCGGGTTGATCTTCTGCGCGTCGCCACCCAAGGCCTTGATGCCGTCGCGCATGGCGGCCAGGTCGACCACGGCGGGAACGCCGGTGAAGTCCTGCATCAGCACGCGTGCGGGGCGATAGGCGATCTCGCGCGGGTTCTTGCCGCCAAGGGTCGCCCATTCGGCGAAGGCCTTGATGTCGTCGGTCGAGACGGTGTGGCCGCCGTCCTCGAAGCGCAGCATGTTTTCCAGCACGACCTTCAGGGCGGCCGGCAGTTTCGAGAAGTCGCCAAGGCCGGCTTCGGTGGCGGCGGCGATCGAGTAGTAGTCGACCTTGCTGTCGCCGACCGCAAGCGTGCGGCGGGTCTTGGCGGTATCGGTTCCGGTGGTGATCGGCATCAGGGCCTCCCTGTCTGGAAGAATGGATGGGTCGGGCATGCGTACCCCTGCTTTGCCCCATCGGGAACCTTATCGCAAGGGTGGTCTCGCAAGATTGTATGCAATCGCATACCATAGGGCGCGCTGTTGCTCAAGGGGCACGGCACCGAAAGCTGCCGGTTGCTGACGAAGCCTTGATTTGGCCTTTGCGGGGCATGGTCGCTATCACTGTGTCCAGGATGAAGATCGGGGATCTGCAAATGTTGTCTGTGTCAGGCTGGTGCCGGACCCATAGCCGCCTTGTTCAGGCGGGGGCCTTCGCGGCTGCCCTGCTGGCAGGGGGCGGGACTGCCCTTGCGCAGCCGATCATCCTTGCGCCCGACGATCCGGGCCGGATGGTCCCATCGCTGTCCGAGGCGTTGGAGAACGGCGGTTTCAGCAATTTCTCGGCCTCGGACGTGGCGGCGCCGACGGTGGACCTGCCTGCGGCGACGCAACCCGTCGTGGTCGAGCTGTTCACCTCGCAGGGGTGTTCGTCCTGCCCGCCGGCGGATGCGATGCTGACACGACTGGCGCAGCAGCCCGACGTGCTGCCGCTGTCCTATCACGTCGATTACTGGGATTACCTTGGTTGGGCCGACAGCTTCGCCAGGCCCGAATTCACCGACCGCCAAGAAGCCTATGCCCGGGCCGCGGGCGAACGTTCGGTCTATACCCCCCAGATGATCGTAGGGGGCATCGAGACCGCCGTGGCGCCGGGGCCGACGCAGTTGATGGGCCTGATCGACAGCCGTCGCTTTGCTGCTACCACCGTCAGCGTCATGCGCGAACCCACCGACAAGGGTGAGGTGATCGAGCTGTCGCCCCTGTCCGAACTGGGCGGGCAGATCGACATCATGCTGGTGCGCTATGCCCCCGAACGCCAGGTCGATCTGACCGAGGGCGAGAACCGGGGCCGCAGCATGACCTATACCAATGTCGTTCTGGGCACGCAGCATCTGACGACCTGGGACGGCACGACCACGCTGCGCCTGAACGTCCACCCCGAACATTTCGCCGACGAACGCTTCGGACCCGACACCCGTCACGTGGTGCTGGTCCAGCAGATGATGGGCAAGCGCCGCCTGCCGGGCAGGATCCTGACCGCGATCCCGCTGGACTGAGCCGCCAACGCCCTTGCGGCGGGGCGCGGGTCGGGCGACAAGATCGCCAGATGGAACGGGTCATGCAGCCGATGGCCAATGAAAAAAGCGGATAACCCGATGACGAACAACAAGCCCTGGATCAAGCCCGTGTTGGAATTTGGTCCCCTGATCCTCTTCTTCGGGGTCTTCATGCTGTATCGGGGCCGAGAGGTGGTTCTGTGGGGCGAAACCTACAGCGGTTTCATCGTGGCCACGCTGGCCTTCATTCCCGCAATGATCATCTCGACGCTGATCCAATGGCGCATCACCGGCAAGCTGGCGCCGATGCAGGTGGCCACGCTGGTGCTGGTGGTGGTCTTCGGCGGCATGTCGGTTTGGCTGAACGATCCGGCCTTCTTCAAATTCAAGCCGACGCTGATCTATCTGCTGTTCGCGGCGATCCTGGGGACCGGCCTGATCCTGCGCCGCAACTGGCTGGGTGCCGTCATGTCCGAGACTCTGCCCATGGATGAGGCAGGCTGGCGCAAGCTGACCTTCCGCATGGCGCTGTTCTTTCTGGCGCTGGCCGTCGCCAACGAGGTGATCTGGCGCAACATGTCCGAAACCACCTGGGTCTATTTCAAGACCTTCGGCCTGCCGGTGCTGATTTTCGTCTTCCTGCTGGGGAACGCGGGGCTTTACCGGGCCCATGCGCTGCCCGAGAAGGACGGCTAGGCCCGCACCTCGCCCAGGCCCACCGTTGGTGCCAGCAAGCGCGACCAGCGCGGATGCGGGCACGTCGGAAGATTGTGGCGCAGCAGGCCAAGGGGCAGGGCCCAGGGGTGGCAAAGCGCCGCGCGATAGAAATCGAACAGCCCGCCCCGCAGATAAGGCGTCCAGTGGGACAGGCGGCGCGCGCGCCGTTCGGTCGGAAACCCCAACCCGTCCAGCGCATCCAGCGTTGCCGCATCGTCGATCTGCAGATCGACCCAGTTCGGGCATTGCGTTTCCAACCCGAAGCCGAGGGCGCGTCGCTTGCCGCGCGACAAGAGCTGCTCCAGCGCGAAATCGAACAGGTCGTTTTCACGGGCGGTGACATTGATGACCTCGGCGTGGCGACCGGCGGGGCGGGCCAATGCGGCGGCGGCGGTGTCGCGGAACTCGGCCGCGTTCAACAGGATGACGCGACCGATGCTGCCCGCATCCGCCGCCTGCACGGCCTGCAGCGCCACCCGCCCGCCAAGCGAATGCCCGATCAGCCCCACGGGCCGCCCCGATACCTGCGCCAGCCGCGACACGACATCGGCAAGCGCCTGTCCCGTCGGGCCGGCGCGCCTGTAGGCGGCCCGCAGCCTGCCGCGGGCATGCCAGCCAAAGCCGATGGCCAGCCCCTGATCGGCAGCGCCGTCCAGCCCAAGGGCGCAGGGCCAGGATGTCGTATGGGGCAGGGCGACGGGCGAAAGGATGTGGCGATGCGGATCATGGGCAGGGGTGGCGGGTGAATAGCGATAGCCGTGCAGCATGACCACGATCGGCGCCCCCTTGGGCAGGTCCCGGGCCGTCTGCAGCAGCCCATCGGTCAATCCGTCTTCGGCATTCAGCTGGATCACCGTCATCCCGACCTCCGATGCTGTCCCGTCACGGGTGCTTCTAGGATCAGGGTGCGACAAAGACGTGAACGGGGCGTTAAGTCTGCGTGACGCCCCGTTGCGTCAGATCAGCGGCAGCTGCGGGTCATCGACGGCCCCCGGCGGATCGCCGTCATGTGTCAGGCCGATGCCCTGCTGATGGATGACCATCCGATCGGCGGGATAGGGCTCGAGCAGCTCGAAGGCCTCATCATCGGTACCCTGCAGCCATTGGTCGTGATCGCGCGGGTGCAGGATGACGGGCATGCGGTCGGGATGCACGGGCGCGACCAGCGCATTTGGCCGCGTCGTGATCATCGAGCTGGTCAGCAAAGCCCGCCGGTCGTTGCCATAGGGACCGTCGTAATCCTGCCAGATGCCCGCCAGCGCGAAGGGCGTACGGTCCTGAGGGCCGGTGACGCCGAACCAGACATGGGTCGCGGGGTTGCGCCCCGTCATCTCGCAGAAGCTGGTGGCGGGGATCAGGCACCGACGGTGGCGAAAGGCCGACCGCCAGAAGGGCGACACGCGCAGCTTGTCGTCGCGGGCATTGTTTACAGCCTTAGGTTGTATCGGCTTGCCCGTTCGCGTCGACGTCTGTGGCAGGACGAAGCCCCAGTGGCTGTAATCCAACCGCCGCTGGCCGTCCGGGTCCATGCGGACGATGGCGGCATCGCCCTTGGGGAAGATGGCCGATTGCGGCGGGGCATTGCCCAGGTGATCGTTTTCCGGGGCGACGGCAAAGACGCGGCGCATCGCCTCAACCGCGGTGGTGTTCGAGAAAAGGTTGCACATGGTGCCAGATTAGCATCCCCGCGCCGGGCCGGAAATCGCCTTAGGGCGGGGTATCGCGTTTTCCGCATTGAATTTTCCCTGCCTCAGCCTCTATGGTGGGGCCATGTGCAATGCGGCCTCAACCAGGGGTTGCCAGGCACCGACAGTTTCGCAGCGGGGCACCTCTGGATCCGATCAAGATGACGGAACAGCCATGTACCCCGCGGAAAACCCGCCCTCCGGTCGCGCCAATCGCGCACGGGGGTGATGAACACAGTGGCCCGGTCGGCCTGACAAGCACCGGGTCTTTCGAAGGAACAGACGCGATGACGCGCGCTTTGGACGGCAGATTTCAGGATGGGCGGGCCGCTGGCCGCGCCGGTCCGAACGCCGTTGCCGAAGACGCCCCCGTGTCCTCATCACACCGCAGCCGCATTCCGGGGATGCCACTGGCACCGCCCGTCAGGCGCCTGCGCGAAAGACATATCAATGGCAAACAAGATGCTCATAGACGCGACCCACGCCGAGGAAACTCGGGTGGTCGTGGTGGATGGAACCAAGGTTGAGGAATTCGATTTCGAGACCGTCAACAAGCGTCAGCTGTCGGGTAACATCTACCTGGCAAAGGTGACGCGGGTCGAGCCTTCGCTGCAGGCGGCCTTCGTGGATTACGGCGGAAACCGCCACGGTTTCCTGGCCTTCGCGGAAATTCATCCCGATTATTACCAGATCCCTGCGGCCGATCGCGACGCCCTTTTGGCCGAGGAAAACGACCCGGCCGACGACGAGCCCGAAGAAGCCCCCCGCAAGACGCGGTCGGCATCCCAGGATGACGACGCAACCTCCGAGGAGGAGGGCGACGACGGCATCGAATCCGTCGCCGAGGAGGACGTGACCGAGGAGGTCCGCGCCCCCCGCAAGCCCCGCGCCCGCCGCTACAAGATCCAGGAAGTGGTCAAGGTCCGCCAGATCATGCTGGTGCAGGTGGTCAAGGAGGAACGCGGCAACAAGGGCGCCGCGCTGACGACCTATCTGTCGCTGCCGGGGCGTTATTGCGTCCTGATGCCGAACACGGCGCGTGGCGGCGGCATCAGCCGCAAGATCACCAATGCCGCCGACCGCAAGAAGCTGAAGGACATCGCGGCCGATCTGGACGTGCCGCAGGGCGCGGGCCTGATCATCCGCACCGCCGGCAGCCAGCGCACCCGGACCGAGATCCACCGTGATTACGAATACCTGCTGCGCCTGTGGCAGCAGATCCGCGACCTGACCTTCAAGTCCGTGGCACCCGCCGCGATCTATGAGGAAGGCGACATCATCAAGCGCAACATCCGCGACCTCTACAGCGCCGAGATCGACGAGGTGCTGGTCGAGGGCGAGCGTGGTTATCAGGTCGCCAAGGACTTCATGAACATGATCATGCCGTCGCATGCCGACAGCGTGAAGCACTACACCGACCAGATGCCGCTGTTTGCCCGCTTCCAGGTCGAAAGCTATCTGTCGGGGATGTTCAACCCGGTCGTGCAGCTGAAGTCGGGCGGCTACATCGTCATCGGCGTGACCGAGGCGCTGGTCGCCATCGACGTGAACTCGGGTCGGGCCACCAAGGAAGGCTCGATCGAAGACACGGCCGTCAAGACCAATCTCGAGGCCGCCGACGAGGTCGCCCGCCAGCTGCGCCTGCGCGATCTGGCCGGTCTGATCGTCATCGACTTCATCGACATGGACGAGCGCAAGAACAACGCCGCCGTCGAGAAGCGGATGAAGGACAAGCTGAAGTCCGACCGCGCCCGCATCCAGGTCGGCCGCATCTCGGGCTTCGGCCTGATGGAGATGTCGCGCCAGCGCCTGCGTCCGGGGATGCTGGAAAGCACCACCCAGCCTTGCGCCCATTGCCACGGCACCGGCCTGATCCGCAGCGACGACAGCCTTGCGCTGACCATCCTGCGCGCCATCGAGGAAGAGGGCACGCGCAAACGCTCGCGCGAGGTTCTGGTCAAGGCGCCGATCGCGGTCGCAAACTTCCTGATGAACCAGAAGCGCGAACATGTGGCAGGTATCGAGGCACGCTACGGCATGTCCGTGCGGGTCGAGGCCGATCCGGCGCTGACCTCGCCCGATTTCGCGATCGAGAAGTTCAAGACCGCCACCCGCGCGGTTCCCGAGCCCTCGCATGTGCCGCTTGGCGTGAACGCAGACCTGATGGCCAGCATCGACCACGAAGAGGTCGAAGCCCCCGAGGCCGAGATCGTCCCGGTCTCGGAGGTTGCTCATCCCCCGGCAGCCCAGCCCACCAAGGCCGAGAAGCCCGAGGAGACCGCGTCGGAGGATGAGGGCGAGGGTGGCCGCCGCCGCCGCCGTCGTCGTCGTCGCCGCAAGATCGGCGACCGCCCCGAGTGCGACAATGCTGAAAACGGCGCTTCCGAGGCCGAGGCCGAAGCGCCTGTTGCTGATGCAGGCGAAGCCGAAGCGCCGGAAGCCGAAGCACCGGAGGTCGAGGCAGAACCCGCATCCTCGGGTCGTCGCCGGTCGCGTTCGCGGTCCCGTTCGCGAAAGCCGGTCGAAACCGAGGCGCTGCCCGAGGTCGTCGACCTGACGGCCGATGCCGACGATGGTCGCGCCGCTGGCTTCCCGACCGAAGCCGCCCCGGCGGAATCTGCCCCGGCAGAAGCCGCTGCGGTGGAAACGGCCGAAGCCGTTCAGGCACAGCCCCCCGCACCCGAGGCGGTCCCCGCCGAGGCTGTGGCTGAAGCACTGGTCGAAACCGCATCTGCCCCCGAGGCAGCGCCCGTCGCCGCCAATCAGACCGAGCCCGCAAGCGAGGAAGCCCCGCGCAAGCGCCGCGGCTGGTGGTCGGGTCGCTAAGGACCGCGCAGATCGAAAACGGGGGCGTGGCAGCGATGCCGCGCCCCTTTTTCATGCCCAGGCTTTCCGGGCGGGCGGGGTGATCCCACGAAGCCGTGACGCGATGCCCTCTGTCCTTCTGCGCGGCGACCGCTAAGGTGCGGGACATGTTGGGAATCGAACTCGCCTCTGCCGCCTTCCTGCCAGCCGCCTTCGTCGCGTTGCTGGCGGGGATCCTGTCGTTCCTGTCGCCCTGCGTGCTGCCGATCGTGCCGCCCTATCTGGCCTATATGACCGGGGTGGGGGTCAACGGGCTGAAGACGCGCGAACGCAGCGCCGTCCTGCCTGCGCTGTTCTTCGTTCTGGGCCTGTCGACGGTCTTTCTGATCATGGGCTTCGCGGCATCGGCCTTCGGGCGGGCCTTCCTGCAATATCAGGACCTTCTGGCGCGGATCGCAGGTGTCATGGTGATCGTGATGGGCCTGCATTTCCTGCATGTCTTCCGCATCCCCTTGCTGGATCAGGAGGCACGTATGAACGCTGGCAAGCAGGATGGTGGGGCGCTTGGTGCCTATGCACTTGGGCTGGCCTTCGCCTTCGGCTGGACGCCCTGCATCGGTCCGCAGCTGGGGATGATCCTGTCGCTTGCCGCCACGGGGGGCGAGCTGTCGCGCGGCACGGCGTTGCTGGCGGTCTATGCCTTGGGCCTTGGCATTCCCTTCCTGCTGGCGGCGGTCTTCATCAACCGCGCCATCGGCGTGATGAACCGCATCAAGCCCTATCTGAAGACGATCGAGCGGATCATGGGTGGCCTTCTGGTCGTAGTCGGCGTCATGCTGCTGACGGGCGCATTCTCAGCCTTCAGCTTCTGGCTGCTCGAGGCCTTCCCCGCGCTGGCGACGCTTGGCTGAGATGAAACCCGCACGTCCCGAACATATCCCGCCGACCGATGCCGATCAGCGCCGCGGCGTGGCGCCCGTCATCTGCTATCCGGTGGACAGCCTGCCGCAGCCCGATCTGGCGGCCTATCGCGCCGCGCGGCAGGGCTGGGTCCAGACGGAACAGATCACCGTCCCACCACGCCAGGCCGCCTGTTTCGAGGTTACCGCCGGGCATTTCTTCCGCATCCTCAGCGTCGATGGCCCGCAGGTGGGGGATCTGAACCTCTGTACGGCAGATCTCTCGGCGCGGTTCTACTCGGGCAAGACGCGGGCGCTGCACGGGACGCATCTGTCGACGGGCGACCGGCTGTGGTCGAACCTGCCGGACCTGCGCCCGCTTGCCACCATCACCGAGGATACGCTGGATTGGTACGGCTTCGACGAATTCGGCGGCAGCGTCCATGACGTGATCGGGACGCGCTGCGACCCCTATACCCACAACCTGCTGTCCCAGGGCGGGCAGTATCACCACTGCTGCCATTCGAACCTGACGCGGGCCTTGGCCGAGGCGCGTAGCATGACGCTGGATCAGGCCGAGGCACACGTCCATGACGTGCTGAACGTCTTCATGTGCACCGGCTTCACCCGCGACACCGGGCAGTACTTCATGAAGGCCAGCCCCGTCCGTCCCGGCGACTATCTGGAGTTCATGGCCGAGACCGATCTGCTGGGCGCGCTCTCGGCCTGTCCGGGCGGCGATTGCGGAGGTGAGCATTCCTCGGATGCCGCCCAATGCCATCCGCTGGTCGTGCAGGTCTTCGCCCCCGTTCAACCGCCCGAAGGGTGGGCGCCTTCGCGTCCCGGCAGCTATGACCGCAGCCACGGCATGCGCTGACATCACGATCCCGCGCCCGCACAATCTACAGTAGCGCGCACCCCGCAATCGCGCTATCCTTGCCCGCAGATCCGGGAAAACCGGACAGGACTAGAGGCAGTGACGGCGGTATTCCCATGACCGACATGGTTTTTGGCACGACGCCCGCACGGGCGGGTGATCCCATTCTTCCACGGTGGTGGCGGACGGTCGACAAATGGGCGCTGTTCTGCGTGCTGTCGCTGTTCGCGATCGGGCTTTTGCTGGGGCTGGCAGCCTCGGTGCCGTTGGCTGAAAAGAACAACCTGCCGCGCTTCTACTATGTGCAGCGCCAGGCGGTCTTCGGCGGCATGGCGCTGGTCGTGATGCTGGTGATCTCCATGATGTCGCCGCGCCAGATCAGGCGCATCGGGGTGCTGGGCTTCGCGGCGGCCTTCGCCTGCATCATCCTGCTGCCCTTCATCGGGACGGATTTCGGCAAGGGGGCCACCCGTTGGCTCAGCCTCGGGTTCGTCTCGATCCAGCCGTCCGAATTCCTGAAACCCGGCTTCATCGCGATCTGCGCCTGGTTCATGGCCGCCTCGATGGAGATCGGCGGCCCGCCAGGCAAGCTCTACTCCTTCATCGCGGCGGCGACGGTGGTGATCCTGCTGGCGCTGCAACCGGACTTCGGTCAGGCCTCGCTGGTGCTGTTTTCCTGGCTGGTGATGTATTTCGTGGCCGGGGCACCCATGGTTCTGCTGCTGGGGGTCTTGGGCATGGCGGTCACGGGGGGCTTCTTCGCCTATGGTGCATCCGAACACTTCGCCCGACGCATCAACGGCTTCCTGTCGCCCGACATCGATCCGCGCACCCAGATCGGCTATGCCACGAACGCCATTCAGGAGGGCGGCTTCTTCGGCGTCGGCGTGGGCGAGGGGACGGTGAAATGGTCGCTGCCCGATGCCCATACCGACTTCATCATTGCCGTCGCGGCCGAGGAATACGGGCTGATCATGGTGCTGACCGTGATCCTGCTCTACATGACCATCGTCGTGCGGTCGCTGCTGCGCCTGCTGAAGGAGCGTGACCCCTTCGTCCGCATTGCCGGCACGGGTCTGGCCTGCGCCTTTGGCGTTCAGGCGCTGATTAACATGGGCGTGGCCGTCCGGCTGCTGCCCGCCAAGGGCATGACCCTGCCTTTCGTCAGCTATGGCGGTTCCTCGGTGATCGCCTCGGGGATCGCGGCGGGGATGCTGCTGGCCCTGACCCGCACCCGCCCCCAGGGCGAGATCGCCGAAATCCTGCGCCGAGGCCGCTGATGTCCGAACCCCTTGCCCTGATCGCTGCCGGTGGGACCGGCGGCCATATGTTCCCCGCCCAATCCCTGGCCGAGATGCTGCTGGCCAATGGCTGGCGGGTCCGTCTGTCCACCGACGAACGCGGCGCGCGCTATGCGGGCGGCTTTCCCGACGCGGTCGAGCGTCAGGTGGTGCGCTCGGCCACCACCGCGCGCGGCGGTGTCGCGGGCAAGCTGGCGGCGCCCTTCAAGATCGCATCCGGCGTGCTGGCCGCGCGGCGGGCGTTTCGTCGTGACCGTCCCGACGTGGTGGTGGGCTTTGGCGGCTATCCGACCATCCCCGCGCTGTCGGCGGCATGGTCGCTTGGCCTGCCGCGGATGATCCACGAACAGAACGGCGTCATGGGACGCGTGAACCGGCTGTTCGCCAGCCGCGTGCATCGTGTCGCCTGCGGCATCTGGCCGACCGATCTGCCTCAGGGCATCAGCGGGCTGCATGTCGGCAACCCGGTCCGCGCCGCGGTGCTGGATCATGCCGCTGCGCCCTATGTCGCGCCGGGGCAGGGGGATCTGCACCTGCTGGTGATCGGCGGCAGCCAGGGGGCCCGCGTGCTGTCCGATCTGGTGCCTGCCGCGCTGGCCGCGCTGCCTGACGACATGCGCGCCCGCCTGATCGTCAGCCATCAGGCCCGCGCCGAGGACGCCGAGCGCGTCACCGCCACCTATGCCGATGCGGGCATCCGGGCGAATGTTCAGCCCTTCTTCACCGATGTTCCCGAACGTCTGGCGCAGGCGCAGCTGGTCATCAGCCGCTCGGGCGCATCCTCGCTGGCCGATATCACGGTCATCGGGCGACCCTCGATCCTGATCCCTTTTGCGGCGGCGACGGGCGACCACCAGACCGCCAATGCGCAGGCTTTGGCCGAAAGCGGGGCGGCGCTGGTCCATCCGGAATCGGTCCTTGACGCCGAAAGCCTCACGCGCGACATCCGCGCGATCCTGAATGATCCCGCGCAGGCCACGGCCATGGCCCAGGCTGCGCTGTCCCTTGCCCGTCCCGATGCGGCGCGGCGCCTTTACGACCTCGTCACGGAGATTGTGCGATGAATGCGGCGACGAAACTGCCCGGAGAACTTGGCCCCATCCATTTTGTCGGCATCGGCGGCATCGGCATGTCCGGCATTGCCGAAGTGCTGCTGACCCTCGGCTATCGCGTGCAGGGCAGCGACCTGAAGACCTCGAAGATCACCGATCGGCTGGTCAGCCTGGGCGCGCAGGTCTTCGAGGGCCAGCGGGCCGAGAACGTGGAAGGGGCGGGCGTCATCGTCGTTTCGACCGCGATCAAGAAGGGCAATCCGGAACTGGAGGAGGCGCGTCGTCGCGGCCTGCCCATCGTCCGCCGCGCCGAGATGTTGGCCGAGCTGATGCGCATGAAATCGAACATCGCCATCGCCGGCACCCACGGCAAGACGACCACCACGACAATGGTCGCCACGCTGCTGGATGCGGGCGGCGTCGATCCGACCGTCATCAATGGCGGCGTGATCCATGCCTATGGGTCGAACGCGCGGGCCGGTGCCGGTGAATGGATGGTGGTCGAGGCCGACGAGAGCGACGGCAGCTTCAACCGCCTGCCTGCCGATATTGCCATCATCACCAATATCGACCCCGAGCATATGGAGCATTGGGGCAGCTTCGACGCGCTGCGCCAAGGGTTCTACAACTTTGCATCCGGCATCCCGTTCTACGGTCTGGCCGTCTGCTGCACCGACCACCCCGAGGTTCAGTCCCTGGTCGGAAAGCTGACCGACCGCCGTGTCGTGACCTTCGGCTTCAACGCGCAGGCGGATGTCCGCGCGGTCAACCTGCGCTATGAGAAGGGCATCGCCCATTTCGACATCGCGCTGCAGGGCGAGGCGACGGGCGACGACATCCCCCTGATCGAGGATTGCACCCTGCCGATGCCGGGCGACCACAACGTCTCGAACTGCCTGGCCGCTGTCGCCGTCGCGCGTCACCTGGGCATCAAGAAATCCGAGATCCGAGAGGCGCTGGCCAAGTTCGGCGGTGTCGGTCGCCGCTTCACCCGCGTGGGCGAGATCGACGGCGTGACCATCATCGACGACTACGGTCACCACCCGGTCGAGATTGCCGCCGTGCTGAAGGCCGCCCGTCAGGCGACGACGGGGCGGGTGATCGCGGTCCACCAGCCGCATCGCTATTCCCGCCTGTCGACGCTGTTCGACGACTTCTGCACCTGCTTCAACGAGGCCGATGTCGTGGCCATCGCCGACGTCTATGCCGCGGGCGAAGAGCCGATCCCCGGCGCGGGCCGCGACGATCTGGTCGCCGGCCTGATCGCCCACGGCCACCGCCACGCCCGCGCCATTCTGTCTGAGGACGACCTGGAACGGCTGGTTCGCGAACAGGCGCGGCCGGGCGATATGGTGGTCTGCCTTGGGGCAGGGACCATCTCGGGCTGGGCCAACAACCTTCCGGGCCGTTTGCAGGGTCAGGCCGCATGACGGGCATCCAGCTGCCCTCATATCCGGTGATGGCCTTAACGGTCACCGGATTGTGGCTGCTTGCCGCCTGTCTTGTTCCGCTTCTGCCGGACCGTATCCGGTCCCCCGCGACCGTCGTGCTGATCGCCCTTGGGGTGCCCAGCCTCGGATGGCTGACGCTGCTCTGGGGGCCGGGGATCGGCGTGGCAAGCTTTGCGCTTGGCTTGTTAGCACTGATCGTGCGTCCCTTTGGCCGTCGCCGTGCCGTGGTGCCCCCCGTGATCGACGGCAGGCAGCACCCATGAACCCCTGGATCATCGCGGGCCTCTGCCTGACGGGGTCGGGTTTCATCGCATGGGGCAGTGCAAGGCTGAAGCTGCGCTGGCCGCTGATGGTGCTGGCGCTGCTGCTGATGGCGATCGCCTTCCAGCTGCTGTTCGCAGCGCGCGGGCGCGACGGGTTTCATGATCTGGCGGCCATCGTCGCGCAGGCCTTCACGGTGATGCCCGCGCTGCTGGGCATGGCCGTGGGGCTGGCCATCGCCCATATACGCCGCCACAAGGTCCGCTGGCGCAACGGGCCGGGTCTGGTCACCGCGGCGGCATTCGCATCGGCCCTTGGTGCCGCCGCCGCCACATTCCTGATCTGAGCCTCCCGCGCAGTTGACGCGCCCCGCGCCGCTGGCTACCACCTGACGCATGAGCTTTGACCTTCCCACCCCGCGCGGCACCCTGATCCCGAACCGTCCCCTGGACAGCCTGACATGGCTTCGCGTCGGAGGACCTGCCGACTGGCTGTTCCAACCCGCCGATGCCGAGGATCTGGCCGAATTCCTGGCCGCTCTGGACCCTGCCGTTCCGGTGTTTCCGATGGGCGTGGGCAGCAATCTTATCGTGCGTGACGGCGGCATCCGCGGCCTGGTCGTGCGTCTTGGGCGGGCCTTCAATTCCGTCTCGGTCGAGGGGCGGACGGTCACTGCTGGCGCCGCCGCTCTGGACGCGCAGGTTGCCCGCCGCGCGGCCGAGGCAGGGCTGGACCTGACCTTCCTGCGCACCATTCCGGGCAGCATCGGTGGGGCGGTGCGGATGAACGCGGGCTGCTATGGCAGCTATGTCGCCGACCATCTGGTCGAGATCCAGTTGGTGACGCGGCAGGGTGAACAGATCACCATGCAGGCCGCCGAGCTGGGCTTCGGATACCGCCACTCGGACATCCCCGAGGGTGCGATCATCACGCAGGCGGTCTTCACGGCGGAAGAGGGCGATCCCGATGCGCTGCACGTCAAGATGGCCGATCAGCTGGCCCGACGCGACGCCAGCCAGCCCACCGGCGAACGCAGCGCCGGATCGACCTTCCGCAACCCGGCGGGCTTCAGCTCGACCGGGCGGGAGGACGACATTCATGACCTGAAGGCCTGGTCGCTGATCGATCAGGCGGGGTTGCGGGGGCACAGCTGGGGCGGGGCGCAGATGTCTGAAAAGCATCCGAACTTCCTGCTGAACACCGGTGCCGCCACCGCCGCCGAGCTGGAGGCCCTAGGCGAATTGGTCCGCCGTCGCGTGCTGGAGGAAAGCGGCCACGACCTGCAGTGGGAGGTCATCCGCATCGGCGATCCCGCACCCGAGGACGAATGAGGCGCCTTGTCGCCTGATGACGGTTAACAGAAAATTCAGTCTTTTGCGATACCCGCTTTGCATGTAACCTTCAGGAACGCATGACGCCCTGAACGGGTGCGGCGTCTCAAATCTGAAGCCCGGATCAACCGGGCGCGAAAGGCGATGGAAGTGGCGGGCAGGTCGAGCAGGACAGCCCACTCGGTCGCGATCATGATGGGTGGCCCCTCGGCCGAGCGAGAGGTCTCGCTGTCATCGGGTCGCGAATGCGCGGATGCGCTGCGGGTGGCAGGATATCAGGTAACCGAGATCGTGTTGGACGATGCCTTGGGCGATCAGGTCGTGCGTGCCTTGGTCGAATGCCGTCCGGACGTGGTCTTCAACGCCTTGCACGGAAAATGGGGCGAGGACGGCTGCGTGCAGGGGCTGCTGGAATGGCTGGGGCTGCCCTATACGCATTCGGGCGTGCTGGCCTCGGCGCTGGCGATGGACAAGACCCGCGCCAAGGACGCCTTCCGCGCCGCCAATCTGCCCATCGTGGAAAGCGTCATCGCCGATGCCGCCGAGGTTCGCCTGCGCCACGTCATTCCCGCCCCCTATGTGGTCAAGCCCAACGACGAGGGATCCTCCGTGGGCGTCTATATCGTCCATGACGGGGCGAACCAGCCGCCGCAGCTGTCCGAGGACATGCCGGACCGCGTGATGGTGGAAACCTATGCGCCGGGTCGCGAACTGACGACGACGGTAATGGGCGATCGGGCGCTGGAAGTGACCGAGATCATCACCGAAGGCTGGTATGATTACGCAGCCAAGTATTCCGTCGGCGGATCGCGCCACGTCGTGCCCGCGCACATCCCCGATGACATCCGCGAGGCCTGCCTTTCGCTGGCCAAGCGCGCCCATGACGCGCTCGGCTGCACCGGGCTGACCCGCACCGACTTCCGGTGGGACGAAACCCGCGGTGTCGAGGGGCTGATCATCCTCGAGGTGAACACCCAGCCCGGCATGACGCCGACCTCGCTGGCGCCCGAACAGGCTGCCCATGTCGGCATCGACTTCCCCGCCCTGATGCGGTGGATGGTGGAGGATGCGATGTGCCGGTCGTGATCGATCACCGCCCCGGAAAGCAAGGCACCCACGAACCCGCCCGCCAGCGGCGCGACCCTGCGCCTTCGCGCCTGAAGTACCGCCTGGAACGGATGTGGCTGACGCCGCTCTATCGCCGGATGGTGCGGGTGGGGGTTCCGGCCTTCCTGATCGCCATGGTCGCGGGGCTCTGGCTGGCGGATGAGGATCGCCGCGCCTTGCTGAAGGGCGGCATCGCCTCGGTCGTCGACAAGATCCAGAGCCGCGAGGAATTCCAGGTCCGCACCATGACCATCGAGGGTGCTTCCCCGGTGGTGGAACGCGCGCTGCGGGCCATGCTGCCGGTCGATCTGCCGGCCTCCAGCTTCGACATCGACCTTCCCGCGCTGCGCATCCAGGTGATGCAGCTGGACGCGGTCGAAAGCATCGATCTTCGCGTCAAGCCGGGCGGCATCCTGTCGGCGGTGGTCAAGGAGCGCGAACCCGCGATCCTCTGGCGCCGCGCCCGCGGGATCGAGATCCTGGATCGCGGTGGCCACCGAGTCGCCAGCGTCACCTCGCGCGAGGTGCGGCCCGAACTGCCGCTCATCTCGGGCGAGGGGGCGGACATGATGACCGCCGAGGCGCTTAACCTCTTCGATGCGGCGGGCCCGATCCTGCCGCGTGTCCGTGGGCTGGTGCGCCGGGGCGAGCGTCGGTGGGACCTGGTTCTGGATCAGGGGCAGCGCATCATGCTGCCCGAACATGGCGCCGTCATCGCGCTCGAGGCCGCGATCGCGCTGGACCGGGCCGAGGATCTGCTGGCCCGCGACGTGACGACGGTGGACCTGCGCGATCCGCAGCGGCCCGTGCTGCGCCTTGGCATGGATGCCCGCAACACCATTCGCGGCGCGCGGGGGCTGACCCTTCTGGGGCCGGACGGCAAGCCGCTGGAAGAAGAAACGAAAAGCTGAAAAATCGGCAAGAGGGGGGACCAAGCGAATGGCGGAATTGTACCAGACACAGCGCGCGATGCGGAACATGCGCCGGGCCGCCCTGCAAAGAGGCGTGATCGGGATCCTGGACATCGGCACCTCGAAGATCGCCTGCCTGGTGCTGCGCTTCGACGGAACCGGCACCTTCCGCGAAACTGACGGTGTCGGTCCGATGGCGGGGCAGGTGAATTTCCGCGTGATCGGCGCGGCCTCGACGCGGTCTCGTGGCATGCGCCGCGGCCAGATCGAGACGATGGCCGAAACCGAACGTGCCATTCGCACGGTGGTGGCCGCCGCGCAGAAGCTGGCCGGCGTGCGGATCGACCATGTGATCGCCTGCCTGTCGGGCGGCTCGCCCTCATCCTATGGTCTTGCGGGTGAGATCACTCTTGAGGCGGGCAAAGTGGCCGAACATGACGTGGCCTCGGTCATGGCCGCCTGCGAGGTGCCCGACTTCGGTCGCGGCCGCGAGGTGCTGCACGCGCAGCCGGTGAATTTCGCAGTCGACAACCGGTCAAGCCTGGCCGATCCGCGCGACCACGTCGGCAACAAGCTGTTCTGCGACATGCATGTGCTGACCGTGGACGGCGATGTCATGGGCAACCTGGTGCAATGCATCCGCCGCTGCGATCTAGAGCTGGCGGGCATCGCCTCGGCGCCCTATGCCTCGGCCCGCGCCAGCCTGGTCGAGGATGAACAGGAACTGGGCGCCGCCTGTATCGATTTCGGTGGGGGCGGGACGGGGGTCTCGATCTTCATCAAGAAGCACATGATCTTTTCCGATCACGTTCCGATCGGAGGGAACCTGATCACCCAGGACATCGCGCAGGGTCTGCGCGTGCCGCTGCCCGTGGCAGAACGTCTGAAGACACTGGACGGCGGGGTCGAGGCCACCGGCGCCGACGACCGCGAAATGATCGACGTCGGCGGCAATACCGGCGATTGGGAAACCGACCGCCGCACCGTCAGCCGCGCCGATGTGATCGGCGTCATGCGCCCGCGCGTCGAGGAAATTCTGGAAAACGTGCGCGGCGTGCTGGATGCGGCGGGCTTCGACTATATGCCCAGCCAGCAGATCGTGCTGACGGGCGGCGGCAGCCAGATCCCCGGACTGGACGGTCTGGCGACCCGCATCCTTGGGCCGAACGTTCGCTGCGGCAGGCCCCTGCGGATCGACGGATTGGCGCATGAACTGACCGATCCCAGCTTTTCCAGCGCGGTCGGCCTGGCGCTTTTCGCGGCACATCCGCAGGACGAATGGTGGGACTTCGAAATGCCCGCCGACAATTACCCGGGACGCAGTTTCCGGCGCGCCTATCGCTGGTTCAAGAATAACTGGTAAACGCGCGAAAATGAACTGGAATATGGAGGTTGCGCGAAGCTGCCACCATATTCTGATATCGTGGCAAGATACCGCCTAAATTGCATCCAATCACCGCCATATTTCGCGTGGGAACTGTGTTTTTTGGGTGACGCTTGGCAAGGGAATGTTTACGATAGTCAGCAAATACGGGGATTCGAGCGGGCAGCCCGCGCCCGATAACGAAGCAGCGATTACAGGCGGACACCATGAACCTCAATCTGATGATGAATGACGAAGAAGAGCTGAAGCCGCGCATCACCGTCTTCGGTGTTGGCGGGGCTGGCGGCAACGCGGTCAACAACATGATCCAGAAGCAGCTTGATGGTGTCGAATTCGTGGTCGCGAATACCGACGCGCAGGCGCTGCAGCAATCGCTGGCGACCAGCCGCGTGCAGATGGGTCCCAAGGTCACCGAAGGTCTGGGTGCGGGCGCCAAGCCCACGATCGGCGCCAAGGCCGCCGAGGAGACGATCGAGGATATCGTCGATCACCTGATGGGCGCGCATATGTGCTTCATCACCGCCGGCATGGGCGGTGGCACCGGCACCGGCGCTGCCCCGATCATCGCGCAGGCCGCGCGTGAGATGGGCATCCTGACCGTCGGCGTCGTGACAAAGCCCTTCCAGTTCGAGGGCACCAAGCGCATGCGCCAGGCCGAGGAGGGCGTCGAGGCCCTGCAGAAGGTCGTGGACACGCTGATCATTATTCCGAACCAGAACCTGTTCCGTCTGGCGAACGAAAAGACCACCTTTACCGAAGCCTTCGCCATGGCGGACGACGTGCTGTATCAAGGCGTCAAGGGCGTGACTGATTTGATGGTTCGTCCGGGCCTGATCAACCTTGACTTCGCCGACGTCCGCGCCGTCATGGACGAGATGGGCAAGGCCATGATGGGCACCGGCGAAGCGACCGGCGAAAACCGTGCGCAGGAAGCCGCCGAACGCGCCATCGCCAACCCGCTGCTGGACGAGATCAGCCTGAACGGCGCCCGTGGCGTGCTGATCAACATCACCGGCGGCTATGACATGACCCTGTTCGAGCTGGACGAGGCCGCCAACGTCATCCGCGACAAGGTCGACAGCGACGCGAACATCATCGTCGGCTCGACCCTTGATCCGGACATGGACGGCAACATCCGCGTGTCCGTCGTGGCAACTGGCATCGATGCCGCCGCCGTCGTGGCCGAGGTTCCCTCGCCCCGCCGCAGCATGGCCGCTCCGCTGACGCAGAACCCGGTCGTCGGTTCGCAGGCCGAGGCCGAACCCCAGATGCCGCAGCGCCGCGTGACCCCGCCAGCCGCACAGCAGGCCGAGCCTGCCGCGCCGCAGGCCCCCGCCGCCCGGACCGAGGAAGAGATGCCGCAGCCGGCCTATCAGCCCAAGGACAATGCGCGTCAGGCGCCCGCCGCCCGCATCGACGACGACGCTTCGGCCTTCGTCGCGCCGCGCGCGCCGCAAGCCGCCCGTGCAGGCCAGCCCGCGCCCGAGGTGATGGACCGTCTTCGCCGCGCCGTCGACAATCACAACCAGACCGGCAGCGCATCGGGCGCCCCCAAGCAGCCTGCGCAGGCACCCGCCGCCCAAAGCCGCATGAGCGGTCTTGGCCGCATGCTTGAGCGGATGGCAGGCCATGGCGATCAGCCGTCGCAGAAGCCGTCCTCCTCCTCGATCGCCGAGCGTGTGAATGAACGCGTCGCCACCCGTGCGCGCCAGCAGGAAACCGATTTCGACGACTTGGCCAGCCCCGACAGCGGACAGGACAATGTCGAGATCCCGGCCTTCCTGCGTCGCCAGGCGAACTGATCGCGATCACGAAACCGGCATGCTGATGATGCAAAGGGTCGCCTCCGGGCGGCCCTTTTTTCCTGTCATTGCAGGTGTTTGGTGTGATATCCCCCCCAGCCCGCCAATGGTGGGGGGCAAGTGTTTCACTCCGTTACAAAACGTTAATTGAATGCTTGGGCGTCTGAACCTAGCTGAACCGATACGAGCCGCGATGGTCGTGACAACAAGAATTGAAGGCAGGCATATCATGCAGGCGACATTGAAAGATAAGGTGGCATTCTCGGGCGTCGGTCTTCATTCCGGCGCTTCGGCCCAGCTTGTGATCCATCCGGCACCCGTCGGTCATGGCATCGTCTTTCGTCGCATCGACCTGACGCCTGCCGTCGACATCCCCGCCATCTGGGATCAGGTGACCCCGTCGCCCCTGTGCACGCTGATGGACAATGGCCAGGGCGTCACCCTGTCCACGGTCGAGCACGTCATGGCCGCGCTGGCCGGGACCGGCATCCACAACGCTTTGATCACCGTCGATGGCCCCGAGGTTCCGATCCTCGACGGCTCGGCCGCGCCCTTCGTCGATGCGATCCTGGAAACCGGCATCGAACGCCAGAACGCCCAGCTGCGCGCCATCCGCGTCCTGCGCCCGGTCGAGGTTCGCCAAGGCGAAGCTTTCGCGCGCCTCAGCCCTGCCGATCACCTGGAAATCGACTTTCAGATCGACTTTACGGATGCGGCAATCGGCCATCAGGAAAAGCGTCTGGACATGGCGAATGGTGCATTCCTGCGCGAATTGGCCGACAGCCGCACCTTTTGCCGCGCCTCGGACGTCGAGATGATGCGCCAGAATGGCTTGGCCCTGGGGGGCACCTATCTGAACGCGGTCGTCGTCGATGGCGCGCAGGTCCTGTCGCCCGGTGGTTTGCGCCATCAGGACGAGGCCGTGCGCCACAAGATGCTGGATGCGACCGGCGATCTGGCCTTGGCCGGCGCCCCGCTGCTGGCACGCTATACCGGTCATCGCGCCGGTCATGCGATGACGAACCGCCTGCTGCGGGCGCTGTTCGCCGATCCGACCGCCTGGACGTGGGAGGTCTGCTCGCCCGATCTGGAAGATCGTCTTCCAGGTGCGCGCATCACCGAACACCTGTTGGCGGATGCCGACATGGCCGCCTTTGCCGTTGCGGCCGAGTGAAAACCAGCGCGTGGCCGATTCCCGGACGTCTTGCAAGGTCACGGGAAAGCCACGCGGAATTCAACGGATTGCCATTTTGCGCCCCCTGATGTTCTGTGCTAGGAGGTGCCGGCAGCGCAGCCTTTCAGGGGCGGCCGCACGGCAGAATCGTAGGGCAGGGTAAAGATGGCAGGCTCGAAAATTTCGGCTTCGGTGATGGCTGTGATGCTGTCGGGCTTGGTTCTTGCAGGATGTGCCGGTAATGGCGACACCGCGCGCAAGGAGAACCTGGACCGTTTCACCGCGGAAGAAATCTACAAACGCGGCGAGTTCGAGCTGGAAAACACCGGCGAACCCGAAGAGGCGGTCTTCTATTTCAGCGAGATCGAGCGGCTCTATCCCTATTCCGAATGGGCCAAGCGCGCCCTGATCATGCAGGCCTATGGCAACCACAAGGCCAAGAATTACGAAGAGGCACGGGGTGCCGCACAGCGTTTCCTGGACACCTATCCGGGGGATGAGGATGCCGCCTATGCCCAATATCTGCTGGCGCTGTCCTATTACGACCAGATCGACGACGTCGGTCGCGATCAGGGCCTGACCTTTCAGGCCCTGCAGGGGCTGCGCACCGTCATCGAGGAATATCCCGACAGCGAATATGCCCGCAGCGCCATCCTGAAGTTCGACCTGGCCTTCGATCACCTTGCCGCCAAGGAAATGGAGATCGGTCGCTATTACCTCAAGCGTGGCCATTACGCCGCCGCCGTCAGCCGTTTCCGCGTCGTGGTCGAGGAATTCCAGACCACCACGCAGACGCCCGAGGCGCTGCTGCGTCTGGTCGAATCCTATCTGGCCCTTGGCCTGATGGACGAGGCGCAGACCGCCGGCGCCATTCTGGGCCACAATTTCCAGTCCTCGCCCTTCTATGAGGACGCCTTCCGCCAGCTGCGCGGTCGCGGCCTGTCGGCCGAGGCCAAGGGCGACAGCTGGTTGACCAACGTTTATCGCCAAACCATTGAAGGAAGATGGCTGTAGCCTTCCGCCCTATGGGCCAGGGCCGCGGTCCGACATCGCATGCTCCGTTCGCTTGATATCCGCGACATGCTGCTGATCGAGCGGCTGGATCTGGGGTTCGGCCCCGGGTTGAACGTCCTGACTGGCGAAACCGGCGCAGGCAAATCGATCCTTCTGGATTGCCTGGGCTTTGTCCTTGGCTGGCGCAGTCGCGCCGATCTGGTCCGCAGCGGCGCCCAGCAGGGTGAGGTACAGGCCGTCTTCGACCTGCCCGCCGACCATCCGGCGCGCGCCGTTCTGTCCGAGGCAGGCATCAGCGTCGAGGAGGACGAGCTGATTCTGCGCCGGGTGAACGGGCTGGACGGCCGCAAGACGGGCTGGGTCAACGACCGCCGCGTTTCAGGCGAGGTTCTTCGCAAGCTGTCCGAGACGCTGGTGGAACTGCATGGCCAGCATGACGATCGCGGGTTGCTGAACCCCCGCGGACACCGCGCCCTGCTGGATGCCTTTGGCGTGATCGACACCACGCCCGTGCGAAAGGCCTGGAACCGGCGCCGCGAGGCTGCGCAGCAACTGGCGCAGGCCGAAGCCGCCTTGGAGGCCGCCCGGCAGGAGGAAGAATTCCTGCGCCATGCCGTTGAGGAAATCGACAAGCTGGCCCCCGAACCCGGCGAAGAACAAAGCCTCGACATCGCCCGCCGCCAGATGCAGGGGGCCGAACGCATCCGCGACGATGTCGCCCGCGCCCTGCAACTGCTCGGCGGCGACGGGGCCGAGAAGGCGATGGTCGATGCCGGACGCTGGCTGGAGGGCGTTTCGGACCACGCCGAAGGGCGCCTCGACCCGCCGCTGGCGGCGCTGTCGCGCGCGCTGATCGAACTGGGCGAGGCCACGCGCGGTGTCGAGGATACGCTGAGCGCATTGGAGTTCGACCCCTTTGCACTCGAGTCGACCGAGGAACGCCTGTTTGCCCTGCGCGCCTTGGCGCGCAAGCATGGCGTGCTGGCCGACGACCTGGCCGAACTGGGACAGGAGTTGCGCACAAGACTGGGCCGCATCGACGCGGGCGAGGCACAGATCGGAACGCTTCGCGCCGAGGCTGCGGCCGCTGCCCAGGCCTATGACGATGCGGCAGCCAAGCTGACGGAACGGCGCATGCGCCACGCCAAGCAGCTGGATCGGGCCGTCACTGCCGAATTGGTGCCGCTGAAGATGGATCGCGCCGTCTTCGAAACCCGAATCTCTGAAGGCGATGCCGGCCCCGACGGGCGCGACACCGTGGCCTTCACGGTCGCCACCAATCCGGGCGCGCCTTCCGGACCCTTGGACAAGATCGCATCGGGGGGTGAGCTGTCGCGCTTTCTGCTGGCACTCAAGGTCTGCCTTGCACGGGGCAATGATGCCTTGGTGATGATCTTCGACGAGATTGACCGCGGTGTGGGCGGGGCAACCGCCGATGCTGTCGGCAGACGGTTGCAGGCCTTGGCGCAGGGTTCGCAGGTTTTGGTGATCACCCATTCGCCTCAGGTGGCGGCGCTTGGTGCGGTGCATTTCCGCGTCGCGAAATCGGTCAGCAATGGGATGACGACCTCGAATGTCGTGGCGCTGAACACCGATGAGCGCACGGCCGAGATTGCGCGCATGCTGTCGGGCGATCGCGTGACAGAAGCGGCAACCGATGCCGCGAAGGCATTGCTGGCCGGTTAGTCGCCCCTGGGCAGCGGGCGCAGGATCGAGATGATCCGCCCGGACTTCTTGTCCAGCCGCACCAGATGTCCCGAGACAATGGCATAGACGCTGCCCGCAATCTCGCTCCCGAGGCCATAGCTGCCCGGGTTGCTGATGCGGCGGACCTGACCGTTGCCGGGAACCTCACCAATGATGGGACGATCCGCAGGCTGCTTGGCTGCGACGCTGGTCACGCGCAGCGCATCGGGCGCATAGGTCGTCAGCGTGCCAAGACCCAAGCCTGCCAGCAAGGTTGCCACTATGATCGTCTGCGCCTTCATGGATTGCGGTTCCCGGTTTCATCACTGGTATCTCAACCAGCCTTTTGACGCCAAGTTCCGTCCAGTCCACCCAAGCGTGACCGGATTCAGCGTCCCTTCGACGTGAATCTGGGAAGCATGGCAGAAAAGTCACGCCCTTTGCCGTCCTCTTCCTCGACAAATCGGCGATACAAGGTATGGGCCAGCTGTCCCATCGGCGTGTCGGCGTCGGCGGATTCGGCGGCCTGCTGCGACAGGTTCAGGTCCTTGAGCATCAGTTCGGCCGCAAAGCCCGGCTTGTAGTCGTTGTCGGCGGGCGAGGTCGGACCCACGCCGGGTGCCGGGCAATAGGTGTTCATCGACCAGCTGCTGCCCGAGCTGGTCGAGACCACGTCGAACATCTTCTGGCGGTCGAGGCCCAGCTTGTCGGCTAAGGCAAAGGCCTCGCAAGTGGCGATCATGGTGACGCCCAGGATCATGTTGTTGCAGATCTTGGCCGATTGTCCCGCGCCGCTTTCGCCGCAATGGACGGTCTTCTGACCCATGATCGCCAAAAGCGGCTGAACCTTGGCAAAATCGGCCTCATCCCCGCCGACCATGAAGGTCAGCGTGCCGTTCTGCGCGCCACCGATCCCGCCCGAAACCGGAGCGTCCACCGCACCCAAGCCTGCAGCACGGGCCTGCTGGGCCACGGCCTTGGCGCTGTCCACATCCACGGTCGAACAATCGCAAAGCACCGCGCCATCCTGCATCGCCGGGATAATGCTGTCAGCGACGCTGCGCAGGATCTGCCCGTTCGGCAGCATGGTGATGACGACCTCGGCCCCCTTGGCGGCGGCCTCGGCGCTATCCGCGGCGGTGACACCCTGCGGCATGGGCGCGGCGGTGTCGAAGCCCGTGACGTCATGGCCCGCATTGGCAAGATTTGCGGCCATGGGTGCGCCCATGTTGCCCAATCCGATGAAACCGATCTTCATTCCGCGTTCTCCCATGTCATTTCGTCGGCGCCCAAGGGGGCCAGAACCGCCTGAACGGCAGCCGTCGATGCGTCCGCGCTCCAACGCGGTGTACGATCCTTGTCGATGATCTGTGCACGCACGCCTTCCAGGAAGTCGGTGCATTCGGTGGCGCGGGCGGTAAAGCGATACTCGCGGCTCAGCGCTTCTTGGATACGTCTGTCTCCGCGGCTGGCGCGGACCATGGACAGACCCGCGGCCATCGACAGGGGCGAATTGCGACGCAGCGCCTTGAGGCTGTCGGTATCGCCCGCAGCCTCGACCGCTTGGGTGATATCAGCAAGGTTGCGCCCGCCGAACGCCGAAAGGTCGCGGTCGGCCAATGTGGCGGCGGGTGGCATGACGCCCTTGATCTGCTGAACGTCGCCGGTCCGTTCCAGGGTCTGGATCAGGGCAGGCCATTCGGCTTCGGGAAGGTAGGTATCGGCAAAGCCCGCGTGGATGGCATCGCCCGGTCCCATCCGCGCGCCCGTTAGCGCCAGGTATTCGCCGATCCGTCCCGGTGCGCGACCCAGAAGCCATGTGCCGCCGACATCCGGGATCAGCCCGATGCCGCTTTCGGGCATCGCAACGCGGGTGGTGTCGCCCACGATGCGGTGGCTGGCATGACCGCCCAGACCCACGCCGCCACCCATGACGAAGCCCTGCATGAAGGCCACCACGGGTTTGGGGTAATCCGCTATGGCTGCGTTCATCTGGTATTCGTCGCGAAAGAAATCTCGCCCGACCTGATGATCCCCTGCAAGCCCCGCATGATAGACGGCAGCAATATCGCCGCCCGCACAGAAGGCGCGATCGCCCGCGGCATCCATGACGACCAGTTCGACCGCAGGATCCTCGCGCCAGTCGTTCAGCGCCTTCAGGACCGCCAAGGCCATGCCATGCGTCAGCGCGTTCAACGCCTTTTCCCGCGTCAGGGTGATACGCCCCGCGCGGCCTTCGATACGAATGTTCAGGTCTTCCAAAGCCTTACCCCCGTTCGGCCAGCAGCGCCCGAGAGATGATCAGGCGCATGATCTCATTCGTGCCTTCCAGGATCTGATGCACGCGCAGGTCGCGGACGATCTTCTCGATCCCGTAATCGGCCAGATAACCATAGCCACCATGCAGTTGCAGGCACTGGTTGGCCACCTCGAATGCGCGGTCGGTGACATGCAGCTTGGCCATGGCGCAGAACTTGCTGGCGTCCGGGGTGGCGTGATCCAGCTTCCACGCGGCCTGGCGCAGGAAGATGCGGCTTGATTGCAGGGCGGTCTCCATCTCGGCCAGGCGGAACTGCAGGGCCTGGAACTGGTCCAGCGATTTCCCGAAGGCGTGGCGTTGGCCCATATAGGCCAGCGTCGCATCCAGCGCCGATTGCGCACCGCCCAAGGCCGCCGCCGCGATGTTCAGGCGACCGCCGTCCAGACCCGCCATGGCATAGGAAAAGCCGCGCCCTTCCTGACCCAGCAGGTTGTCGGCGGGATTGGTGCAATCGTCGAACTGGACCTGCGCGGTGGGTTGCGACCGCCAGCCCATCTTGTCCTCGGGCGCACCGAAGGACAGGCCGGGGGTGCCGTCTTCGACCAGCACCGTGCTGATCCCCTTGGGGCCGTCATCGCCGGTGCGGACCATGGCGATATAGACGTCGGAATAGCCTCCGCCGGAAATGAAGGCCTTGGTCCCGTTCAGCACCCATCCGTCATCCGTGGCGCGGGCCGTCGTGCGCAGGGCGGCGGCATCCGATCCGCTGCCCGGTTCGGTCAGGCAATAGCTGAAGATCCGCTTCATCGCACAAAGGTCCGGCAGCCAGCGGCTCTTGGCCTCATCGCTGCCGAACTTGTCGATCATGCCGCCGCACATGTTGTGGATCGACAGGAAGGAGGCGACCGAAGGGCAGGCCATCGACAGCGCCTCGAAGACCAGCGTCCCATCCAGACGCGACAGGCCCGACCCGCCGTGATCCTCGGAGACGTAGAGCCCGCCAAGGCCCAGTTCCGCGACCTCGGCCCACAGGTCGCGGGGAATGGTCCCTTCGGCTTCCCATTCGCGGGCAAAAGGGGCGATGCGGGATTGGCCGAAATCGCGGGCCATGTCGAAAATGGCCTGCTGCTCCTCACTCAGTGCGAAATCCATGCGGCATCCCTCCCCAGATGTGCTGAATTGAACACGTGTTTAATTGCCAGATGTTGCCAGAATATTGCAAGGCCCGGCGGTCACAGGTCGCATGTGAACTGCTCCACCAGGTGGCGGGTGACGGCGCGCATCGTTTCGGACGGGGTGGCACCGGCATTGCGGGCGCGGGCGGCAACGTCGCGCTGTGCCTGTGCTGCGGTGCCCCTAGCCACCATGTCGCGCAGCCGGGCCACCTGGGGCTGGCTGTCCAGCGCGTCGGCATCCTGCGCGATCAGGGCCAGCCAATCCTCGGCGATCTGGTCGAAGGGGACGATCTGACGGGTGCCGAAATCGATCAGCCCCTCGGACGTGCCATAGCGCATGGCCCGCCAGCGGTTCTCGCCCAGCAGGAAATTGTCGTATTCCCGCCAGCGGATATTGCTGCGCGACAGCCGCCACAGCATCCGCAGCGTCGCCTGGATCAGGGCCGCCAGCGTCACCGCATCCTCGATCCGGGGGCAGGCGTCGCAGATGCGGGTTTCCAGCGTCGGGAACTTGTTGCTGGGGCGCAAGTCCCACCAGATCTTGCTGCTGTCCTCGATCACCTCCAGATCGGTCAGCGCCTTGATCGAGCGTTCATATTCGTCCCAACTGCGCATCAGGGGCGGCAGGCCGGTCCGTGGCATCCCCCCGAAGACCGTCGTGCGATAGGAGGCCAGCCCCGTATCCTGCCCCTGCCAGAAAGGGCTGGAGGCCGAGAGCGCCAACAGATGCGGCAGGAAATAGGACAGCTGGTTCATCAGATCGATGCGCTGCGCCTTGTCGGGAATGCCGACATGGACATGCATCCCGCAGATGACCATGCGCTGCGCCACGCTGCCCAAGTCGCGCGACAGCTGGTTGTAGCGGTCCTTGTCGGTGTGGTCCTGATCACGCCAATCGGCAAGCGGGTGGCAAGAGGCTGATATCGGTGCCAGCCCGTGATCGGCGGCGTGCCGCGCCACGCAGGCGCGAAGGCGGCGCAGGTGGTCGCGGGCCTCGGTCACATTGGCGCTGACGGGGGTGCCGATCTCGATCTGGCAGCGCAGGAATTCGGGGCTGACCTGATCGCCCAGCTCGGCAGTGCAGGCATCCATCAGGGCCTGCGGGGCAGGGGCCAGATCGCCGGTATCGGCATCGACCAGAAGATATTCTTCCTCGATGCCAAGCGTGAAATTAGGTTCGGTGGTCATGGGCGGTTTCCATTCAGGGAAGCCCGTGGTCGCGATGGACCGGAGGCGCGTGCCCCCGGTCCACCCGGTTCGCTCAATGGGGCCGCGGGATCAGTCCATGGCCTTGAAGTTGAACTCTCCGCCTTCCTTGATGCCCGAGGGCCAGCGTGCGGTCACGGTCTTGGTGCGCGTATAGAAGCGGAACGCGTCCGGGCCGTGCTGGTTCAGGTCGCCGAAGCCCGATTTCTTCCAGCCGCCGAAGGTGTGATAGGCCAGCGGAACCGGGATCGGGACGTTGATGCCGACCATGCCGATGTTGATGCGGCTGGCGAAGTCGCGGGCGGTGTCGCCGTCGCGGGTATAGATCGCGGTGCCGTTGCCGTACTCGTGGTCCATCGCAAGGCTGATCGCCTCTTCATAGCTGCCGGCGCGGACGGTCGACAGGACGGGGCCGAAGATCTCCTGCTTGTAGATGTCCATGTCGGGGGTCACGCGGTCGAACAGATGCGGGCCGACGAAGAAGCCGTCCTCGTATCCCTGCAGGCTGAAGTCGCGACCGTCGACGACCAGCTCGGCACCCTGATCGACGCCGGTCTGGACCAGGCGCAGGATGTTTTCCTTGGCGGCCTTGGTGACGACCGGACCGTAGTCGACATCGTTGCCCGCGGTCCAGGGACCGACCTTCAGCTTCTCGATCCGGGGGACCAGCTTTTCGATCAGCGCGTCGGCGGTCTTTTCGCCCACCGGCACCGCGACCGAGATCGCCATGCAGCGTTCGCCAGCCGCGCCGTAACCGGCCCCGATCAGCGCGTCGGCGGCCTGATCCAGATCGGCGTCCGGCATGATGATCATGTGGTTCTTTGCACCGCCGAAGCACTGCGCGCGCTTGCCGTTGGCCGAGGCGCGTTCATAGATGTATTGCGCGATCGGGGTCGAGCCGACGAAGCCCACGGCCTGGATGGTCTCATTGTCCAGGATCGCGTCGACGCTGTCCTTGTCGCCGTTGACGACCTGAAGCACACCGTCGGGAAGACCGGCTTCCTGCAGCAGTTTCGCCAGCATCAGCGGGACCGAGGGGTCGCGCTCGGACGGTTTCAGGATCATCGCGTTGCCGCAGACCAGCGCCGGACCCATCTTCCACAGCGGGATCATGGCGGGGAAGTTGAAGGGCGTGATGCCTGCCACGACGCCAAGCGGCTGGCGCATGGAATACATGTCGATGCCGGGGCCGGCGCTGTCGGTGAACTCACCCTTCAGCAGATGCGGCGCGCCGATGCAGAATTCGATCACTTCCAGACCGCGCTGGACGTCGCCCTTGGCATCGGGGAATGTCTTGCCGTGTTCGGCCGACAGAGCCTCGGCCAGCTTGTCCATGTCGCGGTTGATCAGGTCGACGAATTTCATCATCACGCGGGCGCGGCGCTGCGGGTTGGTCGCGCCCCATTTGACCTGCGCCTTGGCGGCGCTTTCGACGGCGGCATCCAGCTCGGCCTTGGTGGCCAGCGACAGGCGCGCCTGAACTTCGCCAGTGGCGGGGTTGAAGACATCAGCAAAGCGACCCGAGGTGCCCTTGGTTTCCTTGCCGTCGATCCAGTGATGAATCTCTTTCATGCCGTCCTCCTGAATGATGTTGCGGGGACGATAGCCTTGCGGAAATGCCGGATAAAGATGAATGATGGCAAAAGGGTTTTGCATTTTTGCAAAGGTGACGGAATGGACTGGGACGACCTGCGGATATTTCTGGCGGTGGCGCGGACGGAAAGCCTGTCTTCGGCAGGGCGGCGGCTGGCCATGGATGCCTCGACCGTGGGGCGGCGCATCGCGCGGCTGGAGGCGGCGGTGGGCGCGGCGCTGTTCCTGAAGACGCCCCAAGGTTACGCCCTGACCGCCGAGGGCGCGCGCCTTGTCGCCCCCGCCGAGGCCGCCGAACAGGCCGCCGCCGCTGCCGCCGAGGAGGTGCGCCGCGATGCGGGCCTGACCGGCCAGCTGCGGATCGGTGCGCCGGACGGCTGCGCGAACTATCTGCTGCCGCAGGTGGCGCGCGATCTGTGTGATGCCCATCCGGGGCTCGAGATCCAGATCGTCGCCCTGCCGCGCGTGGTCAACCTGACGAAGCGAGAGGCGGACATGGCCATCGCCGTATCACCGCCCGATACCGGCCGCCTGGTGGTGCAGCGGCTGACCGATTACCACCTGCATCTGGCGGCGCATCGCGACTATCTGGACCGCCACCCGCAGGTGAGGGGGCTGGATGACCTGCGCGGGCATCGGATCATCAGCTATATTCCCGACATGATCTTCGACCGCGAACTGGATTACCTGTCCGCGACGGGGCTGGACACGGCGCAGATCAGCTCGAACTCGGTCGCGGTGCAGATGCAGGCGGTCAGGGCGGGGGCGGGCTTGGGCATCGTGCATGATTTCGCCATCCCCTTCGCGCCGGGCGTCACGCGCATCCTGACCGATCAGATCAGCCTTCGCCGCAGCTTCTGGATGATCCGCCATGCCGACGATCGCGCCTCGCGGCGGTTGACGCTTCTGGCCGAGGCTTTGGCGGCGGGCATCCGCGCCGAGGTCGCCCGGCTGGAAGGCCAGTTGACCGCCGGCGGCGATGGTCCCACTTGACGCGGGGCGATTGTGCGAATTTGATAAGGATAACCAAGCCGAAAAGGGGGCGTCTGATGCTGGTCAAGCAACTGCTGTCGATGAAGTCGGATACGGACAAGCCGTGGATCGAGGCCGGATTGATCGTGACGATCAAGCCCGAAGCCACCCTAGCCGAGGCTGCGACCCTGCTGGCGGAACAGCGCATCGGTGCCGTGGTCGTCTCATCCAACGGTCGCACGCCCGAGGGGATCCTGTCGGAACGCGACATCGTGCGTCAGCTGGGCAAGAGCGGCCCTTCCGTCCTCTCCTCGCCTATCAGCGGCGTAATGACCAAGGCCGTTCAGACCTGCCAGCCGGGCGATGACGGCATGGCCGTTCTGCAAAGGATGAGCGAGGGCCGCTTCCGCCACATGCCGGTGGTCGATGCCGATGGTAACATGCTGGGCGTGGTCTCGATCGGCGATGCGGTCAGCGGTCGCCTGAAGGAACTGGCGGCCGAAAAGGATGCGCTGACCGGGATGATCATGGGAAGCTGACGCGACGCCCCCCGGATCACGAACTTGCAATCCGGGGGCAAATGCGGTTTGCCTGAAGGCCGATACCTTGAAACAGGACGTCAGCCTCATGCGCATCGGCCTCTATCCCGGCACTTTCGATCCGATCACACTGGGTCACATCGATATCATGCAACGTGCCATGGTGATGGTCGACCGCCTTGTGATCGGCGTCGCCATCAACCGTGACAAGGGGCCGCTGTTCAACCTGGAGGAACGGGTCGCGATGGTGCAGGCGGAATGCGATGCCATCGCCGCAAAAACGGGTGGCGAAATCATCGTGCATCCGTTCGAGAACCTGCTGATCGATTGTGCCCGCGATGTCGGCGCCTCGATGATCGTGCGCGGTCTGCGGGCCGTTGCCGATTTCGAATATGAATTCCAGATGGTCGGCATGAACCGCGCACTGGACCATGAGATCGAGACCGTCTTCCTGATGGCCGATGCCCGCCGCCAGGCGATCGCCTCGAAGCTGGTCAAGGAAATCGCCCGGCTTGGCGGCGACGTGTCGAAATTCGTCACGCCGCCGGTCTGCCAAGCGCTGATCGCCCGCTACGATCAGGGCTGAGCAATCACGCGCTGGCGCTGTTCGCCCAGGCCCTCGATCCCAAGCCGCATGACCTGGCCGTCGCGCAGATAAACCGGGGGCTTCTGGCCCATGCCCACGCCCGGAGGCGTCCCGGTGGTGATGATGTCGCCCGGATGCAGCGTCGCCAGCCGCGAGCAATAGGCGACAAGTTCGGCCACACCGAAGACCATGGTGCGGGTATTGCCGTCCTGCTGCATCACGCCGTCGACCTCCAGCCACAGGCGCAGGGATTGCGGATCGGGAACCTCGTCACGGGTGACCAGCCAGGGACCGATGGGGCCGAAGCCGTCATAGCCCTTGCCCTTGTCCCATGTGGGGCCGTGGTTGATCTGCCAATCGCGTTCGCTGATGTCGTTGACGACGCAATAGCCCGCGACATGGTTCAGCGCGTCTCCCGGTGCAATGTCGCGGCCCGCGTCGCCGATGACGATGCCCAGCTCGACCTCCCAATCGGTGTGCTGCGATCCTTTGGGCAGATGCAGATCGTCGTCGGGTCCGGCGATGCAGCTGGTCCACTTGGTGAAGACGACGGGTTCGGCGGGAACCTCCATCCCTGCCTCGGCGGCATGGTCGGCATAGTTCAGGCCGATGGCAATGAACTTGCCGACGCCCGCGACGCAGGGGCCCATCCGCAGGTCCTGCCCATCGACCAGCGGCAGGCTGGCCGGGTCCAGATCGCGCAAGCGCTGCAGGCCGGCGGTCGTCAGCGTGGCACCGGCGATGTCCTCGACATGGTCCGATAGGTCGCGAACCCGACCCTCGGCATCCAGCAGACCCGGCTTTTCGGACCCGACCGGTCCGTGGCGCAGCAGTTTCATATGGCATCCCCCCATGTGTCTGTGTTCGGGGCGACTGTGGCACCCTGCAGGCTCAAGGGGAATAGCGCATGAAAAAGACCCGCCGAAGCGGGCCTTGATCGTCATGCGGGGCGGATCACTCGGCGGGCGGGGCCAGCTTCTTGGTGCCGCCATTGGCCAGCGGGTCTTCCTGACGCTGGACCGAGCCTTCGAAATGCGCGCCCGATTCGATGGCGATGGTCTTGTGGATGATGTCGCCCTCGACCCGGGCCGAGGCGGTCAGGCGCACCTTCAGGCCACGGACGCGACCGATGACGCGGCCATGCACGATGACGTCGTCGCCTACGATCTCGCCCTTGATGGTGGCCGATTCACCGACCGTCAGCTGATGGGCGCGGATGTCGCCTTCGACCGTGCCTTCGACCTGGATGTCGCCCTGCGTCTTGATGTTGCCGACGACCGTCAGGTCCGAGGACAGGACCGAAGGCGTCGTGCGGGCGCGGGGCGCGCTTGCCGGGGCGGCAGTGGCCTCGGGGGTGCGCTCGGCCGCGGCGGGGGCGGCTGCCTCGGGTGCGGGCTGCGGGCCCGAGGATTGCTGGGGGCGGGTATTTTCGGTTACGCGGGTCTTAGAAAACATTGTCTGCTGCCTTGATGAAGCTCATCGGGTCCACGGCCCGGCCCTTCATGCGCACCTCGTAATGCAGGTGCGGGCCGGTCGAACGTCCAGTGTTCCCCATATCACCGATAAGGTCACCTTGCGACACTTTATCGCCGACCTTGACGCGGATGCGGTTCAGGTGGCCATAGCGGGTCTCGGTGCCCAGCTCGTGCTGGATCTTGATCAGGTTGCCATAGCCGCTGGCGCGACCCGCGTGGATCACGACGCCGTCGCCCGTGGCATAGATCGGCGTGCCGATCGGGCCCGCCATGTCGATGCCCTCATGCATGCGGCCCCAACGGCGACCGAACCCCGAGGTATAGCGGAAGCTGTCGCGCACGGGCATGGCCAGCGGCAGCTTCTCTATCGCGATGCGATAGGTGTTCATCTGGTCCAGCGTGACGATGATCTGGCGGGCCTTGGTCTCGCCTTGGCTCAGCGCCGCGTCGCCGCGGGTGGAATAGGACATCGGGGTCAGGGGGCCGCCCTGACCGGAATAGCCGCGACGGATGGTGTTCAACACCTCGTCGGGGTTCATGCCGACCGAACGGAAGACATCGTCCAAGGGCTTGACCGAGACCGAGACGGCGTCTTCCAGCTGGGTCAGGATCTCATCGTTGCGGGCCAGGATCTGGTCACGCTCGACGGTCAGTTCCTGTGCGGCCAGCTGCGCGTCGGCGGCTTCCTGTTCGGCCGAGGCGCGCTGATCGGCAGCGCTGCGCAATTCGTTCGACAGGATGTCCAGCGCGACCGAGAATTCGTCGCTGCGGTCGGGGGCGGCCTGATCGCCAGCCTCGGCGCTGAGGGTGGCCTGCGCCTGGTCGCGTTCGGTGATGGCATCGCGCAGGGTGGTCTGGACGGCATCGAGGCCGGTTTCGACCTCGCGGCGCTGTTCTTCGGACTTCAGCAGCTGGGTCTGCATCTTGGACACCTGGTCCAGCGCGACGGTGAAGCGGTTCTGGGCGGCCAAGGCTTCGGCGGCGCGGGCGTCGCGTTCGGCGGACAGCTGGTCCAGCCGTTCCTCGAACGAGGATTGCGCCCGCAGCATCTGGTCGCGCGAATTGCCCGAACTGACGGCGTCGATGACCAGGAACGAGCTGGCCACAAGCGTCCAGCCGAAGACCACCGTGATGCCGCTGATGCCGGCAAGCTGGGTCAGGGGGCGAAGACGCACGAAGCGGGTGGTGTCATCGGACCGGAGGAAGAGACGCTGCTCGGGCAGCCACTTTTCCAGCGAAGAGTTCAGTCGATCGATAACAGCCATGGTTTGACACTGTCCCCCGAATGCGCGCCCGTGTTTCACGGTTGCTGCGCGTTGGTTCCGTTCAGCCTCGGGTAAACAGCACCTGTGCCTTCTTGGCAACAGGGACAGGGCGATTGGTTCCCACGATTGGCGGAACTCTGCTGTAGTCGGCAGATATTTGCCTATGCCAAAGCCGGGCTATTGATAAATCACGCAATTTCGTAGGGCAGGGGGCCGTCGCGGTCCGCCGGGATGCGCAGGGGGCGGTCTATCGGCGGCACCGAGCGCTGATGGCAGTCGGGTCGTGGGCAGATCCGGCAGGATATGCCGATGGGGTCGAAGACGCGCGGCTTGGTCAGGTCCAGCCCGTCGGCATAGACCATGCCCTCGGCCTGCGTGACCTCGCATCCAAGACCGATGGCAAAGCGGCGCACCGGGGCATTGAAAGCGCCCGCATGCTTCGACACGTCCCGCGACAGCAGCAGATAGCGCACCCCATCCGGCGTCTCGGCCAATTGGCGCAGGAAGCGACCCGGCTGTTCGAAGGCCTGATGCACGTTCCACAAGGGGCAGGCCCCGCCGAAGCGGGCGAACTGCAGGCGCGTCGCGGAATGGCGCTTGGTGATGGTTCCGGCCTGATCGACGCGCACGAAGAAGAACGGGACGCCTTTCGCCCCCGGTCGCTGCAACGTCGATAGCCGATGGGCGACCTGTTCCAGCGATGCGCCGAAAAGATGCGCCAGACGTTCCAGATCGTGACGCTCGGCCCGGGCGGCGGCCAGAAAGGCGCGATAGGGCATCAGCGCCGCCCCGGCGAAGTAATTGGCCATGCCAAGACGCGCGATGTCGCGTGCCGTGTCACTGCGGAAACGCGCCAGATCCAGCGTCGCCTCCAGCAGGTCGTTCTGACGTTCCAGCGCCACGATGTGCAGCAGTTGGAACAGGCGCGTGGCGGGCTCGGACGCGGCATTCACCAGGATCTGGTTGCCGTCCCGGCGAAAGACCGAATTTGCAGGCATCTCGGCCATCCGGACCTGAATGTCGCGTCGCGCCAAGGCGGCCACGGCCAGTTGCCAAGGGTCCTGGCGCTGCCCGTCGGGGCAGGCGAAATGTTCGGCGGCGCGGTCCACGGCATCAATGTAGTTGTCGCAATAGTGGAAGAAGTCGCGCACCTCCTCCCACGGGGTGGTCAGGCTGTTGCGGCCATCCGCGCCGATGGCCTGGTCCATCGCCGCCAGCCGTTCCTGCCCCTGGCGATGCGCCCGATAAAGGTCCAGAAACGCCCGCGCCAGCACCGGCGCATTGGTCGCCGCCAGCCGCAGATCGGCCAGGGGGGGCGTGGCGTCGAACAGCGGATCGGCCAAGGCCTCCTGCATGTCGATGACCATGCGTTCGGCGTCGCCTGCGGCCAACGTGGTCAGATCGACGCCGAATTCCTGCGCCAACCGCAGCAGCGCACCGGCCGAGATGGGCCGGTGGTTGTTCTCCATCTGCGAGAGATAGGGCAGGGACACGCCAAGCGTCTCGGCAAAACGCTTCTGCGTAAGCCCGGCGCGGGCGCGGGTTTCACGCAGCGCGCTGCCGGCATAGATCTTCTGCGTGGCCATGCTTTCTCCACCCTTGCAAAGCCAGTGTTAGCCTTTGCAAAGGTGCCGCGGCAAGTGGTCTCAGGCAGGGACCATGATGCGACGTTCGCGGTGAAAGACCCATGCGATGGCCAGAAGCGAACCCAAGGCCGAACAGCACATGATGGTCAAAAGCGGCGTGGCCCCGCTGCCCGGCTGCAACAGCGCCCCGGCCAGCGCCGAGAGCGCCGCGCCCCCCGCCACGGCCAGAGCCCCGCCCAACCCCGAGGCGGTGCCGGCCAGCTCGGGTCGGATGCTCATCATCCCGGCGTTGGCATTGGGCAGGACCATGCCGTTGCCCAGCCCCATCGTGCCGATGGTCGCCAGCAGGAACAGCACCAGCGACCACAGCACCACCGGCCTGCGCCCGAAGCGGTCGCTGATCGGCCCGCCCAACAGCTGCAGCACCGCGCTGGCCCCGATATAGGCCGAGACCGACAGCTGCATGACCGAATAATCGACCTCGAAATCACGCGCCATGCCGGGCAGCGAGGGCAGGAACACGTTCATCGACAGCGCCGAGACGCCGGACAGGACCACAAGGGTCAGGAGGTGGGGGGCAGTGCGCAGATGTGACATCGGAGTTCCTGAAGGCCGCGGGGCGGGCGCGACAGCTTCCTCCGATTATGCAGATCGTGCAAGACTAGTGATCGGCAAAAACTGCGGCATCCCCCCACAGGTCGCGCACCCGTTGATCGCGCCCGCAGGAATCGCGATAGAGCTTGTAGGCCGACGCCTTGGACCGCGGCCCGAAGCGGGTCAGGATCAGGTCGCCCTGCTTGTAGTAATCCTGATGATAGCTGTCCGCGTCATAGAAGGGGCCCGCATCCAGAATCGGGGTCACGATCTTCTGGCCAAGATCGGCGGCCGCCTGCGCCTTGGCCTGTTCGGCCGCCTGTCGTTCGGCGGCGTTGCGCACGAAGATGGCGGTGCGATAGCTGTCGCCCCGGTCGCAGAACTGTCCGCCGGGATCGGTGGGGTTCACCGAACGGAAGAACGCATAGAGGATCTGGTCATAGCTGACGCGGGCGGGGTCATAGATGATGCGCGCGGCCTCGTAATGGCCGGTGCCGCCGGCGGTCACCTGTTCATAGCTGGGATTGGCCACGCTGCCGCCGGTAAAGCCCGAATAGACCTCGGACACCCCGGCCATCTTTTCGAAGTCGGCCTCGACGCACCAGAAGCAGCCGCCGGCGACGATGGCGGTTTCCTGTGCCTGGCTAATTGCGGGGCTGGCGGCGATACCAAGGGCTGCCGCCAGCGCTAGGCGTTTGGAAAGGGTCATCATGGCCTCCTGCGTTTTGCAGCATGGTGCGGGCAGGGGGGGCTTCGATCAAGTCAAGCGCGCGTGATGGCGGTCAATCCCATTGCGACTGGCGATCGCGGGCCAGGTTGCCGAAGCGGGTGAACTGACCTTCGAAGGACAGTTCCACCGTGCCGATGGGACCGTGGCGCTGCTTGCCCAGGATGACCTCGGCCTTGCCGTGGACGTTTTCCATGATCTGCTGCCACTTGGCCATCGCGTCAAGATCGCTGTCCGAGGGCTTTTCGCGTTCCTTGTAGTATTCCTCGCGGAAGACGAACATCACGATGTCGGCGTCCTGCTCGATCGAACCGGATTCGCGAAGGTCGCTCAGCTGCGGACGCTTGTCCTCGCGGTTCTCGACCTGGCGCGACAGCTGCGACAGGGCGATGACGGGGATGTTCAGTTCCTTGGCGACGGCCTTCAGGCCCTGGGTGATCTCGGACACCTCGTTCACGCGGCTGTCCTTGGCGGATGCGGCCTTCAGCAGCTGAAGATAGTCGACCATCAGCACGTCCAGACCATGCGTCCGCTTCAGCTTGCGCGCGCGGGCGGCCAGCTGGTTGATGGGCAGGGCGGGGGTGTCGTCGATGAAAAGCGGGCAATTCTGCAGGGCATGGGCCGCCTCGACGAAGCGGCGGAACTCGGCCTCATCCATGTTGCCCGAACGGATGCGTTCGGAGGGCACTTCGGCGGCCTCCGACAGGATGCGGGCGGCCAGCTGTTCGGCCGACATCTCCAGGCTGAAAAAGCCCACGACCCCGCCTTCGACGGTGCCATGGGTGCCATCGGGCTTCTCGCCCATCTTGTGCGCCTTGGCGATGTTGAAGGCGATGTTGGTGGCCAGCGATGTCTTGCCCATCGACGGGCGGCCGGCCAGGATGATCAGGTCCGAATTGTTCAGACCGCCCATCTTGCCGTCCAGATCGACCAGCCCGGTCGAGATCCCCGACAGCTTCCCGTCGCGCTGATAGGCGGCGTTTGCGACCTGAACGGCCCCGGTGACGGCCTTGAGGAAGCTTTGGAAGCCACGTTCCGCGACGCCCTGTTCGCCCAGCTTGTAGAGCGTCTGTTCTGCAGCCTTGATCTGTTCCTCGGCCTCGTCGCCGACCTCGACCGCCGAGGCGCGGGCGGTGATGTCCTGTCCCAGCTGCATCAGTTCGCGGCGCAGGGCGAATTCTCGGATCATCTGGGCATAATCGCGGGCGGCATAGGCGCTGATGGCGGCGCTGGCCATGCGTGCCAGATAGGCCGGGCCGCCCAGTTCCTTCAGGCCCTCGTCGTTTTCCAGAAAGGCCTTGATGGTGACAGGGCTGGCCAGCGCGTTCTTGCGGATGCGTTCGCCACAGATGTCATAGATGCGGGCATGGACGGGGTGATAGAAATGATCGCCCTTGATGATCTGGCTGACCCGGTCGAACACGTCGTTATTGGTCAGCAGCGCGCCCAGCAGCTGCTGTTCAGCCTCCAGCGAATAGGGGATCGAGGTCTTCTCGCCCTCGGCCCCGTCCTGACCCGGTGTGATGACGCGTAGTCCGGTCATGTCCATGCCGCCTTCCTGATGCTCGAAGCTGAAAGTCTAACGCAAGACGGGGGCCGATGACACGACCCCCGCCAAGATTTCGGTTGATGGTTCTGTGGATAGCCTGTGGACAAATGGGTCCTCAGGCGTTGGCTTCCTGCCATTGACGGGGGTTGGTCAGGAAATTCTGAACCTCGGTCAGGGTGGCCTCGTCGAAGGATTTCTGTTCGCGGGCCTCGGCCAGCACGTCCCACCAAGTGCACAGGTGATGCAGCTGCACCCCGTGATCGGCCAGGCGCTGCGTGGTTTCCGGGAAGATGCCGTAGTAGAAGATCACCGCCGTATGCGCGCAGGTCGCGCCGGTTTCGCGGATTGCATCCACGAAGGACAGCTTGGAGCCGCCGTCGGTGGTCAGATCCTCGACCAGCAAGACCCGCTGGCCTTCGGTCATCACGCCCTCGATGCGGGCGTTGCGGCCGTAACCCTTGGGCTTCTTGCGCACATAGGTCATGGGCAGCGACAGCCGTTCGGCCACCATCGCACCGAAGGGGATGCCTGCGGTTTCACCGCCCGCGACATTGTCGAAGGCCTCGAAGCCCGCGTCCCGCATGACGGTTGCGGCCATGAAATCCATCAGCGTGGCGCGGACGCGCGGAAAGCTGATGATGCGGCGGCAATCGACATAGGTCGGGCCCTTCAGGCCGGACGCATAGGTAAAGGGCGTTTCGGCGTTGAAATCGACGGCCTTGATCTCCAGCAGCATCCGGGCGGTCAGGCGGGCGATTTCTTCGCGGGTGGGGAAGGTCAGGCTCATGCGGTCTCCGGGTGCCAGTAGAGGGGGAAGCCGGGGTCGAAGACGGTGACCTCTTCGTCGCCGGCGGAAATGGTGGCGGGATAGGGGGCGGGCGTGTCGCGGCGAACCAGCGTGATGCGATCGTCAGACGGCGCCATGCGATAGAAGGCCGCGCCGTTCAGGCTGGTGAAGGCCTCCAGCCGGTCCAGCGCGCCATCGTCCTGAAAGACCTGCGCCAGGATCGACATTGTGTTCGGCGCGGTAAAGCAACCCGCGCAGCCGCAGGGTTGCAGCTTGGCGCTGTCGGGATGGGGGGCGCTGTCGGTGCCCAGGAAAAAACGACCCTCGCCGCTGGTCGTGGCTTGGCGCAGCGCCAGACGGTGGCTTTCGCGCTTGGCCACGGGCAGGCAATAGTAATGCGGCCGGATGCCGCCCGCCAGAATGGCGTTGCGGTTGATGACCAAGTGATGCGTCGTGATGGTCGCGGCCAGATCGTCCCCGCCCGAGCGCGCGTAATCCACCCCGTCCGAGGTGGTGATATGTTCCATCACCACCCGCAGTCCCGGCACCTTGCGGCGGATCGGGTCCAGCACGCGGTCGATGAACACGGCCTCGCGGTCGAAGATGTCGATGGCGGGGTCGGTGACCTCTCCGTGGACGCAGAGGGTGATGCCGTTTTCAGCCATCGCCTCCAGCACGGGGCGCACGTGGTCCATGTCGGTCACGCCGCTGTCGGAATTGGTCGTGGCACCTGCCGGATACAGTTTGACCGCGCGGATAATGCCAGCCCTGAAGGCCGCGACCACATCGGCAGGATCGGTCGCATCGGTCAGATAAAGCGTCATCTGCGGCTGCAACGCCGCGCCTTCCGGCAGGGCCGCCATGATCCGGTCGCGATAGGCCGCGGCCTGCGCGCCCGTCACCACCGGGGGCACCAGGTTCGGCATGATGATCGCGCGGCCGAAGCCTGCGGAATGGGGGGCCACGGCCTTCAGCATCGCGCCATCGCGCAAATGCAGGTGCCAGTCGTCGGGGCGGCGAAGCGTCAGCGTCTGTGTCATGGGTCTGCCTTTTACATTGTCATGGCGTCTTGCCAAGCGTCAGCAGCATGTTTCTTGGAACCTTGCCCCTTGGTCGCCGTTGCTTCCTGCGATCTCAGCAGGCACCCTTGATCATCCGATCCATATTGGTGCCGGTGCAACACAGAAAGATCCGGACATGAACATGATGATGCCGATGGTTCTGCCAGCCGCACAGATGCGACTGGTCAGCGAATTTTCCCGCATGGCGATCGAATCCCAGATGGTCATCGGAATGCGGATGGCGGGCATGATGGGCCTGATGCCCCAGGCCCCGGGTGAGAATTTCCGCATGATCGCCGAAAAGCAGGCCGCCGCATCCGAGGCGATGTTCGCGATGGCCAAAGCCGGCATGTCGGGCGCCAGCCCCGAGCGGATGATGTCGGCGGCACTGCGACCCTATGGCAAGCGCACCCGTGCCAACAGTCGGCGCCTGACCTCGAAGAAGGGCTGATCGGGGAACGTCCCCTCTGCTGCACCGTTGTCCCGACACGAAACGTGGCAAGACGAGGGTGCAGGATGAAAACGGCTTTGATTACCGGCGGCGCACAGGGCATCGGCAGGGGCATCGTCACGCGCTTGCGTCAGGACGGCTGGCGCGTCGCGACGATGGATCTGGACGCCGAAGCCTTGGCCGAACTGAGGGCCGACGACGATGGGATCCTGACGTTGCAAGCCGATGTCGGGCAAGAGGATCAGGTCGGTCATGCCTTCGACCAATTGCAAGCATGGTTGGACGGGCAGGGGCTGGACCTGCTGGTCTGCAACGCGGGCATCGCCGATCCCGTCTGCGGACCGATCGAGGATCTGTCGCTAAGCGATTGGCAGCGCTGGCAGGACAGCCATGTGACGGGGGCGTTTCTTTGCACGCGTGCAGCGGTCCTGCTATTGCGGAAGGCGGGGGGCAGTATCGTGATGATGGCTTCGACCCGCGCCCTGCAATCCGAACCGCAGACCGAGGCCTATTCCGCGGCCAAAGGTGCGCTGACGGCGCTGACGCGGGCGCTCTCGGTCAGCCTGGGGCCGGACATCCGCGCGAATTGCATCCTGCCCGGCTGGATCGAGACGGGCCCTTGGCAGAAGCAGGCCGACAGAACGCATCCCGAGCATTCGCAGACGGACAAGGCGCAGCATCCCGTAGGACGCGTGGGCACCCCGGACGACATTGCGGGGCTGGTCGGCTGGCTCGCCTCGGATCAGGCGGGCTTCATCACGGGGCAGAGCTTCGTCGTCGACGGCGAATTGAGCGTCAAGATGATCTATACCGAATGAAAAAGGCGGCGGGATGATCCCGCCGCCTTTCCATTTCGACCTGTTGCAAGATCAGATCAGCTTGCCCATGGCGACTGCCGTGTCCGACATGCGGTTCGAGAAGCCCCATTCGTTGTCGTACCAGGTCAGGATGCGGACCATGCGGCCTTCCATGACTTTGGTCTGATCCATGTGGAAGATCGACGAATGCGGGTCGTGGTTGAAGTCCGAGGAGACCAGCGGCTCCTCGGTATAGCCCAGGACGCCCTTCAGCGGGCCATCGGCCGCGGCCTTGATGGCGGCGTTGATCTCCTCGACCGTGGTGTCGCGGCTGGCTTCGAAGGTCAGATCGACGACCGAGACGTTCGGCGTCGGCACGCGGATGGCGACGCCGTCCAGCTTGCCCTTCAGTTCCGGCAGCACCAGGCCCACGGCCTTGGCGGCCCCGGTCGAGGTCGGGATCATCGACAGCGCCGCGGCGCGGGCGCGGTACAGATCCTTGTGCATCGTGTCCAGCGTCGGCTGGTCGCCGGTATAGCTGTGGATGGTAGTCATGAAACCGCGGTCGATGCCGATGGTGTCGTTCAGGACCTTGACGACGGGCGACAGGCAGTTGGTGGTGCAGCTGGCGTTCGAGACGACGATGTCGTCGGCGGTCAGCGTGTCGTCGTTGACGCCGAAGACGATGGTCTTGTCGGCGTTCTCACCGGGGGCCGAGATCAGGACGCGCTTGGCGCCGGTCGACAGGTGCGGCTGGACCTTTTCCTTCGAGGCGAAGATGCCGGTGCATTCCATGATGACGTCGATATCGCCCCACGGCAGTTCCGCCGGGTTGCGGATGGCGGTCACCTTGATCGGGCCGCGGCCCACGTCGATCGAGGATCCGTCCACGGTGACCTTGGCGGGGAAGCGGCCATGCACGCTGTCATAGCGCAGCAGGTGGGCGTTGGTTTCCACCGGGCCCAGATCGTTGATGGCGACGACCTCGATATCGGTGCGGCCCGATTCGATGATTGCGCGCAGGACGTTGCGACCGATACGGCCGAAGCCATTGATGGCGACCTTGACTGCCATGGGTACCCCTCTTGAGCAGGTGACGGTTGCACATCCTCTAACGCGGCGGCAACCTTGATGCAAACGCGACGATTGCCGCAGATGGCGACCTAACGCCAGAAAGCGCAATATTCGATGAACCGATCCATCGTCTTGCCCACGAACAGCGGCAGCGTCCCGTCCAGCCAGACTTGATCGACAAGAAAGGCCGCGGCGATCAGCAGCAGCAGGGCGATTGCGATTTGATTGGTCATCTGCGCCTCCGGTGAGGTTTTTATCACGCGGCGCGCGTTCGGGGGCAAGATGCTTTCACATCGCGCTATTCATCGTCCTGCGGCATGCGCAGCGTGATCTGGCCCTCCTCTTGCAGGCGGCGGATGGTGGCGACCACCTCGGTCTTGGCATCCTCGATATCCTTGGCGCGGGGCTTGCCAAGCGCCTCGCGTTCCTCGCGCAGGCTATCGGCCATGCGCTGCGACAGGTTCGACAGGATGAAATCGGCCGCCGCCTGATCGGCGGGTTCGGTTGCGGCAAGCGCCCGGATCAGGGCTGCCTGATCGACATCGCGCACGATGCGCGGCACCTCGCGCGGTTCGACGCGGGTGGGGATATGGCCAAAGACGAAGATCGCCTTGCGCACGCCATCGGCAAAGCCCGTGTCGCGTTCATCCAGCACCTGAAGCACGTCGTCGCGCAGATCGGCGGTGGCAAAGTTCAAAATGGCCCCCATGCGGTCCGCCGCGGGGGTGGGAATGGCGGGCTTGGGCAGCGCATCGGCGGCCTGCAACAGCACCAGCCCCACGCGTTTCAGCGCCTCGGGCGTGACGGCGGCGGTCATGGACATCGCCTGCGCCACCGAACGGGCGCGATCCCGCGACAGGGCCAAGAAGGTGGCCGAGGCGGCCTCGACCGGCAGTTTGGACATCATCAGCGCGACCAGTTCGACGGACTCGGCCTGCGCCAACTTGATCAGCGTGTCATTGGGCAGCGCGCAGATGCGGCCCCAAGGGTCGCCGCGCCCCGAAATGGCATCCGCCTGGCGGACGCGGTCGCTGCTGGCATCCGAGATGCGGGCCCCCAGCATCGCCAGCGTTCCATCGGTATTGCCGGGAAAGGTCACCCCCACCGATTCCAGCCGGTCGCAGAATTCGGTGATCACCGCATCGCGCGTCTGTCGGTCGATCAGCTGCATTCCGGCCATTTCCTGCGCCAGCAGGGCCTGGGCATCGCTGTCCAGCCGGTCCAGCCCTGCGACCTGATCGTCGTCCAGCAAAAGGCGCACGATCACCGCCGCCTTCTGCCTTTGGCTAAGCCCGATCTGCGTCGTCATAACTGCCCCCATGGTGGTCATCATCCTGACCGCCACTTTGGCAGAACAACCCTAACGCAAGGTTAGCGGGCCTGTGCTTTTACAGCGGCGCCTGTTCGAAGACCCGCTTGAAGATCGTGTCGACATGCTTGGTGTGATAACCAAGGTCGAACTTCTCCTCGATCTGGGCGGGGGTCAGGGCGGCGGTCACCTCGGGGTCTGCCAGAAGCTCGGTCTTGAAGTCCGCGCCCTTTTCCCAGACCTTCATGGCGTTGCGCTGGACCAGGCGATAGCTGTCCTCGCGCGAGACACCGGCCTGCGTCAGGGCCAGAAGCACGCGCTGCGACATCACCAGACCTTTGAACTGGTTCATGTTGCGCAGCATGTTGTCGGGATAGATGACCAGCTTGTCGACGACGCCCGCCAGGCGGTTCAGCGCAAAGTCCAGCGTGATGGTCGTATCCGGCCCGATGGCGCGTTCCACCGAGGAATGGCTGATGTCGCGTTCGTGCCACAGGGCGACGTTCTCCATCGCGGGGATGACCGACATGCGCACCAGGCGCGCCAGACCGGTCAGGTTCTCGGTCAGGACGGGGTTGCGCTTGTGCGGCATGGCCGACGAACCCTTCTGGCCGGGGCTGAAGAATTCCTCGGCTTCCAGCACCTCGGTGCGCTGCATGTGGCGGATCTCGATGGCGATGTTCTCGATGCTACTGGCGATGACGCCAAGCGTGGCAAAGAACATCGCGTGGCGGTCGCGCGGGATCACCTGGGTGCTGATCGGCTCGGGGCGCAGGCCCATCTTGGCGCAGACGTGCTCCTCGACCGCCGGGTCGATGTTGGCGAAGGTGCCGACGGCGCCGCTGATCGCGCCGGTGGCAATTTCGCTGCGGGCGGCGTCAAGACGGGCGCGGCCGCGGGCCATCTCGGCATAGAAGCGGGCGAAGGTCAGACCCATCGTGGTGGGTTCCGCGTGGATGCCGTGGCTGCGACCGATGCGGACCGTGTCCTTGTGTTCATAGGCGCGGCGCTTCAGCGCATCCAGCAGCTTGTCCATATCGGCCAGCAGGATGTCGGCGGCGCGGACCAGCTGTACGTTCAGCGTGGTGTCCAGAACGTCGCTGCTGGTCATGCCCTGATGCACGAAACGCGCCTGATCGCTGCCGACATGCTCGGCCAGATGGGTCAGGAAGGCGATGACGTCATGCTTGGTGACGGCCTCGATCTCGTCGATGCGGGCGACGTCGAATTCAACGTCCTTGGCCTTCCAGACCGCATCCGCGTTCTCGCGCGGGATCACGCCCAGATCGGCCTGGGCATCGCAGGCATGGGCCTCGATCTCGTACCAGATGCGGAACTTGGTCTCGGGGGACCAGATGGCGACCATTTCGGGGCGGGAATAACGCGGGATCATCGGAGGCTCCTTTCGGTTGCCGTGGGCATAGCCCCGACGTGCCGCAGGGGCAAGTTTTCATCACGCCCGCGTGCATTTGCGCGGAACATTCGGCGCGGATGGCGGGTTCGGTCCACAAGAACCGACATTCAAGACGAGGTACGCCATGCGCCGCCCCCATGACCCCCATCCCGAGCTGACCGAGGCCGATCACACCAGTCAGACCCGTTTCGGCCCGCGCCCCGTTCCCGAAGGGCACAAGACCGGCAGCCCTTATCCCCACCGCCCGATGCGTTCCACCAAGGTGCCGCCCTCGGGGCGGGTGTCGCCGGACGGACGCCACGCCTGGCCCGAACCTTCGCTGTCGGCCAAGATCATCGTCTGGGGCGGCATGGCCCTGGGCGTCGCGGGCATCACGGCCGCGACCTCGATCGCGGCCCGCAAGCTGGTGGCCAGCGACCGCCCCGAGCCGCCGCGCCTGACCGGTCCCGCACCCGTCGCCCCCCGCTTTGCCCAGCTGGAGGAGGACGAGCGCGAAGCCATGCGTCGCCGCGTGCGCGCCCAGGCCCGCGAGGATGCCACCCAGAAGGCGCGTCTGCGTGCCAAGGCCGGACAGCGTCGCGATCCCGCGAATTTTGCCAAGGACCTGACCCGCACCGCGACGGAACTGACCGATGGGCTGAACGGCGTCGCGCAATCGCTGCAGACGGCCTTCGACAGCTTCCGCGGTGTCTCGCAGCAGGCGACGACGATCGTCGCGGATTTCGTGGCGGCCGCCGATCAGCTGAAGTCGATGGTGAACGGCGCACCGGGTCCGGCCCCCGCGCCGCGTCGTCCGGTTGCCCCTGCGCCACAGGCTGCAGCACCACAGGCAAATGATGGGGGCGACGACCGCATCCACAGGTCGTAAGCTGCCACGAATGACGAAGGGACAGATGATGCAGGACAAGCCGGGCGTACTCAGCGCGATCTTCGATCCATTGGACGACCAGACCCGCAGCCGTTTCGGTCTGGACGCGGGCAAGCTGGACGGGGGCAAGAACGAACCCGCCCGGCAGCCCGAGCCTCTGCCCAAGGGACAGGAACCGCGCCTGCGCGATCTGCGCTGGCCCGACTTGGTGTCGCTCGGCAAGTCGATCTTTACCCAGATCGGCGAGGACCGCGTCACCTCGGTTGCAGGGGGCGTGACCTTCTTTGGACTGCTGTCGCTGTTTCCTGCCATCACGGCCTTCGTCTCGCTCTATGGCCTTCTGGCAGACCCTGCGACCATTCAGTCGCATCTTGAGATGTTGCAGGCCCTGTTGCCCGCCAGTTCGCTGGACATCATCCGCGAACAGGTCGCCTCGATCACCTCGGCATCCTCCAGCGCATTGTCGGTTGCAGGGATCGTCGCGCTTCTGTTGGCCTTCTATTCGGCCAATGGCGGGATGAAGGCGCTTCTGTCGGCCCTGAACGTCGCCTTCTTCCAGCGCGAGACGCGCGGTTTTCTCCGGCTGAACATCGTGGCCATGGCCTTCACCTTGGGCGGCCTGGTGATGATCGCGCTGATGCTGGTGGTCATTGCCGTAGTGCCGATCGTTCTGGGCTATCTGCCGCTTGGGCTGGGCAGCGAGACCTTCGTGAACATCGTCCGCTGGCCCATCATGTTCAGCGTGCTTGTCCTGGCACTGGCCGCGATCTATCGGTGGGGGCCGGCGGTGCCGGACGTGCGCTGGCGATGGGTATCGCCGGGGGCTGTCTTTGCCGCCGTGGTGCTGGTCGCGACCTCGATGCTGTTTTCCTGGTATGCGGCGAATTTCGCCGACTACAATGAAACCTACGGCTCGCTCGGGGCGGTGGTCGCGCTGATGACATGGCTGTGGCTGAATGCGACCATCGTGCTGGTCGGGGCCGAGATCAACTCGGAGCTGGACAACCACCTGCGCAAGATGGCCGGTCTGAAACCTCTGCGTGCGATCGGGGCGCAAACCAAGTGATCGCGTCGCCCTATGTTCCCCTGGTCACCGCCATCGTGCTCGAGGTGTTGGGCACCTCGATGCTGCAACGGTCCGAACAGTTCACCCGGCTGTGGCCGACGCTGGCGATGACGATCTGCTACCTTGCCAGCTTTTATCTGCTGTCGGTCAGTCTGAAGGTGCTGCCCTTGGGGGTTGCCTATGCCATCTGGAGCGCCTGCGGCGTCGCTTTGGTGGCCGTGATCGGGCTGGTGGCTTTCGGTCAGCGCTTGGACGTGCCAGCCGTTCTTGGGCTGGTTCTGATCGTCGCCGGTGTGGTGGTGATCAACGTCTTTTCCAAGACTGTCGGGCATTAACGCTCGGTCAGCTTCAACTCGATCCGGCGATTGAGGGCGCGCGATTCGGGCGTATCCTGTGGGGCGATGGGGCGGGTGTCGGCAAAGCCCGTCGGCGCGAGGCGATTCGCCGGAAAGCCCAGCTGATCAGTCAGATAGCGCACGACGGCCAGCGCCCGCCCCTGGCTCAGTTCCCAGTTGTCACGATAGCGGCCCGTGCCGGACAGGGGCAGGTTGTCGGTATGGCCGTCCACGCGGATGATCCAGTCGATCTCATCTGGGATCTGGTCCGAGATCTCGGTCAGCAGCCGCGCCACCCCGGCGATCTGATCGCGCCCGGCAGGGGACAGGGTCGCCTCGCCGGTGTCGAACAGCACCTCGGACTGGAAGACGAAGCGGTCGCCCACCACCTTGACGCCATCGCGCCCGGAAAGGATCTGCGACAGCCTGCCGAAGAATTCCGAACGATAGCGCGCAAGGTCCTGCGCCTCGGCTTCGGCGTTCTGGCGGGCTTCCTCCTCCAGTGCCAGACGCCTGCGCGATTCGTCCGCGGCCCGCAGCAGGGCGGCATTCAGCTGTTGGCCCAGTTCCGCGACTTGCAGTTCGGCCTGATCCTGTTCGTCCCCCGCCGCCTGCAGCAGCGCCTGCAGCGATCCCAGCTGAGCCGTCAGCTGTGCGACCTGTTCGTTCAGCAGGGCGACGCGGCGCTGGCTGTCCTCGGCCATGCCCTCCTGCTGATCCAGTTCCTGACGGGCCGTCGCCAACAGGGCGGCCTGACGCTCGGCCTCATCCATCTGGCGGGCGGCCTGCAGTTCGGCATCATCCTTGGCGGCATTGGCGGCGGCCAGCAGGGTCAGCGTGTCTTCGGCTTGGCGGCGCTGTTCCTCGAGCGCCAGCGTCATGGCGGTCAATTCGCTGTCGGCGGTTTCAAGGCGGTCGCGCAGCAGGCGGGCGGCCTCGGCTTCGGCAAGGCGGTCCTGTTCGGCCTGCGTCAGATCCTCCTGCGCATCGGCCAGCGCGCCTTCGGCCTGCACATTCCGGCTGCGCAGATCGGCCACCAGGGCCTCAAGCGCATCGCGACGCGCGGCGGCCAGGCGCGCGGCCTCGGCTGCGGCATCGGTTTCGCTACGGGCGCTTGCGATGGCCATTTCCGCGGCCGAGGCGCGCTGGTGGGCCTGCGCGACATCCGCCTGCAACTGTTCGACGCGGGCGGCATCGGTGGCGCGGGCGGCCAGCAGGGTGGCAACCTCGGCCTCGAAATCGGTCAGGCGCGATTGGGCGGTTTCCAGTTCTTGGCGGCCCTGATCCAGCTGGCTGCGCAGGCGGGTGATGCGGGCGGCGCGTTCGCGGGCGGCGGCCTCGGCATCGGCAGCGCGAGCGGTCTGTTCCTGCAGATCGCGGGTCAGGGCATCGCGTTCGTCGCCCGCCGCCCCAAGCGCTTGGTTCAGCGCCGCGACCTGCTGGCCAAGACCTTCAAGCTGCTGCTGCTGTTCCGAGATCACCTGCCCCTGGTCCGAGATCGTGCTGTCCTGCGAGGTGATCTGTTCGCGCAGCACCGATTGCACCACCATGAAGATGGTCAGCACGAACATCAGCACCATCAGCAGCGCCGTCATCGCATCCACGAAGCCCGGCCAGATGGTGGCCGAGAAGCGCTGCGCAGATGATCCCCTTGCCAGCCGCATCTCCTCAGCCCCCCTGATGCGTCAGCAGCGGGTCGCCGGGCAGTTGATCGTCGCGGAAAGGGTCGTTGAAACGCGCGGCCCTTACGGCGCGGGTCAGCACGAGGATGTCGGAACGCAGTTCGGCCACCATTTCGTCGCGGCCCTCGTTCATCTCCTGCATCATGGTGGTCAGCGTGGCTTCAAGACGCGACAGGTCAGGCGCGGCGGGGGTCTGGCTGGCCAAGGCCGCCAGCAGCCGGTCCTGACCCTCGGCCAGCCGGTTCAGGCTGTCCACCAGCGGCCCGTTGTCGGTGTCGGGACGTTGGACCAGAGCCTCGATCGCCTGTGCCATGACGACGACGCGTTCGTCGGCCATCAGGGCGGCTTCTTCGCGCATGGTGTCGCGGTCGGCGTGGTAGCTTTGCAGCCGGTCCATCTGGCCTGCCATCTGCTCAAGGAAGCCCGCCAATGCCGCCTGATCGACGCCTTCACCATCGCTGCCGGCCAAGCTGATGCGGGTGAAGCCCGACATCCATTCCTCCAGCTCGCGATAAAACCGGTTTTGGCCGTGGGTCACGAACAGCTCCAGCAGGCCCACCACCAGCGACCCCGCCAGACCCAGCAAGGATGACGAAAACGCCGTCGCCATCCCGCCCAGCTGCGCCTCGAGGCCGGTCATCAGCTTGTCGAAGACATCAAGGCCCGTTTCGCCATCCTGCGGCGCCAGGGCGCGGATGGTTTCCACGACCGCCGGAACCGTGGTCGCAAGCCCATAGAAGGTGCCCAGAAGGCCAAGGAAAATCAGCAGGTTGGCCAGATACCGCGTGATGTCGCGCAATTCGTCGATGCGCGTCGCCACCGAATCCAGGATAGAGCGCGCCGATCCCGTCGAGATCACGCCATCTGCAGGGCCTCGCGTGCCCAGCAGCGCGGCCAGCGGCGCCAACAGACGCGGGGCCACCGCATCGGGCGCGGCGGTTTCGGCACCGCGACGGCGGGCGGCGAAACCCTCGATCCAGCTGACCGAGCGGACCAGCTGCGCCAGCTGCCAGAAGCAGGCCAGAACACCCAGGGCAAAGACCGCAAGGATCAGCCCGTTCAGCCAGGTGTTCGCCATGAAGATCGGCAGGATCCGCCCATAGGTCAGCCAGCCGCCGATCATCACCAGACCAAGAACCGTCAGCATCAGCAGGATCTGGCGCACGGGCTGGGAAAACCGCGGCGCTCCGGCGCCCATCAGCGCCTGATCGCGCGTCGCGGTGATGCGGCGTTCGCCAAGGGTCAGCCGCCCGGGGGCACGAGGTTCGCCATGTCTCGGATCGCTCACGTAAATACCCGTCCCTTCGATGCTTTTCGGCTAAGTGTAGGGAAGGCCCCTTCACTTGCCAAGCGTTCCGAAAAGGGGCTTCAGTCGCGGGGCATCGCTTCCTGCAGGGCACGGACCGCGCGCGACAGGCTGTCTAGATCGTCGTCGGCCATGCCGATCCGAGCCAGATGCGATGCGGTGTTGTGCAGGTAATCCGCATTCGGTCCCCGGCCACCATGCGCGCGGGCGATGATGCGGGCCTGTTCGTCATGCGGCAGGCCGCCCGCATATTGCCAGTGGTCGCGCCGCATCACATAGGCCAGCGCGTGGACATGACGCCCATCCTCCAGCTCCAGCGGCAGGATTTCCTCGCGGTAGGCTTCGGTGACCAGCTCGCGCGCACGCAGATAGGCCAGCACGCGGTCGTGGTCATGGGGCGCGATGCGCAGCGCCACGCCGCGACAGGCGGCCTGCGGGTCCTCGTCCAGGCCCAGCACCAAGCCGGGCAGGTCGTAGGTGCCGCGATGCTCGATCGAGCGCAGGCAGAAGCTGCGCGCAAAGCCTGCAAGGCGTGCGGGGGCGGTCTCGACAGGGTCGAAGCCGGGGTCCCAGATCAGCGAGCCGTAGCCGAAGACCCATTCGATCTTATGCGTTGTCGTTTCATCCATTGTCGGCAAAGGTAAGTCACCCGAGGGGCGGAAAAAAGAGGCTGTTCGCATGTTCAGGGCAATCATCGGCATCGGGCTTTGTGCGGCGGCGGTCGCGGGCCTCTGGGCGGGGGGTGAAACCTTGGCCAGCCGCCGTGTCGCGGAACTGATCGCCGGCGATCCGGCCCTGCAGGCGTCATTGGTGCAGCCCCTGCGCGAACCGCCGGAGTTCGGCTTGCGGATCGAGGAACCCGGCTTCAGCGATCCGGCGGGTGGGGTGACCCTACCTTGGGCCATCCTCCGCATGTCGCCCAGAACGCCCACCACGGCGCATCTGGACCTGCCGGACAAAGGGCAGGTGACCATCGCGGGTCAGACCCATGCGCTTGGGCTGCAGGACCCTCATGCGCTGATCCGGCTGGCACCGCTCAAGCGCCTGGCGCCCGATCAAATCGACATCATGGCCGATCAGGTCACGCTGGACGGTGCGCCGGTGATCGAGGGGCTGGACCTCGAGCTGCGGATGATACGCCTTGGCCCGGATGCGCCGCTTGCCGCGCGGGCCGCCTATGATGCGCATCTTGGGCTGGGGGCGGTCCAGACGGCGGTGCTGTCGCGGATGGGGCTGAACCTGCAGGGCATCCCCGAGCCGGCCAGCGTCAGCGGCAATATCCTGTTATGGCTGGACGGCACGCCCTCGGTTCGGGGGCAGACCACGCTCGCAGTCGTCGGCTGGCAGACCGAGGGGCTGACGGTGGGCGCAGGGTCGATGTCGCTGCGCATCGTCGGCCGTGTCGTGCGCGACAAGGACGGATTGGCCGAAGGGCAGGTCGCCCTCTATACCACCGACGCCGGGCAGATCATCGATCAGGCCGCCGACATGGGGCTGATCCCGCCATCAACGCGGATGCTGCTGAACGCGGGGCTGGGGCAGCTGGCCAAGGCCCAGATCGATGCCGAATTGCCCGGTCCGGATTATCCCGAGCCGCAGGACGGGCAGATGCGGCTGCCCGTGCAGATGATCGACGGCCAGATCAGGCTGGGCGGCATCCCCATCGGACCCGCCCCGCCCTTCGGTGCCCTCTAAGCCGAAGGTTTCGCCCCCGGCGTCCGCCCGAAGTCGGGCGCGCGCGTGTCCTGGCCCGCGTCGAGGATGCCGCGCCGGATCTCCCGCGTGCGGGTGAAATAGTCGTGCAACTGCTGGCCGTCGCCCATGCGGATTGCGCGCTGCAGGGCGAAAAGCTCCTCGGTGAAGCGCCCGAGGATGTCCAGCGTGGCCTCCTTGTTGTGCAGGAAGACGTCGCGCCACATGGTGGGATCGCTGGCGGCGATACGGGTAAAATCGCGGAAACCGGCAGCGGAATACTGGATCACCTCCTCATCCGTGACGCGGCCCAGGTGATCGGCCACGCCGACCATCGTATAGGCGATAAGGTGCGGCACATGGCTGGTGACGGCCAGAACCAGATCGTGATGCGCAGGCTCCATCCGGTCGGTCTTGGCACCCATCGCGGTGATAAGCCGGTCCAGCCGGGCCACGGCGGACTCGTCGCTGTCGGGCAGGGGGGTCAGCAGCCACCAGCGGTTCGCGAAAAGCGTCGCGAACCCCGAGGTCGGGCCCGAATGTTCGGTCCCCGCCAGCGGGTGCCCCGGCACGAAGTGGACGCCCTGCGGGACATGCGGTGCGACGGCATCGATCACCGACTGCTTGACCGATCCGACATCCGTGACCGTCGCCCCCGGTGCCAGATGCGGTGCGATCTGTTCCATGACGACGCCCATCGCGCCAACCGGAACGGCCAGCACGATCAGATCGGCGCCCGCGACGGCATCCTTTATGTCGTCATGCACGCTGTCGCAGAGGTCGATCTGACGCGCGGTCTGGCGCGTCTCGGCGCTGCGGGCGTAACCCGCGATATGGCCTGCCAAGCCGCCCGCCCGCATGGCATGCGCCATGGAACCCGCGATCAGCCCCAGCCCGATCAGGGCCACGCGATCATAGACGATGGTCATTCCTGCCTCCGCGCGGCCATGAAGCTGCCGAGGGTCGCGATGACGCGGCGGCAGCCGTCCTCATCCCCCACGGTGATTCGCAGGGCAGCGGGCAGGCCGTAACCGCCGACGCGACGCACCAGGATGCCGTCGTCGCGCAGGGCGGCATCGGCGGCGGCGGCGGTCTCGGCGCTGTCGAAGCGGGCCAGAACGAAGTTGGCAAAGCTTTCGTCGCAGCCGATGCCCATCTGCACCAGCGACTGGCGCATCCAGTCGCGCATCCGGCTGTTCAGTTCGATGCAGGTGCGGGTGAAATCCGTGTCGCGGATGGCGGCCTCGGCGGCGGCCATCTGGGCGTTCGAGAGGTTGAACGGCTGGCGCACGCGGTTCAGCACGTCGATGATCTCACGCGCGGCATAGCCCCAACCGATACGCAGCCCGCCCAGCCCGTGGATCTTGGAAAAGGTGCGCGTCATGATGACATTCGGGTGGCGGTCCACCAGCGACGCGCCACCATCGAAGCCCGCGGCGAATTCCGTATAGGCGCCGTCATGGACAACGATCACATGGTCGGGCAGGCCGTCGACCAACTGCTGCAGTTCATCCTCGGTCAGCATCGTGCCGGTCGGATTGGCGGGGTTGGCGATGAAGACGATCTGCGTGCGGTCGGTCACGGCATCCAGGATCGCCTGGACATCGACGCGGCGGTCGCGTTCGGGAACCGTCACCGGCACCGCGCCGACCATGCGGGCCAAGATCGGATACATGGAAAAGCCGTGTTCGGTGGTGATGACCTCATCGCCATTGCCGGCATAGGCATGGGTGATGAACTGCAGGACCTCATCCGAGCCCACCCCGCAGATGATGCGGTCGGGGTCCAGCCCGCAGATCTGGCCGATAGCCGTGCGCAGCGATTTGTGATCGGTGTTCGGATAGCGGTGCAGATCGCCCGCAGCCGTCGCGAAGGCCGCCTGCGCCGCCGGGCTGCAACCCAACGGGTTTTCGTTCGAAGACAGTTTCAACACGTCCGCGCGCCCCTGCAGCGTGCTTTCGCCGCTGACATAAAGCGCGATGTCCATGATGCCGGGCTGCACGGGTATCTGGGTCATGGGTCCATCCTTTGTCCCGCCCCGTCTAATCCGGCCATTCGCCTTATGAAAGACCCACCAGGGCGGCGGACATGAAAAAGGGCCGCATCCGAAGATGCGACCCCTTGCAGCAGTCGATGTCGGCGAAGATCAGTTCTTCGCGTAGAATTCGACGACCAGGTTCGGTTCCATCTGCACGGCGTAGGGGATATCGCCCAGGGCCGGGGTGCGAACGAAGGTCGCGGTCATCTTGTTGTGGTCGGCTTCGATATAGTCCGGAACGTCACGCTCGGTCAGGGCGACGGCTTCCAGCACGATGGCCAGCTGGCGCGAACGCTCGCGGATCGAGATGACATCGCCTTCCTTGACGCGGTAGGACGGGATGTTGACGCGCTGGCCGTTCACTTCCACGTGGCCGTGGTTCACGAACTGACGGGCGGCGAAGATCGTCGGGACGAACTTGGCGCGATAGACGATGGCGTCCAGGCGGCGCTCCAGCAGACCCACCAGGTTCTCACCGGTGTCGCCCTTGACGCGCTCAGCCTCGCCGAAGATGCGGCGGAACTGCTTCTCGGTCAGGTCGCCGTAGTAGCCCTTGAGCTTCTGCTTGGCGCGCAGCTGGGTGCCGAAGTCCGACAGCTTGTTCTTGCGGCGCTGGCCGTGCTGGCCGGGGCCGTATTCGCGGCGGTTGACGGGCGACTTGGCGCGGCCCCAGATGTTTTCGCCCATGCGGCGGTCGATCTTGTACTTGGCAGACGTGCGTTTGGTCACGGCTGATCTCCTTCTTGCGGTTGCGAAGGGCGTTGTCCTCTGGCCACGACCGAAACCGGGGCCTGACAGGGTTCCCCTTGCGGGGTCCACCAACACCAATGAAGTCGCGGCTTATACAGGGGTGTCGCCGCGCGTCAACCGTAAAGCCCGCCGAAAAAGTGCCGAATCACGACAGGGTCCCGTCCGGCTGGAAGAAATGCGACAGAGGCAGGGCGGCAGCACCCAGAATGCGGGCGCTGCGGCCCAGGGAGCCCTCGATCACCTGTGGCAGGTCGATGCCCGCCGCCGGGCGTTCCAGCAGCGCCTTGCGCGTCGCCTCGGCCAGCCGGGTGCGGGTCGCTGCCGGCAGGGCGCCGTCGATCACGACTAGCTGCAGGTCGACCAACGCCACCGCAGACAGCGCGACGAAGGCCAGCGCCTTGCCCGCCCTTTCGCACCATGCAGCCTCCAGATCCGGCGGCACGTTCCAGCCGCTGTCATCGGGTGGCAGGACGTGCCCGATGTCGCGTTCCAGCGCTGCGATCGAGGCGATTTCCAGCAGCTGCCCGCCCTCGGGGATGGGCATCGAGCCGAGCGCCCCGGCATTGCGTTGCGGCCCATGGCGCAAGGCGCCGTCCAGCACGATGCCGCCCCCCGCGAAATGGGCGATATAGATGTGGATGAAATCGGGCGGTAGGCGCTGGTCGCCGAAAATCAGCTGGGCCGCGCAGGCGGTGGTGGCGTCGTTTTCCAGAAACACCGGGAAGGGCATTTCCTGATCCAGGATGCGATGCAGGTCGACGTCCAGCCATGTCTCCATGTCGCTGCCCCAGTCCCACAGGCGATAGGGCGCGGCAATACCAAGGCCCGTCAGGCGGCGCCTTTCGTCCTCATCCAGCGACCGCAGGATGGTGTCCAAGCCTTGGCGAGCGAAGGACAGGATCCTCTGGGGGTCGGGGAATGCATGGATTTCCTGGCGATGGATGCGAACCTGACCCGCGAAGTCCACCAGCGCAAGTTCCGCCAGCCTGCGCCCGATCTTGAGCCCCAGGAACAGCGCGCCGCCCGGTGCCAGCGCCAAGGGCGTCGAAGGCTGTCCGACCTTGCCGCGAACCGCGGCCTCGGGCTCCAGCAGACCGGCGCCGATCAGCTTGCGCGTCAGGTTGGTCACCGATTGTGCCGACAGCCCGATCTGACTGGCCAGCACCGCCCGCGACATCGGGCCGTGGCGTCGTATCAACGACAGCACAAGCCGCTCGTTCCGGCTGAGCCAGCCGGGATCGACACGATCAGTGGTCATGCAGTTCTCCTCCGAGAATGCATTAATCAACACGATTGATTTATTGACAAGGGGCAAATCCTTGTGCTTTCTGAACCCAAGGCGGCCGAGGAACCGCCATGCTGGAGGAGATACATAAAGTGACCATGAAGACCGTTTTCCGCGCGTCCGTCGCGCTGTCCGCCCTTGCCCTGTCGGCCGGTTTCGCACAGGCGCAGGATACGACCAAGGCGTGCCTGATCACCAAGACCGACATCAACCCCTTCTTCGTCAAGATGAAGGAAGGCGCGACCGAAAAGGCCAATGAGCTGGGCGTCGAGCTGATGACCTTCGCCGGCAAGGTCGATGGCGACCACGAGACCCAGCAGCAGGCCGTCGAAAGCTGCATCGCGGCCGGTGCCAAGGGCATCCTGATCGCGGCATCCGACACCAAGGCCATCGTCGACTCGCTGAGCCAGGCCCGTGACAACGGCGTGCTGGTCATCGCGCTGGACACGCCGCTGGACCCGATCGACGCCGCCGATGCAACCTTTGCCACCGACAACCGTGAAGCCGGTCGCCTGATCGGCGCATGGGCGGCAGGCAAGATGGGCGACGCGGCGGCCGATGCCAAGATCGCCATGCTGGACCTGTCGGCCAGTGCGCCTTCGGTCGACGTGATGCGCGACCAGGGCTTCCTGGAAGGCTTCGGCATCGACGTGAAGGACGAAAACCAGATCGGCGACGAGGACGACGACCGCATCGTCGGCCATGACGTCACCTCGGGCAACGAGGAAGGCGGCCGCGAGGCGATGGAGGCCCTGCTGCAGAAGGACCCCAGCATCAACCTGGTCTATACCATCAACGAGCCTGCCGCCGCCGGTGCCTATGAGGCGCTGAAATCCTTCGGCAAGGAAAACGACGTGCTGATCGTCTCGGTCGACGGCGGCTGCCCGGGCGTGACCAACGTCCAGGAAGGCGTCATCGGTGCCACCTCGCAGCAGTATCCGCTGCTGATGGCATCCAAGGGCGTCGAGGCCATCGCCGCATTCGCCAAGGACGGCACAAAGCCCGAGAACACCGAAGGTCTGGACTTCACCAATACCGGCGTGAACCTTGTGACGGACGAACCCGTCGACGGCGTTGAATCGATCAGCGTCGAAGAAGGCCTGGATCGCTGCTGGGGCTGATCCCCGACCGACCATGACCACCTGACGGGGCGGCGGCGGCCAATGGGTCGCCGCCGTGCCCCTTGGGCCAACCCACGGAGACATTGATGTCCGATTCCCCAGATCCCGTGGTCCAGAGAAATGCCGGCGAGACGGTCGCACAGTTCGACCACCACTCGCGCAGCCTGTTGGACCGGACGCAGCATTTCCTGCACCAATATCCCACCATGGTACCGGTCATCGTGCTGGTGCTGTCGCTGATCGCCTTCGGGATGATCTCTCCCAACTTCTTCTCGGCGTTCAACCTGTCGCTGATCCTGCAGCAGGTCGCGGTCGTGGGCACCCTGGCGGCGGCTCAGTCGCTGGTGATCCTGACGGCGGGGATCGACCTGTCGGTCGGTGCGGTCATGGTGCTGATCTCGGTCATCATGGGCAATCTGGCGGTGAACTTCGGCATTCCGGTGCCCATCGCCATCGTCATCGGCCTGGCCTGCGGTGCGGGAACCGGCGCGCTGAACGGCCTGCTGGTCACGCGGCTGAAGCTGCCGCCCTTCATCACCACGCTTGGCACCTGGAACATCTTCCTGGCCCTGAACTATTACCTCTCGGGCCGCGAGACGATCCGAAGCCAGACGCTGGACGCCGAAGCCTCGCTGCTGAAGTTCTTCGGCACGCGCTTCAACCTGGGCGGCGCGGTGCTGACCTATGGCGTGATCCTGATGATCATCGTCTTCGCGGTGCTCTACTATGCGCTCTACAAGACCGCGTGGGGCCGCAGGGTCTATGCCGTGGGCGACGATCCGGAATCGGCGGCGCTTGCCGGTATCCAGACCAAGAAGGTCCTGATGTCGGTCTATGTCGTCGCAGGCGTGATCTGCGGTCTGGCCGCATGGTCGTCGATCGGCCGCGTCGGCTCGATCAGCCCGACCTCGTTCTTCGAGGCGAACCTCGAATCCATCACCGCGGTCGTCATCGGGGGCATCTCGCTGTTCGGTGGTCGCGGGTCGATCCTCGGGCCGCTGATCGGGGCGCTGATCGTGGGCGTCTTCAACTCGGGGCTGCGGCTGGCGGGTGTAGACGTGCTGTGGCAGCTGTTCGCGACCGGCTGGTTGATCATCTTCGCCGTCGCCATCGACCAATGGATCAGAAAGGTGTCGTCATGACCGAGCCGCTTCTTTCCGCCCGCAACCTGGTCAAGCGCTATGGTCGCGTGACCGCCATGGACCACGCGGATTTCGACCTCTATCCCGGCGAGATCCTGGCCGTGATCGGTGACAACGGTGCCGGCAAGTCCAGCCTGATCAAGGCCCTGTCCGGGGCCGTGCGTCCCGACGAGGGCGAGATCCGGCTGGACGGCAAGCCGATCAGCTTCGACAGCCCGCTGGATGCCCGCAAGGCCGGCATCGAGACGGTCTATCAGACGCTGGCCCTGTCGCCCGCCCTGTCGATTTCCGACAACATGTTCATGGGCCGCGAGATCGTGCGCAAAAACTTCATGGGCAAGTTCTTCGGCATGCTGGACAAGCCGGCCATGGACAGTTTCGCGCGTGAAAAGCTGTCCGAACTGGGGCTGATGACCATCCAGAACATCAGCCAGCCGGTCGAGACCCTGTCGGGCGGTCAGCGTCAGGGTGTGGCCGTGGCCCGCGCCGCCGCCTTCGGCAGCCGCGTCATCATCCTGGACGAACCGACGGCGGCGCTTGGCGTCAAGGAAAGCCGCCGCGTGCTGGACCTGATCCAGGACGTCCGGTCGCGGGGCATTCCGATCGTGCTGATCAGCCACAACATGCCCCATGTCTTCGAGGTGGCCGACCGCATCCACATCCACCGCCTTGGCAAGCGCCTCTGCGTGATCAACCCCAAGGAACATTCGATGTCGGATGCCGTGGCCTATATGACCGGCGCCAAGGTCCCCGACGAAGTCGCCGCCTGACATCAGGGGACTGGGAAAGACGAAAGGGCGGGACGCTATGTCCTGCCCTTTTTACGTCTCAGTCGCCCAAGCGGCGGATCAGGAACCAGGCCAATGCCGAACAGATCAGCGTCGTGGTGATCGCCGGGACCGCCGTCCCATCGTAAAGCAGCCCGACCGGCGCCGCGATCAGCACCGCCGACAAGGTCGAGATCGCCGCCACGATCGAGGCCGCCATCCCCGCGATATGGCCCATGTGCTGCAAGGCCAGCGCGTTCAGGTTGCCGAAGGTGACGCCCGCCATGAAGAAGACGCTGGTCGCCCAGAAGAAGAAGGCCGGGAATTGCAACGCGGCGGGAATGCTGTCGGTCAGGATCAGGGCCATCATCACCCCCGACACCACGGTCTGCATCACATAGGCCCATTTCGCCATCCGCCGCATCCCGAAGCGCATCACGAAGCTGGCGTTCAGCACCGTGCCCGATCCCGACAGCAGCGCCATCAGCGCGAACCACAGGTGGAAATTCTCGCCCTTGTCATAGGTTTCGCCGAACAGCTGCTGGGCCGAGGACAACAGCCCGAACATCTGCCCGAAGCCCAGGGTCAGGATGACGGTGGCCAGCATGACCTGACGGTTCGACAGCACCTCGCGCGCGGCCGACATCAGGGTGGCGATGCGCAGGGGGCGGCGTTCGGGCGGGGGCAGGGTCTCGGCCTGCCGGATGTTCAGCCAACTGGCACCGATCAGCGCAAAGACGATGAAGGCGATGAAGACGCCGTGCCAATCCGAAAAGCTGATGATGCCCGCGCCGAGAGTCGGGGCAATGGCCGGGACCGTAATGAAGATCATCATCACGAAACTGGTGATCCGCGCCATCTCGCGCCCCTGATAAAGGTCGCGGACCAGCGCCAGCCCCACGATGCGTGGCCCGGACGCCCCGATACCCTGCACGAAACGGGCGAACAGCAGCAGTTCCAGCGAATTGGCATAAAGGGCCGCGATGGTGGCGACGATATAGATGCCGAAGCCAAGCGTGATGGTGCGCTTGCGACCCAAGGCATCCGACAACGGACCGGCGAAGAGGGTCCCCAACCCCATGCCCGCCACGAAGCTGGTCAGGATCAGCTGGGCGCGGTTCACGTTGTCGGGGGTCAGGTCCGCCGCGATGCGGGGCAGGGCCGGCAGCATCGCGTCCATGGAAAAGGCGATGGTGGCGAAAAGGAACGCCAGCATCGCGATGAATTCGGGCAACGGCAGGCGACGCTGCTGCGTCGTGCCGGTCAAGGTCGTGTCGGTCATGGGGATCACCTGTCGGTTCAGACCCGGCAGATAGACCATTTTTGCAGACTATGCAATATTATTGCCGGGGCTGGCTCGTCAATTCGTCGATGACGCTTTCCCACAAGGCGGCGGGCTGTGCGCCGCTGACCGCATGGGTGTCGGCCACGATGAAGGTCGGAACCGAATTGATGCCCCGCTGGCGGGCATGGGCCTCGCGGCTGATGACCTCGTCGCGGTCGGCATCACCGGCCAGCAGCTTGGCAGTGGCGGCGATATCCATGCCCGCGGCGGCGGCAATGCGGGTCAGGGTCTCGGCATCGCTGATGTCCAGTGCTTCCAGCCAATGGGCCGTCAGCAGGCCGGTCATGACGGCATCCTGACACCCTTCGAGGCCCGCCCAATGCATCAGGCGATGGGCGTCGGTGGTGTCGGGTTCGCGGGTCGCGGGGTTCAGCGTCACGCCCAGGGCCGCGGCCCGTTCGGCCACGGCCTTTTCCGCGGCCTGCGCGTCCTCGCCCAGCTTGGCGGTCAGGTATTCGGCGCGGTCCATGCCCTGTTTGGGCATCTGCGGGTTCAGGCGAAAGGGATGCCAGGTGATCGCGAAGGGGTGGTCGGGACGGCTCACCAGTGCCGCATCCAGCTCCAGCTTGCCGATCAGGCACCAGGGGCAGACGGGGTCGGCGAAGATATCAAGGCGGGTCATGATCTGGGTCCTTGCGATGCGGGTCATTCATCCCTGATGACGGGATGAAAATTTGCGACCGCTTCTAACGTGCGTGACCGTCGGGGGCCAGAGGTGCGCTTGACCATGCAGCCCGGTATCGGATCGGGGCAAGGTTCGGCTGGTTTGAAAGGCAGGGGCATGACGGGCAATCGCCCGCCGTGATGCGCAGGCTGCGCGATCCAGGACAGCCGTGGTCCAAAAAACGACGGGCCAAAGAAAAACGGCCCGCGCGAACGGGCCGTCAGGTCACGCGAAATGCGTCCCTTAAAGCAGTTGCAGATCGCTGGCCGATGCACGGCCGTCACGGCCCGACTGCAATTCGTAGCTGATCTTCTGGTTGTCCTGCAGACCCGTCAGCCCGGCGCGTTCCACGGCCGAGATATGGACGAAGACGTCCTTGTCACCATCGTCGGGTGCAATAAAGCCAAAGCCCTTGGTGGCGTTGAACCACTTAACCGTTCCGGTCGCCATAACCGTTCTCTCCTTCAAGTCATCCCGGCGCAGGGATTGCGCCAGGCCGTGCAGCCCGCTTTCGGTCTTCCGGCTGCCCGTAAAGGGAGCGGTAGAAAGTCTTTGCTCACGCATGTCAAAGGATGAACGAATCGAACTAAAAGGCAAGTCTGTTTTACGCGCAGGCGGGGGCCCGCGCGTGAAGCTTGCATGACATTGCGCCCGTTCAGCGCAGGTCGGGGGCGGTCGCCTCGGCCTTCAACAGGGCCACGACCTCGTCCAGGGGCAGGGTCCGGCTGCCCTGTGCGTCAAGGCGACGCAGCGAGACTGTGCGATCCTCGACCTCCTTCATGCCGATGGCCATGATCGCGGGGACCTTGCCGACGGAATGTTCACGGACCTTGTAGTTGATCTTCTCGTTCCTCGTGTCGGCCTCGGCGCGGATGCCGGCGGCCTGCAGGGCTGCGACGACCTCATGGACGTAATCGTCGGCGTCCGAGACGATCGAGGCTACGACGACCTGACGCGGGGCCAGCCAGAAGGGCAGTTTGCCCGCGTGGCTTTCGATCAGGATGCCGATGAAGCGCTCGAAGCTGCCCAGAACGGCGCGGTGCAGCATGATGGGACGGTGCTTATGCCCGTCCTGACCGACATATTCCGCATCCAGTCGTTCGGGCAGGTTGGGGTCAACCTGCAAGGTGCCGCACTGCCAGTCCCGCCCGATGGCGTCGGTCAGCACGAATTCCAGCTTGGGACCGTAGAAGGCGCCTTCGCCGGGGAAGATCGTGTAGTCATAGCCCGCAGCCTGACAGGCATTGCCCAGGGCCGCCTCGACCCGGTCCCAGCTTTCGTCGGACCCGATGCGCTTTTCGGGGCGCGTCGACAGCTTGATCCGCCAGCCGGTAAAGCCCAGATCGGCATAGATGCCCGCCAGGAAGTCGATGAACTTCTTGGTCTCGGCCTCGATCTGATCCTCGGTGCAGAAGATGTGGGCGTCGTCCTGCGTGAAGCCGCGTACCCGCATGATGCCATGCAGCGCGCCTGATGGTTCATAGCGGTTGCACGACCCGAATTCGGCCATGCGCAGCGGCAGGTCGCGATAGGATTTCAGGCCGTGGTTGAAGATCTGCACGTGGCAGGGGCAGTTCATCGGCTTCAGCGCGTTGATGGTCTTGGTCTTGGCGTGTTCCTCATCGACTTCGACGATGAACATGTTGTCCTGATAGTTTTCCCAATGGCCGGATTCCTCCCACAGCTTGCGGCTGACGACCTGAGGGGTGTTCACCTCGACATAGCCGTCGGCGCGCTGCTTGCGGCGCATGTAATCCTGCAGCGTGGTATAGATGTTCCAGCCGTTCGCATGCCAGAAGATCTGGCCGGGGGCCTCCTCCTGCATGTGGAACAGGTCCATCTCGCGGCCCAGCTTGCGGTGGTCGCGCTTGGCGGCCTCCTCCAGCATGGTCATATGCGCCTTGAGGTCGTCGCGGTTGCGGAAGGCTACGCCATAGATGCGCTGCAGCTGGGGACGCGTCGCATCGCCCAGCCAATAGGCCCCGGCGATATGGGTCAGCTTGAAGGCGTCGGCCGGCAGCTGGCCGGTGTTCTGCAAGTGGGGACCGCGGCAGAGGTCCTGCCAGTCGCCGTGCCAGTACATCCGCAGATCCTCGCCCTCGGGGATGCGGTCGATCAGCTCCAGCTTGAAGGGTTCGTTCGCGGCCTTGTAATGCGCGATGGCGCGGTCGCGGTCCCAGACCTCGGTGCGGACGGGTTCGCGGGCGGTGATGATCTTCTTCATCTCCGCCTCGATCGCGCCCAGATCTTCGGGCGTGAAGGGCTCGGCACGGTCGAAGTCATAGAACCAGCCGTAATCGCGGACCGGACCGATGGTGACCTTCACGTCGGGCCAGATCGACTGGACGGCGCGGGCCATGACATGGGCGAAATCATGGCGGATCAGTTCCAGTGCCTGTTCCTCGTCCTTCATGGAATGGATGGCGATCTGCCCGCTGGTCGTGATGGGCCAAGCAAGGTCGATGTGCCGCCCGTCAAGGCTGGCGCTGATGGCGCGCTTGGCAAGGCTGGGGGCGATGCTTTCGGCCACCTGGGCGGCGGTGACGCCTGCCTGATATTCGCGCGAATTGCCATCGGGGAAGGTGAGGGAAATCTGGGACATAGGTCCTCCTCGTCGGTTTGGCGCCCACGGAACGCCCGGTTGCGGGTTATGATAAGGCCGCAGGAATGGACCCGCGCGCAAAAACTGTCAAGATGAGTGCTGGCAGCAATCAGGATGACCCGATGAGAGACATAGAAGAACAGCTGTTCGAGGCGCTGGTCGATGACCCCGAACCCGACGGTGGGCTGGACGAGGACCAGAAACAGGCCGAGCCGCGCAATTTCCTGCGCCACGTCGCGGCGCTTTCGGGTTCTAAGCTGGGGGATGGGCTGGTCGATGCCAAGCTGGTGCTGTCATGGCTGCTGACGCATCTGGGCGCGGGATCGGTCTTCATCGGCCTGCTGGTTCCCGTGCGCGAGGCAGGATCGCTGTTGCCGCAGCTGTTCACGGCGGGGGCCATCGGGGCGTTGCCGCGGCGCAAATGGGTCTGGGCGGTGGGCAGCGTCGTGCAGGGGCTGGCCGCGCTTGGGATCGCGGGCGTGGCGCTGACCATGCAGGGGGCGGCGGCGGGGCTGGCCATTGTCGGGCTGCTGGCAGTGCTGGCACTGGCACGTTCGGCCTGTTCGGCCAGTTACAAGGACATCCTTGGCAAGACGGTCGGCAAGTCGCGGCGCGGATCGGCCACCGGGCTTGCCAGCAGCATCGGGGCGGCGGGCGTCATCATCTTCGCGCTGCTGCTGCTGTGGGGGCCGGTGGATCGCGCGCCGCTGGTCGTGGGCGCGATCCTGCTGGCGGGCGCGGCCTGGATCACAGGCGGCGCGATCCTTGCGACGCTGGACGAGGTCGCGCAGCCGAAGACGGGCGCGCTTGGCCTACGCGAATCCATAGCGCAGCTGCGGCTGCTGAGGCGCGACGGGCAATTGGCGCGCTTCGTGGTTGCGCGGTCGCTGCTGGTGGGGACGGCCCTGGCGCCGCCATTCCTTCTGGTGCTGGCGGCGGGACAGGATGCGGACGACCGGCAGTTGGGGCTGCTGGTGCTGGCCTCGGCGCTGGCGTCGCTTGTGTCATCCTGGGTCTGGGGGCGGATGGCCGACCGCTCGGCCCGGCGGGTGCTGATCTGGTCGGGGGCCGCGGCAGCTGTCGCGCTGGCATTCGCTATAGTGCTGAATGCTGTGGGTCTGGCGGGGCATGCCGTCGCCATCGCGGTGGTTTTGTTTGGCCTGATGATCGCCTATCACGGCGTCAGGCAGGGGCGATCCACCTATCTGGTGGACATGGCGCCCGACGACCAGCGCGCGGCCTATACCGCCGTGTCGAACCTGGTGGTCGGCATCGTGATCCTGGTGGCGGGGGCCGCATCGGCGGCGCTGGCGGCCTTGGGCGCCCCATGGGTCATCGCGGTCTTTGCGCTGGCATCCGTTGCCGGGGCATGGGTCGCCTATGGATTGGACGAGGTTGGATGATGAACGACTATCTGGATACGCCTTCGGGGCGGCGCATCGCCTATCGGCGCACGATGGGGCAGGGGCCCGGCGTGATCTTCCTGGGCGGGTTCAAATCCGACATGACCGGCACCAAGGCCGTGCATCTTGAGGATTGGGCCCGCGCGAAGGGCCGCGCCTTCCTGCGCTTCGATTACTCCGGCCATGGTGACAGCAGCGAGGCTTTCGAGGATGGCTGCATCGGCGATTGGGCCGAGGATGCGTTTCAGGCGATCACTTCCCTGACGACAGGGCCGCAGGTGCTGGTGGGGTCATCCATGGGCGGCTGGATCAGCCTGCTGGTCGCGCGCCGGATGCCTGAGCGCGTAGCGGGTCTCGTGACCATCGCGGCCGCCCCCGATTTCACAGAACGCGGCTTCTGGCCCGGTTTCTCGCAGGATCAGCGTGAAGCCCTGATGCGGGACGGCAGGCTGGAGCTGCCAAGCGATTATGCCGATCAGCCCTATGTCATCACCCGCCGCCTGATCGAGGACGGGCGCGACCAGCAGGTTCTGAACCGGCCGCTGGACCTGCCCTTCCCGGTGCGTCTGCTGCAGGGGACCGCCGACACGGATGTGCCGATGCAATGGGCGCTGGACCTGATGGATCACGCGACCTCGCCGGACCTGCGGCTGACGATGGTGAAGGGCGCCGATCATCGCTTTTCGACGCCCGAATGCCTGGATCTGGTAACCGATACGATCAGCGCATTGCCGATTAGGACCTGATCAGAACGGCAGGGTGTAATGGTCGCCCATGTCGGGCTTGTCGCCGGTGACCTTCGACTTGGCGATCTGGAATAGGAAGGTGGTGCTGCCTCCGGTGGCCCAGACCTCGGCCTCGGAGAGGGTCAGGTGCATCAGCTGCACGTCGGGGTCGTCCTTGCCGCCCTCGAACCAGCTGGAGGCGACGGCGTTCCAGATCTCGTCCAGTTTCGCGCGGTCGTCGGAGAGCGACAGACTGCCGTGGATGCGGGTATAGATGCCCTGTCCGGCGTCGGTGACGACGTGGATGGCGTCCTTGGGACCGCCGGCCAAGGTTTCGGCAAGGTCGGTGCCCTTGGCGCCGATGAACCACAGCGTGGATTGATCACGGTCCGCGTAATGCGACATGGGCACCAGCCGAGGATCCTCGGTGGTGCCCAGCATGCCTGCGTTCACATCGTCAAGCCGGTCCCAGAACTGATCGGCGTGCTTGTCATGGTCGGTCATGGAAATCTCCCTTGGTCGCCTGATGCGACCGTCGGGAAGACAACGACACGCGCGACTGGCGGTTCCGCCAAGCTCAAACGGCGATCTTGCCGTCATCCATGGTATCGACGCTGCCGCAATCGGGGTTCTTGGCACCTTCCTTGCGGCGGCGCTTGGGCTTGATCGAGTCCGGCAGGGCGGCGTTCTCGTCGATGAAGTCCAGAACCAGCGGGCGGATGTTCAGGCGCCAAGACTTGCCGGCAAAGATGCCATAATGCCCGGCGCCCGGTTCCAGATGCTGCACCTTCTTGTCGGCGGGAACGCCGCTGCACAGGTCCAGCGCCGCGACGCATTGCCCGGGGGCCGAGATGTCGTCGTTTCCACCCTCGACCGTCATGACGGCGACGTCGGTGATCTTGCTGATATCGACTGGCGTGCCGTTCACGGTGAAGCGGTTCTGCGCGATCTCAAGGTTCTTGAAGATACGTTCAACCGTCGAGAGGTAGAATTCCGCCGTCATGTCCATCACGGCCAGGTATTCGTCATAGAACTTGTTGTGCTTGTCGGCGTCCGATGCGGTGCCGCGCGCCTCGGCGAAGATCTGGTTGATGAAGGCGCGGCTGTGGGATTCCGCGTTCATGGCGATGAAGCTGCCCAGCTGCGCCAGTCCCGGATAGACCATCCGCCCCGCGCCGCGATATTTGAAGCCGACGGATTGGATGACCAGATGCTCCAGCTCACCCATAGTGATGCGGTTGCCGAAATCGGTCACCTCGGTCGCGGCGGCATCGGGGTCGACAGGGCCGCCGATCAGGGTCAGCGTGCGGGGCTGGGCCTTGGGATCCTCGGCCGCCAGGATGGCTGTCGCGGCCAGCGCAAGGGGCGCGGGCTGGCAGACGGCGATGACATTGGTGTCGGGGCCCAGATGCTTGATGAAATCCACCAGATAGCTGGTGTAATCCTCGATGTCGAACTTGCCCTCGCTGACGGGGATGTCGCGGGCGTTGTGCCAATCGGTGACGTAAACCTCGCAGTCGGGCAGAAGCGAGATGACGGTCGAGCGCATCAGCGTCGCGTAATGGCCCGACATGGGCGCGACCAGCAGCACCTTGCGCGGCATGGGATCGCGGCGTGCGACGCGGAAGTGGATCAGGTCGCCGAAGGGGCGCTTCAGCTCGGGTTCGACATAGATGATGTGGTCCTGGCCATCCTCACCCACGATGCTGGGGATTTCCCAATCGGGTTTCATGACCATGCGGCTGAAGCTGCGTTCGGTGACGCGACCCCATGCGCTGAGCAGGTGGAACGCCGGATTGGGCACCAGTGCGAAGGCGGGGTAGGAGCCCATGGCGCGGGCCGTCGCACCCAGCCATTCGTTCGTGTTCCTGATCGTTTCCATCGCGTCATAGGACACGATGCCCTTGATACCCTTGACCGGCATGTCATCCACCATCTTGCTGCACTGCGGCATCGCTGTCTTCGCCATCGGAGCCGACCGAATTTCGGTCACAAGCCGGGTTTACGCCTTGCCTGCCCTGCGCGTATCATTCCCATATTATTAGGGGGGAATGTTTCATATGGCAAGCCAGCCAAGGAATTCGGACAAAGAAGTTACCGGGGCAGGGCAGAAGAAGCCAGCAAGTGGCAGGTCGCGCAGCCGCGCCAATGCGGCGGATGCGACAGCCCCGAAGACGTCGGATGATGCTGCAGTGCAGCAAGATGCGGCCGCGCAGAAGAAACCGACCGCAGCACCGCGCAGAAGAACACGAAAGCCATCTGCCAAGGCCGCGCCCAAGGTGGATGCCAACCCGGAACCGCAGGCGGGGGATCAGGGTGCGGAAAAGACACCGGATCCCATTCGGGACATTCAGGACAGTCAGCAGGAGGCCGCCCGCATGTTGTCGCGCATGGCGGATATGGGGCATGGCCCGACCGCGCAGAAGCTGGCCGAGAACATCGAACGGATCGAGGGGCTGGGCCAGCGCCTGATGCAGGCCTTCGGATCGCGCAGCCTGCCCAACCCCGGCGTCGAGGGGCCGGGCCCGGACCTGTTCATGACCGCCACCAGCGCCTTCATGAAGACGCTGAGCGAACATCCCACCCGCATGTTGGAAACGCAGGTCTCCTATTGGGCCGAGACGCTGACGAATTATTCCCGCGCCCAGCAGGCGCTGGCCAAGGGCCAGCTGTCCGCCCCCGAGGATGAGAATGCGGACGATCGCCGGTTCTCGAACCCGCTGTGGAAAAGCCATCCCTATTTCAACCTGATCAAGAAGCAGTATCAGACCAATGCCCGCGCGCTTCGCGATGCCGCCAGCGAATTGCAGCTGCCCGATCAGATCGCGCGCAGGCGGGTCGACTGGCTGACCAATCAGATCATCGACATGATGGCGCCGACGAATTTCCTGGCCACCAATCCCGACGCGCTGGAAAAGGCCATCGAGACCGAGGGCGAAAGCCTTGTCCGCGGGCTTGAGAACCTTGTCCGCGACGTCGAGATGAACGGCGGCGAGATGGTCGTCTCGCTGGCAGATCGCAACGCATTTGCCGTGGGCGACAACATCGGAACCGCTCCGGGAACCGTGGTCCACCGCGCACCCTTGTACGAGCTGATCCAATACGCGCCCACGACCGACAAGGTTCACGCGTTGCCCTTGATCATCTTCCCGCCCTGGATCAACAAGTTCTACATCCTGGACCTCAAGCCACAGAACAGCATGATCCGTTGGCTGCTGGAACAGGGGCATACCCTGTTCATCGTCAGCTGGAAGAACCCCGGGCCGGAACTGTCCGAGACCGGGATGGAGGATTACATCGCGGCCTATCTGGATGCGATGGACAGGGTCCGCGATCTGACCGGACAGGAGAAGCTGAACGCCGTCGGCTATTGCATTGCGGGTACCACGCTATCGCTGACGCTGGCCCTGCTGGAACAACGCGGTGACAAGCGGATCAACTCGGCCACCTTGTTCACGACGCTGACGGATTTTTCGGATCAAGGGGAATTCACCAGCTTCCTGCAGAACGATTTCGTCTCGGGCATCGCCGAGGAGGTCAAACGCCACGGGTTGCTGCGCGCCCACCTGATGTCGCGCACCATGAGCTTTCTGCGCGCCAACGATCTGGTCTGGGGCCCGGCGATCCGAAGCTACATGATGGGCGAGGCGCCACCGGCCTTCGACCTGCTGTTCTGGAACGGCGACAGCACCAACCTGCCGGGGCGCATGGCCATGCAATACCTGCACGGGCTGTGCCAAGAGAACGCCTTCGCAGGCGAGGGCTTCGAGATCATGGGCCGACGTCTGCATATTTCCGACGTTAAGGTGCCCCTGTGCGCCATCGCCTGCGAAACCGACCATATCGCACCTTGGAAGGACTGCTGGCGGGGCGTGGCCGCCATGGGCACCCGCGACCGGACCTTCATCCTGTCGCAGTCAGGGCATATCGCAGGCATCGTGAACCCGCCCTCCAAGAAGAAATACGGGCATTACGTCAGCGACGACGACTTCACCAGTGGCCACGAGGAATGGCGGGAATCGGCCAGCTTCCACGAGGGCAGCTGGTGGCCGCGATGGGGCGAGTGGCTAGCCGAAAGGGCAGGGCAGATGGTCGATGCGCGCATGCCCGAAGATGGGCTGGAACCCGCGCCCGGCAGCTATGTCCACGAACGTGCCGGCTGACAGGGGCAGGGGTAGATCGACGGATCAAGGGTTTACGCCGAACTGCCAGAACGCGACCCGATTCTGCTGCAGTGCAGAAGATGACCCTTGAAATGCTGCACTGCAGCATGCATATTGGGGCCACGGAATAGAAGCGACGATTGTTCCCTATCCAAGTCTCTCTGTCGTCGCAGTTACAGGAGTATACGTTATGGCCAAGACCCCCGATTTTGCGAAGACGATGCAGGACATGATGGCGAACTTCCCGATCGACACCAGCTCAATGCAGGATGCGATGAAATCCCAGAGCATGCTGGGCGAGAAGCTGGCAAAGGTCGCACTGACCGCCGCCGAACGCTCGACCGAGATCTCGGCGCAGTGGGCCAAGGATTCGATCGCCCGCATGGGCGAAATGACCTCGAAGAAGGAAGAGCCCGCCGATTACGCCAAGGCCATGAGCGATTTCGCGTCCTCTTCGGCCGAAATGGCCGCCGAGCACATGGCCGCCTATGCCGAAGTCGCCAAGAAGGTTCAGATGGACACCGTCGACCTGATGCTGACGGCCGGCAAGGACATGGCTTCGGACGCGCAGAAGGTTGCTGAGAAAGCAACCCGCGACACGCAGGCCGCAGCCAAGAAGGCCGCGACGGCGACGACCGCCACTGCAAAGTAATCAGGCCGAGTCATCAGTACGACCGACGTGGTCACGAAAGGGCAGCTTCGGCTGCCCTTTTTCGTGCGCGCTGCAGTGCAGGATTTTTTCCTTTGCCTTTTGCATGTGCAGCTTTCATCATGGTCGAAACGACCCCAAGGAAGCCCTGATGGCCGCATCATCCGCGCCCCTGCTGATTAAGCGTTATGCAAGCCGGCGCCTGTACAACACCGAGACCAGCGACTACGTGACCCTCGAAGATATCGCCGCCTTCATTCGCGAGGGTCGTGATGTCAAGATCGTCGATCTGAAGTCCGGCGACGATCTGACCCGCCAGTACATGCTTCAGATCATCGCCGAACATGAAAGCCGCGGCGAAAGCGTCCTTCCACTGGACGTGCTGACCGATCTGGTCCGGAGCTACACGACCAACGCCCAATCCGTCGTCCCGCAGTTCCTTGCCGCCAGCTTCGAGATGCTGCGTGACGGGCAGTCAAAGGTCATGGAGAACATGTCGGCAATCCCGAATCCGATGTCGTCCATGCCGGGGTTCGAGGCCCTGCAACGCCAGCAGCAGATGTTCCTAAAGACCATGATGGGCGGCTGGCGCGGCGGCGCATCCGGCCCGGAACCCGAAGACGAGACGTCCGAGACATCCGCACCGGCCACCGAGGATGCACAGGATATGGCCGAAATTCGGCGCCAATTGGCCGAGCTGCAAAAGCGTATTTCCAAGCTCTGAGATCATGCTTGCGGATCGCCGCATCACAGGCTAGACCCCATCCCACGGAGCGGTGGCCGAGTGGTCGAAGGCGCACGCCTGGAAAGTGTGTAGGCGGGGAACCGTCTCGAGGGTTCGAATCCCTCTCGCTCCGCCACATTCAGACACCGAATCCGTCCAATGGCCCCGCTTGGGGCCTTTTTTCTTTTTGTTTCAAAGGGTGTTGGCAGCGCCATCCGCCCTTCGGAGACCGGGCGCTTGACGTAGAATGGGTCTCCGAATGGCCTGCGTCTCTCTTCGAGCGCCCCTCGACGGCCGCAGGACGGCGCAAAACATCGTAGCGTTTTCAATGAGTTGCCACGTTCATGGGGTCGCCCCGTTCGCGAGATAATCCGGTGACGGAGACGGACGCGAAGGCGCAGGGCGGTCAGAAGGACGGCTCCGTGGCGGCCGATCACCAGGCCTTGGCGCTGGTGCATAGGGCCGGCGACAGCAGCGAAATCCCTGCCGGAAGTCTCTGATGACAAACAGACTTCGCGCCCATAGCCTGGCGCAATGTCGAACGGGCCCTGGACGGATGAAGAGAACGATCTGATCGTCGCGGATTACTTCGCGATGCTGGCCGACGACATCTCCGGGCGCCGCTACAGCAAGGCCGAGCATCGCCGAGCGCTGCTGCCGCTGCTGAAAGACCGGTCCGAGGGGTCCGTCGAGTTCAAGCACCAGAATATCAGCGCGGTGCTGAAGGGGCTCGGCGAGGACTGGATCCCCGGTTACAAACCCGCGTTCAACTTCCAGATGACCTTGGTGGATGCCGTGGCGCGGTGGCTGGCGCTGAACCCGGCTTGGCTCGGGCGCGAACCTGGCCTGCAACCCGCAGGCGGTTTGCGCGAGGCGGTGCAGATCTGGGTGGGGCCGCCGCCGACGCTGTCGAACCAGCCGCCGCCGCAGGAGCTGGAGCAGATGCTGCACATCGCCCGCAAGTTCGACGTGGCGGGCCGGGATGAGCGCAACCGAGCCCTCGGCCGCGCGGGAGAGGAACGTGTGCTGGCGCATGAACGGGCGTCTCTACGCTTGGCGGGACGGGACGATCTGGCGCGCAAGGTGCGCTGGGTGTCGGAGGAGGATGGCGATGGCGCGGGCTACGACATCGCGAGTTTCGGGCCGGACGGCCGGACACGGCTGATCGAGGTCAAGACGACGAACGGATGGGAGCGCACGCCCTTCCACATCACCCGCAACGAACTGGCCGTGGCCGAGGAGCGTCGGTCGGAATGGCGTCTGTTCCGCCTGTGGAATTTCTCACGCGAGCCGAAGGCGTTCGAACTGCATCCGCCGCTGGACGCGCATGTCTCGCTGACGGCGACGACGTTTCAGGCAAGCTTTCACTGAGGATCAGTCGAACACCCGTTCCGGCTGTTCGTGCCACGGCAGGGCCGCGACGTCGGTTAGTTTCAACAGGGTCACGGCGGGCACCTCGCGCTTGTAGACCAGTCGCTTGAGGACACCCGGCGCGAGATAGGCGAGCCGCAGCTGGCGGCTGACATGGCGTTCGGCCAGCCCAACGGCTTTTGCCAGATCGGTGACCGTATTGAACTCGCCAGCTTCCATGCGCCGCCGCCAGCCCCACGCCCGACCAATGGCGCGCAGGATATGCGGATCCTGCGTCCGGTCTTCGCTGGGCAGATAGGTGGCGGGCGGCATAATCTTCGGCCGCCCGTTCTGCTTGCGGACCTTGAGCGGCACGAAGATCCGGAGGGACTCGTCCAGGTTCATCATTCCGCCGCCACCTTCTTTCGTGGCGCCATCATGTCGCGCATGACGCCCGAGACGCCTTCGGTCCGGACATCTATGACCAGCCCCTCGGACGTCACGGTGACCCGGCGCACCAGCAACTGCACGATCCGGGTCTGCTCCGCAGGGAACAGCTGGCCCCAGACGTCGTCGAACGTCTGCAGCGCGGAAATCACGTCGGCCTCGGCGAAGGCGTGACCCTCGCGCGCTATGTGGGCGATGACCTGTGCCGTGATCGACGGGGCGCGCATCACCCGCCGCAACTCGGTCACCACGGCCGCTTCCACGAGGTCGGCAGGAAGACGGCGCGGGATGCCCGCATCGCTGGGTTCGCGATTCTTGATGACGTCCATCGAGACGTAGTACCGGTATCGCCGCGCGCCCTTCTTCGTGCTGCTCGGGGTCATGGCGGCGCCCGTAGCCGTGAAGATCAGTCCCTTAAGCAGCGCGGGCGCCTGCGCGCGGGTGTTGTTGGCGCGCTTTCGCGGGTTCTGCCGCAAGATGGCATGGACCTGATCCCACAGCTGCGCGTCGATGATAGCCTGATGCTCGCCGGGATAGGCCTTGCCCTTGTGGACGGCGTCGCCGCGATAGACGCGGTTCACCAGCACCCTGTAGAGATATCCCTTGTCGACCAATGTGCCCTGCTTGTTGCGGAGCCCTTTGCGGCGCAGTTCGCGCGCCAGCACGGTCGCTGAGCCGACCTCGACGAACCGTTCGAAGATGCCGCGCACGGTGGCGGCCTCTTCCTCGTTCACCACGAGTTTGCGGTCCTTCACATCGTACCCGAGCGGGACATAGCCGCCCATCCACATCCCCTTCATGCGGGAGGCGCGGACCTTGTCGCGGATGCGCTCGGCCGTGACCTCGCGCTCGAACTGCGCGAAGCTGAGCAGGATGTTCAGCGTCAGGCGCCCCATGGACGTGGTGGTGTTGAAGGACTGCGTGACCGACACGAAGGTCACGCCGTTGCGGTCGAAGACCTCAACCAGCTTCGAGAAGTCCATGAGGGATCGCGACAGTCGGTCGATCTTGTAGACCACGACGACATCGATCAGGCCGTCTTCGATGTCTGCCAGAAGCTGCTTGAGACCGGGCCGTTCCAACGTTCCGCCCGAGATGCCGCCGTCGTCATATTGATCGCGGACCAGCACCCAGCCCTCGGAACGCTGGCTGGCGATGTAGGCCTCGCAGGCCTCTCGTTGGGCGTGCAGGCTGTTGAACTCCTGCTCCAGCCCTTCCTCGGACGACTTCCGCGTGTAGATAGCGCAGCGCTGGCGGCGGACGGGATTTGGACGCTGCTCCATCAATCATTCCCCCGCTTTCGTTCGCGCAACCCGAAGAAGCGGTAGCCATTCCAGCGCGTTCCGGTGATCGCCCGCGCTATCGCGGACAGGGATTTGTAGGGGCGGCCCTGCCACTCGAAACCGTCCCGCAAGACCGTGATCGTGTGCTCGACCCCGTTCCATTCGCGGATCAGCCTCGTGCCGACCACGGGATTGCGAGGATCGGCGATCTGGCTCTTGCGCGTCAGGGTGCCGCCGACCTCGTCGGCCAGCAGGTCAAGCATGCGTCGGGTTTCGCGATCAGGACCGCCATACGACAGTTCCTGGATGCGGTAGGCCAATCGGCTCTCGAGGAACGCCCGGCTGTTGTTCGGCGCCGCCGTGGCAAAGATCGTCTGCCACTCTGACTTCAGCTGGGTGACGGACATGGACTTCAACGCGGCCAGGCGCGCGGGGATGGGATCGGGCTTCGTCATGCGTTTCTCCGGTGAGTTGGAGTTGCATGACGGCATTGGTCTTCGGGATAGTGTAGGCAACGTTCTCCAGTATTATCAGATACTTCGCGTCCATTCTGCCCGAGCAGCCGAACCAGCCCGAGCGCCAGCAGGCCGCAAAGCTCGGCGCGGCGCTCGGAGGCGGTCATCTGGTCGGGAGGGAGCGGGTTCGGGCGTCTCATGTCTCGGTAGCCGTGTTCGATGGTGTCGTTACCGATCAAAAGCCACCCAGCCGCCCCCGACGGGACATCTCAGCTGAACGAGATGAGTGAATGCGAACAGGAGGGGAACATCAGGGCTTGCCGATCACGGATTTGTCCATGATCATCGGGAGTTGAATCAAGCGAGAGCAGTTGTTCGATGAGGTGAGTTCATGCCGTGCAAAGCAAGCCCGATCTGTCCCCGTATTTCGGCGCTGATCGAGGACGCGCGCGTGAATCTTGCCCTAACGATTCTCTCGGCCCGGGAGGGCGGTGTTAGTCAACTCGGCCCCCTGAGGCGACGTCGCGGTGTCGAGCCCCGAGCTAGGCACTACGGTCGCGATCTATAGTTCAGCTCAGTATTTTCGGAGATTTATATGGTACGCGCCCCGGCCAGAACTTGCCCCAATCTTTCTCGGCTATTCGACGATGCAGAGCCGGAACTGCTGTCCGGCTTCCTCAAGAGCAAGGCTTTCGAGAGGCTGAGCTGGCTCGCGCCCTACAGGTTCGACCCCGAGAATCCGGACGGTCCGTCGATGCCAGAAATATGCTGCCCCAGGAAAAGAAGGACCGGCTGGGGCCTCTCGAAGCTGAAGCTGCCCGGATCGTCACAATCGCAAGCGACCGTGGCGAGTATGTCCTCGAAGGTCTCGCCAAGACCACGCTCGAACCCGAGCGCGCCAAGGAACTTCTGAACCGGCGGGACAAGCTTGCGCGAAGCCTGTGGGCTTACGCCTACGAACACGGCTTATTTGAAGCGGCGGAGAACAGCCTGCACCTGCGTCTCTACCGGCGCTACGACAAGCACTACCAGACCTTCATGGCCGAGCCTTCGGTCGATGGGGGCCCCGACGCCGGCAGTGCATTGCTCGACGAGCTTCTAGTCGACCTCAACAAGCGTCTCGATCGCGGCGACGGCTACAGCATCGACAAGTTCGACATCCCCGAGGACCGCGATGAACCGGCGGCGGAGATGTACCTGCTGTTCCATCCCGATCCCCCCACGAGCGTTCGGGAGATCGATGACGATGGCAATCGGTCGAGCATCTATTTTCGGCCGCCTGGAGAGGCGATGATCGTCTACACGCCATCGACTGGGCGGGTCCATGTCCGTGCAGGCAACCGAAAGCTCAGGCACACAGTTGCCGAACGCTTCATCGAGACTGCCCTCGAGCAGACTTACTCCAACCAGCCCGTCGACTTTCAGGCTTACGACATTTCGCAGTTCCTGCGGGGGCTCGATCTTGAACCGCCAGAACTCGACGACGTGGCGATCGACCGCGCGCAGGTGATCCGCGCCGACATCAGCATCGGCAATCTCGCCAACCGCCTTTCGCTTTCCACCACGATCGACCAGGACATCTCGGAGATCATCGACAGCCAGCCGGGCCTTCCGAGGGTTTTCGAGCGAGCGCTCGCAATCCGTTTTGTCGAAATTGCGGTCCGGTACTCCCGCGCGGGACGGGATGAGGCGCAAACCCTCAACTTCACGCTCACCGACCGCAACACGAGCAGCCTTCTCAGCATCGACGACCCGTTCGAGCGTGTTCTGGGGCATCGGTTGCTCAGACACTGGAACATCCTTCGTGATGGTCGCGCACCGGGCGATGAGGAGAGCATGGCGGTCATGCCCGCCTTGCTGGCCATCTGGGACATCGGAGCTGAGAGGGTCACCGGTGCATGGCTCCAAGCTCGTGGTGTCGATCCTGGCCTCCTGACCGATCTGGGTTTCCTCGTGCCCGCCGGCTGGGAGGGGGACGACCTGATCGATGATGAAGACGAGGTCGGACCGGTCGCAGCCGAAGTGGTCGTTCGGGTCGATGAGGGAGATGCCGAGGACGGTCACCGAAAGGTGGCCGACCTCAAGGTCGCCGAGGGACAGGTGACGTCTGCGGGCAACCCGGATCGCTACAGGATATATCGGGTGCGCGACGGCTGGGTCGTGCAACATCTGAAGGAACGTCTCGAACAAGTGCTCGATGCGCCTGCAATCGACAAGCTGACCGACCACCTTCTCTACCTTGGAACACTCAGTGTCGATGGCGGGGACGTCCCGATCTATCTCGCGCGCGGTCTCGACCGGGAGAAGGTCCGCTCGGCCGTCGATACTGAGCTTCGGGCGCGCCACAACCTCGGAATAGGTCTTGTCCTGCAGGCCGGCAGCGCTCCCGGACCGTGCCTGGCGGCCAATGTTCTGACGCCGCTTGTTGATCAGATCGACACGCAGCAAGCCGAAATCGCATTGGTCGCAGACAAGCTCCGGTCCGTGTTTCGACGCCATCGGATACTGGCCCGCGGCGGCCAGGCTGTCGAACTCACCCGGGTCGGGGACAACATGGCAACTCTGTTTGTTCCGGGGAAAGGCAGCATCGACATCAAGGGCGAGAACCGCATTGATGTCATCCAACGGCTGGTCGATGCGCATAACGCCGGCCCGATGCCAATGGCGACAGCAGACCTGATCAGCGGGATCGCGGAAGACCAGTCGTTGGCGAACATTTTCAAGCAGCCTCTCTGGAAAAAGCTGACGGCCGACTTCCTGCGAAGCCCCGGAAAAGGGCAATGGGAGATCGCCATCTGACTGCTGGCTCCGATCCGGCTCCGATTGGGGGGTCTGACTAGCTCCGATTCTCCGGGCCAATGGGAGTGCTCCACATCAGAGGAGCACTTCGATGCCGACTCCCTTCCCCTCGCGCCAGGCAGCCCAGACGAGCTGGTCCGGCGCCGCGACGACCAAGCCCACCACCCACAACTCGGAATGGCGCTGCTCGCGCTGTGAAAAGCTGCTCGGCGTCTGCCGGGACGGCCGGATGCACCTGCGCTTCGCGCGGGGGCACGAGTATCTCGTGGGCTTTCCGGTTCAGGCCACCTGCCGCGGCTGCGGCACGCTGAACCACGCGACCGCGCCCGCGCGCTGACGCGCGCATTCACCCAACCCCCTGAAATCGCAGAGACGCGCGACGTCCTGACCTGGCCACGAGAAGGCGCCGGACGCCTGGCCGCAAGGCAGGCGTCCGATGTCCTTCGCGTGGCACGAGATCCGTGATCACCTCATGCATTCATCCTCCAACCTTCACTTCCAGCGCAGTTTCGACGCCGTCCGGCGTGCGCAGGCTGCCCTTGCGCCGTTCCGCGATCCGGCGGCCCTGCTGGACGGGCTGCATCGCACCCCCGGCGATCAGGGCCAGAAGAACGTGATCCTCGCCGCGCTGGTCGGGGCGGCGCAGGGCGACGGGCCCACGTCCGACTGCGCCCTGACGCTGCTGTTGCTGGCGCTCTGGCCCGGCCTCGACGCCATACGACGCCGGTCGCTCTGGCGCAGGCTCGGCAGCGCCGACGAGGTCGCGTCCGACGTTCTGGCGCGCACCACCGAGGCGGTCCGTGGGCTCGACCTCGGGCGCGTCAACTGGATCGCGGCCACGGTGCTGCGCAACGTCGAGCGCGACATGATCCGGGCGCGCCAGCGAGACCAGGCGCGCGAATATCACGCCAGCGGCGCCGACCCCGACGAGGTCGCGGACAACGGCGACAGCGGGATCGGAGCGGCCGGGTACGCGCGCCTGAACGGCGCGGTGCGGAAGCTGCTCGGCGACGACGCCCTTCTGGTGATCCGCGTCGCGATCGAGGGCTTCTCGCAGGCCGAGGTCGCCGTCGAGCTGGGCCTGACCGAGGCCGCCGCCCGCAAGCGGTACCAGCGCGCCATGCGCCGGCTGCACGACGCCCTCGATGAAATCCCCTGAGCCGATGTCCCGATCCTGTCCAGCCGGTGGCTTTTCCCATTCGAGCGCCCCGAGCGCCTTCCCTCCAACCGAAAGCAGACACGCATGAACCGCACTGCCGATCTGTCGCTCGAGGATTTCAGGCGTCTCCCGGGGCTCTATCGCCGCTGGGAGCTGACCGAGGTCTGCGAGCCCAACCGCAACTATCAGATCGAGGACGCCGGCGCCCATGCCGACGGGACGCCGCTCTTGGCGATCTACGTCGCCGAGCCAGCGCCCGACGTCCGCGAGGCCGCGTGATGCGCCTCCTCGATCACATCATCCCACGGAGAACCGCCATGCCGGACCAGCCGGACGACATCACCCGTCTTCGCAAGGCGAGCTACGCGCTCGAAGACCTCCCCGAAACCATCGCCCTCCCGCAGCACGCGGGTGACGAGCCGCGCGAGCCGCTGCCGGTCGTCGAGGCGACCGTCGACGAGATCGCCTTCGCGATCGTGGAAGCGGAGCGCGAGAGCACGGCCGCCTACCGCCGCGCCGATGCGCTGAAGCGGCTCTACAGGCTCGCCCGCGAGGCGGGGTGCATCGGCGCAGATCGCGCCGCCACGGCGGTGATGAAGAAGGTGGGCCAGTGATGGCCCTTCCCATCATCGGCGCCGACGAACGGCTCGCGCAGCGCAAGGGCATCAAGGGCGTCATCTTCGGCCGGTCCGGCATCGGCAAGACCAGCCTGCTCTGGACGCTGAACGCCTCGACCACTCTCTTCCTCGACCTCGAGGCCGGGGATCTGGCGGTCGAGGGCCTGGAGATCGACACGCTCCGGCCGCGCACATGGAAGGAATGCCGCGACTTCGCGGTTTTCATCGGCGGGCCGAACCCGGCGCTGCGCGAGGACCAGCCCTACAGCCAGGCGCATTTCGACGAGGTCTGCGGGCGCTACGGCGATCCCACGGTAATGGGGAAGTACGAGACCGTCTTCATCGACTCGATCACCGTGGCCGGGCGTCTCTGCTTCCAGTGGTGCCGCGGCCAGCTTGAGGCGTTCTCGGAGAAGACCGGCAAGCCAGACGTGCGCGGCGCCTACGGCCTGCACGGGCGCGAGATGATCGGCTGGCTGACCCACCTGCAGCACACGCGCGGCAAGAACGTCTGGTTCGTCGGGATCCTCGACGAGAAGCTCGACGACTTCAACCGCAAGGTCTTCCAGCCGCAGATCGACGGCTCGAAGACCGGGCTCGAACTGCCCGGGATCGTCGATCAGGTCATCACCATGGCCGACATCCCGGACCCGGGCGGCCAGCCGCAGCGCGCCTTCGTCTGCCAGACGCTGAACCCCTGGGGCTATCCGGCCAAGGACCGCTCGGGCCGTCTCGACAGGGTCGAGGCCCCGCATCTCGGACGGCTGATGGAGAAGATCCAGCGCCCTGCGGCGCCTGCCTCCGAACGCCTGACCTGGCCGCCGGTGACCCCGGCTGATCCCGCCCCCGCGCAGGAGCCCGGCCATGGTTGAGCGCATCGCGCCACGCCCGGTGTCCCGATCCGGTCGCCGGGGTGGCTTTTCCCTTCTGACGCCGCTGCGCGTCCCATCCTCCAACTGAAAGGAGCCGCGCAATGTCCGGACCCTGGAACGACTTCAACTCCGCGCAATCGAACGCCAACGTCATGCCGAAGGGCACGCTCGCCAAGGTGCGGCTGACGCTCCGCCCCGGCGGCTTCGACGACCCCTCGCAGGGCTGGACCGGCGGCTGGGCACGCCGCGCCGCCACCGGCGCCGTCTATCTCGACGCCGAATACACGGTGCTCGAGGGACCCTATGCCCGCCGCAAGGTCTGGTCGCTGATCGGCCTCTACAGCCCGAAGGGCCCGGACTGGGCCAACATGGGGCGCGGCCTGATCCGCGGCATCCTCAACTCGGCGCGCGGGGTTTCGGACAAGGACAACTCGCCCGAGGCGCAGGCGCGCCGCCGCATCAACGGGTTCGGTGATCTCGACGGCGTCGAATTCGTCGCCCGCATCGACATCGGGACCGACACCAACGGCGAGGACAAGAACGAGATCCGTGCCGCGGTCACCCCCGATCACCGCGATTACGCCGCGCTGATGAGCACGGTCGCGCCGCAGGTCTCCGCCGCCCCGGCGCAGGGCCACGCCCCGCAGCAGCCCACCACGGCCACCCAGCCCAGCCAGCCCGCGTCCGCCCCCGGCGCCGCCGGTCGGCCGAGCTGGGCGCAGTAAGGGGGGATCGGCGATGCGCCTGCGCCCCCGCCAGAAGACCTTCGTCGAGCGCAGCGTTGCTGCGCTCGCCTCCCGCGGCAACACGCTGGGCGTGGCGCCCACCGGTGCGGGCAAGACCATCATGCTCTCGGCGGTCACCGGCGAGATGATCGGCGACGGCGCGAAGGCCTGCGTGCTGGCGCATCGCGACGAGTTGACTGCGCAGAACCGCGACAAGTTCCAGCGCGTGGTGCCGGGCATAGCTACCTCGGTGATCGACGCCACCGAGAAATCCTGGAACGGCCAGGTCGCCTTCGCCATGGTGCCGACGCTGGCGCGGGCTTCGAACCTCGCCGACATGCCGCGTCTCGATCTGCTGGTCGTGGATGAGGCGCACCATGCCATCGCCGACAGCTACCGCCGCATCATCGACCGGGTGCGCGAAGCCAATCCCGACGCCCGCATTTTCGGGATCACGGCGACGCCGAACCGGGGCGACAGGAAGGGTCTGCGCGAGGTCTTCGACAATGTCGCCGATCAGGTTCGGCTGGGCGAGCTGATCGCCTCGGGCCACCTGCTGCCGCCGCGAACTTTCGTCATCGACGTGGGCGTGCAGGACGAGTTGCGCTCGGTCCGCAAGACCATGTCGGATTTCGACATGGCGGAGGTGGCGGGCATCATGGACCGCGCCCCCGTCACCGACGAGGTGATCCGCCACTGGAAGGAGAAGGCGGGCGATCGGCAGACCGTGGTATTCTGCTCCACTGTCGCGCACGCCGAGCATGTCACCGAGGCGTTCCGGGCTGCGGGTGTTGCCGCCGCGCTGATCCACGGCGATCTGGCGGCCGAGACCCGCAAGGCGATCCTCGCCGACTATGCGGCGGGCGACATCCGCGTCGTCGTCAACGTTGCGGTGCTGACCGAGGGCTGGGACCATCCGCCCACCTCCTGCGTCGTGCTGCTGCGCCCCAGCTCCTACAAGTCCACCATGATCCAGATGGTCGGGCGCGGTCTGCGCACCGTCGATCCCGAGGAACATCCCGGCATCGTCAAGACCGACTGCGTCGTGCTGGATTTCGGCACCTCCAGCCTGATCCACGGCACGCTGGAACAGGATGTCGATCTGGACGGCAAGATCGAGGCTGGTGAGGCGCCGACCAAGACCTGTCCTGCCTGCGATGCGGAAATCCCGCTGGCCGCCACCGAATGCCCGCTCTGCGGCGAGGCGTTCCCGCGCGAGGACGATGGGGCCGGTGAAGGCGGCGGTGCCGCACCGCTCTCGGGCTTCATGATGACCGAGATCGACCTGCTGAAGCGATCCAGCTTCGCCTGGGTCGACCTCTACGGCACGGACGACGCGCTGATGGCCGCGGGCTTCGCGGCCTGGGGCGGCATCTTCTGGCTGGACGGGGTCTGGTACGCCATCGGCGGGGCGAAGGGCGAACGCCCGCATCTGCTGGGCGTGGGCGAGCGCACCGTCTGCCTCGCGCAGGCCGACGACTGGCTGAACACCCATGAGACCGACGAGAGCGCCTTCAAGACCCGCTCCTGGCTGCGCCAGCCTCCGACCGAAAAGCAGCTGCAGTACCTGCCGCCCGAGTGCCGCCATGACTTCGGCCTGACGCGATACCGCGCCTCCGCGCTGATGACCTTCGGCTTCAACAAGCGCGCCATCCGCCAGCTGATCGACACGGCCGCCCGGCCCGAACGGAGGGCGGCATGACCCATGGCTTCCATCACCCCCATCACGGCCGAGGACCGGCGGCGGCTCTGGCATCCGCGTGGGACGCTCTGTGCTGTCTGCCGGCAACCCACCCGTGGTTTTGGCTGGTTCGATCCGCACCGGTCGAAGCGGCCCCGGCCATCGGTCTGGTTCTGCTCGATGCCCTGCCAGTCCTTCTGGACGCGCTTGGCCCGGGAGCGTTTCGCCATGGTTGACCTGACCGAGGAAGAGCGCGCCGCGATCACGGCCACCATGAAGCGCGTGGCGCTGCTGATGGACGAGATCGGCTGGGCCACTCCGCTCGCCGACCTGACCGAGCCGCAGGTGCGCGCGCTGATCGAGGAAGCTGTCGAAGGCTTCCGTGAAGCCATGTCCGACATCGCCCGGGCGCAGACGCCGGAGGTGCCGTTTTGACCCTCGATTACAATCACCGCCCCAGCTTCGCCGACCGGGTCAACGCCGCTGTCGATCGGGCGCTCACCGCCGATCATTCGACGCGGCCGCCCCGCGACTATCTGGGCGGCTCACGCTTGGGCCATGCCTGCGAACGGGCGCTGCAGTTCGAGTTCACGGCGACGCCGAAGGACGAGGGCCATGACTTCAGCGGCCAGTCGCTGCGCATCTTCGCCATCGGCCACGCGCTCGAGGATCTGGCCGTCGCCTGGCTTCGCGGCGCGGGCTTCGACCTCTACACCCGGAAGGGCAACCGGCCAGATGGCGGCCAGTTCGGGTTCTCGGTCGCGGGCGGGCGCATCCGCGGTCATGTCGACGGCATCATTACCGCCGGGCCCGAGGGCTTCGGTCTCGCCGTTCCCTCACTCTGGGAATGCAAGACCATGAACGCCAAGAACTGGCGCGCCTGCGTCAAGGACGGCGTCACGAAGTCGAAGCCGGTCTATGCCGCCCAGATCGCACTCTACCAAGCCTACATGGAAGGGACGGTCCCCGGCATCTCGGCCGCGCCCGCCGTGTTCACCGCGATCAACAAGGACACGGCGGAGATGCACCACGAGCTGGTGCCCTTCGATGCCGATCTCGCGCAGCGCATGTCCGACCGGGGCGTGCGGATCCTTCAGGCGACCGATGCAGGCGAGCTTCTGCCGCGCGTCGCCACCACATCAGACTTCTTCGAGTGCCGCTTCTGCCCGTGGTCCGAGCGCTGCTGGGGGCTGCCGGCATGAGCGACGACGGCATCCTGCATTTCAATCCGTGGATGGACTTCAACGACGGGCCACCGTCCGAGAACCCGTTCGGCTGCGATCCTGACCCCGAGCAGATCGGCCTTTTCCTCGACACCGTGTTCAGCTGGTGCGAGGGGCTGATCCCGCTGCGCGGCTTTGTCGACAAGGGTCAGGGCCGGGACGGCAAGCCGCACAACATCTGGATCCCGGCCGACGCCACCGCGCCCGAGAAACTCGCGACCTTCGCCGCGTGGGCGAACCGCGAGGGCGCCGCCGTCTATGTCATCCCGGGCACGGTCGAGGAGCAGGGTCAGGCACGCGCCGCCGACGTGCTGCAGATGCAGGCCATCGTCGTCGATCTCGACGCGGGCGATATCCCGGCCAAGCTCGACCATGTCACTCGCTACCTCGGCACGCCCACACTCATCATCGAAAGCGGCGGGCGCACGCCCGAGGGCGCCGCGAAGCTTCATGTCTGGTGGAAACTGACCGAGCCCGCGGAGAGCGAGGAGCTCGCCACCCTCTGCCGCCTGCGGGGCGAGATTGCCGTGAAAGTCGGCGGCGACACGCATTTCCGCTCCGCGCACCAGCCGATCCGGGTGCCTGGCACCGTCTATCACAAGCATGGCCATCAACGCCTCGTGCAGATCCGCGAGCATTGCTCGATCGAAGTGGATCTTGCCGATTTCGCGGAAAAGGTCGCCGACATGCCGCCGCTGCCAGGCGTAGGCTTCGCCAGCGACGTTGCCACAACAGCATCGAAGCCCGGCATCGACGCGGTGCTCACCACGCCAGTGCGCGAAGGCGCGGTGGACGACTGGTCCCGCTTCCAGGGGGCCAGCGCCGCCATCGGCCATTACGTACGCCTCGTCCACGAGGGCCGCCTCGATCCCTTCGCGGGCTGGGAGGCGATCTGCGGCTACAACGCCGCCATGCTGCGCCCGTCCTGGCCGCTCGATCGGCTGATGGCCGAGTCCGAACGGCTCTGGGCGCTGCATGTGAAGCGCAACGGTCCGCCGCTCCTGCGCGCGGCCCATGTCGATGCCCCGGCCAGCCCGCTGCCGACCTTCACCCTCGGCGCGCTCCTCGACGACACGAGCCCGATGCCCGAGGACATCATCGGGCCGCGCGTGCTGACGCCGGGCGGGCTCCTGGTGCTGGGCGGCGCGCCCAAGGTCGGCAAGAGCGACTTCCTGATCTCCTGGCTCGTGCACATGGCGGCGGGCGTGCCGTTCCTCGGCTTCACGCCTCCCCGGCCGCTGCGCGTGTTCTACCTGCAGGCCGAGATCCAGTATCACTACCTGCGCGAGCGCATGCAGCAGATCGCGCTGCCCGCCGCCGTGATCGCCGCCGCGCGCGACACCTTCATTGCCACGCCGAAGCTGAAGCTGCTGCTCGACGCAGAGGGCGTCGCGCGCGTGGCCGAGGCGATCCGGGCCGAATTCCCCGACGCGCCGCCCGACATCATCGTCATCGACCCGATCCGCAACCTTTTCGACGGTGGCCCCGAGGGCGGCGGCGAAAACGACAACACCGCCATGATGTTCTTCCTGAAGGACCGGGTGGAGCTTCTGCGCGAGGCGGTCAATCCGGACGCGGGCGTCATCCTCGCCCACCATACCCGCAAGGCCAGCAAGCATCAGGTCAAGGACGATCCCTTCCTCGCGCTCTCCGGCGCCAGCGCGCTGCGGGGTTTCTACACCTCGGGGCTGCTCATGCACCGGCCCGACGAGGACAGCAGCGTCCGCAGGGTGGAGATCGAACTCCGGAACGGCCCCGCGCTGCCTGGGAAGCTGATCGACAAGGTGAAGGGCGAATGGGTCGAGCTGAACCCGATGAACGAGCGCCTGGTGCGAAAGGAGGTCGGCGCCAAACTCGATGCCGAGCGGCTGCGCAAGCACGATGTCATCCTCGGCATGCTGCTGGACGAGGCGGCGAGCGAGCGCCTCTACACCGCCATGCAGTTCGCCGAGACCTTCGAGAACCGGGGAGGTCTGGGCAGCAAGCACACCATCCGCGAGCGCCTCAGCGTGCTGGCGACCAAGGGCTTCGTGAAGTTCCTGCGCGACCCCTCGGGGTTCGGCTTCCCCGTCACCCGGTCGCGGTTCGGCTACCTCTGCGTCGAGGGCATGCAGTTCGGCGCGCCCGTCGAGGAGGTCGATCCGGACACCGGTGAAGTCACCACAAGCGCCCGTCCGGTCCTGCCCAGCCACTTCAAATGCCCCCAGTCCGGGCTCTGCCTGCAGGTCGAAAACCCCGCCGTCTGGGCCTACCCGGAGGGGCTGGAGGACGACCTAACTCATATGAGTGAGGCCTGACTCATATGACAGCGCCAACTGTGCACTCAATGAAATCAATGGGTTACGGGCAAATAAGAGTTAGGTCCCTGACTCATGCCCGAAGACTTCATGAAGTCTTATTCCACAATGATTTCAGCCACTTGAACGCCTCGGAACAGTTAGGTGTCAAACCCCCATACTACGTATGGGAGGGCCACCCCACAGGGTTGGCCACTCCTCCCATACGTCCGGGCCAGCCGCGCGCGTCGCCGTGACGCTCCCTTGTGCTTTCCGATCCGACGACGGCGGCCCCGTACCGCCAAGCACCAGACCGCCGTCGTCTTCCACCACCACAGGCCACCGGCGAAGGAGACCCATCATGGCTCAGCCGACTCTGATCCCCAATTGCGACGGCGCAAGGTTTGAATCGCTGCCACTCGACACTCCCCGCAACCGCTGCATCCTCGCGCTCGACCTCGGCACCTCGACCGGCTGGGCGATCCGCGGTCACGACGGTCTGATCACCAGCGGCACCGTCTCGCTGCGCCCGGGCCGCTTCGACGGCGGCGGCATGCGCTACCTGCGCTTCACCAACTGGCTGACCGAGATCGACCGGCTCTCCGGTCCTGTCGCCGCCATCTGGTTCGAGGAAGTCCGCCGCCACGCAGGCACCGACGCGAGCCACATCTACGGCGGGCTCATGGCCACGCTGACCGCATGGGCTGAGCTGCGCGGCGTGCCGTACGAGGGTGTCCCGGTTGGCACGATCAAGCGCCACGCCTCGGGCAAGGGCAACGCCGACAAGGCCGCCATGGTCGCCGCCGTCCGCGCCCGCGGCTTCAACCCGGCAGACGACAACGAGGCCGACGCCATCGCGCTCCTGCTCTGGGCGATCGAGACGAAGGGAGGTGTGGCATGAGATGGCACCCCCATGGCTACGGCGGTCGGCGCCGGGATCCCGAACAGGTCAAGCGTGAGGGCTGGCAGGAACAGGGCGTGCTCGCGGTCTCCGCCGATGACGACCGCCTCAGCTGGCCCGAGCGTGAGCTTGTCCGCCAGCTCGGCGAGAAGCTCTACGGCCCGCGCCCGTCCGACAGGGAGGCGCGCCATGGCTGATCGCGAATGGACCGCAGACTGCGTCGCCGATCATTTCGAGGAGGCGTTCCGCACCCTGCGCAAGCTGCCGCCGGTGAAGGCGCAGGGCTACTTCAACACCTGGCCCGACATCGTGCGGACCAGCCGCGAGATCGCGGCGATGGAACCCCAGCCGATGCGGGTCTGGCCCTCGGCCGCCGCGATCACCCGGCTCGAGCAGACCTTCGACTGGGTGCTCTGGATCGAGGAAGCGGAGCGCAAGCTGGTCTGGTCGCGCGCGGCCCGGGTGCCGTGGAAGCAGATCAGCGGGGAGTTGGGCTGCGACCGCACGACCGCCTGGCGTCGCTGGCAGCTGGCGCTGACCAAGATCGCCGCGCGCCTGAATGCGCAGTGACTCCAATGTGTTGCAACACTTTTTCCTTCGACATCTGCAACAGATCCATGCTATTCCGAAGGCAAGATGGGGAGAGTGCGCTGGAAAGCTCGCTCTCCCCTTTGCGTTGGCGGGGCTCTTCTGGACCCCGGTATCCAGCGAGGGTCCGGCCGGGGTCCACCCCGAGGCAGTTTCCGGTTCCTTCCTGGCGATATTCGTATGCTGGCGGGCGAAGCGCGGAATATCGCCAGCGACTGGGCCGGTTTTTTGGGAAGCCACCCGGAAGCCGGAGCCGCGCGCGGCCCGCGCAAAAACCAATGAATGCTGGCCTTCGGACCGGACACCGCTGGTGGCCGCTGGACCCCATGTGGAGTCCAGCCTGGCATCCGGAGTCCGGAAGCCACCAGCATCCACCCGACCGAGGAACCTTGCCCACCATGACGCTGAGCTTCGCCCCGGACGCGATCGAGACGTGGCCGCTGTCGCGCCTCCAGCCCTACGCGAAGAACGCGAAAGCGCACGGGCCGGACCAGGTCGCGAAGATCGCCGCCAGCATGGCCGAGTTCGGCTGGACCGTGCCGTGCCTCGTCGGCGAGGGCGGCGAGCTGATCGCGGGCCACGGGCGCGTTCTGGCGGCAACCCAGCTTGGACTGACCGAAGCGCCAGTCATCGTGCTCGGGCACCTGACCGAGGCGCAGAGGCGCGCGTACCGCATCGCGGACAACAAGCTGACCGAACTAGGCACCTGGGACGAAGCGCTGCTGTCGGCGGAACTGAACGACCTTCTGGCCGAGGACTTCGACCTGTCGCTGGTCGGCTTCTCCGATGGCGAACTCGACAAGCTGCTGGCCTACGTCGCGGAAGACGACGGTGAAGAAGGTGGCGCCGGGGGCTCCGTGCCGCCGGTGACCATCCCCGAACCGCCGCGCAACCCGGCCTCGCGGACCGGCGATCTCTGGATCCTCGGTGATCATCGGCTGCTCTGCGGCGACAGCACCAGCCACGAGGATGTCCGTCGCCTGATGAACGGCGAGCGCGCGGTGCTGTTCGCGACCGACCCGCCGTATCTCGTCGATTACGACGGCTCGAACCATCCGACCCGCAACAAGGATTGGTCCGCGTCCTACGGCACGACCTGGGACGACAGTTCTCAGGGCGCGGAACTCTACGACGGTTTCATCGCCGCCGCGGTCGCGGAGGCGATCACGGAGGACGCGGCCTGGTACTGCTGGCACGCCTCCCGTCGCCAGGCGATGCTCGAGGCCTGCTGGGAGAAGGCCGGCGCCTTCGTCCATCAGCAGATCATCTGGGTGAAGGACCGGGGCGTCCTCACCCGGTCGCACTACCTCTGGAAACACGAGCCCTGCTTCATGGGCTGGCGGCGCCCGAACCGGCCGCCGAAGGTCGCCGAGCAGACGCTGCCCTCGACCTGGGAGATGCCGTCCTTCGCCAAGGACGAGCGCCCGGATCACCCGACGCCGAAGCCGCTCGACGCCTTCGGCATTCCGATGCGCCAGCACGTGGCGCGCGGCGGGCTCTGCTACGAGCCCTTCTCGGGCTCCGGCTCGCAGATCATGGCGGGCGAGGCCAACGGCCGTCGCGTCTTCGCGATGGAGATCAGCCCGGCCTACGTCGATGTCGCCGTGGAACGCTGGCAGGCCGAGACCGGCCGCGACGCGATCCTCGACGGCAACGGTCGGACCTTCGCGCAGGTGAGGACCGAGCGGCTGGGCGACGACGCCGCGGCCCCGGCCGATACGCCGCACACGGATGCCGCCCCCGAACCCGCGCGCAAGCGCAAGACCGCCGCGTGACATGCATGACCTGGCTCTACCTTCCTCCGGAGACGCTTCCGGAGCCGGAGACGCATGCCTGTTCGGTCTCTCCCTTTGCTCCGGCGCAGGCGGGCTCGATCTCGGGCTTGCCATCGCCATCCCCGGATATCGTGCTGTGGGCCATGTCGAACGGGAAACCTTCGCCGCAGCCACTCTCGTGGCGCGGATGGAAGACGCGTCCCTGGATCAGTCTGTTGTCTGGGACGACGTTGCCACCTTCGACGGCCGCCCGTGGCGCGGCGCGGTGGACATCGTCACTGCAGGCTATCCGTGCCAGCCGTTCTCTGTCGCGGGAAAGCGTCGCGGCGCGGACGACCCGCGGCACCTCTGGCCGCATGTCGCCCGCATCGTCGGCGAATGCGAGCCGCCCTTCGTGTTCCTCGAGAATGTCGCCCATCATCTCCGCCTCGGCTTCCCCGAAGTCGCCGGCGGACTGGTCGGCATGGGCTACCGCCTTGCGGCAGGCCTCTTCACGGCGGCGGAAGTCGGCGCGCCGCACAAGCGCGAGCGCCTCTTCATTCTCGCCATCCGCGAGGGGGACGAACTGGCCGACCCCGCGCGCCTGCTCTGGGACCCGGTCGAGTGCCGGGAACCGGACGGAACTGCTGCGGCTCTGGCCGACGCCGAGGGCCAGCGCCAACGAGAACCGGCAGACGAAACCGACGCCATCGCAGGAAGCGGGTCAGCACGGCATGAACCTCGCGACGACGGCTGCGCTGTGGCCGACGCCGCAGACGGACAGTTTCCGCAGCCGGGGCGGCGAACGGCGCGACGAGAAGGGTCTGGACCGCATGGCGCGGGATTGGCCGACGCCAATGGCGAACGACGGCTGCAAGCCGAGCGCGGGCAACCGCAAGACGGCCGATCTGACCCATGCGGCGGGGATGTGGATGACGCCGACGGCCCGCGATCACAAGGATGGCGCGACGACCTTGGCGAACACGCCGGTGAACGGCCTGCTTGGCCGCCAGGTCCTGGTGACGCCGATGGCTGGGAGCAACTCCTCCGAGCCGCGCCGGACCTTGAACCCGCTGTTCGTCGAGGCGCTGATGGGCTGGCCCACCGGGTGGACCGGCTTCGCCTCTGTGGCAACGGCGTGGTCCCCCTGGTTGCGGCGCATGCGCTGCGAACTCTGGCGGCTGAATTGCTGGCCGATGGATGAGGCAGCGGCATGAAGCAGTCCCGCCTCATGTCGCTGGTCGAGTCCGTCGCCAACGTGGCTGTCGGCTACGGCGCCGCGGTCGTCACGCAGACCCTGATCTTCCCAGTCTTCGGGCTGCACACGACGCTGGCGCAAAACCTCAAGATGGGCGCGATTTTCACCGTGGTGAGCATCGCGCGGTCCTACCTCCTGCGGCGGCTGTTCGAGCGCCTGAAAGTGGGGCAGCTCTGATTACACTCTTTGATTATCCGGCCAGACTCGTTTCCCTGGTCCGGCGCCGCCCGGAAACTGAAAACCCATGTGGGTGACGGTATCGATTACTGTGGCCGCGAGTTCGGCAACATGGCTTTGAACTTGATGGAGGTAGGGAACGTCAATTGGTGTGCCGAAGATCTCTTTTCGCTTGTTAACGAAGAGAGGTAATGAGCGTCCTTCGTGGTCTGGCGTCCGCCACGAGCCGTGACAGATCACGTTCCTGATCTCAGACGCTTCCTTGATCGCGGCAACGAGTTCGTCAATGTTCTCAGTGGTGCTTTTCGCATTTTCGCGAGCCGCCTTGGCATAGGCATCGGCAAGCGGCTTTAATGTGTCAGTCAAGGCTCTTTCGAGGGTTGGAAGCCATGAAGCATACGCCTCCTGCGCCTCTGCGGTCGTCTCAAACTGACGAGTCGCGGTAAACGCGAAAATCGCTTTGCCCAACACCTCCTCTAGAAAGCCGTAGGTCGCTACAGTTCTACCCAACTGTTCCCAGAACTCGGGCGAATGGCGGTGGGTGGGCCACTTTGGAGGCAGGCTGTCGCGATCAATAATCGCTCGATTGACATCTTCGTCTTCGATCATGTTGTGCCGCCGTTCACAGATTCTCCCACAACATGTCACGCCGAATGATGCCCGTCACGAGTCTCACTGGTGGCACAGTAATGGCACACGACAATCTGCAGGCCGCCGCCCGCGATCTGCTGTTATGGCAACGAGAAACCGCCGCCCGGTCGGGGCGGCGGCGTAGCGCTTACGGCATAGGATCAGGCGGCGGGAAGCCGATAGACCCTGCCGCGCCCGTCCATCTTCTCCGATGTCACCTCGAGCCCGAGTTTCTTCTTCAGCGCCCCGGCCATCGCGCCGCGCACCGTGTGCGACTGCCAGCCCGTCGCGGCCATGATCTCCTCGATGGTCGCGCCATCCGGCGCACGCAGCATGGCGATCAGGGTGGCCTGCTTGGTGCCCTCGCGCGGCGTGCGCGCCTTGGGCGCGGCTGCGGGCTCGGTGGGGGTGTCCTGCGAGGCCTCCGCACTCGGCGCCTCGTCGGCGCCCGTGGGCGCGCTGTCGCCGCTCTCCGGCTCGACGCCGATGGCGGCAAGGCCAGCGTTCGTGATGTGGAGGAGGATGGCGTTGCCGTCCTCATCGTTGTGCCAGATGCGGTTGAGCGCGGCGTCGGCCTTGGTCTGGCTCTCGGTCGGCGTTTCGGCGATCAGCCCGCGGGAGAGGAGCGCGCCGACCACCTTGGCGGCGGCGCCGACGCGGAGCGAGCCGGGAAGCGGCAGGACGTTGCGGTCCTCGCGCTGCGCGGCGGCGCTGAGGATCACGAGCTGTGTGTCGAAAAGCTTGGTCATCTGGGGTCTCCGTGTTCGGGGCCGCGACCGTCGCGACCCTCCTACGACCCCGAGCCGCGCTTCGGCGCGGCAGGAGTTCCGGCAGCGCCGGAAATCAGCGGGCGTGCTCGCCCTCGCCGAAGGCGCTGTCGGTGATGCGCTTCAGAAGGCTGGCGTAGTGTTCGAGGGTGCCGACCATGGCCCAGCCCACCTCGTCGGGGTGGCAGTTGAAATGGTCGTCGCTGAGCGCCTGCAGCCGGGCGAGCATCTCGTCGATCTCGGCTTTCTTGCCGATGAAGGCCGCGAGCGCGGCTTCCTTGTTCCTGCGCGCCCTCTCGGCGCGGAGTTCGTGGCGCGGGGTGGTGATCGGGTTCAGGCGCGTGGTCATCGTGGTGGCTCCGTGGTGAGTTGCATCGTCCTTCTGACAGGACGTTCGCTCTCTCCGTCGTGCTTATCAACTCGATAAGCACATGATCTTGAATGATAATCGGGGTCGTCGATGCAGGGCATGAGCGAGCGCCAGTACGCCGCCCATGTCGGGCTGTCGCGGGGCGCGATCCAGAAGGCGAAGACGGCCGAGCGGCTGGTCCTCTATCCCGACGGCAGCATTAACGCGACGGCCAGCGACGCCCGGCGGGCGGAAACGACGGACCCGTCCAAGACCCGCAAGCCGCCCGCACCGAAGCTGAAGCCTGTCCCCGAGGCGGCAGTGGCGGCCGTCGGTGACACGCTCCGAGAACAGGGTCTGGCGGTGCCAGCCGTCGGTGGTGGCACCACCTTCCTGCAAGCCAAGACCGCGAACGAGGTGCTGAAGGCGCAGGAGCGGCGCATCCGGCTGCAGAAGCTGAAGGGGGAGTTGATCGAGCGGGCTCGCGCGCTGGCGCTGGTGTTCCGCCTGGCGCGGGAAGAGCGGGACGCCTGGGTGACCTGGCCTGCACGCGCGGCGGCGCTGATGGCGGCCGAGCTCTCGGCCGCATGCAGCGACGCGACCGGCCAGCAGATCGCCGTGGAGCCAGCCGCGATGCAGAAGGTGCTGGAGAGACATGTACGCGCCCACCTCGACGAACTCGCCGAGGTCCGGCCCGACTTCCGGTGACGATGATGGCCTGACGGACTTCGACGGCGCGGGCGAGATCCTGCGCGCCTGGGGCAACGGGCTTCGGCCCGACCCGGACCTGACCGTCTCGGAATGGGCGGACCGGCACCGGATGCTTTCGGGCCGCGCCTCGGCCGAGCCGGGGCGGTATCGCACGGTGCGCACGCCCTACATGCGCGAGATCATGGACCGGCTGTCGCCCGGCGATCCCACGCAGCGGGTCGTGTTCATGAAGGCGGCGCAGGTCGGCGCGACGGAGGCCGGGAACAACTGGATCGGGTTCGCGATCCACCAGGCGCCGGGCCCGATGCTCGCGGTCCAGCCGACGGTGGAGTTGGCGAAACGCAACTCCCGCCAGCGGATCGACCCACTGATCGACGAAAGCCCCGAGCTGCGGGAGCGGGTGAAGCCCGCCCGGTCCCGTGACGCGGGCAACACGATGCTGTCGAAGGAATTCGCGGGCGGCATTTTGATCATGACCGGGGCGAACTCGGCGGTCGGGCTGCGGTCCACTCCGGCGCGCTACATCTTCCTCGACGAGGTCGACGCCTATCCGGCGTCCGCTGACGAGGAAGGCGACCCGGTCACGCTGGCCGAGGCGCGGTCACTGACCTTTGCCCACCGGCGCAAGGTGCTGCTGGTCTCGACGCCCACGATCCGGGGGCTGTCGCGCATCGAGCGCGAGTACGAGGCCAGCGATCAGCGCCGGTTCTTCGTGCCGTGCCCGCATTGCGGCGCGATGCAGTGGCTGAAGTTCGACAGGCTACGCTGGCAGAAGGGCCGCCCGGGGACGGCGGAATATCACTGCGAGGGCTGCGAGACGCCCATCGCGGAGCACCACAAGACGGCCATGCTGGAGGGGGGCGAATGGCGGGCGACGGCTGTGGCCGCCGATCCGACCACGGTCGGGTATCACCTCTCGGCGCTCTATTCGCCGATCGGCTGGCTGAGCTGGGAGCGGATCGTGCGGGCATGGGACGCGGCTCAGGGGTCGGACGAGGCGATCAAGGCGTTCCGCAACACGATCCTCGGCGAGACCTGGGTCGAGACCGGCGAAGCCCCCGACTGGCAGCGGCTCTACGACCGGCGCGAGCGCTGGACATCCGGCACGGTGCCCGCGGGCGGGCTGTTCCTGACCGCCGGGGCAAACGTGCAGAAGGACCGGATCGAGGTCGACGTCTGGGCCTGGGGTCGTGGTCTGGAAAGCTGGTTGGTGGATCACGTCGTGATCGAGGGTGGCCCCGACCGGCACGACGCTTGGTCGGAGTTGACGGCGCTGCTTGACAGGTCGTGGCCGCACGAGCGTGGCGCGCATCTCAGGATCGCGCGGCTGGCCATTGATACCGGCTACGAGCCCCCGGCGGTCTATTCCTGGTCGCGAGCGCAGGGGTTCGCACAGGTGTCGCCGGTGAAGGGTGTCGAGGGGTTCAACCGCTCGAGCCCGGTGTCGGGGCCAACCTTCGTCGACGCGACCGAGGGCGGGAAACGCCTGCGGCGCGGGGCGCGGCTCTGGACCGTGGCGGTGTCCACCTTCAAGGCCGAGACCTACCGCTTCCTGCGGCTGGCGCGCCCGACCGAGGAGGACATGGCCGACGGTGCGGCGTTCCCGCCCGGCGCGGTGCACCTGCCGCACTGGGTCGAGAACGAATGGCTGAAGCAGTTCGTGGCCGAGCAGCTGGTGACGGTGCGCACGAAGCGCGGCTTCGCCCGGCTGGAATGGCAGAAGCTGCGCGAGCGCAACGAGGCGCTGGACTGCCGAGTCTATGCCCGCGCCGCCGCCTGGATCGCGGGCGCGGATCGCTGGCCTGACGAGAAATGGCGCGACCTCGAGGATCAGCTCGGGGCAGCCCCCACCGACACCGATCCCGCCGGGCAGATCAACCGGCCGGGACAGGCCCCGCAGGGCAAGCGCCGCTCCGACTGGCTCGGACGGCGCGGAGGATGGTTCTGAACATGACCGACTGGACGGAAACGGAGCTTTCGGCGCTGCGCCGCGCCTATGCCAGCGGCACGACCCGGGTCAGCTATGACGGCAAGTCGGTGGATTACGGCTCGGCCGAGGACCTGCTCGCCCGCATCCGGACCATCGAGCGCGCCATCGCGGGCACCACGCGGCCGTTGCCGATCGCCGGACTGGCTGGCTTCTCGCGCGGGGACCGGTGATGTCGGCGAACTGGTTCGACCACGCCATCGCAACCGTGGCGCCTCGCATGGCCGCGCGCCGCGTCATGGCGCGGCAAGCCTTCGAGACCCTGACGCGGGGCTACGACGGGGCCGCGCGCGGGCGGCGGACGGAGGGCTGGCGTGCGCCGGGATCCTCGGCCGACACCGAAATCGGCGTCGCCGGGGCACTGCTGCGCGACCGGATGCGCGACCTGGTGCGCAACAACCCGCATGCGGCCAAGGCCGTCGCAGTGCTGGTCAACAACATCATCGGCGCGGGCATCATGCCCCGCGCCGCCAGCGGCGACGACACGCTGGACCGCAAGGTGGACGCGCTGTTCGAGCGCTGGACGGCGGAGTGCGACGCCGACGGCCAGCTCGACTTTTACGGGCTGCAGACGCTGATCTGCCGTGAGATGGTCGAGGCGGGCGAGGTCCTGGTACGCCGTCGCCTGCGGCGCGCGAGCGACGGTCTGGCCGTGCCTCTGCAGTTGCAGGTGCTGGAGGCCGACTTCCTCGACGCCACGAAATCCGGCGCCCTCGGCGCGGGGCGCCTTGTGCAAGGGATCGAGTTCGATCCGGTCGGCAAGCGCCGCGCCTACTGGCTGCATGCCGAGCATCCGGGCGACGCCTATGGCGCCTTGCAGAACGGGTTGCAGAGTCGCCCGGTGCCAGCGAGCGAGATCGCCCATGTCTACGAGAAGCAGCGCACGCAGGCGCGCGGTGTGCCATGGGGCGCGCCGGTGATCCGGTCGTTGCGTGATCTCGACGATTACGAGGTGGCGGAACTCGTCCGCAAGAAGACCGAGGCCTGCGTCACCGCCATCGTCTTCGGCGATGACGAGGCGCAGCAGGGCATCGCGCCGTCGGTGATCGATGCCGATGGCAACCGCGTCGAGCAGTTCGAGCCGGGGCTGATCGCCTATGCCCGCGGCGGCAAGGACATCCGGTTCAACCAGCCCTCGGCCACGGGCGGCTACGGTGAGTACAAGCGCGCGAGCCTGCACACCATCTCGGCGGGCTTCCGGGTGCCCTACGAGCTGCTCACCGGCGATCTGTCCCAGGTCAACTATTCCTCGATACGGGCGGGCCTGGTGGAGTTCCGCCGCCAGATCGACGCCGTCCAATGGCAGCTGTTCATCCCGATGTTCTGCGCCCCGGTCTGGCGCTGGTTCACCGAGGCCGCATGGGCGGCGGGTCAGATCCCGTCGCCGATAGTGCCGGTCGAATGGTCGCCGCCGAAGTTCGAGGCGGTCGATCCGCAGAAGGACGCGATGGCGAACCTGCTGTCGATCCGCTCCGGCACCATGACGTTGGCCGAGGTGATCGCGCGGCAGGGCCGGAACCCCGATGCGGTGCTGGCGGAGATCGCCGCGACGAACGCCAAGCTCGATGCGCTGGGGCTGGTGCTCGACAGCGATCCGCGGCGCGTCACGAAAACCGGCAGCGCCCAGACCAACGATCCCGCCGACGACGATCCCTCCGCCAACGCGTATGAAACCAACCCGGCGCAGGCCGACCCCGACCGACAGGACTGACCCCATGGACACGATGATCGAACTGCCGGCCATGCGCCGGTCGGCGGAGCTTGCGCCCAACACCGCCGATGCCGACAGCCGCACCGTCGAGGTGATCTGGTCGGCCGGGGCCCGCGTCCGCCGCGCCACCCTCTTCGGCGAGGCCTATGACGAGGAATTGAGCCTCGATCCCGCCCATGTCCGGCTCGACCGGCTGAACGCGGGCGCGCCGTTCCTGAAGGTGCACGAGCTCGACACGCTCGACGCGGTGATCGGCTCGGTCGTGCCGGGCTCGGCGCGGATCGAGAACGGCCGCGGCATCGCGCTGGTGCGGATCAGCGAGCGCGCCGATGTCGAGCCAATCTGGCGCGACATCCAGGCCGGGCACATCCGCGCGGTCTCGATCGGCTACCAGGTCCACCGCTTCGAGGTCTCGAAGCCCGAGGCCGCGCGCGAACTCTGGCGCGCGGTCGACTGGACCCCGTTCGAGGTCTCCGCCGTCGCGGTCGGCGCGGACCCCGCCGCGGGCTTCCGTGCCCAGCATCCCCTTCACGACTGCGTCCTCCACCGCCGGGACGCCCCTTCCACCACGAAAGGACCGACCCCGATGACGGACAAGACCCAGACTCCGGCGAGCGACGCCGCAACCCCCGCCACCACCCAGCCGACCGAGCCGGTCGCAACCGAGGACACCCCCATGACCGAGCCGAAACCGGCTGCGCCCGACCCGACGGTCGCCGTAGTCGAAACCCGCAGCCAGCCGAAGACGCAGGCAACTCCCGCGCCCGACACCGAAACGGTCGCGACACGCGCGCGCGAGGCCGAGCGCGACCGCGTCTCCACGATCTACGATCTGGCCGGGCGGCTGAACCTCGAGCGCGGCTTCGCCGAGGATCTGGTCAAGCGCGGCGTCAGCGTCGACGAGTCCCGCCGCCTTATCCTCGACCAGGTCGCCGCGAAGTCGGACGAGACCCGCACCTTCCCCCATGTCTCCGTCCCGCTCGGCGGCCGCGACGAGCGCATCACCCGCCGCGATGCGGTGGCGAACGCGCTGCTGCACCGCTACAGCCCGACGCTGTTCCAGCTGGAGGACGCCGCGCGCCAGTATCGCGGCATGACGCTGCTGGAACTCGCCCGCGAGAGCTTCGGCAATGCCGGGGTGAACACGCGGGGCCTGTCGCGCGACGAGGTGGCGACGCGGGCGCTGCATTCCACATCGGACTTCCCCGAGATCCTCTCGGCCGTCACCAACAAGACCCTGCGGCAGGCCTACGAGGCCTATCCCCGCACCTTCATGCTGTTCTGCCGCCAGGTGCTGGCGACCGACTTCAAGGCGATGCACCGGGTGCAGCTCGGCGAAGCCCCTCAGCTGCTCGAGGTCGGCGAGAGTGGTGAGTTCAAGCGCGGCACGCTCGGGGAGTCGAAGGAGAGCTACAAGGTCAAGACGTATGGCCGGGTGGTCGCGATCACCCACCAGACGCTGATCAACGACGATCTCGACGCCTTCACCCGGATCCCGGCGATGTACGGCAACTCCATCGCGCAGCTGGAGTCGGACGTGGTCTGGGGCATCATCACCGCCAACCCGGCGATGGCCGACGGCAACGCGCTATTCCACGCCACCCACAAGAACCTCGCCGGCACCGGCGCGGCGCTCGACGTGAGCAGCGTCGGTGCGGCGCGCGCCGCGATGGCCAAGCAGACCGGCCTCGACAAGAAGACGGTGCTGAACGTCCGCCCGGCGTTCCTGATCGTGCCCGCGTCGCTGGAGCTGAAGGCCGAGCAGCTGGTCGCCCAGAACCTGGTGCCCGCTGCGACGTCCAGCGTGGTGCCGCAGTCGATCCGCACCCTCGCGCCGATCAGCGAGCCCCGGCTCGACGCCGCCAGCGAGACCGCCTGGTATCTGGCGGCTTCGCCCAACCAGATCGACACCATCGAGTACGCCTATCTCGAGGGCCAGCAGGGCGCCTACATCGAGACGCGCAACGGCTTCGACGTCGACGGCGTCGAGATCAAGTGCCGCCTCGACTTCGGCGCCAAGGCCATCGACTGGCGCGGCCTTTACAAGAACCCGGGCGCGTAACCCGCACCCCATGCTGAACCCTGACACGCGGGCGGCCCACACGGGCCGCCCTTCGTCTTTCCAAGAGGATCACCCCCATGAAAACCTACGTCCAGCCCGGCAATACCATCACCCTGACCGCGCCCTATGCCGTCGCCTCCGGCGATGGCCTGCTCGTCGGCTCCATCTTCGGTATCGCCGCGGGCGCCGCCGCCCTCGGCGAGCCCGTCGAGACGGCGCTCGTCGGCGTCTTCGACATCACCAAGGTCGGCTCCCAGGCCTGGACCGTCGGCGCCAAGGTCTATTGGGACGACACCAACAAGCGCTGCACCACGGTCGCGACCGACAACACCCTCATCGGCGCGGCCGTCGAGGCCGTGGCCAGCGGCGCGGGCGACACAACCGGTCGAGTGCGCCTGAACGCGACGTTCTAATGAGCGCCTTCGCCGCCGCCGTTGGCGCGCTCTTCGCCGATCCGAACATCGGTCGGGACGCGGTCTACATCGCCGACGGCGGCGCGCCCGTGCTGGTGCGGGTCGTCGCCCGGCGCGCCGACGCGATCAGCGACTTCGGCGATGCGCGACTCTGGTCCGAGACCACGAGGATCGACCTGCGCGTGGCTGAGGTGCCGACACCGCGTCCCGGCGACCGCATCGAGATCGACGGCGACGCCTTCCTCATTCAGGGCGAGCCTGTCCGCGACCGCGAGCGGCTGGTCTGGACCGTCGATCTGAGGCCCGCGTGAAACTGAAGCTCGACATCGATCCCGACATCGTCGCGATGATGGCGGCCGAGGTCGCGGCGGGCGAGCGCGCTGTCACGGCCGCCATGCGCGAGGCCGGGACCGGACTGAAGACCGCTTGGCGGCTGCAGATCACCGGCGCGGGGCTCGGCCCCCGACTCGCCAACTCGATCCGCAGCCAGAGCTTCCCGAGGTCGGGCGACAGCCTCGATGCCGCGGCGCTGGTCTGGTCGAAGGCCCCGGTGATCGTCGGTGCCCATGACACCGGGCCGCTGATCCGCTCGAAGAACGGGTTCTGGCTGGCGATCCCGCTGCCTGCGGCGGGCAAGTCCCTGCGTGGCGGCCGGATCACGCCCGGTGAATGGGAACGACGACGCGGCCTGCGCCTGCGCTTCGTCTATCGCCGCACGGGGCCGAGCCTGCTGGTGGCGGAGGGACGGCTGAACACGAAGGGCCAGGCCGTGGTGTCCCGCTCGAAGACCGGGCGCGGCAAGGTCACCGCGCCGATCTTCCTGCTGGTGCCGCAGGTCAAGTTGCCGAAGCGGCTGGACCTGGCGCGGGACGCGGACCGGGCATTGGACAGCGTGCCGGGGCTGATCGTGGCGAACTGGGTCTTGTGATTTACCACGGCAGGCTGTCACGTTCGTCATAGTTGACTGTCACGACAAACTGCCGCTGGAATATGTATATGCGGTCGAAAAACCAGAAGCGCGGGGGCCGCTGAAATGACGCTTGGCATATCATGGGTTAGAGTTGCTGGTGGAGTCAGAGAGCTAATCGTTGCTTCTGATAGCCGTCTCTCCGGTGGGCAATTCTGGGACGCAAACCCGAAGATCGTGCTTCTTCCCAGAAGTGATGCCGTAATTTCGTTTGCCGGCCATACAGGCGACGCCTATCCCCTGATGCTTCAGGCGTACAATTCGATCCTAATGTATCCTCCTGCACAGAACAGAGCGATGGACCTCGAGCACCTAAAAGGGCACTTGAATAGGGTCTTCGACCACTCTCGCAAGTTCATTTCGAATTTGCCACGCGGGCAGGTTGTCCCTGATGAACCGGACGCGAAATTCGCGCTCAGCGGGTATTCGTGGAAGTCAAAGAAATTTCACGTTTGGACGCTTCATTTTGATCGATCAATTGGGCGATTCACTTTCAAACCGGCTTCAACATGGGCAGCTCAAGACGAAGATGCGTACAAGTTGATATGCTACATCGGTGATGCGGATCCGGTTGCTGAAGCCAAGGAAAGGTTGGTGTCACTTCTCCGAGCACGTGGAAAGCTTCGCTCGGGCTCTTTGGACATGGAACCTTTCGAAGTGCTTCGAGATATTATTCGAGAAGGGAAATTTGGTAGTGTTGGAGGGCCGATCCAACTAGTGAAGATTTATGAGCACGCCAATGCAGTGCCTGTTGGCGTATATTGGCCTGACCGGGCCTCCGGATCCATATCAGTGCTTGGTCGTCCACTTATGGAATATGAAACAACGCGTTGGGGCGTGATTGATCCCGATCAGCCTGACCGTGCGCGTCCGCCAGATGCCGTTGATCCGGTCGATACGCCGTAGATTGCCATGCCCACCACCCGCGAAACCATCCTCGTCGCGTTGCATGCGCGGCTCTCGGCGCTTCCCGCCACCGCGCTGCGCGGTGAGGTGCTGCCCGAACGCGTGCCGGCCGAGGGCCTGCTGATCCTGCGCGATGGGGAGCCCGGTGAGCCCGAGGTGACGCTGTCGCCGCTCGCCTATCACTACCAGCACCGCGCTGAAATCGAGGCGATTGTGCAGGGCGCCGACCGTGACGCCGCCTTCGACACGCTGACCGCCAGCATTGGCACGGCGCTCGCCGCCGACCGAACACTGGGCGGATTGTGCGACTGGGTCGAGGCGGAACCCCCGAGGCCGGTCGATCTGCCCGTCGAAGGCGCGGCGAGCCTGAAGGCCGCCGTGATCCCGGTGGTGTTGCACTATTCCACGGCCGACCAGCTGGCCTGACCCCGACAACCCGAGGAGAACACCATGGCACGAGCCCAGGGGGCGCGGGCGCTGATGGCGCTTGCGTTCGAGACGACCTATGGAACGCCGCCCGTGAGCGGCTTTACCCGCATGCCCTTCGCCAGCGCGTCGCTGGGGGCCGAGCAACCGCTGCTGAACTCCGAGCTGCTGGGGTACGGCCGCGATCCGCTGGCGCCGATCAAGGACGCGGTGACGGCGGACGGCGATGTCGTGGTGCCGCTCGACGCGGAGGCCTTCGGCTTCTGGCTGAAGGCGGCCTTCGGCGCGCCCACGACCACGGGCGCGGAGGCCCCGTACACCCACGAATTCCAGTCGGGGGCATGGACTCTGCCCTCGATGTCGATCGAGACCGGCATGCCGGAGGTGCCGCGCTATGCGATGTATTCCGGCTGCGTGCTCGACCAGATCACCTGGCAGATGCAGCGCTCCGGCCTGCTGACCGCAACCGCGCGGCTCGTGGCGCAGGGCGAAACGGTGGGCACGACCACCAGCGCTGGGACGCCTGCAGCTCTCGAGCTGAAGCGCTTCGGCCATTTCAACGGATCGATCACGCGGAATGGGACCGCGCTCGGCAACGTCGTCTCGGCCGAGATCACCTATGCCAACAACCTCGACCGGATCGAGACGATCCGGAACGACGGCCGCATCGACGGGGCGGACCCGTCCATCGCGGCGCTCACCGGCCGGATCGAGGTGCGCTTCGCCGACCAGACGCTGGTGACGCAGGCCATCAACGGCGAGGCCTGCGAGATGGAGTTCGCCTACGTCCTGCCCTCGGGCGAAAGCTTCACCTTTACCGTGCACGCCGTCTACCTGCCGCGCCCGCGCATCGAGATCTCCGGGCCGCAAGGCGTGCAGGCCACCTTCGACTGGCAGGCCGCCCGCGACAGCGTGGTCGGCCGAATGTGCACGGCAACCCTGATCAACGACATCGAGGTGTACTAACGATGCTGACGCTCGACCTGACCAATGCCCCACGCTGGCACGACCTCGCCCATGGGGTCCGGGTGCAGCTGCGCCCGCTGACCACCGCGCTGATGGTGGCGACGCGGAGCGACCCGGCCATCGAGGCAGTTCCGGAGGAAGCCTCCGACGAGGAGCGCGCCGTCGCCTTCGCCAAGGCGCTGGCGCGGCGGGCGGTGCTCGGCTGGGAGGGCATCGGCGACGCTGACGGCAATTCCATCGATCCCAGCCCCGAGGCCATCGACGCGCTGCTCGATGTCTGGCCGATCTTCGAGGCCTTCCAGCTGACCTACGTCTCCAAGGGTCTGCTGCTGGAGCAGGAAAAAAACGTCTCCGCGCCCTCGCCGAATGGTCCTTCGGAGGGGGCGATCGATACTGCGACGCCTGCCAGACGGCGTGCGAAGACTACCCGGCGCGGCTGAACCGTCCGGAAACTCCGGAGGGTTGGCAGGTTTGGGACCTGGTCGGCCGCCTCGGTGGCCAGCTGCGCGTGCTGCCGGGCGCGGTGATCGGCTGGGACATGTCCGCGGCGCTGGCGCTCGGTGACGCGCTCGGCGTGCCGCCCGTCGCGATGGCCGAACTGCTGCCCGTGATCGAAGCGGTGATGGTCGCGAAACTTAACGAACAGATGGAACGCCCCGATGGCTGAAAAGCGTGTGTCCGTCCGCTTGGCTGCGGTCGGCGGGCGACAGGTGCGCGCCGAGCTGGAAGGTGTCGGCGAAGCCGGGTCGCGCGGCTTCGGACGGCTGAGCCGGGAGATGGAAGCGGCGAACGCCCGGCTCGCGGCCTTCTCGCGCCGGGTCCGTGTGGCGGCCGCCGCTGCCGTGGCAGCAGCTGCAGCCGCCGGTGTGGCGATGATCCGGTCTGGGCTGCAGACGGTCGATGCGCAGGCGAAGCTGGCGCAATCCCTCGGCACCACGGTCGCCTCGATCCAGGCGCTGGAGCGCGCGGGCGAGCTGGCGGGCGTCTCGATGTCCGGCATCGAGCAGGCCACCAAGGACCTGACGCGCCGTCTTAGCCAGGCGGCGGCCGGGACCGGTCCCGCCGCCGATGCGCTCGACCGGCTGGGCCTTTCTGCAACCGACCTGATCGCGCTGCCCCTGGACCGGCGCGTCGGCGCCATCAACGCCGCCATCGAGAACTTCGTGCCCGCCGCAGAACGTGCCGCGGTCGCGGGGCAGCTTTTCGGCGAAGAAGGCTCCATCGCCATGTCGCGCATCGACACCGCGACGCTGCGCCAGGCGACGGAGGACGTCCTCGCCTTCGGCGTCGTGGTCTCGGAGCAGGATGCCGACCAGATCGAGCGGACGAACGATGCCATCTCCCGGCTCGGGCTGATCTGGCGCGGGCTGTCGAACCAGCTGGCTGTCGCCGCAACCCCCGCGCTGGAGGCCGTTGCCGACGCCATGGCGGCGGTCGCAAGCCGCACCGGGCCGCTTGGCATCGCGATCCGTGGACTTTTCGACAACATCGGCCGCCTGACCACCTATGCCGCGACCTTCGCGGCCTTCCTCGCAGGCCGCTGGGTGGCTGGCATGGCCGCCGCTGCGCTCTCCGTCCGCGGTCTTGCCACGGCGCTGGTCTTGCTGCGTGGGGCGCTGATCCGCACCGGCATCGGGGCGCTGATCGTGGGCGCAGGCGAGCTCGTCTACCAGTTCACCCGCCTCGTCTCCGGCGCGGGCGGCTTCGGCGAGGCCATGTCGCTGCTGAAGGATGTCGCCGTCGAGGTCTGGGAGCGGATCCGCATGGGTGCCGCTGCGGCGGGCGCGGCCGCCACGGCGATGTTCTTCGACCTCAAGGCCGATGCGGCGTCCGGCATGCAGAGCGCCATCGAGAGTGTCGTCGGTTTAGGGAATACGGCGGCAAACACGTTCGAGGGGGCCTACGAGGCGATCAAGGCTACCTGGGGCTTGCTGCCCGCCGCCATCGGGGATCTGGCGTTCCAGGCGGCCAACAGCCTGATCGACGGTGTCGAGGCAATGCTGAACGGCGTGGTCTCGCGCATCAACGGCTTCATCGGTGGCATCAACCAGGGGCTGGAAGCGCTCGGCTCCGAGCGGCGCATTTCGCTGGTGCCCGACCTCGACCTCGGCGAGATCGAGAACCGCTTCGAGGGCGCGGCCAGTGCTGCCACGACGGCGGCGCAGGCAGCCTTCGATCGGGCCTTCGAGGACAACCCGCTGACCGCGCCCGATCTCGGTCTGACCGAGGCGGCAAATCGGGCGCTCGAGTCCGCGAACGTCTATCGCGGCGCCGCGCGCGATCTGGCGGAAGGGGCGCGGGCCCCGCTGGAAAGCTGGCAGGCGCTGCGCGATGCGGTCCGGGGCACAGATGAGGATGGCGCCGATGCGCTGGCCGAGGCCACGGCCGCAGCGGAGCGGTTCGAGACCGCGCTCGACGGCGCTGGACAGGCAGCAACCGACGCCGGCGCTGCCGCGGGTACGGCGGCTGCTGCGGCGGAGCCCGTGACCGAAGCCGCCGTCACCGGGTGGCAGGCGGTGACGGCGGCGCTGTCGGATTACGCCAGCAAGGCGCGCGACATCGGCGGCGACATCGGCCAGAGCCTCGTCGGCGCCTTCCAGTCGGCCGAAAACGCGGTTGGCCAGTTCGTGCGGACCGGCAAGCTGAACTTCCGCGATCTGGTGACTTCGCTGCTGGCCGATCTCGCCCAGCTCGCGGCGCGGCGGTTCATCCTCGGGCCGATCGCCAATGCGCTCTCGGGTGTGTTTGCCGGGGCGGGCGGCATCTTCGCCAACGTCCTGCATGCGGGCGGGATAGTGGGGTCTGCGGGGCCTTCGCGCATGGTCTCGGCCATGGCTTTCGCCGCCGCCCCGCGAATGCATTCAGGCGGCATGGCGGGGCTTCGCCATGACGAGGTACCCGCGATCCTGCAACGCGGCGAGCGCGTGCTGTCGCGGCGCGAGGCGCAGAGCTACGGCGCGGGCGGCGGGGTCAACGTCACCATCATGGCGCGCGACGCCGAAAGCTTCCGGCAGTCCCGTACGCAGGTCGCGGCCGACATTGCCCGCGCCGTGTCGCTCGGGCGGAGAGGCATGTAATGGCGTTTCACGAGGTCCGGTTTCCGGACGACATCAGCCGCGGCGCGCGGGGTGGGCCGGAACGGCGCACCCAGATCGTCGAGCTTGCCTCGGGCGACGAGGAGCGCAACGCCAGCTGGGCGAACAGCCGCCGCCGCTACGACGTCGCCTACGGCATCCGCCGCGCCGATGATCTCGCCGCCGTCGTCGCCTTCTTCGAGGCGCGGAACGGTCGGCTGCATGGCTTCCGGTTCAAGGACTGGGGCGATCACAAGTCCTGCCTGCCCTCGGGCACGCCGTCGCCAACCGACCAGACCATCGGCACCGGCGACGGTGCGACGACCGCCTTCCAGCTCGTGAAGCACTACGCCTCTGGTGCGCAATCCTGGACGCGCGCCATCGGCAAACCTGTGGCCGGAACCTTGCGCGTCGCACTCGATGGCGCGGAGGAACTTGGCGGCTGGTCCGTCGACACGACCACCGGTGTCGTCACCTTCGACACCGGCCCTTCGGCGGGCGTTGCCATCACCGCGGGCTTCGAGTTCGACGTGCCGGTTCGCTTCGACACAGACGCTCTCGACGTGACGCTCGACCTCGAGCGGCTCGGCTCGATCACATCCATCCCGTTGCTGGAACTGCGCCGATGAAATCCCTCGATCCCGCCCTGCAGGCCCATCTCGGCGAGGGCACGACTACGCTCGCCTGGTGCTGGCGGATAACGCGCGCCGACGGCGTCACCTTCGGCTTCACCGATCACGACCTGACGCTCAGCTTCGACGGGACTGACTTCGAGCCCGAGAGCGGGCTGACCGCCTCCGAGGTCCGCTCTGGCTCGGACCTGTCGGTGGATGCGCAGGACGCGGAAGGCGTGCTGACCTCGGACCGAATCACCGAGACCGACATTCTCGACGGCCGCTGGGACAACGCCGAGGTCGAGGTCTGGCGCGTGAACTGGGCGGACACGGGTCAGCGCGTGCTGATGCGCCGGGGCGCCATAGGTCAGATCCGGCGTGGACGTCTGGCCTTCGTGACCGAGGTCCGCTCGCTTGCCCACGTGCTGGGCCAGACGGTCGGTCGGACCTTCCAGACGACCTGCGACGCTGCGCTCGGCGATGGACGCTGCGGCGTCGATCTCGAAGATCCCGCCTACAAGGGCGCGGGTGCCGTCATCGATCTCCTGCGGGATCGCGCGTTCACTGCCTCGGGGCTCAGCGGGTTCGAAGCCGGCTGGTTCACGTTTGGCACCGTCGAATGGACGAGCGGCGCGAACGCCGGGCGTCGCGCGGAAGTGCTGGGCCACGACGTGACCGACGGCATCGCGATACTGACCCTGCTCGAAGCACCGGTGCGCGCGATCGCCGAGGACGACGCCTTCACCATCCGCGCGGGCTGCGACAAGCGGATCGAGACCTGCGGGGCGAAGTTCGCCAACACCGCCAACTTCCGCGGCTTCCCGCATATCCCCGGCCAGGATGCCGTGCTGCGCTACGCCACCAAGGATGGTGGCCACGAGGGAGGCGTCCTATGACGCAACCCCTCGCATTGGCTGACCCCGCGCGCGTCATCGCCATTGCGCGATCCTGGCTCGGCACGCCCTACCACGACCAGGCCAGCCTAAAGGGCGTGGGCTGCGACTGCCTCGGGCTCGCGCGGGGCGTCTGGCGCGAGGTCGTCGGCCCCGAGCCGTTCCGAATCCCGCCCTACAGCCGGGACTGGGGCGAGACCGGCCCGCGAGAGGTGCTGGCGGAAGGCGCGCGGCGAATGATGATCGAGGTGGCACCGGCGGTGACCGGTCCCGGCGCGCTGGTGCTCTTCCGCATGAAGCCCCGCGCCATCGCCAAGCATGTCGGGATCCTTACCGGTGCCGGCTCCTTCCTCCACGCCTATGAGCGGCTCGGCGTGATCGAGGAACCGCTCACCCCATCCTGGCGGCGGCGCATCGCCTTCGCTTTCCTGTTCCCGCAACGCTGAGATCCCGCCATGGCCACCCTCGTTCTCGGCGCCGCAGGCGCCGCCATTGGCGGCAGCATTGGCGGAGCCATCCTCGGCGTCAGCGCCGCGACCATCGGCGGCTTCATCGGCTCCACCATCGGCTCAGTCGTGGACAGCTGGATCATCTCGTCGCTGGCGCCCACGCAGCGCATCGAGGGCGCGCGGCTCGACACGCTGCGCATCACCTCGGCTACCGAGGGCGCGGTGATCCCGCGGCTCTACGGGCGCATGCGGATGGGCGGCAACATCATCTGGGCGACCGACTTCCGCGAGGAGACGATGACCACCACCCAAGGCGGCGGCAAGGGAGGTGGAGGCGGCAAGGTCAAGACGACCGAATATCTCTACTACGCCAGCTTCGCCGTCGCGCTCTGCGAGGGTCCGATCACCGGCATCGGCCGCATCTGGGCCGACGGCAAGCCGATGGACCTCTCCGGCGTGACCTGGCGCTGGTATCCGGGCGACGAGGCGCAGACGGCCGATCCGTTCATCGCCGCGAAGATGGGCGCGGCCAGCACGCCGGCCTATCGCGGCACGGCCTATGTGGTCTTCGAAGAGCTGGCGCTCTCGACCTACGGCAACCGCCTGCCGCAGCTGTCGTTCGAGGTGTTCCGTCCGCTCGCCGATCCCGACACCGCCGAGGGGCTCACCCGCGCCGTCACCATGATCCCGGCCTCGGGCGAGTTCACCTATGCGACGCAGGCGATCCGCAAGACCGATGGCGGCGCGACGGTGCCCGAGAACCTGAACGCGCTGGCCGACTCCACCGACATGGTCGAAGCGCTCGACCGGCTGCAGGCGATGGCCCCGGCTGTGACAAGCGTCAGCCTCGTGGTGGCGTGGTTCGGCGACGACCTGCGCGCAGGCTCCTGCAAGGTGCGGCCCGGCGTCGAGGTCTCCGCGAAGTCGACCACGCCCGCCAGCTGGTCGGTGAACGGCGTGAGCCGCGCCAATGCCTTCCTCGTCAGCCGCGACGACCAGGACCGGCCGGTCTATGGCGGCACGCCGTCCGACTTCGCGGTGGTTCAGGCCATCCAGGAGATGAAGGCGCGCGGACTGCGCGTCACCTTCTATCCCTTCATCCTGATGGACGTGCCGCCCGGCAACACGCTGCCGAACCCGTATTCCGACAGCGCCGCGGAGACGGGTCAGCCTGCGTTTCCTTGGCGAGGGCGGATCACCTGTTCGCCTGCCGCTGGCTACGCCGGATCGGTCGACAAGACCGCCACGGCCGCAAGCCAGGTCGCGGCGCTGTTCGGCGCGGCCACGCCCGCGAGCTTCAGCGTTTCGGGTCAGACGGTTTCTTGGACCGGACCATCCGGCGACTGGGGTCTGCGGCGCATGGTGCTGCACTACGCCCATCTCTGCGTGGCGGCGGGCGGGGTCGACGCCTTCCTGATCGGCACCGAGATGCCGGGGCTCACGACGATCCGCTCGAGCGCCAGCACCTATCCGGCGGTGCAGGCGTATCGGGACCTGCTTGCGGATGTGCGGTCGATCCTCGGGTCCGGTGTGAGCCTCGGCTATGCCGCCGACTGGTCGGAGTATTTCGGGCATCAGCCGGGCGACGGCTCGGGCGATGTGTTCTTCCATCTCGACCCACTATGGGCCGATCCGGAGATCGATTTCGTCGGGATCGACAACTATATGCCACTGTCGGATTGGCGCGACGGCTTCGAGCATATCGATGCAGCCGAGGGCTGGCCCGCGATCTACGACCGGGCCTACCTGCAGGGGAACATCGCGGGCGGCGAGGGCTTCGACTGGTTCTACGCCAGTCCGGCGGATCGAACCGCACAGGTGCGGACGCCGATCACGGATGGCGGCGCGGGAAAGCCGTGGGTCTTCCGCTACAAGGATCTTCGCGCCTGGTGGTCGAACGCACACTACAACCGCCCCGGCGGCGAGGAGAGCGGCACCCCAACCGAATGGGCGCCGCAATCCAAGCCGATCTGGTTCACGGAACTCGGTTGCCCCGCTATCGACCGTGGCACCAACCAGCCGAACGTCTTCTTCGACCCGAAGTCGTCCGAGAGCTTCACGCCGCATTTTTCGCGGGGCTGGCGCGACGACGCCATCCAGCGGGCGTATCTCGAGGCGACGTACCTCTGGTGGGGCGAGGCCGCGAACAACCCGGTGTCCTCGGTCTACGGCGGTCGGATGGTGCATGTCCCCGAATGCGCCGCCTGGACCTGGGACGCGCGGCCCTATCCGTTCTTTCCGGCGCTCACCGATGTCTGGACGGACGGTGGCAACTGGCGGCTCGGCCACTGGCTGACCGGGCGGCTTGGGGCGGTGTCGCTGGCCGCGCTCGTCCGCCACCTTTGTCTGCGCGCCGGGCTGCCCGAGTCCCGGATCGACGTCACCGGGCTCTGGGGCGCGGTCGAGGGCTACGCCATCACGGCGCTGGAGAGCCCGCGCGCCTCGATCACGACGCTGTCGCGCCACTTCGGCTTCGACGCCGTCGAGACCGAGGGGGTGATCCGCTTCGTAATGCGCGGCCGGGCCTCCGTCACCACTCTCGTACCCGACGATCTGGTGGCCGCCCGCGAGGGCGACGTGCTGGAACTGACGCGCGGCCAGGAGACCGAACTGCCGCAGGCGCTGAAATGGCAGATCGCGCGCGCCGACGAGGACTACGACGCGGCCCTCGTCGAGGCGCGGCGCATCACGGTAGACACGACCCGGATCGCCTCAGAATCCTTCCCGATGGCGGTGCCGCCCGAGGAGGCCGAGCGCCGCTGCCGCCGCGCGCTGATGGAGGCGTGGGTGGGGCGCGAGACGGCGGCATTCCGTGTGCCGCCCTCGCGGCTCGCGCTCGATCCGGCTGACGCGATCCGCCTCGTGCATGACGGGCGGCTGGTCGACCTGCGGCTCATCTCCATCGCCGATGCCGAGGCGCGCGGCATCGAGGCGGTGCGCCAGGACAGGGCGACCTACGATCTGCCGCCCGGCGATCCCCGCGCGGCGTCGCTGACGCGCGCCGTGGTGTTCGGCGCGCCGGATGCGGTGCTCATGGACCTGCCGCAGCTGACCGAAGACCAGCCCGCGCACCGGCCGTTTGCGGCGGCGCATGCCGTGCCGTGGCCCGGAGAGATGGCGGTGTTCCGCAGCCCGTCGACCGATGGCTTCGAGCTGCTGACGACGTTCGGCAGCCGCGCCCGGATCGGGGCGCTGGTCTCGGACTTCTATGCCGGCCCCACGTCGCGCTTCGATCTCGGCAATGCGCTGGTAATCGATCTGCTGACCGGCACGCTGGAAAGCGTCACCGAGCTGACCCTGTTCGGCGGGGCGAACGCGCTGGCCATCGAGAGCGCGCCCGGCGTCTGGGAGATCGTCCAGGCGGGTGCGGCCGAGCTGCTCGCGCCCGGCCGGTATAGGCTCACCCGGCTCCTGCGCGGTCAGCGCGGCACAGAAGGCGCCATGGGCAACCCGGCTCCGGCAGGCGCGCGGGTCGTCGTGCTCGACGACAGCCTCGCATCGCTGCCGATCGCCGAGGCTGATCTCGGCATCCCGTGGAACTGGCGCGTCGGCCCGGCGAGCCGATCGGTCAGCGACGAGACCTATGTCGCGCAGGCATTCACGCCGGTAGGCGTGGGGCTGCGGCCGTTCTCCGTCGCCCATGTCGAGCAGCCGTGGCGCACGCCGCGTACGCCCGGCGATCTGACGATCCGCTGGAAACGCCGGTCCCGCGCGCTCGCCGCCGACAGCTGGGGCGCTGTCGAAGTGCCTATGGCGGAGGAACTGGAAGCCTACGAGGTCGAAATCCTGGACGGTGCCACGGTAATGCGGCTGCTGAGCACCGCCACCGCCAGCGCCGTCTACACCGCCGCCCAGCAGACCGCCGATTGGAGCGGGCCGCTCGGGCCCGGCGACAACCTCACCGTCCGCATCTACCAGCTCTCCGCCCTCGTGGGGCGGGGCGCGCCCAAGACCGTCACGCTGATACTCTGAAGGCCATCCCATGTCCGACGCCACGACCCATCTGCTGCTGCCCTACATCCTGGCGGCGCAGGCCCAGAAGCATGTCACCCACAACGAGGCGCTGCGGATCCTCGACGGGCTCGTCCAGCTTTCCGTCCTCGACCGGGATCTGACAGCGCCGCCCGCCATCCCCGCTGACGGTGACCGCTACATCGTCAGCTCGGGCGCGACGGGCGACTGGGCCGGCTGGGACCTCAACGTCGCGCTCTGGACCGATGGCGCCTGGCTGCGCCTGCCGCCGCGCACCGGCTGGCGGGCGTGGGTCGAGGACGAGGGCTTGCTGCTGGTCTACGACGGCGCGGGCTGGGTCGGGACTACGCCCGCGGCGTTGCAGAACATGGCGCTGCTCGGGCTGGGCACGACAGCGGATGCGTCGAACCCGTTCTCGGCCAAGCTGAACGCCGCGCTCTGGACGGCGAAGACCGTGGCCGAGGGCGGCACCGGCGATCTTTTCTACACCATGAACAAGGAGGCCGCCGGTGACGATCTGGGCCTGACGCTCCAGACCGGCTTCTTGACCAAGGCGCTGGTGGGGCTCTTCGGCTCCGACCGCTTCCGCCTCGCGGTCTCCGCCGACGGCAGCACGTTCTTCGACGGGCTCAGCGTCGACAACGCGAGCGGCATCGTCGATCAGCCCCGGCTGCCCCGCTTCAAGGCGTACACGAACTATGACAACTATGTGGGCGTCGGCTCCTGGATGAAGATTGGCCTCAACAACACCGACTACAACGATCAGGGTGCCTTCGACGCCGCGAACAACCACTTCTTGGCTCCAGTCGACGGCACCTACCTCTTCGGCGCGACGCTCATGTACAAGGTCAACGCAAGCACCGCGGCCCGCATGAGCGGGCGGCTGGTGCTGAACGGAACAACCGTGCTTCGGGGCTCATTCGGCGAGATCAGTGGTGCGCATGTCTCCGAGTGGACAGCACTCTGGCTGCAGACCATCGCACCTCTCACCGCCGGAGACACCGTCGAACTGCAAGGAGTCTTCCGCGCTGCGGACGGCTACTTCGCCGCCGATCACACGTCCCTCTGGGGCTGCAAGATCGGCTGAGCGCCGGAAGGAGGACCCGATGACACCACCCCGATCCGAAGGCTTCGTGCGCATGCCCGACGCCGAGTTCGAGGCGATCCTTACCCGCGCGGCCGAGGAAGGCGCGAAGCGCGCGCTCGCCGATGTCGGCCTCGATGGCGACGAGGCCGCGCTCGACATCCGCGATCTGCGCTCCCTGGTGGATTGCATTCGGCTGGTGCGCCGCACCGCGATGCAGACCGCCGTCCGCATGATCACCACCGGCGTCATGCTGGCGCTGCTCGCAGGCATCGCCATCAAGCTCAAGATCTTCGGCAGCGGCCCGTAGCCGCGCCCAATCCCCATTCATCAGCCCGCAATGACCCGCCCTCGAGGCGGGTTTCTCGTTTTCGGAGGCCCCCATGACGAAGACCTTCCACAGCCACTGGCGCGACGTGCCCGAGGGCACCTGGCGCTGGCCGAATTTCAGCCCGGCCGAAATCGCCTGCCGGGGCACCGGCAAGCTGCTGATCAACGAAGCGGCGCTCGACAAGCTGCAGGCGCTGCGCGACCGGCTGGGCAAGCCGCTGATCGTCCGCTCCGCCTATCGCAGCCCCGAGCACAACCGCGCCGTGGGCGGCGCCACCCGCTCGAAGCACCTCGACGGCGCCGCCTTGGACATCGCCATGGCAAACCACGACCCGGTGGCGTTCGAGGCTGCGGCGCGGGAGGTCGGGTTCCTCGGCTTCGGGTTCTACCCGCGATCGGGGTTCATCCATGTCGACCTCGGCCCCGCGCGTCAGTGGGGCGAGCGGTTCCCGGTCCGGCCGACCGCCTTCGCCGAAGAAACGCCGCCCGCGCGCGAAGTGCTGGCGGAGAGCCGCACCATGAAGGGTGGCGGGGCGGCCGGTGTCGCCACGCTGGGCGCTGCCGGCGTGGAGGTGGCGCAGAGCGTCCTGACCGAGACCCAGACCGCCATCCTGCCACTGGTGCCGTATCTCGACACGTTGCGTTGGGTGTTCATCGCCGTGGCGCTCGGCGGCATCGGGGTCACCATCTATGCCCGCCTCGACGATTGGAAGCGGGGGCGTCGGTGATCGGCGGGCTCCTCACCGGGATCGCCACGAGCCCATGGATGCGGGCGGCGCTGCGCTACGGAGCCATCGCGCTGGCAGTGCTCCTGTTCCTGCTTTCGCTTCGGCGCTCCGGGGAGCGAGCGGGACGCCTCGCCGAACGCCTCGAAACCTCGGAGAAGACCAATGACGTACAACGCCGAATGCTGGAGGCTGCGGCGCGCCGTCCTCGTTCTCGCGACGACCTGGCTGAGCGGCTGCGCGACGGTCGGTTCTGACCGTAGCGGGCCAGGGGCGTGTCCGCCGGTCGTCGAGTACAGCAGGGAGTTCCAGGCGCGCGCTGCAGAGGAGCTGGCCCTGCTGCCCGAGGGTTCGGCGATCGCGGAGACGCTCGCCGACTACAGCGTCCTGCGGGATCAGGCGCGAAGTTGTCGCAGCCCAAGCCCTTAAACACGGCAGTGGGAGAAGCGCGAGTCAAGCCGCCATATCTTGTTGATAATAATGGATAAACGAGCGTTCTAGGCGTCGTACCTACTGCGCTGGAGGAGCCGGTCAATGCCCCCGAAGTACTCAAACATAACAGTCCAGCTGACTGGACACGACAGCAATGCCTTCATGATCCTCGGCTTGTGCCGGCAGGCTGCAAAAGATGCGGGCCTCTCGCAGAAGGAGATCGACGCGTTCTACCAAGAGGCCACTAGCGGGGATCATGACCATCTGATCCAAACTGCCATGCGCTGGTTCAGCTGCGAGTAGCGGCCGAACCGGTCGGTGCCGCCTTCTCGGCATAGGTCGCCGCGAAAATCGTCTCCGAAAGCCATTTCTTGAACGATGGATTGTCGCTGAACTGTTTGAATAGCTCGGTATGGTCCGACAGAAGCTCGATGACCGCGCGCTCCAGTGCCTTGTCGTGCTCGATGCGGGCGTTCTGCTTGTCCGAATTCTGCATCGCGTTTTGATAGGCCTTGTCGGCCGCGACCTTCGTGGGCAACTCCTCAGCTATCACCTTCCCGATCTTGTCGGCGTCCTTCCAGTCGATGTTGCCGAACATCTCGTTGAACGTCTTGAGGATGTTGCTGAGCAGATCCAGTTCCGGCTCAGGCTTACGGCCGCCTCCGCCCAACGGCACAGGTCCAATTTCCGCGTCGGCATCGGGAAGCGCAATCGCCATCGTCGCCTGCGCCTCGACTCGGTAGCTGTCCATGTCGATGGCCTCCAGAATGCCCTTCGACAGGTCCTGCTCCTCCGGAGCGGGCAGTTTCGGCGTCAGGAAGTTCAGGAAAATCGAGAGCTTCTCCCACTTCGCATTCGTGTAGGGCAGGATGGCCGCGAGGAATCCGTAGGTGCGCGTGAAAGCCTTTGCCTTGCCCTTGAAGTCGACCTGCCCATCCTCATCGAGATCGGCTTTGTAGACCGCGACGCACGCGTCGAGGATGGGGTCGAGCTTGTCGCGGTCGGCGCCATTGAGATAAAGCGCCACGAGGTCCTCCACCTGCTCCCAGGAATAGACCTGGTAGCCGTCGAGCCGCGCTTTCAGGTCGTGCAGCTTGTTCGGGTCGGTCTCCTCGCTCAGGATCGTCGTGCGGTAATAGTCCTCGAACGACGCCTTGATGCTGTCCACATCGTTCATGAAATCCAGCACGAAGGTATCGTGCTTCTGCGGATGTGCCCGGTTCAAGCGCGACAACGTCTGCACGGCCTTGATGCCGGACAGCGTTTTGTCCACGTACATCGTGTGCAGAAGCGGCTCGTCATAGCCGGTCTGGAACTTGTCGGCGACGATGAGAAACCGGTACGGGTCCTTCTGGATCAACTCCTCGATCTTGTTGCTGGGAAAGCCGTTGAGCGACGCCTCGGTCACCTTCTGACCGCCATATTCGTGCTCGCCCGAGAAGGCGACGATGGCCTGATAGGGGCTCTTGCGCTCCTTCAGATACTCCCCGAAGGCGTGAAAATACTGGATTGCGCGGTGAATTCCGCTGGTCACCACCATCGAGCGCGCTGCGCCGCCGATCTTGCGGTGAGCCATCACCTGGTCGTGGAAGTGGTCGACCATGATCTCAGCTTTCTTGCGGATGGCATGGTCATGGGATTCGACATAGCGCCTGAGCTTTTTTTGCGCCCGCTTGGCGTCGAACTGCGGGTCGTCCTCCACCGTCTTCATGAGCCGGTAGTAGCTCTCGACTGGCGTGTAGTGCTTGAGCACGTCGAGGATGAAGCCCTCTTCGATGGCCTGCTTCATCGAATAATTGTGGAAGGGGACGTGCCTGACTTTCCCACCCTCGGGGACCGCCGTGCCGAAAATCTCCAGCGTCTTGTTCTTGGGCGTGGCGGTGAAGGCGAAATAGCTCGCGTTCGGCAGGACCTTCCGCGCTTCCATCAGCCGGTTGATCGTGTCCTCGACGGTTTCCTCTTCCTCCTCGGCGCCGTTCGCGGCAAGCGCGATGTTCATCTTTGCCGAGGTCCGGCCGCCCTGGCTGGAATGCGCCTCGTCAATGATGATGGCGAAGGTTCGCCCGCGATGCCCGTCCCCGATCTCGTCGAGGATGAACGGGAACTTCTGCACCGTGGTGATGATGATCTTCTTGCCCTGCTGCAGGAACGTCCGCAGCTGCTGCGAGCCTTCCGTGACCGCGCCGACGATGGAGGACACCTGCGCGAACTGCTTGATCGTGTCGCGGATCTGTTTGTCGAGATTACGCCTGTCGGTGACAACGATGACGGTGTCGAAGGTCGGCTTGCCGCCGGTCTCCAGCCCGATCAGCTGGTGGCCGAGCCAGGCAATCGAGTTGCTCTTGCCCGAACCTGCCGAGTGCTGGATCAGGTACCGCCGCCCGGCGCCGGAAGCCTCGGCGTCAGCCAGCAGCTTGCGCACCACGTCGAGCTGGTGAAAGCGCGGGAAAATCTGCTTCGGCGGCTTCTTCTTTCCGCGCTCGTCCGTTTCCTCGACCACCTGCGCATAGTTTTCCAATATGTCGGTGAGGTTGCGCTTCGTAAGAACCTGCTTCCACAGATAGTCGGTTTTCAGTCCATGCGGGTTCGGCGGGTTGCCCGCGCCGTCATTCCAGCCCTTGTTGAAGGGCAGGAACCAGGACGCCTTGCCCTTCAGGTGACTGCACATCCGCACTTCGTGGTCGTCCACGGCGAAATGGACGACGCAGCGGCCGAACTGGAACAGCAGCTCCTTCGGGTCACGGTCGCGCTTGTACTGCTCGATCGCGCCCTCGACCGTCTGCTTGGTCAGGCTGTTCTTCAACTCGAAGGTGGCGACGGGCAGGCCGTTGATGAACAGCGCTGCGTCGAGCGACAGCTTGGTCGCATCCTTGGAATAGTGCAGCTGGCGGGTGACGCTGAAGATATTGGCGGCGAACAGCTCCTCGGCCTTGGCGTTGCCGGGCGTCGGCGTGCCGAAAAACAGCTCAACCGATCCGGGGCCGTGCTTCACGCCGTTGCGCAGCACGTCGATGACACCGCGCTTGGCGATCTCGCCTTGCAGCCGGTGAAGGAACTGCAGCCGCTTCGGCCCGTCTTCACCGATGCCGAGGGCTTCGACAGCATCGGGCTGCGTGGCGTTCAGGAAGGCGAACAGCTTGGCCAGGTCTAGGGCGTGGTCCCGATCGAAATCCGTCGATGCGCCAGCGACGTAACCGGCCTCGTCGATCAGCGAGCGGACGATAAGGGTTTCGAGACCTCTTTCGCTCGTGTCAGTTGTCGGCATCTGCCCCCTCCATCACCTCGGCGTCGTCGCCCTCCAGATCCTCCTCCAGCGCGTCATCGTCATCTGAGATCGGTTCGTCCACAGGCGCCGCAATCTCGATATGGCGTACGTCCAGCTTGCCAGTAACGACATCGGCAATCAGGCGTTCGCGGTATTCCCGGATCAGCGTGATCTCGTTCTGAGCCTTCTCGATTGCCTTGTCGAAGGCGGCCGTCTCAGCTGCGATGTGATCGAGGATCGCTTTCTGCTCGACCAAATCAGGGGCGAACGCGACATGAAGGGTGCCGAGGCGCGCCTCTGAAATCGCCGGATAGGCGACTCCGATTGACGCACGAATGACACGCTCGATGAAAGTGCTGCTCTGCAGGACATAGCCCAGCAATCGTGGCTCGACACGCTCGACGGGGCGCAGTACCGCGAAGCCTGTAGACGCGATTAGGTCCGGCCTTTCCTCGTCAATGAAGTACACCGCCTTCAGGTATGTCCGGACAGTTGATAGGATCGTGTCGCCCTTCTGCACGATCTGCCGCGCTCGGGACGGGGCATCTTCGAACTTCATGCGTTCTGGCTTGGCGGTCAGAAACCCAGTCCCGACACAGCTGATGTCGAGATAATCGAACTCGTACTCTGGCGAGGTCTTGTCGCTCAGTGCCTTGGCGCGTTCGCGGAGCCAATGCTTGAGCGGCTTTACCTCCCAATGAGCCGGAACCTCGGGCATCCAGTCGATGCCGGTGGGCTTCATCGGTGCGTTGGGGTTCAGACCCCGCGTGACGGCCCGGTTGATGATCGCCTGCTTTTGCTCGTTCAACAGCCCGATCAGCCGCCGCTTGTTGCGGATCAGGCGGCGCACCCTTCGATCGTAAGAATCAATGAAAGCAAGTATCTTGGACTGCTCATCCTTGGGGGGCACTACGACACGCACGTCGTAGAAGTCGTCCGAATAAAGGCGCCAGAACCCCTCAACGATGCCCTTCGTCCGCTTGCGAAGCTCGGCCTTGTAGGAGGGCGTCTTGTAGAGATGCTCGAAGTATCGGACCTCGATGTCGTCAACCGGCCGGAACACAGTATAGTCCGGGCTGATCACGCCGGGGATTGAGGCATGCGCGAAGACCCCCAAGTGGGCCTTGAGCCGGTTCAATACGAGGTCGCCAGGTTCGCACAGCTTCCCACCCGCGTAACTTTCGGACCGCAGCCGCCAAGTGTCGATCTTCGCGCTCTCGACCAGACCGTGAACCTGGCTCATTGAAAGCTGGGTTTCCTCACCAGTCTCGGATCGCTTGTCCACCTCCCTAAGAACATATTTGCTGCGCCGGACCTGCCAGTGAGCTGGGATTTCGGAAAGCCAAGGCAGGCCTGCCGCGCGACGATCTTCGTAGGGCTTCAGGGGCTGCGTGCTCTTCCCCGGTTCATTCTGGGCAGTAGCTGCTATGGGCTGCGTATCAGTAATCATTGGCTGCTCAAATAAGGAGGGCTGGGGGTCGCTGGGCTGCGGCTGGATGGCATCAGTCTGGGATGGCCGCCGAGGGGTCCAGCCGGGGATCTCGGCATTGGGCGCGGCCTGGACCGCCTCAATGGGCTGGCCGAACAGCAGGAAGTCGGAGATCGCCAGCGGCTCGATGAACCGCAGGCTCTCCGCCTCGTCGCCCTTCAACTGCTCGCGCAACTCCATCAACAGCCGCCCGAGCACGTTCATGCCGACCAGCGTGCCGTCTGGCTGTTCGGTGGCGCCCCAGAAATCCTTGCGGCGCACCTTTTTCTCGACGATGGGCCGATCGCCGGTGGATAGGAGGAGCCGCCCGAAGGTGGCCCAGTTCTGGGCCAGCTTCACGCGAAGGCACCAGCGCATGATCTTGACCCGCACGCCATCCCAATCCGGTCGGGACGCCCGATGATAGGGTTTGCTGCGCATCTTCGCGGTCATCGGGCTCCGTTCTCCGATGATCATGCGCTGCACCTCCGGCATGTGGGGGAAGCGGCAGGACTGGTAGAGCGCTTCCGACGTCCGGATCCGGACACCATTCACGACAAGCGGAAAGCCAGGCGCCATGTTCGACAGCCCGCCAAAGCGCTCGTTCGTCTTCAGGAAGACAGCGCTTTCGGTGGGGACATATGTGCGAACTTGGCTGGGCTGGGACATTAGAAGTCTTCCTGCGCCAGCATGGCCATGAACCTGCGCATTGAGGTGTCGCTGTTCGTAGTGCGGGGGAACAAGGGGACCCAAGGATCACCTGCCCAAAGCGCGAGGGGCGCATTGTTCGGGCAGTTACGGAAGGTGACGATCAACGAGCCGAAGCCCAGCGTGTCGAGGATCATGTTCCCCAGCGGTCGCTGATATTGGTTCAGGTGCGGGCACATCTGCCGGATCCGCACGCCCGCCTTCAGGAATTCCGTTTCCAGAAGCTGGCGACCGGCATCGCTGGAGAAGATGCCGCTACCGCCGACATGACCAGCAGTACGCAAATGGGGTGGGAAGCGCATAGCCGCGACATACGCCTTCACGTCCTCATCGTCCGGGATGGCGACCGGTCGCAGAACATCAGATGTTGTGGTGTGCGCCTTGCGGTCCTCAAGCTCGACCGACCGCCACCAGTGAACATCAATTGATTTGCCGGAAGCCTTTATGGCCTGTCCCACTCGGTTGCGATTGAAGTAGGAGCTTTGGTGCGTGGCGATGACGATAACGTGGATCGTCGCTTTCTTCGGCGCATGCGTCTCGATCCAGCCGGCGAGATCGCTGCTTACGCGCCCTCCAGAGAATATCGCATCGTCGAGATAAATGAACGTGTCCGGATTAGCGCCACAGTCCTCAATCTTGAAACCACACTTCTTTTCCAGGAGGACGCTGAAGAGCGCCAACATTTCCTTCTGACTTGCACCACCGCCTTGAATATCGAGGAACTTGACGCTCCTCCAGAACGCGCACGGATCTTCTCCCACCAGTTTTTCGGTCTTGAACAGCCCTGCCAGGAACTTTCTTGTATTCGCGCGGGAAAAGTATGTCTGCTTCAGAACGTGGTCCATCTCGCGCAGAATCGGCAGCCGAACTGCGGCGTCGAACTGGCCAATCCAACGCTCAATACGCTCGGGTGTCGGTGCCTCCCCATCGGCCTCACGATAGTCGGCTGTTGTCGCTGCGATCGACGCGAGAAGTTCGTCCCGTTCAGCCATTCCTCGTTCCTCTACCAATGCAATGCATTCATCGTGCCCCTTACAGCCCTTCAAAATAGGTCTTGATCTTCTGCGCCATCAGCTTGCGTCGCTGTTCCAGGAAGTCATCGAATGACGGGATCTCTCCGTCCAGCATGCACTCCGGCAAGCAGCTCATCCGAAGATTGGCCCGCATCTCCTCAATCGTCGTGATGCCACCATACTTCTTGGCGCCGCCGTTGCACTGGTCCGCCAACTCGCTGAAGTAAATCTTTGGGTCGCGGTCACCGATGCCAATGTTGATCTCGCTCTGGGCCAGGACGAAGTTGGCGATCTGGTTGTAGCGGCCGCGCGTCAGCCCCTGGCCCTTGAGGTGATTGCGCGGATAGACGTGATGCACGTCGCTCCGGTTCAACAGCAGGTCACGCACGGTGATGTCCCGCGACAGGAACCCGAGGTCGCCGAGCTTCACCTGCGCTGCCCGATAGACGAGGAAATAGGGGCTCGAGGCGGACGATGTGTCCATCTCCTGCGGCAGCAGAGTGTTCCAGAAGCTTTCGGGCAGCTCCGCGTCGATCACCGCATCGGTGTATGAGGCCAGGCCACGGGACTCGATCTGACGGATATCGAAATCGAAGGCCGTTTCGGGACTGCCCGAATAACGCCCGCGCAGGAGCGACATGACGTACCAGCGCCGAACGAGACGCTCGATGTCGGCGGCCGGCATGCCTTCGGCGCGGCCACGAAGGTAGAGGATGTACGCAAAGTTGATGGCGTTCTGGCTGCGGATCAGGCCGGAGGTGACGAACCCGGCCGAGCGCAGGATCATCGTGAGCCTGTCAAAGTGGGTCTTATTGATGAAGTTGAGGACACCGGCCTTCAGCTTGTCGAAGGCCTCCTCGGCGACCGCTTCCTCGTACTGCTTCGTCTCGAAGTTACGTCCTGACAGCAGGGCGACCAAATCCTGCAGCTTGCCCCTGCGGAACTCCGACGTGAACGCCACGCGCAGCATGTCGGTGTAGGACGGGTCGTAGAGGTCGTCGTTCACGTCCTTCAGCCAACGCATCTTCGGCAGGAACTCGGAAGCGGCGAATGCCTTGTCGCCCTTCTCGATGCGAGGCAGGAATTCGGGCGCGACGGCGAGGTGGCAGAAATAGTCGATCGCCTTGCGCAGCATGTTGCCGCCATAGGTGTCGTTCGCCGCGATTTTCGACATGGCGAAATCCGCTTGGCTGAGCGATGCCCCGGCCGAATTCACCCGGATGAAGATCTCAGTGACCGTCTCGATGTCGAGGTCTTCGGCCAGCTCGATGATGCCGACCTGATTGTTGATGATCTTGCGGACCTTCTCCAGCACTAATGAAATCTGGTCCTGATCAACGTCCGGATTGCGCGCTGTATATTCGCGCGTGAGCTTGGTCAGGCTAGCATCAGGCGCGAAGACCGTTGCCAGATCAGGGATCCACGAGGCGTCCTTCTGGATGGCCGGGTTCGAAACCTCGAAGCGCTCCTCGACCGGGTGGAACGCGATCCGAATGCGTACGGTCTCGTAATCCTTGGTCAGCACCTCCTGGCCGAGCAACGCGGCCATGAGCGCGGTGACGCGCTGTTGCCCGTCGATCAAGATGCGCTTACCCGAGGATGTGGAACCGTCTTTCAGCCTGACCGACGGGTTCCGCCAGGCGATCAGATAGCCGACCGGATAGCCCTGATAGAGCGAGTCCAGAAGGTTGCGGACCTTGGTCGCATCCCAAACGAAGGGGCGCTGGATTTCCGGTATCGCGATCTCGCCGGACTTCACCCAGGTAAGCAGGGTTTCGATCGGATGGGGGGTGACTGAGTACCGTTGGGTGGCCATGCTCAGCGGCCTCCCGTTAGCACGTCTTCAAGCAGGCCTTCGGTTTCCTGCTCAAGAGCCCGGATGTCGGCCTCGATCTCTTGGAGCGTCCGCAGCGGCTGCGGCTTGTAGAAGTGCCGCGTGAAGGAGATTTCATAGCCGATGACCGTCTTGGAGGGATCGATCCAGGCGTCGGCCGCATGAGGCAGAACCTCGCGACGGAAGAACGCCTCGATACCGCCGTCTTCCAAAAACGGCACCTGTTCGGTGTCCCTCAACTCCGTGTCCGGCTCGAATTCGACGATCGCTGGTTTGCCACCGACAGTCAGATGATAGTTGCCGTAGAGCACATCAGATTCAGCATCGGCGCCCGGCTTGATCTTGGACACCTTCTTGATGACCGGTTCCGACCCGGGATCCTTGATGCCCAACCCAGCCATCAGGAGCTTCTGGCGCTTGGCTGTCATACGGACGCCGCGCTTGCCCGCCACAGCTTCGGCTTCTTCAAGGAAGCGGTTGAAATCGAGATGGGGGCCTTCGCCAAGCCGCTCAGCCACCGCTTCCACAACGCCAATGAGGGGCTCTTCAGCAGCCTCCGCGCACCTCTTCGCTAAGCGACGCTGCGCGCTCGCGGATAGTTCGACCTTCAAGCGCAAGGGCCGCTCGACCGTCACCTTCCAGTAACCGAACGCCTCATTGGGGAAGATCTTCGACTGCTCGCTTTCCTCGCTGTTGAGGAAGCTGTCGCAGATGCGCTTGATGTCATCTGGCCCGAGAATGCAATTCTTCTTGCCGAGGTTTTTCCGCAGAGGTTTGAACCACGCCGTCGCATCAATCAGCTGGACCTTGCCCTTGCGGGACTCTGCCTTGCGATTGCTGAGCACCCAAATGTAAGTCGCGATCCCGGTGTTGTAGAAGATGTTCAGCGGCAGCGCGATGATGGCCTCAAGCCAATCATTCTCGATGACCCAACGCCGCACATTGCTCTCCCCCGATCCCGCATCGCCTGTGAACAGAGATGAGCCATTGTGGACCTCGGCGATCCGGCTCCCGACCTTGGTGGCCTTCTTCATCTTGCTCAGCATGTTGGCTAGAAACACCATCTGGCCATCGCTGGAGCGCGTGATCAGGCTGTACTCGGGATCGCCATCGTGCTCGATCACAAAGCGGGGGTCGGTGATGTCCTTCTTGCCGCCGAGTCGGTCGAGATCGGATTTCCAGCTCTTGCCGTAAGGAGGGTTCGAAAGCATGAAATCGAACTCACTCGATGGGAATGCATCGCTGGAGAGCGTCGAGCCATACTTCATGTTCTCGGCTTCGGCCCCTTCACCTTTTAGGATGAGGTCCGCCTTGCTGATGGCGAATGTCTCGGGATTGACCTCCTGCCCGTATAGGTGGACCGACACCTCTTTCCCGTGGTCGGTCGCCAACTTGATCAGCGTCTCTTCCGCGACCGTCAGCATGCCTCCCGTGCCGCAGGCACCATCGTAGACGAGATAGGTGCCTGACTGAATTTCATCCGCGATCGGCATGAAGATCAGGTACGCCATGAGCTCGACCACGTCGCGAGGCGTGAAGTGCTCTCCGGCCTCCTCGTTGTTCTCTTCGTTAAACCGCCTGATAAGCTCCTCGAAGATTGTGCCCATTGAGTGGTTGTCGAGCCCGGGCAGGCGCACACTTCCGTCTTGGTGCAGCACGGGCTTAGGGCTGAGATTAACTGATGGGTCGAGGAACTTTTCGATCAGGAACCCGAGCGCGTCGGCTTCGACAAGCGTTGGGATCTGATTGCGGAACTTGAACTTGTCGAGCACTTCCTGAACGTTCGGGGAGAAGCCGTCGAGGTAGGCCTCGAAGTCTGACTTCAGCTGCTGGCGGCGCGCGCGAGACGTGAGGTCGCGAAGCCGGAACTGCGATGTGTTGTAGAAGGCTTCGCCCGACGCCTGGCAAAGAGCCGCGTGCTGGTTGGCGACTCCTGCCTTATCCAGCTGCGCCTTCATAGCCAAGACAGCGTCCTTGGTCGGTTCAAGCACGGCGTCGAGCCGACGAATGACGGTCATCGGCAGGATGACGTCCCGGTATTTGCCGCGAACATAGACATCGCGCAGAACATCATCAGCGATGTTCCAGATAAAATTGCTGATGTTCAGATCGCTCACTCGGGCCCCCTCAAACTTTCTTTTTTCGCAGCTTTTTTCTGCAGATCGATCCAGCCATCGAGGTCTGACCTCTTGAAGCGCCATGCGCCGGCCACTTTGAAACCCGGCAGATCGCCGCGCTTGGCGAGCCGATAAACCGTCTTTTCGTCGACGTTCAGGTAGCCAGCCACATCTCGTACGGTCATGGCTTGGTCAGCCGCATCCGCCATCATATCGCCCTCTTTTTCTTGACCATATCAGGGTAAGCTGGGGCAAGCCAGTCCAATGCTGGCCGCGGCTGATCGCGGGCCATACTGCTAGCGCGCCCATCAGAGGTGTGAAGAACTGCTTTGTCGGACGGCATGGTCCGAGCGGGGGCCGCGTGGTCTCTCTCGACCGACACTTCAACGAGGTGCTGGGAAGATTCCCTCGCGCTGGCGGGATGACCTGATGGTGGCAGAGAAGCATGCCGCCGCGGAGCACTCAATCGAGCCATCTGGTGGCCGTGCGCCAGTTGGTAACGGTTGATGGTACGGGCGGGCGGAGCGTCTCTTCAGGCTAAAGGCCGAGTGTCTGACGGTCGTTGATGCGCAGATTTTTGCGGCGATCCCGTGCCGAAGCCATCGACACGGGAGAGAGTTCGGTATTTGTTACACTCCCTCCGCCAAATACCATAAACTAACCTGTCTCCAAGTCCGGCTCCCGCCGGATTTTTTCGTTATATTCAGGGGTTATAGGACGAGACATTTTCACATGTCCCGGCACAGGTAGGCTTCACTTTGTTCTCTAGCGACCGCATTTCTCTAAAGCTTATGACTGCGTCGGAACGGTGGTCAGCTCGCAATGAACTGAAAATATGCGATCTTTTCTAGCTATTCTTTGGCGTTGGATATGAGGGCCTTCTAGGACTAAGGATCTCTGGTCGAACCGCATCCGCTTAGTATACCTCCGAGATATGGCGGAGCGGCCCCTCGATAGGGATGATCGCAACCTACACCGGCAAATCCTGCCGAAATGCAGTCTGCATGGAAAGTAAGGGATCGACACTAAACCAGCGACGACGCGAAGGGCGGTGTGAACCGCTCCGGCAAACCCGGCGCGGTTCAGTCGCGCCTGTCCGGTGCACCGGATAACCAGCGCGTACTGCGCGAACTGGGCTTCGTGTACGCCGACGTAGCCGACGTCCATCCGAACGCACTCTGCCGGGACCAGGTCGTCCTAGACCGCACCAATCGTCGTTGGCGGGATCTCCTGTCTCTCGCGCGCCTCTTTTTATCTGACCGGCACCAACAGACGAGCGCGGGGACCATTGACGGTCACGCGCTGCTCTTCGAGATGAACGTCTTGTTCGAAGCATACGTCGAGCGGATGCTGTCACGTGCTCTGGCCGGCACGGGCTTTCGCGTGTCGTCGCAAGGCGGCCATCGGGATTGTCTTTACGAAGGCGAGACCGGGCGCTTCCGCACAAGGCCGGACCTCATCCTCCGGCATGGCGAGAAGATCATTCTGATCATCGACACCAAGTGGAAGCGCATAATGCCGAAGATCGACGATCCGAAGCAAGGTGTGAGCCAAGCAGACGTCTACCAGCTGATGGCTTATGGCAGGCTCTACGCCTGCCCAAACGTCGTGCTGCTGTACCCCCATCATGGCGACTTGCCGCCCGATCCGATCCGGCGGCGATATTCAATCGGGATGAAAGGCGCAAAGGAAATGCTGATCGTGGCGACACAAGATATTGCCGGACCACTGCGGAGCCACACGGAAGGTCTACGACAATTGGTCCTCGATTGCCTGCAGCGTGGCGATTGATCCAAGGCTGCTCCTCGCAGCGAAGAAGTGTTTCTGCATTCCACATAAATGGCCCACACTTCACCTAAGCACGCTTTCGAACCTGCCATCGAGCCAGAGAAAGTTGGAGGTCAGTCCCATTCCCTCCGCCAAATTCGCTGAACTAGGTCATGTTGACAAATGGTAAATGCAGATACGGATCGATGTGATGTCTACGAATTCAAGAAAGCTTTCGGCAGTGTTGTCGTAACGGGTGGTAACACGTCGGGCGTTCTTCGGCTTGTTGAAGCACCGTTCGACAAGGTTGCGCAGTGCATAAATCGCGTGGTCTACACCGACACGCATCTTGCGTGATCCCCGCATCGGACCTTGGGTCAGCTCACACCACACCTCCACCCTTTTTACGAATTTTTCAGCATCATAGCCTTGGTCCGCGAGCATCACGCTCGGCACCGGTAATTTGACGGTCATGACCAGATCGAAGCCCTTATAATCGGATGACCGGCCTGATGTGATTTCGATTCTCATCGGCAAGCCGGCCGTATTGACGCGGAGGTGGATTTGGTCGAGAACTATCTTTTGAGCGCCCGAAATCCTAGCGCGAAGTTCCCCTTTGCCCCCGCGCCAAATGTTGCGGTCGGATCACGGTGCTATCAACCATTTGCAGGACATCTGACGCAACCCTACTCTCGTTCAGGGCATCCATGATTTGCTCCCAACGGTCTGCCAGTGTCCAGCGCCGGAACTGCCTGTAAACACTGGACTACTTGCCAAATTTGTCCGGTAGATCGAGCCATGTAGAGCCGGCTAAAGCAATCCAGAAAATTCCATCGGGAACGAGGCGGTGATTGGTTGGTTTGCGTCCATTCGGAGCGCGGACAGTGCGAATGAAATGTTCAAAGAGTATCCACTAATCGTCCAACATAGGTGTCGTGCCAAGCCGGTCTCCTTCGCAGATACCAGTTTGAATCACATCCATTCCCCGCCGTGAATTCCATTTGTCCACAAATCCTGTGCTTTGAATCGGGAATCTGGCGACATGGTATGCGATACTATGCTGGTTTATATTATACTTTATAAAATTAACTAATATGATATAGTATAAATCTTCAACGATTCCCGCTGCGTATATCCGAATGGAATTTTATTGCCGTGGTGGTGCGCTAATATATCGGAAGGCTCGGAGCAATAACGAAAAGATCTTGGTTTTGTCGTCATCAGCCTCGTTAAGGAGTAACTTATGCTTTTCTCTCTCACTCACGGAATGCATGTCATTCAGGACATGCCGGATCAGGACGCAGGTCAGGGGATACGGTCTTCGAGGTCGGTCGGTGACGGCAAGAAGTCTTTGGACAAGGCCGGGGTCATCCCGATCGACGCGGTCGTCGAGGGTGGCGATGCTTCCCGAACGGTAAGCCGATCGCGGGGGTGGGGCGATGGGTCGGCCGCCACGAATGGCGCGTTTCGCTACATGTTCCGCGATGCCTCGGGCATTCCGGTCGATCCTCAGACGCTGTCGGCGCTTGATGCCTTGGCCGACAGCATGGCCACGGAGGCGCCGGGCGATTCCGAAAGCGCCTTGCCGCCCATCCTGACGTATTTCGGGCAGTTCATCGATCACGACATCACCGCCAATACGGATCGCGAGATCGAGGGGTTGTCGGTCATCTCGGGCGAGTTCGAACCGGTGCCTCGCGACAATGTCGAGGCGGGGATCAGCAATCTGCGCGACGGGTCGTTGGGATTGGACAGTCTCTATGGCGACAAGCCGGGGCAGGGGCCCTTTGCGACCAAGCTGGCTGGCCTCATGCGCCATCCGACCTTGACCAACAAGATGCGGTTGGGGACCGTCGCGGATTCGGGCGACGGGCGTCCGCCTCTGCCCGCCGATCCCGCGGCCGATCTGTTGCGTCTTGGGTTTCTGCTGGATCGTGGCGAAATCACCCAGGCAGAGCTTGAGGCCCTGAACCCTGCCTTGCGGGCGAATTTTGTCGACGACAGCGGCCCGATCCGGACCCGTGCCATCCTGGGGGACGGTCGCAATGACGAAAATCTGCTGGTGGCGCAACTGCATGTCGCGTTCCTGCGGCTGCACAACAAGCTGGCCGATGTCACCGACAGCTTTGAGGATGCCCGCCGACTGACGCAGTTCCACTATCAGTGGCTGGTCCTCAACGAGTATCTGCCGGCGATCTGTGCCGGTGACGTTGCAGACGAGGTGCTGGCGAAGGGCGCGCCGCTTTATGCGGATTTCCACGACGCCCATCCTTCGGCCGATCCCGCGCAGATGCCGATGCCGCTCGAATTCTCGATCGCGGCCTTCCGCTTTGGGCATTCGATGGTGCGAGGCGGTTACGACCACAATCGCTTCTTCGGCACCGCCGTCGAGGGAAGCAACCAGATCCTGCCCTTCGCGACCTTCCGGCAGCTGTTCGAATTCACCGGCAATGGCCGCATGCCGTCGCCGCTGACGGCCGATCCCAAATCCTCGCTGCCCGGGAACTGGGTCATCGAATGGGATCGGATGGTCCATGCCGAAACGCGCAACCGTTCCTCGCGCAAGATCGACACGCATCTGGCGGAGCCTCTGAACGACCTGCTGAACGAACCCGCCGAACCAGCGGTGATGAAGAAGCTTGCGCAGCGCAATCTGCGGCGTGGCTACAGGTTGAACCTTCCGTCGGCCCAATCCCTGGCGGAGGCGATCAACCGGACGGGATTGTATCGCCCGATCCCGATCCTGTCGCCCGAACAGGTCCGCGAGGGGCGCGACTTCATGCAGGCCGCAGGTCTGGATACGGCCACGCCGCTTTGGTTCTATGTGCTGCGCGAGGCGGAATTGACCGGCGGGCATCATCTGGGCGCCTTGGGCAGCCATCTGGTCGCCAACACGCTTGCAGGCCTGGTCATGCGCGACAGCACGTCATATTGGCACGCCACGATCGACGGCAACCGCTGGTCGCCCGCGCGTTTCCAGCCGTCGCAACCGATCGACAGCCTGAAGGCGATGCTGCGGTTCACGGGCCTGCTCGACTGATACGACCGCCGAGGCCCGGCATGGTCGGGCCCCGGCGCTTGTCCCATATCGCACCGAAACGACATCATGAAATCGGAGGGTGGAAGAATGAAATGCTTGATCTTCGTCGCCGCATTTGCCGTCGCAGCCTTGGGGATGTTCCAGCCACATGGGAATGCCGCTTCGGCGCAGAACGTCCCGTGCAATCCTGCCGTGCAGACCTGCGGGTGACGCGGTGCACGGATCGACGTCAGGAACGCGTCGATGACCCCCGAAGCCGTTCAGGGGGCCGAGGGTTTCCTCGTGGCGCTGTTCTTCGGGGCGGTCTCGGTGTGGCTGCATGCCATCAATCAGTTCAACCGCTCGACCTATGACCAGTCCAAGGAATTCTACCGCCTGTTGGACAAGCTGCGCCCTTCCGACCTGCGCAAGAGCGACGTCTACCGGCAGGCATTCCTGTTCTACTCGGTGATCCTGACCCTCGTCTATCTGGCGGTCGTGGCATTCCTGACCGTACCCGGCCTGCAGCAGTTTGCCGAACTTGTTCCCGGTCTTTCCAGCCTCGGTCAGTCGGTGGGCGCGGGTGTGCTGCCCGCGCCTGATTACGTCGCTGGTGTCGCCTTCGACGAGGGGGGCGCAGTCAAGGATCTTGAGGGCGTCGACCCGGCCACCGGCTACAGCGCGGCCATTCCTCTTGCGGTTGGTCTTGCAGTGGTCGGACTGGCGCCGAACGTTCCGGGTCTGCTGCGCCTGGAACAATTCGTGCGCGCGACGGCGCATCAGCTATCGGGCATTCCCACCCATCTTGTGACGGTCGCGCTGGCATTGCGCCACAAGCCGCTTTTGACCTCCGAACCCTCGGGGCAGGGACTTCAGAAATCCGATTGGGACCGGATCAGGGCCTATTCCGCCGCCTGCGACCGCAACGTCGAGAATGCCGAGCGTTTCACATCGGATGCGACCAAGATCATCATCCTCCGGCGCTGGATCCTGGAGCAGGCGGTCTTTGCCCCCTATTTGCCGATCAGCACCAGGTACCATTTCGTCGAGGCCGATGTGCGCGCCCGCGTCGCCGCGCTGGTGGCGGAACTCGACCGGATCTCGGGCTATGCAGCCGAAGAGGGCAATGCGACCACGGGCATCGACGACGCCCGCGTCCGGCCCGATTGGACGAGGCTGATCGCCGCCACCGAGGATACGGTCGAGGACCTCTGCCTGCTGGTCGTGCTCTACGAGGAACATCAGGCGCTGCAGATCGCAAGCCAGGGCGCGGATGAGGCCGAGGGCGATGAACGTCTGGAAGTCGCAAGGCGGTATCTGGCATCCGTCTCGGGCCTGATGGAACAAGCGAACATCGACAATATCGCCTCGGCGCTCTTCTTTCGTCTGACGCTTGCGATCCTGTTGATGGCGGTCGTGGGCAGCCTGATCTATGGCTGGGTCTTCCTTGCGGATGGGTTCGAACCCGGATGGCGGACGATCGGGCTGGCCAAGCATGCGCTTGCGATCACGCTGTCGACCGCGGTGACCTATGTCCCTGCGCTGTTCTTCACGCTGACCTTCCAGCAATCCCGATACGTCAGCGTTCCTCCTGTCTGGGAAAACCCCTTCATGCAGGGTGCAAAGCGGTCCCGTTTTGTCCCCCAGCTGGTGGTCTGCGGCCTGATCGCGCTGTTCGTCGCCTTCTTCTTTCGGATCGGCTATCACCTCTATGTCGTGATCAGCGCGGTGGGGCTTGAAACCGTGCGAGAGCGTTTGTGGCAGGTCATCGATTTTGCCGTTGTTCAGGAACTGATGTTTGCTTTGCAGGGAAGTGCGGTGGCAGTCACGGCGGCCCTGATCATCGATGCGTGGCGGGCGGGTCGGCTGATCGTCTGGCACTGGTGGTTCGTAGCGGCGCTGGCGCTGCTGCTTTCGGCGATCGCCTTGGTCGGACTTGCCGCGCAGGTCGGCTGGGGCTGTCTTGGCACGCTGGCCGACCGTCCATCCGGATGCGGACGAACACCGACCTGGCGTCTGGTCGTCGATACGGCCCTGCCGGCCCTGCTGACCGGTGCCGTCGCCGCGATCTACGCCGTGGGATTTCTTCGCGACGAGTTTCCCGAGGTCTACAGGAAAGGCGTCGGCAGTCCGACGGCGGTCCCATGATTGTGTCAGGGCGCGCCAGCCTGATGGCCGCATGCGTATTGATGGCCGGGCTTTTTCTGGCAGCGGTCGGCAGCGTGCAGGCGCAGACGGTGACGATCGGTGTCCGCGTCGATGCCGGCCCCTTCGCCCGGCTCGATCCTTTCACCGGAAAGTTTCGCGGCTACCTCGTCGATCTGTGCCGAGAAGCTGTCACCCGCGCCGGTTACACCTTCACCGAACGCCCCGTGACCGCAGGTCAGCGCATGCAGATCCTGGAAGGTCGGATCGACGTCACCCCGGTGGACCAGGATGACACGCAAGGACCCTGGACGCTTGATCTGCTGTGCGATCCCACCACCCTTTCGCTGAAGCGACTGGACAATCTTGCGCGACAGGGCAGCGAGGTATTGGCGTTCTCACCGGTGGTGTTCGTGGCCAATGGCAGCTTCATCACCCTCAAGGACAGGAAAGCGCGCGGCCCCGAGGATCGCGGCCTTGCCGACCATTGCCCGCCACCCGGCACGGATGGCGAAGGTGATCCGCAGTTTCTGATTGCCGGGCACGTCCGGGGCACCACGTCGGAGACCGTCATAAGGCGGGTCGCTGCGGTCGACGACAAGGACGCCCTGTGCATCTGGACCGCCGAGGGCCATGCCGAGGCAGTGGCCGCGCTGTGCCGGGGCGAGATCGACTATTATTTCGGCGATCTGGACATCATCGAATTCTACCGCTCTCACCTGGCCGAGAGCGGGACGAATTGCGCAAGGATCGAACCGCCACGCTCGGTCCTCAGCTACGAGCCATATGCGCTGCTTGTCTCGGACAACACTTCAGGATTTCGCCCACGCTTCTTCGCAGCGCTCTACGAGCTTTTTTCGGACGGAACCGCCGAACAACGATTCAGCAGCCACTTCGGCGGCGCCAGCCCATCGACAGCGCTCAACCTGTTGTTCCGGATCAACAGCGTTCCCGGCCTGCGCGACAACTGACGGCCTGTTGCTGGAAACCTGACCATAGGCTGGTCTTCATTTCCGGTATCCCACTTCGGGAAATCCGTTCACGCAATGGCGGTTTGGGCGCAGGCTGCATGACCTTGGGGCCGGGGCATTTGCCGAAGACGAATCCTTCCAGCCTATTGGTCGTAAGCTGTTTGCCCTGCGTCCTTCACTTCGCAGTTCACGGCACGGCCGAGATCTTTCGGCAGCGTAGCAGAGATGGACATACTGCCAGTCCTTATCCAGCCAATGCATCAGCCAATCCGGGGCACTGCCCAATGATTGATCATATTATAATATATTTGTAAGCACATTTATCTACAATCACGTTCCAAATATTAGCAATTAATTAATATATTGCCTTAACTATGGCCTTGCCGGTAAAGCGGCGGGTGAGCGGGAAGCCTTGGTAAATCAGTTAAAAATGTATGCTCATATTAAAATGGAGATAATGCGTATTAGGCGGTTAATGTCATCCACACGGGTATGGTTGCCGATCTGCGCGTGAAATCTCCGACGCTATGACACGCAATTGATTCAAGGGGTGAACGGCATGAACCACACGGAAGACGACCAAGGCCTTGCCATCTATACCCTTGGCCAACCAAGGCCCGATGACGGGTGGCTGGTTTCCGATTGGGGGGCAGGGCAGACCACGATCATGAACTGGTCGCCGGACAACGTGCGGGTGGCATCGGACGGTGAGGTGCAATTGGTCCTGAATCGCGCGCCGGAGGGATCGTCGCGGCCCTGGCAGGGCGGAGAGATCCAGAACACGACCGCGACCACGACGGGCACCTGGAGCTGGACCGCGCAGGCGCCCCAGATGGTCGCGGGCGCCGTCTTCGGGATGTTCACCTACAAGAGCGACTGGAAGAATGCGCCCTGGACCGAGTTCGACTTCGAGTTCGTCGGAGATGATACGACCCGGGTCGAACTGAACATCCACATGATCGATGCCAACGGCAAGCATGTGACCTTGGCCGACAACAAGGCGGTCAAGACGATCGTCGACCTTGGCTTCGACGCGGCCGAAGCCGTTCACACCTACGAGGTCTCGGTATCGGATAACGGTGCTGTCTTTTACATCGACGGCAAGGTGGTGGGCGATTTCAAGGCAGAGGACATGCCGGGCGGCACCTGGAACCTTGCGCCGATGAACAGCTATGTCGATCTCTGGGTGGCGCCTGCCTCGATGGAGGGGTGGACGGGAAAATGGATCGATCCCGGCAGACCCTTGGTGGCGACGGTTTGGGACGCCGAGATCCGGGCAGGCGAATACGGCAGCACCTATGAGCCCCAGACCGATCCGCTTGTCGATACGCCCGAGGATGTCTTGCCCCCCGATGCGACCATCATCGGCGATGATGATGACGATACGCTTGTCAGCGCTTCGGATGGCGACCGAATGCATGGGATGCGGGGGAACGACGTCTATGTGGTCGATGACGCGGGCGACCAGACGATCGAGAATGCGGACGAGGGCGATGACCTTGTCATTTCCACTGTCGACTGGACCCTGACGGACAACGTCGAGGCGTTGTCGCTGCAGGGCAAGCTGCATATCGACGGCATCGGCAACGATCTGGACAATCGACTGAGCGGAAGTGCCGGCAGGAACGTTCTTGCGGGCATGGCCGGAGATGACATCGTCGATGGCCGGGGCGGGCAGGATGTTCTGATCGGCGGAACGGGCAGCGACAGGCTGATCGGCGGTCGGGGCACCGATGCGATCTTCGGTGGGCAGGATCAGGACCGCGACACTTTCGTCTTTGAATCCGTCAAGGAAAGCCGGGTCGGAAACGGACATGATGTCGTCCATGACTTCGCGTCGGGCACCGATAAGCTGGATCTGTCCGGGATCGATGCCGATGACAACCAATCTGGCCTGCAGAAGTTGAACTTCACCGGGTCATCCAAGGCGGCCCATTCGGTCTGGACCGTGGGTGATGGTGACGATCTGCTGTTGCAGGCGGACGTCGACGGGGATGCCAAGGCCGACTTCGAGGTGCTGCTGCGCGACGTCGCAACACTGTCGGCGGATGATTTCGTCTTCTGAGCCATGAAGAAGGCCCGCCCCTTTGATACGGGGGCGGGCTTTCGTCATGTCGCCTGGGGTCAGGGGCGGACGGCGACGACCTCGATCTCGACCAGCCAGGCGGGGTTTGCCAGACCGGCCACTTCGAAGACCGAACGGGTGGGCAGGTTGGGTTGTTCCTCGGTGCCGAAATACTGGGTATAGCCTTCCATGAAGCCACCGAAGTCCATGCCGTCGCCACCTTCCGGGGCAACCAGATAGGCCTGCATCTTGACGACATCGCCCATCGTCAGATCCAGCGCGGTCAGCTTGGATTCGATGGCGGCAAGGGTGCTTTCGGTCTGTGCGGCGGTGTCGCCGAACTGTTCGGGCGATCCGTCCTCGGCCTCGGTGTCGATCACCTGGGGGACGGTGCCGCTCAGATAGACCAATGTCGCATCGGCCGGGATCTCGACCGCCTGCAGGATCGGGAAGTCCGAACCCGGGATCGGATGGCGTGTGACGTCGGCGGTGGCGGCGGATGCGCCCATGACAAGGGCGGCGGTGGCGATGGCGGTCAGGGTATGTGTCATTCGTGCTCTGCTTTCGTGGTGTCTTTCGGGGTCTCGGGTCGTGCGTTGGCGACGGCCTCGGCGGTCGCGTCGGGTTCGAAGTCGTTGCCCAGGTTCGTCTGCAGATAGGTTACCAGCGCGACCACCTGTTCGTCGTTCAGAAACGTCCCGAAGGCGGGCATCGCGGCCTGGCCGTTCACGATCAGCGTGACGGCATAGGCCGAGAATTCAAGGTTGGCGTTCCCCTGCAAGGCGGGATATTCGCCCGCGCCCACCGCACCCGACCCGTCGGGCATGTGACAGCCCGCACAAAGCGTCTGGTAGAGAACCTCGCCGTCGGTCGAGGTATAGCCCTCGGCGCCGAAGGTGGCATCCGCGGCATGGGGCGACATTTCGGGGGATTGCGCTTGGGCTGCGGTCGCTGACAGCGACATCGCGGCGGCAATCGTGATCAGGATCGTTTTCATGGCTTCACCCGTTGATGACTTTGTCATGCAGACGCGTGATCGCGTCCAGCGAGGACAGGATCGCGCCTTCCTGCCAGGCGGGCAGATACGACAGGTGTTCGCCCGCGCAGACCACGCGGTTGTCGATCTTGACCGCCTCGTCATAGCCTTGGGCGTCGCGGTCGTTCCACACGCCCGAACAGCCCAGAACCCACGGCACCTTGTGCCATGACACGGCCACGCCCGCCTTGAATTCGTCGCGATACTGCGGGTGCAGCTTCTCGCCCTGCCGCAGGGCCCATTCGATGCGTTCGGCGGGTTGCATGGCGTTGAACTTGTAGGTGTCGGCCCCGCGCCACGTATAGCATCCCAGCAGCACCGCAGGCCCATCCGACTGATACCCCGTCGAGGGATAGCTGATCTGGGTGATCGCTTGGTCGGTATAGCTGATGCCGCCATAGATCTGTTCGTCCTCTTCCCAGAAGCGGCGCTTGAACTCCAGCCCGACCTTGGTCGATCCGTTGTAGAACATCGAACCGATGACATTCGACAGGCCCGACGACAGGTTGTGGTCGATCTGCCCCAGGATCGAGAAGGGGATCGTGCAGACGCAGTAATCGGCGGTGCTGGTCTTGGTGCCGCCACCTGCGGTATCCTCCCACGTCACGGTGACGCCGTTGTCGTCCTGCTGCAGGGACACGACCTTGGCGTTATAGGTGATCAGGTCGCCCACCTCGCGTTCGAACCCCTTGGCGATGCCGTCCATGCCACCGACCGGCTGGAACATCGGCGCCCAATGCTCCAGCGTTTCATGCTGCGACAGCGACCGCCACAGTTGCGACTGGATGACCCGGGCAGGATCGTAGAGGTCCGACGCCACGGGCGCCGCATCCACGCCACCGCCCGGCTGCTTTTCGAAGCCGCGATAGCCGCTGGTTCGCAGGCTTTTGACATAGGCGTTGTCTTCGTCCAGCACGCCGAAGCTGCGCAGGCTTTCGATCAGCATCTCGCGGTCGTCTTCGGTGACCATCTCGTCCAGCTTGCCCTGATCGACCGCCTTGGCCAGCAGTTCGGCGATATGGCCGCGCTGGTCGGTCCTGATCTTGCCCATCCGCTGCGGCTTGCCCTCGAATGCGTCGCCGTTGTGGACATAGGCGTTGTAATTGGTCTGGATGAAAGGCTCCAACGGGACCTTCAGGCGCTTGCAATAGTCCATGACGGCGTAATGATGATGGGGCAGGCGCCACGGTCCGGGGTTCAGATAGTTGCCTTCGGCGAAATCCACCGTCTGTTTGGCCCCGCCCAGTTCGGTGTATTCATCGCCGGATCGCAGCGTCCAGCAGCGGCCACCGGCCTTTTCGCGATACTCCAGAACCTCGACCTGATAGCCCGCTGACCGCATCTCGAGCGCCGCCGTCATGCCGGCCAGTCCCGCGCCCAGGATCAGCACCTTCGCCCCCTTGGGATCGCCGTCCAGCTTGATGGGACCGGTATAGTTGGATGCCGCCGCGTGGCCCATCGATGCCATGGCGTAATACATCGCGGAACTGCCCGCGGCAGTCCCGATCATGCCCAGCAAGCTGCGCCTTGTGAATTGGGTCATATGGCTTCTCCCTTGTTGTTCATGCCTTGGGGATCGGCGGTCGCACCTTTCCAAGGGGGGCGGACAATCCGCGGGCATGACGATTGCGGTGTCTTGGATGTCGGAGTTCATCCTCGACCACAGGTTGAAAATGACCTTGGGTCATTCCGGCGTCCTGTAGGGTCAGCTTGCGCGCAGATTGCGCAGAACGCAAAAGTTTATTTTGCTGAGCGGGTGATTTTTCTGCACATGAAAGGTGCTTCACCGGTGCATTTCCGCACGAATCGCGCAGGCCCGATCCGAAAATATCACTTATACCGTGCCCAATTGTCTTTTTACGCTGCCGAAGCCTTGGGCAGGCCCGGCAGTGGCACCTATGCCCCCCGGTGCATGGCAATCCCCCGAACGACGGATCCCGCTTGGCCGGATTGCCGAGGGGCCGTGCTTTAGTCCTAGTCCCTTGCCCGTCCGCGCCCTTGGTCGCTTTCCGCACCGCGGCGATACTCTGCGATGGATTTCACGACATTCGATGGATCAGGGCAGGTGGTGCGATGCAACAAGAAACGAAATTGCCGGTGACCGTGCTTTCGGGGTTTCTGGGGGCCGGCAAGACCAGCCTGCTGGGGCATATCCTGAACAACCGGGGCGGGTTGCGCGCCGCCGTCATCGTCAACGACATGTCGCAGGTCAACATCGACGCCGATCTGATCCGCGCCAGCGGCGCCGAACTGAGCGTCACGGACGAGACCCTGGTCGAACTGTCGAACGGCTGCATCTGCTGCACCCTGCGCGACGACCTGCTGACCGAGGTTCGTCGCATCGCCTCTCAGGGGCGCTTCGATTGTCTGCTGATCGAATCCACCGGCATATCCGAGCCTTTGCCCGTGGCCGCCACCTTCGAATATTGCGACGCGGACATGCAGGGGCTGGCCGATCTGACCCGGCTGGATGCCATGGTGACCGTGGTCGATGCCACGACGGTGGCGGATGATTTCGCCAGCCACGACCTGCTTGCGATGCGCGGTCAGGTCCGCGACCCTTCGGACCGCCGAGCCATCGTCGAACTGCTGGTCGACCAGATCGAATTCGCAGACATCATCGTGCTGAACAAGGTCCATGCCGCGGGACCGCAGAGGGTCGCGGCGGCCCGCCGGATCATCGGCGCCCTGAACGCCGAGGCGCGCGTGATCCTTGCTGATCACGGGCGGGTCCCCTTGCCACAGATTCTGTCGACCGGGCTCTTCTCGGCCGCCAAGGCGCGCAGTCATCCGCTGTGGTTCCAGGAATTGAACGGTTTTGCCGAACATACCCCCGAGACCGAGGAATACGGCATATCGTCCTTTGTCTACCGGGCGCGTCATCCCTTCGATGCGGCGCGCATCCGGTCGGTGCTGACCGGTCCGCTGCCCGGCGTCCTGCGCGCCAAGGGGCATTTCTGGACCGCAACCGATCCCACCCGCGCGATGGATTTCAGCCTTGCGGGCAATCTTGCCACCATCGGCACGGCAGGGCGCTGGTGGGCGGCCATGCCACGCGACCAGTGGCCGCAGGATGCCGCCGCCATGGCCCGCATCGCCGACAGGTGGCAGCCCCCCTTCGGCGACCGCCGGCAGGAACTGGTCTTCATCGGATCGGGCTTCGACCAGGCGCGCATCTGCGCCGATCTGGATGCCGCCTTGATCCGCCAGCGCCCCGGATTGCCGCTTAGGCTTTCCGCCTGAGTGATGTCGCGAGTTTCCCGGCCGGTCGTTCGCCGGTCCGTTCAGTAACCAGTTGCCCGGAGTTCAGGCCATGCCCGACAATGCCATCACCTTGGAAAATGCACGGACGGAGGGCCGTTCACCCCAGAGTTATTGGGATGTGGACCATTCCTCGCAGATCGAGGGTTTCGCCACCGACATCAGCATCAATGCCGGTGATCAGGTCGATTTCAAGATCAACATCAGCGACGATCCCGGCAGCGACTACCAAGTCGAGATCTTCCGGCTCGGCTATTACGGCGGCGACGGCGCGCGGCAGGTCGGGGGGTGGGTCAACACTGACGGCGTGGTGCAGCCCGACGCCGAATATGACGCCACGCGCGCACTGGTCGATGCCGGGAACTGGTCGGTCACCGACAGCTGGCAGATCCCGCAGGATGCCGTGTCGGGCGTCTATCTGGCGCGCGTCCAGCGGCTGGATGCCAATGGCGACCCGATCGAGGGCGCGACCAACCAGATCCCCTTCATCGTGCGCGAGGACGACCGCCCCGCCGACATCGTGCTGCAGACCTCGGACACGACATGGCACGCCTATAACGGCTGGTTCGGCAACAACGGCCTGATCGGGGCGAACTTCTATGGCGATGCCAGCGGCACGGTCGATCACCCGGACGTCCCCGATCCGGCAGGGACCGCGCAGGACCGGGCCTATGCCGTCAGCTACAACCGGCCCCTGATCACCCGTGGGATCGAGGGCCAGCAGGGCGGTCCCGCCGCCGGGGCGCAGGATTACCTGTTCGGGGCCGATTACGCGGCGATCTTCTGGCTGGAACAGAACGGCTATGACGTGTCCTACATCTCGGGGATGGATACGGACAGGCTGGGGGCGGATTACCTGAAGCAGTACCAGTCCTTCATCTCGGTCGGTCACGACGAATACTGGTCGGGCGATCAACGCCTGAACGTCGAGGAGGCCCGCGACGCAGGCGTCAACCTGCTGTTCTGGGGTGGCAACGACATCTATTGGAAGACCCGTTGGGATGTCAGCATCGTCGACGGTCAGGAATACCGCACCCTCGTCTGCTACAAAGAGACCTGGGCCCATGCGGACGTGAACGCGACGGGCGATGACTACTACAACCTCGACCCATCCGATATTTGGACCGGCACCTGGCGCGACACCCGCTTTCAGGACAACCCCTTGGCGGGCGGGGCATTGGTGGACGATCCGCTGACCGGCCAGCCCCACACCTGCAACTGCGCCGAAAATTCGCTGACGGGGCAGCTGTTCGGACCGGACGGGACGGGGGAGTTCGGCGGCGCGCTGGATGTGCCGGAAAGTTATTCGGTGCTGCGGGTCTGGCGGGACACGACCATCGCCAACGGCGGCCAGCTGGACATCGCCGAGGGCATTCTGGGTTATGAATGGAACACCTCGCCCAATGACGTGAACCGGCCTGCGGGGCTGATAAAGCTGTCCGAGACCACCATTCCCTGGAGCGGCATCCTGATCGATCAGGGCAATACCATTGCCCCCGGCGTCGCGACCCACAATCTGACGATGTATCGCGCCGAAAGCGGGGCCATCGTCTTCGGCGCGGGCACGGTCTTCTGGACCTGGGCGCTGAGCGACCGTCACGATTCCGAACCCTATGGCGCCGATCTGGAAAACACCGATCTGAAGCAGTTCACCGTCAACATGTTCGCCGACATGGGGATCCAGCCCGGCGTTTCGGATGCGGTGCTGGCCAGCCAGGGGCTGGTGCGGGCCTTGGCGTCCTCGGACGGGGTTGCCGCGACGGTCCAGATCGACCCTCTGCCCTCCGAAGTCGGCGCCTTCGAGGTCATCCAGATCAGCGGAACGGCGACGGATGACGATGGCAACGCGCTGACCGTCGATGGCGTCGTCGCCGGGGTCGAGGTCTCGCTGGACGGCGGCGCGACCTGGATCGCGGCGCAGGGCACCACCAACTGGCAGCTGAACTGGCGGCCGACGGTGCAGGGCACCTATGACATCAAGGTCCGCGCCATCGACGATTCCCTGAACACGCCCTCTGCGGCCTCGCTGCCCAGCCATGTCCTGACGGTGACCGAGCCTGTCCCGCCCGACGACATCCATCTGCTCAGCCCCCTGCAGGATTTCAATGGCAGCATGGTCAACGACAACACCGCCCTGACCCTGGGCCAGCAGTTCGTCACCGACGAGGGCGGCACCGTGACCGAACTGCGCTATTACCGTGCGCAGGCGGATGCGAATGACACCGACCTGCGGCAGGGGCACCTGTGGGGACCGAACGGCCAGTTGATCGGGACGGTGTCCTTCGTGTCCGATCCCGGCGATTTCGGATGGCAGAGCGCCGCCCTGGATACCCCGGTCCAGATCCAGCCGGGCGTCACCTATACCGTGTCCTACGACACGGTGAACAACTATGTCACCTCGGCGGGCTTCTACGACGCCCCATATACCGAACCCTATGGCATCATGTCGGCCGGGGTGGGCAGCGGGGTCTATCAATACGGCAAGCAGCTGGAACGCCCTACCGACACCTTCAACGGGTCGAACTACTGGGTGGATGTCACCTTCGCGCGCGGCAGTGTCGGAAACGATGCGCCGGTCTTCACCTCGGCCGAGGCCTTCAATGCGCCGGAGAACGGCACGCTGGCAGGCATCGTCACCGCCACCGATGCCGAGGGCGACACCATTCGCTATGGCATCGCGGGCGGGGATGATGCGGATCTGTTCTGGATCGACGCCCAGACCGGGCGGATCACCTTCCTCTTTTCCCCCGACCACGAGGCGCCGATCGATGCGGGCGCCGACAACACCTATGACATCGTGGTCAGCGCATCCGACGGCGTGAACAGCGCCACCGAAACCGCCGTCAGCATCACCGTCACCGATGTCGATCCCGAAGATCAGCCCGGTCCGTCGAACCTCTTTGGTCATCAGGATGGGCCCGCGACCGTGGTCACGAACGACAACACGACCTATGAACTGGGCGTCAGGTTCACCGCATCCGCCGATGGGGTGGTAAACAGCCTGCGCTATTATCGCGGGCTGGCCGATGCGGGCGACACCGATATCCGCACGCTGAACATCTGGACCGCCGATGGGGTCAACCTTGGCGCGGTGCAGGTGCGATCGGACCCTGGCATGGTCGGATGGCAGGTCGGCACGCTGGCCAGCGGCGTCGCGCTGGAGGCGGGGCAGACCTATGTCGTGTCCTATGGCACCGAACAGAATTACTCGTTCAGCAATGGCTTCTTCGCGTCGCTGTGGTCGGGGCCGGACGGGACGCTGTCGGCGGCGGCTGGCGGCAACGGCGTCTATGCGGCGGGGGGCACGGGCCTTTTCCCGACGCTGACCTACAACAGCTCGAACTACTGGGTGGATCTCAGCTTTGCGCCCGACGAAACGACACCCAACGTGGCCCCTGTCTTCACCTCATCCGCCGATGTCTCGGTGGCCGAGGAACAGACCCGCGCCGCCCAGCTGACCGCCACGGATGAAAACGGCGACAGCCTGGCCTACAGCATCGCGGGCGGGGCGGATGCGGCGCAATTCGCGCTGAACCCGACGACCGGCCTGCTGACCTTCGTCGCGGCCCCCGATTTCGAGGACCCTTCGGACGCGGGCGGCGACAACGTCTATGACCTCATCGTGGCTGTGGCGGACGGCCATGGTGCGACGGTGCAGCAGGCCATGACGGTCACCGTCGTCAACATCACCGGCGAACCCTCGGACGATGCATCCCATCTGTTCAGCCAGGCCGATCAGCCTGCGGCGACATCGCTGGCCGACCCGACGGACTACGAGTTGGGCGTGCGCTTCACCGCGTCCGAGGACGGCAGCATTACCCATCTGACCTATTACCGCGGGGCCGAGGATGCGGGCGACACCGACACCCGCACGCTGAACCTGTGGACGGATGCGGGCGTGAACCTGGGTTCGGTCACCGTGACCTCGGCGCCGGGGCAGACGGGGTGGCAGACGGCGGCGCTGCCCAGCCCGATCACGGTGCAGGCGGGGCAGGTCTATGTGGCGTCCTATGGCACGCAGCAGAACTATGCCTATACCTCGAACTATTTCGCCGATGATCACGCAAGCGACGATCAGCTGCTGACCGCGCCTGCGGGCAATGGCGTCTTCTCGCCGGGGGGCACCGGTGGCTTCCCGACGCAGATCTACAACAACACCAACTATTGGGTGGATGTGGCCTTCCTGCCCGACGAGGGGCAGGAGCCGGTGATGGCCGAGGCCGTCCAGGCCCCGGACTTCGTCATCTATGAACCGCCCGCGGATGATTTCATCTGGAGCTGACAGCTTCAGTCCTGAACCCCCCTCGGGTTCAGGACACGCACTTCGCGCTGCGGGAAGGGGATCGAGACGCCATTGGCCTTGAAGCTGTCCCACAGCGCCAGAAAGACCTTGCCGCGGATGTTGGTCAGCCCGCCCGTGGGGTCCTTGATCCAGAAGCGCAGGACGTAATCGACGCTGGAATCGCCGAAACCCACGATGTGGCAGACGGGCGGGCGCGATTGCAGCACCCGGTCGTCCGTCAGTGATGCCTCGACGGCGATGCGGCGCACCAGATGCGGGTCGTCGTCGTAGGAGGTGCCGAAGTTGATGTCCAGGCGCACGAATTCGTCGGAATGCGACCAGTTGACCACCTGCCCGGTGATCAGATCCTCGTTCGGGATCAGATATTCGCGCCCGTCACGGGTCGAGATCGAGGCATAGCGCGCGCCCAGCTGGTTGATCCAGCCGAAGGTCTCGCCGATGGAGATGACGTCGCCGGGCTTGATCGACTTGTCCATCAGGATGATGACGCCCGACACCAGGTTCGACACCACCTTTTGCAGGCCGAAGCCGATGCCAAGGCCGATGGCACCCGACAGGAAGGCCAGCGCGGTCAGGTCCACGCCGATGGCACGCAGCCCGATGACGAAGGCCGCGATGAACAGCGCCGTCTGCAGCAGCTTGACCGACAGCACCCGCATGGAGGGTGACAGGTTCTCGCTGGCCGCGATGCGTGCCGACAGCCAGCGCGACATGAACTTGGCGATCAGGAAGAAGACCGTCAGCACGGTCAGCATCTGCAACAGCATCAGGACCGAGATGCGCACCTCGCCCATCTCGACGTCCATGTGGTCCAGCAGTCGGGCTGCGGTCCCGGTCAGGTCTAGTGCGCTGAGCGTGACCCATGTCAGCGCCCCCCATCGCACGGCCCGCCGCAGGATCGCATTTGTGATCAGCCGCGTGGTGAAGACGATGATCAGCCACGCCAGCGCCAGATTGGCCAGCAGCACCAGCAGATAGGACCTGCTTGGCCATGTCACCTCGCGCATGACAATCACGACCGACCAGATCAGCGCCACGAAGATGATCCCGCGCAAGCGCCTGCGGACCAGCACCAGCACGCGCAGGCGCCACATGGGCCAATCCTCGCGGCTGCGCATCCAGGCCTGCAGGCGCGGCGTGAAGATCCGCGCCAGCAGATGCGCCAGCAGGAAAAGGGCCAGCGTGATGGCCAGTTGATAGCTGTTCCAAGGGCGCAGCAATCCCGTCAGCAGGACCTGGCCCTGTTCCAGGATCAGGTCCAGAAGGGCGACGACCCTGTCCAACATTCCCGTGGCCTGCTGCTCCATCCCGCGATCACCATGGCCCCGGCGTGGGGCATCCGCTCAGCGTGACGCAGAAGGGGACATCAGGCAATAGCGGCCTCGGGGCGGGCCATTGGCATGCTTTCGGTGCATCGAATGAAGCGCGCGGCGGTCGGTCGGCGCGTTTCTTGGGTCCTGATCTGCTGTCCGGGTTTTCCCGGGGGCAAAGTGATTGGCCAGCAGGGCGAAACAGCCCCGTTGGCTAATCATCAGGCCGGGTCTCTGCCCGATCCCGATGGTCGGGCAGGGCGCGGTCGTTCGTTCAGAGGTCCGCAGCAATCGCATCCGTCTGAAAAGCTTCGCTCGCATCGATGATTCGGGACATTTTCCAGTGAGCGACCCGTGGCCAGCTATCGACTGCCGGTCTTCCCGCTATGAGCTGTCTGCATGGCACAGGTGATCGCAAGCTGACGCAGCGTCCGCTTGCGGGACGGCAAGTTGCACGGCATGCATCTGTATTCATTGGCGAAAGGAATGCGACCTACTGTCGCACACGGCTTTCCACCAATCACTCATTCGAAACCCGACCAATTCCGTCATCATGGGATGCTGACCTGCTGATTGGTTGCAAACTCCGGCACGAGGGTCAGTTTGTGCGCTAACAACCGCCACTCGGGGGCGGTGTTTGCCATCCATTTCAGGATCAGCCTCATGTTCACAAACGCTCGTCTGGACCGGCGACAGTTCCTTGGCAGCTCTGCCATGGGGTTGTTCGTTGCCGCCCTTCCATCCTCAGGTTTCGCACAGGAGGCGATCCGCCTTGATCGCTTCATGGTGCTGTCGCGCTTTGCGACCGGCCATGACCGTCTGGATGCCGACGTCGGGGCAGGGCTGCTGCAGGGGCTGCGCGTGGAACATGACGGCTTCGACGCCGACGCGCAGGCCCTTGAACGCCGGATGGCCGAAGCCCCCGATGTCGAGACATTGTCAGCGGCCCTGAGGGACGATCCCCTGCGCGAAACCCTGCTGGCGATCATCCATGCCTGGTATTCGGGCGCCGTCGCGGAAGGCAGCGATGCCACGGTCTATGCTTTCGACAAGGCGCTGATGTATCGGCCCGCACTGGATGCGGTGCCGATCCCGACCTATGCGCTGAACGGTCCGGACTGGTGGACCGCGACGCCGCCCGCGCTTGCTGACATGCCCGCATTCTGAAGGCCGATGATGACCCTTTCCCACAGCCTCCGCCTTGCCGCCGTGATGATGGGCGGGCTTGCCCTGCCGGTCTCGGCGCAAGATATGTCGCGCGGCGAATATGTCGCCACCACCGCCGATTGCGCCGCCTGCCACACCAGTGGCCACGAGGGCGCGCCCTATGCGGGCGGCTATGCCATCCAGTCGCCGATGGGGGCGATCACCTCGTCCAACATTACGCCCTCGGTGGAATTCGGGATCGGCGGCTACAGCCTTGCCGAATTCACCGCCGCCCTGCGCGACGGCATCCGCAAGGATGGCGCGCATCTCTATCCGGCGATGCCCTATCCCTCCTATGCCCGCATGACGGACGAGGATATCGCGGCGCTCTACGACTATCTGATGACCGAGGTCGAGCCGGTCGAGGAGGCCGCGCCGCAGACCAGGCTGTCCTTCCCGTTCTCGCAGCGCTGGTCGATGATCGCCTGGAACGCCGCCTTCGCGCGGGCCGAACCCTTCCAGCCCGACGGCGACCAGTCCCCCGAATGGAACCGTGGCCGCTATCTGGTCGAGGGGCCGGCGCATTGCGGCACCTGCCACACGCCGCGCAACCTGCTGATGGGGTCCGACCAGGGCGAATTCCTGGCCGGGGGCGAGGTCGGCGGCTGGCACGCCCCGAACCTGACGCCGACGGGGTTGGGCGATTGGTCGGATGAGGATCTGGCCGACTATCTGAAGACGGGCGTGGCGACCCATGCCCGCGCCTCGGGTCCGATGGCCGAGGCCGTGGAATACAGCCTCCAGCACCTGAAGGATGACGACATCGCGGCCATGGTGACCTATCTGCGCAGCCTGCCCGCCAAGGGTCGGGAACCCGCAGCCCCGGCCGATGTGCCCACCCCCGCCGCCTTCGTTCCCGCCGATCATGCCGATGCACGCAGCCAGCACCGGCTGGACGGCGATGCCTCGGGGGCGCAGCTCTACGAGACCGTCTGCGCATCCTGCCACGGGCTGTCCGGACAGGGTTCGCCCGACGGCACCTATCCGGCGCTGAAGGGCAATCTGACCCTGACGCAGGTGCAGGGGACGAACCTGCTGTCCACCATCCTGCAGGGCGTCAGCCGCGAGACCGGCGACCATCACACGCTGATGCCGGGCTTCGGCCCCGACAGCCTGGTGCAGAAGCTGGACGACGAACAGATCGCGCGGCTGGCCAGCTTCACCGCGACCAGCTTCGGTCCCCAGCCCGTCGCCTTCACCGCCGATGACGTGAAGACGGCCCGCACCGGGGGCGCCGTGCCGCCGCTGGTCCGGCTGGCCACCCCGCAGATCATGGTGGCGGGGCTGATCGCCGCGCTGGTCCTGCTGGGACTGGTCGTCCTTCTGATCGTCCGCCGCCGCCGCGCGGCCTGACACCCCCCATTTTGGCCGCGCATCGGCGATCCGATGCGCGTGCATTGACCCCAAGGAACACTCCATGACCCAGGAAACTCTGACAGCCGATGTCGTCATCGCCGGCGCGGGGATCTGCGGCGGCCTTCTGGCGCTGGATCTTGTACGGGCGGGCCTCTCCGTCATCATCCTGGATGCCGGGCCGCGCTATGACCGCGACAAGATCGTCGAGAACTGGCGCTACATGCCGCCGCGGAACAAGGCCGATTTCGACTATGCCACGCCTTATCCGAACGTGCCCTGGGCGCCGCATACGAACTTCTTCCCCGACAACGGCTATCTGAAGACGACCGGTCCCGATGCCGCCGCCTACAAGCAGGGCATCATCAAGGGCGTCGGCGGCACGACCTGGCATTGGGCGGCCTCCAGCTGGCGCTATCTGCCAAGCGACTTCGAGATGCAGTCCCGCTATGGCGTCGGACGCGACTTCGCGCTGAGCTATGACGATCTTGAACCCTATTACTTCGCCGCCGAGACCGAGATGGGCGTCATGGGCCCCAACGGGCAGGACATCACGCCGTCCGCCCCTCGGTCGCAGCCCTGGCCCATGACCTCGATGCCATACGGCTATGGCGACCGTCGCTTCACCGAGGTCGTGGCCCCCTTGGGCTATGACAACACGCCGGTGCCGCAGGGGCGCAACTCGCGGCCCTATGACGGGCGTCCGCAGTGCTGCGGCAACAACAACTGCATGCCGATCTGCCCCATCGGCGCGATGTACAACGGCATCTATTCCGTCGAGAAGGCCGAGCAGCTGGGCGCGAAGGTCATCCCGAACGCCGTCGTCTATCGCATCGACACGGACAGCGCGAACGACGTCACGGCGATGCATTTCTATGATCCGGACAAGAACAGCACCAAGGTTCTGGCCCGGCGCTTCGTCATCGCCGCGAACGGCATCGAGACGCCCAAACTGCTGCTGGTCGCGGCCAACGACAAGAACCCGGGCGGCATCGCCAACTCCTCGGATCAGGTGGGCCGCAACATGATGGACCACCCCGGCATCTCGATGAGCTTCGTGGCCGAGGAACCCATCTGGGCGGGGCAGGGCTCGGTCCAGATGTCGTCGATCACCAACTTCCGCGACGGTGACTGGCGGGGCGAACGTTCGGCCATCCAGATCGGCTACAACAACACCGCCCAGACCACCAAGGGTGGGTTGAAGGCGCTGGCGACCGGCAAGGTCGGCAAGGCGCTGGATGCCGAGATCCGCCGCCGTGCGGCCTGTGGCGTCGACATCTATGTCAACCACGAGACGCTGGCCGATCCGGAAAACCGCCTGACCCTTTCGGGCGACCGGCGCGACAGCTTGGGCATTCCCATGCCCGACGTGCATTACGACGTGGGCGATTACGTCCGCCGCGCGGCCGTGTCGTCGCGTGAACATCTGCGCACCATCGCCGAGGCCTTCGGCGGCACCGAGATCGAGATGAGCGATCATTTCACCCCCAACAACCACATCTGCGGCGGCACGATCATGGGCACCAATCCCCGCAATTCCGTCGTGGACAGCTGGTGCCGCAGCCATGACCACCAGAACCTGTTCTTGGCGACAGGCGGCGCGATGGCGGCGGCAGGCACGGTGAACGCCACGCTGACCATGGCGGCGCTGTCGTTGCGGGCGGCCGACGCCATCAAGCGCGACCTGCGCACGGGCTGAGCCAAGCGGCATCGTCACGCCATACGGCCTGCCCTTATGGGGCGGGCCGTTCTGCATTGCGGGGCAGGGCAATGTCACCCGAAATTCGTGGCGCTGTCGCGTGGCTGTCAGCTTCTGTTGCGACTTCAGCCCTCTGTGTCCCTTGGCAACCGGAGAACCGACATGCCCCGCATCACCTTCACCCGCAGGCAAGCCTTGCTTGGAACCGCAGCCGTGGCCGGGGGACTGGCCATGCCGGGGCTGGTCCGTGCCGCCGCGCGGCCGATCATCAGCCATGGCGTGCAATCGGGCGACGTGGCCCATGACGGCGCCGTCATCTGGAGCCGCGCCGACCGCGAGGCCGAGATGTGGGTCGAATGGTCGACCTCGGACAGCTTCCGCGATGCGCATCTGATGCCGCGTCTGCCGGTCGGTGCGCCCACCGACAACACGGGCAAGATGGCGCTGACGGGCCTGCCCTCGGATCAGGAGATCTTCTATCGCGTCACCATGGCCGATCTGTCGGACGGCACGAAATCCGAACCCGTCACGGGACAGTTCCGCACCGCGCCGAATGAGCTGCGCGATGTCAGCTTTGTCTGGTCGGGCGATGTGGCGGGCCAAGGCTGGGGCATCGACGAGGATCGCGGCGGCATGAAGACCTATGCCACGATGCTGAAACACAACCCCGACTTCTTCCTACACTCGGGCGACACCGTCTATGCCGACGGCCCCTTGCAGGAACAGGTCGAACTGGCCGACGGCACGCTGTGGAAGAACGTCATGACCGAGGCCAAGATGAAGGTGGCCGAGACGCTGGACGAATATCGCGGCCAGTATCTGTACAACATGATGGACAAGAACGTCCGCGCCTTCAACGCGCAGGTGCCGGTCATCGCCCAATGGGACGACCACGAGGTGACCAACAACTGGTATCCGAACGAAATGCTGGAGGCCGATGACCGCTATACCGTCAAATCCGCCCGCCTGCTGGCCGCCCGCGCCGGTCAGGCCTTCCACGAGATGCTGCCCACCCGCCAGAACCTGGCCGAGCCGCGCCGCATCTATCGCAAGGTCGCCTATGGTCCGCTGCTGGATGTCTTCGTCATCGACATGCGCACCTATCGCGGCGACAACACCGCCAACGACGAAGAGGGCGGCACGCCGTTTCTGGGTGCCGACCAGATGGCATGGCTGAAGCGCGAACTGACCAATTCGAAAGCCGTCTGGAAGGTCATCGCCGCCGACATGCCCATCGGCATGATGGTCCGCGATGGCGACACGGCGATGGAGAATGGCGCGAATGGCGACGGTCCGGTGCGTGGCCGCGAACAGGACATCGCAGCGATGCTGTCCTTCATCAAGCATGGCGGCATCGCGAACACCGTCTGGTTGACGGCGGATGTGCACTATACCGCCGCCCATCACTACAGCCCCGACCGCGCGGTGTTCCAGGATTTCGAGCCCTTCTGGGAATTCGTGTCGGGCCCCTTGCACGCAGGCACCTTCGGCCCGTCGGACTATGACAACACCTTCGGCCCCGAGGTCCGCTTTGCCAAGCATCCCGATGAAGGTCAGGCGAACCTGCCGCCGTCGGACGGGATGCAGTTCTTCGGCAAGGTCGACATCAGCGCGGATACCAAAGTAATGACCGTCAGCCTGATGGACCGCGAGGACGTGAAGCTGTGGTCCACCGAACTGGAGCCGGTGCTGGGCTGACCTTTCATGCGACGGACTGACCCCGCGGTGGGGTCAGTCTTCCTCCATCAGGTCCAGGGCGCGGGCCTGATCGCCTGCGGGGTCGTCATATTGGCCCGACCGCAGCGACCAGACGAAAGCTGCCAGCCCCGCTAGCCCGAGGGTGACGGAAATCGGGATCAGGACGGCCAGCACGTTCATCGAAACCTCCGCAGGGCATTCAGGGTCACGGTCAGCGAGGACAGCGACATGGCCAGCGCCGCGATCAGCGGGGATGCATGCCCCGACATCGCCAGCGGCACCGAGACGACGTTATACAGCACCGCCAGCCCGATGTTCTGGCGCATCCGCCCCATCGCGGCCCGTGCGGTGGCCAGCGCGCGCGGCACGCCCATCAGGCCGCCGCCAATCAGCACTACATCGGATGCCGATCGCGCCGCATCCAGCGCCGTGCCCGGCGAGATCCCCGCATGGGCACTGGCCAGACAGCCGGTATCGTTCAGCCCGTCGCCCACCATCAGCACATGCGCCCCTTGGGCGGTGCGGTCGCGCACCCAATCGACCTTGAGGGCGGGCGTCAGCTGCGCCAGCGCCGTCCCAATGCCGGTTGCCTGCGCCATGCGGGCCACGGGGCGGGGCGCGTCGCCCGACAGCAGGGCCATGTCATAGCCCGCGTCGTGCAACGCCCTGACCGTGGGGATGGCATCATCGCGCAGGGCTTCGGATGTCATCAGCGGCGTGGGGGGCTGGCCCGCGACCGACAGCCAGACGGCGGCATCGGACGTATCCGTGCCCTTAATCCAGCCGGCGCGGCCAAGGCGGACGCGCTGGCCGGCCAGCATGCCCTGAACCCCGCAGCCCGGATATTCGGTCGTATCCGTGACGGGGGCGGGCGCGATGCCGCGCGCATCGGCAGCCGCCACGATGGCCTGCGACACCGGGTGGCGTGATGCCTGCGCCAGCCCCGCGGCGATGGACAGCGTTTCAGGATCGGGGTTGCCGCCAAGCGTCACCAGCCCCGTGGTCAGCGTGCCGGTCTTGTCGAAGGCCACCGTGTCGATCTGGCACAGACGCTCCAGCGCGGTGGCGGATTTCACCAGGATACCCGCGCGGAACAGCCGCGCCGTGGCCACGGTGGATACCGCAGGCACCGCCAGCCCCAGGGCGCATGGGCAGGTGATCACCAGGACCGAGATGGCGATATCAAGCGCCCGCCACCCGTCGCCCGACAGCATCAGCCAGCCGACGAAGGTTGCGGCGGCCAGCACATGGACCAGCGGCGCATAGATGCGGGCGGCGCGGTCGGCGATGCCGGTGTGGCGGGTGCGCTGCGTCTCGGCGGTGGCGACCAGATCGGCCATGCGGGCCAGCGCCGTGTCGCGCCCGGCCCGGTCCACGCGGACGGTCAACGCGCCGGTCAGGCAGGTTTCGCCTGCGGTGACCTCATCGCCGGGGCCTGCAGGTTGCGGAACGGATTCGCCGGTCAGCGCGGATCGGTCCAGATCGGTCCGACCGGTGATGATGGTGCCATCGGCGGGCAGGCGGTCGCCGGGACGCAGGCGGATCAGCGACCCCGGTTGCAGGGTCTCGGCGGCGACGATGCGTTCCTGTGCGCCCTCGATCAGAACGGCCTGCGGGGCCTCCAGCGCGGCCAGCTCGGCTGCGGCGGATCGGGCGGCGGCGCGGCCCGCGCGATCCAGATAGCGCCCGATCAACAGGAAGAACGTCAGCGCCAGCGCCGCATCGAACCAATTGGCGCGGTCGCTGAAGCCGAAGGCATTGGCCAGCGACGCCCCCGAGGCCAGAATGATCGCTAGCGAGATCGGCACATCCATGTTCATCCGCCCGTGACGCAGGGCGGTGATGGCGGATGCGAAGAACGGTTGCGCGGCGAAGCCCACGGCCGGGATGGCGATGGCCGCCGATATCAGGTGAAAGACCTGAGCGGTGGCACCTGCCGCGCCGCTCCAGATGGCGACGGACAGCAGCATGACGTTCATCATCGCAAAGCCCGCCACGCCGATGCGGGTCAGCAGGTCGCGGGCGGTCACGTCGCGCGGGCCAAGGCGCCCCGCATCCAGACGGTCGGCGCGGTGACCGGCTCGGGCAAGCGCCTCGATCAGCGTGGCATCTTCGGCCCCCGGCGCGACGATCATCACCCGCTTCAGGGTCAGGTTCACCCGCGCCTGCTGGACCACGGGCAGGGCGGTCAGGGCGCGTTCGACCGTGGCGATGCAGGCTCCGCAATGGATGTCGGGCAGATGCAGCACATGGGTGGGCTGATCGACCGCGCGGCCCTGCGGCAACGGGACGGTGGAACAGGCGGGGCAGGCGGTTACCATGTCGGATCGACCTTCAGGGGGATGGCGCGTTGATAGGGGGTTCCGTCATCGGCATGGCCCGCAAGGTCCAGCCGCCACATGCCGCGCGCCAGTTCGAGGGCCACCTGACCCCGTGCGTCAAGCATCAGGGCGATGTCGTCGCGGGCCTCGGTCGGGCGGCCGATATGGGCGGTCAGATCGCGGATGGGGGCGGGGTGGCCGTCGCGGTCCAGGACCGCGATGGTCAGCGACCCGTCGTGGTAATCGACCCGCGACGTCCAGCCAAGCGCCGTCTGCGCCTTGCGCCGGGCGTCGAAGGATTGGCTGGCGACATAGGAATTGGGCACCTCGAGGCCGGGGAAAGTGCTGACGGCCTTGGTCGCCAGCAGCAGGTTGACGGCGATGATGATGCCGAAACCGCCCGTGAAGATCGCGGCGACATGGCGTCCTGTCAGTCGGGTCATCGGCTGTCCTTTCCGTTGAATGTGCTGTCCACATGGGCGCGTTCGCCGCTGATCGCATCTTCGACCCAGATCCGGACGGGGCTGTGATCGCCGGTGGCGGGGGGCGACCCGGCAGGGGCGGTCAGATAGACGCGGACCCTGGTCTGGGCATCGGCGGGGACCGGCACCTGTCCGTCCTGATGGCCCTCGACCTGCAGTTCGGTCATGCTGTCCGCGCCCGGTGTCAGGGTAAAGATGCGGGCGTCGTGATGCTTGTTGCGCAGCCGCACGTCATAGGCGTTCCGCACACTGCCATCCGACAGGGTCACGAAGGTAGGGTTGCGGACGGGGGCGACGGTCAGCTCGATCTGCGGGCGGATGAACAGGGCAAAGACCAGCGCCGCGCCGATGGCCAGCCAGATCGCCAGATAGATCAGGTTGCGTGGCCGCAAGGCATGGCGCCACGCGGGAATATGGGCACCGCCCGCGGCCTCGCGCGGGGCGTCGGACAGGGCCAGATAGTCGATCAGCCCGCGCGGGCGGCCGATCTTCTCCATCACCTGGTCGCAGGCGTCGATGCACAGCGCACAGGTGATGCAGGCCATCTGCTGGCCGTCGCGGATGTCGATGCCCATGGGGCAGACGTTGACGCAGGCGTTGCAATCGATGCAGTCGCCGGGACCCTGCACATGGGTCGTGGTGTCCGGCACGCCCGGCATGGGGATCAGCGGCGCGCGCCCGCCGATTTGCGGGCCCGTCACGCGCAGGCCAGCGGCCTGACGGCGCAGCCCGCGGCCCCGCGGCTCGCCCCGCCAGTCGCGATAGGCGACGGTCAGCGTGCCAGGGTCCATCATCGCCCCCTGGATGCGCGGCCAAGGGCACATGTAGATGCAGACCTGTTCGCGCATGAAGCCGCCGAAGACAAAGGTCGTCGCGGTCAGGATGGCGATGGTGGCATAGGCGATGGGCGGGGCCGACAGGGTCACCAGCTGGCGGGCCAGTTCGGGCGCGTCGGTGAAATAGAAGACCCAAGCCCCACCGGTGGCCAGCGCCACCATCAGCCACAGTGCCCATGTCGTGCCCATCAGGCGGATCTTGCGGCCGGTCCATGGCGCTTGGTGCAGGCGCATACGGGCGTTGCGATCGCCCTGGACCCAACGCTCGATCACCAGGAACAGGTCGGTCCAGACCGTCTGCGGGCAGGCATAGCCGCACCAGACACGGCCCAGCATGGCGGTGAACAGGAACAGCCCCACCCCCGCCATGACCAGCAGGCCGGCCACGAAATAGAATTCATGCGGCCAGATCTCGATCCAGAAGAAATAGAAGCGGCGGTTGGCCAGATCGACCAGAACCGCCTGATCGGGCAGGTTCGGCCCGCGATCCCAACGCAGCCAGGGCGTCAGGTAATAGATGGCGAGGGTTGCGGCCATGATCCACCATTTCAGGCGGCGGAAACGGCCCTGCACGCGGCGGGGAAAGATCGGCACCCGCGCGGCATAGAGGTTCTGGGGAATGTCGGACATCATGCTGCCTTCTGATTGCCCGCCCCTCGTGGCCGAAGGGCGGGCAGGATGCATTGACGTGGATCAAGGGGCGGCGTTCGGCTCGCCCCCGCCAAGGCCGTGGACATAGGCGGCGACGGCGCGGATCTCGGCCTCGGACAGGCGGGTGTTCCACGGGGGCATCACGCCGAAGGGACCGCGGGTGATGATGCGGGTGACCTGTTCGGGGCTGTCGCCGTAAAGCCAGATCGCATCGGTCAGGTTCGGCGCACCCTGCGTGCGGTCGCCGCGGGCATCATCGCCATGGCACGAGGTGCAGTTGTCGGCGAACAGCTGCCCCCCCGGCCCGGAAAGCGGATCGGCACCGTCTGGCAAGCTGCGGACATGGGCCACCAGCGTCGCGATCTGGTCGCGGTCCAGCATCTCGCCGAAGGCGGGCATCTGGGAATAGCGGGCGTCAGGATCGTCCTCGTTCCGGATGCCGTGGCGGACGGTATAGGCGATATCCTCGACCATGCCGCCCCACAGCCAGTCGTCATCCAGCAGGTTGGGATAACCCACCGCACCGCCCGCGCCCGAGCCGTGGCACTGCGAGCAATTCGTCCGGAAGACGGCCGCACCCGCGTTCATCGCGAATTCCATCAGCTCGGGATTGCGGTCCAGCGCGCCTAGATCGGTCTGGGTCAGCGATGCGCGCATCTCGGTTTGGCTGGCGTCTACCTGTTCGATATGCATCTGCACATCGGCGCGGGTGGACCAGCCCAAGACGCCCTTGGTCGCGCCGTTCACCATCGGCCATGCGGGATAGAGGATCACATAGATCACCGCGAAGACGATGGTCCCATAGAGCGTCCACAGCCACCAGCGGGGCAGGGGATTGTTCAGCTCCTCGATGCCGTCCCAGCTGTGGCCGGTGGTTTCGACCTGCGGCTTGTCGTCGGGTTTAGGATGCTTGGTCATGTTGGGTCCCTGGGCTGATCGTCGCCGTCGGCGGGTGTCGGGCTGTCGCGGAAAATGGCCATGGCGGCTTCGTCATGGACGGCACGGGCACCGGGGCGAAACGCCCAGAGGCAGGCGCCAAGGAAGAAGGCCGACATGGCCAGCAGCATCCAGCTGTCCGCGAAAAGGCGCAAAAGCGAATATGTATCGGTCATCGGTCCCCCTAGCGGCTGTCGTCGGCGATAAAGGTCGAGAAATCGACCAGCGTGCCCAGCATCTGAAGATAGGCGATCAGGGCGTCCATCTCGGTCAGTTCGGGGTTGCGGTCGAAGTCGCGGACCTGCGCACCGGGATAGCGTTCCAGCAGGCCGTCCGTGTCGCCCCAGGGATCGACCTGCACTCGCATGTCGGCGCGGGCATTGGCGATCATGTCGTCGGTATAGGGCACCCCGACCATCGCATGGGTTTCCAGCAGGTCGCCGATATGGGTGACCTCCAGCTTGGTGCGCGCCAGGTAGTCGTATTTGGGCATGACGCTTTCGGGGACGACCGATTGCGGGTCCGACAGATGGTCGTAATGCCATTCGTCGGAATAGCGGCCACCGACGCGGGCCACATCAGGCCCCGTGCGTTTCGACCCCCATTGGAAGGGGTGGTCATACATGGATTCCGCCGCCAGCGAGTAATGGCCATAGCGTTCGACCTCGTCCCGCATGGGGCGGATCATCTGGCTGTGGCAGACATAGCAGCCTTCGCGGACATAGATGTCGCGGCCGGCCAGTTCCAGGGGGGTGTAGGGGCGCATTCCCTCGACCTCCTCGATGGTGTTTTCCAGCCAGAAGAGGGGCGCGATCTCGACGATGCCGCCGATGGTGACGACAAGGAAGGACCCCACCAGCAGCAGCGTGGCGTTGCGTTCCAGCGTGGCGTGGCGGTCCAGAAGCGTCCGCCGCTTGGGCTTTTCGGGTGTCTTGCTGTCTTGGGTCATGGGATCACCTCGCAGGGACGGTTGCGGCGACGGGACGGGCTTCGGGGGCGCGGATGGTCATCCACATGTTCCAGACCATCACCAGGCCACCGGCCAGGTACAGCAGCCCGCCCGTGCCGCGCACGACGTACATCGGGAACTTGGCGGCCACCGTGTCGGCGAAGGAATTGACCAGGAAGCCGTTGGCATCGACCTCGCGCCACATCAGGCCCTCCATGATGCCGGTCACCCACATCGAGGCGGCGTAGAGGACGATGCCCAACGTCGCCAACCAGAAGTGCAGGTTGATGGCCGCCATGGAATGCATCTGCGGACGACCCCAGAGCCGCGGCGTCAGGAAATAGAGGCAACCGAAGGTGATCATCCCGTTCCAGCCAAGCGCGCCGGAATGGACGTGGCCGATGGTCCAGTCGGTATAATGGCTGAGGCTGTTGACCGCGCGGATCGACATCATCGGGCCTTCGAAGGTGGACATGCCGTAAAAGGCAAGGCTGGCCACGAACATGCGGATGATGGGATCGGTACGGATCTTGTCCCAGGCACCCTCCAGCGTCATCAGCCCGTTGATCATGCCGCCCCAGCTGGGCATCCATAGCACGATAGAAAACACCATGCCCAAGGTCGCCGCCCAATCGGGCAGGGCGGTGTAATGCAGGTGGTGGGGACCCGCCCAGATATAAAGAAAGATCAGCGCCCAGAAGTGGATGATCGACAGCTTGTAGCTGTAGACGGGGCGGCCCGCCTGTTTCGGAACGAAGTAATACATCATCCCCAGGAAACCCGCCGTCAGGAAGAAGCCGACCGCGTTGTGGCCATACCACCATTGCGTCATGGCATCCTGGACGCCCGCGAAGACCTGCACGGATTTAGACCCCAGGATCGACACGGGGATCGACAGGTTGTTGACCACATGCAGCATGGCCACGGTCACGATGAAGGCCAGGAAGAACCAGTTGGCGACATAGATGTGACGCTCGCGCCGCTTCAGGATCGTGCCCATGAAGACGGCCAGATAGGTCAGCCAGACGACGGTCAGCCAGATGTCGACGTACCATTCAGGCTCGGCGTATTCCTTGGATTGCGTGGCGCCCAGCAGGTATCCGGTGGCGGCCAGCACGATGAACAGCTGGTATCCCCAGAAGACGAACCATGCCGCGTTGCCGCCCCACAGCCGCGCGGCACTGGTACGCTGCACGACATAGAAGGATGTCGCGATCAGGGCATTGCCCCCGAAGGCGAAGATCACCGCGCTGGTGTGCAGCGGGCGCAGGCGGCCGAAATTGGCGTATCCTTCCGACCAGTCGAAGTTCAGGGCCGGAAAGGCCAGCTGGAAGGCGATGAAGGTGCCGACCAGAAAGCCCGCGATGCCCCAGAAGGCGGTGGCGATGACGCCCGCGCGGATGGGGCCGTCCATATAGGTTCCGGGCTGGGGCAGGGTGCGGGGTTCATCTACCCGGCGCAATTCCCACAGGCACAGCCCGCCCGCGATCAGCATGACGATGGTCGCATGCACCGAATAGGCCAGATCGCGCCCAAGGTCCGCTGCCATCGCCGCCAGCAGGGTGATCAGCGCCAGAATGGCGATCCTTGTAAACTGCATGTCGTCCTCATGTCGAAGCGCGCCCATCGCGGGACGCGCCCCGGCAGTCGCACGGGCGTCAGGGTCGCTTCATTGACATGGATCAAGCCGGATCACGAAACCGGCATGGGGTCAGACGATGGGACCGCCGTCGCCGTCCTCGCCCGCCTCGGCCGAGAGGGCCTCGAAATCGGGGATCAAGACCTCGCGCGATTGGCGCAGGTCGATCAGGCCGTCCTTGCGCAGGGCGGTCATCTGGCGGCTGGTGGTCTCGATGGTCAGGCCCAGGTGATCGGCCAGTTCCTCACGCGTCAGGGGCAGGGTCAGGGACACGCCGCCACCGGGCAGGCGGGCGGTGCTGCCCTGGGCCTGGCGCCGCGCAAGGCTGACCAGGAAGGCCGCCAGCTTTTCGCGTGCCGTCATGCGACCCAGGACGACCGCCCAGTCCCGCGCCGCATCCAGTTCGTCCAGCGACATGGTCAGCAGGCGCGTGGCGATATGGGGGGTGTCGCGGACCATCTGCTCGAAGGCCCGGCGTTCGAAACGGCAGACCGTCACCTCGCCCAGGGCCTGCACGTCGAACGCCGATTGCGCGCGCCCCGGACGCCCGATGAAGTCGGGCGGCATCAAAAGACCGACCGTCTGGCGGCGCCCGTCCTCCAGCGTGCGGGACATGGTCGCGCAGCCCGAGACGATGGACGAGAAATGGTCCAGCCCTTCGCCCGCCAAGGCCAGATGCGCCCCTGCGGCATAGGTCCGATAGGTCTTCACCCGCTCCAGCATGGCCAGTTCCTCGGCGTCGCAATCCGCACAGACGGCGCGGAAACGGATGGGGCAGTCGTTGCAGGCAATGATGGGGGTCAGTCGTGTCATGCCCGAGTTTTACATCCACCTTTGATTTCGATCAATGTATGACCGCCCGCGCTGCCCCTAATTCGGGCCCATGACACATGATCCCCTGCATCACGCCCTGCTGAATGCGCGTGCGCCGCGCTATACCAGCTATCCCCCCGCCGACCGGTTCACCGATCTGGTTGGGTCCGACACGCATCAGGGGTGGCTGCGCGCCATTCCACCCGGCAGCACGCTGTCGCTTTACGTGCATGTGCCCTATTGTCGGCGGCTGTGCTGGTTCTGCGCCTGCCGCACCCAGGGCGCGCGCGGCGATGCGCCGCTGGATCACTATCTGGACCACCTGGACCATGAGATCGCGATGATCCGCGCCGTGCTGCCTGACGATATCACCATCGGCGCGCTGCATCTGGGGGGCGGGACGCCGACGATCCTGTCGCCCGACCGGCTGAACCGGCTTGGGGCGATGCTGCACGCGGCCTTTCCGATCGACGCGGCGACCCGCGTCTCGGTCGAGATCGACCCCTGCGATTGCGACGACGCGCGGCTGGATGCGCTGATGGGAATGGGGATGAACCGCGCCTCGATCGGGGTGCAGGATTTCGATCCATCGGTGCAGGCGGCCATCGGGCGCAAGCAATCGGCGGAAGGCACGGCGCGGATGGTGCAGGGCCTGCGCGCACGTGGCGTGAACAGTGTCAACATGGACCTGCTTTACGGCCTGCCGCATCAGAACGGGCGACGTCTGGCGCGCACCTTGCAGACCGTCTTGCGGATGCAGCCCGACCGGATCGCGCTTTACGGCTATGCCCATGTGCCATGGATGGCGCGCAGGCAGGCGCTGATCCCCGAAGATGCGCTGCCGACCGCGCAGGAACGGTTGGATCTGTCCGATCTGGCCCGCGACATCCTTCTGGCCCATGATTACGAACCCGTGGGCATCGATCATTTCGCCTTGCCCGACGACAGTCTTGCGCAAGCCAGCCGCGAGGGTCGGCTGAGGCGCAACTTCCAGGGCTATACCACCGATCAAAGCCCGATCCTGCTGGGCATCGGTCCCTCGGCCATATCGCGGCTGCCGCAGGGTTATGTGCAGAATATCACCGCGACCGCCGATTGGCAGCGTGCCGTGGCCCAAGGCCGCCTGCCGACTGCGCGCGGGGTTCGGATGACGTTGCAGGATCACGTCATCGCCGCCGTGATCGAGGCCTTGATGTGCTATGGCCGCGCCGATCTGCCTGCCCTCGCGAGTGATGCGTCGCTGGCCGAACTTTGCCTTGAACGGGCAGGGGCCGCGTTGCGACGATATCCCGGCGCGGGCCGGTTGCAGAACGGGGTACTGAGCTTGGCCGACCTGCGGTTCGCCCGTCTGGTGGCGCAGGTCTTCGACACGGGGGTTGGCCCACGCCACGACGCCGATCAGCGACGCTACAGCCAAGCCAGCTGACAGCCGTGCCTGCCTGATCGGCCCCCAACAATTTTAGCGGCCTGGCCCTTGCCAAGCCCGCCTTGCCACGCGATCCATGGCGCAGGCGCACAGGGGGGTCGCGATGCTTCGTTTTCTACACTCGTCGGACCTGCATCTGGGCAAGGCCTTCGGCGGCTACCCCGAGGCGATCCGCAACCGCCTGCGCGAGGCGCGCCACGGTGCCATCGCCCGGCTAGCGCAGGCCGCCCGCGACGGCGGTGCCGATACGGTGCTGCTGGCGGGCGATACCTTCGACGCCGAAACCCCTGCGCCCGACACCCTGCGTCACGCGCTGCGGGCCATGGCCGCCCAGACCGACATTCGCTGGATCATGCTGCCCGGTAACCACGACAGCCTTGCCGCGACCGAACTGTGGCGGCGCATCCTGTCCGAGGATCTGCCGAACCTGCGGATCGTGACTGATGACACGGCATTTGCCCTGAACGATCACGCGATGCTGCTGCCGGCGCCATGCACGCAGCGCCGCCCCGGACGCGATCTGACCGCCGCCATGTCCGCCCCGACGCCCGAAGGCTGTCTGCGGATCGGGCTGGGCCATGGTGCCATCACCGATTTCTCGGCCGAGGAAGGGGTGCCCGGCATCATCCCGCCCGACCGCGCGCGCCTCTCGGGGCTGGATTATCTGGCGCTTGGCGACTGGCACGGGCGGATGCAGGTGGGCGCGGAAACCTGGTATTGCGGATCGCCCGAGGCCGACGGTTTCAAGCACGACATGGCCGCCGGTGCGCTGCTGGTGACGCTGGACGGCGGCGCGCAGGTCGATGTCGTGGAAACCGGCACGCTGCAATGGCGCAGGTTGCTGCTGGACCTGCTGCCCGGCGACGATCCCGTGGCACGTCTGGACGCCGAACTGCCCGCCGCGCATCTGCGGCGCGATCTGCTGCTGCGCCTGCAGGCGACGGGTCGGCTGCCCCTGGCCGATCGCAGCAGGCTCGAGGCCAAGGCCGAGGCGATCGGCCCCGATTTCGGCTGGTTCGATCACGACTTCGGCCAGCTGGCGACCGACACCCGCCCCGACGATCTGGACCAGATCGACCATGCGGGCGCGCTGCGGCAGGCCGCCGAAACCCTGCTGGCCGAGGCCCACGACACCGCGCTGTCCCTGTCCGAGCGCGAGGTTTCCGGCAATGCGCTGTCGCGCCTCTATACCTTGGCGTTGCAGGTGCAGGCATGAAGATCCGCGCAATCGAACTGACCAACGTCCGCCGTTTTGCCGGACAGACCGCCCGGATCGACGACATCGGCGATGGTGTCACCGTCCTGTCCGAGCCCAATGAATTCGGCAAATCGACCTTCTTCGACGCCATGCACGCGCTGTTCTTCGAACGCCATCGCGGGGCCAAGGCCGCGGTCAAGGCGCTGCAGCCGCATTCGGGCGGCGCCCCCGAGGTCGCGGTCGAGATCGACCTGCCCGATGGCCGCTTCCGCATCGAGAAACGCTGGCTTTCCCGCGCCACCGCCCGCGTCCTGCGCGACGGGCGCCTGATCGCGCAGGACGATGAGGCCGAGGCCTGGATCGGGGCGATGCTGGGGGGCGGGCTTGCCGGTCCCTCGGGGCTTTTGTGGGTGCGGCAGGGGCTCTTGGGGCTGGAGCCCGAGGGGAACTCGGCCAGCGACAAGAACGAACGTGAACGCGGCCTGGGGGCGCGGCGCGATCTGCTGTCCTCGGTCGCGGGCGAGATCGACATGATGACGGGCGGGCGACGGCTGGATGCGGTCGTGGCCCGGGTAAACGATGCGCTGTCACGGCTGGCCACCACCACGGGCAAGCCGCGCACGGGCGGCGAATGGCACCGCGCCGAGGCCGATGCCGAGGCCCTGCGCCAGCAGGAGGGCGATCTGGCCACCAAGGCCGCCCGCCTGTCGGCCGATCTGGCCCGCCGCGCCGAGGTTCAGCGCGACCTGCGCGAACTGGATGACCCGCAGGCCGAGGATCAGCGCAGGCAGGCCTTGGAACAGGCGCGGCAGGCACAGGCGCAGGCTGCCGCCCATGCCGAAAAACTGGCCGAGGCGCAGCGCGCGCTGAAGTTGGCCGCTATGACGACCGACAACACCGCCGCCCAGATCCTGCGCCTGCAGGACCTGTCGGAACGGGTCGCGCGTGCACAGGCCGACCTGGCACGGGCCGGCGATGACGCCGCCCGCCATGAAACACGGGCCGAGGAGTTGTCGCAGGCCGATACCGCCGCCGCGGCGATCCTGGCGGGGGCGCAGGCCGAAAGCCGCGCGGTGGCGGAACGCATGGCACGGTCGCAGCGCGCGCAACTGGCGCAGGCCGCCCGCAGGCAGGCCGAACACCTGGGGCGCAGCCTTGATCGGGCCGAGGAACTGCGCCGGACGCTGGAAGCCGATCGTGCCGCGCGGGGGCTGCTGGTGGTGACGCCCAGGCTGCTGGCGGGCGCCGAACAGGCGCGGGACCGGCATGAACAGCTGACCGCGCAGATGGCCGCGGCGAATGTCACCCTGTCCCTGCGCTATGACGGGACGCTGCGGGTGCGCGACGGTGCGACGGATCTGCCCGAAGGCGCGCATGTCGTGACCGAGGCGCGGGATTTCGACCTGCCCGGCATTGGTCGGATGCGCATCCAGCCGGGCACCGGTGCCGGGGGCGATCTGCAGGCCGTCGATGCCGCGGCCCGTGATCTGGCCGATCGCCTGGCTGCCTGCGGTGCCGAGACCCTGTCCGAGGCACGACGCAAGCTGACCGAGGCGCAGCGGTTGGACCAAGCCGTCCAAGGTGCCGAACGGATGCTGGCGGAACTGGCGCCGGACGGGCTGGATGCGCTGCGACAGGCGCATGCCAAGGCGCAGGCCGATGCGGGCGCGGATGCCGCGCCCCCGGAAGATCACGCCACGCTGGAGGCCGAGATGGCCGCCGCGACCCGGGCTGAAACCGCCGCCTGCGATGCCGCGACCCAGGCTCATGCCGCCTTTCTTGCCGCATCCGAGGCGCGGGCCGCGGCTCGTTCGACCCTGCGCTCGGCCAATCGAACAGCCGAGGCCGCCTTGGCCGAGGCCGGCGATCTGGCCACGCTTGCTGCCAGCCTACAGCGGTTGCGCGACGATCTGGCAACCCATCAGGCGCGTCAGGCTGAAGCGCAGGCGCATTGCCGAACGCTGGCGGAAGCCGCACCCGATCAGGGGATGGCGGATGCGCAATTCAAGCGCATGCAATCCGTCGTCACGCAGGCGCAGGACCGCCGCGCCGCCCTTCGCGAGGAACTGGCCACGTTGAACGGCTCGATCGGGACGATGGCCGAACAGGGCATCGAGGAACAGCTGGACGAGGTGCGCGGCAGGCTGACCGCCGCCCAGTCCCGCGCCGCCCGCTATGACACCGAGGTCAAGGCCCTGTTCCGCCTGCGCAGCGCCCTCGAGGACGCGCGTCGCAGCGCCCGCGAAACCTATTTCGGCCCCGTGATGAAGGAACTGGAGCCGCTGCTGGCGGTGCTGCATGCGGGGGCCTCGGTCCAGATCGACGACCAGACGCTGCTGCCCGTGGCCCTGACGCGCGACGGCCAGGCCGAGCCCTTGGACATCCTGTCGGGCGGCACCCGCGAACAGATCGCCATCCTGACGCGGTTGGCCTTCGCGCGACTGTTCGCCCGGGCAGGCACGGCGGTGCCGGTCATCCTGGACGACGCGCTGGTCCACAGCGACGACGACCGGATCGAGGCGATGTTCAACGCCCTGCATCACGTCGCCCGCGATCAGCAGATCATCGTGCTGACCTGCCGACAGCGGGCCTTCGCGGCCTTGGGGGGCGACAGGGCAAGGGCGGTGATCACCGCGACCTGATTGCCTGCGTCAGGACGGCGGGGTGGCGGTGCCGATGTCCCAGAACAGCCCCGCCATGACCTGCATCGCCTCGCGGCAGACGGGCTTCAGCACGTGTTCATCCGGCGCATGCTGGTTGCAGCCAAGATAGCTGTGGGGAATCCAGATCGTCGGCAGGCCCAGGATGTCGGCAAAGCAGTCGTTCGGCAGCGATCCCGCAAGGTTGGGCAGCACGTGCGGATCCTTGCCGGTCGTCTGCTTCAACGAGGCGCGGACATAGGCGACCCAAGGGTGGTCCGGGTTCAGCCGGGTGGCGCCGAAGGCGACTTTGTCGGTAGGCCGGATCTGGACAACGCCGAACCCGCGGTCATCCAAGTGCCGACGCAGCGCGGGCAGGATACGCTCGGGGTCGGTGCCCACGACATAGCGCAATTGGCAGCGCGCGCTCGCCGAGGGCGAGATGGCGTTGACCGGTGCCTCGGGGATGCCCGCCTTCATGGCAAGAACCGCAAAGCTGTTCCAGCCATAGGCCCGTTCGGCGGGGGTCAGGCCTTCCTCACCCCAATCGAGGTCGATGGGGGTTTCCTCGTCGCTGCCGATGGGCAGATCGCGCAGGGCCTCGCGGATGTCGGGCGTCAGGCTGTCGGGCCGCCATTCGGGGATCTGCAGCTGCCCGCGCGCATCGGTGATCGTGGCCAGCGCATGCGCCAGGATGATCGCGGGATCGGCCAGCAGACCGCCCCAATTGCCCGAATGCTGCGCCCCCTTGCGCAGATCGACGATCAGATCGAAGGACAAGCCGCCCCGCGACCCCATGAACATCGTCGGGCGTTGCGCACTCAGCCGCGGCCCGTCCGAGGCGATCAAGACGTCCGCCTGCAGCGCATCGCGGTGCAACTGCATCATCCGCGCCAAGCCGGGCGAGCCGATCTCCTCGCTCATCTCCATGACGATCTTGATGTTGAAGCCCAGCTTGCCGCGCACGGCCAGCACGGCTTCCAGCGCGGCGATATTGACCAGATGCTGCACCTTGTTGTCGGCGGCCCCGCGACCATAGAGCCTGTCGCCCCGTTCGGTCAGGCGGAAGGGGTCCAGCCCTTCGTGCCACTGTCCCTCTTGGCCCCAGATCACGTCGCCATGGCCATAGGTCAGGACGGTCGGCAGGGCGGGATCCTCGATCCGGGTGCCCAGCAGGATGGGGCCACCCTGGACCGTGGTGTCGGGATTGTCGTGAATGGCGCAATCGAAGCCGAGGGCGGTCATGCGCGGCAGGATCGCCCGCGTCAGATAATCATGCAGGACCGCCTGCGCGCCGGGGTTCTGGCTTTCGCTGCGATAGCCGACCAGATCGGCCAGATCGGATTGCAGCCGTCCAGTCTGGAAATAGTCGGTGGCCTGGGCGATGGCGGCATCACGGGTCATGTCGGGGTCCTGTCGTTCAAGGTCACGCGGGTGTCGGTGCATCGGGATGGTCTAATGCGCCCGTAGGCGATCGGCAAACCATGCGCTTCATCCGGGCTGATCAGTTTCCCGACCGAAGACTGTGCGGCGCGAAAAACGCCGAGATCATCGCGGGATTGCCGATCCGTTCACCTTGAACCTGGCGGACCATCCCGGTTCAGCAGCGCGGCCCGTCGAAGGCCTGACGGGCGGCCTCGGCCACGGCGCGCAGGGGGTGGGTCAGATGGGGCGTTGCGGCCATCACCTGAAGGTTCGGGCCATAGCCCCATTCCGCCGCCCGGGAGGCCTGATCACCGCTCATGGGTGGGGCATCGGGATAGTCGTCGTTGCCATTGCGCAGCATGCCATCGGGTTTTACGGGCGGCAGGTCCAGAAAGCGGAAGACGCCTTCTGTCATCTGCGCGGGGCGGGCGACCAGATCCTCGTAGCGGATGACAGTCGCGGCATGGAGGTAGGCCAGATCCCGGCGCAGCTGGTCATGTGCGGCCAGCCAGTGATCGATCAGGCTGGAAGGCGGATCGGGCAGCCATTTGGCGACCGCGGCCGCGACGGCCTGCGGGTGTCGGATGACGACCACGAATTGCGACAGCGGGAACAGCTGCTGGTAAAGCCGCATCCGCGTCAGGTTAACGGGCGATTTCTCGACCCGCCATGGCCGTCCGTTGTCGAACCAGGGGTCCCAATCGGCCTGCAGCCTGACGCGGGTCTCCAGCCGGTCCAGCGGGTCGCCTTCGATCAGGTGCTGGGCGGGGTCGGTTGCGAAATGCATCGGTGCGCCGTGGCGGGCGGTATGGGGGATGGCGCCCTGCAGATAGCAGCCCTCGTTTTCGGGAACGGGCGCATTGCGGATGGCGGCGACCTGCGGATGCGCCGCGATCATCCGCGCCACCAGCGAGGTGCCGGAACGATGCAAACCGCCCACGAAGACATATCGATGATCCAGCGCCACTGCCGCTCCTGTGCGATCCGTGCCTCATGGATAGCCATGCCCTTGAAACGTGCAAGACCGAAGCCTTCGGACAGCAATTAACTTTTATCATCGAGATCGCGGTGAACCATGTCCCCCCCGGGGGGGTTCAGGGTGCAGAGGGTCGAGACCGACCCGTTTTCAATCATCAGTTGTTCTGCCAAAGGGGGGGGCTCGCATGCGGATTCTTCATGTCGCCTTGGGTGGATGCCTGAAGGCTCCGCCCGTCAAATATGGCATCACCGAGGATACCGGAGGCCATATCGCCTATGTCCTGGGTGCCGCCATGGCGCAGGCGCGCAATCCTGCCGTCCGTGACGTGCAGATCGTCACCCGCGCATTCCTTGACCCGGGCCTGGACCCGGTCCATGCCGAACCGGTCCAGAACGTCGCCCCGCGATGCACCATCCGTCGTCTGGTCACGGGTGACATGCGATACCTCAGCAAGGAGGCCCTGCAGGCGCATCTGCCTGAATTGTCGCGCGCCTTCTGCGACATGCTGCGCGAGACGACCGAGAAGCCGGATGTCATCCACGCCCATTTCGCCGATGCTGCCGTCCTGGCCCGTGCCGCGCATGATGAATTCGCCATTCCCTGGACCTATACCCCCCATTCGCTGGCGCTGCAGAAAAGCGGTGCGGCCGATTGCCCCGAACTGCGCGATCGTATCGTGGCGGAACGCGCGGCGGTGGCCGGGGCAGGGGCGATCATCGTGTCGTCGCGCGACGAGGCAGAGCGTCAGCTGCTGCCCTATGGTGCCGACAGCGAAGGGCGCACCCATCGCATCAACCCCGGCGTGTCCCTTGACCGTGACCTTGGGACGGCGGCGGCACGGGCGCTGATCGCCCCCTTCCTGCGCGATGCCGACAAGCCGATCCTGTTGGCCATCGCGCGCCCTGTCCGCAAGAAGAACCTGGGCGCGCTGATCGAGGCCTATGCCGCCAGCCCCGCCCTGCAGGAACGGGCCAATCTTGTGATCGTCGCGGGGCTGCGCAACGGCATCAACGCCGGACCCGAAGAACAGATGAGCGTCATCCGCGATCTGTTCGACCGGGTCGACCGACACGGGTTGTGGGGCAAGGTTGCCCTGCCCGCGCGCCATGACGGGGCGCAGATCCGATCGCTCTATGCGCTGGCCGAACGCGGTGGCGTCTTCGTGAACCCGGCGCTGCACGAGCCCTTCGGCCTGACCCTGATCGAGGCCGCGCAGGCGGGCGTTCCGGTGGTGGCCACGCGTGACGGTGGGCCGGTGGACATCCTGCAGCAACTGGATGCCGGCAAGCTGGTCGATCCCACCGACCCTGCCGACATCGCCGACGCCTGTCTGCAGATGCTGCGCCACCCGCGCCGCGACTGGCTGGCGCAAAAAGCCCGTCACAAGGCCCGTGCGGCCTTCAACTGGGACCGTTGGGCGGCGGCCGCCGTGCAGGTCTACGACGGCCTGCGTCCCGCCGCCTTGCAGAAGGCGGCACCGGTGCGACGGATCTTGGCCAGCGACATCGACGGCACGCTGACCGGATGTGCGACGGCGGCCCGCCAGTTCGGTACGTGGCACGACGCCCGCCCCGAGGGCTTGATGTTCGCCGTCGCCACCGGTCGATCCGCCCCCGAGGCGCGTCGCGTTCTGCGCGAATGGCATCTGCCGCAACCCGACCTGTTCATCACCTCGGTCGGCAGCGAGATCTGGCGCCCCGACGGACAGGGCGGCATGAGGCTGTGTCAGGCCTATGCCGATCACCTGTCGCAGGATTGGGACCGTGATGCCGTGATGTCCGTCCTGCTCGCCACGGGCATCCCCCTGCAGCCCCATTATGAACAACGCCGCTGGAAGCTGAGCCTGTTCGGAAACGCGGATGCCGCAAGATCGGTCGAAGACGCCTTGTCCGATGCCGGATTGACCGCTCATGTCATCGCCTCGCACGGGCGGTTTATCGACATACTGCCGGTGCGGGCGGGAAAGGCCGCGGCCCTGCGGTTCGAGGCCGAACGCTTTGGCCTGACCCTGGCCGATTGCGTGACGGCGGGCGACAGCGGCAACGACCGCGACATGCTGATCGCCAGCGGCGCATCGATCCTGCCTGCGAACGCCTATTCCGAGCTGTCGGGCATCACCGGGTTGGACATCTTCCGCAGCAGCGATCGACATGCAGCAGGCGTGCTGGACGGGCTGACAAGGCTGGGCCTGACTGCGACACCGAAACCGGGGGTGCATCATGCGTGACATCGCCGCCGCCCCCGACCGCCCCTTCGGCTATTTCGTCCACCACCAGGGGCGCGGCCATGCCGAACGCTGCGCGGCCATCGTGAACGCGCTGCCCGCCAGCAGGCCCGTGACGATCTTCTGCGCCAAGCCCTCGGTTCTTGGGCCGATGCCCGCCAACGTCTCGATCCGTCAGATCCCGTCCCTGTTCGAACGGTGCGGCGATGAAACCGACATGGATCATCTGCAGACGCCGGACACGTTGCATTGCGCGCCGACCGGCTGGCCGGGCATCCGTCAGGCGATGGGGCAGATCGCCGGTTGGTTCGCCAGCCACGACCCCGCCCTGATGATCTGCGATGTCAGCGCCGAGATCGCGCAGCTGTCGCGCATCTGCTCGGTCCCGCATGTGGCGGTGCTTCAGCATGGCGACCGCAGCGATCCGGGTCACCGTGCGGCCTATGACGGCGCTGCGGGGATCCTGGCGCCGTTCTCGGAAGGTCTGGCGCAGGATGATTGGGCGCCCTTCCGGTACAAGATGCATTTTGCTGCGGGATTGGGCGTCTCGGGCGACCTGCCGGATCGGCAGACGGCACGGGCGGCATTGGGATTGCGACCCGATCAGAAGATGGCGCTGGTCCTGTCGGGCGGCGGAGGCACCGGCTTCGGCGCGGCCCCGCTTGGCGTGGCGGCCCGCGCCTTCCCCGATTGGCAGTGGATCACCATCGGCAAGCTGCAGGGCGACTGGCATGCCACCCAAGGCGCCAACCTACGCCACAAGGGCTGGGTCGATGATGTCGCCACCCATGTCGCAGCTGCTGATCTGGTCGTATCGTCGACCGGAAACACGACCTGCGCGCAGGTGCTTGGGGCGGGGCTGCCGTGGATCGTGGTACCGGAATGGCGGTATTTCGATGAACAGCTGTGCAAGGCGCAGGCCTTGGCGAGGGCGGGGGCGGCGCTGCATCTGCCGCATCTGCCCTCTAGCGCGCATGCGTGGAAGGCCGCCATCGCCGACGCGCTTCAAGGGCATGACCGCGCAGCCCAAGCGGCACTGCTGGAACCGGACCCCGCGCAGGGAACAGTCGATTGGCTGGAACGGCTGGCAACAGAACTGTGGGGCACGGCCCTGACACTTGAAACGACAGGATGAACCCCATGACGACCGTATCCGCACTGACCATCGCCGGTGGCCGCGACCAGCATCTGAAGAACGTCATCCGCGGCTTTGCCCTGCAGGATCACCCTATCGACGAATTGATCATCGGGGTGATGCAGGACCACGAATATACCGACCTGCCGCAGACCGACTTTCCGATCCGCCAGATCCTGATGTCGGGCCCCGACCTCTGCATGGCGGCGGCCCGAAATGCGGTGGCCGACGCCGCGCAGGGCATGGTGCTGTTGTTCGTCGATGTCGACTGCATTCCCGCGCCGGATTTCGTCAGCTCCTACGTCGATAGGATGCAGGGCAATACCGGCCTTTTCATGGGCGAGGTTCAGTATCTGCCCGCGGGTGCGACCGACGGCGGCCTGAATTTCGACCATTTCGCCGAAGTGTCGGTCAAGCATTCGGACCGGCAGGGACCGCCCGCCAAGGGAATCGCGCCCTGCAACGATTATCGCTGCTTCTGGTCGCTGAACTTCGCAATGCACCGTGACTGCTGGCAGAACAGCCCGCGCTTCGATGAACGTTTCACCGGCTATGGCGGCGAGGATACGGATTTCGGCCGCGCCCTGTCCGAGGCCGGAACCCCGATCTGGTGGATCGCGGGTGGACGCGTCTTCCATCAGTATCACCCGCATTGCATGCCGCCGGTGCACCACATGGAATCGGTGATGCGCAACGCCGATCTGTTTGCCCAGAAATGGGGGCATCGCACGATGGAGCATTGGCTCTATGCCTTCCAGCTGATGGGGTTGATCCGTAACGACCCCGAGGGGTTGGTGGTCCTGCGCCAGCCCGACCAGACGGATTACGACCTTTGCGCGCAGCAGTCGCATATGCCCTATGCCAACACGCGGCGGGTCATCGACCATCTGCAAGCCTGTGGCGACTGGACCGCCGAACGCGCCCGCAGCGTGCGTGAGGCCGAGGCCGCGATGCTGCTGCCCGCCGCCGAGTGACCATGAAGATCGCGCTGCTGGCACATCCGCGCCACCCCATCGCCGCCCCCTTCATGGGCGGTATGGAGGCGCATGCCTGGCATCTGGCACATGGGCTGAAGGCGCGGGGTCACGATGTCACCGTCATCGCGGCGGGCGACAGTCGCCTTGATACGGCGCTGCATCCGCTGATGGTTCGCCATTACGACGCCGATCTGCCGTGGCACCGTTTTCATGGGACCGAACGGTTGAACGCCTATCTGGACGACAGCCATGACCGGGCATTGCAATGGATCGCCGCCCAGGGCTTTGACGTGGTGCACAATAACGGGTTGCACCGCTTTCCGCCGCGCCTGTCGCGCCGCGACCGGATGCCGATGGTGACATCATTGCATGTGCCGCCTTTCGACGCGCTGCTGCGGGCGATGCGCGACAGCGTTGCCCCTTGGCATCAGGTGACCGCCTGTTCGCGGACCCATCTGGCGGAATATTGGCCCGATGGCGCGCCTGCGTCCTGTCACGTGGTACCGAATGGCATCGACATGCGGAGGTGGCCCTTTGCGCCGGAAGGGAAGGGGCACGCCATCTGGGCCGGACGCATCACGCCCAACAAGGGCACGCATCTGGCCATCGAGGCGGCCCGTCGCGCCGACGTCCCCTTGGTCATCTTCGGCAATATCGAGGATCAAGCCTATTTCGACAGCCGGATCAGGCCTGCGCTGTCGGACAGCATCCGCTTTGGCGGGCATCTTTCGGGGGACGAACTGGCGGCGGAATACGGGCGTGCCTCGGTCATGCTGTTCACGCCGCAGTGGAACGAACCCTTCGGACTGACCGCGCTGGAGGCGATGGCCTGCGGCACCCCCGTCGCGGCCATTCGCATGGGCGCGGTGGCAGAGGTCGTCGGCCCATCGGGCAGCTATGCCGCGCCGGACGGGCAGGATCTGGACAAGGCGCTGCTGCGCGCGATCCAGGTTCCGCGCCGCGCGGTCAGGGACCGCGCGGTCCGTCTGTTCGGCATGAATGCGATGCTGGACCGTTACGAGGCGCTCTATCGTCTTGCCATCGCCAACCGCGATGCCCCCGCAACCGCCCCCGATTACGCCGCGATCGAACTTCCCCCAGCAGCCGAGATTGCGCGCGCGGGATAGTCGTATCGCGACGTTAAGGCTCTGGGACGTATCCGGAAACAGGGTCATCCGCGCCAATCGCCGCTTGCGACGGTTTCATGCGTCAAGCGTGCCAGCAGGTCCAGCGACGGCGGAACGGGACCGCCCTGTCTGCGTGTCAGGCCGACTGCGCCCGACAGAAAGCCCGCGTCGGTCGACCATTGCGCCAGCTCGCCACGGTCCAGTTCATCCTCGACCACGCCGCGTGAAATGAACCACAATGCATCGGACCCGGCCAAGATCCCGCGCCCGACCGCAAGGGCCGCTGTTTCGAAGGCCGGTTGCAGTGAGGTCAGATTGCGCGCCAGCAGGTATTCGTCGACCGCGCGCCGGATCAAAGCATCCGCAGGTGGCAGGATCAGGGGGCATTCGGCCAGCGCCTCTTCCACCGGTCGGCCCCGCATCGGATGCCCCGCAGCCGAGACCAGTGCGATCCGGTCTTCGTAGAGATGCTCGAACCTCAGACCGGCCATGTCGTTCGCCGCAGGCATTCGCCCGATCATCAGGTCGATGCCGCCATCGCGCAGCAGGCGAACCAGGTGGGAATGCGGCCCCGTCTCGACCGCCAGCGTGACCTTGGGGGCCGCTTCACGAAAGCGCAGGGCCACGCGCGGGAACAGCCGGGTGGCCGCCGTCGGCAAGACCCCCACCCGCAACCTGCCGCCATGCCCCGACGGATGCAGCGCCTCGACCCCTGCGTGCAACATCTGCACGGCCGATGCCGCATGCTGGCGGAACAGCACGCCATTCTCGGTCAGGATCAGCCGCCGCTTCTCGCGCAGGAAAAGGGTGGTGCCCAGCAGATCCTCCAGTTCGGCCAGGGTGCGTGACAGGGCGGGTTGGGTGATGCCCTGCGCGCGGGCGACGGCGGTCAGCGTGCCGGCTGCCGCGATGTCCAGAAAGGCGCGGATGTGGCGCAGCTTGATGGCAGGATGCATGATCATATGGGCATGAACCACGGCGTAATCGGCATTATTCGGCAAGTTTTCGTCATGCTACGTTATGGACCGGAGGAGCCCTTATGCAAGTCTTGAACCGTGCCTATGGTGCGCTGCACTATCGTGTCGAGGGACCGGATGATGCGCCGGTGGTGGTCTTCGCCAATTCGCTTGGGACCGATCTGCGGTTGTGGGATGCGCTTTTGCCGATGCTGCCGCAGGGGTTGCGCTATCTGCGCTATGACAAGCAGGGGCATGGGCTGTCCGATCTGGGGCAGGCCGACCGGCTTCAGGATCACGTCGATGATGTGGCAGCGCTGATTGCCCATGTCGCCCAAGCGCCGGTGGTCTTCGTGGGCCTGTCCATCGGCGGTCTGATCGGCCAGGCCGTGGCCAGCCAGCACCCCGATCTGATCCGCGCATTGGTGCTGTCGAACACCGCCGCCAGGTTGGGCACAGCCGAAAGCTGGCGGGACCGCATCGAGGCCGTGCGCCGCGACGGGCTGCCCGCGATGGCCGATGGCGTCATGCAGCGCTGGTTCGGCCCCGACTTCCGCGCCACGCCCGATTTGGCGCTGTGGCGCAATATGCTGGCCCGCACCTCGGCCGATGGCTATGTCGCGGCCTGCCATGCGCTGGCGGGTGCCGATCAGACGCAGGCCACCGCCGCGCTGGACCTGCCCACCGCCGTCATCGCCGGGTCCGAGGATGGCGCCTCGCCCCCCGATCTGGTGCAGGCGACCGCCGCGCTGATCAAGGACGCCAGCTTCGACATCATTCCGGGCGCGGGACATCTGCCCTGCGTGGAAACCCCCGCCGCCCATGCCGCGATCATTGCCCCGTTTCTGGAAAGGCACGCCCGATGACCGAACTGAGAGACAAGGGAATGGCGATCCGCCGCCGCGTCCTGGGCAGCGACCATGTCGCCCGCGCCGAGGCGCAGAAGACCGGCTTCGACGAACCCTTCCAATCGCTGATCGCCGATGCCGCATGGGGCCATGTCTGGGCGCGCGACACGATCACGCTGCGCGAACGCTCGATGATGACCATCGCGCTGCTGGCGGGGCTGGGCAATGACGGCGAGTTGGCGCTGCACCTGCGATCGATCCCGAACACCGGTGCCAGCCGCGACGACGTGATCGAGGCGCTGATGCATGTCGCCATCTATGCGGGCGTGCCCCGCGCCAATCACGCCATCAAACTGGCCAAGGAGATTTTCGCCCAGCATGATGCCGCGCAGGAGGACGCCAGATGACGACCGAGCTTTATCAACGCGACCGCTGGTGGCATCCCCCCGCGCTGACGCCGGACTACAAGACCTCGGTCGCGCGGTCGCCCCGGCTGGCGCAGCTGTCGCTGCAGGGCGGGGTATGCGAATTGACCGGCCCGACCTTCGGGCATGGCGATATCGACGCCATCGACAACAACCTTATCGTGAATTACGCCAAGACCGGCGACGCCATCGGTGAACGCATCCTGGTCCATGGCCGCGTGCTGGACGAGGATGCGCGTCCGGTCCCCGACACCCTGGTCGAGATATGGCAGGCCAACGCGGGCGGGCGCTATCGTCACAAGAAGGACCACTATCTTGCGCCGATCGATCCGAATTTCGGCGGCTGCGGGCGCACGCTGACCGATGCTCAGGGGCGCTATCACTTCCTGACCATCAAGCCGGGCGCCTATCCTTGGCGCAACTGGGTCAACAATTGGCGGCCCGCGCATATCCATGTCTCGGTCTTCGGGACGTCCTTCGCGCAGCGCCTGATCACCCAGATGTATTTCGAGGGCGACCCGCTGATCGCGCATTGCCCCATTGTGAAATCCATCCCCGATCCCAAGGCCATCGACACCCTGATCGCGCCCTTGGACCTGAATGCCGCCGCGCCCTTGGATCATCTGGCCTACAAGTTCGACATCGTGCTGCGGGGGCGCCGCTCGACCCTCTTCGAAAACCGGCCCGAGGGGAGCTGACATGCCGCAACCCTTGCAATACCTGAAGGAAACCCCCTCGCAGACGGCGGGCCCCTACGTCCATATCGGTCTGGCGCCTGCCGCGGCCGGTTTCGACATCTATCGTCGCGAATTGGGCACGCAGATCGCCCCCGAGGACACCCCCGGCACGCGCGTCCGGATCGAGGGGCGCGTGATCGACGGCATGGGGGCCGCGGTCAAGGACGTGATGATCGAGATCTGGCAGGCCGACGCCAATGGCATCTATCCCCACCCCGACGATCCGCGCCACGCCGATGCGGCCCCAGGCTTTCGGGGTTTCGGCCGCGTGATCCCCGATTTCGACAGCGGCGATTTCGCCATCGAGACGATCAAGCCGGGTCCGGTGCCCATGAAGGGCGGGACCGTCGCCGCCCCGCATCTGAACCTGTGGCTGGTCGCGCGGGGGATAAACCTGGGCCTGAACACGCGGCTCTATTTCGGGGATGAGGACAATTCGGCCGATCCGGTCCTGAACCTGGTCGAACAGGACCATCGCCGCCGGACGCTGATCGCGGAAAAGACCGCCGACGGTGTCTATCGCTTTGACATTCGCCTGCAGGGCGACAACGAAACGGTGTTTCTCGATGTCTGACAACGCTTGCATCATCTGCGTGGCCATCACCGGCTCCTTGCCCGGCAAGGAAAACAATCCCGCCGTTCCGATCAGCATCGCGGAACAGATCGAATCCACGCAAGAGGCCTTCGAGTCCGGTGCGACCATCGCCCATTGCCACGTGCGCGACGACGCGGGTAAGCCCACCAGCGATCCCGAACGTTTTGCCCTGCTGCTGGAAGGATTGCGGAAGCATTGCCCCGGCATGATCGTGCAGCTGTCCACCGGCGGCCGGTCCGGGGCAGGGCGCGACCGCGGGGGCATGTTGCGACTGTCGCCGGACATGGCATCCCTTGCGGTGGGGTCGAACAACTTCCCCAACCGCGTCTATGAGAACAGCCCCGAGCTGGTCGATTGGCTGGCCGCCGAGATGGTCGCCCATGGCGTGATGCCCGAAATCGAGGCCTTCGACCTGTCTCACATCCTGCAGGCGGCGATCATGCACAAGGATGGGCGCCTGCCGAACCGCCCCTATGTGCAGTTCGTGATGGGCGTCAAGAATGCCATGCCGGTCGATCGCGATGTCTTCAATTACTACATCCACACGGTCAGGCGCCTCTTCGGTCAGGATGTGCCCTGGTGCGCGGCAGGTATCGGCCCGAACCAGATCGTGCTGAACGAATGGGCGATTTCATCGGGTGGGCACGCGCGCACCGGTCTGGAAGACAACGTCCGCATTGACCGCGACACGCTGGCGCCGTCGAATGCGGCATTGGTGCGGCGCGCGGTCGAACTGTGCGAGAAATACGAACGCCCCGTCGCGACCTGGCAGCAGGCGCGCGACATCTTGGGTCTGAAAACGAAGGTGTAGGCATGAAGAAGGTTTACGGGACGGCGTCCGAGGCGCTCGAGGGTGTCTTGCACGACGGGATGTTCATCGCGGCGGGGGGCTTCGGGCTCTGCGGCATTCCGGAACTGCTGATCGCGGCGATCCGCGATGCGGGCACGAAGGATCTGACCATCGCCAGCAACAATTGCGGCATCGACGACTTCGGGCTGGGGATCCTGCTGCAGACCCGCCAGATCCGCAAGATGATCAGCAGCTATGTCGGCGAGAACGCAGAATTCATGCGCCAGTATCTGTCGAAGGAGCTTGAGCTGGAGTTCAACCCCCAAGGCACCCTGGCCGAACGCATGCGCGCCGGGGGCAGCGGCATCGCGGGCTTCTATACCAAGACCGGCGTCGGCACGATGATCGCCGAGGGCAAGGAGCACAAGGATTTCGACGGCCAGACCCACATCCTGGAACGCGGCATCGTCGCCGACCTGTCGATCGTGAAGGCCTGGAAGGCCGATGACACCGGCAACCTGGTCTTCCGCAAGACCGCCCGCAACTTCAACCCGCCCGCCGCCATGTGCGGCAAGATCTGCGTCGCCGAGGTCGAGGAGATCGTCCCGCGCGGCAGCCTCGACCCCGACCAGATCCACCTGCCGGGCATCTATGTCCACCGGATCGTGCAGGGCACCCACGAAAAGCGCATCGAGCAGCGCACCACCCGCAAGAAGGAGGACGCGTGATGACCGAGGCACCCAAGGGCTGGGACCGCAACCGCATGGCCGCCCGCGCGGCCGAGGAGCTGGAGGACGGCATGTACGTCAACCTCGGGATCGGCATCCCGACGCTGGTGGCCAATTACGTGGGCGACAAGGACATCACCCTGCAATCCGAAAACGGCATGCTGGGCATGGGCCCCTTCCCCTATGAGGGCGAGGAAGACCCCGACCTGATCAACGCCGGCAAGCAGACCATCACGGAACTGGACCGCACCAGCTATTTCGACAGTGCGACCAGCTTCGGGATGATCCGCGGCGGCAAGATCGCCGCCGCCATCCTTGGCGCAATGGAGGTGGCCGAGAACGGCGATCTGGCCAACTGGATGATCCCCGGCAAGCTGATCAAGGGCATGGGCGGCGCGATGGATCTGGTCGCGGGCGTCGGCCGCGTGATCGTCGTCATGGACCATCAGAACAAGGCAGGCGAGAGCAAGATCCTGCGCGAATGCACGCTGCCACTGACCGGCAAGGGCGTCGTGGACCGCATCATAACCAATCTCGGCGTCTTGGACGTGGTGCCCGGCGGCCTGAAGATCGTCGAACTGGCCGAAGGCATCTCCGAAGACCAGATCCGCCAAGCAACACAGGCAACAATCGTCGCATGACGGGACCCGCCGACAGCCCGCTTTATTCCGAACTGTTCGGCGATGAGGCCACCGCTGCGCAGTTCACCGCCAGGGCCGAGCTGTCGGCGATGATCCGAACCGAAGGCGCACTGGCGCAAGTGCAGGGGCAGGCGGGGTTGATCCCCGCAGCCTCGGGGGCGGCAATTTCTGCCGCCTGCGCCGACATGCAGATCGACCCAGCCACGCTTGCCACGGCCACGGCCCGGAACGGCGTGCCGGTTCCGGCGCTGGTGCAGGCCATGCGCGCGCAGATCCCCGCGGATCATGCGCAATATCTGCATTGGGGCGCGACCAGTCAGGACATCATGGACACGGGGCTGGCCCTGCGACTGCGCCCCGTGCTGGACCTGTGGCAGGGGCGGCTTGGCGACCTGCTGACCCGCCTTGGGCAGATGGCGCAAGACCACGCCGATCTGCAGATGGGCGCGCGAACCTATGGTCAGCTGGCGACGCCGACCACATTCGGCGCGGTCGTCGCGGGCTGGGGCTGGCCGCTGATTGAAGCCCTGAGGGACATGGACCGCCTGCGCGCTGCCGTGTTGCGGGTATCGCTGGCGGGCGCGGCGGGCACGCTCTCGGCCATGGGCGATCAGGGTGCACAGATCAGGGCCGAACTGGCGCGGGCGTTGAACCTGCGCGATCCGAGCCATGCCTGGCACAGCGATCGCAGCGGCATGGCGACCCTTGCGGGTTGGATGGCATCGCTGGCCGCCAGCCTCGGCAAGATGGCCGAGGATCTGCTGCTGATGACCCAATCGGGTCTGGGACTGGTGGCGATCAGCGGGGGCGGCGGGTCCTCGACCATGCCGCAGAAACAGAACCCGGTGATGGCGGCGGCGCTGGCGGCGTTGTCGCGGCAGGTGCTGGGATTGGCGGCCACCATGACCGGCGCGGGGCTGCACCGCCAACAGCGCGACGGCGCGGCGTGGTTCACCGAATGGCTGACCCTGCCGCAGCTGTGCATCAGCACGGGAAGGATGCTGTCGCTGACGGATGATCTGCTGTCGCGCTTGCAGCCCGATGCACAGGCCATGCAGGCCGATCTGCAGACCGGCAATGGCGTCATCCACGCCGAGGCGCTCAGCTTTGCGCTGGTGCAGGTGATCGGCATCGACCGGATCGAGGCTGCAGCCAAGGTCAAGCAGATGTGCCAGATGGCCCCGCGCGACGACGTCCAGCTGACCGATCTGGCGCAGCGCGAATGGCCGGGCCACGACTGGCCGCAGCTGCTGGCCGCGCGGGGGCTGGGCGTTGCCCCCTCCGAGGCGCGCGATTTCGCGCTGGCGGTGTCATCCCTCTAGTCGCTGGCGATAGGCGCCGGGCGACAGGCCCATCACCTTGCGAAAGCGGCGGTTGAAATAGCTGGGGTCCTGATAGCCCAGCTGATAGGCGATCGCCTGCGCCGTCATTCGCGTATAGGCCAGCAGGCGCGCCGCCTCGCGCATCAGGTGGTTTTCGATCAGCGCATGTGCCGACATCCCGGCCTGCGCGCGACACAGCCGCCCCAGATTGCGCGGCGACATCCCCATCTCGGCGGCATAGCGATCAAGGCTCCAATGCTGGGCATGATGGCGGGCGATCAGCTCGGAAAAGCGCAGCAGCCGCGTCTGCGCGGGTGGAACGGGGGCGCTGTCGGCGGCATGATCCTGCAACAGCATGCAGACCATCTGGACCAGAAGGCCCTGCAAGTGCGTGCGCCGCAGGGGGGCGTTCCCCCGCCACGCCGAATGCAGCGATGTCACGAGGTTTAGCGCCCCAGGGGACGGGGTGCCCAGCACGGGGACCGTGGCAAGGGGCGCGATCTCGCTGGTCGGGGCGAACAGCATCGGGTGGCTTTCGACGGGCAGGGTCAGGACCCAGCCCTCGGTCCCGGCAGAAAAGGTGAAGCCGTGGACGATGTTCGGCGGGATGAACAGCATCAGCGGCAGGGGCGGTTGGTTGGACTGGCCGTCCAGCCTGATCGCCGCATGCCCGTCCGTCAGCAGGAAGATCTGTGCCAGATGCGCATGGCGGTGGGCCGCGATCCGCCAGTCCAGCCCGGCGGCCCGGTCACGGATGCGTTCCATGTGCAGAATGTCGGGAAAGGGCGAGCTTTCACCATAAAGCTGCCATGCGGGAATGGGGGGCGTCATCATGTCCGGATAGTGCCATCATTTGCCTGCATCGTCCATTCAGACGCTGTTCATCCCATCGCAATATCGTCTGAAGGGTTGGATGCGAAAGGGGGGATCATGCGGACACAGGTGGCCATCATCGGCGGAGGGCCTTCGGGGCTGATGCTGTCGCAACTGCTGAACCGGGCAGGTGTCCGGACGGTGGTTCTGGAACGCAGGACCCGCGACTATGTGCTGGGGCGCGTGCGCGCCGGCATTCTGGAGGCAGGCACCGTCGATCTGCTGGAACAGGCCGGCGTCGGGCAGCGGATGCATGCGGAAGGTCATCCGCATCGCGGCTGTTTCCTGACCGATGATCAGCAGATGATCCACGTCGATTTCACTGAAAGCTGTGGCCAGCAGGTGATGGTATACGGCCAGACCGAGGTGACGCGCGACCTCTACGAGGCGCAGGACCGGATCGGTGCGACCCATCTGCATGAAGTCGAGAACGTCGCCCTGCACGACCTGAAGGCCGCGGCACCCCATGTGACCTTCGATCAGCACGGCAAAAGCCATCGGCTGGATTGCGACATGATCGTCGGCTGCGACGGTTTCCATGGCGTCAGCCGTCAGTCGATCCCCGCGGATGTGCGGCGCGAATTCGAACGCATCTATCCCTTCGGCTGGCTGGGCATCCTGTCAGAGACGCCGCCCCTGCGCGACGAACTGATCTATGCCAACCACCCGCGCGGCTTTGCGCTTGCCTCGATGCGACACCAGATGTTGTCCCGATATTACATTCAGGTGCCGCTTGGCGATACGGTCGAGGATTGGTCCGACGATGCCTTCTGGGATGAATTCCGCCGCCGTCTGCCCGATGATGTCGCGGCCGACCTGATCACCGGCCCCAGCATCGAGAAATCCATCGCCCCCCTGCGCAGCTTCGTCAGCGAGCCGATGCGTTGGGGCCACCTGTTCCTTTGTGGTGACGCTGCCCATATCGTCCCCCCGACCGGTGCCAAGGGCCTGAACCTTGCGCTGTCGGATGTTCGACTGCTGTCGGCGGGCCTGATCGCGCATTTCCGCGATGGTGACGACAGCGGGCTGGAGGGGTATTCCGAACAGGCGCTTCAGCGCGTCTGGCGGGCGGTGCGCTTTTCCTGGTCGGTGACGAAGATGACGCATCGCTTCCCCGATCACGATGCCTTCGACCATCGCATGCAGCAGGTCGAACTGCAGGCCTTGGCGACATCGGACACGGCGCGGCGGCTTTTCTCGGAAAGCTATACCGGCGTGGGGCTCTAGGCGCCCAGAAGCACCTTTGGACCCCGTGCGGCATCGGCGTCCTGCGGGTCGTGGGTGACCAGCAGGGCGGGGATGCCGGCCTTGGCGACATGGGCGAAGGTGAAGGCGCGGATATCCGAGCGCAGCGTGGCATCCAGCTTCGAGAACGGCTCGTCCAGCAGCAGGGCGCGGGGTCGGGCCAGCAGGCCGCGCATCAGCGCCACCCGTGCCATCTGCCCGCCCGACAAGGTGGCAGGGTCGCGATCCGACATGCCTGCCATTCCGGCATCCGACAGTGCCTTTTCGACCAGATCGCGTCGGTTCCGGATGGCGCGTGGAATGCCGAATGACAGGTTCTGCCCGACGCTCAGGTGCGGGAACAGCACCGGGTCCTGAAAGATGACGCCGATGCGGCGGGCCTGCGGCGACTGCCCCGCCAGATGGGACCCGTCCAGCAGAATGTCTCCGTCAACCGTGAAATCGCGGGCCAGATGGCCGCCGATGGCATCCAGCAGCGTCGATTTCCCGACGCCCGATGGCCCCATGACGATGCCCACCTGTCCCGGGTCGATGCGCAGGTCTAGGGGGGCGAACAGCGGGGAGGCCTTGGCGTGACGGATCTGCAGGCGGCGCAATTCGAGCATGGGTCATCTTCCTGCGCGCATGGCGCGGCGGTTGCGGAACACGATGGCGGGCAGGGCGAAGGCCAGCCCGTAGGTCAGGATCGGCAGCAGCGCCTGAAGGCTGGCAACGACACCGGTGATGCGGCGGTCCGACCCTGAGGACAGGGTCACCGCCTCGGTGGTCAGCGTGCCGACGCGTCCCGCGCCCAGAAACAGCGTCGGCAGATATTGCGCGACCGAGACCGCCACCCCGATGGCGGATGCGGTCAGCACCGGCACCAACAGCACGGGCAGCTTGACCCGCCACAGGATGCGCCACGGTCCCGCCCCAAGCGCCGCCGCCGCGCGGGGCAGGCGCGGGTCCAGCGCCCGCCACGGATCCGACAGCGCGATCATCACATAGGGAAAGACAAAGATCGCATGGCCCCATGTCACCAATGCCACCCCCTGTGGCAGCCCCGCGCCAAGGGCCGCGATATTCAGCCCATAGAGGAAGGCGATCTGCGGCAGCAACAGCGGCAGATAGATCAGCGCCTCGGCCCAAGGCGCGCGGGGGGCGGCGCGGCGGTCCTCGGCCTCGAGCCAGGCGATGGCGGCGGCCAGCGCCAGTGCGGCGCTGATCAGCGCGACGATCAGCGTCGTCATCAGCGGACCGCCCGCGATCTGTCCGGCACGCGCCCAGAACCGCCACGACAGGGCCTTGGGCAGGATGTCGGGAAAGGACCAGCGCCACGTCACCGACCAGACCGCCAGCACCGCAAGCGAGGCCAGGGTCATCGCCAGCATCGCACCCCCGCAGATGGCGGCGATCCGCATCGCGACCGTCAGCCCCGGCAAGCGGTTTCCCTGCGCCACCCAATGCGGACCATGACGCCGGATGGCACGCTGCAGGCCCATGACGCCCGCACCGGCCAGGATCACCAGCGCCAGTTGCAGCAGGCTGCCCGCCGATGCAGGCAGCAGGCGCATCAGGTCCGGATCGCCATAAAGGCGGGTCAGCATCACCGCCAGGGTCGGCGGGTTCGCGGGCCCCAGGATCATCGCGACATCGACGACCGACAGCGAATAGGCCAGCACCACCAGCACCGGCAGGCGGATCAACGGCCAGAGCTGCGGCGCGATCAGGGTCAGCCAGATATGCGCCTCGGGCAGGCCCAGGGCGCGGGCGCTGCGCAGGTGGCGCGACAGGGGGATCTGCTTCAGCGCGGCCAGCATCATCAGCAGCAGAAAGGGAAACTCCTTGGCGGTCAGCCCAAGGATCAGCGCCAGCCCGAATGGGTCGTTGAGCGTACCGATATCGGGCGGGCGGTCCCATCCGGCCAAGGGTGCCGCGGTCCGTGCCAACCACCCCGAAGGCGCGATCAGAAACCCCAGCCCGATGGCCAGCGCCGCATGGGGCGCGGCCAGCACCGGTGCCAGGACGCGCAAGGGCCAACCCCGGTCGTGCCAGCGGATGCAGCAGGCCGCCGCCAGTGCCAAGGACAGCAACGTGGTCGCCACCCCCGTCCACAGGCTGACCAGCGTGGCGCGCGCCAGCCCGGGGATGGCCAGCAACTCGCGGAAGGCACCGAGCCCCGCATCCGTGGCGCCGATGGCGGGCATCCACCCCGCAGCCGCGCGCAGGGTCTGCCAGACCCCGGCAAGGATCGGCAGCAGGATCAGCAGCAGCACCGCCGCCAGCACGATCCGTGCCAGCCGGCGGTCGGTCGCGGGGGGTGTTACCTGGTATATCGCGCGGCCCATTCTTCGGTCAGTCGTGTCATCCAGCTTGCGTGCGGCTCGGGCAGGGTCGGGCCAAGGTCCTGCAGCGTCGGCAGGGCAGGCGCGGTGGGCAGATCGGCGAAAGCACCCTCGGGCAGCTTGGCCGGATCAAGCACCGAGAAGGACCCCAGCACGGTGATGTCCTGCATATGGGCCTGGCTTTCAGGGTCCAGCAGGAAGTTCGCGACCACCTGCGCCCCTGCCGCATGGGCGGCGTTGAAAGGGATGGCCACGAAGCTGATATTGCCGATCGAGCCACCCTCGGGAACGAAGACACGCGCCGTATCGGGCAGCAGACCCTGTTCAATGGCCGCCGCCGCCGAAGCGGGGTCGAAGGACAGGGCGATGTCGATCTCGGCATCGTTCAGCAGTTGCTGCTGGATGGATTCGTTCTCGGGAAAGACCTGCCCCTGGCGCCACATGTTGGGACGCAGTGCATCGTACCATTCCCACAGGGGCGCGGTCTGGGTGGCGAAGGCCTGATCCGAGACGGGCGATTGCAGTGCGTCGGGATCGGGGGCCATCTCGACCAGCGCCTGCTTCAGGAAGGTCGCCCCCATGAAGTTCGATGGGTCGGGATGCGTCATCCGCCCCGGATGTGCCGCCGCCCAATCGACGAAGCCTTCCATGTCCGAAGGTGGGTTCGGCGCGCGTTCGCTGTCGTGGATGAAGACGAAGCGTGCCAGCCGCCACGGACTTTCGCGACCCTCGGTCGGGACCGTGAAATCAACCATGGCCGGTGCATCGGGCGACAGGTCCAGATATTGTGCGTTCGGCAGGTCCGATAGGAAGGGCTCGGCCAAAAGGCCCTGTTCCTTCATCGCCAGAAAGTTCGGCCCGTTGATCCAGATCAGATCGACCGACCCGCCGGTATCCTTCCCCGCGGCCTTTTCCGACAGGACGCGGGTCACGGCCTCGGCGGTGTCGGACAGCTTGACCTGCTGCACCGAAACGCCAAAGCGTTCCTGCGTCTGTTCGCCCACCCAGGTGATGAAGTCGTTGGTGCGTTGATCCCCGCCCCATGCGTTCCAGAAGACGGTCTGGCCGCGCGCCTGCTCCAACGTCTTGTCCCAATCGGCCAGTGCAGGCGTATTCAGAGACAGCAAAGCTCCGGCGGCAAGAAGGGTGGCGGTCAGATGGTGGCGCATCAGCGGGTTTCCTTGGTTCGAGGGGCGAATGCCTTCCACCCCATGTGCCAGCGCAGGATGGTCGTGATCGCGCAGGCGGTTGCGAAGACATAGGCCAGCGGCGCGAAGGCATCGGGCCACAGGCAGATGATGACGAAAAGGGCGATCGTCTCGAACCCCTCGGTCAGGCCACCGAGGTAGTAGATGCCCTTGGCGGGAAAGGCCTCGGCACTGTCGCCGCGCTTGGCGGCGATGGCGGCAAAGGCCAGAAACGACGATCCGGTGCCCACGAAGGCCGCGATCAGGACGGCGGCGGGCAAGGCGTTCATCGGGTCGTTCAGCGCAAACCCAAGCGGGATCAGCGCATAGAACATGAAGTCCAGCGCGATATCAAGAAAAGCCCCGCGATCGGTTGGGCCTTGCAGCCGCGCGACGGCTCCGTCCAGCCCGTCCATCAGCCGGTTCAGCGCAATCATCGCCAGCGCGGGCAGCCACCACCCCATGACGACCGCCGCGAAACCGGCCAGTCCGAAACCAAAGCCGACGATGGTCAGCTGGTCGGCCTGAACGTTGCGCGCATCCAGCCAAGTGGCGATGGGGGAAAGGGCGCGGCGTTGCGTGGGCAGGATCAGGGCGTCGATCATCCGCGTCTCCAGTCGTGGAAGCGTTGGGCCAAGGCGGTCAGGCGGGGGTTCACATGGGCGCGGCGCCATTGACCGGCGACGGATTTGTTGGCCTCGGCCAAGGTGGGATAGATATGGATGGTGCCGAGGATCTTTGACAGGCCCAACCCGTGCTTCATGGCCAGCACGAATTCGGCCATCAGATCACCCGCATGGGGACCGACGATGGTCGCGCCAAGGATGCGGTCCTTGCCCTTTGGCGTCAGCACCTTGACGAAGCCGCGCGTGGCGCCATCCGCGATGGCACGATCCGAGCCGTCCAGATCGAAGCGCGTGACCGTGACATCCAGCCCCTGATCGCGCGCCTCGGTTTCGGAAATGCCGACACGGGCGACCTCGGGGGTGGTGAAGGTGGCCCAGGGGATGACGCGGGCATCGACCTTGCTGGCCTTGATGTCACCGAAGAGCGCATTCACCGCCGCGTAATAGGCCTGATGACTGGCAGTATGGGTGAACTGCCACGGCCCCGCCACATCCCCCGCCGCCAGGATGTTGGGATAGATCGTCTGCAGGTAATCGTTCGTCTGCACGGTGCGATGGGTCGGGATACCCAGATCCTCGAGCCCCAGACCGGTCAGGTTCGGGGTGCGGCCAACGGCGACGATGATCTCGTCCACGGTGATGCGGCTGGTCTGACCATCGTGTTCGACCTGCAACCAGCGACCTGTGTCGTCCCGGCCTGCGGCGGTCGCCTTGTGACCGGTCAGGATCTGCACGCCATCATCGCGCAAGGCATCGGCGATCAGGTCCGAAACCTCGGGGTCTTCGCGGGACAGGATGCGGTCGCCTGCCTCGATCTGGGTGACCTCGGCCCCAAGTCGCGCAAAGGCTTGTGCCAGCTCGCTGCCGATGGGACCGCCGCCAAGGATGGCAATGCGCGCCGGAACCTGGTCGCGGTCCGACAGCGCGTCCCACATCGTGTCCGAGGTCAGCGCCCCGCAATCCGCCAAACCCGGAATGGGCGGCATGGTGGGCCGCGCCCCGGTCGCGATGACGATGGCACGGGTGGTCAACTGCTGCGTACCGCCGTCGTTCAGATCGATGCCGACGGTGAAGGGGTCGACGATCCGGGCGCGGCCCTTCAGGACCTCGACGCCCAAGCCTTCATAGCGCTCGACGCTGTCATGGGGGGCGATGCGGGCGATGGCTGCATGAACACGGGCCATGACGGCGCGGAAATCCACCTGCGGGCTGACGGGGGCGATGCCATAGGCCTGCGCATCACGCATGCCATGGGCGACATGGGCGCTGGCGATCAGCGTCTTCGAGGGCACGCAGCCGGTGTTCAGGCAATCGCCGCCCATGGCGCCCGCCTCGACCAGGGTCACGCGGGCCTTGGTGGCCGCCGCGATATAGGCGGTGACCAGACCCGCCGATCCGGCGCCGATGACGATCAGGTTTCGGTCGAACCTGGCTGGCCGCGTCCAGCGGGCATAGACGCGACGGCGCCGGATGATGGCCATGACGGCCCGTGCGATCCAAGGGAAGGCTGCCAGCGCGGCGAATGACGCCAGAACCGCAGGCGACAGGATGCCCGAGATGCTGTCCAGCCCCGCCAGCTGCGTGCCCGCGTTCACGTAGACCGCCGTCCCCGCCAACATCCCCAGCTGGCTGACCCAGGCAAATGTCGCCACCGGGATGGGCGTCAGCGCCATCAGCAGGTTCACGGCAAAGAAGGGTAGGACCGGGATCAGTCGCAGCGAAAACAGATAGAAGGCACCGTCGCGTTCGACGCCGCTTTCTATCCGCTCCAACCGGTCGCGAAAGCGGTCACGCACCCAATCGCGCAACAGATAGCGCGCGGCCAGAAACGCCAGGCTGGCCCCGATGGTCGATGCGAAGGACACCAGCAGCAGCCCCTGCCAGAACCCGAAAAGCGCCCCGGCACCAAGCGTCATCCAGACAGCCAGCGGCAGGGAAAACGCCGCCACCGCCACATAGATCGCAAAGAACGCCCCCGCGACCAGCATCGGGTTGTCCGCCCGATATGCCTGCGCCCGATCCAGCTGATCGCGCAGACCCTCCAATGTGGTGAACTGGTCCGGAATGGCCAGGAAGGCCGCGATGGCGACCAGCACCAGCAGGGCAAAGATCAGGGGGCGGGTCATGGGCGGGCCTTGTCCAAGGGATGCTTTCGATGCGTTTCGCGGCTGGGACCGCCGATGTTACAGCCGCGATGCGAAATAGTGAAATTCCACCCTAGCCCCAGGTCCTGACGATGTCCTGTGCCAGATGGGCCAGATCGGGTGCCACCAGATCGGGGATCGGCACGCCGGGAACATGCAGGGGGGCGTTCACCCCATGGGTGACCAGCGCACCCTTTCCGCCCATCGCCTGCAAGCCGATGGTATCCCAGACGTGGCATGCCACAAGGCACAGGTCATGCGGTTCGACCTGCAGGGCATCGCAGACCAGCCGATAGGTTTGCGGCGCAGGTTTGAAGCGCCCGCTGGGCTGAACGCTGAACGAGGCCTCGAAGAACGTCGCGAGGCCGGATCGATCCAAGGCGGATGGCCCGTCGCCCTTGGGCGAATTCGTCAGGGTAACCATGCGGAAGCCCGCCTTCTGCAGCTGCTGCAGGGCCTCGGCCGCATCGGGATGGGCGGGCATGCTGCCCATCGCCGCGGACAGGTCGGCCACATCGGCATCGGTGATGTCACGACCGCGAATGCGGCCCTGCATGCGCAGCACGCCTGCGGCCAATTGCGCAAAGTCGCTCTCGATCCCCGTCAAAGAAAGGGTCTGCGAATAGAGAACCAGCTGTGCGAACCATTCCCGCATGGCGGCGGGATCATCAAAAATCCTGGTAAAGAAAGGTGCAAGGCTGTCGAGGTCCAGCAGGGTTTCGTTCACATCGAAGACGAGGATCGGTCGTTGAGACATCTGCGGGCCTTTCATGACGCATGCAGCCCTTGGAACGAGCGCCGACGCCCCCCGGTTTCCCCGGATCGTCATACAGGGCAGCATCGGGCAAACGCATGTAGAGCGGTTCGTCGGCCCTTCAGCCAGTGGCCAAGGCGTTCCAGGGTGATGCGTGACGAATGAATGCGGCATTTGAAGGAACTGCGATGGCAGCGCCTTGATCGCTGCAATGGATCAGAAAGCCCCGGGCTACCCTCGGCGCAATACCATGTTTCTGTTCCGTTTCGCTGCAATCCGATGTCGTTTCATGCGGGGATCAGCCGTGATCGCTTGTATTGCTCGCGTAGCATGCCGTGATCGCTATATGGCGCGTGCGTGGGCAAGCGGGACACTGATATCACAGCCCTCTTGCACATGGCAAAGTCGGATTATGCGGTTTGCGGCAGCGATCAGGGATTACGCCAGTGGCCAATGGTCAGGCATCATACCGCCACGTTCGCCCCTGCAATCGCTGTCGTCAGCGCCTCGCGGACGCCGGTGTTTCCGGACGGCTTAGGTCATGTTGACAAATGGCGGAGCCAGAGACGGATCGAGGTGATGTCGATGAACCCCAAGAAGCTCTCTGCGGTTTTGTCGTAGCGGGTGGCGACGCGGCGGACGTTCTTCAGCTTGTTGAAGCAGCGCTAGACGAGGTTGCGCAGCCTGTAGAGGGTGCGATCCACGGTGACACGGAGCTTGCGGGTCTTGCGCATGGGGATGACCGGCACAACGTTGCGCGCTTCCAT
>NZ_PYWA01000006.1 GCF_003056335.1 Paracoccus indicus | reverse complement strand
CCGATCCGGCCCGGTTGTCGGATCGTGCCCGGCGCGACGCAGTCCTGCGGCCCGAGATCGAGCGCGTCTTCGAGGAGAACTGGAGGGTCTACGGCGTGCGCAAGGTCTGGCGTCAGCTGGATCGGGAGGGCTTCGATGTCGCCCGTTGCACGGTCTCCAGGCTGATGAAGGACATGGGGATTCAAGGCATCATCCGCGGCAAGCCGCACAGAACGACGGTGCCGGACAAGAAGGTTCCATACCCGCTGGACAAGGTAAACCGGCAGTTCAGGGTTCCAGCGCCGAACATGCTTTGGGGTCGTCCACTGTGGCGCCATTGGTTCAAGCCCAATGGACGACGATTTCACCTATGTCGCTACCTGGAGGGGCTTCGTGTATGTGGCTTTCGTCATCGACGCCTACACCCGCCGGATTGTCGGTTGGCGGGTCAATCAAACAGCGCATGCAGGCTTCGTGCTCGACGCCTTGGAACAGGCTGTTCATGATCGCCGTCCGGACAAAGGCTCGGGGCTCGTCCACCATTCCGACCGCGGGTCGCAATACCTGTCTATTCGCTACACCGAGCGGTTGGGTGAGGCTGGCATCGAACCGTCAGTGGGCAGCCTCGGCGACAGCTACGACAACGCCTTAGCGGAGACCATAAACGGACTCTTCAAGGCCGAGGTCATCCACCGTCGCGGTCCTTGGCGCAACTTCGAGGCCGTCGAATATGCCGCCCTCGAATGGGTGGACTGGTTCAACAACCGCCGCTTGCTCGAGCCGATCGGGAACATCCCGCCGGCGGAAGCAGAGGCAAAATTCTACGCAGCTCTAGAAACTGAACACATGGCCGCGTAACTAAGCGAAATCAGCCTCCGGCAAACCCGGAGCGGTTCAGTTCGTTCGCCATGAAGGCGGCGCAACGGGTTATACCTGTATCATCCCCGGTAAAGATCGATCGAGAGCGCCAGAATTTTTCCCTTTCTTTCGAGATAACGGAGATGAAGTGGATTGTCGGCATTAAACTCAATGGACGGAGGAGTTGTCATTTGCTCAAAAAGCTCATCCGGACTTGGAACAACGTCATAAAAAGAATTTCGTATATCGTCTCGTTCTTCTTCTTGGGTCCCACGTAAGCCGACCCATCGCCTTAGCCTTAAGAAGAAGCCGTTTTCTTCGAGCTCCTGCAATCGTTCCAGATCGCTTTTTGATATGAACGCAGGGCGCCAAGCTATTGGGACATCTTCGCTCGATACAAAAGAGAAGTCAGATTCTGTGCGAACTATGCTGCCAGCCTCAATGTCTACCTCAGGTATCGCCTTCAGCTCTGTCTCAATCTCTGCCGCCGCTGCGACTGACATTCCTCGCTTCAGATGAATCGAGAATTCTGGTTTTCCGTATATAATCTCCTGCAAAATAATAGGAACTGCCTTAGAAAACGAATTATCCTCAAGGCCATGTATGAGGAGCGCATCTCGGCATGCGTCGGTAGGTTTCAATAACCTTATGGCTGCATTTGCAGTAGTTATCCCGGAAACGTGAGCGTCAGTAAAGCTCAAGTTTACTTGCTCTAGAGAACTAAGGCCGCCGCTGACAGTTGCATCAATGATGCGCTGTATTGGTGCATTGACGTTTCCTGATAATTCCCAGTCTAGGAATTTCCCCATTTCCATCAAATGGGAGGGTTCCTCATAAATCGGAACGCCATCATAGCACACGTCGCTTCTGACAAGAAACCCTGTTCGCTGATCACTCCATCCATCATAAAAATCACCGGGTCGTTCACCCTGTGGTAATGGCCAGATAGGTAGGTAAGCCGTTTCAGAGAAGTAGTCAGCAAGCCTTGAATTGAAATAACTATATGGGCTGGATTCGGCAAGCGATGCAGCTGGGTACGGAAGACCAGCAGCTAATGTCAGAATTAAGGTAACCTTACCCATCTGGTCAGTCTCCTCAATTTTAAAATTTTATATAGCCTTTTCCGGTAGGGCCTTTCTAAAGCTTATCATGCCGTGAACGGCAGGCGTTGCCAACGATTCATTGAGACTCAAGCGGAGGGGGAAATAAAACTTCCGCCGCTTGATTGCAGAACTGATGTCAATCCTGCTGGCCATGCCGCCGTCAAACTCGTGTAGTGACCGGCAGTTTCCCGCAAAGCACACTGTGCCTGCGCGATCTCGCTGCGCCAGGCACGAACGTCCGGTCTGGAGAAGCTTCATAGCAGCTTTTGGTGGTCATCGACCGACTGCAAAGGGCGAAGTGCGCGGGTCGGAGGCTGCCGCGCTCCCATGCGGTCGCCAGGAGCGGCCGATCGACGTGAGGAGCCCAAACCGGACCTTGCCGCTATAGAGGCTTGGTGAGGATACGGCTTCCTTCCACTTCTGAATGAAAGCCGCGACGTTCGTAGAACGACCGAGCTGTGACTGTGCTTTCAAGTTGGCAGCGCTGAACGTCCTGTAGCCGTAGCTTCGCCTCTATGGCTGCGAGAATTGCTTTGCTGACACCTCCAAAGCGCGCTTCGGGGTGGACGTAGTTCAGCAAGATTTCTCCGCCTAGAGTCGCCATCCCGACGCCAACGATCTTGCTATCCCGTTCTGCCACCAACACCATCGCATCATCGCGTGCGATCCACTGCTGCCAACCTGCCACCGTTTTATTACCTAGCCACCCTTCGAGTTCTGTTGGATCGTGCTGATGATCTGCAACGCATAACTCAGCAATCGAGCGGCGCAGAGCATCCACTGCCTCTGCGGCATCGGCCGCGGTCGCTCCCCTGATCTGGATATCCATCTCACCCTCCTCGCCATAGAGCGAGCATACTTGAGCGCTACTGCCTCGCAACGGCAGCTCGGTCCCGCAGACGGACGTATTGGTCAAAAAATGCTGCGCGATGCTCGAACGGCTGCTTTGACGGGCCGCACCGCAGCATTCGGACCGCGGGGCGAAGGTCGGTAATGGGCCGAGTGCGTTAGTCAGGGGCTGCCCCAAGCCGTTCTTGGCGCAAGGACGGCCAGATCAACGCCAGGAGCCCATCTGCGACATTCAAACGAGGCGCGGCGAATGCCGTCGCAGGAGAAGTTCAGGGGATCTGACCTGCACCCCACTGGTCCCTCATTCATAACGAGAGTCTGCAGTTTGATGCTCTGCTCCCCAAGATTGGGCCGCCGGATGCTGGAGTTTTCCGGCTCGGTCATGGCGACGGGCTGGCTGCGCCGCCGGGATAATGCAGGGCGATCGGGACGTTATATCCGATCGCGACGTTATATCCGATCGCACTATGAGGTCGGTCCTCATTGTAGTCCTTACGCCAAGTCTCCAGTTTTTCCTGCGCGTCCGCAAGGCTCATGAACCAGTGCGCGTTCAGGTATTCCGACCGGAGCTTGCTGTTGAACGCCTCGATAAAGCCATTGTCAGTAGGCTTTCCGGGGCGTGAGAAGTCCAGGGTGACGTCGTTGGCATAAGCCCACAGGTCGAGATCGCGAGTGATAAATTCGCTGCCATTGTCGACCCGGATTGTCCTGGGATAGCCGACCTGAGCACAGACCCGTTCCAGTGTCCGGACCACATCCTCACCGCGGTAAGCAAAGCGCGGGTCGGCTGCTGGACAGAAACGGGAATGCGTATCCACGATCGTCAGGATCCGCAGCTTGTTGCCGAGGGCGAGTTGGTCATGAACGAAATCCATAGCCCAGACATCGTTCGGTCCGACAGCCTCCTGGCGATCATGGCGCAGCTTGGCCTTCACCCGACGTTTTGGATTCTTGTTCCTGAGCTGCAGACCCAACTCATTGTAAATCCTTCGGGTCTTCTTGATGTTCACTTGGCCCACCCTCCCGTCGCAGCAAGACATGGACACGCCGATATCCGTAGCGCACCCGTGTTTCGCAAATTTCCCGGATCCTCAGTTCCAATGCGGCCTGCCCGGTTCGGCGGGACTTGTAATGGTAGCTCGACGGGTCAAAGCGCAGGGCCTCACATGCCCGGCGGATCGATATGCCCCAGCCCACCAACATCCCGTCGACCAGCTCCCGTGTCCGGGCAGGCCTCAGAGCTTTCGGCGGATGACGTCCTGCAGCATTTCCCGATCCAAAGTCAGGTCGGCCACGATCTTCTTCAACCGGCTGTTCTCGTCTTCCAGCGCCTTCAGCCGGCGCATCTCGTCCGGCAGCAAACCGCCATATCGCTTTTTCCAGTTGAAGTAAGTCGCCTGGCTGATCCCGCCTTGCGGCAGATCTCGGCCACCGGCGTGCCTTCCTCGCCCTGCTTCAGGATGAACGCCTTCTGCGCCTCCGTGAACCTCGATGCTTTCATCGTTCTCAGCTCCTCTCCCAGCCAGGGAAGGTTAGCCGAAAACTCCAGTTTCAAACGGTCCAGTTTTCAGGGGGCAGAGCAGCTGCGCTAGACCTGAAATGGGTCTTCGTCGAGCTTCTGGCCGTGTCCGACGAGGGTCGCGGCAAGGAGATTAACAATCATTTAATGACGCGGATTGAGGAGGCGATCCTAAAGGCGAGAATCGGCACTTTTTTGTCAAGCGCCTACGAGATTCAAATGCGCAATCCATATGAAATGATGGGCTAGAACCAGATCTTCGCCGCACAGAATAACAGTCCGGTTAGCAATACGAAGTTGATCCTGGCAGCGTGGTCCTGATGCTCCGCTTCTCACCATCTCATCATTGGAAGATAAGACAATGCAATTTTTCAACGAACATGGAATCTGCAGAGACGATATCATTTGCCTGTTCAAGGAAACGTTCACGGCCTCTGAGGGAGAAGCCGAGGGCGATCTTGTCGCCAATCTGGTGACTGGCATGTTTGACAGCGTTGCCCCGCATGACATTCATGTATTCACGGCGTTTGACGAAGGCAAATTGGTCGGTGCTGTCATCTTCACCCGGATGAATTTTGTCGAGGATGATCGAACGGTCTTCATCCTCTCACCAGCGGCGGTTGCCACAGCGCGACAGGGTGAGGGCATAGGTCAGGCGCTGTTGTCACATGGCATTGGGAATCTGCGGAAGATCGGCGCAGATGTGGTGCTTACATACGGGGATCCCTGTTTCTATTCAAAAGTTGGCTTCGGCAAAATTACCGGAAAGCTCGCCCGCGCGCCACTGCCCCTGTCGCATCCTGAGGGCTGGCTGGGCCAATCGCTGACGACTGAGACGCTAACGCCACTCAAGGGGGCGTCGACCTGCGTTGCACCGCTGGACAACCAATTGTTGTGGTAATCCCTCGTCCCAGCAGGAGGAGGCACCAGCGATGTATCTCTGGGGGTTGACCCAAAACTTTGATGGTTCAATCTTGTCTCAGGCTTTGAGGAAGGCATCATCGGACAGGTTCATCACGGGAGGCATACAATTGCCAAGGATCTATCGTTCAATGTGCTTGGCCCACCCGTGACTGTTGAAAATTGCTGCAGCCTGGTCTCCCGATAAGAAATCGACAAATCGAGCGGTCTCGCTATTGCCCTTGCCCTTCTCGGTCAGAGCAATCGACGTGTCACGATAGATGGTCAACTCCGGCTCGGTCGGGACCATATCCGCCAGGTCCGCGTTCTCGATCTGCCAATGGTTCCAGATCAGGAACGCGTCAATGGTATCATCGGCTGCCCAGGTCGTCAGCGCTTCGCCGCTGTTAGGGGCGATGACATCGATATTGGCGCGAAACGCTGCAATTGCATCAACGTCGCGCATGCGCCCCACGATGTCCTCCCATAGGCCGACTTGACCAGCGCCGTCCACCACCATGATGCTCAGTTCGCGTTCGACCAAATTGGCGATGCCAGTGATGGCTTCGGGATTTCCCTTCCGCACCAGGATGGCAGAAGGGCGAAGGTAGAGAGGCGTTACACTGTCGGCCAGAATGAAGCCGTGATCGCCGATGAAGTCATCCATCATGTTTTGCGATCCGCTGTAGACGACATCGGCATCCGTCTGTGCTGCGCCGATCCACTGCGCAGTGGGCCCGGAGGTCACCTTGACGTCAATACCCGTCTCTTTCTCAAACGCCGTTGCTGCCTCTTTCATCGGGGCGGCCGGCCCTCCTGGGCCAAACACTGCGATCTCCGCATGGGCGGTGGTCGTTGCTACAAAACACATTGCAATGGCAAGGGGCAAAAAGGAAAATTCTTGTTTCATTGTGAACGGTCTCCTCGATTACAGTGTGTTGATTGATCGCATTCAGCAGAAGGCTTAAAACCAGTCACGTGTGGGTTGTGTTTCAATTAGACTGCGATCTCATCCAACGCCAAGCGTTGCCCGTGCTCGACTGACAAGGCCGCGCAACTCATCACCGCTGAGTTGGCCGAAACCACCCTCATCCCCTGCGATGAAACTGGGGGTACCTGACAAACCGATATGATCTGCAAGCAGAAAGCTCATGGTGATGTGCTTTTCCACTTCAGGTGACATCATATCGCGCTCCAGACGAGCGATGTCCAAACCTGCGTCGACAGCAGCACGCCGAGCCGTATCTGCCGTGGCCTTTCCCGGGATCCGGAACAATGCCGTGTGCATCTGCCAATATTTTCCCTGCCGGAGCGAAGCCAGCGAGGCGCGTGTAGCATCCTCGGAATCGGCACCAAAAACAGGCCATTCACGAAACACCACGCGCAGTTGTGGATCCTCCAAGATCAATCGATGAATGGGGGCGACCATCTTGCGGCAAAATGGACAGTTGTAGTCGAAAAACTCGGTCAGAGTGATGTTGCCGTCGGGATTGCCAAGCACAGGGGCGGTCGGATCCCGCTCCAAGGCTTTGCGCAATTCTTCGGGCATGGCATTGTTCCGGGCGGCTTGCGCGCCGGCCAGGGCTGGCAGGGTCAGCATACAGCCGCTGGTGGCCAGAAAACTGCGACGTTTCATTAGATCACTCCGTTTGGATGCACGGCACTGGGGCCTTATGCATTAGCCGTGAAGCGCCAGCCTTAACGCTGTCTTAACCGGGATTGGCCGAAGCAATCTGCATTCGGGCGGCATTCGCTGTGACCGACAGTGAGCTTGCAGCCATTGCAATCGCGGCAGTACCCGGCCCGGCATGACCAAGAACGAGCAACGGCAACAAGCCTGCGTTGTAGATCACGGCAAGGACCAGGTTTGTTTGTCCTATATATCGTGCCCGACGCGCCATTGCGAAGATCTGGGGCAGGCGATCGATACCCCCATGCTCGATCACGACATCGGCGGTCGAGCGGGCAGAGGGATGAGCCGATGCCACAGCGATACCACAGGCGCTGGCAGCCAAGGCAGGCGCGTCATTGACGCCGTCACCGACAAAGACGGTCTGATCGCCCAGCTTGCGGATTAGTTCCGCCTTTTGTCTGGGTGTCTGTTCAGAAATAACGCAGTCGGGGTCGATCCCCAAGGCAGCACCCACTCGTTTTGTCGGACCCGCAGCATCACCCGATGCAACGTGCAGGCGCAGCCCGTGTCTCCATAATTGCGTCAGTACAATCTTTGTCTCGGGCAGCAGTTGGTCGGCGAAGACCAATCGTCCCAACAGCATGCCATCACGGGTCACCTGCAACGTGGTGGCGTCACCTATCAGAGTAGCGGCGCTTGAGACCCGGATATGACGACCTTGGCTGTCCGACGCCTCGGCATGGCGGTCGCCCCGAAGGCCTCCGGCCCCCTGCTCTCCCGTGGTGGCGGTGATAGCGCGCGCCAATGGATGAGACAGGCCGGTTTCGGCAAGCGCGGCACAATCAAGCACCATCTTGCACGTGAAGCCATCTTCGGGATTGACAGACTCGAAGCTTGGTTGCCCCTTCGTCAGAGTACCGGTCTTGTCAAAGACGACAGAGTCGACCGTTGCGAGACGTTCAAATGCCTGGGGCTCGCGAATGCGCCATCCTTGTTGGACAGCCATTTTGGCAGTGTGCATGCGCACCAGGGGCACTGCCAGCGCCAAGGCGCAGGGGCACATGCCTACCAACACCGTCAATGCTGTCACCAGCGCCGCTTCAGCGCTTTCCCCGTGGGCAAGCTCCAAGAGCAGCGTGACCAGCGCCGCCAAGGGGATGATCTTGGAAACAATTGCCGCACAACGTTCGGCCAGCCCGGTCTCGGCACCACCGCGCGCGATCTCCAAGGCGACGGATCCGCCAAGACGATCAATCTCACGATCTCCAGACTCGCGGTCCACCCGCAGTGTCAGCCGCCGATCCAGATTGATACTGCCTGCATCAACGCGTTCGCCAGGACCGACCGGGACGGGACAAGACTCTCCTGTCAGCACTGCACGATTGAGCAGGCTCTGGCCCTGCAAGACCACCCCATCCACGGTTATGGTCGCACCTGCATCGACGATGACGATTGCATCCACCGGCACCTGTGCCGCCGGCATGGTGCGGCGCACGACCCCTGTCTGGACAAGGGCCATGTCCGGGGCCGCATCCTGCATGGCAAGCAGCGCCACGAGCGCCGAACGCCGGCCCCGCAGATCGATCAGACGCGCCAGCAATAGCAATGTGACAAGCATTGCAGCGGCATCGAACCAGACCTCGGATCGTCCTTGCGCCAGTGCGAACACAGACAGGATCGTCGCACCGGATGCGCCGACCGAGACAAGCAGATCCATGGTTGGCTCGCGCAGTTGCAGCGACTTCCACCCCATCCACAGGATACCCCGCCCCGCCCAGAGGACCGGAAAAACGAATACCCCCGAGGCGGCAGCCAACCACCAGGCTGTCTGTCCATCCAATCGACTGGTATAGAGGACTATGGCCAGTGCCATGCTCCACATCCCGGCAAGAACCGCGATGGCAAGCCGGATGGCGATTGTTTTCATCTGCGCATCCAGGCGCTGGATTAGATCCTCGGGACTGTGGCGGTCGATCAGCCGATATCCGGCCTGTCGGACGGCTGTGGCGATGCCGTCGCGATTCTGACGATCTTCGTTCCAATCCAGCAGCGCCGACCCGGTCAGGTAATGAACCCGCGCCTGAGTCATCCCGGGCAATTCCGACAGGCGGCGCTGCAATCCACGCGCGCAGCCGGCGCAGGCCAGGCCGTCGACGGCGAACAGACGCCGCATCGGACGCTAGTTTCCCTGGGTTTTGGGCATCGTCGCCGCCCGGGCAGCCGAGGGTCCGGTGCCCTGACCCAGGACTGCCCCGTTTACGACCTGCCCATACAGCGTCTCGTCTCCGTCATGGTTGGCCAGCCGGTTTTCCTCGATCGTGCCGCTCTGGCGGGGGTCCTTGGGACGTTCGTGGCTGTCGACGAAGGCGGCGACGTCCCAGGCTTCCTGATCGGTCAGGCTGCCGGGTTGCGACAACGGCATGTTGTTCTTGATGAAGGCCGCGGCCGTGTTGATACGCCCCATGCCCGCACCCCAGTTGAAGCTGTCCGATCCCCAAAGCGGCGGGAAGGTGTAGTCGCCGTTCAGGTCACGCTGGCCCTGTCCATCATCACCGTGGCAGACAGAACATTTCGCCTGATAGACATCGGCACCACGAGCCAAATCGTAGCCCATTTCTGGCTTTTCCACTTTTCCGAAGCCGATCCCCTCCAAAGCGACGTTGGTCGGTGCGTTAGTGGCCATCCAGAAGAAGTAGCTTTGCAGGTCGCGATAGATATCGTCGCCAACCGGCGGTGGTTTGCCTGTCGGGGAATACTGGGCGTTCATCGAGTACGTGAAACATCCTCTGACACGATCCTCCATCGTGTTGATCTGATCGTTCTTGGACCGGTATTTGGGATAGGTAACCCAAGCTGCCCACATCGGCGCGGATTTCGGATGACGCCCGGCATCTAGGTGGCAGTTTGAACAGGACAGACCGTTGCCGACATGGTCGCTCGCATTGGTAGCCGTATTGGTAAAAATCGCCTCGCCCCGCCGTACGGCCTCTCCGAACGGACCATCGGGGATCATATCGGGTAAGGGCGGAGTGAACAGATCGCTCGGCTCGATCGCGGCGGCGCTCTCGTCTATTTCGGATCCCGCGCCGATCAGCCAGCGCGGCACGATCTCGAGCTGAACGGCGGCTGTCGCCAGGGCCACCAGCGCCAGCCCACCGCCCGCGGCGAAGATAGCCTTGCGCGCAAGGCCGCCCGATGTCGCATCCTTCGTGCCGACATTCGGGCGATCATCGGGTTCATTGGTCATCTTGTGTCTCCATCCGAGCCATTGATGCTCCTCCGGCGGGAACCGGAGGCAGCGAAGCAAGATAGTCGGCCACGGCGCGGCGGTCCTGGGTGGACAGCGCCTCGGATATCTGGGCCATAAGGCCAAGCGCATCGTTGTGGCGCTGGCCTCCGACCCAGTTGGCCAGTTGCGCAGCCAGATAGGGCGCGTGCTGCGCGGAAAGACCGGGAAAGTTCGGGGCCACGCCGAATCCCGACGGGCCGTGGCAGGTGAAACAGGCGGGCACGCCGATCGACCAGTCGCCCTGCAGGGCCAGCTGCTCGCCGCGTTTTAGATCGCCCGACAGGACCGGCCGTGCCGTGCTGGGCACGCGTAGATCTGTGTAGTAGGCACCAAGCGCGGTCATTTCCGGATCGCTGAGGCCCTGTACTACAAGCTGCATCGATTCATTCTCGCGCGTTCCTTCGCGGAAATTCTGCAACTGCTTGACGATATAGGCGCCGGGCAGTCCAGCCAGGCGCGGGGTGCTTTCGTCGCCCTGGCCCAGATCACCGTGGCAGCTGGCGCAGGACCAGACCTGATCCCGCCCTGCAAAGACCAGATCGCGTGCGGCCTGATCGCCTGCCTGCACGTGCGACCGCGCGGGCATCGGCGGCTGATCGGGAAGCGACGATATCATCATGGCAAGTTCTGCCCCGCCGCCAAAGCTGCCCCTGTCACCGATTTCGGCGCGCAGGGACGCGACCTCTTCGGATGTCTGCGCGGTGGCCTCGGTGGTGTCGGCCCACCGGGTCGTGACATAGCTTGCCAGTTCCGCGATCTCGGCATCGTTCAGGGCACTGTCGAAGCTGGGCATATGCCCGTCGAAGTCTTGTCCTACAACGGTTAGCGGTCCGTCGATGCCCCGCAACAGGATGCGCGAGACGATGTCGGGGCCCGCCGCTACGATCTCGGACCCGGCCAGGGGTGGGACGGCATCGCGCAGACCGCGCCCGTCGGGCTGATGGCAGGTGGCGCAATTGGCGCCGAACAGCAAGGTGCCCTCGTCAGGGACCGACTGCGCGACGACATCGCTGTCCTCGGCCCGGTCTTGCAACGATTCCTGAACACTTTCGCCGGTGTCATACAGCATCGCCGTACCCCAGATCGTCAAGGCGATGGCAACCCAGTTGACGGGCATCGGGACGCCGGCATGTTCCTCGTAGGGTTCAAAAGCTTCGTCGGGACGGCTGTGTTTAGATTTCCTGGCCATGCTTACCGCTCCTCTTCGGACGGGGTGGGTTCAGGGCCGTCAGGGGTGCCATAGCCGTGATCGCGCAATCCATCCGCCGGAACCTCGTAGGTCCGGTCCAAGGACTGAAGATAGGCCGTGAGATCCAGCGCCTGTTGTGTTGCGACAACCACGCCATCTTGCGGGGCATATTCCGCCGGCAGCGCCACGACCACGTCCCCCGGCCCGGCCTGCGGCTTTTCATCGAACAGATAGGGATAGGCGGGCATAATTGACCAGTCGAATATCGCACGCGGCTGGTACAGATGCGTCAGATGCCAACCTTCCGACGGCAGGCGCGCGCCGACATTCAGGAGATCCGGCCCGGTGCGCATCGTTCCCAACTGGTGCGGTTGGTCATAGGTATAATCCGCCGCGACCGAGGCCCGCCCCCAGCCCCGCTCTCCGTCCGGGGCCTGATCGCCGGACCGGGGCTGCTGGCTGTGGCAATACAAGCAGCCAAGCGACACATAGGTCTCGCGCCCGCGCTGTTCCGCCTCGGAATAGGGCGTCAGCCCCTCGGGGGCGGGGCGGGAATTGATTTGCATGCCTGGCGCGATCACCAGCATCAGCGTGGCAAAGGCCAAGATGGCCAGCGCCAGGATCGACAGGGGAAGATAACGGTTCATTCTGCAGCCACCGTGTTTTGCGCGCGCGTGGATGCATAAAACGCCAGCCCCAGCAGGTTCAGGGCAAAGACAAGATGTCCGAACGTCATGAGCGTGCCGCCGACGCTACGCGCTTCAAGATAGGGCTTCATCAGTTCGACCGATTCCGAGAAAGGTCGCGTGGCATCCAGCATGGACAGCCCCTGCAGGACCCCGCCGATCGTGAGGGAAAAGAAGTAGATCCCAAAGCCTATGACCACCAACCAGAAATGAAGCTTCAGTAATCCCGGCCAGGGAAAGGCCCGCCCCGTGGCGCGGGGAAGAATGTAATAGGCTGATCCGAACATCACCAGCGACACGAAGGCATAAGCCCCAAGATGCGCATGGGCGACGGTGTAATGGGTGAAGTGCGTGATCGAATTGACCGAGCGCAGCGCCTCGATTGAGCCTTGGAAAGACGCCATCGTGTACATCAGAGCCCCGAACGAGATGAACCGCAGCGGCACGGATTCCTTGAGCGCCCACAAGTTCTGCGCGACCGTGACATGCTGGTTGATGGCCACAGCGATCACCGGCAGGAACATCATCACTGAATGGACGACCGACAGGGTCACGACCCAGGTGGGGACCGGTCCGCCAATCAGATGGTGGATCCCCACTTGGCTGTAGAATAGCGCCAACCCCCAGAAGCCCAGAAGCGATACCGCATAGCTGTAGATCGGCCGTCCGATGATCTTGGGGATCAGGTAATAGGCTGTGCCCACCCCAAGCGGCGTCAGCCACAGGCCCAGCACGTTATGGGCGAACCACCAGTTGACCGTCGCCTCTTCGACGCCGGAATGAAGGCCGGGGATGTTGGCCACGACGAACAGCACCGGAAACCACAGGATCGCCGCCAGAAAATACCATCCCGACACGTAGATGTGGTGGACATCGCGAGCCCGCGTGGTGCGGACCAGCGGCGCAATGAAGCATGCCCCCGCAACAGCCAAAAGCATGTCAATCTGCCACGGGATTTCCAGCCATTCCTCGCCATCGGTCCAACCGCTGGCGATGGCCAGACCCCCAAGCGCAACGGCAATGTTCCACAGGACTGCCCCCACCAGTACCAGCCGGGGACTTTTCAAAGGCACGTGGAAGATCCGCGGCGTGATCCACATCACCGTGGCCAGACCCGACAACGACAGCCAGCCATAGATCACGAGATTGAGGTGCAGCGTACGCATGCGGCCGAAGGTCAGCGGTGCGGACTGGTTCAGCCAATCAGGCCAGTGCAACTTCAGCGATGCCATCACACCAAAAATCGACCCAAGCACCAGCCACACTGTCGCCGTTCCCAGCAGGACGATCACCGGACGCGCCGAAACCGCGTCGATCCCCGCCCTTACCGGATCAAAATGATAGCGCATCTTGGCATCGCCATGTTCGGTGCCCTGGTTGTCGATATGCCCCTGCTCTCCGTCCCGAAAGATCGTCTCGGCATCGCCCTGATCGACGGTGATCTGGCGGTTTGAGATCGCCCAGATCAAAAATGCCAGCGCCGCAAGGGACACCACGAAGCTGAGTGACAGCAGAAGTCCAAGAGTGAGAGGCAAAACACGATCTCCGGAGCGGAACAGAATGCAGACTTAAACTCCTTCCTTTGCCCCTTTCCTTAAGGCTGTCTTAAGGTTCTCCGTTCCGAAGCGATCCATCGCGTCAAACAGGATCCCCTCATGTCAAAAGTGACCTTGTTTCAGCTGAATGACACTCATGGTTATCTTGAGGCGCATCCAGAGTTGTCTTGGACGCCCGACGGCCCGGCCCTGTCGATTTTGGGCGGGTTCGCCCGCATCGCAGAAGTGCTGAATACGGCAAGAATGGAGGCACCAGGTTCGGTGCTGGCCTTTGACAACGGAGACACCTTTCACGGGACACCTGCGCTTGCGCTCAGCAGAGGTGAGGTGGCGGTGCCTGTCCTGAACGCCTTGGGCCTGTCTGCCATGACAGGGCATTGGGATTTCGCCTATGGTCCACTGCAGACAGCGCATCTTGCAGAGATGCTGACCTATCCTTTCCTGGCGGCGAACTGTCACGCGGTGACGGAAGCGGGACCGCATTTCCAGGCCACAACTGTCTGTCGCGCCGACAAACTTTCGATAGGCGTGATCGGCTTGGCCGCAACGATTTTGGACAAGACGATGCCGCCCTCTTTTTCTGAGGGCCTGCGTTTTACCGATGGCATCGAAGAAGCCCGCGCACATGCCGCAAATTTGCGCGCCGCTGGCTGTGATCTGATCGTTGTTCTGTCTCATCTCGGTCTGCCGCAGGATTGCGCCTTGGCAAAGGCAGTGGATGGGCTTGATGTGATCCTGTCGGGGCATACGCACAATCGGCTGGAAAAACCCTGGGTGGTCAATGATACGATCATCATGCAGTCAGGTTGCCATGGAAGTTTCCTCGGCCGCCTTGACCTGACGATTGGAAACGGCAGCATCACGGAGTACGACCACCGTCTGATCCCCATTAGTACAGATATTGCTGAAGATCCCGACGTGGCGGAACTTGTCGCGCAAGCGATAGCCCCGGTGGCGGGCATGCGCGCGCAGATCGTCGGCACGACTGACAAGATCCTACACCGGGGTACATGTCTTGACGCACCGATGGACGACGTCCTTCTGGCGGCGATCGCGCAGGCCGCGGACACCAGGATCGCGTTTTCAAACGGCTGGCGCTATGGGGCTCCGATCCCGATCGGGCCCGTCACGCTGCATGATCTGTGGTGTATCATCCCCACCGCCCCTCCCGTTGAAACTGTCGATCTGACAGGGGCCGAGATCATCGCGATGATGGAAGACAATCTGGAGGCGACCTTCGCCTGCGACCCTTTCAACCAGCGTGGCGGATACGTTAAACGGTTTTGTGGTCTGAGCTTTGTCGTGAAACTCGAAAACCCCGTCGGACATCGGATCGAACAGGCTTTCGGCCCTGACAATGATCGCCTGGATCCGAAAACGACCTACCGTGCGGCCTTCGTGACCCAGCAGGGTGTTCCTGCCCGTTACGGCAGAAACCGCCGGAAGACAGGGGTTGCAGCCGTTGCTGCCCTGATGTCTTGGTTTGGCGCGAAGACCCAAGTTCGGCCGGGGCGCATTCGCATCGTTTAGGGTGCCGATGGCCCAGATGGCAGATCGATCCAGATGGATTGGCCTTTGCGCGCCTGTCCGAAATGAAGGCTTCCGCCCATGCGGGTGACGGCGGCCGCGGTGATGGACAGGCCCAGACCACTGCCCTGAGCCGACGTTCTGGTGCCGCGCCAGAAGCGTTCTGTCACGCGGGCATGATCCTCGGGGGCAATGCCCTGACCCTGATCAGTTACGGTAAAACGCAATCCGCCCGACCGTGTGGACGCCGTCACGGTGACGGTACCTCCGCATGGCGAATGCTGGATCGCGTTCTCGACCAGATTGCGCAAGGCGCTTTGTATAAGGACACGCGGGGCATGAAGGACCGGAGCGTCCTCCGCCCTGGTCAGCAGATGCACCCGCGCACCCACAGCCTGCATATCGGCACCTTGGGCAATCTCGGCAAGAAGTGTTGCGGGGTCGAGATTTTCGGCCGGGGTCGCCTCGTGATCGATGGCGGCCAGATCCAAAAGCTGGCGCACCATGCGATCGCTGCGATCCACGGATGTGGCGATGGCAGCCAGTGCGCGGTCGCGTGTGGCCGGATCGGTTGCACGCTGCGCGATCTGCGCCTGCATCCGCAGACCTGCCAAAGGCGTCTTCAATTCATGTGCGGCAAAGGCGGTAAAGTCGCGTTCGGTTCGGCGGACTTGATCCAGCCTCCCGAACAGGCTGTTCAGTGCACGACGCACGGGGCGGATCTCTCGGGGATCGCGTGTATCGGGCAAGGGCTGAAGATCGTCAGGATTGCGCGCGCGCAGGGCCGCTTCCAGCTGCGCCAGGGGGGCCAGCCCGCGCCCCACGCTGATCCAGATCAACACTGCAAGCGCCGGAAAAATAACGGCCAGCGGCCAAAGTAGCCCCGCTACTACTCCGCTCACCAGTCGGTCGCGGACCTGCATCCGGTCGCCAACCATCACCCGCACCCCAAGCGCATCGTTGTGGACGGCATAGACACGCCAGGGAACACCGTCGATCATGGTCGTACTGAAACCCTCCTCGACCGCCAGTTGCGCCCCCGGCGCGCCCGATGACGCCCCGACCAGATCACCACGCAGCGACCAGATCTGGCACGAAAGTTGCCGTGAATAGTCTGGATCAGCCGGCATCGAAATAGTGGCCGGTGGCCCCCCTGCCACTGCGATCCGCTGATCCGAGATCAGCGAGCTGACCATGTTTGCCGCTTCAGCCAACCGGGCGTCTAGCACACGTTCGACCTGTGCGCGGGTGGATCCGTTGATCCACAGCGCCGCCGACAGCCAAATGGCGCTGGTCGCCAAGGTCAGGATCAGGAACAGGCGAAGACGAATCGACATTATGTCGCTCCGGCGGCGCGATAGCCCACACCGCGCACGGTCTGGATCATCTCGCGGCCCAGCTTGGCGCGCAGGTGGTGGACATGCACCTCGACCGTGTTGCTTTCGACATCCTCCTGCCATCCATACAGGCGCTCCTCCAGCTGACCGCGCGACAAGATACGGCCCGGGTTTTCTATCAGTGCGTGTAGGATTGCGAATTCCCGCCGCGACAGACGCAGGGCCACCCCGTCGCGGGTGGCGGTCAAGGCCGCAGGATCCAGATCGACGCCGTTCCAATGCAGCAGCGCGCTGGCCCTCCCCTGATCCCGGCGCATCATCGCGCGCAGCCGGGCCGCCAGTTCGTCCAGATCGAAAGGCTTGCCCAGATAATCGTCGGCACCTGCGTCAAGCCCCTCGATCCTGTCGCGCACTCGGTCACGGGCGGTCAGCAGCAGGACCGGCATGGTGTTTCCAGATGCGCGCATCTCGGCCAGCAGGGTCGTTCCCATACCATCAGGCAACATCACGTCCAGCACCATCGCCGCGAAATCGCTGTCGCGCAGCGCCGCGCGCGCGTCGGCCAGCGTCCCCACCGGATCAGCAGTGAAACCCGAAAGGCCCAATCCCACGCTCAGCCCGTCTGACAGGACCGGGTCATCTTCGACGATCAACAATCGCATAATTGTCCTCTCAAACGGTCAGGCTGTCGGTTTCGTGCATTCACCTTAAGGCTGACTTAAGCTTGTCTTTCCAGATGCGGTGTCATGATGACACGTATTCTTATGGCGGTCCTGACCGCTTTGATGATCCAGTCCCCGGCCGCGATGGCCCAAGGCGCCCCTTTGGATCCCCTTGACGCCTTTACGCTGACGGTGACGCCCGATAGGACGGGCAACCTGACGGTCGAGTGGGACGTCCAGCCAGGCTATTATCTGTATCGCAGCAAGATCCTAGCCGAGGGAGAAACCGGTTCCATCCCGCTGGACCTGCCCGAGGGCGAAATTTACGATGACCCGTGGATGGGCCAGGACGAGATTTATCGCGAGCCAGTCACCACGACCATTCCAGAGCCACAAGGACCAGTGACGCTGTACTGGCAGGGCTGTCAGCAGGACGGCATCTGCTATGCTCCCCAGAAGGTCGCGCTGGACGCGTCCAGGCAGGTCATTGCGGAACCGCCCCTAGACAGCGGTCTGTCTGGATGGACCGCCGACGGCGGATTGCAAGCATCTCCGGCTGCATCGGCCGATCTTACCCTGGCACAGGATCAGGGGATCGTCGCGGGCTTGGCGGGGCGTGGCGGCGCGGTGCTGGTGATCGCCGGGTTCTTCGGGTTCGGACTGCTGCTCTCGCTGACGCCCTGCGTGCTGCCGATGGTGCCGATCGTGGCAGGGATGCTGACGCGGCAGGGCGCGGGGCTGACGGCAGCGCGCGGTCTGGCGTTGACCGGCGCATATGTCGTGGCGATGGCCGGGGCATTCGGCCTGCTTGGCCTGGTGGCCGCCTGGTCGGGCGCGAACCTGCAGGCAGCGCTGCAATCGCCTGCCGCCATTGGGGTGATCGCGGCGATCTTCGTGACGCTCGCCCTGTCGATGTTCGGCCTGTTCGAGATGCAGATGCCCGCTGCTTGGCAGGCACGCTTGGCCGCGCGCCAAAGTGGCGGCGGCTCGCTAATTGGTGCGGCGGCGCTTGGCTTCGGATCGGCACTGATCGTGGGGCCCTGCGTGACGGCACCCCTGGCCGGTGCGCTGATCTATATCGCGCAGACTGGCGATGTTGTTCTGGGCGCGGCGGCCTTGTTCGCGCTTGGACTGGGACAGGGCGTGCCGCTACTGGCGGTGGGGGCGTTCGGTCCCTCCGTTCTGCCCCACCGCGGTGCCTGGATGGAGCGGGTGAAGCTGATCTTCGGTGTCGTCTTCCTAGGGCTGGCAATCTGGCTGGCGGGGCGCATCCTGCCCGGGCCCGCCGTGCTGGCCTTGTGGGCCGCGCTGTTGACCGGATGCGGCGTGGCCATCGGCGCGCTGGACCGGCTGTCGCCCAAGACGGGCCGGGGTGTGCGGATGGCGGCGGCGGCTGGCCTGCTGCTGGTCTTTGCCGGGTTGGTCCAGGGCCTTGGCGCGGCCTTGGGCGGGGATGATCCGGCGCGGCCCTTGGCCCCATTGGCCAGCAGGCAGGCCCCCGCCGAGGATGATCTGACATTTCAGACCGTCACGACCCAAGCAGGGCTGACGCAGGCGCTGCAGGCCCCCGGCCCTGCGCTGGTTTACGTTACCGCTGATTGGTGCGTGATCTGCCGGGCGATCGAGCGGGGCCCGATGACCGACCCGCAGGTGATGGCCGCAATGCAGGATCTGGTCCGCATTAAGGTCGATGTCACCGACTTTACCGACGAGACGCAGGCCATGATGGCCGATCTGGCCGCAGCGGGTCCGCCTACGTTGGTCTTCGTCGACGCTGCCCGGACCGAGGCCCAAGGCAGCCGCCTGATAGGCGAAATGGCCGCTGAAGAATTGCTGTCTTCGGTCCGGCAGGTTGCGCCATGAACGCGGTCGCTCTCGGGCCTTTCGTCTTCGAGGCCGGGCGGCTGGCTGCAATCGGCGCAATCCTTCTGTTTACGCTCCTCGTCGGGCTGCTGGCCAAGCGTGGTCCCACAGGCGCGGATGCCTGGGCGATGTGGGCGGTGCTGGGATGGATCATCGGCGCGCGGGCTGGGTTCGTGATCACGCATTGGGGTGATTTTGCCCGCGATCCCTTGGACGCGCTGGCCGTCTGGCAGGGCGGTTTTACGCCCCGTGCCGGTTGGGTTGCAGGCGGCGCCGTGCTGCTCCTCGCGGCACTGCGGGGGCGGCAAGCGGTGCTGCGCCCGCTGCTGATGGCGGCCGCCATCACCGGCGTGGCGCATCAGGCGGCGGTATCGATCCTGCCGCGCCCGGCCATGACCATTCCCATGATCGAACTGTTGGCGCTGGACGGTACGTCCATGCAACTGGCCGGGCGCGACCGGGTGGTCGTGCTGAATCTGTGGGCTACCTGGTGTCCGCCCTGCCGACGCGAGATGCCGATGATGACCGATCTGGCCGCCCAGATGCCTGGGGTTGATTTTATCTTCGCCAATCAGGGTGAACGCTCCGACCAGATCTTTGCCTTTCTAGCCGCCGAGAACTTGCCCCTGGACGGCATGCTGCGCGACCCCAGCAGCCATCTGATGGCCCGACTGCGTGCGGTAGGCATGCCCACCACGCTGGTCTTCGATGCGGACGGCACGCTGGTCCGCGCTCATACCGGAGAGATTTCGCGCGCCGCGCTGCGCGCCCTGATAGAGACGGCAAGGGAGCCATGATGAAGCGATACTTGAAATCACTGCTGGCCGGGACGGCCTTGTTGGCCTTGGCAGCCTGTCAGCCTGCGACGCCGCCTCATCCCGCGCCGACGGCACCGGTCGCGGCTCCGGTCAGCCCGGGCACCGCGGCGATGTATGCAGCCCAGCCCGACGGGGATCTGACCGTGCCCGCCATTCCTCCCTCGCTCCTGACCGAGGACAAAGCGCGTCAGGTCGTCCCTTATTGGACCGATCACCCGGTCGGCACGATCATTGTCGATCCTTATGCCAAGCGCCTGTATCATGTGCAGGCCGACAACACCGCCATGCGCTATACCGTGGGCGTGGGCGCTGCCGGCTATGGCTTTACCGGAGAGGCGCATACCCCCTATCAGCGCGACTGGCCGCGATGGACGCCGACCGACAGCATGTTGGCCGAAAACCCTGAAATGTACGGGCCCTCGGCGGATGGGGTCGATGGCGGGCTGATGAACCCGATGGGCGCACGGGCGCTGTACATCCACAATTCGGGTGGTGATACCTACTACCGCATCCACGGCACGCCGGACCCGGAATCCATCGGCACAGCCTCCTCGGCTGGCTGCATCAGGCTGTTCAATCAGGACATCATTCATCTGGCCGAACGCACCGACAGCATGGCCAAGGTCATCGTTCTCTCGCAGGCGCAGTCGGGCATGGGGACCACGCCGCCCGGTTCTATCCACAGGCCGGTGCCCGTCACGGCAACAGATGACACCACGGACATTACTGGAGGCACACCATGACCCCCACCCGTCGAGCCATTCTGGCAGGAGGCGCAGGCATTGGAATCCTTGCCTTGGGCGGCGTCGGTCTGACCCGGTTCATCGGGAATTCCACGGCCGATAACTCTGGCAAGGAACCACAGGTGCAAGCCGTCTTGTTCGACCCCGACCAGCCGGTGTTGGGCAATCCGCAGGGCGATGTGACCGTGGCCGAATTCTTCGATTACCAATGTCCATTCTGCAAGCGCGGTCATGCGGATCTGATGGCCGAGGTCGAGGCCGACGGGAACGTGCGGCTCATCTTGAAGGATTGGCCGATCTTCGGCGGCTCTTCCATCATGGCCTCGCAGATGGTGTTAGGGGCGATCGCATCGGACGACTATACCGCCGCGCAAGCAGCCCTGATGGCCACCCCGGCTCGCCTTTCAGACGACGATGTACGCCGGACATTGACTCGGGCAGGCTTCGATCCAGAAGCTCTCTTGGCATCTTACCGGCAGGACCGTGACCGGTGGGACGGGCTGATCAACCGAAATGGCCAGCACGCGGCAGCTCTGGGCCTGCAAGGCACACCCGCCTTCATCGTTGGGCGCCAAATCCACGCGGGCGCGATGGACCGGACCGCCTTGAACAGGGCCATCGCTGCGGCGCGCGAGGTATCTTAAGCCTCGCTTAAGCTGGCGAAAGCATTTTCGGGCCAGCATAAAAGAAACCAGCATGAGGAACAGCACATGACAGGATTGTCTCGCCGCCGCACACTGGGCCTGATCGCGTTTGGGGGATTGGCCGTACCCGTGATCGCCCGCGCACAGACCATGCCTACGCGCAATATCAGCAGTTTCACCATGCAGCGCTGGCAGGATCATTTCGACGAGCTGGGTCCTGGGGCGATCGTCGCCGATACCGAGTCGCGTGCGCTGCATTTCTGGTCGGGAGACGGTCAGACCTATCGCACCTACCCAACCTCAGTACCGATCTCAGAAGAGTTGACCAAGCGCGGCCATACCAAGATCGTGCGGAAAAAAGTGGGCCCCAGCTGGACGCCCACCGCATCCATGATGGAGCGGTTTCCTCAATACAAACCCATGGGGCCGGGTCCCGACAACCCGCTTGGCACCCATGCGATGTATCTTTCTTGGCCCGCCTATCTGATCCATGGTACGCACGACACCCGAAAGATCGGACGTCTTTCTTCGGACGGCTGTATTGGGCTCTATAATGAGAAGATCGAGGAACTGTTCGCCCTGTGCCCCATCGGGACGCAGGTACGGATTATCTGATCAAAACGGATAGGGCTGCGACGCCTGTCCAAGATAGTCGCATCCCAAGCATGGATGGTGCAATGATCCTTGAACGCAAGGATCATTGCTCGGGTCGCGATGTCCCGGTCCGACGCGAGCGGATGTTCTTAGGTGAAAGCCACGCGACTTCCGAAGAATTTCGACGATACGACGTTCGTAATACAGAATGGACCAAAGGCGCACTTGTCTCTCATGTTTCATCCTGGTTGGGACAAGTTATTCCGGCGAATGCCGAGGAACTCAATGAACAGGTTCGACGGCCATACTTGGCCAAGCATGCTGCCCATTCTATAACGCCGATGGATCATTTGTTTGATGCCTGGTGTCAAACTTCATACCGAAGCGCAGAACCGAAAAAACAAAGGATGAAGCGCAAGCGCCTCGTTGGTTGTCATGGGCCTAACCAAGCCCAAGCCATAAGCGAATAGCGTATGCCACTGCCCCAAGAGCTGCGACCGAAGCAACCCAAAGGCCGATGAACCACATTATTCGCTGAACGAGCCGATTGCGTGCGCTGCTGCCAGCGCTGTTTGCGCGTTGCATTAGTGGTATCCTTCGTCTGGATCCACCTTTCCACGGAAGACCCAATAGGCATAAGCCGTATAGGAAAGGATGATCGGGATCAAAATGCCCGCCCCGATGATCATGAAGAGTTGGCTCTCGTATGGAGCGGCCGCCTCCCACAAAGTGATCTGGGTTGGTACGATATAGGGGAACATACAGATCCCAAGACCCACGAAGCACAGGCCGAACATCGCCAAGGCCAAAACAAAGGGCCAGTGGTCATGGCGATGCACATGTATTGCCCGAAACATCAGGAATGAAAGGCCAAGGACTGCGGCTGCCACCAACGCGGCAAGCAGAATGCGGGCGCCTGCGAACCAGCGCACGAAGTATCCCTCCTGCAGGAATGGTGTCCAGATGCTGATTGCGCCGATGAATGCCACAGTCGCGATTCCCAGGATCCAAGCCCGGCTGCGCATGCGATCCTGAAGCTCTCCATCGGTCTTCATGATCAGCCAAGTCGCTCCCAGAAGCATGTAGCCAACCATGACAGCGAAGCCGACCGTCACCGAGAAGGGCGTCAGCCAGTCCCACCAGCCGCCGGCATAGGCACGAGCGGCCTTGTCGATCGTGATGCCCTGCAGCAGCCCGCCAAGCGCGATGCCCTGGCTGAGCGCGGCCACCGCCGAGCCGCCGATGAAGGCAATGTCCCAGACACCGCGCCAACGTTCGGTGCGCCAGCGGAACTCGAAGGCGACGCCCCTGAAGATGAGGGCCAGCAGCATTGCTATGATCGGCACATAGAGAGCTGGAAGGATAAGGGCGTAAGCCAGCGGGAACGCCGCAAAAAGGCCGCCGCCTCCGAGGACGAGCCAAGTCTCGTTTCCGTCCCAAACGGGCGCAACCGAGTTCATCATCACGTCGCGGTGCCGTCGATCAGGCTCCACGGCGAACAGCATGCCCAAGCCCAGATCGAACCCGTCGAGGACGACATAGATGAGCACAGCAAGGGCGATCAGGAACCCCCAGACAAAGGTGAGGTCGAATGCGACCCCTTCGGCGATGGGCATTGGTTTCACTCTCCCGGATTGGCAGCTTCTGGGCGCCGCATGGTTTCCTCGATGGCCGGCGTGATGCCGGCCGTGCGGATAGGCCCCTTGGTGACGTCCTTCAAACGCGGTTCGTCGAAGACCGGCGGACGGCTCATCAGTCTCAGGATGTAGAAGGTGCCTGCGCCGAACACGGAAAAATACACCACGACAAAGGCCACAAGCGATGTTCCGACGGCGGCGGCGTCAAGCGGCGCCGCACTTTCCGTGGTTCGCAGCAGCCCATAGACCGTATAGGGTTGGCGACCGACTTCGGTCGTGATCCATCCGGCCAGAACCGCGATCAGCCCCGAGGGCGCCATGGCCAAGGCAGCGCGATGCAGCCACGGCGCCTCGAAGAGACGGCCGCGCCAGCGCGCCCAAAGTGACCAGCCTCCGATCCCAAGCATGGCAAAGCCCAATGCCACCATGATGCGGAACGACCAGAAGACGATGCCCACCGGCGGCTGTTCATTGTCGGGGATGGTGTCGAGCCCATCCATCGGCGCATCGAGATGATGCTTGAGGATCAGCGACGACAGCTTCGGAATACCGACGGCATAATCGAGGGTCTGCGTTTCATCGTTGGGAATGCCGAAGAGATAGAGCGGCGCGCCCTCCGGGTGGCTTTCATAGTGACCCTCCATGGCCATGACCTTGGCGGGCTGGTGTTCCAGCGTATTCAACCCATGCGCATCGCCCAGGAAAATCTGCGCCGGCGCCACGATGGCCGCCATCCACATCGCCATCGAGAACATTGTCCTGGTGGCTTCGGACGTGGCCTCGCCCCGCCTCCGACGGCGCAGCAGGTGGAATGCCGCTACACCGCCGACGATAAATGCTGTCGTGAGGTAGGCCGCTATCACCGTATGCACGAGCCGATAGGGGAAAGATGGGTTGAAGATGATGTCCCAGAAATTCTCCGGCAGGAACTGCCCGGTTTCCGGATCGATTGAGAACCCCGCAGGCGTCTGCATCCAACTGTTCACGCTGAGAATCCAGAAGGCCGAAAAGAACGTGCCGAGCGCGACCATCGCGGTGGCAATCATGTGAAGGGTCGGTCCCACGCGCTCTCGGCCAAAGAGCATGATCCCGAGAAAGCCCGCCTCGAGGAAGAAGGCCGAGAGCACCTCGTATGCCATGGGTGCACCGATGACAGGCCCGGCCTTGTCGGAAAACACGGACCAGTTCGTCCCGAACTGGTAGGACATCACGATGCCCGAAACGACGCCCATAGCGAAAGCCAAGGCAAAAATTTTCACCCAGTACCGGAAAAGATCAAGATACTTATGGTTCTTCGTCCAGAGCCACAGACCGTTGAGCACGGCCAGATAGCTCGCGAGACCAATGGTGAAAGCCGGAAAGAGAAAGTGAAAGCTTACCGTGAAGGCAAACTGAATGCGGGCGAGGAGGACCGCGTCGAAGGAGGCGAGCATGGGGGTCTCCGGGGTGGGAACATGACGGGTGGTACTGCCATCCGCGTGACGTTGTTCAGAAGGTCAGGATGCGAACGTTCGGCGCAAGCAGGCGCGCGGCCATTGCGGCCGGATCAGCGGGGCTGATCCCGTCCAGCAAGACCTCGGGATCTGCGCCCTTGTTCGGCAGATAAATTGCGCAGACCTCGACTTGGGCGCCTGCTTCCATGATCTGCCGCATCAGCCCTTGGGGGCTCATGCCACGCGGTTGCTGTGGGGCGGTCGCTGAAGCTGGGGGTTCCATCAGGGCCAAATCGCCGGCCGGGCCACAGAGCATGATATGGGCCTTGGCACCTTGCTGAACCGCCTGCATGGTCAGGACCATGCCCATCAGCTGGGTTTGCGCGTCTTCCGACGTTACGATCGTCACCAATCCCGGAACTTCCTGCGCTTGTGCAAGCCCGGCAAGCCCCATCACGGTCAGCGCTGCGTATGCAAGCCGTTTCATGTCGTTTCTCCGCTGCAATTCGTGCGTGATCAGTCGTGAACTTGTGTCATCCGCAGATAGGGACGAAGCGTTGTCCAACCCTGCGGGAACAGATCTTTTGCTGTGACGTCATCGATCGAGGGTGGAATGATGACCTCGTCGCCGGGTCGCCAGTCGGCCGGCGTTGCAATTTTATACCTGTCCCCTGCCTGAAGCGCATCGATCACGCGCAGAATTTCATCGAAGTTGCGACCGACGCTCATGGGATAAGTCATTGTCAATCGAAGCCTTTTCTCAGGATCGATGATGAAGACAGAACGCACCGCAGCTGTTGCGGACTGGGCGGGATGGATCATGTCATAGAGACGCGCGATCTTCAGATCGGGATCGGCGACGATCGGAAACTGCAGAGTCGTGTTCTGGGTCTCGTTGACATCGTCGATCCACTGCAGATGCTCTTCGACGGAATCGGTGCTTAGCCCGATGGGTTCGACACCGCGCTTCTCGAATTCTGCACCGAGCTGCGATGTCCGGCCCATCTCGGTGGTGCAAACCGGAGTAAAGTCGCCAGGGTGGCTGAAAAAGAAAGCCCACTTGTTACCGATCCAAGCATGGAATGAGATAGGACCGGTCGTCGTCTCGGCGGTGAAGTCCGGGACGACGTCTCCAAGAAGTAGCGGCATAATTTGTCCTTTCAGAAATTTAGCTACCCGCTACCGCACGAAAGCTGCCGACTCAGTGACATTGTCACCAAGCTTAAAAAAACTTATATCGGTAATATATCTTCGACAGGGAGGTGCCGATGAAACTTACGGCATATTCGAATTATGCACTGAGGTCGCTGCAACTTGCCGCGCTCAGATCACCCGATCTTGTCCGCGTGGACGATGTGGTCCGCGTGCACGGGTTGGCCCGACCGCATATCGTGAAGATCGTTCATGAACTGGGACAGGCCGGTCTGGTCGAGACCAGGCGCGGAAGGGGCGGTGGTTTCAGACTGTCACATCCTGCTGAAGACATCGTCGTCGGTGACGTCATCCGCCTGACAGAAGGACCGCTGGAATTGGTCGAATGCTTCAACCCCGAACGCAACAGCTGCCCCCTGATCGGCATCTGCAAGCTATCGCGGGCTTTGCACGAGGCGACCAAAGCATTCATGACGGTTCTAGATGAACTCACGCTGGCGGATATCGCATCGAACAGAGGTGAGCTTTTGTCCCGTATAGCGCCCCTTGCAGAGGGCATCGTTTCCCCGATGCGGAGGGCGCGATGAACAACCGCGATTGGACCGAACAGTTTCTAGGAACCCGAAACCTTCCACGCACCGTGCGGGACCGGCTGCTGAAGGTGGCGCAGATCCGCAGATACCCCAAGGGCCAAGAGGTTTTCGGCCCGCGTAACATCCCGGACAGCCTGCTGTTTTTGCTAGAGGGCACCATCCGCGTTTCGCAGACATCCGAGAACGGTCGTGACATTGTGCTGTACCGCGTTGATGCGGGTGAAAGCTGCGTGTTGACCACGGCCTGCATGCTGGCCGAAGAGGCCTACAACGCCGAAGGCTTGGCAGAGACTGAAATCAGTGTTGTGGTTCTTTCAAGGCCCGCCTTCGACATGCTTGTCGCCGAGGAAGCAGCTTTCCGCAACTTCGTGTTTGCTGCCTATTCAAGGCGGCTGATCGACCTTCTGCGCGTCGTGGACGATGTCGCCTTCGGCAAGATCGACGTCAGACTGGCCGAACGCCTGCTCGTCCTGGTGGGCGACGACCGGGAAATCGCCGCGACTCACGCGCAGATTGCCAGTGAACTGGGGACCGCGCGCGAGGTTGTGTCGCGCGTGCTGCATGATTTCCACAAGCGCGGCTACATCGCGCAATCGCGCGGACGGATAGAGGTCACCGATAAGCCGGCCCTGCGTGCGCTTGCCGAAAGCGACTAGCGGATCGGCGAAAAAAATCGGCGCTCGGTGACAATATCACTGAAACGGTGCCGACAAAGTTATATGTCATGGTCAACTTCAAGTCCGGAGGACGCCATGACGACCAATGTCGGAACTCTTGACCGTATCCTGCGCGCCGCGCTGGGGCTGGTCCTGCTTTATCTCGCCTTCTTTAGCGGTCTGCAGCTCTTCGCCGAGCCTCTGTTCAAATATGGTGCGGCCTTCGTTGGCGTCGTCATGCTCGCGACGTCGCTGATGAAGGTGTGCCCGCTCTACTCAATGCTCGGTCTCAAAACATGTCGGGACTGCTGAGATGGAGACTGTGTTCACTCCGGTCACTTCGTTCGGCGGCGGTCTGCTGATCGGACTTGGCGCGGTCCTTCTGATGCTCGGGCTCGGCCGGATCTTCGGTGCGACAGGCATCCTGTCGGGCGCGATCTTTGCGGAAAGCCGCGAGGAGCTAAGCTGGCGGCTTGCGATGATCGCCGGAATGATCCTTGCCCCCGTGCTGATCTTCGCCGTGACAGGCGCGATGCCGGCGCTGACGGTTCCGGTCAGCCCGGCGATGATCGCCGTTGGTGGCGTCATCGTGGGGCTGGGCGCCAGCCTTGGGTCCGGCTGCACATCGGGGCATGGGGTCTGCGGGCTGTCGCGCCTGTCGATCCGGTCGCTGGTCGCCGTGCCCACCTTCATGGCGACGGCCGCGATCACCGTCTTCCTTGTCCGCCACGTGTTCGGAGGCTGATCCATGAAGCTTGTCCTTGCACTTCTCGCAGGTGTCGTCTTTGGCACCGGTATCGCCCTTTCGGGCATGATGGACCCGGCGAAAGTGCTCAACTTCTTCGATCTGGCGGGCAGCTGGGACCCGAGCCTGGCCTTCGTCATGGGCGGGGCGCTGATCGTTGCGGCCATCGGTTACCGCTTGGTCTGGCGGCGCAAGGCTCCCCTTTTCGGCGGACGCTTCCAGGTGCCCACCGGAACCGACATCGACATGAAGCTTGTCGGGGGGTCGGCCTTGTTCGGGATCGGCTGGGGCATTGCCGGCTTCTGTCCCGGCGCGGCCATTCCGGCCCTCGGGACGGGGCGTTGGGAAGTCGCCCTGTTCCTGGTCTCCGTCACCCTCGGCTTCTGGCTGCGCCGCATCCTGGCGCCACTCGGACGACCGCGCGCCGCATCCTGACCCACCGCACCATTCCAGGAGAGAACACCATGACATACCCCGTGGACATGACCATCAAACCCGAGGTCCAGGCCTTCTTCGACGACGCCACGAACACGATCAGCTACATCGTGAAGGACCCGACGTCCGACGCCTGCGCCATCATCGATAGCGTCATGGACATCGACTATGCCGCCGGGCGCATCACCTACGACCATGCGGACGAACTGATCCGGCAGGTGCAGTCGCAGGGGCTGAAGCTGGAATGGATCATCGAGACCCACGTCCACGCCGATCACCTGTCCGCAGCCCCCTACATCCAGCAGAAACTGGGGGGACGGATCGGTATCGGCTCGAAGATCATGGTCGTGCAGGAGACCTTCGGAAAGGTGTTCAACGAGGGCACCGAGTTTCAGCGCGATGGCAGCCAGTTCGACCGGTTGTTCGAGGATGGCGACCGCTACATGATCGGCAACCTGCCGGCATTCGCCATCTACACGCCCGGCCACACCCCGGCCTGCATGGTGCACGTGATGGGGAACGCGGCTTTCGTGGGCGACACGCTGTTCATGCCCGACGGCGGTTCGGCGCGTGCCGATTTCCCGGGCGGAGATGCGGCGACGCTTTACGACTCGATCCAGAAGGTCCTGTCGCTGCCGGACGAGATGCGGCTGTTCATGTGCCACGACTATGGACCGAACGGGCGCGACATCCAGTGGGAAACCACGGTGGGTGAGGAAAAGGCCCACAACATCCATGTGGGCGAAGGCAAGACAAAGGAGGATTTCGTTAAGTTCCGCACCGAGCGTGACGCGACCCTGGCGATGCCCAAGCTGATCATCCCGTCGCTCCAGGTGAACATGCGCGCAGGCGAGGTGCCGACCGACAAGGACGGCAACCCGGTGCTCAAGGTGCCCCTGAACGGTCTCTGAGAGATACTGCGCTTACACATCGGAAGGAGAAGACAATGTCGAACAACGCAACGGTGGAGAACCTGAACAAGGCGCTTCAAATGGAAATGAGCGCCGCGCATCAGTATCAATTGCACGCGCATGTCCTCGACGATTGGGGCCTCAATTTGCTGGCAGACAAGATGCGCGAGGAACAGGCAGAGGAAATCGGACACTCCGACCTGTTCATCGAGCGCATCATGTTCCTGAAAGGAACGCCCGAGATTGCTTTCGCAAAATCGCCCAAGCGTGCGGAAACCCTGCCGGATATGTTCAAGGCCGACCTTGCCGATGAAGAGGAGGCCATTGAATTCTATCTCAGCGCGGCCCGACAAGCCTATGAGGTCAACGATGTCGGATCGCGCATGCTTTTCGAAAGGATCGCCATGGATGAAGAAGGCCATAAGGCCTGGTTGGAGCTGCAACTGGAGTTGATCGACCGCATCGGCGACCGGGCGTACAGCGCGAAGATGGTTTCGGTCATACAAGTCGAAGACCCATCCACTTGAAGAAGTCCGCAGGCGCGATGGCGGCGCTTTGTCGTCGGTGAACGGTCTTAGATCGAAACCAAAAGGGAGGAATGCAACGATGGAACTGAAAGAAATCTCGCCGAAAGTTACGGTGTCCCCGCAGATCGCAGCCATGGACATGGCCGCGATCAAGGCTGCAGGCTATCGTGCGATCATCTGCAATCGCCCCGATGGGGAAGGCGCGGATCAACCGAGCTTCGAAGAGATCGAGGCCGCTGCCAAGGCCGAGGGGATCGAGACGCGCTACGTCCCGGTTGAGTCGGGGATGGTGACCGATCAGAACGTTGCTGCCTTCGGCCAGGCGCTGGCAGAGGTGCAACGCCCGGTCCTGGCCTACTGCCGGACCGGCACACGCTCGGCTACACTCTGGTCGCTGCACGAGGCGAAAAAGCGACCCGTCTCGGAGATCCTCGCCATGACGAAGGCGGCAGGCTATGACATGAACGGTGTCGCGCGCCGCGTCGCCAACGGCGGCAAGACCCCGACCGACACGGGCGATGCGCACTACAAAGTGGTCATCGTCGGCGCGGGTGCCGGCGGCATCGCAGTCGCGGCAAGTCTCAAATCGCGCAAGCCCGGCCTCGATATCGCGATCATCGATCCGGCCGAGATCCACTATTACCAGCCCGGCTGGACGATGGTCGGCGGCGGCATCTTCGAGGCACAGGAAACCGCCAAGACAATGGGCGGCCTGATCCCGAAAGGGGTCAAGTGGATCAAGGCCGCGGTCGCGGCCTTCGAGCCGCAGAACAACGCGATCATCCTCGATGGTTGCCGTGTCGTGAAATACGATCGTCTCGTCGTCTGTCCCGGTCTCAAGCTCGACTGGGGCAAGGTCGATGGCCTTGTCGATACGCTCGGCCGAAACGGGGTAACCTCGAACTATCGCTACGACCTAGCGCCCTACACTTGGCAACTGGTGCGGGAGATGCGCGGCGGCACCGCGCTCTTCACCCAGCCACCGATGCCAATCAAATGCGCCGGCGCGCCGCAGAAGGCGATGTATCTCTCGGCAGACCACTGGCACCGGTCCGGTCGTCTCAAGAACATCGACATCCACTTCTGCAACGCGGGCGGCGTGCTCTTTGGCGTGAAGGACTACGTGCCGACACTGATGGAATACGTGAAGAAGTACGACGCAACGCTGGACTTCTTTCACAATCTCGTGGCGGTCGACGGGCCAGCGAAGACGGCCACCTTCGAGGTCAAGGAGGCCGAGAAGGAACCCCGCCGCGTCGAGATTGAGTTTGACATGATGCATGTCTGCCCGCCGCAGACAGCGCCGGACTTCATTCGCGTCTCGCCGCTGGCCGATCCGGCAGGCTGGGTCAACGTTGACCAGGCGACGCTGCGCCACAAGAGCTTCGACAACATCTGGGCGCTTGGCGACGTGATGAACGCGCCCAATGCCAAGACCGCCGCCGCAGCGCGCAAGCAGGCACCGACGGTGGCCGAGAACATCGTGGCCGACATCGCGGGAAAATCGGCAGTCGCCCAATACGACGGCTATGGTTCTTGCCCGCTGACGGTCGAGCGCGGCAAGATCGTCTTGGCCGAATTCGGCTATGGCGGGGTGGTCAAGCCAAGCTTTCCGTCCTTCCTGATCGACGGCACAAGGCCAAGCCGCGCGGCGTGGTTCCTGAAGGAAAGGCTGCTGCCGCCGATCTATTGGCGGGCGATGCTGCGGGGACACGAATGGATGGCCAGGCCCGAAAGGCTGGGAACCGCCGCCGAATGACCCGGGGGCGGTCCGGACCCTTGGGTCCATGCATGGGCGAAGGGGGCGCGGGAATTGCGCCCCTCTTCCACAATCCAGAGAGAATGCGATGAAGCCAGGATTTACCCGCTATCTGCCGATCCTCACATGGGGTCGGACCTATGACTGTTCCGCGCTGACGAACGACCTGGTCGCGGCGGTGATCGTGACAATCATGCTGATCCCGCAGTCGCTGGCCTATGCGCTGCTTGCCGGATTGCCGCCCGAGGCGGGGATCTATGCCTCGATCGCGCCGATCCTGCTCTATGCGGTCTTCGGCACGTCGCGGGCGCTGGCCGTGGGGCCGGTTGCGGTCGTCTCGCTGCTGACGGCATCGGCGGTGGGCCAGGTGGCGCAGCAGGGAACGGCGGGTTATGCGGTCGCCGCCCTGACGCTGGCGGGTCTTTCGGGCGGCATCCTGTTGCTGCTGGGGATCTTTCGCTTGGGGTTTCTGGCGAACTTCCTCAGCCATCCGGTGATCGCGGGGTTCATCACCGCCTCGGGCATCCTGATCGCCACCAGCCAGCTGAAGCACATCCTGGGCATCGAGGCCGGGGGCCATACGCTGATCCAGATGGCGGGGTCCATCCTGACGCATCTGGGCCAGACGAACCCGATCACCGTGATCATCGGGGTCACGGCGACGGTCTTTCTGTTCTGGGTCCGCAAGGGGCTGAAGCCCCTGCTTCGCAGGATGGGCGCGGGGCCGCTTCTGGCAGACATCATCGCCAAGGCGGGGCCGGTGGCCGCGGTCGTGGTGACGACGCTGGCCGTATGGGGTTTCGATCTGGCGGGTCACGGCGTCTCGATCGTGGGCCAGGTGCCGCAGGCCCTGCCGCCGCTGACCCTGCCCAGCCTTTCGCCCGACCTGATCGGCCAGCTGCTGGTCCCGGCGATCCTGATCTCGGTCATCGGCTTCGTGGAATCCATATCCGTGGCGCAGACGCTGGCGGCCAAGAAACGCCAGCGCATCGACCCGAACCAGGAACTGATCGGCCTTGGCGCCGCCAATATCGGCGCGGCCTTCACCGGGGGCTATCCGGTCACCGGCGGCTTTGCGCGGTCGGTCGTGAACTTCGACGCGGGCGCCGAGACACCGGCCGCGGGCGCCTTCACCGCCATCGGCCTTGCCATCGCCGCGCTGTCGCTGACGCCGCTGGTCTATTACCTGCCCAATGCCACGCTGGCCGCGACGATCGTGGTCGCCGTCCTCAGCCTCGTGGACTTCTCGATCCTGCGAAAGACCTGGGCCTATTCGCGCACCGATTTCACCGCCGTGGCCGCCACCATCCTCGTGACACTGACCCTGGGGGTCGAGATCGGCGTCGCGTCGGGGGTGGTCCTGTCCATCGCGCTGCACCTCTACAAGACCTCGAGGCCCCATGTCGCCGAGGTCGGGCTTATTCCCGGCACCAACCATTTCCGCAACATCAGCAGGCATGATGTCGCCACGGATGCCCAGATCCTGACCCTGCGCGTGGACGAGAGCCTGTATTTCGTGAACGCCAGGTTCCTCGAGGATCTGATCCAGGACCGGGTGATCGACGGCAGGTCCCTGCGCCATGTGATCCTGATGTGTTCTGCCGTGAACGAGATCGACTACTCGGCCCTCGAAAGCCTCGAGGCCATCAACCATCGGCTTGGCGATCTGGGTGTCGGGCTGCACCTGTCCGAGGTGAAGGGACCGGTCATGGACCGCCTGCGAAAGACGCATTTCCTGGATCAGCTGAACGGAAGCGTCTTCCTGTCGCAATACGATGCATGGATGGCGCTGTCCCAACCCGACAATGCACAGAAAGTGGCGGAATAATCTAAGAATCCAGACCCATTGATTTTCAGCCGATTGCGTGTTGCAGGCCGCCGCGAGGAGACCTGATCAATGAGCAAGTTATTCTCGCTAACCGAAGCGCGGATACCGATGTATGAGCCAGGGTTCTGAAAACCTGAGACAATCGGACACTTCCCAAATGTCAGAATTGGCGTTACTCAAGATGTGATACTTGAGGGCCCGTCTGTGATCCGTCGTTGTGGCAGTTCTGACATGAGCAATCGTCCGCGCTGCTTCTGGCAGCGGGTCGTTGGGTCCTTGCTGCTAATACCGTTCCTGTTCTTCGCTACAATCAGCCAAGGCACGATGCTGGAGGCGAGCCCGGCCGGCGTGCGGATCGTGCTTTGCACGGGGGACGGGATGGTCGAGGCGGTCATGGCCGCCGATGGCCAGGTCCGAAGCACGGACGGCGCCGACCACGGCGGCCATCCCCAGCCTCAACCCTGCGATTGGGCGCTGCATGGACAATCTGGGCTTGCGGATGAGGGGCTGGTGCCGCTTTCGACGTCGCTGCTCGAGTTGCGTGTAGACTACGTCGTCGACATTCCCCTTCACGCTCGCCGCGTCGATGTCCTCACGCCGGCGGCCCGAGGCCCTCCTTCTCTGATCTGAACCCAAGCGATGACGCACCTAAGAGTGCGGCGGACGCACGCCCGATGCGGGTGGCGCGCTCCATCACAGCCATTCAGAGAAGAGATACGATATGCAAAAGCACCTGTTTCTTGCCGCATTCGCGGTGAGCGCTTGCCTTGGTCAGGCCGTCACAGCGCACAAGGTCTCCGGCGACAAGGGCCACGACCATGCCGGTCATGCAGGAAGCCAGACCGATGGGCAGCACGTCAGCAAAGCCCGTTGGCAGATCGGCGATTTGACCATCGCGTCGCCCTATTCGCGCGCCACGCTGCCGAACGCCCCGGTCGCGGGTGGATTTCTGACGATTACCAACGATGGCGCGACAAATGACCGCCTGATTGCCGCGGCCTCGGATGCTGCCGGTCACATGGAGATCCACGAGATGGCCATGAACGGCGATGTCATGATCATGCGCGAACTGGTAGACGGTCTGCCGGTCCCCGCCGGCGAGACGGTCGAGCTGCAGCCCGGCGGCTATCACCTGATGTTCATGGAGCTGCAGCAGCCTCTGCTCGCGGGCGAAACGGTTGAGGTCACTCTGACTTTCGAGAGCGCGGGTGAGATCATCGTGCCGCTGTCGATCGAAGCCTTCAACGCGCGGGCGGCGGGCGGCAATCAGCACGAAGCCGACGCCCATGCGGGACACTGAGATGACCCGGCAAGGCACCTTTCTTCTGCGCATCAGCCTGTGGTCACTGGTCGCTGTCGCGGCACTGCTGCTGGCTTGGGCCTGGCTGCGGCCCGAGCCGACCCAGCAGCTGCTGTTCAGCGAACTCGGGCGTGGCGATTACCACCTGACGACGGCGGATGGGCAGTCCTTCACCGAGGCCAGCCTGCAGGGCAAGCCGTCGGCCGTGTTCTTCGGCTTCACCCATTGTCCCGACGTCTGCCCCACCACCCTGGGCGAGATCATGGCTTGGCAGGAGGATCTGGACGCCGAGGGCGACGCGCTGCGCACCTTTTTCATCACCGTCGATCCCGAGCGGGACACACCCGAGGTGCTGGGCGAGTATGTCTCCTGGGTACCTGGCGTGACCGGCGTTACTGGCGACCCTGCCGAGGTGGACAAGGCCATGGCCGCCTTTCGCGCTTATGCCCAGAAGGTGCCGCTGAAGGGGGGCGATTATACAGTCAACCACTCGGCGCAGGTGCTGCTGTTCGATGCGGAAGGCAATTACTTCAGCCATATCGGTTATCAGGAAGACCATGACCGCGCGATGACGACACTGCGCCGATTGATGGCCGGCTGAGCTGACAGGGCGGCGCCCCTGTCGCGCCGCCTCCATTCCATTCACGAGACAGGTAGATACATGTCCGATGCGACCATGGATGCAGCGACCCGCCCGCGCGCGGCAGCATCCGACCTTTATCGCGCCGTCTGGCGCTGGCATTTCTATGCGGGACTGCTCGTCCTGCCTTTCCTGATCACGATGTCCCTGACCGGGGCGGCCTATATCTTCCGCGACGAAATCGACATGATCGTCCACGCCGACGTCAAGCGCGTTGCCGTGCAGGACGGCAATACGCAGCGACCCGGGCAGCTGGTCGCCTCGGCCTTGACCGCCGTGCCGGGTCGGGCGGTGAAATACACCGATCCGCCGGTGCCCCACGCCTCGGCCGAAGTGACGGTGGCGGCAGATAGCGGGCAGCGCATGGCGGTCTATGTCGACCCCTGGCAGGGCAATGTTCTGGGTGCGCGGCCCGACCGCAGCACCGTCATGTGGACGGTGCGCTATCTGCACAGCCTGCGCTATTTCGGGCCAGTCGCGCGCGGCGTGATCGAGATCGTGGGCGGCTGGACCATTCTTCTGGTCGGCACCGGCATCTATCTTTGGTGGCCGCGCGGGCAGAAAGGCGGCGTCGTCAGCGTGCGCGGGAATGCGAAACGGCGCGTCTTCTGGCGCGACACCCATGCCGTGACCGGCATCTTCGTCGGCGGCTTCATCGTCTTTCTGGCCGTGACCGGTATGCCGTGGTCGCAGGTCTGGGGTGGCAAGGTGAACGAGTGGGCCAACGGATCCAACTTCGGTTATCCCTCCGGCGTGCGCGTCGATGTGCCGATGTCGGGGCAACGGCTGAACGATCAGGCGCAGACCTCTTGGTCTCTGGAGCAGGCCCAGATCCCCGAGGTGACACCGCCCGAGAACGCACAGCCCATCGGGCTTGATGCGGCTGTGGCCCAGTTCGAGGGCCTTGGCCTTCATTCGGGCTATTCGGTGGTGCTGCCCTCGTCGCCGAACGGGGTCTATAGCGGCTCGGTCTATCCCGACGATCTGAGCCAGCAGCGTGTCGTGCACTTGGACCAGTATAGCGGCGATGCGCTGGTCGACATGAGCTATGCCGATTACGGCCCCGGCGGACGTTGGCTGGAATTCGGCATCAACATCCATATGGGACAGCAATTCGGGCTGGCGAACCAGATCCTGCTGCTTCTGGTCTGCGCCGGTACGATCCTGCTGGCGGTCTCGGCCGGCGTGATGTGGTGGAAGCGCCGCCCGTCGCGGTCCATGGGCGTTCCCCCGATGCCACAGGACAAGCGGGTGTTCCGCGGACTGCTGGCAATCCTGATCGTCGGAGGCATCCTCTTCCCGCTGACCGGAGCCTCGCTGCTGGTCATGCTGGCGCTGGACATGGGCCTTCGCCGCTGGCGCGAACGCGGCCGCTCAGAACCGACCTAACCCTGCAAAAAAAATCATTCGGACAGTGACAATGACATTCCCCACATTTCGCAGCTGGCTGCTTCTTTCCGCGGCCTGCCTCATCGCCCCTGCCGCAAGCGCAGAAGAGCCGATCCTTCTTGATCCCATTATCCTCTCCGCCTCGCGGAACGACGCCGTGATCGACGGCTATCGTGCCACGGACGTGACCAGCGCCACCCGGACGGAAACACCCCTGCTGCAGGTACCACAGTCGGTGCAGGTGATCACACCCCAGATCCTCCAGGACCAAGGCGTGGCGACCATGCAGGAGGCGCTGCGTAACGTCAGCGGCGCGCAGGGCAATGTGCCCCTGCAGACACCGGCCTTCGAATCGACCATCCTGCGCGGCTTTCCGGCGCAGTTCTTCCGCGACGGCATCTCGAACTACATCAACACGGGCGATGCCAATGCGCTGGCCGGCGTCGAGAGGATCGAGGTCCTCAAGGGGCCGAATGCCATCCTCTACGGCGGCGGTGTCGGTGCCCCCTTGGGCGGGATCATCAACATCGTCACCAAGAAGCCCGAGGATCGGGACTTCACCACCCTCGGGCTGACCTATGGCACGAACGACACTGTCGAGCCGTCCTTCGACATCAACCGGACGCTGCCCGGCAACGTGCTTTTCCGCGTGAACGGCAGCTACGCCCGGTCCGATGCCGATGTGGACGTGATCGAGACTGAACGCTATTCGCTGAGCCCCTCTCTGACCTTCGGTCACGGCACGGACACGCGACTGACAATCGAAGGGCATCTGTCGCGATGGGAGGCGCAGGAATATCAGGGTCTTCCCGCCGTCGGCACCGTCGCCGGAGACTTCCGGCTGGAGCGGGACCTCTATATCGGCGATCCGGATATCCCTGCCAGCCAGACGAAGACCCGCAAGCTGACGGTGACGCTGGACCATGATTTCGACGGCGTGTGGTCGAACCGCACCCAACTTCGCTATGGCCGAAACGATGTCGAACAGATCACCCAGATTACCCTGTCTGCCGCACCCGATGCCGGTCCGACATCGTGGAACCTGTTCAATTCCTATGTGCCCGGAAAGCAGACCGAATACAGCCTGAACACCTCGTTCCAGGGCCGCTTCGCCACAGGAGGCTGGGATCACACCCTTCTGTTCGGTGCGGATGTCTCGCGGATCGAGGATTACTCGCTCATGTATATGGATTTCGCGGGGACGAACGACCTGCTGAACCCGGGGGCGTGGCCCGCATGGACCATGCCCTCGACGCTGGCGATGGGCGAGGGCGACGGGCGCTACACGACCGCAGGGGCGTTCGTCCAGACACAGTCGACGCATGGGCGGCTGCACCTTCTGGGCGGGCTGCGCCTGGCCTATCTCAAGACCGATTATGATTCCGAAGGCTATGGCCGTCGGGATACGCTGGACAAGACGCGCCTGCTGCCGCGGATCGGCGCGGTCTATGACCTGGATGACAGGACATCGGCCTTTGCCAGCTACAGCGAGGGACTGAGCGCCAACGCGTTCTACTTCTATTCGTCCATGCCGAAACCGGAACATTCGAAGCAGGCCGAGATCGGCGTGAAATACGACGACGGCGCCCTGTCGGGCAGCATCGCCGCCTTCCGGATCGAGCGCAGCAATGTCCCGGTGACCGATCCGACCGATCCGACATTCCTGACCAGCATCACCGAGGGTCAGCAGCGCGCGCAGGGGATCGAGCTTGACGGCGTGTGGCAGACCGGCAGCGCGTGGCGGGTCCTGGCGAACTATGCCTATACCGATGCCGAACTGACGCGGGACATTCCCATGGGTGCCGTCGCAGGCTCCGACCTGCCCGGCGTTCCGCGCCATTCTGCCAGCGTGTGGATCGACTATGACCGTCGCGACGAGGCCGGTGATGGCTGGCGCGCAGGGGCGGGGATCCATGCCGCATCCTCATCCTGGGTCGAGCAGTCCAATACCTACAGGACTGCCGGGTATGGCGTGGTCAACGCGTCGGGAAGCTACACCTCGGGCAAGACAAGCGTCTCGGTCGCGGTCAAGAACCTGCTGGATCGTGATTACGACCTGCCGTTCTGGAAAATGATGGAGGGCCGGGTGGCCCCCGGCCCCGAGCGTCAGGTCCTGCTGAACGTCAGCCGGACCTTTTGACAGGGTTCCGGAAGCGAACGTACGGGCGGGTTTCAGTTGACGCCCCGCCCGTTTTTCGTCATCTGCATCCATCATGGTTCCCGTGTCGGCCAAGGCTTCGACTGGACCTGTCCGCAAGCAAGAACCACGCCCGTCACGATTCTACGCCCAAGTTTTCGCATAGCTTCGGCGAGGAACGGCCTGACGGCGGTGTGTCATAGGATTGACAGCGGGGGTGAGCAATCAATCGTTCTACAACCGCCTGCAAGCCCGGGCGTTCTGCCACGACGACAGATGAAAAAGTCTGCGACCTCTCAGTTCGAGCGCTTGCACTGCGGCATTCTCTCCTGCACCTCTGTCTCGATTTGCGACAGGCGCAGTGTCCTGAACTGCTCGAGGATTGCCGCCGTGGCCGTCTCGATGCTGCCCGCGATGGTGGCGTTCACCGACTGCTCGATCAGGCAGAGCGGGCGCGGATTTGAAAAGCCAAAGGCGAAGAGATCGGGCGAGCCGAGCGATCGGTAGACGTCCAGCACCGTGATCTCGTCCGTGCACCGGCTAATTCGCCAGCCGCCGCCATGGCCGCGCTCGGCCTCGACATAGCCGCCGTCCCTTAGCCCGGCCATGATCCGCCGCACCACCGCCGCGTTCGAGCCGAGCATCCCCGCGATCTGCTGAGAGGTCATCGGCGTATCGGTCTGCGCCATGTGCAGAAGCACGTGCAGCAGGCGGGAGAGGCGGGTGTCTGGGCGCATCGGGTCCTCGGGTCGTGTAACTTTAGGTATTACATGACTTCTGCAAGATGTGCTATCAAGTTACTTATGCAGTTACATGATTCGCCCAAAATGGATATTCGCCCCGACCCTTCTGCCGCGCTCAGCTTCACCCCGCTGCTGATAGGCATGGCCATGACCATCGTCGACATTCCGATGATGGCGATCGCGATGCCGGGGATCGGCGTCGATCTCAACCTTGGCACCGCGCCGCTCGCGCTGATCGCGGGGGCCTATCCGCTGGTCGTAGCGATGCTGCTGCTGCCGGCGGGGCGGGCCGCCGACCGCTTCGGGAAGGGGCGCGTGTTTCTCATGGGCGGAGCGCTGTTCCTGGTCGGGGCGCTGCTGTCGGCCCTGGCACCGGGGCCGGTGCTTCTGACAGGCGCGCGAATGCTGCAGGGGATCGGCGCGGCGGCGCTGGCGCCTCAGGCGCTGGCGATGATCCCACGGCTTTTCACGCCCTCCGGGCAATCCGGCGCGTTCGCGCGCCTGGCGATGACAGCCTCCTTCGCATCAGTCTGCGGGCCGCTGCTGGCGGGGGGGCTGCTGGGGGCCGCACCGGACTGGCTGGGTTGGCGCGTTATTCTTCTGACTGAAGCGTTGCTCGCGCTCACGGTGATGCTCTCGGCACGACGGCGGCTGACCCCGGACAGCCCGGCCGGTGACGGCGCCAGCCGACTGGCCGAGATCGCCAGCTTCGCCGCGATCATCTTCTGCCTCGTTGCGCCCCTGTCCCTCGGTCCCGCTTTCGGTTGGCCTGTGCCTATCTTCCTCATGCTGGCTGCGGCTCTGCCATGCGCCACGCTGTTTGCCCGGCTGACAGCACGGGCCGGACCTGCGGCGCTGATACCGCCCGCCCTGCTGCGCGCACCAAGCTTTCGCTGGAGCCTTGCGTTTCTTCTTCTGGCAGTCTCGGCCCCGCCCGGTTTCTTCGTAGTCCTGTCGATGGCCCTGCAGAGCAAGCTGGGCCTCGGCCCGCTGCAGACGGGACTGGTGACGGCTGGTTTTCCCGCCGGCGTCGTTGCCGGTTCCTGGGCGGCCGGGCGGTTGCCCCTGCAACCTCTGGCGCGGGTGACGATGGGGACCCTGCTGCTTTGCACAAGCTTGCTGCTGATCCAAGGGGTCTTGCCGGGGATGACGCCGGCGCGCCTGTGGCCGCTGAGGACGGGGATGCTGGCGGCGGGTGCGGCGATGGGGCTGACGGTCACCTCGGTGATTCAGCTCGGGATGTCGAGCCTGCCGAGGTCGCTGGCCGGAGCGGGCGCCGGCGCCATCCAGACCATGCAGCAGGTCAGCATGGCCGCGTCTATCGCACTGAGCTTCGCCGTCTACGGGTGGGCGCTCGAGGCGCGACCGGGGCTCGAGGCGGCCGCCGCGATGATGTGGCTGCAGATGGGCACGACCGGATCCGCAGCGCTGCTGGCACTGGCCCTGCTGCGCGGAAACGTCTCCCTACAACGAAAGGCAGGAGCATGACCATCGACCCACTGGAAGACCCTAGCGCGTTTTGGGAGGAGTTCTACCGCACCAAGCGCACAACATCGACCGGCCGCGCCACCGCCGCGCTCCAACAGATTGCGACCGGGCTGACGCCAGGCCAGGCACTGGACCTTGGCGCCTCTCATGGCGATGATGTGATCTGGCTGGCCCAGCAGGGCTGGCAGGCACACGGTTGCGACATTTCTGAAACTGCCATCGCCCGTGCCCGTGCGCGCGCCGCAGAGTTGGGTTTAGAGAGCCAAGCGCAGTTCGAGCGATGTGATCTGTCGGTTTCGTTCCCACATGGCAGGTTCGACCTGATTACCGCGCTCTACCTACAATCCCCGGTCGCCTTGGCGCGCGCCACGATCCTCGGCCGAGCGGCTCGTCAACTGCGCCCGGGCGGCCATTTTCTTGTTCTTTCGCATGCAGCCCCGCCTCCATGGAGCCCGGAGGAAACGCCGCCGACGATCTTCCCCAGCTTGGCTGATGAACTGGCCGCCATCGGTGCACCAGCCCCACACCTTGAGGTCGTTCGGGCCGATATCGTCACGCGCCCCGGTCGAGGGCCAGATGGCGCTGAGGCGATGCTGGAAGACAACCTGGTGCTGGTTCGGGGACGGTCGTCGTAGCTGATGTGCCTTACCCCCTTGCACATTATTTGAATGTTACGTTATTACGTTACTGTACAAGAGGACGCTCGTTTTGGCATCACTTTCATCATCCATGACAAGCTCCGCTGTCGCACTTCACGACCTGACGGCCGGATATGGCAGCCGTGCCGCAATTCACCACGTGACCGGAGAGTTTGCGCTTGGCTCGCTGACGGCGATCGTCGGGCCGAACGGGTCGGGCAAATCGACGCTGCTCAAGACGATTGCCGGGCTTCTGACCCCCATGAGCGGAGAGTGCAGCAGAAGCCGGAAGGCACTGGCCTATCTGCCGCAGATCTCGGAACTGGACCGAGACTTTCCGGCGCGGGTGCGGGACCTTGTGACGCTTGGACTGTGGCAAAGGCGTGGTCTTCTGGACCGGCACCTAGCCGAGGATCGGGCGCGGGTGGAGGACGCCTTGTTCCAGGTAGGTCTTGAGGGGTTCGGGCATCGGCCTCTGGACAGCCTGTCGGGCGGACAGCTGCAGCGGACGCTGTTTGCACGGGTGCTGGTGCAGGACGCGCAGCTGATCCTTCTGGACGAACCGTTCAACGCCATCGACGACAAGACCATTCGTGATCTGACGGCCCTGATCCAGCACTGGAATGCCGAAGGGCGCACCGTGCTGACCGTCGCGCATGACCTGGCGCTGGTGCGCGCGCATTTCCCGCAGACGCTGCTTCTGGCCCGCCGCGCCGTGGCGTGGGGCCCCACCTCCGAGGTGCTGACCGAGGCAAATATCGCCCGCACCCGGACCTTCCAGGAGGCCTGGGACGAGGACGCCCCCTGGTGCGCACCCGACGCCGCATGGCGGGCCGCATGATGTGGGATCTGTTGGTCGCGCCCTTCACCGAATTCGCCTTCATGCAGCGGGCGCTGGCGGGGGCGCTGATGCTGTCGCTCTCGGCCTGCCCGGTCGGGGTCTTCCTCATGCTGCGCAGGATGAGCTTGACGGGCGATGCCATGGCCCATGCCATCCTGCCCGGCGCAGCGGCGGGCTTCCTAATCTATGGGCTGGAGATTTGGCCGATGACACTTGGCGGGCTGGTCGCCGGGGCTGTGGTGGCCGTCGGCGCGGGCGCCGTGGCGCGGCTGACGGTGCAGCACGAGGACGCCTCGATGGCGGCCTTATACCTGATTTCATTATCGGTCGGCGTGGTGATGGTGTCGTTGCGCGGCTCCACCGTCGATCTGATGCATGTGCTGTTCGGCACCGTACTGGCGCTGGACGACGCGGCGCTGAAGCTGATCGGGCTGGTGCTAGTGGTCACAGCACTGGCCTTTGGTATCTTCTGGCGCGCCCTAGTAGCCGAATGCCTCGATCCACTGTTCCTACGCTCGGTCTCGGGGATGGGGACGGTGGTGCATTTCGGCTTCCTGGCGCTGGTGGTGCTGAACCTCGTTGCGGGCTTCCAGGCGCTTGGCACGCTGCTGGCAGTAGGGCTGATGATCCTGCCCGCCGCGGCGGCCCGCTTCTGGACGCAGGCGGTGCTGCCGATGGTGGCGCTGGCCGTCTTGATCGGGGCGGCATCCTCGGCCGGGGGGCTGCTGCTCTCGTATCATTTCTCACTGCCCTCGGGGCCGTCGATCACACTGTCGGCCGGGGCGATATATCTGCTGTCGGTGCTGGCCGGCCCGCGCGGCCTTCTGGTTCCGCGCCTGCCGCGGCGCAATCACCGCACCGCCTGAGGCCGGGAAAGGAAGACCCATGATCCGCAACACACTCGTCGCCCTCGCGCTTGGCACCGTCGCCGCGCAAGCCGAACCGCCGCAGGTCGTCGCCACTTTCTCGATCATCGGCGACATGGCCACCCAAGTCGGAGGGGCCCGCATCGCGCTGGACGTGCTGGTTGGCCCCGACGCCGACTCCCATGTCTACGAACCACGCCCCCGCGATGCGATGGCCGTCGCCCGCGCCGATGTGGTGCTGACGAACGGGCTGGAGTTCGAGGGCTTCGTGGACCGCCTGATCGCCGCGAGCGGTACCGATGCCGCCATCATCACCCTGTCGGACAGCGCCGAGGTGCTGGAGGACCCGGCAGGCGGGCACTATCACTATATCGGCGACGAGGCGATCTGGCACGCAGGCGCCCATGACCCGCATACCTGGCAATCCGTGCCCAACGCTCGCGCCTATGTCGCAGCCATCGCGGACGCCTTCTGCGAGGCCGATGCCGAGGGCTGCGAGGGCTACCACGCCAATGCCGCCAGCTATACCCAGGATCTGGACGAGCTGGACGCGCAGATCCGCGCCTCGGTCGATGCGCTGCCGTCAAGCCGCCGAACGGTTGTCGTCGCCCACAACGCCTTTCGCTATTTCGAAGAAGAATACGGCATCCGCTTTCTGTCGCCGCAGGGCATCAGCACCGAGGCCGAGGCCTCGGCGGCCGATGTCGCGGGCCTGATCCGCGAGATCCGCGACACCGATGCCCGTGCGATCTTTGCCGAGAACATCTCGGACACCCGGCTTCTGGACCGCATCGCGGCGGAGACCGGGATGGCGCTGTCCGGCACCCTCTATTCCGACGCGCTGTCGGGGCCGGACGGTCCTGCAACCGACTACCTGTCGATGATGCGCCACAACGCCGACACCATCACCTCGGCGCTCGCCGCCGATTGATCCGTTTCGAAAGAAGGAGACCCATGATGTTCAGAACTCTTGCCGGTGCCAGCACGCTGGCGCTGCTGATGGCAGGCGCCGCCGTGGCGCAGGACAGCCACGATCACGATCATGACCACGCGCATGATCAAGCCCATGACGGCGATGTGACGCTCTATCGCCTGTTCATCGGTGATCACGAGGCGGGCCGCGTCACCGCAATCGACCTGACAGACCCCGAAAAACGCTGGAGCTTTGAGACGACCGGCCAAACCAAGCTGTTCCCGGTGGCGGGCGGTGCGGTCGTCGCGGCGGTGCAGTCGGATGATGACGCGGTGCATTTCTTCGACAGCGGCATCTCCTTCGAGGATCACGGCGATCATGCCGACATCGAAGTGACGGACCCTGAGGCCATCGAGGCCACGCTGACCGGCCCGCGCCCCTTCCACTTGGTCAGCCATGACGGCAAGATCGCGATCAACTACGACCGCGGCGGCTATGCCGAGGTTCTGGACGCCGCCGCCTTGGCGCGCGGCGAGATCGCGCCGCAGCGCTTCCCGCAGGAGCGCGCGCATCACGGCTTCGTCGCGCCGATGGGGCGGAACTGGCTGTCCACCGTCGCCTCGGACGAGGAAGTGGCGGGCGATGCCTCGGTTCCGCGCCTTGGGCTGCAGTCCTTCGATGCCAAGGGCAATGCCACCGGCGATCTGGCGACCTGCACCGGCATCCACGGCGAGGCCTTCTCGGGCGCCTATCTGGTCGCTGGCTGCAAAGAAGGCGTCCTGACCGCAACCGCCAAGGGTGATGGCGTAGAGTTCGAGATGCTGGAATACTCGGACGGTCTGCCCCAGGACGTGACCACCGGCACGATCCTCGGCTCGAACGCGATCCAGATGTTTCTGGGCAATCACGGCCCCGACGGGCTGGTGGTGATCGATCCGGTCGACGAGCCGCATTTTACCCGCATCGCGCTGCCCTTCCGCCGCGTCGACTTCGCGCTGGACCCGGTCAAGCCCGCGAACGCATTTGTGCTGACCGAGGACGGCAGCCTGCACCGCATCAACATGATGTCGGCCGAGATCGAGCAGTCCGCCCGCGTGACCGAGCCCTATTCGATGGACGGCCACTGGAACGATGCCCGCCCACGCATCGCCATGGCCGGGGATGAGGTCGTGGTGACCGACCCGAATGCAGGACTGGTGCGCCGCATCGGCACGGCCGACCTGTCGGAGATCGGCATGATCGAGGTCGAAGGCACGCCCTACAACATCGCCGTCGCCGGTGGTAGCGGCGTCGTCCACTGATGCCCGGGCGCCCGATCCGTCACGGGCCGGGCGCCACCCGAAGGGCCGCGACGATATCGGTGGTGACAACCTCGGCGGCGGGGCGGTGGATCACCATCACCCGCCGCGTCAGATCCATCCCGAGGATCGTGATCTGCGTCGCCGGCCCCGCGCAGGCCGGATCCTCGCAGGGGATCTCGGCCACGCTGACCAGCACCTGCGGCGCCAGCCCGGCTTCCGACCGCACCAGTCGGCGCACCCGCCCGAAATGCCACACGGCCCCCGCCTTGTCCCGGATCTGATCTGCAAGCTTCATCCGTACCTCCGGCCTTCAGCCAACCATCGAATGACAGGACCCGCACCATGGCAGACCGCATTCCCATTACCCTGTTGACCGGCTTTCTGGGTGCTGGCAAGACCACGATGCTGAACCGGCTGCTGCACGACCCCCAAGCCGGGCGCATTGCCGTCATTGTCAACGAGTTCGGCGAGGCCGGGCTGGATCACGACCTGATCGAGGACGTGGCCGAGGATGTGGTCCTGATGGAATCGGGCTGTATCTGCTGCACCATCCGTAGCGATCTGTCGCGCACGCTGGCGGACCTGCACGACCGGCTGGATGCGGGCACCCTGGCCTTTGACCGGGTGGTGATCGAAACGACGGGCCTTGCCGATCCAGGCCCCATCCACCACACGCTGATGCTGGATGATCAGATTGCCCGCCGCTTTCGACTGGACGGAATCGTGACGGTGGTGGACGCCGTGCACGGCACCGCGACGCTGGATCGCCATGCCGAGGCGCAAGCGCAGGTTGCGATGGCCGACCGGATCGTGCTGACCAAATGCGACCTTGTCGCGACGACTGACCGTGCCACGCTGGAGCGCGAACTGGATGCGCTTAATCCGCAAGCCGCAAGGCTTCAGGCGGATCGCGGCGCGCTGCCGCCGGGCTGCCTGTTCGATCTGTCGACCCGGCGCAGCAGCGGAAACGGCCTTGCAGCCCTGAAGTGGGTTGGCGAGGTGGTGGACCCCTTGGCCGGGCTGTCGGGTATCAAGGCGGCGGCCCCCGCACCGGCGGCACTGCCGGGTTTCCCCTCGACCGCGCCGCACCACGCGCGGCAGAACAGCATCTCCACCGCCTCGATCACCATTGATAGTCCGATCCCGGCGCCGGTCTTCGACTTCTGGATGGACATGCTGCTGGGTACGCAAGGCCAGTTGATCTTGCGCTTGAAGGCCATCGTCCATATCGAGGGCGCGCAATGCCCTTTCGTCCTGCACGGCGTCCAGCACATGCTGGAGGCGCCGGTGCCGCTGAAGGACTGGCCAAAAGACGACCAGACCAGCCGCGTCGTGTTGATTGCCCGCGATCTCAGCGTCGCGCATCTGGCTGGCACTCTTGAGCTTCTGAAGCTGAAGCCCGGTACCGCCCGCCCACCCGGCTCGGGGGACACGCTGTCGCCCCAAGCCGCACGCGATCTGACGGCCGGGTAAGACAGGATGTCATAGGTGAAACTGCATCTGTCAGCTGAGGAATTCGCCCGGCTCTGCGTCGAGCGCGGCGTAAAATTTACGCCCCTGCGGCGACAGGCATTCGAGACGCTGGCTCAGTTCGGCAAGCCTGCCACTGCCTATGATCTGCTCCGCGCCATGCGCGAAAAGCTTGGCCGGCCGGTCGCGCCACCAACCGCCTATCGCGCGCTGGCCTTCCTGCAAGAACAGGGATTCGTTCTGCGCATCGAAAGTCTGTCGGCATATCTTCCGGCGTCAGCGGCCATGGCGGCGCCGATCCAAGTGCTGTGCCTCTGCAGGGATTGCGGGGCAGCCTCGCAGTTGCCGATGACCGAGCATGATCTGGCACTGTCCGCGCGTGCGGCCGACACGGGCTTCCGCATCGGCCGCAGCATCATCGAGCTGCTGGGCACCTGCGCCGATTGCGACACATCCAGCCGGACCTGACAGATGTTAGTCGCCCTGATGATCGTTTGCCGGATCGATGGCTAGAAGCGACCTGACCTCGGCCGTGCCCATGATCGGCGGCGCGCGGTGGAGCAGGCTGACCTTGCCCCACCGCGCCCTGTGCATGATCATCGCCGCCCCCGTCGACAGCTGTGCCGGCGCATCCTCTTGCCCCGGCTGCACCAGCTGCGTGCCTATCCCGCGATAGGTGCACAGAAGGCGCGCCGTCAGGTCTTCCCCCTGGAAGCGGCGGCAGGCATCCCGTCTTCGCCTTGCCGCAAGATGAATGCCTTCTGCGCGTCCGTGAACTTCGATGTTTTCATGCGCTTCCGCTACTTTCCCAGCCAGGAAAGACTAACCGAAAACTCCAGCTTCAAATGATCCAGTTCTCAGGAGGCAGAGCACGTCGAGGCCCTGAACGGGGCAATCCACAAGTTCGACCCGCCCGAGATCATAAACTACGATCGAGGATTGCAGTTCACGTCCTTCGCTTGGACCGATCGCCTGAAACGGGTCGGCACTCGGATCTCGATGGATGGCAAGGGCCGGTGCATCGACAACATCTTCTTCGAACGCCTCTGGCGGTCCCTGAAGTATGAATGCGTCTACCTGCTCGCTTGGGAAACCGGCTCTCAGGCCAAGGCTGGCATTGGCGCCCAGATCACCGTCTACAACCACCAGCGGCCTCACGCCGCCCATGGCGGTCAACCACCCGCCGTGGTCTACTTCAACACCATCAATCCCGATCAGCAGGTGCAGGCAGTAGCTTAAATAACCCCGAAATCTATCCAAGAGTTGGGGAGTAGCTCACTCACACCGTCCTATCCTCAGGTATTAACCTCCAAAAATTGACGACCGATCCCTGTCCCGTGCCAAGCGCATCACCAAGCAGTACAATGGTCTAGAATCACGTTGCGAAGCCAGCGATGCATGGCTGAAGCGTTTGTGCGCGCTGTCCATACAACGCAAAGATCGAACCGTCCGCGAAAGGGACAGTCGCTCATTGCCATGCGGCCCCCGATGCGCCCTCCAAGTCGGCGCGGTACGGTCGCAACCAGGTTCGATCCTGCCAGAAGTTCGGTCAGGCCTGCCGGGCTGGGCACTGTCAAAGTAGGGTGAAGGCGATGACCGGCCGCCTCGATTTCCTGTAGATAAGCCGATTTCCAACCACCACCATAATCGATCAGTACATGGCGCAAGGCGAAGTATTCCTGAACACTTAAAGAGCGTCCTGCCATAGGATGGGCAGGGTCCATCAGGCAGACGTATTCTTCTGTATGGAATCGCCGGGTGTGAAAGCCGGACTGGTTGCGTTCGAAAGGGCCGACCAGCACGTCAGCCTCGCGGGCCAGCAGGCGGTGATGGCCGTCACCGAGCGCATTGACGACCCGAATGGTCATTTTCGGAGCCTCAGCCCGTAGGGCTGCGATCACCCGTGGTATGAGCAGCATACGCTCATAGTAATTGCAGGCGATTGTCACGGTCTGGCTGGAAACGGTCGGGTCGAACTGGTCGGCCTGCGCCATTCCGTCCAATAGATCCAGCATCTGCGAGGCACCGGCCAGAAGCTGTTCACCGCGTAGGGTAGGAACCTGCCGACCGCCCTCGCGCACGAACAGCGGATCGCCAAAGCACGCCCGCAGTTTTGCAATGGTGTAGCTGACCGCCGACTGGTTCATGTCCAGCCGCTCGGCTGCAGCACTGAAAGAGCCCAGGTCATGGACCAGCCGCAGCGTCTGAAGCGCGTTGAAATCCAAGCTACGGGGGTCAGCGGTCACAGCGCCTCCATCAAATTTGTTGATAGCAGATAATAAACCCATCGGCTGGTTCGGCAATCCCTGCATCGCTACTCTGTCTGTCGGAGAAAGAGGGGGGATCATGGCGCTTGCACCGCTTGACCAAGATATCACGCTGGATCAGCTGACACTGGATCCCTATCCTATTTATCGTCGCCTACGGGCCGAAGCGCCGGTCATGCGCGTCGCCTCGGCGCAACGGACCTTTCTGACCAAGGCGGCGCTGACCAAGCTGGTCAAGGACGATCCGGTCCTCTTCAGCAGCAATGATCCGAACACGCCGATGAAGCCCGCCTTCCGCGCCCATACCCTGATGCGCAAGGATGGCGACGAGCATCTGGCCGAGCGGCGGGCGATCAATCCGGCGCTGACACCCAAGCGGATCAACAGCGATTGGGGGCCGCTTTACGAAAGGCTGGCCGCCCAATACCTGGACCGCCTGCCGCGCGGAGAGGTGGTGGATATGTTCGACACGCTCTGCGGCCCCTTGGCCGCGCGCATTCTGGCCCATATTCTGGGCATTCCCGAAGCTTCGGACGAGGAAATGCAACGCTGGTCGCAGCGGCTGATCGACGGCGCAGGCAATTTTGGCTGGCGCCCAGAGCCCTTCGCCGCGTCGGACGAGGCGAACGACCAGATGGATGCGCTGTTCCAGCGTCTTGCGCCGCTGCGGACCGCCGAGCCGGACGGATCTGCCTTTTCGGTCATGCTGACGGCCGAGTACCCCATCCCGCTGAGCCAAGTTCACGCAAACCTCAAGATCGCCATCGGTGGCGGCATCAACGAGCCGCGCGACGCGTTGGCAACCGCCATCTACGGCCTTTTGGACAACCCGGACCAACTGGCCGAGGTCAAGGCGCAGGAGGCCTGGGGCAAGGCCTTCGAGGAAGCGATCCGGTGGGTCGCGCCAATCCAGGCCAGCTCGCGCCTTGTCACCGCCGACACAGAACTGGGCGGCTTCGATATCCCCAAAGGCGAGACGGTGATGACCATTCAAGCCTCGTCCAATCGCGACGAGGATCTGTTTGAGAATGGCGAAGAGTTCTTCGTCTTTCGCGACAAGAACCCACATCAGGCCTTCGGCAATGGCCCGCACCACTGCGCGGGTGCCCATATCGCGCGGCGCACGGTCGGCAAGATCATCCTGCCGATGCTGTTCGACCGCTTCCCGAACATGACCCTACCCGACCCGGCGGCGGTCAAGTGGCGCGGATTCGGCTTTCGCGGTCCGATCAACCTGCCGGTCGTTCTGAACTGAAGGAGAAACTCATGGTCCAGCTTATCTTCGTCCACCCGGACGGCAGCCAGACTGAGGTCGACGCGCTCGAGGGGCAGTCGGTCATGAAAGCCGCCGTCGCGAATGACGTCGACGGCATCGTCGGCGAATGCGGCGGCGCGATGATGTGCGCAACCTGCCATTGCTATATCGACGAGGCCTGGGCAGACCGCACCGGCCCGCGCGAGGATGGCGAGGAGGACATGCTGGAAGGCGCCGCCTCCGAGGTGACGGAACACTCGCGCCTGTCCTGCCAGATCAAGCTGACCCCCGAACTCGACGGCCTCGTCATTCATTTGCCCGAGGAACAGCTTTGAGCCAGCCGGGCGTCATCATCGTCGGGGCGGGGCAAGGCGGTCTTCAGGCCGCGATCAGCCTGCGGCAGGAGGGTTATGCCGGTTCCGTCACCCTGATCGGCGCCGAGCCGGGCCTGCCCTATCAGCGCCCGCCGCTGTCCAAGGCCTATCTGACCGAAGGGAATGCGGATGCCTTGGTCCTGCGACCTGAAAGCTTCTTTTCGACCAAGGACATCACCTATCTGCCCGGCACCCGTGTCGAGGCGATCAACCGCGCCGCGCGGCAGGTGGTGCTGCCCGGAGGGGCACGGCTGGACTATGATCAGCTGATCCTGGCGACCGGCACGCGCAACCTGCGCCCGTCGATCCAAGGGCTGGGCCGGGCTCTTGATCTGCGGACATTAGCCGACGCCCGCCGCCTGCGCGAGGTGCTGGCAAGCCCGCGCCGCGTGGCGGTGATCGGGGGTGGGTTCATCGGCCTCGAATTTGCGGCGGCTGCGCGCAAGCTGGGCCACGAGGTCGCGGTCATCGAGGCTGAGGACCGGCTGATGTCGCGCGTCGTTTCGCCATTGATGTCGGACCACTTCAAGGCGCTGCACGAGGGCTGGGGGACAGAGTTGCATCTGGGCCAGCCGGCAGCCGCCGTGGACGCGATCGGCGTTACCCTGCCCGATGGCCACCATGTGTCCGCCGCGACGGTTCTTTTAGCGGCCGGCGTCTGCCCGAATACCGAACTGGCCGAGGACGCGGGCCTTGCCATCGAAAATGGCATCCGCACTGATGACCGGCTGCGCAGCTCGGATCCGTCGATCTATGCGCTCGGCGATTGCGCCAGTTTTCCCGATCCGCGCAGCGGGCGTCAGGTGCGGCTGGAAAGCGTGCAGGCAGCGACGGACCACGCCCGCCTCATCGCAGCGCAGATCGCCAAGGGCGCGGACGCGGCCTATGCCGCCGTGCCGTGGTTCTGGTCCGACCAGGCCGACCGCAAGCTGCAGATCGCCGGTCTGGCAGGACCCGAGGCCACCGAAACGATGATCGAGGACGGGATCGTCGCGCGGCTGGATGCGGCAGGCGTCGCAGCGCTGGAAACCGTGAACAACGCCGGTGCGCATATGCGGGCACGCCGCTTGCTTGCGGGCGGCGGGCCCGTCACGCTTGAGACAATGCGGGCCGCGGTGCTGAAGACCGCAGTCTGCATATGACATGACGATGTTTGGGAGGACATCATGACCCTGAAGACCCTGATCCTTTCCTCGGCTGCCGCGCTGGCGCTGACCGTAGCGGCCCACGCGCAGGAGCTGCGATATGCCAACTGGGCTGCGCCGATGCACACCATCAATGCCTCGCAGATCGAGCGACTGGCGAAGGCGCTGAATGACAAGACCGGAGGCTCCGTCACTCTGCGCGCCTTCCATGGTGGCGAATTGGGCGCCGGGCCGGCCGATCAATATGTCCGCGTGGTGCAGGGCACGGCCGAGATGGGCTGGGGCCTGCCCGGCTATACCTCATCGCAGTTTCCCAAGACCATGATCACTGAGTTGCCCGGCGCGCTGGAACTTGACGCCCCTGCGCACGAGGCTATGTGGCGCGCCTTCGACGCCGAGCTGGCGGCCGAGTTCCCGATGACCGAGGTGATCGCGCTTTGGGGCTCCGAGCCGAATATCCTGATGATGCGCGACCGCGAGATCCGCACCCCCGAAGATCTGCGCGGCCTGAAGATCCGCGTCTCGGGTGCCGCAGCCGCCGACGCGATCGAGGCGCTTGGCGCGACCCCGGTGCAGCTTCCAGTGACGCAGGTATACAACGGGCTGCAGACGGGACTGATCGACGGGCTGGTCAGCGGCGCCTCGGTCATGTCGGACTTCAAGCTGGACGAGGTCGTGGGGACCATGTCGCTTGGCGCGAACCTCGGCAGGCTCAGCTTCTTCACTGTGATGAACAAGTCGGCCTATGACGCCCTGCCCGACGAGGCGAAGGCTGCGCTGGACACCGACATGCGCGCCGAGCTGTCGGCCCGCGCCGAAGAGGCGTGGAAGGCGACCGCCGATGCCGGGATCGAGGCCGCCCGCGCGTCCGACAGCACCACCGTCATCGACCTGACCAAGGATGAGATCGCGGCCTTCGACGCGGCCCTCTCTCCGGTCACCGACGCCTATATCGCGGATGTCGGCGGCGAGGCGGCGCTGGCCGCAATGCGCGGGCAATGATGAAAGGCCTGCAACGCTGGACGGACAGGCTTATAAGCCTGTCCACCTTCATTGGCACGGCGGGACTTCTAGTCGTCGTCGGCGTGATCCTGGTGGACGTGATCGGGCGCAATTTCGGCAGGCCGCTCTATGGCGCACAGGATATGGTCACGATGACCATGGTGCTGATCATCTTCGGTGGCATGGCACTGTGCGACAGAATGGATGGACATATCGTCGTGGATATCTTCGAAGGCGCGTTTCCCGAAGGACTGAACCGTGCCATCGACATCGGATCGGCCTTGCTGGGGGCTGTCATCTTCGCGCTGATCGCTTGGGCAGTCTGGAACAGTGCGCAGCTTAGCCAGATGCTGAACCTTTCGACAAACCTGCTGCGCCTGCCGCTGGCCTGGTTTCAGTATGCACTGGTTGTCTTCTCGGGTGTGACGGTTCTGACGCTATTGATGCGTGCGGCACTGTTGCTTTCGGGGGCCCCACGCAAGTCACCTGAAAAGAACCTCGAGTCGGAGCATTACGTATGAATCCCGTCCTCGTCGGTACGGTCGGCCTTGGGCTGCTGCTTGCGCTGCTGTTGATCCGAGTGCCGGTCGCTTTCGCCATGTTCGCGATCGGCTTTTGCGGCATCTGGCTGCTGAACGGCTTTAGCGCTGCAATGGGCCTGCTTTCGTCGGAAACCTTCGCGCTGGCCTCCAATGCCGAACTGATCGTCGTGCCGCTGTTCATCCTGATGGGCAACGTCGCCAGCGCAACCGGCATGAGCCGCAAACTGTATGACGCGGCCTATGCGATGATCGGCCAGATCCGCGGTGGACTTGCCTCGGCCACGGTGATCGGTTGCGGCGGTTTCGCGGCGCTGTCGGGATCGTCCGTGGCATCAGCGCTGACAATGGGCCGCGTTGCGCTGGCCGAGATGGATCGCTTCAACTACAGTCCGCGCTTGTCCACCGGGGTCGTGGCGGCGGGTGGTACGCTTGGTATCCTCATCCCTCCTTCGACGGGCTTTGTCATCTATGCGATTCTGACCCAACAGAGCATCGGCCGGCTTTTCATGGCAGGGGTGCTGCCCGGCATCCTCCTGCTGACACTGTTCATTTTGACGATCATGGTTCTTTGCTGGATCTGGCCCGAAATGGGGCCACGTGGCCCGGCGACCTCAATGGCCGAGAAAGGCCGCGCTTTCGTTGGCGCCGTTCCAATTCTGACGGTGGTGCTGGTTACCATCGGCGGCATCTATGGCGGGATCTTTTCACCAACCGAAGCCGCGGGCATCGGTGCGGCTCTGGTCATCGTCATCGGTGCTATTGGCCGCAGCCTGACACTGGCCACCTTCTGGCAGGCGGCCCGTAGCAGCATCGTGACGACCGCCTCGGTCATGCTGATCCTGATCGCAGCGCATCTGATCAATCCCTTTATTGCCCTGAGCCATCTGCCAGCCCATGTCAGCGACATTCTGGTTACGCTGGACCTCGGCGTCTATGGCACGCTTCTGATCATCTTGGGGATCTATCTTGTGCTGGGCTGCTTCCTCGAAGGCTTGGCAATGTTGGTCCTGACTTTGCCGATTTTTATGCCGGTGGTGCTGCAGCTAGGGATCGATCCGATCTGGTTCGGAGTGCTGGTTGTCCTGACACTGGAAATGGGGCTGATTTCGCCCCCGGTCGGCATCAACGTCTTCATCGTGAAATCCGTCGCCCGCGCGGTCCCGCTTTCCGACATCTTCCGGGGCGTCATGCCGTTCTGGTTCGCGATGTTGATCTGCTTGCTAATCATCATCGTCTTGCCACAACTCACCCTGTGGCTGCCCAACATGATGTAACTCATTGCCCGACAAGCCTGGTTTTTGGCTTCAACCACGAATGTATGCCATTATCGAGAAGGCTATCGCTGCTCAAATTACAGTAGGGAAATTGTGATTGTTGTCAAAGATTGGGTGCTATGCCTTTTGAGAACTGGACCGTCTGAAACTGGAGGTTTCGGCTAATCTTCCCTGGTTGAGAGGGGAGCTAAGAACGATGAAGGCATCGAAGTTTACGGAAGCGCAAAAGGCGTTCATCCTAGAGCAAGGCGATGAGGGCACGCCGGTGGCCGAAATCTGCCGCAAAGCGGGGATCAGCTAAGCGACCTGTTTCAACTGAAAGTAGCGGTATGGCGGGCTGCTGCCCAACGAACTACGTCGGCTGAAGGCGCTTGAGGACGAGAACAGTCACCTGAAAAACATCATCGCCGACCTGACGCTGGATCGCGAAATGGTGAGCGTGTGAACGCCACTGATGGTGGGAATGGCCCCACCAGCGGCATCGTGTTGCACCAAAGTGGGTCTGTGAAACATTCACCTAGTGAAGCCATTCATGGACAAGCCTGTCACCGTTGGCCCTGATTTGGCCAAGAACGTCTTTCAAATTCACGGACTGGACGCGGAGGGCGCGATTGTCTTTCGGCGACGGTTGCAGGTTCTGGCGTTCTTCTCACGGTTGGAGCCCTGCCTCGTCGTCATGGAAGCCTGTGCGGGCGCCCATTACTGGGTGCGGGAGCTGACGTCGATCGGGCCGAAGTGCGGCTGATGCCGCCCGCCTATGTCCAAACCCTACGTGAAGCGCGGGAAGACCGATGCGGTTGACGAGGAGGCGATCTACGAGGCTGTCACTCGTCCGACGATGCGCTTCGTGCCAGTGAAGTCAGCGGACCGTCAGGCGGCGCTGCTCGATCACAAGGCGCGGGACTTCCTGATCCGGCAAAGGACGCAGATCGTGAACGCCATTCGCGCGCACCTGAGCGAGTTCGGGGTTGTCGTCGCAAAGGGTATTCATAATGTTGATCGGCCACTCAAGGCGGCCTGCGATGTGCCCGCTGCGGCGATCCCGGCGCTTGACATGTTGGCCGGCCAGTTGCGTGACACGCAAGCCCGGTGGAAGGGGGCAGATAGTCCTGCCTTCAGCGGTGGAAAAAATTGCGTAAAATCAGTGGTGCCTGTTCCCCATGCGAAGGCGGGCCCGCCTTTCTTGTCACAAAGGTCTGCCTCTGATGGGCCGCAGCCCAATCTCTGGCCCGTGTTCCGAACTGGTCCGACATGTCGCGGCGCTCCTTTTTCTTCCGCCAGTGGCGAAGCCATCGCTGATTTTCACTTTGGATGACCTCATATCATCCGAAGGGCAAAGCAGGGTGGGTGCAGCCCGACCTGTGGCCGGACGGCGATCTGACACACGGGGCGGGAGCGGTGAAATTGGGAGGGACCCGCGTGTCCCGCGCGTGGGAGGAACCGGATTTCTCCGTGGAGGCTGACGCGCAGCGGCACCAGAGCCCGTGTTCGGATCGCGGCCGGATGGCAGGCGGAAAAATGAAACGAAGGATTGTCGGCCGTGCCAGAGCGAAGCGGAGGCGGGGCTGTCTGCTGGATCAGCGATCGCGGTGCCCGCGATCACCACATTTCTGAAAAGCAGCCTCTCGACTGCTAGGCAGCATCGACGCGAAGAGCCCTTATCGGACCTTGGAGTAGATGACGCAATCGCGGGGCGCTTCGGAAATGTTTGGGTGGCGGAAGTAGCGCCGCAGGATACCCTCGCGCTCCATACCTGCTTTCTCCATCACTCGGGCCGATGCCGGATGATCCACGTCACAGAAAGCTTCTGTTCTGCAAATCATGGGGTGAGCGAGCGCCTGTTCCACGAGCCAGCGCATCACCTCTGTTGCGCACCCCTTCCCCCATGCCGATCTCCGCAAAACGTAGCCGTAGTTCACCTTATGGCCAACCAGTTTAGGGTGAAACATACCAAGGAATTTTCCGCTTTCGCGGTCACGTGCGACAATGGGAAAGCCGCTCCCCAAGTCCCATTCGGCTGCCGCAATTTCCAGAAATGCGGACGTGTCCGCGAGGCTTCGATGAGGCTTCCATCCAAGAAAGCGTGTAATCTCCGCGTCGGTGGCGTAGCTGTCAAAAAAATAGCTTGGGCGTCATCCACCTTCACGCGCCGGAGGAAGTAGCGGGCTGTCTCGAACTCTTCTGGCAGGCGATAAGGTGGGCTCATCCTTCCACCCTACCGATGGAACAGAACACAGCAAGCTGTCGAACGTCCGCTCCGTCCCGGATTCTGTTGAAAAACACCGTTGCCTGATAGCTCTGACGCTGATTCACTTCTCTTAGCCAGGGAGGTGACGGCCATGATGGGACCTCGGCCAGTTTCACAAGGACAGCTGTTCTAAGAGTTCTTGTTGGAGACCATGGTGCCCTCTGATCATCACCTGCGGGCCATGGACCGGTTTGTCGATCTCTCTTGCGTGCGTTCACTGCTAGCGCCGACATACTCGTCGACGGGCAGACCGTCGGTTGATCCCGAACTGATGATCCGCATGCTTCTGGTCGGCTATTGCTACGGCATCCGCTCCGAGCGGCGGCTGTGCGAAAAGGTGGGACTGAACCTGGCCTATCGTTGGTTCTGTCGTCTCGATCTGACCGATGCAGTGCCTGATCATTCCACCTTCTCGAAGAGCCGCCACGGCCGGTTTCGAGACTGCGATCTGCTGCGGCAGGTGTTCGAGGCCGTGCTGACGCGCTGCATCACCGAAGGCTTCGTTGGCGGCAGGCAGTTCGGGGCGGACGCTTCTCTGATCAAGGCCGACGCCAGCCGCGACAGCAAGGTCCGGGCCGAAGATTGGTCCGCGGGCGACACTGTCACCCGAGCCACACAAGAGTATCTGGACACTCTTGATGACATGGCATTCGGCGTCTCTACGTCAGTGCAGCCTAAAACGCTTTCGCCGACCGATCCCGCTGCCCGCTTCACAGCTGCAAACGGCGACAGGCCTTTCTTTGCCTACAGCACCAACTATCTCGTCGACCTGGAGCACGCGATCATCGTGGATGTGGAGGCAACAGCACCCATCCGCCAGGCGGAGGTGGCGTGTGTTCGTGAGATGATCGTGCGCACCAAGGAGACATTTGGACCGCATCCCGACACGCTTGTCGCCGATACTGCATATGGAGCAGGCGACATGCTGGGCTGGCTGGTCGACGAGCAGGAGATCGAGCCGCATATTCTCGCCTTCGACAAGACCGAACGCGGTGATGGTGCATTCCCGGCCACAGCCTTTGCTTTTGACCACGCGGCCAATGAATACACCTGCCCCGACGGCAAGAAGCTGAAGAAATACTGGCGCGAGATGCGCAAGCCGCAATCCGGCGTCTGCAAGGACGACACGACCCGCTACTATGCCAGCAAGCATGACTGTTCCGTATGCCCCCTGAAGCCGCGATGCACCCCGGGCGCCGCCGTCCGCGAGATCGCTCGCCATCCGCACGAGGACGCGCGAGAGCATGCCCGCCAGCTGGCAAAGACCGATGCCTATGTCGCATCAAGCTATGCCAGGAAGAAGGTCGAGATGCTTTTTGCCCACCAGAAGCGGATCATACGCCTCGACCGTCTGCGACTACGCGGACCAAACGGCGCAAAGGACGAATTCCATCTGGCCGCGACCGTCCAGAACCTACGGAAACTCGCCAAACTGATCCCGATGACGCCAAAGATCGCCTGAAGAGGCGCAGCGCTTTTGTTTGCCAGAGCGACGAGCGATCATACGGAGCGTGTTTTTCAACGTTATCCGGACGGAACGGACGGTCGCCAGTTATCCTGGACCGTCTGCTATGCGGGACAAACTAGCCGTTTACCACTTCCGTCAGCCCTGTGCTGTTGGCCGCACCACGATACTCCCAACCTCGACATCAGCCGGTTGTTCGAGCGCGTAGAGGATGGCCCGGGCGATCGCCTCCGGGGCCATTCCGATATCGCCCATCCGGCCGTCGATCATCTTCTTGACCGAGGGGTCCGTTATGGTCAGCGTGAAGTTCGTCGAAACCATGCCCGGAGAAACCTCGGTCACCCGCAGGCTCGGCCCCGCTTCCTGCCTGAGCGCCTCAGTCGCCGTTCGCACGGCATTCTTGGTCGCGGCATAGACGCCCATCGTCGGCAGGATCTTCAGTCCGGCCGTGGACACGACGTTGATGACATGCCCGCAGTCCTGCCGGGTGAAGACCGGAAGGGCAGCCGCAATACCGTAGAGCGTGCCGCGCAGATTTACATCGATCATCGCGTCCCACTCCTCGACCCGCAGCGCGTCGAAGCGCGAGATCGGGCCGATGCCGGCATTGTTGACGATGGCATCGAGCCTGCCGAACCGCTGGACGGCGGTTTCCACCAGCGCTTCGAGGTCGGCGCGGCGGCGCACGTCCGTCACCTTGTGAGCCGCCTTGCCGCCCTCGACGGTGATCTCGGCGACAAGCTGTTCAAGGATCTGTTCGCGGCGAGCGCCAAGCACCACGGCGGCGCCCCGAGCCGCCAGCAGCGTCGCCGTGGCACGCCCGATGCCGCTGCTTGCGCCGGTGATGGCGATCACTTTGCCTTCGAGTGTCATGAGTTGCGGTCCTTCGGTCAGTTTCCCTTGCCACGGATTTATAGCCCCTTCACAAGAAGAACGATGTCGAGAGGTCCATGATTTTGTCGCAATCGTCCAACTTTCAGCCCGATCCGCTGTCCGACGTTCTTGAGGTGCTTGGTGCCCGCGTGATACGGCAGACCCGCTTGGAGGCTTCTGGGGACTGGGCGCTGTCGTTCCCGGCACTGGACCGGTTGAAATTCGTGGCCGTGCTGCGAGGAATGTGCTGGATGCAGACGGAAGGACGGGCGCCGCACCCGATGCAGGCCGGGGATGTCTGCCTGATCGGGAGCTCGGGCTATGCCGTTTCCAGTGACCCAATGCTGCCGCCAGAGGACGGCCAGCACCTCTTTGAAAGTCCCCGTCGGGACTTTGTCCGCCTCGGCGGAGATGAGGTGGTTTCGATCGGCGGAACGGTCACCTTTTCAGGGCCGAACGCCGATTTCCTGTTGAACATGCTGCCGGACTTCATCCCTGTTCAGCGCCACACCGCAGGGGCCGAAGCCATTTCGACCGTCCTGTCGCTCATGTCGCAGGAGATCGGGCGAGCTGCGATCGGTTCCACGATAGTGGGCGCACGCTTGGCAGACCTTCTTCTGGTCGAGACATTTCGCGCCCATGCCAAGCAGGCCGGACCTTCTCAATTCGGATGGTTCGGCGCGCTGTCCGATCCTAGGATTGGCAGGGCCCTGAAGGCCCTGCACGCAGATGTCGCGCGCGCCTGGACCGTGGCTGATATAGCGGCTGTCGCCGGAATGTCTCGGGCCGCGTTTTCGGCGGAATTCAGTCGTCGCATCGGTCTGCCGCCACTATCGTATTTGCGCTCTTGGCGCCTGACACTCGCACGCGGACGATTGCTTCAGGACGAAGCCTCTGTCGCCGACGTTGCCCATGAGGTTGGGTATCAGTCGCAAAGCGCGTTTTCCCAAGCGTTTCTGCGAACTTTCGGGCATTCGCCGAGTGCCGAAACGCGTGCGAAAGCTGTCACCCCGGCACCTTGAGCTCCAGCGGTATTACAGGTTTCAGAGCGATGGTCGCTTTGGGCTCTTAACGTCGATTTGCCGGCCTTGGTGCCGGCAACGGTCCTGGGCAGCCCCTGACCAGCGCACTCGGCCCATTGCGATCGGTAGGGACGGTATTTTTGCTACCGTGCGGCTTCCCGAGAGCAGACGTTCATGCCCGGCGCAGTGAGATCGACAGGTCACAGTCTGCTCTGCGGGACAAACCAGCCATTAGGCAAACCACGCAGAATGGCTGGTTGATTGAGCTTCAGCCCTTACACTTGCTCGCTCGGATGCCCCCACATGAGTGGCGCGGCATAGGGGCCGGATATGTTGGATGTGGAGTCGCCGACGCCGTCCAATGCTCCCGGAGTCAGCTCGCGCGCAAACCAACATTCGAGAGGTGCTTGCGTCCTCACGGGCGGCAAGACTTTGTGGGGTGCATTGTAGCGGTTTGCATAGTGGAACGGCTCCCCCATGACGAAGATTACGTCGGCATCAAGCTGCTTTTCCGCTTCTTCCCTGGGGCGCGTTGCATAGCCCTTTCTTTGATAGTCTGGCAGTACCGCCAATGGGGCGAGAACATGGCATTTCAGATGCGATGCCTTGTCGATTGTGATTGGTGTGTAGCATGCATGCGCGACACCTTCATACAGGATGGAAAAACTACCATCCTCGATCAGGTCATCCGCAAGGTCGGCGTACAACTTGGCATGACGTTCATCATACAGCCCCCCGGCAGCGGCGAAGGCTTCGAATTGGATCTGGTGTGGCGTTTTCATGGAAAACTGCCTTTCTGCTTTGGTTTATCGTTGGTTCATTTGGGCACGTACGGATGTATTGCCCAGTTTGGTGATGCGGTACGAACCGCCCTGGAGGGATTTGATGAAGCGTTTGTCCTTGAGCCGGGTGAATACGTCCAAGGTACAAGCCGGGAAGGCGAAACCGTCACGGGTGAAGCACTGGACGGATTTCACCTTGCGATTGTCAGCGCGCATGAATTTGATCTCGCCGCCAAGGGCGAGTTCATGCAAAACACGTTGCTCGTGCTTCGAGATGTTCATTGGGATGTCTCGATCTTATGAAAGTACAGAAACAGACCACTCAGCATGGCGCGTGAGTGTGTCCATTTTTGTTAGTGTTCCCGAATTTCCTTCACTGGGAACGGGCGTTATGCCCGGGGCTCTTTCATAAAATCTCCATTGCGCGAGGCGAATTACCTCGAGCATTCGTCGTGACTTGTCTTCAAGTTTAGAGACGTCAACCGGCATACCGCAACATAGCAAGCCAGCGCGAGCAAAGCCGACATTCCAGCAGTGTGCAGCGTCAGTTGCTGTGGGCTCTTCACGTCGATGCTGCCGCCCTTGCCACCGGAAGTCGTTGGGCCTCCTTCACTCGGTATACGTCCGCTCCTGGTGCCGGCTTGGGCGCAGATGCCGAACCATCGGAATGATATGCTTGCTTTGTCGACACTATCGAAGAAGGGCGGGCATGACGGAAAGGAGGTGTCACCATGTCCATCGATTTTCTTCCCGCCGTCAGGCCTGCCCGCGTCAGTTGTAATAAGGGCCGCATCGTCGGTCGGAAGCGGCCGCTTCTTCCGCGACATGTATGGTCGATCCGGTTCCGGCTTGAAATGGCAGGCAATCCCCGCGACCTCGCGCTGTTCAACATGGCGATCGACAGCAAGCTCCGCGGGTGCGACCTCGTGGCCCTGAGGGTCCAAGATGTTTTCGCCGCAGGGCACGTGAAGGAGCGCGCCTCGATGATCCAGAGCAAAACAGGAAAACCCGTCCGGTTCGAGATTACCGATACGACGCGCCAATCCTTGGACCGCTGGATCCGGAACCCCGAGATGATCGGCCTCGAGTTCTTGTGGCCAAGCCGGATCCACTGGAGCGCGCACCTGTCGACACGGCAGTATGCCCGGATCGTCCGGGGCTGGGTCGTGTCGCCTGGTCTGGAGCCGAGCGCCTACGGTACCCATTCAATGAGGCGCACCAAGGTTGCCCAGATCTACAAGAAGACGGGAAACCTGCGTGCTGTTCAACTGTTGCTCGGCTACACGAAGATGGACAGCACCGTGCGCTATCTCGGGGTCGATATCGAGGACGCGCTGTCGCTATCAGAAGCGATAGACCTGTAGCCATCCTACCGCCCGGGGCATTCAACCCCGGTCGGCCCAAAGCTGCCGCTAGACGCACGACCGATGCTGCCTTGCAGCTTCTCCAAAGCAGACGTTCTTGCCTTGGCGCAGCGGAAGCAAGATGGCACAATCTGCCATGGAGACGAAATGGACCCCAATACCACAGTCAGTTCGATCGCACTTCGGAACCGAGACTGGCAACGCTATGGTTCATGTACCGAGACCGAGCACGGGATAGAGCGACACCACTAGCAAAGCTGCCATGGTGATATTGAAGACCCGAAGCCGGGTCGCGTTTGACAGCCATTGCCGGACCACGGTCCCAAGCCATGCCCAGACCGAAATCGCCGGAAAGCTGACGAGTGCGAACGCACCTGCCACGATGGCAACCGACAGCAGTGACCGGTCGGGCGCGTAGAGCGTAACGGCAGACAGACACATGGCCCAGGCTTTTGGGTTCACCCACTGGAAAGTGGCCGCCTGGAGAAATGTCATGGGACGGCTGTCTGCGTCCCGCTCCTCCACCGATGCGGCCGTGGCGATCTTGAATGCGAGCCAAAGCAGGTAGCCGACGGAGACGACCTTCAGCACCAGGTTCAGGGCGGGCAGTATGTCGAACAGCGCCATCAGCCCTGCACCCACAAGAAACGCCATGACCGACACGCCTCCGACGATGCCTAGCATGTGCGGCAAGGTCCGGCGGAAGCCGAAGTTTGCACCGGACGCCATCAACATCAGGTTGTTGGGGCCAGGCGTGACGGTCGCGACAAACGCGAAGCCCAGAAGGGCGGTCATGATAGCGAAACTCATGTGTGGTGCTCCGAATATTGCTTGAGCGCAATAATAGCGGAAGGAGGTCGCAATATATCGTCTGTTAATCTATCTTTGTCTTAATATGCACAACGATTGTCGGCTCATGGACACTACAAACCATAAAATATTGCGCGAACTGCGGCGTGACGGCCGGATCAGCAATGTTGCTCTGGCTGACCGGGTCGGTCTGTCTCCCTCGGCCTGCCTGAGGCGGGTTCAGGAACTCGAACGATCAGGAGTGATCTGGGGCTATAGGGTTGTGACCAACCCGGAGCGGATGGGCCGAGGTTTTTCCGCTTACGTCATGGTCGGCCTGTCCTCCCATACCAAGGCGGCACAGGAGGGCTTTGAGCGCGCTATGTCAGTCGCGCCCGAAGTCGTCGAGTGCCACAACATCGCAGGAGCTTTCGAGTATATCCTTCGTGTCGAGAGCGCTGATCTCTTGGAATACAAGCGCTTTCACACAGAGGTCTTGGGCACCCAATCCCATGTCCATGCGATCACATCCCACATCGTGATGGGATCACCAAAGGATGAACGCGCCACATGATCTGAACGTGCGAGCCGGTGTAGCTCGGGCGTTTGCAAGCAGGGGCTGCCGAATGTCGCAGAAGGGCTCTTCGGGTCAATATGGCGATTCGCGCGACGGCCGGAGGCGCGGGAGCGTCCGACCCGCCCTATCGGCCCATTACAGGTAGTCAGGCGTCACAAGCTGCAGCCTGCAGCTTCCTCAGAGAAGTCGTTGGCGCCCGGTGTAGCAAAATGGTCCGAGCAAGGTCGGGACAATTGGACGATTCTGCCGTTGCCCCTTTTCGATTCCTGAAGCTTCGCACAACTGGCCACTCTTTGACTTAAGATTGGCAAAGGGGCATCACGTTTGCAGCGCCGAGAGGGCGTGCTTTGCATGGTTCTCAATGTTGCGAAGGTCTGCCACATTGGGGATCTCGCGCCGTGCATCTTCCATGACCGCCTCGATTTCGGCCGCAAGAGCATCGCGCTGTGCCGCACTACGCGTGCACGGGGCCATGCTGCGAAATGTCTTCAGCAGGTTGATCAGCACCAGCGGCATGCCCGCACCCGCCTGCCGGATCTGGCTGAACGCAGCGTTCATCAGGCCTGCATGGTCAATGCTGGGACCGACCAGGCGCAGTTGCCCGTCCTCGTCGTGATAGGCACCTGTGGGCACCTCGCGCTTCATCAGCTGCGGCCAAGCTGCCGACAAGCGGTGGATCACCGAGACAGCCGTGTAGGGATCGTTGATCCCGGGCGAGAGGGCGCGGACGGCGATCTCGACCAAGTGGCGGATCGGAAATTCCAGATCTTGAACCGGAGTGCGATGCGGTCCAAGCATGATCGCGGCGCGGATTTGCTCCGCCAGCGCCTGCGACGAGCGTTCCGCTGGATAGATCCCAAACCCCCGGCCGTTCGCGATAACGAAATCGCCTGCCCGCAACTCCAGCCCGATCAAGACGTCTGCCTGACGAGAGGATTTTAGGATGTGGTCGATCTCGATGGATTGGACATAGCCAAAATCATCTATCCCGAAAAAGGCCGCTCGCTGGCTGAAATCTCGCGGCAGGTCGTCGCTGCAATGCTGGTCTGCTTCGGCCAGGTCCAGCTTGGCCACTCCGTCGTCCAGCTCGCCTCCAACCGCCTCGATCAACGATTCGGACATGATCGAGGTCGCCAAATGATGGATGAACACCACCAGCAACCCAAGGCAAAGCGCGGCCAGCCCGACGGCCAGAGTGACCGAGGGAAAGGTCCCTTCTTTCTGCTCCACCCCAAGCGCCGACAGCAGCAGGAGTGCATAAAGAATTGTCAGGACAAATGTGCCAAGAACAAGCTGCGTCAGACGCCGCGCCATGAAATTTCGAACGAGGCGCGGCCCGAATTGTCCAGCGGCCAGCGTCAATACCACCATTGTGATCGAAAAGACCAAGCTGGTCATGGTGCCGATCGCCGACAGGATCGTTGCGACAATCTCGCGTGCCTGGTCGGGCCCGCCTTGGTAAATCCACCTCGGGTTCCCTTCTTGCGGTTCACTGCCAAGCAAGGTATCGAGGTATCGTGCAGAAAACGCCAGTATCGGTGCCATCGCGCCAAGTATCGCCGGCAGAAACCATAGGCTTGTCCTGACCCCGTCCCAGATCGCGCGGACCGCGTGCAGCTTCGGCAGCGACATCATCAGGCGTTCGCCACGGCGGCGCGTCTTGGGCGTGCCTTATCTGCGGCACGTCTTTTCCGTTCGGCCATTGCCATTGGGTCCCTCGCTGGATCTCTGCCGCAACATATCTGCTCGCATCAACTGCTGAGAGGTGCAGCCGTTCCCAACCGTTTGGGTCCGGTCCCGGAGCAGCGCAGCGCAGGCTCTCTGATGCGCGATTGAAGATCAGAGTGGTGGCCTCGGTGTGGTACTCGTAGCTGTCCCAAGCCGAGACAGAGATCGGAATGCTAAGGCCGTCGGACAGTCCGCAACGCGCCGCGCCCAACTCATTTCCAGCATTCGCGCGCGGTCATCGTCCTCTCGGGGCTAACTTTGGGGCTTCGGCTGAATGTCCGCTTCCAACATTCGACTGTGATATCTCGCGCCGGCGGTAACGGTTTGGAAGCCGCCCTTCGCGTCGGGTCAGGCGTCTGTAAGACCGCACCGAAGCCGAATGGCCGCTTTCGCTTCTTGAGGACGGCAGTTCGCTGCACTGCCGCAAGTCCGCTTTCCGCCCTTCGCGTGACTACGCAGCATGGCTCGGCCTCACGCCGCAGGCACATTCCAGCGGCGGGAAGGAAAAGCTCGGACGAATATCCAAAGCCGGTAATCGATACCTGCGCAGGCTGCTCGACCTCGGCGCCATGGACCAGATCAGCGCGCGGCGAGGGTGTCGAGAGGGTTCGTCAGGACATGCACCCGATTGGCTCGACCGGATGCTTGTCCGCAATCCGGTGAAGGTGGTCGCCGTAGCGCCGGCCAACCGCATGGCCCGAACAATCTGGGCGCTGATTGCCCGTGGCGGCAGTTACCGAGCCACCTCAGCCTGAAATGCAAGAGACCAGCCGCGTCGGTATCGGACCGGCAAGGCTTTAAGATGGTGCGGCGCAGTGTAAGGTGATGGCAAAGCGACGGTAACACAGCGGAACGGGACACCCAGTTCGGACCGGAGCGCCTCCGAGCGCGTGCCATTAATCGGGACCCGACCGCCGGCTGACTTCATCAGGGCGCGCAGCTGTAAACTTGCTGCATCTTAGACGCCGTATACATGGCCGCGACCGACCAGATGCCAGATCAAACAAAGCTCTTGCCAGGGGGCCATCCATACACGGTCCGAGCAGTCATGACGACCGGGCCCTGCGGTTCGACACCTCCACGTTCCACTACAAGTCCCGGCGCACCGATGAGGCGGCCGACGCGCGACGGATCAAGGAAATCTGCGAAACGCGGGGGCGCTACGGCTACTGGCGTGTCCACGTCTTGCTGCGACAAAGGGGATGGCAGGCGATGAAGGTCCAGCCAGCCACGGCTGACACCTCTGCCGACAAAGCGGCCATGTGGTCGATTGTCCATGCTCTCGTCCGGGCATTCCGTTGAACCAATGGCAGTCGTGCCCTAATTCTGGAGCGCGGTTTAGAACGGCGGCAATCAATTGTCGCAAACAATGAAAAGATGCGCGGACTATTCCGCACAAACGAAGACTGTAGCCAGCGCTCAGAGCTCTGCCACGATGCGGAAACCGCAATTTCCCGTTGAGCTGTCAGGGTCGTTCCGGGTGCGGGAGTGGACGTGGTAGCGGTCGCAATAGCTGTCATGGCAGAGATATGATCCGCCACGCTGTGCGCGTGCGGCGCCCGGGCTGTCGTCGTCATAAACCGGGTCCAGCGGCGGCAGACGGTCGCCCTTGGGCAGGGGACCAAAGCGGTCGGCGGCCCATTCCCAAACATTGCCTGTCATGTTGTAGAGCCCGTAATCATTAGGTGCGAAGGCCCGTACCGGTGCGGTGCCCTGCCAGCCGTCCTCGGCGGTATTGTGGGTCGGGAAATGGCCCTGGAAGATGTTCATCGCATGGGCGCCGCCAGGCATCAGCTCATCGCCCCATGGGAATTTCCGCCGCGCCCGCCCGCCGCGGGCGGCGCGTTCCCACTGCGCCTCGCTTGGCAATTGCAGCCCCGACCACTGGCAATAGGCCAGCGCGTCATACCAGGCGATATGCACGGCAGGGTGATCCTCGCGCCCGCAGATGTCCGACCCCGGCCCCTCGGGAGACGACCAGCAGGCGCCATCGACGCGGCGCCACCACGGCAGGCCGGGCGGGCTGACCGGCCATGCCGCGACATCCTCCAGAAGCAGGTGGAACACGAAGCTCCAGCCCTCGCGCTCGGCGACCGTGCGATAACCGGTCGCTTCCGTGAACCGGGCATATTCGGCATTCGTCACCGACGTGGCCGAGATCAGGAAGGGCGACAGCTTGACCTTGCGCCGGGGCGCGTCCAAGTCGGTGGCAAAACGGGACTTGCGGGCGCCCATCTCGAAGATGCCGCCGGGAATGGCGACCAGGCGGGCCCGCAGGGCGGCCCGTTCCCGGTCCGAGGCCCGCGGCACGGCCCGCGCTGCGGCCAGGAACATCGCATCGCGACCCTCGGGTGCCGTGTCGCGATCGCCGCGACCCGCGCCGCAGCATGCCTTGCCCTGTTTCTGCATCATCCTGCCCCTTCTTTCCTATTCCGCCGCGCCTATGATGTCGCGGCGCTGCTTGTCCAGTTCCTCGCTATAGCGGCGCAGAGTGTGGGCCTCGGTCAGAAGGCCAAGAACCCGTCGTTCGATCCGGTCGCTGACAACGGCCAGCGACTCGGTCTGGCTGCTCTCGAAAAGGGTAGCGGCCTGTCGCGCGTTCATCCCCGGCAGCAGGATGTCGGCCTGTTGGTGGAAGAAGTCAGTCAGATCGGTGCTCGGCTCGGCAGCGTCGGCATCGGCATGGATCTCGGAAACCATCACGATCGCCGCATAGGCGTTGTCCGCGACCGCCACGATCACCCGCTGCGTCGAGCCCAGGGGGAAGGCCTGCCGGAACTCGTCCGGGGTCATGTCGGCGCGTGCGGTCACCACGTCGCGGCGCATCAGGCGGTCAACTGTCAGATTGCGGATCCAGCCGACGTCATGGGCGCTGCGGATCGTCTCTCCGCGCAGATGGAAGCGCCAGGTGCTGAACGAATAGCCGAAGACCTGCCGCACGACGAGCGACGAGGTGATTGACGCCGCCAGCACGAGGACGGCGATGGGGAACTCGCCCGTTACCTCGAGCGCGAGGAAAGTCATTGCCAGCGGCCCACCGATCACCGCGACGCCGAACGCGCTCATCCCGATCACCGCAAGCGCGGCCGAGGACAGCATGCCGGGCACCAGCCATTCCAGCGGCACCGCCAGTGCCTTGCCGACCAGCGCGCCTAGCAGCAGCGAGGCGAAGAACAGGCCGCCGCGAAAGCCCGAGCCGATGGTGAGCGCCGTCGCCAGCGCCTTCAGTACGAAGAGGCCAGCCAATGCGGTCCAAGCGACGTCATGTTCCAGGTTAAGGTGCATCGCGCCATGCCCCGCCGACATCACCTGCGGCGAGATCAGCGCAAGGCCGCCGACCAGCAGCCCGCCGGTGGCCGGGCGCGCCCATGCAGGGATCCGGGCCAGGCTCGCCAGTCGCTCCGTCCGCGTGACGCCGATCATCACCAGAATGCCCAGACCTGAGCAGATCCCGCCCATCGCCAGCGCGGGCAGAAAATCGATGGCGGTGATCAGGCCGATGGGGCCGACCTCGATCGTGAAGGGCTCGCCCCCGATCGCGCGCGAGACCAGCATCGCGACGATGGCCGCAGCGATCACCGGGGCCAGCGAAATCGCGCTGTAGGTGCCGATGATCAGCTCAAAGGCGTAAAACGCGCCGGTCAGCGGCGCGCCGAAGGCGGAGGCGATGGCGCCGGCCGCGCCGCAGCCGACCAGCACGCGCATATCCTCACGCCGCAGTTTCAGCTTCAGCCCCAACTTCGATGCGATGCCGGACGACATCTGAGTATAGGCCGCCTCGAGCCCCGCCGACAGCCCGAACCCGTTCGAGGCGAGGTTCTGGAAGCTAACCCAGAGACTGTCGGTCAGCGACATCCGCCCGCCATAGAGTGCGTTCGCCTCAATCGGATCGACGATGGAACCGGTGCGCCGGCGCAGCTTAAGAAGCAGCGTGGTCAGCAGACCGCCCAGAGCCGGTACCACAACCAGAATCCAGTTGCGCGTCAGGTCCGAGCCACTAAGCCCGGCGCCGAAGGGTACGCCGTAAAACAAGCTGTGCAGCCCTTGCGAGGCCAAACCGATCGCGCTGACAACCGCCCCCGACAACGCGCCTACGGCGACCGCCAGGATCATGAACCCGATCGCGTTCCCCCGCGCGAACAGCCGCCGCCGCAAAAGCTTACCTCGCGCTGCAATTGCAAGCCCATGGTGACTGCGGAGCGTCGCGGGCCCATCTCTGCGGAAGGCGATCATGTGCGCCCCCCCTCGCCGAGACTGAGCGGCCAAGCATAACGGATCGCGCCTTGGCGACAGACTGGCCACGAACCGAGATCATGGTCAAGGTAAAGCGTCATCGAAGCCGATCCGTTGTTTGTTGCGGTGTGGTGCTCGGCCAAGGGGAACAAGCGTATTGGTCCTGATCCCCGTTCCCAGAACGCGTTCGAAGAACGGGATGAGGTTCTGCAAGGACAATGAGGCACACGACGGCGCCATACCCGCCCGATCATCGCATTCTTGGCGTCATGCCCGGCTTTTCCGCGGGGTCGATGGTACTCTGAAGGCGCTTGGACGCTGCCGAGTTAAGAAGCGCCGAACGCCCGCTTGTCACTGCTGTCCACCCCCGACGATCCAATGCCCCTTTCCATTTCCGCATGATGACATCCTTCCAATTCTCATCGGACATCTGTGACTGCATGAAGAGGCGGTTTCCTTTCGTTGCGGGCATCGCTCTTCCATACCGCCCGGTCGCAATTCGATGATCTGAAACGGACCTGCAGACAAGGGCGGGAGTCGGTTCAAAGGACCATGGAAGCCTATTCCTCCTGACGGGTCGAAACTGTCCGATACGGAAACCGAACGACTGCCAGGATCGGCCGTGTGACGTTGCAGAGCGGTGCGGTCGACATGTCCCATCGGCCCGCAAGACCGGCGATGCAGTCGCATCGCCACGTGATGGCGTGAAGATTCCCCCGCTCCGAGAGCCGTGCAGCATATTGCTCCGGCGCCGGACATGTTCAGATCGGACATGGTGCTCTGACTATTCGCCTCTCCGAGGTTTGTTGCAATATCATTGCCGGTCCGGCCGGGGCGTTGCCTCACGAGGCATGTGCAGCTGCGGGAATGACGGTGCGAAGGGCTCCCCGCAATCCGGAAGGCGTTCGGTGCGCCCATCGGGATGACCGACGGGCCTGATCCAGCTCATGCGGCAGCGTCGTCATTGAAGGTGTGCACACGATCGACGTCCGGGACCAGCCAGACATTGTCACCTGGCCTCGTGTTCAGCCTTTCATGCGTCAACACGGTGATGTTCTGCCCGGCCTTGCGCACCAGCAGCTCGGTGGATGCGCCGGTCGGCTCGACCACGACGACCTCGGCGCGCAGCGCGCCCGGCGCGTCCGCGGACCGCAGCGTGAAGCATTCGGGCCGGATGCCGACGGTCGCCCGCCCCGGCGTCGCTGGCAATGCGAGGCGAATGGCGTCACCGTCGGAAAACCGAGCCATCGCGGTGTCCTCTGCCGAGACTTCCAAGTCCAGAAGGTTCATCGTCGGCGATCCGAGGAATGAGCCGACGAAGGCTTTGGCCGGGTTGTCATAAAGCTCCAGCGGCGTGCCGATCTGCTCGATCTCGCCATCGCGCAGAACCACGATGCGGTCGGCCAGCGTCATCGCCTCGACCTGATCGTGCGTCACATAGATCGTCGTCGTCTTCAACTTCTGATGCAGTTCCTTGAGTTCGGCCCGCATCTTGACCCGCAGCTTCGCATCGAGGTTAGAGAGCGGTTCATCGAACAGGAAGACCTCGGGCTTGCGGACGATCGCACGGCCCATCGCCACCCGTTGCCGCTGGCCGCCGGACAACTGCTTCGGCAGGCGATCGAGGTAAGGTTCGAGCCCCAGGGTTTCCGCAGCGCGTGCCACCTTGCCCAGCCGCGTCGCTACGTCTTCGCCGGCCAGCCGGAGCGAGAACGACATGTTGTCGGCGGTGTTCATATGGGGATAGAGCGCATAGCTCTGAAATACCATCGAGATGCCGCGATCGCGCGACGGCACGTCGTTCATAGGCAGACCGCCGATATCCAGCCTGCCCGACGAAATACTTTCCAGCCCGGCAATCATTCTGAGCAACGTGGACTTGCCGCAGCCCGAGGGACCGATGAGCACCACGAACTCGCCATCTTCGATCTCGAGCGAGATGTCCTTGATGACATCGAGTTTTCCAAAGCTCTTGGACAGACCGTCCAACCGTACATCTGCCATGTCATTCTCCCTGCGAATTGGACGAAAAAGTGAAACGGAGCCGGGTCTGCCAGCTTTCTCCCGGAGTGAGCGTATTTCCCGGCCCGCTGGTGCCATCGGCCTCGCGATCGCAGTTGCTGGGTTCCAACGCCAGGATGTTCCGACGCGGGCGTGCATCCTTCCAGACCTGCATGAATGGCAGGTCGCTTTCGATCTTCGCACCGACCGCCGGCCAGGCGTCGCAGTCGGGACGGCCCATACGGATGGATGCGCCGCCGGGCGTCGGATGGCACCGGACCTCGCCATCCATCGTGGCAAGCGGCGCCGCATCGAGCCACAGCCGGGTGTCTGCGGCGACCATCGGATAGCCGAAATTGGCATGATAGAGGATGTGCATCTCTGCCGTTTCCGGTCCGATATTCTCGACCCGGTCGATCAGGGTCAGCGACCTGCCACCGACCTCGGCCTCGATCCTGCGATGGAAACGGAAACAGGCGCCGCGCAGATGTGCCGTCACGACCTCGCCTTCGGCAAAGAGCAGCGGGACGGGCCGTGCCCAGTCTTCGCCGCATGCCGTCACGCGGGCCGGCGTCAACGGCAGGCTGCCATGCAAGGGCAGGCCATCACGTGGCTGGCGGGCATTGTCGAGTCCGCATGTCACCAGAAAGCCCGACAGGCTCCGCTCGATGCCGGTGCCGCCATCGGCCTCTGCATGATGCAGTCCGGGTGCGATGAACCCCGCAGGATGCTGCCACGCAAGCGGCATTCCGCGGAAGCTGAGCGGCCCGATATCGAGGCTTCGGTCGGCCAGAACCCAGAAGGCCAGCCCGCCGCCCGTGTCGAAGCTGATCGCCCGGACACCACGCTCGGGGCCGTCGTCCAGCGTGATCTGCCGCACCGACGCCAACTGCCGCAGGCTTGCGACCTTCTCAACGACATCGTGCATCATGTCGGCTGCACCTTGCATGGCAGGTCGATCCGCCGGAATGCCTCTTCCGGGGCGGCGAGGCCGCGCATCAGCCCGGCCATGCGGGCCGAGAGCTGTGCTTCCAACGCGGCATCGTCGAGCGGTGCCACCTGTGCCGGATCCAGTGTCAGGTCATAGAGCCGCGTGTCGTCCTCGATCAGGCATCCGGGGCCGTAAGTCGCATACATCACGGACTTCTCGCTTACCGGCACCCTGAGCAGCGGCATGCCGCGACTGAAGGGCAGTGGTGGGACCAGCTGCGCACTGCGCAGTTCCTCCTCGTGGAAGAAATCGAAGATGTGGGTCGGCATGAGCGTGTATTGCCAGACATCCTGCCGTGCCATGTCGGCAGGATAGCGGTGATAGCTGTGCCGCCCGTCGGTCAGGTTCACCGCACCGCCGAAATAGCCGTAGATGAGCGCGTCATGGGGCGAGCCATGTCCCGCCAGCATAGGCCTCAGCGAGGGGGCGACCATCTGGTCCGGCTGTACAACGTCGTGTAAATCAAGGATGGTGGCTGCCAGATCGGGGGTCTGGCTCAGCCCCGCGACATGCGTGCCGTCGGCTGCGGGATGCGCCGGGTCGTGAATGAACAGCGGGATCTGCGCGATCTCGCGATAGAGCGTCATCCGGTTCTTGGCCCAGAGGTCGTGTTCTCCCAGCAGGAACCCGTGATCCGTGGTGACGATCAGCGCGGTGTCCTGCCAAAGGTCATGCTTGTCGAAGCTGTCGAGCACCTGTCCGAGCAACTCGTCGCACATGGCCAGCGAGGCGTGATAGCTTGCGCTCAGTTCGTCCTGTTCCTCCAGCGGTCTGTCGCTGTGGCCGTATTCCGGCCAGTCCAGCGTGGGGCCGTCCCGCCGCGCGCCGGCGATGTCGCGAAAACGGTCGGGGGCGAAGAATGGCTCGTGCGGGGCAAAGGTCTCGATCTGAAGAAACCAATCGTCGGCCGCTCTGTTTTCCTCGATGAACTCCACCCCTGCGGCGAAGGTCTGAAAGCTGGGATGCCCCGCCTCGTCGTTCAGATAACCGCGGTTGACGACGTTGTGGCGCTTGTAGCTGCGCGGTTTGCGCGAGACCTGCGCAGGGTCGAATTGCGCCTCGATCCGCGACCAGTCAGGTCTCACGACGCCCTTCCAGCGATCGCCCTCCTGGCCACGAAAGAACTCGTGGCTGTCGTAGCGGTTGTGATAGGTGGCGCCGCCATCTTCCCAGTAGTGGAAGTGATCGGTCACGAAATGGCTATAGACGTCCGCTTCGCGGCTCAGCACCTCGGGGAAGGTCACATCGAAGGGTTCGATCGGGCCCCAGCTGCGGTGCAGGAACGACATCCGCCCGGTCATCAGGTCGCGGCGCGCCGGCATGCAGGGCATCGAGCCGACATGATGGCCGTCGAAGCGCGCGCTGCGGGCGGCCAGGCGGTCGAAGTTCGGAGTCGGCACCGTCTTGCCGCCATAGGGCGAGAGCGCGTGGCGATTGAGCGAGTCGAAGAGGACAAGAACCGTTCTCATGGGAAACCTCTATTTCACTGCGCCGGAGGTCAGGCCACGAACGATGAAGCGTTGGGCGAAGAGCAGCAGAAGGAAGGCCGGGATGATCGACAGCGTCGATGCCGCAGCCATTTCGGTAAAGGCGATCGTGTTCTCTTGGGCATATTTGCCGATGCCCAACGGGACGGTCGCGGTCTGGCGCTGGCTCAGCACCAGTGCCACGGGAAATTCGTTCCAGCTGAAGATGAAGGTGAGGATGCCGGTGGCCGCCAAGCCGGGGCGAACGATCGGCAGCACCACATGCCAGAGGATGTCGGGCACCTTGGCGCCGTCGATCTGCGCCGCCTCGACCAGTTCCTTGGGCACGTCGCGCACGAAAACGCCCATCATCCACAACGCCATCGGCAGGTGAAGGGTGGTGTGGGCAAGGATGATCCCGGCATAGCTGTTGTCGAGCCCGACCGAGCGGAACATCGAGAACCATGCCCCCGCCAGGGTGATCGGCGGCACGAGGTGGAATATGACCGACCACCCCAGGATCGAATGCAGCACCCAGGCCGGCCATTGCAACCGATAGAGCGAGAATGCGGCCAGCGTGGAGACAATCAGCACAAGGAAGGTGCTGATCAGTCCAATCACCATGGAATTGGCGAAGTTGCGGGCGAAATCCGACGTCTTGTCGAACATCACGTCGAGGAACCCGTCAAGATGCGGGGTGAAGAACACCTTGCCGACCAGCAGGTCGATCTGCGTCTTGAAGGCGGCCGAGACGATCCAGAAGAACGGGAACAGAACCACAAGCGCGAAGCCCATCAGGACAAGGTGGCGGGCGACCGCAAGCTGTCGTTCCGAGACGGCAAGCCGGGTGCGGCGACGGGGCAGCGCCGAGGAGGCATGGATATCGGTCGGGTGGGTCATGCCTTGGCTCCCTTTCCGGCGGTGGCGCGGGTTGCGGCGATGATGGCCGCGGCGATGACCGCGATCACCGCGATGGACATGGCGGCGCCATAGCCGGTCTGATCCTCGGTGAAGAAGCGGCGGTAGATGGTGAAGCTGATGACCTCGGTCGAGGTGCCTGGTCCGCCCCCCGTCAAGAGGTAGATCTCGTCGAAGACCTTGAAGGCCAGGATCATTCGGAAGACGAAGGTTACTGTGATGGTCGGCAGCATCAGGGGCAGTGTAATGTGGCGCAGCTGCTGCCAACGCGAGGCGCCGTCGATCTTCGCGGCCTCGAAGATGTCGTCGGGCAGGCTTTCGAGACCGGCCAGAAGCAACAGGAAGCAGAACGGCGTCCAGTGCCAGACATCGACGATAATCACCGAGAGCAGCGCCAGGTTCGGATTTCCCAGCCAGTCCTGCGGTGTCAGGCCCAGGGTTATAAGCAAGGTGTTGAGGACCCCGAAATCATAGGAATACATCAGCTTCCAGATCGCGCCAATGATGATGCCGGGCACAAGGATCGGCAGGATGAAGACCGTGCGGTAGAACACCCGCCCGTGCACGACCCGCGTCGTCAGAAGGGCTAGGACAAAGCCGATCAGCATCTGCATCGCCACCGCCACGACCGCAAAGATCAGCGTGTTCAGCGCACCGGCGCGTAGCAGGTTGTCGTCTGCCAGCTTGGTGTAATTGGTCAGCCCGACCCAATCCCAGATGGCATCGCGGTTGACCCATTCGACGTCGTGAAAGCTGAGCGACAGAAGTTTGAGCAGCGGCAGGATGGTCAGCAGCAAGAATAGGACAAGCGCCGGCCATAGCGTCGCGTGACGCCAGAAGGTATCGGTCTTCATCGGGGGCTCCGTGAAAATCGATGGTCGCGGGACAAGCCCGCAACCATCAGGGGAATTACTGGAGCGGGTCGAGCATCGGCGCTTCGTAGCCCGCATCCGAGAGCACGGTCGCGATCTCTTTCGCGGCGGCGTTCAGCGCGGCTTTCAGTTCGAGCTCTCCGCCTATTGCCTGGTTCAGCCGCAGTTCGGTCACTGCAAGCACCTGGCTCGCCTCGGGGAAGGTGAAGGAAAGTTGGGCGTGGGGAATGGATTCGGCCAGCGCCCGCATGTAGCGGTAGGGTTCCTGATCTGCCATCTCGGACGTCATCACGGCGCGGCTTACCGGCGGCGACCCCGCCTCGGCATAGGCGCGCTGCGCCTCGTCCGTCTGGAACCATGCAAGGAAGGCCAGCGCCGCCTGCTTGTTCTCGTCAGCGATGTTCTTCGGCACCCCGGCCAGCCAATGCCCCAGAACCGGCGCGGGGCCGAATTCGTCCGTTCCCGGCACGACAGCATAATCCACCTTGCCGACGACTGCCGATTGCTGGGGATCGTCGAACTGCGCCGGAGCGGGCACCCCCAGGATATGGCCCGCGCGACCGGTCGCCATGTTCTGGATCACGTTGGTCTGCGATTGCCCGGCGGTAGACGGGTGACCGACCTCGTTCGCAAGCTTCAGATAGGTTTCCATACCGGCCAGCGTTTCGGGGCTGTTGATGGTGACGGTAAAATCGCCCGCCTTCTGGTCGGCGATGATCCCGCCGCCATGGCTGAGAATATAGGGAAAGACGTCGAAGGTAACGTCGAACGCACCTCTCTGGCCACGCTGCGAAACCCCGTAGACCCGCGGCGGGCTGTGCATCGTCTTCGCGTTCTCGTAGAGCTGGTCCCAGGTCGTCGGCACCTCCAGCCCGTTCTCCTCGTACAGATCCGAGCGGTAGTGCAACAGCGGCAGGAAGGGATTGACCGGTATGCCGACCAGCTTACCATTCCCTTCGCAGGTTATCGTGGCCGCCGCCTCGTCCCAGCAGACGCTGTCGTCGAAGGTGAAGATATCGGGGGCCAGCGCGAAGTTCTCGTCGACCTCGGCAAGCGGCTGCATGAAGCCGCCCTTGTAGAATTCGACGAAGAACCCTGCGTTCATGATGAGGATGTCGAAGGGGCTTTCGTCGGCCCGGACTGCGGTGCGCTGCTTCTCCAGGCTGCCGGCAAAGGGATTGACGTCGAGATTGACCGTGTTTCCCGTCTCCTCCTCGTATTTTTCGACCACTGCCTGAAAGCCGGGGAACCAGGGCGACTGGTTGATGACGATGGTGATGGGCGCCTCTGCTGCTGCGGCAAACGACGCGCCGAGCGCCAGCGCGCTTGCCGCAAGGCCGATGCGCAGGGGTGCTGTGGATCCGATGAAGTGAGCCATGTGACCTCCCAGTTATGGCGTCTACGATGCCTCCCGCATCGCTTGTCCTTCACCTTACCCCCTCTGGCTGCAATTCCTGAAGTGCAAAGAATTTGCCACGCCATAGCCAATGGCTATGGCTTAGTTGCGCGGATCGGCAGCGCATTCTTCGATCAGTGCATCGGCGATCACCCGGGCCGCCGGTGTCAAAAGCCCGGGGCTGCGGAAAATCAGTCCGGCCTGTCGGTTCGTCACAAGCTCCGGCACGTCGATTTCGACCAGGTTCCCACCTTCGGGCGTCAACAAGTGAGAGCGCGTGGTATATATCAGGGTATCCGCCTGACCGGCATGCGTCAGAAGAAATGACAGCGAGGTCGAGACGACATTGGCCTGCGGCGGAGTATGGCCAAGGCTGATTGCCCGACCATCAAGTTTGCGCCGCGCAAGGGTATCGCGCGGAGGCAGCGCCCATGCCGAGCTTAGCGCGTCGATTGCCGGCACGCGGTCGCGCCCCGCCAGCGGATGGCTTGCCCGTCCGACGACGATCAGGTCGTCCGAGGTCAGGAAGTGGAACTCCAGATTGCCGCTCTCTCCGCCCAACGGTCTTTCGGCAACGACGAAATCGAGCGCGCCCTTGGCCAGCATGCCCAGCAGGGATTCGTCGAAGCCGGTGTGAACTTCGACCATCAAGCTGGGTCGTTGCGCGACCACCCGTGTGATCGCCTCGGGCAGCATGCGCCGCATCCAAGACGGTCCGGCGCCTATATGCACATTACCGCCTTGTCCTGTCTGCAGCTGCGCCATCTCGGCCGCTGCATCCCGTACCTGTGCCACGACCACCGCCGCGTGTTCGGCCAGCCGCGCCCCGATCGGTGTCAGGGTGATGCCATGCGCATGGCGTTCCAAAAGGGGGGTGCCGACCTGGTCCTCCAACAGCTTCAGCGCCTTGGAGAGCGTGGGCTGCGCCACGTTCAGTTCCGCGGCCGCCCGCGTGATATTGCCGGTCTGAGCGGTGCGGAAGAAGTAGCCCAGCAGCCGAAGATCTAAATTGCCACGGTTCAACCCTCGATCTCCTTCGCGACATGCATACATGACCTGATACGCGATCCTTGCGCCTGTAAGTGAGCTTCACAAGGGGGGGTAGCGCCCAGCAGTCGATGCATGCTCCAATCATGGCTTTGCAGGCGCAATTCGAAAGCGCGCTGGCCACTGAGCCGTTCTTCACGAAGGACGAAAGCCTTGTGGCAAAGCGGGGGGCGTTCCGCACGGTGCCTGCGTGACCTTCTGCAGACGGACGGGCGTTGACGGATCCGCAGTGCCTGCCCGGGGTTTGCTCGGATCCCCAGCAATCCGGGAGGTTTTGGCGGCGTGATACTCTCGAAGCATCGGGAGGAAACGCTAACTGCCACGTGGATCTGTCGCAAATTTTTTGTGAGATACAATCCGGAAGGATGGAATGGTGCAAAGTCGGCCGTGCTGATGAGGATTGAGTCATGAGCGTATCATTCAAAGGAGCCACTTTCCCAAGACGTGATCTTGCACGCGGTCTTCTTCCACCTTCGCTACGGGGTGTCTTACCGCGTCGTCGAGGAGATCATGGTCGAGCGGGGTTTCATGGTTGACCATGCCACACCCAACCTTTGGGTGAAGAGGCACGTGGCTCAGGTCTCGGAAGATGCGCGCCGCCGCAAGCGGCCCGCTGACAGATACTGGCGCATCGATGAGACCTACATCAACGTAAAAGCCATTGGGTCTATCTTTATCGCGCCGTGGACAAGTTCGGGAAGACGCTGGACTTCATGCTCTCGGAGCGCTGCAACAAGCCCGCGGCGATCAAGTTCTTCGCCTGCTCGATGGAGGTGAACGGCCTGCCCCGCAAAATCGTCATCGACAAGAGTGCAGCCAACACCGAAGGCATCAAGGACATCATCCAGATCTCGAAGCCGTTCGGATGCCCAGTCCCGATCGAGATGGTGCGGATCAAGTATCTTAACAATCTGGTCGAGCAAGGCGACCGCTCCGTAAAGCGCCGGGTAAGACCAATGGTCGGCTTCAAGAGCTTCAAGTCAACCGCGTCAACGATCGCCGGGATCGAGCTGGTCAACATGATCCGGAAGGGGCAGTTCGGACCAGAGCTTCGCCCATTTCGAACATTCTGTCAGATTGTCGGCTGAAGTCGAGGCAGTCATAGACGCATAATGTGCGATAGAACCGGGCCAAATCTTGCTACCGGTTTCGACGATGTCGCAGTGGTGGGTCGGGCAACCGAGCTGCGCAGTGGTCATCGTTGCGTCGCCGAAGACCAAAAGTAATTCCCCGAGACCTGCCTTCCTTCTCATCGGATATCTGAATGAACGGATTGAACCAGTCTACTCATTTTTTCGCCGTTCGCTTCCAGCTCGACGCACGACTTCATCGACGCCCGACATGGCGGCATCCAGATGCGCCATGATCCGGTCGAGCTGGGCTTCGTCACGTTCCTCAGGCAACTGATCCGATCGGCCTTTTTGACCTGAGGCATCGCTTCGTGTCTCGCGACCGGGTGACATCCGCCCATGAATTGCCCCTGCCCTTCCCGCATGGCCCATCCGCGCAGCGAGGGATGGCAACGCCCAAAGCCGGGACGTGCTGCGGGCGGTGAGGTTGTTGAGGCACCCGGTATCGACCAGCTCGCCGATCAGAGACAGGGCTGTCCGTCGCGTCACGCCCAGATGATCCATGACCATCGCTGAACTGATTACCGGCTGTGTCCTTAGATAGGTAATCAGGTCGCCAAGCCGCGACCGACCGCGCGCAGAAGACGTCATGGCCGAGAGACGGGCCAATTCATGACGCAGGGCCCCAAGATGGCCAAGCTCATACGAAAGACTCTGCGTGGCGGCCTCCAGGAACGTTTCCAAGCCGCTCAGCGGTGACCAGATCCGAAAGCCGTTGCGGGTCAGCGACACTGATGGTGCCGCGATCCATCCGGCGCTGACGGGCATCAGCAGGCCCCCTGCCCTCTCATCCAGATCATCGCGGCCACCCTTCCGATCGGCAGTCAAACCTCGCAGATGCCGCGCGGCACCTTCCACGACCATGAAGACCAGTCGCTCGGCCACCGGGCTGCTGCGTCGAGAACGGAAGGCATAGCTGGCCGCTGCGCACCATCCCGCCAGAATCGGAACGTGGGTCCAGCTGCGCCCGGCCTGCATCACCAAAGCCAGTTCAGCATCCTCGAGACGATCGCCCTCGTCGCGTGTCTGACCTATGGGCGACGCCGCCGCTTCGATCCGGCGCAGCGTCGTAACTGGTGCGTCGAATGGGTTGCCTGGCCGCCGGATGATGGAAAGTACCTGCAAGGCCATCTCGGCAGAACGGGCATCTTGTTCCATTGCGGTTCCCCTGGTCAGGCGAAGGACCATTCCCTGCGTCGAGATGCGCTCCCCCTCGAGCCCGACCGATGCGGCAGCCTCCAGAAGGCTCGTCTCCATACGCCACAGCCCGGCCAAGGCAGGATCGGCCAAGAGAATGCCTTCGACCCTCGCAGCTTGGGTCTCGGCTTGCAGAAGAAGTGATTCATTATGCATATGATTTTCCGCCACTATCACGGACAAAGTATAGCATAGTTTGAGTATAATTCACTTGCTCAACATTTTCAAAATACGGTCGGGACAATTGCCATTCCTATCAGCGGTGGAGCTAGATCAGGATGCGTCGGACATGTCGCCCGAAATACCAGCGATGACACCAAATTCAGTCACGATTGATCGCGCGTGATTCAGGTATCCATGCAAACCGGGCCTAAATTCTGCTTGCCGCCGTTTGCAAACGGTCGTTTACTCACGACTTCCAAAATTGAATATGGTTCAGATATGCCACTGATTGGCTATGCGCGCGTCTCGACCGATGAGCAGACGCTCGCGCCCCAGGCTCAAGCGCTGAAAGCGGCCGGGTGCGTCTGGATCCGCGAGGAACATGCTTCGGGTGGCAATCGCACCCGCCCCGTCCTGAGGGCTGTACTGGATGGTATCGGCAAGGGTGACACGCTGGTCGTTGTTCGAATTGATCGCCTTGCCCGGTCACTCTCTCATCTGCTGGAAGTGATCGAGCAGCTCGAAGCAAAGGGCGCGTTCTTTCGTTCGATCGAGGATCCGATCGATACGGCGTCACCTCAGGGCAAGTTCACGCTACAGGTGCTTGGGGCGGCAGCCGAATTCGAGCGGGCTCTGATCCGCGAACGCACAAAGGCGGGGCTTGCCAGCGCACGTCTCGAAGGTCGGATCGGCGGCAATCCCGGGCTTCGCGCGCGCGAGCCGGATGCACTTCGCAAGATCCGCTTGGCACGGCAAGACGGCTATATGGAGAGGCTGGGTCACACTGCATCCGAGTGGGTGCCACAAGTTCGCCGATTGCGCCCGCACATGGCATGGGACGATGTACTTCGCGTCATCAACGCCTCCCTGCCCCGGGACCGGAAATGGACCCAGACACGCCTGCTGAGGGCTGTGCGGGCCTATGTTCGCGACGGCTTCCTGCCATCGGAAGTACTTGAACGCGCTGCCCGGCGCGTAGGTGATGATCGCTTGCTGACGATCGTGGCCGCCATCAAAGGGGCGGATCCCGATATCACCCTGCAAGGCATCTGCGACCGATTGGAATCCATGCGTGAGCGCACCCCTCGCGGTCGCAATAAGTGGCAGCCTTCTTCGGTGAACATGCTGCTGACGAGAGCTAGGAAGATGGGATTGCTTTGAACAGCCATACAAACATAAAGCAGCACCGCTTCGTTGCTTCGCTAGCAGGGCGGTATCACCATCTCATCTTTCAGGTTTGCTGTCGAAAAAGGATGCCCAAATATTGAGGGATCCACTGCGGTTTACCGTCAAACGAATTGCGACCTTATCGGTTAGCGGCCCAAACAGGATATGACCGCGGCTTGCGATGGGCGCCCTACCCGTCCATCAACTGGTCATCGCACAGGACGGTTCAGCCTTGGTTTCCGTCGGCCAGTATCGCGGCCCGATATGGCTGGCTGTACCAATATCGTAAGTGCACTTGGCGTGACCTCGGTGTAGAACTTCATCACACTACATTTTTATTACGCAGTACTAGCAAATAGCAATGCAACCTTCGGAGTTGCGCGCTTGCCTAATGGATAACTTTGGTGTTCGACATGGTACCAATCTGAAGCATTGTCGGTCCCCACCGCTCAGAAGCTCCTTGAGGAATGACCATGTAATCCGTTGCCTTGCCAACTCATCTGTTTGAAGTCCGCGCACAGCGAAGTTCTCGGATAATCTACGTGAAGCAAACTGATGGATATGGGTGGCAATTCTGCTGAGGATGAATGGCTATGTGCCCACCTTATTTCTTACCACGGACTATTTTTTACGTGGACCTGCGATTGGGAACAGGTCTTCTCCGTAACGATGAAGCTTGATGTGATGCCGCCGGCACAGCCATCTCACGTCAAGAGGTCGTTCATAGCTGTCATGATGCGCATCCACCGTCTCTGCGCCACAAACTTCACATGGTTCTTTCTTCAAATGCCCGGTGACCAGCGCGCGGTGAACCAGCAGATGGGCACGGTATTTCTTTGGATTTGCGCGTCGCCAATCCGCTTGGCGGTTTTGGCTTTTCAACACGACCGAGGCGTTGTCCAATACTGGTTCATCATCAGAATTTGCCATGGATCGTTGTTCCTGTTCTTTCTGAAGTTATGACGCTTGGCAGGTCGTCGCTGGCAGCACGGTGAATGCTGAAAACAAGCCCAGTCCTAAATCGATGAGATGTACACTTTGCCAAAGTTGACAGCTGTCAACAACGGTGGATCTGATCATTCCATCGGCTAGCTTTCACTGATCTCGGTAATGCTGCCACCATAGGTTTTGGGCAGAAGCGTCCCAATAGCGCTTGCTTGGTCAATGTTCGCAGATATGCGCCGGGGTTGGCAATTGAGCCAGCCCTCTGCAGCATGCAAGAAAGGACTATGGCGGCCTGGACATCACCAAACGCTTTGCGAGCGTTCTCCCAAGTCTCGATTGTGATGCCAAGCATCGGAAAAACAAACCAAGCTGTTCTGACAAGATCTCGCCATTCCAAAATGGAGCCTTGGCAATAGCTCTCGATCTCAGGGGCCGCCTGTAGCACGTCGTCCAAGGTCAATTCTGCTTCATTGCTATTTTCAGAATCTTGGTTATCTGTAATGGTATTCTGATAGTGCCGCTCATTTTGGCTGTCATCGCCGATCATTTTCGACGGTTCGTCGTTTTCGAATTGAACGTTCAAGGCATCCAGACGTTGTTGGATTTCGGTCAAATGAGCCAAGTTGGGTTTTCGGCGAAGCGATCCTTGGAGTTCCAAGCAAATCGCGAGGGCGGCAGCACCGTCACCACCGTTCGTTGCCGTCCATTCAAGCATCTTTCTGACGTCGCGCAGGCGAATGACGATCTCTTCACGCATCAGGCGCAGCCGCAAGGCAGCAGCTCTCGCATTCTCGGCTGCCGTTTCGATGTCTTGCGCCAAGACGAGCAGGGGGCGCAGATCGAAACCGTAGGCGACCCGAATGCCATTCTGCGCCTTTCGCGCAAAGCGTTTTCCGTTCGGACTGTCACGCCGAATGATCAGACCTGATTTGACCAGGGCTGCGATGTGACGCCGCAAGGTGCTCTCTGCCATCCCATGTGCGCGCTCACACAAGGAAGCATTTGACGGGAAGACGACGAGTGCATCGCGATCTGCCAAGGTCTGCTTCGGATAGAAGGAGATCAGCGCGGACAGTACCGCCAAGTCACGGTCGCTGACGCCATACTCCTCTCGGGCAACGGTGAGATTCCGAAGCACCTGCCATTTGTCGGCATCAGGGCAGGGGGATGCATTCTCTGACAGCGCATGGGCTGCCAGAAGTCCAGCCGTCACCGGCTGCCGCCCAAAGGGCGTCATTGAAATGTGCCTCATGAAACTTCACGGGGGTAAAAACCTTCGATCGCCCGCTAGGACGGTGTTGACAGCTGTCAACAAATGCCGCTATCATTGAGTTGCGAGTTCAAGAAGCGGCCCTCTGGGATTAACGTCCTGGGGGGCTTTTCTGTTAGGTCTTTCCTTCGTGCCTCCTTGTTTTGAAGTTGCGGGTTTCTTCCCGTCAGCGGTCTTTCCACTGGCGGTGAAGTTCGGGAAGCTGTTCCAGAAGCCAGTCGCCAAAGGCGCGGCCTTCTCCGGTCAGCTCGATCACGGTCTTGCGCTTCTGGCGCAGCGCCTTGCCAAGCACCTTGCCTGCCTCGTCGGAAAGCTGCTCTTGCAGGGCAGGGGGGCGGGGTGGCGTCAACGACGACAGGACGGCGACGAAGCGCGCATCCGAATCGGTTCCTTCGGCCGCGGCGACCAAGGCGTCGGTCGGCTTGCCTCGGGATTTCTCGACCAGGGTCAGCCAACGGTCACGGCCGGCGCCGGGCGCCGAACCGATCGCCTGGATCAGCTGAGGTGGAAGGGCGTCGATCACCGCCAGCATCCGGGAAATCACCGTCTTGTCGATCGACAGCGCATCGCAGATGACCTTGCGGTCGTATCCGGCTGCCTGCATCTGCGCGGCAAAACTGGCCTTTTCGATGAAGCTCAGGTTCTTGCGGGCGTTGTTCTCCTGACCCTGCGCGACGACCAGTTCCCGATCCGTCAGGTTGCGGACCATTGCGCGAACCGGCATGCGCAGTTCCTTGAGGGCACGGACACGCCGACGCCCGAAGACGATGTCGAACCGGCCTTCCTCGGTCGTGCTCTCACGCAGCAGGACGGGAACCTGCTGCCCGTATTCCCGGATCGAGGCTTTCAGCGCGGCAATGCCTTCGTCGTCTTCGTCCAAGCGGTCGGTCATGCCGGCCATGTCGATCATCTCGACGGGGACATCGACGAGGGCGCGCGACTTCAGTTCGGACAACGACTGGCTGACAGCGCCGATCGCGCCCCGATTGGATCGGGGCGCGGCGCTTGTCGGGGCAGGGCGGTCATCGGAATGGGGTGTCATCAACCCCTTCAGCAGATCCTTGCGAGCCATCACAAACCTCCCTTGCGGCCCCAGGCCGCCTGGATCAGATCCTCGATTTCGCCGTTGACGGCGTTCAGGCTTTCCATCGCACGCTCATAGGTGCCGCGGGTAAACTGGTTCTTTTCAACCTCGTAGAGGGTCTGCTTGGTGATCCCCGCATCCGAGATGGCCGTGGATTTCAGCACCGGATGGTTCAACACGTGATCGCCGAACAGCGACCGCATGAAGCTGACCATCTGGTTCTGCGGTCCGTCGCCCGGTTCGTATCGGGTCACGACGTATCGCAGCCAGTCGTAGTTCATGTCGCCCCCCGCATCGGCGACCACGCCCAAGAGGTTCGAGGTCATCAGCAGGAACTGGCACATCGACATCACGTCCAGCATCTGCGGGTGGACCGTGACCAGAATCGCGGTCGCAGCCGACAGCGCGGACATGGTCAGGAATCCCAGCTGAGGGGGGCAGTCGATCACGACGACATCGTAATCGTCTTCAATTTCGGCCAGCTTGTCGCCGATCCTGGTGAAGAAAAGATTACCCGACCGTGCGGCCAGCGCACGCGGGGTATCATGTTCGAACTCCATCAGATCCAGATTGCCGGGAATCAGGTCCAGATTGGTGAAATAGGTCTTCTGGATCACATCGCGCAGGGGCACCGGATCGTCATAGCGGATCGCATCGTAAAGCGTGCCGCCGTCCAGCAGGTCGAATTCCGGCTGGAAGCCGTGCAACGCCGAAAGGCTGGCCTGCGGGTCCAGATCGACCCCCAGCACGCGATACCCGTCCAGCGCCAGTTTCTGCGCCAGATGCGCGGCGGTCGTGGTCTTGCCTGAACCGCCCTTGAAATTGATCACGGCGATGACCTGAAGATGGTCATCGCCACGACGACCCGGCAAGTAGGTTCCCGAAGATTTTGCCCCCTTTTCAAGGGTTTCGCGCAATTCCTGAATGTCGGCCGGGGAATAATACCGCCGCCCCCCCGCGCGCGTTTCGGGCGAAGGCCCGCGCCCTTCAAGGTGCAGCTTGCGCAGATAGGCGTCCTTGACGCCCAGCAGCGATGCCACCTCACCCGAGGTGAACTTGCGCAGTTCCTTGCGGGCGTTCGGCGGGAACAACTGTTCGCGGTGCGCTTGCAGCCGTTCGGACAGCCGTGCAGCATGGTCCCCGACAAGCCGGTCTATTCTGGTTTGCTTGTGCATCCTGCCTCTCGGTGCCGAAAGTTACGCTTTCTGGCGTCTTATTCATCTTCTTTCGTAAACTATCCGCAAGCTTCCGATTCCCGCAACAGCTTTCACGCAACGAGAGGGAAATTTCGCCTGTTCTTGCATGGGTAAGCGGCGGATCCTATATGTAATGCACAGCCCTTACATGCATTGGATACGTCAGATGCAGGAATCGACCATTACCGCACGGGGTCAGACCACCGTGCCACGCGACATCCGGGCGGCGCTGAACCTGCGCCCCGGCGACCGTCTGCGCTATCTCTTGCTGGACGATGGCGAGGTTCGGCTGATGCGCAGCCGTCCGGCCATGGAACTGGCGGGTCTGCTGAAGGGCAGGGGGCGCCGGGGGGTCTCGCTTCAGGATATGGAGGACGCCATCGCGGGCGGAGCCAGCCGCAAGTGACGGGGCTTGATACGAATGTCGTGATCCGCTTCCTGATGCAGGATGATCCCGCGCAGGGCAGGGCGGCGGCCGATCTGATCGCCGCGCTGTCCGAGGACGCACCCGGCTTCATCTGCCGCGAGGTTCTGGTCGAGATCGTTTGGGTGCTGGAGCGCGCCTATGGCCTGGGCCGCGAGGACATCTGCCAAGCGCTTGACGGCCTGCTCGAGGCGCGCGAGCTGACGCTGGAGGCGGCAGACCGCGTCGCCCAGGCTGCCGAACGCTATCGCCGTGGCGGACCGGGCTTTGCCGACCAGATGATCGCGCTGGCGGGGCAGGGGGCAGGATGCGCCCATACTGCCACATTCGACATCAAGGCAGGCAAGCTGCCCGAAATGACATTGGTCGGCGGCGCCTGACCAACAGGGGCCGCATCTTCCGCCTCGCAATCACGCCTTGCCGACAGCCGGGAAGCGATTGACCGGGATCTTCAGATAACTGTGGCCATCCGCTTCGGGGGCAGGCAATCGACCGCCACGAAGGTTGATCTGCAATGCCGAGAGGATCCGGTCCGGCAGGGGCAGCGTCGCGTCCCGCGCATCGCGGATCGCGATCCAATCCTCGCGCAGGGTGCCGTCACGGACATGGCGGTTGTCGGCGCGATGCTGGGCGACGGTCGCCTCCCACTCGGGTTCCTTGCGGGTCTCGGTGCCGTAATCGTGGCCGACGAACAGCCGCGTCTGGTCGGGCAGCGCCAGAATTGCTTGGATCGAGTCCCAGAGTTGACCGCTGTCACCCCCCGGGAAATCGGCGCGCGATGTGCCGACGTCGGGCTGCATCAGCGTGTCATGGGTGAAAGCCGCATCGCCGCAGACATAGGTGACCGACCCAAGTGTATGCCCCGGCGACAGCATCACGCGGACCGACAGATCGCCGATGTGAGAGGTTTCCTGATCCGCGAACAGATGGTCGAAGTCGCGCGGCGGATCGAAGGCGTCCGGCAAGTGATAGAGATCCGCCCAGATCTGCGCGATCTGGGGCACCATGGCGCCGATGGCATTGGGGGCGCCGGTCCGCTGGCGCAACTGCGCCGATGCCATGACGTGATCGGCATGGGGATGAGTGTCCAGCACCCATTCGACGCTGAGGAAGTTCTGTTCGACCAAGTCCAGCACCTGGTCCATGCTGCGGGTGGAAAACCGCTGATTGCGCGGATCAAGGTTCCAGACCACGTCGATCAGCGCGGCCTTCTTGGTGGCAGGATCGGCGCAGATGTATTGGATCGAGCCGGTGTCGGGTTCATAGATGCCCCAGACATCGGGGCTGCCCACGCCGGTCGAGGGTGAATGACGGACGACGGGTTCATCCAGTTTCGAGGGGCTCATGCCGATGCTCCTTTCAGCACGGGGAAACCGCGGGCCTTGATCCGGGCGCCGATCCACAGTCCCGCCAGCATGGCAGGCAGGAAGACCAATGTGCCGGGCGCCAGCAGCGGAAGCGCGGTGAAGGCGGGGCCGGGGCAGAAGCCGCCGATGCCCCATCCCATTCCGAACAGTGCCGCGCCGGTCAGAAGGGGCCGGTCGATGCTGCGGTTGGTGGGAATGTCGAAGGATGTCCCAAGCGCAGGTGCGGGACGCCTCCACGCCAGGCGGTATCCCAGATAGGTCGTGACGGTCGCACCCCCCATCACGAAGGCAAGGCTGGGGTCCCAGCTGCCCGCTACGTCAAGGAAGTTCAGAACCTTGGCCGGATCGGACATGCCCGAAATCACCAGCCCGAGACCGAAGACCAGCCCCGACAGAAAGCCCCAGATCATGCGCATCACATACCCCCCAGGAGATGACGGATCACGAAGACGGTGACGACGCCTGCCGCCATGAAGGTCGCCACGGCGGCCAGTGATCGTCCAGACAGGCGCGCAAGTCCGCAGACACCATGCCCCGAAGTGCACCCCGACCCAAGGGCCGTCCCGACGCCCACCAGAAGCCCCGCAAGCGCCATGAGGGGCATATTGTCCGGAACGCTTTGCGCGACCGCGCCCCCCAGGGACAACACGACCAAAGGCGCCGCGATCAGGCCCAGCAGAAAGGCCCACCGCCAGTCACGGTCCCTCGCGGCCGCAGGCCACGGCAGGATTCCGCCCAAGGCCCCCTGAGAGATCCCGGCGATGCCCGCGATACGGCCGAAAAGCGCCATCACCATGACGGCACTGATCCCGATCAGCACGCCGCCGCCAAGCGAGGTCCATGGTGTGAATGTGGTCTGTGTCGCGAACTGCATGCGAGGCTCCGTCCTGTTGATGTTCGCAAGGTGGCCTTGCCGGAACATGTCGGGCGGAATATATTAATGGTAACTAATTCAGTCAAGGCTAATATAATGGGAATGGAATATCAGGTGCCGCAGGTTCTGCGGGAACGCGCCGACCACGTCGCGGCGCGTCTGGCCTTGGTCGCAAATGCCAAGCGTCTGCTGATCCTGTGCGAACTGGCCAAGGGGGAACGGACGGTCGGTGCCCTGCAGCAGGCGGTAGGGCTCAGCCAATCCGCGCTCAGCCAGCATCTTGCCAAGCTGCGCGAGGCGGGCATGCTCGACACCCGTCGCGAGGGGCAGTCCATCCACTATCGGATCGTGGATCGCGATCTGGACGTGCTAATGGCCGCCCTCTACGAGGCGTTTTGCAAGGACGCCTGATCCGTCAGGACGATCCGCCGAGGCTGGCGGCAAGGCTGCGGATGTCGGGACCCGACAGCTTGGGAACGATGCGATAGGCGGCATTGACGAAACAGAAGATCGCAAAGCCGACCAGCCCAAGGCAGATGCCGGTCACCAGGATCTGGCCATAGATCTGACCCGACAGCCATGAGAACGCCTCGCCCGTGCCGCCGGCCTCTTGCGGGTTGGCGCGCCAGGCTGCGAAAAGGAACAGCAACCCCACGACACCCACGACGATGCCATGGGCGATCAGCCCGGCTTTCAGGACGGGGTTCCAGCGGGTGGTGACGTGGTTGGCGCGCAGGTGCTTGCGGTATTCGTTGGTCCAGCCCTGCTTCATGTAGTGGATGCCCGCCCCGATGATCGCCAAAGCGACGAGGCCGATGATCCAGCGCCCGCCCGGCCATTCCATGACCTGTCCGACATAGCGCGGAATGCCCGAACCCTGTCCGCCATCCCTGCCGCCACTGCCGAACAGCAACGAAAACGCGACGATCCCCACACCCATGTGGATCGCCCCCGTCACGACCATGCCGATGCGCGCGACGATGCCCTTGGCTTCGGACCCGTAATCCTCGAGGTCGAAGCCTGCGTCGAAGAACCGCCACAGGGCATAGGCGAACATCCCCAACACGATGACGAACAAGGCCACCCCGCCGCCCCAGGTATTCTCCAGCCATCCAAGCGCCGATGAGGTATCCTTGGCCTGCCCGCCCCGCCAGATCGAATAGAGCGAGATCCCCGCGACGGCCAGATAGACCATCCCCTTGCCGAAGTATCCCAACCGCATCAGCGGTATCGCCCAGCCCAGCTTGTCCTTGGTCATCTTCTCCACGTGCGTGTCATCTTCCGTTTTCAAGGGACGGGCCGATGGACCCGCGTTGATGGCGTCATGCCGCGCGAGGGGACGAACCCATCCCGTCACGCGTTCCTGTGCCAACGGACCACCGCCCCGGGGGTTCCCCTGCGGGGTCATGAAAGGATGAACGTTCAGGCACATCCTGAATCGACTATGCCCCACCGGCCCGATCCTGAACTGCGCGGTCGTATTCTTTGAAAGTTCGGCGACGATGACACGCGCATCGGGACTGGGGGCACTGTGCAACGCCCGACGGTTGCTTGTGTCCGATGGCTGTCGCAATCCCTGCCGGAATTCGTAGGACAGGTTGGCTGTGTTTGAAGGCTGTTGCCCTTGGTTCCAAGGCATGTTGCGGTCCGGATCGGTGGACCTTGCGCGGCGAAGGCTATGCATGGTCCGACAACGGTGATGGCCCCGGTTGATCCTCCGCCGGTAAGTCGGCATCCTCGGTCGCACAGGGGGTGCGGCATCGGACGTGGTCCGCAGCTAGCAGGCAAGGAGGCTTCATGACCGTCACGATCCTTCCCGGCACTTATTGCGGGGTGGCGCCGCTGCCGGCTTCGGTCTGGTCCGCGTGGAACCTTGATCCGGTTCTGCTGACGGGCCTGATGCTGATGTGGCTGATGGTCGGGCGGCGTCCGATGGGTTCGCTTGCGATGCTGGCACTGGTGGTGGCCTTCGTCTCGCCGCTTTGCGCCATGGCGGCGGGGCTGTTTTCCGCGCGCGTGGTGCATCACGTGCTGCTGGTCGCGGTGGCGGCGCCGCTGCTGGCGGTGGGCATGCCGCGGCGGGGTGGACAGCCGGGGCTGCATTTCGCCCTCTCGACCGCGATCCTGTGGCTGTGGCACCTGCCGCAGGCCTATGACCTGGCACTGTCCGACATCGCCGTCTATTGGATCATGCAGATCAGCCTGCTGGGATCGGCAGTGCTGTTCTGGAGTGCCGTCCTGTCGCAGCGGACCTCGGCGCAGGCGATGCTGTGGTCGCTGGCGGGACTGATCCAGATGGGGATGCTGGGGGCGATCCTGACCTTCGCACCTGCGCCGCTCTATGCCGCCCACGCAATGGCCCCGTTGGCTTGGGGCCTGACCCCATTGGCCGATCAGCAGTTGGGCGGGCTGATCATGTGGGTGCCCGCGATGGTCCCCTATGCCGCGATGATCGCGCTGCAGGCGCGGCGCGGCTGGCAGATGGCGGAACGCGCATGAACGACCTGCAAGCGATCGTCCCGCACCTGAAGTCCCTGCATATCGCAATGCTGATCATCTGGTGCGCGGGGTTGTTCGCGCTGCCGCTGATGCTGGCGCGGCACGATCCGGCCATCGGGCAGGCCGATTACACGCGCATCCGGCGGGCGACGCATTACGCCTATGCCTTCGTGATCACACCTGCGGCGGTCATCGCCATCGCGTCCGGGACCGGGCTGATCTTTCTGCGCGGGGTGTTCTTCACATGGCTGTTCGCCAAGCTGGTCTTCGTGGCCGCGATGGTCGGGTTCCACGCTTGGATCGGCTATGTCCTGGTCGAGGTGGCCGAGCGGAAGGGCGTCCACCGGGTGCCCCGCGCGACGCTGCCCCTGGTCTTGCTGACGGTGCCGGTGACCTGCGTGCTGATGCTGGTGCTGGCCAAGCCCGATCTGGAGGAAATCCCCTTGCCGCACTGGCTGCATCAGCCGCTTGGCCATCAATTGCCCTTCGACGTGCCCAGATGATGATCAAAGACCAGTTTCCCCCCGTGCCAGCCGGTGAACATGACCACCACCGTGGCAAAGCCGGACAGCAGGATGCCATAGGGCAGCACGGCCTGTTCGTATCCCGTGGTCAGCCGGTATCCCCAGTTCGCCCCAAGGATCGACAGCAGCATCACCGCGATGACGAAATGCGTCCAGGCGGCCGCACGGATGCGGATGCCCGACACCAGCAGCAATTCCGCCGTGCCGGTGGCCCCCGCCGCCAACCCGAAGAGGAACGCCGTCCCCGCCGCCCAGATGGCGGCACGGGCCCAGAACAGCTCGCCCGACCAGAAATACAGCATATCCGCCCCGAAGGCGCAGAAGGTCAGCGCCACGGGAAAGGCCACCGTCATCGCATGCAGCGGGTGTCCCCAGAACCCGACGATGGTTTCGGTGCTGTCATAGCCCGGATGCCTAGTGATCGGATCGACCAGACCCTTGGTGTTCTTCTGGACCATCTTCGGCTTCATGCACGCCCCCTGCTGCGGATGTCTGCTGTCATTCTAACACCGGTTCTGCTGACAGGTTGCGACGAAACTCTGTCCACCGTCCACCCGGCGGGACCGGCGGCGGCGGTCATCGCGCAATTGTGGTGGGTGCTGCTGGCGGGGTCGGTGGTCATCACGACACTGGTTGCGATGCTGGTTCTTTGGGCGTGGCGCCGCCCCGAGGGTGCAGTATCCGAACGCCGCTTCGTCATCGGGCTGGGGCTGGCCTTTCCGATGACGGTGCTGGCGGCTCTGCTGGCCTATGGGCTGATCATCGGCGAAAAGTTGCTGCCGCATCAGGGACCGGAGGTGGTCTCGGTGACCGCCGAGGCGCGGCAATACGCCTGGCGCTTCGGCTATGCCGACCTGCCGGGGCGCATCACCGATGACGTGCTGCACATCCCCGCGGCGCGGCCCGTGGATGTGGCGATCACCTCGGCCGACGTGATCCACGCCTTCTGGGTGCCGCGCCTGGCGGGCAAGCTGGACGCCGTGCCGGGCCATGTGAACACCCTGCGGATCGAGGCCGCATCCCCCGGCGAATATGCGGGGCTGGGCGCGGAATACAACGGCCCCGGATACCGCGGCCACGGCTTCACCGTCATCGCCCATGATCCCGCCGGATGGCAGGCATTTCTGCAAGGGGAGGCGCCATGAACGCCCTGCAAAGGCACCGCGCCCTGTCGCGCATCTGGGCATCGGACCCCGGCTGGCGGGGGTGGTGCACATCCGTCAACCACACCGACCTTGGGCGGATGTTCATGGCGGTCTCGGCCTTCTTCTTCATCGTGGGCGGCATTCTGGCGATGCTGATCCGCGCGCAGCTGGCCAGCCCGCGTTCGGCCTTCATGGGGCCGGAACATTACAACCAGATCTTCACCATGCACGGGACCATCATGATGTTCCTGTTCGCCATCCCCATGTTCGAGGGGCTGGCCGTCTATCTGCTGCCCAAGATGCTGGGGTCGCGCGACCTGGCCTTCCCGCGCCTGACGGCCTACGGCTTCTGGTGCTATGTCTTCGGCGGCGCGATGATGATCTTTTCGCTGCTGGCGGGGATTGCGCCCGACAGCGGCTGGTTCATGTATCCGCCCCTGTCATCCACGATCAATTCGCCGGGGATCAATTCGGACTTCTGGCTGATCGGCATCACCTTCGTCGAGATATCCGCCATCGCCGCCGCGGTTGAGATCACCGTCACCATCCTGCGCTACCGCGCACCGGGCATGTCGCTGGTCCGAATGCCGATCTTTGCGTGGTACGCGCTGGTGACGGCGGTGATGATCCTGACGGGTTTTCCGCCCCTGATCCTGGGGTCGATCCTCTTGGAACTGGAACGCGCCTTCGGCCTGCCGTTCTTCCAGGTGGCCCATGGGGGCGACGCGCTTTTGTGGCAGCACCTCTTCTGGCTGTTCGGCCACCCCGAGGTCTATATCATCTTCCTGCCCGCCGCCGGAGCCATTTCCACCATCCTGCCTGTCATGTCGCGTACGCGGCTGCTGGGGCATCCATGGGTGATCGCATCGGCGGTGTCGCTGGCGGTGCTCAGCTTCGGGCTGTGGGTGCACCACATGTTCACCACCGGCATCCCGCATCTGGCGCTGGCCTTCTTCTCGGCGGCGTCCACGCTGGTGGCCGTGCCGACGGCGGTGCAGATCTTCGCCTGGATCGGCACCATCGCCAAGGGCCGACCCCAGCTGCACCTGCCGATGATGTGGATGCTGTCGTTCTTTGCCACCTTCGTCATCGGCGGGCTGACGGGGGTGATGGTCGCCGTCGTGCCCTTCGACTGGCAGGCGCATGACACCTATTTCATCGTGGCGCATCTGCATTACGTGCTGATCGGCGGCTTCGTCTTTCCGATGCTGGGGGCGCTTTACTACTGGATGCCGCATGTCACGGGGCGCAAGACCTTCTTCAAGCTGGGCAACACGGCCTTCTGGCTGATCGTGCCGGGGTTCCACGGCACCTTCCTGCTGCTGCATTGGGTGGGCCTTCTGGGGATGCGCCGCCGCATCGACACCTTCGATCCGGGTCAGGGGTGGGAGGTGATCAACATCATCGCCTCGGTCAGCAGCTTCGTCATGGCGATCGGCTTTGCGCTGGTCTTGATCGACGTGGTGGTCAACGCCGCCGTCGCGATCCGCGGGTCGCGCGACCCTTGGGGGGCGGGCACGCTGGAGTGGGCGATGCCGACGCCTGCCGCGCCCTACAACTTCGCCAGCCTGCCGCAGATCACCTCGCGAGAGCCCTTGTGGGACACGCCCGAGCTGCCCCTTCAGCTGGCGAGGGGCGAGGGGTATCTGGGCGATCCGTCCCGCAACCGCCGCGAGACGCTGACCGTCGAACCGACCACCGGCAGGCCCGAATATATCGTCGTCTTTCCCGGCAATACGGCGCTGCCGATGCTGATGTCGGCGGTGACGGGCCTGTTCTTTCTGGGGATGCTGATCAAGGCCTATTGGCTGGTGCCCGTCGCGGCCTTGGGCGTTCTGGCCTGCGCGCTGGTCTGGACATGGGGGCTGCAACGGCCCGCGCCCGAAGGCCCGCTGCCCGTCGGACGCGGGCTGTCGCTGCCCATAGCGTCCGAGGTCGCCCATCCCCCCGGCTGGTGGGGATCACTGTTCCTGCTGGTCGCGGATGGGACCTTCTTCGGATCGCTGCTGTTCGGATATGCCTTCCTCTGGACCATCGCGCCGAACTGGCCGCCGCAGCAATGGGCCGAAGCGGGCCTGCTGCCCGTTGCGCTGCTGATCGGCGGGACGTTTCTGGCCTTGGCCGCAAGCCGCGTCCGGTCGCTGTGGCCCGTGACCTGCGCTGCGATGCTGGCAATGGCGTTGGCGGCGGTGATGGTCTTGCGCGCGGTGCCCGACCCCGGCCAGCACGCCTATGCGGCGACGGTCTGGGTTCTGGCGGGCTATGCCGTCCTGCACCAGGGGCTGGCGCTGATCATGGCGGGCTTCTTCGGCGCGACCCGGATCGCGGGCCATGCGCCTGAAACCACGGGCGGGCTGCATAACATCGCCCGGCTGTGGTCGGATTACGCCGTGGCGGTCTCGGTCATGGGCATCGGGGCGGCGCTGCTGCCGGGGTGGGGCTGATGGGGACCGTCCTGCGCCTTGCCCTGCCGCTGACAGCCTGGCTGGCGGCATTCAGCGCGATCTATGGGCTGAACGGCTGGCTGTGCACGACGGATCTGACGGATGCCAAGGCCCGCACCGTGCTGGCCGTTGCCGTCCTGCTGGCGGTCGCGATGCAGGTCGGGCTGTTCATCTGGCTGCGCCGCTGCGATTGGCAGGCCGCCGGTCCGACCCTTCGCGGCGTGGCGCTGACGCTGGCGGTGGTTGCGCTGGTCGGCACCGCCTGGACGCTTTTGCCGGGTCTGCTGCTCAGCCGTTGCGTCTGACGGGTGCATTTCCCGATTTTCGCCTTTCGCTGCATAGCTGCGAGCGACTAAGACGGTATGGTCGATCATGGATGCGGCATTCACGGACAAGGTGCCGCGCGACGGATGCGCAGGGCCGACAGGCAAAGCGGGGAAACGACCGATGAACCAGGGGACAGGGCGACAGGCAATCATTCAGGACCATGCCGCCTTCCTTGAAGGCACGCATGACTTCCAGTCCGACATCACCATGCTGGCCGAAAGCACGCTGATCGGGACGATCCTGGAAACCGTGATGCTGGCCACCGACATGCGCTTTGCCACCATCGCGCGGGTGACGGCCGACCGCTGGATCGCCTGCCGCACCGTGGACGAGGTCAACTTCGGCCTGGACGCGGGTGACGAGATCGAGATCGACTCGACCTTCTGCCAATCGGTGCGCCAGACCTCGACCAAGGTCGTCTTCAACGATTCCGCCACCGACGAGGTCTATGCCGGGCACCCCATCGCGGCCAAGTTCGGCATCGCCAGCTATGCCTCGATCCCGATCCACAGGGGCGACGGCAGCTTCTTCGGCACGCTCTGCGCCATCGACACCGAACCGCGCGACATCAGGAACCCCCGCGCGCAGGCCATGCTTGAGATGTTCGCCGACATCATCGGCCAGAGCCTCGAGACCGAGGAGCGGCTGGAGGCGCATGAACTGATGCTGGATCACGAACGCGAACTGTCCCGCATCCAGGAGGAATTCGTCGCCGTGCTGGGCCACGACCTGCGCAACCCCGTGGCGGCGCTGGACGCGGGCTTTCGCCAGCTGGGCAAAGAGCCGATGACCGAAAGGGCGCAGATGCTGCTGCCCATGATGCGGTCGTCGCTGCGCCGCATGAACGATCTGATCGAAAACATCATGCTGCACGCCAAGGCCCGCTTGGGCGGCGGCATCCGCATCTCGGCCACGCCCGATGCCCCGATCGGCACCGCCGTGACCCAGGTGGTCGAGGAGATCCGCGCAGCCTCGCCCGATCATCCCATCACGCTGGACGTGGCAATCGACCGCCCCGTCAGCTGCGACGCACCGCGCGTGGCGCAGGCGGTGTCGAACCTGCTGTCGAATGCGGTGCGCTACGGAACGCCTGGCGAAACCATCCACGTGCATGCGGGGCTGGACGCACGCGGGCTGGTCATCAGCGTGACCAACCAGGGCCCCCCGGTCCCCGAGGACCTGCAGCACAGGCTGTTCCAACCGTTCCGCCGCGGCACCCATGCCGTGGGCGAGGGCCTGGGCCTGGGTCTTTACATCGCATCCTCGATCGCCACCGCGCATAACGGCTCGGTCGAGGTCGTCTGCGAGGGTGGCACCACGACCTTCGCCTTCCGCCTGCCGATGCTGCCCGTGCCCGCCGACATCTGATCAGACCGAGCTGAGCAGGATCGACGTTTCGCTGTTGGTGATGCCGGGAATGCCGCGGACCTCGCGCAGGACGCGGTCGAAATCGGCCAGGCTCTCGGCGCTGAGCTGGGCGACCAGATCCCAGTTGCCATTGGTCGAATGTAGCTGATGCAGCGCCGTGATGCCCCGCAGGCTGCGGATGACCTGTGTGGTCGATTGCCCCGACACCTCGATCATCATGACGGCGCGGACACCCTGCGGGCCGCTGTCCTCGCGTGCGCGGATGGTGAAGCCCAGGACCGCGCCGGACTGCACCAGCCGGTCCATCCGGCTTTGCACCGTCGCGCGCGACACCTTCAGCAGCGTGGCCAGCTTCGAGACCGGCGCCCGCCCATCCTCGCGCAGGAGCGCAATCAGTCGGCGATCGAGGTCGTCATAGGGGTGCATGGCAATTCGTATCCGGTGGCTTGGCAAAATGCACAGAACTGGTGCTCAGATTGGGCAGCATGATCATACAATGCGTCAGGCGGCATGGCTATCTTCGATGCATGAACATTCATCGAAAGCCCATGCCCCATATGCCGCGTTCCTCGCTTCAGGCCCCTGCGTCGGTCGTCATGATCCGCCCGCACCGCTTTACCCCCAATGCCGAAACGCGGCGGGACAATCATTTCCAGACGGCATCCCCGATGAATGCCGCGACCGTTGCAAAAGCGGCCCATGACGAGGTGACGCGCGCCGCGGATGCCCTGCAGGCAGCAGGCGTGCAGGTGCATCTGTTCGAGGACAAGGGTGCCGAAACCCCGGATTCGGTCTTCCCCAACAACTGGTTCTCGACCCATTCGGGGGGGCATGTGGCGGTCTATCCGATGTATTCGACCAACCGCCGGGCCGAACGCCGTGCGGATGTGCTGGAGATGCTCAAGCATCGATACCGGGTGCAGGACATCATCGATTATTCGGGGCTGGAACAGGACGGTCTGTTCCTTGAAGGCACCGGCGCGATGGTGATCGACCATCTCGAGCGTGTCGCCTATGCCGCCCGGTCAAGGCGCACCAGCGAGATCCTGCTGGAACGGTTCTGCACGCATTTCAACTATGAGCCGGTGGTCTTCGACGCGGTCGATGCGACCGGCCAGCCGATCTATCACACCAATGTCGTGATGTGCATCGGCACCGGTTTCGCGATGATCGGTCTGGACTGCATCGCCGACACGGCACGCCGCCATGAGGTGGCCGAACGCCTGCGCCGGGGCGAACGCGACATCATTGCGCTTGGCCACGCCCAGATTGCCGAATTCGCGGGAAATGCCATCGAACTGCAGGGCCGCGACGGTCTGGTGCTGGCCTTGTCGTCGCGCGCGCTGCGGTCGCTGGACGGGGTCCAGCGCGCGACGCTGGAACGTCATGCGACCCTGTTGCCGCTGGATATTCCCACCACCGAACACGCCGGCGGTTCCGTCCGCTGCATGATCGCGGGACTGCACCTGAGCGCCCGCCCCCTGAACAGCTGAAGAAAGCATCCCATGTCCCCGCTTCCCTCCAAACTCGCCTATGTCCCCTTCGTTTCGGTCGCCGACATGATGGGTCTTGTCCATCACATCGGTATCGAGGAGATGCTGACCGACCTTGCAGCCGAGATCGAGGCCGACTTCCTGCGCTGGCCCGCGTTCGACAAGACGCCGCGCGTCGCCTCGCATTCCGCGATCGGCGTGATCGAGCTGATGCCGACCTCGGACGGTGAAACCTATGGGTTCAAATACGTCAACGGCCACCCCAAGAACACCGCCGAGGGGTTGCAGACCGTCACCGCCTTCGGGGTTCTGGCCGATGTGGTGACGGGCTATCCCAAGCTGCTGAGCGAGATGACGATCCTGACCGCACTGCGGACCGCGGCCACCAGTGCCATGGCGGCCCGGCACCTTGCCCCCGAGGGCGCGCGGACCATGGCGATGATCGGCAATGGCGCGCAGTCCGAATTCCAGTGCCTGGCCTTCAAGGCGGTCTGCGGGATCGACACCGTGCGGCTCTATGACATCGACCCGACCGCGACCGCGCGCTGTGCCCGCAACCTGGCGGGCAGCGGTCTGACGGTGGTGCAATGCCGGTCCGGCCAAGAGGCCATCGAGGGCGCCCAGATCATCACCACCTGCACCGCCGACAAGCAGTATGCGACGATCCTGACCGACAACATGGTCGGCGCAGGCGTGCATATCAACGCCATCGGCGGCGATTGCCCCGGCAAGACCGAGCTGCATCGCGACATCCTGCATCGCGCGTCGATCTTCGTCGAATATCCGCCGCAGACCCGGGTCGAGGGCGAGATCCAGCAACTGGATCCCGACCATGCCGTGACCGAGCTGTGGCAGGTCGTCGCCGGACAGATGCCGGGGCGCAGCGATGCGCGGCAGATCACCCTGTTCGACAGCGTGGGCTTTGCCATCGAGGACTTCAGCGCCCTGCGTTTCATCGCCAAGGCCATCGTGGGGACGCCGTTCTTCACGCCGCTGGACATGATCGCGGACCCCGACGACCCGCGCGATCTGTTCGGCATGCTGCAACGGGCGAAACCCGACGCTGCCGGCAACTAGGCCGCCGCGATCACCCCGCCGGACCGAATGTCTCGGAATGGATCATCCGGGGCGGGACGCCTGCAGCCTCCAGCCCGTTGCGGATGTCGGCCAGAAAGCTTGGAGGTCCGCAAAGCAGGTAATGCGCCTGCGATCCCGCGCCCAGCCCCAGCAGGCTGGCCGCCGTGATGCGCCCGCGGGCGTGATAGTCGCGTCCATGCACGTCATCCCTGCCGGGGCGGCTATAGGCGACATGCTGCACGGCGCGAGGGTTGGCCGCGACCAGGGCATCCACCTCGTGGCGCAGCGCATGATGGTCGCCGTCACTGGTGCCATGGACATACCAGAGCGGACGGTCGTGATGCCGTGTCGCATGCAGCATCGACAGCATCGGCGTGAAGCCCACCCCGGCCCCGACCAGCACCAGCGGACAGTTCGATCAGGGGATGACAAAATCCCCCGAAGGTCGTTGCGCGTCGATCAGGCTGCCTTCGGCCAGGTGATCGTGCAGGAAGCGCGACACCAGACCCCTGTCCTCGCGCTTGATGCTGATGCGATAGCGGTCGCGGTCATCCGGCGAACCCGACAGCGAATAGCTGCGTCTGGAGGTGCCTTTCTGTCCCGGTATCTGCAGTTCGATGGGCAGGTGCTGACCGGCCGCAAAGGGAACAAGCGGACGGCCATCCGCCGCGGCGAAGTGGAACGAGACGACATCGGCCGTCTCGCGCACGCGCTTGTCCAGCCGCAACCGCCGCGTCAGGTGGTCCTGTCTTGCCCACCGCAGTGACACGGCGGCAGGACGCTGGATGATCTGATCGATCCGGACATCGATCATGCGCCGGGCGTCATGGTCATCCCCGGGGTTCCAATCGATCGTCGCCCGTCCCGAAAGATGCAGCAGGCCGCCCGTTTCGAAATCGATGAACAGCAGGCCGACACTCGGGTCCAGCATCAGGTTGCCGATGGTGTTGAAGAAGTTGTTCCCCGCGTAGTCGGGAATGCGCAGATGCGTGTCATCGACCACCTGCACGAAGCCCGCCGGCCCGCCACGATGCGAGGCGTCATACCCGTCCGAGGCGGCGCCCGCGCGGCCCTGATGGCCGGAGCCGATGAACATCGTGTCGGCGGCGGTGATCTGCGCGATCTGATCGGCGCTCAGGGCGGTGGACCTGATCACGCGGCCCGGCGTCGTTTCCGCCCGCCTCCACGCGCGTTCGCTGATGTATTGCGGGCAGTTACCGAAGGTCTGGCGGATGTCGATGGCATAGCCCGCAGCCGATGGCCTGATGTGGCCGCTGAAACGGTTGCGGCGGCGACTGGCCAGCTCGATCCCAAGCACCCCGATCTCGGTGCCGTGGGCAAATGTCATGGCCAGCGGATCGTCGGTGCCAAGTTGCGTGGCCAGTTGGATGCATCGCGGGTCGGGCGATGTCGCAAAGCCGTCCGGCCCCTCGATCAGCGTGATCCATGTCCTGCCCGCATCATCGCCGCCCGAGATCACAAGAAACGGCAGGCTGGTGTGGAACGCGCGGTGCTGTTCGGGCAGGTGATCGCGGATGAAGCCGCCCGCCCATGCGGCCACATCTCCCGCGCCGGCACGTTCCTGCGCCGCGCGTTCACCTGCATGGAAGGGGTTGCCAAGATCGGAGGAGGTCATTTGACCGCTTTTGCAAATGGGTGTGTCATGCAGGCCGCCGATCAGGCCAGTTCGGGAATCGGAGATGTGGCCATGGCGACGAAATTGGGCTGCGCCTCGATCCGCTTCAGCCAGGCGCGGATGTTCGGATAGGGGGCCAGATCGACGCCACCCTCGGGCGCGTGGGCGATATAGCTGTAGCCCGCGACATCGGCGATGGTGATCGCATCGGTGGCCAGCCAGTCGCGATCGGCCAGATGCGCCTCGATGATGCGGAACAGATCATGCGCCTTGGCAACGGCTGCGGCATGGTCGTGACCGGTGCCGAACACCTTGACCAGACGCGCCGCACAAGGGCCCGCATAGATGTTGTCGGCGGCCACCGTCAGCCAACGCTGCACCTCGGCAGCGTCCTTGGGGGCCTGGGGCATCCAATGGGTGCCCTTGGCGTATGTCTGCACCAGGTAGACCAGGATCGCATTGCTGTCGGCCAGCGTGTAGCCGCCGTCATCGATCGCGGGGACAAGACCGAAGGGGCTGATCTTCAGAAACTCCGGCGACTTATGTTCGCCACTGGCCATGTCCAGATCGATCGTCGCATAGGGCAGATCCAGAAACGCCAGCATCAGCTCCACCCGATGGCAATGGCCGGATTTTGGGGTGCGATAGAGTTTGATCGGATGTGTCATGGGCATTTTCCTTCTGTCGGGGCCGGTCGAACGCCATGCCCGAAATCTTGCCCCTGCCAGCTTACCCGAATGTCATTTGCGAAATAATACGGTCATGGTGAAAGTCATAATTTCGGTATGCGGAACAGAAGGTGCGATGCGATGGACCGGATTCAGATGCTGGAAGTCTTTGCCGCCGTGGCCGACACGAGCAGCTTCAGCGGCGCGGGTCGCGTGACCGGCCTCAGCGCGCCGTCGATCACGCGCGGCATCAATGAACTGGAAGAACGTCTTGGCGCGAGGCTGTTCACCCGGACCACGCGGGTCGTGCGGCTGACGGATATCGGCCAGACCTATGTGCGAGAGGTGCGCGGCATCCTGGCCGATCTGAAGGCCGCCGACGATCTGGCCTCGGGGGCCGCGGCGCGGCCTACGGGGCTGCTGAGGATTACCGCCCCGGTCGAATTCGGCCGTATCCACGTCGCGCCCTTGCTTGCGGATTTCCTTGACCTCTATCCCGATGTCAGCGCCGATCTGGTGACGGTGGACCGGGTCGTGAACCTGGTCGAGGAAGGCATCGACGTCGCGATACGCATCGGTGATCTGCCTTCCTCGGGCCTGATGGCGGTGCAGGTCGGCCATGTCCGACGTGTCGTCTGTGCCGCGCCCGGCTATCTGGCAGAAAACGGGACCCCCGAAGCGCCGCAGGACCTGCAGCACCACAATATCATCGCGATCGGCGGCGGCGGTCCTCATGCGGAATGGCGCTTCGGAAAGGATCGCGAACAGGTCGTGCGGATGAAGCCGAGGCTGAGCGTCTCGAACGTCGGCGCCGGTTTGGCCCTTGCCCGGTCGGGATGGGGTCTGACCCGGGTGTTGTCCTATCAGATCGGCCCCGACCTGCAGTCCGGCGATCTGCAAACCGTGCTCGACGCGTTCGAGCCCGCACCGCTGCCCGTCCACCTGGTCCACCAGGAAGGCCGTCGCGTGACCGCCAAGCTGCGGTCGTTCATCGATTTCGCCCGCGACCGCCTGCGTGGCGAGCCTGTTCTGAACCCATAGCATACGGACTGTCGGGGCTGCTGATGAATACCAAGCGCCCGCTGCATTCATATTTCCGTAGAGTGCAGTGACCCCATCAGTCCGCCGCTGTGCAACTCACGAGAGAATTCCACCTTCAACGTGTTCTTGCTTTTCTGGGCTGCGTCTGACCGGCTTGGAAGATTGCGGGGCTTTCCTGAACAACCGGTTTCGCGAGGCCGCCTTCGGGCGGTGACCTGAAACGATCTTGCGAAGGCACAAAATCCCATAGAGTCTATTTGGTTGCACCAAATTGGGTGGTGTATGGCGTCCGGGTCTCGGATCAAGCTTCGTGCGTCTGAGGTGCGGCATACGAGGTAATGGCAGTCTTCGATGTCAAAGCGCAAACTCTTCAGCGAAAACTCTTCACGATGGTTGACAGCACGACGAACTTGCTGGCTAGAATATGGTAAGACCAAATAAATACCCAAGGGAGGGATCCCTAAAATTTTCCACGGTGCTGTTATGCGCGCTTGCCAGCATATCCGCCACGCCGGTTCTGGCAGAGACGACGCTGAAATTCGCCCATGTCTATGAAGCGGGTCATCCGCTGCACAAAGGGGAGGAGGATGTCGCGGCCAAACTCGAGACCGCCACCGAGGGGCGCGTGAAGATCGATGTCTTCCCGGCCTCGTCTTTGGGCGAGGAACTGGCCCTCTCGGAGGGGCTGACCCTTGGTACCATCGACATGATCTACACCGGGATCGGGTTCGTCTCGGCCTATTATGCGCCGATCGGGATGACGGATTATCCCTTTACGCTGCGCGGCATGGATCACTGGAAGGCTTTTCGCGAAAGCGATCTGCTGGCGGACATGAAGCAGGAGCTAGGCGACGCCATGGGCGGGGTCGAAGTGGCCGCCGTCAGCTATTACGGCGCGCGTCATGTCACCGCGAACAAGCCCATCCTGACGCCCGATGACATGAAGGGGCTGAAAATCCGGGTGCCAAATGCGCCTGCCTATCTGATCTTCCCCGAGGCGACGGGCGCGAACCCGACGCCGATGGCTTTCTCCGAGGTCTACATGGGCCTGCAGCAGGGCGTCGTCGATGCGCAGGAAAATCCCCTGACCACCATTCAGGCCAAGAAACTGAACGAAGTTCAGAGCGATATCAGCCTGACGGGCCATATCATGAACTCGACCCTGACACTGGTGTCGCAAACGGCGATGGACAGGATCGGCGAGGAGGATGCCAAGATCCTGCGTGATCTTCTGGTCGACAACGCGACCAATGTGACCGACGAGATCGTCACAGCCGAGTCCGAGCTGGCCGACTGGTTCCGCGATCAGGGAACGGCCGTTCATGACGTCGATCGCACGCCCTTCATCGACGCCGTGACGCCCGTGCTATTGGCCTCAGATGTTCCCTTCACCCGCGAACAATACGACGCCCTGCAGGCCTTGCCCGGGAACGAATAGGGCCGCGCTTGATCGACCGGTCGATGCGCGCGCCATGTCGCGCGCATCCCTTTCGTGGCCAGAGGAGGAGCCATATTGGAACCCCAGTCCGACGCCGAGAGCGTCTTTGAAGATTTCGACGAAGTCACCGACGATATTTCCGGCATCCGGTGGGAGGACGCGCCGGCCCTGATGCTGTTCACCTTTCTGGTCGTGGTGGTGGGCATGCAGTTCTTCACCCGATACGTCCTGAACGACAGCCTGGCTTGGACCGAGGAGGCCGCGCGCTACAGCCTGATCATCCTGACCTTCCTTGGATCGGCGATCTGCGTAAGGCAGGGAACGCATTTGATGATCGGCGTCATCTATCGCCATTTGCCACGCGCCGCGGTCAAGCCGCTTGCGATGTTCAGCGAACTGCTGACCGCGGGCTTTTTCGGCGGCCTGGCATGGCTGGGCATGTCCATGATCGAACGCACGTCGCGGCAGATGATGATCACGGTGCCTTTCCCAAAATCCTATGCCTATACCGCGATCACCGTCGGATGCACCTTGGCGGCGCTCTACGGCCTCATCAACCTGTGGCGCATCGCCAGTCGGACGCCGGAAGAGATCGCCGAACGCGCGATCGGAGGGGTATGATCCGTGGCCATGTTTGTCATGTTCGTCGTCCTGGGGCTGCTGCTGGTATTCGGAATACCTGTCGGCGTGGCTTTGGGGCTTGCCTCGTTCGCCTATGTCATGCTGGCCGGACTGCCCGAGGTGGTCGTCCTGCACAGCATGGTGGGCGGGGTGGACAGCTTTCCGCTGCTGGCGGTGCCCTTCTTCATCCTTGCCGGCCATCTGATGAACACCGGCGGCATTACCGAACGTCTGTTCGATTTTGCCCGGGCATTGGTTGGCTGGTTGCCCGGTGGCCTTGGTCACGTGAACGTCGGGGCCAGCGTGCTGTTTGCCGGCATGTCGGGGGCCGCGGTCGCCGATGCCGGCGGACTTGGCAACGTCGAGATCAAGGCCATGCGCCGTGCCGGCTATGACGTTGATTTCGCGGTCGGGGTCACCGCCGCGTCATCGACCATCGGCCCGATCATTCCGCCATCGTTGCCGATGATCGTCTATGGGGTGATGGCCTCGGCCTCGATCGGCAAGCTGTTCATCGCGGGTGTCGTGCCTGGGATCCTGATGGCGGGATCTTTGATGCTGATGGTCATGTGGTATTCCTGGAGGCGCGGCTATCCCCGTGATGCAGGGTTCAGCGTCGGAAATGTCACGCGGACATTCCAGCACGCCTTCCTGCCCTTGCTGACGCCGGCGCTGATTGTCGGCGGCATCACCACGGGCGCATTCACACCGACCGAGGCGGCGGTCGCTGCCGTCGCCTGGACGCTGGTGCTGGGCGTCCTCGTCTATCGGTCGCTGACATGGCGGCACATCCTGCGGGTGATGTCGGACACCCTGCAGACGACCGGCGCCATCATGCTGATCATCGCCAGCGCGGCGGTCTTTGCATGGATTTTGGTATCGAACCAGGTGGCAGCCCATCTGTCGGGGGCCATCCTGTCGGTCTCCGACAACCCGGTCTTCGTGATGGCGGCGATCCTTGCGATCGTTCTGGTGCTGGGGCTGTTCATGGAGACGGTCGCGGCGATCACGATCCTGGTGCCGGTCCTGTTGCCGGTTGCGACCTCGGTGGGGATCGACCCCGTTCACCTGGGCGTGGTGATCGTGCTGGCGCTGATAATCGGGCTGCTGACACCGCCGGTCGGTCTGGTGCTTTATGTGCTGGCTGCGGTTTCGGGAGTCAGTTTCGACCGCTGCGTCAAGGCGACGGCGCCATTCCTGATCCCGCTGGTGGTGGTCTTGCTGCTGGTGGCCTTCGTGCCGCAGATCTCATTGGCGCTGCCGCAGGCGATGGGGCGCTGACCTTGGCGGCGCGGGTTGAAACGCCCGCGCCGCCAGATATCACGGTTTTTCGCCGAATGTCCGGCAGACCTGTTCCCACGCGCTGGTCAGATGTTCACGCAGGCACTGCTCGGCCAGATCGGGATCGCGCAGCAGGATCGCGTCATAGATCCGGCGGTGCGCCTGATAGTTTTCGGCGTTGCGTTCGGGCAATCGCGGCATCTGCGACCACTGCGGCTCAAGCCATGTCGCATAGGCCCGGTGGATCGCCGGAAGAACGGGGTTTCGGGCTATGTCATACAGCACGGCATGAAAGGCCTTGTCGGTCTGATAGAACAGATCGCTGTCGGGGATTGCCGCTTCGTTTTCGGCCAGCGCCGCGTTCAGCGCCGCGATGTCGTTCTTGTCGGCATGCGTGGCCGCGTGGCGCACAAGCGATACCTCGATCATGATGCGGGTGTCGAACAGGTTGCGCACCCCTGCGTGATCGTTCAGCAGATGCGTGACCACATTCTCCAACGCCGAGATTGCCGCGTCATAGCCCGGTTTGCGGACCACGGGCCGATATCGCGGGCGGGCCTGCAGCAGGCCCTGTCGTGACAGGGCCTGAACGGCTTCGCGCACGACGGTCCGGCTGATGTTGTATTCCTCCATCAGGCTGCGCTCGGCGGGCAGGGGGCTGCCGTCGGGATAATCGCCGGCCTGGATCTTGGCCGCCAGACAGCGGACCACCTCATCGGCGGCGCGGCTGTTGTTTTTTTCAATCTCTTTTGCCACAGCAGACTCCCTTGCCTGATCGGTTCACAAGATCCCCATCACCATGTCGGCACATCTGTCGCCCATCATCATCGCCGGGGCCTGAGTGTTCCCCGCATTGATGTCGGGCATGGCCGACAGATCGCAGACGCGCAAGCCCTCGATGCCGCGGACGCGCAGCCTTGTGTCCAGAACGGCCATCGGATCGTCGTCACGACCCATCCGCGCAGTCCCTGCGGGGTGATAGTTGGTCTTGACGAAACGCCTGCAATGATCGCGCAGGGCCGTATCGCTGCGGTCGTCGGGGCCGGGCAGCATGACCCGGTCGATCAGGGTGGCCAGCGGCGCCTGATCGAACGCACGCAGGAAAAAGCGCTGCCCCTCGATCATGCGGTCCATGTCGTCGGGATGTTGCAGCAGATTGGGCGAGACCAGCGGCATGGCCATCGGGTCGTCCGAGGCCAACCGCACCTGGCCGCGCGATTTCGGTTTCACGACCACGGTGGTCACCGTCAGCCCGTGGCCATCTTCGACGATGTCGCGCGTGTCCCGGTCGACATAGACGATGGGTACGCAGAACGCCTGAATGGTCGGCTCGGCCTCGGGGTTCGTCGGATTGACGAAGGCGCCGGCCTCGACCCCGGCAGAGGTCACGGGACCCGTTCCGAACATCTTGAACTGCAGCCCGTTGCGGATCATCCGCCAGCCATTCCCCTGGCGATAGTACCCATAAGGCCCGTTGACCCGCGCGGTGATCGGCACTTCGGGATGATCGATCAGGTTCTGTCCGACGCCCGGCAGATCGGCGACGCAGGCAATGCCGTGTTCCGCAAGGTGATCGGCGGGACCGATGCCTGACAACATCAGCAGCTTGGGTGTGACCAGCGATCCCGCCGACAGGATCACCTCGGACGTGCAGTGAACGGTATGGGTGCCGCTTCGGTCGCGATAAGTCACGCCGGATGCGCGCCCGTTCTGCAGCTCGATCCGACAGACTTCGGCGTTCAGGCGGACGGTCAGGTTCGGATTGGCCTCTTGCGGGGTGATATAGGCATAGGCCGAAGATGACCTCCGCCCGTTTCGGTTCATGAACTGATAGAAGCCGACGCCCCTCTGGTCGGTGCCGTTGAAATCGGGATTGAACGGCAGCCCCAGACCCTGCGCCGCCTGCACGAAAAGGCGCGACAGGGGGTCGATGTGCCCCGGATCGGACACCAGAAGCGGGCCCTCGGTCCCGTGTAGATCGTTGCACAGGCGGTTGTTGCCCTCCATCCGTCGAAAGTGCGGCAGGACGGCCTGCCAGCTCCAATCGACGGCATCGTTTGCGCCATGCAGCCGGGTCTGCCAGCTGTCGTAATCGGACGGACGGCCGCGCATATAGACCTGCGCGTTCACCGACGATCCGCCGCCCAGTACATGGCCCTGGGGGATGTCGTGGACCCGCCCACCCAGGTGATCCTGGGGAACCGTCTTGTGATAACGCATGAATTTCGTGCCGTTGATCATCTTGAAGATGCCCGGGGGCATATCCAGCAGCGGGTGGCGGTTCGAATGCCCCGCCTCCAGCAAAAGCACCCGCGCGTCGCCTTCACTGGCCAGACGCGCGGCCGCCACGCAGCCCGCCGCACCCCCGCCGATCACAATGATATCGAATTTTTCCTGCGACATGAAATTCCCCGTTATGGAACGACCATAATATGCAGATGCCCGAGTGCGGATCTGAAAAATGCGGTTTTGTCTCACAATTTTATTGACTCATTCGCGTCCAAAGTAAATGTTCAACCCATCTTGGTCATACCAAAAATGGAAGACGCAATGAATTTCGACCCCTTTGCCCAGAGTGTCACCGCCGCCATGTTCATCGATGGGCAATGGGCAAGTGACAGCGCGCGCAGTGTCATCGAGGTTGAAAATCCTGCGGATGAAACGATCATCGGCACCATTCCCGATGGCACCCCCGAGGATGCCGACCGGGCGGTCGCAGCGGCGATGCGCGCGCAGCCGGCATGGGCCGCATTGCCCGCAATCGAACGGGGCCGCGCAGTCCGCCGCCTTGCCGCGAAAATTGCCGATCGCGCCGAGGATCTGGCCCGCCTGATCACCCGCGAACAGGGCAAGCCCATCTCGCAGGCGCGGGGCGAGGTTGATGCGACCATCGGCTTCCTGGAATTCGCCGCCGAAAACGCGCGCCGCATCGAAGGCGACATCATCGCCTCCGACAATCCCGACGAAGAGTTCCAGATCCGCCGCCACCCCTATGGCGTCGTGGTCGGTCTGACGGCGTGGAATTATCCCGCCGCCCTTGCCGCGCGCAAGATCGGGCCCGCACTGGTCGCGGGCAACACCTTCGTGCTGCTGGCCCATGAGATCACGCCGCTGTCGGGCCTGTTAATTGCAGCGATGGCCGAACAGGCCGGTATTCCGGCAGGCGTCATCAACGTCGTCACGGGACGTGGTGCGGTCGTGGGACAGGCGCTGGTCGAACACCCGGGCACCGCCATGATCACCATGACGGGCAGCAACCGCGCCGGGCGCGAGATCTTTCGGTCCGCGGCCGACGGCATGAAGGTGCTGCGGCTGGAGCTGGGCGGCAAGGCACCCTTCATCGTGATGGAGGACGCCGATCTGGATCGCGCGGTCGCCGCCGCGGTCACCGCGCGCTTTACCAACTGCGGGCAGATCTGCACCTGCAACGAACGCATGTATCTGCACCGCGACATCGCGGATGAATTCCTTGACCGCTTTGTGGCGGCGTCACGCGCGCTCAGCATCGGTGATCCGATGGCGGACCCCGATCTGGGCCCCAAGGTCAGCGGCCCCGAGGTCGCCAAGATCGCCGCATTGGTCGATCAGGCCGTCGCAGGCGGTGCCGAGGTCTTGCTGGCGGGCGGCCCGCTGACGGAAGGGCGCTTTGCCAAGGGCCATTGGTATGCGCCGACGGTCCTCGAGGTTCGCGACAATGCCTCGGCCCTGATGACCAACGAGGTTTTCGGCCCCGTGGTCCCTGCCATGCGCATCGACGATTTCGACCACGCGCTGGCCTTGGCCAATGACACCCGCTTCGGGCTGTCGGCCTTTGTCTTTACCCGCGATCACCGCCGCCTGATGCGCACGCCGCGCGCGCTGCACTTCGGGGAGATCTATGTGAATCGTGCCAATGGCGAACAGTTCCAGGCGTTTCACAACGGGTGGGGTCATTCCGGCCTTGGCGGTGAGGACGGCAAGTACGGCTTCGACGGGTATCTGCGCAAGCAAACGCTCTACATGAACTGGGACTGACGAAACCCGCGCGGTCGGGGAGGAGCCCGACCGCCATTTTTCTGGGAGGAGAAACCGATGAGAAAACACCTGATCACCAGCGCAGCCCTGCTGTCCTTCGTCGCCGTCGCAGGCGCGCAGGCCGAAACGCCGCCGCTGGAACAGAAGGACCGCTACAAGGTCGGCTTTGCGCAGATGGAGTCGAACAACCCCTGGCGCATCGCGGAAACCAAATCGTTCCATGACACTGCCGAAAGCTGCAACTGGGATCTGATCGCCACCGATGCGGCCGGATCGGCGGCCAAGCAGGTGGCCGATGTGGATTCGATGATCGCCCAAGGCATCGACGTCCTGTTCCTGCCCCCGCGCGAGGAAAAGCCCCTGCTGCCCGCGGTGATGAAGGCGCAGGGCGCGGGCATCCCCGTGTTTCTGGTCGACCGTTCCGTCGATCCCGATGTGGCCAAGCCGGGCGAACATTTCGTGGCCTTCCTGGGGTCGGATTTCATTGAACAGGGCGGACGCGCCGCCGAATGGCTGATCGAGAACTTTGAAGGTGACAAGGGCGTCATCGTCGAGCTGGAGGGCACCACCGGTTCCTCGCCCGCCAACGACCGCAAGCAGGGTTTCGACGAGCGTATCGCCGAAGACGACCGTTTCGAAATCGTCGCCAGCCAGACCGGTGACTTTGCCCGCGACATGGGCCGCCAGGTCATGGAGACGCTGCTGCAGGCGCATCCCGATGTGAACGTCGTCTATGCCCATAACGACGAAATGGCGATCGGTGCGATCCAGGCATTGGAACTGGCCGGCCGCAAACCCGGCGAGGATGTGACCATCGTCTCCATCGACGGGACGCGCGATGCGCTGCAGGCGATCATCGACGGCAAGATGGGTGTCACGGTCGAAAGCTCGCCCTTCTTCGGGCCGCTGGCCTGCGAGGTGATGCAGAAATACGCCGCCGGCGAAGAGATCCCTGGCTGGGTCGAGGTCGAAGACCGGATCTTCACCGCCGACAATGCCGCCGATCACATCGACGAAGCTTACTAAGCGCGCATCGGCCGAAGGGATCACTTCCTTCGGCCCACCTCAGCCACGGAAGCAATGTCCATGACCGATCTGATTGAAATGACAGGTATCGGCAAGAGTTTTGCCGGTGTCGCCGCCTTGCGCGACGCCAGTCTGTCGATCCGCCCTGGCGAAGTTCATGCCATCATCGGCCAGAACGGCGCCGGAAAATCCACTCTGATCAAGATCCTGACCGGGGTCTATCGCCGCGACGCGGGCGTCGTGCGCATGTCGGGACACGATCTGGCCATCGCAGGCCCGCGCGAGGCGCAGGATGCCGGGATCGCCACGATCTATCAGGAACTGAGCCTGGTTCCCCTGCGCAGCGTGACCGAGAATGTCATCATGGGATACGAGCCGCGCAGCCGTCTTGGGCTGATCGACTGGAAGGCCGCCCATGCCCGCACCCGGCAGATCCTGACGCGTTTCGGCGTCGATATCGATGTCACGCTGCCCTTGGGCCGCTATTCGACCGCGATCCAGCAACTGGTGGTCATCGCACGTGCGGTATCGCTGAACGCCCGCTTGGTGATCATGGACGAGGCGACCTCCTCGCTGGACGACCAGGAGATCGAGACCCTGTTTTCGGTCGTGCGGGGGCTGAAGGACGATGGGGTCGCGGTCCTCTACATCTCGCATTTTCTGGATGAGTTGTACCGCATCTGCGACCGCGTGACGGTGATGCGCGACGGGCGGACCGTGGCCACGCATGACGTTGCCGGAACCACGAAGCTGGGGCTGATCACCGAAATGCTGGGCCGTGATGCGGGCGAAATCCAAGCTGCGGGACTGACGGCACTGTCGGGCGGGACATCCGAACCGGGCCGGACGCTGCTGCAGGCCGATGGGCTGCGCACCCGCACCGGGTTGCGCGGCATCGCGCTGGACATTCGCCAAGGCGAGATCGTCGGTCTGGGCGGTCTGTTGGGATCGGGCCGGACCGAGGCCGCCCGCGCCCTGTTCGGGCTGGACCCGCTGACAGGGGGCGCGGTTCACCACCACGACGGCGTCGCGCTGGACAGTCCCGCGAAGGCCATCGCGCAGCGGATCGGCTTTCTGACCGAGGACCGCAAGGTGGACGGCATCATCCCGCACCTGTCGGTCCGCGAGAACATCACACTGGCGATCCTGCCGAAATTGCGGAAGGCCGGTGCCATCGACCGCCTCCGCGAACGCCAGATCGCCCAGCATTACATCACGGCACTGCAGATCAAGACCGCGGGCATGGAACAACCCATTCGCGAATTGTCGGGCGGCAATCAGCAAAAGGTGCTGCTGGCGCGCTGGCTGGCACTGGACCCTGAAATCCTGATCCTGGACGAACCGACTCGCGGTGTCGATGTCGGTGCCAAGTTCGAGATCCAGTCGATCATCCGCGATCAAGTGGCCAAGGGATTGGCCGTTCTGCTGATCAGTTCCGAATTCGAGGAACTGGTCGAGGGCGCGGACCGCATCGTCGTGTTGCAGGATGGCCGGTCCGTGGCCGAACTGCACAATCCCGGCGTCACGCAGGATGCGCTGATCAATGCCATCGCGCATCACCACGACAAGGGGGCGGCGGCATGAGCGATCCGACGATGATCCATTCCCGCTTCGATCCGGCGCGCCACGGGGCGCTGATCGCGCTGGTCGTGATCCTGGCCTTCAACCTAATCGTCACGCCGAACTTCTTTCAGGCGCAGACACTGTTCGTAAACATCAGCCAGATGGCCACCATCGCGATTGTCGCCATGGGCATGACGCTGGTGATCGCGACGGGGGGCATCGACCTCAGCGTAGGCGCTGTCATGGCGCTGGCCGGCGCATTGGCTCCGCTGATCTTCCTGTCGGATTTCGCGCAGGCCAATCCGGGTCTGGGTCTTGCCGCATCGATCGTCGTGCCGGTCCTGGTCGCGCTGTTCTGCGGGGTCTTCAACGGCATGCTGGTCAGTTGCTTTGGCGTGCAACCGATTGTCGCCACGCTGATCCTGTTCATCTCGGGGCGCGGGTTGGCGCAGGTGCTGACGAACGGCAACCTGCAGACGTTTTCCAATCCTGCTTTCAGCTATCTGGGGACCGGGCGCGTGCTGGGCCTGCCGTTTCAGGGCTGGCTGGTGCTGGCGATCGCCGTCGTGCTGACATGGGTGGTGACCAGATCCATCTTCGGGCGGCAGCTGCTGGCCGTCGGCGGCAACGAACGCGCGGCGCGGATGTCGGGCCTTCCGGTGCGCCGCGTCAAGATCGGTGCCTATGTCATCTGTTCGGGGCTTGCGGGGCTGGCCGGTCTGATCGTCGTGGCCATCAATTCCGCCTCGGATGCGGCGCGGATCGGCAACCTGATGGAGCTGGACGCCATCGCCGCGGCGGTGGTCGGCGGCACGCTGCTGCAGGGCGGACGCGCGCCGATCTTTGGCGCGATCCTGGGCGCGGTGATCATCCAGTTGGTGAAATACACCCTGCTGGCCAATGGCATCGCCGATGAGGTCGCCCTGATCGCCAAGGCCGCGATCATCATCGCCGCCGTCTATCTGCAACAAGGCTGGAAGGAGTAACCGATGGGCGATATCGCGTCTCTTGATCTGCGCCGTTACCTGCGCGGTGGTAGCCATTCCGCCGGAGTCTGGGCGGCCCTGATCGCGCTGATCATCTTCAGCCTGCTGCGCTACGAGAATTTCGGCGGCGCCTACAACATATCCTCTTTCCTCAACTACAACGCGATGTTCATCGTCATCTCGGTCGGCATGTGCTTCGTCATCCTGACCGGCGGAATCGATTTGTCCGTGGGATCGGTGGCGGCCTTCACCTCGGTCGTCGCGGCCTATCTGTCGCCCTATGGCATGCAGGTGGCGCTGCCCGGTGCGGTTCTGTCGGGGTTGGCCATCGGCGCGCTGAACGCATTCTTCGTGGTGGCGATGCGCATTCCGCCCTTCATCGCCACGCTGGCCACGATGCTGGGGGCCAAGGGCGGTGCGCTGGTCATTTCGGGGGCGCAGACGATCTCGGTCGATTGGGGGTCGAATTTCACGCGGCTTGGCATGGGCAAGGTCTGGGACATCTTCCCATGGACCGCCATCATCACCGCCGTGGTCGTCGTCGCATTGTGGATCGTGCTGGAACGGACATCCTTGGGACGCACCACCCTGGCCATCGGCGGGGGCGAGGATGCCGCCACCATGATGGGCCTGAATGTCCGCCGTGCCAAATGCTTCGTCTACATGCTCAGCGGTGCCTGTGCCGGACTGGCCGGTGTGTTTCTGGCCTCGGGCTTTGGTGCCGGGCAACCACTCGAGGGGATTGGCTGGGAACTGTCGGCCATCGCCTCGGTCGTGGTGGGCGGCACCTTGCTGACCGGCGGGATGGGGTCGGTTCTGGCCACCGTCGCGGGCGCGCTTTTGCTGGGCCTGGTGTTCAACATCCTGAATTTCGAGAACGGGCGCGGTGTCATCAGCCTCAGCGCATATTGGCAGATGGTGATCCGGGGCGCGTTCCTGCTGGCCGTCATTCTGCTGCAAAGCCGGCTGTCGCGCACCACCCAAAAGGAGCTTTCCTGACATGGCAGACATCAAAGACATCCGGGTCCGGATGTTTAACGTTCCGCTGGCCGAAGTGCTGACCGATGCCAAGCATGGCGACCATACGCATTTCCAGCTGATCACCGCCACGGTCACGCTGGAGGATGGGTCCGCGGGCACGGGCTATACCTATACCGGCGGCAAGGGCGGTCGGTCCATCGTGGCGATGATCGAGGACGATCTGGCGCCCTTGCTGATCGGACAGGACGCAGAGGCGGTCGAGGATCTTTACGAGGCCATGCAATGGCACGTCCACTACGTCGGGCGCGGCGGGATCGCCTCCTTCGCCATTTCGGCGGTGGATATCGCGCTGTGGGACCTGCGCGGCAAACGGACCGGACAGCCCCTGTGGAAGATGGCGGGCGGCGCGTCGGATCGTTGCCGGGCCTATGCGGGCGGGATCGATCTGAACTTTCCGCTGCCCAAGCTGCTGGACCAGATCTCGGGCTATCTGGCCGCGGGGTTCGACGGGGTCAAGATCAAGATCGGCCAACCGACACTGGAACAGGATGTCGCGCGTGTGCGTGCCGTGCGTGAACTGATCGGGCCCGATGTGACCTTCATGGTGGACGCGAATTATTCGATGTCGGTCGATCAGGCGATCCAGGCAGCGCAGGCCTTCGCGCCCTATGACATCACCTGGTTCGAGGAACCCACCATACCGGATGACTACAAGGGTTACGGCAGGATCGCCCAGGCCTCGGCCATTCCGCTGGCGATGGGGGAAAACCTGCACACCATCCATGAATTCGAATACGCGCTTGCCGACGCAGGACTGGGCTTCATCCAGCCCGACGCCAGCAATTGCGGCGGCATCACCGGATGGCTTCAGGTTGCACGGCTGGCACAGGCGCATGACATGCCGGTCTGCAGCCACGGGATGCAGGAACTGCACGTCAGCCTTGTTTCGGGACAGCCGAACGCCGGCTGGATCGAGATCCACTCGTTCCCGATCGACCGCTATACCCGCCGACCGCTGGTCGTTGAGGATCACCGTGCCATCGCGCCGGACGCGCCGGGTATCGGCGTCGAATTCGATTGGGCCAAATTGACCGCCGCACATGAGGAATTGTTGAAATGACCACGATTCAAGCCGCCTTCTATCGGGGCAACCGCAGTTTTCAGGTCGAACCGACCGAGGTTCCGGCCCCCGGTCCCGGACAGGCACAATTGCGCATCGCCTATTGCGGGATCTGTGGCACGGACATGCACGTGTTCCATGGGAACATGGATGCCCGCGTCGGGATGAACCGGATCGTCGGCCACGAGATGTCGGGCGTTGTCGAGGCCGTGGGCGAGGGCGTCACCAATGTGCAGCCCGGCCAAAAGGTCGTCGTCCGGCCACTGGACCCCTGCGGCCAATGCCCTGCCTGTCAGCGCGGCCATGGCCACATCTGCCACGAGCAGAAATTCCTGGGGCTGGATACCGACGGCGCCATGCAGGAACTGTGGAACGCGCCGGCCCATACCCTGCATATCCTGCCCGAGGACATGCGCCTGGACCATGCGGCATTGATCGAGCCGGTGGCCGTCGCCTGCCACGACGTGCGCATGGCCGCCGTCGCCCCGGGCGAGGATGTGGTTGTCATCGGCGGCGGCCCCATCGGCGTTCTGGTGGCAATGGTCGCCCGTGCGGCCGGCGGGAAGGTGATCATCTCCGAGGTGAACAAGACCCGCCTGGCGATCGCGGCCAAGCTGGGCTTCGAGACCATCGACCCGTCCGAGGTCGATCTGAAGGCCTCGATCGAGGACCGGACCGGCACCAAGGGCGCGGATGTCGTCTTCGAGGTGTCGGGTTCGCAGCCCGGCGTCGATGCGATGACGGCGGTGGCGGCCACGCGTGCGCGGATCGTCATGGTCGCGATCCACGCCAAGAAACCGCAGATCGACATGTTCCAGTTCTTCTGGCGCGAACTGCAGCTGATCGGGGCGCGCGTCTATGAACCCCAGGACTATGAAAAGGCGATCAAGCTGGTCGCCGAGGGTCGGATCGATGCCAAGACCATCATCACCGTTGTCAGCCCGCTGTCGGACATCCAGGGCGCATTCGAGTCGCTCGACAGCAGCCCGACCGCATTGAAAAGCCTGATCAAGATCGGAGATTTCGCATGAACGTCCTGTCCAGCTTCGACCTGACGGGCAAGACCGTCCTTGTCACCGGCTGCAAGCGTGGCATCGGTCGCGGCATGGCCGAGGCGCTGGCCGAGGCGGGCGCCGATATCGTCGGTGTCAGCGCCTCGCTGGAACCATCAGGGTCCGAGGTCGAGCGCGCAGTCACTGCGCTTGGCCGGAAATTTCGCGCGTATCGATGCGACTTCAGCGATCGGCAGGCCGTGCGCGCCTTTGCCGCGCAGATCGAGGCAGACGGCATCGCCCCCGATATTCTGGTCAACAACGCCGGAACGATCAAACGCAGACCGGCGGCGGAACACCCCGACGACTGGTGGGACGAGGTGATCGAGGTGAACCTCTCGGCCCAATTCATCCTGTCGCGTGAAATCGGCCGTGGGATGATCGAACGCGGGCAGGGCAAGATCATCTTCACGGCCTCGCTGCTGACGTTTCAGGGCGGGATCACGGTGCCCGGATATGCCGCATCGAAAGGCGGTATCGGTCAGCTGACGAAGGCGCTGGCCAACGAATGGTCGGACAAGGGCGTGAACGTCAATGCCATCGCGCCGGGCTATATCGCCACCGACAACACGCAAGCCTTGCAGGATGACGAGGCGCGTTCCAAAGCCATTCTGGAGCGGATCCCCCGTGGCCGTTGGGGGACACCCCGCGATTTTGCGGGTCCGGTCGTGTTTCTGGCCTCGGCAGCGTCGGACTATGTCAACGGCGAGATTTTGGTCGTCGACGGCGGCTGGATGGGGCGCTGACTACCCCCGCGGGGATCGCCCGACCGTACTCCGTTCGTCTGTCATGGCAGCAAGACATCAGGTTCAAACAGGCTGCATCCAGCAAGAGGTCAAGGGCGTACAGATCATCGCGAACCGAAAATCTTCTTGCCCCTTAAGGCAACCAGGGTTCGGAAACGGGGTCATCCGTGCCAGGCGCGCCGCGGGCCGCAATCGACGTGGACGAAGCCTTTGCGCCGATAGCAGCCGATGCCACCCGCACCACAGATCCTTGCGACCTCGGCGATCCTGTCGACGGCCACGCCCGGCTGGACGATATCGACCGCCTGCGCCCGCAGGTGGAACGAATTCTTGGCCGCACCGATGCCCCTGCTGCGCAGCATCATGTTCGTGCTTGGCGACCGGAAGGCCGAGGTCAGCAGATAGGGGTCGCGTGTGCCCAGCTGGTTGTGGATCGCGCTCAGCACCTCGATGGTGCGGATGTCATAGGGCATGCTTTCGCCCGTACGCCAGTCGCGCAGGAAACGGTCGATGGCACGCAGGGCGTCGCCGTCATAGCCGGCTGCGGACCGGAACCTTATGTCGATCCGTTCACCCGTATGCGAGGATTGCATGTTCAGCCGCCCGTTGGACAATCGCAGCATGTTGCCGAAGGCGGGCGTCACGGCCAAACCCGCCGTGCAGGACAGGATGCCGGCAAGAAAGGCGCGGCGGCGGGGGCTTGCATCTTGGGTCATGGTCCGGATCCGCTTTCCAGGTGAATGCCTTGGCCAGGATCCTAGCCTGAAGCGGGTCGTTGCAGGTGGGCGCATCGGGATGGTCCGGCAGTTCGTTCGCCCGCGACCATGTCCATCCGGCACTTTCGCTATGCCACCGGATGTTCCATTGCACCGGGCCCGTGCCGACCCCGCCACGCATCGACCCCCGCCATGGTGGATGGCGGGGGTCGATGCGTGGCCCTTGGGGGCGATCAGTCTTCGTAGCTCTCGATCAGCTGGTCCAGCACGTCCGAGACCGCGTGCTGCGTGCCGTCGTTGGTCTGGTGGTTCTCGATCATGATCAACCCCTCCGAGCCGTCGCCAAGATGCATGTCGACCTGGATCCAGTTGCCGATCGCATAGGAATTGGACTGGATGTTGTAGCCTGCCACACCTGAGGTCGCTCCCCCCGGCAGCACCCCGGCCTGCACGCGTCCCGCATCGGGGCCGGTCATCTGCAGGCGCAGGTGGTTTTCGCGGCTTCGAGGCGGGAAATTCCACGGGCGTGCCCCCGTGACGAAGATCGTCTCGCCTGTAAGACAGCCGGTGCCCGCCGACAAGCAGGCGCATAGCATCACGATGCCCTTCATCGTCTGAACCTCTTGTTCGGGCTTCGGGGGCGGCGGTCCGGATTGCGTGGCCGGACCGCCTATCCCGATGCGGTGGTTTTGGAAAGCGGATCCCCCGCATGGGGAATGCGCTTAGTTGATGCCGTCGATCGTCACGCCGATGTTGTTGCCGATCGAGGTCGCAACCGAGGAAACGGCCGGATCGACCAGCGTCCCCAGGTCGTTGACATCGGTGAAGCTGACCAGATCGACCGTCGAGGTCGAGGTGCCGACGGCATAGGCGGTCTGGACGTTGTTGCCGATCATGAAGGCATCCTGATCCGAGATCGTGGTCAGATCCGCCGTCAGGTTGTTGGCCACACCCGTCGCGGTGTTGTCGACGGTGGCATTGACGATCGCGTTGGTGGTGGCGGTCGAGGTCAGCAGACCGGGCACCGACACGTCGACCAAGCCACCCGTCAGCCCGGTTCCGACGGCGAGGTTGGCACCGCCGTAAAGCTGCGTGCTGTCGAACTGGGTCGAGACATCCGAGTTGAGCGAGGCGCTGTTGCCCAAGGCGCTGGCGCTGGTATTCACGGCCGCCACATCGTCCAGCGCCAGCCCGCTCAGATTGACGATGTCGTTCGTCACCCCGGTGGTCGAACCGAGGGCGGTGAAATCGCCCAGTGCCGTCTGATCGCTTTCGATCTGTTCCAGACCGGTGGGGGCCACGGTGACATCGCTGACCGCGCCCGTGGTGACATCGGACAGGACGGTCGCGTCCCAGGTCCAGGTGACGCTGTCAAAGGCGAACGCGGGGCTTGCGATGGCCAGGACCAGTGCCGAGATGCTCAGTTGCGTTTTCATGTCTTCTCTCCTGTTGAAGCGTTTGTCGTCCGGGCTTCGGACGGTTGGGGGTATCCCCCCCCGGGTGCGCAGCCTTGCTTCCGTTCGGCTGGCAGCCCGAGACCTTCGGTGAGGATCTGGTAGACGGCCATCTCCACCACCGATCGCACGCCAAGCTGAAGCGGTTCGTTGCGAACCTTGCCGGCGTCGAATTCCACGAATTGGTCGCCGAAGAAGCGGAAGATGCCCGCCTCGCTCTCGACGCCGATGATCTGTTTCTGAAGGCTGGTGACATAGACGGTGCCGAGGCTGGCCATATCCACCAGTCGCAGGTCCAGCCCGACGTTGATGACGGCCACGCGGCGGCTGCCACCGACGCCGGCGACGTAAAGACGTTCGCCGCCGGACTGGATGTTGTAGTTCAGCTCGGTCAGGGCACCCAGCACCAGGAAGTGCGCGGGGGCCACGTCGACCGGACGTGTCGGTTGCTTGATCAGGTCCTGCTGGATCAGCTGCTGTTCGGCCAAGGCGACCCTTGGGTCCAGCCGTTCGGCAAGGTTCACCTGCTTTGTCCTGAACAGGGCGCTGATGACCATTTCCGACACGCCCTGCGACAGCTCGGTGCTGTCGTTGATCAGATCGTAGGCCATCTTGCCCGTCTTGTCGCTTATCTGTCCGACCGCGAAGGTCGGGCGGTTCGGTTTCGGATTGGCGGCCAGGGCCGCCAGGCAGATGCTGTAGGGGGTCACATTGTCGGTGACCGGGGGGCCGACCAGAGGCTGGACCGGCCTGGCTGGTTCTATGGCCTGCGTGCAGGCTCCCAGCAGCAGTGCGGAAATGATCGACGCCGCCGCGCCTTTCCGCCATTTTCCAGTTGAATGTTGCATGTTTCCGCTTCCCTTCGTGCCTTCACGATAGGACGCGACGCCTTCACTTGCGCGTGTGCAGCAGGGTAATCAGGGGACCTTTGGCATAGCGCTGACAGGCTCTCACGCCATCTCTATGCCGATGGATGGGGCGACTGTCCCGATGGAAACGGGTCGGGACAGCCACGGCGATCGGCCCCCCTGTGGGGGGGGGGAATCACCGATGCGAAATCATTGGGGGCAGTTCCGGTTCAGTCCGCCAGTTCGGCTTGCCAGGCGTCGCGGGTCTCTTGCCAGGTCGTGGGCAGATGGTCCAGCAGCTGCCTGGCCCATGCCGCATGGCCCGTCTTGCAGGCTTCCTCGACCGAGGACAGCAGCCCGTGCAGCCGCAGGGCGCCGAACATGCCGCACATGCCTGCCATTTCATGCGCCTTGGCGCGCATGTCATCGGTCGTCTCGGACGTCATCAGCAGGTGCAGATCCGTCTCGACCTGGGTGGTGATCCTGGCGATCCGGTCGGCCAATGCATCGCGCGACAGCAGATCGGTCAGTTGCGACCATTGGTCGGGGTCGATCAGGTCGTCTTCCCCCTTGCGCACTTCCGGCAAAGGGGCAGGGGTATTCGACGTTCGGGGCCCGACGATCTGGCGCAGCGTGTCGTCCAGTCCCGTCATGTCGATGGGCTTGCGAATGAAGCCGGTCATCCCGGCCTTGGTGAACTCCTCTCGTTCACCCGCAAGGGCATGGGCGGTGACCGGAATGATCGGCGTGGTCCTGTTCGGCCCGCCCGCCGAACGGATGGCCCGAGTGGCCTGCATCCCGTTCATCCCGGGCATCGAGATATCCATCAGGATCGCGTCGAACCGCGCGGCTGCGGCGCTTTCGATGGCTTGCGGGCCGCCTTCGGCATAGGCGACCCGGTGTCCCATGCCCAGCAGCATCGCCCCCAGCAGGTCGCGGTTGATGGCATTGTCATCGACGACCAGCAGGTCCAGCGGACGCGTTTCGGCCAAGGGCGCTGCCGGGCCGTCCGATTGTTCCGCCTGATCGCGCGGGATCGTCCTGGCGGGGATCTGGAAATGAAAGCGCGCGCCCTGTCCGGGGGTCGACTCGCAGCCGATCTCACCGCCCATGTTCCGCACCAGGCGGCGCGCGATGCCAAGGCCCAGGCCCGTTCCGCCGGTGCGCCGTTCGTAACGGCTGTCCAGTGACACGAAATCGTCGAAGATCCTGGCGATGTTGGCCTCCGAGATGCCGTCGCCCGTGTCGATCACCTCGAAGCGGGCGTGATCCTGGCCATCCGCCGTCACATAGCCCGCCCGCAGGGTGATCTGTCGCCCCGGCGCGAACTTGATGGCATTGCTCAGAAGGTTCACCAGCACCTGCCGCAAGGCGCGCGCATCGATATCGACCAGCCTGTCGTCCAAGCCCTGTTGGTTCAGGTCGAATTCGATATCGGATGCTGCGGCCAGCGGCTGCATCATGTGGTGGATGTGAAAGGTCAGCTCGGACAGGTCGCAGGCCTCGCGGGGGCGGTCCTGATCCTCGATCTCGCTGCGCTCGATGGCCAGAACGTCGTTGATGTGGTCCAGCAGGATATCCCCCGAGGTCAGCGCCGCCTGCAGATAGCGTCGCTGCTGTTCATCCAGACGGCTGTTGCGCAGAAGCTGCAGCGCCGCCATGACGCCGTTCATGGGGGTGCGCATCTCATGGCTCATCACGGCGAAGAAACGGGATTTTTCGCGATAGGCCTCGACCGCGGCATCGCGGGCCTTCAGCATCTCCTGTTCCTTCTGCCGCTTTTCGGTGATGTCGCGGATGTAGGACACGAACAGCGGCCCCGCCTCGGTCCGCGCCAGGGAAATCGAGATCTCGGCGGGGAAGACGCGCCCGTCGCGGTCCATCATCTCGTATTCGCGGCGGCCCTCGTCGGCGATGCGGGTCTGGTTCGTGCGCCGGAACCGCGCCACGATCGCGCGTTGTTCCTCGCGCAGATGCGGGGGGATCATCAGGTCGATGAAATCGCGGCCCACCGCCTCGTCATGGCCATAGCCGAAGATCTTGGCGGCCGAGCCGTTGTAATCGCGGATGATGCCGTGATCGTCGACGACCATGATCGCATCAAGCGATGCCCGCAGCGTCGTTTCCAGGCGCAACTGCTTGTCACGAGCGTCATCGATGGCGGCGCGCAAGGTGCGGGTCTGACGCGCCAGGCATACCGTCAGCAGCATCATTCCCGCGGTCACCAGCGTGATGGCCGCCGCCAGCATCTCGACCAGGTGGACGATCCGCTCCCGCTCGGACGCGGCGCTGGTCGCGGTCTGGGCGATCGCATCCTGCGCGATCAGCCGGGGCAGGGGGGCGATGGCCGCCAGCTGGCCGGCAAAGCTCGGCAGGCCGTCCGCAAGGGTCGCGTCGTCACCGTCGACCAGCGGGGCCAGCGCGTTCAGCATCTGCCGGATCCTGTCGATATCGGGCGTGTGCCAGTCCGGCCCGTGGCGCCGCTCGGCGATCCTGACGCGGCTGTAGAAGACGTCGAAGCGTTGGCGCAGGGTCTTCAGCGTCGCCGCATCACCCGCCTCGGCACGGTCCAGCGCGCGTTCCAGCTTGAGGAAGTCGACCTCCATCTGGGCATAGAACCACCCCGAGTTGTCGCGCTGCGCGCCGCCCAGATTGCGGATGCTGTCGCTGATGCCGAAGACCAGAAATGCCGCCAGGGCGATCGTCGCCACGATGGGCAATGCCAGCATGGCCTTGTTGCCGCATCGTGATGGGGACTGGCAGGACGGCATATCCGTCTCCTTGGTTGCGGATAGTGTCGCGGACCGGGGATTGCCTTGGTTCATGGTACCCGGCGCTCAAAAACCCTGTTTGCCAGAATATGGCCGGCGCCCAAAACGTGCAGAGGCATATGGCCGCTCTGCGATGGGATAGCCGCCGGGGCATCGGGATAGTTGCGCGTGTTATATTCACTATTCTCTATGTCGGCATGCGGGGATCGGTTAGTTTCGCTGGTACCAAAGTCCCATTTCCCAGTAAGGAGCCGTCGCTCATGACCATGAACATCCTGATCGCCGACGACCATGACATGGTGCGCGAAAGCGTCCGGATGTTTCTTGATGCCGATGGCGGCACGCAGACCGTCCCTGCCGCCAACCTGGACGAGGCGCTTGATCTGATCGACCGCGACGGGCCCTTCGATCTGGTCCTGCTGGATTACACCATGCCGGGAATGCGCGGCCTGCAAGGGTTGGCAAAGGCGATGGTGGCCAATGGTGGAAAGCCGGTCGGCATCATCTCGGGGACGGCGTCGCGATTGGTGGCCGAACAGGCGCTGGATGCAGGGGCCATCGGGTTCCTGCCCAAGACGCTGCCGGTCAAATCGCTGGTCAATGCCGTGCGCTTCATGGCCGCGGGCGAGGTTTATGCCCCGCTGAGCTTCATGACGGGCAGGGACGATCCCTCGCAGTCGGAATTCGATGCCGGTCTGTCGGTGCGGGAAAAGCAGGTTCTGCGCGGGTTGATGGAAGCCCTGTCCAACAAGGAAATTGCCAGCCAGCTTGAGCTGCAGGAGGTGACGGTCAAGCTGCACGTCAAGACCCTCTGCCGCAAGCTGGATGCCCGCAACCGGACCGAGGCCGCGATGATCGCCCGCGACAAGGGCTTTGTCTGACGTCTTCCCGGCGTCCGGCTGCCGCCCCTAGGCATGGTCCGCGATGATCTGATGCATCCGCGCCGCCAGTGACGGAAATAGGTCGGGCGTCAGGCGGTTGCCGGGGGCGGCCACGCCGAAACCGGCCAGCATCTCGCCATCCTCGATCAAGGGCACCGCGACGGCGGCGATGCCGTCGAAGACCCGCTCGTGATCGACGGCATAGCCGTCGCGCGCGATCCGGTCCAATTCGTCCCTGATCCCGGGCGGCACATCAGTGCGGGCACGAAGCGATGCGTTATGGGCCAGGAAAAGCTGGCCGATGGCCGATCCGGTCATGCCGACCCTTTCGCCCGGCTGCGCCGCGACGTGCAGCAGCTTGCGGCTTTCGATGGCATCCAGGAAATAGATCTCATCCCCCGAGGGGACGGCAAGAAAGACCGTCTCTTGCGTGGCGTCATACAGCTTTTTCAGCGTGGGCCGCAGGCGTTCGCGCAGTTGGGCGTCGTTGCCGGCGACCCGCGCGATGTTCAGGATGCGGTCGCCCAGGTGATAGCGCGTATCCCCCTGCCGCCGCCGGACATAGCCAAGCGCCACCAGCGTGTTCAGCAAATTATGCGTCGTGGGCACCGTCAGCGCGGCGGTTTCGGAAATTTCCTTCAGCCGCGCCGATCCCCCCGCACGTGCCAGAATTTCAAGAAGATGGAGTGCGCGGGACACGGATTGGATCATGGTGAGCCTTGGCGATGCTGGAATTTCAGCATCATGGAAATCATTAGCCTTATCAATCGCTTTCCTATCCGCAAAGCAGAATTTTTTAGGGAACCGCGGTGGAAAACCGCCCGTTGGAAAGCCGCAGACACGCAGCGACGTGTCGCGGATACGACGAACGACCCGATGGGCCGAAACCCAAGGAGACCGTGATGAGCGAAGAACTCGATGACCTCTTGCCGCCCGTGGAATACATCACCGACGCCTACAAGGGCGCGGGCAAGCTGACGGACAAGCGCGTGCTGATCACCGGCGGCGACAGCGGCATCGGCCGCGCCGTGGCCCTGCACATGGCCCGCGAAGGCGCCCGCGTCGCCATCCTCTATCACGAGGACGCCGAAAGCGCCGAGGAAACCCGCAAGGGCATAAAGGCCGAGGGCGCCGAGGCGCTGGTCCTGCAGGGCGACACCGGCAGCGCCGAGGATTGCGCGGCCACCGTCGCCGCCGTCGTCAAGGCATGGGGCGGCATCGACGTTCTGGTGAACAACGCGGGCATGCAGAAGCCCTATCACAGCCAGTCCGAGATCTCGGACGCCGACTGGCAGAAGCATTTTGATGTCAACATGAACGGCATCTTCTATACCACCCGCGCCGCGCTGGAGCATATGTCCGAAGGCGCCAGCATCATCAACACCACCTCGGTCAATGCCTTCGTCGGCAATGCCGCGCTGGTGCCCTATACCACGACCAAGGGGGCCATCGTCGCCTATACCCGCGCCCTTGCACTGGAGCTGCTGGATCGTGGCATCCGCGTGAACCAGGTCGCCCCCGGCCCCGTCGCGACCGAGATCCAGCTGGTCTTCAAGGATTTCGACAAGAAGATGCTGAAGGAGATGTCCTCGCCCATGGGTCGCATGGGGCAGCCGCGCGAGCTGGGTCCGGCCTATGTGTTCCTCGCCTGTCAGGACAGCAGCTTCGTGACCGGCCAGACCCTGCATGTGAACGGGGGCATGATTGCCAATGGATGATCCGCACGCCCCCACCGCTTGGGCCGATCGCGCGGACCACGGCGAATGGCTGCGCGCCGAGGGTCGTCGCCTGCTGCACCACTATGCCCGCGCCCGCGTGCCGGGGGGCTTTGCCACGCTTGGCAACGACGGCCTTCTGGTCGACGAGGTGCCGCAGGGCATCATCACCGCGCGCAAGGTCCATTGCTATGGGCTGGCCACGATCATGGGCATCCCCGGCGCCTCGGTGCTGGCCAGCCACGGCATCGACGCTCTGCTGGACGGCCCGCTGCGCGACCATGATGCGGACGGCTGGTTCGCGGATGCCAGCGGACCCTCGCGCAAGAAGGCCTATCTGCATGCCTTCGTGGCGCTTGCCGGGGCGACGGCCACCATGGCCCGCTTGCCGCGCGGTCAGGAACTGATGCAGGCCGCCATCAAGGTCATCGACAGCCATTTCTGGATCGAGGAAGAGGCCTCGATGCAGCCCTCCTTCGCGGCCGATTGGTCCGACCCCGAGGCCTATCGCGGCGCGAATTGCAACATGCACACGACCGAGGCCTGCCTGGCGCTCTCGGATGCCACGGGCGATCCGCGCTGGCTGGACCGCGCCATCGCGCTGGCCCGCCGTTTCTGCCACGACATTCCGGCGGCGAACGACGGCTTGCTGCCGGAACATTTCGCCGCCGACTGGACGCTGCTGCCCCATTACGGCGCCGATCAGCCCACCGACGACACGCGCCCCTTCGGCCTGACGCCGGGGCATCACGCCGAATGGGCGGGACTTGCCCTGAAGGTCGAGGCCGCCTGCCGCAAGGCCGGACGTCCGGCGATGGAATGGCTGCCGACGGATGCGGTCGCGCTGTTCGACCGCGCGGTCGAGCTGGGCTGGGCGCCCGACGGGCAGCCGGGGATGGTCTATACCGTCGGCTTCGACGGCTCGGTCTCGGTTCCGGTGCGGGCCTATTGGGTGCAGGCGGAACTGGCCAATACCGCGCTGATGCTGCACCGCCGCACCGGCAAGCCGCGCTTCGAGGCGGTCTATCGCCAAGCCTGGGACTTCATCGCGGATCGGCTGATCGACCATGACGCGGGCGGCTGGCGGCACGAGGTCGACGCCAGCGGCCACCTCAGCGGCCTCGTCTATCCCACGCGCGAGGATCTCTATCACGATTTCCAAGCCACAGCGACGCCGCTGATCCCGATATCCGCTTCACTGGCGGGCGTGCTGACGGGTCAATAGACGACCTGATGCAGAATGACGGTTGGCTGCTGATCCGTGGCGACGCCCGCGCTGCCTCGGGCCAGCAGCCAGCCGTCCTTGCGCGACATCTGCGCCACGACCTGCAGGGTCGGCGTCATGTCGGGCGCGTCCTGCAGGGGAATATCGACGGCGATCCTGTGATCCTTGCCCGTCCCGATGACCTGCACCTTGGCCTTGGCAAGGCGCGGGTCGTCGGGGCGGGCGGGGTCGCGCAGAAAGACCTCGATCCGGCCCTTGGGCATGGGGCCGCCATCGACCATTTCCAGAACCACGCGCAGGTCGCGGGGTGGCCCACCGGCCGCGGTCAGCATGACGGCGGCCCCTGTGCCCAGCAACAGGACGCGGCGGGTGATCGGCAGGGTCATCTTGGCTCCCTTCGGCATGGCTTGGCGAAGGGGAGCACGGATGCCCCCCTTCTGTCACCTCTCAGGCGATCACGAAGTCGGATGCCGACAGGTTCAGCGAGGCGGAAAGCTGTGCGAACTGGATCGCCGCCATCTCGCCCGTGCCATCGGCATCATAGGACAGCGCGCCGGTGCTGCTGTCATAGATGATGCGGTCGTCGGCATCGAAGGACAGGCCCGCATCGCTGCTGACGAAGACATCCGCCGACAGGGCGCCCGTGCCGCCAAGGTCGGTGAAGATGAAATCATCCAGCAGGATCAGGTCGGCGCCATTGCCGAAATCGGTGATCCGGTCGACGTTGTCATCCCCAAGCGCGGTCGAGAAGCGGAAGCTGTCCGCGCCCGCGTCGCCCGACAGCGTGTCCATGCCAAGCCCGCCATCCAGCAGGTCGGCCCCCGCACCGCCGCGCAGCTTGTCGTCGCCCGCCTCGCCCGGCTGTTCCGGGGCCGGCGGGAAATCGACCGAGACGTTCAGCTTGTATTCCGACCCCTCGGGGATGGTCTCCGACCAGCCGTCGCCGGGGGCGTCGGGCGACCAGCTGCCCTCGACGATGTAATAGGTGCCGGTTTCCTGCGCCACGAAGACGGTGCTGGAATCACGGGTGCTGTTCGACCCGGGATCGCCACCGCCGTCGTCGTTCTGGGCGACGATATTGCCCTCGGCGTCCAGCAGGCGGACCCAGCTGTCGTGGACGCCCGGATCGGCGATGCCGTCGATGTCGATGGTGATGACGGTGCCCGCGGCCAGGTCGATGCTGTAATAGCCGCCCTGGCCGTTGCCCGTGGCATTGACCGTGGTGTGCAGCACCGTGGTCGCGTCGAAGATGTCGGGGTCATCCGCCAGCGAGAAGTTGTCCGAAATGTCGAAGGCCGTCTGGATCGAGTTGTTGCCCGCATCCGCGCCAAGCGTGGCATAGCCGCTGCCCATGCCGGGGCGCGGCACGGCGTTCTCACGGTCGCCGAAATCGCCCAGCAGCGTGTCGTTGCCGGCGCCGCCCTTGATGATGTCGTCGCCGCCCTGTCCGGTCAGGACGTTCGCGCCGTCATCCCCGGTGATGCGGTCCTTGAAGCCCGTCCCCGAGAGGTTCTCGATCGAGATGTAGCGGTCGCCGCCATTGCCGCTGCGGTCCAGCATCAGGCGGATGCCACGGTTCGCGTCAGAGTAATCCGCCGTGTCGTTGCCCGCCCCGCCGTTCAGGATGTCGGACCCGCCGCCACCCGTCAGCGTGTCGTTGCCCGCGCCGCCGATCAGCTCGTTCACGCCACCCGTGCCGATCAGCCGGTCGTCATGGGCCGAGCCGACGACGTTTTCCACATCGACGATGATGTCGTGGCGGATCAGCGTGCCGCGACCCACGATCTGGACCGGGCCGTCAGCCTCGCCGCCATTGGCGGTGCCTGCGGCCAGATCGACGGTGACGCCGGTCTCGCTGTCGGCATAGACGATGGTGTCGTTGCCGTCGCCGCCGTGCAGGTAATCCTGCCCCGCGCCGCCGATCAGCACGTCGTCGCCGCCCTCGCCATAGAGGATGTCGCCGTCGTTGCCGCCGTCCAGCGTGTCGTTGCCGTCGCCGCCGTTGAAGAAGTCGCCGCCGCCGCGACCCCAGAAGTGGTTGTCGTCAGCCGTGCCGATGAAGCGGTCGATGCGGTCGTCGGACCCGATCAGGTTCTCGATCCCATAGAAGGTGTCGCCCGAGGCGGTGCCGCCGCTGGCAACGTTGGTTTCCAGGTTCACGATCAGCTGGAAGGGGCTTTCGTGGCTGTAATCGACCGTGTCGATGCCCGCGCCGCCGATGAAGACGTCGATGCCCTCCTGACCCGACAGCATGTCGTCGCCGTCGCCGCCGTTCAGGATATCGTTGCCTGCCCCGCCGAAGATGGTGTCATTGCCGTCGCCGCCAAACAGCGCGTCACCGCCATCGTCGCTTTCGGTCTGATCCTCCAGCTGGGACACGGGGATGGTGTTGTTGATGTCGCGGCTGGCCAGTGAATCGCGCCCGCCGATGATCAGGTCGTCGCCGCCCATGCCATAGATGGTGTTGCTGCCCGCACCGCCGTCCAGCGTGTCGGCGGTATCCTCGCCGAAGATGATGCTGTCCAGCGTGGTGTCCCCGATGACCGGCGCGGGGCCGTCGTCGGACATGCCCGCCGCCTGCAGCGAGGATTCATCAGCATAGATGATGCGTTCGACATTGGCGATCTTGCGGATGTTCAGGTCGCGCGACAGCAGGACCACCGTGTCGAAGCCGCCGTCCTTTTCCTCGCGCACGATGTCGTCGATGGAATCCACGTAATAGATGTCGTCGCCGCCATAGCCCGCCATGCTGTCGGCGCCTTCGCGACCGTCCAGGATGTTGTTGCCGTCATTCCCGATCAGCACGTCGTCGAACTGGCTGCCGATGCCGTTCTCGATGTAATATTCGGTCGCATCGTCGTTATGGCCCGCATAGATCGAGACGTTGTTGCGGTGCCCGTTCACGCTGGAAAATTCACCGGCGCGCAGGTCAAGGATGGTGCCGGCGGTCGAGCCGGAGAAGTCGATCGTATCCGTGCCGCCCGTGTCGTGGATGACGAAGCCGATGTCGTGCTGCATCCCCGACGAGGTCAGCAGATAGCCGTATTCGCTGCTGCCGAAGCCATAGGTGTTGTCACCGGTGTTCAGGTCGATCTTCTGGAAGGTTCTCACCCCGTCCTCGTCCACGGTCGAGAAGAAGCGGCGGTTGATCGCCTCGATATCGGCCATCAGGGGCGTCACGGCCGACCAGCTGGACCGTTCGCCCACGTCGATGCCGTCGAAATAGGACATGACGCTGTATTGCTGGCGGTCATAGCTCCACGTGGCGTTGTTCAGATAGTTGATCTGCACACCGCCCGGGCCGCTGTAGTTGTAAAGACCGGGGTGGTTCAGCCCGAATTCATGGCCGAATTCATGCACGAAGCTGTCGAAGACATAGCCGCCGATGTCGGTCTTGTTCGGCTCGGTGTCGTGGAACCGCTGGCCGATGCTGACATAGCGGTTGCTGGAAAAGGCGCTGCCGTCGCTTTGCTCGCCCAGCTCGGGGCTGACGACCTCCATCCAGTCGGTCGTGGGGTCGAAGGGGGCGTCATAGACGATCTCGAACGTCATGGGCGTGACCGAGGACCACATGGTCAGCGCGCCAACCGCCGCCGCCTGGTAATCGGGGTGGTCGTTCAGCTCGGACACGTTGATCCGCAGCGGTTCGGCGGCGATGGCGGGCGTCAGGTCGCGGCGCAGCGCACCGACGTAATCGAGGAAGGCTTCGTAATCGTCGCTCTTGCCAAAGGGATCATCGGGCGATTGGTCGTTGATCCACCACTGGTTCTGGGTCTGGCCTGGATTCGGCATGGTTTCTCTTCCCTGTCTTGCAACTGAAGGTAATGACGGCTGCATTTCTTGTTGTCGGCAGAGATCGCCCGCGCGCCCCGCCGCCCTGTCAATTTGCAGATCATGCAACCGTGATCTCCACCTGTCCATGAAAGTTTTCACCGCGATACAGCCAGATTTGCAGCGGGATTACAGTCAGATAGGGAAAGTTAAGATTTTATGTATATTTTTCATGACGGTGACCTTCCCGCATGACTTAAGGTCAACAAGACGTGCCAGAACATCGCGTCGTCACCACTTCAGGTTGATAGGGTGACGTGGGGCGACGCGCCGCTGCGGTCCTGCGGACGTCCGGACGTCCGGACGCCGGATCTTGATATCAGCCGTTTTACAAAATCATGAAGTCTTGCACGGGCATTTCATTTATAAAGTCTGCACAATAACATTAATCGGTTGCCTGTTCTTCGGGCTGCGGAATGCATCCTTGTAGCAGTTCCGAGCCGAGGGCTTACATTGCGAAAGAGAATCGGCAATAATATCGCTGTGTAAATCGTTCAGCTGTCTGGGGGCTTTTATGACCTATGTCCTGATCTATGGCGGCATGCGTCTCGACATGTCCGAGATTGCCTTGCGCGACATGAACCTGCGCCCGGGCCAGCATGTCCCGAACGAGCTTGTCGGCGAATGCATCCGCGCCAGGGCCCGCGCGGTCTGCACGATCAACGCCATGCGCCCGGACCCCGAGGATCTGTCCGAACTGATCGAATGGTCGGGCTGGGACAAGTCGAAGCACCTGGGGGCGGCCGCGGAACAGGACGATTACCTCAGCGATTGATATGCTTGGACATATCTATGCGGCGGAGGTGACGCCCGCACGGTTCGCGACCCGTCGTCGTACCGATCAGGGCTTTGTCATCCGGTGATGTGAGGCCCGGATATGGCCCGCACCGCTGCGGCTGTCAGGCCCGTCATCCTGTCTGGCACTGGCCTGTTCAGCGGATCGGGGCGGCAAGCAGCTTCGGCCTGTCCCGAAATGCATCATATGCAAATACTTGGGCCCAAGATTCAAAAATCTATGCAAGAATAAGTTGTGTTGATGATGACGGATTGAACAGAATCATCCAGATTTTCTTTATGTATAAACATGGAACAGAAATAAATTAATTATTCGCCAAGATTCTAAAAATTTAGCTTCCTGAATCATCGTTAATCAGGCAACGTCGGACCATGAACTCGATGTAAAACGTCTGGAACGGTTCAACGCGCAAAGACCCGCCACAGGGCGCGCGCATATCCATGACACAGTATCGCGTTCTGACCGCCGCCGTTCGGTGCGGTCAGTTTTTGTCAAGGAGGATGCGACATGGCATTCACGTTAGAAAATGTCGGCATGCAGAGGGTGGGTGTCTTGGGCCTTCCTGCCAACAATATCGATTTCAACGGTCAGAACCAGGTGACATACCAGGTCCCATTGAACGTCGGGTCGCTGTTTACGGCTGCCGGAGACGTGCAAGCAACAGACAATGATGCCGACGACTTCATCGAAAGAACCGAAACGATCGGTTTCAATCGTGATGGAGGGCTTGCAAACACACTGTCCGACCCGCTCGTGACGGCCCCCAACCTGACAGGCGCCACGGTTGTCGGTGTCGGCCAGTTGGGTGGCTTGGTCACCGGGTCACTGGTTCAATATCCCGTCATTCTGGTCAGGGGAACTTCCGGCGGAACCTTTCTGATCTACCCGGACGGAGCACCCGGCTTGTTGACCCAGATCACTGGCACCGTGAACGCGACGCTGACGCTTTACGCGGATGCCACTGTGGACCAAAGCGGGGTGTTCGTTCCCTGTTTCACGCGCGGAACCATGATCACCACCGACCGCGGTCAGGTGGCCGTCGAGGATCTGCAACAGGGCGACATGGTCTGGACCGCCGACAACGGCATGCAGCCCATCCGCTGGATCGGCAGCCGCGTCGTCGGGTCGGTCGAACTGAACCTGACGCCCGAACTGCGCCCGATCCGCATTCGCCGCGGGGCCTTGGGGGCGAACACCCCCGAACGTGACCTGACGGTTTCGCCGCAGCACCGCGTCCTTGTCCGCTCGGGCATCGCGCAGAAGATGTTCGGCACGGACGAGGTCCTGGTTGCGGCCAAGCAACTGTGCCAGCTGGACGGCATTGACATCGTTCGTGACGACGCCGAGGTGGAATATTTCCACATGCTGTTCGAACGCCACGAGGTTGTCCTGTCGGATGGTGCGCTGACCGAAACGCTGTTCACCGGACCCGAGGCGCTTCGTTCGATCGGTGCCGCCGCGCTCGAGGAGGTCTTCGCCCTGTTCCCCGAACTGCGCGACATGGACTACACGGCGGTCTCGGCGCGTCCGCTGGCCTCGGGACGGATGGGCCGCAAGCTGGCCGTGCGCCACGCCCGGAACGACAAGCCGCTGGTCATGTGACCGGCCCTGCACCCCGGCACATCGCGTGTCGGGATGCGGGATGTCGATCGTCAGGGGGCGCTGCACCGGGGTGCGGCGCCTTTTTCAACGGCGGGGTTGCGTCGGGATGTCATGCGATGCCTGATGGGATCCAGACTGCTTCATCAACGCGGGTGCAGGCCGAACGTGCATTTCCACATCACCACCAACAGCACCCGTGCGGGGGCCGAACGATGGGGCGACGTCTTCTTTGCCCGCGATCTGGCCGAGGCGCTGGCGCTGCAGGGCGCGCAGGCCACGATCCTGACGCGCGGTGAGGACCCGAAGCCCGTGGAGGGGCCGGCCGTCCACCTGAAGATCAACGGCCCGCATCTTGAGGATGCGACCCCCGGCATCGCCAACATCAGCTGGATGATCAGCCCCGCGACCTTTGCCTGTCCGCAGATGCTGGGCCGGTTCCAGCTGGTGCTGAGCGCCTCGGCACGCCAGGCAGCCGATCTTGCCCGCAGCGGTCTGGATGCCCGCCTGATGCATCAGGCCACGAACACCCGGCGCTTCCACCCGTCCCATCGCCCGGCTTCGGCGGAAACGATCCCCGTCCTGTTCGTGGGGGCCTATGCGCCCCGCGCCCGCCGCCGTCTGGTGACCAATGCCATCAAGCTGGGCTTCGACGTGCATGTCCATGGCCCCGGATGGCAGGGCGTGATCCCCGATCGCTGCTGGAAGGGCGAACGCGTTCCGCCCGGACAGTTGCCGGGGCTTTACGCCTCGGCGCGGGTGATCCTGAATTCACACATGCCGACCATGATCGAGCAGGGGATCATGAGCAATCGCAGCTTCGACGCCTTGGCCGCGGGGGCGGTCGTCGTCTCGGACCTGATCGAGGGGTTTCAGGCACCCGACATCCCCGAACTGATGCAGGCGGGAACGACCGAGGAGCTGGGCCGGATGCTGACCGCCGCTCTGCAGGGCCCGCCCGCCGACATGCAGCAGCGCCTGGACCTTCACCGTCGGGTGGCGCGTGATTTCGGCTTCGACGGGGTGGCGGGCCGCCTGATCGCGATGGCGGGTGATCTGGTCGCGGCGGGGACGGTTGCCCCCTTCGCCTTTGCCCGCGGACCCGACCCGCAGCCGATGCCGGATCTGGTCGCCCCGGAACGCTCGGCCAGGGAACAGCAGAAGGGGATGGCGCAGGCCGCCCTGCAGATCAGCAGGATCGCCGCCGCCTTGGCAGGGCCGGAACCCACCCCCGCAACCCCGCCCGCCCCGCCCGAAACCCAGGGCGTCATTCATGCGCTGATGGCCGATCTGCGGATCGCGCAGGCCGCCGCCATGGACCCGCATGCCACCGATCTGACCCGGACCATGGAACGCCCCGCCGCCCGTGCGCAACGCCTGCTGGAGGCGGTCGCCAAGGGATCGGGCGCACATCACGCGCTGCAGCACCCCGCGCAGCGCGATGCGAACATGATCCGCATCATGCGCAACGAGCCGCTGTGGCATGGCAGCCCCGATCATTACCTGCGCGACCCGTTGAAGCGGCATCTGCGCCTGTGGCCACGACGGGCGCCCGTGCCGCTGAAACGCCCCGTGGGCGTCTTTCTGCACCTGTATTACGACGAGCTTGCGCCCGTCTTCGCCGATCGCCTGTCGCGGATCGATGCGCCGATGCGGCTCTATGTCTCGACCGATACCGAGGCCAAGGCCGCACGGCTGAAGCAGGTCCTGCCCGATGCAGAGATCCGCGTGATGGCGAACCGTGGCCGCGACATCTGCCCCAAGTTCGTGGGCTTCGCCGACCGACATGACGACCATGACATCGTGCTGCATCTGCACGGCAAGCGCTCGGTCCATTCCGACCGGCTGGACGATTGGCTGACCCACAACCTGGACTGCCTGCTGCCCCGCCGTGACGAGATCAACCGCATCCTGTCCATGTTCGACGACATCGCGCAGCTGGGCATCGTCGCTCCGGTCATCTTCCGCAATGTCATCGGCGCGGCGCATTGGGGCGACAACTTCGACATCGCCCGGGAAGTCGCCCATCGCATGGGGCTGGGCGATGCCTTGCCTGACGACACCCGCCTGCGCTTTCCCGCCGGGTCGATGTTCTGGGCGCGGGTCGATGCGATCCGCCCGTTGCTGGACCTGGGTCTGACGCCCGACCATTTCCCGCCCGAACTGGGGCAGGTCGACGGCACGTTGGCCCATGCGATCGAACGCATGATCGGCGTGTGCTGCGCAGCGCAAGACCTGCGGATGCTGCCGGTGGCGGGGCGCGGCGTGAACCAGTTCAAGCCGTTCCAGCAGCGCCGGACCTGCAACGGCGATGTCCGCGCCGCCCTTCTGGCCGGAGAGTTCGATGAAAGCTGACGCGCTGGTCACCTTCGGCCGCCCCATCATGCCCGATCCGCAGCAGATCGCGCATTTGATGTCCGAGGCGGTGACGGCCGGTTGGCTCAGCAATGGCGGCATCCTGCACGAACGGCTGGAACGGCGGCTGATGCCGCTGATCGGCGGGGGGACGGTGCGGCTGGTGTCATCGGGCACGATGGCGCTGATGATGGCGCTGCGCATGGGCGACCTTCCCGAAGGGTCCGAGGTGATCACCACGCCCTTAAGCTTTGCCGCCACGGTGCAGGCGATCCTGTGGTGCGGCTTCAAGCCGGTCTTTGCCGATATCGATCCGGTGACGCTGTCTCTGTGCCCCGATGCGGTCGAACGCGCCATCACGCCACGCACGGCGGCCATCCTGCCGGTGCATTTCTTCGGCGTGCCCTGCGATGTCGGCCAGATGGGCGATCTGGCCGCGCGGCACGGGCTGTGGCTGGTCTATGACGCGGCCCATGCCTTCGGCCTGACGCTGGATGGCAGACCCATCGCGGAATGGGGCGACGCCTCGGCGTTTTCGCTGCATGCGACCAAGCTGATGCACACCGGCGAAGGCGGTGCCGTCGCCCTTCCGGGTCGGCAGGCCGACCGCATGGTCCGGATGCGCAATTTCGGGCTGGAGGCGGGACGCATGGTCATGCCCGGCATCAACGCCAAGATGTCCGAGGCGCAGGCGGCCACGGGTCTGTCGGTTCTGGACAAGCTGGACGCCGAAATCGCCACACGCATCCGGTTGCGGGCGCTCTATGATGACGCCTTTGGTGGCTTGTCCCGGGTGTCCATCCATCCCAACCGCAAGGGGGCCAGCGACAGCATGATCTATTACCCGCTGCGCATGCCCGCCGCGCTGCGCCCGCGCCTGATGTTCCACCTGGCCGAGGCGGGTATCCACGCCCGCGACCACTTCCCCTTGTTGTGCGGTCCGGGGACGATGCTGCCCGACAGCCTCATCGCGACCACGGGCGGGCCCGCGATTGCCCCCGATGTCGCGCCTGAATTTATCTGCCTGCCACTGCATTCCGGGGTCACGGACCGGGATGTCGACCGCATGGCCGCAGCAGCAAGAAAGGTCTGCGATGAAATCGACCTCTGAGTTCGACGAGATCGTGGTCTTCGGATCGCGGGGCCACAGCATGATGATCCTGCGCGGGCTGGAAGATCGCTGGCAGGGCCGCGTGCGGGTGCGCGCGGTCATCGACGACATCGATCACGGCTTCACCCATCCGCTGCTGCAGGTGCCTGTGATCACCTCGGACGACCGGCTGCGGCTTTATCCCGACCTGCCGGTGCTGGTCACCCCGGGCAGCACCACCCTGCGAGAGCGGATCGTCGCACGCTTGGAACAAGAGGATGCGACCCTTGCCACGGCCAGTTGCGGCGGTCAGACCCATGTCGATCCTGCGGTGGATTACGGCGCTGGATCGGTCACCGTGCCTCATGTCAGGATCGGTCCCAACGTCCGCATCGGCAGGGCCGTGCAGGTGCTGGCGACCATCGTGGCCCATGACGTTCAGATCGGCGATTTCACCAATCTGAACATCCATTGCAGCGTCTTGGGGCATGTCCAGATCGGCAGCGGCGTCAACATTGCGCCCCATGCGGTCATCGGCAACGGGACCCCCGATCGTCCGCTGCGGATCGGGGATGGCGCGATCATCGGCGTCGGGGCCGTGGTGACCCGCGACGTTCCGGCGGGGGCACGGATGATCGGCAATCCGGCCATGCCCGTCGAGCGGTGGAAGACGCTCAACCGCCTGCTGGATCAGGGCTGAGCAGCGCCAGAAGCGCATCGACATAACGGTCGAAATCGGACCTGCGCACCACCTCGCGGCGCAGATCGCGGCGGCGCGGACGGTCGGCCATGTCAAGGGCGGTGCGCACGAAAGCGTCCCGATCGCCGGGGGGGATGAACTGCCCGAAATCATCCGCGACCCCGCGCAGACCGATGTCGGCGGCATAGCCTACGAAGGGGGTGCCGACCCTTGCGGCATGCATCACCGTTGCAGGACCGGGATCCTGGCGTGAGGTCAGCAGATAGACATCAGACGCATGATACCATGCCAGCGCATCCTGAACGAAGCCCGGCAGGGTCAGATCCAGCCCGCCCAAGATCGCCTTGTCGGCCAACCCCTGCGCCCAAGGGTCCACCGCGCCCAGCCAGACGAAGCGCGCATCGCCGCGTTCGGCGGCAATCGCCTGTGCGGCCTCGATGAACAGGTCGAACCCCTTGCGGTGATCGGCATGGCCGGCGCCGATGAAGACCGGCCCGTCGCCACCCCTCGTCCGGGCGCTTCGCCGTGCGCGAAAGGATGACAGTGGCGTATGCTCCGCAACCAGCCCCGGCTGAATGGTCAGCATCGCATCACCGATATCATCGGCCAGATTTCGCGCCATGGCGGGCATCGAGACGATGATCCTTGCCCCCGCCGCAGCCGCGTCGCGGATCGCGGGCATCAGGCCGTGGTCGCGCAGAAACTCCGGCATCTCGTGCAGCATCTGCAGGCAGGGGCGTCCGGGGGCCAGATCGGCGGTCAGCCCGGCTGCGGCGGCCGTGTTCACGATGGCGGGCATGCCCGGCGACATGGCGTGGGCGATGCCTTGGATGTCCCAGCCCTCGGCCATGATCGCGACGGGTCCCTGCGCCTGGAACGCCGACAGCAACGGCCCGGCCCGCAGCAGGACGAAGACGGGCTGCCAGCCGCGCGCTGCCGCCGCTTGGGCGATCTGCAGCGTCAGGAGCGGAACGCCCGCCTGCTGGGCATCATTCGCCACCAGCAACAGCGGCGCGGAAAGGCCGCTCAGCATCTGGCCGAAACGTCGGCTGCTGTCCTCGGGCGTCATGGCGGCAGGCGGGCAGGGCAGGAAACCGCGCGCCGCGCCTTGGGTGACATAGTGGCGGAAGGGGGCGGCGGCGTTCAGCGGCATGTAGCACTGGCGATAGAACCCTGCATCGAAACCCGCCGAGGGGGACCGCCCGTCATCATCGCCATGCAGCGCGAAATGCACCGCCGCCTGCGCCCCGACAGCCGCCAGATCGGGATGATGCGCCAGATACCAGGCCGGGTCAATCAGCGGGTGGGGCTGGCGCATCTGTCCCGCAAGGCTGCGCGCGACCAGATCCTGCAGCGCGGTGGTCGCGCCCTGATCAGCCCAATCGGGATAGCGCCGCTTGTAGAATTGCGCTGCGAAATAGGGGCCTGGATCGTGGCCCTGCGCCTCGCCCTGGCGGAGGTAGTGACCAAGCCCCCTCTGCTTGGCATCGCCGATTTGCGCCGCATAGTGGTCGGCATCGAAAAACACCGCCATCCTGCGCTTGACGTCGTTCATGCCACCATCCCGATCATGCGGCAGGCACCGCAGGGCCATTCAGCCCCAAGCGGCGCCCGCTGTCACGTCGAAATCGTCAAAGCCCGAAATGCCGGGGCAGCCACATGGTCAGCGCGGGCAGATAGGTGACCAGCATCAGGACCACCAGCAGCAGCAGGTAGAAGGGGCCAAGGGCGCGGACCGCAGCATCGACCTTGACGCGGGCGACGCTGGCGCCGACGAAGAGGCCGGTGCCGACCGGGGGCGTGATCGTGCCGATGGCCAGGTTGAAGATCATCACGACGCCGAAATGCACCGGGTCATAGCCGACCTTCTGCGCGATGGGCAGCAGGATCGGCGTGAAGATCAGGATGGCCGGTCCCATGTCCATGAAGCAGCCGACGACCAGCAGCAGCAGGTTGACAATCAGCATGACCATCACCGGATCCTCGGATATCGCAAGAATGATCGCCGTCACCGCCGCGGGGATCCCCGTAAAGGCCATCGCGAAGCTGAGCGCCGCCGAGGCCGCCAGCAGCAGCATGATCGCGCCGGTCATCTGCACCGTCTCGATCAGGAAGCCGGGCAGGGCGCGCAGCGGCACGGTGCGGTGGATCACGAAGGCCAGCAGCAGCGTATAGACGACGGCGATGCCCGATGCCTCGACCGCGGTGACGATGCCCAGCATGATGCCGCCGATGATCAGCACGATCAGCATCAGGCTGGGGATGGCGCGTCCGATCACCCGCAGCGCGTCGCGCGCGCCGATGCCCTGGGCCACGGGCCATCCGCGCCTGCGGGCGATGATGCCCGTCAGGATCATCATCCCGATCCCCCAAAACGCGCCTGCCACCGCGCCGCCCAGAAACAGCGCGCTGATCGAGGCGCCCCCCGCCACCAGCGAATAGATGATGAAGGCCGTCGAGGGCGGGATCAGCATGCCCGTGGGCGCACTGGCGATGTTCACCGCCGCGGCAAAGCCCGGATCATAACCCTCGCGCTTCTGCATGGGAACCATGACGCCCCCGATCGAGGTCGAGGCCGCGATGGCCGACCCCGAGATGGCGCCGAACAGCATGTTGCCCGCGATATTGGTCTGGGCCAGCGATCCGGGGATGCGCCCCGCGATCAGCTTGGCGAAATCGACCAGCCGGACGGCGATGCCGCCCGAATTCATGACGACGCCCGACAGGATGAAGAAGGGCACCGCCAGCAGGGTGAAACTGTCCAGGCTGGCCAGCATCTTCTGGGCTGCGGTGAACAGCGCCATGTCCAAGGGCAGCACCAGCAGCACCGCCGCGATGGCCGCCGCCGTGATGGACAGCGCCAGCGGGATGCCAAGCGCCGTCAGTATAGCGAAGACCGAGATCAGGATCAGGCTGGCGGGTCCGGCCATCGACTATTCCCCCATCAGTTCGGCCTGGGTCTGCGCATCCGCGTGACGGCTGCGGCCCCGCGCCAGATCGGCAAGGTTCAGGACGGCATAGAGGATCATCACCGCCCCGCTGACAGGCAGCGCCAGATAGACCCATGACATGGGGATGCGCATGACCGCGCTGGTCTGGCTGGCGGCGATGGTCACGCCCTTCATGCCACCCCAGATCAGCACGATGCCCGCAAATGCCAAGAAGGCCAGTGCCACAAGGGCATCCAGCAGCAACCGGCCACGCGGCGACAGGCGGTCGCGCAGCATGTCCACGCTCATGTGGCCGCCGCGGCCCGTGGCATAGGCCGCGCCCAGAAGCGACATCCAGATGACGCCATAGCGCAGGATCTCCTCGGTCACCGAGGATGGCGCGTTCAGCGCATAGCGGCTGAAGACCTGCCAGACCAGGACGGCCACCAGGATCAGGACAAGGCCGCAGCACAGCGACCCGAGGGTCAGGTCGATCATGCGCCGCAGCCGGTCCATCAGGCGCCCCCGGCGGCGCGGATCTGGTCCACCACGGCGGCGTTCGTGTCGTCCAGCTCGTCATAGATGGGGGCGACGGCCTCGCGGAAGGGGGCGATGTCGGGCTGGTGGAACTCCATGCCGAAATCATCCTTGGCCTCGGTCGCGGCGGCTTCGACCGCGTCGTCCCAGACCGTCTTGTGGAAGTCGGTGGATTCGACGGCGGCCTGCGTCACGGCGCTTCGCTGATCCTCGGTCAGGCGATCCATGGCGGCAGTGCCGATCAGCAGGATGTCGGGGATGCGGGTGTGACCGTCATAGCTGTAGTGCTTGGCGACCTCGGCGTGGCGGGCGATGGTCAGGGCGAATTCATTGTTCTCGGCCCCGTCCAGCACGCCCTGCTGAAGCGAGGTATAGACCTCGGCCTGGCCCATGGCGACGGGGGTCGCGCCCAGAAGCTCGGTCATGCGGATGGCGGTGGGGCTTTGCAGCACGCGGATCTTCAGACCCTTCAGATCCTCGACCGCCATCACCGGCGTCTTCGAGGTATAGAAGTTCCGCGCCCCCGAGTTGTAATAGGTCAGCCCCGTGAAGCCCAGATCGGCGGTGGATTGATAGATCGGCTCCATGATCGCGGCATCGTCCATCACGCGATAGAAATGGTCCTGATCGTCGAACAGATAGGGCATCGGAAAGACGCCATAGACCGGCGCAAAGCTTTCCAGCAGCCCGCCCGAGACCTTGGTCATGTCCAGCGCGCCGCCCTGCACCATCTCGACCATCTCGCGCTCGCCGCCCAGCTGGCCGTCGGGGAAGAACTGCACGGTGACCTCGCCGCCGGTCTTTTCCTCGACCAGGGCTGCGAATTTCTGCATCGCCTCGACGGTGGGGGTGGCGTTCTGGGCATAGCCGAAGCGCAGCGTCTCGGCCTGTGCGGCGCTGGCAAGGACCAGCGCCATGGCCGTCATCGGGATCAGTCTTGTCATGGTGTCTCCTCCTCCAAGGACAGGCGCGGTCAGATATAGCCGCGCAGGTATTCGGCCAGCGCCAGCATCGCCATCGCCTGCCCGTAGGGCATCGAGGTGCGCGGGATCTGGCGGTAATAATCAAGGTCGCTGCCCATGGCGGTGCCGAATGACACGTTCCGCAATTCGCCCTCGGGGCTGATGTTGTCGATCACGGCGCGGATCGCGCGTTCGGCCACGGGGGCGTATTCGGCGGGCAGATAGCGTTTGCGCACGCCTTTCAGCAGCCCGTATGCGAAGCCCGCCGTGGCCGAGGCCTCGAGGTAGCTGTCGGGATCGTCCAGCAGCGTGTGCCACAGGCCGCTGTTGTCCTGCGTGGCCTTCAGCGCTGCCGCCTGGCGTTCGAACAGCGACAGCAGGTGGCGGCGTGTCGGATCGCCTTGGGGCAGGTCCAGCAGCTCGATGAATTCGGGGATGACGATGGTGATCCAGCTGTTCCCCCGCGCCCAGAGCGCGCGCGCGAAGTTGTGGTCGCCGTCGAAGGTCCATCCGTGGAACCACAGGCCCGACCGCGTGTCGGCCAGATACTGGGCGTGCAGCAGGAACTGGTATTTCGCCTCCTCGACGTAATCGGGGCGGTTCAGCACCAGCCCGATCTTGGCCAGCGGCATGACCGACATCATCAGCGTGTCGTCCCAGATCTGCTGGTCGTTCACGCTGTTGTAGACGATATGCTGCAACCCGCCCTGACGGGTGCGCGGCATGTCGTGCATGACCCATTCGGCCCAGGTGTCCAGATAGGGCAGCCAGACCGGGTTGCGGTCGCGTTCGTAAAGATGCGCCAGCGTCAGGAAGGGGGCGACGGTGTTGATGTTCTTGGTGGGCGTGCCCTCGGCCAGTCGGGCGTCGAACCAGTCGCGGATGATCCCCATGGCGCGATCGCTGCCGGTCTGCTGCCAGTATTGCAGCAGGCCATAGAGCCCGATGCCATGGGTCCATTCCCATCCCGCCCAGCCCTTGGTGTCGATGACGCGCCCATCCTCCAGCCGCAGCAGGAATTCGCCGGTCGTATCGGTGATGTTCACCAGGTTGTCGGCCAGCCGCTCGATCAGGCCGCCGACCTCTGCGCGAGAGATGAAATGGTCTTTCTGGCGCAGCAGCGGGTGCATGGTCGATTCTCCGTTGGTAATTTCGGAACGGCGTTCCGGAAATGAGATCAGCATGGCACGTTTCATAAATCAACAGTTTTTTGGATCCACTGAAACCTCAGCAATCACAGGGTGATACGCCATATTGACAGATCGTCGGTGTTTTTACAGAATGGTGTTCCGAAATTTCAGGAACATCGGCATGGCCCCTAGACCCCCCAAGACCGAAAATGCTGCCGCCGTGCTGAAGGTCTTTGCGGTGCTTGAATCGCTGGCCGAGACACGGCGCGCACCCTTGGCCGACATCGCGCAGCGGGCGATGACCTCGAAGACGACGGCGCACAGGCTGCTGCAGACCATGGTCGATCTGGGCTATGTCGAGCAGGAGCCCGAGACCGACCGCTATGGGCTGACGCTGAAGCTGTTCGGCCTTGGCGCGCGCGTGCTGCGGGGACAAGAGGATCTGCTGAAATGCTGCGACCGGGAAATGGGTCGCCTGTCGCGCGCCACGGGTGAATCCATCAACCTTGGCGTGATGGACGACAGCGATCAGCGCGTGGCCTATATCCACAAGTACGACAGCGCCTATGGGCTGTCGATGCAATCCACCCTTGGCCGGCGCAATCCGCTGCATTCGACGTCGCTTGGCAAGGCGCTGCTGGCCTTCCGCGACAAGGCCGAGATCGACGAGAGGCTGGCCGCGATGGACCTGCGCAAGCTGGCCCCGCGCACCATCACCGATCCCGACGCCCTGCGGGCCGAACTGGATGCCACCCGCGCCCGCGGCTATGCCGAGGAGATCGAGGAAAGCGAGGCCGGCGTCCGCTGCATGGCGGTGCCGGTGATGGATCACGCCGGACGTTCCGTGGCCGCCATCAGCATCGCCTTCCCGCTGGTCCGTTTCGACGAGACGCGCAAGCCCGAATATGTCGCCCTGCTGCTTGAGGCCGGACGCGGTGCCTCGGCCGCGCTCGGCTATCGCTAGCGCTCGGCGTCCTGCGGCCTAGTCCCGGCCGTATTGCCCGATGCACCACGACCAGACGGCATCGGCGGCGCTGCCCGGATGCGGCGATCGCTTGCGCAGCAGGTAAAAGCCGGTGTCGGCGTCGAAGCCGGGGCTGCCCAAGTCGATCAGGCGCCCTTCCGCCAAGTCGGCTGCGACGAAGGCATGGCAGGCGATGGCCACCCCTTGCCCGGCCAATGCCGCTTCCAGCGCCAGGGATGTCTGGTTGAAGGTCGCCCCGGGCAGCTTTTCATCGGTGGCGAAGAACCGCGACCAATAGCCATAGGCGTCATGCAGCAGGGGCAGCCCCGCGATCCGTTCCTTGACCGATGCGCTTTCCCGGCCGCCGATCAGATGCGGGCTGGCGACCAGTGCCAGCGTCTGCGAAAACAGGAAGCGGGCCTCGATCCCATGGGGAAAGGGGGGGCGGGTTTCGCGCACCGCCAGGTCGATCCGGTCGCGGTCGAAGTCCGAAACGGAGGTCGTCGCCACCGTGCGCAGTTCGACGAAGGGCAGGGCGGCCTGCAGGGCGGACAGCTGCGGGATCAGCATCCGCGTGGCGAAGGTCGGCGTGACGCTGATGGTCACCACCCCGGCGCGGTTCTGCAGGCGGTCGGTCGCCGTGGTCAGCAGGTCGAAGGCGCGCGACAGATCCGCCAGATAGGCCCGCCCCTGGTCCGTCAGCGCCAGACCCCGCGGCAGGCGGTCGAACAACGCCATGCCCAGGTGATCCTCCAGCAGGCGGACCTGCTGGGCCACGGCGCCTTGGGTCACGCCCAGCTCCTCGGATGCGGCGCGAAAGTTGAGGTGACGACCCGAGACCTCGAAGGCGCGCAGGGCGTTCAGCGGCGGCAGGGAACGGCGGGTGAATGACATCGTGATCCAGCAGATTTTCTACACCCCAGATCAAGCATAACTTGCGCGCAAGGCAACCCGTGATCGGTCATGATGCACACGGCCCGTCGTCTTGACCCCAAGGGAAAGACGGGCCGAACGACCGATCAATAGCAGGACCGCCATGACCGCCCATCGCCAGTTGTCGCTACCGACATCCTATTCCGTCGTGCTTGCCGTCAGCGGCACCCATCTGATCAACGATCTGATCCAGTTCCTGCTGCCGGCGCTTTATCCCGTGCTGAAATCGGAATACGCGCTCAGCTATTTCCAGCTGGGGCTGTTGACGCTGGCCCAGCAGATCACCGCCTGCGTGCTGCAGCCGATCATGGGGCTTTACGGCGACCTGAGGCCCAAACAGTACATGCTGGCGATTTCGATGGCGGTGGTGGCGGTGGGCGTCCTGATGCTGGGGCTGGCCAATTCGTTCGGTCTGCTGCTGGCGGCATCGGCGGTGCTGGGCATCGGATCGGCGCTGTTCCACCCCGAGGCCTCGCGCGTGTGTCGCATGGCGTCGGGCGGCCGATACGGCTTTGCCCAGTCCAGCTTCCAGGTCGGTGGCAACACGGGGACGGCCCTCGGTCCGCTGGCGGCGGCGCTTTTCGTGCTGCCCCTGGGGCAGATCAGCACCGTCTGGTTCGGCCTGCTGGCGGTCGTCGGGGTGATGATCCTGATCCGCATCGCCGCCTGGTTCACCGATCACCAGAAGGCGCTGAAGGCTGCCGGGACGCCGATGGCCGCAGGCCCCCGGTTGCCACGGTCGCGCCTGATCCTGGCCTTCGCCGTCATCGGAGCCCTGCTGCTCAGCAAATTCGTCTATATCGAGACCTTCAAAAGCTATTACGCCTTCTTCCTGATCGAACGCTTCGGGCTTGAGATCCGGCAGGCGCAGACCATCCTGTTCATCTTCCTGGGCGCCGTGGCGCTTGGGACATTCGCCGGCGGTCCCATCGGCGACAGGATCGGGCGGCGCAGGGTGATCTGGGTGTCCATCGTGGGCGCCCTGCCGTTCGCCCTGCTGTTGCCGCATGCTAACCTTGCCGGTGCGGTCGCGCTCAGCATAGCGGTCGGGCTGATCCTGTCTTCGGCCTTTTCCGCCATCGTGGTCTATGCGCAAGAGCTGATGCCGCAGAAAGTGGGCATGGTGGCGGGCTTCGTCTTCGGTTTTGCCTTCGGGGTCGGGGCCTTGGGCGCGGCGGCCTTGGGCGGGCTGGCCGACATGATCGGCATGCAGCAGGTGTTCAACTATCTGTCCCTGCTGCTGTTCCTGGGGTTCCTGACCGCGCTGCTGCCCGAGGTCGAATGACCCGCATCCCGCGATGCCCCGGACAGGCATCGCGGCAGCCTAGCGAAAGCGCAGCATCTGCGGGGTCAGCTCGCGGATGTTCCTGACCCCCATCAGGCGCATGTCGCGGGTGATCTCGGCGGTCATCTGCGCCAGCATCCGTTCGACCCCCGGCTGTCCGGCCGCCGCCAGCGCATAAAGATAGGCGCGCCCCAGCCCCACGGCCTTGGCCCCAAGCGCCAGCGCCTTCAGGACATGGGTTCCGCGCTGGACGCCGCCGTCGATCATGATGTCCATCCGGTCGCCGACGGCCTGCACGATCTCGTCCAGCTGATCGAAGGCGGTGCGCGACCCGTCCAGCTGAAGACCTCCGTGGTTCGACAGCACGATCCCCGCGCATCCGATATCGGCGGCGCGGCGGGCGTCCTCGACGCTCATGATGCCTTTCAGACAGAAGGGGCCGCCCCATTCCGCGACCATGCCTGCGACATCGTCCCAGTTCATCGAGGGGTCCAGCATCTCAGTGAAATAGCGCCCTATGGTCAGCGCGTCGCCCTTCATGTCGATATGCGCATCCAGTTGCGGCAGGGAAAAGCGCTCGCGCAGCAGATAGTTCAGGCCCCATGCAGGCTTCAACCCGAACTGGGCGATGCCGGCCGGTGTCAGACGGAAGGGGATCGAAAAGCCGCTGCGCAGGTCGCGTTCGCGATTGCCGCCGGTGATGCTGTCCACCGTCAGCATCATGACGTTGATCCCGCTGTCCTTGGCCGCCTGCATCATGGCAGAGTTCAATCCCCGGTCGCGATGGAAATAGAACTGATAGACCTGCGGGTTCGCGTGCCTTTCCGAAAGCTCGGCCATAGAGACGGTGCCCAGGGACGAGACCCCGAACATCGTCCCGAAACGCTCGGCCGCCGCGGCGGTGGCGCGTTCGCCCCGGTGGTGGAACAGCCGCTGCAAGGCGGTCGGCGACAGATAGACCGGCAGATCGATCTTCTGGCCCATGACAGTGGTCGACAGATCGACCTCGGACACGCCGCGCAGGACGTTGGGCACCAGATCGCAGCGCGCGAAGCTTTCGCTGTTGCGGCGCAGGGTCAGTTCGTCGTCGGCCCCGCCGTCGATGTAATCGAAGATGGGCCGCGGCAAGCGTCGCTGCGCAAGGTGCCGGAAATCATGGAAATTATGGCAGTTGTTCAATCGCATTCGAGGTCTTTCACATGCTGGGCCCATCGCGCCGCATAGGCGCGCATCGGTGCGGGGTCGGCGCAGGTCACGGGCATTGTCCGGGGCGGGGGCGCATCCAGCCCTGCCAGCATTGCTGCCCCGACGCTGGTCCCCGTGGCCGAGGCCGCGATGCGGACCTCGGGCCGAAGGGCGGCCAGCATGGCGGTGAAATCGGCGTTGCGGGCAAAGGGGCCCTCGACGATGACGGGACCCCTGGCGCCGGCAAGCGACAGGCAGGTATCGGTCATCAACGCCAGGTACCACGACAGCGCCAGCATCCGCGCACCATCGGTCGTGGGCTGGCGGGTCCAAGCGTGGCGGCGGGTCTGGAACGGCCCGCTGTCATTGACGACCGAGGGCAGCAGGGCGAGGCCCGCCAGAACCTCGGCGCGGTCGGCGGGGGTGGGGATGGCATCGCAGCCGTCGCGGATGACCTCGTATTCGCGGCCCCCCATGAAGCGGGCCGAGGGGACGGGCTGTCCAAGCGCATTCACGTTCACCAAGGTGTCGCGGGCCGGGTCCAGCACCGGCGCATCGCCCCCTACCGCCATGGCGATCACCCAGGTCCCGGTCGAGACGACGGAGAACGGTGCCCGCTGCGACAGGATATGCGGATAGAGCGAGGCATTGCTGTCATGGATCCCGCAGGTGACGGGAACCTGCGGCGACATGCCGGTGCGCGCGGCGATATCGGCGCTGATCGTCCCCAGCACCGCATCCGCGCGACGAGCGGGCGCGATCTTGCGGGTCAGATCCAGCCGTTCGACCAGCGGCGAAAACGCCCCCCGATGCGGGTCCCACAGATCGGTATGGCACCCAAGCGAGGTCACATCCGTCGCCAGCTGCCCCGTCAGGCGAAAGCCCCAGAACTGCGGATAGGTCACCACATGCGCCACCCGGTCCCGCAGCCCCGGGTCGCTCTCGAACTGCCAGAACAGCTGCGCGCCAAGGTTCAGCCCAAGCGGCAGGCGCGGGGAACCGGTCTGGGTAAAGGGCGGGCGGATGGCGTCATAGGCCGCGGCCAAGCTGTCCGGTCCGTCGTGTTCGTAATCCAGCATGGGCACGGCCAACCCGCCTTCGCGATCCAGCAGGACCGCACTGGCGCCATGGGTCGTGACCGCGATGGCGTCGATCCCGTATTCGGCCTGAAAGGCGCTCAGGTGATCGAGGAAGAAGGCCCAATGCCCCTCCAGGTCAAAGCTGGGCCAGGGCGGGCCGGGCAGCACGCGGTTGGGGCGCGTGACCACCGCGATCTCGCGCAGGGTCCGGCCATCGACCAGCGCCAGCTTGGCATTGGTCTTGCCGACGTCGATCACCGCGACATGGCGGGCATGGGGTTCGGTCATGGCATCATGAAGACGGTATCAAGCTCGATCTGACGCGGGCGGTTGTCGGGGTGCGTCTGCATCAGGTCGGCCATGTGATCCCACCAGCGGCGCATCACGGGTTCATCGACAAGGGCGGCCATGCCGTGATCGGACCTGCGCCACAGGACACCGAACAGCGCGTTCGTTTCGGGGTCGTGGTGGATCGAGTAGTCCTGCACCCCGGCATCCCGCAGCAGCGCGACCAGCTCGGGCCAGATCGCGTCATGGCGACGGCGGTATTCCTCAAGGCAGCCGGGGTTCAGGACCATGCGGAAGGCGTATTTCTCCATCACCTGCTCCTTATTCTGGACCACAGCCGCGGCAGGGCGATCACCCCGATCAGCAGCAGCCCGATGAAGATCGACATGACGATGCCCGGCACGTTCAGCAAACCCAGCCCGAAGGTCACCAGCCCCATCACGAAGGCCGCGATCACCACGCCGCCGATGGTGCCCGACCCGCCCAGGATGTTCACGCCGCCAAGGACGACCATGGTGACGACCTCCAGCTCCATCCCGCTGGCGATGGACGACCGGGTCGATCCGAGGCGCGAGGTCAGGCAGACCGCCGCCAGCCCCGACATCAGCCCGGTCAGCAGGAACAGGATCATCTTGACCCGCGCCACCCGGATGCCGGAAAACAGCGCCGCCGTGGGGTTGTTGCCGACCGCGAAGACCGCGCGGCCAAAGTTCGTCCGGTGCAGGATGACGGCATAGACCACCGCCAGCAGCGCGAAGATCACGAATTCGACCGTGATCACCCAGAAGGCATAGCCCTGCCCGAAGACCGCGAAGCTGTCGGGATAGCCGCGGAAGGCGCCATCGCCCAGGATGATGAAGCTGATGCCGCGAAACAGGCTCATGGTGCCGATGGTCACGACGATCGAGGGCAGCCCAAGGCGCGTGACCATCAACCCGTTGAACCCGCCGCAGATCAGGCCGGTCGCCAGCCCCGTCAGCACGATGACCGGGGTCCCGAAACCCGCCTGCATCACAAGCCCCATCGCGGTGGAGGCCAGCGCGATGATGGCGGCGACCGACAGGTCGATCTCGCCCGCGATGATCAACAAGGCCATGGCAAAGGCGATCATCGCCTTCTCGGTGAAGTTGAAGGTCGCGTCCGACAGGTTCCAGGGATCCAGGAAATAGGGCGAGGCGAAGCTGTTCAGGGTGAAGATGAAGACCGCCACCAGCAGCAGCAGGCTTTCCCAGCTTCTCAGCACGCGGCTGACGGGACTGGTCAGCTGGTCGGGGATCCTGCGGTTCGTGGTCGTGGTGATGCTCATGTCCCCTGCCCCGCCGATTTCAGGATGATCCGCCCGCGCGAACGGCCCGACCGTGAATTGAAGGTCACGGCCACCAGGATCGCCGCCCCCGAGATCGCCAGCTGCCAGAAGGGCGAGATGTCGACCACCGGCAGCGCGTTCTTGATCACCCCCAGGAACAGCGCCCCCAGGATGGTGCCAAGGACCGTGCCGACGCCGCCTGCGATGGACACGCCGCCGATGACGCAGGCGGCCACGACGTCCAGCTCGAACCCGCCGGCGATATCGACATAGGCGACCGCATAGCGCGAGATCCACAGATAGCCCGCCAGCCCCGCCAGCGTCCCCGAGATGACGAAGGCCCGGAACTGCGCCCGCCCCACGTCGATGCCGGTATAGACGGCGGCATGGGGGTTGTTGCCCGCGGCATAGAAGCTGCGGCCCATGGGCGTGCGCGCCATGATCAGCGCCATGCCCGCCGTCACAATAATCGCCAGCCATCCCAGCACCGGCAGGCCCAGGATCGGGGTGCGCGGAAAGCCGGTGAAACTTGCCGACATCTCGTGGCTGTTGATCCATGCGCCATCCGACAGCAGGAAAATGATGCCGCGATAGATGGTCATCGTCCCAAGCGTCACGACGATGGGCGGGATGGCCAGCTTCCAGACCAGAAGGCCGTTCACCGCGCCCATCACCGCCCCGCAGGCCAGTGCCACGATCAGGATGACCGCGACGGGCAGGCCGGGAAAGGCGACGTTCAGCATGGCGCAGATCATGCCCGTCAGCGCCAGGTTGGCCGCCACCGACAGATCGATGCAGCGGGTCAGGATGACGACCATCTGGCCAAGCGCCAGGATCATCAGCGGCGAGGTGTCGTTGAAGACGGCCATCAGGTTCGCCGGGGCGACGAAGCCCGGAAAGCGCGTGGCGATCAGCGCCAGCAGCAGCAGGATGGCGCCCGTCAGGTTCGCCTCGCGCGATTTCAGCATGCTCATGCGGCTTGCCCCCTTGCGCTGTCGGTGATGCCCGCGGCGTGGCGGACAAGGGTTTCGGGGGTCAGGTCGTCGCCCTGCAGCTGGGCGGCGATGCGGCCCTCGCGCATGACGATGACGCGGTCGGACATGCCCATGATCTCGGGGATCTCGGATGAGACCATGATCACCGACAGTCCCTCGGCCGCCAATTCGGACATGAAGTCGTGGACGGCGGCCTTGGACCCGATGTCGATGCCCTTGGTCGGCTCGTCCAGGATGATGACCTTGGGCTGCGTCGCCAGCCATTTGGCGATGACGACCTTCTGCTGGTTGCCGCCCGACAGGGCGCCCACGCGCGTGTCCAGCGAGGCCGCGCGCAGGTCCAGCCGTTCGACATAGCGCCGCGCCAGCGCGAATTCCTGCGCCATCCGGGTGAAGCCCGACCGCGATGTCTTTCCCAACGACGGCAGCGTCACGTTCTGGAAGATGGGCATGTCCAGGATGGCCCCCTGCTTGCCGCGATCCTCGGGGACATAGACGATGCCAGCGGCGATCGCGTCGGCGGGGGATCGGATCACCCTGATGGTCCCCTCGACCCGCGTGACGCCCTTGGTGGGCCGGGTGATGCCGATCAGGCTCTGCATGAATTCCGACCGGCCCGCGCCGACCAGGCCATAGAAGCCCAGGATCTCGCCCCTGCGCAGGGTAAAGCCGATGTCGTCGAATTCGGTCGGATGGCAGTATCCCACGACCTTCAGAACCTCGTCGCCGATGACGGGCGCGCGCTTGGGATAGATCTGGTCGACCGAGCGGCCCACCATCATCTGGACCAGTCTGCCTTCGTCCATCTCGGACATCAGGCCCTGCCCGGCGAACTGCCCGTCGCGGAAGACGCACCAGCGGTCGGCGATGCGGAAGATCTCGTCGAACTTGTGGCTGATGAACAGGATCGCCTTGCCCTGCGCCTTGAGGGTCTCGACCAGAACGTAAAGCTCCTCGATCTCCTTCTGGCTCAGCGCGGCGGTGGGTTCGTCCATGATCACCACGCGGGCATCGACCGACAAGGCGCGCGCGATTGCCACCAGGTGGCGCGAGGCGATGCCGAGGTCCTTCAGCCGCGCCCCGGCATCGATACCGGCGCCGATGCCGTCCAGCAGGGATTGGGCCTTTCGGCGCATCGCCTTGGTGTCGATCAGGCCGAAGCGCCCGCGCGGGGCATGGCCCAGAAAGATGTTCTCGGCCACGCTCAGCTCGTCGAACAGCACGGTTTCCTGGTGGATGGCAGTGACGCCCTGATCGGCGGCCGCCTGCGCGGACGGGAAGCGAACCTCGGCCCCGTCCATCAGGATGCGCCCGCCGTCGGGCTGATAGATGCCGGTCAGGGTCTTGACCACCGTCGACTTCCCGGCCCCGTTTTCGCCGACAAGGGCGGTGACCTGTCCAGCGTGCAGCTCCAGGTGCACGCCGTCCAGCGCCTTGACGCCGGGAAAGGTCTTGGTGATGGCATCAAGCGCAAGCACGGGCTGCCCGGCCGCCGCAGAGCGTTCGTTCATCTGAACCTCGCCTGTCGTCAGGGTGAATGGCTGGAAAAGGGCGGCGCCGTGATGCGCCGCCGCGACGCAAGGATCAGAAGATGTCCTTGAAGTCGTCGATGTTGCCGGCGTCATAGACGAAGGGATCCGCCATCGCGGCCGAGTTCGTCTCGTCCAGCGTCACCGTTCCCATGCGCCCGATCTGGATTTCCGCGCCGGGTTCGGCCTGGGCATCGCCCTTGGCCAGGTGATAGGCCATGATCGTCGCGGAATACCCCAGGTCGATCGGGTTCCAGATCGCAAAGCTTTTCGACGCCCCGCTTTCGATGGCCCCCGCCATTTCCGAGGGCAGGCCCAGACCGGTCACGTTGACTTCTCCGACCTTGCCCGCATCCACGACCGCCTGCGCCGCTGCCACGATCCCGACCGAGGTCGGCGCGATGATCGCGTCCAGATCGGGGTGGGATTGCATCAGGCCCTGCGCCTCGCGATAGGACTTGTCGGCCAGATCGTCGCCATAGACGGTGCCGACGACCTCGATCCCCGGATAGTCGCCCATGACCTTCATCATCTCCTCGATCCAGATGTTCTGGTTGGTCGAGGTGGTGGTGGCCGACAGCAGCCCGACCTGCCCGCCCTCGGGCAGTTCATCGGCGGCCAACTTGATGATCATGTTCCCGATCAGCGGGTTCGAGGATGGGTTCAGATGCGCCAGCCGCCCGTCCTCGGCCACGCCGCTGTCCCAGCTGATCACGGTGATGCCGCGCTGCATGGCCTTCTTCAGCGTCGGCACCAGCGCGTCGGTGTCATTGGCGGAAATCGCGATGGCATCGACGCGTTGGGCGATCAGCGAATTGATCACCTCGATCTGGCCCTCGGCGGTGGTGTCGGTCGGGCCGGTATAGATGATCTGGACCCCGCCCAATTCCCCTGCGGCTTCCTCGGCGCCCTTGGCGGCCGCCTCGAAGAAGCCGATGCCAAGCGCCTTGGCCACAAGCGCGATGCGCATGTCCTCGGCCGCGGCACCCTGGGCCATCAGCCCGGTCGCCATGGCCGCCGTCATCGTCAGTTGCAAGATACGGTTCATCATGTCCTCCCCTTGAACCTCCCCTGTTCGGCAGCCGGTCAGCCGGCGGCCGCTCTCTCCCTCGTCGGGGCGGATGTCGCCACGATCAGCTTCACGTCCGCACCTTCCACCATGGCGGCGGCGCGGTCGCTGATCCCCTCGTCGGTGATCAGCACGTCGATCCGGTCCAGCCCGCAAAGCACCAGCGAGGATCGGTTGTCGAACTTGGTCGAATCCACCAGCAGCACCAGCTCGTCCGCCTGGCCGATCAGCTTCTGCTCGGCCTGGATCAGCAGCGGATCGGCCTCCATCAACCCAAGCGGGCCGACGCCCTGCGCGCCCATGAACATGCGCCGCGCATAGAAGTTGCGGGTCACGTCATTGTCGAAGGGCGACAGGATGATGTTCTGTTCGCGATAGATCGTCCCCCCCGAGAGGGTGATCGTATTGCGCGAATGCTTCAGTAGATGTTCCGCGATGGGAAACGAGTTGGTGAAGACCTGCAACCGGCGCGAGGCCAGCGGATGCACCATCTGGAAGGTCGTCGTCCCGCCGTTGATGATGATCGGATCGCCGTCCCTGCACAATTCGACCGCCGCGCGGGCGATTGCGCGTTTCTGCTCGATCATGATCGTTTCATTGATGGAAAACGGCCTGCCCGCCAGCGCCGGAACGTCGTTGGGGTTCAGCGCCTCGGCCCCGCCCCGCACCCGGCGCAGCTGCTTCATCGTATCCAGCGTGGCGATGTCGCGCCGGATCGTCGCCTCGGATGCGCCTGTCAGGGCACAGAGTTCCGCCACCATGACGACGGGGCGGTCCTCGATGGCCGACAGGATGATCCTCTGGCGTTCTTTCTCGTGCATCGCGCTCCTCCTTCGGGAACATTGCGGGGTTGTTCGATCACTGTCAATCATTTTAGATCAGTTATGATTGCAAATGATCGATAATGATTGACAGTCGGCGGTGTCGGCTTCAGTTTTGCGGAAGACCTGTCACTACAGATCGCCCACCCGGAGGAGAATACCGATGACCAGTCTTGACCAGAAATTGCACGGCCAGTTGCATTCGCTGTGGGACGACACCCGTGCCGCCGGGATGAGCGAGCCTGAAAAGCTGCTGTATCGGTCGAACCTTCTGGGGTCGGACAAGCGCATCACGAATTACGGGGGCGGCAATACCTCGGCCAAGGTCATGCAGGCCGATCCGCTGACGGGCGACCAGGCCGAGGTGCTTTGGGTCAAGGGGTCGGGCGGGGATGTCGGCTCGATCCGGATGGACGGCTTCGCGACGCTGTACATGGACAGGCTGCGCGCGCTGAAGGGCAAATACCGCGGCGTCGAACATGAGGATGAGATGGTCGCCCTGCTGCCCCATTGCACCTTCAACCTGAACCCGCGCGCGGCATCCATCGACACGCCGCTGCACGCCTATGTCCCGAAGGCGCATGTCGACCACATGCACCCCGATGCGATCATCGCCATCGCCGCCTCGAAGAATTCGCAGGAACTGACGCGTCGGGTCTTCGGCGATCAGATCGGCTGGCTGCCGTGGAAGAAGCCGGGCTACGAACTGGGGCTGTGGCTTGAGAAATTCTGCATCGACAATCCCGATGCCAAGGGCGTCATCCTCGAATCGCACGGGCTGTTCACCTGGGCCGATGACGCCAAGGAATGCTATGAGCTGACCCTGGCCATCATCAACCGCGCCATCGATTTCTTCGAGGGCGAGACCAAGGGCAAACCGGTCTTCGGCGGCGCGGTCCACGATGCGTTGCCCACCGATGCGCGTCGCGCCGTGGCGGCCCGGCTGATGCCCGCCATCCGCGGCTTCGTGTCCGGCAACCAGCATATGGTCGGCCATTTCGACGACAGCGATGCGGTGCTGGAATTCGTCAATGCCCGCGACATGCCGGATCTGGCCGCCCTGGGGACGTCATGTCCGGACCACTTCCTGCGCACCAAGATCCGTCCGCTGGTCGTGGACTTCGATCCCGCCCGCGAAAACCTGGATCAGGTGCTGGCGGGGCTGTCCGATCAGATCGCCGCCTATCGCGAGAACTACGCGGCCTATTACGACCGTTGCAAGCGTGCCGACAGCCCGGCGATGCGCGACCCGAATGCCGTGGTCTACCTTGTGCCGGGCGTGGGCATGATCACCTTCGCCAAGGACAAGGCGACGGCGCGCATCTCGGCCGAGTTCTATGTCAATGCGATCAACGTCATGCGCGGTGCCTCCAGCGTGTCGGAATACTGCGGCCTGCCCGAGCAGGAGGCCTTCGACATCGAATACTGGCTGCTCGAGGAAGCCAAGCTGCAGCGCATGCCCAAGCCGAAATCGCTGGCGGGGCGCGTGGCGCTGGTCACCGGTGGTGCGGGCGGCATCGGCATGGCCACCGCCGAACGCTTCCTATCCGAAGGCGCCTGCGTGATGCTGGCCGACATCGACGAGGCCGCCCTGGACAGCGCCGCCACGGCATTGTCGGATCGCCACGGTGCGGATGTCGTGCGGACCGTCCAGATGAACGTCACCGACGAGGCGGCGGTGACTGCGGCCCATGACGATCTGGCGGTGGAATTCGGCGGCATCGACATCCTGGTGTCCAACGCGGGCATCGCCTCCTCCGCGCCCATCGAGGAGACCACGCTGGATCTGTGGAACCGCAACATGGCGATCCTCTCGACCGGGTATTTCCTTGTCTCGCGCGCGGCCTTCGGCATCTTCCGGGCGCAGGGCATCGGCGGCGCGGTCGTCTTCGTCGCCTCGAAGAACGGGTTGGCCGCCAGCCCGAATGCCGCCGCCTATTGCACCGCCAAGGCATCCGAGATCCATCTGGCCCGCTGCCTGGCGCTGGAAGGCGCCGAGGCGGGCATCCGCGTCAACGTCGTCAACCCCGACGCCGTCCTGCGCGGCAGCCGCATCTGGGAAGGCGAATGGCTGGATCAGCGCGCCTCGACCTATGGCACCGACAAGGACGGCCTCGAGGAGATGTATCGCCAGCGCAGCCTGCTGAAACGCGCGGTCCTGCCCGAGGATATCGCCGAGGCCGCCTATTTCCTGGCCTCGGACCGTTCGGCCAAATCGACCGGCAACATCATCAATGTCGACGCGGGCAACAAGGAAGCCTTCACGCGCTGACCCGGACACCGCGTGATATCCAGATAGGGCCGGCGCCCCCGCAATCGCGCCGATGGGAGGATGACATGATTTCCAGCGACATCATCGCTGCCGAGAACGCGGCCCGCGATGCCGACCTGCGCGCCGATTACGACGCCTTGGGCGCAAGGCTGGCGCGCGGCGGCATCGACATCGAGGCCATGACCGAAAGGGCGGCACGCTTTGCCGTGGCCGCCCCCAGCTGGGGCACCGGCACCGGCGGCACCCGCTTTGCCCGCTTTCCGGGTCCGGGGGAACCCGCCCACATCTTCGACAAGCTGGACGATTGCGGCGTGATCCACCAGCTGACACAGGCCACACCCACCGTCTCGCTGCACATCCCCTGGGACAGGGCCGAGCCTTCGGATCTGCTGGCCAAGGCGCAGCAGGTCGGGCTGGGGTTCGACGCGATGAACTCCAACACCTTCAGCGACACGGGCGACGGGCACAGCTACAAGTTCGGCTCGCTCTCGCATGTCTCGGCGGAAACGCGGGCGCAGGCGGTGGAACACAACCTCGAATGCATCGAGATCGGGCACAGGCTGGGTTCCAGGGCGCTGACCGTCTGGATCGGGGATGGTTCGAACTTTCCCGGCCAGACCCATATGGGGCGCCAGTTCGACCGCTATCTGGCTTCGATGCAGCAGATCTATGCCGGGCTGCCCGAGGATTGGCGGCTGTTCTCGGAACACAAGATCTATGAACCGGCGTTCTATTCGACGGTGGTGCAGGATTGGGGCACATCGCTGCTGACCGCGCAGGAATTGGGCGATAAGGCCATGTGCCTGGTCGATCTGGGCCACCACGCCCCCAATGTGAACATCGAGATGATCGTGTCCCGCCTGATCCACGCGGGCAAGCTGGGCGGCTTCCACTTCAACGATTCAAAATACGGCGACGACGATCTGGATGCCGGCACGATCGAGCCCTATCGCCTGTTCCTGGTCTGGAACGAGCTGGTCGATGCCGAAGCCAGGGGGCTGGACCTGTCGCATATGATCGACCAGAGCCACAACGTCACCGACCCCATCGAGAGCCTGATGATCTCTGCCATCGAGATCCAGCGCGCCTTCGTGCAGGCCTCGCTTGTCGACCGTGCCGCGCTGGCGGGGTTCCAGGATGACAACGATGCGCTGATGGCCTCGGCCACGCTGCGGGCGGCCTTCCGGACCGATGTCGATCCGATCCTGGCCATGGCGCGGAAACGCGCGGGCGGTGCCATCGACCCGGTGGCGACCTATCGCGCCGCCGGCTATCGGGCCCAAGTCGCCGCGAAACGCCCCAAGGTGCAGGGCGGCGGCGGCGGCATCGTCTGAGCAGAGGCTGCAAGGTCGTGCGACCGCGGGACAATTGCCCGCGGCCGCAGCGGTTTCAGACCCTTATGGGAAGAAGGGGAACAGGATCGGCAGCAGGGTCATGCTGACGACCGTCGAAACCAGGATCAGCGGCACGCCCGCCTTTGCGTAATCCTTGAAGGTATATCCCCCCGGTCCAAGGACCATGACGTTGGCGGGCATCCCGATGGGCGTCGCATAGGCCAGCGACCCGCCGATGACGATGGCCATCAGGACGGCGCGCGGATCGGCCCCGATCGTGGTCGAGATCGACAGCCCGATCGGAACCAACAGGGCCGTCGTCGCCGTGTTCGACATGAAGTTCGTCAGTGCCACGGCAATCAGGAAGATCGCCAGCATGATGACGAACATCGGCGTGTCGGGTCCCATCAGGCCAAGGACGGCATTCGCCACGGCGGTGCCTGCGCCCGTCGTCTCCATCGCGGTGGCCAGCGACAGGATGCCGCCAAACAGGAAGATGGTCCGCGCGTCGATCGACTGATAGGCCTGCTTTTCGGTCACGACCCCCAGCAGCACGAGGGCCGCCGCGCCGATGGCACCGGTCACATGCAGGCGGATGCCGATCCGGCTTTCGAAGACCATGCCCAGCACGGTGACGATCAGGACCGCAAGGGCGGCGTTCTTCTTCCACCGCGGCACCTCGGGGGTTGCGGCCTCGGCCTTGGTCACCGGCTGGCTTTCGCCCTCGACCTTGTGGTCGGGCAGCAGGCGCAGGCCGATGGTGGCCATGAACAGGATGCCCGCCAGCAGGATCGGCAGGCCGATATAGCCGTATTCGAAGAAGCCGAAGCTGAGCCCCTGGGGTTCAAGCGCCGCCTGCGCGATCAGGTTGCCGGGGGCGCCGATCAGGCTGAGATTGCCGCCCATGGCCGCCGCGAAGACGATCGGCAGCAGCAGCCGCGAACGGGCGAAGCCGGAACGGCTGGCGATGCCGATGACCACGGGGATCAGGACGGCGGCGGTGCCGGTGTTCGACAGCAGGCCAGACATCAGGCCGGTGATCAGCATGATGGCGACCACAAGCTGCCGTTCCGTCCGGGCGAACCGGGTGACCAGGCCGCCGATCTCGCTGGCCATGCCGGTCTGGAACAGGGCGCCGCCGATGATGAACATGGCGACGAAAAGGATGACGTTGCTGTTGACGAAACCCTCGAAGGCTTCGGCGGGGCTCAGGACTCCGGTGATGGCCAGGGCCAGGCAGACGATCATCGCCGTCAGGGCCAGCGGGATCCGTTCCCAGATGAACATGACGACGGCAAATAACAGCAGCAGCAGGGTGATGCTTGTCGGACTCATGGTTTCCTCCCAAGGTCGTGGGCGATCGGTGGACCGCCCATGGACGAAAAGCCACCGGAGCAGTGGCGAAAGCGGGCGTCGGATTGTCGGGGATTGGCGGGTCTAGCCCGACCGGGGCATGCATGCGCCCATGATGCACGGGTGCAGCGGCAATGCTGGCATGTTCATGGAAATCCTCCTCCTCAGGCTTCCCTCCCCAAGCGTTCGTCTGGCGACGCAGCTCAGATGGCAGAACATCTGCTTGCACGATGTGAAATTCCACTGCGCAAAGATTATATACGGATCGTATCTAATGCCGGTTCGGCACCTGGCTTATCCTATGCGCGCATATGCAGGCTGGCAGAGGGGCAAGCGGGGTTGCAAGCCGCTGAAATCCCGACATATCCCTCCGGCGGTTCATCATTATATCTGGAACTTATATAAATATCTGAAAATTGCTTCGGCCTCGTCCCGTTCCTAACCTGCCCCTGCAACGCGCCGTCCGGCGCTGCGAACGGGAGGACTGCGCAATGATGGACGACAACCTTGGACAGGCTTTCCAACAGCTGAAATCAGACGAGGAGCAGATTGTGAAAACCTATAAGATTGCCGCAATTCCGGCCGATGGAATCGGCCCCGAGGTCATCGCCGCAGGTCTGCAGGCGCTCGAGGCACTGGCCCGCCGCGACGGAGGCTTCACCTTCGACGTCACCGAATTCGACTGGAGCTCGGAGCGCTACAAGAAGACCGGCGCGCTGATGCCCGAAGACGGCCCCGAACAGCTGAAGGCCTTCGACGCCATCTTCTTCGGTGCCGTCGGTGCGCCCGACGTCCCCGATCACATCACGCTCTGGGGTCTGCGTCTGCCGATCTGCCAGGGCTTCGACCAATACGCCAACGTCCGCCCGACCAAGATCCTGCCCGGCATCAAGTCCCCGCTGGAACATGTCGGCCCCGGCGACCTGGACTGGGTCATCGTGCGCGAGAACTCGGAAGGCGAATATTCCGGCCATGGCGGTCGCGCCCACAAGGGCATGCCCGAAGAGGTCGGCACCGAGGTTTCGATCTTCACCCGTGTCGGCGTCACGCGGATCATGCGCTATGCCTTCAAGCTGGCGCAATCGCGTCCGCGCAAGTTCCTGACCGTGGTGACCAAGTCGAACGCGCAGCGCTTCGGCATGGTCATGTGGGACGAGATCGCCGCAGAGGTGTCCAAGGAATTCCCCGACGTCAAATGGGACAAGATGCTGGTCGATGCCATGACCGTGCGCATGGTCAAGGACCCGAAAAGCCTGGATACCATCGTCGCCACCAACCTGCATGCCGACATCCTTTCGGATCTGGCAGGTGCGCTGGCGGGTTCGCTCGGCGTCGCGCCCACGGCCAACATCGACCCCGAGCGTCGCTATCCCTCGATGTTCGAACCGATCCACGGCTCGGCCTTCGACATCGCCGGCAAAGGCATCGCGAACCCGGTGGCCACCTTCTGGACCGCCGCGCAGATGCTGGAGCACCTGGGCGAGGGCGATGCCGCCACGCGCCTGATGCGCGCTGTCGAGAAGGTCTGTGCCGATGGCGTGATGACGCCCGATGTCGGTGGTGATGCCAACACCCAGCAGGTCACGGATGCCGTCTGCGACGCCATTCGCGGCGACAACATCTGAGCATGACCATGCGGGAAGATGATGCGGGCAGCCTGCTGCTGCAGATGATGGATGCCGCCATCGCGGCAGCGGACCCTGCCACGGTTCTGGCCCGCCATCTGCCCGAAAAGCCTAAGGGGCGCTGCCTGGTGGTGGGGGCGGGGAAATCCGCCGCCGCCATGGCCCGGGCCGTGGAAAAGGCCTGGCCCGACGTCGATTTGTCGGGCCTGGTCGTGACGCGCTATGGCCATGCCGTTCCGACCGAGCGGATCGAGGTCCGCGAGGCCTCGCACCCCGTTCCCGATCAGGCGGGCATGGATGCCGCCGCCCGCATCATGGACATGGTGCGGACGGCAGGGCCGGACGATCTGGTTCTGGCCCTGATCTCGGGTGGGGGATCGGCGCTGCTGAGCCTGCCGGTCGCGCCCCTGACGCTGGACGACAAGATCGCGGTGAACAAGCTGCTGCTGGCTTCGGGGCTTGCCATCGACGACATGAACCGCGTGCGGCGCAGGCTGTCGCAGGTCAAGGGCGGCGGGCTGGCACGGGCGGCATTGCCCGCGCGGGTCGTGACCCTGGCGATCTCGGACGTGCCGGGGGATGATCCGGCGGCCATCGCGTCGGGCCCGACGGTTCCCGACCCTTCGGGGACCGAGGACCTGTCGCATCTGATCGAAAGGCTGGGACCTGGGCTGCCTGCCGCGGCGCGTCAGATCCTGTCGGTGGATGCGGCGCGACAGGAAGACTTCCCCGTCGATTATCGCATGATCGCCACACCCCAGATGTCGCTGGAAGCCGCGGCCGAGGTTGCGCGCAAAGCCGGCGTGACCCCGGTCCTTCTGGGCGACGCGCTGGAGGGAGAGGCCGCGCAGATCGGCGTCGTGATGGCGGGGATCGCCCGTTCAGCCGCGCGTCACGGCACCCCTGCGCCCGCGCCGGTGGTCCTGCTTTCAGGCGGAGAGGGGACCGTGACCATCGGCGACACGCCCCCCGGCCGTGGCGGGCGCAACACCGAATTCCTGCTGGCCTTGGCACAGGCCCTGAACGGTCATCCCGGCATCCACGCGCTTGCCGTGGATACCGATGGCATCGACGGAACCGAGGATGCGGCAGGGGCGGTCATCGCACCCTCGACGTTGCAGGATGCTGCTGCGTTGGGCCTGCGGTCGCGCGACTACCTGGCGCGCCACGACAGTTACAGCTTCTTCGATGCCTTGGGAACGCTGGTGCGGACCGGACCGACGCTGACGAACGTGAACGACTTCAGGGCGATCCTGATCCTCTGATCCGCGCCGGGCTCAGTCCAGACCGAACCGCTTGGTCAGAAATTCGACCACCTGCGGGACCTTGGGGGCGAACAGGGGGCCGCCGTGGCTGGCGCCTTCGACCATGGTCAGGCTCGCCTCGGTTCCCCGTGCCTGCAGGGCCTTGATCAGCCGCTGGCTTTGCAGGGGCGAGACGACGACATCCTGATCGCCATGCATCAGCATGGTCGGCGGATAGGCGACGTCATCGGGCAGATCCTCGATCGCGGCAAGCGGGCTGGCCGCCTTTGCCAGTTCGGGGTGGGTATCGATCGCGCCGCCGATCAGGCGGGCTTCCGGGGTCGGCTCGTCCGAGACCTCGTTCCCGCCGGGCACGTCGTCGTCCAGCCTGTCGCTGGCGATTTGCGTCAGATCCGAGGGTGCATACCAGGCCACGACAGCATCCAGGTCGGGGATATCAGTCTGCGTGGACAGGATGCCCGCCCAAAGCGCCATATGCGCACCCGAGCTTTGGCCCCAAACGGCCATGTGATCAGGGTCGTAACCGTATTCCGCGCCATGATCGGCCAGGAATTTCATCGCGGTGGCGACATCGTCACGCTGCGCGGGCCAGATTGCCTGCGTGGAATAGGTGTAATTCATCGAAGCGACGGCGATGCCTGCGGCATTCAGCGCCTCGGCCCGGTCCAGCAGGTTGACCTGATCCTTGTCGTTGCGCATCCAGCGTCCGCCGTGGATGAACAGCACCAGCGGCGCATCCTTGACGCCATCGGGCAGATAGAGATCCAGCGTGGTGCGTTCCTTGTCGTCATAGGCGACGTCCGGGATCACCTCGGCATGGGCGGCGGTCGCGACAAGGGTTGAAAGAACGGCTGTCATCAGGTGCTTCACTTTTGACCTCGCATCCGGCGCGAACGAAAAGGGCCGGCGGGTTGACGGTGTCGTCCGGGCGCCGGACGGGTGACCTCTGCCTTATCCTTGCGGCAGATCGGCGTGACAACGCTGGAATTCATTCCTTGGCGCATTTATATTACATAATGTTATAATTCGTCAATTTTCAGAGAGCATTCATGGATATCTCTCATCTCAAATGTTTCGTCGCCGCAGCCGAGGAATTGCACTTCGGACGCGCGGCCCAATCGATGGGGATGCTGCCGGCTTCATTGGGGCGGCAGGTCCGGCTGTTGGAGGAGCAGCTGGATACCAAGCTGTTCCAACGCACCACCCGCAGCGTGTCGCTGACCGAGGCAGGCGAGGCCATCCTTGAGGATGTCCGCGCCATCATCACCCAGGCCGAGTCGCTGGAGGAGAAGATCCGCGGCATCCGCAAGTCCACGGCCCCGGTCCTGCGCGTGGGCGCCATCGACAGCGCCGCCGCCGGCATGATGCCGCAGCTTTTGCAGTTCCTGCGCGAGGAGCATCCGGGCATCGAGGTCCAGTTGATCGAGCAGAAGACCATCCACCTGCTGCCCCGCCTGCTGAGCGGCAGCCTGGACATCGTCTTCTGCCGACCGCCCGACACGCGCGACCGCCGCATCAACTTCCGCACGCTGTTCTTCGAGACCGCGGTGGTGGCGCTGCCTGCCGATCATCCCCTGGCCGACCGCGACCAGATCGCCGTCACCGATCTGGCCGACGCCCCCCTGATCGTGCCCGACCGGCGGTCGCGTCCGCATTCCCACGATCTGACCATCAAGCTGTTCCTGGATGCGGGCCTGACCGCGCGGATCGCGCAGGTCGCCGAGGAAAAGCACACCATCGTCAACCTCGTGGCGACAGGAACCGGCCTCGCCATCGTGCCACGCTGGACCGCGCGCATCACGGTCCCGGGGGTGCGCTTCGTTCGCCTGGCCATTCCCGACGGCACGACCCGTTCCAAGCTGGTCCTGGCGGCGGCCTGGACGCGGGGCACGCGTGATCCGCAGCGCGACATCATCCTCGAGACCTTGGACCGCCATCTGTCCGAGATCGAGCAGACTGCCTGATTATATCGTTTTTTAATATACTCTTCCAACTGTATGTGACGATCCATCGGCCATGTCATGCTGTTCGTCAACGCATCGCGCCAAAGAGGCGATGCGGGATAAAGACCATGGGAGGAGAATTGACGATGAAGACCTTTACCTATGCCATGCTTGCCGCCACCACCATCGCGGCCGTTCCGGCATTCGCGCAGGACCGCGCCGACTGGCCGTCCAGCCTCAGCATCTCGACCGGGTCGCAGGGGGGGACCTATTTCGTGTGGGGTTCGGGTCTCGGCTCGATCATCGGGGAACAGCTGGACCTGCCGACCAGCGTCGAGATCACCGGCGGTCCGGTCCAGAACGTCGTGCTGGTCGAAACCGGCGAAACGCTGCTGGGCTTCACCACCACCGGCCCCGCGCAAGAGGCCATGCAGGGTCAGAACGAACTGATGCCGGGCACCGAGGCGGGCAACCTGCGCGCGCTATTCCCGATGTATCAGACGCCGCTGCAGGCGGTGGTGCTGTCGTCCTCGGGGATCGAATCGATCAGCGACCTGGATGGCAAGCGCGTGAACCTGGGGCCGGCATCGGGCACCTCGGCGACCTATTGGCAGCGTTACTTCGAAACCGCGGGCATCGACGTGAACGCCAGCTTTGCGGGCGGTTCGGACGGTGCGGGCCAGCTGGCCGACGGGCTGATCGACGCCTTCGTCTATGCCGCGGGCCTGCCCACCAGCGCCTTCAGCGAACTGGCCATCCAGAACGACGTGACCTTCCTGCCGCTGTCGGACGAGGATGTGGCGACCTTCAAGGAATCCGCGCCCTCGATGCAGGATTTCACCATTCCCGCCGGGACCTACGAGGGGCAGGACGAGGATGTGGCCTCGGTCTCGATGTGGAACTTCGCCATCGCCCATCAGGACATGCCTGAAACCCTGGCCTATGAGATCACCAAGCTGGCGCTTGAGGACAACGACCGCATGAAGCAGCTGCACGCCTCGGCGGTCGAGACCCTGGCCGAGAACTGGGACACCAACAACTTCATGCCCTTCCACCCGGGCGCCGTCCGCTACTATGAGGAAATCGGCATCACCATCCCCGAAGACCTGCGCTGAACCAGCCAGGTCAACTCTGTCGCGGGCAGATCCGCCCGCGACACTGATCCCTTCCGACATTCGGTGACGTGATGACAACTTCCAGCCCGACTATCCCTGAATCGGACCGGCTTGACGACCTGACCAGTCCGGTGGTCGCCACGGCGGCCGTGGACGACGAACCGCCTGCGGGCAACCAGCGTGTGTTCACCGGTTCGCGCCACATGATCATCGCGATCGCCTGCGCAGCCTACTCGCTGTTCCACCTGCTGGTGATGAACGTCTACCCGCTCGAGACCTGGACATACCGCCTGCTGCACCTTGGCGGGGGGCTTGCGCTTGGCTTCCTGCTGTTCGGAGCCTATGGCCTCGATCCCGAAAAGGAGGACAAGGCCGGACATCCGCTGTCGAAGCCGCTGCTGTTCGCGGCGGGGGCGGGGATCCTCTATGGCGCCCTGGCCATTGCGGTCATCTGGGGCAACTGGTGGCTGCGCGGCGAGGCATTGCCCCCCGCCTGGACCATCGGCACCTTCGGCATTCCGCTGACCGTGGGCACGGCGCTGGCGGTGGTGCATGGCTGGGTCGCGAAGGATCGCCGCCCCGGCATCTGGTCGGCGGGCGATGCGCTGCTGGCCATCGCGACGCTGGCCTCGATCGGTTACGTCATCTATTTCGCGCGGGCGCTGCAGATGCGGGCGGGGATGCCCATGGCGCAGCCGGGCGACATGTGGGCGGCCATCACCGGCGTGATCCTGATCCTGGAAGGCGTGCGCCGGATGGCGGGCCTTGCGCTGGTCATCATCTCGGCGGTCTTCGTCGTCTATGCCTTTGCCGGCCCATGGATGCCCGGCATATTCAGCCATTCGGGCTATACGCCCAAGCGCTTCTTTTCCTACATCTTCACCGACAACGGCATCCTCAGCGCGCCGATCGCGATTTCCTCGACCTATATCGTGCTGTTCGTGATCTTCGCGGCCTTCCTTCAGGCCACCCATGTCGGCGCCTATTTCGTGAACGTGGCCTTTGCCGCGGCGGGCCACAAGCGTGGTGGACCGGCCAAGGTCGCAGTCTTCGCATCGGGCCTGATGGGGATGATCAACGGCACCAGCGCGGGCAACGTCGTGTCGACCGGTTCGCTGACGATCCCGCTGATGAAGAAGGTCGGCTATCGCGCCCAGACTTCCGCGGCGGTCGAGGCCGCGGCCTCCTCGGGCGGGCAGATCATGCCGCCGATCATGGGCGCGGGCGCCTTCATCATGGCCGAGATCACCGGCATTCCCTACAACGACATCATCTGGGCCGCATTGATCCCGTCATTGCTGTATTTTGCCAGTATCTTTTTCATGGTCGACCTGATGGCGCAGCGGTTCAAGATGGTGGGCCTGCCGCGGTCCGCCCTGCCGAAGCTGGGCGCCCTGCTGCGGCAGGCTTATCTGTTCGCGCCGATCATCGTGCTGATCTGGGCGCTGTTCCTTGGCTATTCGGTGATCCGCTGCGGCACGCTGGCGATGATCACGGCGGCGGTCGTATCCTGGCTGACGCCCAATCGCATGGGTCCGCGCCAGCTGTTCCACGCGTTGGACATCGGCGCGCGGATGGTGCTGCAACTGGTGGCCGTCTGTGCCGCGGCGGGCATCATCGTCGGCGTCATCGCCCTGACTGGCATCGGGACGCGGTTTTCCGCGCTGCTGCTGGGGATCGCGGACCAGTCGCAGCTGCTGGCGATGATGTTCTCGATGCTGGTGGCGGTGATCCTGGGGATGGGCATGCCGACGACCGCAGCCTATGCGGTGGCGGCATCGGTCATCGCGCCGGGGCTGATCAACCTTGGTGTCGATCCGCTGACGGCGCATTTCTTCATCTTCTACTTTGCGGTCATGTCGGCCATCACCCCGCCCGTTGCCTTGGCGGCCTATGCGGGTGCGGCACTGGCGCAATCGGACCCGATGAAGACCAGCATGGAGAGCTTCCGCATCGGGCTGGCGGCCTTCGTCGTGCCCTATATGTTCTTCTTCTCGGACGCATTGCTGATGCAGGGCGACTGGCTGGATACCATCCATGTCACCGTCTCGGCGCTTTTCGGCATCTATCTGCTGTCGTCGGGGATCATCGGCTGGTTCTTCGGCCGCATCGGCTGGCCGATCCGGATCATGTTGATCGCGGCCGCGCTTGGCATGCTGGACGCGGGACTTCTGACCGACCTGATCGGCATCGTCATCGGCGGCGGCCTGATGCTGTTCCAGCGCCGCAAGAACGACGCCTGAGGCGCCATCGAACCCCTGGCCGCCGCGATCGAAGGATCGCGGCGGATTTTTCATGCCCGACAACCGGCATCAACCGCGAAAAACGCCCCTGACGCGCGATCACGAGGTTGTGCGGGCATTCATCCTGATCTAAGCGCATGCGCAGCAAGCCGTGAAACGCCAGCCAAAATCCTGTCGCGCATTACCTCAAGGGCTTGCCATGCGTCTCATTCCATTCGCTGCCGTCTCGACGGCCCTGCTTCTTCTGGCCACTCCGCTGGCGGCACAGGACGCGCAAGCGCATGCCGAGGCCGGACTGGCCGCCGCTGCCGATTTCCCGGGCTTCGCGGATCTCTGCGATCTGGACATGCACATCCGTGACGTGAATGCGCCGCGCGACCGCAGCACGCGCGGCCACGACCACAAGGGCGGCGACAGGAAGCCCCGGGCCGAAGCCCGTGATCCCCTGCCGCCGATGCAGGTCTTCGACAACCTCTGGTTCGTGGGGAACCGCTCGGTCTCGGCATGGCTCTACGGGTCCGCGGACGGCTATGTGCTGATCGACAGCCTCAACACCGCCGAGGAAGCCGAGCGTGACGTTCTGGGCGGCATGGAAAAGCTGGGTCTGGACCCCACCGCCATCCGGATGATCCTGGTCACCCACGCGCATGGCGACCACTTCGGCGGGGCGACCTTCCTGTCCGAAAAGCTGGGCGTCCCCATCGCCATGTCCGAGGCGGATTGGCAGCTGGCCGAACGCACCCCCCCGCATCCGCGCTTTGGCGCCGCGCCCGAGCGCGGGCAGGTCGTGGCCGAGGGGCAGCGCATTCCGACCGGCAACGGCACGCTTGAGGTAATGATCACCCCCGGTCATACGCCGGGAACGATCTCCCCGATCCTTCCGCTGTCGGACGGGGGCCAGACGCATAAGGCCGTCCTGTGGGGCGGGGCAGGGTTCAACTTTGGCCCCGATGCCGGGATCTTCCGCGATTATGCCGAGGCCGCGGCCATGGCACGCAACCGCGCCAAGGCCGAGGGCGTCGATGTCGTCCTGTCGAACCATGTCCGCCGCGACGGATCGGACAGGCTGATGGCGGAACTGGCGGAACGCGGCCCCGATGCGCCCCACCCCTTCGTCATGGGCCCCCGCGGCCTGGCCCTTTTCACCGTTCTGGAACAATGCGCCCTTGCGCAGGCCGCGCGTTTCGACACGGCCGATTGATCCCGACCACTGCGATACCACCAAGGTTCTTCGATATGATCAGATCCCTGCACGCCGCCCTTCTGGGCACGACCATCGCCATTCCCGCCGCCGCGCAGGATGTCGAACCCGTCCTTCTTGAACCGATTGTCCTGTCGGCCAGCGGGGTCGAGCAGACCCTAGCGACCGCACCCGCCAGCGTGACAGTCATCCAGGGCGAGGAACTGCGCAAGGGGCCGACGGGCGATCTGACTCAGATCCTGCGCGACACCGCCGGTGTCAGCACCAGCGGGACGGCGGACGGGCAGAACATCTCGATCCGGGGGCTGCCGGGCGAATACACGCTGATCCTGGTCGACGGCAAACGGCAGGGCACGCGCGAGGCGCGCACCAACGGATCGGGCGGGATCGAGCAGTATTACATCCCGCCCGCCCAGGCCATCGAACGGATCGAGGTCGTGCGCGGCCCGATGTCGGCGCTTTATGGTTCCGATGCCATGGGCGGCGTGGTCAACATCATCACCCGCAAGGGCGTCACCGCCCCCGAGGGCAGCCTGCGGGTCGAGGGCACGCTTCCCCAGCACAGCGACGATGCGGGCGACCGGCAGCTGTCCTTCTATACCGGAACGCCGCTTGGCACCGACTGGTCGGCGCAGCTTTGGGGGCGCCGATATGAACGCGACGGATCGGGGCGCGAGGATGGCCCCGGCAAGCGTGACATCAACGACCTGCGCGCGCGGCTGACATGGGCGCCCGATGCGACCCGCAACATGACCTTCGAGGCCGGCCGCACCCGCATCACCGACCCCGACGAGGTCACGCGCGTCAACCGTCGCGACACGCTGTCGCTTGGTTACCAGCAGATGATCGGCGACTGGTCCAGCGAGGCGGTGCTGAACTGGGAAGAAGGCTCGCGCGAGACCGAAGGATCGTCCCGCCGCCCCGAGATCGCCAACACTACGCTTGACCTGAAGGCCGATCGCAGCTTCGAGGCCGCGGGCACACATGACGTCACCCTTGGCGCGCAGCTCCAGGAGTCGCGCCTGCGCGATCAGAACCCCGGCCTGCAGTCCGAGGACCAGTTCTCGTTCTCGAACCGGCAGGTGGCGGTCTTTGCCGAGGATGTCTGGCAGGTGACGCCCGACCTGTCGCTGACGGGTGGTGCGCGCTGGACCGACGACGAGCGCTTCGGCGGAAAGCTGACGCCGCGCATCCATGCCGTCTATCAGCTGCGTCCGGACCTGTTCCTGACCGGCGGCATCGCCACCGGCTATCGCACGCCCGAATTGCGCCAATCGGCCGAGGATTACTATTTCCTGACGAACCAGCGCCGCGCCGTGATCGTCGGCACCCCCGGCCTTTCGCCCGAGGAAAGCACCAGCGTCGAGCTGGGCATGCGCTATGACGGTCCCGATTACCGGTTCAGCGCCACGGCCTTCCACACCGATTTCAAGAACAAGATCGACAGTCGCGATACCGGCGGGACCATCGATCTGGATGGCGTCACCTACGAGCAGTATGAATATTACAACATCGGCAAGGCCCGGATTTCCGGGGTGGAACTGACGGGCCGCGCCCTGTTGGGCAATGACGTCACCCTGTCGGGGAATTACACCTTCACCGATTCAGAACAGGAGAACGGCGAGAACGAGGGCCTGCCCCTGACCCGCACGCCCCGCCACAAGGCCAGTCTGCGGGGTGATTGGCAAAAGACCGACAGCCTGTCGCTCTGGGCCAGCATCACCTACAACGGCGAGGAGGAAGTCGCCGGACGCGACGGGGCCGAGACCTACAAGGCCTATACCCTGGCCGATGTCGGCGCGCAGTATCGCGTGAACGACCGCGTGACGCTGGACGGGCAGATCCGCAACCTGTTCGACCGCCAGATCGACAGCGCCGATTTCAACACCGTCATCGATGGCCGGTCGCTGTTCCTTGCGGTGAACGCCGAGTTCTGAGGTCGAGGGAAACCACGCGAAAGGGCGGTTGCAGCAATGCAGCCGCCCTTCTGGCATCCGGCTGGCTTTGCACATCGTGCAGATTATATCGCAAGCGAATATTGATTATCGAACCTGCGTCCCGCCCCCATCCGCGCCTAGGCTAAGGCCTGCGGGGCCCGTTCGGGAGGATCGCGCCCTGCCTGCCGTCCGACCCTCGGACCGGCCATTGAACAGGAGGAGATTGTCATGAAATTCCTTGCAGCGGGCGCGATGCTGATCGGCACGGCCCTGACGATGACACCAGCGGTCGCGGTCGAGACACCGCAGATGATCGCCGCACGTCAGCTGATCTTCGGGCAAGAGAACGTGGACCCGCAGTCCGGTGACACCCCCGCCGACAAGGTCATCTTCTCGTGGCTGTCGGCTTCCAGCTTCGCAGCCTCGGTCGAGGGGCGCGTCTTCATGCTGGACAGCTACATGACCCGGCAAGAGGTCGAACCGGGACGCACGCCCCTCGTGATCGCCGATCTGGTCAACCTGAACCCCGAGGCGATCCTGCTGGGTCACGGTCATGGCGACCACGCCGACAATGCCGCCTATATCGCCGCCAAGACCGGGGCGGTCGTCTATGCGACCGAGGAGACCTGCGGCACCATGCAGACGGATCTGGCACGGATGGTCGCGGACCCATTGGTGATGCAGGTCCCCGAACGTGCCATCCCCGAAGGCGCCAAGGTCGATTGCCAGACCGTCACCACCGCCGGATCGACACCCGGCACGCAGGTCCTGCGGTTGCCGTTCCTGGAACCGCAGGCCTGCACCGTCGCCTTTCGGCACCTGCATTCCGTCGCCGTCGATCCCGACCATGAATTCCCGCCCACCCCGGTCGAGATCATCGTCGACGAACGCGACGAATACCTGTTCCCGGCGGGAACCGAGCAATGGCCGAACCCGCGCAACATGCCGGAAAACTTCGAACCGTCCGAGGGTCAGTTCAACACGCAAACCACCCCCGGCGCGCCCGGCGGTCCCGAGTCGCTGTTCTTCAGCTTCATGCTGCGCGACGGCAGCAATTTTTCGTTCGTGTTCCACAACACCGCCGGCGCCCTGAAGGAAGGCAAGGGCAATGGCTGGGAAGGCACCCCCGAGGACGGTCAGCGGATCGTCGAACTGCTGGAGGCGCTTGGCCCGACCGATGTCCAGCTGGGAACGGCGGCGACGGGGAACTTCGACAACAACGGATTGCGCGACCTGATCATGTATCAGCAGGCGATCAAGCCGCGGATCTATATCCCGAACCACATCACCACCGGTTCGCGCGCGCGCGAGGGATCGTCGCTGTCGGTCTATGCCGGCTATGTGAACCAGCTGGACCTTATGGGCATTCCGGCCAAGGATCGTCCGCGCCTGCATTGGCTGGTCGATCCCGTCGACTACATCAAGCCGATCGTCTTCGACGCCGACAATCAGGCTTGGGCGGACCCTGCGAAAAGCGACATCCTGTCCGGATACTGCAAGGCAGAGGATATCGACGAACCGACGTCGATCACCATGCCATGACCCAACGCGTGCCGACATCGCCATGTCGGCACGCGCGATCATCGCGACGGGGGCTCAGACCTGCCAGCGATTGAGCAGCATGGCATAGAATTGTTCGGCAGCGGGTGATCGGCGCGAGCCGGGCACCCTGACCACGCCGACCGTCCGCGTCACGTCCGGCGCGGTCAGCGGCACGGTGGCGATGGTGTGATGCGGTCCCGCGGGCAGCGCCATGCGGGGCAGGGCCGCGACCCCCAGGCCGGCCTCGACCAGGCCAAGCGACGTGGACAGGTGCTGAACCTCGAAGAAGGGGCGGGGCCGGACGTTGGCGCGCGCCAGCGCCAGATCCATGATCAGCCGGTTGCCGCTGGACCGTCCGACGGTGACGAAGCGATGGTCCGCCAGCTCGGCCCAGCTGACCGAGGATCGCTCTGCCAGCGGATGATCGCGCCTGCAGGCCAGCAGGAAGGGTTCCTCGATCAGCGGATCGAAGGCCACCTCGGGATCGTCGGCGCCCAGAAGCGTGATGCCGAAGTCCACCTCGCGGTTCAGGACGCTTTGCAGGACCTCGTTCGCGCCCGCGTCCATGATGCGAAAGCGGATCGCGGGGAATTCGGCGGTAAAGGCGCTGATGACATCGGGCAGGAAGTAATAGGCCGCGGTGGGAATACAGGCGATGCTGACCAGCCCCGAGCGCTTTTCGGCAATCTCGCGCACCGACATCAGCGATGTTTCCAGATCGTCCAGCAGGCGGCGCGCACGCGGCAGGAAGTCCCGCCCCACCGCCGTCAGCGACACCCGCCGCGTCGTGCGTTCCAGAAGCGGCACCCCCACCACCGATTCGAGCTTTTGGATGCGCCGCGTCAGCGCCGGTTGCGACAAGTGAATGCTGTCTGCGGCGGCACTGAAGCTTTGCATTTCGGCAGTTGCCACGAAGGCGCGCAGATCTTCGAGGTCGATATTCATGTTTGCAACGCAATAATCGTTCCGATCATTGCATTTCACACATTCCTTTTCCTCTGGCAAGTCTGATCCACCCCAAGGGGCATCCGCCCGGATCAGCCATGAAGGCCAAGCCATGCAAAAACTTCCCTGCGTCCTGATGAGAGGCGGCACATCGCGCGGCCCCTTCTTCCTGGCAAGCGATCTGCCCGCCCGGACCGAAGCGCGCGACGCGGTGCTGATCTCGGCAATGGGTTCGGGGCATCCGCTGCAGATCGACGGGATCGGCGGCGGCAACCCCCTGACCAGCAAGGTGGCCATCGTGGGGCCTTCGGCGCGCGCGGATGCCGACGTGGATTATCTTTTCGCGCAGGTGAATGTCGAAAAGGCGCTGGTCGATACCGCGCCCAACTGCGGCAACATGCTGTCGGCGGTCGGCCCCTTCGCCATCGAGCAGGGGCTGGTCAAGGCCACCGACCCCGAGACGCGCCTGACCATCTTCAACGTGAACACCGGCAAGCGGGTCGAGGCGATCATCCAGACCCCCGGCGGCGTCGTCGATTACGAAGGCGATTTCGCCATCGCGGGCGTGCCCGGAACCGCGGCCCCCGTGCGCATGGCCTTTCTGGATGCGGCAGGCTCCAAGACGGGCAAGCTGTTGCCGTCGGATGTGCCCAGCCAGATGATCGGCGATGTCGAGGTCTCGCTCTTCGACATGGCGGTGGCGGCGATGCTGGCCGATGCCGCCAGCTTCGGCAAGACCGGCAAGGAAGCCCCCGCCCAATTCGACGCCGACCGCGACTTCATGACCCGGCTTGAGGCCCTGCGCCTGCAGGCGGGCCAGTTGATGGGGTTGGGCGATGTCTCGCAGATGGTCATCCCAAAGCCGATCCTGCTCAGCCCCCCTGCGGGCGAGGGCACCATCACCGCGCGCTATTTCATGCCGCATTCCTGCCATACGGCGGTGGCCATCACCGGCGCGGTCTGCATCGCGTCCGCCTGCTGCACCCCCGGCACCATCGCGCACCGCCTGGCGCGGCTGCCCGAGGTCGATGCCGACGGGCGTCGCCGCCTGATCATCGAACACCCATCGGGACAGACCCCGGTCGAAATCGAACAGGACCCCGATACCGGCGTCGTCACCCGTGCCATGGTGATCCGCACCGCGCGTCGGCTGTTCGAGGGCCATGTCCTGGTCCGCGATCACGCTGCCTGATCGCATCGACGACAAGACCAAAAAGACCAACAAGGAGGAAACCCACATGAAATATCTCTTGAACCCGCTGCGCGCCACCCTGCTGGGGGCCGTGGCCATGCTGTCGCTGCCCCAGGCCTTGGCGGCCCAGGATTTCGCCGGTGAGACGGTCGAATGGACCATCCCCTTCGGCGTCGGTGGTGGCACCGATGTCTGGGCACGCTTCTTCGCGCCGCAGCTGGCCGATGCCCTGCCCGGTCAGCCCAACGTCGTGGTACTGAACGTGCCCGGCGGCGGATCGATCACCGGCGCGAACCAGTTCGCCAACCGCGCCAGCCACGACGGCCTGTCGATCCTGGGCACCTCGGCCTCGACCCAGTATCCGGCCATCCTGGGCGATCCGCGCGTCCGTTACGACTATGCCGATTGGACGGCGGTTCTGGCGTCCCCGACGGGCGGCGTCGTCTATGCCGATCCGAAATACGGCGTCACCGGCCCCGAGGGTCTGGAAACCCTGAAATCCGAAGAGATCCGCTTTGCCAGCCAGGGCGCGACCGCGCTGGAAATGCCGGTCCTGCTGGCGATGAAGATGATGGGCATGAACATCCGCCCGGTCTTCGGCATGGAAAGCCGCGGCGCGGGCCGCCTGGCCTTCGAACGCGGCGAGGCGGGCATCGACTTCCAGACCAGCTCGGCCTATCTCAGCAGCGTCGTCCCGCTGGTGGAAAGCGGCAAGGCCGTGCCGCTCTTCTCGATGGGCGTGGTCGATGCCGACGGCACCGTGTCGCGTGACCCGTCCTTCCCCGACCTGCCGACCTTCGTCGAGTTCTTCACCGAAGCCACCGGCGCCGCCCCCGAGGGCGAGGCCTTCGAGGCTTGGAAGGCCCTGATGATCGCGGGCTATTCGCTGCAGAAGATGGTCGTGCTGCCCAACGACGTTCCCGCCGAGATCATCGAGACCTATTCGCAGGCCGCCCGCGACATCGTCGAGGCCCCCGATTTCCGCGAACGCGCGGGCGAGGAGCTGGGCGCCTACGAACAGCTGGTCGGCGAAGAGGCGGATGCCGCCCTCAAGGCCGCGCTGACCGTCGATCCCGCGATCCGCGAATACCTGACCACCTGGCTGTCCGAGGATTACGGCGTCCGCTTCTGAAACACCGCGCGGGGCCTTCGCGGCCCCGCCGCACGCATTAACGGGGGGAGTTAACCACCATGTTCGACGTCGCCATCACGGCGCTAAGCCAAGTCATGTCCATCGGACACCTGAGCTTTCTTGTTTTGGGGGTCCTGGTCGGCCTGGTCGTGGGCATCCTGCCCGGCCTCGGCGGCATTGCCGGCATGTCGATCCTCTTGCCGTTCCTTTACGGGATGGAGCCGACGGCCGCATTGGGCATGCTGATCGGCATGGTTGCCGTGATCCCCACGGGGGACACCTTCACATCCGTCATGATGGGCATCCCCGGTTCCAGTGCCAGCCAGGCGACGGTGCTGGACGGCTTCCCCATGGCCAAGCGCGGCGAGGCGGCGCGGGCTCTGTCTGCGGCCTTCACCAGTTCGCTGCTGGGCGGCATCATCGGCGCGCTGGTTCTGTCGGTCGCCATCGTCATCGCCCGGCCGCTGGTGCTGTCCTTTTCCTCGGCCGAACTGTTCATGCTGACGCTGTTCGGCCTGTCGATGGTCGCGGTCCTGTCGGGGCGCAGCCTGACCAAGGGCATCGCCGCGGCGGGCCTTGGCCTGATCATCGGCACCATCGGCACCGCCCCCGCCACCGGCGAGGCGCGCATGACCATGGGGACCGACTATCTCTATGACGGTGTGCCGCTGGTGGTCGTCGCCATGGGCCTTTTCGCCATCCCCGAGATCATCGACCTGCTGAAGCGCGGCACTGCCATTTCCGACAGCACCCCCTTGGGCGGAGGCTGGATGAAAGGCGTGCGCGACGTCTTTGCCCACCCCTGGCTGGTCGCCCGCTGCGCCAGCCTTGGCTGCGCGATCGGCGCGCTGCCGGGCCTGGGTGGCGCGGTGGTCGATTGGATTGCCTACAGCCATGTCGTCCAGACCAGCAAGGATCGCAGCCGCTTCGGCAAGGGCGACGTGCGCGGCGTCATCGCCCCCGAAAGCGCTAACAACGCCTGTCAGGGCGGCGCCTTGGTGCCGACGCTGCTGTTCGGCGTGCCGGGGTCCGGCTCGATGGCGGTGTTCCTGGGCGGCATGGTGCTGCTGGGCATCCAGCCCGGCGTCACCATGGTGGAAACGCGGCTGGACGTCACCTATACCATCATCTGGTCGCTGGCGCTTGCGAACGTCGTGGGGGCGGGGCTTTGCGTCCTTCTGGCCCGGCAGGTCGCGCGGCTGACGCAGGTGCCCTTCGTCTATCTGGCGCCCTTCATGGTGATGATCGCCATGTTCGCGGCCTTCCAGGCCTCGCGGTCGATGGCCGATCTGGTGGCGCTGATCATCATGGGCGGGGTCGGCATCTACATGCGCCGCTTCGGCTGGCCGCGTCCCGCGCTGCTGATCGGCTTCGTGCTGGCACCGGGGGCCGAGGGCTATCTGTATCAGGCCGTGCAGTTCTATGGCATGGACTGGGTGATGCGTCCCGGCGTCATCATCATCGCGCTGATCACCGTCGTTTCGGTCTTTCTGGGCCTGCGCTTCGGCGCCGAGATCTCGTCCGAGGGCAACAGCGACGTGGCCGACCAGCAGACGCGCGGACGCCAGATGACCTTTGCGGGCGTGCTGATCGCCATCGCGGCCTATTGCCTGTTCGAAAGCTTCGGGCTCAGCTTCCTTGCGATGGTCTTCCCGATGACCATCGGGGTCATCGCCCTGCTGGGGGCGCTGGCCGTGGCGTTCAACATCCGCCGTGGCAAGGTGGCCGAGATCCACGACGACGACGCATCCGCCACCGTGTCCCGCACCTGGTCCGGACGCGAGAAGTACCTGGCGATCTTCGCCGCGGTCGTGGGTCTTGTCTGGCTGATCGGCTTCGTGCCGGCGATGGCCGTCTTCTTCCCGCTGTTCCTGATCCTGGCGGGCAAGGCACGCCCCGTTCCGGCAGCGCTGATGACGCTAGGCGCGGTGGGCTTCATCAGCGGTATCACCTGGGCCATGACCCTGCGCCTGCCCGAGGGGATCATCCCGCCGCTGCTGTTCTGAGGCAGCCGGCACGGCAAGAAGAAGGGGGTGGCCGCGTCATGTGGCCACCCCCCTTTGCATTGGCGGTTCGTGTCAGCCCTCGCCCTACGCCTTGATCAGCGTCAGCGTCGCCTGCAGCGCCGCCAGATGGCTGAGGCCCTGGGGCATGTTGCCCAGCCAATCGCCGCTGTCGGGGTCGATCATCTCGGGCAGGATGCCGGGCATATCGCCCACGGTTTCGCGCAATCCGTCCATCAGGGCGCGGGCCTGATCGTGCTGTCCCAGCAGGGTCCGGGCCTCGACCATCCAGAAGGAACAGGCCAGGAAGCACCCCTCCTCCTGGTCCATGCCACTATAGCGATAATGCAGATGCCCGCCCGCCCCAAGCTGGCGGTCGATGGCATCCAGCGTCTTCACCAGACGGTCGCGACCGTCGTATTCGAAGCGAACCGCAAGGATCAGCGCCGCGTCCAGCCTGCGCGTGCCGGGGTGCATGACATAGGCGCCCAGATCCTCGTCCCAGCAGTTCGCGTCGATCCATCGCGCAATGCGGTCGCGTTCGCGGCTCCAGCGGTCGCGGCAGGTGGTGGGCAGCTGGCCCGCATCGGCGAGTTCGACCGCGCGGTTCAGCGCCTGCCAGCAGCTGATCTTGGACATGGTGTAATGCTGCAGTTCGGGCAGTTCCCAGATGCCGCTGTCCTTTTCCTTCCAGCGGTCGGCGCATTCGTCGGCCAGATGCGACAGGGTCTCGGCGCTGCGGGGGTCGATCAGGTTGCCGGCCTGGGTGAAGACCGAGACCGTCTCGAAGATGTCGCCATAGACGCCGTGCTGATGCTGCTTGGCCGCGCGGTTGCCGCGCAGCACGGGGCGGGAATTGCGATAGCCGGGGACGGGGATCTCGTCCATCTGCTCGGTCACACCGCCTTCGAGAGCGAAGCAGACGCGGGTGCCGTGGGCGCAAAGCTGGTTCAGCAGCCAGGTCAGCGCCGCCTTGGATTCGGCCTTGATCCCCAAGCGCAGGAACGAGGCGATGATATAGCCCGCATCCCTGACCCAAGCGAAGCGATAGTCATAGTTCTTGTCCCCGCCGATGCGTTCAGGCAGCGATGTCGTCGCCGCAGCCGCGATCGCGCCACTGGGCGAATAGATCAGCAGCTTCAGCGCCAGCGCCTGCCGCAGCAGGAACGACCTGTCGGGCGTGTCCAGCGCGATCTCGTGGCACCAGTCGCGCCATTCCTGATCGGACAGGTCGATGCGGTGGTCGATCTCGGCAAGGGTGGGGACGACCAGCGGTTCGTTCGCGCCCGCGACGATGGCAAGGATTTCCCGCTCGCCCGCTTTCAGGGTCAGTTCGGCGTCCATGCGGTCGTCATCGCGGTCGGTGATGGTGACGCGGTCGCCGTGCAGGAACATGCCCAGAACCGATCCGACGTGAAAGGTCTCATGCGGGCCGGTGCTGCTCATGTGGGGGCTGCGGCTGCCGGAACGGTGGCTGAGTTGCAGGACGATGTCGAAGCCGACCTCGCCTTCTGTCACCTCGATCCGGCGGGCTAGTTCGGCCCAGGGAAGCCGTCCGGCGGTGAAGCTGTTCAGCGATTCCGTCACGATGGCCACGCCGCTTTCGGTCTGGAAGCGCGTCTCAAGGACGTTGCTGTCCTCGCGGTATTGGCGCGTGACCTTGGTGGCGCCCCGCGCGGTGACGGTGAAATGCCCCGAGCGGGCGCCGTTCTCCAGCGTTTCCGCGCCGACCAGCAGGCGGTCGAACAGGGGCGGGCTGTCCATGTTGGGGACGCACCACCAATCGATCGCCCCGTCCATCCCGCTGAGCGCCACTGCGCGCCCGTCGCCAAGGGCCGCATAGCCCTGCAACGGCAAAAAGCCGTCCCCGTCGCGCTGCATCATCTTACGCCCCCTGCCCAAGGTTGATCGAGAGGCCGCCGTCGATGAAGAAGCTTTGGCCGGTGATATAGGATGCCGCATCCGAGGCGAGGAAGGCGATCAGGGCGGCCACCTCCTCGGGCTTGCCGGCGCGGCGCAGGGGGATATGGCTTTCCATCCGGCGACGCAGCTCGGGGTCGTCGGCGGCTTCTTGGTTGATGGGCGTCATGATCATGCCGGGGGCGACATTGTTCACCGTGACGCCCTGCTCGGCCAGCTCCAGTGCCATGGTACGCGTCAGCATCCGCAGCCCGCCCTTGGCCGCGTCATAAGCGGCCGAGCCGATGCGGGCCACGTCCTCGTGGATGGAGCTGACGTTGATGATCCGCGCGCCTTGCGGCTGTCGAAGGCGCTGTGCGAAGGCTCGCGCCAGCATGAAAGGGCCGGTCAGATCGGTGGCGATGGTCTTGGTCCAATGGTCGTCATCCATCCCTGTGACCCGCGTCCCGCTGAGGTCGATGCCCGCGTTGTTGACCAGCACGCGCGCCGTGATGCCCTGATCGTCCAGCTGGCGGAACATGGCCTCGATTTGCTGCGGATCGCTCTGGTCGCATTGCAAGACATGGGCGCTGCGGCCAGTGTTCTGGATGTCGGATGCCGTATCCCGCGCCCCTTCGGCATCGCTGTGATAGGTGATGACGATGTCATGTCCGGCCTGAGCCAAGGCCAGCGCCGTGGCGCGCCCGATGCCCGAGTCCGCTCCGGTGACGATGGCGACGGGGTGTTCTGCTTTGTCCGACATGTGGCTCGCTCGATTGCAATCTTCATGAGCGAACGTCCCATACCGCCTGTCGTTCCCAAAGGGTGGCGTCGCCGCTCATATCTTCCGATGCCGTGACAAGCGCCTCTTGTTGGGAGTGGCTGCAGGATAACCGGACTTCGGAGTGCCGCAGGTTTCGCGCTGCTACCTTGGCTGTCTTGGGGCAGATGCGGCCTGCGGCATCGGGCCATTCCGGGAAGACGTTCCGTGGACACGACCCGGACCAATCTGACGACACGACGCAGCGCTGGCAGCAAGAACCCCCGCCCCTTCGACAAATGCGCGAAGGGGCGGGGGCATGGTGCTTTTGGTTCAGTCGGCTTCTTCGACCTCGGGCTTGGCGACCTGTGCGTGCTGCACGACCGTCCAATCCTCATGCGCCTTCCGGCGATAGACCGAGGTGCAGGCGGCATTGTAACAGACATCCGCCTTCTGGGCCTTCACCTCGTATCCGACGACGATCAGCCCCTCTTCAGGGCGCGAGATCTTCCGGTTCGAGAAGCTGACCTCGTCCCATTCCGGCGTTCCGGAAACCGCATCGGTCGCGGCCTGACCCTGGAACAGGTATGGGGCGTGGCTGAGGGCCATGACGCATTCGGCGTCGACATTCTCGTGATAGCGTTCCTCGGAGGCTTGCCAGAGACTTTCCTCGAAACTCCAGACGCGGTCGTCATCCATGTGAAATCTCCTTGATGTTCGGTTTCCACAACGGACGTCGCCGCCAAGGGTTCCTGCGGGTGCTGCCAACGGTCGCAGGGTCGTGACTGCACGGCAGGGGGAACCGATGTCCGCTGCTGCGATCCCGCCGGGGTCGCGATGCCAGCTTCGGAACGGCATCCGATCTGGCGGGTTCGCATCCGGAAGGGAGGTGTCCGGGTGATGCAGGGCGTGACTTCTGCTGCCGCGATGCGGAATGCAGCGGAAAATGCGGTGTCGGATCGGCCATCCTGCCCTTGGGAAAAGAGGATATGCCAGTGGTCGATTCGAAGAGCCGGATGATAGACAGTTTCGCGTTGGAGCCGCGGGCCATGACCCCCGACGACATTCCGCTGCTGCATGAACTGTCGGTCGCCGTGGGCTGGATGCACCGGGCCGAGGATTGGGGCACCGCCCTGCGCTTGGGCAGCGGGATCTTCCTGACCGACGAGATCGGGCGGCCATTCGGCTCGGCCATGTGGTTTCCGGTCGCCGACGACCTGGCGATGCTGGGCATGGTGATCACGACGCCTCGACTGCAGGAACGCGGGGCGGCGCGTTGGATGATGGACCAGATCCTGTCGCAGACGGGCAGTCGCGATCTGGGGCTGAATGCGACACGCGCGGCCTTCCGGCTGTATCTGTCGCTTGGGTTCAAGCCGGGGCTGACCGTCTGGCAGCATCAGGGCATCGTCACCGACAGTCCCGCGCCTGACCCGCAGGTCCGTCCGATGCGTCCCGAGGATCGTGATGCCGTGCATGCCCTGGACAGCCGCGCCTATACCGCCCATCGCAGGCAGGCGCTGGACCTGCTGTTGGACCAATCCACCGGGACCGTGATCGAGGAAGCAGGTCTGATCACCGGATATGCGCTGTGCCGTCGGTTTGGGCGAGGGCGGGTCGTGGGACCCATCGTGGCCGGATCTGCCCGGGATGCGGCGGCGGTGACCGGTCCGCATCTGGCGGCGAACCGGGGGCAGTTCCTGCGCATCGACACGCGCGAGACGGGGGGCGATCTGGTCGATCTGCTGAACGCCTGCGGGCTGCAGGCGCATGATACCGTCACGACGATGGCCCTGGGCAATCCGCGGCCGGTCGATCCGGACGCGCATGTCTTCGGGCTTGCCAATCAGGCCATCGGCTAGAACTCGGACACCTTGCCCCAGCTGCCCTGCGCGAACCGCGCGGGGTGATAGGCGGTCGGGTCCAGAACGGGTTTCGCCCCCGTGACCATGTCGGCGATCATCTCGCCCGCGCCGGGACCGATGCCGAAGCCGTGGCCGCTGAACCCGGCGGCCAGTACCAGTCCGGGCAGCCGCGTTTCGCCGATGGCGGGAACCCCGTCCGGGGTGCTGTCGATATAGCCCGCCCATGTGGCCTGAACCGGCGCATTGGCGATGGCGGGGATCAGTTGGGCCGCGCGCGACAAGATGCGGCGAAGGGCCCGCCGGTCGGGCGCGGGATCGAGGATGCGCATCCGCTCCATCGGGGTCGGGGCATCCAGACGCCATTTGGCACGCGTTTCATGCCCTGATCGCCATCCCTGCATCCCGCCGGGACGCAGGATGCGCCAGCGTTTGGCGAACATCGGCAGGAAGTGACGGGCATGGGCGATCTGCTGCGGTGTCGGGTCGACCCGCGCCGCCCCGGAGATGGCCAGCGCATACCCCCCGTCGCCACGCCTGGTCAGCGAGACGCGCCCCGTGTGCAGGGCATCGGGCCCCTCGACACCGGGCATGACCGTCATGATCGAGGATCGCACCGAAGCCTGCGGGAAGGCCACGCCCAACTGGTTGCAGAAGGACGACGCCCAGGCACCCCCCGCCATCACCACGGCAGAGGTGGCGATCGTGCCATGTTCGGTGACGACGCCCGACACCCGCCCGCCCGACACATCGAGCCCGCGGGCGGCGCACATCTGGTGGACCGTGCCGCCTGCGGCGATGATGCCGCGCGCGATGACCGGACAGGCCCGCGACGGGTCCGCGATGCCGTCGTCGGGCGAAAAGACGCCGCCTTTCCACGACTTGCCCGTGGCGCGCCCGCGGTCCGCCGCCTGCGCCGCATCCAGCATATGGGTCGTCACGCCCATTCCGCGCGCCATGTCGCGCCAGCGCGCCCAGCCCTCGATCTCGGCCGCGTCGTCGGACAGATACAGCAGCCCGCAGCGGCGAAAGCCCGGATCCTCGCCGATGTCGGCGGCCATCGCCTGCCACAGGTCCAGGCTGCGGGTCGCCATGGGCAGTTCGCGCGCGTCGCGGTTCTGCTGGCGGCACCAGCCCCAGTTGCGGCTGGACTGTTCGGCGCCCACGCGGCCCTTCTCGATCAGGGCGACCTTCACGCCCTTGCGCGCCAGATAATAGGCGGTCGAGCACCCAACGATGCCGCCGCCGATCACGACGACATCGGCGGCGGCGGGCAGGTCGGGGGTCGATTGGATCTGCATCAGGGGTGCGGGCATCGGGTTCTCCTATCTGGGGACATACTGCCCGATATCATCCGCCGGATCTGCCGCATTCGATCGTTCGGCAGCATGACGTGCTGCATGGTCTGCCACCTGCGGCAGCATTGGGCAACATCGGGAAAAACGCCCCGACGGGCCATCGCGCACCCCATCCGCGATTGAGATCACCGCAGATCCTGCTAAGGCAATGGGGATCGAAACGAAGGGGCCGCGATGAAACTGGACCGCATCGATATCCGCATCCTGCACGAGTTGCAGAAGAATGGCCGCATCACCAACGTCGAGCTGGCCGACCTGGTCCATCTGTCCCCCAGTCCCTGCCTGATGCGGGTCAAGAAACTGCAGCAGGCGGGTTACATCACCGGCTATTCCGCGCAGATCGATGTCGCCAAGCTGGGCCCCACGCTGACCGTCTTCACCGAGGTGACGCTGAAGAACCACCGCCAGATCGACTTTGCGCGCTTCCAGCAGGCGCTGGAGAAGATCGACGAGGCCGTCGAATGCCACCTGGTGTCGGGGGGCTACGACTATCTGGTCAAATTCGTGACCGCGGGCATCAGCGACTATCAGGCCGTGATGGAGCGGTTGATCGATGCCGAGGTCGGCATCGACAAGTATTTCAGCTTTGTCGTCATCAAGACGCCCTTCGCCAAGTCGCATCTGCCGCTGCAGAACCTCTTCGACCTCTAGATGGCGGCACGCAGCGGCATGCGGTCCAGCCAACCGGTATCCAGCTGCGGCACCGACGAAAAGAGCAGCTTGGAATAGGGATCGCGCGCCTGCGTCAGCCGGTCGGCGGGCAGGGTCTCGACGACGCGGCCATGGTGCATGACCATCACCTCGTCGCAGATCGCCTCGACCGTGGACAGGTCGTGGCTGATGAAGACATAGGACAGGTTCAGATCGCGTTGCAGGTCCTTCAGCAGCTCGATCACCGAGGCGGCGACCACGGTATCCAGCGCCGAGGTGATCTCGTCGCAGAGGATCACCTCGGGGTCGGCGGCCAGCGCGCGGGCCAGGTTGACGCGCTGCTTCTGGCCGCCCGACAGTTCGCCCGGCAGGCGGTGGCGCATGGCCTGGGGCAGGCGCACCATGTCCAGAAGCTGGGCCACCCGCGCTTGGCGCGCGGCCCCCTTGGTGCCGTGATAGAAGGTCAGCGGCCGCCCGATGATGTCGCCCACGGATTGCGCCGGATTGAGCGCCGTGTCGGCCAGCTGGAAGACGATCTGAAGGCGGCGCAGATCCTCCTTGCTGCGGGCGCGCGATGAGGGCTCCATCAGGTGGCCGTCCAGCATGATCCGACCCTTGACCGGCGGCAGAAGCCCTGCGATGGCGCGCGCTAGGGTCGATTTCCCGCTGCCGGATTCACCGATGACGCCCAGGTTGCGGCCCTTGTCCAGCCGGCAGCTGACGTTTTCCAGCGCGATCTTGCGCGGTTGCCCGTCCCGCCCCATGCCGTAACCGGCGGTGACGTTCTGCACCTCCAGCGCGGCGACGGTCTTGGAAGGGGCGACGGCGGTCGCGCGGGGGGCGGGATGAAAGGCCGCCAGCAGCGATTTCGTATAGGGATGAGTGGCGCGATGCAGGATCTGGTCGGCGGTGCCTTCCTCCTGCACCTCGCCGCCCTTCAGGACGACGATGCGGTCGGCAATCTGGGCCACGACGGCCAGGTCGTGGCTGACATAGACGCCCGCCATGCCGCCGGCCTTCATCACCGACTTGAAGGCCCGCAGCACCTCGATCTGGGTGGTGACGTCCAGCGCGGTCGTGGGTTCGTCGAAGATGACCAGCTTGGGGTCGCCGATCAGCGCCATCGCGGCGGCCAGACGCTGCAGCTGCCCGCCCGAGACCTGGTGCGGATAGCGGTCGCCGATGGTTTCGGGATCGGGCAGGGCCAGGGCGCGGAAGACCTCGACGGCCTTGGCGCGGGCCTGGTCCATGGGCATCAGGTCGTGGATGCGGGCGACCTCGATCACCTGGTCGATCAGCCGGGTCGCGGGGTTGAAGGCGGCGGCGGCGCTTTGCGGGACATAGGCCACCGTCGTGCCGCGCAGGGCGGCGCGCTGGCGTTCGGGCGCGGTCGCCATGTCGACCCCGTCCACCATCACCGACCCCGACGCGATATGACAGCCGGGGCGGCAATGACCCATCAGCGACAGGGCGATGGTGGTCTTGCCGCTGCCGGATTCGCCGATCAGGGCCACGATCTCGCCCGGGGCGATGTCCAGCGACACGCCGCGGATGATCTGGACCTTGCGGCCGCTGTCGGTGGTCGCGCCAACGCGCAGGTCGCGGATCTGGGCTAGGGTCATCATTCGCTCCTGTCGCGGATACGGGTGGGCAGGTTGTCAATCAGCAGGTTGACGCTGATCGTCAGCGTGGCGATGGCGATCGAGGGCATGATGACCGCGGGCGCACCGAAGGACAGCCCGCCCATGTTCTCGCGTACCAGCGACCCCCAATCGGCGTTGGGCGGCTGCACGCCGAGGCCAAGGAAGGACAGGCCCGACAGCATCAGCACGATGAAGACGAAGCGCAGGCCCATGTCGGCCAGCACCGGACCCAGGATGTTGGGCATGATCTCGGCCCGGATCAGATAGGCTGTGCGTTCGCCCCGCGCGCGCGCCACGGTGACGTAATCCATCGTGTTGACGTTCACGGCCAGCGCGCGGGCAAAGCGATAGGACCCCGGCGTATAGACCACCGCCAGCACCCCGATCAGCACCGGAATGCTGGACCCGATGGCCGCCACGACGACCAGACCGAACAGCTTCGACGGGATCGAGCTGACCGCATCCAGCACCCGGCTGATCGCGGTATCGGTCCAGCCGCCAAGCACCGCCGCGGCCATGCCCAGTACGATGCCCGCCGTGCAGGCCAGCATCACCGCCGCAAGCGATATGCCCACGGTGAAGCGCGCACCCGCCAGGACGCGCGACAGCATGTCCCGCCCCAGATAGTCGGTGCCCAGGGGGTATTCTGCCGACAGGGGGCCGAAGAAATCGTAATCGACGATCTGGCCCGGCGGGTGGGGGGCGATCCAGGGGCCGACCATCGCCATGACGGCCCAGAAGGCGATGACGCAGGCGGCCAGAACGCCCACGGGGCTGACATGCCAGCCCATGTTGCGGGGCGAAAGGTTGCGAAGGGACAGGGCTTGGGACATCAGTGACGCAACCTCGGATTTGCCAGGATCGCCACGACATCGGCGATGGTGATGAGGGTCAGGTAACCCAGGCAGAAGATCATCGCGCACCCTTGGATCAGCGGCAGGTCACGGGTCGAGACCGCATCGACCATCAGCTTGGCGATGCCGGGATAGTTGAAGATCGTCTCGACGATGATGACGCCGCCCAGCAGGTAGGACAGCGACAGCGCCATGGCGTTCACAATGGGGCCGATGGCATTGGGCAGCGCATGGCGCAGCACCATCCGCGACCGGGACGCGCCCTTCAGGAAGGCCATTTCCACATAGGGGGCCTTCAGCGTCTCGATGACGGCGGCGCGGGTCATGCGGATCATCTGGGCCGAGACGACGAAGGACAGCGTGATGACCGGCATGGCGTAGGCCCGCAGCACCGCCCAGATGTCCGAGGTGTCGCCCCCGAAGGACAGGGCAGGCAGCCAGCCCAGCCAGACCGCGAAGACCAGCACTGCCAGCGTGGCCACCAGGAACTCGGGGACCGAGATGACCGCGACGACGATGCTGCTGACCGCGCGGTCGAACAGGCTGCCGCGCCAGATGGCGGTGGTGATGCCCAGCATCAGCGCGATGGGGACCGAGAAACCGGCCGTCAGCGCCGCCAGCTTCAGGGTGTTGGCAAGCCGGCCACCGATCAGCTCGGCCACGGCCATGCGGTTGGCATAGGAATGGCCCAGGTCCCCCTGCGCCAGCCCGCCCAGCCATCCCGCGAACCGCATGATGGCGGGCTGGTCCAGGTTCATCGCCTGACGCAGGCCTGCGACGGCTTCGGGTGTGGCGGCCTGGCCCAGAAGTATCTGGACCACGTCGCCCGGCAGCATCTCGGTGGCGGCGAAGACGATCAGGCTGACGATCAGCAACGTCACCACCGCCACGCCGATGCGGCCAAGGATAAGGGTCAGGACCTGCGGGTTCATGCGCGTCTCCGGGGGGCTGGGGAAGGGCCCGCGGGACGCGCGGACCCTTCGGGTGGGATCAGGCGGTCAGCCAGACATGCTTGGCGAAGTCATAGCCCATCTGCCCGCCAAGGGGGCTGGGGCGAAGGCCGTGCAGCTTGTCGGTATGAACGTCGACGTTCGACAGGAACAGCGGGATGGCGGTGCCCGCCTCGTTGGCGATCATGACCTGCATCTGGTCGTAGATCTCCTTGCGGCGGGCAAAGTCCAGCTCTCCGCGCGCTTCGACCAGCATGCTGTCGAACTTCTCGGACTTGTACTGGCTTTCGTTCCACGGGGCGTCCGAGGCATAGAGCAGCGAGAACAGGATGTCGGGCGTCGGACGCGGATTGATGTTGCCGAAGTGGACCGGGGATTTCAGCCAGTAGTTCGACCAGTATCCGTCCGAAGGCACCCGCTGGACGTCGAAGTTCATCCCGATCTCGGATCCGGACTGCTGCAGGATCATCGCCATGTCGTTGGCCGAGGATGCCGCGTCCGAGCTGATGACCTCGATGCGCTGACCCAGCAGGCCCGCCTTGTCGAACAGCGACCTGGCGCGCTCGGGGTCGTATTCGCGCGCCTTCAGATCGGCGTTGTGGAAGGGGCTGTTGGGCGCGATGGGCTGGTCGTTGCCGATCTCGGCCAGGCCGCGCAGGGCCGACTTCTGGATCAGTTCGCGGTTCAGCAGGTATTTCATGCCCTCGGCAAAGCCCGCCTTGTCGCCCGGCGACAGGTCCAGCCGGATGTTGAGGTTGGTATAATTGCCCGAGGTGGTCCGCGACATCACGACGCCCGGCTGACCTTCGACCATGCGGATGAACTGCGGCTTGATCGAGGCACCCAGCTGGATGTCGCCCGACAGCACCGCGTTGATGCGGGCATTGTCGTCCGAGATGGCAAAATACTCGAAGCTTTCGATATTGGCCTTCTGGCCGAAGTAATCCTCGTTGCGGACACCAAGCGAGCGGACGCCCGGCTGGAAGTCCTGCGACACGAAGGCGCCGGTGCCGTTGCCCTTGCTGAAGTCGGTGGTGCCATCGGCCACGATCATGAAATGGTGCAGTGCCAGGATGTTGGGCAGATCGGCATTGGGGGCGGCCAGGGTGATGCGGACCGTGGTCGGGTTCTCGGCCCGCACCTCGCTGATCTGTTCGGCCATGGCGGCGACCTTGGAACCGGTCGCGGGGTCCTTGTGGCGCATCATCGAATAGACCACGTCGTCTGCGGTCATGGTCTTGCCGTCGTGGAAGGTCACGCCCGACTTCAGCGTCACGGTCCAGACCTTGGCGTCGTCGGATTCGACGGCATCGGCCAGTTCCATCACCAGCTTGCCGTGTTCGTCGAGATTGGTCAGGCGGTTGTAATAGGCGCAGGCGCGGACGTAATCCGTGGCCCCCGAACCCGTCGCGGGGTCCAGCGTGTCGGCGGTCGAGGATGACCAGGCGGCGGCACGCAGGTGGCCGCCCATGACGGGGGTCTGCGCCACGGCCGCGCCCGCGCGCCCCAGGATCGCGCCGCCCGACGCCATCGCGACGCCGCCCAGCATGAACATGCGCAGCAGGTCGCGCCGGCTTGCGCCGCGGCGGATGGCATCCTCGACCATCGCATCGTCCTTGCGGGTCCAGTTGGTGATCTTGTCGGTCATTCCGGTCATCCCTGTTGTGATGGGTCGCGCCAGTGCGGCGCTTCCTGCGAAATACGTGCGACGCTTTCGCCGCGGCACGGGCGTGGCGGTTGATCCGCCCTCGGCCCGGTCAGGTGGCGGGCATGTGCCGCCATGGACCCCAGTGTCGCGCCATGCGCGCCATCGAAAACGTTGAATTTGGGTCCCCCGCCGCAGAATGTTCCGCAACGGGGGCGCATCGCGGCATCTCAGTAGCCGCGGTCGCGATCGACCAGCCCCGGCGCATCCTGCCCCGCGCGGTCCGCGCGAATGCCCGCGACGACATGCGCCGCGCCCTGTGCCGCATCGGTCTGGCTGGCGACATGGGGGGTCACGATGACGCGGGGGTGCGACCACAGCCAATGATCCTGCGGCAGGGGCTCGGGGTCGGTCACATCCAGCCAGGCCGAGGCCAGCCGCCCCTCCAGCGCGCGGCCAAGCGCCGCGACATCCAGCTGCGCGCCCCGGCCCAGATGGACCAGATGCGCGCCGTCAGGCAGTGCGGCGAAGAAGGCGTCGTTCAGGATGCCCCGCGTTTCATCCGTCAGTGGCAGCAGGCAGACCACGATGTCGCTGCCCGCCAGGAAGGCGGCAAGATCGGTCGTGCAATCCACGCCCGCGATGTCGCGTGGGCTGCGGTTGTAGCCTGCAAGATCGAAGCCGAATGGCGCCAGCCCCGCCAGCACCGCGCGACCCAACTGGCCCAGGCCCATGACACCGACGCGGGTCCGCCCCGCGTCACGGGTCGTCAGGGCCTGCCAGCGCCCCTGCCGTGCCTGTGACAGATAGGCGGGCATGTCGCGATGCAGCGACAGGACCGCCATCGCGGCCATCTGCGCCATCTGCTGCGCGATGCCCGGTTCCATCATCCGCACGACGCCCACCTGCGGGGGCAGGGCCGACATGTCGAACTGATCGACCCCGGCCCCCACGGAAAAGATCAGCCGCAGGTTCGGATAGGCCGACAGATCGGCGGGCGGCGTCCAGGTGATCATGTATTCCACCGCCGCAGGATCGGGGGCGCTGCCGATATGGAAGGGCATGGCGGGCAGGCTTTGGGCGAAGACGCGGGCATAGACCTCGCCCCTGGTCGGGTCGGACCGATAGAGGACCGCCATCAGCGCATCGCCTTGCGGATGTCGGGGTCATCAAGCGTCAGGTCCAGCACCTTGCGCGTCCGCTCGACGATCCGGTCGATCTGATCCGCGGTGCAGCACAGCGGCGGGGCATAGCCCATCACCCCCCAGCCAAAGGCCCGCACCACCAGCCCGTTGTCCCAGGCACGGTCGAAGATGCGGGTCGCGGGGTCGGCTTCGGCGGGCAGGCGGGTCTTGGCGTGTTTGTCGGTCACCAGCTCGATCGCGGCCAGCATGCCGCGTCCGCGCACGTCGCCCACCAGCGGGTGATCGGCCAGCGAGGCCAACCCCGACTGTAAACGTTCGCCCATGAGGCGTCCATTCTCCAGGAGGCCACCCTGGTAAAGGTCCAGCACCGCCAGCCCGACCGCCGCCGAGACCGGGTGCGCGGAATAGGTCTGGCCGTGGCCCACGGCGGCCTTGCCCGCCCCGTCCGCGATCACCTGATAGACGCGGTCGGACATGAAGACCGCCCCCATCGGCACATAGCCCGAGGTCAGACCCTTGGCCGTGGTGATGAAGTCCGGCACGATGCCTTCGTCCGCGCAGGCGAACAGCGGTCCGGTGCGGCCGAAGGCGGTGATGACCTCATCGGCGATGAACAGGATGTCCAGTTCGCTGCACAGATCGCGCATCGCCTTCATCCAGCCCGCGGGCGGGACCAGCACGCCGCCAGACCCCTGGATCGGCTCGACATAAAAGGCGGCGACATGCTCGGGGCCGCCAAGCGCCTCGACCTTGTCCAGCAGGTGCTGGCGCGATGCGGCGATGACGTCGTGCGGCTTGGACCCGACCGGGTTGCGATAGAGGTCATGCGTCGGGATCTTGTGCTGCCAGTCGTAGGGCACGCCGAAGCCCGCATGGAAGGCGGGCAGGGCGGTCAGCCCGGCCCCGGCGGTGGACGACCCGTGATACCCCTGCTGGACCGAGATGAAATGCTGCTTGGACGGCATCCCGCGCGCGTGCCAGTAATAGCGCACGAAGCGGACCGTGCTGTCGATGGCATCCGATCCGCCAAGCGTGAAATAGACGTGGTCCAGATCGCCGGGCGCGGCCTCGGCCAGACGCGCGGCCAGGCGGACGGCGGGTTCGGATCCCAGCCCGAAATAGCCGGTGGCATAGCACAGGTCGGTCATCTGCCGGGTCGCCGCCTCGATGACGCTTGGCTGGCCATAGCCCGCGTTGACGCACCACAGGCCCGCGAAGCCGTCGATCAGTTCGCGGCCCTCGGCGTCGCGGACGATCGCGCCTTGGCCATGGGTCAGCAGGCGCATGCCCGCCTCCTCGTGGCCGCGCCAGCTGGCGACGGGATGGATCAGGTGGGCGCGGTCCAGTTCGATCAGGGAATTGGCAAGCATGACGGGTCCTTTCAACCTAGCGCCTGAGCGGCGAGGGCAAAGCTGCGGATGGGTTCGGCATCGTCGCGCGGAGCGGTCGACATGGCAATGCCGCCCCCTGCGCGCTTCAGGTTCAGCGTTTCAAGCCATGGCGACAGGCCGCTGTCGGCTTGCGTGTCGACGCGCAGGAAGGCGCCGGGGTGGTCCGCCATGACATCGGCCAGCAGGCCCTTCGCAGTATCCGCGTCCGGCGCGATGACCGGACCCGCCACCAGGCCGCGGCCGAAGGGGCGAATGGCGGCCCAGGCCGTGATGCGCCCCCCTTGGTGGCGCGTGGCGATGCGCCCGTGTTGCAGCAGGGCGTCGATCAGCGGGCGGCGGTCCATGCCGGTGGCCAGGCGGTCCAGCGCCGCCAATGCCGGGGCGTCTTCGGCCCCTGCCCATGCGACGTCGCCGGGTCGGGCAACCGGGGCGAGGATGCCCTGATGCTGCGCGATCTGGCCGGTCGGCACGAAACCCATCTTTCGGTAAAGGGGCAACCCCGCCTCGGTCGCGACCAGGCGGTATTCGGGAACCGGCGCGGTGGCCATCGCACCCTCGACCAGCTTGCGCCCAAGGCCCCGACCCCGCAGGGCCGCGCCGACGATGATCATGTTGACCAGCCCGACATCGCCGAAGCGTGTGACCAGCGCCGTTCCCGCGACCTGACCGTCATTCAGCGCCACGACGCCATGGCTGAGCGACAGGAGCAGGGCCCAATCCTCGGGGCGGTGGGGCCAGCTTTCGGCCTGCGACAGGGCCAGCGCCCCCGGCAGATGTTCGGGCGCGAAGGGGGCAAGGGACAGGGTGACGGACATGGGGCCTCCGGGTGGTGTCGGGCCAGTCTGGCGCGGAATGCGCGGCATCTGCGGCTTTTGACCGGCGCGCGGCACAATCTTGCGCCGTTCGCCCATGGGGGCGCCGCAGGATATGCCGTGCATGCGGTCGGACTGGCCGTGACATGGCGGCCGGACAGGGGATCCGGCGGCCCGCCTGTGACATATCCTGCGGTGGGCCGCGGCCATTACGGTGCAATCTGCCTTGCGGGTGCGCGAATGCGGTGCGTGCGTCCTGCAAGACGCACCTAGGCTGGGATCAACGCAGATCAACCAGAGGCCATCGTCATGTCCATCCGCCCCAAGTTCATCACCTTCGACTGCTACGGCACGCTGACCCATTTCGACATGGCGGGTGCCGCGCGACGCATCTATGGCCAAACCCTGTCCGAACCGGCGATGGTGCAGTTCATCAAGAACTTCGCCGCCTATCGCCTGGACGAGGTTCTGGGGGCCTGGAAACCCTATGCCGAGGTCGTCCACAACGCGCTGGAACGCACCTGCCGCGCCAATGGCGTGCAATTCCGCCCCGAGGATGCGACCCGCATCTATGATGAGGTCCCGACCTGGGGTCCGCATCCCGACGTGCCCGCGGGCCTGGCCAAGGTCGCCAAGGAAATCCCGCTGGTCATCCTGTCGAACGCGATGAAAAGCCAGATCATGTCGAACGTGGAAAAGCTGGGCGCGCCCTTCCACATGGTCATCACCGCCGAGGAGACGGGCAGCTACAAGCCGCAGATGAACGGTTTCGAATACATGCTGCAGAAGCTGGGCTGCGGGCCCAAGGACATCTGCCATGTGTCGTCCTCGTTCCGCTACGACCTGATGACCGCCCATGACATGGGGATCGACCAGAAGGTCTGGGTCAATCGCGGTCATGAGCCTGCCAACCCCTATTACGGCTATACCGAGATCGCCGATATCGGCGGGCTGCCGGGGGTCTTCGGGCTGTGAAACACGTCCCCTATTGGCAGGACAGCGCGCCGCCCTTCGATGGGGCCGCGACGGGACCGGTTTTGGGCGACTATGACGTCGCCGTCATCGGTGCGGGCTTCACGGGCCTTGGTGCGGCGCGCAGGCTGGCGATGGAGGGGAAATCCGTCGTCGTGCTGGAAGCCGCAACCGTCGGGGCCGGGGCCTCGGGGCGCAATGGCGGGCATCTGAACAACGGCATCGCGCATGGCTATCCCGCCGCGATGGTGCGGTTCGGGGCGGATAAGGCGCGCGAGCTGTATCGCGCCTTCGATGCGGGCATCGACACGATCGAACGCATCATCGCCGAGGAAGGCATTGATTGCGGGTTCCGCCGCTCGGGCAAGTTGAAGCTGGCCTCGAAGCCCGGCCATGTCGACGGCCTGCGCCGCAACTTCGAGGCCGTCCACCGCGAGGTTGACCCCGACACCGCATGGCTGGACCGCGACGCCATCCGGTCCGAGGTGGTCAGCGACGCCTTTCACGGCGGCATGCTGCAGCGCAAGAGCGCGATGATGCATATGGGGCAGTTCGTGATCGGGCTGGCCCATGCGGCGGTGCGCCGGGGCGCGGTGGTCTTCCAGGACGCGCGGGTCACGGGGCGGACGCGCCACGGGGCCGGCTGGCGGCTGGAGACGTCGCGCGGTTCCGTGACGGCGGGGCAGGTGCTGCTGGCGACGGGGGCCTATACGGGCGACGCCTTCCCGTGGTTCCGCCGGCGGATCGTGCCTGTCGGCAGCTTCATCATCGCCACCGAGCCACTGACAGAGGCTCAGATCGCAGGCAGCGTACCGGGGGACCGGACTTTCGTGAATTCGATGAACATCGGAAACTATTTCCGGCTGACGCCCGACCGGCGGTTGATCTGGGGCGGACGGGCGCGGTTCTCGGCCCGCTCGGACCAGCGGTCGGATGCCCGCAGCGGCGCGGTGCTGAAGGCGGCTTTGGCCGAGGTGTTCCCTCAGCTGGGCGATGTCGGCATCGACTATTGCTGGGGCGGGCTGGTGGACATGACCGCCGATCGCTTTCCCCGCGCGGGGCAGGCCGAGGGGCTGTGGTTCTCGATGGGCTATTCGGGGCATGGCGCGCAGGTCGCGACCCATATGGGCGAGATCATGGCCGACCGGATGATGAAACGCGCGCGTGCGAACCCCTGGCAGGATCTGCCGTGGCAGGCGGTGCCGATGCATTCGGGCAAACCGTGGTTCCTGCCGCTGGTGGGCATGTATTACAAGATGAAGGACAAGGTAAGCTGATGACTTTGCTGAAGAAGATCGACATGGCCGAGGCCGGGGAACCGGTGGCAGCCAAATGCGCGCCTGAAAAGCTGATCGCGGGGGATCCCGATTTCCTGACCTGGGCCTTCGACGATACGAATGACGGCAAGATCCGCACCGGCATCTGGCAGGCCACCCCGGGCGAGAACCATTCCATCAAGGGCGAGATGTTCGAGTTCTGCCACCTGCTGGAAGGCGTGATCGAGATGACCGAGGAAGGTCATCCGCCCCGGATCTTTCGCAAGGGCGACAGCTTCGTGATGAAGCCCGGCTATCGCGGCGTGTGGAAGACGATCGAGACGGTGCGCAAGATCTATGTGATCGTCGGTTGAGGGGAAGGGCGGGGGAGCCGGGCTCCCCCGCACCCCCACGCCCAAGGGGCCGCGGGCCCCTTGGGGAACCCCCGTCGCGCTTCAGATGCCGGCCATGTGGAAGGCCTTGGTTTCCAAGTACTCCTCGATCCCGGCGCGCGCGCCCTCGCGGCCCAGACCCGACTGCTTGACCCCGCCGAAGGGCGAGACCGCCATGCTGAGCGCACCTGTGTTCAGACCGACCATGCCGAACTCCAGCGCCTCGCCCACGCGGAAGGCGCGTTTCAGGTCGGCGGTGTAGAAATAGGCGGCCAGCCCGAAGGGGGTGGCGTTGGCGGCATCGACGGCCTCGGCCTCGGCGGTGAAGCGGAAGATGGGGGCTACGGGGCCGAAGGTTTCCTCGGATGCAAGGCGCATGTCGGTGGTGGCACCTGTCAGGACGGTGGGACGGGCGTATTGGCCGTCGGGTGCCGTAGCCTGGGCTGCGATGGATGCGCCCTTGGCGGTGGCATCCGTGATGTGGTCGCGGATCTTGTCCAGCGCGGCCATATTGATCATCGGGCCGATCTGGGTGTCGGCATCGGTGCCGGGGCCGACCTTTATCGCCGCAACTTTTGCCGAGAGCCGTTCGACGAAGGCGTCATGCACGCCGTCCTGCACGAAGATGCGGTTCGCGCAGACGCAGGTCTGCCCGCCATTGCGGAACTTGGCGGCGATGACCCCGTCGACCGCAGCATCCAGATCGGCGTCGTCGAAGACGATGAAGGGCGCGTTGCCGCCCAACTCCAGCGACAGGCGCTTGACGGTCGGGGCGCATTGCCCCATCAGCATCGACCCCACGCGGGTCGAGCCGGTGAAGGACAGCTTGCGGACCGTGGCGCTTTCGGTCAACGCGCCCCCGATCGCCGCAGGCATGCCGGTGACGATGTTGATGACGCCGGCGGGAATGCCCGCCCGTTCGGCCAAGACCCCGAGTGCCAGGGCCGAGAAGGGTGTGAACTCCGACGGCTTGACGACCACCGTGCAGCCCGCGGCCAGCGCGGGGCCGACCTTGCGGGTAATCATCGCGTTCGGGAAGTTCCACGGCGTGATGATGGCCGAGACGCCGACCGGTTCCTTCATCGCCAGGATGCGGCGGTCGTCGGTGGGGGCGGGGATGATCTGCCCCTCGATCCGGCGGGCTTCCTCGGCGAACCACTTGATGAAGCTGGCGCCATAGGCGATCTCGCCGCGTGCCTCGGCTAGGGGCTTGCCCTGTTCCAGCGTCAGGATCATCGCCAGGTCGTCTGTCGCGGCGACCATCAGGTCGTGCCATGCCATCAGCAGGTCGGCGCGTTCGGCCGAGGGGCGGCGGCGCCAGTCGGCAAAGGCCGCATCGGCGGCAGTGATGGCCGCGCGGGTCTGGTCGCCCGTGATGTCGGGAACCGTGCCAAGGACGGTCCCCGTGGCGGGGTCGGTCACCTCGACCGTCGCGCCATTGTCGGCATCGACCCAACGCCCCCCGATCAGCGCCTGCTGGCGCATCAGGTCCGGGTCGGCCAGGTGGCGGATGGGGGCGTGGATCGTCATGGTCAGTCCTCCAGATGGGTCAGAACGGCTTGTGTGATGGCGTCGGTGGTATCGCGTCCGGCATGGGTGCCGATGCCGCGTGCGGTCGTGGCCTCCAACGCAGCCATGATGCGGGCGGCGGGATCGGTCTGGCCCAGATGGTCCAGCATCATCGCCGCCGACCAGAAGGCCGCCATGGGGTTCGCGATGCCCTGATCGGCGATGTCGGGGGCCGAGCCGTGGACGGGTTCGAACATCGACGGGTTCTTGCGCGTCGGGTCGATATTCGCCGAGGCCGCAAAGCCGAGGCCACCCTGTATGGCCGCGCCCAGATCCGTCAGGATGTCGCCAAAGAGGTTCGAGGCCACGACCACGTCCAGCGTCTCGGGCGCCATCACCATGCGCGCGCACATGGCGTCGATGTGATAGCGGGTGACGGCCACGTCCGGGTATTCGGCGGCCAGCTCGTCCGTGACCTCGTCCCAGAAGACCATGCTGTGGCGTTGCGCATTGGATTTCGTGACCGAGGCCAGCTTGCCGCGCCGCGCCCGCGCCTGTTCGAAGCCGAAGCGCAGGATGCGTTCGACGCCCGCGCGGGTGAAGATCGAGGTCTCGACCGCGACTTCCTCGGAGGTGCCTTGGTGGACGCGCCCACCGGCGCCGGAATATTCGCCTTCGGTGTTTTCGCGGATGCAGAGGATATCGAAATCGCGCGTCTTTAGTGGGCCTTCGACGCCCTCCAGCAGGCGGTGGGGGCGGATGTTAGCATATTGGACGAAGGCCTTGCGGATCGGCAGCAGCAGACCGTGCAGCGACACGCTGTCGGGCACGCGGGCGGGCCAGCCGACCGCGCCCAGGAAGATGGCATCGAAGCCGCGCAGGGTCTCGATCCCGTCTTCGGGCATCATCCGTCCATGCTGCAGGTAGTGGTCGCAGGACCAGGGGAAGGTTTCGGTCCGGACATCGGCGCCGCTGGCCGCGACCACGCGCATTGCGGCCTCGGTCACGGGAATGCCGATGCCGTCTCCGGGGATCAGGGCGATGCGGTGGGTCATGGAAAGCTCCTCAGATGTCGATCAGCACGGTCTTGGACTGGCGGTTGGCGTGATAGGCCTCGCGGCCCAGATCCTTGCCGATGCCGGATTGGCGATAGCCACCGGTGGGCAGGATGTGGTCGCGCGACCGCCCATAGCGGTTGACCCAGACCGTGCCTGCCCGGACCCGCCGCATCGCACGCATGGCCCGCGACAGGTCCCGTGTAAAGATGCCCGCGCAGAGGCCATAGGTCGGGTGGTCCGACAGGGCCATGGCCTGATCCTCGTCGTCGAAGCCCTGGATCGTCAGGACGGGCCCAAAGATCTCCTGCAGGATGGCGGGGCTGTCGGGGGCGACATCGGCCAGCAAGGTCGGCGCATAGAAATAGCCCGGGCGGTCCATGGCCGCACCGCCGGTCAGCAGCGTCGCACCCTGCGCCACGGCATCATCCACGATGCCGCCGATCCGCCGCAGCTGACGGTCCGAGATGATCGGTGCATAGCCCGTATCGGCATCCCATGTCGGGCCGGGACGGTCGGGCACCATCCGCGCCACCAGCCGCGCGGCAAGGTCGGCCAGGATGCGATTGTCGGCGATGACCCGGCTGCCCGCCACGCAGGCCTGACCGGCGTTGAAGATGATGGACCGCGCGATGGCATCCGCCGCCAGATCAAGATCGGCATCGTCAAAGACGATCTGGGGCGATTTGCCGCCCAGTTCCAGCGTCATGGGCTTCATGCCGGTGCGGGCGACATTGCCCATGATGGCCTGCCCCGCGCCGGTCGAGCCGGTGAAGCTGACCTTGGCCACATCCGGATGACCGATAATGGCGTTGCCTGTCACCGGACCGTCGCCCAGAACCACGTTGACCAGTCCTGCCGGGATGCCCGCCTGCACCGCCAGCAGCGCCATCCGGATGGTGGAAAAGGGCGTCATCTCGGACGGTTTCAGCACCACGGCATTGCCTGCCGCCAGCGCCGGACCCAGCTTCCACCCCGCCATCGAGATCGGGAAGTTCCACGGCGTGATCGCGCCGACGACGCCGTAAGGCTCGGTGACGGTCATCCCAAGCGAGGCATCGCGGGTGGGGGCCAGATCGCCGCCCTCCTTGTCGGCCATCTCGGCGAAGAAGCGGATCTGTTCGGCGGTGACGGCGATGTCGCCTTGGGCCAGTTGCGCCACGGGGCGGGTGGATGACAGCGCCTCCAGCGGTGCAAGAATGGGGGCGTCGGCCTCGATCAGATCGGCCCAACGGTGCAGGGCGCGGGTCCGGTCGCGCGGCGTCGCGGCACCCCATCCCGCCGCCTGCGCATGGCGCGCGCTTTCCACAGCGCGATCGACCATCGCGGCATCGGCCAGGGGGCAGGCGCCGTGTTCGACCCCGTCCGAGGGGCGGAAGATCGGCAGCTCGCCCTTGGCCGGAACCAGCTTGCCATCGATCACATGGCCAAGGGGAAGGTCGATGCTGTCGGGGTCGAAACTTGGGGGCATGGCGGGCTTCCGGTTTGTTGCAGCGCCAGACTAGGGCAGGGCGGCAAGCAGTTTTCATGCGCTTTCCCGCCCCGCACGGTGGATTGTCCCGTTCCGCCCCCCCGTCTTCGGCAGCATCTGCGCCCGCCACCGCGCAGACTGCGGGAAAGGAGAACCCGATGACGCTGACCGATATCCTGGCCGAACTGGTGGCCATCCCCTCGCTGCCGGGCACGCCGAACGATGCCATCACCGATGCCATCTGCGCGCATCTGGACCGCCCCGGCGTGACGCTGCACCGCCTTCCGACGCCCGAGGGGCGCTGGAACATTCTGGCCAGCATCGGTCCGACGGATGTGCCCGGCATCATGCTGTCGGGGCATGGCGATGTCGTCTCGGCCGAGGGTCAGCAGTGGTCCAGCGATCCGTTCCGGCTGACGGCGCAAGGCGACCGGCTGGTCGGGCGCGGCACCAGCGACATGAAGGGCTTTCTGGCGGTGATGCTGCATCTGGTGCCCGATCTGCTGGCCATGGACCTGCAGCGGCCCGTGCATCTTGCCATTTCCTGCGACGAGGAGATCGGCTGTCAGGGGGTGCCGCATCTGATCGCGCGCCTGCCCGACCTGATCGCCCCGCCCCTGGCCTGCATCGTGGGCGAGCCTTCGGACATGGCCCCGGTCCTGGCGCATAAAGGCAAGCAGACGGTCGAGGTGACATTCGCGGGCCGCCCCGGCCACAGCTCGGACCCCGCGCGGGGCCAGAACGCGATCTATGCCGCCGCGCGATTTGCCCTGCGGGTCGAGGAAATGGCCCGGCTGCTGCGTGAAGAGGGTCCGTTCGACGACAGCTTCGATCCCCCCTGTTCGACCTTGCAGGCCGGTGTCATCGCGGGCGGCACCGCCGTCAACATCATCCCCGACCGCGCGACGGTTCTGATCGAGGCGCGGGGCATCCCCGATCACCCGCCCGAAGCCGTCATCACGGATATTCTGGCCGATTTTCCGACCGGTGCGGCGCATCGCGTCCTTGCCGCATACCCTGCGCTGCGCAAGGCCGCGGACCCCTCGCTGGCCCATCGCTTGGCGAACCGCTCGGGGCGGCAGGTCGTGCAGGCCGTCAGCTATGGCACCGAGGCGGGGCTTTTCGCTGCGGCGGGCATCCCCTCGGTCATCTGCGGTCCTGGGCGGATCGAACGCGCGCATCGTGCCGATGAATTCATCCGCGCCGATGAGTTGAACCTGTGCCGCAAGGTCTTGCGGGAGGAGATCGTGGCCATGTGCGGCGACGTCGATGCTATGTTAAATAGTCCCGTCAAGCCTATGATATAGCATAGTAAAAAAGACATTCCTCACGTCTTTCGATACCTGTTCGACTGGCGCAGGATGCGGGCGCTTTTGGCACCAGATCACCCCCGTTCGATATGGCTTTCACGGTCAAAGCCCTAGGCCCCGCGGCGCGTGGAGGACAGGGCCGCGGCGATCAGTTCCATCCCGGCCTGGATGCGGTTGGTCGGGATGGTCGAATAGGCAAGGCGATAGTGCGACGTGTCGGGTGACCTGCGGGCAAAGAAGGCCTGTCCCGGTTCGATCAGCACCGATTGGCCGCGCAGCTTCATGGCCAGGTTCGACGTGTCGATGCCGGGCGGAGCCTCGATCCAGAAGGACGATCCGCCGGATGCGCCGGGACGCACGCGACCGATCCCCAGGTCCTGCAGCCCTTTTTCCATGATGGCCCGCCGTTGGGCATAGACACGTGTCATGCGGTGAAGCTGGCTGTCGAAATGGCCAAGCGACAGGAAATAGGCGGTGGTGCGCTGCAGGTGGCTTGGCGGGTGGCGCAGGACGACGGATCGCAACCTGCGGACCTCGCGGATCAGTTCGGGCGCCGCGACGATGTAGCCCAGCCTGAGCCCCGGGAAGATCGACTTGGAGAACGAGCTGACGTAGATGACGCGCCCCTGTCGGTCCATCGACTTCAGCGCGGGCGAGGGTGAGCGGAGAAACGAGATCTCGAATTCGTAGTCGTCCTCGACGACAAGGAAATCGTCGCGCTCGGCACGCTCCAGCAGCGCCTTGCGCCGGGAGAGGGGCATTGTGGCATTGGTCGGGGCCTGGTGGCTGGGCGTGGTGAAGACCAGGTCGCATTCGCGGGGCAGATCCTCGGGCGGCAGGCCGTCGTCATCGACATCGACCGAGGTGACGACGACCCCCTTCTGGTCGAAGATCTTGCGCAGACCGGGATAGCAGGGGTTCTCGACCACCGTGCGGGGCGATTGGTCCAACAGCAGATGCGCGATCATCCACAGGGCGTTCTGGCTGCCCATGGTCACGATCAGCTCGTCGGGCGTGGCGTGGATGCCCCTCCGCGGCAGGATGTGACGCAGGATGTATTCGACCAGCAGCGGGTCGTCCTGCTGATAGGTGTCGCGCGTCAGGCTGTCGAAATCCTTGCGCCCCATCGCCTGCATCGCGCATTTCCGCCAGTTGGCGTGATCGAAGAGGTCGGTGTCGGACTGGCCATAGATGAAGGGATAGCGATAATCGCTCCAGTTCGGGGGGCGCAGGATGTCGTCACGCTCGGGGATGCCCTTGCGAAGGCGGCGCTGCCATTCGATGCCGGTCGCCTTGTCATGCGGGGCGTCGTCATAGGCCGGACGCCGCGGCGCGTTTTCCGAGACGTAGAATCCCGAACCGCCGCGGGCGTGCAGGTATTCGTTCGACACGAGGTCGCTGTAGGCCAGCGTCACCGTGATCCGCGACACGCCCAGATGCTGGGCCAGGCGGCGCGACGAGGGCAGGCGTTCACCGGGGGAACAGCGGCCCGTGACGATGGCATCGGCTACGATCTGCTGGATCTGCTGCTGCAGCGTGGCCGTGCTGCCGTGGGGAAGCAGAAAGATCTCGGGCGGGATGGGCAATGGGCTTCCTTCGGGGCAGGGGCGTCGCGCCCCAGATTATGCGCGCGACGTCCCCCTCGCAAACCCCTTTCGGTCAGGCGAAGACGCGGCCCAATGCGCCGCCGATGGCATCGGTGATGGCATCGATGTCGTCGGGCGTCGCGATCAGGGCAGGTGCCAGGCACAGGGTGTTGTTCAACCCCGGCAGCGCCCGCGAGGTGGCGCCGATGATGACGCCCTGCGCCATGCAGTCGGCCACCACGGCCTTCACATGCGCCTCGGGGACGGGTTCCTTGCTGGCGCGATCGGCCACCAGTTCGGCACCGCAGAAGAGGCCGAGCCCGCGCACGTCGCCGATCACCGGATGGCGTTCGGCCAGCGCGTGCAGGTTGTTCATCAGCCGCGTGCCCATTGCGGTGGTATTGGCCAGCAGGCCTTCGTTCTCGATGATCGCCATGTTTTCCAGCGCGGCTGCGGGACCGCCCGTGCAGCCACCGAAGGTCGAGATGTCGCGGAAAAAGCTCATGGGATCGGCGGCATCGTCCTTGAAGCGGTCGAAGACCTCCTCGGTGGTGACGAGGCAGGCGATGGCGGCATAGCCCGAGGCCACGCCCTTGGCCATCGTCACCATGTCGGGCTGGATGCCGTAATGCTGATAGCCGAACCACGTGCCGGTGCGACCGACGCCGCAGACGACCTCGTCGATGTGCAGCAGGATGTCGTAGCGGTCGCAGATCTCGCGCACGCGCTGCCAATAGCCCTTGGGCGGGGTGATGACGCCGCCACCCGCCGTCACCGGTTCCAGGCACAGCGCGCCGATGGTGTCGGGACCTTCGCGCAGGATGACCTCCTCGATGGCGTCGGCGGCGCGTTCGCCATAGTTCTCGACGTCCCACTGGGCGCGGTATTCAAGGCAGTGGGGCACCTGGACGAAGCCCGGTGCGAAGGGGCCGTAGCCCTCGTTCCGTTCGGGCTGACCGCCGGCCGAGATCGTGGCGATGGTCGAACCGTGATAGTCGCGTTCGCGGAACAGGATCTTGTGCTTCTTGCCACCGAACCGCTTGTGGGCGATCTGGCGCACCATCTTGAACGCCTTCTCGTTCGCCTCGGAACCCGAGTTGACGTAATAGACGCGGCTCATGCCGGGCATCTTCTCGATCAGCCGCTCGGCGAAGCGGGCACCGGGGATCGACCCCGCGCTGCCGGCGAAATAGTTCATCTTGGTCACCTGCTCGGCGATGGCCTGACCGATGCTGGCGCGGCCATAGCCGACGTTGACCGTCCAGACACCGCCCGAGACGGCGTCCAGGTGTTCGCGGCCGCGGGCATCCCAGACCCGCATGCCCTTGCCCTCGACCATCACGGTGGGGTCGACGGTTTCATGTGCCTTGTGCTGGGTCATGTGGTGCCAGACATGGGCACGATCGGCGCGGACGATGTCGGTGAAATCGTTCGGGGGCGTGATGCTGTTCATTGCGCGGACCTTTCGGGGAGCGGTGGAGGAGGGATCCGGTCTTTGGGCCGCAATTGACCCATCGGCAGGTTTCCCGCCCAAGTATTCAACACAAAGGGCATTCGGTTAGGGCCAGTTTAACCAATTCGATAGGTCCGGTTGTGCAGGGACGTTGAGGCGGGCGTCAAAGCCGATGTCTTGTCGGATCAGGCCGCGGGCGTCGGTAGGTGGGCAGCAAGATCCACGGATCTCGGTGATGCGGTTCGCAATCCAACAACGGAGATACGATCATGAAGACCCTTGCCAAACTGATGACCGGTGCCGCGCTGGCGCTGAGTGCACAATCCGCCGCGGCGCAGGACCTGACCGTGGGATATTTCCTGGAATGGCCGATGCCCTTCCTGGCCGCCAAGGCCGATGGTGCCTATGACGAGGCACTGGGCACGAACGTCAACTGGGTCGCCTTCGAGACGGGCACCGCCATGTCGGCGGCCATGGCCTCGGGCGATGTGCAGATCTCGATCAGCCAGGGCGTGCCGCCCTTCGTCGTCGCGGCCTCGGCCGGGCAGCCGTTGCAGGTCGTCGACGTGGCCGTCAGCTATTCCGAGAACGACAACTGCGTCGCGGCCACCATGCTGGAGATCGACAAGGACAGCGCGGACGAACTGGCAGGCAAGAAGGTCGCCGTGCCGCTTGGCACCGCCGCCTATTACGGCTTCCTGCGCCAGATGGAGCATTTCGGCGTCGATGTCGCCTCGATGACGGTGGTCGACATGGCGCCGACGGATGGTGCCGCGGCACTGGCGCAGGGCGCGGTCGATTTCGCCTGCGGCTATGGCGGCGGCCTGGCCCGCATGAAGGAACACGGCAACGTGCTGCTGACCGGTGCCGAGAAGGAGGAACTGGGCATCCTCGTCTTCGACGTCACCTCGACCTCGACCGACTTCGCCATCGAGAACGCGGACATGGTGTCGGATTTCCTGGCCGTCACGGCCAAGTACAACGCCGAGTGGAACGAGACCAAATCCCCCGAGATGCTGGAGAAGATCGCCACCGAGGCCGGCATGTCGACCGAGGCCGCCGAAGCCTCGATCTCGACCTTCTCGTTCCCCTCGGTCGAGGAGCAGCTGTCGCCGAAGTGGCTGGGCGGAAATGCCGCGTCCTTCATGAAGGGCGTGGCCGACGTCTTCGTCGAGGCCGGCAGCATCGATACGGCCCTGGACAGCTATGAGAACGCCGTCAACACCGGCCCCCTGCGGGCGGTCCTTGCAGGCCAGTAAGACCATCTGACCGGCGGGTCGCAAGGCCCGCCGGCAATTCAACTTCACGAAGGGGGACCGTCCTCATGTCATTTCTCAGCATCGACAACCTGTCCATGCGTTTCGATCTGCCCAAGGGCGGACATGTTCAGGCGCTGCAGGACGTGTCGCTCGACATCCAGAAGGGCGAGCTGATCTCGGTCCTCGGTCCGTCGGGCTGCGGCAAGTCCACGCTGCTGAACATCCTTGCAGGCTTTCTGTCGCAGACCGACGGCCATGTCTTCCTGAACGGCCGCCCCGTGACCGGACCCGGGTCCGAACGCGGCATGGTGTTCCAGAAGGGCGCCCTGTTCGAATGGATGGATGTCCGCAACAACGTCGACTTCGGCCTGCGCATGAAGGGCATGCCCGAACCCGATCGCAACACCATCACCGAGAACCTTCTGGAGAAGGTCGGCCTGCGCGCCTTCAAGAACAAGGCGGTCTATGAACTGTCCGGCGGCATGCAGCAGCGCGTGGCCCTGGCCCGCTGCCTTGCCAATGATCCCGACGTGATCCTGATGGACGAACCCCTGGGCGCGCTGGATGCGCTGACCCGCGAAAAGATGCAGGGCCTTGTGCTGAAGCTGTGGAAGGAGACCGGCAAGACCATCATCCTCATCACCCATTCGGTCGATGAGGCGCTGCTGCTGGGCGAACGGCTGCTTGTCATGGCGCCGCGCCCGGGGCGCATTCACCGCGAATACAGACTGCCCTTCGCCGACAAGGCCGTGGGCGGCGATCTGCGCAGCGTCAAGGAAGACCCGCAGTTCGGAGAGATGAAGAACGAGATCCTCGGAATGATCTGGGAAATGGAAGAAGAAATCATGGGTGGGGCGGAACACTGAAATGACAGGACTGTTGATACTTTTCACCTATGTCGCGCTGTTCTTCGGCGCGGCCTTCGCGATCACGCTGATCCGCCGACGCGTGGGACAGATGCGCGATTTCACCTCGCTCAAGACGGTGACATTCGGCGATGAAAGCGCGGTCAGGCCCGACCGCATCGCATCGGTGCTGTCGCTGCTGGTCGTGTTCCTGGTCTGGGGTGCCTTCACCGGATCGAAGCTGGTGCCGATCCATGTGCCGGGGCCCTATACGGGCACGACATCCTTCGAATACACCGCCGAGGCGCCGGACGGCAGCACGGGGCAGGGCACCGTGACCGTGACCGTGCATGATGCGGGCATCGGTGCGGATGATCCCGAACCCGGCCCCGCGACCGGCTTTGTCACCAGCGATACCGCCACCGTGGCTGCATGGCGGTCGGTGCTGATCAGCCCGCAGCGCAACGACGGTGATGACGCGCGCATCGTCTCGGTCGCGGGCCAGCCCATCGCACCCGGCGAGGCGGTCTCGGTCCCCCATGGCCGCGTGGTGATGACGGGCAAGGGCTCGTTGAACTTCACGCCCGACAAGGGGCTGCAGATGGAGCCGATCTGGATGCCCTCGCCCGAGGCGGTGGTGGGCCAGTTCTTCAATATCGCGAAGAACGGCTATCAGAACGTCTCGCTGTGGGAACATGTCGGCTGGTCGCTGTGGCGCGTGGCAGCGGGCTTCGTGCTGGGATCGCTGGTCGGCATCCCCCTGGGCTATGCCATGGGCCTGTCGGGTTGGGCGCGCGGCTGGTTCGATCCCATCGTCGAGTTCATGCGCCCCGTGCCGCCGCTGGCGCTGATCCCGCTGGTCATCATCTGGTTCGGCATCGGCGAACAGGGCAAGATCGTCCTGCTGTTCCTGGCCGCGCTTTGGGTGATGATCATCTCGGCCCGGGCGGGTGTCTCGGGCGTGAACATCACCAAGGTCCATGCCGCCTATTCGCTCGGCGCATCCAAGTGGCAGGTGCTGCGCCATGTGATCGTGCCGAACTCGCTGCCCGAGATCTTCACCGGTGCCCGTGTCGCCATGGGCGTCTGCTGGGGCACCGTGGTCGCCGCCGAACTGGTCGCCGCCGAGAAGGGCGCAGGCAAGATGATCGTGGCCGCATCCAAGTTCCAGTCCACGGATATCGTCATGATGGGCATCGTCATCATCGGCGTCATCGGTTTCGCCATCGACATCATGATGCGCAAGGCCGAAGCCGTGCTGGTTCCTTGGAAGGGCCGTTCCTGACACGACCCGACAGCTGCTCAAGGAAAGGCGCCATCCCTTGCGGGGTGGCGCTTTTCGTTTGTGGTGGCTTGTTTCCCAAGGGCGGTGATGAACCGTTCGGCGTGGTGCAGACGGATGCCCCGCCCCTTGGGTTCAAATGATCAACGCGCATCTGCCATGGGGGGCGATGCGCATTCGGTCGGCGACGGATGGGTGGGGGGATGGCCTTGGCTGCCGCGACCTGTCGGGCGCGGCAGCCGGGATCAGATCAGACCGGCGAGGCCCTTCGCACCGGTCAGGATTGCCGAAAGGAACAGCACGGCAAGGGCTGCCTTGCGGTAATGGCCCTCGCCCAGTCTCTCGAACAGGCGGGTGCCGGCCCATGTGCCAAGGATCATCATCGGCCAGGCGCTGGCGGCACGCAGAAGCATGTCCCAATGCAGCACGTCCGAGGCGATGGCCAGGGAACCAAGCGCGACGCAGGCCGTGAAGGCGAAGAACAGCAGCAGCGATGCGCGGCTGACCCGCTTGTCCGCGCCGCGGCCAAGGAAATAGGCCACGGCGGGCGGGCCGGGCATGGCCGCCAGGCCGCCCAGAAGCCCGGCCACCGCCCCTGCCACCATCGCGGGCCCGCGTCCCGCACGAACGGTGAAGCGCGCCAGAAGCGCCACCAAGCCCATCAGCACCACCACCGCGATCAGCAACCGCAGCAGGTCCGGTTGCAGCCGCAGCGCGAAGAAGGCCCCGATCGGCGTGCAGACCAGCGCACCGGCGCAAAGCAGCGCCAGCGTGCGCCCCTCGAGGTGGCGGCGGACCTGCAGGAAATCGACGGGGGCCGCGGCAATCTGCAGCATCTGGGCCAGGATCACCGCCTGCAGCGGCGGCATGCTGAGCGAGTAGAGCGGAACGGCAGCAAGGGCGAAACCGAAACCGGTCACGCCCCGCAGAAAGCCGGCCGCCAGCGTCGCCGCGGCCAGGATCATGATATCAGGCATCGGTGCCGCATCAATCGAAGTTCATCACGATGGTCTTCGACCGGGTGAAATGTTCGACCATCGCCTCGAGCGAGGCCTCCTTGCCCTGACCCGAACGCCCGAAGCCGCCGTAGGACACGTTGGGCTGGATCGTCAGGTTCTGGTTCACCTGCACATAGCCCGCGTTCAGGCGTGCCGTGCTGTCCAGCGCGGTGGACAGGCTGCTGGTCCAGACCGAGGCCGCCAGCCCGTAGTGGGTCGAATTGGCCAGCCGCATGACCGTCTCGTAATCCGACCAGGCCTGTACCACGGCCACGGGTCCGAAGATCTCCTCCATGACGCAGGGGTGATCGTCGGGCAGGCCCGTCAGGATCGTGGGCTGGGCAAAGAGGTCGGGCGACAGCGCCGCATCTTCGGGCAGCCGGCCATAGCGGTGGACGGCAGCGCCGGGGGTCGCCTCGGCCTTGGCGACATAGGCGTTGATCGTGGCGACCTGCTTGGCGTTGATGACAGTGCCGACATCCGTCGCCTCGTCCAGGGGGTCGCCGATGACCAGCTTGTCCAGCGCCGCGCCAAGCTGCTGCATGAAGGCGTCGTGCAGGGTTTCATGGACATATATGCGGCTGGCCGCCGTGCAGCTTTGCCCCTGCCGCGTGAAGCGCATCCCCGAGATCGCGCCCGCCACGGCCTTGTCCAGATCCGCATCCGCGCAGACGATCATGGCGGATTTGCCGCCCAGCTCCAACGAGACGGGGATGATCCGGCCAGCGCCGATCTTGTTGATGGTCTCGCCCACGGCCTCCGATCCGGTGAAGGTGATCTTGGCCACGTCGGGATGACTGGTCAGGGCGTTGCCGCAATCCGCCCCGGTGCCGTTCACGACGTTCAGCACGCCCGCGGGCAGATGCTGCATCATCAGTTCGGCCATCAGATAGGTGGCGAAAGGCGCCTCCTCGGACGATTTGACGACGACCGTGTTGCCCGCGACCAGCGCAGGTCCGACCTTCAGCGCAAACAGCACCAGCGGGACGTTCCACGGCACGATGGCCGCCACGACGCCCAGGGGTTCGCGGGTGGTCATGGTCAGCATGCGCGGGTTGTAGGGAACGGTCTGGCCCTTCAGCTCGGACCCCAGACCGCCATAGAATTCCACGATGTCGGCGGCGACGGCAATCTCGCCCCGGCATTCGGTGCGGATCGCCTTGCCGGTTTCGCGGGCCAGGACCTGCGCGATCAGTTCGGCCTGTGCGGCGACGGCGCGTGCGGCGGCGGCCACCGCCTTGCCGCGATCACGGGCCGGGACCTGTGCCCAGGCCACCTGCGCGGCCTTGGCGCAATCCACCGCGGCGGCGGTTTCGGCAGCATCGCTGGCGGCGGCCTTGCCGATCACGGCGCCCGTGGCCGGGTTCTTCACGTCAAGCGATGCGCCCGAAGGGACGCGGTCGTTGCCGATCAGGTTGATGCCGGCATAGGCTGCGATGGCATCTTCGGGGGTCTGGAGCGGTGTTGTCATGGAAACATTCATCCTTGGGCGCTTGGGGTCACGCGGTCTGTTCTGGGTAGCGCGGGATCGGACCTGCGCTTAGGTCCAATCCCCTCTCTTTGTAGGTCCAGTATTGCGGGCGCGTGTCAGCCCATCCGTTCGGACGAGAAGCTGTCGGGCGAGGCCGGAAAGACCACCGTCTTGTTGCCGTTCAGGAAGGCGCGGTGATGGGCGTGGGCGTGGATGGCGCGGGCCAGGACCTGCGCCTCGACGTCGCGACCAAGCGAGACATAGTCCGCGGCGCTCTGGGCATGGGTGATGCGCACCGTGTCCTGTTCGATGATCGGGCCTTCGTCCAGGTCGGCGGTGACATAGTGGCTGGTTGCCCCGATCAGCTTGACGCCCCGTTCATAGGCCTGCTTGTAGGGGTTCGCGCCCTTGAAGCTGGGCAGGAAGGAATGGTGGATGTTGATGATCCGCCCCGACATCTTCTGGCACATCTCGTCGCTGAGGATCTGCATGTAGCGCGCCAGGACGATCAGCTCGGCGCCGGTATCCTCGACCACCTTCATGATCGCGGCCTCGGCCTTGGGCTTGTTGTCCTTGGTGACCTTGATGCAGTGGAACGGGATGTCCGCGTTCACCACGACCTTCTGGTAGTCCATGTGGTTCGAGATGACCGCCACGACCTCGACCGGCAGCGCGCCGATCTTCACGCGATACAGCAGGTCGTTCAGGCAGTGACCGAAGCGCGACACCATGATGACGACCTTCATCTTCTCGGCCTCGTCGTGGAAGGCATAGGTCATCTGCATGTCTTCGGCGATCGCGGCGAAACCGCCCTGCAGCGTTTCCAGCGCCGCACCCTCTTCGGGGATGAAGCTGATGCGCATGAAGAACTGGCCGGTTTCCTGGTCATCGAACTGGGCGCTGTCGGTGATGTTGCAGGCGTGATCGGCAAGGAAGGTCGAGATCGCGGCAACGATCCCGCGCCGCGACGGGCAGGTGACGGTCAGGCAGAACTTGGTCATGTCGGTTCCTGGTGTTCAAGAGAAATCGGCCTCTCGGGCAGTCCGAGCAGGTGGCAGAAGGCAGAGAGCGTATTGGCCAGCAGGCAGGCGATGGTCATCGGCCCGACCCCGCCCGGCACGGGGGTGATGGCACCCGCGACGCTGCGCGCGTTGTCGAAGTCGACGTCGCCCGTGATGCGGGTCTTGTCGGGGCCCAGATCGGGGGCGGGGATGCGGTTGATGCCCACGTCGATGACGGTGGCGTCGGGCTTGATCCAATCGGCCTTGACCAGGCCCGGAACGCCCGCGGCGGCCACGATGATGTCGGCCATCCGGGCCAGTTCGGGGATGTTGGTCGATGACTTGTGGGCCACCATCACCGTGCAGTCGGCATTCAGCAGCAGCCGGGCCATCGGCTTGCCGACCACGTTGGAATGCCCGATGACCAGCGCCGTCTTGCCGCGGAAATCGTCGTGCAGGGTGCGCAGCATCATCATGCAGCCAAGGGGCGTGCAGGGAACGATGGCATCCTGTCCCGTGCCCACCATCCCGACGTTCGAGATGTGGAACCCGTCCACATCCTTCTGCGGAGAGATGGCGTTGATGACGGCGCGTGCATCGAGATGCGCGGGCAGCGGCAGCTGCACCAGGATGCCGTGGACGTTCTTGTCCTCGTTCAGCTGGGCGATCACGCCCAGCAGGGTCTCGGCGCTGGTGTCGGCAGGCAGGCGGTGCTCGAACGAGGCCATGCCGGCCTCGACCGCCTGCTTGCCCTTGGACCTGACATAGATCTCGGAGGCCGGATCATGCCCGACCAGCACCACGGCCAGACCGGGGGTCTGCCCGGTTTCGGCCACCAGTTCGCGGACGCGCAGACCGACGCGGGTTCGGACCGCCTGCGCATAGGCCTTGCCGTCTATCAGCTGCGCGCCCATGGATCAGACCGCCTCGGTCAGGGCGGGCACGGCGTCGAACAGATCGGCGACCAGGCCATAGTCCGCGACCTGGAAGATCGGCGCGTCCACGTCCTTGTTGATGGCGACGATGACCTTGCTGTCCTTCATGCCCGCAAGATGCTGGATCGCCCCCGAGATGCCGACCGCGATATAAAGATCGGGCGCCACGACCTTGCCGGTCTGGCCGACCTGCAGATCGTTCGAGGCAAAGCCCGAATCCACCGCCGCGCGCGATGCGCCGACCGCTGCGCCCAGCTTGTCGGCAAGCGACGAGACGAGGGCGAAGTTCTCCTCGGAGCCGATGCCGCGACCGCCCGAGACCACCACCTTGGCCGAGGTCAGCTCGGGGCGGTCCGAGGAGACGACCTTGTCCTCGACATGGGCGCTGAGGTCAGACACAGCAGAGAGCGCGACCGTTTCGACGGGTGCTGCCGCGCCGGTGCCGGCGGCGTCGAAGCCGGTGGTGCGGATCGACAGGACCTTGACCGGGTCCAGCGACTGGACGGTCTGGATGGCGTTGCCCGCATAGATGGGCCGCTTGAAGGTGTCGGGGGCGATCACCTCGGTCACGTCGGTCATCACCATCGCATCAAGCAGGGCCGCCACGCGCGGCAGGATGTTGCGACCGGAATTGCCCGCCGGTGCGACGATATGGGTGAAGCCCTGCGCCTGGTCCAGGATCAGCCGGGTCACGTTTTCGGCCAGCCCGTGGGCCACGGCCGCATCCTCGCAGACCAGGACCTTGGAGACGCCCTCGATGGTCGCGGCGATCTCGGCCGCTGATTTCGGGCCGCAAACCAGCGCGGTCACATCGCCCAGCTTCGCCGCCGCCGTGACGGCCTTGGCGGTCGCATCCAGCGCCAGCGCGCCGCCCGCCATCTCTGCCAAAAGAAGTACAGCCATCACACCAGCCCCTGTTCCTTGAGTTTGCCCATCAGTTCATCGACCGAACCGACGACGATCCCCGCCGCGCGGCCTGCCGGTTCCTCGGTCGCCAGCACCTTGAGGCGCGGCGAAAGATCGACGCCGTAATCCGCGGCGGTCTTTTCCTCGAGCGGTTTCTTCTTCGCCTTCATGATGTTGGGCAGCGAAGCATAGCGCGGCTCGTTCAGGCGCAGGTCGGTGGTGATCACCGCGGGCAGCTTGACGGACACCGTCTGCAGGCCGCCGTCGACCTCGCGCGTGACCGATGCCTTGCCGTCGGCGACATCGACCTGGGATGCGAAGGTCGCCTGACCCCAGCCCAGCAGCGCGGCCAGCATCTGGCCGGTGGCGTTCATGTCGTTGTCGATGGCCTGCTTGCCCGCGATCACCAGTTCCGGGGCCTCGTCGGCGACGACCTTGGCCAGGATCTTGGCGACGGTCAGCGGCTCGATGTCGTCGCCGGTGTCGGCCTCGACCAGAATGGCGCGATCCGCGCCCATGGCCAGGGCGGTGCGCAGGATCTCCTGGGCCTTCTTCTCGCCGACCGAGACGACGACCACCTCGGTGGCGATCCCGGCCTCCTTCAGGCGGATCGCCTGTTCGACCGAGATTTCGTCGAAGGGGTTCATCGACATCTTGACGTTGGCCAGATCGACACCGCTGCCATCCGATTTGACCCGGACCTTGACGTTGTAATCGATCACGCGCTTGACGGGGACGAGGATTTTCATCTCTTGCGTGCTCCTGTTGAGGGGTTGTGGGGCGTGAAGGTCAGACCTTCACGCGTTCCGATTTCGGGTCGTAGAAGGGCTTGAGCGAGGCCTCGGCGCGGATGCGGCGTCCCGCGACCTCGATCTCGTAGGTCGAGCCGAGAACGTCCTGGACCGACTGGCCGGGGCAGGGGACATAGCCCATGCCCATCGCTGCGCCCAGATGGTGGCCATAGGCGCCCGACGACAGATAGCCCACGATGGCACTGTCGCGAACGATGGGTTCGGCATGATACAGCATCGGTTCGGGATCGGTCAGCTTGAACTGGACCAGCCGGTTCTGCAGTCCCGTGTCGCGCTTGCGCTGCACCGCATCGCGGCCGATGAAGTCCACGCCGGTCTTCTTGATCGCGAAGCCCAGGCCCGCTTCCAGGATGTGGTCCTCGGACGAGATGTCGTGCCCGAAGTGGCGGAAGCCCTTCTCGATGCGGCAGCTGTCCATCATGTGCAGCCCGCACAGCTTGGCGTCCAGATCGCGGCCCGCCTCGCGCAGCACCTCGAAGACATGGGCGGCCATGTCGGTGCTGACGTAAAGCTCCCACCCCAGTTCACCGACATAGGTGACGCGATGCGCACGGGCCAGGCCCATGCCGATCTCGATCTCCTGCGCGGTGCCGAAGGGGTTGGCCTCGTTCGAGAAGTCGTTGGGCGACACGCGGTTCAGCAGATCGCGCGACCGCGGACCCATGACGCAGATCACCGCTTCCGAGGCCGTCGCGTCGAACAGGGTGACGCGGAAGTCGCCCGTGTGGCGGCGCAGCCATTCCTGATCGGCCAGCCGCGTCGCGGCGGGGGTGACGACCAGATAGGCGGTTTCCGAAAGGCGGGTGATGGTAACATCCGCCTCGATCCCGCCCGAGGCGTTCAGAAGCTGGCTGTAGACGATCTTGCCCACGGGCACCGACAGGTCGGATGCGGCGACGCGGTTCAGGAAGGCTTCGGCATCGGGGCCTTCGACGCGGATCTTGCCGAAGGAGGACATGTCGTAGAGGCCGACGTTCTCGCGGATGGCACTATGTTCGCGGGCGGCATTGTCGAACCAGTTCTGGCGCTTCCAGCTGTATTCGTATTCCGGCGTCTGGCCTTCGTCCGCGAACCAGTTGGCGCGTTCCCATCCGGCCAGCTCGCCCATGACCGCACCTTCACGCAGCAGCGCCTCGTGCAGGGCCGAACGGCGGATGCCGCGGGCGGTCGCCTTTTGCCGATAGGGGAAGTGATCGGCATAAAGCAGGCCGAGCGTTTCCTTGGACCGTTCGAACAGATAGGTCTTGTTGCCTTGGAACGGCTGCATCCGCGCAATGTCCACATCGCCCAGATCGAAGGGCTTTTCGCCGGTGTCCATCCAGGATGCCAGCGCCGAACCCGCGCCCCCCGCCGACTGGATGCCGATCGAGTTGAAGCCCGCGGCGACCCAGACATTGTCCATCCCCGGTGCAAGGCCAAGGTGATAGGCGTCGTCGGGGGTGAAGCTTTCGGGGCCGTTGAAGAAGGTATGGATGCCGGCTTCGGCCAGTAGCGGCATGCGGTTGACCGCCTGTTCCAGGATCGGTTCGAAGTGGTCGAAATCCTCGGGCAGCTGGTCGAACTCGAAATCCTCCGAGATGCCCTTCATGCCCCAGGGCTTGGCCACGGGCTCGAAGGCACCCAGCAGCAGCTTGCCGGCATCCTCCTTGTAATAGGCGCATTCCTCGGGGACGCGCAGGGTGGGCAGCTGGGTCAGGCCGGGGATGGTGTCGGTGACGATGTAGAAATGCTCGCAGGCGTGCAGGGGCACGTTGACGCCCATCTGGCGGCCGACCTCATGGCCCCACATGCCCGCGCAGTTCACGACCATGTCGCATTCGATGGTGCCGCTTTCGCCGGTCTCGGCCTGCCAGGACACGCTGTTGATGCGGCGGCCGTCGCGGCCGAAGCCCGTGACCTTGGTGCGCTCGATGATCTGCGCGCCGCGCATCTTCGCGCCCTTGGCCAGCGCCAGCGCGATGTTGGCCGGGTCGCCCTGTCCGTCCTTGTCCAGATAGACGGCGGCCTTGACGTCGTCGATGTTGACATGCGGATAGCGGGACTTCAGTTCGGTCGGGCTGATCTCCTCGACCTCGACACCGAAGGCGCGGGCCATCGAGGCCTGGCGCAGGATCTCCTCGCGCCGTTCCTCGGACAGCGCGACCGTGATCGAGCCGTTGCGGCGGAAGCCGGTGGCGACACCGGTCTCCTCCTCCAGCTTGCCATAGAGTTCCTGCGAGTATTTCGCCAGCTTGGTCATGTTCTTGGTGGCGCGCAGCTGGGCGATCAGCCCCGCCGCATGCCAGGTCGTCCCCGAGGTCAGCTGCTTGCGTTCCAGCAGCACGACATCAGTCCAGCCAAGTTGTGTCAGGTGATAGGCGACAGAGCAGCCGATCACACCGCCGCCGACGATCACGACGCGGGCGCGTTCAGGGGGGAGAGCCATGGGGGCGTCCTTTCAGATCCGGGGTCAGGCGCGGATGCGGGCGTTGTCCGCATCCCACAGGCAGGGGCTTTCGTTGACGGTCGCGCTCAGCCGCTGGCCATAGACGACCACCTCGACGGTCGCGCCCGCCGGGACCGAGGCATCCAGCATCGCCAGCGCGATGGCCGCCTCGACCCGGTGGCCATAGGCCGACGACAGCACCACGCCGACCAGGGTGTCGCCATCCATGACGCTGGCCATGTAGGGCGCGTCCTGCTGGCCGGTCTCGACCGTCAGCGACACCAGCCGTTTGGCGGGGGGCTGCTGGGCATCGCGCAGCGCGGCCTTGCCGGGGAAGTCCTGCGGCTTGTCCAGCTTGACGAAGCGACCCAGACCGGTCTCGAACAGGGTGTAATCGGCGGACAGATCGCCCTTCCAGGTCAGATAGCCCTTTTCGATCCGCATGGCGTTCAGCGCGAACATGCCGAAGGGCGTGGCGCCCGCATCGCGGATGGCGGCATAGACCGCGGCGGCATCCTGGGGCGCGCAATGCACCTCCCATCCCAGTTCCCCGGCGAAGGACACGCGTGCCAGCATCGCGGGTTTGCCTGCCACGGTGGCCTGCTGATGGGTCAGCCACCCGAGGGTCAGGTCCGCATCGCTGATGCCCGACAGCACGTCGCGCGCCTTGGGCCCGGTGACCAGCATGCCGACCACGTCGCGGGTCTTGTCGGTGACCGTCACGGTGTCGGGCATGGCGGCCTTCAGGATCTCGCCGTCGTGCCACAGCGCCACGGCCGCGGTCATCAGGGTGAAGTCGTCCTCGCCATGGCGGATGCAGGACATTTCCGTCAGCACATGACCGCGGGCGTCCGAGACATAGACCAGGTTCATTCGGCCGACCTTGGGCAGGGCGCCCGTAATCAGACCGCGCAGCGCCTCGGCGGCACCTTCACCCGACACGCCGAAGCGCGAGAAACCTGCAAGGTCGATGACCCCCGCACCGTCGCGGACCGCCAGCACCTCTTCACGGACGCGGGCCTGCCATGGACCGTTGCGATCCCAGGTATGGGTCGCATCCTCGGAGGTGTCGTCGCCGTCCTTGGCGAACCAGTTCGCCCGTTCCCACCCGTTGTAGGCACCCATCTGCGCGCCGTCGGCCAGCAGGCGATCGTGGTTGGGCGACTGCTTCTTGTCGCGACCCGCGGGCCATTCGTGATGGGGGAAATGCATGGCGTATTCGTGACCATAGGTCTCGATCACCTTGGCGGTGGTGAAATCCGCATCGGCATGGTCGGTGAAGCGGCGCGGATCGACGGACCACATGTCCCATTCGGTATAGCCGTGCATGATCCATTCCGACAGCACCTTGCCTGCACCGCCACCCTGCGCGATGCCGAAGGTGAAGCTGTGGGCCTCGAAGGCATTGGGCACGCCGGGCATCGGGCCGATCATGGGCAGGCCGTCGGGGGCATAGGGGATGGGGCCGTTGATGTTGCGCTGGACGCCTTGGCTGCCCAGCAGCGGCACGCGTTCCATCGCGTCCATGATGTACCATTCCAGACGGTCCAGATCATCGGGATACAGCTGGAAGCTGAAGTCCTCGGGCATTTCCTTGCCCGATGCCCAGCCAACCTTGCAGTTGCGCTCGTACGGGCCAAGGTTCAGCGAATAGGTGTCCTGCCGCAGGTAGTACGAGCTGTCGACGTCGCGCAGCATCGGCACCTTGCGGCCGTTCTTCTCGGACCATGCCTTGATCTCGGGGATCGCCTCGGTCAGGAAATACTGGTGGCTCATGACCGTCAGCGGGACGTCGCGACCACCATGCGGCAGGAACCATTCGCCGACGCGGGCGGCATAATATCCGGCGGCGTTCACCACGTATTCGCAACGGATGTTGCCCTTTTCGGTATGCACGACCCATTCGCCGTTCTCGCGGCTGACGCCGGTCGCGGGGGTGAAGCGGGCGATGGTGGCACCAAGTGCGCGCGCACCCTTGGCCAGCGCCTGCGTCACCTGGCTGGGATCGATGTCGCCGTCCAGAGGATCCCACAGACCGCCTTCCAGATCGTGGGTTTCCATGAAGGGCATGTGGCCCTGCAGTTCGTCGGGCGTGCACATGTCCATGGTCAGGCCCATCTGGGCGGCCATGTCGCGGACGCGTTCGAATTCCATCATCCGTTCATGCGTATGCGCCAGGCGAACCGCGCCGGTGATGTGATAGTTGATGGGATAGTCGACCTCGTCGGCAAGGTCGCGATACATCGCCAGACCATAGCGCTGCATGTTCATGACGCCGTAGTTGGCGGCGAAGTTCGGGCAGTTGCCCGCCGCGTGCCAGGTCGAACCCGCCGTCAGCTCGTTCTTTTCCAGAAGGACGCAGTCGGTCCAGCCCGCCTTGGCAAGATGATAGAGCGCCGAGGTGCCGACGACACCGCCGCCGATGATGACCACGCGAGCAGTCGAGGGAAGAGCCATGATGAAACCTCAATAGACAGGGGGTGAAATGACCCAGATCGCGCAGGCGGGGTCGTCGTAGGGATTGGACCAGCGGTATTCGGCGCCCTTGATGCGGAAGCTGTCGCCCGCCTCGATGGTGAACCGCTGTTCGCCGATGAAGATGTCGAGCCGCCCGGAAACGAGGTAGGCGACTTCGGTGGTTGCACGCTGCTTGGGTGCGTCCAGCGCGCTGCCCGGCAGGAAGGTCGAGTGGATCACCTCGAAGTCGTCGGTCAGATCGGGCGAGACGAGGGACTCGACCAGCCCTTCGTCACGTTCCCCGATCTCGCGGCGGGCACCGGAACGGACCACGTGGCCACGCTCTTCCTCGGGGCCGTCGGTCGCGCCGAAGAACATCGACAGCGGCACCTCGAAGATGCGGGCCATCGCGCGCAGATCCTTCATCGTCGGTTCGGACAGGTCGCGTTCGACCTGGCTGATCCAACCGATCGAACGATCAAGCGCCTCGGCCAACTCCTTCAGAGTCAGGTTTCGCGCTGTGCGCAAAGCTCTGATGTCGCTGCCTATCATTCCCACTCCAGCAAGGTGTCTGCGCGTCCGTTCCCCGCTTGCAGGCGGTTCATCGGGCGTCTTCGTGAAATATGCGGCAGATTTTTCACGAATGCCAAATGAAATTTTGGCTTTTAATTTCATGGAGCGTGAATCTTGGTGGAAGCGTAAAAATTAATCAGCCAATGACAGCGCCGCACAGATTTGAGGCGAACCTTGGATGGACAACGCCGCCGGACAGCGTATTTTGCGTCCTATTTCAGACGTTTGCGCCTGTCCGGCACCGGTCGTCAGATGCCACCCCCCGAGTCGCGTTGACCGCCGTCATGACGGCCATCGGCAGCGCACCGGGAATGGCCCTTGGTATCCCGACCCCATTCCGCAACGCCCATTGACCCGAAAGATACGTTATCATATCACGCACGCCTCCGATGCCGAGCGAGATACCGTGACCCTGACCGCCGTTCTTTCCATCCGTGATCTTTCCGTGTCCCTGGGGGGCAGCCGGATCCTGGAGGGTGTCAATATCAGCTTGCAGCAGGGGGCGCGGGTGGCGCTGCTGGGCGAATCCGGGTCCGGCAAGTCGATGACGGCCCGCGCGGCACTGGGTATCTTGCCGCCACATGCCCAGGTCACCGGACTGATCGAGGTCGGCGGCGTCGATGTCACCCATCTGCCGGCCCTGCGCCGCCCTGCGCATGCGCGTCCCGCGATGGTGATGCAGGACAGCCTGGCAGCGCTGAACCCGATTGCCACGATCGGCTACCAGCTTGAACAACCGCTGCGTCGTGCAGGGGCCACCCGCCTTGGCGCCAGAACCGCCGCCTGCGATCTGCTGGACAGGGTGGGCCTGTTCGAACCCGAACAGGTGCTGATGCGGACATCGCCCCAGCTTTCGGGCGGTCAGCGGCAGCGCGTCTGCATCGCGCTTGCCCTGGCCTGCGACGCGCCCGTCATCATCGCGGATGAGGCGACCTCGGCGTTGGACGTGGTCACGCAGGCGCAGATCCTGCGACTGCTGCGCGATGTGACGTCGCGCCCGGGGGGGCCGGGGCTTTTGTTCATCACCCATGATCTGCACGCGGCGGCGCATCTGTGCGACCGCGCGCTGGTGATCCAGGGGGGCCGCGTGGTCGAGGATGCCCCGATGCCCCGCATCGTCTCGGCCCCCCGGCACGCGCATACGCAGCGGCTGATCGCATCGGCTGCCGAATGCGGCATCGCCTGCGAAAGGCTTTTTGCATGAGCTTCCTGTCGGTTCGCGGGCTTTGCCTGTCCTATCCGGCCCCACGCCGGTTCCTGCGCCGCGCGGCACCGCTGCGGGCGCTGCACGATCTGGGCTTCGATCTGGCGGCGGGCGAAAGGGTCGGGTTGATCGGCGCATCGGGGTCGGGGAAATCCAGCCTGCTGCGCTGCCTTCTGGCGCTGGAAGCCGGGCAGAGCGGCGCGATCCGCTGTCAGGATCGTCCCGTGATCGCGGGATCGGCCTTGTCCCTGCGCTGGTATCGCCGCGCGGTGCAATACGTCCCGCAGGACCCGGTCGCCTCGCTTGAACCGCGCATGACCGTGGCGCGGATCGTCGCCGAACCTCTGGCGCGGCTGCGGGTCGAGGGCGACCACGCCCGCCGTGCCATGGAAGCCTTGGACGGCGTGGGGCTGGACCATCGCTTCCTCGGCCGCCGCCCCGACGAACTGTCGGGCGGACAGGCGCAGCGTGTGGCGATTGCCCGTGCCATCGCCTGCCGGCCCGGACTGCTGCTGATGGACGAACCCGTCAGCGGTCTGGACATGACGATCCGGGCGCAGGTGGTCGATGTGCTGCGGCATCTGTCGGACCTGCACGGCACCGGCATCCTGATGGTCTCGCACGACATCTCGGTCGTGGCGGGGCTGTGCGACCGGGCGATGGTCATGGACCGGGGCCACCTTGTCGAAGACCGCCCCATCGCCGACCTGATGCGCGACCCACATCATCCCATGACCCGTGAATTGCTGAATGCCGCCCCGCCGATCAGGGCGGTGGCCTGAGGAAAGGACCCCCATGAAGACGACACTGATTGCCGCCGCACTTGTCGGCCTGACGCTTACCAGCGCCGCACAAGCCGAGGATCCGCGCATCGGCCTTGCGATGCTGCAACCGCCGCGGTCCGGGCTGAACCCGCTGACCGACGACGCATTCAAGCTGTCGCGCTGGTCGACCGCCGAAACGCTGGTGCGCCTGAATGCCGACGGCGAACCGCAGCCATTTCTTGCCACCGAATGGGACCGGCTGGACGACAACAGCTGGCGGTTTGTCATCCGCCAGGGGGTCAAGTTCCACGACGGCACCGACCTGACGCCCGAACGGGTGGCGGCATCGCTGATCGCGGCGACGCAGGCCGTGCCGAAGCCGCGCATCCTCGACGGGGTCGAGATGACGGTCGAGGTGGATGGCGACGCGGTGATCGTGCGGACAAAGGCGAACGATCCGCTGGTGCCGAACCGCCTGTCCAGCCCGCAGCTGGCGATCCTGGCCAAGGCGGCCTACCGCGAGGATGGCACCGTCGTTCCGACCCGCGCGGGGACCGGCCCCTTCGTGCTGACGCAGATCAACGGTGTTAGCAGCGCGCATCTGGACCGCTTTGACGGTTATTGGGGCGAACGCGCCAAGCTGGCGGGCATCGATGCGGATTATGTCGGCGACGGCACCGCGCGCGGCGCGGCCCTGCGCACCGGCAGCGCCGACATCGTCGAGGCGGTCCCGGTCAGCCAAGCGGCCCTGATCGACCCCGCGCTGATCCACGAGGTGCCGATGCCGCGCACCAACACGCTTTACGTCAACACCCGCAAGGGGCCGCTGGCCGACCCTGCGCTGCGCGCCGCCGTGCGCGAGGCCGTGGACCGCGCCGCCATCGTCCGCACCGTCTATGAAGGTCGCGCGGATCAGGCGCGCGGACTGCTGGGACCTGCGCTGCCCTGGGCGGACGGGATGCGACAGCCGGTCGATCACGCCGAAGCTGCGGCGCCGAACGGCACGCCCATCACCATCGGCACCTTCACCGACCGCGCCGAACTGCCCGAGGTCGCCATCATGGTCGCCCAGCAGCTGACGCAGGCGGGGTTCACGGTCACGCAGGACGTGCGCGAATATTCCTTCATCGAGGCCGACGCGCTGGCCGGGGCCTTCGACATCTTCATCCTGTCACGTGCCACGATGCTGGATTCGGGCGATCCGGTGTCCTACATGGTCAGCGATTTTTCATGCGACGGCTCGTTCAACATCGCGCAGCTTTGCGATCCGGGCGTCGATGCCGCGCTGGAAAAGGCCGCCACGACCGTTCCGGGCGATGACCGCCGCCGCGCCATCATCGAGGCCGAGGCCGCGATCCTGGCCACCGACGCCGCCATCCCCATGCTGCACGAACGCGTCATGCAGGGCGAACAGCCCGGCGTCGCGGGCGCCGAGCGCGACCCGCGCGAACGCCGGATCGTGACCGAGCATACGACGCTGACGGAATGACCCGGACCCTGAACCGACTGACCCCCGCGCTGTCGCGCGGGGTGACGCTGATTGCCGTCATGATGCTGGTCGGGATGCTGCCCTGGATCTCGGGGCGCGACCCGGCCGTCAGCATTCTGCGCGCGCGGATGGGCGAACAGAACGCCACCCCCGAGGCGCTGGACGCGATCCGCGACAGGCTGGGACTGGCCTCGGGGCCGGTGCAGCACATGCTGGACTGGTTCGCGGGCGTGCTGCGGGGCGATTGGGGCATGTCCTGGATCTCGGGCGGGCCGGTCCTGCCGGGGATGATGCAGGCGCTTGGCGTGTCGCTGGCGCTGATGGCGGCGGCCTTCGGGGTGGCATTGGCGACGGCGTCCCTGCTGTGCTGGCCCACGCTGCGGCGCGGGCTTGGCGGGCGGGACACGCGGTCCTCGGGGGCGGTCGCCGCCGGGCTGACCGCGATGCCCGAGTTCATGCTGTCGGCGCTGTTCCTCGTCGTCTTCTCGGTCTGGCTGGGGTGGTTCCCTCCCTATGGCTGGAGCAGCTGGTCGCATATGGTGCTGCCCGCCCTGGCGCTTGGATTGCCGGGGGGCGGTCTTCTTGGACGACTTCTGTCGAACGCGGTGGCGGCGACGTTTCACGAACGCTGGATCGCCAGCTGGGCGGTCGCGGGCTTCACCCGTGGCCAGATCGCCCGCGCCGTCCTGCGCCGCAGCCTGCCCGCCCTGATGCCGCAGGTCGGGATGATCATGGTCGCAATGACCGGGGGCGCGATCGCGGTCGAGCAGGTGTTCTCGATCCCCGGGCTTGGTCGCGCGGTGCTGGGGGCAGCCTCGGCGCAGGATCTGCCGGCGTTGCAGGCGGGCATCCTGATTCTGCTGCTGAACGCCTTGCTGATCGGGGTGCTTGCGAACCTTGTCCGTGTCGCCCTGCTGGGCCGGGCGCTGCACATGGGCGCGCTGCCCGTGCCGCAGATCGCGCCCATGCCCGCGGATCGTCGTCTTTGGTTGATCCCCGTGTCGGTGGTCGTCGTGCTGATCGTGCTGATCGCGGCGGGACTGCCGCGCGATCCCTATGCCTCGCAGTTCGTCAGGCTGCAGCCGCCGGACCTGGCGCTGCCGCTTGGGGCCGATGCGGTGGGGCGGGACGTGCTGGCGCGCGTGGCGCATGGGGCGATGTCGACCATCGGGATGGCGGCGATCGCGACGTTCCTGTCGCTGGTTATCGGGCTGGCGATGGGGCTGATGCCCCGGATCGCCATCGGCCTGATCGAGGTGACGAAGGCCACGCCCCCCACCATCGCCGCGCTGATCGTGGTGGCGGCCATGGGGCCAAGCGCGACGGGCGCCCTGATCGCGGTCACCGCCGTCGCATGGGCGCCCCTTGCGGCCCATACCGCCGCGCTGGTGACCGAGGCCCGCGCGCAGCCCCATGTCCGCATTGCCCCGATCCTGGGCGTCGGGCCGCTGCGCATCGTCCCGCGGTCGATCCTTCCCGCGGTCTTCGGACCGGTGCTGCGGCACGCGATGCTGCGCCTGCCCGGCAACGCGCTGGCGCTGGCGGCGCTTGGGTTCCTGGGGTTGGGCGCCCGTCCGCCCGCGCCGGAATGGGGGCTGATCCTTGCCGATGCGCTGCCCTATGTGGAACGCGCGCCGCTGGCCGTGCTGACCCCGGTCGCGGCCTTGGCGCTGATGTCGGTCCTGGGGGTGGCGCTGGCTTCGCTGACCCGTCGCTGAGCGTCGCCGGCCCCGTCACGCCTTTCCATCGGGGCAAAGCAGCCAGCGGTCGGGCAATCGGGCCCCCAGGATGAAATCCATGAAGCATCGGACCTTCGGCGTCAGCACGTTCGACCGCGGATAGATCAGCCACAGGACCGATGCGCCCGCCAACTCCCACCGTGGCAGGATCTGCACGAGGCGGCCCGCACGAAGGTCATGCGCGACGCTCCAGACCGAATTGATCGAGATGCCGCCGCCCGCGACCGTGGCGATGCGCTGCGATGCGCCGTCGTCGATGATCGTGCGGCAGTGCATCGTTTTCGGGTCCAGCGTGAAGCGTTTGCCATCCGATATCAGGTCGCGGGGGGCGGTGCTGGTCCATGACAGAAGGTCGTGGCCCTGCAGATCCTCGGGGGTGGCGGGCGTGCCGCGCCGTGCAAGGTAATCGGGCGCGGCACAAAGGATGCGCATGTCGTCGCCCAGCTTGCGACCACGCAGGCTGCTGTCCTGCAAGGGTGCGCTGCGCAGGGCCAGATCGAAGCTGCCCTCGATCAGGTCGAAGCGGGTGTCGGACAGGCGCAGATCCAGAACGATGTCGGGATAGAGGGCATGGAATTCCGGCAGCAGCGGCATGATGTGCAGCTGGGCAAAGCTGCTGGGTGCGGCAAAGCGCAGGATGCCCGACGGCTTGTCGGCGTCCAGCCCAAGCGCGGCGCGTGCGGCTTCGGATTGGGCAAGGATGTCGCGCGCATAGGGCAGGAAGGCCGCGCCCTCTTGCGACAGGGACACCTTGCGCGTGGTGCGGTGCAACAGCTCGGCGCCCAGCTCGTGTTCCAGCTTGGCAAGTCGCGCGCTGGCAATGGCCGGGGCCAGCCCCAGGCTGCGTCCCGCAGCCGAGATGTTCAGCCGTTCGGCCGCGGCAACGAACAGGCGCAGGATCTCGGTATCCATTCCATTATCTCGCAAAACGGAAAACTGAAGTCGGATATGCACCGTTTTTATAAAAAAACAAAGCTGTATCTGTTGGGGGACAAAAGACAGTAAGGATCACCATCATGAAAGCCATTGGCTATCACAACACCGGCCCCGCAGACGTCCTGACCATGCAGCAGGTCGCGCGCCCCGAACCCGGCCCGCGCGACCTGATCGTCGCGGTCAAGGGCATCTCGGTCAATCCGGTCGACGTCAAGCTGCGGGCGGCACGCGGCCCTGCGGGTTTCGACATCCTGGGCTTTGACGCAGCAGGCGTGGTGGTGGCCATCGGCGCCGAGGTGACGGGCCATGCCGTCGGGGACGAAGTCTTCTATGCCGGCGACGTGACCCGCGCGGGCACCAACGCGGAATTTCACGCAGTTGACGAACGCATCGTCGGTCGCAAGCCCGCAAGCCTCGGGTTCCCCGAGGCCGCCGGCATGCCGCTGACCTCGATCACCGCGTGGGAAATGCTGTTCGACAGCTTCCGCCTGACCGAGGGCGGCGGGCAGGGGCAAAGCCTGCTGGTCATCGGCGGTGCGGGGGGTGTCGGCTCGATCCTGATCCAGCTGGCCAAGCGGTTGACGGGGCTGACCGTGATCGCCACGGCCTCGCGCCCGGAAACGCAGGATTGGGTGCGTCGCATGGGGGCCGATCACGTCATCGACCACCGCGGCGACATGGTGGCGCAGCTGCGCGACCTGGGGCTGTCGCCCACCTATGTCGCGGGTCTGACGGCCACCGACCAGCATTGGCCCGCCATCGTCGAGCTGATCGCCCCGCGCGGCCATATCGCGCTGATCGACGATCCGCAGGCGCTGGACATCACCTCCGCCAAACCCAAGGCGCTGAGCATCTCGTGGGAGTTCATGTTCACCCGTTCGATGTTCGGAACCGACATGGAAGCGCAGCGCGACCTGCTGAACCGCGTGTCCCGGATGTTGGATGCAGGGTCGCTGGTGTCCACCGTCACCGAACGCGCCGACGAACTGACCGTGCAGAGCCTGACCGAGGCCCATGAACGGCAGGAAAGCGGCCGTGTCATCGGCAAGCAGGTCCTGCCGGGTCTGTCTGCCTGACATCGCCCGAACCATCGAAAGGAAGCGATCGTGACCTATTATTCCGTGCTTGAAGTGACCCCGACCAGCGAAGACTGGATCCCCGGCTATCTCTCGGCAGCCAAGACGGCATTGGCCCGCCATGGCGGCAGGTTCCTGGCCCGCAACGCGCGCCACGAACAGATCGAAGGTCAGGGGCGCACGGCGGGATTGCGCGTGCTGATCGAATGGCCCTCGGAGGAAGCGGCCAAGGCTTTCATCGCCGATCGGGAATATGTGCCGCATCTGAAGGCGCGTCAGGCCGGTTCGGAAAGCTTCCACTGGCTGATCGAGGGCAAGGACGACCTTGCCTGATCGCCACCACCGACCAAGGAGCGGCGCCCATGCGTGACAATATCGACGGCTTTGCCCGGATCAATCGCGGCTATGACCAGACATTTCGTGCCGGACGTCTCAGCCTTGGTCTGGTGGTGCCGATCGCCGCCTATCCCGACAGCAGGGTGCCGGACATGTCGGACCATCCGGCCCGCGTGCAACTGGCCGAGGCGCTTGGCTTTCGGGCCGCCTGGTTGCGGGACGTTCCCTTCGACGTTCCGGGCTTCGGGGATGCGGGGCAGCTTTACGACCCCTTCGTCTATCTGGGCTATCTGGCCGCGCAGACATCGCGGATCGCGCTTGGGGTGTCCTCGGTCGTCCTGCCGCTGCGCCATCCGGCCCATGTGGCCAAGGCCGCGGCCAGCGTGGACCAGCTGTCCGGCGGGCGCGTGATCCTGGGCGTCGCATCGGGCGACCGGCCCGACGAATACCCGGCCATGAACGCCGATTTCGACGATCGGGGCGAGGCCTTTCGCGCGGCCATCGACTATATCCGCGCGATGGGCAGCACCGCCCCGCGCATCGACAACCGCTTCGGGCGCACCGATGGCACGATCGAGATGTTGCCCAAGCCGCGGGGCGGCAGGCTGCCCCTGCTGATCACCGGCTCCAGCAGGCAGTCGCCCGACTGGATCGCGCAGCATGGCGACGGCTGGATGACCTATCCGCGCCCCATGCAGATGCAGCATCAGGTGCTGTCCGACTGGCGGGCGCGTCTGGACGACCTTGGACAGCCCCCTAAACCCGTGCTGCAGCCGCTCTACATCGACCTTGCCGCAGACCCCGACGAAGGGCCGCAACCCATCCATCTGGGCTTTCGCGCAGGGCATCGCTGGCTGACGGCCCATCTGAAGCAGCTGCGGGCGATGGGCGTCAACCACGTTGCCCTGAACCTGCGCTTCAACCGCGCGCCGATCAACCAGACGCTGGACCAGTTGGCCCACGACGTGCTGCCGCATTTCCACTGAAGGAGGATACCCATGAAGACCATCCTGATCACCGGCGCCACGCAGGGCCTGGGCCGCGCCACCGCGCAGGCCCTGGCGGAACAGGGTCACACGCTGATCGTCCATGGCCGCGATGCGGCAAAGCTGGATCAGACCGCCGCAGCCCTGCGCCGGACCGGTGCCACCGTGACCACGCAGCAGGCCGATCTGTCGGACCTGGCGCAGGTCGCCGCGATGGCCGACCGCCTTCTGGCCGACCATCAGCGGATCGACGTGCTGATCAACAACGCGGGGGTCTTCAGGACCGCGCAGACGCGGGCGGGCGGTCTGGATGTTCGCTTTGCCGTGAACACGGTGGCCTCGGCGCTTCTGGCGCAGCGGCTTCTGCCGGTGATCCCGCGAACGGGCCGCATCGTCCACCTGTCCTCGGCGGCACAGGCCCGCGTGGACATCGACGCGCTGGAAGGCAGGCGGCCCCTGGACCACATGGAGGCCTATGCCCAAAGCAAGCTGGCCATCACGCTGTGGAACCAGGCCTTCGGCGATGCCCACCCGGACGGCCCCGTGTCGCTGGCGGTGAACCCTGCGTCCCTGCTGGCGACGCGCATGGTGCGCGAGGGCTTCGGCACCTCGGGGAACGACCTGAACATCGGCGTGGATATCCTTGTCCGCGCCGCGCTGTCGGATGAATTCGCCGATACCACGGGCCGTTACTACGACAACGACGCCTGCAGGCTTGCCCCGCGCTATCGCGAAACCGAGGTCGCATCCGTCGCGGCCCGGATCGACACCCTTCTTGCAGACCTTTGAAAGGATAAAGACATGAAAGCCATGATCCTGAGCGAATACGGCCCCGACGCCAGCTTCCACGAGGTCGAGGTTCCCCGTCCAAGCGCCAAGCCCGGCCATGTGATCGTCCGCATCAAGGCGACCAGCGTCAACACCATCGACACGATGATCAAGGACATGGGCGGGGACCTGCCGCTGTCGCCTGCCTTGCCCGCCATCCTGGGCATGGATTTCGCCGGCACCGTCGAGGAACTGGGCGAAGGCGTCACGGAATTCGCCATTGGCGATGAGGTTTACGGCTGCGCGGGCGGGCTGGCCGATCTTCAGGGTGCGCTGGCCGAATACATGCCCGCCGACGCCCGGCTGATCGCGAAGAAACCGCAAGGCCTGTCGATGCGTCAGGCCGCCGCCCTGCCGCTGGTCGGCATCACCGCATGGGAGGGTCTGCACCGCGCGGGCGTGGGCGCAGGTCAGAAGGTGCTTGTGCACGGCGGCGCGGGCGGGGTGGGCCATCTGGCCGTCCAGCTGGCGCGACGCATGGGTGCCGAAGTCACGGCCACCGGCAGCGGTGACGCGCAGATGCAGGTGATCGGGGGCTATGGCGCCAAGCCGGTCGATTTCAGGACCACGGCGGTCGAGGATTACGTGGCCCGCGACACCGACGGCAAGGGCTTCGATGCGATCTTCGATACGGTGGGCGGGGCGAACCTGACCAACTCGTTCGCGGCCGCTTCGCTGAACGTCCATGTCGTCACGACCGTGGCCCTGTCCGAGATCGACCTGAGCCCCGCGCATTTCAAGGGACTGTCGCTGCATGTCGTCTTCATGCTGCTGCCGATGCTGCACGACGTGAACCGCGCCGCGCATGGCCGGATCCTGGCGCAACTGGCAGATCTGGTCGATGCGGGGGTGGTCGAGCCGCTGCTGGATGACACCCGCTTCGCCATCCCGGAAACCGGCGCCGCCTATACCCATCTGAAAAGCGGTCAGGCCCTTGGAAAGGTCGTGATCGAGCTGTGACCAGACAGGCTGCCCCGACACCGTGGCAGGATGCCGTTCCCCATCATCGACCATGTGGGGGGGGCTGGATTGCCGACCGTCCCGAGACTTAAAGCCTCACTTGCGTCGCCACCGATCTGGACATCCCGTTTTTGATCTTTCGGCTGTCTTGATCGTTTCGTGGGCGATGGTCTTGATCTCGGCAGTCGGAGTGCAGGCCCGATAGCGGTGCCGGCAGTCTTGGCAAGAGGACCCTTGGCCGCTATGGCACAAGGCGGCATCAGCGCGTCCGACCTGCGCCAAACTGCCAAGACGACTGCACGAAGGATCGGCCAATATGCCGCCGTATTGCCCGATCCTTTGCATGGTGACCGTTCCAGCCAAAGCGGCGATCAGAGTTTCGTATTCGGCAGGGAGAGGGCTGATCGGCAAGGGCATCGCATGCGCGATCAGCAAGGCAAAGGCGTTTCCACGTATCGGCAGCGCCGCAATTACGGTGCCTCTGGCTGATAAAGCCGTCGATCCGGAAAGCCAGAACGCGAAACCTTGGCAGATCGCCACCAGACAATCGCCCGTCCCGGTCATCATATGCCTGGCGAACCATGGATCGAAGATAGGGTTCAGCAGTTGCCGGACCCTTGCCCAAGAAAAGGCGCATGGTGGGCGGGAAGCCTTGGGGAAAGGCCGTGCCGGTCCGTTCCCAGAAAACGCCCGATCCACTATGGCAGCACAAGCACGGCCCTGAAATCGTTGACGTTCGTCAAGGTCGGACCCGTGACGATGCTGCCATCGACCGCGCCGAAGAACCCGTGCGCGTCGTTGCGTGCCAGCGCGTTCCCCGCATCGATGCCGCGCTGTCCGGCCCGATCCAACGTCGTGGGGTCGGCATAGGCACCGGCCACCTCTGCCGCGCCGTCGACGCCATCGGTATCGCAGGCCAACACGTGGACACCCCTCTGGCCATGCAAGGCGATGGCGGCGGCAAGCGCGTATTCCGCATTCGGACCACCGATGCCGTCACCCTGCCGCGTCACCGTGCATTCGCCACCCGACAGCAGAATGATCGGACGGCCCAGCCTTGCGGCCTCGGCACGCAGGTCCAGTCCCATCGCCGCATGTTCCGCACCCAGCATCCGCGCCTCGCCTTCCAGCGCATCCCCCAGAATGCGCGTCTCGATGCCTGCGGCCCTTGCCACCTGCGCGGCAGCGTCCAGCGACTGTGACGGGGCTGCAATGATCCGGGTGGTTGCGCGGCTCAATCGGGGATCGTCGGGGGTCAGGACCGATGATCCGCGTTCCAGCATAGCACGCACCGCCGCCGGCATCGAAATCCGCCTGTCGTCCAGGATCGCCAGGGCGTCCTTGGCCGTCGACGCCTCGCCCACCGTGGGCCCCGAGGCGATCGCCGCCGGATCGTCGCCCGGCACATCCGAGATCAGCAGCGTCAGCAGGCGCGCGGGATGGCAGGCGGCGGCCAGTTGCCCGCCCTTGACCCGGCTGAGATGCTTGCGCACCAGGTTCATCTCGCCGATCGGCGCACCGGAGGCCAGAAGCGCCTGATTGACCGCGATCTTGTCATCCAGCGTCAGGCCGTCGGTGGGGGCACACAGCAGGGCCGATCCGCCCCCCGAAATCAGGGCCAGCACCAGATCGTCGGGGCCAAGGCCGGACACAAGATCCAACATGCGCTGAGTTGCCGCCTCGCCCGCCGCGTCGGGGACGGGATGCGCGGCCTCGACGATCTCGATCCCTTCGCAGGGCCTGCCATAGCCGTATCGCGTGATGACCAGACCCTCGCATGGTCCGTAATGCGCCTCGACCGCCTCGGCCATGCGCGCGCTGGCCTTGCCCGCGCCGATCACCACCAGTCGCCCCCTGGGCCGCGGTGGCAGATGGGCGGCCACAACCCGCATGGGATCGGCGACCGCGACGGCGCAGTCGAAAAGCCGCGTCAGGAAGCCCCGTGGATCGGCAAGGACAGCATTCGTATCCATCGATCAACCCAGCCTTGCGGCGTAATCGCTGACCAGCAGATGCACGGGGGCGGTATCTTCCTTAATGGTGGCGAAACGACCGATGGGATCGCGGAAGATGTTATCGGTCTCATCATCGTTGACGGTGCTGACCTCGCCGATCAGGACGTCGCCGCCCTCGCCCCAGAAGGCATGCCAGTCGCCGGGGCGCAGGGTCACGCTTTCACCGGGGGCAAGACGCAGTTTCTCGCCGGGCGCGAAATCGCGCCGGATGCCGTCGCACCAGACCGTGCCGCCGCGATCCTCGGCGAAGGCGCCATGATCGTCCGAACCGAACAGCTCGACCACCAGCGTCGCGCCGCCGCGGTTGATGATGTCTTCGGCCTTCAGCGCATGGGTGTGCATCGGGCTGATCTGATCCTGCCGCGAGATCAGCAGCTTTTCGGCATAGCACATGCCGCCGCCTTGCCGCAGATCCGACAGCAGACCGTTGCGCAGGGTGAACAGGAACAGCCCCATCCCCTGAAAATCGCCCGCGCCATAGTCGGTAATGTCCCATCCGCAACGCGTGTCGATCAGATGGCGTGCCGTATCGGCCTTGGCCCTGAACTCCTCGGGTGACCAATAGGCGAAAGGCGGCAGGGCAAATCCGTGGCGGCGGATCATCTCGTCCGCCGACGCAAGAATATCGTTGATCTCAGAGCGCTTCATGCGGGCTGTCTTTCGCCGGTCAGGAATTCGATCACCATGGCGGCGGTCCATGTGAAGCTGCCGCCGCCGCAGCCCTCGCCCGTGATGGGGTCGTAATATTCGGCAAATCCGCCCTGATCGATCAGGCGCAGGCTGTCCTTGACGATGCGTTCGGCCACCGCCGTCTGGCCCGCCGCGGAAAGGCCGTCGGCGATCATGTAGTTGACGATCAGCCAGATGGGGCCGCGCCAATAGCGTTTGCCGTCATATTCCGGCGCCGAAGGGTCATGGCTGGGCACGAGGTGGGGCAGCTTTTCGCCAAGGGTCGCGATGCGCTGCGCGATGGCGGCGGCACGGTCCTGCGGGATGGCGGCGAAGGCTGCCAGCAGACCGCCGATGGACGGGCTTGGCACCAGCGCGCCGATGGCACGGTCGAAGCAGAGATATTGGCCATGCGTATCGCTCCACAGCGTCTCCATGGCCGCGATGCCCTTGTCCGCCTGCATCTGGGCGCGGGCGGCGATCTCGGGCATGTCCAGCGCATGGGCCAGCCATGCCAGATCGGCGCAGGCGCGGATCAGGATGGCATTGAAGCCCGGATCGACCACCCGGAAGGGCGAGGCATCGTGCAGTTTCGCATTGTCCCACCCCATGTCGCGGAAATGCTGCACCAGCCAGATGAAGCGGTTGTACTGATCGTCGGTGGGGCGATGGGCGGGGTTGGCATGCTGGGTGTCGCGACGGGTGAAGGGCTCGACCCCTTCGGTCGGCACGCGGTCAAGGGCTGCGTCCCAGTCAACCGAATTGTCGCGACCGGATTCCCACGGGTGGATGATGGCCACCAGCCCGGTGCCCTGCGGATCGCGACAACGGAAGAACCAGTCGTGCCAGGCGGCGATCTTGGGCAACAGCGCGCGGGCGCGGCTGCGGGCCATGTCGCTGTCGCGGGCGCGTTCGAACAGGCGCCGCACGGCAAAGCCTGCCACCGCGGGCTGGGTGATGCCGGTGGTGGGAACCTCGCGTCCGGTCTTCCACACGCCGGGACCGGGGAAATAGCCGTCGTCGAATTCGTGGAAGATGATGTGCGGCACCATGCCGTCATCCCACTGATGGGCGAACAGGGTCTCGATCTCGGTCCAGGCGCGGGCCTCGTCGAAATGGCCGAAGCCGATGGCGCTGAGGCAGCTGTCCCAGTTCCACTGGAACGGATACAGCCCCTGCGTCGGCACGGTATAGGTGCCGCGGTCGTTTTGCGCCAGGATGGCGCGGGCGGCGGTGATCATTGTGTCGGACATGAAGGGGCCTCAGGCAACGGCAAGGGTGGATTGGGGGTCGAACCAGCGCACGCGGTCGGGCTGGGGGGCAAGGGTCAGGACATCGCCGACCTTGACGGTCAGATCGCTGTCCAGAACGGCGCGGATCATCGTGCCGTCCACGTCGCAGGTGACCAGCAGATGCGCGCCGAGCGGCTCGACCAGCTTGACGCGGGCCTTCAGCCCGTCATCGGCAAGGCGCATGTCCTCGGGGCGGATTGCGAGTTGCAGCGGCGTGGCGGCGCTGACCGGGCCGTCGACCGTCTCGCCCGCCACCTTCCACTTGCCGCTTCCGGCAGGCTCGGCGCGCAGGAAGTTCATCGGCGGGTTGCCGATGAACGAGGCGACGAAATGCGCGGCGGGGTTGCGATAGACCTCGATGGGCGATGCGGCCTGTACGATCTTGCCCTGGTGCATGACGCTGATCCGGTCGGCCAGGCTCATGGCCTCGACCTGGTCGTGGGTGACATAGATCGCGGTGGTCTTGCTTTCGGCCAGAACGCCCTTCAGCTCGGCGCGCATTTCCAGACGCAGCAGCGCATCGAGGTTCGACAGCGGTTCGTCCATCAGGATTACGTCCGGCTCCATCGCCAAAGCGCGGGCCACGGCGACGCGCTGGCGCTGACCGCCGGACAGTTCGCCCGAATACCGCTTGAGCAGCTGTTCGATATGCATCAGCGATGCAACGCGTTCGACGCGGCGGGTGACCTCGGCGTTGGGCATCTTGGCCATCCGCAGACCGAAGCCGATGTTCTCGAAGACCGTCAGATGCGGAAAGACGGCATAGTTCTGGAAGACCATCGCGATGCCGCGGTCCTTGGGGGCCAGGTGATCGACGCGGCGCCCACCGATCCAGACCTCTCCGGTCGTGGCGGTTTCCAGCCCGGCGATGATGCGCAGCAGCGTGGTCTTGCCGCAGCCCGATGCGCCCAGCAGGACCATGAATTCCTGGTCCGCGATGGTCAGGTTGATGTCGTGCAGGGCCTGATATGCCCCGAAGGTCTTGGCGACATTCTTGATCTGAATTTCGGCCATTGACTTGGCTCCTTTCGAATACGCCCCGCCTCAGCGGTTGGCGATGCCCCACATGGCAAAGAGGTACTTGCGGACGGCAAAGATGAAGATCAGCGCCGGGACGACCAGGATGAAGCCGCCCGCGAACTTCAGATGCAGCGGGCTTTCCGCCAGGCTCTGCAGCAGGAAGGCCGGCAGGGTGCGGTTTTCGATGGTCAGGACGGCGGCGGCGAAGACCTCGTTCCACGAGATCACGAAGGCGAAGATCGCGGATGCGGTGATGCCCGGCAGGATCAACGGCAGGACGACCTTGGTGAAGGCGCCGAGGCGCGTGCAGCCAAGCGTCCATGCGGCCTCCTCCAGCTCGATCGGGATGCCGGAGAACAGCGAGAAGGTGATCAGCACAGCGAAGGGGATGGCCAGCGTGGTATGGACCAGTGCCAGACCGAAGACCGTGTCGTCCAGGCCCACCCGGATGAACAGCACCGCCAGCGGCAGCGCCAGAAGCGGCAGCGGGAAGGCCCGCGTCAGCAGGATCAGCATGCGGAACAGTTCCTTGCCGCGGAAATCGAAGCGCGACAGGGCATAGCCCGCGGGGGCGCCGATCAGGATCGACATGATCATCGTCAGCACCGCGACCAGCACCGAGTTGTAGAGCGCATCGATCATCCCCTGGAAGCCCGCAAAGAACCTGAGGCTGCCGAAGTCGAACTCGGGGACGAACCCCTTGGGAAAGCTGTTCACCGTCTCGGGCGAGGACAGCGTGTTGATGAACAGGAAGTACAGCGGAACCAGCACCCAGGCACAGAGCAGGACGACGGATGCGATATAGAGCCAGCGTCCGCTGCGACGGGCATCGATCTGGGGCGCATCGGTTGCGGCGGTCATATCGTGGCTCCTTTCGGGACGCGCAGGGCGCGCAGGATGACAAGCGTCGAGGCGATCGAGATGGCGAGGATGATCAGCGCGATGGCCGCTGCCGCGCCGCTGTTGGACAGGTCGAACTGATAGGAATAGGTCTCGCCCATCAGCACCGGGAACAGTGTGCCGCCAAGCGCCGCGACGACGGCGAAGACCTCGAATGCCAGGATGACCCGCAGCACCAGCGCGGTCTGCAGCGAGGGACGCAGCAGCGGCAGCGTGATCTTCAGGAACCGCTTCCAGGGCGATGCGCCGAAGACCTCGGCGGCCTCGTAATATTCCTTGGGGATCAGCCCGATGCCCGCCACAAGGATCACCAGCATGATGGCCGTGGCGCGCCAGATCTCGGCAAGGGCGATGGCGATAAAGACCATCGTCATGTTCTGATAGGAAATGAAGTTCATCGGCGCGTCGATGAAGCCCAGCCCATGCATCATCGAGTTGAGGAAGCCCGACTGTTCGAAGATCGCCAGCCAGATGATGCCCGCCGCAAGGTCAGAGATGCCCAAGGGGATCGTCCAGACATAGAGGACGAGATCGCGCCCCCGCTTCATCTTGCTGACCATGGTGGCCATCAGCAGCGACAGCGCCAGCTGGACCGGCACGACGACAGCGGCAAGCAGCAGCGTGTTCCACAGCGAGATCGAGAACTTCCAGTGGCTGACCACGTCGCGGAAGTTGTCAAGCGACCACCCCGTGTCGGAGCCGAAGGCCTGCTGGGCGACCAGCACGAATGGGTAAAGGAAGAAGATGCACAGGAAGACCGTCACCGGCAGGATCAGGACATAGGGAAGCAGTCGCGCGTTCATCGCATCGCTCCGGTCAGATTTTCGGGGGGTGCCCGGACCGTGAATGGCCCGGGCGGGGTCGCGTCAGGCGCGGGCGGTCGGGATCATTCGACCGGGCAGGGGCCTTCCGAGGCCGCATCGGGCGCCCAGCAGGGCGCGCCGGTTTCCTGCATGATGTCGTTCAGGCGGGTCTTCTGGTCGTCCAGAACGGCGCGGATCGGCTGGCGTGCCAGGACGATACGCTCGAACGTGTCGACGAAGACGCGGTCGAACTCGCCGCCCTGATCGCCAAGACCCGCGGGCAGCAGACCGGGATTGGCATCCTCGGCGGCGCTCATGGTGGCGATGGCGGCGCCGGTGGCCTGGACGGCGGGCGGCAGATCATCGGGCAGTTCGACCTCGACCACCGGGAAGAAGTTGGTGGCGCGCAGGGTGGCGATCTGGGTCTCGGGCTGCATCATGTAGTCGAGGACGGCCTTCGACGACTCCATGTCGGCAGCGGTCGCGGGGATGGCCAGACCGGCCAGCACCGGCATGAAGCCACGCCCGGTCGGACCGGCAGGTGCCGGGAAGGCCACGAAATCGTCGGGGCGTTCGTTAAAGGCCTGCGCTAGGCGCGAGGTGTGGTCGAAGACGATCCATGCGTCATCCGACAGCAACTGCTCCTGCATGAAAGAGAAGTTCGTCGAAGCCGGATTCGTGTGCTCCCACAGCTCTAGGAACTTCTCCCATGCCGCCTCTGCCTCGGCCGAGGCGAAGGTGCGCACCACGCCGTCGGTATAGGAAGGATAGAGATAGCCTTGGAAGAACCGGTGCTTCAGTCCTTTCGGACCCGCCGGGAACCCGAACAGCGGGCGGCCCTCGCCTTCCTGCACGTTCGCGGACCATTCGATCAGCTGGTCATAGGTCAGCGCGTCGATATCGGCACCCTCGGGCAGATAGGGCAGCGCCTTCTTGTTGGCCGCCATCACATAGCTTGCCTGCATCCAGGGGATGTATTTCATCGTGTCGGTGCCCAGCTTCGACAATTCGTTGAAGGTCTCGCTGGAGGCGGCAAGCCCAAGATCGTCCAGGGGTGCCAGCATGGCGGGGTCGAGCGCGGCGAAATCGCCATGCAGCGATCCCAGCAGGCCGATGGTCCCGCTGCCCGCCTGGCTTTCGGCCTGCAGGCGGGTCAGCCAAGGGCCGGTCTCGTTCGGCTGGTAATCGACGGCGATGTCGGAACCGGACAGCACCACCTCGCGCATGGCCTGCGCCTCTTCGGCGGGCCGGGCCTGGGTCGACCAGAACAGGACGTCCGCCTGCGCCGCAACGGCCGAGCAGACGATGGCGATGCCCGACACGGCACCGGCGAGTTCGAAACGTAGCTTCATGCTTTCCTCCCAGAATGGACTGTCGGGCCAGACCTCCTCGTCTGAACCGTCGGAACGTGGCCGCACCCCGACGACACCACGGCATCTTGGGCGCTGATCGATGTGAGGGGCCCGTGCCGACTCACCCGACTTGTCCTGACTATGGTATAACGATATATCTTGGGTCAAGTAAAAATTAACGAGGGCGCGCTTGGCTTTCGGGACCACTCTGCGCTAGATGTTCGCAGAACAGCGGCCCGGCAGCCTGAACGTTCTATCAACCGAGGGAGTGGCGTGAGCAGGAAACCGACACTGGCCAGCGTCGCACAGGCGGCGGGCGTTTCGATCCCGACCGTCAGCCAGGTGATGCGCGGCACCGGGCGCATCTCGGCCGAGACACGCAACAAGGTGCTGAAGGCGGCGAACGAACTGCACTACATTCCGGACTCACGCGCTGCCTCGATGAGGTCCGGCGAGAACCGCGAGATCGGGTTCCTGATCAACCAGCTGGCCAACCCCTTCAACGCCGAGGTGATCGGCGGCGTCGTCGATCTGCTCGAGGCCGAAGGTTACCTGGTGTCGGTGCTGGACACCCGCGATGACGCCATCAGGCAGGGACGCCATCTGGATTCCTTCATCCGGCATGGTCGGGGCGGGCTGCTTTGGGTGCCCGCGATCGACACGCCCGACGAAACCTTCGACATGCTGACCAAGCACGCCATTCCGACCGTCACCTTCCTGCGGCGGGTCAACGACAGGATCGATCACGTTGGCATCAGGAACGCCGAGGCGACGGCAACGGCCACCGCCTATCTGGCCGATCTGGACCACCGTCACATCGCCTACCTGGGCGGTATCGGCATGACGCGGGTGCGCGAGGATCGCATCTCGGGCTATCGCCGTGTCATGCAGGATCGCGACCTTGGCCCGGCAATCGTTTGGGACTCGGCCAACGACAAGCTGGCGGGCCTCGAGGCGATCGAGCATCTTCGCGCCGCGCACCCCGAGGTGACGGCCGTCGTCTGCAATGGCGACATGGTGGCCTTGGGTGCCTGCCTTGGGCTTCAGCGGCAGGGGCTTCTGCCCGGGCAGGATCTGTCGGTGATCGGTTTCGACGACGTGCAGGACGCAGCCGTGGCGACGCCGCCACTGACGACCATGGCCGTATCGCCGCATCGGCTTGGTCGAAAGCTGGCCCGCGTTCTGCTGGACCGCATCCAGGACCCCGAGATGCCCGTGACCGTATCCGAGGTTTCGGCGGAACTGGTGGTGCGGTCGACGACGGCGGGCCCTCCTGTCGGCAAACGGACGGGCTGGGCGGATACCTGACGGGGTCGAGCACCGCCGATCACATGTACTGCCGCCAAGCGCGTCAGTCATTCCGCGCCCTGGCCCCCAATGCCGGATACCCGTACCGGACAGGCTGATCCGGCGCTTGACCCGACAGAGGCCGGTGGATCGCGGGCATATGGGCCCGCCGCCTTGCGTGTTTCGGCGGCAATCGCAGGGGTCAGATGATCCCGGCCTGCTGGTCCCGCAGCTCTTGGTGCAGCCATTCCCGAAAACTTCGCATGCCGCTGGTTTCCGGCCTGGACTGAAGTCGCGTCAGCCAATAGGCGCCGGCATCGATGGAATGGTCGAAGACCGTCACCAGTCGGCCGGTTTCCGTCCAATGGGTGAGAAGCGCGGCGGGCAGCAAGGCGACCCCCTGTCCCTGCGAGGCCATCTGGGCAAGGGCGATCGAACTGTCCAGCATCGGACCGCGCAGGGGCGGGCAGGGAAGGCCCATGCCTTCGAACCACCGCTCCCACTCGCTTGACCGATAGGACCGCAGCAGCGGCTGATGGTGCAGGTCGGCCGGCGAGGCGATCGCTTGGGCGCGATCCGCTGCGCACATCGGCGTCAAAGGAGCATCGAAGATGCGTTCGGCCTGCAGCCCATGCCAGGATCCGTCACCGAAGCGGATGGCCAGATCAAGCCCTTCGCCCGGAATGCTGACGCGATTGTTGTTGGCGAAGATGCGCAGGTCCACCTCGGGATGTGCCGCCTCGAAACCGGCCAGTCGCGGGATCAGCCAACCCGTCGCAAAGGTCGCGACCACGCCGACGTGCAGCGCCTCGTGGTATCGCCCGCCAGAAAACCGGTCGAGTGTCGTCGCCATGGCGTCAAGCGAACTGGTCACGACCGGCGCAAGGGCCGCACCCTCTTGGGTCAGGACCAATCCTCGCGGCACGCGCCTGAACAGCCGCACCCCAAGGCGGTCCTCCAGGTTGCGGATCTGATGGCTCAGCGCGGCCTGCGTCACGCATAGTTCGACAGCGGCCTTCGACAGCGTCAGGTGGCGTGCAGCGGCCTCGAATGCCCGAAGCGCATTAAGTGGGATGTTGGGTCGGTCCATGATCGATCCATGAGAATTTCTCAACGATACCCCAAGAAACGATGTTTTGCGGATCGTGCAAGACGGGAATACCCCTGCGAGGCAAGATTTTCTTATGCCCGAAACCTGTCGTGCAGACCGCAACCTGAAAGGTGACCGCAATGTCCATCGCCCGAACTCTTGGCATCGCAGCCGCGATGCTTGCCGCCCCGGCACATGCCCAAGGGCTGACGGAACAGGCCTTCCGAACGATCAGCGAAGAGGTCTTTCGCCCCGTCATCGAGGAATACGACATCCCCGGCATCGCGATCGGCGTCACGCTTGACGGCGAGCGGTTCTTCTTCACGGACGGCATGGCCGACCGCAAGGCGGCCCGCCCGGTGGATCGCGACACGCTGTTCGAACTGGGATCGAACAGCAAGCTGTTCAACGTGGCATTGGCGGCCTTGGCGGAACAACGGGGCCTGCTGTCCCTGGGGGCGCCGGTATCATCCGAGTTTCCTGACCTGACGGGCAGCGCCTTCGACGCGATGACCCTGTCCGACCTTGCGGCCCATGCAACCGGCGGTCTGCCCTTGCAGGTGCCCGATGACGTCACGGACACCGACAGGCTGATGGCCTATCTTCGCAACTGGAAACCCGAAGGCGACAGTGGTTCGCTGCGGGCTTACTCGAATGTCAGCATCGGTCTGTTAGGTCTGGTCGGCGGTGATCAGTTCGGGACGACGTACCAGAATGCGCTGATGCAGGAGCTTTTGCCCGCATTGGGGCTGGACAGCACGTTCATCGATGTTCCCACAGACAGGATGGCGCATTACGCCTTCGGTTATTCCAGAACCGACGACAGTCCGATCCGGGTCAATCCGGGCATGCTGGATGCCGAGGCCTATGGCATCAAGTCGACGGTGGTCGACATGACCCGCTTCCTTGATGCCCATCTGGGCAATGTTGCGCTTGAGGACGAGATGACGGCCGCGCTTGCCCGAACGCGCCTGTCCGAATATGAAACCGCCCATTTTACGCAAGCCATGATCTGGGAAGGCTATCCCTGGCCGGTGGATGCATCCGATCTGGCAGCCGGAAACGCGTCCGAGATGGCCTTGTCACAGCAGCCCATGACGAAGGTCCAGACGCGTCAACTGGACGGCAGCGTCTTCCTGAACAAGACCGGTTCGACGAACGGCTTCGGATCCTATCTTGCCATGGTCCCGTCCGAAAATATCGGCGTGGTGGTTCTGGCAAACCGGAACTATCCCAACGCCGCCCGGGCTGAAGCGTCAGTGGAACTGATCGAGCGCTTGCTGGCCGAGGCGGAAGGCTGACGCAACAAAGCATTGCACCGTGCCGGGTTCCGGGATTTCGCCGATATCGTCAAAGATACAGCCTCGTGATGGCAATGATCACCAGCGTCGCGCCCGAGGCGGCCACCGCAAGCAGCCAATCCGAGTGCGCCCGGAACGCATTGTCTTCCAAAAGCATCCTCCTGCGCATCTCATCGAGCCAGAACGTAGTGGCTGCGAAGTTCGCAGCTTGGGCTTCCAGTTTCCGCATCATGATACCTGCACCATCGCTGCTCAGTGGTCCGGCGTTTCACGACAAGTGAAATGCCGTGACGGATCGCGGTCGTTCTTGGGACGTAATGAAACATGAAGACATGCCCAGACCAGATAGCACCCTTCGGGCACTGTCGCGCATGGCAAGCGTTTAGACGCCCCTTCAACGTCCAGCGGCTCGCCATCGGGGGACATATCCTGGAAAGCTGAAAGCGAATGTCGGTGCGAATTTACCGTGTCTTCTGCCATGATGCACAGAGATACCGACGACATTGCAGTGACCATGACAGGCGATTGGCACGAGGAATGTTCAATGAAGAGCACAGTGCAAGAATAATCCGAAAAGATTGATCGATGAATCGGATTCTTCATAAGCGTGCTCGACAGCCCTTGAAGGCCCGCGACTCCTAGAAACCAAACGATCAGCAACATGATCGCTGCTGCAGCTTTTGTCGGCCAAGCTGCTGCGACAGTATCCTGTAGCTGAAAGCAACCCGAAGCCGCCACGCCGAACCACGGCCCGCGAGCTGAACGGCGAACGCCCGTTTCACAAAGCTTCCGCCCTTGACTTGGGGGTGGCAGGGGCTTTGATGCCAAGCATGAACGATCTTTCATCGCGCACTCTGGACGACCTGACCATCGACGAAGCCGCCCGGCCACATGCGCCGAAGGTTCCCGGTGCGACGGACATGCACCGTCGCCAAGGTCGTCAGTTGGCGGCCATTCACCGTCACTATCTGGCAGAGATGGCCCAGGTCGCGGCAGTGCTGGCGCGTATCGAAGCGGGGGACGCACCGCCCCAGAACCTGAAGCGCATCGTGCTTTCGCTTGATATGGCCGAGAACCTTCGGGCGTTCGGAAACCTCTGCGGGCACGAATGCCAGGTGCTGAAGTTCCACCACGACATCGAGGGTGCCGACATGTTCCCCCGGATCGAAGCGGCGGGCGGAGGCATGTTTCGCGCGGTCGTCGCCAAGCTTCTGTCAGAGCACGAGGTGGTGCACGAGTTGATCATCCGTCTTGGTCTCGCGGCAGAGGCGCTGGTTGAAGATCCGAACGAGGCGAACTTTGCGGATGCCGCCGCCACCTATCGCAAGCTGGAAACGGTCGTACGTTCTCATTTCCGCTATGAAGAGACGGAGTTGGAGGAGGCCATCGGGTATTACCTCGGCTCGATCTGACGCGTCTGAAAGGCCGTGTTCCGTCTGACGAACAGGTGGTCTTTCCACCCGTCGATCCAAGCGGCCGAAGCCGAAGCCAATCAGCGGGACGAATTTCCGCTGGTCGCGAAGATGCCTTCATTCGGCACGGTAGTTGCCCGACGATGGTTCCGACCGAAGTCCCGGCGTGGCAGGAAACATCCATTGGATTGGAACGCCGACCGATGGTCCGGTCTGGCGCGGCTTATGCAAGCTGACAGATTTCATCACGTCGCGCGCGGAACGCCATCAGATCCCAGGCACCCAGGCTGCACGTCCCGCATCAAGGCGCGGGGCGGGATGTGAGGGCGCTGAACGGCCCTCAGCTGTCCTTGGACTTGCCGATCCGCGGCAGATCGATATTGATCTCGAGGCTGGACATCTGGTCGCCGCGTTCCATGCGGACATCGACGTCGGTATCCCCGATCGGGACGTATTTCCTGATCGCCGCCACGATGTCGCGTTGCAGCATGGGCAGATAATCGGCCTCGGCGGCACCACTGCTGCTGCGTTCATGCGCCAGAAGGATCTGCAGACGATCCTTGGCCGTCTGCGCGCTTTTGGGCTGCTTCTTGCGGGTGAAACTGAACAGGCTCATGACGCACGTCCAAACAGCCGCTTGAACAGGCCGGCACGACGCTCTCCCTGGATGCGCATCTCGACCTCTTTCCCGGTCAGGCGCGACACGGCATCCTCATAGGCCTGGGCCGCAGCCGAGGGGCCGTCCAGCACCACCGGCGTGCCGACGTTCGAGGCCTTCAGGATCGCCTTGCTTTCCGGAACGACACCCAGCAGCGGCACCGCCAGGATCTCCAGGACGTCCTCGACGGTCATCATCTCGCCGTTCTCGACGCGCGTCTCGTCGTAGCGCGTGATCAGGACCTGCGCCTTGATCGGGTCCGAGCCTTCGGTTTCGGCGCGCTTGGTCTGGCTGCTCAGCAGGCCCAGAACGCGGTCGCTGTCGCGCACGGACGACACTTCGGGGTTGGTGACGACCACGGCCTCATCGGCGAAATACATGGCCATCTGCGCACCGTGTTCGATACCGGCAGGGCTGTCGCAGATGATATAGTCGAACTCGGCCCGCAGCTCGGTCAGGACCTTGTCGACGCCCTCCTTGGTCAGCGCATCCTTGTCGCGGGTCTGCGAGGTGGGCAGGATGAACAGGGTATCGACGCGCTTGTCCTTGATCAGCGCCTGCTTCAGCTTGGCATCGCCCTGGATGACGTTGATGAAGTCGAAGACCACGCGGCGTTCGCAGCCCATGGTCATGTCCAGGTTGCGCAGCCCCACGTCGAAGTCGATGACGACCGTCTTGAAGCCCTGCTTGGCCAGCCCCGCCGAAATGGCCGCCGAAGAGGTCGTCTTGCCGACGCCGCCCTTCCCCGAGGTAATCACGATCACCCGGCCAAGCGGCGGGTTCTTCTTGGGTTCTGTCGTCATGCGATCACCTCCATGCGAAGTTTCTCATCCTCAAGGTAAATATGCGTGCAGCCTTGGCCGACGGCGGCGTCAAGCGTCTCGCTGGTCTTGTAGAGCCCGGCAATCGCGACCAGTTCGGCGTTCAGGCTCTGGCAGAAGATATGCGCGTTCTCGTTGCCGTGACAGCCCGCCATGGCGCGACCGCGCAGGGGACCATAGACGTGGATGTTGCCCGCCGCGATCAGCTCGGCCCCCGAGGCGACCGATCCGATCACCGTCAGGTCGCCGTGTTCCGCCACGATCATCTGGCCCGAACGGACCGTGGACCGGATCACCTTGTTATCCACCGCCCGCGGCGCTGCGGCCGATGCGGTGGCCGTCGCAACCTGGCCCGTGTCGCGCGGCAGCGGGGCATCACGCCCCGTCGTCACATTGATCAGCCCCAACGTCTGCAGCGTCGCCGGGTCGAGGCCATGCGCGTTCTGCACCCCGAAGACGCGCAGTTCACGTTGCCGCAGATTGTCCACCAGATCGCGGATGGCATCGGCATCGCGGAAGCCCGCGGAATTCCCCAGATCCAGCACCATCGGCGCGCCCGCGAAGAACTGGGGCGTCTTCAGCAGCTGGTCGTCGATCTGCCCATAGAACTGATCGCCCGCGGCTTCGCTGTCGATACGAAGCACCAATGCCGTCAGAAAGCGCCCGCGCACCTGAAACGCGGCGACGCTGGTTGGCATCGGATTGTGCCGGGACCGTGGGTTTCGAACTGACACGGCGAACTCTGCTCCTGCTTTTCAGGCGGATCGCGACTCGGGGGCGCACCGCTCTTGTTTCCTGTCCTTTTTCACGAACCGTGGCCGGTGGAAAGGCGCGGTTTGCATTTCCAGCGGGAAGTTGCCTCTTTTTGATGCTTTGGCGGCAAGGCAGATGGGCCGCACTCGCCGACGCGGCCTCAGTTCGTGCGCTTTGCAGCCGATGGCTTGGGGCAGGGGCAGGGCGGCCCATCCATTCTGCTGGATCGCTGGCCCACCGGCCCATCCCAAAAACACCGCGCGACGTTTACGGCATGCCCGGCAGCTCGCGGCTTTCGTGCCGAACAAACCGCATCAGGCGGGCAGGGCGACGGCGTTGCGGGCGGCGGCCCCAGCCTGCGAGATGATCAAGGCGATCGTCGGCAAAGGGGTTTCGGCGCGGGCATGCCCGCAGCGATCATGCCCCCGTGCGGGGATCGGTGCGTCCGATGTCGTCCACGGCCTCTTGCAACGCGATGCGATCGAGGCTCTGGATCGGCAAGGCGACGAATGCCTCGATGCGGTTCTTCAGCGCGCCATATGCCTGCTGGAAGGCAAGCGCCTTTTCGGCATTGGTACCCTCGACCTTGACCGGATCGGTCATGCCCCAGTGACCGCTGACGGGCTGCCCCTCCCACGCCGGACATTCCTCGTTCGCGGCCTGATTGCAAACCGTGAAGACAAAGTCGAAGTGCGGGGCGTCGGGCCGCGAGAACTCGGAGACATCCTTCGAACGCAGCAGTGACGTGTCATGGCCCTTGTCGTGCAGAACCTTGACGGCAAAGGGGTTCAGCTGGCTGCCGGGACGGGTGCCTGCGGAATATGCGACAAAGCGATCGCCTGCCGCCTTCCGCAGGATCGACTCGGCGAAGATGGATCGCGCGGAATTGCCCACGCAGATGAACAGGACGTTGTATTTGCGGTCGGACATGGGGGCGGTTCCTGTATTGACGGACATGCAGATGACGGGACGGCCACGGCTGAACGGACATCCGATCAGCCGTGGCCAGCGGGATCGGGCCGAGGGGCGACATGCCAGGCGGCGGGCATCCGGACCATCACCGGATGGTGCCGCACGGGTCCGGCAGTCTGGAAATTGTGTTTCCATGATGCATGAATTAATGAAATATAACCCGCCTGCCAAGTGAAGGTTTTGTAACGCTTTGCCTTCCCCGAAGCGGGAACAGCCAAACCACTGTACGCTCGATGGTCACCGGCCGGTCCCGGCATGGCGGCAAGTGACCGGGGGCCGCCAAGATGTCGCCCGATCAGGCCTGCCCCGACCCGGGGCAGGGCACATGAAGGCCGCGGCCCACTTGTAAAGTAAAGCAATCGTTTTACATTGGTCCCGATGAACACCAGCAGGAGGTTCCCGTGGACAGGATCAGCAAACTGACCGCCACCGCCGAGCAGCTTTTCGATCGGCACGGCTATATGGCCACCGGCATTGACCGGCTGACCGAGGCTGCGGGAATGTCCAGCCGGACGCTTTACAAGCATGCCGGCAGCAAGGCCGCGCTGATGGCGCGCGTGCTGACCGAAAGGGATCGACGCTTCATGGCCCGGCTTGACGTGCAGACCGTCGACGCCCTCTTTGCCGCACTCGAGGATTGGGTGCGGGTCGAAGGGTGCAGGGGCTGCCTGTTCCTACGGTCCCGCGCGGAAACGGGCGGCGACACGCCAGAGATTGCCGATGCCGTCGCCGCGCATAAGGATGCCTTCCACCGGCGGATTGCCGAAGTCGTCGCCAAGGATCTTGGGCAGGATGACCCTGCACTTGCCGAACAGATGCTGATCCTTTTCGAGGGCGCGACCCACGCCGCCGTCTATCGCGGCCAGCAGGCCGTCGCGGCGGCCCGTGCGGTGGCTGCTATCCTGCTGGAAAGCGCCCGCGGATGAGCCCGACCCTTCGCATCGGCGCGACCGGCTTCGCCCTCATCGCGGTCTGCTACGGTTTCGCCCGCTTCGCATTCGGCCTCTTCCTGCCGCAGATCGACAGCGAACTTGGCATCGGCACATCCCTTGGTGGCGTGATCTCGGGCGGATCCTTCGCCAGCTACTGCATCGCCATCGTCGCCTCGGCCATTCTGACCGAGCGCTTCGGCGCACGCGCAGTCGCGGTCTGCGCGGCCCTTGTCGCGGCGGTCGGCATGGCGGGCATCGCGCTGGCGCCATCGCCCCTGATCCTTGCCGTGGCCGTGATGATTTCGGGGTCCAGCACAGGCCTCGCTTCGCCGCCATTGGCCGCCGCGGTGGCAGCAGAGGTCGGCAAGTGTCGCCGGAACCTGACGAACACGGTGATCAATGCCGGCGTCAGCGCGGGGGTGGCGCTGTCGGGACCGATTGCCCTTGCCATGACCGTGCAATGGCGGCTGGCCTTCGGCGCCTTTGCCGTCATGGCACTGGCCCTGGCCATCCTGGCCGCAATCGCGCTGCCCAAAGCCTCGGGCAGTCGTGGCGCGGGGGGCCTGCCGCCGATGACGAGAAAGGTTCTGCGCCTGATATGCGCATCCTTCCTGATGGGGGCCGCAAGCACGGCGCTCTGGTCCTTCGGCGGCCAGATCGTGGCCCAGATCTTGGACTGGGGAACGACCGGCACCGGCCTTCTGTGGGCCTGCATCGGAATAGGGGGGCTTCTGGGCGGCTTCGCGGGCACGCTTGTAGGACAATTCGGGCTTGATCGCGTCCACCGGGCCTTTCTGGGCCTGATGGCGGTCAGCATCCTGGCGGTCGGCCTTGGTCTGGGGCCCGTTCCCACGCTTGTCGGTGGTGCCATCTTCGGCGCGGCCTATGTGATGCTGACGGGGGTCTACCTTGTCTGGGGCATCCATGCCTTACCCGACCGACCTGCGACCGGGCTGATGACAGGCTTTCTGACGATCGCCGTGGGTCAGACCGTCGGCGCCCCGCTTTTCGGGTTTCTGATGGCGGGGCAGGGTGTCTCCTTTGCCGTCACATGTTTCGCCGCCATCGCCCTGATTGCCGGAGCTGTCCGCGCGGAACCCAGGATCGATACCGCCCTGGCATAGCGTCACGGTGAAGAAAGGCCGCATGGCGGACGTCGGCGTTGCCCGATGCCGCCGCGCCGACCAAAGGGCGGGACAGAACGGCTTGTCGATGCTAAAACCTTGCCAGGCCTCCAAGGGACGGGTGGAACGCAGATGACGATCACGCAGCAAGATGAACTGGATGGCCTGAAGACGATCGGCAGGATCGTCGCGAACACCATGCAGTCGATGGCGGCCGCCATGGAGCCCGGCATGACCACGCGCGAACTTGATGCCATCGGGCAGGAACTGCTGGAACGCGAAGGCGCGCTTTCGGCCCCCCGGACCACCTATGGTTTCCCCGGCACGACCTGCATCAGCGTCAACGAGGAGATCGCACACGGCATCCCCGGTCAGCGTCGACTGGCTGAAGGGGATCTGGTCAACATCGACGTTTCGGCGTCATTCGACGGTTACTTCGCCGATACCGGAGCAAGCTTCTGCCTCGGGTCGGTCCAGCCGCAGATCGACCGGCTCTGCCGGGACGGAAAGCGCGCCATGCGGATCGGTATCGCGCAGGTGGGGCATGGCAAGCCGCTGGCCGGGATCGGCAATGCCATCGGCGCCTTCGCGTCCAAGCGCGGCTATACGCTGATCCGCAACCTGGCAAGCCATGGCGTGGGCCAGGCCCTGCACGAAGACCCCGAAGAGGTTCCGACATGGCCCACCAAGGGCGACAGACGCCGTATGCACGATGGCCTTGTGCTGACGGTCGAGCCGTTCCTGTCGCGCGGCGGCCGATGGGCAAGGTCGGGTGCCGGCGACGAGTGGACCCTCTATAGCCAGCCCGCCGCGCCGGTCGTGCAATACGAGCACACCGTGGTGACCACCCGCAGCGGCCCCATCATCGTGACGCTGCCCGGTTGACACTCGACAGGCTACTTCGGTGTCGACGCCGTTGTTGCGATTGCCAAGGCACCGGGGCTGATTTCGTTGTCAGCGTTTGGTGGAAGATGTTCACCGCACATCCTCACGTTGCGGTCCGAGGTGACGGCCAAGTTCAGCCCTCCCTGCGCCATGACCTGTGTTTCCCTGCCGGAACCCGCACACATCGCATCACCCCTGTTGATACGAAGTCGAGCCGTGCAACTGGGATAAGCGATCAGACAATATTGCCCGCTCGCAGAGTTCCCGGCTCGTTGGCGCGGACCTAACGTCGCAGTATAGAATAAACATGATTATGCAACTATCAATACTGCACTTTCCGGACTTTTATGGGAATGTTGCGAATGCACGCGCGTGGCTTCACCGTCGAACTGACGTGCCTCTGTCTGCCCAAATCCTGCATCAGGGCCACCGGATAACCCTCGCTTGCCTTCAGGCCGGACGACTTTCGATCCAAAGCGCAATGCCATGGCTCACCTACCAAAATCAGCTATTGGCTTCGTTTCACTACGTGCATGGATGCGCCCCGGCATGGACACCGCAATAGTCAGGGCCCGGCGGCGATCTCATCCGGACGTGGGTGGTTGCACGACTGGCGGTATCATTTTCTATCGCGAAAAGGGCGAATATGCTGATCCACAGGCATTTCCCAACGCTTTACAGCGGTGCGGGTCCGAGCATGACGTTTACGCCGGAAGGCGCAGGCATTCGTACCCTGCCTTTCATGACACCCGTTCCATACGCACATTGACCGGCCTATGGCGCGATCACCAGCATTATCCAATGCGGCAGGTTTAAAATCGTCGCAGGTCGCTACGATGCGCCGAACAGGCAAATACGGAACGATTCGGCGGTAAGCCTGTGAACGGGGTGCCGGTTCTTGGGGCCGGACAGGCCCGCAGTGCCCTTGCATCGACGGATAGCGAATGGCAGTACAGCCGATGTTCGACGACGGCCCCTTTGCGCCACATATCGTACATCAAACCAGAACAGCACGGAAATTCAAAGGGACGGCGACTGCGGTTCGGCGACTTCGGCCCCCTCGCATGGCGACAATGGTCAGGCACCCGCTTTCCATCTGAATGAATACTGCGACGTGGCGTTAGAACTATCTGATATGACAGACGGGTATGCTGAAGGATAACTTATATCAAATCAGCTTATAACATATTCTCTCATGAAAGCGCCGCGATGCGAATGCATCAGTTGCGACATGTGAGGTGAAAGAATGCCGACTTCCTACACTGATCAGTTCTATGAAATCGATCCCTTCGCGCCGCCGCCGCCGGGGACGACCCTGAATACGTTCAATTTCGACTTGATCGATCAGAACGATGACGGAACGATCGGCAGCGGCCAAGGCGATACGGTCAACGGGATATTGGTCACAGCGTCCTTTCCCGGCGATACCGTGACCGTCAACATTCCCGGATCCGGAGATGTGACCGTCGTCGGCAGTACATTCTACCTTGATAACGGGCAAATATTCTTTACCCCCACGGATGGAAAGATCCTGCAATCAGGCTCATTCGTTTCCTCGACCGCCGTAAGCGGGAATACCCCGACGCCGGTCGTGGCACTAAGTCCGCCTTGCTTCGCTGCGGGAACCATGATCCGGACGGATGGCGGTGAGAAAGCCGTGGAGGACCTGACGCCCTTTGATATCGTCATGAGCCATGACGATCGGAAGCTTTCGCCCAGGTTGATCCTGACAAGGACGGTCACCGAACGTGAGATGGCCAACAATCCCAAGCTGCGGCCCGTCAGGATCATGGCCGGGGCGATGGGAAACGGCTTGCCCGAACGTGATCTGCTGGTCTCGCGTCAACACCGCGTATTGCTGAAGTCGAAGATTGCAAGGCGCATGTTCGGCCAGGAAGAGGTTCTGATACCCGCGGTCAAACTGACCGCACTGCCGGGGATCTTCATCGACGATACGGTGCCAAGCGTCGATTACTATCACATCCTGTTCGACAGGCATGAGGTCATCGTTTCGGAAGGTGCACCGACGGAAAGCCTGTTCACGGGACCCGAGGCCTTGAAGGCGATCACCGCCGAAGCGCGCGAGGAAATCATCTCCCTGTTCCCCGAGGTGCAGGACATCGATTACCAACCCGAACCGGCATTCTATATTCCTGCCAATCGCGACCAGAAAAAACTCGTCGCGCGGCACATGAAGAACGAAATGGCGTTCCTGGGATAGGGCGGCCATATCCAGACAATCGGCCAGACCGGCCCAAGGGTTCGGGGGGTGCATCCCGGCAACCTTTGGGCCCGTCCGCCATGCCGCGAAGGCGGATGACGGCATCAGACCATCATTTCATGCGATATGCCGTTGCGCCAATGCCAATGGGCAGGATGGCGGGCCGGTCACGACATGCTGTGGCAGGCATCCGCGCGGGTCGGGCCATGCCCGCGGACGGAAGGCATCGTCGATCCAGGCCAGCTATGGCCGTGCGTCCAGATCCTGGCGGATCTTCGCCTTGCCATAGCCGATCAGCAGCATGACACCGTCGAAGTGATCTTCGCCGCAGTTCGGGCAGATCCACTCCTCATCCAATGTTGATCCGCAAACAAGGCACGGTCCATCATCCAGGTCGAAATCCAGCGGGAATGGCGCTGGAAGGCGGGTGTCGCGATATGGAAGCTTGTCATCGGGCATCTGTGATGTTTGCCGGGCCTATTGCTGATGGTCAATCGCAGTCGCCGTATCCGACCCTGCGTCACGAAGGTGACGATACAAGGCAGGTCTTTCGCGGATCTCGTTCCGCAGGGCCTGATCGTGAAAAAAGGCGACCATCTGCGCAGGATCGGTGACCTTCAAAGAAGAACCGTTGCGGATGGCCCATTCAAGAAGATCGCCCTCATTGGAGGTGGAATAGCCCATCGACCAGTCGGCGAATTGCCGATGGGTGGTGATCTGTCTTCCCAGAAGGCTGAAGTCCGCATGGCGCGGATCACGCTGCAGCCTGATCAGAAGCGCTTCGACGGCCGCGACAGGTCCTTCGATCCATTGATAATAGACATCTTCCTCTCGGTGCAGATGCCCGGTGATCTTCGCCGCGCGATTGAGGGTCCGAACCGTGTTCAGCATGGACCGTTCGGCACGGCTTTCGCGACCCAGGATGGCGTGACTGCGGTACAAGATCGACATCAACATGGTTGACAATTCCCCAAGATATCCGCCGCGCCCGGGATCAGATAGCCCTCTGTTTATACACGATACGGTGCCGATATGAACAAGTTTTAGACATCATTGACGGTTTTACAGCATGTGCAATCACCGGCTATTCGACGCCGTGATCGCCGGTTCGCGCGCTCGGTGGAATTGGCCCCCTCGAACCATGTGCCGCACGCACCCCTTACTGCGCGGATATCGCCGGAACGGCGTCACAGGCGTCAATACGATCCCGCGACGGGATCGAACCGAAAACCAAGGCCAAAGTCTGTCTGGTGACGGCACGACCCTGTGCTACGGTTTTCACCCAAGGGGGGTGCATATGGTCAGGGATGCTCGGCACATAGAGGAGATCGGACGGGTCCTCGAGGGTGACCATACGGACCGTGACAGCTTCATCTCGGCATCGTGGCGGCGATGCGTCGAGGTTTACGGCATGGACCCGATGCGCAATGATCCTGCCCATATCGTGACCGAGACCGAGCTGCGCGACCATCGCAAGCAGGCCGAATGGCTGATCGCCGCGGCGCGTTCGGGTCTGCAATCCCTGTTCCGGCAGGTTGCGGGACAGAATTACGTGCTGCTTCTGACCGATGCCAAAGGGGTCTGCGTCGATTTCTTCGGGGACGATCTTTTCACGGACGACCTGCGTCGGTCCGGCCTCTATCTTGGATCGAACTGGTCCGAGAGTCTTGCCGGCACCTGCGGGGTCGGTGCCTGCATCGTGACGCAGGCGCCTGTCACCGTCCATCAGGACGATCACTTCGGCAATGCCCATACCGCCCTGTCCTGCACGGCGGCGCCGATCTTCGACAGCCTTGGACAGTTGGCGGCGGTCCTTGATATCTCCCTGTTGCGTTCGCCCGCACCCAAGACCAGCCAGAAGCTGGCGATGACCCTTGTCACCGCCGCCGCCCGCCGCGTCGAGATGGCCAACCTGATGGCCGAGAGCCCGCGGGATTGGGTCCTGCGCCTGTCCTCCAGCCCCGAATTTCTGGACGTCGACCCCGAGGCCGCCGTCCGGCTGGACGGGTCGGGCCGTGTGCTGGGTTATACCCGCGCGGCCCGGCACTTGTTTCCGAAGGACAGCGTGATCCTTGGCAGCCGGATCGATCAAGTGTTGGACATCAGCATCGATGATCTGCCCGACCTGATGCGCGATCGTCCGACCGAGGAACGCGTCATCCAGATGCGCGACGGCGGCGGCCTGTTCGGTCACGCCATCGCCCCCAAGGCCCCCCGCACCCCCTTGCGGAACAACAGGCGGGACGGTGCTTTGGCCGGACTGACCGGGGGCGATCCTGCAATGGCGCAACTGCTATCCCAGGCTGAACGACTGGCCCCGGGCCGGGTGCCCCTGCTGATCGCCGGAGAGACGGGCACCGGCAAGACGCGGCTGGCACGGGCAATTCACATGACCAGCAAATCGCAGGGGTTCATCTCGCTTGTCTGCGCCGGTCTGGAACCTCGGGCCTTGGCCGAGGCCTGCAGGAACGTCGTCGGGCCGACCACCCTGCACCTGCGCCGGATCGAGGATCTGCAACCGGACACGGCCGCCGCCCTTGGTGGGCTTCTGGACAAGACGCCCGATCTGCGCACCATTGCGACGACCTGCGTCGATCCCGCGAACCTTGGACTGCCGCGTCCGGTCTTCCACCGGCTTGCGGGCTGCACCCTGTCGATGCCGCCGCTGCGGATGCGCCGTGATCTCGATTGGCTGATCTCGCGCCATCTGGGCCGCCATGCGGCGGGCGCGATGCGGCTGTCGCCCTCGGCGCGGGCCGAGTTGATGGGGCGGCGGTGGCCCGGCAACATCCGCGAACTGGAGCAGGTTCTGGATGTCGCGGTCGCCTTCTGCATCGGGCCGGTCATCGACCTGCCCGATCTGCCCGACAACGGCCCCGCTTTGCAGAACGGCGTTTCCCCGCACGAGGATGCCTCGGACGGTCTGGAAGATATCCTCGAGGCCTGCGGATGGAACATGGCCTGCGCCGCGCGTCGCCTTGGGGTGAACCGGTCCACCATCCTGCGACGGATCCGCAAGGCGGGATTGCGCGCCCCCGGCTGAGCGGTTGCGCGAATGTTGCGCACGCAACATGCCGCAGCGCAGCGGTCTGTTTTTCCCGATCATTCGGCGCGGCGATGTGGATCGCCGCCCCTTTGCATGGCGATACTTCCCCTCAAGCTGCGCACGGAGGAGGAGTTGCAATGCTTGATTCAACGACGACCACACAGACACAAGATATGCTCGACCACCTGAACGCCGCATTGGAGGGCGGCGACATCGACCGGGTGGCCGCACTTTTTGCGACCGACAGCTATTGGCGCGATCTGGTGGCGGTCAGCTGGAACCTGAAGACCGTCGAAGGCCCCGCAGGCGTGACCGACATGCTGCAGAACCAGCTGGATCACACCCGCCCGGGAAGTTTCGCGATCCAATCGGGCGAGATGCCCGTGGACGAAGACGGCGTCATCACCGCCTGGATCACCTTCGAAACCAGGGCGGGCCGTGGCTGGGGCCTGATGCGGATCCGCGACGGCAAGATCTGGACCTTGCTGACCGCGCTGCAGGAACTGAAGGGCTTCGAGGAGAACCGCGGCACCAGGCGCCCCATGGGCGCCGAACACGGCGCCGCGAAGAACCGCAAGTCCTGGAAGGAACGCCGGCAGGCCGAGGAGGCCGATCTGGGCTATGGCACGCAGCCCTATGTGCTTGTGATCGGCGGCGGACAGGGCGGCATCGCACTTGGCGCGCGACTTCGCCAGCTGAACGTGCCCACCATCGTTCTGGACAAGCACGACCGCCCCGGCGATCAGTGGCGCAGCCGCTACAAGTCGCTCTGTTTGCATGATCCGGTCTGGTACGACCACCTGCCCTATCTGAAGTTCCCGGACAACTGGCCGGTCTTCACGCCCAAGGACAAGGTGGGCGACTGGCTGGAGATGTATACCAAGGTCATGGAGATCAACTACTGGACGCGGTCCGAGGTGACAAAAGCCACCTATGACGAGGCGGCCGGCAAGTGGACGGTTCAGGTCGACCGCGACGGCCAGACCGTCACCCTGCAACCGACGCAGCTGGTCCTGGCCACCGGCATGTCGGGCAAGCCTTTCATGCCGCAATTTCCCGGCATGGACGGCTTCAAGGGGGTGATCCAGCATTCCTCGCGGCACGAAGGCCCCGATGACTGGGCCGGCAAGAAGGTCGTGGTGATCGGATCGAACAATTCGGCTCATGACATCTGTGCCGCGCTTTGGGAAGGCGATGCCGATGTGACGATGGTCCAGCGGTCCTCGACCCATATCGTGCGATCGGATTCGCTGATGGAGATCGGGCTTGGCGCCCTTTATTCCGAGGAAGCGCTGGCCAATGGCGTCACGACGGAAAAGGCGGACATGATCTTCGCCTCTCTGCCCTACAAGATCATGCATGAATTCCAGATCCCGCTTTACGACAAGATGCGCGAACGCGACGCCGATTTCTATGCAGGTCTGGAAAAGGCCGGTTTCGACCTGGACTGGGGGGACGACGGGTCTGGCCTGTTCATGAAGTATCTGCGCCGGGGGTCCGGTTACTACATCGACGTGGGGGCCAGCCAGCTGATCATCGACGGCAAGGTGAAACTGGCCAAGGGACAGGTGGATCATTTCGAGGACGATGCCGTGGTCCTGTCGGACGGCACGCGCCTTCCCGCCGATCTGGTCGTCTTCGCGACGGGTTACGGATCGATGAATGGCTGGGCCGCCGATCTGATCAGCCAGGAGGTCGCCGACAAGGTCGGCAAGGTCTGGGGCCTCGGGTCCGACACGACGAAGGACCCCGGCCCGTGGGAGGGCGAGCAGCGCAACATGTGGAAGCCGACCCAGCAGGACCAGCTTTGGTTCCACGGTGGCAACCTGCACCAGTCGCGCCACTACTCGCTCTATCTGGCGTTGCAGCTGAAGGCCCGGATGGAGGGGTTGGAGACGCCGGTCTACGGCCTGCAGGACGTCCATCATACCGCATGATCGCATCCCGCGGGCCGTCGGACCCGCGGGACCCTTTCACCCAAGGAACAAGAGATTGACAATGAAAGCAGCACGTTGGCATGGCGTGAAGGACATCCGCGTCGAGGACACTGAGACACCCGCCCCCGGTCCGGGCGAGGTCGCGATCAAGGTCGCATGGGCGGGCATCTGCGGCAGTGATCTGCACGAATACCTGGCCGGACCGATCTTCGTCCCCGTGGATCAGGAACACCCCCTCAGCCACGACAAGGCACCCATCACGATGGGGCATGAATACTGCGGCACCATCGCCTCGCTTGGCGGAGGGGTCACGGGACTAGCCATCGGCGATCGCGTGACGGTCGAGCCGATCTTCGCCTGCGGGCAATGCCCTGCCTGCCGGGAAGGGAAATACAACCTTTGCGACAGCCTCGGGTTCGTCGGTCTGTCGGGTGGCCACGGCGGTTTCGCCGAGGTTTCGGTGGTCCCTGCGCGGATGGTCCACAAGATGCCCGACGCCCTGTCCATGGAACAGGGCGCGCTGGTCGAACCTGCCGCCGTGGCATTGCACGCGGTGCGCATGTCCAGGATCAAGGCGGGCGACACCGCGGCCGTCTTCGGCGCCGGACCCATCGGCCTGCTGGTGGTCGAGGCCCTGCGCGTGGCCGGTGCGGCCCAGATCCATGTAGTCGAACCCTCGCCCGAGCGTCGTCGCAAGGCGTTGGAGCTGGGCGCGACCACGGCCATCGATCCGACGACGGACGATCCCGTCGCAAGGATCCGCGAGGCGACGGGCGGCGCGCATGTCGCCTTCGAGGTCACAGGCGTGCCCCGCGTCCTGCCACAGTGCATCGACAGCACAAGACACGAGGGGCAGACGCTGATCGTCTCGATCTGGGAAGGTGATGCCGCCTTCCATCCCAACACCGTCGTCCTGAAGGAACGTCAGCTTCTGGGGACCATCGCCTATCGGAATGTCTATCCCGCCGTCATGGCACTGATGGCACAGGGCTATTTCAGCGCCGACAAGCTGGTAACCAAACGCATCCCGATCGCAGAGATCGTCGATCAGGGTTTCGAGGCATTGGTCGCTGAAAAATCCCAGGTGAAGATCCTGGTCAATCCATCCGACTGACCGGACGATCAGCCAAACCGGACGCCCTAGGATCATGCGATTCAGCTTGTCACCAACCGTGACCGGCAATCTTGGGCAACCGATGCAACTTTCATGGGTCATCGGGTCTGTCCCCACAGGCCCGTTGACGCATGAAGGAAAACCGCGAACAGCCCGCCAAGGGATGCGGCGCGCCAATCGTCGTTTCCGTTGATGCAGATCAATATGCGGAAATGCCCATACGCTATGCTGGTCGGGCAAGTTGGTGAAGGATGACCCCGATGAAGAATGCAACCGTTCTGGTGGTGCTGGGACGCACCGCCAAGCCTGCCGATCTGGAACCGCTGACGCAGGCCGCGCGCGATCGGAACCTGCATCTGTTCGTCCTGATCCTCGGCGTGATGCCGCAGATCCCGATCTATACCTATGGCATTGGCGAGGGGGGAACCTATTCCCTGCCCGACGGCTGGCAGACCGAGGTCCACGAGGCCAGCATCGCCCTGTTCAAGCTGCGCGATCAGGTCTCGGCCTATCTGACAGAGCAAGGCACCAGCGCCGAGGTCCGCGTCGCCAGCGGTCAGCCTGCGATCCTGCCGGCGGCCGTGTCGCGCGCCGCGCTGACCTGCGACCTGACCGTCATCGGCAATGACCTGCGCCATGATGCCTCCGTCTTCGACGACGTAGTCCGCGCCGCCCTGTTCCGGTCGGCAGGCGGGGTGATGCTGAACGCGATGGCTTCGGCCAAAGCGCTGCAGCCCGCATCGGTCTTTCTGGCCTGGAAGGCGGGCATACCCTCGGCCCGCGCGGTGCATGCCGCCATGCCGTTCATGCGCGATGCCGGCGATGTCACCGTGGCGCTGTTCGATCCGGTGATGACCTCTGCCCGTGACGGGGAAAACCCGGGCTCGGACGTGGCCGCATGGCTGACACATCAGGGGTGCAAGGTCGCCGTCCAGCAATATCCAAGCGGTGGCGAAGAGATCGCCAAGGCCATCATGCAGCGCTTCAAGGAAACCGGCGGCGACCTGATCGTCATGGGCGCCTATGACCATTCCCGCCTGCGCGAGGTGGTCTTCGGCGGAACGACCCGCACGATGATCGAGCAGAGCGACTGCCCGGTTCTTCTGTGCCATTGATGCGGGTCCGTCGCGGTCCCGGCCACCGATGCCCCGCCTGTTGGCAGCCACGGCTGACGCTTGCGCGCCGCGCGGGTCGGCGCAAGGTCCGGCATGGATGACGATCGGTTCCCCGTCCGGTGGCCGGGGTCCGGGCCCGACGGATATGGTAAGGGCGACCAGCATGATTGCCGCCCCGCCACCTTTCGACGCAGGGTGCGCGTGATGCGACCCACTCAGCATCTGGGCGTCGAGGCGGGGGATGATCGCGTCATCCTGTCGGGCGATCTGGTCGTCTGGACGCTGCACAGGCTGAACGCAAAGGACGATGCCCGGATCGACCTTTCGGCCCTTGTCCGGCTTGACACCGCGGGTGCCTGGGAATTGGCGCGGCGCCGCGCGGCAGGTGCCGATCTGACCGGGCTGTCGGCCCGACACGCGGACCTTCTGGCCGCGGTGACGGCGGCCCTGCCCCGGGCCGAGGCACCGAAACCCGCCGTTCCGACATGGCGGCGCGTGCTTCAGGCGACAGGGCGGCTGGTGACGGGTGCTGGCCTCTATCTGCTGCAACTGGCCGAATACCTGGGCCGGATGCTGGCCGCATTGGCCCGCACGATACGGCATCCGACGCGGTTTCCGCTGACGGCGCTGGTCCATCATGCGCAGGAAACCGGACTGCGCGCGGTGCCCATCGTTGCGGTGATGTCCTTCCTGATCGGGGTGGTGCTGGCCTTTCAGGGGTCCGAACAATTGCGCCAGTTCGGGGCCGAGGTCTTCGTCGTCGACCTGATCGCCATCTCGATCCTGCGAGAGTTGGGCATCCTGCTGACCGCGATCGTGGTGGCGGGGCGCACGGCATCGGCGCTGACGGCCTCGATCGGCTCGATGAAGATGCGGCAGGAGATCGACGCGATGCGCACCCTGGGGTTGGACCCCGACCGGGTGCTGATCCTGCCGCGTATTCTGGCGCTGGTCGTCATGCTGCCGATCCTGGGGTTGATCTCGGCGGTGGCCGGGCTGCTGGGCGGCGCGGTGATGTCATGGGTCGAGCTGGGCATATCGCCCGCCGTGTTCCTGGCACGGCTGGCCGATATCAGCGTGACCCATGCGGTCGTGGGCCTTGGCAAGGCGCCGATCTTTGCGCTGATCATCGGGGTGATCGGCTGTCACGCGGGAATGCAGGTCGGCAAGGACGCGGAGTCACTGGGGCGGATGACCTCCTCGGCGGTGGTCAGCGCGATCTTCGCGGTGATCATTGCCGATGCGGCGTTCTCGATCTTCTTTGCGCAGGTGGGGTTATGAATGATGCCGTGGAAACCGTCGTCCGGGTGCGGGGCCTGCGCACGCAGTTCGGCACCCACGTCGTCCACGACGGGCTGGACCTCGACCTGAACCGGGGCGAGATCCTGGGCGTCGTCGGGGGTTCGGGCACCGGCAAATCCGTCCTGCTGCGGGCCATCGTCGGATTGGATGCGGTCCGCGCCGGAACAATCGACGTGCTGGGCAACCGCATCGGCACGCTATCCGGACCCGACCGCCGCGCATTGGAACAGCGGTGGGGCGTCATGTTCCAGGACGGCGCGCTGTTTTCATCCCTGACGGTGCGAGAGAACGTCGAGGTCCCCCTGCGCGCCGTTCCGGGCTTGACCGATGCGCAGCGCCGCGGTCTGGCGGAACTGAAGATCGGCATGGCAGGGCTGCCGTGGAAGGCCAATGACGACATGCCCGCCGATCTGTCGGGCGGCATGCGCAAGCGCGCGGGCCTTGCGCGTGCCCTGGCCCTGGACCCCGAAATCCTGTTTCTGGACGAACCCACCGCCGGTCTGGACCCTATCGGCGCTGCGGCATTCGACCGGCTGATCGTCACACTTCGCGATGCGCTGAACCTGTCGGTGTTCCTTGTCACCCATGATCTGGACACGCTGCATGCCTGCTGCGACCGGGTCGCGGTCCTGGCCGAACGCCGCGTGCTGACCACCGGCACGATGGCGCAGATGCTGGATGTCGATCATCCTTGGGTTCACGAATATTTCCACGGGCCGCGTGCGCGTGCCGTCACGGCCAAGGATTAGACGCATGGAAACCAAGGCCAACTATGCGCTGATCGGCGCCTTCACCATCGCCGGGTTCCTGGGGATCCTGGGGTTCGTGCTGTGGTTCGCGCAGCTGCAGCTGGACAGGCAGTTCGCCTATTACGACGTCTATTTCCCCGAGGTGTCGGGCCTTGGTCCCGCATCCGAGGTTCGCTTTGCCGGTCTGCCGGTCGGGCGGGTGGTGGACATGCGCCTGGCCCCGGGAAACCCCCTGCCCGTGCGTGTCCGCATCGAGGTCGCGCTGGATACCCCGATCCGCAGCGACAGCACCGCCGCACTGGAGGTGCAGGGCGTCACCGGCGTCGCTCTGGTCGCGATCACGGCGGGATCGGCGCGCGCGCCCTTGCTGCACGACATGGACACCCCGGAGGTTCCCGTCATCGCCTCCAGCAGGTCGGCCCTGCAGACTTTGACGGATGAGGGACCGCAGATCATCGCCCGCCTCGGGCTGGCGGTCGAACAGCTGAACCAGATCCTGGGGCCGCGGAACCAGGGGCGGGTCGCCGCGATCCTGGACAATGTCGAACGCTCCAGCGGCAATCTGGACCGGACCCTGGCCGATGTGGCGGCGGCAACGGATGCGATTTCCAAGGCCGCGACCGGGATCGCCGCCTTCGGGGACCGAATGGACGGCCTGAGCGACAGCGCGGCGTTCACGCTGGACCGCTTGTCCGACGCGGCGGGGCAGGCAGAAACGACGCTGGACCGGGTGGACGCCTATGTCCAGCGCGACCTGGCCCTTCTGACGCAAGATCTGCAACGCAGCGCGGCCAGCCTTGCCGATCTGGCGGACAGGGGGCAATCCAGCCTGGACGATCTGGACAAGACGCTGGCCGCCGGCACCGGGGCCTTCGAAAGTGCGCGGCGGACATTGGGCGATCTGGCGCCCCTTGCCGACGATCTGCGCATCACCCTGGGCGCGGTCGCCGACGCGATGGCCACCCTGCCCGAGGATCTGCCCCGGATCAGTGCCGGATTGCGTGCGGCATCCGACAACGCGGCATCGGCCTTCGCCTCGCTTCGCGACGTGCTGGACGGGACGCGCGGACCGGTCCAGAGTTTCGCAGGCGACACCCTGCCACAGATCACCCGCCTGTCGCAGGACATGCGCGCGCTGGTCCTGAACATGGATCAGCTTGTCTCGACCCTGCGCCGCAATCCGGCGCAATTGCTGTCCGGCCCCCGCACGCCCGAGTTTCGCAGATGAGGTTCCCCATGCGCCTGCCCACCGCCCTTCTGATCGCCGCCACGGCCACCCTGCCCGGTTGCGGCGCGCTGTCCGCGCTGCAGGGCGAACCGGACCGCGACCTGTTCGAGCTGCGCGCGCCAGCGGCCCTGACCTGCCCCCGGTCGCGCGTGGGCGAACTGGTGATCGAACCACCCAAGACGCGCGGCACGCTGGACAGCAACCGCATCATGATCCGACCCTCGGCGCTGCAGACGCAGTATCTGCCCGATGCGGAATGGGGGGACACGGTGCCCGCGATGTTGCAGCGCCTGCTGGTCGAAAGCCTCGGTGCGACCGGCAGCTTCGATCATGTCGGTCGCGCGCCCCTTGGCCTGTCGGGCGACGTCGCCATGATCACCGAGATCCGCGACTTCAATGTCGCGCTGACCCCCGAAGGCACGCTGGTCCGTCTGAGCGTCGATGCGCATCTGGTCGAAGAAATGGAGGCGAGGGTCGTCGCCCGTGGCCGCTTTGCCACGACGGTTCCCGTGAAAAGCACCCGCACCGCACATCTGATCCCGGCCTTCGATACCGCCGCTCGGCAGTTGATCGGCCAGATGACCGATTGGGCGCTGAATGCGACCGGCGTGAACCCTGACCACTGCCGCAGACCGTGAACTGCGCCGCCGCCCAAAGCACGCGGCCCGGCCTGTGCCCCGTTGACCTGCATCAATGACGGGCCCGATCCGCCATGGGATGCTGAATGGCGTCTGAAACGACAGCCGCCTTGACAGAGGATCGCCACGCAAGATGCCGATCATGGCCCGCGACCGTCTAAAGATCGGCCTGCTGGCCATTGCCGGATCGGGTCTGGCAGCGGGGTTTGCCCTTTGGTCGGCGGATCAGGACGCTCTGGCCAAGCTGGCTTGGTCGATGGGCGTCATCCCCGTTCTGGCCGGCCTTATTGCCGAGATCATCAGCAGCCTCGCCCGAAGAGAGGTCGGCCTCGACATCGTCGCCGCGCTCTCCATGTCGGCGGCGTTGATCTTCGGTGAAGCCCTGGCAGCTGCCGTCGTCGCGCTCATGTATGCGGGCGGGACGTTTCTGGAAAGCTTTGCCCAAGGCCGCGCCCGGCGCGAGATGTCGGACCTGTTGTCGCGCGTGGCCCGAACCGCCACCCTGCAGCGCGACGGTGGGCTGCTAACGGTCCCGCTTGACGATATCGTCCCCGGCGACCTGCTGATGATCCGCCGGGGCGAGGTCGCGCCCGTGGACGGAACGCTTGGCTCGGATCAGGCCGTGCTGGATCAATCCGCCCTGACCGGAGAGTCGCTGCCCGTCCGCCTGACCCGCGGTGCCACCGTGCTGAGCGGCGCGACCAATGCGGGCGATGCCTTCGATCTGTGCGCGACCCATCGCGCGGCCGACAGCACCTATGCCGGGATCGTGCGGCTGGTCCGGGCAGCGCAGGCGTCGCGGGCGCCGATGACGCGCATGGCCGACCGGTTCTCACTGGTCTTTCTGGTCGTGACGGTGGTTCTGGCAAGCGCCGCCTGGTGGCTGACCGGCGATCCGATCCGCGCGGTGGCCGTGCTGGTCGTGGCGACGCCCTGCCCCTTGATCCTGGCCGTTCCGGTGGCGCTGGTCGCAGGCATGTCCCGCGCGGCCCGGTTCGGCGTGCTGATCAAGGGTGCAAGGGCGCTTGAGGCGATGGCCCGTGTCAAGACGCTGATCGTAGACAAGACAGGCACGCTGACGGATGGGCGGCCGGTGCTCGTTTCCGTCCGTGCGGCAGACGGGTTCGATCAGGAAAGGGTGCTCATTCTTGCGGCGGCGCTGGATCAGGTGTCCCAGCATCCGGTGGCGCAGGCCGTGGTGACCGCCGCGCGAACGAAGGGGGCGGTCCTGCCAGTTCCCACGAATGTAGTCGAAACACCGGGCGCGGGCGTGACCGGCCTTGTGGATGGCCACGCGGTCGTGGTCGGCGGCACGGATTTCGTCGCGGCGCGCACCGGTGTGGCTGCCTGGGATATGGCACGGCCTGAACCCGGTGCGGTCGTGGTGGCCGTGGCGGTCGATGGGCAGGCGGCAGGCTGGCTGGTCATGGCGGACGCCCTGCGACCGGGGATCGCCGCGCTGCTGAGCGCGCTGCACCGTCACGGCATCGGACGGATCGTTCTGGCCACGGGTGACCACCGGTCGGTCGCGATGGCCGTGGCCAAGGGCCTGGCGCTGGATGCCGTCCATGCCGATCTGACACCGGCCCGAAAGGTGCAACTGATTCTGACAGAGCGCGCAAACGGACCGGTGATGATGGTGGGCGACGGCGTGAACGATGCGCCCGCCCTGGCCGCGGCGGATGTGGGCGTCGCAATGGGCGCACGCGGGGCCGCAGCCAGCGCCGAGGCCGCTGACGTTGTCCTGCTGGTGGATCGTCTAGACCGCCTTCTGCCCGGCCTTCTGGTGGCGCGCGGGGCAAAGCGCATCGCCCTGCAAAGTGTCGTGGCTGGGATCGGGCTGTCGGTCATCGGAATGGTGGCGGCAGCCTTCGGGTACCTGGCCCCGGTACAGGGCGCGGTGCTGCAAGAGGTCATCGATGTCGCCGTCATTCTGAATGCCTTGCGCGCCCTGAGGCTTGGCCCGAATGCCACCTGAGCGTTGAAAGGTTCTGAATGCTTCAGGCCGGCGCATTCACCCTGCCGATACCAAAGCCCTGCCGTGCAGGGTCGCAAGGCACCATTTGCCCCCGACATGGGGCATCGACATGCCGTGACAAGGCCAAGCCAATCCCGATCGACCATATCTCGCACGCGCTGACCCGAAGACAGGCAAGGCTGCAGATGCCGCCCGGCCTGCCATGTCGGTCCGCAGCAGAGGACCTCAATAGGTACCCGGGGGATCGCTGGCAGGGAAGGATTCATCCATCCGCTCATCCGTTTCGGTCCATTCCCTTGGCGGATCACGCATCTGGTCGGGACCCGCATCACGCACGGGGCGCCGTGCACCGACATCCCCGTGGCGGGCCGAGGATCTGATCAGCAGCGCAGCCCCGGCAAGGGCTGCGAACAAGGCAAGTGTTCTGGTCACGATGGTCTCCTCAGATGATCGGCTGTCCGCCGGTGACGGCAATGGTGGCGCCGGAAACGTAACTGGACATCGGCTCGGCCAGCATCACATAGGCCGAGGCCAGCTCGGCAGGCTGGGCCGGTCGCGCCATGGGATAGTTCTGGCCGAACTTGCTGACCTTCTCGCCCGGGAAACTGGCCGGGATCAGTGGCGTCCAGACGGGGCCGGGTGCCACGACATTCGCGCGGATGCCGCGTTCGGCCAGCATCTGCGCGATGCCTGCGGTAAAATTCTGGATCGCGCCCTTGGTCGTGGCATAGGCCAGCAGCTGGGGGTTGGGCTGATCCGAATTGACCGAGGCCGTATTGATGATGGCCGACCCCCTGCCCATATGTGCCACGGCCGCCTTGGTCAGATAGAACATCGCGTCGATGTTCGTGGCGAAGGTATGGCGCCATTCCTCGTCGCTGATATCCTCGATCTTCGCAAAGCTGCGCTGATGGGCGGCATTGTTGACCAGAATGTCGATACGGCCAAAGCGTTCGACGGTCTGTGCAACCACATCACGGCAATTCTGCGCTTGGGACAGGTCGGTCTTGATCACCAGGCATTCGCGTCCAGCCTGACGCACCAGTTCGGCCGTGTCCTGCATATCGCCGTCTTCGTTCAGACACACCAGGGCCAGGTCGGCGCCCTCGCGGGCAAAGGCGATGGCCACTGCCCGCCCGATACCGCTGTCGGCACCGGTGATCAGCGCGATGCGCCCCTCGAGGCGATTGGCGCCCTTCCATGTCTGTTCGCCATGATCAGGGACAGGGTCCATCTTGCGAAAGCTGCCGGGCAATTCTTGTTCCTGTTCGGGAAAGGGCGGATGGGGATAATCGGTCATGCGCGGTCTCCTGAACCATTCGTTTTCAGCGTTGAAGGGATCGTTGCCTACAACTTCCAAGGATGCCCGATGTTCCATGTCGTTGCGCCCGTCCGATGACGCTTTGACGGGTCATGCGCGGCTCCAACCGAAGCAGCCCGAGGGCAACCCCGCACCGGCGACCAGCAAGGCACCCTGCCCGTAAAGACGCCACCCTCCGCCGTCGGGCATGTCCACGACGGCCATCGACATGGCATCGTCCTGCCAGACGACCGAAGCCCCGACCGAGGCCAGCCTTTCGCGGATCTGCGCCTCGGACAGGGACTTACTAAAGACGACCGAGGTCAGCGTGCTGTTTGCGGGTGGTTGTGCGGCCCATGTGCCGATGCCGATGGTCAGAGCCGACAACAGGGCGACGATCCCGCCCAATGGCCGCCCCGGACCGCGCGGACCCAACGCAAGGTACAAGCCTGCCGCGGCCGGAAGGATGCCAAAGCCGATCAGCCAACCCAGATCCCATGCCAGCGGCACCGCACTGTCCACCTTGATGCGGTGGATGCCCAGAACCCAATGCGAAAGCACCGCATCGATGCTGTGCCACAGACCGAAACCAACCGGCAGCATCGCCCAGAGACGCCGTCTTGGATCCTGCCCGATCACCGCCCGATGACGCCAGACGGCCATCAGCCCGACCAGCGCCACGACATACATCGCCAAGTGGAAATAGCCGTCCCACAGGATCTGCATCCGCATGTCGTCGATGCCCGGCACCAAGCTGAGAAGATGGTGCCATTGAAGGATCTGATGCAGCAGCACACCATCGAAGAACCCGCCCAGGGCAAACCCCAGTATCACGGCCGGCAGATATGTCTTCATTCCTGAACCCTCATGCTTGGGCTGCGCTTGCCCAAAGGCCGTCGATCATTTGACCTTGGGTTGTGCGCAGGTTGACTGCGATACGTTCGGTGACGATCAGAATCTGAACGATCACGGTGTTGGTTGGGTTCGGATCGTTCTTTAGGTCGAAAGAGGGCAGACGAATCGAGCATGGACCGTGCTCTTGGACTTGATACGCGCTATGCTTGTCAGCGGATCAGGGCTTGCTTGAACGAACAAGACGATGGCAATTGGTAGCCGGGCCTAAGAGAACCGATACCGGCGAATGTTTCCACCGCGCGAGAACCATCAGCCCGAAACATGACTGCCGCGCCAGAAATGGCACCGATAGCACCGTCGTGCTGGTCATCGAAGGGGGGCATCAGCGACAGGCCGTTTTCACGATAATCACTGTCCTCAATGATGGATCTGCCTGAGGTTACTTTTTATCGTCTTGACCATACAAGCAAGGTGGCGATTTATACTCTTACCCTTCGCGCTGTCATAAAGCGATTAGGTCTTGCCGAGGCATACCCGTAAATTCTTACGCAACGCCATTATATGCTTGATCCGCCGAGCACAAATATGAAATCGAAAGTTTCCACAATCAAATATAGCAGCTCATTCGAAATTTCGAATGAGCTGATGTAAAGTAAACAGCCCCGCGAAATCAACCAAACCGCACCTTCTTTAGAATACAACCTTATTCATCAGAACCAATGAATGTTCTTCGGCACCGACTGTGCAAGATGAGATAAGAAGCTGTTTATTCTTCGCTCACATTTGATAATTATGAACGAATACCGGTCATAGTTCATCCAACCATCACGTGTCAGATAAGGAGGGGGCATCCATCAAGCATGGATGCCCCGTGTCTTCACAGCTGTCCCGATGTACCCTGCATCCATTCGCGGTGGCGCTGTTCATCGGCAAGAGCCTTGGCAAAGAATTCACGTGATGCCGGGATGGCATCCTGATGGTCGCGCGCCCTCTCGTAGGCGGTCACGGTGTCATCCTCATTGGTCTTCATCGCCTTCAGAATGGCGCCATCACCCATCAGGTTTGCCAAGGCGATCTTGCCCGTCGTCAGCATCTGCTTCATGTCGCCCTCGTTCGGCGAAGTCGCCCCGGATTGGGCCGCGATGTCCCTGAGGACGCGCAGATGCTGTTGATGGTCGTCGCGGAACTGGATGACCTGCTGCGACAGCGAGGGATCGGACAGTTTCTCGATCGTGCTGTCATAGGCTGCAATTGCATCATGTTCCAGATAGATCAAGTTGGTCACCAGATCCTTGAAGTCGCTTTCAGTTCCAACTGTGGTAGCCATGTCATGGTCCTTTTTATATCGTGCAACTGTGAAATCAGCTTAGGGCGAACCAGAGGATAGCGCCCGCGATCACCAGGATCGCGATGACCGGAAACGCCAGTGCGCTGCCGATCAATTGCCCCTGTTCTTTACCCTGCGTCCGAAGGTAGCCGTCATCGGAGGGAAGACCGCCTTCGCCCGCGGATCTGTCGGTGGCGCTATCCTTATGCGAGAAATCACTCTTATCACGCGGCATTCTTCCCTCCTGCTGATGGGATTACTGTTGTTCGACCTGCGTGCCGCTGTTCGGACGCGCCTTGCCAAGATCGGGCTTCTGTCCCAAGGGCTCGGGCTTTTCGCGGACCGAGAATTCACTGCCACCGTCCAGCGACGGACCCGAGGTCCAGCGCCCTTCGGGGGTCGGCTCGTCCAGCGAGGTGTTCAGGAAGTAATAGGAATGCTCGGTTGCTTCATGCTCCTGCGGGGTCGAGTTCGGAACCGGCAGGGCCTTTTCCCAACCGCCCAATTCCTCGATCACCGCCAGCCATTGCTGCTGGTGCATCGTGTCCCGCGCGATCAGGAAGGACAGCATGTCCTTCATCCCGGCATCATCGGTCATGTTGTACAGACGCGATGCCAGAACGCGACCGCCACTTTCCGCCGTGGCATTGGCCATCATGTCGGCGGCCAAGTTGCCGGTGGCGTAGACGTGGCTCATGTCGAAGGGAACGCCATTGGCGTTGACGGGCATCGCCGACAGGCCCGAGGACAGGATGTGGCGCGGGTTCGCACCCCCCATGATCGCATTGACGACAGGGTCCTTGGCGGCCTCTTCCTGAACCGTCAGCGGTGCCCCTTCCAGGTTCAGGGCCACGGCATGACCAAGAAATTCGATGTGCGACAATTCCTCGGTTGCGGTCATCATCAGCATGTCGCGGTACTTGCTGTCACCACGGGCGCCCATGGCCTGGAAGAAATACTGCATTGCAACACGGATTTCACCTTCGACTCCGCCGATGGCCTGCTGCAGGAACTTGGCGAACTGAGGGTCCGGGCGATCCACGCGCACCTGATACTGAAGCTTGCTCGAATGATGGAACATGGTTCATTTCCTGATTTTGATAATAGCACCTGGCATTATCTTGCTGCCATGGCCCATTAACTTTCATCTTGGCCGCCATGTTCCCAGGGCAAACATAGATCAACCAAATCGGCGCAAGACTGCCGGAATTGCTAATATGTTCGTCAGCTGAAACAGTCATGCGGCCGGCCGCGCGTGTCATCGAGGTCCAATTACGTTCACAATAATGGTTTTCATTTTGCAGGGCTTATAGATCGCGTGATAAGTGCACTGATGAGCGGGTGACCGATAATATCAAAACCAAGACATCCGCCCATTCGCCATGCTTTCGTCCGCGGGGTTCGCGGCCGCGGGGGTTGCTTTCGATCCGAAACGCTCGGGTTTGGTGTTTTTTCGATGAGCTTGTGGCAACTTCATGCCTGGCACACGCGACGGCAGGGCTGATTAAGCGGTTCGGGGTTCGCCAGTTCCATCGGCGATCTGACGGTCGTCCTGCAGCCAACACATGGCGAGCTTTTGCCCCGACGTACTGATCGCGGCATCCGCATTCATGGCATGGTGCGTCAGGCGCCGGTTTTGCACACCGTATGTTTCTGCGGCAGCTGGATGCCGGAACCCGGCTGGCCTGTCGGTGATGAGTACCGTCGGTCAGCCGGTCATTTCGCGCCGAACAGGGCGACGACCGACAGGCGGCCGTTGTCGCCTGCCTCGGCGGCAAACCCCAGGTGGGTCGCGGCGCCGCCGCCGAGGATGCTTTCCGCATCCGCAGCATCCGACCAATCCGCGATGACAGTGGACAGGTCTTCCCCGGTCACCGTCGTGCCCGATCCACCTGCTGCGGCCATCTGCGCCTGAAGGCTTGTCCACCCCGTCGAACCTTCTGGCAGAAAGCGGAAGATATCGTCGGGCAGCGTCTCGGTGCCTTGCTGTAGAATGCCTTGCGCCGCCTGTTCCAGACCTGCGTCGCGGGCAAGCGGCTCCAGTCCGGCCTTGGCGCGGCGATCATTCACCAATCGCAGTGCCGTTCCCGGAAATTCCGTTCCGGCCAGCGCATCACCCGCGGCACCGTCATCCCCGGGACCCGAGAAAGTCTGGACGGCATAGACGGTGTCGTTCCTGCTTGCCACGCCGAAGCCGAAACTGTCGAAGCCCTCCGTCAGGATGTTCTTCCGATGACCCGGACTGTCCATCCAACCTTCGTGAAAGGCATCCACGCGGGCGGTATCGGGAGGAACCGCGCACCCTGTGCAGGTGGCGATATTCTCGCCGCTGACGGACTAGCGGCTTCCGCCGGCATCAAGGAAACGATCGAAGGGCTCTGTCCCATCGGGCGAGACGTGATCGAAATAATCCCGCCTCAGCATGTCTTCCGCATGGCCCTGCGCGGCGTCATCCAGAACCGTGCTGCGCGACAGCGACCCCAGCCCGGCATCCTGCCGCGACGCATTGGTCCGCGCCAAGGCCGCCTTGCGCAGTTCGGTCAGCCGATCCGCATCCTGCGACGCCGCCGGTCCGGCCTGCAGGCAGGCGAGGGCAGCGATCAGCGTCAGGGCGGTCCTTATCGAATGGCGTGGCATCGTGCTTCCTTTCGAACCTGTTCCAGACCAGCACCCGCAAGATGGGCTGGCTGATGGTTCACCCTGTTCAATCCATGCGCGTTGCCTAAGTTTCCACGAACGCCGTGATCGCCTTGGGTGATCCGCCGCGAGCATTCACAGCTTCGCACGATGGGCTGGACGCCCCTCATGAAGGATTCCGCATCAAGGTAACGGCCAAGGCTGATCGGATGGCGGAAAAAGAACCGATCATCGAGCGGAACAATATCAGTCTTCTCACCGGCAGCCATCTTCGCCCGTGGCCCCGTCGATACGGAACCATTGCCAGCCTTTCGGAACAAACTCATACTGGAGATGAAACTTTTGCGGGGCGTCGCGGATGAAGCTTACGGCATATTCGAACTATGCGCTCAGGTCGCTGCAGCTTGCCGCGCTGCGGTCGCCCGACCTGGTGTGCGTGGATGACGTTGTCCGCGTGCACGGCTTGGCCCGGCCGCACATCGTGAAGATCGTGCACGAACTGGGGCAGGCAGGGATCGTGGAAACCCGGCGCGGCAGGGGTGGCGGTTTCACGCTGGCACGTCCTGCCGCGGATATCGTCATAGGCGATGTCATCCGTCTGACCGAAGGGCGGCTGGAACTGGTCGAATGCTTCAACCCCGACCGCAACACCTGCCCGCTGATCGGCATCTGCAAGCTGTCGCGGGCGCTGCGCGAGGCGACAGCCGCCTTCATGGCGGTTCTGGATGGTCTGACGCTGGCCGATATCGCCTCGAACAGGGATGAGTTGCTGTCCCGCATCGCGCCGCTGCAGGACGGCATCCTGTCCCCGATGCGGAGGACGCGATGAAGACCGGCGATTGGACCGAGCAGTTCCAAGGGACCCGAAGCCTGCCGCGTGCCGTGCGCGACCGGCTGCTGAAGGTGGCGCAGATCCGCAGATACCCCAAGGGTCGGCAGGTCTTCGGTCCGCAGAACATCCCCGACAGCCTGCTGTTTCTGCTGGAAGGAACGATCCGCGTGTCGCAGACATCGGGGAACGGTCGCGACATCGTCCTGTATCGTGTCGATGCCGGTGAAAGCTGCGTGCTGACGACCGCCTGCATGCTGGCAGAAGAGGCTTATAACGCCGAGGGCCTGGCCGAGACCGACATCAGCTTGGTCGTCCTGTCCAGACCGGCCTTCGACGCCCTGGTCGCCGGGGAAGCGACCTTCCGCAACTTCGTCTTTGCGGCCTATTCGCGGCGGCTGATCGATCTTCTGCGCGTCGTCGACGACGTCGCCTTCGGGCGGATCGACGTCAGGCTGGCCGAACGGCTGCTTGCGCTTGCGGGCGGCGATCGGGAAATCGCCGCGACCCATGCGCAGATCGCCAGCGAACTGGGCACCGCACGCGAGGTCGTGTCCCGCGTGCTGCATGATTTCCACAAGCGCGGCTTCATCATGCAGTCGCGCGGAAGGATCGAGATCCTCGACAAGCCCGCATTGCAGTCCCTTGCCGCAAGCACCTAGCGGACCCGCGTGGAAAATCGACGTTCGGTGACATTATCACTGAAGCCCCGCCCTATAAGTTATAAACCATGGTGAACTTTCAGCCTCGGAGGACGCCATGAAAACCAACGTCGGAACCATCGATCGGATGCTGCGCGCCGTGGTTGGGGTGGTCCTGCTTTATTTGGCCCTTGCAAGCGGCCTGCCTGTCTTCGACGGCCCCCTGTTCAGATACGGCGCGATCCTGATCGGCATCGTGATGCTGGCGACATCGGCGTTCAGGATATGCCCGCTTTATGGTGCGCTTGGCATCAGGACATGCCGCGCCTGCTGAGACGCGGGCCGTCTTCACAGCCGTTGCAGCATCCGATGATCCACAGATGCCTTTCATCCAAGGAAGGAACGACATGACCTATCCCGTCGACATGACCATCAAGCCCCAGGTTCAGGCCTTCTTCGACCAGGCCACGAACACCATCAGCTATATCGTGAAGGATCCGGCATCGCAGTCCTGCGCCATCGTCGACAGCGTGATGGACATCGACTATGCCGCCGGGCGGATCACCTATGACCACGCGGACGAGCTGATCCGGCAGGTGCAATCCCAAGGCCTGACACTGGAATGGATCATCGAGACCCACGTCCACGCCGATCACCTGTCCGCCGCCCCCTATATCCAGCAGAAGCTGGGCGGCAAGATCGGCATCGGCGCCAAGATCATGGTCGTGCAGGAAACCTTCGGCAAGGTCTTCAACGAGGGCACCGAGTTTCAGCGCGACGGCAGCCAGTTCGACCGCCTGTTCGAGGATGGCGATACCTACATGATCGGGACCATGCCCGCCTTCGCCATTTATACGCCCGGTCATACCCCCGCCTGCATGGTGCATGTCATGGGCGATGCGGCCTTCGTCGGCGACACGCTGTTCATGCCCGACGGCGGCTCGGCCCGCGCCGATTTTCCGGGCGGCGATGCGGCGACGCTCTACGACTCGATCCAGAAGGTGCTGTCCCTGCCCGGCGATATGCGGCTGTTCATGTGCCATGATTACGGGCCGAACGGACGCGACATCCAGTGGGAAACCACCGTGGCGGATGAAAAGGCCCATAACATCCATGTCGGCCAAGGCAGCACGAAGGAGGATTTCGTCAGGTTCCGCACCGAACGCGATGCGACCCTTGCCATGCCCCGGCTGATCATCCCGTCGCTGCAGGTCAACATGCGCGCGGGCGAGGTTCCGACCGACAAGGACGGCAGGCCGATGCTGAAGGTGCCGCTGAACGGGCTCTGATCGATACCACACGGGAGGAATGCAACATGGAACCGAGGAAGATCTCGCAATGGGTCGCGGTATCGCCGCAGATCGCGGCGGCGGACATGCCGGCGATCAAGGCGGCGGGCTATCGTGCCATCATCTGCAATCGCCCCGACGGGGAAGGCGCGGACCAGCAAAGCTTCGAGGAGATCGAGGCCGCCGCCAAGGCCGCCGGACTCGAGGCGCGCTATCTTCCGGTGACCTCGGGCATGGTGACCGATCGGGACGTCGCAGACTTCGGCATGGCCCTGGAACAGATGCAGGGTCCGGTGCTGGCCTATTGCCGGACGGGGACACGTTCGGCCACGCTCTGGTCGCTGCACGAGGCGAAGGACCGCCCCCTTGCCCAGATCCTGTCCATGACCAAGGCGGCGGGCCATGACATGAGCGGCGTCGCGCGACGCATCGCCAACGGCGGCAAGACCCCGACCGACACGGGCGACGTGCATTTCCAGGTCGTCATCGTCGGCGGGGGTGCAGCGGGCATCGCGGTCGCGGCAAGCCTTTGGTCGCGCAGGCCGGACCTTCGGATCGCGATCATCGACCCCGCCGAGGTCCACTATTACCAGCCGGGCTGGACGATGGTCGGCGGCGGCATCTTCGAGGCGCATGAAACCGCGCGGACGATGGGCAGCCTGATCCCGAAAGGGGTCAAGTGGATCAAGGCCGCCGTCGCCGCATTCGAACCCGGCAAGGATGCCGTCATCCTCGATGGCTGCCGGGTCGTGAAATACGACCGGCTTGTCGTCTGTCCGGGACTGAAGCTGGATTGGGCCAAGGTCGAGGGCCTTGTGGAAACGCTTGGCCGCAACGGGGTGACGTCGAACTACCGCTATGACCTGGCGCCATATACCTGGCAGCTGGTCCAGCGGATGCGGGGCGGGACCGCGATCTTCACCCAGCCACCCATGCCGATCAAATGTGCAGGCGCACCGCAGAAGGCCATGTATCTTTCGGCCGATCACTGGCACCGATCCGGCCACCTGAAGGACATCGACATCCGCTTCTGCAATGCGGGCGGGGTGCTGTTCGGGGTCAAGGACTATGTCCCGGCGCTGATGGACTATGTCAGGAAATACGACGCGACGCTGAATTTCTTCCACAACTTGGTGGCGGTCGACGGTCCGGCGAAGAAGGCCACCTTCGAAGTGAACGAACCCGACAAAGACCCGCGCCGCGTGGAGATGTCGTTCGACATGATGCATGTCTGCCCGCCGCAAAGCGCGCCCGACTTCATTCGCGTCTCGCCGCTGGCCGATCCGGCAGGCTGGGTCAACGTTGACCAGGCGACGCTGCGCCACAAGAGCTTCGACAACATCTGGGCGCTTGGCGACGTGATGAACGCGCCCAATGCCAAGACCGCCGCCGCAGCGCGCAAGCAGGCACCGACGGTGGCCGAGAACATCGTGGCCGACATCGCGGGAAAATCGGCAGTCGCCCAATACGACGGCTATGGTTCTTGCCCGCTGACGGTCGAGCGCGGCAAGATCGTCTTGGCCGAATTCGGCTATGGCGGGGTGGTCAAGCCAAGCTTTCCGTCCTTCCTGATCGACGGCACAAGGCCAAGCCGCGCGGCGTGGTTCCTGAAGGAAAGGCTGCTGCCGCCGATCTATTGGCGGGCGATGCTGCGGGGACACGAATGGATGGCCAGGCCCGAAAGGCTGGGAACCGCCGCCGAATGACCCGGGGGCGGTCCGGACCCTTGGGTCCATGCATGGGCGAAGGGGGCGCGGGAATTGCGCCCCTCTTCCACAATCCAGAGAGAATGCGATGAAGCCAGGATTTACCCGCTATCTGCCGATCCTCACATGGGGTCGGACCTATGACTGTTCCGCGCTGACGAACGACCTGGTCGCGGCGGTGATCGTGACAATCATGCTGATCCCGCAGTCGCTGGCCTATGCGCTGCTTGCCGGATTGCCGCCCGAGGCGGGGATCTATGCCTCGATCGCGCCGATCCTGCTCTATGCGGTCTTCGGCACGTCGCGGGCGCTGGCCGTGGGGCCGGTTGCGGTCGTCTCGCTGCTGACGGCATCGGCGGTGGGCCAGGTGGCGCAGCAGGGAACGGCGGGTTATGCGGTCGCCGCCCTGACGCTGGCGGGTCTTTCGGGCGGCATCCTGTTGCTGCTGGGGATCTTTCGCTTGGGGTTTCTGGCGAACTTCCTCAGCCATCCGGTGATCGCGGGGTTCATCACCGCCTCGGGCATCCTGATCGCCACCAGCCAGCTGAAGCACATCCTGGGCATCGAGGCCGGGGGCCATACGCTGATCCAGATGGCGGGGTCCATCCTGACGCATCTGGGCCAGACGAACCCGATCACCGTGATCATCGGGGTCACGGCGACGGTCTTTCTGTTCTGGGTCCGCAAGGGGCTGAAGCCCCTGCTTCGCAGGATGGGCGCGGGGCCGCTTCTGGCAGACATCATCGCCAAGGCGGGGCCGGTGGCCGCGGTCGTGGTGACGACGCTGGCCGTATGGGGTTTCGATCTGGCGGGTCACGGCGTCTCGATCGTGGGCCAGGTGCCGCAGGCCCTGCCGCCGCTGACCCTGCCCAGCCTTTCGCCCGACCTGATCGGCCAGCTGCTGGTCCCGGCGATCCTGATCTCGGTCATCGGCTTCGTGGAATCCATATCCGTGGCGCAGACGCTGGCGGCCAAGAAACGCCAGCGCATCGACCCGAACCAGGAACTGATCGGCCTTGGCGCCGCCAATATCGGCGCGGCCTTCACCGGGGGCTATCCGGTCACCGGCGGCTTTGCGCGGTCGGTCGTGAACTTCGACGCGGGCGCCGAGACACCGGCCGCGGGCGCCTTCACCGCCATCGGCCTTGCCATCGCCGCGCTGTCGCTGACGCCGCTGGTCTATTACCTGCCCAATGCCACGCTGGCCGCGACGATCGTGGTCGCCGTCCTCAGCCTCGTGGACTTCTCGATCCTGCGAAAGACCTGGGCCTATTCGCGCACCGATTTCACCGCCGTGGCCGCCACCATCCTCGTGACACTGACCCTGGGGGTCGAGATCGGCGTCGCGTCGGGGGTGGTCCTGTCCATCGCGCTGCACCTCTACAAGACCTCGAGGCCCCATGTCGCCGAGGTCGGGCTTATTCCCGGCACCAACCATTTCCGCAATATCAGCAGGCATGATGTCGCCACGGATGCCCAGATCCTGACCCTGCGCGTGGACGAGAGCCTGTATTTCGTGAACGCCAGGTTCCTCGAGGATCTGATCCAGGACCGGGTGATCGACGGCAGGTCCCTGCGCCATGTGATCCTGATGTGTTCGGCCGTGAACGAGATCGACTACTCGGCCCTCGAAAGCCTCGAGGCCATCAACCATCGGCTTGGCGATCTGGGTGTCGGGCTGCACCTGTCCGAGGTGAAGGGACCGGTCATGGACCGCCTGCGCAAGACGCATTTCCTGGATCAGCTGAACGGAAGCGTCTTCCTGTCGCAATACGACGCATGGATGGCGCTGTCCAAACCGGCCGGGATCGCCCTTTGATCCGGCAGGCCCCCCTATAAAAAGGGCCGCCGAACGAAACGGCGGCCCCCTTTGGTCTGCCCGTCGGCCTATTCGGCAAACTGGTCGGTCAGATTGCTGTTGCCCGTCGCGCCTTCGATGTTGTCGAAGGTGGTCGGCACGCCTGCCTTCACGCGGCGGGTGTCGTTGTAGATCGCCTTGAGCAGCGCCACTGTCATCAGCGCCATCACGACCGAGAACGGCAGCGCGCCGATCACCATCGCCGTCTGGATCGCCGATGTCCCGCCCGAGATCAGCAGACCCGCCACGACCATCGCCAGGGCAATGCCCCAGAACAGGATGTGCGGACGCGCCTTGGGGCCTTCGTCGCCGGCCGCGTTGATCGTGTTGACGATCAGGACCGCCGAGTCCGCCGAGGTGACAAGGAAGGTCAGCAGCAGCACGACGATCAGCAGAACGAAGCCATAGGCAAGCGCCTCGGAGACCGGGGACAGCATGAACTCGGTCATGGCGAAGATCTTGTCGCCATTCGCCGCGTCCAGGATGACACCGTTCGCACCCTCGTAGAGTTCCAGGTAGATGGCGGTGCCGCCAGCCCAGGCAAACCAGACGAAGCACATCAGCGCGGGCACGATCAGCGCGCCCAGAACGAATTCCCGGATGGTCCGCCCGCGCGAGATGCGGGCAAGGAACAGGCCGACGAAGGGCGCGAAGGCGATCCACCAGGCCCAGTAGAACACCGGCCACCAGCCCTGCCATTGCGCCAGCAGGAATGCCTCGGATCCCTCGACGCCGTCGCTCTGGAAGACGTTGACGCTCATCCAGGGCAGGGCGATGACGTAATCCCACAGGCCCAGGAACATCGCGCTGAAGCCGAACCAGGTCGCACCGAAGATGATGAAGAAGCCCAGCAGGATGATCGACAGCACCATGTTCAGGTTCGACAGCCACTTGATGCCCTTGCCGACGCCGGACAGGGCCGACAGGGTCGAAAGGCCCATGATGACCAACAGCGAGACGATGACGCCGACAGTTGATGCGCCACCCTCGTCGTTCACCATGCCGCCGATGCCGATGCGGGTCAGGCCCGCGACGAACTGATCGACGCCGAAGCCCAGGGTCTGCGCGACGCCAAGGATCGTGGCGACGACCGCGACGACGTCGATGACATGCCCCAGGGGGCCTGCCAGGGCGGTGCCGAACAGCGGCGTCAGGCCGGACCGGATGGTCAGCGGAAGGCCGCGGCGATAGCTGAAGAAGGCCAGCGACAATCCGCAGATCGCATAGCAGGCCCAGGCACTGAAGCCCCAGTGCAGGAACGACCACTGATAGGCGTTGCGGACGTTGTCCTCGGATTGCGCGGTCGCCAGGCCCATGATCGTCTGCGGGTTGGAACCGAAGTGCGATACCGGCTCGGCCACGGCCCAGGTCAGCATGCCGACCCCGATCCCCGCCCCGAACATCATCGAGAACCACGAGAAATTGTTGAACTCGGGCTTGTCGTCTTCGATCCCAAGGTTCAGACGTCCAGCCGCCGGCCAGAGGGCCAGGGCGATGCATGTGGTCAGGAAGAAGGCCACGACCCAGATGTACCAGGCCGCGAAGGCGTCCAGGATGACGGCGTTCAGGTTGTTCAGAACCTCGCCGGATTGCACGGGCCAGAAGATGGCCCAGACAACGAGGATCGAGATGACGATCTTGGCCGGAACGGCCACCGAGGTCGAAAATCCGTTGTAGAAGCCATTCGTCGATGTCCTGATGTCCAGTTCGGTCATCGGTGGACCAAGTTTGTTCTCTTCTGACATTCGGTGTCTTCCTTGCGTGTTCAAGAGAGCGACCGCCCCTCCGTGACCGGCAGACGGCGCGGTTGCGCTTCATATATCATGATCGAGTTTTCTACCGTGCCGTTCCGGGGACGAGTATATAATTCGTGCAGATGCAGTCTTGTGATCAAAGTTTCGACGTCGCTGCCTGTAATTAAGGCAGATGCGGAATGGGCGCCGGGCCAGCGCGCATCGGTCCTGCGATGATACGCTGTGCCTGCCCATGTCCGATGCCAAGGACGCGCTTGCACTGTCCCATTTATTCTAATAAACATGAAATATAGAAATGACTGGGCTTCGGTGCAGTCAGGCGCGGCACCGCAGGACCTTCGCCTGAAAATGCTTGGGGACATATGAACCCGATGACCGATTGATCGAACGCCTTGCTTGCGCGGGCCGTCCCCGGAAACCTGGACCCAAACCGCCGCCCGCCTTTTCCCTGAACAAACGAAAGACGACCCGTGATGAACGACATGACATCGAACCGGCCCACGCCCTTGGGAACATTCGAGCGCTGGCTGACGCTGTGGGTGGGGCTGGCCATGGTGGCGGGCCTGGTCGTGGGCGTTTTGGCACCCGGGCTGGTGCAGGCGATCGCCGCGGCCGAGGTCGCCTCGATCAACCTTGTCGTCGCGGTGCTGATCTGGGCGATGGTCTATCCCATGATGGTCGGCGTCGACTTCGCCTCGGTCGGCGGGGCGTTCCGACAGCCCAAGGGCCTGCTGATCACCCTTGCCGTCAACTGGCTGATCAAGCCCTTCACCATGGCGCTGCTGGCGGTGCTGTTCTTCGATCATGTCTTCGCCCCCTGGATCGCCCCCGAGGATGCGCAGCAATATATCGCCGGGCTGATCCTGCTGGGGGCCGCGCCCTGCACCGCCATGGTCTTCGTCTGGTCGCAGCTGACGCGCGGGGATGCGACCTATACGCTGGTGCAGGTCTCGGTAAACGACATCATCATGGTCGTCGCCTTCGCCCCCATCGTCGCCCTGCTGCTGGGCGTGACCGAGATCGTGGTACCTTGGCAGACGCTGGTTCTGGCGACGGTGCTTTATGTCGTGCTGCCGCTGACGGCGGGGCTGCTGACGCGGCGCGCCCTTGGCAGCACCGCACGGATCGAGGCGTTCTCGGGCCGGGTGAAGCCCTGGTCGATGATCGGCCTTGTCGCGACGGTCGCCATCCTCTTCGGGTTGCAGGGACAGACGATCCTGGACCGCCCCGCGATCATCGCGCTGATCGCCGTGCCGATCCTGATCCAAAGCTATCTGATCTTTGTCATAGGCTATGGCGCTGCATGGCTGATGCGCGTGCCGCACCGGATCGCGGCGCCCTGCGCGATGATCGGCACGTCGAACTTCTTCGAGCTGGCCGTCGCGGTGGCCATCAGCCTCTTCGGGCTAAATTCGGGCGCAGCTTTGGCCACCGTGGTCGGGGTGCTTGTCGAGGTGCCGGTGATGCTGTCGCTGGTCGCCTTTGCCAACCGCACCCGCGCCCATTTCCCGGGGGGCAATCCGTGATCGTCATCCATCACAACCCCGACTGCGGCACATCCCGCAACGTGCTTCGGTTCATCCGGGCATCAGGGGCCGATCCCGTCGTCATCGACTATCTGGCGCAAGGCTGGACCCGACCGCAGCTGCTGGCCCTGCTGGCGGCGGCCGATCTGACCCCGCGCGAAGCCCTGCGCACGTCGAAGTCGCCCGCGGCGGATCTGGGCCTGCTGGCACCCGAGGTCACGGACGAACAGATCCTGGACGCGATGCTGGCCCATCCCGTGCTGGTCAACCGCCCCATCGTCGCCTCGCCCAAGGGCGTGCGCCTCTGCCGCCCGTCCGAAACCGTGCTGCCGCTGCTGGACCGCCTGCCGGACGGTCCGCTTTGCAAGGAGGACGGACAGATGATCCTGAACGAAACCGGAGAGATCCTTGACTGATTTGCCGAACCTGAACCCCGCCTGCGCCCCGTCCATCGACGCCGACAGCCTGTTTCCGCCCAAGCGCAGCACGCATCCGCCGCGCATCCTGCTGCTGTATGGATCATTGCGCGAACGCAGCTTCTCGCGTTTCGCGACCGAAGAGGCCGCGCGCCTGCTGACGGCATTCGGGGCCGAACCACGCATCTTCGATCCGACCAGCCTGCCGCTGCCCGACGCCGCGTCGGAAGATCACCCCAAGGTCGCCGAGCTGCGCGACCTTGTCACCTGGTCCGAGGGGATGGTCTGGTGTTCGCCCGAACGCCACGGTGCGATGACCGGCGTGATGAAGGCGCAGATCGACTGGATCCCGCTGTCCCTTGGCGGGGTTCGCCCGACGCAAGGCAAGACGCTGGCGGTGATGCAGGTCTGCGGCGTTAGCCAAAGCTTCAATACCGTCAATCAGTTGCGCATCCTGGGCCGCTGGATGCGGCTGCTGACCATCCCGAACCAATCCTCGGTGGCGAAGGCCTGGGATGAATTCGATTAGGACGGGCGCATGACGCCGTCGCCCTATTACGACCGGATCGTCGACGTCATGGAGGAGCTGGTCCGCTTCACCCTGCTGACCCGCGACATCAAGGATACCCTGACCGACCGCTATTCTGAACGCGTGGAAGGCCACGCGGCGCTGTCGAAGCGCGTGAACCAATCCAAGGCGGTCTGAGCATCGGCCCGGCGTCCCTTTCGGGGGGCTTCACGGTGGGACTGAACCGCCATACGGGCCACGCCGTTGACCCCCGGACCAGTGACAGGAGCCTGTTTTGACGACCCTCGACCAGACGCCGCCCAAGGGATGCATCGGCGTCATCTCCGACACCCACGGCCTGCTGCGCCCCGAGGCGCTGGCGGCGCTTGAGGGGGTCGACCGCATTCTGCACGCGGGCGATATCGGCGACCCCGACCACCTTGAGGTTCTGGGGCGGATCGCCCCGGTGACAGCGATCCGCGGCAATATCGACCGCGGTTCCTGGGCCGATGCCCTGCCGGAAGCGGTCTCGCTGATGATCGGGGGGTTGCAGATCCACATGATCCACGACCGCAAGACCCTTCAGGCCGATCCGAAGGCCGAGGGGTGGGACGTCGTCATCTCGGGCCATTCCCACAAACCCGGGATCGAAGACACGGATGCGACGCTGTGGTTGAACCCCGGCGCCGCCGGGCCACGCCGTTTCCGCCTGCCCATCACGCTGGCCTACCTGTGGAAGGAGGATGGCAAACCGCGCGCCGTGATCCGGAACCTGCTGGAATGAATGCGGGCCACCCTGCCCAGCAAACGGTTCGGCCCGTCGCCGGGCAGCCCAAGGGCGCATCCCCGGGCACCGCGGTCCCGTTGGGACACGCCGCGTACGTGGCCGATCGCCGCACCGTTGAACGCATCGCCCCCTATGGCGGTTGTGCCGGGACGTTCCCGTCGTGAAAGGCCCCCCATTGTCATCCATCATCCTCGTCGTCTGCAGCGAGACACCGGACCAACGGGCCGAGCGTCGCAGCTATGCCGGACAGGCCTCGCATGAAAGCTATGCCACGGCGCTGCGGCGTCTGCGCCCCGGGATCAGCCTAGAGACGATGTCCTGCCTTGAAGAGGGCGCAATCCCCGATCCGGCACGACACAAGGGGATCATTTTCGCCGGTTCTCCGATCCAGATGCACGAGGACAGCCCCGAAACCCGCGCAGCCGCCCATTTCATGGCGCAGGTCTTCCAGACGGGCGTGCCGTCCTTCGGATCATGCGCGGGGTTGCAGATCGCGGCGGTGGCGGCAGGGGGCGCGACCGGCCCGCGCCGCCCCGGCGCCGAGGTCGCCTTTGCCCGCGACATCACCCGCACGGACGCGGGCCTGCGCCATCCGGTGCTGGATGGCAGGCCAGCGACGTGGACCGCGCCCGCGATGCATTCCAGCGTCGTGACCCGCCTGCCCCCCGGCGGGACCGCCTTGGCCGCCAACCCCGATACGCCGATCGAGGCCGCCGAGATCCGCCATGGGCAAGGCGTCTTCTGGGGCGTGCAGTATCATCCCGAGCTGTCGCTTGGCGAGATTGCCGCCTCGACGATGCATCAGGCGGATGACATCATCGATCAGGGACTCGCCCGCGATCAACGCGACCTTAGGGATATGACGGCCCGTCTGCGCGACCTCGACGCATCGCCCACGCGCAGCGACCTTGCATGGCAGTTGGGCCTGAACGCCGAAATTGCCGCCTTCGAGCGTCGGACCCTCGAAATCGCCAACTTCCTCGACGCCGTCGACAAGGGGCTTTTGCAGCCCCATTGATCGTCAGGGCGAAAAGCAGGCGCGCCCGATCTGGCATTCCTTGACGATTGACAACGAAGTTGTAGGTCCCGTCACGACGACATATCCCAAGATATCCACAATTTTTGGGGATCGTTCTGGGGGCAAGGTGGTTTTTTGCATGCTGTGCAGCATGTTAGCGCGTGCCTTGTCGCGGTCGAGAATTGCGGCTTGGCTGGCGAAGTCCTCTGAACAAAGCGCGACCAGTGCCGACCGGCTTTCCATCCGGTATTTGCAGCGTGTTGCGGCGACCGACGGCCGATGTCGGAGTCTCGCGGCATCTTCAATCGAGCAGGCGCTTTAGCCCGATACAATCCCTGAATGCCAACCCAGATGCGCTTCGGGCATGCATCAAGGCCTGGCTGCCGATCGGGAACCCCTCGATGGCGGTGGTTCCCGTGCCCCGCATCCGGCCCCCCGGGCATCAATCGTCGCGCAGGGGATAGATGACCTGCCCATCCTCCTGTCCACGAGGCCATTGGCCGTCGCGCCGCAGCCTGACCTGATCCTGCCACCCGCGCGGGCTGATGCCGATATGGCGCTTGAAGAGGCGCGAGAAGTAGTAGCTGTCCGAGAAGCCCAACCTGTGGGCCGTCTCGGTGACCGAGAAACCACCCTCCAGAAATTGCATGCCGACCTCCATCCGCTTGAATTCCTGATATTTGACAGGGGTGCTGCCCAGCTTGCGGCGGAACTCGCGCCGGAAGTATTCGGCGTTGTAGGGGGCGGCGGAAACGACACGTTCGGCCAGTCCCGGTTGCAGCGGATCGGCGGCGATCTGGGTGGCGGCCATGGTGATGGCCATGGACAGCCCCTCGGTCTCATCCAGGGCCGCATCGCCCGGGGTGGTCCAGGCGATGAAGGCATCCTCGATGAATTCGGTCAGGATGACCATGAAGGCGTGATGCATCACCAACGTGGTCGAACCCGAGGGCGCGGTGGCGCGGTAATGGCGCACCAGCGGCCCGATCATTGGCCAGCGTGAAAAGCGGATGACCCGCCTGTGCCGCATCCGCCCCAGCAGGTCGTGACGTCCGAACAGGTCCAGCCGGAAGTGCTGGGCAAGTCCGACATAGACCTTGTCGGGGTCCGGGTTGCGACCCTGAAAGCGCGTGCCCGCGGGGATCAGCATGGCCATGCCCGGTGTCAGGCGGATGCGTTCGTCCTGGATGATGTATTCCCCCGTACCCTGAAGGCAGACGACCAGATCATGGACGGTGTTGACCTTGTCGATGGACCAGCTGTGGGAATGCAGCATGCGGATGGCCGATCGCGTCAGTGTCAGGTCCAATGCGCGCGGCGGAATGCCGGCCAGGACCCCGGCCCTGATTTCGGCCACCCTGTGATCATGTTCGGTTTCGTCCATCATTTTCTGCATTAACGTCAATTCAACCCCGTCATATTACCCGCATACTAGCAGATCAGATGGCGCATGTCGCGATCGACGCCGTTCGAATCGAGGGAGGAGCGATTTGATGACGCAACCAGAACCAAGGCCATGCAGCCTTCGCGGGGGGCTGTGATGGAAAGCCCGCGCATCGGTCTGCTGTACCTTGCCCCCTATCTGATCGGGCTGCTGGTCTTTACCGCGATACCGTTTGTCGGCTCGCTCTATCTCAGCTTTACCGACTACAACCTGATCCAATCTCCCAGCTGGTCCGGGCTGGACAATTTCCGAGAACTGCTGAACGACCGAACCTTCATGCGATCACTGCGGGTGACGCTGCTATACGTCTTCATCACGGTGCCGCTGAAGCTGGCCTTCGCGCTGTTCATCGCGGTCATCCTGAACTATCGGCTGCGCGCCATCGGGTTCTTCAGGACGGCCTATTACGTGCCCTCGATCCTGGGCGGTTCGGTCGCCATCGCGGTGCTGTGGCGCTATATCTTCGCGGATGCGGGGCTGGTGAACATGGTGCTGTCGGGCATCGGGCTCGAGCCGCTGAACTGGTTCGGCGATCCGGTCAACGCGCTCTTCACCATCAGCCTGCTGCGCACATGGCAGTTCGGGTCCGCCATGGTGATCTTCCTGGCCGCCCTGCAGGCCGTGGACAAATCGCTCTATGAGGCCGCAGCCATCGACGGGGCGAACAAGTGGCACAGCTTCGTGCACATCACCCTGCCGCTGATCACGCCGGTGATCTTCTTCAACCTGATCATGCAGATGGTCCAGGCGTTCCAGGAATTCAACGGCCCCTACATCATCACCGGGGGCGGGCCGCTGAAGTCGACCTATCTGCTGCCGCTCTACATCTATGACGAGGCCTTCAAGAACTTCAACATGGGCTATGCCTCGGCGATGGCCTGGGCGCTCTTCGTGATCATCATGGCGCTGACCGTCATCGCCTTCTGGTCGTCGAGGAAGTGGGTCTATTACGCCGGCGACAAGAGGAGCTGACATGGCCGATATCACCACCGCCATTCCCGCCACCCCCGTCCCGCCCCGAGAGATCCGCGCCGCCCGCCTGCAGGCCGTCGTCCGCTATACGCTGCTGACGGTGGTGGGGCTGATCATGCTCTATCCGCTGATCTGGCTGATCGGGGCGTCCTTCAAGACCAACTCCGAGATCTTCGGCTCGATCGGCTTCCTCCCGCGCGAACCCACGCTGGAGGGTTACGTGAAGGGATGGCAGACCTCGACGCCCTATACCTTCGGGCGGTTCTTCTGGAACACCTTCCTGATCATCCTGCCCAAGACGATCTTCACCGCCATTTCCTGCGCCCTGGTCGCCTATGGCTTCGCCCGCTTCGAGTTTCCCTTCAAGCGCGTGCTGTTCGCCACGCTGATCGCGACGCTGCTGCTGCCGAACGTCGTCACCCGCATCCCGCAATATATCCTGTTCCGGGACATGGGCTGGCTGGACAGCTATCTGCCGCTCTGGGTGCCCTCGGCCTTTGCGGGCGACGCCTTCTTCGTCTTCATGCTGGTCCAGTTCCTGCGCGCCATCCCCCGCGACATGGAGGAAGCCGCCCGCGTGGACGGCGCCAACAGCCTGCAGACGCTGGTCTACATCGTCGTGCCGATGCTGGTCCCGGCGCTGATCTCGGTCATGCTGTTCCAGTTCATGTGGACCATGAACGACTTCCTTGGACCGCTGATCTATCTGTCCTCGGTCGATAAGTTCCCCGTCAGCCTGGCGCTGAAACTGTCGATCGACACGACCGAGGCCTTCGACTGGAACCGCATCCTGTCGATGTCGGTCCTGGCGCTGCTGCCCGCGCTGGTCGTCTTCTTCATGGCCCAGAAATACTTCATCGAAGGCATCTCTGCCGGTGGGGTGAAAGGATAATCCGATGGCTCGTCTGCAGATCCGCAATCTTGAAAAGACCTATGGCAACAGCTTCAAGGCCGTCCACGGGATCAACCTGGACGTCCGTGACGGGGAATTCATGGTCCTCGTCGGCCCCTCGGGCTGTGCGAAATCGACCACGCTGCGCATGATCGCGGGGCTGGAAAGCATCACCGGCGGGCAGGTGATGATCGGCGACACGGTCGTGAACCGCCTGCAACCGGGCAAGCGCGGCATCGCGATGGTCTTCCAGAACTATGCGCTCTATCCGCACATGAAGGTGCGCCGGAACCTCTCGTTCGGGCTGCGCCTGCAACGCGCATCCCGATCCGAGATCGAGCGCCGCACCGCCGAGGTCGCCCGCATCCTGGAAATCGAGCCGCTTCTGGACCGCCTGCCCAAGGAACTCTCGGGCGGTCAGGCGCAGCGCGTGGCCTTGGGCCGGGCGCTGATCAAGGAACCCAAGGTCTTTCTGTTCGACGAACCGCTGTCGAACCTTGACGCCAAGCTGCGGGCATCGATGCGGGTCCGGATCACCGAATTGCACCGCCGCCTGAAGGACGAGGGCATGCCCTCGACCGTGGTCTATGTCACCCACGACCAGACCGAGGCGATGACCATGGGCGACCGCATCTGCGTGATGAAGGACGGCCGCATCATGCAGGTGGCCGACCCAAAGACGCTTTACGACCGCCCCGCCAACGCCTTCGTCGCGGGCTTCATCGGCAGCCCCGAGATGAACCTGATCGAGGGTCGGCTGGAGGGGTCCACCTTCCGCGTGGGCGACCAGAGCCTGACCCTGCCCGCCGAGCTGATGGACCGCCTGCGCGGCTGGTCCGGCGCGGCAAGGCTGGGCATCCGCCCCCAGCATCTGCGCCTGAACGCCGGGCCGGGTCTGCGCGGACGCGTCGCGGGGGCCGAGTTCATGGGCCATGAGGTCGTGCTGCATCTGGACGTGGCGGGCACGCGCATGGTCGCCGTCCTGCCCGCCGCCGATTACGCCGCGCTGGATCGCGGCGCCGAGGTGACGCTGAGCCCGGAACCGGGCTGCGCACATGTCTTCGACGGCGCGGACGAGAATGTCTCGCTGCCGGTGCTGAACTGAGGGAGGGGAACCCGATGAAGCTGTTGACCACGACGATCCTTGCGACCGGCCTGCTGGCTGGCGCGGTGCAGGCCGAAGACCTGCGCATGTCATGGTGGGGCGGCGACGCCCGCCACGCCCAGACACAAGAGGCGCTGGCCGTCTGCGGCGAAAAGCACGGCCATGCCGTCGCCGCCGAATTCACCGGATGGGCGGGCCACCAGGAACGCATCACCACCCAGATCGCAGGCCGGACCGAGGCCGACATCATGCAGATCAACTGGCCGTGGCTGCCGCTCTTCTCGCCCGATGGGACGGGGTTCGCCGATCTGCGCGATCATGCCGACACGATCGACCTGTCGCAATGGACCGACGAGCAGCTGGCCGGAGGAGAGATGAACGGCGTCTTGAACGGCCTGCCCGTGGCCGAGACGGGGCCGGTCTATTTCTTCAACAAGACCGTCTTCGATGCCGCAAACCTGCCGCTGCCCTCGACCTGGGACGAGGTCCGCGCCGCGGCGGGCAAGCTGGGCGATGGCGTCATGCCCTTCGAGGCGCAGGGGTTGAACGCGATCTTCCTCGTCTCGACCACGGTGACGCAGATGACGGGCAAGGATCTGATCGACCCCGAAACCACCACCGTCGCCTGGACCCCCGAGGAACTGGCCGCGGGCATCCGCTTCTATCTGTCGCTGGTCGAGGATGGCACCATCCGCAGCTGGCAGCAGGTCGCCTCGGAAGGCAACATCGAGCTGTTCGAGATGCGCCCCTGGGCCGAGGGCCGGATCGCGGGCACCTACGAATGGGACTCGGCCTATGCCAAATACGCCGATCCGCTTGGCGATCAGGAACTGGTCCCGGTGCCGATGCTGCAGGTCGAGGGCGCGGTGAACGACGGCACCTATCGCAAGCCCTCGATGCTGTTCGCGATCTCGGCGCGGTCGCAGCACCCCAAGGCCGCCGCCCAGATCATCGACTGCCTGCTGAACGATCCCGATGCCATCGACATCCTGTCGGATTCGCGCGGCATCCCCGCCAGCCGCACCGCCGCCGAACGTCTGACCGCCGAAGGTCTGATCGACGCCAATGTCGTCGCGGCCCACGACCTGGTGCAGCAGGGACAGGGGCCGGTGCCCTCGCCCCTGAGCGAACACCCCAAGGTGCGCGGCATCTTCGGCGACTACCTCGAGGCGGTCGCCTATGACCAGATCGGCCCCGATGACGCCGCAGCCGAGATGATCGACGAGATCGACCGCGCCCTGCGCAGCTTCCGCTGATCCCCGTCACGCCATGATCCGGCGGCCCCGCGCCGCCGGACCCCGCAAGGAGCATCCGATGACATTGCATCTCGTGGCGGCGACGCCGCGCTCGGTCGCCCTGCGCCTGTCGGTGCCGGGGGGGCTGTATCACCTGCCCCGACCGCTGGACTGGCATCTGACCGGACCGGATCTGGACCGTCGCGGCACGACCGACCGCGTGGTGACGCCCTTCCACGACCTGCCCCCCGGCACCCCCCTGCGCATTGCGGTTCAGGGTTTCGCGCCCATGATGCTGACCACCCCGCCCTGCGCGGGGGCGGTCACGCTGCGCGATCCCACCCGCGCCCAAGCGATGCTGGACGCACTGCCCGATGGCGGCACGCTGATCGTGCCTGCGGGGCGCTGGCAGGTCGCGCCGCTGCTGATCCCGTCGCACCGCCATCTCTATCTGGCCGAGGGGGCAGAGCTGGCCGCCCCCGACCATCGCGACGGCTGGCCTCTGCTGGACCCCACCCAGGGCGGCAGCTGGGAGGGTCTGCCCGAGACCTGCCACCGCGCCATCCTGACCGCGCTGGAAGCCCGCAACATCACCATCGCCGGACCGGGCCGCATCGACGGCGGCGGGTCGCGCGGCGACTGGTGGTCATGGCCCAAGGACACCCACAACGGCGCACGCCGCGCAAGGCTGCTGCATCTGGTCGGCTGTCAGGGCGTCACCGTCCTTGGCCCGACCGTCGCCAACTCGCCCAGCTGGACGATCCACCCCTATCGCTCGCGCGACCTGACCTTCGCGGCCATGACCGTCGAAAACCCACCCGACAGCCCCAATACAGACGGGCTGAACCCCGAAAGCTGTCAGGGCGTCACCATCGAGGGCCTGCGCTTTTCGACCGGCGACGATTGCATCGCCATCAAGGCGGGCAAGCGGCGCGACGACGGCAATGGCGATCACCTTGCCCCCACCCGCAACATCACCATCCGCCACTGCCTGATGGAGCGGGGCCACGGCGGCGTCGTCATCGGATCCGAGATGTCGGGCGGCGTCACCGATGTCCATGTCAGCCATTGTCGCATGGCGCAGACCGACCGTGGCCTGCGCATCAAGACCCGCCGCGGGCGGGGCGGAGAGGTGGCCCGCATCACCCTCGCCGATTGCCACATGACGGATGTCGATACGGTGCTGGCCATCAACGCGCATTACTTTTGCGACCATGACGGCCATGACCTGCAGGTCCAGTCCCGCGCCCACTTGCCCGTCACGCCGCTGACCCCGCAGATCCGCGACATCACCGTGACGCGCCTGCATGCCGAAGGGGTGCGGCTGGCCGTGGCCGCCTGCCTCGGTCTGCCCGAGGCACCGGTGCAGGGCGTCACCCTGCGCGACGTCACGGCCAGCTTCGCCCCCGCGCCGCCCGCGCCCCCGCTGATGGCCGACGGCATCATGCCCGTTAGCGGCGCCTTCATCCTGGCCGAGCATTGCGCCATCGACGCCCCGCCAGACCTGCCCCACGGCCCCCTGACCGCCAAGGATTTCATGCCATGCTGAGCTATTTCGACGCCTATGCCACCCGATACCGCCCCTACAAGGGCGGCGCCTGGTGCTATGAAGACGGCTGCATCTATCGCGGTCTGGAACTGCTGTTCGAGGCGACAGGCGAGGACCGCTGGCGCGACCACCTGCTGCGGCTGGCGCAGGCGCAAATCGACCCCGACGGCCGGTTGGCGAATTACGACCCCACGGATTACAACATCGACAACATCCTTTCGGGGCGGGTCCTCTTCGCGCTGGACCGCTGGACGGGCGATCCGCGATGGATGCGTGCGGCAGGGCGCTTGGGCGAACAGCTTGCGAACCACCCCCGCACGGCGGGCGGCAGCTATTGGCACAAGCGCATCTATCCGCATCAGGTCTGGCTGGACGGGCTGTACATGGGGCTGCCGTTCCAGATCCAGCTGGGGCAGCAGCAGGGCGATCAGCGGCTGGTGCAGGATGCGGTGTCGCAGCTGCGCGACGCGCTGACGATGACGGCGCGGCCCGACGGGCTTTACGCCCACGGTTGCGACACATCAGGCGCGCAGGACTGGGCCGATCCCGTGACGGGGCAATCTCCATCGGCATGGGCGCGCGCGCTTGGCTGGCAGGCGATGGCGCTGGTCGATACCGCCCATTTGGTCGGCCAGGATGCTTTCGCCGCCGCAGGGCTGGCACGTCCGACGCGCGACCTGCTGACGCGCATCATCAGTCTGCAACGCCCGGATGGCGGCTGGCTGCAGGTGATCGACCAACCGCAGCTGCCCGGCAATTATACCGAAAGCTCGGCCTCGGCGATGTTCGCCTATGCGCTGCATGCCGCGAAGGACCTGCCCGGGGCCGTCGGTGCCGCCGATCGCGCGATGGCTTTCCTGGCATCGCGCCTGCAGCACGACGGCGCGGGCGCGGGGTTCGGCGGTATCTGCCTTGTGGCGGGTCTGGGCGGTTTCTCAGGCGTCTATCGCGACGGCACCCCCGGCTATTACCTGACCGAGCCGGTGGTGGCCGATGACGCCAAGGGCACCGGCCCCTTGATGATGGCAGTTGCCAGCCGTCAACTTGCCGCCATGAGCAGTGATGCCGAAGGGGTCGGACCCGAATGATCATGGGTCCGGACCCCATGCCTGCGGCTCTTTCCGGCAGCGTCAAGACGTCCGCGCAACCTGACGGAGGGCCCGGCCCACCTGCGACCACCCCGAGATGACCTTGTTCGAACGGTCCCACCGCAAGCCAGGATCGTCATGCGTACCCCCACTGGACGGCAGCAATATTGTTATGTTATTACATCTTAGATCCGCAAAAGGGGACGAATGATGTCACAAGATACCCGCCTGCCCGTCACCGTACTTTCCGGCTTTCTGGGCGCTGGAAAAACCACGCTGCTGAACGGCGTCCTCAACAACCGCGAAGGGCTGCGCGTTGCCGTCATCGTCAACGACATGTCCGAGGTGAACATCGACGCCGACCTGATCCGCGCCGAGGGGGGCATGTCGCAGACCCAGGAAACCCTGGTCGAGATGTCGAACGGCTGCATCTGCTGCACCCTGCGCGAGGATCTGCTGGTCGAGGTTCGCCGCTTGGCGCAGGCCGGGCGCTTCGACTATCTACTGATCGAATCCACGGGGATCAGCGAACCCCTGCCCGTCGCCACCACCTTCGAATTTGCCGATGAAACCGGCAACAGCCTGTCGGATGTCGCACGGCTGGACACGATGGTCACCGTGGTCGACGCGGTGAACCTGACGGCCGACTTCTCCAGCCACGACTTCCTCTCGGACCGGGGCGAGGTCATGGGCGAGGGCGATGCCCGCACGCTGGTCGATCTGCTGACCGACCAGATGGAGTTCGCCGATGTGATCGTGCTGAACAAATGCGCCGATGCCGGTGCGACCCGTGTCGATGCGGCACGCAAGATCATCCGCGCGCTGAACGCCGATGCGCGCATCATCGAGACCGATCACAGCCGCGTGGCACCGCGCGACATCCTGAACACCGGCCTTTTCGATTTCGATCGCGCCCATACCCACCCCATGTGGGCCAAGGAACTCTACGGCCACGCCGACCATACGCCGGAAACCGAGGAATACGGCGTCGCCAGCTTCGTCTATCGCGCCCGCCTGCCCTTCGAACCGCGCAAGATCCACGAGCTGCTGAACGGCCCCCTGCCCGGCGTGATCCGCGCCAAGGGGCACTTCTGGGTCGCCACCCGTCCCGATTGGGTGGCCGAATTCTCGCTTGCCGGGGCGCTGTCCACGATTCGTCCCCTGGGGCAATGGTGGGCCTCGGTCCCGCAGGATCGCTGGCCCACCCACCCCGAGGGACGCGCCTATCTGGACGCGCATTGGTCCGAACCCTTCGGCGACCGGAGGCAGGAGCTGGTCTTCATCGGCACCGGCATGGATGAGGACCGCATCCGCGCCCGCCTCGACGCCTGCCTTCTGGGCGAGGAATGGGGCAACCATCCCGCAGGCTGGACCGCCCTGCCTGACCCCTTCCCCGCCTGGCGGCGCAGCCCCGAAGCCGCATGACGCAGGGCAAGGGGCGATCCGGCGGCTTGCGATGCCTTGGCCGGATCATCCCCGCGCAGCACCCGAACTCGCACGACGAATGGCGGGTTCGAAATGTTTGCACGCAGGCCGACCATCCTGATTGACCTGCAAACCGAGGTCATCGACGGACAAAAGCAACGCTTGGAAGCGTTCGTCAGCTCAACATGGGTGAAAGCGCAGGACGCGACTGCCGTCATGCGGGTCGATCAGGGCGCTGGCGCGCACGCCGAAGACGCGGGCCAGAAGCGCCGGGTCGAGGACTTTCTCCGGCGACCCTAGCGCCTGCAGCTGGCCGTCCTGCAGCACGGCCAGCCGGTCACAATGCATCGCATGGTTCAGGTCGTGCAGCGCGATCACGACCGCGATGCCAAGGCCGGCGACCAGTTCAAGGATCGACAGTTGGTGCCGGATGTCCAGATGGTTCGTCGGCTCGTCCAGCAGCAGGATCTGCGGGTCCTGAGCCAAGGCGCGCGCGATATGGGCGCGCTGACGTTCGCCTCCCGACAGGGTGGACCAGTCGCGATCGGCCAGATGGCCCAGATCGACACGTCGCAGGGCGCGGTCGACATGGGCATCATCGCGGGCCGACCACGGCCTGAAGGCGTCCAGCCATGGCGTGCGGCCAAGGGCGACCGCATCGCGGACGCTGATGCGGTCCGAGGTCTCGGCGCTTTGCGCGACCAGCGCCATCCGCCGGGCAATCCCACGTTGCGGCATCGCAGCCATCGGCTGCCCGTCCAGCAGCACGCGGCCACGGTCCGGCCGCACCAGCCCCGCCAGAAGACGCAGAAGGGTGGATTTGCCCGAACCGTTCGGCCCGACCAGCCCCAGCACCTGACCGGGACCAACTGTCAGGCTGATGCCGTCCAGCACGTCCCGACCGCGCAGGCTTTGACCCAGATCGATGGCTTGCAGCATCATGATGCGGACCCCGCGCGGATCAGGATGATGGCGAAGGCCGGCGCCCCCACAAGCGCCGTCACGACGCCGATGGGCAGGGTCTGGCCCGGCACCAGCATGCGTGCGATGACATCGGCGGCAATCAGGAAGACCATCCCGATCAGCGCCGAGACCGGCACCAGACGCGCATGCCTGCTGCCGACCAGAAAGCGCGCCGCATGCGGCACCACCAGCCCCACGAAGCCGATGGCCCCGGTGATCGAGACCAGCACCGCCGTCGCCGCCGCCGTCGCAAGGATCAGGATGCCCTGCACCCGCCGCACCGGCACCCCAAGCGAGGCCGCGGATTCGGTGCCGAAGGCAAAGGCGTCCAGCGACCGCACATGCCACAGCGCCGTGACCAAGGCGACCGTCACCGCCGCAGCGGCCAGCCAGACGTCGTCCCATCTGACGCCCGACAGGTTGCCCAGCAGCCAGAACATGATGCCCCGCGCCTGCTCGGCGCTGGCGGAGCGCGCGATGATGAAGCTGGTCAGCGCGTTGAACAGCTGCGACCCCGCAATGCCCGCCAGCACGATCTGCGCGGCACCCCGCGCGCTTGGGCCACCGCCCGAAAGCCGCGCCAGCCCCGCGACCAGCGCGAATGCCGCCAGCGCCCCCAGCAGCGCCCCGACCGACATCGGCAGAAAGGCCGCGCCCAGACCCGCGACGGCGACCAGCACCGCGCCGGTCGAAGCCCCGGCCGAAATGCCCAGAAGATAGGGATCGGCCAGCGCGTTGCGCAGCAGCGTCTGCAGCACCAGCCCCGAGATCGCCAGTCCCGCCCCGCAGGCCCCGGCGACCAGCGCGCGCGGCAGCCGATAGGACCAGATGATCCCCTGATCGATGGGATCGACCGGATAGCCCGCCCCGAAAAGCTGGTTTGCCAGCGCCTGCCAGACCGTCGCGATGGGGATCGGCGTTTCGCCCAAGGCGGCGCCGATCAGGGGCGCCGCCATGATCGGCGCCGCCGCCCAGATCCAACCCGGAGCCCGTGGCCGCCGGATCGCGGCCACGTCGACATGGCCGCTCACCGGGACAGCCCGTCCATGCCCTGGGCCAGCGCTTCCAATCCGTCGATCAGGCGAATGCTGGGATGCATGGCCTCGGCGTCGAGGATGACGATGCGGCCCTCCCTGACGGCGGTCATCTGGCTGGTGACGGGATCGGACTTCAGGAACCGCAGCTTCGCCTCGAAGTCGTCGGCCGGAAAGCGGCGGCGGTCCATGCGGGCGATCACGATCACGGACGGGTCGGCGCGGGCGATCGTCTCCCACCCCACGGTCGGCCATTCCTCGTCCGAGGTTACGACGTTGCGCAGGCCCAACCGATCCAGCATCCACGCGGGAATGCCCATGGCCCCGGCCATATAGGGATCAAGTTCCAGATCCGCCGACGAGAACCAGACCGCCGCCGAGGCATCCGGCAGATCCATCGCCGCCGCACGCCGGACCACCGCCGCCTCGCGGGACTTGAGGTCGGCGATCAGCGCATCGCCGGCATCCTGCGCGTCCATCACCTGCGCCATCTGGTCGATGCCGTCCCACAGGGTCTGGATGTCGAAGGGCGCAAGGCGCGTGCCGTCTGCACCGACAAGGTTGTCCTTGCCTTGGCAATCGGTCGGCATGACATAGGCCGGAATGCCCAGATCGGCGAACTGCTGGCGCGTACCGACCGCGCCCTGTTCACCGATCATCCATTCGAACATGGTCGGAACGAAGCCGGGGCGCTCGGCGACCACCCCCTCGAAGCTGGGAGTATTGTCGCTGATCCGCGCGACCTTCGCGTCCTGCTCCCCGAAACGCGGCAGGACATCGTTGAACCACAATGCGGTGCCCGCCATGCGGTCGGCCTGCCCGAGGGCATAGAGGATCTCGGTCGTGGTCTGCCCGATCGAGACGACGTTGTCGGGGCGTGCCGGAAAGGTCAGCCCGTGCCCGCAATTGTCGATGATCAGGGGATATTCGGTCGGCGCAGCCAATGCGGCAGGCGCTGCCAGCGCGATCAGCGCGGCCAAGGTCAGTCGGTTCATGGTCGTCCTTCATCATGCGAAGGACGGGGCAGAAGAAGGCGCATCGGCAGGGCAAGGGCTGTGGCCTTGGCCTCTGCCGCGTCAAGCGGTCAAGCTGGATCATTGCCGGGGTTCGGCGCATGCGGTCTTTCTCCGGGGCACCCCGCCCGGGTTGGTTTCGATCATGATGGCAGGTCTCCTGACTCGCGGATCGCGGCCTTCCCCGCCTTCCCGGCGCGTGCAGCGCCAGTGGCATCATGGGGTCGGCTCACCGCTTACAGTTGCGGGGGCAGTCGTGGATTTGGCGCCTGATGGCTACACCGCACCACGTTCCCTTTTCACCCGGTCGGAGCCTTGGCCGACACGGGAACCATCGCGAACCGTCATGACCGGAAATGCCGCGGCGGTCAATCCGACCGACCGCGTTTGGGCATGCCCGCGAAGACAGATCATCCCGTCCGTTCGACCGACGCTCAGAACCGCCAGGACATTCGCAGGTTGCCGCTCCAGGCGTCGGCATCGATCCCGCTGTCACCGATGTCCGAGAAGTTGTGCTCCAACAGTTCAAGGCTGACGTTGGCCCTTGGACTGAAGGCATAGGCCGCGCCGATGCCGTAGAAGCCGCCCCATTCGTCGCCCAGCCCATCGACATCGACCTGCGCTGCACCCGCGGCGACATAGACCAATGCCTGGCCGAAATCATAGCCGGCGGTGGCCTTCAGGCGCATCACGCGATCGACTGTTATGGCGCCGGGAACCAGTTCGATATCCGTCCAGTCGTGTTCGAATTCGCCGCCCACGACCCATTGTCCGGCATCATACCGGTATCCGGCGTGCAGGCCGTACGAGGTGTCGCTTTCCTTGACGCCGTCGACGCTGGTATCAACCTCGATCTTCCCGATACCGGCGCCGGCATAGAACCCCGTCCAATCCTGGGCCAAGGCCGGGACCGTCATCAGCGCCAGACATCCGGCGGCCGTCAAAAGATGCTTCTTCATGGTAACCTCCCCTTTGCTGCCGATCATGCCACTGCATGGAAATTCAGGACCGCAAGGAACGCGTGTCCCATGTCCCATCATACCATGTTTCCGTAGCGGCAGCGCGGGAAATTGACGATAGGGTTAGTTCTTGCAGTGCCGCGCCAACCGATATGCCAAGGCAGTCAGCCCGCATCATTGACAGTCTGGAAAATTCGCGATGCCCACGCAGACCATCCATCGTCCGACAGACATCTGTTCAGCGCGCGGTCGGTGCCCGTCGGGCATCGGTCTTCGACAAGGAGGCAGGCACCCTGAACCTTCCGACCACCGGCATCGGAAAAAAACCGAACCACCCGCGGCGGTCATGTCATCTTTCCACCGCCGAACCACGCGTGTCGACCTGTCGGGTCGGACGCATGCCCCAACCGCACCGGGACCAGAACCAGCTTCGGACCATCAGCTGCCGGTCAGGAACTCGGTCAGCTCGAAGCCGTCCGCATGCATCGCGCGCGCCAGCTGGGCCGAGCTGTATCGGCTGTCGTGGGTGATCTCGGGGCCCGCCCAGCTGGGACGGCAGAAATCGTGCTGCTCGTGTGGCAGTTCGACATCGCAGGTGACCAGCCCCGACAGGGGACCGAAATATTCGTCCACCTCCCACAGAAGCCCCGCGAACAGAACCTCGTGTCGGCGCTTCTCCAACCCCGGAGAGCTGGGCAGTTCGGCGATCATGTCCCGGGCCTGATCGGGCGACAGGTCGAAGTGGAACTCGCTGCGCGAGACGCCGGTGCGGTTGCCCTTGACGGTCAGCGTCGCCTTGCCGTCGCAATCCCGGATGCGCGCCTTGCCCGTCTCGAACCGTGCAATCAGATAGTCCTTGATCAGATGCGACCTGGAAACCTGGCCACGCCAGTCGTCCCCAAGGACAAGGAACTTTCGTTCGATCTCGATGGCCAATGGAAACCTCTTTGGTCTGGGGCCTTGGCAGAAACCGCCGGTCGTCGGGTCCGGCTTGCGGTCTACCAGCGGCTAGCCCTTCTTGCCAACCAGATCGCGCAGTCCCTTCCGCATGCCCGGGCATTGCAACAGGTTCGCAGCCGCGGCAGCCGAGATCACGATCCTGTCGCGCTTGCGCATTTCGGGCCAACGCTTCAGCACCTTGGTCACGCGCATCTGGTAGAGCGTCAGATGGATCTTCTTGCCACCCCTGCGGCAGATGACGACCGTCTTGTGCTTGGAATGGACCCGCCCCCTCAGGCCGGCCTCCTCATAGGCTTCGCGCCGGGCCGAGTCGCGCCCCGACATGCCCGGAATGCGGCGTCCCTTGGGGTGGATCCATTCCTTCCCGTCAGGTCGGCTGACCAGGACGATCTTCTTCGTGCCAGGCAACCGGCAGATGACTCCATAGCGTTTCTCAGGCATCGGGAAGGTCCTTCACGAAAGACGCCCCGGAAATCGCCAGGGACTTGTTGCCGAACCGCTTGTCCAGGCTGACATCGCGACCGAACCAGTCGGGCGGGGTGAACGCCTCGGCCTGCTGCGCCGAGGCGAATTCGACCTCGACCACGGCCAGCGGCTCCAGATCGCCGGCAAAGACGTCCAACTCGAAGGTCAGCCCGTCGTCCAGCGGGCCGGTCCACCGCGTCTTCTCGATCCGCCGTCCTTCGGTCTGCGGCCACAGCGTGTCGAACTGCCTGCCGTCGATCTCGATCTCGCGCTCACCGCGGATGATGCCGCTGCCGGTCTTCACGCAGAGCACGAAACGATCGTCGGACTGGCGCAGCCGGACCTCGACCGAGTCCTCGGGGACGGTCAGATAGCCCTGGCGCAGCGAGGACCGGCTGGCTGTCGACAGGTCGGGCATCGTCGCCACCAGGAACTTGCGTTCGATCTCGATCGCCTTCGTCATGACATCAATCCTTGTTCAGCCGCTGCTGCAATTCCCGGAACACGTCCCTGTAGGCCTTTGCCGATGGACGATCTGGTGCAAAGGCCAGCAGCGGCGCGCGGTTGACGCCCATCCGTTCGACATCGGTCGCAAAGGGCAGGACCGCGTCCAGCATTCGCTTGGGATAGGCTTCGCGCATGCGGGTCATGGTTTCACCGTGAAGCGCCTTCTGGCGCTGGACCATCGAGAAGAACGCCGCGATCTGCTTTTTTGACACCTTCAGCGCGTCCTGACCCTCGACGAATTCCAGCAGCTGTTCGAAAGTCCGTTCGGACAGGGTGGTCGGAATGACCGGCACCACGATCAGGTCCGCCGCCTGCAACACGCTTTCCGACAGGGTCGAGATGTTCGGCGGGCAGTCCAGAACGATGATGTCATAGTCTGCGCCGACGGCCTTCATCGCCTTCTTCAGGCGCGACCGGCTGTTCTTCATCCGCGACAGGAAGATGTCGAAATCGCGGAAGGTCATGTTGGCCGGCAGGATGTCCAGGTTTTCATAGTCGCTGCCGCGGATGGCCTTGGCCACCTGCTTGCTTTCTTCGAAGAAGGCCTCGTTCTGCAGCTTCTGGGATGGCTTCACCCGGAAATAGAAGCTGGCGGCCCCCTGCGGGTCCAGGTCGCACAGCAGCACCCGGTTGCCCGCCTCGGCAAAGGCATAGGCCAGGTTGACCGAGGCCGCCGTCTTCCCGACGCCCCCCTTGTTCGAATAGCACGCGACGATCTTCATCTCAGGTTTCCTTGTCGTGGAACAACGATCCGAACCGCGAGCGGATCTCGGGACCGTCGAATTTCGAGAAGCTGGTCATGATCCGCGCGCGCTCCTCCTTTTGGCGCTCGTGCAGAACCGCGATCAGGGCACCGATGCTTTGTGCCAATGCAAGATCCCGCTTGTGACCAAGCGGTTCGTGTCGGTCCAGAAAGTCCTGCAGGAACGCCTGCTGCACCGAATAGTCGTTGAAAAGGCCCAAGTTGTCCTGCAGCCGCTTCAGGGGCTTCAGGACCGGCTTCACCGCCGACGCCGGATAAAGCGGCGCGAAGAATTCCATCAGGTAGCGCAGCTTCTTGCACAGGATGCGCAGTTCATGGACCTGTTCGTCGGGGGTATCGGCCGTGATCGTCCGGGCAAGGCGGCAGACCTTGCGGTATCGCTTCCAGATCAGCCGGCTGCCGAAATCGCCGATGCCGACATGGGCCTCGGGGCCTTGGCCCGCCCTGTCGGGATCCTCGACTGCGGCCTGGAATGCACGGATCATGTTGTCGTAGTCATCGCTGGCAAGGCGGGCCGACAAGCTGCGATGGGCCTTGCGGCGTTCCTTGCGGAACATGCCGAACATCAGTTCCAGACCATCGTGCAGGGTTTCGGGCAGCATCGCGAAATAATCGTCCTGCGCCAGCAGATAGACGTCCAGATCCCGCAGCCGACCCGTCGGGGCCATCAGTTCGGAGGCGGCGCCCTTGAACGCCGCCGTCGCGTCATCCGAATAGGCACCCTTGAACAGGCTCAGGACCGAGCGGACCTTTCGCAGGGCCACACGATAGTCGTGCAGGAATTCGGTATCATGGTCGGCGATGATGCCGGTCTCGTTCAGGCGCGCCACGCGCAGATAGGCGGCGATGATCCGGTTCGCGGTGTGCCAGGCGGTATCATCCGCGGTGATCGCGACATCGGGCTTGGCATCATATCGGGGCTGATCGGGAAACAGCATGTCGGCAAGGTTCGACGCACCCGTCGGCGCATTCTCCGCCACGGCGGCAAGATGGGCGCGCAACCAGTCCATCGCCTTGTCATAGCCTCGCAACGGCTGCAGATCGGTGATCGTGATCGCCTGACCGTCCCCCTCGGGGGAAAGCGTCGTCAGCCGCGCGCGGGCCAGCGTCTTGTCATCGTCATCCCTCACCCAGATATCGCGATGGCTGATGGTTCCGGCACCCGTGCTCAGCAGGCTGCGCAGGCGCGGAGCGTGCTGCAACGCGGATTTCACCGGCCCATCATCAAGGTCGTCGACGAACCTGTGTTTTGGCAATGCATCCTGCGACGCCACATGGTCGCCCCCCGACAGCACGGTCAACCGCTTGCCGGACCGCAACAGCAATTGATCCGCCTGGCGGACCGAGCCGACATGCGTGTCCAGAACCTCGAAGGCGGCGGTGTCGCCATCGCTGCGCACCTCAAGGCGCAGGGGCTCGATCCCTGTGGTCAGATCGGCATCGGGCAAATCGCCGGTCAGCACCATGATGCTGCGCTGCGGCTGCTTCATGTCTTCTTCGTCCCTGTCTTCTTCAGATAGCCGTTCACCAGATCCTCGATGATTTTCTGCACGCTCGTGTCCTCTTCGATGGCGCGCGTCTTCAGTGCCTTGAGGGTCTTGCGGTGAAGCCGCAGCGACGTGTTCGCCTTTTTGGCGTCGTCGGATTTGGGACTGTCGATCTTGTTTTTCGCCACGCTGCACACCCATTGATATGACGTCATGATGTCACGAATGGGCGACGAACCGCAAGGGCATCAAGTACCCGGATTCATGACAGAAATATGACAGAGCTGAATGGGATGGCGGAGGGAAGGACCGTCGTCGATCGACTTGCAGGCCGGATCAGACGTCCGTGGCGGCACACTGTCAGGGGGCAAACTATTATGGCCCGCCAATGTCCAAAGCGCCGTGGCATGGCGTCCATCGCGACCTCGGCAGGCCGCTGCATCAGCGCCGCAGGTGCGCGGGGGCGGCTGATGGCTGCAAAAGGGCGGTCGCGACGACCGCCCTTTTGCCTTCAGCGCATCACCCGAAAAGGGGCGCGCGGTTCTGCTGGTGACGTTCGGCCAGCTTTTTCATGACCCGGCCCTTTTGCGGGATCAGACGGGCGGGCGCTGCGACGAACTCGGGGTTCTCCAACTCGGGGAACAGGGTGAAGACCTCGCGTTTGGCCTCATCGGACAGCGAACGCATCGCTTCGGTGCCGGTGAACAGGCTTTCCGCGGCCGATCCATTGGCGAAGACGATCTCATGCTGGTCGAAAAGCATGTGGAAGTATTCGACCGAGGTCGCGTCCTCGTCAACGTCGATGCCGTCCAGGATCAACAGCTTGTTGGCCGGGATCAGCACCTCCTGCGTGCCGAACATGCGCTCGGCGATGCTGGACCGGACCAGGATGCGGTGCTGGGGCGAGACGACCAGATCGGCCACCGGCAGCCCCTGGCCCAAAGCACCGGCCCTGATGCGGACCGGACGCAGCTTGGGGTGCTGCTGCAGGTCGATCGCATCAAGCTTGCGGCTGCCGATCCAGCGCAGCGCCTGAAAGCCGCGGTCCATCGTGCGGACCGGATCACCCGCCTGCAGGTCCTCGATCGCGACCTGCCCCGAGGGCGTGTCGATCAGCGAACCGCGCGCAAAGCAGACGACGCCGGTGGTCTCGCCCGCCAGAAGCTGGTTGACGTTGGTATCGTTGATGCCGGTCAGCACGATGCCCTGGTTGGCGGCGAAGGTGGTGTTGTTGCTGTAATCGACCGTCCCGCCGTTCTCGACGCTGTTGGACTGGTTCAGGATCCCGTCGTCCAGAAGGTCGGCACGCATCTCGCCCAGCTTGTCGTAATATTGCGACAGGTCCAGGAAGTCGTTGTCGATCGCATTGCCGTCGCCCAGGGTCTCGCCATTCTGGTTGAAGTCGGTGATCGTGTCCAGGCCGTCACCGACCGCATAGACGAAGCTGTCCGAGCCGCTTCCCCCGGTGATCACATCATCGCCGGTGCCGCCGGTCAGCGTGTCGTTGCCCGTGCCGCCATCCAACGTGTCATTGCCCGTGCCGCCGTCCAGCAGGTCGTTGTCCGCGCCCCCCAGCAGCGTGTCGTTCCCGCCACCGCCGGTGATCGTGTCGTTGCCGGCCAGGCCGACCAGTTCGTTGTCAGACGAGTTGCCGTTGATCTCGTTCGCCGCGCTGTTGCCGCGGACGTTCTCGAAGTTGCGGATGACATACTCGGGGGAGAACCCGATGTTCGTGGCCGAACCATCGTCATTCAACGTGATGCCGATGCCGAATCCGTCCGCGGCAGGCGCGTCGAATGCTATGGTATCCTGCCCGTCACCCCCGTCCAGGATCTCGGGCGTGCCAGGCGTGAAGAAACCGACCTCGGCAAAGTCGTTGCCACCTTCAAGGAAGACCTGATCACTGCCGCTGTCGGTGGCACCGGCGCGCCAGATGTCATCGCCTTCGCCACCGAACACGGTATCGTTGCCGATGCCACCGCCATTCAGGAAGGTGTCATTGCCGTCGCCGCCGCGCATGACGTCCGCGCCGTCACCGCCGTCCAGCGTATCATCGCCTGCCCCGCCAAGCATGCTGTCGTTGCCCGCTCCGCCGACAAGCGAATCCGCACCGATGCCGCCATCCAGGGTGTCGTTGCCCGTACCGCCCGTGATCGTATCGTTGCCCGCGCCACCTTCGGCCAGACCGGCGGTGTTCGACAGCGTCAGCGTATCGTTCCCCGATCCGCCGACGACGTTCTCGAAGCCGCTGATGACGTCGCCCTGCGCCGTCCCGCCCGAAGCGGAGTTGGTGGCAAGGTTGACATTGATGCCTGCGGTATTCTCGGAATAATCCAGCGTATCCGACCCCGCGCCGCCCACAAGACTGTCGGCGCCCGTGCCACCCTGAAGCGTGTCGTTGCCATCCCCGCCCAGAATGGTGTCGTTGCCGCCGCCACCCTCGATAGAGTCATTCCCCGCCCCGCCCGAGATATAGTTGGCGTTGCCGTCGATGGCGGGCACGGTCGCATTGCTGTTCAACAGATCCGTGAAGCCGACGTTCATCGTGTCGTTGCCGGCGGATCCATCTATCACGGGAACAAGTTCGTTCGGATCCCGATCGGCCGCCATCACCGACACATTCCCGTTCGCTGGCGGAGTGTATGTGCCGAAGGTCAACGATTGGATCGGCTTGGCTTCCAACGCGTTCTGCGACGCATCCTGCGTGACCGACGGCACCAGGTACAGCTGAAGATCGGTGCTTTGCATGACCCGACCCGAAATCGTGGCGGTCGTGCCATCGGCATAGGTCAGCGTCACGGGAATGACGGCAAAAGCCTCGACCGTCTGGACTGCTCCGCCGTTGATCGAGAACTGGTTGAGATCGCCCCTTCCATCGTAGACCGCCGAACCACCCGTTCCGGTCGGTCCGTTTCCTGCGGGCGCGAAGGTCTGGATCCTGTTGTAAAGCGGGATGCCCGCGCTGCCGAACGTCTGGTTGTTCAGCAAGGGCGCATTTTCGGGCTGACCACCCTCTGTTGCATCAAGGTTGGTGAAACTGCCAAGATTGATAACGTTGAAGGTGGTTGCCATGTCATGTTCCCTGAAAGAAGAGTTGTGGAGGGTAGTTCGCGCGGGGGGAAATGGATTTAACCAAGATTAACCGTCCCATAACATCAGATACGTTCAATTTGAAGTTTAGTTTCGCCTTAAGTTTCCAGTATGCATGAGAACGTCACGTACCCGTGATAATGGGCGGATATCCGCCATCCCGGGCGGGATTGCCGGCAAGTTCAGCAGCATAGGCAATCGGCACAAGCGCTTATGTGCATGCAAATCATGCTGATTACGCGTATTCTGGGCGCCGTGCCGAGGGATGCCGCGATGCCCCTGCCCGCACCTCGCCACCTCCTGAACAGCATCGACATCCATGCGGAATCGCACAACCCTGCGTTGCAATGGCATTCCCCCGAAGTATGGCCGAACGGATCGCCAATGCACCGATCCGGCCTTGCCGGTCGCCGGATCATCGCCCAGCTTACGTGCGCCATTGCTGCGGGAACAGGCCGCAGGGGTCTCTGCCATGGGCGGCAAACAGGGGACCTTTGAAAACGGGCAAAAGGCCGGTCACCGACCGGCCTGCGTCACGCCCTTTCGTCATCGCTCAGTGAGAGATCATCCAGGGTCGCGTACCGGTCAGCGACTTCGACCCGTCCGGGCGGTGCAGCGTGCGGCTGGCCTTCTTCTTGCCGCCCGAACAGCAGCCGCATCCGGGGCCGTGACTGCTGAGACGCTTGGGGCTGTCGGCGCTGCGTTCGTTGGTGGCAAAGGCAGTGCGGCGGCCCCCGTCCATCTTGGCCAACCGCGGTGCGGTCAGCAGCACGCGGGGTGCACGCGTCGCGCAGGCGGGGCAATCGCAGGGATCGGCAAAGGCCGACATCGGGGCAAGCGCCTCGAAGGGGCCGCATTGGGGGCAGGCGTAATCATAGACGGGCATGGGGCTTTCCTTCCATTTCGGGGCGGATGGGGCCGCGCGATCCCCCGCGCGGCCCGGCTGCATCACAGATCGTGGGCGATGGGCATGTCGACCGAGCCGTCGACCAGCCTGGTCGGACCGTCGACCGAGGGCATCAGCGCCGAGCCGTTCTCGAAGATGTCGGTGGGCAGCCACAGCGTCGCGCAGGCGTTCGGCACATCGACCACCCCCGAGATATGCCCCTGCACCGGCGCCGTCCCCAGGATCGAATAGGCCTGCGCGCCGGAATAGCCGAACTTCTTCAGATACTCGATCGCGTTCAGGCAGGCCTGCCGATAGGCGACATGCACGTCCAGGTAATGCTGCTTGCCGCCCTCGTCGACGCTAATGCCTTCGAAGATCAGGAAGTCGTCGTATTTGGGCACGATGGGCGAGGGGCGGAAGATCGGGTTACGGATGGCGTATTTCTCCATCCCGCCCTTGATCAGGCTGACGCGGATGTGCAGCCAGCCTGCCATCTCGATGGCGCCGCAGAAGGTGATCTCGCCGTCGCCCTGGCTGAAGTGCAGATCGCCCATCGAAAGGCCCGCACCGTCGACATAGACCGGGAAATAGATCTTGGACCCGCGGCTGAGGTCCTTGATGTCGCAATTGCCGCCGTGTTCGCGCGGCGGCACCGTGCGCGCACCTTCGGCGGCGGCCTTGTCGCGGGCCTCACCCTTCAGCTTGCCCATATGGGCCGATTGCGTGGTGGGCAGGTTCGCAAGCCCCGGCACGCGGTCGGGATCGGTCGCGACCAGCCCCTTCTCACGCTCGTTCCACATGTCCAGCATCTTGCGGTCGGGCAGGCAGCCGATCAGGCCCGGATGGATCAGCCCCGCATAGCGCACGCCGGGGATGTGACGCGACCGGGTGAACATCCCCTCGAAGTCCCAGATCGACTTCTGGGCCGAGGGGAAGTGATCGGTCAGGAAGCCGCCGCCGTTCTGCTTGGAAAAGAAGCCGTTGAAGCCCCAGTTCATCTCCTCTTTCGCGCCGATGTCCAGGATGTCGACGACCAGCAGGTCGCCCGGCTCGGCACCCTTCACGCCGATGGGGCCGGACAGATAGTGGACCTGTTCCAGTTCCACGTCGCGCACGTCCGAGGCATCGTCATTGTTGCCGATCTGACCGCCGGTCCAGTCGTAGGTCTCGACCTTGAAGTCGTCGCCCGGTTCGACCCAGCAGGCCATGGGGATGTCGCAATGCCAGCGGTTGTGGACGGCTTCGTTGGTATGGGGGTTCTCGCTCAGATTGACGGAAATCAGCGTGTCGGCCATGGCGGGCCTCCTTCTTCTTGCGGGTTCAGACGGAAAGGAATTTCGAGACATGCGCCTCGTCGACGCCCGCGCGGGGGCTGTCGTGGACGAAGGCGCCCTTTTCCAGCACCATCACGCGATCGGCCACGTCCAGCGCGAAGCTGAGCACCTGTTCCGAGACGATGATGGTCAGGCCGCGTTCGTCGCGGATCTGGCGCAGGGTGCGGGCCATGTCGCGGATGATCGAGGGCTGGATGCCTTCGGTCGGTTCGTCCAGCAGCAGGACCTTGGGGTCGGACGCCAGGGCGCGGGCGATGGCAAGCTGTTGCTGCTGACCGCCCGACAGGTTGCCGCCGCGCCGGTGCTTCATTTCCAGCAGCACGGGGAACAATTCATAGATGTCGGCGGGGACGGTCTTCTTGCCGGTGACGGTCAGGCCCGTCTCGACGTTCTCCTCGACCGTCATGGCGGAAAAGATCTGCCGGCCCTGCGGGACATAGGCCAGACCGCCGGCGACGCGGGCGTGGGACTTCAGCCCCCCCACCTGCCGGTCGTCCACCGTGATGGTCCCGCCGGTCGCGGGCACGATGCCCATCAGCGATTTCATCAGGGTCGTCTTGCCCATGCCGTTGCGCCCCATGATCGCCACGATCTGCCCCTTGGGCACCTGCAGGTCCAGGCCGCGCAGCACGTCGGATTCGCCATAGCCCGATGTCAGGTTCTCGATGGTCAGCATCATGTGCTCCTCAATGTCCCAGATAGACTTCGACGACCTTGGGATCGGCCTGCACATGGGCCATGGACCCTTCCGACAGGCGCTTGCCCTGGTGCATCACCGTCACGCGGGTGGCGATGTCGGCGACAAAGCCCATGTCGTGTTCGATCACGATGACCGCGCGGTCGCGGATGATGCGGTTCAGCAGTTCGGCCGTCTTCTTGCGTTCGGCCACCGACATCCCCGCGACGGGTTCGTCCAGCATCATCAGCTGCGGGTCCTGGATCAGCAGCATCCCGATCTCCAGCCACTGCTTCTGACCATGGCTGAGGATGGCAGCGCGTTCCTGCAGCATGTCGCCCAGAAAGATCGTCTCGGCGATGTCGCGGATGCGAGCCTCGACCTCGGCGTCGCGCCGGAAGGTCAGCGCGCCAAGGACCGTGTGTCCGCGCGGATAGCTGATTTCCAGGTTCTCGAAGACCGACAGATCCTCATAGACCGAGGGCGTCTGGAACTTGCGGCCCACGCCTGCATGCACGATCTGGTCTTCGCGCATGCGGGTCAGTTCGGAACCCTTGAAGTCGATCGAACCGGCGGTGGCACGGGTGCGCCCGCAGATCAGGTCCAGGACCGTCGTCTTGCCCGCCCCGTTCGGCCCGATGATGACGCGGCATTCGTTCGGCTCGATATAGAAGCTGAGGCCGTCCACCGCCTTGAACCCGTCGAAGGACACGGTCAGATCCTCGACCGCCAGGATAAAGTTGTGATTTTCCTGCATGATCGCTGTCCTATTCTGCCGGCTGCGGTTGGGTGGCGGGGGCCGTGCGGCGCATTGGCAGGCGGGGCTTGACGTAGTCGTCGTAAAGACCGGCCAGCCCGTTGGGGAACGCCATGACCACCGCGATGAACAGCGCGCCCAGCCCGAACAGCCACAGATCGGGGAAGCTCTCCGAGAATGTGGTCTTGGCCCAGTTCACCAGAAGCGCGCCATAGACCGCGCCCATCAGCGAATGACGCCCGCCGACCGCGCAGAAGATCACCATCTCGATGGAAGGGACGATGCCGACGATGGTGGGCGACATGAAGCCGACCTGCAGGGTGAACATCGCCCCCCCGACGGATGCCATCATCGCGCCGACGCAGAAGATGAAGATCTTGAAGCTGGCCACGTCGTATCCGGAAAAGCGGACCCGATCCTCGGCGTCGCGCATGGCCACCAGGACGCGGCCGAACTTGGACTTGCGGATCGCCATGGCGACCAGCAGGCAGACGAACAGCAGGACGCCGTTCACGAAGTAAAGCGCGGTCTTGGCCCCGTCGGGGCGGATGTCCCAACCCATCAGCGTTCGCAGGTCGGTGATGCCGTTCACACCGCCGGTATAGCCCTGCTGGCCGATGATCAGGATCGTCACGATGGCCGCGATGGCTTGGGTGATGATCGCGAAATAGACCCCGCTGACCCGGCGGCGGAACATCGCGAAGCCGATGACGAAGGCGAATGCGGCAGGCACCACCAGGATCGCGGCCAGCGTCAGCGCGAAGCTGTCGAAGGGCTGCCACCAGACCGGCAGAGCGGTGATCTGGTTCCAGTCCATGAAGTCCGGAATGCCGGGGGTGGACTGGATGGCCGTCGCCTCGGGGGTCGATGCCTCGAGCTTGAGGAACATCGCCATGCAATAGCCCCCCAGCCCGAAGAAGACCCCCTGCCCCAGGCTGAGGATGCCACCCGCCCCCCAGCACAGGACCAACCCGATCGCCACGAAGGCATAGGTCAGGTATTTGCCGAACAGGTTCAGCCGGAAGTCGTCCAGCATGACCGGAAAGACCACGAAGATGATCAGCGCCAGGATGGCAAGGCCCACGGCCTCGTCGCGCTTCAGGAAGGATGTCCTGGTCATTGTCCGATCCCTCATTTCCGAAGTTTCATGGCGAACAGGCCCTGCGGGCGCAGCATCAGGATGCCGACCACCACAAGCAGCGTGATGACCTTGGCCATCGAGCCCGAGAGGAAGAATTCAAGGATCGACTGCGCCTGGCTGATGGAAAATGCCGAGGCGATCGTGCCCAGCAGGCTGGCCGCGCCCCCGAAGACCACCACAAGGAAGGTGTCCACGATATAGGCCTGACCCGAGGTCGGCCCCGTCGATCCGATCATGGTGAAGGCCGCACCCGCGACGCCCGCGACCCCGCAGCCGATGCCGAAGGTCATGCGGTCGGTGCGTTCGGTGTTGATGCCCACGGCCCCCGCCATCACGCGGTTCTGCGTCACGGCACGCACCTGGCGACCCCAGCCCGACCGATACATCATCACATAGATCGCCGCCGAGATGCCCAAGGCCAGCACCATGACGAAGATGCCGTTGATCGGCACCTCGATCATGTCGGTCACGGCCATCGACCCCATCATCCAGTCGGGGATCGTGACGCCGACCTCGCGCGCGCCGAACAGCGACCGGAATGCCTGCTGCAGCATCAGGCTGAGACCCCAGGTCGCCAGCAGCGTGTCCAGCGGCCGCTTGTAGAGATGCCGGATGATGGCCCATTCGACCGCCATCCCCAACAGCCCCGAGGCGCAGAAGGCCAGCACCATCGCCACGAAGAAATAGGCGCCGAACAGCGCCGGCATGTAGGCCGCGAAGGCGTTCGACACCAGATAGGTGACATAGGCGCCCAGGATCATGAATTCGCCATGCGCCATGTTGATGACGCCCATCTGGCCGAAGATGATCGCAAGCCCAAGGGCCATCAGCACGAAGACCGAAAACAGGATCAGCCCGGCAAAGCCCTGCATGGCGAAGATCGCGCCAAGCTCTGACAGGGAATAGTCCGAGAACATCGGAACTCTCCTTGGAAAAAGGGGGTGGGCGGCGGTCCTGGCCGGACCGCCGGGGCGGGCTTACTGATAGCCTTCGGGGAAGGGGTCGGGCTCGACCAGGTCGCCGGTCTCGAAGACGACCTCGTATTGACCGTCCGCCTTGGCGTGACCCACGCGGGTCTTGGACCACAGGTGATGGTTCTCGTGGATCTTGACATAGCCTTCGGGGGCGCTGGCCAGCTCGATGCCGGGGCTGGCCTCGCGCACCTTGTCCACGTCGAAGGACCCGGCCTTCTCGACGGCGGCCTTCCACAGCCACGGTCCCAGATAGGCCGCCTGCGTGACGTCGCCGATGACCATGTCGTCGCCCCACATCTCCTTGAAGGCGGCGACGAATTCGCGGTTGTTCTCGTTCTCCAGCGACTGGAAGTACTTCATGCAGGCATAGGCGCCTTCGATGTTTTCGCCGCCGATGCCGCGGATCTCGTCCTCGGTCACGGAAATGGTCAGCAGCAGCGGCGCTTCCTCGGTCATGTCGATGCCGGCGGCCTTCAATTGCTTGTAGAAGGCCACGTTCGATCCGCCGACGACGATGGCATAGATCACGTCGGGCTTCTTCAGGCGGATCTTGTTGATGACCGAATTGAACTGGGTGTGGCCGAGGGGATAGTATTCCTCGCCCAGGACCTTGCCGCCCAGCTTGTCCTCGATGTGCTTGCGGGCGATCTTGTTCGAGGTGCGCGGCCAGATGTAATCCGACCCCAGCAGATAGAAGGACTTGGCGCCCTTTTCGCGCGCGACCCAGTCAAGGCCCGCGATGATCTGCTGCGTGGCTTCTTGGCCAGTGTAGATGACGTTGGGGCTTTCCTCCAAGCCTTCATAGAAGGTCGGGTAATACAGCATGCCGTTGTATTGTTCGAAGACCGGCAGCACGGCCTTGCGGCTGGCCGAGGTCCAGCAGCCCATGACGCTGGCCACCTTGTCGTTGACCAGCAGCTTGCGCGCCTTTTCCGCGAAGGTCGGCCAATCCGAGGCGCCGTCTTCCTGGATGGTCTCGATCTTGCGGCCAAGGACGCCGCCCTGGGCGTTGATCTGCTCGATCGCCAGCTTCTCGGCCTGCACCGACCCGGTTTCCGAAATGGACATCGTGCCGCTGATGGAATGCAGGATGCCCACCTGCACGGTGTCATCGGTCACGGCCAGCCCGGTGGTGTTCACCTGGTCGGTCGGGAAATCCTGCGCGCGCAGTCCTTTCGGCAGGAACAGCGTCGCGCCAAGCGCGGCCCCGCCCGCCAGGATGGCGCGCCGGGAAAGCGGATTGATCGGGAACGTCTTCTTGTCAGCCATGTTGCCCTCGTCGGTTCACATCGTGGTTGACCAGAGGTTGATCGGCGCAGCGTCATTCCGGAATACGTCAATTGACGTATATGATTACGCATAATTTCCCCTTACCCCTGCCCAGGACCGCAGCGGCGCTGCATGAGAGCATGGCAAAGGGGTCCCCGGGATGAGCGAGCTGCTGCACGCCACCACCGTCAAGCGCGAATACCACCGCCTTGTCGCCGATGAGACGCTGGAGGATTTCGCCCTGCGCTTCACCGCCCATCGGGCGCGGCGCTGGTCTGCGGCATGGGTGGCGAACGCGGCGATCGGTTCAATCTCGTTCCTGGCGCTCGAGGCGATCGGGGCCGCGCTGACCTTGGGCTTCGGCTTCGCGACGGCGGCGGCGGCCATCGGGGCGGTCTGCGCGATCCTGTTCGTCACCGGCCTTCCCATCGCCTATTACGCGGCGCGCTACGGGGTCGATATCGACCTTCTGACGCGGGGGGCGGGGTTCGGATATCTGGGATCGACTCTGACGTCGCTGATCTACGCCAGCTTTACCTTCATCTTCTTCGCGCTCGAGGCCGCGATCCTGGCGCTGGCGCTGCAGTTCTGCTTCAGCGTGCCGCTGTGGGTGGGCTACATGGCATCGGCGGTCGTGGTGATCCCGCTGGTGGTGCACGGGTTTTCGCGCATCTCGCGGTTTCAGGCCTGGACCCAGATCCCGTGGCTGGCGCTGAACCTGCTGCCCTTCGTGCTGATCGCGGTCATGGGACGCGGCGACGTCGATTGGGCAGGTTTCATGGGGCTGGATGGCCAGTCGCAGCTGACCCTGCTGTCCTTCGGTGCGGCATCGGCCATCGGGCTGTCGCTGATCGCGCAGATCGGCGAGCAGGTGGATTTCCTGCGCTTCCTTCCCGCGCCCGTCACCCGCCGACAGCGCATCGGCTGGTGGGCGGCGGTCATCGCGGCGGGCCCCGGTTGGGCGGTCCTGGGCGGGCTGAAGATGCTGGCCGGGTCCTTCCTGACGGTGCTTGCGATCTCGGCAGGCACCGCGACGGCGGATCTGACCGACCCCGCCCATCTTTACTTCGCGGCCTTCGACTTGGCCCTGGGGGACGGGCGCATCGCGCTGGCGGTGACGGGCGTCTTCATCATCCTGTGCCAGCTGAAGATCAACGTTACGAACGCCTATGCAGGCTCGATCGCCTGGTCGAACTTCTTCTCGCGGCTGACCCATGCCCATCCCGGTCGCGTCGTCTGGCTGATCTTCAACGTGGCCATCGCCTTCCTGCTGATGCAGTTCGGCGTCTTTCACGCCATCGAGGCGACGCTCAGCTTCTATTCCACCGTGGCGCTGGCTTGGATCGGGGCGATCTTCGCCGATCTGGTCATCAACAAGCCCCTGGGCCTCAGCCCCAGGGGGATCGAGTTCCGCAGGGCCTATCTCTATGACCTGAACCCCGTGGGTCTGGGCGCGATGCTGGGGGCGGTGACCGTCGGGCTGATGGCCGGTCACGGGCTGCTGGGTCAGGTGGCGGGGGCGCTGTCGGCCTTCGTGGCGCTTGGCACGGCCATCGCACTGGCACCGCTGATCGCCTGGCTCAGCGGCGGGCGCTTCTACATCGCGCGCCAGCCGTCGGAATTCACCCAAGGGCGGCATGTCTGCGACACCTGCGGCTATGCCTTCGAGGCGCCCGACATGGCCACCTGCCCCTTCATCGAGGGTCAGATCTGCTCGCTCTGCTGTTCGCTGGAGGGGGGGTGCGGGGACCGCTGCAAGCCGCACGGTCGCGCGCCCGCCACCATCCGCCACGCGATCGAACGCAGCATGCCCCCCACCGTCGCCCAGCATCTTCTGTCGCGGGCGGGGATCTTTTCGGTCTGCTTCACGGGGACGGTGGCGGCCCTGGCGCTGCTGCTGACCTTCATCTATCGCGCGCGCATGTCGCCGGGGTTCAGCGCCATCCTGGGGGCGCTGTTCTGCGGGGCCGTGGTGCTGATCGGCGTCGGCATCTGGATGCTGATCCTGGGCCGCGAAAGCCGCCGCAACGCCCGCGACGAGGCCGACCGCCAGACGCTGCGCCTGCTGCAGGAAATCCGCGCGCACAAGCGCACCGACCTAGCCCTGCAGGATGCCAAGGAACAGGCCGAGGCCGCCAATACCGCCAAGACCCGCTATCTGGCCGGTCTCAGCCATGAAATCCGCACGCCGCTGAACGCCATTTTCGGCTTTGCCCAGATCATCGAGGCCGACCCCGACATCCCCGCCCGCCGCCGCGAGGCTGTGCGCACCATCCGCAGGTCGTCCGAACATCTGGCGGGGCTGGTTGAAGGTTTGCTGGACATCTCGAAGATCGAGGTCGGCCAGATCGAGATCGCGCGGGAACGCATCAACCTGCCCGGTTTTCTGAACCAGATCGGGTCCCTGTTTCGCGAAGAGGCCGCGCAGAAGGGCCTGCAGCTGTCGATCACCACCAGCGGCAGCCTGCCTGTCTGGGTGATGTCGGACGAAAAGCGCCTGCGCCAGATCCTGATCAACCTGCTGACCAACGCCGTGCGCTATACCGCGCAAGGCTCGGTCGATATGTCGTTCTCCTATCGCAACGAGGTCGCCACCATCGTCATCACCGATACCGGACAGGGCATCGCGCCCGAACAGATGAAGCGCATCTGGCGGCCCTTCGAACGCGGCGGCGACCGGCAGCCGGGCGGATCGGGGCTGGGGCTGACCATCACCAAGCTGCTGGTCGACATCCTGGGCGGAGAGATCACCGCCGAAAGCACCCCCGGCACCGGCAGCAGCTTTCGCGTGCGCCTGATGCTGCCCTCGGTGCCCGACCATGCCGCCCGCCCCGGCAGGCAGGCCGACCTGGACGAGGAGGTCCGTCCCACCGGCTATGCGGGCCGCCGTCGGACCCTGATGATCGTGGACGACGACCTGAACCACCTGAACCTGTTCGACAGCTTCTTTTCCCCCATGGGCTTCAACGTCGTGGGCGCTGCGGATGCGGATGGGGCGCGCGCCATGCTGGGCGACGTCACGCCGGATCTGTTCGTTCTGGATGTCGACATGCCCGCCGAGGACGGCCTCAGCCTTGCGCAATGGCTGCGCGACCACACCCACCACACGACCCCCATCCTGATGTGCACCGGCCATGCGCCCGAAGCACGGCCCGTGCAGGGTGACATGAAGGTCCACGACGGCTTCGTCATCAAACCCTATACCCTGATCGACATGCTCGAAACGATCGCCAGCCTGTTGCGGCTGGACCTGACCTACGACCGCCAGCCGCCCGCCACAAAGGACGCGCCCGCGCCTCTGCCGCTCGACCTTGAAGGGCTGCTGTCCAGCGCGCGCATCGGCCACGCACGCGGCGTCGCAACCCATCTGGACCGGATCGAGACCGAACAGGGCGGCCCATCCGACATGACGCGCCGCTTGCGCGCGTATCTGGACGACTACGACCTGACGACCATCGAGGAGACCGTGAACACGTGGATGAACGCATGACCCGAGACCACGCGGCCATCGCCTCCATGGCGCTGATCGTCGACGATGATCCCGGCTCGGTCGCGATGGTCTCGACGGCGCTCGAGGAAAGCGGCACCACCGTCATCGTGGCCCGCGACGGCCAGCGCGCGTTGGACCTGCTGGGGCGCGTCGATCCCGACGTCATCCTGCTGGATGCCATGATGCCCGGCATGGACGGCTTCGAGACTTGTCGCCGGATGAAATCGGCCCCCGTCATGACCGATGCCCCGATCATCTTCATGACCGGGCTTACCGGTTCAGAGGATGTTCGCCGCGGATTGCAGGCCGGGGGCGTCGATTACGTCACCAAGCCGGTCAAGGTCGACGAACTCATCGCCCGCGTGACCACCCATATCCTGAACGCCCGCCAGATCCGCGACCTGCGCGATGCCTTCGATGTGCAGAACCGCGCCCTGGTTGCGGTGGATGGGTCCGGGCGGGTCGCATGGGGTTCGCCGGGCGCGCTGGCCAGCCTTGGCGAGGCCGGTCTGCTGACCACCGATGGACAAGCCGCAGGTGACCTGCTGGCATGGCTGGGTCGTCTGACGGGACAGCCCGTGTCCCATGCCCCGCCCCTGCAGACGGGCGCGCTTGGCCTGCATTACACCGGGCGAAGCAGCAGGGGCGACCTGCTGATCCGGATCGAGCGCGCGCAATCCCGGTCCCCCGAGGTGACGCTGGCCCAGCATTTCGGCCTGACAGCCCGCGAATCCGAGGTCCTGCTGTGGCTATCCCAAGGCAAGGCCAATCGCGACATCGCCGAGATCCTGGACCTCAGCGCACGCACCGTGAACAAGCATCTGGAGCAGATCTATCTGAAGCTGGGGGTGGACAACCGGACCTCGGCGGCGCTGCTGGCCGACAGGCTGGTCGCATCGCGCGGCTGACCGACCATCGCGCCCCATCGAAGCTGTCCGCCGTTCTGCCGCAGGCCATCGGCGCCACGAACGAGGCAACCGATGCAACCTCTGCCGTCACCGACCACGGCGGTGCCCGTGGAACTGACGAGCAGCCATGACATCTGATGCAGAACCATTAAGGGGTCCACTTCTGAAGGGCCGTCCACGATCTTGTCCCGCTGTCGTGCAAACCCTGTCGGTAATGTCGCCGTCGATGTGAATGGATCGCATCGGGCCATGTTCACCGAACCGCAAAAGGCATTGCCTGAGACTGCGATGAACGGTCAGCCCGCCTTCGGCAAAAACCGTTTCGGATATGATCAGACCGGACTGGCACACGAACTGCTCTTGGATCCTAACAAGTGACCGCAGTAAGGGTCTTGGAGGCGCTTCCGACCGCTTTGCGGTCGCGCTTGGGTGCAGGGCTGTATTTCCGGCGGATGATTGAACGACGATGGTCGCACGGGCACGTTTCAACCATCCCAAGCCGACCGTTCGGAACATCCGATTTTCGGTGCGATGCAGTTACCGGAAGCTTCGCGGAGAACGCCATTTTATCATGCCAAGGACGAGCGTTGCCCGCCATTATCACGGGCGTTTTCTTCGCATTTCAGTGGGGGCCGGAGGCAGCTGACGCCACCCGGTCGCAGTGCTGTGACTTCCTGCAACATTCGCTGGACGGTTCAGGCATCTGGAGCCGGTGCCATCCGGACGTGATCATACGCAAATGCCTCTGGCAGGCCATTGCTCTCGGGGGCATCCAGGATGGCTGAAGCAAGGCGCAACCAGAAAAGACAAGCGACGATATGCACGTCATGTGGCGTATAGCCGTCGTCGGCCGGCATCTTGACCACGGAAAGCGCGTGGCATCTCCCGATGCGACGCTCGGCGGCTTTAGGCATGATGTCGCCGATGTCGGAGCCAGCGAGCAGGTTCGGCGTGCATCCGACGATGACCAGACAGTGGAAACCTGCACTGCGGCATGGCGTGTCTGATGTGTTCGAAGGCGGCTGCCGCAAGCCACCTGTCATCGACAAGCTTCGGGTTCGGGATCCGCATCCGGCGATCGAGGAGCTGGCGGTGGCCAACTCTGATCGGCGCAGACCTTCGTCCCTGACGCGCGTTGCGATTCAAGGCCCTCTGCCTGATACCGGGCGCGGATCATTCTGGCCGCTGCACTCGAACCCGTCGCGTTCACCGGCTCGATCATTTGAAGACGGCCCTGCAAGGTCCTGCGCCTGTTCCAAGCCGCCATGAGGACCGCCCGGAGGCTGGTCGACATCCAGCGTCGAGAATGCCTAACTGCCTGAACAGATCGCGCCATGGCACCTTGGCACATCCGGACCGAAGTCAAAGCGGCAGACAAAGGGTCTGCTTCACTGCAAGCGCAAATGATGGGGATGAAACCAACCAGGGGAGGCCTCTTCCCGGCGCGACATAAGGTCTCGGGCCAAGCCGGTCCTTATCGCAGACAGAAGTTTGCTCCATGCTTGGAATCGAACGTGAATCCCCCTGCCAGGACAACCCTTGGTAGTGTTGGCATTGCTTCTTCCTCGCGGAACTGACTATTGCGCAGGCAAAACTTGCAGATTTTTGCAGTGATTTTTTCACGTTAGAAGAAATTTCACCCTACAATGGGACAGAATTTTGGCTAAAGTCGGATCACATCATCGTTTTATTGTGCTTGGAAAGAAATGTCGGCTTTTGACCATGCTCTGCTGCAATCGGGCATCAAAGTGGTCGTCGTTGACGATGATCGCCTTCAACGTGCATACATATCGGCGATCCTGCGCAAGCTTGGCTATGAACCGCATGAAGCTGACAATGGTGACACTGCGCTGAGATTGATGACCGATCTGAATGTCCAGATCCTGATTTGCGACCTGGACATGCCGGGCCTTGACGGGATCGAACTGACACGTCGGATCCGAGCCAAGCAGACCGGTTTCTACATCCACATCCTGATGGTGACGGGCCGCAACCAGCGTCCCGAGCGCGAGCGTGCGCTGGAAGCCGGTGTGGACGACTTCATGGCGAAGCCCTTGGATACCGTCAGCCTGACAGCCCGTATCAGATCGGTCAGGCGGCTGATCGAGCATGAGGAGATCCTGGCCGAGCGAGAGCGGAACCTTGTTGCGGCCAAGGAACGGATCGAAAGTGATCTTCGCGCCGCCGCCGATGCACAGCGCCGCATGCTGCCCGACCCCCTTGTCCAGATCGGCCGGTGCCGTTTCCATTCCGCGCTGCTGGCCTCGAACTTCCTTGCGGGCGACATGTTCGGATACTTCGAACTGGCGCCGGGGTTCCTTGGCCTCTATGCGATCGATGTGGCCGGGCACGGCGTGCATGCCTCGCTGATGTCGGTGGCCCTCGGACATATGCTGACCGCCGAACTTTTCCGCCAACGGGCGCTGGATGCGCAGGGGCGGCCCGATCCGGCAGCCTTGGTGCGTTTCCTGAACAGGCATTTCTGGCGAAGCGACGGCGAGGAATATTTCACCATGTTCTGCGCGGTTCTGGACCAGGGGGCCGATACGCTGCATTTCTGCCAGGCGGGCTATCCTTCGGGCTTCATGCTGGGCCCCGGGGGGGCATGCCATCCGGTCGGGCGGGGCGGCTATCCGGTGGCCCTGATGCCCGATGTCGATTTCGAAACGGACCGGATCGAATTTCCATCCGACCACCTGCTGGTCCTGGTCTCGGACGGCGCGCTCGAGGCCGAGGACGCCGCGGGCCGACCCTTCGACGACCACGGGGTGCAGGCGTTCCTGACCGCCACGGACCGGAAGGCGTCGGAAATTCCCGTCCAGATGAGGAATGCCCTGCTGCAATGGCGTGGCGGGGCGCAACTGGAGGACGATCTGTCGATCGTCGTTTGCGAAAGGATGCGCGCAGCATGATCAAGGTTAAGCAAGGGGGCGACGGGCAGATCTGCGTGGTCGACCCCGCCACGGACAGGTTGACCGCAGCCAATGCCACGACCTTCAAGGACGAGATGTGGCAGCTGATCGACAAGGGCGAATACCGGCTGGTCGTCGACCTGACAGGGGTGTCGTTCGTGGATTCCTCGGCCATCGGGGCGCTGGTCGGGGTGCTCAAGCGCCTTGGCAACCGCGGAGAGATCGTCGTCTGCGGCCTGTCGGGCAGCGTCGAGAAGATGTTCCGCATCACGCGGATGGACAAGGTCTTCCCGACCTATCGTGATTCCGCCGCCGCCGCGGCCGCACTCAGCGAGCGGCTGTGATGACCCGGGTCCTGCACATGCCGACCGAACTGGATCAGCTTGACGGAATGGTCGCACAGCTTACGGAACTGGCATCGCCCACGCTGTCCGAGGACAAGCTGACATCATTCGAGATCGCGGTCATGGAGGCGCTGACGAACGCCGTCCAGCACGCCATCTCGCCCGCGCCGGACAAGCCCGTGGCCATCACCATCGACGTGCAGCCCGACCGCGTGCGGGTCGTGATCTTCGACGCCGGTGCGCGCGCGCCGGACGATCTCTATGACAATGTTCCCCAGCCCCATGAGATCGACGAGATGTCGGAAAGCGGACGGGGCATCCCGCTGATCAGCATGCTGGCGGACGACGTCCTGTTCCAGCCGGGCGAGGGCGGCAACCGTCTGCAGATGGTCTTCAACAAGGATCCGTCGCCATGAATGCAACGGCCGCAATCGCCCTGTGCCTGCTGATGCTGGCCATCGCGGTCGCGGGGCTGACCTTTCGCCGCAGGGGACTGACGGCGCGGGTGGCCGAACAGCTGCACGCACCGGCCCCTGCCCCCCGCCCCGACCCCATCGACCAGGCGCGGCTTGCCGAACGCGTGGCTGAACTGCGCGCCGAGTTCGGAGATGAGGTCGCCCGCCTGATGCAGACCGCCGCGATCGAGGATCTGGACCGCCATCTGGCCGTCCTGCGCGGCACCGCACCGTCCGGGCCCGATGAGACAGCAGCACAGCAGCGCAGCAGGTCGCTGCATTCCGTGGTGGGCATCGCCGCAACGCTTGGATGCACCGAACTGTCCGATCGCGCCCGCGTGCTGGATACGCTGGAGGACGCCGCCTCGGAAAGCCCTGCGGCCCTGCACGACCTGATCGCCGACATGCAGGAACTGCGCGCGGGCCTGGCCGCGCTTCAGGACCGTGATCCGCCCGCATCGCCCGCGGCGTCTTGGAAAGGATAGTCATGCCTCTGCTACGCTCTGCCGTGCTGACCTGCCTCGTGCTGATCCTGCTGACGACGGATCGGTTCTCCCACCCGGCCCTGTCGCAGGATGCCGATCCCGGTCCGGACACGCCCCTGTCCGAAGCGGTCCAGCCCGATACGGACCCCGCCGAAACGCCGCTGCCGGCGCCCTCCGCCGAACTGCCCAAGGCGCTGACGGATCCCGGCGCGCAGGAACGGCGCGACCTGATGTTTTCGGCTCGTCCGACGGCAGGCGACTACTTTGGCCGCCACGGCGCCCTGACCGAGCGCGAGATGGCCATGGCCCGTTCGGCCTGGAGCTATTTCGTCAAGCGTTTCCAGCCGGATACGGGACTGGTGAACGCGGTGGGGTCCTATCCCTCGACGACGCTGTGGGACACCGCATCCTATATCAGCGCGCTGGTGGCCGCGCATGAGTTGGGCATCATCGACAAGCGCGAATTCGACCGGCGCGCGACCAAGCTGATCAGCACCCTGCGCAATCTGGACCTTTACCGCGGCGAGGCCCCGAACAAGGTCTACAACACCGAGACGGGCGAAAAGGTGAACTATGCCAACCAGCCCGGCGAGGTCGGCTTTTCCGTGCTGGACATGGGCCGCATGCTGGTCTGGCTGCGCATCCTGAAGGAACGCTATCCCTATCTGGCCAACAGCGTAGACAACGTCCCGATGCGCTGGAACTACTGCAACATCGTCGAGGATGACGGCCGGCTGTTCGGGTCCATCGTGAACGGCCAGGGCGAAACCCGCTATGTTCAGGAAGGCCGCTTGGGATACGAGGAATATGCCGCCAAGGGCTTTGCGCTTTGGGGGTTCGACGTGGCGGGTGCGCTGGACCCCGCGCCGCTGGCCTATACCAACATCTATGACGTCGACGTGCCATATGACGGTCGCGACCCGCGGGTCTTCCACAACCAGAACTATGTCCTGACCGAAAGCTATCTGCTGGACGGGCTGGAAATGGGCTGGGACCTGCCCATCGACGATCCCGACGGGCCGGGCGTGGCATCGCAGGGCTGGCGGGCCGAATTCGCGCACCGCATCTTCCTTGTCCAGCAGCGCCGCTTCGAACAGACCGGCATCATCACCGCGCGGTCCGAACACCAGGTCGAGGGCAAACCCTATTTCGTCTACGACTCGATCTTCGCGGACGGCTATCCCTGGAACACGCTGGACCCGAGCGACGTCTATCAGCCCGATCGCGCCGCTGTCGCCGCCAAGGCGGCCATCGGCATGTGGGCGCTGTGGGACGTGCCCTATACCGACCTGCTGTTCGAGACCGTCGCCGACCTGTCCGAGGAGGATGGCGGCTTCTACGAGGGTCTCTACGAGAACGGCAACGGCTATATCCCGCTGCAGACCGCCAACAACAACGGCATCATCCTGGCAGCCCTGCTCTACAAGGTGCAGGGGCCGATCATGCAGTTCAAGAACACCAACACCTCGGTCTGGGACATGGCCTATTCGGGCACCGACATCCGCGCCAACAAATGCCTGCCCGAGCCGATGGTCCGCGAGGTCACCTGCTGCGCCTGCGCCGATGCGGTCGAGATCAAGCCCGCCGTTCCGTGGGAAGAGTTCAAGTACTGCAAGCCGCTGGATCGCGACACCGGCATCTCGGCCACCGATTGCCGCCCCGAGGAGCAGGTCTTCGCCAAGCCGGAACCGCGCCTGGTCCTGCCCCGCGAATGCCGCGCCGGACAGGTGGCACCATGAGCGCACCCGGATCGCGGATGGTCTGGTTCGACGCCAACCGCGTCTGCGCGGCGGCGGGCGTCGTGCTGATCCATTCGACCACCGATTTCGCCGGCAGGCCCTTTCCCGATGCGACCGTCGGCGAACGGGCGGTCCCGGTTCTGCTGCGTTCCATCGGCGAATTCTCGGGATCCGAGATGTTCTTCTTCTTCTCGCTGTTCCTGATGGCGATGCGGATCGATCGCCACCGCCCCAGCTATCGCGATGCGATCCTGACGCAGGCGCAACGGCTGCTGGTGCCTTTCGCCTTCTGGACGGTGTTCTACGGGCTGTTCCGCCTGGTCAAGGCGCAGGCCTTCAACTATGCGCCGCAATATCTGGAACAGATCACCCAACTGAAGACCTGGGTGGCCTATTTCCTGCTGGGCAAGTCGCAGTATCACATGCATTTCCTGCCGACGCTCTTCGCGATCTTCCTGTTCTATCCCGTGATGCGGCTGGCCCTGCGCTATCCGATCCTGGGGGTGCTGCTGTTTGCGACCCTGGGGGCGATGGATCACGTTCAAACGTTCCTCTATTCCATCGACATCGCGCCCCTGGCGCGCGACTACCTTGTCCGAATCGCCAAGGTCTGGGGATACATCGGCTATGGGCTGGCGGCCTTCGCGCTCTATTCCCTGTGGAAGGACGGACTGCCGCGCGGAGAGACCCGCCTGATCCGCCGCGGGGCCTTCTACCTCGTGTCGCTGGCCTACCTGGCGACCCTGCCCTTCTTCGGCCATGCGCTGCTGCAGGGACAGTTCCCGGTGCGGTCGGGGTGGGACTACTATGGTCATTTCCTGATGCCGCTGCTGATCTTCTGCATCTTCATGGGCAGCCAGTTCAGCACCTGGTCCCCCAAGTGGTCGCGTGCGGCCAAATACACCTTCGGCGTCTACCTGGTGCATCCGCTGATCATCGACCTCTTCGACATCGCCGTGATCAAGACGGGTCTGGCGGGGATGATGACGCCTTCGGTTCTGGTCGTCAGCCGCTTCATCGTGGTGCTGCCCGCCGCGCTGGCGCTTTCGATGCTGCTGGAACGCATCAGGCTGACGGCCTGGACGATCGGACTTGGACCGACCCCTTGGGCGCGCAACCGCGCCCAAGGTACGGCGAATGGATGAACACCGAATGACCGACGACTATTTCCGCGCGTTCGAGGATCGGCGCCCGCCCCCTCCGCTGCCCTATTCCCCCCGTCGGGAAATGCTGTGGCAGTTTCTGGCAACCATATCCCTGGTGATCGGCGGCTGGTACATCGTCTGGCGCTGGACGGCGTCGCTGAACCCCGAAGCCCTGTGGTTCGCGGCGACATTGGCCATCGCCGAGACGCTGGCCTATGTCGGGCTGCTGCTGTTCGTCTACAACCTCTGGCGCGATCAGCCGATCCGCCTGCGCGACGCGCCCGCCCTGATCGAGGATGTCGATCCCGCCTCGCCCGAGGCGGGCCGCCCGATCTCGGTCGATGTGCTGTTCGCCACCTACGACGAGGATCCCGAACTGGTGCGCCTTGGGATCATCGACGCCAAGGCCATGGAATATCCGCACCCCATCGACATCCGCATCCACGTGATGGACGATGGCCGGCGCCCCCAGATGCGCGCTGTCGCCGCGGAGGAAGGTGTCGGCTATATCACCCGCGACACCAACGAAGGCTACAAGGCCGGCAACCTGCGCAACGCGATGGAACAGACGGCGGGCGACTTCCTGCTGATCTGCGACGCGGATACCCGGCCCTTCCCTACCATGCTGTCCCGCACCCTGGGTTATTTCCGCGACCCGCAGATGGCCTGGGTGCAGACGCCGCAATGGTTCTACGACCTGCCGCAGGGCCGCCGCCTGCCCGATGTGCTGTCGGATCGCCTCGGAACCTGGGGCCGCAGGCTGGGCAATGCCGTGGAACGCGTTGCCGGGGAATGGTGGGTCGGGCGCGATCCCTTCGTCAACGACCCGCAGATGTTCTATGACGTGATCCAGCGCCGCCGGAACCGCGTGAATGCATCCTTCTGCTGCGGCGCGGGATCGATCCACCGCCGCGAGGCCGTGATGGAGGCCGCCCTGCGCGCCTTCGGCGCCAAGGTCGAACGCCGCGTCATCGCCGCCGAGGAAGAGATCACCCTGGAAACCCGCGAGCGCAACGTCGCCCCCGACCTGCTGGACGCCATCCGCACCGAGGCCGTCAGCGCCGAGATCCTGGCACCCTATCGCTTCCACGTCTCGGAGGACATCTTCACGTCGATCGTGCTGCATTCGGACCGCGAACGCGGCTGGAAGTCTTGGCAACACCCTTACGTCGAATCGAAGATGCTGTCGCCGCAGGATCTGATGACCTGGACCATCCAGCGCTTCAAATACGCCGGCGGCAGCGTCGACATCCTGGTCAACGACAACCCGCTGTTCCGCCGGGGCCTGACCATCCCGCAGCGGCTGATGTACGGGGCGACCTTCTATTCCTATCTTGGGGCGATATGGAACGTGATCTTCCTCTTTGCGCCGGTTGTCTATCTGTTCACGGGGATCGCGCCGGTGTCGGCCTATTCCGACCAGTTCTACGTCCACGTCATTCCCTTCATCATCTCGCTTGAACTGGCGATGATGGTGGGGACATGGGGCATTCCGGGATATGCCGCCAAGGCCAGCTACCTGGCCTTCTTCCCGCTTGGGCTGCGCGCGATCTGGACGGTCCTGCGTGGTCAGCGCATCGTCTTCAAGGTCACGCCCAAGGACCGCAATGCCGGACGCTTCCTGAAGCTGGTGCGCGCGCAGCTGGCGGTGGTGGGATTGACGGCGGCGGGGGTGCTTTGGGGGGCGGGCGCGCTGCTTCTGGCCGATACCGGCCACAGCGCGACCGGCGTCGTGACCAATGCCTTGTGGGGGCTGAACAACTGCATCGCCATGGCCGGCATCATCCGCGCCGCCATCTGGCAGCCATCCGCGACAAACGATACCCCGGAGGTAACTTGATGGGCTTTCGCCGGAACCTGGTCCACGCCCGTGGACATATCATCTTCATCCTCGGCCTGATCGCGGGCCTGTTCCTGGTGATATGGCTTGAAGATCTGGGCGAGCGTTCCGCCCGGGGAGGCGCCGGAGGGGGGCACGACCTGATGCAGACGTTCGACGAGATCACCCCCCTGCCGCTGGCCGTCAGGGGGGAAAGCAGCGCGCAGGATCTGGAACATGCGCGCATCGCCTGGACCTATTTCGTCAACAACACCGATGCCACCACGGGCCTTGCCAATTCGGTCAACAACTATCCCTCGACCACCATGTGGGAAACCGGGTCCTATATCGTGGCGATCCTCTCGGCCGAACGCTTGGCCCTGATTGAGGCCCCCGAGGCCCGCGACCGCATCGCACGGGTGCTGGACAGCATCGGCAAGATGCGCCTGTTCGAGGACGCCCTGCCCAACAAGGCCTACAACACCCGCACGCAGGAGCTGGTCGATTACGCCAACAAGCCGTCCGATCTGGGGCTTGGATGGTCGGCGCTGGACGTGGCGCGGATCATGTCGGCATTCGGACTGGCGCAGCAGGCACATCCCGATCTGGCGCCGGCCATCGCGGCGGTGACGGACCGATGGGCGCTGGACCGCATGGTGCGCGACGGAGAGCTGATCGGCACCAATATCGCCGGAAACGAGGTGCGCCACGATCAGGAGGGCCGCGTCGGATACGAACAATACGCCGCCAAGGCGATGATGCTGCACGGCTATGACGTCTATCGCGCCTATGAGGTCCGCGACAACCTGATGATCCGCACCGTGCTGGACCAGCCGATCCCGGTCGATACCCGCATGCACCGCGCCACCACGCCCGCCTTCGTCGTCAGCGAACCCTATCTGTTCGACGGGCTGGAATTCGGCTTCGACGCCCGCTCGCACCGCTTTGCCACCGCCATCTACAAGGCCCAGCAGGCGCGCTTCGAACAGACGGGCCAGTTGACCGCCGTCACGGAATCGCACCTGAGCGAGGAACCCTATTTCGCCTATGCCACCGTTTGGGGCGCGGGGGCGGAATGGGCGGTGCTGACCTTCCAGGGCGAACGTATTGACAGCCGAAGGACCATGGCGACCAAGGCCGCCTTCGGGTGGGACGCGCTGTTCGGCACCGAATACACCGCCAAGCTGGTGCAGGCCATCACCCCGCTGGTCGATCCGCAGAAGGGCTGGCCCGAGGGCATCTACGAGACGACGGGCGGGGTCAACGGCTCGGTCACGGCGAACACCAATGCCGTCGTATTGGCCGCGTTGTCGTTCAAGGCGACCGGCCCGCTGATCCGGGTGCCGAAATGAGGGCGCTGATCACGGCCACCGCGCTGATGCTGCCGGGAACCGCGCTGGCCGAACCCTGCGTGGGCGAAGGGTTCGACATGCCTCTGCCGGGCGCGCAGCAGGTTGAACGGGATTACGCGGATGTGCCCTCCGCGCGCTATCCGGGGGTGTGGCAGCAAGGGCGGATCGCCGGTTTCGCCTATAGGCTGTTCCCCGATCTGACGGCAAACCTGGCCGACAGCCGCGATGCCCCCCAGTGGCAGATCGACGTGCTCTGCGACCCCGAGGCCGACAGCTGCGCCTTGGAAACCAAGGGCACGCCGGACCCCACGGCATCCGATGTCGCGACGGCACTGGGCCGGTGCCTGCTGGGTCAGCCGGTGACTGCCGCGGATTTCCGTCGCGATACACCGCAGGCCGATCTTGGCCTGCCCGAGGATGCGGGCGTGACCGATCAGGATCGCAGCCTGTCATCGGGCGCGGCACTGGCGACGGCGGCGGGCGCAGAACGCGCCCTGACCCCCGACCCGGCACAGCCGACCGCGCAGACCGGTCCCGACTTCGAGGCCGACCGCCCCTCGGCCGTACCGGACCCCACGCAGGCCACGCCTGCGCCAACCCCGGCCGAACCAACGGGCGATCTTGGCCCGACGATCCTGCCCGACGCCGATTGCGGATTGTCCAGGATCACGCCGGGCACCTCGGCCGTGCAGACGCTGCAGCGACTGCTGGCGGAAGACGGACAGGATCCGGGCGGAGACGATGGCGTCATGGGCAACCGGACGCGCAATGCCCTGGCAGCGGCCCTTGGGCCCGATGCCGCAGGGCTGGCCGTCGAGGAAGCAATTCGTGCCCTGAACGCGAAGATGTGCAAAGACTAGGGGCATGAAGCGGATCAGGCGCATGGTGCAGTATGGCGCGGTTGGGTTCTGGGCCAGCCTGCAGCCGGTCATCGCCCAAAGCGCCGACCCGTTGCCGGGTCCGGTCCTGCCCCCCTCGCCGCCGCTATCATGGCAGCTCGACCTGCCCGGCCAGGACATCGTGCGAACCGACGATCCTGCCGTGCCCGGCGCGCAGGAGGTTCTGACCGACACCCCCAATGTCTTTGCATGGTCGCGCGCGCAATCGGGCAGCCTGTCCGGCTGGAGCTATCGCCTGTTTCCCGATGGTTCGGCCATCGTGCTGGCCGAGGATGATCGGCCCTATGGCGAATACCTAGTCCGCTGCACGCTGGCGCAATCCTGCTCGATCTCGAACGATGTCGGGGTGTTGATGACGGTTCCTGCCATCGGGGCACCCAAGCCCGCGTTGCCGGAACAGATCGACGGCCTGGGGCTGGCACGCTATCTGGCGCAATGGGTGCTGGCAGGCAGCGGAACGCCGCCCCCGCCGCCCCCCGCTCCCGATCCGCCGCCGCCTTTGCAGGGACCCCAGCAGCCCACCACGGATCCCGCCGAGCCGCCGCCCCCCGAGGTGGAAGACCTGCCAGAGACCGAAGAGACCGAGGAACCCTCGGCAACGGCGGTCACGCTGGCATTCCTGTCGGGCGACATCGATTGCACCGAGCCTGATCCCTATTATCCCGACGCATGCACGCCCCCCGCCAGCCCTTCGGTCGCGCCCGCGCCGCAGCCTGCACGCGACGACACGCCCCCCCGGACCCCGCGTGCGCCGACGGGCACAAGCGCACCCGATCCCCAGCCAGAACCGGACAAGCCGCAGACCCTGGCCCAGAGGTTTCGCCTGAACTGTTCGATCAGCACCGGCGCGGGCCTGCAATACGTGGATCATCGCAACCAGGATACGCGGTATGGCAAGCTGCGGGTCAGCCTGGGATGTTCCGCCCGGATCAACGACCGCCTGTCGATGAACCTTGCGCTGGTGCATTTCCCGATCTCGGGGCAGCAGGCGCCCTGGGATCCCGACTTCACCTATGCCTTCAACTTCAAGGCCACAGACAAGCTGAACATCAGCTACTCCAGCTATAGCGCGAGGTTCTCGGCCGCGGGTTCGGACATCGTCTCGTCGCTGCTGGATGGCAGTTTCCGCGGCAGCTACAAGCTGCCCAAGGTGCCGCTGCCCTTGCAGAAGACGGCCGATTGCTCGCTTGGGTTCGGGCTGCCCAATCCGACGAATGAATCGCTCAGCCTCGCCTGCGGAATGTCGGTGACCGAAAAGCTGCGCGTCGGGCTGACGACCTATCTCTATCCCTCGGGCAAGCAGGAACCTTGGAACCCTGATTACACCTATACCGCCAGCTACAAGGTCAACGATCGCATGCAGGTCAACTATTCCAACTACAGCAGCAACCGCTGGCCTTGGAACCGCGGGTCGAACCCGGGCCCGGGCTTGCTGGGGGGCAGCCTGTCGCTGTCCTACAAGCTGATTTTCTGAAGGAGCGTCGGATGCCCGTCAAAACCCTGATCGCCGTCATGACGGCCCTGTTTCTGACAGCCGCGCCATCAAGGGCCGACGTCCGCATGCAGAACGTCCTGCCAAGCAGCACATTGGATCGGCCGGTCGCCTATTCCGTCTATCTGCCGCCGGGCTATCAGGATCAGGGGCGCGAATACCCGGTGCTCTATCTGCTTCATGGCGGGGGGACGGGCCAACCGTCGGACTGGTTCACGCTGGCGGGGATCGATCAGACGCTGGACCGCCTGATCCTTGCCGGGCGAATCAGGCCCCTGATTGCAGTGGCCCCGGACGGGCGCCGAGACGCAGAGAAAGCCGTGGCCACCTATTTCCTGGATGATGCCGATGATAAGCAGCAGTGGCAGCGGATGTTCATGCAGGACTTCATCCCCGGCATCGAAAGCCGTTATCGCACGCTTGCCAGCCCCGACACCCGGGCGATCCTTGGCATTTCGATGGGCGGCATGGCCGCCACCGTCTATCAGTTGCGCCACCCCGACCAATTCGCGGGGATCGCCGCGCTCAGCGCCTCGTTCAGGACCGACAAGCAACTGCTGGAACTCTCGGATCAGGCCTATGCCGCACGCTTCGGCACCGTCCTTGGTCCCGACCTGTCCGGAGCAGATCGCCTGACCGATGAATGGGAACTGCTTCGCCCGCAAAGCATGATCGCGGCAACGGATGCCTCGCGCTTCGCGCGCGTTCCAAGGATGTATTTCGACATCGGTGCCGATGACCCCTTCCTAGAGGCGACGACCGACCTGCACCTGATCCTCCGCGAGGCGAAGCTGCGCCACCGTTTTAAGGTGTCCGAGGGCAACCATGACTGGCCCTTCTGGCGTGCCGCACTGGAAGATGCCCTGATCCATATCGATGCGGTTCTAACCCGGGGTTATGGTGAATGAGAGGGCTTCGACATGACGACCGATGCCGGATGGAGAGAACCGGGTATCCGGTTCCACAGTTCGACGGTGCGACTCGTTCTCTGAACTTGGCAAAGAGCATCTGAGTCGGGAACTTGGGCCAGCGGTATGACCACGCGTGGTTTTGCGAAGACCCCATACGCCAAGCTGGTTGCCAAGCGAAAAGGGGGGCGGGCTGATCCCCTTTCGTCGGCTTTCCAATCGGCGCCTGAGGTGGCGGCACCCATGTTCGGCGGACATCGCCGGTCAAGGACACGGATGGCGCCCCTACCCACCCCGCATTTGCAGCCTCTATCTGGACCTAAGCCGCCAATCCGCTCGACCAGTTCCCGGGTCTGGACGGGGTCAAACAGCGACACCACTGCTTCAGGCAAGCTGACGAAGAGGCTTAGGGCGGATGACCTGCCGAACCAAGGATCAGTTCGGCCAGGATCTTTCAGACCCTGTCTGCATAGACATCGCTGATGTCGCGGCTCAGTTCCCGGCCGCATATGCCACCTGTCGGATGCCCCGCCAGCGCGATCGTCTGTCCTCGCAGGATCGTCCTGACGGGCCAGCCCGTGATCTGCATCCCTTCATAGGGCGTATAATCGCAGCCGTGGTTCAGATCGGCCTGGCTGATCCGACGAGTCAGCTGCGGGTCCCAAAGCGTCAGATCCGCATCCGCCCCGATCGCGATGCTGCCCTTTTGCGGATAGAGCCCGTAGAGCCGCGCCGGGTTGGTCGAGGTCAGGGCCACGAAGCGCTGCAGGCTAATGCGGCCCTTGCCGACGCCTTCGGAGAACAGGATCGGCAGGCGGGTCTCGACGCCGGGAATACCGTTCGGCACCCATTTGAACGAGGTGCGCGCGCGTGGATTGTCCTTGCTGGCCTCGCCCTCGAAGCGGAAGGGGCAATGGTCGGACGAGAAGATGTCGAAGGTGCCGTCGCGCAGGCCCTGCCAGATCGCGGCCTGGCTGTCCGCATCCCGCGGCGGGGGCGAGCAGACATATTTGGCCCCCTCGAAATCCATGTTCAGCCCTCGCAGATCCTCGGCGGTCAGCGCGATATATTGCGGGCAGGTCTCGGCAAAGACCTTCAAGCCCCGTGCGCGGGCCCATTGAACCTGCTCCATCGGCTCGCGGCCCGAGACGTGAACGATGACGATCGGCACATCGATCAGCTGCGCGTGGCTGATGGCGCGATGCGTCGCCTCGCGTTCGGCGATCTGGGCATGGGCCTCGGCGTGATAATATGGCGCCGTATGACCCCCCGCTTCCAGGCGTCGGGTCAGGTGCTTGATGGCATCATGGCCCTCTGCATGGACCATGACAAGCGCGCGTTCCCTGCGTGCCACCTCGAAGACGTCCAGCAACTGGGCGTCGTTGAGAACCAGGTCGTCATAGGTCATGAAGACCTTGAACGAGGTATAGCCGTCGCGCACCAGGGCGGGTAGTTCCTGCCCAAGGACCGGCGGGGTCGGATCGCTGACGATCAGGTGGAAGGCGACATCGGTGTGGCAGTTGCCATCGGCCTTGCGACGATAGTCCTCGACGCAGGCGCGCAGGGACTGGCCCTTGATCTGCAACGCAAAGGGCAGGACCGTCGTGTTGCCCCCGGCCGCGGCCGAGCGGGTGCCGCTGGCAAAGCCGTCGGCCATGACCGTGCCATCGGCCGTCGGCTGGTCCAGATGCACATGGGCGTCGATCCCCCCCGGCATTACCAGCAGACCCGCGGCGTCGATCCGTTCGGCCCCTGTCAGGCCGGTGCCGATCTGGGCGATGCGCCCGTCCCTGACGCCGATATCGGCGGCGTAGCTGTCGGCAGCGGTGACCACGGTGCCGCCGGCGATGACGAGGTCCAGATCGCTCATGCTTCCTCGCGCGCGACGATCTGCGCCAATGCCTCGGTCAGGCGGTCCACCTGTTCCGGCGTGTTGTAATGCACCATCGAGACGCGCAGGACGCCGCCGTTCTCGTCCTCGCCCAGATGTTCGACCAGCCGGCGCGAGTGGAAATCGCCAAAGCGCATGGCGATGCCGTAATCATCCATGGCGCGGGCCACGACGCCGGAATCCATGTCGTCGAACTTGAAGGCGATCGTGGGGACGCGGGTGCTGTTTTTGTTCGAGGCCTCGCCGATGATGCGACAGTCGTTGCGCGCCGACAGCCAGGCCAGAAGTCGGTCCGTCAGTGCATCCTCCTGCCCCGTGATCAGGTCGAAAGCCGCAGTCAGCAGGGTCCGGTCATCGCCGTCCGCGCCGTGATGGCGGGCAAGTCCCGTCAGATAGGACAGGATGCCATCGGTGGCATAGGCGGCTTCATAGCTGGGATTGCCGGGCTCCAGCTTGGCGGTCACCTTCTCCTTGCCGTAGAAGTAGTGATAGAGGCCGTCCAATTCCGCCAGCAGGTCGTATTTGCCATACATCAGCGCGCCATGCGGACCATAGGTCTTGTAGAGGCTGAAGACATAGTAATCGACGTCCCACGCCTGGACATCGATCAGACGGTGCGGGGCATAGGCGACGGCATCGACGCAGATCAGGGCGCCACGATCATGAATGAACCGTGCGAAATCGCCGACCGGATGGACCTTGCCCAGGATGTTCGACACATGGGTGACGCAGACCAGACGCGTCCGGTCGGTCATCAGCGGTTCCAGATCGCTCAGTTGCAGGTCCATCGTATCGGCGTTCAGCGGCCAGACCTTGATCGTGACGCCGAACTCCTCCAGCCGCCGCCACGGGCCGATGTTGCTTTCGTGATCCGCCATGGTCACGATCACCTCGTCGCCCGGCGCGAACTGGCGGCGCATGGCCTGCATCAGGTTGCCCATCAGAACGGTGGTCGAGGGGCCGAAGACGATCTCGTCGGGGCGGGCGGCATTCACCAGGGTGGCAGCCGCCCTGCGGCCCGTCATCAACGCCTCGGCGGCGGCCTGCGAAACCGCGTAGCTGCCGCCCGTCTGGACGTTGCGATGGGTCAGGAATTCGACCATCCGGTCCAGCGCGGGCTGGGCGATCTGCGCGCCTCCGGCATTGTCGAAGAATACCCAATCCGAGGTCAGGCCCGGAAACTGCGCCTGCACCCAGGCCATGTCCAGCTGTGTCATTTTCGGTCTTTCCTTAGTGGTTCAGCACTGCGCCGAGGAAATTGCGCGTGCGGGGTTCCTGCGGGGCCGACAGCACCTGTGCGGGCGGCCCTTGTTCGACGATCTGTCCGTCATCCATGAAGATCACCCGATCCGCGACCTGCGCTGCAAAGCCCATCTCGTGGGTCACCACGATCATGGTCACGCCGGTGCGGGCCAGATCGCGCATGACATCCAGCACCTCGCCCACCATCTCGGGGTCGAGGGCGCTGGTCGGTTCGTCGAACAGCATCACCTGCGGCTCCATGGCAAGCGCGCGGGCGATGGCGACGCGCTGCTGCTGACCGCCCGACAGATGCTCGGGGTATTTGTCCGCCTGGCTTGCGATGCCCACGCGGGTCAGCAGGCGGTCGGCCTGCGTGCCCGCATCGGCGCGCGATGTGCCGCGGACCCGACGCGGTGCCAGCATGACGTTTTCGCGCACGGTCAGATGTGGAAAGAGGTTGAAGGACTGGAAGACCATCCCGACCTCGGCGCGCACCTTGGCCAGCGCCCGGCCCGAGGTGACGGGCGTTCCGTCCACCCGGATCTCGCTGCCGGCCGAGAAACCTTCGAGGCGGTTGATGCATCGGATCAGCGTCGACTTGCCCGAGCCGGAAGGCCCGATGATGCAGACCACCTCGCCCTTGGCGACATCCAGATCGATGCCCCGCAAGGCTTCGAACGTGCCATAGGACTTTCGCAGATTGCGGATGCTGACGAAGCTCTTCATCTCAGCGCCTCCTTGCCGCGAAGCGGCGTTCCATGCGGGACACCAGCGCGACCAGCGGCCAGAGGAAGGCCACATAGATGGCCGCCGCCACGATCAGCGGTGTGGGGTTCGCGGACAAGGCCTGCGCCTGTGTCGCCTGTTTCAGCAGGTCCGGCATCGCGACGACCGAGGCCAGTGCCGTGTCCTTCACCACGTTGATCGAATTGTTGGTCAGGGGCGGAATGACGATGCGGACCGCTTGCGGCAGGACGACGTCGGACATCGTCTGCCGCCCGCTGAGGCCAAGCGCGGCCGATGCCTCGAACTGGCCCTTGGGGATCGCCTCGATGCCTGCGCGGAATATCTCGGCAGTGTAGGCGCCCGAGACCAGCGTCAGCGCCGTCATCGCCGAGGCGAAGGGCGAAAGCCGCAAGCCGACGAAGGGCAGCGCGTAATAGACGATGATCAGCAGCACCAAGAGCGGGATCGAGCGGAAGATATCGATATAGACGCGCGTCAGGAAGCGCGCCGGCGCGGGTGCGTAAAGCCGCGCCATGGCCAGGCCAAGACCCAGTGCCAAGCCGGCGACGATGCTGGCCGCGCCCAGTTGCAGCGTGATCCACAACCCCTTCATCAGCAGCGGAAAGGTCCGCCGCATCACCTCGGCGTTCAGGAAGGTTTCAAAGATGTCCATATACGTCCTTTCGGGCCCGGCAAGCACCCGGACCCGGGCTTCGGATCAGTCCAGCGACGGCATCGGCAGGACGGAGACGGTGGACGAGCCTTCGTCCGGCGCGACCCCGAACCATTTTTCGTGCAGCTCAGCCAGAACGCCCTCGGTCTTCAGATCGTCGATGACGGCATTCACTTGCGTGGCAAGTTCGGCATCCTTGGCGAACATCATCGAATAGGTTTCGCCGGTCGGGATACGCTCGACCACGGCAAGCTCGGGCTTGTCCACGACGTAATACTGCAGTGCCGGAATGTCCGAGATGTAGCCGTCGATGCGGCCTGCGGTCAGGTCCAGCATGGCCGGGGCCAACCCTTCGTAGCGCCGGATATCCGCAAAACCGTATTCGCCCTGATGCTCGCTTGCCCACATGTCCCCGGTCGAGCCGGTATCGACGCCGACCACCCTGCCCTCCATCTCCTCCAGGGATTTCGGACCCGCAGCCAGGGCGGTCAGCGACTGGTCGCTGTCATAATAGGGCTGGGCGAAGGTGACGGATTCAAGACGCTCGTCGGTGATCGTGATCGAGGAGGTGGCGATGTCGATGCGCCCCGACTGCACGGCCGAGAAGAGGCCGTTGAAGGGGATGTTCACCGTCTCGACCTCTGCGCCCAAGCGATCTGCCACGGCGGCGACCAGGTCGATCTCGAAGCCGACGAATGCGCCGGACTCATCCTGAAATTCCCACGGGATATTGCCGATATTGGCGCCCACCGTCAGCGTGTCCTGCGCCGCCGCCGCCAAACCGGTTCCCGCGACCACGACGGTGGCCATCATTGCTGTTCTGATGCTGTATCCTGTCACTTCAAACTCCCCGTTGCTGCTTTTTTTGGATTGACCGGACAAACCGGTATGACCAGTTTGAGCATGGCAGCGCTTTTGTTGCAATAGGATTGACAGATCTTCGCGATGCTCGAAGAAGGTTGCCAAAAGGAAAGGCAAGTCGTTGATGTGGGATAAGGGGCCGGTCGCGCAGGGTGTGGCAAGCAGACTGCAGGAAATGATCCGCTCGGGCGAGTTGAAGCCGGGGGACAAGCTGCCCTCGCAGCGCATCCTCTCCGAACAGCTGTGCGTGTCGCGTCCGACCTTGCGGGAAGCGCTGCTGACGCTTGAAACCCTGGGCCTGATCCAGACGCTGCCAGCGCGCGGGACCTTCGTGCTGGACCCGAGCAACCAACCGGAACGGTCAGGCTGGCGTTACGACAATGCGCATAATCTGCGCGACGTCTTCCAGACGCGGTTGCTGATCGAGGGAGAGCTGTCTGCCTGTGCCGCATCGGTCATGACGCCCGCAGCTCTCTCCGATCTGGCGGCATCGGTGCAGAAATTCGAGCAGGCATGGCAAAGCGGCGATCTGGTCGCCCATGTCGAGGCAGATCTGGCCTTGCACCGCGGCATCGCCGATCTGTGCCCGAACCGCTTGTTGGTGGGCATCTACACCGACATGCAGCACCTTCTCAGCGAGACGCAGCGCCAGCCCATTCCGAACACCGATCCGGTCCGCATGCGCCAGTCCATTTCCGAACACCAGGCGATCCTGAAGGCGCTGGAAAGCCGCGACCCTGAGACCGCCCGCGCTGCGATGCGATCTCATATCCGCAACACCGCTTGCTGTGCGGGCGTGGCATTGGAATAGAGCGATCCTGACGGTTCGGGCTTTTCTGGTCAGCACGATTATGGATGCGCGGGATTGGGAGCTACGCTGCGTTGAATGCCGGGTGCCGAAGTCAGGATCGCATTGCGCCCCGGCGGTTTTCCGCATGACCCCGCGCTGGAAACGACGCTTGCGGACTTCCCGGTCGGTTTCCCGCTGCCGCTGGTGGAAGCCATCTGCGACGTCATGCAAGCGCGTTTTGCCCCCTGCGATCAACCAGGTTCGGCACAGCCGACCGAGGGCGTCGTACTGCCCAAGGGCATGCTGACGGGGTTTGATTGTCTGGTGCTTCCCAAGGAGCGGAAAGATGCCCCACGGGGCGAGTTCATTGCGAAAGCGCCACGACCGCGCAGACAATCAGACCTGCAACAGTAAGTGTGTGCCAGCGACCGGTCCGATCGCCTGCCCCGAGTGATCGCAGGCTTCGTTCGCCAGGTTGAGCCGGAAGCTCGGGACAATCCGAAGCGGGTGCGGCGTGGTGCAGCCGACAGGCGGTCCATACGCTAGGCAGCCTCGGAACCGGCGCAACGCGTATCCACGGTGGACGAGCATTGACACGATCCGTGAGGCAAACGGGATTGAGCACCGACTGGCCAAACCCAAGCAACACAGGGACCGATGGCCAGGTCGTGCGGATGAACCGGTTGACCATAAAAGGCAGTGAAACAAGCATCCATGCGCACAGCCTCGATCAACCACGCATGGGTTTCATGGCCGCATGCGACTTCGCGCGCCAGCGCAAGACCTACAGCTGGCTCAGGCTCCACGAATAGTCTTCTGAATCCGGTTAGGTTCATTCTAAACCTGATCCACCAGATGCCGGGGCTGGGCAAACAGGGCAACGGATTGATGGCGGCACGTCTGCTATCTCTGCATAGCGGCTACACCGACTTGCAGAAGTTGCCTTCGGACAGTCAAGGCAGTGATCCGCAGTCAGCTCGTCTTCCGACTGGCCGGCGGGAAAAGGATCAGAACGCGCAGGCCCGGGTGATTATCTTCCAGATGCAATGTTGCGCCATGCAGCTCGGCTATTGCCTTCACCATGCTTAAACCAAGGCCGTTGCCCGGTGTCGTGCGGCTTTTCTCCAGCCGATAGAAGCGGCGCAGGACCTTGTCGCGTTCGCCCTCGGGGATGCCGGGGCCGTTGTCGGAAACCTCGAGGAGGACACGGCCATCCAGCTGCGATAGCGACAGGTTGATTCTGGTTTGGGCGGGACAATGGCGCAGGGCGTTCTCGAGCAGGTTGGAGATCATCTGGGTCAGAAGCTGCTGATCCCCCTGAACCAGACCTTCGTGATCTGTCACCTCGACCGTCAGGAACTGGCCGTTTTCCTCGGCCACGGCGCCATAGGCGTCCTCGATACGCTCAAGGATCGGCGCAAGCGCGGCATCGGCAAAGCGGTCTGCGCGCGCGCCTGCCTCGATCTGGGCGATCCGCAGCAGGGCGTGGAAGGTCTCGATCAGATCATCGGCGATCTCGAGCGCTTCATCGACAGTGCTGCGGATCGGGTCGGGCAGGTCGGGCGCGGCTTGCAGCGCATCCAGTCTTTGCCGAAGCCGTTGCATGGGGGTGCGCAGATCATGAGCGATGTCGGCCGAGATCTGCTTCTGACTATCGACCATTCGCTCAAGTTGGGCGATCGTGCGGTTGATGTCATCCGCCATGCGCGCAAGGTCGTTGGTATCGCCCCCCGTGGTCGGAACGCGACGATCCAGTTGCCCGTCAGAGACCGCTTTCAGCGCGGCAGAAATCTGGGTCAGCCGCCGCTCGGTTCTATGCCCGACAATGACCCCCGCAAGAAGACCCGTCATGAGCATCAGGACGAAGCCTGCAAGGAACCCACGACCCAGAACCTCGCGCAGTTCCTCCTGGTAATAGGTGCTGCTGCCCAACGTCAGGCGATGCTGCCCGAGTTGCACCGAGTGAAGCAGATACCCGGTGACATCCTTATAGCGCGGCGTTTGGGCATGGATTGCGTCGACGGGGATGTAACCGCTGTCGCCCGACAGATCGATGGCGTCGACGTTTCCGGCCAGAACCTGGCCCTCCGCATCGACAAGCAGATAAATCCGGTAATCCTCGAAATTGAATCCTGCGAATCCGGCCAACTTGGCCTGAACCGCATCCAGCCCTTCGCCTTGATAAAGGTCCGCGAAGCCGACCGCATCCTGGGCCAGTTGATCCGCCACCCATTGTCTCAACTCGCGATCCGCGAAGTGATAGGTCAAGCCAAGGACCAACGCCGTGATGACCGCATAAAGCACCGCGAAACGCAGCGACAGCCGCGCCGAGGTCGAGCGCAGAAAGCCCGATATACCTGCGGCTCTAGCCATGAAGGCTGTAACCCGCACCGCGGATCGTGTGGATCAGATCGGTATCAAAGGGTTTGTCGATCTTGTTGCGCAGGCGGCTGATATGAGTTTCGACGACATTCGTCTTGGGGTCGAAGTGGAAGTCCCAGACCGATTCCAGCAGCATCGTGCGGGTCAGGACGCGACCGGCATTGCGCATCAGATATTCCAGCAGACTGAATTCGCGTGGTTGCAGGTCCAGCGCCACCCCTGCGCGCACGACCGTGCGGCGGATCAGGTTCATTTCCAGGTCGGCAACCTGAAGGACGGTTTCCTCGACCCTCAGCGGGGGCCTTCGGGTCAGGGCGGCCAAGCGGGCCGACAATTCCTGAAAGGAAAACGGCTTGACCAGATAATCGTCTGATCCGGCCTCCAGCCCCTGAACCCGGTCGTCGATCCCATCCATGGCACTGAGGATCAGGATCGGCGTTTCGACGCCTGCGCCCCGCACGGATTTGACGAGTGTCAGCCCGTCCAGACCAGGCAACATCCGGTCGAAAATCATGACATCGTATTGATTGTCCAGCGCCGACAGAAACCCCTCGCGACCATTGCTGCAATGATCGACCAGATGGCCCTGCGCCTGCAGGCTGGAGGTGACATATTCCGCCGTTTCGGCATGGTCCTCGACCACAAGGACACGCATGGGACCAGCTTTCTGTTGTCTGACCCGAAGGCATAGCGACATGCGCGCGTGGGTCAAGAGATCGAAAGATTACCAATCGGTATAGTTCCGGCAACCACCCGGACAGATCGCGACTGCTAGGGAGTGGTCGACATCACAAAGAAGCCTATCGGGCAGGATCCAAGAATGACATTGAACGAGGCCGAAACAGGCCGCATATCGGTCCCCAAAAAAGACCGATCTTTTCCGCTGCCCGCGCTGCCAGATCTGCAGCTTGAGCAAGCAACGCGACGAATTCTGATCGCCCTCGCGTCGGCCTTTGCGCTCTTGCGGCTATGGGCGGTTTTTGCAGTCCCTTTCACCGACTCGACGGAGGCGCGCTATGCCGAGATGGCCCGCAAGATGGTCGAGACCGGGAACTGGCTGATCCCGCAATTCGATTATGGCGTTCCCTTTTGGGGCAAGCCGCCGCTGCATACATGGCTGTCGGCCGCCGGGATGCAGGTCTTTGGCACGACCGAGGCGGCAGCGCGCCTGCCGATTCTTCTGACGGCGCTGGCGATACTGTTTCTGGTCTGGGCTTGGGTGCGCGATACTGTCGGGACCAATACGGCACTTGTGGCGACGGTTGTGCTGGCGACGATGGCCATGTTCTTTGGTGCTTCGGCCTTCGTGATGACCGATATGCCGATGACTCTGGGCACGACGCTGGTCATGATCGGGTTCTGGCGGGCGATCACGGACCCGGACAGCCACTGGGGCTATGCCGTGTTTCTGGGACTGGCAATCGGCATGCTGGCCAAGGGGCCTGTGGCCGTGGTCCTGTGCGCCATCCCCATCACCCTTTGGCTGATGGTAACCTGGAACTGGGGGGTGCTGCGCCGCATGCCCTGGACGGGCGGCATGGCTTTGCTGATGGTGCTGATCGTGCCGTGGTATCTTGCGGCCGAGATCGCGACCCCCGGCTTTCTGCATTACTTTTTGATCGGCGAACATGTTCAGCGCTTTTTGACGCCCGGCTGGCAGGGCGATCTCTATGGATCGGGCCATCAAGAGGCGATGGGCACCATCTGGCTGTTCTGGCTGATGGCGGCCCTGCCATGGAGCCTGATCCCCGCAGTGCTGCTGGCGCGGCCGAAGAGGCTTGCAGGTGCCTTTCGGCGAGACCGATCGGGTTGGCTTGTCTATCTGCTGCTCTGGTCGCTGTCGCCGCTGATGCTGTTCACGCCAGCCTCGAACATCCTTGCGGCCTATGTTCTGCCCGGCCTGCCGGCGGCGGCCATCCTGCTGGTCGTTCTGCTGCCACAGGTTCTTGGCCTGCGCCCCACCCGCGCGTCGCGGATCGGGTTCACGGTTGCGGGCTTGGCGATGTGTTCGTTGTTTCTGGCGCTGACCATCGGATTGGTCTTTGCCCCGCAGCAAATGCGGCTGAAATCCGACAAAGGGCTGGTCGCCGCGGCGATGACCGCACATCCCGACGCGCCGCTTTATACCGTGGGCGGACGCAGCTTCTCGGCCGAGTTTTACTCGCACGGTCGGGCGCGGGCCATCGATGAGGCGGATTTCGCCCGGTTGGCCGGCGGTGATGCGCCCTCCGCATTCTCGGTCCCGCCATCCATGACGACGACGGCCGAAGGGTTGCGGCTTGAGAACATGGGCGAATATGGACGGCATGTGCTGTTTGTGACGCAGCCCGTCAAAGAGGTGAAGTGATGGGCCGCATGCAAGACATCGACCGCGAAACAGCGAACCTGCTGTCGACCGCGCCTGATCCCGGGTCGGCCATCCCGGATCTGTCCTTCGTCATCCCGGCCTATAACGAGGCGGAAACGATCACGGAAACGCTGACCCGCGTGTCGCGTAAAGCACGCAGGCTGGTGCAGCATGCCGAAATCCTGGTCGTCGATGATGGCAGCACCGATGAGACCTTGAGCCTCGTCGAATCCGGCCATTGGGAGGTGCCCGTGCGCCTGCTGCGCCTGTCGCGCAACTTCGGCAAGGAACAGGCGATCATGGCCGGGCTTCGCCATGCAGCGGGCCGCGCCGTGGTGATCCTTGATGCCGATCTGCAAGAGCCCCTGCGCTATGTCGACACGATGCTGGAACATTACCGCGAAGGCTATGAAATCGTCTATGCCGTGCGAGCCCATCGTGATGACGAAAGCTGGTTGAAACGCCGCTGCACGGCCACTTTCTATCGTTTCCTGAACTTCGGCAGCGACGTGCCCATGCCGGCGGGCGCGCGGGATTTCCGACTAATGGACCGCAAGGTCGTCGATGCGCTGTGTTCGCTGCCCGAAAGCAACCGCTTCATGAAGGGGCTTTATGCCTGGGTCGGCTTCCGCTCGCTCGCAATCCCTGTCGAGCTTCAGCCGCGCGGCGGTGGCAGCACGAAGTTCAGCTTCCCGCGACTGCTGAAGCTGGGAATGACCGGGCTGACAGCTTTTACCGACTGGCCTTTGCGGATGTGGACCGGCATCGGGATGGTGCTTGCCAGCCTGTCAATTCTCTACGGGCTGTTTCTGGCCGGCCGCACCCTGTTTTTGGGCCATGACGTGCCGGGTTGGTCCACGCTGGCAGTGGCGCTCTTCTTCTTCAGCGGGATCCAGTTGATGTCGATCGGCGTCCTGGGCGAATACCTCGCCCGCGTCTTCAGTGAGGTGAAGGGCCGTCCGGGCTATGTGATCGCCGAGGATACCACGATCCTGGCCTTGCCCGAATGCTAGGCTTGTTTATGCGTTTTGCCCTTACCGGAGGCGTGGCGACGCTTGCCCATCTGGCCGTGGCCATGCTGCTGATCCAGCTTGATGTCCAGCCGCTTGTCGGCAATGCGGTCGCTTTCGCGATTGCCTTCATGGTCAGCTTTCTGGGACATCACCTGTTCACCTTCGCCGGTCATGGCGATGCGGCGTCGAGGACGCTGCGGCGCTTCGCCGTGGTGGCCGCTGTCGGTTTCTTGGTCAACGAAACCCTGCTGTTCCTGATGCTGATCACGGGTCCGCTTGACGCCAAAGCCGCTGTTTTCGTGTCCACGGGATGCGCCGCAGCCTCGACCTTCGTGCTGTCCCGCCATTGGGCCTTTGCGGGGCCTGCTCGGGTGCAATGACCCCGGCGGCACCTGTCGAAGGCCGCAGCGGTCGCAGTATGGGGCGGCAGCCGGTAGCGCTGGAGATTTCACGCAAAGGCTGCCAGCGGCTGAAATGACGGCTTGGGTCGCTCTTGCAGCCCTTTCGTTCTTCCGCTACGCAAGTGGCCGCTTCCCTGAACCGCGCCGGGTTTGCCGGAGGCTCCAACTCCTGAGTAGGATGGAGCATCATGAGCAAGACGACGAACAAGTTTTCCCCCGAAGTGCGTGAACGCGCGGTGCGGTTGGTCTTTGATAACGAGGGTGGCCATGAATCGCGGTGGCAGGCAGTCATGTCGATTCCCGCGAAGATCGGCTGTGCGCCCCAGACCCTGAACGAGTGGGTCAAGAAGGCCGAGGTCGACAGCGGAAAGCGCGCTGGCATCCCGGCAGACATGGCCGAGAAGATGAAGGCGCTGGAGCGGGAGAACCGAGAGTTGCGCCAGGGTGAGGAGGGTCA
>NZ_PYWA01000005.1 GCF_003056335.1 Paracoccus indicus | reverse complement strand
GCTGGAAGCGCGCCGGACGCTTGCCTCACCCCAAGGCGCCGCTCCCGGCGCGCTTGCCCGGAAACCATCCGCCGACTACCAATCTCAAACCGGCAGACCCTCGTTATGACCGAGGGACCAAAGGGGGGCAGGTCAGGGGCGATAACGGAACCGAATTCGTGCCTCGCGACCTTGTTCTCTGGGCCTACGCAAAGGGTGCGACCCTAGACTTCTCACGTCCCGGAAAACCGAAGGATAACGGGTTCATCGAGGTGTTCAACAGCAAGCTTAGATCCGAATGCCTGAATGCGCACTGGTTCATGAGCCCTTCAGATGCCGGTGAAAAACTGGAGGATTGGCGCAGACACTACAATGACGACAGACCACACAGCGCCATCGGATACAACGTCCCGAGCGTGCTTCACTTTCTCGGTGACGCAACCAGCCCGTCATCGTGAGGAAAGCCCTAAAACTCCAGCCTCGGGTGGTCCAGGGTCGGCAGGCAGAGCAACAACCTGCAGATTCTCGTTATAAACGAGATACCGGCAGGAGCGGGTCATGGCCAATTTCTGGTTCCTGTGCCGTCCGAACTGGTCTTGATCGCCGCGCAGAAAGCGCGCCTCATTCCGATCATGATCGAGGTTGAATGAGATGGGGCGGAACCGCTCGACCCGCCCCCTCAAGATTAACCCTTAACTTTTCTGATTAGTTTCTCAAGAAAGCTTCGGGATTTTGCCTCTGGGGATGCACCCCCTTGTTCAGTCAAACCGGAAACCATGTCTTCCAACTTGTCGATACGTTTCTTGATCACCATGAGAGCAAAGTAGATGTCCTCGATATCGACACGGGCGGCATGGGTCGGTTGTTGCGCAACAGGCGGTTTCGGGCTCGCCACCTTTTTCTTGCGTCCCTGCTTCGCGTAAAGGCTGAACTGGTCTAGATCGTTGTCCCGCGCTGCCAGCAGCATCTTGTAGGTCCGTCCCTCCTTGCTGAAACCAAGGCCCTCTATTTCCTCCAAGGCGTATTGAGATACGATCGGATGCAGTTCGGCAAGAAGGAGGTGTAGATCCTCGTCCAAGGCTTTTTCGCTGATCCACGCGTTCTGCTTGGCAACCCACTCCAGAAGCAATGGCAGATAGGCCTGCCGACCGTTCTGCATCAGCCAATTGTGGATATTGTCGTGATGCTTGAACAGCTTGAACAGGCTGGGACCCACATTGGACATGGTCTGGCCCGGACGGGCCATCCGGTGATAGCACAAGACTTCAGGCAACAGGACGACATTGCGAGCCGAAAGAACGCTGGCCCAATGGAAGGGGTTGTCCTCGAAAAAATAATCGCCGACCGGGAAGCGCAATTGACCGCGTTGAACCATCTCGCGACGATAGATCTTGCGCCAAGGCACGGGTGAGAAGCCTAGGATGCGCCTCCGGGCCTTGTCGTCCAATTCCATCGAGGTGATCGTCTCGATCTGTTCCCAGTTTTTCTTGTCGTCGGAATCGACCCGTTCGCCGGTCACGGCGTTCTGCAGCATGAACTGGCACATGGCCAGATCCGCGTCATGCTTGACTGCCGCACGATGCATCTTCCCGAACATTTCCGAGTCGTAGACGTCGTCGCCATCTGCAAAGCCGATGTAATCACCGGTTGCGATCTCGAGGCCGGCATTCGCGGCCGAGGCTACGCCGCCAATAGTATTCTGAGTGAACAGAACCGGTTTCACCCGATCGTCAAGTTCGGCATAACTCTTGATGATGCCGACGGTGCCGTCGGTCGACCCGTCATCGACAACGATTACTTCGATCTCGCCGATCGATTGGGACAGGATGGATTCTATTGCTTCGGCAATATAGTCTTGAACGTTGTAGGAGGTGACGATGATCGACAGTTTGGGATTGGTGGTCATTTTCAGCCCCTGAAAAGATGATCTTTGATCTTGTTGCCAAGACCAGGTGCGCGGCGGGACTGGATCAGCACGAAATCTTCCAAGTCGATCCGGGACAGCAGTTCGGTGGTCAATTCATCGAACCGGCGGTGCATTTTCTTATCCACGCGGCTTTTGGACCAAGACAGAAGTCGCGTCGCAAACTCCCAAAAAATATGGCAGTAACGGCGCCGCAAATGCGGATAGACAACAAGAAAATCATAAACATGATTCAGCGCATCGAACACCGCGAGCCTTGTCTCGTTTCGGTGGTTGGTGATATTGCCGCCCGATGCCCTGACGATGTGTGAACAAACGACATCCCGCGTGATGACGATCTGATCCGCCATCAGCAACGTGGTCCAATGACCCAAAATGTCATTATTGACCTTGGTGTTACCGAACATCATCTCGGAAGCCTTGTATGTGGCTGTACGGATGATCTTGTTCCACGGATAATTGGTAATCAGCAACGACGAAGAATTGTCTTCCAGCGTGAACGTCTTGCTTTCGAGTTCGCCAAGCGACTTGTCAAAGATCTTGATGTCTTCCTTGTTCATATCCGACCCGAGTTCGGGTTTGTCGCGTTCGTAGGTATAAGCGCAAATTGCGACATCGGCGTGTTCGTTTGCTTCCAGCTTGTCCAGCACGGCGCCGATTGCATCCGGATAGGGGCGATCGTCGACGTCGAAAAACAGCGTGTATTTTCCCTTGACCAGATCCCATCCGCGATTGCGGCAATAGCCCGCTCCGGAATTTGCGGCGAGGCAGACCAATTCGTCTCCCGCCTGACGATCCAAGACCCCTTCAAGGATCCCTGTGCTGCCGTCGGTCGAACAATCGTCGACGAAGACAAGTTGCAGGCCGCGAGGTCGCAATGCCTGAAACTCGTTGCAAAGGCTCTCGACGTGTTCCGCACCGTTGAACACAGGTATCACGACGCTCAATAGTGGTTCGCTCATCACGTGACTTTCATTCTGATCTTGTTAAGGAAGGTGACGGCGTCAGACCGTTTTTGCCATGAAAGTTGCGGCTGTTTGCAGCGCTTCGCCGATGGTCACATCCATGTCCAGATAGCGATAAGTGCCGAGCCGCCCGACGAAAGTAACCTTCGTCTCGGCGGCTGCCAGCGCTTGGTACTCGTCCAGCAGCGCTTTTTCCTCGACCAGGCGGATCGGATAATATGGAGTATCGCCGGGTTCGGCCAAGCGAGAGAATTCACGATAGCAGACGCTGCCTTCGTGGCTTTCCCAAGGGCTGAAATGCTTGTGCTCGGTAATGCGGGTGTACGGAACTTCACGATCACCGTAATTCATGACGGCACAGCCTTGGTAATCCCCCTCATAATCGAAACGTTCGAAATCAAGCGTCCTATAACCGAGGCGTCCCAACTTGTAGTCGTAATAGCCGTCTAGCGGCCCCGACCAGAAGACATGGTCAGCATCCTCCGACATTGATGGATCATAAGTGGTTTGCAGTTCGACCTTGATGTTGGGATGGTCCAAAATCGCCTCGACCATCGCGGTATAGCCATCGCGAGGCATGCCCTGGAACCGGTGGAAAAAATAGTTGTCGTCATAATTAAAACGGACGGGCAACCGCTTGAGGATCGAGGCTGGCAGTTCAGTCGGCGAACAACCCCACTGTTTTTCTGTATATCCCTTGAAGAACGCCTCATAGAGCGGGCGGCCGACGAAACGTAGGGCCTGCTCCTCGAAACTTTGCGGATCCTCAATGCTCAGATCGGCCTGCGCCGAAATAAATTCTCGGGCTTCATCAGGCCGCATGGTCTTGCCGAAGAACTGGTTGATGGTCAGCAGGTTGATCGGCAACGAATAGACTGCGTTCTGCGTTGTCGATTTGACCCGGTTCTGAAAAGGCATGAACGTTGCGAACTTGTTCACATAGTTCCAGACGGTCTCATCATCCGTGTGAAAAATATGTGGGCCATAGACATGCATCATGACGCCTGTCTCGGTATCGCGTTCAGTATGGCAGTTTCCTGCCACATGCTTCCGACTGTCGATGACGCGGCATTGATGTCCAGCTTCGGCCAATTCACGACCGATCACTGCCCCTGAGAGACCAGCACCCACCAATAGAAATCTCATCGCAATCTGTCCCATTCCGTGCCGGATCCTGCCGGTCTGAAGATGTCGACATACGGCTACAGCCCGCATGTCGGTCGGTTACGGGTGGGTTATTGCACAATTTAAGATAGGATGCCAGCTATTGCCGAACTTCTTCAGGACACGAAGGTTCCATTTTATTTGCTTGATTCCATTGCCAATTGTCTAGGCAATTCCGCAATCTCGAGTTGCATTGGAAATTTAATGCTTATGTACTTCGCGATTGGGGCGACGGTATCATTCCAGTAAACTGCCGGTTTTTTATTCAGTTGAAGCAGGGATTGATTTATGCCCCAGATCTTCGCGCATTTCGGCGACCGCCTTGTCGATCAGGCGTTGTTCGTCTTCCGAGATGGGCGCGGGGGTGGTGTTCAGGCGGCGGGCGACCTCGGGGTCCATGTTCAGGGTGGCGGCCATGGGGAAGTGGTCCGATCCGATCGGATCGAGGCGTTGCAGCGATGTCACGGCAATGCCCTCGGTCACGTAGAGCTGGTCGATGGGGAAGCGCAGCCACCAGCGCGTGGCGTCGAAGCTGGCGTACATGCCGCGACCGATGCGAGGGTCCAGGTATTGCCCGACATGCTTGAAGCTGCGCGAGGTGTCGGACCAGGCGACGTCATTGAAATCTCCGGTCACGACCAGAGGTTCGTCCGATGAGGATGCGAACTTGGCCGCGTAATAGATCTGGCGGTCGCGCTTTTCGGTGTCCTCGCCCGGGACGGGGGGGCGGGGGTGCAGGCCGACGAAGCGAAAGCGCCGTCCCTCGGGCGAGGTGAGCCTTGCGAAAAGCGACGGCGTCCGGTCATGGGTCAGATGGACGATCCGGGCCTCGGCCGCGGGCAGGCGCGTCGCGAAGATCATGCCATAGTGGTTGTCCTGGGGCTGGCGGACGACCGTCGTGTAACCGGCCAGGGCAGGCTCCATCGCGTCCAGCCAGGCCTGGTCGGTTTCCATCAGCAGCAGGATGTCGGGGTCGAACTGGCGGATGCGTTCCAGCATCAGGTCGTGACGGTCGTTCTCCATCAGCACATTGGTCGACAGGACCCGCAGCTGGTCCGGCCCTTCCTGGGCCAGTTCCAGTTCGGGCGTGGCCATCACGGTATAGGGGAAGATGCGCGCGACCTGATAGCATAGCGCCGCCGCCATCAGCATGGGGACCACAATGCGCGAGGCGCCGGGCAGGAGCAGGCCCGCCAGCAGGATCACCCCGGCTGCGACCGCGATCTGCACCCGCGGAAAGTCCAGCACCCTGATCCACCAGATGTTGCTGTCCCAGAAGGGCAGGGCCGTCACCACCGCGACGACCGACGCCGCAACCCAGACCAGCCCGACGGCCAGAAGTTTCAGGATGAACTGCAATGCCATGTGACGCCCTTCGGATGATCCTGCCCTGCCATGATCTAGACCGGACAGCGCCCGCACGCCAGCGTGCAGTCCCTTCGGCGGGTTCAGGGGCCTTCGGGATCGCAGAGCCGCAGGATGCGTACCCGATCGGTGCCGGTCAGCGGGTGGTTTGCATAATCCAGCGCGGGCCAGTCATGCGGGTCCAGGTCCACGCGGTCGAAGGCACGCATCAGTCCCGCCCTGGTGCAATCTGCCCCGCAGAGGCGCAGCGCCTCGATCAGGACGGTGGCGGCGGTGCGGCCATAGCGTGACATGGCGTTCCGTGGCGCTTCATCGGCGGGGCGGGGGTCGGTCGCCTGCAGGCAGCGGCCCGGCGCGGGCGGGACCTGCGCCAGCACGTCCAGCGTGGTCAGCAACGTGACGTCGGGCGGAACGCGCGCCAGCAGGTCTGCGTCCAGCACCATGACGGGCCTGTCCGGGGGCAGGTTATCCAAGGGGGTCATCTCGATCAGGCCATGGGGCAGGACATCGGCCAATCGGGCCTGCATGGCGGGCGGCGCCGATACCATCAGGCGCGGATGCTGCCGGGCCATCGCGCGGACCTCTGCGCCAAGGCTGGCAAAGGCACCGCGGGTGGTTGCCGGATCCTCGTCCCCGATCAGCGGATGCAGGGGGAACAGGTCGGGCTGGCCATCCGTCGGGCCGGGGCGCAGGGCACCGATGCGGGCAAAGCCCGTCGTCCGTGACAGAAGGATGCGGCGCCCGAAGACCCCCTGCGGGGCAAGGTCCGCGACCTGGCGCTCGAACGCCCGCCAGAAGGGGGCCAGCGCGGGCTGCGGGGGCGGACGTTGAAAGGTCACGGCCTGGGCAGTGATGCCGATGCGCTGCTCGGTGCCGATCTGCGTCAGATAACCCGTCAGCGCGGCCGCATCCTCGGGCTGACCGAAGGCAAAACGCGGCATGGCCCCGCCGAGGGTGCGGCCGTCGGGTGCGATCCCTTCAGTCAGCGCGCGTGCGAACAGGTCCTGCGTATATCCCAGGGTCTGCAGATGCGGCCAGTCGATGGCGGGGCCGGATTGGACCTCGACGCCGCCTTGGGCGTCATGGCCGTGACAGCCCGCGCAGGAGATGCCACGGGCGGGGCGCAGGCGGTCGCCGACCCGGACCTGCAGGCTGGTGTCCGGCGCGCCCGAAAAGATCGCGCGGCCCCGATCGACCGCCGGATCGGCATGTGCCGCGTAGCCTAGCGCCAGGAACAGCAGGGCGGCCCGGACCCTCATTCGGCATGCTGCGCCAGATCCGAGGCGATCTGGAAGATACGCTCGGGCAGCCATGGGTCGGCCTCAAGCCGGGTCATGTGGCGACCTTGGCCGTCGCCGACGATGACGAACAGCTTGTGATCCTCCAGCGGGCCGCCGTCCCATGCGCCCAGCCTGCGCAGCAGGGGCAGGATCTGCGAGGGCTCTCCGGTCAGGCGCAGCCAGTCGCGGGGGCTGCCGAAGTCGCGGTGGCGTTCCAGCAGATCGTCGGGGCGGTCGCGCGCAGGATCCAGCGTCAGCGTGACCAGCCGGACGGGGCGGTCCAGTTCGTCCCGCCTTTCGTCTATGTCGGTCAGATAGAGGTCGGCCATGCCGCACAGCTCGGGGCAGCGGGTATAGGTGAAATTCAGCACGAAGATCTGGTCGCCCACCGCATCGCGAAACCGCGTGCGGTTGCCGAACTGGTCGATGACGGGTGCATCGGGCAGGCCTGTCGCCGACTGCGTCACGATACCGGGGGATTGGGCCGCGGCGGGAAGGGCGGTCGCAAGGATCAGGGCAAGGTGGCGGATCATGGTGTCACCTCAAGCGTGGTGGGGTTGATGGCAAGGCCGCGCGGCAGGCTCTGATCCAGCGCGACGCTGACGATCCCGCGGGGCAGATCCGCCACGATGGCCCGGTGGCCCCCGTGCGGCTGCGGTTGCGCCACGACCTGCGCGCGCCACCCCGTCTGCAGCGATTGCAGGATCAGCGGCATATGGGTTGGCCAATCCAGCGCCGTTCCGCGCCCGTCCAGCAGGCGCAGGTCGATGGCACGTCTGTCCTGCAGCGCACCGCCGTCATGGGCGGCCAGTTGCAACACCAGTTGCGATTGCATCGGACCCTGAACCTCGACCCGCATGCAGGCCGTGAAGCGCCCCGGACCCGCCGAGACGATCAGCTCATGCGGGCCGCCTTGAGGCAGGACGGTGGCGGCGTGGTAATCGCCGGGGGCGGTCTCGGTCAGGCCGGCCGACAGTTCGGCCATTCCCAGGGGACGCGCCCCACGGATGCGGAAACCGTTCATCGGCGCGGTGGCATTGCCGCTGTCGCGCTTGACGGGAAAGGCGGTGGACAGGCCCGGATGCAGCGCCAGCACCGTCTGGCTGGCATGGCCGCGCGTGGTCTGGATCAGGAAGGGCCCCGCATCTGGCGGCAGATCCGCGACCTTGGGGCCGATCCGCACGGGGCGGGCGGCGGCGGGGGTGCCGCGGCGCGCCTGCTCCAGATCCAGCACGACGACGAAATCCAGGTCCCGCAGCGCCAGGAAGGCGGCGCCCTCGGCGAAGGCAACCTCTCGCAGGGGTTGATCCAGCGGGGCGCGGTTCAGATGCACCGCTTGAACCACTTGGGCGGTCGCCACATCCACGACCGACAGCGCCCCCGACTGCCCGGACCATGCCAGCGCCAGATCGCCCTCGGGCGATGCCGATATTCGGTCGGCGGGGGCGGGCAGGGGCGCGGTGATGCGGCGGTCGGTGCCATAGACGACGCTCAGCTGGTCGCTGCCGTCGGCAAAGAACATCGCGCGCGCCTCGGGCAGATGGGCGATGTCGGTGGCATCCGGCGGGCCTTGCACGGGGGCCGAAAGCCCTGCGCCATCTGCGACGAACCCCGTGCCGCCCCGTGTCAGAACGGCCACGCCCATGAAGCGGCCCAGATCGGCATCGAACAGGGCGGGGCGCAGGGCCAGCACCGGGGCGGGCAGGGTGAACGACGCCCCATCGGGACCGATCAGCCGATCCCCCTGCGCCATCCAGCCATCGGGCGTGACCAGCACCGCGCCGGTTCCGCCCATGTCGGGCAGGGGGCGCGGTTCGGTCCCCGCCGCCGCATCCAGTGTGACGCGCGCGCCCGCCTCATCGGTCAGCACGAAGCCGAAATCATCGCGCAGGGCGGTGATGGCCCCGGGCATCCGCGGCATCCGCACCATGGCCAGCATGTTGGCCGAGGCCAGCGAATGTTCCCAATCCACGATCGAGACCGTCCCGTCGTCATGACGCACCCCGAAAAGCGAGCGTCCCAGATCGGTGGTCCCACGCGGCAGGCTGTCGCCCGCCAGCGTATTGGCGCGGGCGGCATCGCGGCATTCGCCGTTCGACCGCTCGACCGGGCGGATCCAGCCGCTGAGGTGTTCATCCGTCACAGGGCGTTCGCTGGCCGGATCGCGCAGGTGGACCCGGATGCGGAAGGGCGTGCCGGCCACGGGCCGGGCCAGCGGCTGGTCGTCCAGATCGGCAAGGGTGATCTGGACCCGCGCACCGCCGCCGAAGCCCGGATCAAGCCCCTGCGCCGGGGCCTGCGCTGCGGCCACCGACAGCGCCACCCCCGCGATCAGTCGTGAAAGCCGCATGACGTCGCCCCCATGTCGTCCAGTACGTCCAGAACGCCCCATGCGCCCGAAGCCTCGATCTGGCGCGGCCCGTCGGCCCACAAATAGCATCCCGACCGCACCGGCGCCGCGAATGCCGCCGAGATCGCCTTGCCCGGCGCCAGCAGCGCCGAATGCGGGAAGCCGAAGCCCGGCACCAGGTCGTCATAGTCGTTGCCGACGGTAACGAAGGCCCGCTGCCTTGCGCGCCCGCCGGGGTGGATGACGCGGATCAGGACCTCCTCGCCCGGAAGCGCCCAGAGCCGCAGCGAATTCGAGGTCAGGCTGTCCCTCTGCGACCGGAAGTCGATGGGAAACAGTTCGGCGTTCAGGTCACTGTCAGACCGCGGCCCCTGACCGGAAGGGCTGCGCAGCCTGCGATGGAAGGCGGGCGACAGATAGCTGACGGCCTTTTCGCCCAGATCATAGCTATCGTCGCAGACGATACAGTCCTCCACGATGGGCAGGAAGGGTCCGTCTGCGGGGCTGTCGATGGCCAGACGCCGTTCCCCCGAACGGCTGTCCCAGAGGTTCAGCCCGTCCTGATAGAACAGCGCAAACTCGCGGATGCTGCGTTCGGTGCCATCGGCGTCGGTGAAGCTGATCAGGGTGTTGTCGCCCCGCCCGCGATGGGCCTTGCCGCGGAATCCCGGACCTGCGGGCAGATATTCGCCCGACCCGCCGTTCAGAACGGGCCGCCCGTCATAGGTCGCGCCCTGAGGCTCCACCACCAGCGAGCCGAACAGCCCGTGCGGCAGATGGTTGAACAGATCGCCAATCGGCTTCAACGGCACCGCCCCGAAGGCATAGGGAATGGCGCTCAGCGCCGCCGCATCCGGGTCGGGGTGCGATGCGGGCTGCCCCGCGATGCTGGCCCCCAGCCCCTTTTCATCCAGCAGGGCGATGGCGCAATCGACCGTCATCTGCGCCGCGTTCTCCAGCGTGCCGGGGGGCAGGGGGCGGGCGGTGCGTTCGCGCTGCTGGACATGCCCCCAATAGGTCGATCCAAGGATGTGGATGGGGAACTGGCCCGCGCTGGGTTCACGCGGTTCGGGATCCTTCATGGTCATGACGTAATAGTCCGGATCATCGCCCATCAGGATCTGCCGCGCGGTGTCGGTCGCAGCCGCCGTGCTGCCCGCGATGGCGTCGGACGCGATGCCCAGCCTGCCGCAGTTCTGCAGCGCATTGCTGACGGGGTTCGGCCCGAAGTCGGGATCGGTGCTGGCCATCAGGTGGTCGATCAGCCGCCAGTCGACGCGCAGAAGCCCCATGTAGTAATCGGCCCGATGCACCTGTCCCGGCGGGACCGAGGTGGTGCGGTTCACGCCGAAGGGCAGATGCGCATCTCCGCCTCGGGTCAGCATCGACAGCGCCGTGGTGAAGGCGATCCGCGCCGAGGGGCGTATGTCCACCCTGTCGGCCTGGCGCTGGATGCCGGTTTCGGGGTCGGCGTCGCCCCAGTCCGGTTCAAGGTTCAGCTTGACGATGCGCGGCATGGGCGCGTCGCCCAGGCAATCGGTGACGGGGCCGGGGGTGCCGTTCGGGGCGTGGCCGCAAGGCTGGTCGGCCTGCGGTGCCATGGCGTTCACGATCGACAGCGACAGGCAATCGCCCGCATTGGCACGGATCACCATCGGCTGGTCGCGGAAATGCGCCAGCGCCGCATCGCGCAGGTCCTGCACCTTGTCCATCGGCACGCCCTCCGCCAGCCAAGGGGCCACCAGCGCCTCGGGGACATGGATCAGCGCCAGCCCGTTCGGGTCGCGATAGCCATCCGCCCAGGAGGCATAGCGCTGTCCCTGCGGCAGCGGCATGGCGACGGCAAAGGCCCGGATGCGCGGTGCGTTCATCGGGCAATCCATCCCCTGGCGCACCTCGATCTGCCCGCGTCCGTTGTTTGTGGCCTCGGCGGTGTCGGGCAGGGGCCGCAGGGCCGTTCGGATCAGGCATTCTTGGCTGGCCGGGTCGCAGGCGGCGGCATCCTCGATCCGCAATGTTTCGTCGCGGGACGTGGGGTTGTCATAGACGCGCATCAGGCCCCAGGCCCCGTTCCAGATGGCATCCAGCGATCCGAAGTGGAACATGTAGTCCAACACTGCCGTCGGCCTTTCACCTGAATTGACGCTCGCAGCACGGAACTGGACGGAATGCTTGCTGGGGGCCGCCGGGATCTCGAAGTGCTCCGAGATGCCGACCTCTTGCGCGGCGACGAAGGATTCGACGTTGTCGCACAGCGCCACCAGCCGCGAATGATCCATCCAGAAGGCGGCGTCATCGGTGTCGCGCAGCATGCCCTTGCGCCAGCGGTCGTGCTGGCGGGCGATGCTGCCGCGCGCGCGGGTCCGGCAGCCCTGTGCCCAGGTCACATGCTCCAGATCCTCGGCCAGCTCATCCGAGGTCGCGGGATAGCGCTGGTCGATCTGGCGGCGCCATTGCAGACCCTCCAGCGTGAAAGTGTGCTGGACCTCTTGCGCGCCCTGGATCAGGCGGATCTGCACGCGTTCGTCGGAATAGGTCTCCAGCAGCGGCGTGGCGGGATCGCCGTGGCCGCGGTTGCGCAGAGCGGTCGCATCGGCGCTGCCATCCGCCGGGACCGGTTCGGCGGCGGGCGCATCGGCGGGTTGCAGCTCTGGCGCGGTGAACTCGGACCGATAGACATGGGACATGTTCCCGCGCGGATCGGCGGATTGGCTGTCGATGGAACAGTTCAGCGCCGAGGCCGCCGCGACCATGGATGCGTCCAGCGCGGCGTCTTCGGGGACCTCGAGGCCCGGAACGGGCGGGGCATCGGCGGCGGCGGTGGTCGGACCCGCCTGACCCCGGCGCAGGAATTGTAGCACGATGTCGGGCTGTCGCGCCAGGAAGCAGTCGAAGGCGGTACGGGCGTCCTGATCATCATCCTCGCCGGTCATGGCGATGGGGGTCAGGGTCTCGGCGGTCTGGCCAATGCGCAGGGGCACGGGTTCGCCGCGATAGTTCACCAGATAGGGATCATGGTGATCGACAGAGATGCTTTCTGGCCGCGCGGGCGCATTCACCGGACGCGCCATCCCCTGGCCATAGCCCGCGCGATATCGGACCAGCGCCATGTGGCGGCGCAGGGCGGGAACCTCGGGGTCCTCGATCAGGTCGCGGGCGACCATGGCGGGGGGCGCGTCATGCCCCTCGACCACCTGCAACGTGCCGTCGATGGTGTCGCGGGTGACATGGGCGGCGCAGCGGCTTTCCAAGGCACCCTCGGGGTCGGTGGCGTCGCGGTGCTGGGCTTCGCAGACCAGCTTGGCCAGGCCCTTCGGGCTGGGGGCGTCGATGTCCTCGGCAGCGGCCAGCATCGCGCCCGAGGGCAGTTCCCCCGCCGCCGCCGAGATGTCGTCTTCATCCCCATCCGTCGGGTCGTAAAGCAGCGCGAAATCCGCGATCGCCAGCGCATATTCGCGGTAATCGGGGTGCAATTCGTCATCGGGACCGCCGGTGACGATCTTATGCGTGCCGATGCCATCCGTTCCGCCCTCGACCACCTCGGTCGCGTTGGTCGTCATGCAATCGTCGTCCCCGTCGGCGCGGCCATTGCAGACCTGCTTGCCCGCCGGTTCGACCACCAGCGCGGAATAGAACCCGTGCTGCTGGATTGAGGACGGCCCGAAGTGGTCGTGCGAAAACACCGTGCGCATGGTCCGGTCGGCCATCTCGGCGGGGTCATCCGGGTTCTCGACCGACAGGATCGGATCGGCGAACCACCGCTGGACGGTGGTCTGGAACAGATAGGGAAAGCGGCTGCGTTCCAGGTTCCAGATGCGATGCGCGGCCACCGGCTCCCATTCGCAGAAGGTGGCGTCTGCCGCCAGATCCGGAAGATCGCCGCCGTCCGTGGCCAGCGTGGCGCGCACGCGGTCGGCCAGATCGGTCAGGATCGCCTGCGCCTGTGGATCGCCGGTTTCGGCCCATGCGCACAGCCGCGTGGCCAGTTCGTCGGCGGCGAAGGTGCCATCCTCATAGTTCCAGCCGTTGCCCGACCCATCCGCCGAGGTGACGTCGAATTTCACCAGATGGATGTGCTGCCCGATGGTGTCGGTCGGCGTCTGGACCTGGAAATCGTCCAGCTCCAGCTCCTTGGGCAGTTCGTTGGTGTGGCGGAACTGGATGCATTCGCCTGAAAAGGCGCGGAAGAAGAAAGGTTCCTCGCGGGCGCTGGGGCCAAGGTTCTTGTAGCGGTCGGACTGGCTGGTCAGCACGTTGATGCGCCCCTGCGGATCGTGCCAGCCCGCCTTGTTCGTCACGATATCGACCTGCACCGCCGAGGCCGCATAGCGCCGGAACCCCGTCACCGCCGGATCGGGGACGAAATCCTGCCGGTCGGGGTCGAAGGGATCGCCGCGCAAGGCCATCGCCGCCGTCGGATGGCCGCTATCGGGATCGTCCGGATCGCGCCCGGCATAGGCGTCGGGCGCGCCGCAGGGATCGGCGAAGGGCGCACCGGGCTTGGGCGGCGCGCCGTTCACCGCAAAGCGCATCGCGGGCGCATCGGCCATCGGATCGCCGGGCGCGGCGCTGACATAGCCGCCGCGCGTGGCGTCATAGCTGCTGTCGCGGCCATAGACGTCGCGCAGGACCAGCGGGTCGCCCTCGGGCAGCTGGCCGTTGTGGTGGAAGGCCATCGCGCTGCGTTCCAAGGGCTGGCCGTCGCTCTCCAGCAGCCGGATCGAGGCCTTGGCCAGATGACCCGAGAAATCGCCAAGCGCCAGCATCTTGGCCGTGGCACGATACAGCAGATCCTCGACCCGGCGGCGGGTGGCCTCGTCGGTCAGCGCGTCGATGGCCATGTCGGCGGTGGGGACGGTGATGCCCAGCTTGCGCTCGGACCCGCGCGTGACGACATGGCGGCGCAGCCCGCCGCCCGGAATGCCGTCGGTATCGGCGATGTCCATGGGCGGCTGCGGCGCGCGGTGCCCCGCCTGGCCTGCGACGAAGAAGGGATAGCCCGGCACCGCCTGCGCCGCCGTCACCGTGCCGTCATCCGTGGCATAGGTCGGCAGCAAGGGTGCCGCGCGGTCGGGCAGGGGGACGATGGCCGGAATGGGGGTGCCTGCGGCATCGGGGACGAAGCGGCCTTCGGCATCGACCGATCCCTGGCGCGGCTTTATGGCGGTCAGGCGTCCTTCGGGGTCGCGGTCCAGCAGTTCGGTCGACAGCCCCGGCTCGGCCTGCCCGTCGGGCAGACGGCGCGATCCGTCCTCGAAGACGTCATGGACGCGCCACAGCTCCCACATGCCTTGGGCGAAATGCGGATAGAGATGGCAGTGAAAGATCGAATCACCCACCGTCCGGTTGCGGTTCCCGGACCCCAGGCTTTCCCACCACCCCTGACCGGGGGCGGGCGCATCGGCACCCTCGGGGGGGCGATAGTTCGACAGCCCGCCGTGATAGATGCGATAGGAAAAGCCCTGCCGGGGGGCGACCGTCTGGCTGTCCAGATAGGCCCCGCGCCCTTCGTCATTGCCGCCGAACCACTGGTGGGCATGCAGGTGGAAGACATGGGTTTCCTTCGGGCCTGCGTGGAAGTTCCGGAAGACGATCGGATCGTTCAGATAGGAATGATGCACGTTCGAGGGATCGTCGGCATAGACCTCCAGCAGGGCCGGATCGCCGTTGACCCAGCTTTCCAGGAAGAACTCCTCATAGAGGCACTCCATGCAGTCGGCGGCGGGTCCGATGCCCTTGCGGTTGGCCAGGATCATCGCCCCCAGACCGCTGGCCCCATAGTTGATGGCAAAGCCGTCGCTGACGCCGGCCAGCTGGGGGAAACGCTCCAATTCCTCGAAGTTACGGGTATAGAAGGTCTTTAGCTCATCGTGGAAGACGACCGAAAATTCGCGGAAGGCGGCTTTCCCGTCCTCGGCCACGATGGCGTTCAGCGTGTTGTGCACGATCTCGTGGCGGGCACCGCCAAGGGGGGCCAGGATGTTCAGGACCGGCAGGGTCTCGCCACCCACCTGCTGGCGGGCGTCATAGGCCAGCGGGCGGGCGCGGTCGTGGGGCTGGTCGCTGTCCAGATTGGGTGCCCAGACCGCATCCATCCCCGCGCGCGAGGTCTGACTGACATACCATTGCGTTGCGGCCCGGTCCGCGGCCTGAGGCTCGACCGTCAGGCTGCCGAACAGCCCATGCGTCAGCGAACCACCGTCGCCCTCGCCGCCCGAGGGTGCCGCAACCGAGTTGATGAAATACGGCCCCTCGCGTTCGGCGTGCCAGAAGCAATCAACGGGCGCGGCCCCCGGTGCCAGCTGACCCAGCCCCATGCAGATGTCGTCGACCTTGCCCGTACGCGGGTCCTGCAGCGGGCGCAGCCCGTCGATCACGAAGGAAATCCCCCGCGTGCGCGGCCAATCCGAGGGCTCGGACCCCAGTGCGGCATCCTGCGCCGCGCTGTCGGCGGAACAGAGCGCCTGGACCAGCGCGTCGGTATAGCTGCCCTCGGACCCTTGGCGCGTGCCTTGGGACACCAGGTCGCGGATGCCGTGATCGCCGGTGACGCGGTCCTCGCCCTGCTGGCGGCAGAAGGTCTGCGAATAATCGGGCCGGCCCTGCGCATCGTCGAAGCGCAGCAGGTTGTGGACCCGCACATGCAGCACGTCGCCCACGTTCGCGCGCAGGGTCAGCGGGCGGGGCCGCTTGCAGTCGTGCAGGCGCACCTGTCCGGCGGTCAGATCGTCGCGGCGGGCATGGGTGCCAATGTCATCGGCGCAGGCGGTCAGGATGTCCTCGGGCACCGGCTGCGAGGCGGGCACCAGGTCGCGCATCAGGGCGAAGATCATGCCGAAGGGATTGTGCGATCCGAAGCGGTTGTAGACCAGCATCTGGTCCAGCGCGCCGACCTCGGCGCAGACGACGCGGCGGGCGCGGGTGTCGTCGGCATGCAGCTGGCTGAAGTCGCCGGGCGACAGGTCGCAGAACCCCGCAGCCGGATCGGCGGCCTTCGCGGGGGCTGCCCCCAGACCGGCCCAGATCACCATTACGAACACGCATACCCTGAACATCACCCGGCCCCCATTGAAGGATGCAGTATTAATCCAGGGTCACCCATATTAGGGATTCGCGCAAGTTTGTCGGATATATATTTTATATATTAAATGAGTCTTGATTATATTATAGTCGGCGAGACTCCTGATATATGTCAGGCTTGCTCACGTAATTGGTTTCCTTATTAGCGGCGCCAGCGCCATGAGGGGGAGTGTCTGAATGTCCGCCATCGGTCCCATCTTTCGCAACCAGCCCGAGATCACCGCCTTCTTCGCCCGCGCAGCCCCCTTCGTGGATGCCGAAAGCCTGCAGGTGCAGGTCGATGTCGGCCCGGCGCTGACGCGGGTCGGGGATTTCGCGCAGCTTTCTGAAAATGCGGGCGAATTGAATGCGATTTTCGAAGTTATCTCCGAGGTTGAAAGGCAGGGTTTCGATGACGGCATGGATTTGCCCCATCTGGTGATATTCCCATCGGGCTGGGCCGCAATGCTGCGCCATCCCGATTGCGGTGCGCAGGACGGTCAGGCGATGGTTCGGGTGCTGATATGTCCTTGCGATCCCAAGGATGCCGATGCGGTCCGCGGAACGCTAGTGCAACTGCTGGCGGGGCTGCAGGACAGCACCGGTCGCAGCCGCACGACGCCCCCCCTGATCGCCCGCCAGAAGATGGACTGGCCCGCCGAACTGGAACCCGTCTTCGACCGCGACAGCGTCGAGGCCGCCTTCCGGCAACTGATGGCCGACGACAGTCGGCACGACGAACGGCGCATCCGGTCCGAGGTGATCGACGACCACCTGCGCTGGCTGGCCGCGAACCGTCCCGTGGCCGCCCCCCTGCGCCGCGAAGTGACGCCCGCGCCCGTGGCATCATCGCGGGGGGGCACGGTCGATCTGAAGCATCACGTCGTCAACATGCGCTTTGGCGCATTGTCGCGGGACGGGGCGTTCCAGACCGATGCCTCGGATGTGGCGGCCATTGCGGATCGGGCGCGTGACTGGATCGATCAGGGCAGCGGGAGGCGGCTGGTGATCTATGCCCATGGCGGTCTCGTCAGCGAAGGGCTGGCCCTGGACTACGCCCGCAGCACCGCGGCCTGGTGGCTGGAGAACGACGTCTATCCGGTCTTCTGCATCTGGGAAAGCGACGCGCTGTCGGTGATCTGGCAGATGATCGCGCAACAGTTCGGCCGCCGCGCCACCCGTGGCTTCGACCTTGGCGGCATCCGCGACGCCGCGATCGAGGGGCTGGTGCAGATCTTCGGACGCGGCATCTGGGCCACCATGAAGAACAGCGCGCGGCAGTGTTCCGCCCCCGGCGATCAGCACGGGCTGACCCTGCTGGCGCGCGAACTGGGGCGGGTCTTCGGGCCCGACGCGCCCATCGACCTGGTGGGGCACAGCGCGGGGTCCATCGTGCTGCTGCATCTGTTGCCGGTGCTGCGGCAGGCGGGCTGTCCGGCGCAAAGCCTGCAGACGCTGGCCCCGGCGGCGACCACGGCTCTTTACCGCTCGGGGCTGGCGGCGGGGGGCGCGACGCTGCGCCATCGGATCTATACCATGACCGACACGGCCGAGCGGGACGACACCGTCATCGGCATCTATGGCAAGTCGCTGCTGTATCTGGTGGCCTTCGGGTTCGAGACATCCCGCCCGACGCCGATCGCAGGGTTGCAGCGCGATCTGCTGGACGACACCGCGCTGGTCGCGGGACTTGCCGATTGGGCCAATGGCGTCACGCGCGAGGCGCTGGTCTTCTCGCCCTCGCCTCAGGGGACACCGCGACGGTTGCGGTCGGATGCGACTAGCCATGGCGGCTTCGACAACGACCCGGCGACCATGTGGTCGGTGATGCGCTTCATCCGCGGGCCGGGGCATGACGCGCGGATCACCCCTTTCCCCGAGAATGCCCGCAGCGCACGCGGGGGCGACGAGATGATGCCGCGCCTGCCGGACGATCTGCGCCTATATCTGGAGATGACCGACCAGCCTGCGCCCGCTGCGACCCCCGAGGTGCGTTCCGACAATCCGCCCGCCATGGCCCGTCAGCCCGCGCGGATCGCGTTGACCATCGGCATCGATCACTATGCGGGCGCTGCCAAGCTGAACGGTTGCGCGCGCGATTCCGACAGCTGGCGCGATCTGTTGGAACAGCGCGGCTATCACGTCACCCAGATCACCGCCCCCGAACAAACCCATCGCGACGCGCTGGTAGCGCATCTGCGCGACTTCGTGGCGCGCGGGCGGGCGGGCGACAGTCTGATCTGGCATTATTCCGGCCACGGGATGGAGGTGATGCCCGAATTCGGCACGGATGACGACGATGGCGACATGGCTCGTGATCAGGCCATCGTTGCCTCGAACAACAGCCCGGGGCTGGAGACGCAGCTGGATCACGCGCTGATCGACGACCAGATCCATACCCTGCTGCAGGCGCTGGACCCTGCCGCACAGATGCATGTCTTTCTGGACAGCTGCCATTCGGGCAGCGCGACGCGCCTTGCCATGTCTGGCCGCCCACGCAGCCTGGGGACGTTGCGCAAGGCCAATTACGTGCCGCATGGCAGGACCCTGACGCTGCGGCCGACGGGCATGCGCGGGACGGGATACGAGGGGTCGAACCATGTTCTCTACAGCGCATCCTCGGCCATCCAGACGGCGCAGGAAAACGGATCGCCGGTGATGGGGGTCTTTTCGCGGGCCGTGCGCGACATGCTGGCCGCAAACCCGGGTGCGATGACCAACACCCAGTTCCGCGCAAGGATCAACGCGCTGACGGCGGGCAACAACCAGACGCCGGGGGTCTATTGCGACCCTGCGCGGATGGATCAGGCCTTCCCGCTGGTCTGAGGCGATGCAGGTCCTGCCCCGCCTGACCATCCACCCCACGATCACGCGCGAGGCGGGCGTCACCGGCGCCTGCTATGCGCTGAAGGGCAACCTGCCGGCGCGCTGGCGGCGGGGGCAGGTCTTTACCGTCGACGGGTCGATCCGAACCCGCGACGGCGGTCTGTCACGGATGGCGGTGCCATATGAACCGCTGGCACCGGGTCCGCAGGGGCGGCTGTTCACCGTCGATGCCACCGATTGCGTCAGCGGCGTGTCGCGCAGCAGGCCCGATCTGGACCGGCCCGGCCCCGATGATTTCACCTTCGACCAAGGCTGCGACGAGACCCACTGCCGCAACGTCTATTTCACAGCCATGGCGACCTACGAGGCCTTTCGCAGCGCGCTTGGCCGTCCCGTCGCATGGGCCTTCTGGCGGCAGGATCACCATCCGCCGCTGCGCCTGATGCCCTTCGGCCAGAACGCGCTGAACGCCTGCTACGACCGCGATGCGGGCGCGGTCAGCTTCGGCTACAGCCCCGCGGGCCCCGACAGCGACCATGCCGATCGGCGGTTGCTGCGGTTCACGGCGCTGTCCAGCGACGTCACCGCGCATGAGGTCACCCACGCCCTGATCGACGGGCTGCGGCCCGACTACGACATGCCGGTGAACCCCGACGTCTTCGCCTTCCACGAGGCGATGGCCGATATCGTGGCACTGCTGTCGCGCTTTGCCCGCCCAAGCTATCTGTCGCATCTGCTGGCGGGGTCGGGGATGGATTTCCTGCGCGGCGCGTCTTTGGTCAGCCTTGCGCCGGAACTGGGGCGGCTGGTGCGCCGGTCGGGCCTGCGCACGCTGGACATCGCCTGGACCGAGGCGGGTGAGGGGTCCGAGGGCCTGCCACGCTATGACGAGGCCCCCGATGCGCCCCATGATCGCGGCGGGCTGCTGTCCTCGGCCATATTCGAGGCCTTCCTGCATGCGCTGGACCGCCGCATCGGGCCGCTGATGGCACTGGCGGCACCTTCGGGCAGCGCGGTCGGGCGCTATCTGCAGGACCAGGTCCAGCGCATTGCGGTGCGCACGGCGGGGCATTTCCTGTCCATCTGCATCCGTGCGCTGGATTACTGCCCGCCTGCCGCGATCCTCTTTGCCGATTACCTGCGCGCGCTGATCACGGCCGACCGGCTGCTGGCCCCGCAGGACGACTGCGGCTATCGAGAGGAGCTGATCCAGGCCTTCCGCCGACGGGGCATCTATCCGCAGGGGATCGACGTGCCATCGGAATCGGCGCTGGCATGGGGCCCGCCCGAGGTTCCCGTCCACCCCATCCCCGGCCTAGCGCTGTCCCAGCTGCGCTATCACGTCAGCCCGGCCTTCCCGCTTTCGGCGTCAGAGATCCGCCGTCAGGCCAGCGCCCTGGCACTGGCCATCGACGACGATCCCCGGCTGGCGCATCAGCTGGGGCTGCGGGCGGCGGTGAAGGGGGCCGAGGGGCTGTCTGCGCCGCAGGTCACCTCGATCAGGCCGACGCTGCGGGTGGGGCCGGGGGGCTTCGTCGATTTCTCGATCATCGCCGAGATCACCCAGACCTGCGACATCGCGACGGGCCAGGGGGTCATGCGCCACAAGGGTGGTGCGACGCTGATCCTGGACGCCACCGGCACCCCCACGATGATCGTCAGCCAACGCATCGACAACCCCTACCGACAGGAAGCCGAGGCGGACCATCTGCACAAGGCCCTGGCCCGGGGTCAGATGATGCTGGACCGGGGGCGGCTGGTCCCCGAACCGGGCCACCGACGGGCGATATGCGCGGGATGACGAAGCTGCCTACGCCTTTCGGGCAGGGGGCTTGATCGATCGGCGCGCCGTTTCGCCATAAAGCCAAAGACTGCCGCGCGCCGGCCTCTGCTAGCCTTGCGGCAGGGGCAGCAACAGGACGTCCGACTTATGCGCATCGCGGTGGTGACACCCTATTACAAGGAAGCCGACGCCGTCCTGCGCATGTGCCACGACAGCGTGCGGGCGCAAAGCGTTCCCTGCCGCCACATCTTGGTCGCGGACGGCTTTCCCAACCCGATGGTCGATGAGTGGGACGCGCGTCACATGACGCTGCCCGACGGCCATCGCGACGGCGGCAACATTCCGCGCGTGCTGGGCAGCATCAGTGCCTTCAACCACGGTTACGACGCGGTGGCATTCCTGGATGCCGACAACTGGTTCCAGCCCGATCACCTGGAGCGCATGATCGATCTGCATCACGCGACCGGGGCCGCGGTCTGCACGGCAGGCCGTTCGATGCACCGCTTCGACGGAACCTTCATGTTCGACGACGACAAGAACGACGGGCGCAGCCATGTCGATACCAGCTGCTATTTCCTGACCCGTGCCGCTGCGCCCTTGGTGGCGCGTTGGGGGCTGATCCCGCGCGGGCTGGCCGATATCGTCGATACGATCTATTGGCAGACGATCCTGGGCGCGCGTCTGGATCACGCCCATCTGGTCACGCCCACCGTCTGCTATCGCACCCCATACGAGGCCGATTATCTGCGTATGGGCGAGGCGATGCCCGAGGGCGGCAAGCCGCTGTCGGTCACGGACCGGCCCTTCGCGTGGTTCGGATCGCTGCCCGCCCATGAACGCATGCAGATCCGGCGCCAGATCGGTTGGCCGGTACGCCGTCGCAGCGTCGCGCGGTTGCGGCTGGCATGCCTTGCGGAACGGCTGCGACCTTCGGGCGGGCAATCATCGCGGCAGGGGTCGTGATGGACCACCGTGCGGACCCCGATGCGGTTCTGGCCGGTTGGCGCCGCGAAGGCCCTGCCATCATCGCGCAGCGGCGTGCGGAATACGACCGGCTGCTGGAACGCGCCCGCCTGCTGCTGGCGCGGCGTCGCCACGCGCAGGCGACGGCGGCCCTGCAGGCAGCAGCGAATTACGCCGTCCTGTGGCACACCGGCCAGTTCACCGACCCGCGGATCGAGGCCATGCTGCGCCAGCTTGGCCGGCAGGCGCTGCATGACGACCGCCCCTGCCGCCCGCCCCGGGACGAGGGCACCCCCCGCCGCATCCTGCATGTCGCGACCGAGCTTTACGGCATCGGCGGTCACGCCCGCATGGTCGCCCATTGGATCTGCAACGATCCCGACAACGTCCATTCGCTGGCATTGACCGGCCAGCATTGCCCGCTGCCGCAGGATGTCGCCGATGCGGTGCAGGATGCGCGGGGCTCGGTCACTTGCCTGAACGCGCGACCGGGGGGGCTGCTGCGATGGGCGCGCGGGATGCAGGCGCTGATGGCGCGGGCCGATATTGTGGTGCTGCATGTCCACAACATGGACGTGGTGCCGATGATCGCGCTGGCGGGGCTGGTGAACCGCCCGCCCAGCATGATGGTCAATCACGGCGATCACCAGTTCTGGCTGGGCGCGGGCATCGTGGACATGATCGTGAACACACGGCGCAGCGGGCGGCAGCTGGGATTGGACCGGCGCGGCGTTATGCCTGAACGCAGCGCGCTGATCCCGTTGTGCCTTGGCGACCGGCCCCGGCAGATGTCCCGGCAGGCGGCGCGACAGGCCTTGGGGATCCCGTCCGAGGCGGTGGTGGTCCTGACCATCGCGCGGGCCGTCAAGTTCCGCGACATCGGCGGCGACAACTTCGTGCAGGCTCTGCTGCCGGTGCTGCACGACAACCCGCAGATGCATATGGTCGTCGTCGGTCCGGGTCAGATGCCTGCATGGGCGGACAGCATCGCGCAGGTGCCGGGGCAGGTGCATCTGATCGGCGAGACGACGCAGACCCAGCCCTATCTGGATGCGGCGGACATCTACCTGGATGCCTTCCCCTTCGTCTCGATCACCTCGCTTCTGGAAGCGGGGATGCAGGGGTTGCCGCTGGTCACCCGCGCGGCCTATGGACCCGATTGCGGCGTGATGGCGGCGGATTCGCCGGGTCTGGACGGGGTGATGGCGACCACGCATTCGGTCGCCGAACTGCGCCGGACCATCGCGGCACTGGTGCGCGACGACGCGGCACGGCGCAGCCTTGGCGCGCGAACGCTGGCCCGGGTCGTCGAAAACAACACCGGGGCGGGCTGGCGTCGTCAGCTGGCCGACCTCTATCGCAGCACCGAGGGTTTGCCGCGCAATCCCGGCGATCTGGCCCCCATGCAGGGGATGGGCGATCTGGACCTGTTCATCCCCTTCGTCTTCGACGATCCGGTCGGCATCGGCGGATCGGACACCATCCGCGTGTCGCGCGCGACCCAGCTGGTCCTGAAGGCCGCACCGCCCGGCTGGCGTATCCGCCACCTGATCCGCATCGCCGCCAGGCGCGATCTGGCGGGCAGTCCGCTGCGTGCGCTGATCCCCGCTTGGCTTGGCACCACCCTTCGAAGGAGCCTGCGCCGTGAGCCCTAAGACAGCGACACCCTGCGCATGAGCGTCATTCGCCGCAGCGTCATCGCCTCGGTCGCGGACAAATACGCCACCCAGGTCATCAGCGTCGTCACGCTGGCCACCATGTCGCGCATCCTGACCCCGGCCGAGACGGGCATCTATCTGCTGGCCAGCACCGTCATCCTGCTGCTGGACAACCTGCGCCAGTTCGGAACGGGCATCTTCATCGTGCAGGAAAAGACGCTGGCGCCGCAGATGGTGCGGACGGTCTTCACGATCACGCTGATGATCTCGCTGTCGCTGGCAGGATTGCTGGTGGCGGCATCCGATCTGATCGCGGGGTTCTTTCAAGAGCCCCAGGTGGGGCGGCTGCTGGTCGTCGCCGCGCTGTCCTTCGTGATCGCACCCTTCGGCGGGCCGCTGCTGGCGCTGATGCAGCGCGACCTGTCGTTCACCCGGTTGGCGATGCTGAACGTCGCCATGGCGATGGTCAACGCGGGCGTCACCATCACCCTTGGCGCGATGGGCTGGGGGCCGGTCAGCCATGTCTGGGGGATCGTCGCCGCGGGCGCGGTGCTGGCCTTGGGCGCGATGCTGCTGCGACCCGAGTTCTGGGTCTTTCGACCGTCCCTTCAGGGCGCGCGGCGCATCCTGTCCTTCGGGGCGGTGTCATCCTCGGTCACGGTGCTGAACATGGCCTACGAGATGCTGCCCCGCCTGGCCCTGGGCCGCCTGCTGGGCGTCGATGCGGTGGGCATCTATGCCCGCGCCGTGACCGTCTGCCAGCTTCCCGACCGGGCGCTGGTCTCGGCGCTGCAACCGGTCGTGCTGCCGGCGATGGCGATGCATTCGCGGCAGGGGGGCGATCTGCGCGTCAGCTATCTGCGCGGACATGCGCTGATGTCGGCCATCCAATGGCCTACGCTGATGATGCTGGCGCTGCTGGCCAATCCTGTCGTCGCCATCCTGCTGGGCGCCCAATGGAGCGAGACCCCGCCGCTGGTCCGCATCATCGCGACCGCGACCATGGCGCTGGCCCCGGCCTTCATGACCTTCCCGCTGCTGGTCAGCGTCGGGCGCATCCGCGACACCTTCTGGGCCAGCCTGATCTGCCTGCCGCCCTCGGTCCTGGCGGTCATCGCGGCGGCGCATCTGGGGCTGACGGCGGTGGCGGCCAGCCTGCTGGTCATCGCGCCGTTCCAGATGTTCGTGGCGCTGCTGTTCATCCGCCGGGCCATCGGGCTGCAGTTCGGGCAGCTGTGGCTTGCATCGCTGCGCAGCATCGGCGTGACGGCGGCTACCGCCGCGCTGCCGGTGGTGGTCATCGCGACCTCGGGCCGGGGCTTCGATCTGGACATGGGGCAGACGGCGGTGGCGGTGGTGGGGGCCGCGATCGGCTGGCTGGCGGGGATCATGCTGACCGACCACCCGATCAGGTCCGAGATCATGGCCGTCTGGCGGATGATCACCCGCCCGCGCGGTCCCGCCGTCCACCCGGCCGAATGATGCTCAGTCGCGTGGTTGCAGGCTGAACTGGTCGATGAAACGCTGCGCGCGGTCCAGATCACCCGACGCCTGCACCACCCCCGATGCAACCAGCGCTGCCAGCGGCTGCGGCCCATAGACCGCCGCCGCCAAGGCGTTGCCGTCGCCGCGCAGCACGAAGGGTGCCTGCGGGTCCGCGACCGCGGTCGTCCGCAGCACGCCCGATTGCAGATGCATCTGGAACGCCTCGGGGCCGAAAGCGAAGCCGGCGCTGGCATCCGGCCCCGCCCGCAGCGTCACCCCCATCGAGATCATCAGCGCCGAGGGGCTGATGAACCGTCGCGGATCATGTCCCGGCACCGTCAAGGCCCATCGGCACAGCGCCTGCAGCACCGGCAGCAACCCGTGCCCCGCATCCGTCAGCCCATAGGTCCCCGCCTGGGGGTCGTGGGTGACGACCCCCGCCTGTTCCAACTGCGCCAACCGGCCCGTCAACACGCTGGCCGTCACCCCCGGCAGCCCTGCGCGGATCGCCCCGAAGCGTTTGGCGGCGAAGACCAGCTCGCGCACGACCAGCAGCGCCCACCTGTCGCCCACAAGGTTCAGCGCATGGGCACCAAGACAGCCCTCGTCATACCGGATGCGCGGCTGGTTTTTTGCCTGTTTGGTCACGGAGCTCTCTTTTAGTTGTTTTTTACTACTAACAGGCTCAGTCTGAAGGGACAATCGCCGTCACCCAAGGTGATTCCACCCACAGCAGGAGACGTCAGATGACCTATATCAACGGTGCCCTTGCCCCCGTGCCGACAGAGTCCCAGGACGATTATCTGCATCATGTCACGCAGCTGTGGCAGATGTTCCGCAAGCATGGCGCGCTGCGCATGGTCGATTGCTGGGGCGTCGATCTGCCCAAGGGCAAGCAGACCGATTTCCAGGGTGCCGTGGATGCGGCGGCCCATGAAACCGTGACCTTTTCATGGATCGAATGGCCGGACCGCGCCACGGCGGATGCCTGCTGGCATAAACTGCCCGGCGACCCGGATATGCAGAAGCTGTCCGCCATGCCCTTCGACGGCAGCCGCATGATCGCGGGCGGGTTCGAGCCGATCCTGACCAGCGGCACCGACGCGCCCACGGATTACGTGCAGGGCTTCGTGGCGGCGGTTCCGGCCGACAGGCGCGAGGATTACCTGGCCATGGCCCATGAGGGTTGGCAGATGTTTCAGCGTCTTGGCGCCTTGGGTTCGGTCGAATGCTGGGGGCAGGACGTGCCCCACGGCAAGCGCACAGATTTCTATCGCGCGACACATGCCAAGGAGGGCGAGGTGATCGTCTTCAGCTGGGTGCAATGGCCCGACCGCGCGACCTGCGACGCGGCCTTCCGGACCATGCACGAGGAAGCGCAGGGCAAGCCGATGCCCGAGATGCCCTTCGACGGGATGCGCATGTTCTGGGGCGGCTTCCGGACCGCCTTCGACAGCGCGGCGGAAGGGTGATGACCGAATGGATGCCTGCCGCATCCACAGGGCGGTCTTGATGGCGCGGCGCATTCGCGCTGATCTGTCGGGGTATCGATCCCAAACCGGACCCGGATCCCATGAGGGTGCTTCTTTCCGCCTATGCCTGCGAACCGAACGCAGGCTCTGAACCGGGCAAGGGCTGGCTGTTCGCCACGGCCCTTGCACGGCAGGGGTGCGAGGTGACCGTCCTGACCTGCGGCAGCCACCATCGCGACGTGATCCAGGCCCATTGCGCCGATCACCCGCCGCCCGCGAACCTGCGCTTTGCCTTCCACGACGTGCCGGGTTGGCCCGGTCCCGGCTATGCCGAGGCGCGCCATATCCGTCAGCACTACATGGCATGGCAGATGACCGCCCGCAGCCGCGTGCGCCGAATGCTGCGGGACCAGGATTTCGACGTGATCCACCATCTGACCTGGACGGTGCTGCGCTGGCCCTCGTTCCTGGGCGGGCTGGGGCCGCGATTCGTCTTCGGCCCCGTCGGCGGAGGTGCTGCCGCGCCCAAGGCTCTGCGCCCGTCCTTTCCCCAAGGGGGGCAGCGGCGCGAAAGGCTGCGCGATGTGATCAATGCCGTCAGCCGCATCGATCCGATGGTGCGGTCCTGCCTGCGTCGCGCCGATGCCATTCTGGTCACCGACCCCGAAACCGCCGCACTTGTTCCCGCACGCCACCGGCCCCGCACCCATGTCGTGGCCGACATCCTTGCGCCCACGCCGGGCGGCATCGTCACGCGGATCGGCGGCAAGCCCGCGTTGCTGTTCGTCGGGCGGCTGGAATACTGGAAGGGCGCGCATCTGGCGATCATGGCGCTGGCGCATCTGCGCGCCCATCTGCCCCAGGCCCGCCTGACCATTGCCGGCACCGGCCCCGAGGCAGACGCCATGCGCCAACAGGCCCGCGACCTGGGGCTGGAAGCGGCGGTCGATTTTGCCGGGCAGGTGCCGGGCGACCGGATGGCGGCGCTTTATGCCGCCCACGACCTGTTCCTGTTCCCCAGCCTTCACGACAGCGGCCCCCATGTCATCGGCGAGGCGCTTTCCGCCGCGCTGCCCGTGGTCTGCCTGGACCTGGGCGGCCCGGGGATTGCCGTCGACGACAGCTGCGGTGCGGTGGTGCCCTGCGGCGATCAAAAGGCGGAAAGGCTGGCCGAACGCCTGTCGGCGGCCTGCGCGGCGATGCTGGGCGATCCTGCGCGGATGGCGCGGCTGCGGCAGGGGGCGCAGAACCGCGCGCGGCTGTTTGATGCCGATCACCGCGCCCGCGTGACGATGGCGCAATTCTATGCCTCCGGACCCATGGAAGGGTGATCCGGTCCGTCATCCTTGCGCTGCTTTGCCTGTCGTGCGTGTCCATGGCGCAGGCGCGGGTGATCCATGTCGCCAAGGGGCAGGGGGTGGGAAACGGCTCGGCCGCGCGGCCTTTCACCACCATCGGGCAGGCGCTGGCATCGCCGCATGGCGCGGGCGACACGATCCTTGTCCACCCCGGCACCTATGTCGAGCAGCTGTTCATCCGGCAGGGCGGCGAACCGGGGCGCCATGTCACCCTGCGGTCCCTGCAGCAATCGGGCGCAAGGATCAGGCCGCCGCAGGGCACCTACAGCACGGTGAACATCAGGGCGGATCACGTCACGGTGCAGGGGTTCGACATCGTGGGTGGCGGTGGCCACGGGATCGACGGGGAAAGATGTCATCACGTCCATCTGCGCCACAACACCGTCCACGACAGCGGCGGCAGCGGCATATCCTTCTATCTGTCCGAGTTCCAGATCATCGAGGACAACCGCACCTTCCGCAATGCCGCCACGAACGGCTATCAGACCAGCGGGATCTCGGTGGCCTCGAACATCGATCTGACGGGCGATACGCGCGACCGGGGCTTTCGGACCATCATCCGGCGCAACATCAGCCACGACAACATGACCACCACCGTGCCCGCGCCCCATACCGACGGCAACGGCATCATCATCGACTGGCTGCGCAACCTTGGCACCGGTCACCCGCCCTATGGCTTTCCCACGCTGGTCGAGGACAACCTTGTCTATCGCAATGGCGGCAAGGGCATCCAGGTCTTTCAAAGCGACAACGTCACGGTCCGCAACAATACAGCCTGGCACAACAACCTGGACCCATTGAATCCCGGCACCGAACGTGGAGAGATCACGATCACCCAGACCGCGGCAGGGGCCGTCGTCGAAAACAACATCGCCGTCGCCGATCCGGCGGCCAATGCCCACAACACGGCCTTCAGCCTGGCGCATCGATCGGTGAAGGCCGTGGCCAACCTTGCGCATGGCGGACAAAGGCCGGTGATCTTGTGGAACGGCGCGCGCTTTCGTTCCCGCGACGGCAATCTTCAGGGCTTATCGCCGATGTTCACGGACCCGGCGCAGGGACGCTTCCAGTTGCTGCCGGGATCGCCCGCCATTGACGCGGGCCGGGGCCGGCGTCCGGCGGGGGCGCGTGATCTGGCGGGCAGGGCGCGCGTCAGGGGCCTGATCGACATGGGCGCCTATGAATTCGACCCGGCCTTGCCCTGATCCGGCTGGATGATGCCAAGGCCCAGACCATCCAGCAATGCGCGGGTTTCACCGTCGATCAGGGCAGGGGGGCCGTGCCTGTCGCGTCCGGCCCGTTCATAGGCCCGCGTCCAGCGGTCGTCGGCTCCGAATGTCACGAACAGGGCGATGCGGTTCGCACGACTGCCACGCAATCTGTCGCGCCAGGCGGTCAACACATCCTCGGGGTCGCGGCGCATCAGTGGACCTGCAGGTCGCGACAGCCCCCGCAGCGCCATCGTGGCGGCGGTGGGCGGGTGATCGGCATGATCCAGCCGCGCATCCATGACGACGACGTCGCCTGCCCGTATGGGCACATGCTGCGGCGCGATCTTATCGGCGCGCAGGTCCAGATGCGATCCGGGGCGGGTCAGGAAACCGTGGCCCTTCTGATCCTGCAGGAAGATCGCCGCCCGCAGGACCGTGGAATCCGGGGCGTTCAGGGTGGCGGGGTCAAGGGATGCATGGATCAGGGCGTCGCGGCGCCAGCCCGCCCGCGTGTTCATCGTGACCGTGCAATCCCCGGTCAGCAGCGGCATCCCCGGGACATGCGCGGCCATGACGGCCGCAAGCTCGGGCGTCAGCAGGGCCTGTCGCAGACCGCGCACGTGATCCAGGGCACGCGACTGGATCTTGCCGCCAAGCCGCGCCCTTCCGGCCCGCGCGAAGTGCTGCTCGATCACCTGGCGCAGCTGCGCGACGCGCCCCGCGCCCAGCACGCCGGGCAGCAGGGCATGGCCCGCCGCCTTAAGATGGGCGCGGGTGTCGTTCGGATCGGGCTGGGCGTGTTCACGCATCTGTCGTACCTTGAATGGTGGCCACGGCCAGCCCTAGTTCGCGCGGAAATATCCGTTGCCGTTCGACCGCCCGTCGGGCCCCACCAACCCCGAGATCGCGCTGCGGCTTTGTGCCTGATGCAGATAGGACGGGTCGAAGCCTGCGAACTCGATCATGCCGGCGCGGTCGCGGATGTCGACGGTCGCGCTCTTGAAGCTGACGAAGCCGCGTTCGCGCAGCTGGCGCAGGGTGCGGTTCAAATGCACCGCCGTCAGCCCCAGCACGTCCGCCATTAGGTATTGCGACAGGGGACAATGGAAGCAATCGGGGTCGTCGATGCCGACACGGGTCAGACGCTCGGACAGTTCCAGCAGGAAATGCGCGGTGCGGACCTGTGGATTGCGCCGGGCGACGCCGACCAGATGTTCGCTGATGATCGCCATGTCGCAATTGATGGAAAACAGGATCGCCTCTGCCAGCTGACCGGCGCCTGCGCTCATGGACAGAAGCGCGCGAAAGCTGATGGGTGCCAGCTCGACCCGGGTGATGGCCTCGGTGGCATGGGGGGCGTGCTTCAGCCGCATGTCCGAGATGCCGATGAAATCGCCCGGGATCCTGACGTCCAGGATCTGGTCGCTGCCGTCGATCAGATGCCGGACCGAGGATGCCCAGCCCGAACACAGGAAATAACCGCGCCGCTTTTCCTGCCCTTCGAAGATGATGGTGTCGCCTGCCTCGACGGTGACGATCTTGCGTCTGAAAAGCGCCAGCCTTTCCGACGTGTCGATGTCGATGCCGCGTATCCGTCGCAGCTGGTCCAGAGTGGTCTTGTTTTCGGCGGCTGCCATTGATCTTACCTGAAATCGAACTGGTTAACGCATTATGTATAGACCAAACGAGGTCCCTGCGCCCAGTGCCATCTTGCGACGGAACACGGCGCAGGGCCTTCGTGGTGATGGCCCGATCATCGAGGGATGCTCTGCCCGACGCCGGACGACCCCGCCCCGATCCAGCCATGAACAGACATATTGGACACTGATCAGGATCAGTCGGCAAGTGGTGCGAAATCCTGAACGACCGGTCAGATTTCGGCACTTCAATCGAGGGTTGCGGCGACGTTTCCGCAGGTCATCGCGCGCGAACGGCGACAAGTTCATTGAAACGAATACGTTTTTCGGCATGTGATGCCCCGTGGCGGCACATCCTGCACGGGCAATGGGTTAGGGTGGCCATTGTTGAACATATACTTTCGGACAGTGCGGGGGACAAAGGTCGTAGGCCGCCCCGGTTCGGACATGGGCCTGTGCAACCACGGGGGGATGTGGACGCCTCCTGCGGGCCTAAGGGCGCATCCGCCACGACGGGCATTCCACCTAGTGCGAACTGGTTCCGCGACGGTTCCGCAGTAGCGTGATCTGCGGCCAGCCGTTCCGGGTGGCGCTTGCTTCAGGAGGCGTTTGCATGCCCATCACAGATTGCGAACTTGCCACGGATGTCAGGATACCCTGCCCCGAGCTGGTGAACCTTTACGGCTGCCGGGTCGGCAATCAGACCAGCATCGGACCGTTCGTGGAAATCCAGCGCGGCTGCACGGTCGGGGACCGCTGCAAGATCTCGTCCCATTCCTTCCTCTGCGAGGGGGTCGAGCTGGAGGAGCATGTCTTCGTCGGCCATGGCGTCATGTTCACCAACGACCTGCTGCCCGCCAGCACCAATCCCGACGGATCGCTGAAGGGCGCGAACGACTGGAACCTGTTGCGCACGCGGGTCAGTCGCGGGGCGGCGATCGGGTCGAACGCCACCATCCTGTGCGGCATCACCATCGGGGAAAGCGCGCTGATCGGGGCGGGGGCGGTCGTGACGCAGGACGTGCCGGCCTATGCGATCGTCGTGGGCGTGCCCGCCCGCGTGACCGGCGACATCCGGTCGCGCACCGCGGTCCCGCCCGAAGTTTCACGGATGACAGCAAACGAGGTGGCGTCATGATCCGGCTTGGACTTGCAGGCTATGGCTATTGGGGGCCGAACCTGGCCCGCGCGGTGTCGGGCATGAAGGACGCCCGGCTCGAGATGATCGCCGACATGTCGCCCAAGGCGCTGGAACGCGCAGGCCTGGCCCATCCCGGTGCGCGGCTGACGACCTCGATCGCCGACATGATCGCCGATCCCAATGTGGACGCGGTGATGATCGCCACACCTGTCAGCACGCATTTCGACATGTCGATGGACGCCCTGCGGCGCGGCAAGCATGTGCTGGTCGAAAAGCCCATGGCCGAAACGCCCGAACGCGCCCGCATCATGATCGCCGAGGCTGCGCGCCGCAACGTGGTGCTGATGGTGGACCACACTTTCGTCTATACAGGCGCGGTCCAGACCATCGCCCGCGTCATCGAATCCGGAGAGATCGGGGATGTTTACTACTACGACTCGACGCGGGTGAACCTGGGGCTGTTCCAGCGCGACGTGAACGTCATCTGGGATCTGGCCGTCCATGATTTTGCCATCATGGAACGCCTGATGAAATCCACCCCCGTCGCCATTTCCGCCAGTGCGGCGGGCTTCCTGCAGGGGCGGCCGGAAAACATGGCGCATCTGTCGGTCTATTACGAAAACGGGGCGATGGCGCATCTGAACGTCAACTGGCTGGCCCCGGTCAAGATCCGCCAGACGCTGATCGGCGGCAGCCAAAAGATGATCATCTATGACGACATGCAGACCAGCGAGAAGGTCAAGATCTACGACTGCGGGGCGGATGCGCCCGATGCCTATCAGCAGATGATCTCGTATCGGTCGGGCGACATGCGCGCGCCCGCGCTCTCCACCAAGGAGGCCCTGGTCACCGAGGCCGAGGAATTCATCCGCTGCATCAACGCAGGCAGCACCCCCCTGACCGACGGCGCCAGCGGGCTGCGCGTGGTCGAGATGCTGGCCGCCGCCAGCCGGTCCTGCAGCATGCGCGGTTTCCCCGTCGACCTTGTCACCCTGAAGGAAGCGTCATGATCCAGTTTCTTGACCTGCGGACCCAATACGACCAGATCGCCCCCGAACTGGAATCCGCCGTCTTGGCGACCCTGCGCGGCGGCAGCTATGTCCTTGGCGAACCCGTCGAACGGTTCGAGGAGGCCTTCGCCCGCTTCTGCGGCACGCGCCACGCCATCGCCGTCAGCACCGGCACCGCCGCCCTGCATCTGGCGCTGGTCGCAGCCGGCATAGGTCCGGGGGACGAGGTGATCACCGTCCCCGCCACCTTCGTTGCGACCGTCGCGGCCATCACCTATGCCGGGGCGACGCCGGTGCTGGTCGACATCGACCCGGTCACATGGTGCATGGACCCCGCATCCGTCTTCGCTGCCATCACCCCGCGCACCCGCGCCATCATGCCCGTGCATCTGCATGGGCGGCTGGCCGACATGACGACGATCAACGCCATCGCACGCGCCCACGGGCTGACCGTGATCGAGGACGCGGCCCAGGCCCATGGCGCGCACCGCGACGGTGCTGCGGGCAGCTTCGGGGACATGGGCTGCTTCAGCTTCTATCCGGGCAAGAACCTCGGGGCCTGCGGCGAAGGCGGCGCGGTGGTGACCAGCGACGATGCGCTTGCCGCCCGCCTGCGTTGCCTGCGCGATTGGGGTCAGCAGGGGAAATACAACCACGTCCTGAGGGGCTTCAACTATCGCATGGATGCGGTCCAAGGGGCCGTCCTTGGGGTCAAGCTGCCGCATCTGGACGCGTGGAACGCCGCGCGCCGCGATGTCGCCAATGCCTATGACGCGGGGCTGGACCCCAGCATCCCGCGCGCCGCCGGACCCTTTGGTACAGATCACGTCTGTCACGTCTATGCCATCGCCACGCCCGCGCGCGATGCGGTGATGGCCCAGCTGAAGCAGGCGGGCGTGCCCACAAACATCCACTATCCGGTGCCGGTCCACCTGCAGCCCTGTCACGCCGATCTGGGCTATCGCCGCGGCGATTTCCCCGTGGCCGAGGCCTTCTGCGACGCCACCATGTCGCTGCCCATCCACCCGCATATGGGTGCCGATCAGGTGCAAGCCGTGATCGCCGCCGTCAATGAAACCGTCGCAGCCCCCGTGGCCCTGCGCGCCTGAAAGGCAACACCATGACCCAGGATATTGCGGGCAAGCGCATTCTTGTCACCGGCGGCTCGGGCTTTGTCGGGTCCCATATCATCGACGCGCTGCTGGCGCAGGGCTGCGGGCAGGTCGTCGCCGTCGACAACCTGATCCGCGGACGGGCCGAGAACCTCTCTGACGCCATCACCGATCCGCGCCTGCGCATCGTCACCGGCGACATCCGCGACCACGCCCTGATGGAGCGTCTGGTCGCCGACAGCGACATCGTCTTCCATCAGGCCGCGCTGCGCATCACCCATTGCGCCGCCGAACCCGACTTGGCGATGGAGGTGATGGTGAACGCCACCTTCGACCTTCTGCAGATTTGCGTGAAGCATCGCGTGCAGAAGGTGGTGATGGCGTCTTCGGCCTCGGTCTATGGCATGGCGTCCAGCTTTCCGACGACCGAGGCCGAACCGCCCTATGGCAACCGCACGCTCTATGGCGCGGCCAAGACCATGGGCGAGGGGCTGCTGCGGTCGCTGAACGACATGGAAGGGCTGAACTATGTCGCCCTGCGCTATTTCAACGTCTATGGCCCGCGCATGGATCTGCATGGCCGCTATACCGAGGTGATGGTCCGCTGGATGGAACGCATCGCCGCCGGTCAGCCGCCGATCATCTTCGGCGATGGGATGCAGACGATGGACATGATCGACGTGCGCGACGTGGCCCGCGCCAACGTGCTGGCGGCGATGTCGGATGCAAGTGACGCGGTCTATAACGTCGGCGGCGGGACCGAGACCTCGCTGCTGCAACTGGCGGCGATGCTGGCGGACGCCATGGGCCGCCCCGATCTGACGCCGGAGTTTGCGCCCGAACGCTCGGTCAATCCGGTGCCGCGCCGTCTGGCTTGCACCGCTGCGGCCAAGCGCGACCTGGGCTTCACCGCCACCATTCCCGTGGCGCAGGGGCTGCGCGATCTGGTCGATTGGTGGGCCTCGGAAACCAGCCTGCACGAGGTCGCGCAATGATCCCCATCGCCATGCCCCTGATGGGCCCCCCCGAGGCCGATGCCGCCGCCGCCGCGGTGCTGTCGGGCTGGGTGTCGCAGGGGCCGCAGGTCGCCGCCCTGGAACGGGAATTTGCCCGGCTGACGGGCGCGGCCCATGCCTGCGCGGTCTCGAACTGCACCACGGCGCTGCATCTGGCCCTGCTGGCCGTGGGCGTCGAGCCGGGCGATGAGGTCATCACCGTCAGCCATTCCTTCATCGCCGGTGCCAATGCCATCCGCCAATGCGGCGCCACCCCCGTCTTCGTCGACATCGAGGAAGGCGGCTACAACATCGACCCCGATGCCATCGTCCCGGCCATCACCCACCGGACACGCGCGATCCTCTGCGTGCATCAGATCGGCATGCCCTGCGACATGGCCGCCATCATGGCCATCGCCCGCGCCCACGACCTGCGCGTGGTCGAGGATGCCGCCTGCGCCGCGGGGTCGATGATCCGGCTGGACGACGCATGGCAGCCCATCGGGCGGCCCATCGGCGACGTGGTCTGCTTCTCCTTCCACCCGCGCAAGGTCATCAGCACCGGCGAGGGCGGGATGCTGACCACCGACCGCCCCGATCTGGACGCCGCCTTCCGCCTGTGGCGCCAGCACGGCATGTCGGTCAGCGACACGCAGCGCCACGCCAGCAACAGCGTCATCTTCGAGGACTATCCCGTTCCCGGCTTCAATTATCGCATGACCGACATCCAGGCGGCGATCGGGCTGCAACAGTTGCAGCGCCTGCCCAAGATCATCCAGTCGCGCCGCGCATTGGCGGCCCGCTATCACCGGCGGTTGGCCGATCTGCCGGGGGTTACGGTACCGCATGAACCGGCGGGGATGCAGTCGAACTGGCAAAGCTATGCCGTCCGTCTGGATCACGGCATCGACCAGCTGGCCCTGATGCAGCACATGCTGCAGGCCGGGGTGGCCACGCGTCGCGGCATCATGTGCATGCACCTGGAGGAGGCCTGCGCCGACATCCCGCTGCCCCATGATCTGACGCGATCGGAACGGGCGCGCGACGAAAGCGTGCTCTTGCCGCTGTTCGCACAGATGAGCTTCGATCAGCTGGACAAGGTGGTCGCGGTCCTGGCCGAGGCATTGGCCGCCCAGAAGATGCCGCTGCGCGCGCTGGCCTGATCAGCGCGGCTTCAGGGGGCGTGCCGGATTGCCGATCATCACCGATCCCGGCGGCACGTCCCCGATGACATTCGCGGCCATGCCGATCACCGATCCCGCCCCGACCTTCACGCCGTTCCGGAACGCACTGGCGCTGCCCAGATAGCAGCCCTGGTCCACGTGGCAATGACCGGCGATGGTGACGTTGGACCCGACCAGTACGTGATCGCCCAAGGTGACGTCGTGATGCACGACGCTGCCCGGCAGGATCATGCAGTGATCGCCGATTTCCGCGTTGAAGGTCACCACCGCCCCCGGAAAGACCATCGTCCCCGCGCCGATCCGCGCGAAACCCGAGACATGCGCCGCGGGATGGATGACCGTCGCGAAACGCTCGCGCGCCAGGCCCAGTCTTGCGACATTGGCCGCCCGCACGCCGATGCTGCGCTGCGAACCATAGGTGACCAGCACCAGCGCGTCGTCGAAACGGTCCAGCGCGGCCATGGGCAGCACCGGAACCCCCTGAAAGCTGTGGCCGGCAAGCTGGGGGTTGTCGTCCAGAAAGGCCGCGACGTGAAAGGCGCTGGCCAGATGTTCGAACATCTCAAGCGCGTTTCCCGAATATCCGAGGCAGACGATTCGTGGCCGTGCGGTCATGCTGTGCTCCGACGTTGAGATATATCTTTATGGGTGATCCTGATAAAATAAAATCAACCTAAGAGTGAATTATACAATCTTATCTATATTCGAATATAATAATGTTGGCGGATTTCTGCCGATATCCAAGTCTTAAATACACTTTTGGGTATGTAAAGTTGATCGTAATCATATTGGACATAAGAACCAACCTGTAACTTCAGCTTCACGAGGGGGCCAAACCCTGGCTCTGGTGCGTGATAATTCATTGATATCAGATTATTGAATGCGATCGCGCAAAGCCGGGGGGCGGCAGGCAATTCTTGCCGGGGTATAACGTGACGCATCGGATATTGTTTCTTTCCCGATACCGTCACCAGTAATCGTGGGGTATGTTTACATGTTGCATCGTTATTCGGCCAACGACGAAAATCCGCCAATTTCGGAAGGAACGAAACGACAGGCTAGTGACAAGACTTGGGCGGCGCAGGTTCAGCCGCAGGTGGTGGTGATCGATCCGCGTCCCTTGGCGCGCGACTGCTTCGTCCATTGCCTCGAGGCCTATCGCGCCGGTGCGGTGATCGAGAGCCACGCCTCGATCGAGGCATGGCGCGCGGGTCATCTGGAGGGTGACAACCAGGTCATCCTCTACAACATCGGAAGCGCGTCGATGCTGGACGAACGCATCGCCTCCGAGGTCAACGGTGTCATCGGCATGGCGGGGGCCTGCCGCGTGATCATCCTTGCCGATCAGACCGATCTGGAATCCATGCTGGCGGCCATCGCCAGCGGGGCGGCGGGTTTCGTCCCCCCCGAGGGCAAGTTCGCCGATGTGGTCGAGGCCATCCGCATCGTCCATTCGGGCGGCACCTATCTGCCGCGCAGCAGCCTTGTGACGCTGAGCAAGACCCTGGCCGCCAACCAGCACAGCACCGAGGAGTCCGAGGATCATTTCACCGAACGCCAGCTGGCCGTCGCCCGCGCCCTGCAGCGGGGTGCCGCCAACAAGACCATCGCCTATGAGCTGAACCTGTGTGAAAGCACGGTCAAGGTCCATATCCGCAACATCATGCGCAAGGTGAACGCGACGAACCGGACGCAGGCGGCGCAGCGCCTGAACAGCCTGATCGGAACGGGCGACAGGGACGGATCGACCGCGCACTGAAGTCACGAGAAAACCAATGGGGGAACCCCGATGCCCACGGGTGTCGGGGTTTTCGCATGGGGGTTCAGGTTTCGCCCAGGCCCCGGAAGCAGGACCGGCGAAAGCGCCGTTCGCGCAGGTAGACGACCGCCGAGCGCATCGTGCCGCCGACCGTCGGCTGCGGCGGCACATCCCGCGCGGTGCGGCACAGCGCGGCAAGATCGTCCGACAGGCGGTCCAGATCGTGATGGCGGGCGACGTGATCGCGCCCGAAGCGGCCCAACCTGTCGCGCAGTTGCGGGTCCGAGGCCAGCTGCACGATCAGCCGCTGCATCGCCTGGCCGTCGTCGTCGTCGCCCACCCCGTGCAGCCCGTTGGCCGTGAACCAGGCCGAGGTGCCGGGATCGAACAGACGCGCGAAGGCCAGGTCTCCGGTCACGATCACCGGCTTGCCGAAGGCCATCCCCCGCAGCGCCGTGGCTCCCATCCCGATGACCATGTCCGAGGCCGCATAGGCGGCACGCGGGTCGGTCATCGCACCGCGCAGGCTGATCGCCTTGCGGCCCAATTCACGGTTGGCGCGGGTGGCCATGTGCTGCAACTCGGCCCGCGCGCCCCCGTCCCCGATGATCGCCAGCCGCAACGGCAGATGGCGCCCGATGCGGCGCAGGCATTCGATCATGTGCAGCAGCGATTCCGCCTTCATGCTGTGGGTCAACCGGGCCATCGCCACGATCAGCAGATCATCCTGTCCCACCCCCATGAAGTCGCGCGCCTGTCGGCGGTCGATGGCATCGGGGGCGTTGCGCATCAGATCGACGGGCAGGGGCAGATGCGCCGACCGCTGCCAGCCCTGTTGCCGGGCCTGCTGCTGGACGGCCAGCACGCCGAAGGTGGTCGTCACCTGACGCGGCAGCATGTGCGACAATGTCATGCCCATATCGCTGATGATCAGCGGCACCTGCATGGTCATATGGACGGCACAGAAGGCCTCGACCCCCTGCCAGGCATCCCAGGCATGGATCAGGTCGGGCTTTTCGCGCGCGACCAGGTCGCGCAGCACCCGCATTCGCGCCAGGGACGGCTGGAAGCGCGCATCGGGCGCGACGACCAGCGGCAGCCGGTGTTCCTTCATCATCGGCTGCAGCGGGCCCGCCCCGGCATGAAAGACGATCCGGTATCCGTGACGGTCGCGCAGACGCGCGGCCATCTCGATCGCATGGGCCTGTGTCCCGCCCAGATCCAACCGGTGGGCGAAGACAAGGATTTTCACGCCAGGCTCCGTCCGGTGGCAAAGCCGTTGACCAGCATGCGCGCTCCGCTCTGGATCGGGACCGAGGCCGCGACATGGCTGTGGACGCGCTGCGACAGCATCTGGTCGAAATAGGCGACGGTCTGGCTCAGCCCCTCGCGCAGCGATACCGCCGGTCGCCACCCCAGCTGATCCGCCGCGCGCGAGATGTCGGGCTTGCGTTGCTGCGGATCATCCTGCGGCAGGGGGTTGAAGACGATGCGCGACCGCGATCCGGTCATCTCGATCACCAGTTCGGCCAGCTGGCGGATGGTGAATTCCGACGGGTTGCCAAGATTGATCGGCAGCAGCACGTCGTCGGGCGCATCCATCAGCGCGCGGAAACCGCGGATCAGGTCGTCGACGAAGCAGAAGGACCGGGTCTGCTGGCCTTCGCCATAGATGGTGATCGGATCGCCGCGCAGCGCCTGCACGATGAAGTTCGACACGACCCGCCCGTCGTCGGGCAGCATCCGCGGGCCATAGGTGTTGAAGATGCGCGCGACCCGGATCTGGACCCCGTATTGACGGTGGTAATCGAAAAACAGCGTTTCCGCGCAGCGCTTGCCCTCGTCATAGCAGGCGCGATGGCCGATGGGGTTCACGTTGCCCGCATAGCTTTCGACCTGCGGATGGACCAGCGGGTTGCCGTATACCTCGCTGGTCGAGGCCTGAAAGATCCGCGCCTTCAGCCGCCGCGCCAGTTCCAGCACGTTGATCGCGCCGTGGACGTTGGTCTTGACGGTCTGCACCGGGTCTGTCTGGTAATGCACGGGCGATGCGGGGCAGGCGAGGTTGAAGATCTCGTCGACCTCGGCGTGGATGGGGACGGTCACGTCGTGGCGCATGATCTCGAACCGGGGGTGGCCGTGCAGATGCTGGACGTTGGTGCGCGACCCGGTGTGGAAATTGTCCAAGCAGATCACCTCGTGGCCGTCGGCCAGCAGGCTGTCGCACAGAAACGATCCAAGGAACCCTGCGCCCCCGGTGACAAGAATGCGTTTGCTTCGAAACATGGCGTGTCCTTTCCAGAAACGTGGGATTGGTGTCAGCAGGCGCCGCGCCCAAGGATGACGGCGGGCAGGGTGCGCAGCAGGATCGACAGGTCCAGCCAGACCGAGCGGTTGTCGATGTAGAAGGCGTCCAGCTGTTCCTGCTGGGCCAGATCGGCCTGGCTGCGTTCCGAGATCTGCCACAGCCCGGTGATGCCGGGCGGCACGCTGCAGCGCTTGCGGCGGAACTCGGGGCGCATGGCGGCCAGGTGGTATTCGGGGAAGGGGCGGGGTCCGACGACGCTCATGCCGCCCATGATGACGTTCAGCAGCTGCGGCAGCTCGTCTATGCTGGACCGGCGCAGGAAGCAGCCGACGAAGGGCAGGACGCGGGGGTCCTTCTTCAGCTTGAAATGCGCGGCCCATTCGGCGCGGGCCTCGGGGTCGGCCTGCAGCAGGTCCTGCAGCCGGGTTTCGGCATCGCGATACATGGTGCGCAGCTTCAGCACCTTCAGGACGCTGCCGTTCAGACCCTCGCGCGGTTGGGCATAGAAGACGGGACCGGGATCGACGATCCAGATCGCAAGGGCGGCCAGCGCGATGAAGGGCAGCGCGATCACCATCATCGGCACCGCGATGGCCAGATCCATCGCCCGCTTCAACCGGTCGGCACCGATGCCGGGGCGCAGATGCTTGACCCGCAGACCGATGGCCCCGCCCGCGTTCGCGGCATGCAGCCCCGAGATCCGAAGCTGCGGCGTATCGGCCAGCACGAAGACCTGCGCATAGCTGGCAGGCAGCGCCTCGGGGCGGGCCAGCGCGTCATCGGCCACCAGCGCGACCGAGGCCGGGCGGCTGGCGTCGGGCATCAACCCATAGCGCCAGTTGCGGCGAAAGAAGGTCTCGATCAGCGGAGAGATGGCCGGATCTGCGATGACATGGGCGTTGATCGTCCACAGTCCCGCCCGGTGCAGCAGCGCCACCGCCATCATTCGCGCCGGATATTGCAGCACCAGCGCCACCAGCAGGAACAGCGCGATGGCCACGGCGTGATCGGTGTCGCCCTGCAGCGCGGGCAGCATGATGCAGATGCCCGCCGCGATGGGCACGGCGGCGACGCTGCGGCGCATGATCTCATGCGGGTGCAGCCCCCGCCCAGGCACCAGCCCCAGCAGCAGCCGGACGGCCAGCAGCGTGATCGCGGCGGGCATCAATGCGGATGCATGCGCCAGCCCCGATGTGATCTGCATGGCCAGGACCAGCACCGCCGTTTCCGTCAGGACCATGACCGCATTGCGCGACAGGGCGGCGCGCGTCCTGTGGTCCGCTTGCGTGGCAAAGGCCGTGACGGGGGTTCCCTGCAATCTGTCCGAACTGATCATGGTTGCATCCTGTGGGGCATGTGGTCGGGGTCGTGGGCTATGGGAAAGCGGCGCAACCCGCTGCGCTGCAATCCGCGCAACAGCAGATAGGCGGGCACGGTGCGGGCATAGCGTCGCCACAGGCGTCGCGGCTCGGTCACCAGGCGGAACAGCCATTCCAACCCGTTGCGCTGCATGACGGCTGGTGCCTGCAGCTTGCCCTTTGCGTGAAAGTCGAAGGCTGCGCCGACGCCGATCAGCATCGGTGCCTGCAGCCGGTCGCGCATCCGCGCCATCCAGCGTTCCTGCTTGGGGCATCCGATGCCGACCCAGACGATGCCTGCGTTGCTGTCGTCGATCATGTGGGCGATGTCGGTTTCCTCATCGGCGGTCAGGGGGCGGAAGGGGGGCGCGAAGCTGCCCGCGACATGCGCGCCGGGAAAGCGGCGCTGCAGGTTCGCCCGCAGCTGGTCCAGCACCTCGGGCGTGGTGCCGTAAAGGAAATGTCCGATGCCGCTGTCTTGGCTGGCGTCGATGACCGACAGCATCAGGTCGGGGCCATAGATCCGCTCGGCTTGGTTGTGGCCATCGCTGCGCAGCGCCCAGACCAGGGGCATTCCGTCGGCCACGGTCAGTGTGGCGCGGTTGTGGATGCGTGCCAGCTCCGGGTCGGCGCGGCATTCGATGACGCTATGGGCGCCGGACACGCAGACATAGCCGCGTCGCCCGTCCCGCACATCCGCCAGAATCCGCGAAACGGCGCCCTTGCGGGTCAGCGCGGCGACGCGCAGTCCAAGGACGTTCGTGGTCTTCACCGGGTCTTGCCACTGGTGGTCGGTCGTCATGTTGCGCCCCCGTTCGGGTTGATCGTCAGGTCCGAAACTAAGCCTGCGCGGGATATGCAGATACTTGGCCGTTCGGGGCGCGTGGGGCAGGGGGTGCCGACGAAAGCGCCCTTGGGGACGGCTGCGGGCTAGCCCTTTGGGCGGAACCTGTCCCAAAGGCGTAGATGCGACCTGACCCTGCGTATGGGCCTGTCAGCGGCGGCGGGCGTGGTTGGACGTCAGGGCGATCATCGTGCCCATCAGCGTCCATTGCAGGCCGTTCTGGGCCAGAAGGGTGGTCTCGGTCAGGTTCAGGATCAGGATCTGCGCCATGAAGACACAGGGCCACAGCCAGCCTTGCCCGGGTCGCAGCAGCGTCAGCCGCGCCGCGCCGCGCACGGCGGGGATGATGGCCCATGCCGTCAGCACCGCGCCCGCCAGTCCCGACCCCAGCAGGATGTCGCGGTATCCGCTGTGGGCATGCGGGCTGAGCCATCCGATCTGGCCCCAGATCACCCAGGCATCTTGGTTGCCCATGGTCCAGAAGACCTGATACCCGTGGCCCAGCCACAGCCGGTCGGCGATGCGCATGTCGATCAGATGCCACATGGGAACGCGGCCCGTCAGGGTGGCGTCCTTGCCCAAGGCCTCCAGCAAGGGGACCAGCAGCAGGCCAAGGAAGATCAGCGTTATCCCCGCCGCCACCATGAAGGCCACCATCAGCAGCGCCCGCCCCAGCCCGCGCGCACGTCCCAGCAGCACCAGGAACCCCGCCACGATCAGCGCTCCCGCCGCCGCCAGCAACCCCGTCGAGGATTGCGACAGGATCAGGCAGGCAACCGAGACGGCGGCGATCATCGCACCGGCCCTGCGGCGGTCGCCCCCCTTGTCGCAGGCCAGGATCACCCCCGCCACGGTGGCGATACCCGCCACCCAGCCCAGCACGTTCTTGTTCTGATAGATGCCGCGCAGCGCCCCGTCACCCGGCACGAAGGCCAGCGAGGGCTGCAGCGCCATCATCGCCAGACTGCCCAGCATGCAGGTGCCAAGCGCGCTGGCCACCAGCCACAGCAGCCGCCGCGGCGTGAAGGCCACCGCCAGCACATGCGACAGCAGCAGCGTCAGCGCCAGCGCCACCGCCCGGCGCAGGCTGATCGAGGGGCCGATCGACCAGAGCACCGTCGCGAACTGAAACCCGACCAGCGCCAGCAGGGGCGCGCTGCGCAGGATCGACCGTGCGACCGCCTGGGTATGGCGCATGGCCAGGATCAGCGTCGTGGCATAGACCGGCAACACGCTGAGCCGCAGAAGCGATCGCGCCCGATCGTCCAGCCCCGCCCCCGATGTCGCCAGCAAAGGCAGCAGCGCGCCGGACAGGATCACCAGCGTCATCCAGACCGCCGCCCCGGCCAGCCGTCCGGAACGGCCTCGCGCGGTCCCCTGGCCTTCAAGATAGTCGTGAAAGCTGGCAGGCAGATGGCTTGGGTGATCGGTCGCTGCGGTCATGGCGGGCCCTTGGGGGAATGGCATGCCCATCCCTTGCAGGCGGGCGATGCCCCTCAGCCTAGCGTTCCTGCCCGTCACCCCGCACGGGTCACCATCGGCCATCCCCATGACCCAAGGTGGCATCGTCACCCCCCAACCTTCACCTTTCGGAGGTGTCGGTTGCGCCGCCGCGGCCCCATTCGGACCGCTGTCGGGGCAAGGCGGGCATCGCTTATCGTTTCCGGCAAGGCCTGCGGATGATCCCGACCCGGCCCACCCTGTCCTCCGAGCCGGAGAAGCCCATGCCCGCCCCGGAAATCAGCGTGTTGATTAACAACTACAACTATGGCCGTTATGTCGCGCGGGCCATCGACAGCGCCCTCTCGCAGCAAGGCGTCAGCTTCGAGGTCATCGTCGTCGACGACGGATCCACCGATGATTCCCGACAGGTGATCGCGGATTACGGCCATGCGGTGCGCGCGGTCCTGCAACGCAACCAGGGGCAGGCGGCGGCGATGAATGCGGCGGTGGCGGCCAGTCGGGGGGCGATACTGTGCTTTCTGGACGCGGACGACTGGTTCATGCCGGGCAAGCTGGCGGCCATCGCCAGTGCCTTTGCCGACACCCCCGAGGCGGGGCTGGTCTATCACCGGCTGCAGCCGACGGGGAACGACGATGCCCCCCTTGGGCCACCGATCCCGCGGACGCTGTGCCAAGGCGACATCGCCCCGCGCATGGCGCGATCGGCGGGGGTCTGGCCGTTTCCGATGACCTCGGCCATTTCAGTCCGACGCGAGGCCTGGGATTGCGTCGGCGCGATCCCCGCGCGGTTCCGCATCTCGGCCGATGCATGGCTGGTGGGGGCGATCCCCTTTGTCTTTCCGATCGTCGCCCTGCCGCAGGCCTTGGGCGGCTACCGCATCCATGACAACACTTGGCACCGCGCCAGCGACGATGCGCCGATGCTGCGCCGTCGCATGGCCCATTGGGAAGCCACGGTCGAGGAGCTGAACGCTTTCCTGACCGCCCGCGATCTGGGCTGGCGGCTGGACATGGCCGACCATTTTCCGCATTTCGTCGCCGCGTCGCGCTTGCGCCCGATTGGCCTTGCCGACCGAACGCGCCTGTTCCTGCGCGGACTGCGCTTTGCGGGCGAACCGCATGTGCTGCGTCGGGGACGGGACGCGCTGCGCACCCTGCGCCTGCGCCAGACGGTCGATCCGGCATGAGGGTCCTGCTGATCGCCCCCGGTCCCGTCGATCACACCATCGCCTGTGCCAACGGGCTGGCAGCCCACGCGCAGGTGACGCTGATCGCGCCTGCGCGGCTTTACCGGGGGCTTGAGCGCTGGCTGGACCCGGCGGTCGATCTGCGGCTGATGGATTGGCCCCGCACGCGGTCGATGCGCAATATCGCCCTGCTGGCCCGGATGATGCGGCTGGTGCGGCGGGCGCGGCCAGACGTGATCCACGTCCTCAGCAACACGACGGTCTGGCTGAACGCTATCGCGCCGTTTCTGCGCCGTCATGCGGCCCTGATCACCACGGTGCATGACGTCACCCCCCATCCGGGCGACCGAGAGACCTTGCAGCTGCCCGATTGGGGCGCGCGGCTGATGGCGCGGCAGTCTGACGATCTGCTGGTCCATGGCGCCGGCCTGCGCGCCGCCGCCGCCGCGCGTTTCGGCAAATCGCCCGCGCGCGTCCATGTCGTGCCCCATCCCACCATCACCCGCTATGCCGAGGCGGCGCACGACCTGCCTGCGCCGCCGCCTCGCCCGGGGCTGAAGGTGCTGCTGTTCGGCCGGATGTTCGCCTACAAGGGGGTCGACGACCTTCTGCGGGCCGAGGCCTTGCTGGGCGACCGCATCCCCGTTCTGCAACTGGTGCTGGCGGGACGCGGCGACGATCCGAACGATCTGCGCCACCTGATGGGCGATCCGGCGCGCTATGTAATCCACCACGGGTTCATCCCCGACGAACAGGCCTCGCGGCTGTTTCATGACTGCGACGTGGTGGTGCTGCCCTATGCCGAGGCCTCGCAGAGCGGTGTGCTGATGGTCGCGGCGACCTTCGCCAAGCCGGTCGTCGTCACCGATGTCGGCGAATTGGGCGGCACCGTCCGCGCCGCAGGGGCCGGGCTGGTGGTGCCGCCGCGCGATCCCGCCGCCCTGGCCGATGCCCTTGCGCTGCTGCACGACGATCCGGCCTTGCGCCAACGTCTGGCGCAGGGGGCTGCGGCATGGGCCGACGGTCCCGTCCGCCCCGACCGCGTGGGCGCGCAGATGGTGCAGCTTTACGACCGCATCCGCCAAAGGGGTCATGTCCCTGACCGAAGGGATGCCCGCCATATCAGGCGGCCAGATTGAGTCCGATAGGCCCCGGGCCCCATGATTGTTCAGGCTCAACGCGACAGGATGACCAGATGACCCGTTCAGACCAGCCCGGACAGGGTCGCAGCCCCTGCATCGTGCGCCACCATATCGCGGGCGGCTGCGAACATGGCGGCGGCATCGGGCGGCTGGCGGGCTATGTGATCCAGGCCGATCCCGCGCCCTATCGCCACCGCGTGCAGGACACGCGCGGGATGCGGTTCCGGCCCCTGCGGTCGGGGGTGATGCTGGCGGGGGCGATCCTTGCGATGATCGGCGACAGGATCGCGGGCCGCGACCGGCTGCAGCACCTGCATGTCGCGGGGCGGGGCAGCACCGCGCGCAAGCTGATCCTGTCGCAGGTCGCGCGCCTGCTGGGGCAGGGGCATGTGCTGCATCTGCACGACTTCGACTATGCCGCCGATCTGGCCCGCCGCCCCCAGTGGCAACAGGCCGCAATCCGCCGCATGTTCCGCCGGGCGCAGCGCGTCATCGTGCTGGGCGGGCGTGATCAGGCCACCGTCCGCGACCTGCTGGGCGTCGCCCCGGATCGCATCACGGTGCTGCGCAACTGCGTCCCCGACCCGCACCCGCAGGCAAGCGCGCCCTCGGGTGGACCATGCCGCATCGTCTTTCTGGGACAGCTGGGCGCGCGCAAGGGCGTGCCGGAGCTGCTGTCGGCGCTGGCGCAGTTGCGTGACCTGCCATGGGTCGCGACGCTGGCCGGAGATGGCCCGCTGGACGACATCCGGGCGCAGGTCGCCGACCTGGGGCTGGCGGGTCGCGTGCAGATCCCCGGCTGGATCGACCAAGCCCGCGCCCGCGCCCTGTGCGACGAAGGCGACATCCTCGTGCTGCCCTCGCATGCCGAAGGGATGGCCATGGCCGTGATCGAGGGGCTGGCCCATCGCATGGCCGTCGTCACCACCCGCGTCGGCGCCCACGACGAAGTGCTGACCCACGACCGGACCTGCCTGTTCGTGCCCGTCGGCGATGCGGACGCCTTGGCCGATACGTTGGCCCGGCTGATCGCGGACCCCGCGCTGCGACAGCGGCTGGCCGATGCGGGGCGGGCGCTGTTCCTGTCCCGGATGGAGATCGGCGGTTATGTCGCCCGCCTGTCGGACCTGCACGGCGATCTTGCGGCCCGCCCCCTACCCAAGCGAGAGTTGGCATGAACGATCAGTTTCCCACGCGAATCCGTACCGAAGGGGCCCGTGCGCGGCAGGCCGCGGCGCAGGACCAAGGGGACGGCGTCGCCATCGAATGGACCGCGCTTTTCGGTTTGATCCGGCGGCGCATGCTGCCCATCACGGCCATCACCATCACGCTGACGGCGGCCGCCGTGCCGCTGATCATGGCCATGCCCAAGGATTATGTGGCCAGCACCCGGCTGATCATGACCCAGCCCGATTACCTGCCCCGCGACGAAACCACGGAATTCAATCTTGAGACCGAGCTGGAGCGCATGACCTCGCGCCAGAACATCCAGGCGGTGATCGACCGGCTGGACCTGCCGCAGACGCCCGAACTGGCCCCCGCGCAACCGGGCCTTGCCAGCCGCATGGTCACGCGGCTGCGCGGATGGATCGGGACGCCCCAGCCCGATGCCCCCGCCGTCCAGGACCCGACCGAACAGCGGCTGAACGCCTTCGCCTCGCGTTTGTGGGTGCGGCGCGAGGGGGCGCCCGATGTCGTGGGGTTGGCGTTCAAGGCGGGCGATCCGCAGCGCGCCGCCGATATCGCCAATCTGACCGTGCAGACCTATGTCGAACAGCGCAACGCCCTGCAGCGCGACCAGCTGCAGACCCGGCTGGAATGGCTGGGCCCGCGCATCGCGCGTCAGCAGCAGGCCTATGATGACGAATTGGCGCGCGCGCGCGAGTTCCAGCGCCTGAACCGGCTGACGGCCACGCCGGGGGGATCGTCCAGCAGCCAGACGATCATCGCGCTGACATCGCGCCGCGACCAGCTGGAACAACAGCAGGCGGCGCTTTCGGCGACGCTGGCGATGATCCCCGACACCGACCGCATGCCGCTGGTGCCGCTGCCGGGGGAGCCCGAAAGCCTGACCGCCCTGCGCGACGGGTTGCAGGAACAGCAGCACGCCCTGGCCGAACGGCAGGCGAAATACGGCGCGCAATACGGCGGCATCGACCTGACCGAGGAACGCATCGCCACCACCCGCGACCAGATCAGGCGCGCGGCGCAGGTCTATGGCACCTCGGTCCAGGCGGCGCTTCAGGCGAACCGGGCGGACCTGGAGGCGGTGCAGGAACAGCTGGAACAGGCGCAGGGCGGGCTGTCGCAACGCAACCTGGCCGAGCTGGAGCTTGCCGACATGCTGCGCGGCGTCGCAGCCGAGGCCGAGGCCCTGGCCCGCCTGCAGAACCGGCAGCGCGCCCTGCGCGAGGATGCCGACGTCCCCGCCGTCAAGGTCGAGGTCCTGTCGCCCGCTACCCCGCCGCTGGCCCCGCAGGGGCGCGGGCGCAAGGTCTATCTGGCGGTGACGATCGTGCTGGCGGGTTTCGCGGCGCTGATGGTCGTGGGCCTGTCCGAGCTGATGGACCGCAGCACCCGCAGCGGCGACCAGCTGCGCATGACCCCCGACACCGTGCCCGTCGGCATGCTGCCCCGTCTGCGCCGGCGCGAGGCGCGCAACCTGACCCGCCTGATCCGCCGCGAGCCCCAGCATCCCTTCGCGAACGCCCTGCGCTCGATGCTGGTGATGATCCAGTCGCAGTCGCGCGGGGCGATCCCGCTCAGCATCCTCGTCTGTCCGGCAGGGCGCGAGGGCGATGCCACGGTGACCGCCTCGGCGCTGGCGCTTGGGCTGAACGCGATGGGACGGCGGGTGCTGCTGGTCGATTGCCACCCCGCCACAGGGCTGCCCGAACCCGTGCAGCACGCCCCCAAGGATGATGGCACCATGCTGCGGCTGGTGCGACTGGACGACATCGGCATCGGTCCCAACCCGCCCCTGGCCGATCGCATCAGGTCGCTCATGGACCACGGCAGTCACAGCGACAGCATCGTCATCTTCGATGCACCCGCCGCGCTGTCGTCGGGGGTGACGCTTCAACTGGCGGTGATGACGGCGCGGTCGCTTCTGGTCGCGACCTGGGGGCGCACGCCGCGCCACTTGGTTCGCCTGTCGGCCGAGCGTCTGATCGCGGCCAGCGATGCGCGCGTGCTGATGGCGCTGGTGGGCGTGAACCTGCGCCGCCATGCCCGCAGCGGTTTCCGCGACGCCCCCCTGGCCGCGCAGCTGTCGCGGGTGCAGGCAGGCCGGGCCAAGGTCCATCCCCTGGGCTGAATGCCACAACTTTAGGTGGCATTTGAATTGAAACGTCAGCGTTCTTCGGCTTCCGAAAGGGCGCGCGTTAAGACATCCGACAGTCCCCGACACTAGACTGCACATAACGCAGCAGCAGGGACGTGACATGTCGAATCTACGCAACGGCTCCGCGACGGACCCCTTGGACGAACCTTCGGCCGGTTGGATGGACTTCGCCCCCGCGCTGGCGCTGCTGCTGGCCGGGGTCGTGGCATTGGCGGTGGCGACGCTGGCCGTTTCGCCGGTGCAGGGACAGTATCTGGTGCTGGCACCGGGGGCAGGGGGCGCGCGGCTGACCGACCTCGTCTATCGCGCGGGGGGCGGCGTCGTGGGTCTGGGCGGGCTGCGCGGCATCGCCATCGCCGCATCCGAGGATCCGGATTTCCGCGATGCCCTGAAAGCACAGGGGGCTTGGGCGGTGCTGCCCTCGTCGCGGCTGCTGGGCTGCTTCACCGATGAACGGGGGGCCCGCCCATGACTGATGAGATCCAGATCCTGCGCGAACGCTTTGGCGGTATGCTTGTCTGGCTGCTGTGGGCGCATGTGCCCGTGCTGGCGGCGGCGGCGGCATGGAACCACGTCATGCCCGTCTGGCAGGCCACGGCCTGGGGGGCGGCGCTGGCGGGGCTCTATCACCTGACGTGGCGGCGTTTCGGCAACGTGCGCATCTCGCGCAATTTGGCGGGGATCGCGCTGATCGGGGAACCGGCCTTCCTGCTGGTGCTGTTTGCGGGCCATCCCTGGCAGATGGACATGCACATGTATTTTTTTGCGGTCATGGCGCTGAACATCGCCTGGTTCGATCGCAGCGCGCTGGTGCTGGCGGCCTCGGGCATCGCCATCCACCATCTGCTGCTGCTTTACGTCCTGCCCGCCGCCGTCTTCCCGGGCGAGGGCGAACTGGCCCGCGTGTTGCTGCATGCGGCCATCGTGCTGTTCCAGATGTCGGTGCTGATCTGGGTCACCGACAAGGTCCGCACCGCCTTCGCCCGCATCCGCGTCATGAGCGACGAGCTGGTCGCCCGCAGCCTGGCGCTTGAGGAACGCAACCGCGTCGCCGAGGAATCCATCCGCACCAAAAGCATGTTCCTGGCCAATGTCAGCCATGAGATCCGCACCCCGATCAACGCGATCCTGGGCTTCAGCCACCTGTTGCAGCGCAGCGACCTGCAGCCGCGCCAGCGCGATCACGTGACCAAGCTGAACAGCGCGGGCGTGTCGCTGCTGCGCCAGATCAACGACATCCTGGATTTTTCGAAGAACGAATCCGGCAACCTGGAACTGGAATCGCGCGATTTCGACCTGCGGGCGGCGATCTCGGGTCAGGTGCAGCTGGTCGCCGAAAGCGCCCATGCCCGCAACCTGACCATCCGCATGCGCATTGCCGATGATGTGCCGACGCTGGTGACGGGGGACGAGTTGCGCCTGAACCAGGTGGTCCTGAACCTGCTGAACAATGCCATCAAGTTCACCGAGGAGGGGCGCGTCTCGGTCGCGGTGCGGCTGGCGGAACGCGATGGCGACCGCATCTGCATCGAATGCGCCGTCAGCGACAGCGGCATCGGCATGACCCCCGAACAGCAGGGCAAGCTGTTCGCATCCTTCACCCAGGCCGACAGCTCGACCACGCGACGCTTCGGCGGGACGGGGCTGGGGCTGGCGATCTGTCGGCAGATCGTGGAACAGATGGGCGGCGCGATCACCGTGGATAGCATGCCCGACATCGGCAGCGTCTTCACCTTCCGGGTGTGGCTGCTGGCCTCGGCCAATGCGCAGGCTGTGGCCCATCCCCATGCGGCCCTGCGCGCGCTGCGCATCCTGGTGGCCGACGACAACCCCGCATCGCGCGACATCATCCAGGAGCTGCTGAACCGCTGGAGGCTGACGGGCGATCTGGTGTCCTCGGGCTCCGAGGCGCTGGCCCTGCTGGAACGCGAAGCCGTCGCGGGGCGCCCATACGATCTGGTGCTGCTGGACTGGAAGATGCCCGGCATGGACGGCTTGCAGACCGTGCGGGCCATGCGCAACAGCACGCAGCTGGCGCTGATGCCCATCACGCTGATGGTCACCGCCTATTGCATCGACGACATGATCCAGGATGACGATCGCCATGCCATCAGCGGCGTGCTGCGCAAGCCCTTGGACCCGCATCATCTGCTGGAGACGCTGAACCACCTGTTCCCCGGTACGTCGGGTCGGGTGGTGTCGTCTGCTCCGCTGCCACCCTTGCCCGCACTGCCGGGCGGCTTGAAGGGCCACCGCATCCTGCTGGTCGAGGACAACCCCATCAACCAGGAGATCGCCACCGAACTGCTGTCCGACGCCGGTCTGCAGGTCGATGTTGCGGATGACGGGATCATCGCCTGCCAGAAGGTCCTGAACGGCGGCTCGGATTACGCGGCTGTGCTGATGGATGTGCAGATGCCGCGCATGGACGGTGTCGAGGCGACCCGGCGCATCCGCCAGGCGATCTCTGCCACCGACTTGCCGATCATCGCGCTGACCGCCCATGCCTATGACGAGGAACGCCAGCGTTGCCTGGGGGCGGGGATGAACGATCACCTCTCGAAGCCGATCGACCCGACGCTGCTGATCGCGACCCTGACGAAATGGCTGCCCACCCTTGCCCCGATCACAGCGCCCGCACCGTCCAAGGGCGCATTGCCAGTGGCCCTGCCTCCCTTCGATCTGGATGCGGCATTGAACCGGATGAACGGCAAGGCGGCACTTCTGCACCGGCTGATCGTCGAATTCGGCCGAACCTATGACGACGTCGGGGCGCGGATGGATCAGATGATCGACCGCGGTGCCACGGATGAGGCCAGCATCAGCGCACACACGCTGAAAAGCGTCGCGGGCTCGCTTGGGCTGCCATCCATCCCGGACCTCGCGGGCCGGATCGAGGCGGCGCTGAATCGGGGCGAGGCCCCCGAAGCCCGCGGGATGATCGCGCAACTGTCGCAGGCGCTGATCCCGGCCATCGCCGCCGCCCGCAGCCTTGATGCGCCATCGGTCGCCCCCACGCCCCTGGCCCCGGCCACGGCTGGTGCTGAACCCGCCATCGCGACGCTGCGCGACCAGATCCGCCGGCGCAGCCTGTCGGCGCGCAGCGGATTTCACGCGCTGGCCGATGCCTTGGGCCTGGGCGCCGAGGCGCGGGCCGAACATCCGCTGCTGGATGCGCTGTCGCAGCTGGACTACCCCCGCGCCGCCCTGCTGCTGGACCAGATGCAGCCCGATCCGCGCACCGACAGGAAAGGGGCCGCGACATGAGCCGACCCGTCATCATGATCGTCGACGACGAGATCGCCAATATCGAGATGATGGCCGCCGTGCTGGAGGACGACTACGAGATCTGCTTTGCCAGGTCCGGTCCCGATGCGCTGCAGGTGGCCATGAACGCGCGGCCGGACCTGATCCTGCTGGACATCATCATGCCGGGAATGGACGGCTATGCCGTCTGCCGACAGCTGAAGAAGGACCCGGTGCTTTGCACGGTGCCGGTGATCTTCACCACCGGCCTGAACGAGCCCGAGGACGAGGAACGCGGCTTCGAGGCCGGCGCCGTCGATTATGTCACCAAGCCCATCCAGCCGATCAAGCTGCGCAGCCGCGTCGGCAACCATATCGAGCTGAAGCGCATGCGCGATCAGCTCTCGGCATTGGCAACCACCGACGCGCTGACGGGCCTTGGCAACCGCCGCCTGCTGGAGGAGCTGCTGCAGTCGCAGCTGCATCACCTGTCCGCACAGGGCGAATGGCTGTCCTTCATCATGTTGGACATCGATTTCTTCAAGCAGTTCAATGATATCTACGGCCATCTGGAAGGCGACAGCTGCCTGCGCCGGGTGGCCCATGCCCTGCAGGGTGCCATGCGGCGCAGCGACGACGTCTGCCTGCGATATGGAGGCGAGGAATTCGCCTGCATCCTGCCGCGCACCGATCACGACGGCGCGCTGGATGTCGCCGAACAGATCCGCAGCGCGATCGAGGATCTGGGCATCCCCCACAAGGGGTCGGCCGTCAGCCCCGTCGTCACCATCAGCGTGGGTGTCGCCACGGGACGCAGCGCCGCCGATCTGTCGATGGAACTGTGGATCTCGACCGCGGATGCGATGCTGTATCAGGGCAAGAGGACGGGGCGGAACCAGGTCACCGGCCATGTGATCGAACCGCCGCGCCCCCTGCAACTGACCGAACGGACCCGCGCCGCAGGCTAGGCGGCCCGACGCGCGGGGCGCCGGGCCATCGCCATCAGGCGAAATCCACCTGTGTCATCATAGGCAGTTCGGTGACGCGCGGCCCACCCGCGCGGGCGATGGCATTGGCCAGCGCCGGACCCGCAGGCGGCACGCCCGGTTCGCCCACGCCCGAGGGTGCCTCGGCCGAGGCCATGACCTGAACCTCGATCGCGCCGATGTCGGAGATGCGCAGCGGTTCATAGTCGGGGAAGTTGAACTGATCGACCTCGCCCTCGGTCAGGGTGATCTGGTTGCGCATGGCATGCCCCATGCCAAAGCCGATGCCGCCCTCGATCTGGGCGCGGATCACATCGGGGTTCACGGCGATGCCGCAATCGACGGCGGCAAAGACCTTCTCGATCCTGACCGGCGCATCCTTGCCGCCCGAGACCTGCGCGACCTGTGCCACGAAGCTGCCGAAGGAATGATGCACCGCCAGCCCAAGCGCACGATCGCCCGTGTTCGACCAGTCGGCCATATCGGCCACGGCCTTCAGGACGCTCGCCATGCGGGTCTGCGCGGGTGTTTCGCCGGGCAACATCGACAGCCGCAGCGCCAGCGGATCGGCACCGCTTTCCTGCGCGACCATGTCGATCATGCTTTCCATCACATAGGCCGTGTGGGAATGGCCCACCGACCGCCACCACAAGACGCTGGTGGCCTTTTCGACATCCGACAAGCCGACCGACATCGAGGGCACGGCATAGGGCGTATCGGCCACCCCCTCGACCGATGAATGATCGACGCCGTCATGCACGGCCATCTGCTCCATCGAGGTGCCCTTCATGATCGACTGGCCCGCGATCCGGTGATCCCACCCGATGATGCCACCCCGATCGTTCAGGCCCACGCGGACGCGGTGGGCGAAGGCGGGGCGATAATAGCCGCCCTTGATGTCGTCTTCACGCGTCCAGACCAGTTTCACCGGACGGCTGCGGTCGGTCAGCGCAAAGGCCATCGCGCATTCGCGGTTGTAGTCCGAGGTCGCATTCGCCCGCCGCCCGAAGGACCCGCCCGCCATGACGGTGCGGATGGCGATCTTCTCCATCGGCAGGTCCAGCACCTGCGACAGGGTCATGTGGCCGAAGGTCGGAAATTGCGCGCCGTCGTGCAGGATGACGCCGCCATTGTCGGTGGGTTCGATGGTGCAGGTCAGCGGCTCCATCGGGGCATGGGCCAGCAGCGGGAAATAGAAGGTCCGGTCAATGACCTTGGCAGCCCCCTCCACGGCAGCGGCGACCTGCGCCTGATCGCCCTTGGGCGCCCATGTGCTGGTGTCGCTGACGGCGGCGATCAATTCGTCACGGATCTGGTCCGAGGACCGCATTTCCGCCGCCGAATTGTCCCATTCGACCGTGATCGCATCGCGCGCCCGAATGGCCTGCCAGGTGGTGTCGGCAAAGACCGCCACGCCGGAATTGTCCGGCAATGGCTTGGCCATCGCAAACCCGCTCATGCCGTCAGCCGCGCTGGTATCGACCGATGCCACGGTGGCCCCCATGCGCGGGGCGTGGACGATGACGACGACCAGCTGGTCGTCCAGCTGCATGTCCATGGCGAATTGCGCCGTGCCGTCGATCTTGGCGGGGGTGTCCTTGCGCTTGACCGTGCCCTCCTTGCCGATCAGCCGCCATTCGTCGGGCCCGCGCAGGCGCGGTTCGGCGGGGGCGGGCAGGGCGGCGGCGGCGGCGACGAAATCGGCGATGGGGGCGGATTTGCCGCCGCCGGTGATCCGGCCGTCCACGATGTCCAGGCCGGCCGCATCGACGTCCCATTCGGCGGCGGCGGCCTCGATCAGCACCTGACGGGCGGCGGCGCCGGCATTGCGGTATTGCATGAAGCTATTGGCCATGGCGGTCGAACCGCCCGTTCCCTGCATCGGACCGAAGGCCAGGTTGTTGTAGACCTGCGGGTCCGAGGGCGCGAATTCGAACCCGATCTGGTCCATCGTCACGCCCAGCTCCTCGGCGATCAGTGTGGTCAGCCCGGTCGAGGGGCCTTGGCCCATCTCGAAATGCTTGATGATGGCGGTGACACGGCCATCGGCATCGATGCGCACGAAGGGGTTCAGCGCGGTGGCATCACCGCTTGCGGCCAATGCGCCATTCGGGCTGATACCGACATAGAGGACGGCTGCGGCGGCTGCGGCCGTGGCGATGAAGCCGCGGCGGTTCATGCGGACGGTCATCTTACGCCTCCAGGATTTCGGCGGCGCGCTGCACGCCCGCGCGGATGCGCTGATAGGTGGCACAGCGGCAGGCATTGCCCCACATATGCGTGTCGATTTCCTCGGCCGTCGGACTGGGATTGCTTGTCAGAAGGCCCACGGCGGACATGATCTGGCCCGACTGGCAGTATCCGCATTGCACGACGTCCAGTTCCGTCCAGGCCTGCTGGACCGCCGCGCCGACCTGGTCGCCCGAGATGGCCTCGATGGTGGTGATCTCGACCCCGTCCAGATCCTCGACATAGGTCTGGCAGGATCGGGTGGGCTCGCCGTCCAGGTGCACGGTGCAGGCCCCGCAGGCGGCGACGCCGCAGCCGAACTTCGTGCCGGTCAGCTTCAACTCGTCGCGGATCACCCACAGAAGGGGGGTGCCGTTTTCGGCCTCGACCTTGACGGTCTTTCCGTTCAGGCGCAATTCACGCATGTCTTCATCCTTCGTGCGGTGATCCTGGGGCAAGGCAGTCCTTGGCCGCATCCATGGCGCGCAGTGTCGCACAGCGCGGGGCGCTTGAACATGGGGGCTGCATGAGGCGCGGGCAACTGCGTCATGGGCGATGTTTTTCGCCGTTTGCCGGTTGACTCTGACGTGGTGGCGGATAAAAGGCGGCTTCGATAAAGAATTCCACGGGGTTTGCGGCGCGCGATTGCCCCGAAGCAGGAGCGATACACATGGCGAAGCCGACCACCATCAAGATCCGGCTGAACTCGACCGCCGGCACTGGCCACTTCTACGTGACCAAGAAGAACGCCCGCACGATGACGGAAAAAATGACCGTGCGTAAGTACGATCCCGTCGTGCGCCAGCATGTCGAATACAAGGAAGGCAAGATCAAGTAAGATCTGCACCTTCAACCGTTTCGAAATGGGTCGCGTCCGCAAGGATCGCGGCCCTTTTCGCATGTCGGGGACCCCGCGCGGTTGAAAATGCGGGGGGCGGTGCTTTTCTTGCATCCGATCAGGGCCGGGCCGCGTTGCCTTGTCTGTTCCCCGCAGCCGGATTACGACCATGACGATGACCCTGCCTGTCTCAGCCGCCGCCGACTGTCCCGTGAAAGCGCTGCTGGCCCGCCCCGGCGGGTCGCTGGCGATGCTGACGGACGCCAAGGGCGGCTTCCCGCGGCGGCCCGGCGCGATGATGGCGCTGTGGTCCGACGGGACGCGCGTGGGTCGGCTTGGCGCGGGCTGCATCGATGCCGATATCGCAGCCCATCTGGACCGGACCGAGCCTGTGACCCATCTGATCTATGGCGAAGGCGGCCCCATCGACCTGCCGCTTCCCTGCGGCGGGCAAGTGCGCATCGCGCTGATCCATGCGCCCTGCGCGGATTGGTTGTCCGCCATCTGGGACGACCGGATCCGGCGGCGTACCGGACATTGGAACGTCGATCTGGAAACCGGCAAGCCGCAGCGCGACACGCAGGGGCAGGGCTTCCAGCTGACCCTGCCGCCGCCGCCGGCCTTCCAGATCCACGGCGAGGGCGACGAGGCGATGGCCCTGACCCAGCTGGTCGCGGCCTTGGGCTTCCCGACCTTGGGGACCGAGGCCAAGCCCGATGCTCATAGCGCCGTCGTCACCCTGTTCCACGACCACGACCGCGAGATGCCCGCGCTGAAGCGCGCTCTGGCCTCGGATGCCTTTTATGTCGGTGCCTTGGGGTCGCGGCGCGCCCAGAACGCGCGCCTGCAATCCCTGGCGCTGGAAGGCGTCGCGCCCAAGGATCTGGACCGGATGCGCGGCCCCATCGGTGTCGTGGCGAGGGGACGAGATCCACGCCTGATCGCAGCCTCGACCCTGACCGAGGTTCTGGCCGAATACGAGGCCCGCTTCGGATGATCCGCACCGGCCTGCTGCTGGCCGCAGGCGCATCCCGACGCTTCGGACCCGAGGACAAGCTTCTGGCGGATTATGCGGGGCGGCCCTTGGTGGCCCATGCCGCCGATGCGATGCGAAGCGCCGATCTGGATGATCGCGTCGCCGTCGTCACCAGCGATGCCGTCGCGGCGCATTTGCAGGGCTTTCGCGTCATCCGCATCGAACAGGGGCAGCAATCGGACAGCCTGCGCTCCGGATTGACCGCCATTGGCGCGCCCGACCGACTGCTGATCGCGCTGGCCGACATGCCGCGGGTGACGGCCGCGCATCTGGACGCCGTGCTGAACCATGCAGGCGACAATACCATCGCAGCCAGCCACGACGGCGCGACGCCCTTGCCGCCCGCTTGCTTCCCACGCGCCATGCTGCCCGCCCTTGCGACGCTGAAAGGCGACCAGGGTGCCGGCCGCCTTCTGCGCGATCTGCCTCAGGATGCTTTCGTGCGTGCGCCCGATCTGCTGATCGATATCGACACCCGCGCCGATCTGACCGACTGACGCCAAGAAGGCGCGGGGGCAGGGGGTCCGGGGGATGCCAAATCCCCCGGCCGTCGCGGGACGCAGATCAGCCCAGCACTTCAGCAAGCGCCTCGGCGGTGACGTCGACGATCTGATCGGCCTCGGCCTCGGTCAGGCAGAGCGGCGGCGCAAAGCCCAGGATGTCACCCTGAGGCATGGCGCGGGCGATGACGCCGCGCTTCAGCATGGCGGCGACGACCTTGGCGCCCTTGCCTTCGGAAGGGTCGAAGAACTTTCGGCTGTCGCGATCCGCGACCAGTTCCACCGCACACAGCATGCCCTCGCCACGCACTTCGCCGACATGGGCGTGATTGCCGATGGCGGCCTGCATGCGCTGGTTCAGATAGGCGCCGGTCTTGCCGGCGTTTTCGACCAGGCCCAACTCGTCGATCAGCTTCAGGTTGGCAACGCCCGCCGCAGCCCCGATGGGGTGCGCGGAATAGGTCCAGCCGTGGCCCAGCACGCCGTTTTCGTCGGTGCCGCGCGACAGCACGTCCCACATCTTCTGGCCGACGATCGAAGCCGACAGCGGTGCATAGGCGCTGGTCAGCCCCTTGGCGCTGGTGATCAGGTCGGGCTTCATGCCGTAATGGTCGGACCCGAACATCGTGCCCAAGCGACCGAAGCCGGTGACGACCTCATCCGCGATCAGCAGGATGTCGTGCTTGTCCAAGACCTTCTGGATCGCCTGCCAGTAACCGGCGGGGGGCGGGACGATCCCGCCGGTGCCCAGCACGGGTTCACCGATGAAGGCGGCGATGTTGTCGGCACCCTCGGCCTCGATCAGGGCCTCCAGCTTGTCGACGCAATAGCCGGTGAAATCGCCCTCGGACATCGAGGCATCGGGGCGGCGGAAGTAATAGGGTGCCTCGGTGTGGATCACATGTTCCAGCGGCAGGTCGAACTTCTTGTGGAACAGTTCAAGCCCCGTCAGCGAGCCGGTGACCAAGCCCGACCCGTGGTAACCGCGCCAGCGGCTGATGATCTTCTTCTTCTTCGGGCGGCCCAGGATGTTGTTGTAATACCAGACCAGCTTGATGTTGGTTTCATTGGCATCCGACCCGCCAAGGCCGAAATAGACGCGGGCCATGCCTTCGGGCGCGCGGTCCATCACCATCTTGGCCAGCGTGATCGAGGTCTCGGACCCGTGCCCGGCATAGGCGTGGTAATAGGCCAATTCGTGCGCCTGCTTGGCGATGGCCTCGGAAATCTGCGTGCGGCCATAGCCGACGTTCACGCAGTAAAGCCCCGCGAAACCGTCCAGCAGGCGGTTGCCGTCGCGGTCCTGGATGAAGACGCCCTCACCGCCGGTGACGATGCGCTGCGGAGCCTCGCCGCGTTCGAATTGCCCCAGGTGGGTCGAGGGATGGAAAAAGCTCTCGCGGTCCCATTTGGCCAGTTCATCATTGGTCAGCATATCGGAATTTCCTTTCATCCCCGGTTCTTCAGCCCCAGTCGCGGCAGACATATTTGATCTCGGTAAAGGCCTCGAGGCCCTGACGGGCGCCCTCGCGTCCCAGACCGGATTGTTTCATCCCCCCGAAGGGGATAGGCGCGCCCGTGACCTTGGTGCGGTTCACGGCGACCATGCCGTATTGCAACGCCCGCGTCAGGCGATAGATCCGCCGCGGGTCCTGGCTGTGGACATAGGCCACCAGCCCGTATTCGGAGGCATTGGCACGCTCGATGACTTCTTCTTCGGTGTCGAAGACCGAGAGAGCGGCGACGGGTCCGAAGGTTTCTTCATGCATGATCGCCGCCTCGTCGGTGACATCGGCCAGCACGGTCGGCTGGAAGAACAGCGGCCCCAGATCGTCGACCTTGCCCCCGCACAGCAGCCGCGCCCCCTTGGCCAGCGCGTCCTGCACATGGGCGACCTGCTTGTCGATCTGGCGGTCGTGGATCAGCGGGCCGATATCGGGGTCGTCCATGCCGTGGCCCATGCTCAGCGCCTGTGTCGCCTTGGTGAAGCGCGCGCAGAAGTCGTCATAGACATCGCGGTGGATATAGAAGCGGTTCGCCCCCAGGCAATCCTGCCCGGATGTGGCGAATTTCGCCTTCACGGCCTCGGTCACAGCGCGGTCCAGATCGGCGCTTGGGAAGACGATGAAGGGGGCATGACCGCCAAGCTCCATCACCAGCCGCTTCACGGTGTCGGCGGATTGACGATAGAGCAGCCGACCGACTTCGGTGGACCCGGTGAAGGACAGCGCCCGCACGCGTTTGTCGGCGGTCCATTCGCCGACGATGGTCGCGGCATCGCCGATGATCGTGTTGACGACGCCCGCAGGGAAACCGGCCCGCTGCGCCAGAACCGCCAGCGCCAGCGCCGACAGCGGCGTTTCCGCCGATGGGTGGATCACCACCGTGCAGCCCGCGCCCAAGGCGGCGGCGGCCTTGCGGGTGATCATGGCACAGGGGAAATTCCACGGCGTTATCAGGGCTGCGACGCCCACGGGTTCGCGCCACAATTCCATCTCGGCATCGGCCAGATGGCTGGTCACGCCTTCGATGTTCGGGCGCAACGCCTCCTCGGCATAGAACTGCACGAAGCTGGCGGCATAGTCGATCTCGCCTCGTGCCTCGCTGATGGGCTTGCCCTGTTCGGCGACCATGATGCGCGCCAGATCCTCCTTGGCGGCAAGGATCAGCGCGTGCCAGCGATGCAGGATCGCGGCGCGGTGCTGGGGCAGGGTGGCGGACCAATCGGGAAAGGCGGCCTGGGCGGCATCGACGGCAGCCTTCGCGCCGTTCGCATCGCTGATGGCGACCTGTGCCACCAGATCGCCGGTGGCGGGGTCGCGGACGGCCAGACGCCCTTCGGCGGGGAAATCGCCTGCGGCAGGCAACAGGCCCGCATCGTCCAGACGCTCGGACAGTCGGCTTTGATCGTCAAACATGGCGCACCTCCTTGGCTTGGCGCCAATGTGACCTGGGCCGGGCAGGTGATTTCCCTGAAGATCGGGCGCGGGGCAGAGGATTCCTCGGGGCGGGCATGCCGTGCCAGAGGAATCCTCCGCTTACGGCAGCAAGGCCGTGGCGGGGGGCATGTCCTTGACGGGCTTCGTCACGATATAGCTGAAATACCGCCGCACACCCGCGCGGCTTTCCAGCAGCCCGTCCATCAGGTCCTGAAACGCCGCAACATCGCTGGCCACGACCTGCATCAGATAGTCATAGCCACCCCCGATGGCCCAGCAGCCGGTGACCTGATCCATCCGCGCGATCACGCGTTCGAAGGTCTGGAAGCTTTCGGCGCGGTGGCTGTCCAGCTCGACCGTCACGAAGACCTGCACGTGCTTGCCCAAGGCGCCAAGGCTGATATCGGCGCGGTATCCGCGGATCAGCCCGGCTTTCTCCAGCCGCTGCATCCGGTCCCAGCAGGGGGTTGGCGACAGGTTCACCCGCGCCGCCAGGGCGGTCTTGGCGATGCGGCCTTCGCGCGACAGAACCGCAAGGATTGCGATGTCGCGGTCGTCGAGGCGCAGTTCGGGGCGTGCTGGGGTCATGGCACGGTTCTTTCCGCGCCTTTGTCGATTGTCAATCTGGACAAGCATGGGCGGGGGCTGCAATCCTGTCTGCATGTCCCATTGGCCACTGAGAAAACAGGATATTACCCGCCCGGCCTATCGCAGCCTGGCCCAAGGGATCGCCGCCGCCATCGACGCGGGCAGCCTGCGCCCCGGACAGCGGCTGCCGCCGCATCGCGACCTGGCCTGGCAGCTGGGCGTCAGCGTCCAGACCGTCAGCCGCGCCTATGAGGAGCTGATCCGCGCCGACCTGATCTCGGGCGAGGTGGGGCGGGGCAGCTTCGTGAAATCCGGCCCGCGCGAGACGATCGAGGTGCCGTGGTTCCGCGCCCCCACCGACCGTCCGCCGATCGACCTGTCGATGATGACGCCCGTGCGCCTGCCGATCATCGCGGATGCCTGGCGCGACAGCATGATGCGGCTGGCGGACCGGCTGCCCGATTCCGCGATGCTGTCCTTCCGCCCGCGCCAGACCATGTCGCTTTACGGCGGGATGGCGGCGGGATGGCTGGCCCGCTGCGGCATGGTGGTGCCCGCGCAGCGCATCCTGATCACCAACGGCACGACGCCCGCGATGTTCGTGGCGCTGATGACGGTGGCGCAGCCGGGCGACATCATCGCGACCGAAAGCTCGACCTGCCACACGCTGAAGCCCGCGGCCAAGCATCTGCACTTGCGGCTGCGCGGGATCGCGGGCGACGACCGGGGCATGGACCCGGACGCCCTGATCGCCGCCGCCGCGGCCTCGGGCGGGCGGATGAAGGCGGTCTTCCTGCTGCCCGCGGGCGGCGGGCCCTTTGCCCGCATCATCGACCGCGACCGCCGCGCCGAACTGGCCGAGGCCGCCGCCACCGCCGGTCTGATGATCCTGGAAAGCGATCCGACCGGCCCCATGCCCCCGCGTCGCCCCGCCCCCATCGCCAGTATCGCACCGGACCGCAGCTTCTATTTCACCGGGCTGTCCAAATGCCTGTCGCCGGGGTTGCGCCTCGGGTTTCTTGCGATGCCTGAAAACTGGGCAGAGGCCGCGCTGAACCGCCATCTGTCGATGAACTGGATGGCGACGCCCTTGATGGCCGAGATCGCACAGGACTGGATCGCCGGCGGCACCGCCGATGCCCTGCTGGCCGCGCAGCGGGTCGAGCTGGCCGCCCGCAACCGCATGATGCAGCGCAGCCTGGGGCCGATGGCGCAGGGCTTCCAGCACGGCTTGCACCGGTTCCTGCCGCTTCCCGCCGGCACGGATGAGGCCGCGGTGGTCGCCGCCGCCCTGGCGCGTCAGGTGGCCGTGGCGCCCGGGTCGGGGTTCGCGGTGCTGCCCTCGGGGCCGGGGCTGCGCATCTCGGTCGGGGGGGCGACCACCGACGAACTGGACCGCGCGCTGCGGCAGATTTGTGCAATTCTTCCCGGCGGTTCGCTGGCCGAAGGCACGGTCGACGGGCAGTCGGTTTGACACCCCGGCCGGGAATTGTCATGATTTAATATAGAAATTGACTTGGAAATCGCTTGGGCCGAACTCTCGGCGCAAGCCGGGTCGGGCAATTAGGCCCGAATCCTGCAACTTTGAGGCAGCGGGGCCGTTGGCCCACGATTGTCCACCACAGGAGGTACCATGACCATCAAGACATTGACGACCGCCAGCATCGCAGCCCTGGTTCTGGGAAGCGGCGCCGCCATGGCCGATACGTGGCGCTATGCCTTCGAGGAGGCTCTGGACGAGGTGCAGGGCGTCTATGCCCAGAAATTCAAGGAAGAGGTCGAGGCCAATTCCGACCACGAGGTCCAGCTGTTCCCCTTCGGCACACTTGGTGAATCCGACAACATCATGGAACAGACCCAATCGGGCATCCTGCAGTTCGTAAACCAGTCGCCCGGCTTCACCGGGTCGCTGATCCCCGAGGCGCAGGTCTTCTTCGTGCCCTACCTGCTGCCCCAGGACGAGGAAACGCTTGCGACCTTCTTCCGCGACAGCAAGGCCATCAACGAGATCTTCCCCGAGCTTTATGCCGAACAGGGTCTGGAACTGCTGAAGATGTACCCCGAGGGCGAGGTCATGCTGACCACGAAAGAGCCGGTCGAGGGTCCCGACGATCTGGGCGACGTCAAGGTCCGCGTCATGACCAACCCGCTGCTGGTCGAAAGCTACAAGGCCTTCGGCGCGACGCCGACGCCTCTGCCTTGGGGCGAGGTTTATGGCGGCCTGCAGACCGGCATCATCGACGGTCAGGAAAACCCGGCCTTCTTCATCGAATCCACCCGCATGTACGAGGTCACCGACCACATCACGCGTCTTGGCCACAACAACTTCACCACCGCGCTGATGGCCAACCAGGAATTCTTCGACGGCCTGTCGGATGAGGACAAGAAGATGGTCCGCGACGCCGCCGACGCGGCCTTCGACACGATCATCGAATACCAGCAGGGTCTGACCGAGAAGTCCCTGGAAATGATCAAGGAAGCCAAGCCCGAGATCACCGTGACCGAACTGTCCGAGGAACAGCGCGCCCCCTTCCGCGACACCGCCGAGCAGGTCGAGAAGACCTTCCTGGAAATCGGTGGCCCGCGTGCGCAGGAGCTGCTGGACCAGATGAAGGCCGATCTTGAAGCCGCAGGCGCCAAGTAAGAACCGCGCCACCGAACCGGCCTCCGTCGCGGGGCCGGTTCGCCCATGAAGACCCCACGCGGTTTATCGGCAGGACAAGCAGCCATGCAGGCCAAGACGACACCCCCCGAACCGGATCCCGACGTTCTGGCCGCAGCGGAAATGCCGGTGCTCGACAACGATATCGACGATTCACAATACGACTCCGGACTTCCCGGCCCCCTGGGGCATGTGGATGCCGCCATCGCGCGGCTCGAGGCGGTCCTTCTGGCCGCAGGCGTGCTGCTGATGGCGCTGAACACGGTCGCCAATGTGGTGGGCCGCTATGTCTTCGGACGATCCCTCTATTTCTCGGAGGAGGTGAACCAGGCGCTGATCGTGCTGATCACCTTCGCGGGCATTTCCTATGCGGCGCGGCATGGCCGCCACATCCGCATGTCGGCCTTCTTCGACGCGCTGCCGACCAAGGGCCGCAAGTACGGCATGGCGATCATCGCGGGCCTGACCGGCGCACTGATGCTGCTGCTGGCCTGGTTCGCGCTGACCTATGTCATCACGCAGGCGGGACGGGGCAGGGTGCTGCCCGCGCTGCAGATCCCGAACTGGTGGATACTGGTCTGGGCGCCCTTGGGCTTTTTCTTGACCGGCCTGCAATACCTGCTGACGGCGCTGAAGAACCTGACCAACGACGGCATCTGGCTGTCCACAAGCACGCGCGACGGATATTCCGACGTCCCGGATGAAAAGGCGCCCGATCAATGACCGCTGCAATCCTGGGGACGATGGTCGTCCTGCTTCTGCTGGGCTTTCCGATGATGGTGCCGCTGATCATCGGATCGATGGTCGGCTTCGTGGGCCTCTTCGGCGGGCTTGGCCAGCTGGAAACGCTGGTCCAGCAGGTCATCGCGGGCATCCAGCCCGCCAGCCTGATCGCCGTGCCGATGTTCATCTTCGCCGCCGACCTGATGACGCGCGGGCAATCGGCCGAACGGCTGATCGATCTGGTCATGGCCTTTCTGGGCCACATGAGGGGCGGGCTGGCCATTTCCACCGCCGGTGCCTGCACGATGTTCGGCGCGGTCTCGGGGTCAACGCAGGCCACGGTCGTGGCCGTCGGCGGCCCGCTGCGCCCGCGCCTTCTGAAGGCGGGCTACAGCGACAGCTTCTCGCTGGCCCTGATCATCAACGCCTCCGACATCGCCTTCCTGATCCCGCCGTCCATCGGCATGATCATCTATGGCGTCGTGTCCGGCACCTCGATTTCGGAACTGTTCATCGCGGGCATCGGGCCGGGGCTGCTGATCCTGCTGCTGTTCTCGATCTATGCCTATATCTATGCCGTCCGCCACAACGTCCCGACCGAGGAACCGGCCAGCTGGTCCGAACGCTTCCGCGCCGTGCGCCGCGCGCTGTGGCCCCTGGGCTTTCCGGTCATCATCATCGGCGGCATCTATGGCGGCATCTTTTCCCCGACCGAGGCTGCGGCGGCCTGCGTGCTTTACGCTCTGCTGCTGGAGCTGGTGGTTTTCCGCGAACTCAGCATGAAGCAGCTTTACGCGACCGCCAAATCGACGGGGCTGATCACGGCGGTGGTCTTCATCCTGGTCGGCGCGGGCACGGCCTTCAGCTATGTCATCAGCTTCGCGCAGATCCCGCAGGCGATCCTGGGCGGCATCGGCATCGACGGGATGGGGCCTTACGGGGTGCTGTTCACGATCTCGATCGCCTTCTTCGTGGGCTGCATGTTCGTCGATCCCATCGTGGTCATCCTGATCCTTGTGCCGATCTTTTCGCCCGTCGTACAATCGGTCGGGCTGGACCCGGTGCTGGTCGGCACGATCATCACCCTGCAGGTCGCCATCGGCAGTGCGACGCCACCTTTCGGCTGCGACATCTTCACGGCCATCGCGGTCTTCAAGCGCCCCTACCTTGAGGTGATCAAGGGCACGCCCCCCTTCATCGCCATCCTTCTGGCCGTGGCCGTCGCGTTGATCTTCTTCCCGCAGATCGCGCTGTTCCTGCGTGATCTGGCCTTCGCGGAAGGGGGTGCATGATGGCGCTGCGCCGTTTCGGACTGGTGGCCCTTGCCACCGACATGACGATCGAGGGCGATGCCGCGCGGCTGATGCCTTGGGGCACCCAGCTGCATGTCACCCGCATCGCCTTCGACAACCCCACGACCGAAGAGAACCTGCGCAACACCGGCCCCCGCCTGCGGGCGGCAGCGGATCTGCTGGTGCCGGGGGTGGACCTGGAGGCGATCGGCTTCGGCTGCACCTCGGCCTCGGCAGTCTTGGGGCCGGGGATCGGCGATCTGCTGGACGACCGCGCGCCGCTGGTGACGCCGACATCCGCCGCCCTGCGCGGGTTCGCGGCACTTGGGGTGACGCGGCTGGCGCTGATGACGCCCTATCTGGCGGCGACGACCGACCTGGTGGGTGATTACTTCCAGCGACACGGCATCGAGGTCGTCCGCCGCAGTTCGATGAACCACGCCGACGACCGCGACATGGCAAGGCTTGGGGCCGATGCGATCATGCAGATGGCGCTGGAAAGCGATCACCCGCAGGCGCAGGCGCTGTTCATGTCCTGCACCGCGCTGCCCGCCCTTGGCCTGATCGACCGGATCGAGGCGGAATTGGGCAAGCCCGTCATCACCTCGAACCAGTCGCTGTTCTGGGCGATGCTGGATCAGGCGCAGGTCCCCGCCGCCGGGCCGGGTGCGCTGTTTCGCTGCCGCACATGGTGACGCTGGAGGACATCATGGCGGCCCGCGACCGCATCGGCGACCAGCTGCGGATCACGCCGTTTCAGGCATCCCCCTCGCTGTCGCAGATCGCGGGTGGGCCGGTCTGGCTGAAATGCGAATACCGGCAGGCGACGGGGGCCTTCAAGCTGCGCGGGGCGACGAATGCGGTCGCGCGCGTGGGCAAGGTGGCGGGGGTCACGACGGCCTCGACCGGGAACCACGGGCGGGCGCTGGCCCATGCGGCACGGGCCAAGGGCATTCCCGCCATCATCTGCATGTCGCGCCTCGTGCCGCAGAACAAGCTGGACGCCATCACCGAACTGGGCGCCGAGGCGCGCATCATCGGCGACAGCCAGGATGAGGCTTTCCTTGAGGCCGTCCGCCTGCAGCGCGAGGAAGGCTTCGCCCTGATCCCGCCCTTCGACCATCCCGATGTCATCGCGGGGCAGGGCACTCTGGGGTTGGAGATCCTGGACCAGATCCCCGATGCCGCGACCATTGCCGTGCCCCTCTCGGGCGGCGGTTTGCTGGCTGGTGTCGCAGCGGCCGCCAAGGCGCTGCGCCCCGATATCCGCATCGTCGGCATCAGCATGCAGCGCGGCGCGGCCATGGCCGCCAGCCTCGATGTCGGCCACCCGATCGAGATCCCCGAACTGCCCACGCTGGCCGACAGCCTTGGCGGCGGCATCGGGCTGAAGAACCGCCTGACCTTCGCGATGGTCCGCGACCTGATGGACGACCTGATCCTGCTGACCGAGGATCAGATCGCCGAGGGTCTGCGCCATCTGGCCCGCGACGGCCATGTCGTCGAGGGCGCCGCCGCCGTCTGCGCGGGCGCGATCCTTGCAGGGCGCCTGAGGGCCGATGACGGCCCGCTGGTGCTGATCCTGTCGGGCGAAAACATCGACCCCCTCCGCCACGCTGAGATCATGAAGGGCACCCCATGACGGATATCCTGGTCCTGACCGAACAACAGCTGCGCCAGCGCATTCATCTGGACCGGGATATCATCGACGTCGTGGAAAAGGCCTTTCGCGGTCTGGCCGAAGGCGGCGTCGTCATGCCGCCGGTCCTTTCCATGCATCTGCCCGAGGTGAACGGAGAGGTGGATATCAAGACCGCCTATGTCCCCGGTCTGGCGGGCTTTGCGGTCAAGATTTCGCCCGGCTTCTTCGACAATCCGGCGAAGGGGCTGCCCTCGACCAGCGGCATGATGGCGGTGCTGGACGCGCAGACGGGGCGGGTGCGGGCGGTGCTGCTGGACAACGGTTATCTGACCGACATCCGCACGGCGGCGGCGGGGGGCGTGGCCGCGCGTCATCTGGCGCGGCCCGATGCCACCCGTGCGGCGATCTTCGGCGCGGGGCTGCAGGCGCGATTGCAGCTGCAGGCGCTGCGGCTGGTGCGCCCCATCGACCGCGCGGTCATCTGGGCCCGCGACACGACCCGCGCGCAGGCACTTGCCGCCGAGTTGGACGGCCCAGACATGCGCGTCCATGCCACCGCCGATCCGGCCGAGGCCGCGGGCCTTGCCGATATCGTCGTCACCACCACCCCCGCGACCGAGCCGATCTTCCGCGCCGCATGGCTGCGCCCCGGCATGCATGTGACAGCCATGGGCAGCGACCAGCCCGGCAAGAACGAGCTGGACCCGCATTGCCTGGATCGCGCCGACCTCTATGTCGCCGACCGCGCCAGCCAGACCCGCCTGATGGGCGAATTGCGCGCCGCCTTCGAGGCGAAGACCTATGACGTCGATGCCCGCGTCCCCGAGCTGGGACAGATCATCGCCCGAACCCATCCCGGTCGCACCAGCCCCGACCAGATCACCATCTGCGATCTGACCGGCACCGGTGCGCAGGATACCGCGATTGCCACCCACGCGCTTGCCGCGTTTTCGAAAGACACGTGAATGCCAGAACTGCAAAGGACACCGGAACGCTTCTCGACCGCGGAATACGAGGAGCGTCTGCGCAAGACCCGTGCCAGCATGGAAAAGCTGGGCCTCGACATGCTGATCGTCAGCGATCCGTCGAACATGGCGTGGCTGACCGGCTATGACGGCTGGTCGTTCTATGTCCACCAATGCGTGATCGTGGGCCCGACCGGCGCACCGATCTGGTTCGGGCGCGGGCAGGACGCCCAAGGCGCGCTGCGCACCGTCTGGATGAGCGACGATCACATCATCGGCTATCCCGACCATTACGTGCAGTCGGTGGACCGCCACCCGATGGATTACCTCTGGGCGACGCTGGCCGACAAGGGCTGGCACACCGGCTTCATCGGCGTCGAGATGGACAACTATTGGTACACCGCCAAAGCCCATCAGCGCCTTTCGGCCGGTCTGCCCGACGCGCAGATCCTGGACGCCACGGGGCTGGTGAACTGGCAGCGCGCGATCAAGACGCCCAAGGAACTGGCCTATATGCGCAAGGCCGCGCGGATCGTGGAACGCATGCACCGCCGCATCGCCGACCGGATCGAGGTCGGCATGCGCAAATGCGATCTGGTGGCCGAGATCTATGACGCGGGGCTGCGCTATGACGAATGGTCCCAGCATGGCGGCGACTACCCGGCCATCGTGCCACTGCTGCCATCGGGTCCCGATGCCGCCGCGCCCCATCTGACATGGGACGACCAGCCGATGAAGCTGGACGAGGGCACCTTCTTCGAGATCGCGGGCTGTTATCAGCGTTACCACGTCCCGCTGTCGCGCACGATCTTCCTCGGCACCCCGCCGCAGGAGATGCTGGACGCCGAAAAGGCCGTGCTGGAGGGGATGGAGGTCGGCCTTGCCGCCGCCACCGCGGGCAACACCTGCGAAGACATCGCCAATGCCTTCTTCACCGTTCTGGACCGCTATGGCATCGTCAAGGACAACCGCACCGGATACCCGATCGGCCTGTCCTATCCGCCCGACTGGGGCGAACGCACCATGTCGCTGCGCCGCGGGGACCGGACGGAACTGAAGCCCGGCATGACCTTCCACTTCATGACCGGCCTCTGGATGGACAACTGGGGTTACGAGACGACCGAATCCATCGTCATCACCGAAAGGGAGCCCGAGCTCTTCTGCAACATCCCGCGCCGGATGCTGGTCAAGTCATGACCCATCCCATCGTTCCGACCATCCCGCTGGACGGCATGGGCAAGCACCACGGCTTCCTGCGCCTGCCCTATTCCCGCAACGACAGCGCATGGGGCAGCGTGATGATCCCCATCACCGTCATTGCCAATGGCGAAGGCCCGACGGCCCTGCTGACCGGGGGCAATCACGGCGACGAATACGAAGGCCCCATCGCCTTGCAACAACTGGCATGGGATCTGGACCCTGCCCAGATCACGGGGCGCGTCATCATCGCGCCCTATATGAACTATCCGGCGTTCCGGGCGGGCACGCGGGTCAGCCCCATCGATCAGGTGAACCTGAACCGCGCCTTTCCGGGCGACCCCAAGGGCAGCGTCAGCCAGAAGATCGCCAGCTATTTCAACGATGTGCTGGTGCCCATGGCGGATGTCGTGCTGGATTACCACTCGGGCGGCAAGACGCTGGACTTCCTGCCCTATGCGGCGGCGCATTATCTGGACGACAAGACCCAGCAGGCCGCCTGCGTGGCGGGTGTCCGTGCCTTTGGCGCGCCCTATTCGATGATGATGCTGGAGATTGACGCGGTCGGCATGTTCGACACCTCGGTCGAAAGCCAGGGCAAGACATTCGTCACGACCGAGCTTGGCGGCGGCGGCACCGCCACGGCCCGCAGCGCCCAGATCGCCATCGATGGCGCACGCAACCTGCTGCGTCACGCAGGCATCCTGGCGGGCGAGGTTCCCCAGGTGGACAGCATCTGGCTGGACATGCCGGGGGATGACTGCTTCCACTTCGCCACCCGCGACGGGCTGATGCAGCCCTTGGCGGATCTGGGCGATGCGGTGACGGCGGGCCAGCCCATCGCGCAGATCTGGGCGCCCGACCGCACCGGGGTCGAATCCGTGGTCATCACCGCCAATCGCGGCGGCATCATTGCCGCGCGGCATTTTCCGGGGTTGATCCAGACTGGCGATTGCGCGGCGGTGATCGCGGTCAAGGGGGCCTAGCGCCCCCTTTTCCCGAACAGACGCGACACGATGGGCGCCAGCAGGATCACGATCAGGATCCGAAGGATGTGGTGGCTGACCACATAGGCCAGATCGGCGCCTGCGATGATGGCGATGATGACCATCTCGGCCTGACCGCCGGGCAGGAAGGCCAGGAAGGCGTCCAGCGCGGGGGCCAGATGCATCAGGTGGATGCTTTCCAGAAAGATCAGGCTGATGATCGCAAGGATCAGCGCATAGACCAGCCCCGCCGTCACGTCGACGCGCAGTTCGCGGGCGGTTATCCCTGCGTATTTCGCCCCGACCGCGATGCCGATGAAGAATTGCGCGGCCTGGATGATCTCGGCCGGGGGGCGGCTCTGGATGATGCCTGACAGCGACAGGGCGGCGGTCAGGATCATCGGCCCCAGGATCGATGCGCCGAACAGCCCGATCCGCTCGCCGCCCTTCCATCCGACCAGCCCCGCCACGACCATCAGCCCGATCTGCCACCAGGGCAGCGATGACATCGGCGCGCCGGGTGGCTGCGACAGATCCACCTGCCAGTAAAGCGTCATGATCAGCGGCGCGACCGTGACGATGACCAGGATGCGCGTCGCATGGATCAGCGACAGGGCGCGCACGTCGCCGCCCGCTTCCTCGCCAAAGACCAGCATGTCCTGCAGCCCGCCGGGCATGGCCGCATACCATGCGGTCGGGTGGTCGAAGCCGAAGGCAAACCGCAGCAGCGGATAGCCGACCAGCGCGATCAACCCGATGAACAGCGGCACCATCGCCAGCGACCCGGCGATCGCGGGCAGTCCGCCCAGCACCTGCGGCGTGATCGATGCGCCCACCGCGACGCCCAGAAAGGTCCGCATGAAGACGCCGAACTGTCCCGCGCCCTGCATGCGGGCGCCCGACAGCGCCACGATCAGGCAGCCCAGCATCGGTCCCAACAGGAAAGGCAGCGGCAGTCCCAGCAGAAGAAACAGCGCGGCCCCCGCAAGGCCCGCGCCGAAGGTCAGGATCCGTGGTCTAGTCAAGGTTCAGTTCTTCCAGCAGGGCGGCATATTGGGCGCCATGCATGTCGCGGTCATGGACGGATCCCTGCACGACAGGGCGCGGCAGGCTGAACTTGATGACCCGCAGATCGGGGATGTCGAAGCGCTTCAGCCCTTCCGGCGGCACGCCGTAAAGCGCCGCGACGTCGGCGGTTCGCAACTGCGCCGAGAGGCGGTCGAAGACATCGGCGCGGTCGCAGAAGATGTCGATGGTCACCCAGAAGGGGCCAGCGTTCTTGGACCGGACTTTCAGGACAAGATCGCCAAGGGTCATGGGGTCACCTTCGTCTTGGTCAGGCGAAAGGCCGACATCGGGTCGTCCAGCGCCATCACGTGGTTCAGCGCAAATTCGTAAAGCGCGCCGCGATCGGTGGTCGCGGGGGAAAAGGGGAAGGCGAAAGTCGGCAGTTCCTCATCATCCGTCAGGGGATAGTGCAGGACGAAGGGGTTGATCAGCTTGCCGATTTCGGATGCCTGCGCCTGACCGCGGGCGGTGACGATGCCAAGGACGCCGACCTCGACCGGGCTGCCTTGGCGGTTTTCCAGGGCGCCGAGGGTGGCGTCGACTCCCATCAGGCGGAATTGCAGGTCGTAATCAACCTGCGACAGACCCATGCGGGTGGCGATCTCGGCGTGCAGGAAGCCGGTCAGCCGGTCCACCCAGGCTTGGGCGTTTTCGACGTAATGGGCGTTGCGCAGAACCGCCAGAATGGTCGTCTGGTATCCCGCGATGCGCGCGCCTTCCAGTTTCACGGTATAGGGGGCAGGGACCCATTTCGACCCCTCGACCCGGACGCGGCGGGCGTCCAGCGCGGTATAGCGCGCGCCCGTCACGTCCAGGTATCCGCCCGGTTCATGAAGGCAGAACGGATCCGAGTTCTCGTAAAGCATATGCGCCGACACGGAATGGGGCGTGCAGAACGCACCTTCGGCCAGCGGCTGGACGGTAAAGCCCGTATCGTCGAAATCGACCATGATCACGCCCGAGGTCGGGTTCGTCGAACACAGCGCCCCGCATTCCGCGATCTTGGCGCCATGCCAGGCCGGACCGGCAGCATCGCCGCGCGCCAAGGGCAGGGCGGCGATGGTCGCCGTATCGGTGGTGCGCCCCGCTATGACGATATCGGCCCCAAGCGCCAGCGCCGTCTGGATCTGTTCGACGCCCGCCAGCGCCACGATGTTCGTCAGGCCATCAAGCGCGAAATCGGGGGCAGGGGTCAGGGGGGTGACCTGGCCCGCGGCATGGGCGGTGGCGACCCGGTCGGCGGGCTGGTCGGAATAGACGCGCACCACGGTCAGGGACTGGCCCAACTCGGTGGCCAGCTCGGCGGTGATGTCGAACATCCAGTCCACCGTCGCATCCGTCCCGCAGGTGCCCGCGGTGCCGATGACCAGGGGAACGCCCAGTTCGGCGCGCGCCTGCATCAGGCTGCGCCATTCGGATTTCGTGGCGGCGCGGGAATATTTCGACTGGCCCGCGCCAAGGCTGAAGGGCCCACTGTCGGTGGACCCTCCGTCGATGCAGATAATGTCGGGGGCCATCGCGACACCCCGGGCAAGAGCTTCACGGTCGAAACCCAGGCCCAGGACGCCCGAGGGCACCAGCACGCGTGTGGTCATGTCAATCCTCGTTCAGGGTCGGATCGGTTTCGGGCATGGCCGGCTTTTTCAGCAGGCGGCGCAGGAAGATCGGCGCCACGAAACCAAGAACCGCCGCCGTCCACAAGCCGATAGCGATCGGAGAGCTGAACAGATATGTCCAATCGCCGTTCGACAGGACCATGGCGCGGCGCAGGTTGTCCTCCATCGCGTTGCCCAGAAGGATGCCCAGGATGACCGGAACGGTCGGCATGCCCAGCTTGCGCATGACATAGCCCAAGACCCCGAAGGCCACCATCATCAGCATGTCGAAGCTGGATCCGGTCAGCGAATAGATCCCCACGAAGGCGATCATCGTCACGCCCGGCAACAGCACCCATGCGGGCACCGACAGGATGCGCACGAAGACCTTGACCATCGGCACGTTCATCACCAGCAGCACGACGTTGGCGATCAGCAAGGACGCGATCAGCGACCAGACGATCTCGGGGCGCTCGGCGAACAGCAGCGGACCGGGGGTGATGTTCAGCGTCAGCAGCAGCGCCAGCAGGACGGCGGTGGTGCCCGAACCCGGAACGCCAAGCGTCAGCATCGGGACCAGCGCACCGCCGGCGGCGGCGTTGTTGCCGGCCTCGGGGGCGGCGACGCCCTTTGGGTTGCCGCGGCCGAAGCTGGCCTTGTCCTTGGCGACGGATTTTTCCGCCATATAGGCCAGGAACGACCCAAGCGAGGCACCCGCACCCGGCAGGACGCCCGCGACAAAGCCGATGCCCGTGCCACGCAGCATCGCGCCGCTGGTCTGGCGCAGCATCCTCCACGGCACCAGGATCTTGCCCAGCTTGACGCTGATGGCACTGTCCTTGCCGTGGCTTTCGATGAAGTGGAAGATCTCGGCCACGGCGAACAGGCCGACGATGGCCACAAGGAAATCGACGCCGTCCATCAGGTGCAGTTCACCGAAGGTGAAGCGCGGCATGCCGGTGGTCTTGTCCAAACCGATCATGGCAATGCCCAGACCGATGGCCGCCGACATGGCCGCCTTGGCCTGGTTGGTCGATCCGATGCCGCCAAGCGTGCAGAAGGCCAGCATGTACAGCGCGAAATACTCCGCAGGCCCGAACTGATAGGCGACGCGCGCCAGGTAGGGCGCGAAGATCATCAGGCCCACGGTTGCCAGAAAGGCACCCACGAAGGAGGCGACGCCCGAGACGACCAGCGCCTCGGCGGCCTTGCCCTGACGCGCCATGGGATAGCCGTCCAGCGTCGTCATCATCGCCGGTTCGTCGCCCGGAATGTTCAGCAGGATCGAGCTGATCCGCCCGCCATACATCGCCCCGTAATAGACCGAGGTCAGCAGGACCAGCGCGGACACCGCGTCCAGCCCCATCGAGAATGAGATCGGGATCAGCAGCGCCACGCCGTTCGACGGGCCAAGGCCCGGAAGCGCGCCGATGATGGTCCCCACGAAGCAGCCGATCACGGCCAGCAGCAGCGTATAGGGCGTCAGGGCGATGGACATCCCCATCGCCAGATTTGCAAGCGTATCCATGATTTCAGAACCCCATTCCGGCGGGAAGCGCCTTCAGACCCAGTCCCAGAAGGACGCGGAACAACAAGAACAGCCCGACCGACAACCCGACACCAGCCAGCACGGAGCGCCGCGGATTGCCGCCGATCTGCCAGCTGAGGACCCCCGCCGCGATGGCCGTCGGGATCAGGAAGCCAAGGGGCGTGATGGCATAGGCATAGCCCGCCAGCACCGCCAGCGCCAAACCCAGCTGTCCGACCATCGGGCCTGCGGGCCATTCCTCGTCGGGGTCGGGGCGCAGGACCATGACCAGCGCGGCGATCATCACCACCGCGCCGACCAGATAGGGAAACAGCCGCGGACCGACCGGATCGGACATGAAGCTGGTCTGAATGCCGCGGGCGTTGAGGATATACCCCAACGCCACGACCATCATGAACGCTCCGAAGATGCGGTCACCCTTGATCATTGCAGAATACCGATCTCTTTCGAGACCTGCTGGATCTCGGCGATGTTCTCATCGACGAAGGTCTGGAAATCGGCGCCCAGGACCGTATAGGGGGCCAGGCCGTTTTCGGTCATGACGGTCTGCCACTGTTCGGATTCGGCGACCTTGCCCAGCATGTCGACCCATTTCTGGTAATCTTCATCGCTGATGTCCTTGGGGACATAGATGCCGCGCCAGTTCATGGCGACGATGTCGACGCCCTGTTCCTTGGCGGTGGGGACATCCTCGAAGCCCTCGACCCGTTCTTCCGACAGGACGGCCACGGGGCGCACGTCGCCCGACTTGATGAAGCCGGTGATTTCGGACATGTCGCCTGTCATCGCCTGCGCAAAGCCACCGACCGTCTGGGTGATCGCATCCGCGCCGCCGTCCAAGCCGATGTATTTGACCGCCTTGGCGTCATCGAAGCCCGCCTTGTCCAGCGTCATCAGCACCTTCAGGTGGTCGAAGCCGCCCACTGCCGAACCGCCCGCGAAAGCCACCTGCGAGGGGTCTTCCTTCACCGCGTCGATCAGGTCGTTGAGGTTCTGATAGGGGCTGTCCTTGGCCACGACGATCACGCCGGGATCGCCACCGATGGAGCCGACCCAACGCACCTGATCGGCGGTCGCACCCGCGAAGGCGTTCTGCGCCAGACGCGTGGTCGTGGCCGAGGATGCCGCCACGAAGACCGACGGGTCGTCGCTGCGCTTGCTGACGACCTGGGTGAAGGCGACGCCGCCACCGGCACCGGCCAGGTTCGTGACCTGCACCATGTTCGGCACCAGTCCCAGTTCGGTCATGATCCGGCCGATCTGGCGGCAGGTGAAGTCCCAGCCACCGCCGGGGTTGGCGGGGGCGATGCATTCCTCGGCCATGGCCGGGGCTGCGACGGTCATCATCAATGCGGCGGTTGCCGCGCGGGTCCAATTTTTCATGCTGTCCTCCCAGACTGGCCCGCCTGCTTTTGGGCGGGCTTGCGGGGTTCAGGTTTTGCTGAAAAGCTGACACGAACCTGTCACCACCTGCCCGAAAGTTGTGCCGATGCGTTTTCTTCTGGTCGAAGACAGCGAGGATCTTGCCAAGGCCGTCGCATCACGCCTGACGCTGGAAGGGCATGGCGTGGACCATGCGGCGACGCTGGCCGATGCCAGCCATTTTCTGGGAACCGCGCCTTATGATCTGATCCTGCTGGATATTTCGCTGCCCGATGGCGACGGGCGCGATTTCTTGGTGCGCGAAAGAGCGGCGCGGCGGGATACGCCGGTGATCATGATGACGGCCTCGGCCTCGGTCAGCGATCGGGTGATGACGCTGGATCAGGGTGCCGATGATTACATCACCAAGCCCTTCGATTTCGGCGAATTGCAGGCCCGCTGCCGCGCCGTCCTGCGCCGTCGCGACGGGGCGGTGGACAACAGGCGGCACTTCGCGGGCTTCATCTTCGACCAGCTGGGCGCAACCCTGACGGTGGGCGATGACATCCGCGAACTTCGCGCCCGAGAACTGCGCCTGCTGGAGATCCTGCTGTCGCGCCCCGGTCAGGCCTATTCCAAGGCGCATCTGATCGACCGGCTGTTTTCCTTCGATGAAGAGGTCAGCGACAACGCCATCGAGGTCTATGTCGGCCGGTTGCGCAAGAAGCTGGACGGATCGGGGGCGCGGCTGGAAACGCTGCGCGGCGTCGGCTATCGGCTGATCCCCGAATGATGCGCCCGTTCGATCCCGCGCGGATCGTATCCCTGCGCCGCCGCCTGGTCTGGCAGTTCCTGGTTCTGTCGGCGGTGCTGGTGCTGGGGCTGTTCCTGGTGGTGGGCTGGGTCGCGGATCGCGCCTCGCGCGCCTCGCAGGATGCGGTGCTGGGGGCTGCCGTCACCGCCATCACCGAAGGCATCCGCAGCGTCGATGAGGGGTTGGAGCTGGATCTGCCCTATGCGACCTTTTCCATGCTGGGGGCGATGGGGGACGAACGCATCTTCTATCTGCTGACGGTGGCGGGGCAGGGCGTGACGGGATACGAGGATCTGCCCCCGCCGCCGACCCCCGCCACCGACATGGCCCCGGTCTTCTACGGCGCCGATTACCGTGGCGCGCGGCTGCGGCTGGCCTCGGTAGGTCGGATGATGCTGATCCAGAACCGTTTGCAGCCGGTGACGGTCACGCTGGGGCAGACGCGCCTGGGGCAGGCGGCGATTGCGCGGGACACGGCGCGCAGCGCGGCCTGGGCGGCCTTGGGCTTCATGCTGCTGGCGCTGCCCGTGGCGCTTCTGGCGGCGCAGGCGGTGCTGCAACCGATCCGCACGCTGGCCGATGTCATGGGCCGACGCGGCCCGCGCGACCTGCGCCCCGTCCGCCACCCCACCCCGCGAGAGCTGGCACCCCTGCTGCGGGCGCTGAACGGGCTGATCGCCCGCCTGCGCGCCGCGCTGGAGCTGGCCGAGACCTTCATCTTCGAGGCCGCCCACCGTATCCGCACCCCCCTGTCGCTGGTCCGCGCCGAGGCGGAACTGGCACTGGCCGAAACCAGCGACGAGGCCACGCGCATCCGCCTGCGCCGCATGGTCCGCGCCATCGGGGAAAGCAGCCGGTCGGCGAACCAGATCCTGGATCATGCGATGGTCATGTATCGCACCGATCAATATGCCGCCGCACAGGTCGATCTGGCGGCGCTGTCCCGCGCCGTCCTGCGCGCCATCGACCCCATCGCCGAGATGCGCGACATCCGCGTGACCCATGACATCGCCGCCTGCATCATCCAGGGCGACGAGCGCATGCTCGAGATCGCCCTGCGCAACCTGCTGGACAATGCCATCAAATACGCCGCCCCCGAAGGCCATGTCGATCTGACGCTGACCTGCACGGGGACCGAGGCAACTCTGGCCGTCACCGACGACGGGCGCGGGCTGTCGGACGATCCCGCGCAGCTGATCGGGCGGTTCCGGCGGGGTGCGAATGTCGGTGATACCGGCGGCTCGGGGCTGGGACTGACCATCGTGACCGAGGTCGCCCATGCCCATCGTGGCCGCTTTCAACTGAAGTCCGGTGAAAAGGGGGGAACATGCGCCTTGCTGCATTTGCCGTTGCCGTAACCTATGCGCTGGCAGGGCCGGCCGCCGCCTGGCAATCCGAGGATGAGCGCATCTTCGGCCCCGAGGACGCCCCGCAGATCCAGGTGCTGTCGGTGACCGATCTGGCGGCCTTCGCGCCGGTCCTGCAGGATTACGTCACCCGCAATCCGGGGCGCGGCATCCGCTATGTGCAGGCATCTTCGACCGAGATCTATGCCGCCATCCATGATGAGGACGCGCGCTTCGACCTGGTCATCTCATCCGCGATGGATCTGCAGATGAAGCTGGCCAACGACGGGCTTGCGGCATCGGTCGCGCCCGATGCGCGGGGGCTGCCCGATTGGGCGCGCTGGCGCGACCAGTTGTGGGGCATCGCGCTGGAGCCGGTGGTGACGCTGGCCTCGCGCCAGGCCCTTGGCGATCTGCCGGTGCCCCGGACGCGGCGCGACCTGATTGCCCTGCTGCGCGAAAACCCGGAACGATTTCAGGACCGCGTCGCCGCCTATGATCCGCAGGTGTCGGGCGTGGGCTATTTCCTGATCGCGCAGGACGATCAGGTCTCGGACGGGTTCTGGCGGCTGGCCGAGGTGATGGGCCGGTTGAACGCACGGCTGTTCTGCTGTTCGGGGCAGATGATCACCGAACTGCGCGAGGGGCGCATCGCCATCGCCTATAACGTGGTGGCCAGCTATGCCGCCCGCTTCCGCCCCGACGACCCCGACTTGGTCCAGCTGGCCTTCGAGGATTACACCTTCGCCATCGTCCGCTCAGCCCTTGTGCCGGTGAATGCCCCCGATCCGCAGGGGGCGCAGGATCTGCTGTCCTATCTGTTGTCGGACCCCGCGCAACGGTTGATCGCCGACAGCGCCGGTGTCGCGCTGATCGCAGGGACGGGAAAGCCGCCGGTGCCGCAGCTGCGCCCGATCCGGCTGGATGCGGGGCTGCTGGTCTATGACGACCGGTTGCGGCGGGCGGGGCTGCTGTCGGAATGGCGGGCGGCGCTGATCCAGCCCTAGGTGGCGGCGTCGATCAGTTTTGCCAGACCTGCGGGGTCCGACAGGAAGGGCGAATGCCCCCAGGGGCGGTGATGGACATGATCGACGCCCGCGCGGTCGATCATGGCGCGTTGCAGGGCGGGCGGAATGGCGCGGTCGTTTTCGCAGATGACATAGTGGCGGGTGATCGGGCGGCGCTGCGCCAGCCGATCCCGCATCGGCCCCACGGGCTGCGGGCGCAGGGCGTGGATCGGGGCATGGGGGCAATCGTGATAGATCATCTGCCGCGCCTGATCGGCGGGAAGGATCAGCCGTCCCAGATCATCGCGCGGCCAGCGACGGGGCGGGGCTGGCAGCAGGCGGTCCAGCGTCGCAAGGCTGTCGCCCGCCAGCGGCAGATAGGAACACAGGTGCAGCAGCGCGGATGCGGGGGCGGTCATCGCCTCGGCCACCATGCCGCCCATGGAATGGCCGACGACCAGCGGGCGCGCCATCGCGGGCAGGGCGGCCACGCAATCTGCCAGCGTGGTATCGGGCGCATCGGGCAGATCGGGGCAGGCGACGCGGTGGCCCATGTCGCGCAGGGCATCCGCTGTCGCCGTCCAGCACCAGCCGCCATGCCATGCCCCGTGGATCAGGATGATATCCGCCATGCCGCAAGCCTTGCCCGCTGCCATCCGCTTGCGCAAGAGCTTGACCCCGCCCCGCACCATCGGTCCATATGCCCGCCAAGGGGGATGCCATGATCGACAAGCTGGAGATGTTCCTGGCCGTGGCCAAGGAGGGCCATTTCGGACGGGCCGCCGCCTCGCTGGGGATCACGCAGCCGACGCTGTCCGCAGGGATCAAGCAGCTTGAGGCGCAGCTGGGCGTGCTGCTGATCTTTCGCGGGTCGCGCTTCGGCGGGTTGACCCCCGAGGGGCAGTCGGCGCTGGTCTGGGCGCGGCGCATCGTCGGCGACACCCGCCAGCTGCGCGACGAGATGCGGGCCGTGCGTCACGGGCTGTCGGGGCAGCTGCGCATCGCAGTGGTGCCGACCGCGCTGACATGGGCCGCACGGATCGCGGCGCGCTTCGGAGAGGCCCATCCCAAGGTCGGCTTCACCATCCTGTCGCGCGCTTCGACCGAGATCCTGAAGATGATCGACGATCTGCAGGTCGATGCGGGCATCAGCTATCTGGACAATGAACCCCTGGGCAAGGTCAGTGCCGTCCCGCTTTACGAGGAACGCTATGCGCTGATCGCGCCCGAGGGGCATCCGCTGGCGCAGGGCGGTCCCGTGCCTTGGGGCGCTCTGGACGGGCAGCGCCTGTGCCTGCTGACGCCTGACATGCAGAACCGCCGCATCATCAACCGCCGTCTGGCCGAGGCGGGGGTAACGCCCGTGACGATGGTGGAATCGAACTCGACCGTGGTGCTGGTCTCTCAGGTGCTGGCGGGGGGATGGCTGACGATCCTGCCGCAGGACATCGCGGGCTTCCTGACCCAAGGCAAGCCCCTGCAGCTGGTCCCGATGGAGGGTCCGGCCACCGGCCATGCCGTCGGCCTGATCGCACCCTGGCGAGAGCCGCATACCCCCGTCCTGCAGGCCCTGCTGACCGAGGCGCGCAGGATGGCCATCGATAGATGATCTCTATCGTTTGACGGAACAGCGTTATTGATTTGCGAATGACCGCGGTGTCTCATGTCGGCCAGAGACTCTTGAAAGGCCAGCCATGCTTGACCAGGCGCCAGCCCCCGACGATATCCGCGACCTCGTGACCCCCTTGGTGGGGCTGGAAGGGCCGTTGCTGCCCATGCTTCATGCCATCCAGGCCGAATGGGGGCATGTGCCGCAGGCCGCCGTTCCCGTGCTGGCCGATCTGCTGAACCTTGGCGTGGCCGAGGTGCATGGCGTCGTCAGCTTCTATCACGATTTCCGCAAGGAACCGGCAGGGCGCCACATGCTGAAGATCTGCCGGGCCGAGGCCTGCCAATCCGTGGGCGGCAATGCCATGGCGCAGCGGATGCTGGACCGCTTGGGCGTCGATTGGCATGGCACCACCCGCGATGGCGCGGTCACGGTCGAACCGGTCTATTGCCTTGGCATGTGCGCCTGCGGGCCTGCCGTGATGCTGGACGACCGCGTGATCGGGCGCGTGGACGAGGCGCGGATGGAACGGCTGATGACGCAGGTGGGCGCATGAAGATCTGGGTTCCCATGGACAGCGCCGCCAAGGCGCTTGGCGCGGATGAGGTCGCCGATGCCATCGCCGCGCAGGTCGGCCCCGACGTGCGCATCATCCGCAACGGCTCGCGCGGGATGGTGTGGCTGGAGCCTCTGGTCGAGATCGACCGCGGTGACGGGCGCGTGGCTTACGGCCCCGTGACGCCCGATGATGTGGCCGCGCTGCTGGACGGCACGCTGGAAAGCCTTGGCCGGGTCGAGGATATCCCCTTCTTCGCCCGCCAGACGCGGCTGACCTTCGCCCGCTGCGGGGTGATCGACCCGCTGGATCTGGACGATTACGCGGCCCATGGCGGTCTGGTCGGCCTGCGCCGCGCCATCGGCATGACCGGCGCAGACATTGTGCAAGAGGTCACCGACAGCGGCCTTCGCGGGCGCGGCGGCGCGGGCTTTCCGACCGGCATCAAGTGGAAGACCGTCCATGATGCCCCTGCCGACCAGAAGTATATCGTCTGCAACGCCGATGAAGGCGACAGCGGCACCTTTGCCGATCGCATGATCATGGAGGGCGATCCCTTCACCCTGATCGAGGGCATGGCGATCGCGGGCCTCGCCGTGGGGGCGACGCGGGGCTATGTCTATCTGCGGTCGGAATACCCCGATGCGATTGCCGTGATGAATGCGGCGGTCCGGATCGCACGTCAGCGCGGCGTGCTGGGTGCGGATGTGCTGGGCAGCGGGCGTGCCTTCGACATGGAAATCCGCGTCGGCGCCGGTGCCTATGTCTGCGGCGAGGAGACCAGCCTGCTGAACAGCCTGGAAGGCAAGCGCGGCGTCGTGCGGGCCAAGCCGCCCTTGCCCGCGCTGGAGGGCTTCTTTGGCAAGCCCACGGTCGTCAACAACGTCATCAGCCTGGCCACGGTGCCGGTGATCCTTGAGAAGGGTGCCCAGCATTACGCGGACTTCGGCCTGGGACGGTCGCGCGGCACGGTGACCCTGCAGATCGCGGGCAACGTCCGGCGTGGCGGGCTGTTCGAGACGGCTTTCGGCGTCTCTCTGGGTGAGGTCGTCAACGACATCGGGGGCGGCACGCTGTCGGGTCGTCCCGTCAAGGCGGTGCAGGTTGGCGGGCCTTTGGGGGCCTATATGCCCGTGTCGAAATTCGACACGCCGATGGGATATGAGGAGTTCGACAAGAACGGCGGGCTGATCGGCCATGCCGGGCTGGTGGTCTTCGACGATACCGCCGACATGCTGCAGATGGCGCGTTTCGCGATGGAGTTCTGCGCCGTCGAAAGCTGCGGCAAATGCACCCCCTGCCGGATCGGTGCCGTGCGCGGCGTCGAGACCATCGACCGCATCGCTGCGGGCGATGCCGCTGCCGCCGATCTGCTGACCGATTTGTGCGAGGTGATGAAGGACGGCTCGCTCTGCGCGCTAGGTGGCTTCACGCCGTTCCCCGTCATGTCCGCCCTGACGCAATTCCCCGATGATTTTGCCACCGCCAAGGAGGCCGCCGAATGAAGGATTTCGTCATTCCCCAATTTGCGCCCGGTGACGAACGCGACCTTGGCACCCCCGCCCGCCACGGCGCGCCGGTCAGCCTGACCGTGGATGGCTTCGAGGTCACGGTCCCCGAGGGCACATCCGTCATGCGCGCGGCCATGCTGGCGGGCATCACGGTCCCCAAGCTCTGCGCCAGCGACAACCTTGAGGCTTTCGGGTCCTGCCGCCTGTGCGTCGTCGAAATCGAGGGCCGCCGCGGCACGCCCGCATCCTGCACGACGCCGGTGGCCGAGGGCATGGTGGTGCGCACCCAGACCGGCAAGGTCCAGAAGATCCGCCGCGGCGTGATGGAGCTTTATATCAGCGACCACCCGCTGGACTGCCTGACATGCTCGGCCAATGGCGATTGCGAATTGCAGGACGCGGCGGGGCAGGTGGGGCTGCGCGACATGCGCTATACCCCCGGCGACAACCACTTCGATCCCAAGGGCGTCGGCGCACGCAGCCAATCCGAGGCGCGGCTGCGCGAAGGGCCGGGCAATCCGCAATATATCCCCAAGGACGACAGCAACCCCTATTTCACCTATGACCCCAGCAAATGCATCGTCTGTTCACGCTGCGTGCGGGCCTGCGAGGAGGTGCAGGGCACCTTCGCGCTGACCATCGAGGGCCGCGGTTTCGACAGCCGCGTCAGCGCGGGCATGGCGACCGACAGCTTCCTGACCAGCGATTGCGTCAGCTGCGGCGCCTGCGTGCAGGCCTGCCCGACGGCGACGCTGCAGGAAAAATCGGTGGCGGAACTGGGGACGCCGACACGCTCGGTCATCACGACCTGCGCCTATTGCGGGGTCGGGTGCAGCTTCAAGGCCGAGATGAATGGCGATCAGCTGGTCCGCATGGTGCCGTGGAAGAACGGCAAGGCCAACCGCGGGCACAGCTGCGTCAAGGGGCGCTTTGCCTATGGCTATGCCGCCCATCAGGACCGCATCCTGAACCCGATGATCCGCGACAGCATCGACGAACCCTGGCGCGAGGTCGGTTGGGACGAGGCGCTGGCCTTCGCCGCCGACCGGATGCGCGGCATCCAGCAGAAGCACGGGCGACGCTCGGTCGGGGTGATCACCTCGAGCCGTTGCACGAACGAGGAAACCTATCTGGTCCAGAAGCTGACCCGCGCGGTCTTCGGCAACAACAACACCGACACCTGCGCGCGCGTCTGCCATTCGCCCACGGGTTACGGGCTGGGCAAGACCTTCGGCACATCGGCCGGCACGCAGGATTTCGACAGCGTCGAACAAACCGATGTCGTGCTGATCATCGGGGCGAACCCGACCGACGGGCATCCGGTCTTTGCCAGCCGGTTGAAGAAGCGCCTTCGTCAGGGGGCCAAGCTGATCGTGGCCGATCCGCGCCGCATCGACATGGTGCGTTCGGCGCATATCGAGGCGCAGCACCATCTACCGCTGCGTCCGGGGACGAATGTGGCGCTGGTCAGCGCGATGGCGCATGTCGTCGTGACCGAGGGGCTAATGGACGAAGGTTTCATCCGCGATCGCTGTGACTGGGACGAATTCCAGCATTACGCCGAATTCATCAGCGATCCGCGCCATTCGCCCGAAGCGGTCGAGCTGGTCACGGGCGTTCCCGCCGCCGAGCTACGCGCCTCGGCACGGCTGTTTGCCAAGGGCGGCAACGGCGCGATCTATTATGGGCTGGGGGTGACGGAACACAGCCAGGGGTCCACCACCGTCATGGCAATCGCGAACCTTGCGATGCTGACGGGCAATATCGGGCGTCCGGGCGTGGGCGTGAACCCTCTGCGCGGGCAGAACAACGTGCAGGGGTCCTGCGACATGGGCTCCTTCCCGCATGAGCTGCCGGGATACCGCCACGTCAAGCTGCCCGACGTCCGCGCGATCTTCGAGAACGCATGGGGGGTCGAGATCGACCCCGAGCCGGGCCTGCGCATCCCCAACATGCTGGATGCCGCGGTCGAGGGAGCGTTCAAGGGGCTCTATTGCCAGGGTGAGGATATCCTGCAATCGGACCCTGACACTCATCACGTCGCGGCGGGGCTGCGGGCGATGGAATGCGTGATCGTCCACGACCTGTTCCTGAACGAGACGGCGAATTACGCCCATGTCTTCCTGCCCGGATCGTCCTTCCTGGAAAAGGACGGCACCTTCACCAACGCCGAACGCCGCATCAACCGTGTGCGCAAGGTCATGGCCCCCAAGAACGGCTATGAGGATTGGGAAGTGACCCAGATGCTGGCCAATGCCATCCTGAAGGACACGGGGGGGGCGGGTTGGAATTACACTCATCCCAGCCAGATCATGGATGAGATCGCCGCGACCACGCCCAGCTTCGCCGGCGTCAACTACGAGCTGCTGGAGACGCAAGGCAGCGTGCAATGGCCCTGCAATGCCGATGCGCCGGTCGGGACGCCGATGATGCATGTGGACGGTTTCCTCTCGGGTGCCTCGGGCAAGGGGCATTTCATCATCACCGAATATGTGGCGACGGATGAACGCACGGGGCCGCGCTTCCCGCTGTTGCTGACGACGGGGCGCATCCTGTCGCAATACAACGTCGGCGCACAGACGCGACGGACGCCGAACAGCATCTGGCATGACGAAGACGTGCTGGAGATCCATCCCCATGACGCGGAAACGCGCCGTGTGGCGGATGGCGATTGGATCAGGCTGGCCAGCCGGGCGGGGGAAACCACGCTGCGGGCGGTGCTGACGGATCGGGTTTCGCCCGGTGTGGTCTATACCACCTTCCACCATCCGGTGACGCAGGCTAACGTGGTGACGACCGATTTTTCGGATTGGGCGACGAACTGTCCGGAATACAAGGTCACCGCCGTGCAGGTCAGCCCCTCGAACGGTCCGTCGGAATGGCAGACCAGCTATAACGAACAGGCGGAACGGTCACGGCGGATCATGCCAGCCGCGGAGTAAGCCATGCCCCTGCCACCCCCCGTCCATCCCGTGGACGCCACCCATCACCGTTCCGGCAGCGTGACGCCGGTGCGGCGCGTCTTGGCGCAGGAAACGCCGGTGGCGATGGTCTATGGCGGGACGACGCAGGCGGTGATGATGACATCGCCCGCCGATCTGAAAGATTTCGCGGTGGGGTTCTCGCTGACCGAGGGGATCGTGACGGATGCGACGCAGATCGCCTCGGTGCAGATCATGGACCACCCGCGCGGGGTCGAGGCGCAGATGTGGCTGTCCGAGGATCGGGCCGAGGCACTGGCCGCGCGGCGCCGCTTCATGGCGGGGCCGGTGGGTTGCGGGCTGTGCGGGATCGACAGCCTGGATCAGGCGACGCGGTCGCTGCCCGATCTGGCGGGTGTAGGGCCGGTGATGGATGCGGGCCAGGTGGCGCAGGCGACCGACATGCTGCGCGACTGGCAGCCGCTGCATGATCAGACCCGCGCGGTCCATGCGGCGGGGTTTTTGCTGCCCGGCAAGGGCATCGTGCTGGCGCGTGAAGACGTGGGCCGCCACAACGCGCTGGACAAGCTGATCGGCGCGATGGCCCGCCAAGGCCTCGATGCGGGGCAGGGTGCCTTCGTGCTGACCAGCCGCGTCAGCGTCGAGATGGTGCAGAAATGCGCCATCGCCGGTGCCGGCATCCTGATTGCCGTATCGGCCCCCACCGCCCATGCGCTGCAACTGGCGCGGGACGCTGGCATCACGGTCGCGGCCTTTGCGCGCGGCGAGGGCTTCGATCTGTTTTCCCACCCCGAACGGCTGAACGCCAAGGTATCCGATGTCGCCTGAAAAGATGGTCATGATGGCCAACCAGATCGCCACCTTCTTCGACAGCCAGCCCGGCGATGCGGCCGAGAAGATCGCCTCGCATCTGAAGGACTTCTGGGAGCCGCGGATGCGCGCGCAGCTGCTGACCTATCTGGAAACGGGCGGCGGCGGGCTGAAACCCTCGGTCGTGGCGGCGGCGGACCGACTTTAGAGGGCGCAATGCAACCCTTGCCCGTCATCCGGTGTTGCGCTGGTGATCAACATACCAACGGGCCCGGGGACAGGCATTTCATGCAGCAGAATTCGAACGTTTTCGACCTTGGCCGCGCCAGGGTCTGCGTGGTCATGAACCGCAGTTCGGGGAAGAAGAAGCATCGACAGCTGGTGGAGCTGCTTGAAAAGCGGCTGGCCCCGGCCTGCGGCAGCTATCAGCTGCGCCAGAGCCGCAAGGGCGCGGACCTGCCGGGGCTGGCGCGGCAGGTCGCCTCCGAGGGCTTCGACCTGGTGATCGCGGCGGGTGGCGACGGGACGCAATCGGCGGTGGCGGGGGCCTTGGCAGGCACGGATGTCGTCATGGGGGTGCTGCCGGGCGGGACCTTCAACTATTTCGCCCGCGATCTGGGCGTGGGCGAAGTGATGGACGACGCGCTGGACACCCTGCTGGACGGGCGCGTCGATGCGACAGATGTCGGCGACATCAACGATCTGGTCTTTCTGAACAACGTCAGCCTTGGCGCCTATCCGCAGATCCTGAAAACACGCGAGGGGATCTATAAGCGCTGGGGTCGGTCGCGGATTGCGGCCTATTGGTCGGTGCTGGTGGCGCTGCGACGCTTGCGCCGCCCGATGGATCTGGTCGCGCATGTCGATGGCCGGGACCGGGAATACACCAGTGCTTTGGTCTTCGTGGCACGCAGCGCCTATCAGCTGGACAGCTTCGGGTTGGAGGGCGCGGATGCCATCCGCAACGGCAAGTTCGCCGTGCTGATCGCCAAGGCGCGGCAGCCTCTGCCGCTGATCCGCTCGGCCCTGCGGCTGGCGATGGGGCACAGCGCCAAGGACAGCGATTTCGACCTGATCGTGACGGATCGCCTGCAGATGCGCACGCCAAAGGCGCGGCAGCTGGTGGCGCATGACGGGGAAAAGACGCCGCTGCGCAGTCCCTTCGATTTGAAGGTGCGGCATGGGGCACTGAAGGTGCTGCTGCCCGCCGACGGACGCAACAAGACCGCCGATGCCGAGGGGCGCGCATGACCCGCATCCTGCATCTGACGGACCTGCATTTTGGCTTTCACCGCAGCGAGCTGATCGGCCCTCTGCTGAACCGGATCGAGGCGCTGCGCCCTGATCTGGTGGTGGTGTCCGGCGACATCACGCATCGCGGGTTGCCGGCGCAGATGGATCTGGCGCAGGACTTCCTGTCGCGGATCAGCGCGCCGGTCATGCTGATGCCGGGCAATCACGACGTGCCGCTGCTGAACCCCATCGCGCGGCTGTTCTGGCCCTTCGCGGGGTTCCGGGAGCATTTCGGCCCCGATCTGACGCCGACGGCGCAAGTGGGGCAGGCGCGGGTCTTTGCGCTGAACAGTGCCGATCCCTATGCTTGGCAGCGCGGCAAGATCCGGCGCGGAGAGATCGGGCGCGTGATCGGGGGCATCGATCCCGCCGCCACCAATGTCGTCGCGCTGCACCACCCGATGCAACAGCTGCCCGGCATCGACAAGCAGCCCGCCCGCCGCGCCGAGGAGGCCATGGACCGCCTGCAGGACGCGGGTGTGCATGTCGTCCTCAGCGGGCATCTGCATCGTTGGGCGGTGGACAAGGTCATGGCGACGGGGCGCTGGCCGCGCATCCTGCAGGTGCAGGGCGGCACGGCGCTTTGCGCAAGGCTGAGCGATGCGAAGAACGAATTCGCGCTGCTGATCGTCGACGGCACCGAGTTGCACGTCGAACATCACGTCGCGCCGATGGGCGTGAACGCCTTCGAAGAGCCGGTGGTCAGCACCTATAGCCGGGCAAACGGCCCCTGGGCTCGCGTTTAAGCGTTGAGTTTCGGGTGAAACGCGCTTATAGCGGGCGCAGTCAAACGGGCGACATGGTCAGAACAGGCCGCTTACGGACGGGTCGGGCATTTGCCTCGGCCCTTTGTCGTTGCCCGGGCCGACATCATAAAGACCGGCGGAGCCAACCGTCAGGCCAGTAAAAGACACACAAAGGATACTGAACACGCATGTGCGCTAAAGCGACTATGGAGGAGTTCGAGGCCCTTCTGAACGAAAGCCTCGAGATCGACACCCCGGACGAAGGTTCGGTTGTCAAAGGCCGCGTCATTGCCATCGAGGCAGGCCAGGCCATCATCGACGTCGGCTACAAGATGGAAGGCCGCGTCGATCTGAAAGAATTCGCAAACCCCGGTGAAGACGCCAACCTGAGCGTCGGCGACGAAGTCGAGGTCTATCTGGACCGCGTCGAGAACGCCCGTGGCGAAGCCAGCATCAGCCGTGAGAAGGCCCGCCGCGAGGAAGCCTGGGATCGTCTGGAAAAAGCTTATGGCGACGAAGAGCGTGTCGAAGGCGCCATCTTCGGCCGCGTCAAGGGCGGCTTCACGGTCGATCTGGGCGGCGCTGTCGCCTTCCTTCCCGGTTCGCAGGTCGATGTCCGCCCCGTGCGCGACGCTGGCCCGCTGATGGGTCTGAAGCAGCCCTTCCAGATCCTGAAGATGGATCGTCGCCGTGGCAACATCGTCGTGTCGCGCCGCGCCATCCTGGAAGAATCGCGTGCCGAACAGCGCGCCGAAGTCATCGCCAACCTGACCGAAGGTCAGACGGTCGACGGCGTGGTCAAGAACATCACCGAATACGGCGCCTTCGTCGATCTTGGTGGTGTTGACGGCCTGCTGCACGTCACCGACATGGCATGGCGCCGCGTCAACCATCCGTCCGAGATCCTGGCGATCGGCGAGACCGTCAAGGTCCAGGTCATCAAGATCAACAAGGACAGCCACCGCATCAGCCTGGGCATGAAGCAGCTGCAGGCCGATCCGTGGGATACGGTTGCCGACAAGTTCCCGATCGAGTCGGTCCATCAGGGCCGCGTGACCAACATCACCGATTACGGCGCCTTCGTGGAGCTGGAAGCCGGTGTCGAAGGCTTGGTCCACGTTTCGGAAATGAGCTGGACCAAGAAGAACGTCCATCCGGGCAAGATCGTCTCGACCTCTCAGGAAGTCGAAGTGATGGTTCTGGAGATCGACGAAGCCAAGCGTCGCGTTTCGCTGGGTCTGAAGCAGACCATGCGCAACCCGTGGGAAGTCTTTGCCGAAACCCACCCGACCGGCACCGTCATCGAAGGCGAAGTCAAGAACATCACCGAATTCGGTCTGTTCGTGGGTCTGGACGGCGACATCGACGGCATGGTTCACCTGTCGGACATCAGCTGGGATGCACGCGGCGAAGACGCGATCCAGGACTTCCGCAAGGGCGACGTCGTCAAGGCCGTCGTTCAGGACGTGGATGTCGAGAAGGAGCGTATCTCGCTGTCGATCAAGTCGCTTGAGAACGAAGGCATGGCGGAAGCCGTGGACGGCGTGAAGCGCGGCTCGATCATCACCGCCGAGATCACCGCGATCGAAGAGGGTGGCATCGAGGTCGAGTACAACGGCGTCAAGTCGTTCATCCGCCGCAGCGATCTGGCCCGTGACCGCCAGGACCAGCGCCCCGAGCGCTTCCAGGTCGGTGACAAGGTCGACGCACGCGTCACCAACGTCGACACCAAGACCCGCCGTCTGGGCCTGTCGATCAAGGCACGCGAGATTGCCGAAGAAAAAGAAGCGATCGACACCTATGGCAGCTCGGATTCGGGCGCCTCGCTGGGTGACATCCTTGGTGCCGCACTGGGCAGCAAGAACTGATAAAGCCTGACGGCTGAACGATCGCCCGCCCCGGTTCATCCGGGGCGGGCTTTTTTATGCCTGTTATGCATGCGCCCCGTTCATGCGTCTTGCGCCAATGGGATAAAGCTGGCAACGCTATGAAACCAGTGACTTCTGTGTCGCGTTGAGCGTGCTGACGGGGGTGTTGACCCCCTATGCGGTTCCCGGCGCCATGCGGCGGCAAGGACGCATCTATTTGGGGGAAGGTATGATCCGTTCCGAACTGATCCAGATGATCTCTGACGAGAACCCGCATCTGTTCCGTCGTGATGTCGAGCGGATCGTGAATACGGTATTCGAGGAAGTGATTGACGCGATGGCACGGGGCGACCGTGTCGAACTACGCGGCTTTGGCGCATTTTCCGTCAAGCAGCGCGACAGCCGCGTGGGGCGCAATCCGCGCACCGGAGAGGCCGTCGAGGTCGAGGAGAAGCATGTTCCCTTCTTCAAGACCGGCAAGCTGTTGCGTGACAGGTTGAACGGCGACGCCTGAGCGTCGTAAAAGGGGACAAGCCTGGCCGAACCGGGCGGGACAATTCAAGGGACACCGCCCATGCGCTTCATCCGTCTGATCTTCGTGGCTTTCTTGGCCTTGGTTCTGGTCGCCGTCGCCTTGGCGAACCGGCAGATCGTGACCCTGTCGCTTTTCCCGGCAAATCTGGGACAGTTCCTGGGCGGAACTTGGTTGGTGGCGGTGCCGCTGTTCCTGGTGATCTTTGTCGCCTTCGCTCTTGGCATGCTGGCCGGTCTGGTCTGGGAGTGGATGCGCGAAGCGAAGATCCGCAAGGTGGCGCGCCAGCGTGATCGCAAGGTCGTCCAGCTGGAGAATGAAGTCGGGCAACTGCGCGAAAGCCATGCGGCGCCGCGCGATGACGTGCTTGCGATCCTTGAGCAGCCCTCGGCCAAGCGTCCGGCCCCTGGGCGGGCACAGCTGCCCGCGGCGCGCTGATTCCGTGGCTGACGTCAAGATCTGCGGGTTGAGCCAGCCCGCGCATGTGCATGCCGCCGTCGATGCCGGGGCGCGTTTCGTGGGCTTTGTCTTCTTTCCGAAATCTCCGCGCGCCGTGACCGCCAAGGTGGCGGCGCAGCTGTCGCAACTGGTTCCGGTCGGGGTGGCGCAGGTCGGTCTGTTCGTGAACCCCGATGATGCCCTGCTGCAGGACGTGCTGGCACAGGTTCCGCTGGACATCATCCAGCTGCATGGCAGCGAAACGCCGGACCGCGTGACCGAGGTCAAGGCCTTGACCGGTCTGCCGGTGATGAAGGCCGTCGGGATCAGCGGGCCGGACGATCTGCCCGCGCTGACCGACTATGGGCTGGTTGCGGATATGCTGCTGGTGGATGCCAAGCCGCCGAAGGGTGCCGATCTGCCCGGCGGCAACGGCTTGGCCTTTGATTGGCGGCTGCTGGTCGGGCGGCACTGGCTGCGTCCTTGGATGCTGGCCGGCGGTCTGACGCCCGACAATGTCGCCGAAGCCGTTCGGCTGACCGGTGCGCCGGTCGTCGACGTCAGCTCGGGCGTAGAATCGGCGCCGGGCGTCAAGGAATCGCAGCTTGTTGCGGATTTCGTTGCGGCGGCATCGGGTGGTGTTGCCGCCTGAAACCTCCGGTGTTGCGCGGCGTGCGCAGAGGGTGTTGCGCATTTAAGGTATTGTTATTGTATTGATATTTTCTCCAGATGCACAATCATGGGTTTAGCAATTGACTTTGCGAACGGCCCAAGGTAGAACATTTACATGCTGGGAGAGATGGGCAAGCGGCCAAGGGGAACCTTGGGCCGCTTTTTTCGTCTTTCGGCTCGTGCGGACAGGACACGGGGCGGGACAGTTTGCATGAATGATATGGAATGGTGCGAGGGCAAGCCCCTCGAAGGTCCTTTCGTGGCCGGATCTCTGCCGGAAAAGGCAGAGCTGCGGTTTCCCGAGATCACCGCCGACGAGGACGAGATTTCGGTCCTGCGGTGGCTGTTCTGGGACTACGTCAAGGACCTTCGGGGGCACCAGGCCGAGCTTGTATCGGCCAAGGCCGGGGATCTGGATCCCGCCAAGCTGAAGAAGGCCATGGACACCGCGAAGACCGCCCGAGAGGCGGTCCAGTTGCTGATGGCGGAAAGGAACAAGGTTGACAAACTTCGCAGAGAAATCGCGGGCGGGGTCGCCGAAGGCTGCCTTGACCTTGACGCAGCACGAGATGAGATCGGGCGCCGCCTGGCTTGCCTCCGCCGGGCCGGAGGAGGTTGAGGCCTTCCTTGGCGGGCTGTCGGAAAACGCCTTGGGCAGCCTGCCGTGGCTGTTCGAATTCTGGGCCTTGCCCCACCAGTTGCCCCCTGCGGGCGACTGGAAGAGCTGGGTGATCATGGGTGGGCGCGGCGCGGGCAAGACCCGCGCCGGGTCGGAATGGGTGCGGCAGATGGTCGAGGGGCCGACCGTCGATGGGCCGGGGCGATGTCATCGCGTGGCGCTGGTCGGGGAAACCTTCGACCAGGTCCGCGAGGTGATGGTCTTTGGCGAAAGCGGCATCCTGGCCTGTTCGCCCCCCGATCGCCGTCCGGTCTGGGAGGCCGGGCGGCGCAGGCTGGTCTGGGCCAATGGTGCGACGGCGACGGTCTATTCCGCGCATGAGCCCGAGGCGCTGCGCGGCCCGCAGTTCGATGCGGCCTGGGTCGATGAGTTGGCCAAGTGGAAGAAGGCCGAGGATGTCTGGGACATGCTGCAATTCGCGTTGCGGCTTGGCGCGCACCCCCAGCAGGTGATCACGACGACGCCGCGCAACGTGGGTGTGCTGAAGCGGATCCTGGGGAACGCCTCGACGGTGGTGACCCATGCGCCGACGGATGCGAACCGCGCCTATCTGGCCGAGAGTTTCCTGGCCGAGGTCCAGAGCCGCTATGGCGGGACGCGGTTGGGGCGGCAGGAGCTGGACGGGGTGCTGTTGGACGACGTCGAAGGTGCGCTGTGGACCACCGCCATGGTGGAAGGCGCGCGGGTCGATCAGCTGCCCAGGCTGGACCGCATCGTCGTGGCGGTCGACCCGTCCGTGACGAACGGGAAGGCCAGCGACGAATGCGGGATCATCGTGGCGGGCGTCGTGGCACAGGGCGAGCCGCGCGACTGGCAGGCCTATGTGCTGGAGGATGCGAGCGTCCGGGGCGGGCCTTCGGATTGGGCCAAGGCGGCGATTGCCGCGATGGACCGCCACGGGGCCGAGCGTCTGGTGGTCGAGGTCAACCAGGGCGGCGACATGGTGGAAAGCGTGATCCGGCAGATCGATCCCCTGGTGCCCTTCAAGGCGCTGCGGGCGTCGCGGGGCAAGGGGCTGCGGGCCGAGCCTGTGGCCGCGCTCTATGAGCAGGGGCGCATCAGGCACGCGCGGCAGGGCGGTCTGGGCCCGCTTGAGGATCAGATGTGCCAGATGACGGTTCGCGGCTTCGAAGGGCGCGGCAGTCCGGACCGGCTGGATGCGATGGTCTGGGCCATGCACGAGCTGATGATCGAGCCGGCTGCAAGCTGGCGGCGTCCGCAGATGCGGCGGCTCTAGCGGGACGGCCGCGGGTAATCGAACGAGGAAAAAGGGGCTGACCTGCGGGTCGGCCCTTTTTCATGTCAAACGACGGAGGCGAAGATGGCGTTTCGGATGTTTTCACGGGAGGGCAAGCCCCAGACCGTGCCTGAGAGAAAGGCGAGTGCCACGGGTCGGGTCGTGGCTTTTGCCAGCGGTGCAGGGCGGACGGTCTGGTCGGCGCGGGACACGGGCAGCCTGACGCGCGGCGGGTTCGTCGGCAATCCGGTGGGCTTTCGGTCGGTCAAGCTGATCGCCGAGGCGGCGGCGGCGGTGCCGCTGATCTGCGCCAATCGCGATCAGCGGTTCGAGGTTCATCCGGTGATCGACCTGCTGCGCCGTCCCAATCCGGGGCAGGGGCGGGCCGAGCTGATGGAGGCGCTGTTCGGGCAGATGCTGCTGTCCGGCAACGGCTATCTGGAAGCGGTCGGGCTGACAGAGGCGGGTCTGCCCGAGGAGTTGCATGTGCTGCGGTCGGACCGGATGACCATCGTGCCCGGCGCGGATGGCTGGCCGGTCGCCTATGAATATGCGGTGGGCGGGCGCAAGCACCGCTTCGACATGACGGGCAGCCCCGATCCGATCTGCCATATCAAGAGCTTCCACCCGGTCGACGACCACTATGGTCTGTCGCCGATGCAGGCGGCGGCGGTGGCTTTCGATGTGCACAACAGCGCCTCGGCCTGGTCGAAGGCCTTGCTGGACAATGCGGCCCGGCCAAGCGGGGCCATCGTCTACAAGGGGATGGACGGGCAGGGCACGCTGAGTGCGGATCAGTATGATCGCCTGGTGGGCGAGATCGAGATGAACCACCAAGGCGCGCGCAACGCCGGTCGGCCCATGCTGCTGGAGGGGGGCTTGGATTGGCGCCCGATGGGCTTCAGCCCCAGTGACATGGAGTTCCACGAGACCAAGCTGTCGGCGGCGCGGGAAATAGCCCTGGCTTTCGGCGTGCCGCCGATGCTGCTGGGGATCCCGGGTGACGCGACCTATGCCAATTACGCCGAGGCGCATCGGGCGTTCTATCGCCTGACAGTGCTGCCGCTGACGACGCGGGTAACGGCCTCGGTCGCGTGGTGGCTGTCCGAACACCTGGGCGAGGAGGTCGAACTGCGCCCGGACCCCGACCAGATCCCGGCGCTGGCCGAGGATCGCAACCAGCAGTGGGCGCGGATCGCAGCGGCGGATTTCCTGACGGATGCGGAAAAGCGCAGTCTGCTGGGTCTGCCGCCCATGGACGGGGCGTGAGCCGATGGAGGGCTCTCGTTTCGTCAAGGACGGTCTGTGGCAGGACCAGCGGATCGACGCGCAGGAACGGATCATGGCGCTGCAGTTCGGGCAGGTCGAGCGTCGGCTGGAGCGGATCGAGGCCATGATCGAGGGGCTGGAGCGACGGTTGTGGATGACCGTCTATGGCGTCGTCGCCGTGATCCTGACGCAGGCCGTCCAGGGGATACTGGATTATGCACCAAGAGGAGGCTGAAGGATGGTTCCGGGGCTGGAAGTGAAATTTGCGGGCGGTGCGCCCGTGCTGTCCGACGGACAGGTGATCGAGGGCTATGCCAGTCTGTTCGGCCTGACCGATCAGGGCGGCGATGCGGTCGCCAAAGGGGCGTTCTCGGCCTCCTTGGCGCGGCTGGCGGGCAAGGGGGACAAGGTGCGGATGCTGTGGCAGCACGACCCCACCCGCCCCATCGGCGTCTGGGACGAGATCCGCGAAGACGACGCGGGCCTGTGGGTCAAGGGCCGGCTGCTGCCCGAGGTTGCTCAGGCCCGCGAGGCGGCGGCGCTGATCCAGGCGGGCGCGATCGACGGGCTGTCGATCGGCTATCGCACCATCCGCGCCGAGCGCAGCCAGAAGGGCGCGCGCATCCTGACCGAGGTCGAGCTGTGGGAGGTGTCGCTGGTGACCTTCCCGATGCTGCCCGAGGCCAAGGTCGGCCGCAAGGATGCCGACGATCTGCGCGAGGTTGCAGCCCTTTTCACAGCCGCCGCCAACGCGCTGCGCGGCTGACACGTTTCAGGGGAGCGCGTCTGCCGCGCCTTCCGTTCGGGTTCGGACCCTGCCCCAGGTGGCCCGGTCCGGCAAAAGGGGCGGTCGCGCCCTGATCATCATGACGAGGAGAAGACCATGACCGAGGTGAAAGCCGCAGGCGGCGGCGACATGCCTGCCGATCTGCGCGGGGCCATGCTGGGGTTCGTCGATGAACTCAAGGGCTTTCGCGAAGACATCCAGACCAAACTCAATGCACAGGAACACCGTATGACCATGATCGATCGCAAGACTGCCCTGCGTGGCCGCGCCCCCCTTTCCGCAACCGCCGAGGTCGAGGTGCCCCATCAGAAGGCGTTCAACGCCTATCTGCGCAGCGGCGACGATGACGGCCTGCGCGGTCTGGCCATCGAGGAAAAGGGCCTGACGGTCGCCAGCGACGGTGGTTTCCTGGCCGCGCCGACGGTGGCGGAATCGGTTCAGCAGGTGCTGCTGGGCGGTTCCTCGATGCGCCGTCTGGCCAATGTCGTGACCATCGAAAGCGCCGCCTATGAGGTACTGGTCGACAAGGGCGACATGGGTGCGGGCTGGGCCACGGAAGCGGCGGCGGTCGAGGGTGCCTCGGGTGGGATCGAGCGGATTTCCATCCCGGTGCACGAGCTTTCGGCCATGCCCAAGGCCAGCCAGCGCCTGCTGGACGATGCGGCATTCGACGTCGAGGGTTGGCTGGCCGAGCGTATCGCCGACAAGTTCGCCCGTTCCGAGGCGGCGGCCTTCGTCAGCGGCGACGGTATCGACAAGCCGAAGGGCTTTCTGGCCTATCCCACGGCGCCCAATGCGACCGCGGGCGACAACCAGATCGGCACCGTGCTGACAGGCAAGTCGGCCGATTTCGCCGCGACCAACCAGGCGGACTGCCTGATCGACCTGATCTATGCGCTTGGTGCGAAATATCGCGCGAATGCATCCTTCGTGATGAATTCCAAGACGGCCGCGCGCATCCGCAAGATGAAGGATGCCGACGGTCGCTTCCTGTGGAGCGATGCGCTGAGCGTCGGCCAGGTGCCGCAGCTGCTGGGCTATCCGGTGCTGATCAGCGAGGACATGCCCGATATTGCCGCGAACTCGAAATCGGTGGCCTTCGGCGATTTCCACGCCGCCTATACCATCGTCGAGCGTCCGGACCTGCGCGTGCTGCGCGATCCCTTCAGCGCCAAGCCGCATGTCCTCTTCTATGCCACCAAGCGTGTCGGCGGCGGCGTGACCGATTTCCGCGCCGTCAAGCTGCTGCAGTTCACCTGATCTCCCTGCGGGAGAGGTGAGGGGAGAGGGGCGCGCGCGTCGCCGGTCATACCGGTGAAGCAACTGTCCGCGCGTGCTGATGGCCGGTGTTCGGGCGCGTCCCTTTTCTTTCGTGAACCTTTGAAGACGGATCATCCCCCGGCCTGGGGGATGTGTCCTGGTGGAGATGTGCGGACGGCAGGACAGGAGGTTCGCAAGATGATGCTGATAGAGGAAACGGCGCCAGCGGCGGAGGCATTGCCCGTTGCGGCGCTGCGCGGCCATTTGCGGCTGGCCTCGGGGTTCGATGGCCCCGACGATGCGGCGGAAACGGCGGCGCTGAGCGGGTTTCTGCGCGCGGCGATCGCCACGATCGAGGCGCGCACGGGCAAGGTGCTGCTGAAGCGGCGCTTCCGGATGCAGTTGGACGACTGGCGCGACAGGCTGGGACAGTCGCTGCCCTTGGCGCCGGTCCATTCGGTCGAGAAGATCGAGATCGACGATGGCAACGGCACGATCACCGCCCTGGCCCCCGAGGGGTGGCGGCTGGTGCCGGACAGCCAGCGGCCGGTCGTGCTGCCTACGGGGGTGGTGCTGCCGCATGTGCCGCGACGGGGCAGCGTGACGGTCAGCTTCGTCGCGGGTTTCGGCGACAGCTGGGCGCAGGTGCCGGCCGACCTGGCGCAGGCGGTGATCCTGCTGGCGGCGCGATATTACGACGACCGCAGCCAGGACGGCTTGCGCCAGGCGCTGCCCTTTGGTGTCAGCGCGTTGATCGAGAAATGGCGGGCGGTCAGGACTTTGGCCGGACGCGGCAACCAGGGGTGGCGCTGATGGCGGTGCCGAACCTGACGACGCAGCTGGCGCTTGAACAGCCTGACAGGCTTGCCGACGGAATGGGCGGCTATCTCACGACATGGCGGCGGCTTGGGGCCTTGTGGGCGCAGATGGATGCGGGCTCGGGGCGCGAGGACGGGGCGATCAGTGCCGTGCGGTGGCGCATTTCCGTGCGCGGGGCCCCTGTCGGCGATGCGCGGCGGCCCAAGGCCGGGCAGCGGTTCCGCATGGGCGACCGCCTGTTCGCGATCGAGGCCGTGGCCGAGCGCGACCCTTTGGGGGCCTTTCTGACCTGTCACGCCCGAGAGGAGAATCCGACATGAGTTACGGAGCAGGCGTCGCCCTTCAGGCGGCGGTCTATCAACAGCTGCGTGCCCATCCGGCGCTGGCCGACCTGGTGGGGGATGCGATCTTCGACGCCATGCCGGTCGAGGCGCCAAGCGGGGTGCATGTCTCGCTTGGGTCCGAGGACGTGCGGAGCCTTGGCGATACCACGGCGCGCGGGTCGCGGCATGATTTCATCATCTCGGTGATGTCGGGCAGCGATGGTGCGGGCTTCGGGGCGGTCAAGGCCGCAGCCGTGGCCGTGGCCGACGCGCTTGAGGATGTTCCGCTGCAGCTGTCGCGTGGGCAGTTGGCGGGCTTGCAGTTTCTGCGCGCCACGGCGCGTCGGTTGAAGAACGGTGCCGCCCGTCAGGTCGATCTGACCTTCCGCGCGCGCATCGACCAGATCTGAGGAGACAGGATCATGGCAGTACAGAATGGACGCGACCTTCTGATCAAGATGGACATGCTGGGCAATGGCTCGTTCGAGACGGTGGCGGGCCTTCGTGCCACGCGCCTGTCGTTCAACGCCGAGACCATCGACGTGACCAGCATGGAAAGCGAGGGCGGTTGGCGCGAACTGCTGGGCGGTGCGGGGGTGCGCAGTGCCTCGGTTTCGGGGTCGGGGGTCTTTCGCGACGAGGCAAGCGACGGTCGCGCGCGGCAGGCCTTCTTCGACGGCGAATTGCCGCAGTTCCAGATCGTCATTCCCGATTTCGGCCAGGTGTCGGGCCCGTTCCAGATCACCTCGCTGGAATATGCGGGAACCCATGACGGCGAGGCGACCTATGAGATCGCCTTGGCTTCGGCGGGCGCGCTGCTGTTCGAGGCGATGTGATGGCCAACCCGATGAGAGGCGAGGTCGCCATCGTGCTGGACGGTCAGCCGCATGTGGCGCGGCTGACCCTTGGGGCGCTGGCCATGCTGGAAGCGCAGCTGGCCGAGGACAGCCTGGCGGATCTGGTCCGGCGGCTGGACGAGGGGCGGTTTGCCAGCGGTGACATCATCGCGGTTCTGGTGGCGGGGCTACGCGGAGGCGGCTGGCAGGGCGACGCGGATGATCTGCTGGCAAAGCAGATCGAGGGTGGTCCGTTGGCAGGTGCGCGCGCGGCCGCGCAGCTGATCGCGCTGGCCTTTCGGGACGTCGCATGACGGTCGGTCCGACGCTGGACTGGCCCGGTCTGATGCGCGCAGGCATGCGTGATCTGCGGCTGCTGCCCGACCAGTTCTGGCAGCTGACGCCGTCCGAGCTGGCGCTGATGCTGGGCGTCGAACCGGCGCCCGCGCGCATGACACGCGACCGGCTGGCGGATCTGTTGACGAAATTTCCCGACGTGCCTGCCAGGGCGGGCGTGTCGGTGCAACCGGATGGGGTGACGGATGGCGCTGAGTGATGATGTGGGGTCCTCGCTGGACCTGCTGGAGGAGGATCTGGGCCGCAATGCCCAGATGACCGCCGAATTCGAGAAGGAACTTGGCCGCCTGCGCCAGTCGATGCTGTTCACCTCGCGCGAGGTGACGACGCTGTCGTCGGGGCTAGAGCGAGGTCTGGGGCGTGCCATCGACGGGCTGGTTCTGGATGGCGGCAAGTTGTCGGACGCGCTGAAGTCGATCGGGCAGTCGCTGGCCGATACGGTCTATTCCATCGCGATGAAGCCCGTGGAAAGCGCGCTGGCGGGCTCGCTTGCCGGGGGGATGGCCTCGGTCCTGGGGGGCGGCGGTTTCGGACAGGCGATGACGCCCTTTGCCAAGGGCGGGGCGTTTTCCCAAGGCCGCAGCACGGCGGTCGGCGGAATCGCCAGCGCACCGACCGCCTTTCCGATGCGCGGTGGAACCGGCCTGATGGGCGAGGCCGGACCCGAGGCCATCATGCCCCTGCAGCGCGGTCCCGACGGCAAGCTGGGTGTCGCGGCGGCCGGTGGCGGCGGCGCAATGAACGTGACGTTCAACATCCAGACGCCCGATGTTGCGGGCTTCCAGCGCAGCCAGTCGCAGATCGCAGCCCAGATGTCGCGTGTTCTTGCACGCGGCGATCGCAACAGCTGAAACGAGGTAGAATCATGGCATTCCACGAGGTGAGATTTCCCGCGGGCCTGTCGTTCGGTGCCATCGGCGGCCCCGAGAGGCGGACCGAGATCGTCTCAATGGCGAACGGCTTCGAACAGCGCAACACGCCTTGGGCCCATGCCCGCCGTCGGTTCGATGCGGGCATGGGGCTGCGGTCGCTGGACGATCTGAGCGCCGTCATCGCCTTCTTCGAGGCTCGGGCAGGGCAGCTGCACGGGTTCCGCTGGAAGGATTGGTCGGATCACAAGAGCTGCCTGCCCTCGGGCGCGCCGGTGTTCAGCGATCAGGTAATCGGGACGGGCGACGGGCAGACGCGCAAGTTCCAGCTGGTCAAGGGCTATCGCTCGGGCGGGACCGTCTATCAGCGTCCTATCACCAAGCCGGTCCTGAACACCGTTCGTGCTGGTATCGGGGGCGTCGAGGTCTTCATCGGCAGCAACTATCAGGTCGACCACGCCACCGGCGTCATCACCTTCGATGCGGCGCCCGAAACGGGGGCCGAGGTCACGGCGGGATATGAATTCGACGTGCCGGTGCGTTTCGACACGGATCGCATCGCGGTCTCGGTCGCATCCTTCCAAGCGGGTCAGGTGCCCGACATTCCGGTCATCGAGGTGCGGCTATGACGACGACGACAATCGCGCGGGCCTGGTTCGTTCGGAGGGGCGACGGGCTGACCCTGGGCTTTACCGATCACGATACGCCGCTGGCGTTCGGCGGCACGACCTTTCGCCCCGATGTCGGTCTGACGGCGCAGGCCATCGCGCAGGCGACCGGCCTGGGGGTGGACAACACCGAGGTCGCGGGTGCGCTGGACGATGATGCCATCACCGAACGCGACCTGATGGCGGGGCGTTGGGACGACGCCCAGCTGAAGATGTGGCACGTGGATTGGTCCGACGTGTCGCGGCGCGATCTGGTCTTCAACGGCACCTTGGGCGAGGTGACGCGTGCCAATGGCGCCTTCCGTGCCGAATTGCGCGGACTGTCTGATCGGCTGAACGCGCCTCAGGGCCGGGTCTATCACCCCCGTTGCGCGGCGCGCCTGGGGGATGGGTCCTGCAAGGTGAACCTAGACAATGAGGCTTGGTTCACGCAGCCGGTCGTGCAGGCGGTGCAGGATGCCCGTGTCTTCACCTTTGCCAGCTTCCCGCGCTTTGCGGGCGATTGGTTCGAGCAGGGGCAACTGCTGGTCCTGGACGGGGATGCCGAGGGGCTGCGTGCCGCGATCAAGAACGACACCGCGCATGAAGACGGCAGTCGTACGATCGAGCTGTGGTCGGCGCTGCCCATTCCGCCGGTTCCGGGAGATCGGCTGAAGCTGACGGCGGGGTGCGACAAGGCCGCGAAGACCTGCCGGTTGAAGTTTGACAACTTCCTGAACTTCAGGGGCTTTCCGCACCTGCCGCCCGAGGATTGGCTGATGGCCCCGCAGGCGGGGTCGCGCAATGGCTGAGGCGGTTGTCGCGGCGGCACGCGAATGGCTGGGGACGCCCTATGTCCATCAGGCCAGTGTCATGGGCAGCGGGGCGGATTGCCTCGGGTTGATCCGGGGCGTCTGGCGACAGCTTCACGGCAGCGAACCGGAACCGACGCCTGCCTATACCGCCGATTGGGCCGAATGTGGCCGGACGGAGGTTCTGCATGACGCGGCCATGCGTCATCTTCTGCCGGTGGGCGAAGGTGACGCATGGCAGATCGGACAGGTGCTGCTGTTCCGCATGCGTCAGGGCGCGATCGCCAAGCATCTTGGCATCCTGTCACAGGTTGGTGCCGATGCACGGTTCCTGCACGCCTATACCTATCATGGGGTCATCGAAAGCCCGCTGACGCGGCCCTGGAAGTCGCGCGTCGTCGCGCGCTTCCGCTTTCCCTGACCCATTCCAACAAAGGAGGCCCTTATGGCCACGATAGTCCTGTCAGCGGTGGGTGCATCGCTTGGCGCGGGGTTTGGCGGCGCCGTTCTCGGCCTGTCGGGCGCGGTTCTGGGCCGCGCGGCGGGCGCCATTGCCGGTCGCGTCATCGACCAGCGCCTGTTGGGTGGCGGCGCCAAGGCGGTCGAGACGGGCCGCATCGACCGTCTGCGCATCCAGACCGCGGGTGAGGGTATCGCCATCCCGCGCGTCTGGGGCCAGATGCGGTTGCCCGGGCATGTGATCTGGGCCTCGCCCATGGAGGAGATCACGCGTTCGGAAAGCGGGGGCGGCAAGGGTGCGCCCAAGCCTCAGGTCACACAGATCAGCTATCGTCTTTCTCTGGCGCTCGCGCTGTGCGAGGGCCGCATCCTGAGCGTCGGGCGTGTCTGGGCCGACGGCGAGGAGATCGCCGCCGATGATCTGAACATGCGCGTCTATCGCGGCGGCGAAGGGCAAATGCCCGATCCGGTCATCGCGGCACATGAAGGCGACAGCGCTCCGGCCTATCGCGGTGTGGCCTATGTCGTGCTGGAGAATCTGTCGCTGGAACGCTGGGGCAATCGCATGCCGCACCTGAGCTTCGAGGTGACTTGCCCGGCCCGAGACGGATCGGGGCTGTGCCGCGATGTCCGGGCCGTGGCCCTGATCCCGGGAACAGGCGAGTATTCGCTGGCGACGACCCCTGTCACGACCGGCGAGGATCTGGGCGAAAGCCGCAGTTTCAACGTGAACACGCCCATGGGGGGGACCGATTTTTCGGCCTCGTTGGATGTCCTGGGACGTGAGCTGCCGAATGTGGGCTCGGTCTCCATGGTCGTTTCCTGGTTCGGCAGCGATCTGCGGATCGGCGAATGCAAGGTTCAGCCAAAGGTCGAATTCCGTGACGTCGACGGTGACGAGATGCCCTGGCACGCCGGGGGGATCAGCCGTGCAACCGCCGAGGAGGTGGCACGCAAGGATGGGCGCCCCATCTATGGCGGAACGCCTGCCGATAAATCGGTGATCGAAGGGCTGCGCGCGCTCTCGGCTTCGGGTCGCAAGGCGATCTTCTATCCGTTCATCCTGATGGAGCAGCTTGCCGGAAACGGATTGCCTGATCCCTATGGTGGGGATGAGCAGCCTGTGATGCCGTGGCGTGGTCGCGTCACGACGGACATCGCGCCGGGTCGTCCGGGCACGCAGGACCTGACGCAGGCTGCCGTCGATCAGGTGGCAGCCTTCTTTGGCAAGGCATCGCCCGATGATTTTCGCCGCTTTGGCGACGCCGTGATCTATTCGGGGCCGGCGGAGTGGTCCTATCGCCGGTTCATCCTGCACTATGCCCATCTGTGCGCCGTCGCGGGCAACACCGATACCTTCCTGATCGGGTCGGAAATGGTCGCCATGACCCGCATTCGGGGGCCGCGCAACAGCTATCCCGCCGTCGAGGCTTTGCGACAGTTGGCGGCCGACGTGCGTGCGATCCTGGGGCCGGACGTCAAGATCGGCTATGCTTCGGATTGGTCTGAGTACTTCGGTCACCACACGGGCGAGGGTGAGCTGTTCTTCCATTTGGACCCACTGTGGGCCGATCCGAACATCGATTTCATCGGCATCGACAACTACATGCCGCTGTCGGACTGGCGCGATGGCGACGACCATTTGGATGCCCATTGGGGCCGGATCGACAATATCGACTATCTGAAGTCGAATGTCGCCGGGGGCGAGGGCTATGACTGGTATTACGCCAGCGATGCCGATCGCGACGCCCAGATCCGGACGCCCATCACCGATGGCACCTATGACGAGCCTTGGGTCTGGCGCTACAAGGACCTGGCGGGCTGGTGGCAGAACCTGCACTACGACCGTCCGCAGGGCGTGCGGCAGAAGCAGGCGACGGCTTGGGTGCCCGGCTCGAAGCCGATCTGGTTCACGGAATTGGGCTGCGCGGCGCTGGACAAGGCGACCAACCAGCCCAACAAGTTCCTGGATGCCATGAGCTCGGAAAGCATGCTGCCGCATTATTCGAACGGTGTGCGCGATGATGCGATCCAGGCGGCCTATGTCGAGGCCTCGATGGACTTCTGGAACGATCCTGCCAACAACCCCCGAAACGGCGACGGCATGGCGATGCTTGATACCGATCGGGCGCATGTCTGGTGCTGGGACGCACGGCCCTATCCGGCATTTCCGGGTCGTGACGACCTTTGGTCGGACGGTCCGGCCTGGGATCGCGGCCATTGGTTGAACGGTCGCGCGGGGGCGGTGACGCTGCGCGCCGTTGTCGGCGACCTTTGCCGGATGGCGGGGGTCACTGACTTCGACGTCAGTGCAATTTCTGGCGTTGTGCGGGGCTATGTCCTGCAGGGAAGCGAATCCGCACGGGCAGCGTTGCAGCCTTTGATGCTGGCCCATGGTTTCGATGCGGTCGAGCGTGATGGCCAGATCAGGTTCATCGCGCGCAACGGCTTGGCCAAGGCGCAGATCGAAACTGACGACCTGGCAATTGCGGGTGAAGTCACGGGTTTCGAGACGACGCGACTGGCTGACAGCGCAGTGACGGGTCGCATCAGGCTGAGCCATGTGGCTGCAGGCGGCGACTACGCGGTGGCGACGGCGGAATCCGCATTGTCGGACGATGTCCGTCAGGCAGTGTCGGACAGCGAATTTGCCATGTCGCTGACACGCCCCGAAGGTCGCGACATCGCCGACCGTTGGATCGCCGAGGCCGAAGTCGCGCGTGATACTGCGCGTTTCGCACTGGCACCTTCCATGTCGGCACTGGGGGCGGGCGATGTGATCTTGTCGCGTATGCCGGGGCAAGAGGTTCAGCGCTGGCGGATCGACCGCATCGAGCGGGCAGGGGCGATCACCGTCGATGCGGTGCGCATTGATCCTGGGTTGTATACGCCGAAGCTGAGCTATCAGGAACAGGGGGGGATCGGGCGGTATTCGCCGCCGACGCCGGTTCATCCGGTTTTCCTGGACCTGCCGTTGCTGCGGGGTGATGAGGTGGCGCATGCGCCGCATCTGGCCGTGGCGGCCTATCCTTGGCCCGGCTCGGTCGCGGCCTATTCCTCGGTCGATGACGAGGGCGGGTTCGACACCAACCTGCTGTTGGACCGTCGGTCGCTGATCGGACGGACCCTGACGCCGCTGGTGCGGGCGCGTCCCGGCATCATCGACCGCGGTGCGCCGCTGCAATTGCGCCTGACCAACGATCCGCTGAAATCGGTAACGGAACGGGCGCTATTATCGGGGGCGAATGCACTGGCGATCGGCGACGGGTCGATCGACGGGTGGGAGGTGATCCAATTCGCCAAGGCCGAACTGATCGCGCCGAATGTCTGGCAGATCAGCAACCGACTGCGCGGTCAGGCGGGCACGGATGCCCTCATGCCCGATGTCTGGCCCAAGGGCAGCCTAGTGGTCCTGCTTGACGGCGGACCCAAGCAGGTCGATCTGCCGCCTTCGGCGCGTAGTCAGGAACGGTTCTGGTGGATCGGACCTGCGCTGCGCAGCGTCGACGACGCAAGCTATCGCAGTCGCCGAACTGTGGCGCCGGGGGTCGGGCTGCGCCCCTATTCCCCCTGTCATCTGCGGATGGAGGGCCGCCAGCTGTCTTGGATACGGCGCGGGCGCATCGAAAGCGATGGCTGGGAGGGGGCCGATATTCCCTTGGGCGAGGATGTCGAAAGCTATCTGGTTCAGGTCGAACAGGACGGCAGGACGATCCTGGAAACGCAGGCAAGCAGCCCACAGCTGACATTGCCCGATCTGGCATGGGTCCAGATCAAGCCGGGTCGGCTGACGGTCCGGGTCTGTCAAATGTCGCGCACCTTCGGTCGCGGCCCATTCGCAAGGAGAGATTTCGATGTCCAATGACACCACGCGCCTTCAGATGCCCTTGCTGCAACCTGCGCAGGCCCAGAAACATGTGACCGTCAATGAGGCGCTGATGCGCCTTGACGGCATGGTGAACATGGTCCTGCAAAGCATCTCTCTCACAAACCCGCCCGAGGTTGCGATCGACGGTCAGTGCTGGGCGGTACCCGCGCAGCCTCAGGGTGATTGGGCAGGTCATGCGGGACAGATCGCCATCGCCGCGAACGGGGGGTGGGTCTTCGTCGATGCCGCACGCGGCATGCAGGCCTTCGTCGCGGATCGGGGTGCCGTGGCGATCTTCGACGGCACGGTCTGGGTTGCGGGGGCGCAGAACCTGGGCGCGTTCGGCTCGGGGTTGGTGGCGGGCCTGTCCGAGGCCCAGGTGGACCTTCTGCCCGGATCGCAATTGATCACGGACGTCTTTATCCCATCCGGAGCGATGGTCACCGGTGCGGTGGCGCGGGTTGTTCAACCGATCACCGGCAGTCTGACCAGTTGGCGCCTTGGCACCAACGGGGCCGCCAACCGGTTCGGGCAGGGGTTGGGTAAAGATGCCGGGTCGTGGGCGCGCGGCATGCTTGGCAGCCCTATGACCTATTACCAACCCGAGCCGCTTCTGATCTCGGCCGAGGGTGGCAGCTTTACCGGCGGACGGATCAAGCTGGCGGTTCACTGGTGGGAGTTGCGCCTGCCAGTGTAATGTCTTGGGGCCCGCCCGGCTTTTCCCTGTCGCAATTCTGGTTTATGACTGGATGACAAGAGATCCGGCGGGCCCGATATGAACATGCTGCATGCAGAAAAGATCCCAGTCACGATGGACCGTGACGCCATCTGGGCGCAATTGCGCGACGAAGCCCGCGCAGCGGTCGCCAACGAGCCTTTGCTGGGATCGCTTATCCACGCCGGTCTGCTGCACCATCCGAACCTGGAAGCGGCGCTGGCCTATCGGTTCTCGCTAAAGCTTGCCTCGGGCGAAATGAGCGAGCAAATATTGCGCGAAATCGCCGATCAGGCCTATTCCGAGGCGCCCGAACTGGGCGATGCGGCGCGGGCAGATCTGATGGCCGTCTATGACCGTGATCCGGCAACGCATCGCCTGTTGCAGCCGGTGCTGTTCTTCAAGGGCTTCCAAGCCTTGCAGGCCTATCGAATGGCCCATTGGCTTTATTCGAATAATCGCGCCGACATGGCGTATTTCGTGCAAATGCGATGCTCGGAGTGCTTTGGCGTCGATATCCATCCGCAGGCCAGGATCGGGACCGGAGTGATGATCGACCACGCCCACTCCATCGTTATCGGTGAAACGGCGACGGTCGGCAATGACGTTTCGATGCTGCATTCGGTGACACTTGGTGGCACAGGCAAGGAAGACGGCGACCGTCATCCCAAGATTGGCGATGGTGTGTTGATCGGGGCGGGTGCCAAGGTTCTGGGCAACATCCGCATCGGGCATCATTCGCGCATTGCCGCGGGGTCCGTGGTTCTGCACGAGGTTCCCCCATGCAAGACCGTGGCGGGCGTGCCTGCGCGCGTTATCGGTGACGCAGGGTGTTCCGAACCTTCACACAGCATGAACCAGTTGCTCGGGGCGCAGGACTTCGGCTGATCAGGTCCAATCGTCGACACCGCTGCCGCAGACTTCGGGCAAGGTCATGCCGTGTTGCGCAAGCAGGTCATCTAGACCTTCCGCCAGCCGCGGCGCGATCGACAGGCCCTGATAGATCATGGCCGAATAGACCTGCACCGCCGATGCACCTGCGCGAAGCTTTTGCCACACGTCATCCAAAGTGGCGACGCCGCCGACGCCGATCAGGGGGATCGTTCCTTTGGTTGCTTTGTGCAACAGGGCCAGAACGCGGGTCGATTTTGCAAACAACGGGCGCCCGGAAAGCCCACCGGCCTCTGACGCATGAGGTCCGGTGATGCCGTCGCGGGTCAGTGTCGTGTTGGTCGCGATGATACCGTCCAGCCCGGCATTCCGCGCGACCGAGGCGATCTGGCGGATTTCATCGTCCGACAGGTCCGGGGCAATCTTGAGGAAAACCGGCAGGCGTTTCCCAAGTCCACTCCGCGCGATCAGCACGCGGTCCAGCAGGGCCGCCAAGGCATCGGCGCCTTGAAGATCGCGCAGGCGTTCAGTGTTGGGAGAGGAGACATTGACCGTCACGAAATCGGCGGACGCACCTGCGGTGCGCACCACCTTGGCAAAATCCTCGGCCCGATCGTCGCTGTCCTTGTTCGCGCCAAGGTTCAATCCGACGGGAATGCCAGTGGGACGGGCGGCAAGACGCCTGCCGATCACCTCGGCCCCTTCGTTGTTAAAGCCGAAACGGTTGATGATGGCTTGCTGGTCGGTCAGCCGGAACAGGCGCGGCCTGGGGTTGCCGGGCTGCGGTTTCGGCGTTGCGGCGCCGATCTCGATGAAGCCGAAGCCCGATTTCATCAGCGGAGCGATGGCGCGACCGTTCTTGTCGTATCCTGCTGCCAGACCGATGGGGTTCGGCAGATCCATCCCGGCAAGCTGCACGCGCAGGCGATCGGATGTGACAGGCCCCCCGTGCAAGGGCGCAACACCCGCGGCCAGCGCCTTGATCGACAGGTCATGGGCGGTCTCCGGGTCCATGCGATGCAGGGCTGCAAGACCCAGCTTTTCGATCACGCTCATTCCAGATCCCCGATGTTTTGATTGTCACTGGTGCCTTCGATGGCGCGGGCCCAGAGCACATCCGTCTGCCGAAGTTCGCGGTAGAGGTGCGGGAACAGATCGCCGCCGCGCGACGGTTCCCACCGCAGATCATCCCCGAAGGCCTGCGGATCGCAGGCCAACAGGGTCAGATCGCTTCCCCCCCCGAAATGCTTGGCCAGCGTCACGCGCAACTGCGCGGCGGTGGAAAAATGGATATAGCCGTCGGCAAGATCGACGGGCGCACCGGCCGTCTGGCCGTCGCGTTGCATCTGGGCCCATTCGGGCGCGCGGAAAACCTTGTATATCAGCATGGGCGTATTTGCCGTTCCGACAGGCACCGGGTCAAGATGCGATCTTGGCCGTCTGTGCCGCGCGGGAAAGTTTGACGTGCATGATCCACAGCGCCAATCTGGCGCTGCCGCCATATTGGGCCACAAAGGGAATCATGCATGACACGTCGTCTTCTTGCTGCCGCCTCGGCACTTGCGCTGTTTGCCGGGACCGCCAATGCCGAGATGGTGTTGGACATCCTTCACACCAACGATGTCCACAGCCGGATCGAGCCGGTCAACAAGTACGACAGCACCTGCGATACCGAAACGCTGGAGGCCGGCGAATGCTTTGGCGGCGTGGCGCGGATCGCGACCAAGATCAATGAATTGCGCGATCAGATCACCGCGGATGGCGGCAATGTGGTCGTTCTGGATGCGGGTGACCAGTACCAGGGGTCGCTGTTCTATTCGACCTACAAGGGCAAGGATGTCGTCGAGTTCATGACGGCCATCGGCTATGATGTGATGGCTGTGGGCAACCACGAATTCGACGACGGTCCCGAAGGGCTGGCGGTGCTGACCGATGGCGTCGAATTCCCCGTGATCTCCAGCAATCTGGATGTTTCGCAATCCAAGGTGCTGTCGGGAAAGGTCGGCAAGCATACCGTGCTTGAGGTCGGCGATCAGAAGATCGGCATCGTCTCGGCGCTGGCGACGGATACGGTCGAGACATCCTCGCCCGGTCCCGACGTGATCTTCCAGGATGAGGTGGAAGGGCTGAAGGCGGCGGTGCAGGAGCTGACCGATGAGGGCGTAGACAAGATCATCGCCCTGACCCATGTCGGCTATCTGCGCGATCAGGAGCTTGCAGCCGCCGTGCCCGGGCTGGATGCGGTCGTCGGCGGTCACTCGCACACGTTGCTGGGCGATATGGAGGGGGCGATGGGCGCCTATCCGACCATGATCGACGGGGCGGACGGCGTGCAGGTGCCGGTCGTGCAGGCCTATGCCTACAGCAAGTACCTTGGCCATCTGAAGCTGACCTTCGACGATGCGGGCAAGCTGACCAAGGCCGAAGGTGCGCCCATCCTGCTGGACAACACCGTCCCCGAGGATGAAGCCATCGCCGCCCGCGTCGCGGAGATGGCGAAGCCCATCGCCGAACTGCGTGAGAAGATCGTCGCCTCCAGCACCGGCACCATCGAAGGCAACCGCGAGGTTTGCCGCGTCCGCGAATGCGAGATGGGCAACCTGGTGGCCGATGCCATGCTGGACCGCGTCAAGGATCAAGGCGTCATCATCGCCATCCAGAACGGCGGCGGCCTGCGTGCCTCGATCGACGAGGGCGAGGTGACCATGGGCGAGGTCTATACCGTCCTTCCCTTCCAGAACACGCTGGCCACCTTTCAGCTGACCGGGGCCGACATCGTCGAGGCGTTGGAGAACGGTGCCAGCCAATACGAGGAAATGGCCGGTCGCTTTGCGCAGGTCTCGGGGCTGAAATATACCGTCGATCCGGCAGCCGAGGTCGGTGCGCGCATCAGCGATGTGATGGTGCAGGCGGACGGTGAATGGGCCCCCATCGATGCCGCTGCGACCTATGGCGTCACGACCAACAACTATATGCGCGGTGGCGGCGACGGCTATGCGACCTTTGCACAGAAGGGGCAGAACGCCTATGACTTCGGACCCGATCTGGCCGAGGTCGTGGCCGATTACCTTGGCGCGCAGGATGGCGGATACGAGCCCTATACCGATGGCCGTATCGTCGTGAAATAACCCTGACGCGGATGCCCCCTGACCGGCGGGGCATCCGCAGACTCATCAGGGCGTTGGCTTGGCCGATGCGATCGGCTAAGCGGTCGCCATGAGAACCGGTTTTCCCATCGCATTGCCCGGACAGACGATCGGCCTGCTGGGCGGGTCCTTCGACCCTGCTCATGCCGGCCACGTCCTGATCAGCAAGGTCGCCCTGCGCCGCCTTGGGCTGGATCGCGTCTGGTGGCTAGTCAGCCCCGGCAATCCGTTGAAGACCCGCGGGCCCTCGCCTATCCAGCAGCGCATACGGACCGCCCGGCAGCTGACCCATGACCCCCGCATCATCATTACCGATATCGAAGCGCGGCTTGGGCTGCGCAAGACGGCCGATACGTTGCAGGCCTTGGTCTTGCATTATCCGGGGGTGCGCTTCGTCTGGCTGATGGGGTCGGACAATCTGGTTCAGTTCCACCATTGGGACCGCTGGCGGCAGATCGCGCAGACCGTGCCGATGGCCGTCATGGCGCGACCCGGCAGCCGGCTTGCGGCGCGGCGATCTGTTGCGGCCCGCGTCTTGCAGTCCCATCAATTCCCCGAATTCCGTGCGGCGCAGATCGCCCGCGCGCAGGCCCCCGCGTGGGCCTTTCTGAACCTGCCGATGTCGGGGCTGTCCTCGACCGCGATTCGCCGGAAGGATGCATCATGACTTTCTCTCGCCGGGGGTTCTTGGCCTCGGGACTTGCCGCCGGATTGATCTCGGGGGGCGCGATGGGGCAGGGGCTGGATCAACGGCCGCCCCTGCGGCCCGCGCCCGATCCCCGCGATCTGATCGCCCGCTCGGGGTTGCCCGGACAGGTGGGCTATGCGCTGACCGATGCCCGGGGCGAGGCGCTGTCGCTAGGCCGCGCCGCCCTGCCTGTCGCGCCTGCCAGCACGATGAAGGTGCTGACGGCGCTGTTCGCGCTGGACCGCCTTGGGCCTTCCCACCGCTTCCGGACGCGGGTCATCCGGTCGGGCGATATGCTGATCCTAGCGGGAGGCGGCGATCCGGTCCTGACGACGGACGACTTGGCGATGCTGGCCAAGCAGGTGGCGGGATCGGGGATGGATCGTCCGACACGCTTTGCCGTTTGGGGCGGCGCGCTGCCACAGTTGCCGCAAATCACGGATCAGCAGGCGGATTACCTGTCCTACAACCCCTCGGTCTCGGGGATGATGCTGAACTTCAACCGGGTGCATCTGGGATGGCGGCGGGTCGGCGTCGACTATCAGCTGCAGATGGAGGCGCGGGCCGCCAGGCATTCTCCGCGCGCCTATACCGTCACGGCGGCGCCCGCAGCGCAGTCCGATCTGTTCAGCTATCGTCACGACGATGACCGCGAATATTGGACAGTGTCGCGCGCGGCCTTGGGGCGCAACGGCAGCCGTTGGTTGCCCGTGCGGCTGCCCGAGCTTTATGCAGGCGACGTCTTCCAGACCCTCTGCCGGGCGCAGGGCGTCGTTCTGCCCACCCCCGAGGTCATCGACCAGCTGCCTGACGGGCAGGTCGTGGCATCGCACGACAGCCCGACGCTGGATGTCATCATCCGCGACATGCTGAAGTATTCCACCAATCTGACCGCCGAGACGATCGGCCTGCACGCCAGCGGCGCCCCCGATCTGGCTGCATCGGCCGAGGCCATGCGCGCGTGGCTGGGCAACATCGGGCGCGGGATGCGGCTGGCGGATCATTCGGGGCTGTCGTCGGACAGCCTGGTCTCGGCCTTCGGGATGGTACGGGTTCTGAACGGGCCGGGGCGCGATCTGAACCTGCAGCCGCTGTTGAAATCCGATCCGCTGGCGGCGGATCTGGGGCGCGACGCCACGATCCGCCATCGGGTCGCGGCCAAGACCGGCACGTTGAACTTCGTGTCGAACCTGGCGGGCTATGTCACCACCCCCGACGGGCAGCAGGGCAGCTTTGCAATCTTCTGCACCGATCCGCCGCGTCGGGATGCCAGCAAGGGGCAGGAGCTGCCCGCCGGGGTCAGCACCTGGACCCATGCGGCCAAGTCACTGCAGCGCGACCTGATCGGCGCTTTTGTCGGACGGCTTGGGGGTCACAGGGTGATGTGACGGACCCGCGCCGACAGCTCGATCGCGGCGGCATGCAGCCGCGAAATGTTCAGCTGGTCGCGGATCTCGGCCAGCATGACGATCTCGCCGTCGTAGAGCCGCCCGTCGGCCGCACCCACGTCGCAGGCCAGCGCATAGGCGGTCTCGTACAGTTTCTCGGGCAGGGCGTCGCGGATCAGGCCGAACATCGCGTCCAGCCCATCTTCCTCGTCGAACAAGGTCATCACGGTCTGGCTGACCGCGCGGATGCGGTCGTCGTCATAGGATGCGAAGACCGGCGCATGATCGACCATGCGCTGGATCGCCACCAGCTCGGACGTGCGGATCGTGCTGTCCGAAGCCGAAACGGCCACCATCACCGCGACAAGCGCGTCACAGGGCGACAGGGAAGGCAGGTCGATGGTCATGGTGATCTCCGGTTGGGTCGGGCGCAGATTATTGACGATGCCGCGCGCATTCAATAAGCGTTCCGGACCCTAGCAGGAGAAGATGACATGACCACCTTGCGCGAAGCCGCAATGCAATCGAAGGCCTGGCCGTTCGAAGAGGCGCGCCGGGTGCTCAAACGCTATGAGAAGGCGCCCCCGGAAAAGGGCTATGTGCTGTTCGAGACGGGCTATGGTCCCTCGGGCTTGCCCCATATCGGCACCTTCGGCGAGGTCGCGCGCACGACGATGATCCGCCGCGCCTTCGAGCTGATCAGCGACATTCCCACGCGCCTCGTCTGCTTTTCTGACGACATGGACGGGATGCGGAAGGTCCCCGAGAATGTCCCCGATCAGGAGAAGCTGCGCGAAAGCCTGCAGATGCCCCTGACATCGGTGCCCGATCCCTTCGGCAAGTTCGACAGCTTCGGCGATCACAACAACGCCATGCTGCGCCGCTTCCTGGACACCTTCGGCTTCGAATACGAATTCATCAGCGCCACCGATTACTACAAGTCCGGCAAGTTCGACGAGACGCTGCTGCGTGCCGCCGAGAAATACGACCAGATCATGGAGGTCATGCTGGCCAGCCTGCGCGAGGAACGCCAGCAGAGCTATAGCTGCTTCCTGCCGATCAGCCCCAAGACGGGGCGTGTCCTCTATGTGCCGATCAAGCATGTCGACGCCAGGGCCGGCACCATCACCTTCGACGACGAGGACGGCGAAGAGCTGACGCTGCCCGTCACCGGCGGACAGGTGAAGCTGCAGTGGAAGCCCGATTTCGGTGCCCGTTGGGCGGCGTTGGACGTCGACTTCGAGATGTACGGCAAGGATCACAGCACCAACACCCCGATCTATGACAAGATCTGCGAGATCCTGGGCGGCCGCAAGCCCGAGCATTTCACCTATGAGCTGTTCCTGGATCAGGACGGGCAGAAGATCAGCAAGTCCAAGGGCAACGGGCTGTCGATCGACGAATGGCTGACCTATGCCTCGACCGAGAGCCTGTCCTACTTCATGTATCTGAAGCCCAAGACGGCCAAGCGGATGTATTTCGACGTCATCCCCAAGGCTGTCGACGAATATCACCAGCAGCTGCGCGCCTATCCGGACCAGACGCCCGAACAGCAGTTGGCGAACCCCGTCTGGCACATTCACGGCGGCGATGTTCCGGCGTCCGACATGGTCGTGCCGTTCCAGATGCTGCTGAACCTGGCATCCGTCGCCGGTCAGACCGGCAAGGAGGGGCTGTGGGGCTTCATCCAGCGCTATGCCCCCGAGGCCACGCCCGAAACCCATCCGGGTCTGGATGCGGCGGCGGGCTTTGCGCTGCGCTACTTCAACGACTTCGTGGCACCCACGCGGACCTTCCGCGACCCGACCGAGGTCGAGCGTCGCGCGATGGAGGATCTGGCCGGTCGTCTTGCCGCATGGGATCAGCCTGCCGACCCCGAGGCCCTGCAATCCATGGTCTTCGCCATCGGCAAGGAACACGGGTTCGAGCCGCTGCGGACATGGTTCTCGGCGCTGTATCAGGTGCTGCTGGGCGCCGATCAGGGGCCGCGCTTCGGTGGTTTCATCGCGCTGTACGGCATCGACGAAACCCGCAAGCTGATCGATGCCGCATTGGCCGGCGAGCTGATCGGGAAAAACTGAGGAACGGGGGGCTTCGGCCCCCTTTTTCACACGCGCCGTTGCGGATACCCCCGTTGCAGCGCACGCCCCGTTCAACCCGCGTTAACACTTCATCAACTATTTCTGTGCCCATCACGCCGGGCCCTTTCCTGTCCGGCCGTCATGCCGACACAAGGGGATAGCGGATGAATATTGCGATCACGAACGGGCTGTTGCTGACGCCTTCGGATTTTCGCGCGGGTCTGAGTGTCTGGTCGCGCACCAATGGCACCTCGGGCAGTCCGACCTGGGATCAGGCGGGTAATGCCTCGGTCGTGCCGGCGGATCAGGACTTCGGCGCGTGTTTCGAGGTGATCAAGCAACAGACCACCACCAGCCTGCGCTTCATGGGTGAAACCCCGATGATCCCCGGCGTCTATCTGCGGGTCTCGGCGCGGGTCAAGGCGGTCGCGGGGGCGCTGGCCAGCGCCCGCATCGCCGGATGGGCCGGTGACGGCCAGCGAAACCACGTCGACGGGCTGGTCGAGGTCGGCCCGACCACTGCCATGCGCAACTATGGCGAGATCATCGAGGTCAGCGCCATCGTCGGCATCGGGTCGCGCAAGGGCGTGGACATGGCATGGGGCACCAAGCCTGTTTTCGGCCATTTCGGGCTGGATCTGGTCGGCGCGAACGGCGGCGTGTTCCGCGTCGAATCGCTGCGGATCGACGATATCACCGCGGCCTTCGTGCCGTCCCTGCTGGACTGGGTGGACGTGCGGGACTTCGGCGCGGTTGGCGACGGGGTAACCAACGACCGCGACGCCTTCATCGCCGCCGACCGGGCCAGCGACGGTGGCTGGGTCGTGGTTCCCGAGGGGAATTTCTTCATCTCGGGCGATCTGTCCATCGACAGCCCGATCCGCTTCAAGGGGCGCATCAGCACGCCCACCTCGACGCGGGTGGCATTCATGAAGAGCTTCGATTTCCCCACCTATGCCGATGCTTTCGGTGACGAGACGCTTGGGATGAAGAAGGCCATCCAGGCGCTGCTGGGCTATACCGATCACCTGTCGCTGGACCTTTGCGGCCGCCGCGTGGATCTGGACGAGCCGCTGATGCTGGACAAGTTCGCCCCCGATCTGGACGGGTTTTCCAACCGCCGCCTGATCCGCAACGGCGGCATCCAGGCCAAGCCCGGCCCGGCCTGGAACACCGGGCGATGGACCAGCGTCGCAACCTACAAGCCCAACAACCCGATGCAGCTGACCAATGTGGCCAATGTCGCCCAGATCGAGGTCGGCAGCCGCGTCGTCGGCAGCGGCGTCGGGCGCGAGGTCTATGTCAATGCGCGCAACATCAGCCAAGGCACGCTGACGCTGTCGCAGCCCCTTTATGGCGGCGCGGCCACCCGCACCTATTCCTTCGAACGCTATCGCTATCTGTTCGATTTTTCGGGCGTGCGCCAGCTGGACCGCCTGAACTTCGTGGACATCGATTTCGGCTGCGAGGGCATCGCCAGCGGCATCATGCTGTCGTCCAAGGGCGAGATGATCCAGGTCAAGGATTGCTATTTCACCCGTCCGCTGGATCGGGCCATCACCTCGATCGGCCGGGGCTGCCAGGATCTGCTGGTCGACAACTGCCAGTTCCTGTCCAACGACATGGACCTACCCGCACAGCAGCGCACCACCGTGGCCATCAACGTCAATGCCAACGACATCAAGATCCGCAACAACCGCTTCGTTCGCTTCGCCCATTTTATGGTCGCGAACGGAGGCGGGCATATCATCTCGGGGAACCACTGGTTCCAGGGGGACGGCTCGGGGCAGGGGCTGCGCTATGCGGGCCTGGTGCTGACCCAGCCCAACGTGCAGACGACGGTCAGCGGCAACTATATCGACAATGCCTCGATCGAATGGACGAACGAACACAGCGCCTTTCCCGTCTTCAACAACAACGAGTTCAGCTTTGGCGGGCTGACACTGACCGGGAACACCTTCCTGTGTTCCAACACCGTGCCCTGGTTCACCTGGATCACCGTCAAACCCTATGGCGGCGGGCATTTTATCCAAGGGCTGAACGTCGTCGGCAACGTTTTCAAGGCGCTTTACGGCAATGTCGACCGGATCGATCGGGTCGATACCTCGATCGCGGATCTGAACTATAACAATATGCGGAACCTGCAGTTTCAGGCCAATACCTTCAACGGCATCGACACCTACGTGGCAAATCCGCTGATGATCCAGGTGTCGCAGAACAACCCGGGCTCCAATTGGACGACGACCAACATCACGGGGCTGCCGTTCCAGGGCTGGGCGAAATCGGTGCAATCGGTCGTCGCGGAATCCGCGCTCCTGACGGGTGACAACACCCGCGTCGATGCCAGTCCCAACGTCCAGTTCGAGGTCGGCAGCGCGCGTCGCCAGATCCGCCTCAGCTGGGCGCAACCGCTGAAGGGGCGCGTCTGCGTCTATGTCAGGATGGATCGTCCGCAATAGCGCGGTTGCCTGCGGGATTGCGGAAAGGGGCGTCGGTCGCGGGACCGGCGCCCTTTTTGGTGAATTTTTTACTATCGCCTGCCTCTTCCTGTGAATTAATTTACAAAAAAATCCAGCAAGAAAAGATAGTTAACTTTTGGGATCGTTTGTGATTAACATCTCTTGAACGCGGCAGGACGCATCAGGGGACGGATGTGCATCCCGCTGCCACATGGCTGAGAGGAGGGGATGTCATGAGCGCTGAAAACATTCAGAAACACGCGATTACGGCAGGCTTGGAAAACGCGCATGTCGGACCCGACGACTATGTGCGTCGCTATGCCGAATCAATCGAGGATCCGGAGGCATTCTGGGGCCATGAAGGCAAGCGGCTGGACTGGATCGAGCCTTACACCAAGGTCAAGAACACCGATTTCACCTTCGGGCAGGTCGACATCAAGTGGTACGAGGATGGCGTCCTGAACGCCTGCGTGAACTGCGTTGACCGCCATCTGCCCAATCGCGCCGATCAGACCGCCATCATCTTCGAGCCGGACGATCCCGAGACCCCCGCCCAGCACATCACCTATGCCCAGCTGTCCGACAGCGTGAACCGCTTTGCCAACGTTCTGCTGAGCCAGGGCGTGATGCGCGGCGACCGGGTCGTCATCTACATGCCGATGATCCCCGAGGCCGCCTATGCCATGCTGGCCTGTGCGCGGATCGGGGCGATCCACTCGATCGTCTTTGCGGGGTTCTCGCCCGATGCGCTGGCGAACCGGATCAACGACTCGGGCGCCAAGGTCGTCATCACCGCCGATACCGCGCCGCGGGGCGGGCGTCGCACGAACCTGAAGGCCAACACCGATGCCGCCCTGCTGCACTGCTCGGACAAGGTTCGTTGCATGGTGGTCAAGCACACCGGCGATCAGACGACCTGGATCGACGGCCGCGACGTCGATGTGAAGGCACAGATGCAGCAGGTCGGTCCCGACTGCCCGCCGCGTCCCATGAGTGCCGAGGATCCGCTGTTCATCCTCTATACCTCGGGGTCGACGGGCAAGCCGAAAGGGGTCGTGCATACGACCGGCGGCTATCTGGTCTATGCCGCGATGACGCATCAATACACCTTCGACTATCACGAGGGCGACGTCTTCTGGTGCACGGCGGATGTGGGCTGGGTGACGGGGCACAGCTATATCGTCTATGGTCCGCTGGCCAACGGCGCCACGACGCTGATGTTCGAAGGCGTGCCGACCTGGCCCGATGCCAGCCGCTTCTGGCAGGTCTGCGAAAAGCACAAGGTGACGCAATTCTATACCGCGCCGACCGCCATTCGTGCGCTGATGGGCAAGGGGCCGGAATATGTCGACGGCCACGACCTGTCGTCGTTGCGCATCCTCGGCACGGTGGGCGAACCCATCAACCCCGAAGCCTGGAACTGGTACAACGACCATGTCGGCAAGGGCCGTTGCCCCATCGTCGACACATGGTGGCAGACCGAAACCGGCGGCCATCTGATCACCCCTCTGCCCGGCGCGACCGAGACCAAGCCCGGTTCGGCCACGGTGCCCTTCTTCGGCATCAAGCCCGAGATCCTCGACGCCTCTAGCGCCGAACGCATCGAGGGCAACCCCGCCGAGGGCGTGCTGTGCATCGCCGACAGCTGGCCCGGCCAGATGCGGACGGTCTGGGGCGATCACCAGCGCTTCATGGAGACCTATTTCCAGCAATATCCCGGCTATTACTTCACGGGCGACGGCTGCCGCCGGGATGAGGATGGCTATTACTGGATTACCGGTCGCGTCGATGATGTCATCAACGTCAGCGGCCACCGCATGGGCACCGCCGAGGTCGAATCCGCCCTTGTCGCCCATGAAAAGGTCGCCGAGGCCGCGGTGGTCGGTTACCCCCATCAGGTCAAGGGCCAGGGCATCTATGCCTATGTCACGCTGATGAACGGGATCGAGCCCTCGGACGAATTGCGCGCCGATCTGGAACGGTGGGTCCGCACCGAAATCGGCCCCATCGCCAAGCCCGACCTGATCCAATGGGCGCCCGGTCTGCCAAAGACGCGGTCGGGCAAGATCATGCGCCGCATCCTGCGCAAGATCGCGGAGAACGACTATGGCGCCCTGGGCGACACCTCGACCTTGGCCGAACCCGAGGTCGTCGACGAATTGATCGAAAACCGCATGAATCGCGGTTGAGATCGGCAGGGGCGGTTCGTCCGCCTCGCAACACTGCCCCGGTCGTCCCGCCAGGCACAGGGCAGCATCAAAAGGCCAAGGCGGATCGACATGTCTGAACAGGGAGGACCTAAGGGACATGAGTGACAGACAATCTTCGAATGCCTATTGGCAGGCCAATCTTCGCATCATCTATGGCTGCCTGATCGTATGGGCGCTGGTGTCCTATGGCGCCGCGATCATCTTTCGCCCGCTGCTCAAATCCATCCCGGTCGGAGGAACGGACCTGGGGTTCTGGTTTGCGCAGCAGGGCTCGATCCTGTTCTTCATCGTGCTGATCTTCTTCTATGCCGCACGCATGAACAAGCTGGACGCCGAATACGGCGTGGACGAGTGAGGATGCGGAGATGAGCCAGTTTACACTCAACCTGCTGGTCATCGGCGCGTCCTTCGCGCTGTATATCGGCATCGCCATCTGGGCCCGCGCAGGGTCCACGGCGGAATTCTACGCCGCGAACCGCGGTGTCAGCCCGGTCATGAACGGCATGGCGACCGCTGCCGACTGGATGTCGGCCGCGTCCTTCATCTCGATGGCGGGCCTGATCGCCTTCACGGGCTATGACAACTCGACCTACCTGATGGGCTGGACGGGTGGCTATGTGCTGCTGGCGCTGCTGCTGGCACCCTACCTGCGGAAATTCGGCAAGTTCACCGTGCCGGAATTCATCGGCGACCGCTTCTATTCGCCGACCGCGCGCATCATCGGCGTGATCTGCCTGCTGATCGTGTCGATCACCTATGTGATCGGTCAGATGACCGGCGTGGGCGTCACCTTTTCGCGCTATCTCGAGGTGTCGAACTCGACCGGTCTGTGGATCGGCGCGGCGCTGGTCTTCTGCTACGCCGTTCTTGGCGGCATGAAGGGCATCACCTACACGCAGGTGGCGCAATATGTCGTGCTGATCATCGCTTATACCATTCCGGCGATCTTCATCTCGCTGCAGCTGACCGGCAACTTCCTGCCGCAGCTGGGCCTGTTCGGCACGCATGAGGCTTCGGGCATGGCTTTCCTGGCCAAGCTGGACATGCTGGTGACCGATCTTGGCTTCCGCCAGTACACGGCGCACCACAACTCGACCTTGGACATGGTGCTGTTCACCATGGCGCTGATGATCGGCACGGCGGGCCTGCCGCATGTCATCATCCGCTTCTTCACCGTGCCCAAGGTGTCGGATGCGCGCAAATCGGCGGGCTGGGCGCTGGTCTTCATCGCGCTGCTCTATACCGTCGCTCCGGCGGTGGGGTCGATGGCGCGCTTCAACCTGACCGCCACCATGTGGCCGGGTGCGCGCACGGGCGACACCTACAGCCAGCCTGCCGTGTCGCTGGACAGCATCGAAAACGATGCCGACAAGGCATGGATGCGCAACTGGCAGGTCACCGGTCTTCTGAACTGGGAAGACAAGAACGGCGACGGCCTGATCCAGTACTACAATGACGCAGGCGCAGGCAACGAACCGCTGGCGGCCACCATTGCCGACCAGAACCTGCAGGGCAACGAGCTGGTCACCGTGAACAACGACATCATGGTGCTGGCCAACCCCGAAATCGCCAACCTTCCCGGTTGGGTGATCGCGGTCGTCGCCGCGGGCGGTCTGGCCGCCGCGCTGTCCACCGCTGCGGGCCTTCTGCTGGCGATCTCGGGCGCTGTCAGCCACGACCTGATCAAGGGCACCCTGCGCCCGAACATCAGCGAGAAGGGCGAACTGATGGCCGCGCGCGTGTCGATGGCCATCTCGATCCTGGTGGCGACGATCCTGGGCCTGAACCCGCCGGGCTTTGCGGCGCAGACCGTGGCGCTGGCCTTCGGGCTTGCGGCAAGCTCGATCTTCCCGGTGCTGATGATGGGCATCTTCTCGAAGCGCATCACCAAGGAAGGCGCGATCGCGGGGATGCTGGCGGGGATCGTCTCGACCCTGGTCTACATCTTCACCTACAAGGGCTGGCTGTTCATCGGCGGGACCAACCTGCTGGAGGATACCGCCGCGAACTGGTTGTTCGGCATCTCGCCCGCATCCTTCGGGACGGTCGGCGCAGTGATCAACTTCGTGGTCGCCTATCTGGTGTCGCAAGCCACCGAGAAGCCCCCGGTCCACGTGCAGGAGCTGGTGGAATCGATCCGCGTGCCGCGCGGTTCGGGCAGCGCCATCTCTCACTGACGACAAGGCCGCGCCCCTGTTTGGGGGCGCGCCACCCCCACCGCAGAAGGTCCAAGGGTGATGACACAAGACATCGTCGATTTCATCGCCACCGTTCACCCCTACGACAGCCTGGGACGGGACGAGCTGACGCGTGTCGCCAGCTTCTTCAGCCTCAGGACCTATGATGCTGGTGCCCAGATCTATCGCATCGGGGAACGTCTGCCGGGCCTCTACCTGATCCGCGAGGGGTCGGTCACTGTCACCGATCGGAACGGCGACAACGTCTCGCGATTGGGACCGCGCAATTCCTTTGGTGAACGCGGGCTGCTGCGCGACGGGGTGGCGGTCACCTCGGCCCATGCGGTGGATGCCGCGCAGGTGCTGATGCTGCCGGCCGAGCCGCTGCGGGCGCTAATCGCCCGCCATCGCGTCTTTGCCCGCTTCTTTGACCGATCGGGCAACCGCGGCACGGATGTCGCGACCTTGCGGGTGGCGGATCTGCTGTCCGCGAACCCGATCAGCTGCCCCCCCGACACCCCCATCATCGAGGCCGCCCGCATGATGCGCGACGCCCGCATCAGCAGCATCGGCATCACGGAGGGCGGACGCCTGATCGGCCTTGTCACCATTCGCGACATGTCCAACCGTGTCGTGGCCGAGGGGCGCGACATGCGCCAGCCGGTGTCGCAGATCATGACGCCCGATCCCGTGACGCTGGCGCCCACCGCGCTTGGGCATGACGTGCTGAACACCATGGTCGAACGCCGCGTCGGCCATCTGCCGGTGGTGCGGGACGGGCAGTTCGTCGGCATGATCAGCCAGACCGACCTGACGCGGGCGCAGTCGATCTCGGCCCCCGGCCTGATCCGAGAGATCACGCTGGCCGATGATGCCAGCCAGATGGCCAAGGTCACGGCGCGCATCCCGCAGATGCTGGTTCAGATGGTGCAGGCCAGCCAGCGGCACGAGGTGATCACCCGCATGATCACCGATATCGCCGATGCTGTGACGCGCCGCCTGCTGGATCTGGCACAGGCTCGGCTTGGCCCGCCGCCCGCGCCGTTCCTCTGGGCGGCCTGCGGGTCACAGGGACGGCAGGAACAGACCGGCGTCAGCGATCAGGACAACTGCCTGATCCTGGCCGAGGGTGCCGATCCCGCCCACCCCTGGTTCCACGATCTGGCGCATATGGTCTGCGACGGGCTGAACACCTGCGGCTATGTCGATTGCCCGGGCGAGATGATGGCCACGAACCCGCGCTGGCGTCAGCCGCTGCAGGTCTGGCAGGGCTATTTCCGCGACTGGATCACCCATCCCTCGCCCGAGGCGCAGATGCTGGCCTCGGTCATGTTCGACCTGCGTGCCATCGGCGGTGATGCGGGCCTGCTGGAGGGGTTGCAGTCCGCAACCTTGGCGCAGGCCGCGCAGAATTCGATCTTCGTGGCGCATATGATCGCCAATTCGCTGAAGCACCGCCCACCCCTGGGCATGATCGGGCGTTTCGCGACCATCCGGTCGGGCGAACATCGCGACCATATCGACATGAAGCACAATGGCGTGGTGCCCGTCACCGATCTGGCACGCGTCTATGCGCTGCAGGGCCGCCTTCAGGCGGTGAACACCCGCGCCCGGCTGGAGGATGCCGAGGCGCGCGGCGTCATCTCGGGCAGCGGCGGGCGCGACCTGATCGCTGCCTACGACATGATCCAGACGACGCGGCTGGAAAACCAGGCGCAGCTGATCAGGGCCGGTCGCAAGCCGGACAACTACCTCTCGCCCTCGGATCTGCCGGATCTGGAACGCAGCCACCTGCGCGACGCCTTCGTCGTGGTCCGATGGATGCAATCGGCGGTGGGACATGGAAAGGGAATGCTGGGATGAACGGGATCGGAACTGACCTGCTGGGCGTGATCGCCGTGGGGATCGGGGCTGCGGCGGTGCTTTACGCGGGCATGCATGCGGTCCGGCGGATCGGCCTGTCGCCCGCGCCATGGCTGCTGCCGGCGGGGATCGGGCTGTCGATGGTCGTCTATTCGGTCTGGAACGATTATGGATGGTACGGGCGGGCGGTGAACCAGCTGCCGCAGGATGCGCAGGTCCTGCTGGTCGGGCGCGACAAGCAGCCTTGGGCGCCCTGGACCTATCTTGCGCCCGTCGCCACGCGTTTCGCGGCGCTTGATCCGGCCTCGGTCAGCGAGGGCGGTGACGGCACGAGGCGCGCGCAGATCATGCTGGTCGAGCGGCGCGGCCAGACGGTGATCGTCCCGCAGGATTTCGACTGCCAGGGCGGGCGCATCCGTCCCGCGCGCGGCGATTGGACGGCGGCGCAATCCGACGATCCGGCCTATGCGGCGGTCTGCGATGGCTGACGTTCTGGTCATCGAGGACGAAGACAACATCGCCGTCGCGCTGGATTTCCTGCTGACGCGCGACGGGCACCGCCACACGCGGCTGGCCACGGGCGGCGGTGCGCTGGAGCATATCCGCGCCCATCGCCCCGATCTGGTGCTGCTGGACGTGATGTTGCCCGACATCTCGGGCTATCAGATCGTGCAGGAGATCCGCGCCGATCCCACCCTGAACGGCATCCGCGTCCTGATGATGACCGCACGCGGATCGGTGGTCGAGCGGCGCAAGGGCTTGGCGCTTGGCGCGGATGGCTTCATCGCCAAACCCTTCGAGCTGGCCGAACTGCGCGACGAGATGCGCCGCCTGCTGCAGACATGAAGCGCGATCTGTCCCTGCGATTGCGCGTCCTTGCGCTGTTCGGGGGGCTGGCGGTCTGCCTGCTGCTGGTCGCGGGGCTGGCGCTGGCGGTCGTGGCGCGGGGCGCGTCATCGGATGCCCTGATACAGGCGGCAATGATCGTCGGGTTCGGAGTGGTGGGGGCAGTGACGGCGCTGTGGTGGCTGTTCGATCAGCATCTGGCCCGCCCGCTGGAGCGGCTGGCGGGCGCACTGCGGACCGGGCAGGCGCCGGACGAAACGGCCCGCTTTCTTGGCGACCTCGGCCCCGCAGCCCGTGACGCGGCCCGTGCCCGCGCCGATGCCGACCGTGCCTTGCAGCAGGCCATCGACGACCATGCCGCCGAGCAGCAGTCCGAGAAATCCAGCCTCGAGGCGATCCTGGCGGATTTCGGCGCGGGCGCGGTGATGACCGATGGTGCGGGGCGGGTGGTCTTCTACAACGCCAGCGCGGCGGGGTTTCTGCCGGGGTTGGCGCTGGACCGATCCCTTGCGGGGCACTTGCAGAAAGGCGCGCTGGATGCCGCGCAGATGCGCCTGCGGGCGGGGGTGCCCGCCACGGATCTGACCTGCCTGACCACCCAGGGTCTGCGCCTGTCCTGCCGCCTGCGCCAGATGCCCGAGGGGCAGCTGCTGATCCTGCGCGACCGCCACGTCGACCGCCCTGCGCCCCGCGACACGCTTGAGGCCTTACGCCGCCATGCCTCGGCGCTGGTGCCGATGCTGGACGCCTTGGACGGTCCCATCCCGCCCGCACTGGCCCAAGCCATCCGTGCCGAGGGGCAGGGGCTGGCCCGCACCACCCGCACCCTCTCGCAGATCATGGCCAGCGATGCGCCACCCTCGACCGCGACCCTGGCCGAGATTGCGGCCGGACTGCCCGCCACCGAACTGCCGCATGCCGTCTTCCAAGCCGATGCGGCGCAGATGAATGCGCTGCTGCACATGCTGCACCGGCAACTGAAGGCCGAAGACCGCGACGCCTCGATCGACCTGCAGCCCGATGACGAGGGCCAGGCGCGCGTCACGCTGGCGTGGCATGGCAGGCCGTTGCCGATGGACAGGTTGGAGGCCTGGTTGACGGCCAGCCCCGATGCCGCCCACCCCGAGATGACGGCGGATCAGATCCTGGCCCGCCATGGCACCGGCATCTGGGCCGAAGCGCAGGACGATCACGCCCGCCTGGTCATGCCGCTAAGCTTGGCGCGGCAGGCCACGCCCGACAGCGGCGTCACCTATGATTTTGCACTGGCCACGCGGGGGGTGGCATCTGGGCGGCTGGCCGATCTGACCTGCGTGGTCTTCGATACCGAAACCACGGGGCTGACCGACCGCGATGCCATCGTCCAGATCGCCGGTCTGCGTCTGGCCCGGGGCCGCCTGACCGGCGAGAGGTTCGAGACCCTGGTCAATCCGGGCAGGCCCATTCCCCCATCCTCGACCGTAATCCATGGTATCGATGATGTCATGGTTCGCAATGCGCCCGACCTGACGGCGGCGCTGACGGCGTTCCGGCATTTCTGCGGTGACGACGTGCTGGTGGCGCATAATGCGCCCTTCGACATGGGGTTCCTGCGTCGCGCCGCAAGTCAGACGGGCGCGCATTTCGACAACCGCGTGCTGGACACCGTGCTGCTGTCGGCAATGGTCTGGGGCCAGTCCGAGGATCACAGCCTCGATGCGCTGACCGACCGCCTTGACATCACCATCCCTCCGCAGGACCGTCATACCGCCATGGGCGATACGGCCGCGACGGCGCAGGCTTTCCTGAAACTGGTGCAGGCGCTTAAGGCCAAGGGCATCGACACCTTTCAGGACGTTCAGCAGCAGGCGCCTCGTCACCGCCGCCTGATCGCGGATGCGAACCTGACCTAAAGCTCGATCTGCGGGGCGTCGGGATCGATGGGGAATTGCGGTTTCGGGGGATCGGTCAGCCCGTCGAAACTGTCACCCAAGGGCGGCGGCGGCGGGGCATCGTCGCGGCGGCGGATCACGATGTCACCGTTCTCCAGCCGCGTCGGTGGGTGATAGTTTCGCAGGTCGTCGACCAGCACTGCCAGATCCTGCAGGACGGGCGCCATTCGGTCCAAGGCCGCGGACAGATCGCCCATCTGCGGGGCTGCATCATCCATGAAGTTGCGCAGCATCATGTCGAAGCCGCGCCGGAACAGGCTGCCTGCGTCCTCATCCTGCGCGGATGCGGGGGCGGCGGCCATGATGGCGGCAAGGGCCAGGGCGGGAAGGCGTGTCATGGGGAAAAGATGGGGGGCTTGCACCTTCGGGGCAACCCCCATGATCACGCGGCGCCCGCTTGGGGGCCGCTGTCATGCATGGCGCGGAACTTGTCCCAAGCTTCGTTCAGGCGGCGGGTGCGGGCCTCGGCCAGGCGGATCGCCTCGGGGGGCAGGCCGCGGCCGATGGCGTGATCGGGATGGGATTCGCGGATCAGCTGGCGCCATTTCTTGCGCGCCTCGGCCAAGGGCGTGTCCGGGCTGACGCCAAGCAGATCGCAGGGCGGGCAGCTGGACTTGGGGTCGTGGCGACGCCGGATCTCGGCCATATGGGCGGGCGTCAGACCGAAGATGCGGGCGACCTCGTCCAGAAAGATCACCTCGGCCTCATGCAGGTCGCCATCGGCCAGGGCGATGATCAGCAGCCCCTCCATCACGTCGAAAAGCACCGGATCGCCGGGCCGGAACATCGAGGCGATGCGCCGCGCCCAGGCATCGAAACCGGCCACGTCCTGGCGCGCCAGATCAAAGACGCGGGCGGCGTTCTTTTCCTCGGACCGGGGGATGACGAAGACGCGGCGGAAGGCTGCAACCTCGGACCGGTCGACGCGACCGTCGACCTTGGCCAGCTTGGCGCCAAGCGCGATCACCGCGATGGTGAAGGCGACCGAGCGTTCAGGCGGAACAGCGGCGCGCGTGCTGCCCAGGAAGGCGGCCATGCGGTCGCCGATCCGCTGCCAGAAGCTGCGGGGCTTGGGCAGTTCGGGGCAGGGGCCGTGGCAGGCCTCGGGTGTTGCGCAACATTCCATGGGTCAAGTTTAACGGCTTATCGGGTGGCGCGATAGGGGCGCAATGTCACGCGTTCGTGGCCTCGGGCGCGCCAAGGTCGAAGGACATCAGGACCAGGTCGTGAAACTGGCCGAACTTGAACCCGGCGTTCGGTATGCGCCCGTTTTCGACATAGCCCATGCGCCGGTGAAACTCGATCGATCCCTGGTTCGAGCCGGTGATCCCCGCCACCATGATACGATGCCCACTGGCGCGGGCGTGATCGTGGACGGCCGCCATCATCCGCCGACCCAGCCCCGAACCGTGCATGTCCGCAGCGATCGAGACGCTGTGCTCCATGCTGCGGGCATAGCCTGCGCCGCCGCGAAACTGGGCATAGGTGGCAAAGCCCGCGATGCGCCTGCCGTCATCGGCTACCAGAAATGCGTGACCGGCGGCCTGCCGGTCGCGGATCATCTGGCCGATCTCGGGCAGGCTGCGTTCGATGGGCCAAAAGGTGATGACCGTGTCGCGGATGATCGGGTTCCAGATCGCGGCGATCCCCGGCGCATCGTCCGGGGTCGCATCACGCAGGACCACGGTCATCCCCGGTGGCAGCCTTCTGCCAGGCTGCGGATGAAATCGAGGATTTCGGGGACGGGGCGGCCTTCGCCGATCTGCTTGACGATGGCGCTGCCCACGACGCAGCCATCCGCGACGCTGGCGATCTCTTGCGCGGCCTCGGGGGTCGAGATGCCGAAGCCGACGACAACCGGCAGCCCGGCAGCCTCGCGGATGCGGGCGACCTCGGGGGCGACCTCGGCGGCATTGGCGGCGGCGCCGCCGGTGATCCCCGTGACGCTGACGTAATAGACGAAGCCCGAGGTGTTCGCGACCACTGCGGGCAGGCGCTTGTCGTCGGTGGTGGGCGTCGCCAGCCGGATGAAGTTCAGCCCCGCATCGGATGCGGGCAGGCACAGTTCGTCATCCTCTTCGGGGGGAAGGTCCACGATGATCAGCCCGTCGACGCCCGCCTCGGTCGCGTCCTTCAGGAACTGCGCCACGCCGCCGGTCCGCGCATAGATCGGATTGTAATAGCCCATCAGAACGACCGGCGTCGTCGTATCCACCTCGCGGAAGCGGCGCAGGATGTTCAGGGTGCGCGTGACGCTGCCACCCTGGGCCAGGGCACGCTGGCCCGCCGCCTGGATCGTGCCGCCATCGGCCATCGGATCGGTGAAGGGCATGCCCAGTTCGATGATGTCGACGCCTGCGGCGGGCATGCCGCGCATGATCTCCAGCGCGGTTTCGTCATCGGGGTCCGATGCCATCATGTAGGCCACGAAAGCCTTCTTGCCCTCGGCCTTCAGCGCCGCAAACCTGTCGTCGATTCTGGTCATGTCTGTCCCCGCACGTCTTTCCATCAGACCTAGCCGCCTTGACGCGTGGGCGCAATGCGCCGCGGGCTGGACTTGCAGGGCGCGGACGCGTAACAGACGCCGAAATCCAAAAAGCAGAAGGGTGCTGTCATGGGCTTTCGCATGGGGATCGTCGGGCTGCCGAATGTCGGCAAGTCCACGCTGTTCAACGCTTTGACGCGCACTGCCGCCGCGCAGGCCGCCAACTTTCCGTTCTGCACGATCGAGCCGAACGTCGGCGAGGTCGCGGTCCCCGACCGTCGTCTGGACGTTCTGGCCGAAATCGCGGGCAGCAAGCAGATCATCCCGACGCGGATGACCTTCGTGGACATCGCGGGCCTGGTGAAAGGCGCCAGCAAGGGCGAAGGTCTGGGCAACCAGTTCCTGGCCAACATCCGCGAGACCGATGCCATCGCCCATGTCCTGCGCTGCTTCGAGGATGGTGACGTCACCCACGTCGAGGATCGCGTGGATCCCGTCGCCGACGCCGAGATCATCGAGACCGAGCTGATGATCTCGGACATGGAATCGATCGAACGCCGCCTTGCCAATATCGCCCGCAAGCTGAAGGGCGGCGACAAGGAGGCGGCGGCGCAGGAACGCCTGCTGAAGCAGGCGCTGGCCGTGCTGGAGGATGGCAAGCCCGCGCGCACCATTACCGTGGACGAAGATGACCGCAAGGCCTGGAACATGCTGCAGCTGCTGACCGCCAAGCCGGTGCTTTATGTCTGCAACGTGTCGGAAAGCGAAGCGGCGACCGGCAACGCCCAATCCGAGAAGGTCCGCCAGATGGCCGAGGCGCAGGGCGCGGGCCATGTCGTCATCTCGGCCAAGATCGAGGAAGAGATCAGCCAGCTGGACGCCGAGGAAGCCGAGATGTTCCTGGGCGAGATGGGCCTAGAGGAAGCGGGCCTCGATCGCCTGATCCGCGCGGGCTACGACCTTCTGGGGCTGCAGACCTATTTCACCGTCGGTCCGAAGGAGGCGCGCGCCTGGACGATCACCAAGGGCACCTTGGCGCCTCAGGCTGCCGGCGTGATCCACGGCGACTTCGAAAAGGGCTTCATCCGCAGCGAGACCGTGGCCTATGACGATTACGTCGCGGGCAAGGGCGAAGCCGGCGCGAAAGAGGCAGGCAAGCTGCGCGTCGAAGGCAAGACCTACGAGGTCAAGGACGGCGACGTCCTGCACTTCCTGTTCAGTTCCTGATCACCGGGGCGCAAGCTGAACGAAAACGGCCCCGGCAGCGATGCCGGGGCCGTTTTCATGCCGGATATCGCAATGCTGTCAGTTGGCGATGACGGTGCATTCCTGCGAACGGCTGTGCAGGCGGTCGCAGGCCAGCTGGGCGACGCTCTTGGTCAGATTGCCGAAGCGGGGTTCGAAACCGCGGTTCGTATTGGCCACATCGCGACGCGCGCCGCCGAAGATGCTGCCATCCTGAAGGGCCATGCTGACGAGGCGATGCTCGGCCTCGACCTTGGATTTGTACATGCCCAAGGCGATACCCCAGTTGCGTCCGCTGTCGGCGGGACGGCGGACGACCTCAAGCTCTTCGGTGGGGGTGCGGTCGCCTTCGCCCATCGCGGCAAGGATCACGGTCTCGGACCGGGGCTTGGGTGCGCGGGAACTGTCCAGCAGCATGTCTTCGGCAGAGGCCTGCTGGACGGGGGCGGGTGCCGCAGCCGGGGCGGCGCTGATCACATCTGCGGTGCTGGCGCTGCGGCGGGGCGAACGCACCGGCCGCTTGGATGCGGCAAGGACGGGCTGCGCGAGGCTGGCCGAGGGGCTCGCTGCCGGTGCTTCATCCAGGGCGACGGCATTGGCGACAGCCTGTTCGATCGCCTGGTTGCGGCTGCCGGGGCGGGCCTTGGGGCGCTGGCTGCTGGCCAGCACGGTGCCTTGCGCGGATGCCCCTGCGGTCGCCTTCTGCAACGCCTCGGTCAGGTTCATGGTGGGACGCGCGGCGACCAGCGTCGAGGCTGCTGCCGTCGGACGGGTCGAGGGCGGGGGCGAGGCCTGCAGGACCAGGCGCTGCGGTTCGGGGCGTGTCGCGGCGGGCGTCGGTTCGACCTTCGCACGGCGCGTGGGCGCCGCTTGTGCCACCAGGCGCGGACGGGCCGGGCGCACTTCGCGGACGCGGTCCGGAATGCGGGTGAAGCTGCTGTCCAGCAACTCTGCCATCACCTGGTTGCGGTGCGCGGTCGAGGTGCCGCCGAAGACGCTTGCGATCAGCCGCTTGTTCCCGCGCTGCGCCGAGGCCGTCAGGTTGAAGCCGGCAGCCCGGGTATAGCCGGTCTTGATCCCGTCGGCGCCCTGATAGGCATCGAGGAAACGGCGGTTGGTCGAGGCAACCTTGGCGATGCCCGCATCCGCCGAACGGCGCGAGAACAGGTTGTAGTACTGCGGGAAATCGTAGAACAGGTGGCGGCCAAGTTCGCTCATGTCATGGGCGGTCGAGAAATGACCGTCCTGCGTCAGGCCGTTGGCATTGCGGAACTGGGTGTTGTTCATGCCAAGCGCGCGGGCCATCTGGGTCATGCGCTGTGCGAAGGCCTCCTCGGACCCGGCGATGCCTTCGCCGATGGCGGTGGCGGCGTCGTTGGCGGATTTGATTGCGGCGGCGCGGATCAGATAGCGCAACTCGATCTTCTGACCGGCGCGCAGGCCCAGCTTCGAGGGCGGTTCGGCCGCTGCATTGGACGAGATAGTGAACTTCGAATCCAGCCTGACCTGACCGCTTTCGATGGCGGTGAACGCCATGTACAGCGTCATCATCTTGGTCAGCGACGCCGGATGCAGACGCGTGTCGGAGTTTTGCTTGTAGATGGGTTGGCCCGTGCGGGCGTCCATGACGTAAGCGGCGAACGGGGCTGCGGCTGCCGGAAGGCCAAGCACCAGCACGGCAAGCAAGGCATGGCTCCACAGCCGGAATGCGGTAAGGATTCGGGTCACTGTCGCTGTCTTTCTGCCTCAAGCGGACATGTCGTTTGTCGCATGTCCGTCGTTAATCAAACGATAATAGCACGGAGATTTTATTCCGGAAACCGGGCATTCGTTTAATTTTGTTGCATGGTGACGCGCATATGACGGGCCTTGTGCGACACGGATGCGGGCGGGGGGCTTTCATCCCGGGCGCTTTGCGCTATATTTCGCCAATGCACCGCCCGGCCCGCCGGGCCACCTTTCGTTGCAGCACCCAAGGGATGACCTTAGCCACGATGACGCATTGGATGACCGATCCCGACAAACCCGACGATCAGTCCGATCTGGCGGTCAAGCCGCGGACACGTTCGCAGCGTCCGCCGATGTACAAGGTGCTGCTGCTGAACGACGACTTCACTCCGATGGAATTCGTGGTGCATGTGCTGGAACGCCTGTTCCACCTGACGCATGCCCAGGCCATCGAGATCATGCTGACCGTGCATCGCAAGGGCGTCGCGGTTGTCGGCGTGTTTTCCCACGAGGTGGCCGAAACCAAGGTCGCCCAAGTGATGGAACTGGCCCGCCGCCAGCAGCACCCGCTGCAATGCACCATGGAAAAAGAGTAATCGCGTGACCCAATCACGACTGGAACTGGCCTTTCCGGACGGCCCGCCGGAAGGCGAAGTCCTGTTCGTCGGTGCCGCCGCCGCAGACGACCTGTCGCCGCTGGACCCCGACCATCTGCAGATCCTGCAGGGCAGTTTCCCCGACCATGACGGTCTGGCCACGCGCGGATACCGCGTCGTGGTCGAAACCGAGGCCCGCTTCGAGACCGCCGTCGTGCGCCTGCCGCGTGCCAAGGCGGCGGCCCGTGCGCGGATCGCGGATGCAGCCGGACGGCTGGCCCCCGGCGCGGCGCTGTGGATCGACGGTCAGAAAACCGACGGCGTGGATTCACTGCTGAAGGAGCTGCGCAAGCTGGCCCCCGTCACTGATGTGCACAGCAAGGCCCATGGCAAGATCTTCCGCGTGACCCTGCCCGAAGGCGACTGGCTGCCCGACGATTGGGCAAGCCGCAGCACCGAGGTCGCGCCAGGCTTTACCACGCTTCCGGGCGTGTTTTCCGCCGATGGCATCGATCCCGGATCACGCATGCTGGCCGATCATCTTCCCGACAAGCTGCCGACCCGCATGATCGACCTGGGCGCGGGCTGGGGCTGGCTTTCGGCGCAGGTTCTGGCCCGCAAGGGCGTTGAGGTCCTGCATCTGGTCGAGGCTGATCATGCGGCTCTTGAATCCGCCCGCCGCAACGTGACCGACCCGCGTGCGAAGTTCCATTGGGCCGACGCGCGTGATTTTCGCCTTCCCGATCCGGTGAACGGCATCGTCATGAACCCGCCCTTCCACGAAGGCCGCCAGGCCGATCCCAAGCTGGGCGCAGCCTTCATCGCCAGTGCTGCGCGTCTGCTGACCGGCGCAGGCAAACTGTGGATGGTCGCCAACCGCCACCTTCCCTACGAAGCCGTGCTGTCCCAGTATTTCGGTCAGGTCCACGAGATCGGGGGCGACACCCGCTTCAAGATCATCGAGGCGACGGCGGCAGGCAAAGGCAGCGCATCCCCCAAGGGTTCCACCGCCAAGGGTCGCCGCAAATGAGCATGTCCGTCCAAGGCAAGGTAGCCATCGTCACCGGCGCCGCCCGCGGTGTAGGTCTGGCGATCGCCCGCCATCTGGCTGAACGTGGCGCCTCGGTGATGTTTGCCGACAACGATGAGGCTGCGCTGAACTCGGTGATTTCGGACTATGACGGCGAACAGACGCAGGTGCGCCGCTTTGCCGGGAACATGTCGGAAAAACTGTGCATGGCCAACCTCTTGTCGGCCACTCTTGATGCTTTCGATCGGGTTGATATCCTGGTCAACGGCCATCGCTTCGTGCGCGACAGCGATCCGCTGGATACCGACATGGACCAGTTGGAGGAGATGCTGCGGCAGAACATGCTGGCCGGTCTGCGCCTGTCTCAGCTTGTCGCCAAGCGCATGATCAAGCAGGCCGAGGGTGAAGGCCCGACTGCGCAGACCGGGGCCATCGTCAATATCTCGACCCTGGCGGCGCGGCGGCCCATACCGACGATGCTGGGCTATTCCATCGCCTGCGCGGCGCAGGAACAGGCGACCCGGGGGCTGGCCCTTGCGCTGGCGCCGCATCGCATCCGCGTCAACGGGGTCAGCTTCAGCAGCCTGATGTCGCATGAATTGCAATGTGCGCTGAAGGACGACCCTGAAAAGCGCGCCCAGATCATTGCGGGCACGCCGATGGGGCGGATCGCACCGGCCGACGAATTGGCCGAGGCGGTGCATTACCTTGTCAGCGACGGCGCGCGCTTCGTCACCGGTCAGATTTTGACCGTCGATGGCGGTCGCAGCTTGGCCGATCCGGTGACGGCGCAAATCCTTTAGGCCTCGTCGGGATAGGCGGTGCGACAGGCGTCCACCGCCGCCCTTGCGCGCTTGGCCAGGGCATCCTGGCGTTCGACCAGCCCGTCGCGCTTGCGCAACTCGGCCGCGGGATCGATGGGAACGCGATAGCGTTCCTGATCCACGTAGTCGCGCCAGCAGGTATAGGTCGTCACGTGATCCTGACCCTTCCGGTCGCGATAGACCCGCTGGCATTGCGTCGGGCGGGTCCGCACCACCTGCCGTTCCTCCCACGCATAGCCGCGCGACAAATTGCCCTCGACCTCTGCCAAAAGGCGGCTGACGGTCCGGTATTCGTCGGTGTTGCGCGAAATGCAGCGTTCCTGCGGGGTGGCGCAGGCCGCCAGCGTCAGCGGCAGGGTCAACATCAGGGCAAGGGTGGTGTTGCGGGGCATCGGCGCTCTCATTACAGCAGGTGGGGCATGCTAGCCGCGGGGCACGCGGCTTTGCAAATCACATATGAGGCCCGACATGGATGAACAGCGCCGCCAAGCCGCCGATTGGTTCAAGGAACTTCGCGACCGGATCGTGACCGCATTCGAGACGCTCGAGGACGAGGGGCAGGGCAGCATCCCCCCCGGCCGCTTCGAGGTCACCCCCACCACCCGCGACAACGACGGCGGTGGTGGCCTGATGTCGGTCATGCGCGGCGGTCGCGTCTTCGAGAAGGTCGGCGTCAACTGGTCGGAGGTTCACGGCACCCTTGCCCCCCGCGCGCAGGCCGCCATGACCGCCCGCGGCGTGCCGGGCATGGACAGCGACCCGCGCTTCTGGGCCAGCGGCATCAGCCTTGTGGCCCATATGCAGAACCCGCACGCGCCCGCCGTCCACATGAACACCCGCATGTTCTGGACCCCCGGTGCCATGTGGTTCGGCGGCGGTGCCGACCTGAACCCCTGCATCGAATACCCCGAGGATACGGCTCATTTCCACGACACCCTGCGCGCGGCCTGCGATGCCCATGGCGCGGATTACTACGACCGCTTCAAGGCCTGGGCGGACGAGTATTTCTTCATTCCCCATCGCGGCCGGGCCCGCGGCGTCGGCGGCATCTTCTATGACGACCTGAATACCGGCGACTGGCAGGCCGATTTTGACTTCACCCGTGCCGTGGGCGAGGCCTTCCTGCCCGCCTTCCTGCCGCTGGTCCGCTCGCGCATGACCGCGGGTTGGAGCGATGCCAACAAGGATACCCAGCTGATTCACCGCGGCCTCTATGCGGAATACAATCTGGTCTATGACCGGGGCACCAAGTTCGGCCTGGAAACCGGCCACAATCCCGACGCCGTCCTGATGAGCCTGCCGCCCTTGGCGAAATGGACCTAGGGCAATATGGACCGCCCTTGGGAGCGTCTGGATGAGTTGACCGGGCGAGAGGCCGCCAAGGCTGTTGGCGACTATTGCCTTGAGCATTTGTTATACTTGAAGGGTCAACAGCGGATCTATTGGGGCCTTTATGGCGATGAGCGTCGGATCGAGGTGCTGAACACGGCCTCCGGCCCTGTCGCCAAGATCGTTCAGGATGCCCTGTTCGATGTGATCGTGCTTGGCATCTGTCGGCTGTTAGACCCGGCACAGTCCGTGAAAAAATCAGAGAACCTGACGCTTGCGCTGCTGATAGACATGCTGCCGATACCTGACCGGAAGGACGAATATCACTCCGAACGGAGAAGGTTGCGCGATGATGCCGCAGCTCTTGTCGATCGCCGCAACAAGCATATTGCCCATGCTGACAGCGCGGCACTCAAGAAAGATGCGCGTGTCGGTTGGGTCAGCATGCGGCAGATCAAGTCCGCCTTGGACGACATGTACGACTTGTTGAGAAGGATTTATAAAAGCGAGTTTAATACGGAAACGTATGGCTGGAAGTCGAATGACCACCCCGAACTCCAGTTTCTGCGCGCATTGGCATTCGGCAACGCCGCTCATGCGCAGAAACTAGAAGATTATGAGGAGGCACTCATTACGACGCCTTATGGCGAAAGCCTGCCCGATCTGGAGGACATCTATCCCGACTGGCTGCGCACCCCGAGGGGTTAGACGTCCAGCTCTTCCACGAATTGCGCGTTTTCCTGGATGTACTGGAAGCGCAGCTCGGGCTTCTTGCCCATCAGGCGTTCGACCAGATCGCCGGTCTCGCCGCCCTCATCGTCGTCGATGCTGACGCGGATCAGCTTGCGGGTGGCGGGGTTCATGGTGGTGTCCTTCAGGTCCTTGGCGTCCATCTCGCCCAGACCCTTGAAGCGCTGCATGTCGATCTTGCCGCGACCGCCCAGACCCTTGGCCATCATCCGCTCCTTCTCGGCATCGTCCGAGACATAGACGCGATGCGCGCCCTGCGTCAGGCGGTAAAGCGGCGGGCAGGCCAGGTAGAGGTGCCCGCGGTCGATCAGCGGGCGCATCTGCGTGAAGAAGAAGGTCATCAGCAGGCTGGCGATATGCGCGCCATCGACGTCGGCATCGGTCATGATGATGATCTTGTCATAGCGCAGATCGTCGACGTTGAACTTGGTGCCCATGCTGACGCCAAGTGCCTGGCAGAGGTCGTTGATCTCCTGGTTGGCGCCCATCTTGGACGACGCCGCGCCCAGCACGTTCAGGATCTTGCCGCGCAGGGGCAGCAGCGCCTGTTTCGTGCGGTCGCGCGCCATCTTGGCGCTGCCGCCGGCGCTGTCGCCCTCGACGATGAACAGCTCGGTTCCTTCGCGGTTGGTGGCGCTGCAATCGACCAGCTTGCCGGGCAGGCGCAGCTTTTTCGTGGCAGTCTTGCGGGCGGTTTCCTTTTCCTGTCGGCGGCGCAGGCGTTCCTCGGCCCGCAGGATCAGGAAGTCGAGGATCGCGCCCGCCGATTTCGTGTCCGACGCCAGCCAGTTGTCGAAATGGTCGCGCACGGCGTTTTCGACCAGACGCGCGGCCTCGACCGTGGCGAGGCGGTCCTTGGTCTGGCCCACGAATTCCGGTTCGCGGATGAAGCAGCTGACCAGCGCGCAACCGCCCGTCAGCAGGTCCTCGCGCGTGATGTTGCCGGCCTTCTTGTTGTTGACGCGCTCGCCATAGGCCCGCACGCCCTTCAGGATGGCCGACCAGAAGCCTGCCTCGTGGGTGCCGCCTTCGGGGGTGGGGACGGTGTTGCAATAGGACTGGATGAAGCCGTCACGGGCGGGCGTCCAGTTGATGGCCCAATCGACCTTGCCCGGCGCATTGAAGCGCTTGAAGTCGATGCTGCCCGAGAAGGGGCGTTCGGCATAGGTCGTCGCACCCGAGAGGGTTTCCGACAGGTAATCGGCCAGACCGCCGGGGAAATGGAAGGTCGCCTCGCGCGGGGTTTCGCCGTCGTCGATCTCGGTCTTCCAGCGGATTTCGACACCGCTGAACAGATAGGCCTTGGATTTGACCATCTTCATCAGGCGGGCGGGCTTGAAGCGGTGATGCCCGAAGATCTGTTCGTCGGCGTGGAAGGTCACGGTGGTGCCGCGCCGGTTCGGGGCAGCGCCGACCTTGGCCACCGGGCCTTCGGGGATGCCGCGGGAAAAGCGCTGTTCGAACAACTCCTTGTTGCGGGCAACCTGCACGACCATGCTGTCGGAAAGCGCGTTCACCACCGATGCGCCGACCCCGTGCAGACCGCCCGAGGTCTCATAGGCATCGCCCGAGAACTTGCCCCCCGCGTGCAGCGTGCAGAGGATCACCTCGAGCGCGGATTTGCCGGGGAACTTGGGGTGGGGGTCGATGGGAATGCCGCGCCCGTTGTCGCGCACGACGACGCTGTGGTCGGCCAGCAGTTCGATCTCGATCCGGCTGGCGTGGCCTGCCACGGCTTCGTCCATCGAGTTGTCGAGGATTTCCGCCACCAAGTGATGCAGCGCACGTTCGTCGGTGCCGCCGATATACATGCCGGGGCGCTTGCGGACAGGCTCCAACCCCTCGAGAACCTCGATCGAGGATGCGGAATAGCTGTCGGTGTTGCTGCCACCGGAGAGAAGATCGTCGGCCATCGGGTATGCTCGTTTCGTCGCGTGTTGGGGGCGGTTATCTCACGCCCGAGGGGCGGGCGGCAAGGGCTTGTGGTCCCCTGCGCGCCCGCCACCAGCGATTGCGGAACGATCAGGCGGCTTCGGCGTCCCTCAGAGCGGACATCTGCACAAAGCCTGCCCGCTGCTGGCAGGCCGTCAGCCAGTCGCGGGTCGCGGGGAATTGCGACATCAGCTCGTCATGGCCCTGGGCATAGCGCAGGACCTCGGCCATGTTCAGATCGGCGACGGTGAGGCGGCCGCCGACCAGATGGCCGTGGGTTGCCAGCTGCTGCTCGACGACTTTCAACGGGCGGACCAGCCGGGTCGCGGCCTCGGCGACCAGACCCGTATCCTCGGCCGATTGCAGGTTGCCGCGGTTGTGCAGGAACAGGATCGTCAGCGCGTCGGGCTCGATGCTGGTCGCGGCATAGAAGGACCACTGCATCATCAGCGCGTCTTCGTTGTCATCTTGCGGGCCGATGGGACCGCCATGCTTGCGCGCCAGATAGAGTGTGCAGGCCATGGATTCCGACAGCGTCAGGTCGCCGTCTTGCAGGACGGGCACCGCGCCTGCGGGCGACAGCGCCAGAAAATCGGGGCTGCGGGTGTTGGTCGGCGCGTCCGCTGCCCCCGCGTCGGCCAGACGATAGGCTTGGATGACGGGACGGTGCAGGAACGGCAGGCCCAATTCGTGGCACAGCCAGATGATGCGAGAGGCGCGCGACCGCGCGACGCCGTGAATGGTCAGCATGATGCCCCCTTTGATTTCGACACAAGGTGGAGGTTCCCGCAGCAGCGCGCAAGGCCTCTCAGCGGACCCCTGCGCGCCGGGCAGCCCGGTCGATGGCATCGACGATGGCCTGCGGATCGGCGTGATGGGGCATATGCCCGATGCCCGGCAGCACCGTCAGATTGGCGTTGGGCAGTTCGCGGGCCATGCGCCCCGAATGGACGTCCAGATAGACCGTATCATCGGCATCGCCATGCACGATCTCGATCGGCATGGTCAGTTCGGGATAATGCGGCGCCATGGCGGCCAGGTAGGGTTTCAAATTCCCGACCTGTTCCGAGTTCGCGATCAGGCTTTCGCGCCGCGCCGAGAGCCCTGCGCCGATATAGTCGACATAGCCCTTGGGTGGGTCCTGCGGTGCAAAGATGCCCGCCACGATGTCATCGACGCGGCTTTCAGGCGCGAATGCGGTGATCAGCGGCACGGCGGTATGTTCGCCGATGCTGCTGTTCATGAAGTCGTACCAGCGGCTCAGCTCTCCGGGCCAGGGATAGGTCGCACCCGACACAAGCACCAGCGCGGCAGGCCCCGACGGATCGCGCAGCGCCCAGCCCATCGTCACCGCACCGCCATAGCTGTGACCCAGCACGATGGGGTTCTTGACATCAAGCTGCTTGGCCGCCGCCCGCAGCAGATCGGCCTGCGCCAGCGGATTGTCGGTCTGATCGCCGATGGGATCGGTCCAGCCAAGACCGGGGCGGTCGAAGGCGATGACGCGATAGCGGTCGGTCAGCCGGTCCACCAGATCGAAGGTGAAATCGCGGGTGTTGCCGCTTGCGCCATGGATCAGCACCAGATCGGGACCATTGCCGCGCACATCGGCGTGCACCGTCGTGCCGTTCACCTGCAAAAGCTGGCCGGTGGGGGGGAACTGCGCCTCGAAGGCAGTTTCGCGGGCGGTGGCGCGCTTGTCGACGATGGCGGCGCATCCGCCCAGCAGCAAGGCCGCCGCAAGTCCCAGCAGCAGCGGTTTGGTTTTCGGCATCGGTGATCCTTTCGCGTTCCCCTGCCAACAGACACGCAAGCGATCGGGTTCCGGTGCAGTCCTGCGGCAGATTGCCGACATGCGCATCGGTGATTTGCACAAACGGCCGTCGCAGCTTAACCAAGCCCCAACTTGCCGCAATCAGGTGCCCATCCCATTACCGCCCGTCCGTTCCTGCTGTCCCTTGCCCTGTCGCTGGCGCCCTTGGCCGCGAACGCCCATCCGCATGTCTTCATCGATGCGGGGCTCGAAATGACCTATGCCGATGGGAACCTGCAGCAGGTGCAGGTCGAATGGGCCTATGACGCCTTCTATTCGCTGCTGATCATCGAGGATCTGGGGCTGGACCCCGATGGCGACGGCAACCTGACCGAGGACGAGATGACCCGGCTGCAGGGCTTCGACGCCGATTGGGAGCCGGGCTTCGACGGACGGCTTTTTCTGACGGCCCAAAGCCAACCGGTGGCGATGGGGCCGGGAACGGATTTCACCGCGCGCTATCAGGATGGGCAGTTGATCTCGACCCACATCAGGACGCTGGAGGAACCGTTGGCGGCTGGCATTCCGCTGACGATCCAGGTCTATGACCCGGAATATTACGTCCAGTTCAGCATGCCCGATGCCCCGCAGATCGCGGGCCGCGCCCCTTGCCGGATGGAGCAGCAGACTGGCGACCCCGCAGCCGCCGCCAAGGCCTATGATGCCGCGGTCGAGGCCGCCCTGGCCGATGACGAGAGCGCCGAGGCCGAGATGTTGGCCGTCGATATCGGCAACGTCGGCGCCGATCAGGTCCGGATCACTTGCGGGGTCAAGGGATGAGCATCACCCCCATCCGCGCGATCACCCTGACCGGACTGGCCGTCGCGCTGATCCTTGCGGCCCTGTGGTTCGCAGGCGGTTTCGATGGTGTTCAGAACTGGGCCGCCCTGCAGCAGCGTCAAGCGCAGAACCTGATGGCGGGATCGCTGCGGGCTTTGCGCTCGGGTCAGCCGGGGGCGCTGCTGGGGTTGATGGGGGTCTGCTTCGGCTATGGTTTCATGCATGCGGTCGGGCCAGGGCATGGCAAGCTGGTCATCGGCAGCTATGGCTTCGGCACGCAGGTGCCGATTAGGCGGCTGGCGGTGCTGTCGGTGTTGTCATCATTGGCGCAGGCGGGGACAGCCATCGCGCTGGTCTGGGGTGGCATCACCTTCCTGAACCTGACGCGCGAGGCGCTGACCGATCTGACCGAGGATCACATGGCCAGCCTCAGCACCGCGCTGATCGCCCTGATCGGGCTGTGGCTTGCATGGCGCGGGGCGCGAATGCTGATGGCGCGACCCGCGCATCACCACCACGACCACGGCCCCGATTGCGGCTGTGGCCATGCACATGGTCCGACCCCGCAGCAGGCGGCGCAGACGCGGTCGTGGCGGGATGCGATCCTGCTGATCGCCAGCATCGCCGCGCGGCCCTGCACGGGGGCGCTGTTCCTGCTGATCCTGACGTGGCGGATGCAGATCTTCGGGGCGGGGGTGCTGGGAACTCTGGCGATGGGGCTGGGGACGGCCTCGGTCACGCTGGCGGTGGCGGGACTGGCGGTCTGGGCGCGACAGGGCAGCTTTGCGCTGTTCCCGCAGACCGGCCCCCTTGCACGCGCCGGGCAGTGGCTGCCGGGCGTCATGCAACTGGGGGCGGGTCTGCTGATCGCCGTCGTATCGACGGCGATCCTGCTTTAGGCGGTCAGGCCCAGCTGCGTCAGGAACGCCGACATCTGCGGCCCTTGGGCGGCGCGGTTGGCAAACAGCGTCGCCTGCGACCGCAGGATCGGGTCGGTCTGCAGGATGCGCAGGTTGTTGGCCTGCAACGTCGCCCCGGAGGAGGTGATATCGGCAATCGCCTCGGCGGTCAGATTGGCGACGGTGCCCTCGGTCGCGCCCTGGCTGTCCACAAGCTGGTAATCCGCGACCTCGTGCCGGGCAAGGAAGGCACGGACCAGGCGGTGGTACTTGGTGGCGATGCGCAGACGGAAGCCGTGTTCGGCGCGGAAATCGCGGGCCACGGCAGCGAAGTCGTCCAGGTCGGTGCAGTCGCGCCAGCAATCGGGCACGGCGATGATCAGATCGGCATGGCCGAAGCCCATCGGTGCCAGCTCGACCAGATCGGATTTCCAACCGGCCAGCTTTTCATGCACCAGATCGGTGCCTGTGACGCCCATCTCGATCCGGCCTGCGGCCAGTTCGCGCGGGATCTCGCCCGCCGAAAGCAGCACCAGCGAAACGCCGTCCACGCCATCGACCCGCCCCGCATATTCGCGGTCCGAGCCGCTGCGTGACAGGGTCACGCCGCGTTCCGCGAACCACTCGAAGGTCTGTTCCATCAGCCGCCCCTTGGACGGCACGCCAAGGCGGATCATGCGCTGGCCTCCAGTTCGGCGATCAGGCCGGGGCGGATGATGCCACCCACGGCGGGGATTTCACGGCCCTTGCCCAGGACGCGGGTCAGCGCGTCATAGCGCCCGCCCGAGGCGATGGCAGGCCAGCCCTCGCGGTCGGCCACGAAGCTGAAGGTGAAGCCATCGTAATATTCCAGCGTGGTACGGCCGTGGCTGGCGTCGAAGATGATGCCGTCAAGGTCGATGCCGCGATCGGCGATGGCCTGCATGCGCGTGGCGATACGGGCCACGGCGGGGGCGATGGCGGGCATGTCGTCGGCCAGTTCATGCAGCGCGGGCAGGGCCTGCGGTGCAGGCGCGCGCAGGGCAAACAGGCGCGTCAGGCGTTCCGTCCAGACGGCGGGCAGGGGGGCGACGGCGGCATCGGCCTGAAGGCGGGCGATGCGGCGGGTCATCTCGTCCTGCGAGCGCATTCCGGCCCAGGCACTGTCGGTGTCGTGGAACTGGCGCTTGGGCGTGGGCGAGGAGAACCGCTTCATCAGTCGGTCGAAGCGACCCGGGCGCCAGATGTGATGGGACAGCGCATCGGCGCGATCCTGCGTCAGCGGCAGACCGGCAACCGCATCCAGCAGCAGCCCCATGTCGCCCATATGCGCGGTCGCGCCGTAAGGGGAGACCAGCCCGTGGAACAGCGCGAAGAGTTCCGCATCGGCATCGGGGTCGCGGCTGAACAGCTCGAACCCCGCCTGCAGGTATTCGTTGTCGCGGGGGTTGGCGGGGCGGGTGTCGCCCATGTCCTGCTTGCGGAAAATCTCGCCCAGATAGCAGTATCGCGCGGGCTCGGCGCCGCTTTCCATATGCGCCTGGACCACCGGGACGGTGAAGTCGGGGCGCAGCATCATCTCGCCCCGGATCGGGTCGGCGGTTACATAGGCGCGGGCGCGGATATCCTCGCCGTAAAGGTCCAGCAGGCTTTCGGCGGGCAGCAGGATGTCGGGCGCGATTTCCGCGGCACCCGCATCGCGGAAGGCCGCCAGCAGGCGCTGGCCGACGATCTGCTTTTCACGCTTGCCGATCATCCGAGGATCCGCCGGACTTCGGCCACCAGATCGGCGCGGGACACCTCGGTCTGGGCGGGCTGGGATTTCCATTCGTCCAAGGTGGCTTCGGCGGCGATCCTGGCGCCCAAGACCAGGTCCTTGACCTGCACGACGCCGCGCTCGGCCTCGTTTCCGCCCTGGATGATGGCGACGGGGGCGCCGCGCTTGTCGGCGTATTTCAGCTGGTTGCCGAAGTTCTTGGGATTGCCCAGATAGACTTCGGCGCGGATGCCTGCGGCGCGCAGATCGGCGGCCATGGACTGGTAATCCGACATGCGGTCGCGGTCCATGACGGTGACGACGACGGGGCCGATGTCGGTTTCCCCCGCCAGACCCTTGGCGCGCAGGGCGGCCAACAGCCGGTCGACGCCGATGCTGACGCCGGTGGCGGGGACTTTCTGGCCGGTGAAACGCTCGACCAACCCGTCATAGCGACCGCCGCCCGCGACCGAGCCGAACTGACGCTTGCGGCCCTTTTCGTCGAGGATCTCGAAGGTCAGCTCGGCCTCGAAGACGGGGCCGGTGTAATAGCCAAGGCCGCGCACGACGGATGGGTCGATGACGGCGCGATCCTCGGCCACGCCCATCGCGGCCAGCATGTCGGCGATCTGGGTCAGTTCGTCCACGCCCTCGGCACCGATGGCGGATGCCCCGACCGCAGCCCGCAAGTTGGCCAGCGTCGCGGCGTTGTCCTCACCCTTCGAGGTCAGGAAGGCCAGCACGGGGGCCGCCTGTTCCGCGGTCAGACCGACGCCGTCGATCTGCGCGCCGCTGTCGTCGCGCCGACCCGTGGTCAGCAGCGCCAGCACGCCCTCGCGCCCGACCTTGTCGAACTTGTCGATGGTGCGCAGCACGTCGTCGGCCTGATCGGCGCTGACGGATGCGGCCTCAAGGACGCCGTTCAGCACCTTGCGGTTGTTGATGCGGACCATGAAGTCGCCACGGTCGATGCCCACGGCTTCCAGCGCGTCGGCCAGCATGGCGCAGATTTCCGCATCCGCCGCGACGGATGCGCTGCCCACCGTATCGGCATCGCATTGATAGAACTGGCGGAAGCGCCCCGGACCCGGCTTTTCGTTGCGCCAGACCGGCCCCATCGCATAGCGACGGTAAGGGCTGGGCAGGTCGTTGCGGAACTGCGCGGCCACGCGTGCCAGGGGCGCCGTCAGGTCGTAACGCAGCGCCAGCCAGTCGCCTGCGGTGCCGCCACCGGGGACGGCCTCTTCCTGCCAGGCGAAGACGCCGGCATTGGGGCGGTCCACGTCGGGCAGGAACTTGCCCAAGGCCTCGACCGTCTCGACCGCGCTGGTTTCCAGCGGATCGAAGCCATGGCGATGATAGATCGCGGCGATGCGGTCCAGCATCTGCTTGCGTTCGGTGACATCCGCGCCGAAATAGTCGCGAAAGCCCTTGGGCGTCTCGGCCTTGGGCCGGGGCTGCTTCTTTTGATCTTTTGCCATGGTTCCTGTGCCTTTACGGGGCCAAATCCAAGCGCCGACTTAACGGAAGGATCCGACATGGACAAGAAGCCCGACGACCGTATCACCGAACTGGAGGTGGCTTTGGCCCATCTGACCCGCGTGACGGACGATCTGTCCGAGGTGATCGCACGCCAGGACCAGGAGATCAGCCGCCTGACGCGGCGCCTCGACATGCTGATGCGCGCCGAAGCCGAACGGCAGGCCCAAGGCGAGGGCAGCGTGGCCGTTGCCGACCAGCCACCCCCGCATTACTGAGGGCGTGGCCGAAATCTCGGCTTTCCCCGCGCGGACCGATGCGCTAAGGCCGGTCCGAAAAGATTTCGGAAAACGGAAGGATCGTCCATGGCCAATGTTGTGGTTGTCGGAGCGCAATGGGGCGACGAGGGCAAGGGCAAGATCGTCGACTGGCTGTCTGAACGCGCCGATGTGATCGCGCGCTTTCAGGGTGGCCACAATGCCGGCCATACGCTGGTGATCGACGGGAAGGTCTTCAAGCTGTCGCTGCTGCCCTCGGGCATCGTGCGCGAGGACAAGCTGGCCGTCATCGGCAACGGCGTCGTGCTGGACCCTTGGTCGCTGTTTGCGGAAATCGACAAGCTGGCAGGCCAGGGCGTCAAGATCGGGACAGAGAACCTGATCATCGCGGAGAACACGCCACTGATCCTGCCGCTGCACCAGGACCTGGACAAGCTGCGCGAGGAAGCCGCCGGCAAGGCCAAGATCGGCACCACCGGTCGTGGAATCGGCCCTGCATACGAAGACAAGGTTGGCCGCCGCGCCATCCGCCTGGCCGATCTGGGCGATGAAAAGACGCTGGACGACCGCATCGACCGCCTGCTGGCCCATCACGACGCGCTGCGCACCGGCCTTGGCGCCGATGCCATCGACCGCGCCGAGCTGAAGGCCAAGCTGCTGGAGATCGCGCCCAAATTGCTACCCTATGCCCAGCCCGTCTGGAAGATCATGTCGGACGCCCGCAAGGCCGGCAAGCGCATCCTGTTCGAGGGCGCGCAGGGCAGCCTGCTGGACATCGATTTCGGCACCTATCCCTATGTCACCTCCTCGACCACGACCTCGGGGGCGGCGGCTTCGGGCACCGGCATGGGTCCGGGCGCAATCGATTTCGTGCTGGGCATCGTCAAGGCCTATACCACCCGCGTGGGCGAAGGCCCGTTCCCGTCCGAACTGGACGATGCCGACGGCCAGCGCCTTGGCGAACGCGGCCATGAGTTCGGCACCGTAACGGGGCGCAAGCGTCGCTGCGGCTGGTTCGACGCGGTCCTGGTGCGCCAGACCTGCGCCATCAGCGGCGTGAACGGCATCGCGCTGACCAAGCTGGACGTTCTGGACGGCTTCGAGACGTTGAAGATCTGCACGGGCTACGAGATCGACGGCGTGAAATACGACTATCTGCCGACCGCCGCCGCGTTGCAGGCCAAGGTGACCCCCATCTATGAAGAGATGGACGGCTGGCAGGAATCCACGCAAGGTGCCCGCAGCTGGGCCGATCTGCCCGCCGCCGCCATCAAGTATGTTCGCCGGGTCGAGGAGCTGATCCAATGCCCCGTGGCCATGCTCTCGACCAGCCCCGAGCGTGACGACACCATCCTGGTGACCGACCCGTTCGAGGATTGATCCCGCCAGAAGGGGGGCGATGTCGCCCCCCTGCCAAGGAAAGACCGCGATGAACCTCAAGTCCCGCAAGCGCCTTTCGCTTCTTGTCCTGCTGGTGCTGATGCCGCTTTATGTGGTCGTCGCCGTCACGCTGATGAACTGGCTGGATGCGCGCTTCGGGCGCCAGCACATCCTGGTCGAGGTGGCGATCTATGTCGTCCTCGGCATCCTCTGGGCGCTGCCCTTCAAGAAGGTCTTCCGCGGCGTCGGCCGCGAGGAATGACAGCGGGTCCCATCGCCCCCCCGATCATCAGCGAGAGGGGCGTCACCGTCATCGGTGGCGGGCAGGTGACCCGTTCCGATCTGGCGCTGGCCACGACCGTCGCGCCTTTGCTGGTCGCGGCAGATGGGGGCGCCGACCGGGCGCTGGAACTGGGGCGCATGCCCGATTGGGTGATCGGCGATCTGGACAGCGTATCGGATCGCGGTCGGGCCGCCGTGCCGCCCGACCGGCTGCTGCATGTGGCCGAACAGGACAGCACCGATTTCGTGAAATGCCTGACCCGCATCCAGGCCCCCGTCGTCATGGCGGTGGGGTTCGCGGGGCTGCGGCTGGATCATACGCTGGCGGCACTGACGGCGCTGGTGGCGCAGGATGTGGGGCGGGTCATCATGATCGCCTCGGACGACGTGATCTTTGCGGCCCCGCCGCGTGTCACCCTGCCGCTGATGCCGGGGACGCGGGTGTCGCTTTACCCGATGGGGCCGGCGCGTGGCACCAGCAGCGGGCTGGAATGGCCCATCGACGACATCGATTTCGCGCCGGGGGGACGTGTCGGGACCTCGAACCGGGCGACGGGGCTGGTGTCCTTGCGCATCCAAGGCAAGATGCTGGTGATCCTGCCGCGCGAATGTCTGGGAACCGTGTTGACGGCCCTCTCGGTCCCTGCGGGCTGATCCCGACAAGGTGATGGGGGCGGGGCGGTTGTCGTCGCGCCCCGCATGGCATATCTGAGGGGCAACCCGTCCTCCGGAGGCTTGCAGATGTCGCTGAACCCGATCCGTCCCTGGCGCAATATCGAGCGTCGGAAATCCCGTCAGATCATGGTCGGCAACGTGCCCGTGGGTGGTGATGCGCCGATCAGCGTCCAGACGATGACGAATACCGACGGGCGCGACGTGCGCGCGACGCTGGACCAGGTGATCCGCGCCGCCGATGCGGGCGCCGACATCGTGCGCATCAGCGCCCCCGATCAGGATACGACGCGGGCGCTGAAGGAGATCTGCCGCGAAAGCCCTGTGCCGATCGTGGCCGACATCCATTTCCACTACAAGCGCGCCATCGAGGCCGCCGAGGCTGGTGCCGCCTGCCTGCGCATCAACCCCGGCAATATCGGCAGCCCGGACCGCGTCCGCGAGGTCATCAAGGCCGCCCGCGACCACGACTGCTCGATCCGCATCGGCGTCAACGCCGGATCGCTGGAACGCCATCTGCTGGAGAAATACGGCGAGCCTTGCCCCGATGCGATGGTCGAAAGCGGCATGGATCACATCAAGATCCTGCAGGACAATGATTTCCACGAATTCAAGATCAGCGTGAAGGCCAGCGACGTCTTCTTGGCCGCAGCCGCCTATCAGCAGTTGGCGGATGCGACCGACGCCCCGATCCACTTGGGCATCACCGAGGCCGGCGGCTTTGTCGGTGGAACGGTCAAATCGGCGGTGGGCTTGGGCAACCTTCTGTGGGCCGGTATCGGCGACACGATCCGCGTCAGCCTTTCGGCCGATCCGGTCGAGGAGGTCAAGGTCGGTTTCGAGATCCTCAAATCGCTTGGCCTGCGCACCCGCGGCGTGCAGATCATCAGCTGCCCCAGCTGCGCCCGTCAGGGCTTCGACGTCATCAAGACGGTCGAAACGCTGGAAAAACGCCTCGAACACATCAAGACGCCCATGAGCCTGTCGATCATCGGCTGCGTGGTGAACGGTCCGGGCGAGGCGTTGATGACCGATCTGGGCTTCACCGGCGGTGGCGCGGGCAGCGGCATGATCTATATGGCGGGTCGTCAAAGCCACAAGCTGTCAAACGACCAGATGGTCGATCACATCGTCGAGCTGGTCGAAGCCCGCGCCGAAAAGCTGGAAGCCGAGGCAGCTGCCGAAGCAGCCGCCGAGTAAGTCGGCCTATTGGCAGCGGCCGGTCTCGCGGGAACCGTCTATGGAACGACAACGCCCCGGCTGACAGCTTTAGACGCTGAAGCCAGGCGCGAGGCAGCCATCGCGTTCTGAAAGTTCGGCATTCCGCGAAGGAACGGCCCTAGGCCCTAACCGCCCGTATGGCTCATGTGACGGGTCATCTGGCCTTCGATCTTCTGGCGGGAGTAGTCGAAATCATGCCCCTTGGGCTTGCGGGCGATGGCGTCGCGGATTTCGCGGCGCAACGCCTCGTCATCCGAATGGGCACGCAGGGGGGCACGCAGGTCGGCGTTGTCTTCCTGCCCCAGGCACATGAACAACTCGCCCGTGCAGGTCACGCGCACGCGGTTGCAGCTTTCGCAGAAATTATGGGTCATCGGCGTTATGAAGCCGATCTTCTGCCCGGTCTCGGCCAGCTTGACATAGCGGGCGGGGCCGCCGGTGCGTTCGGCCAGATCCAGCAGGGTAAACCGCTCGGCCAGTTGATCGCGCAGGTCCGCAAGGGACCAATATTGATCCAGACGGTCCTCATTGCCCAGATCGCCCATGGGCATGACCTCGATGAAGGTCAGGTCGTGGCCTTCCTGACCGCACCATTCAACCAGATCGAACAGCTCGATGTCGTTGAAACCCTTCAGCGCCACGGCGTTGATCTTGACCTTCAGGCCCGCATCCTTGGCGGCCTTGATGCCGTCCAGCACCTGCTGCAAGCGACCCCAACGGGTGATCTTGGCGAATTTGTCGGCGTTCAGCGTGTCCAGCGACACGTTCACGCGCCGCACGCCGCAATCGTAAAGCTCGGCGGCGTGACGGGCCAGCTGGCTACCGTTGGTGGTCAGGGTCAGCTCGTCCAGCCCGTTGTCCAAGTGCCGCGAGACATTGCGGAAAAATGTCATGATGCCGCGACGGACCAGCGGCTCGCCGCCGGTGATGCGCAGCTTGCGCACGCCGAGGCCGACGAAGGCCGTGCAGAGGCGGTCCAGCTCCTCCAGCGTCAGCAGTTCGGCCTTGGGCAGGAACTGCATGTGTTCGGCCATGCAATAGACGCAGCGGAAATCGCAGCGGTCGGTGACCGAGACCCGCAGGTAGTTGATGGGGCGGGCGAAGGGGTCGATCAGGGGGGCGTGCGTTTCCATGGCTGCTATCTAGGCATGCGGGCGGCCGCTCACAATGGGCAGGATCACGGGACTTCCAGTGGACCTTTCGATTTCGTCGTGCCTAAACTGGCGCAAAAGAAATCGCAGGAGAAGCCGATGCGAATGACACCCCTTGCCGTGACGATGGGACTGGGTCTGGCACTGGCCGGTTGCAGCCAGATGACCAAGACCGAAACCCGCCCCGAGGCACCGCCCGCCAAGCCCGCCACCGCCGAGCAGGTGGCAGCGGCGACCGCGATCACCCGCGCCCCCGCGCCGCGTCCCGCAGCCCGCGCGACGCCCGCACAGTTGGACACCACCACCAAGGAACAGCGCGAGGCTGCGGCCAAGGCCCCCGAGGCCAGCGCCGAGACCAAGCTGGGATCGACGGTGGGATCGCTTGGCAACCCATCCGAGGGGGGCTTCTGGATCAAGACGCCGCTGGTCAAGACGCGGGCGATGGGCCGCATCGTGAACCCGGCCAATGGCAAATCCGCCAAGGTCGAGCTGATCCCGCTGACCGGTAGCGGCAGCGGCAGCCAGGTTTCCCTGCCTGCGCTGCAACTGCTTGGCATCTCGCTGACCGATCTGCCGACGCTGGACGTCTACAAGTCCTGATCGTCTTCCGCGTCGCTGCCCGTGTCGTTGGTCGTGTCATCGACGGGCTCTGCGGCGCGGGCGGCGACGACCTGTTCGCGATCCTTGCGCCAATCGGCGACGCGTTCCGGCGCGCGTTTGGCCAGATCGCGCAGCCAAGTCTCGACCGCCTGACGCACGGCGCCGTTGCTGTCGTCCGCCAGATGGGCGGCCCATTTCAGCACGCGTTCACGGATTTCCAGATCGGCGGGCTTGGGGTTGTTCATCTTGGCCCAGGGCAGGGTGCCCATCAGCGCCGCGCGCCGCTGGAACGGGTTCGAGGATTGCGCCCACTCCAGCATCTCCTCCATGCGGGCGGGATCGGCGGTCAGGCGCTTGGCAGTTGCGACCGCCACCGCATCCGCGATCTCGGGGGCGTCCAGTTCGGGCGCCCATTCGCGGATCAGGTCCCAGACCGCATCGTCGGGACGGATGCGGGCCTGCACCAGCAGGCGGGCGGCGGCGAGGCGCGCCTCGTGGATGTCGCTGTCCCACAGGTCGCGGGCCAGCGCGACGCGGCCGTCGATGTCCCGGGCCTCGCGCCAGCCGGTGACGGCGGTCTCGATCTGGGCAGGGGTCAGGCCAAGCGTCGTGCGGCCGGTCTTGTGACGTGCGGCGATGCGTTCGGCCAGTTCGGGATTGGCCAAGGCGCGAAGCTGGTCCAGTTCCTGCATGAAATTCTCCTGTTTTGCGTGATCCTTCTAGGGCCGCGCGGGCAAAGCCTCAAGAAGATGGTGGAAGCGGGGTCGCGGGCACGGTAAAAGGCCCGCAAAATCACGAGGTAACCCATGTCGCATTCCGCCCCAGCCCGTCCGATGACCTCTCGCCGCAGCGGCCCCCTGACGGGTCAGGCGACGGTGCCCGGCGACAAGTCGATCAGCCACCGCGCCCTGATCCTTGGTGCTCTGGCCGTGGGCGAAACCCGCATCACCGGCCTGCTGGAGGGCGAGGACGTGCTGGACACCGCCAAGGCCATGCGCGCCTTCGGCGCCGAGGTCACCCAGCACGGCCCCGGCGATTGGAGCGTGCATGGCGTCGGCGTCGGCGGCTTCCGTTCGCCCGAGGGGGTGATCGATTGCGGTAATTCCGGCACCGGCGTGCGGCTGATCATGGGGGCGATGGCCACGACCGACATCACCGCGACCTTCACGGGCGACGCCAGCCTGTCGCGGCGCCCCATGGCGCGGGTGACCGTGCCCTTGGCGCAGCTGGGTGCGCAGATCACCGCCCGCGAAGGCGACCGCCTGCCGATCACCATCCAAGGTGCGGCCGACCCCGTTCCGCTGACCTATCGCACGCCGGTCGCCAGCGCGCAGATCAAATCGGCGATCCTGCTGGCGGGTCTGAACGTCCCCGGTGACACGGTCGTCATCGAATCCGAACCGACGCGCGATCATTCCGAACGGATGCTGGCGGGCTTCGGCGCCGAGATCACCTCGGAAACGACCGAGGACGGCCATAAGATCACCCTGAAGGGCCGCCCCGAGCTGCGCGCCCAGCCCGTCGCCGTGCCGCGCGACCCCTCCAGCGCGGCCTTCCCCGTGGCCGCCGCGCTGATCGTGCCGGGCAGCCAGATCCGCGTGCCGGGCGTCAGCCGCAACCCCACGCGCGACGGTCTTTACGTCACGCTGCTGGAGATGGGCGCCGACATCACCTTCGAGAACACCCGCGAGGAAGGGGGCGAGCCTGTCGCCGATCTGGTCGTGCGCCACGGCCCGCTGAAGGGCGTCTCGGTCCCTGCCGAACGCGCCGCCAGCATGATCGACGAATTCCCGATCCTCTCGGTCATCGCTTCCTTCGCCGAGGGCACCACGGTGATGAACGGCGTGGCCGAGCTGCGCGTCAAGGAAAGCGACCGTATCGACGCCATGGCCCGTGGGCTGGAGGCCAACGGCGTCCGGGTCGAGGAGACCCAGGACAGCATGACCGTCCATGGCGCATCCACCGTTAAGGGCGGCGGCACGGCGGTGACCCATCTGGATCACCGCATCGCCATGTCCTTCATGGTGCTGGGGCTGGCGACGGAAAACCCCGTGCAGATCGACGACGGCAATCCGATCACCACCTCCTTCCCCGACTTCGTGCCGCTGATGACCCGGCTTGGTGCGCAGATCGACTGATCGCTAGCGTTCGCAGGGATAGCCGACACCGGCCAATGCGGTCCTGATCTCGTCCAAAATCGCGGGGTCGTCGATGGTGGCGGGGGTCTTGACCTCCTCGCCGTCGGCGATCTTGGCCATGGTGGCGCGCAGGATCTTGCCCGATCGCGTCTTGGGCAGGCGATCCACGATGCAGGCGGTCTTGAAGGCCGCGACGGGGCCGATGCGGTCGCGGACCAGGGCCACCACCTGCGAGACGACCTGATCCGGCGGAGTCGTGACGCCCTTCTTCAGGCACAGCAGACCCACCGGCGCCTGACCCTTCAGCGTATCGACCACCCCGATCACGGCACATTCGGCGACGGCGGGGTGCGATGACAGCACCTCCTCCATCGCGCCGGTGGACAGGCGGTGGCCCGCAACGTTGATGACGTCATCGGTGCGGGCCATAATGAAGACATAGCCGTCTTCATCGACATAGCCCGCATCGCCGGTTTCGTAATAGCCGGGGAAGTGCTCCAGATAGGCCTTGCGGAAGCGCGTCTCGGCGTTCCACAGCGTCGGCAGCGTGCCCGGCGGCAGGGGCAGGCGCAATGCGATGGCGCCCAGGGTGCCCGGCGCGACGGGGTGACCGGCCTCATCCAGCACATCGATGTGATAGCCCGGCATCGGGACCGAGGGGCTGCCCTTGCGGATCGGCAGCAGGCCCGCGCCAAGCGGGTTGGCGGCGATGGGCCAGCCGGTCTCGGTCTGCCACCAGTGATCGATGACGGGGATGTTCAGGCGATCCTCGGCCCAGGTGATGGTGTCGGGGTCGGCGCGTTCGCCCGCAAGGAACAGCGCCTTGAGGCCGGAGAGGTCGTATTGCCCGATCAGCGCCCCGTCGGGATCGTCGCGCTTAACGGCGCGGATCGCGGTGGGGGCGGTGAAGAAGCTTTTGACCCCGTGATCCGCGATGATGCGCCAGAAGGTGCCCGCGTCGGGGGTGCCGACGGGCTTGCCTTCGAAAATGACGGTGGTGGCACCGGCGATCAGCGGGCCATAGACGATATAGCTGTGGCCCACGACCCAGCCCACGTCGGATGCCACGAAGAACACATCCCCCGGCCCGATGTCATAGATGTTCGGCACGCTCCAGGCCAGGGCCACCAGATGGCCCGCGGTATGGCGCACCACGCCCTTGGGCTGTCCCGTCGTCCCCGAGGTATAGAGGATATAGGCCGGGTGGTTGCCCTCGACCGGGACACAATCGGCGGGGGTGGCGGTGGCAAGGGCCTGGTCCCAGTCCAGATCGCGGCCCTCGGTCATGGCGGCGGTGCATTCGGGGCGCTGGTGGACAAGACACAGCGTCGGCTTGTGGGTTGCCTCCTCAAGCGCCTGATCCATCAGGGGCTTGTAGGGCACGACGCGGTTCGGCTCCAACCCGCAGGATGCGGCAAGGATGGCCTTGGGGCGGGCGTCGTCGATGCGCACCGCCAGTTCATGCGCCGCAAAGCCGCCGAAGACGACCGAGTGGATGGCCCCGATGCGTGCGCAGGCCAGCATCGCCTGCAGTGCCTGCGGGATCATCGGCATATAGATGATGACCCGGTCGCCCTTGCCGACCCCATGCGCCGCCAGAACCCCGGCCAGACGCGCCACCTGATCCTGCAGCTGGGCATAGGTCAGCCGTGCGACCTTGCCGGTCATGGCGCTGTCGTGGATGACGGCCAGCCGGTCGCCGTGGCCCGCCTGCACATGCCGATCGACGGCGTTCCAGCAGGCGTTGACCATCCCGTCCGCGAACCATTCCCCTGCCGGTCCCTGTTCGAAGAAAGCGCGGCTTGGGCTGTGGGTCCAGTCGATGGCGCGGCTGGCCTCCATCCAGAACCCCTCGGGGTCCGATTGCCAGCCTTCATAGATGTCCCGATACGCCATGCTTCCCCCTCCACAAGTCCGCTGCCGCAGTGTTGCGCGGATCGGGGGGGTGCAGGCAAGCCTGTTAGCGTGTGCCAAAAGGGGCGTTCTGCAAAATCCGTCCCGCATGCCGGGCCAGATTTTGCAAATCCTTGGGCGCTGCAAAACGGGCCGGGTCGACCCGCCCGGTTTGCAAAGGGCGCGCGAATCGCGTTCGCGCGCCCGTAGCCTCAGCCGTAGTGGTTGACCGGTGTGCCGGCCAGAACGCTCATGTTCAGAAGGCCGCGCGTGGTGATCGAGGGGGTGACGATATGGGCGCGGTTGCCCATGCCCATCAGGATCGGCCCGACCTCTAGCCCGCCTGCGCGCATCTTCAGCGCGTTCCTGACGCCCGAGGCCGCATCGGTGCCCGCAAAGACCAGAACGTTCGCGACGCCCTCCAGCCGCGAGTTCGGGAAGATGCGTTCGCGCAGATCGGGGTCCAGCGCCGCGTCGACGTGCATCTCGCCGTCATACATGAAGTCCGGTTCCCGCGCGTCCAGCAGCTCCAGCGCCTCGCGCATCTTGCGACCCGAGGGGCTGTCGGTATTGCCGAACTGCGAATGGCTGCAGAGCGCGATCTTGGGGGCCAGGCCAAAGCGGCGGACGTGGCGGGCGGCGCCCATCACGGCCTCCATCACCTGATGCGGCGTGGGGTCGTTGTGGCACTGCGTATCCGCGATGAACAGCGGGCCCTCTTCCAGGATGATCATCGACAGGGCACCGGCAGGGTGCAGCCCGTCGCGGGCCAGGATCTGGCGGACGTATTCCAAGTGCCAGCTGTATTGGCCGAAGGTGCCGCAGATCAGGCTGTCGGCCTCGTTCCGGTGGACCATGACCGCGCCGATGGCGGTGGTATTGGTGCGCATGATGGCGCGGGCGATGTCGGGGCTGACGCCGCGGCGGGCCATCAGCCCGTGATAGGTTTCCCAGTAATCGCGGTAGCGCGGGTCGTTTTCTGGGTTCACGATCTGGAAGTCGACATCGGGCCGGATCGGCAGGCCCGCGCGTTCGGCACGCATGGCGATGACTTCGGGGCGGCCGATCAGGATCGGGACGTCGGTGGTTTCCTCCAGCATGGCATTGGCGGCGCGCAGCACGCGCTCATCCTCGCCCTCGGCAAAGACGATGCGGCGTTCGGTGGTGGCGGCGGCCTCGAAGACGGGGCGCATGATCATCGCCGATTTGAAGACCGAGCCGTCCAGCTTCAGCTTGTAGGCCTCGAGGTCCTCAAGCGGGCGGGCGGCGACGCCGGTCTCCATCGCAGCCTTGGCCACGGCGGAACTGACGACGCCGACAAGGCGCGGATCGAAGGGCTTGGGGATCAGGTAGTCCGGCCCGAAGGTCAGCGTCTCGCCGCGATAGGCGGCGGCGGCCTCGGCTGCGGTCGTGGCGCGGGCAAGGGCAGCGATGCCCTCGATGCAGGCGATCTTCATCTCGTCGTTGATGGTCGTCGCACCGACGTCCAGCGCACCGCGGAAGATGAAGGGGAAGCACAGCACGTTGTTGACCTGATTGGGATAATCGCTGCGCCCCGTGGCGATGATGGCACCCGGTTTCACGGCGCGGGCGGCATCGGGGTCGATCTCGGGGTTGGGGTTGGCCAGCGCGAAGATGATCGGCTGATCGGCCATGCGGGCGACCATTTCGGGCTTCAGCACGCCCGGACCCGACAGGCCAAGGAACAGGTCGGCACCGTCGATCACCTCGTCCAGCACGTGCTTGTCCGAGGCCTGCGCATAGGCGGCCTTCTGCGGGTTCATGTCCTCGGCCCGGCCTTCATAGACCAGCCCGTGAATGTCGCACAGCCAGACGTTCTCACGCTTGACGCCCAGCTTCAGCAGCATGTCCAGGCAGGCAATGCCCGCGGCCCCGCCGCCGGTCGAGACGATCTTGATATCCTCGAACCGCTTGCCGGCGATGCGCAGCGCGTTGGTGGCGGCGGCACCGACGACGATGGCGGTCCCGTGCTGGTCGTCGTGGAAGACCGGAATGTTCATCCGTTCGCGGCACAGCTTTTCGACGACGAAGCAGTCGGGCGCCTTGATGTCTTCAAGGTTCACGGCCCCGAAGGTCGGTTCCAGCGCGCAGACGATCTCGGCCAGCTTGACGGGGTCGGGTTCGTTCACCTCGATGTCGAAGCAGTCGATGTCGGCGAATTTCTTGAAGAGGACGGCCTTGCCCTCCATCACCGGTTTCGAGGCCAATGCGCCGATGTTGCCAAGCCCCAGAACCGCCGTCCCGTTCGAGATGACGGCAACAAGATTGCCGCGGCTGGTATAGCGGGCGGCGGTAACGGGATCGGCCTTGATCTCGAGGCAGGCTTCCGCCACGCCGGGGGAATAGGCGCGCGACAGGTCGCGGCCGTTGGCCATCGGTTTGGTCGCGCGGATCTCCAGCTTACCGGGTCGCGGAAATTCATGATAATCCAGTGCTGCCTGGCGCGCGCTGTCCTGCCTGCGGTCTTCCATTCTGCCCCTCCGGTTTCGGAATTGGTTTACCGTTAAACCATATCATCCATGGGGAACAGCGGGCTTGTGCATGGCGTTCGTCACGCACGACTTCGACGGCCTGCTTGCGCAGATCGCCACGGACGCGCAGATTGTCGGCAAGGATTTGATAAGGACGGACCCATGTCTTTGATGAACGCTGCACGCGAGGTGCGTGAAAACGCCTATGCGCCCTATTCGAAATTCAAGGTCGGGGCTGCGATCCGCTCGGCCTCGGGCGTGGTCTACACGGGCTGCAACGTCGAGAACGTCGCCTATCCCGAGGGCACCTGCGCCGAGGCGGGCGCCATCGCCGCCATGGTCGCGGCCGGCGAAACGCGCCTGACCGAGGTCACCGTCATCGCCGATAGCCCCAGCCCCGTGCCACCCTGCGGCGGATGTCGGCAGAAGCTGGCCGAATTCGCCGATGCCGATGTGCCGGTCGTGCTGGCCACGACCGCAGGCGCGCGGTTGGAGACCACGGTGGGCGACCTGCTGCCGGGGCGTTTCGACGCCGGTCACATGACCAACGCGTCATGACCGATCCGCGTCCCGTCATCGCAGCCATCCGAGACGGTCGGGGGCTGGACGGCCCCGGCGCGGCGCTGATCGCGCAGGGCCTTGCCGATGGTTCCGTCAGCGAGGCGCAGGCCGGGGCCTTTGCCATGGCCGTCCTGACCAAGGGCGTAGGCCCCGAGGGCCGCGTCGCCCTGACCCGTGCCATGCGCGACAGCGGGCAGGTGCTGCAATGGGACCTGTCGGGTCCGGTGGTCGACAAGCATTCGACCGGCGGCATCGGCGACACGGTCAGCCTTGTACTGGCGCCGCTGCTGGCCGCGCGGGGCGTCTTCGTGCCGATGGTCTCGGGGCGGGGCCTTGGCCATACCGGCGGCACGTTGGACAAGCTGGAGGCGATTCCGGGTTTCCTCTGCGATCAGAGCCAGCAGGATTTCGCCCGCATCGTGCGTCGGATCGGCTGCGCCATCGTCTCGGCCACGGGGGATGTCGCGCCCGCCGACAAGCGGCTTTACGCGATCCGCGACGAATCGGGGACGGTCGAGTCGATCGACCTTATCACCGCCTCGATCCTGTCGAAGAAGCTGGCGGCGGGGCTGGATGCGCTGGTGCTGGACGTCAAGGCGGGGTCGGGGGCGATCATGAAGAAGCCCGACAGCGCGCCGCGATTGGCGCGCGCCCTTGTCGATACCGCCAACGGCGCTGGATGCCGGACCTCGGCCATGATCACCGACATGGACCAACCCCTGGCCCGCAGCGCCGGCAACGCGCTGGAGGTCGCCGAGGCGATCCGCGTGCTGCAGGGCGAACAAGGCGCGCTGCGCGACCTGACGCTGGCCCTGGCACAGGAATGCCTGGCGCTTGCCGGGCAATCGACCGAAGGGCTGGCTGGCACGCTGGACAGCGGGGCCGCCGCCGAGGTCTTTGGCCGCATGGTGGCCGCGCAGGGCGGCCCGACCGACCTGATGCAGCGCCCCGCCGCGTATCTGGCTGTCGCGCCGGTCATCCGCCCGGTTCCCACACCTGCCGGACGCATCGCCCGGATCGACGTGACGGCGCTTGGCCATGCCGTTCTGGCCCTTGGCGGGGGGCGGGTGCGCGCGGGCGATCCCATCGATCCGCGCGTCGGTCTGGACCGCATGGCCAAGCTGGGCGATGAGGTCGGACCCGACCGCCCGCTGGCCTTCGTCCATGCTGCCGATGATACCGCCGCGCAGGTGGCCATCGCCGCCGTGCAGGTGGCCTATCACCTTGGGGACGACGGCCAGCCCGGCCCCCTGATCCGCGAAAGGATCACCGCATGACCCGCGCCTTCCTGATCGTCATGGACAGCGTCGGCATCGGTGGAGCGCCTGACGCCGATCAATATTTCAACGACGGCCAGCCCGATACCGGGGCCAACACCGTCGGCCATATCGCGCAGTCGCGGCCGCTGTCGATGCCGCATCTGGCGGGGCTTGGGCTGGGCCAGGCGGTCAAACTGGCCTCGGGGGATGAGGCTCCGGGGCTGATGGTCGAACCGCAGGGCCTGTGGGGTGCCGCGACCGAGATGTCGCGCGGCAAGGACACCCCCTCGGGTCATTGGGAGATCGCGGGCGTTCCTGTGCCTTGGGACTGGCACTACTTCCCCGACATCACGCCCGCCTTCCCGCCCGAGGTGACGGCGCGCATCTGCGAACTGGCGGGGACGGGCGGCATTCTGGCCAATTGCCATGCCTCGGGGACGCAGGTGATCGACGACTTCGGCCCCGAGCATCTGCAGACCGGCTGGCCCATCTGTTACACCTCGGTCGACAGCGTGCTGCAGATCGCCGCGCATGAGGACGTCTTCGGGCTGGACCGGCTGATCGACCTCTGCCGCGACCTGTCGCCCATGCTGCACAAGATGCGGGTGGGGCGGGTCATCGCGCGTCCCTTCCTTGGCCAGCCGGGCAGCTTCAAACGCACCCCGAACCGCCGCGATTTCGCCATCGCGCCGCCGGCGCAGACCATTCTGGACATCGCGTCCGAGGCGGGCCGCGACACCCATGCCATCGGCAAGATCGGCGACATCTTCAGCCATCGCGGCATCAAGCATCTTCACAAGGGCAAATCCGACGCCGACCTGGGCGAATATCTGGTCCGACTTGGGGGGGAAGCCTCGGAAGGCAGTCTGACCTTCGCCAATTTCGTCGAATTCGACACGAATTTCGGCCATCGCCGCGACGTGGAAGGCTATGCCGCGCAACTGGAGTGGTTCGACACGGTCGCGGGGCGGTTCCTTTCGACGCTTGGGCCGGGGGATCTGGCGATCTTCACCGCCGATCATGGCAACGACCCGACGTGGCGCGGGACCGATCACACCCGCGAACGCGTGCCGGTGCTGGTCCATGGGGCGGGCACGCGCTCGGTCGGGCAGGTGGGCTTTGCCGACATCGGGGCCTCGGTCATGGAACATCTGGGGCTTGCGGCCCCCAAGCACGGACAATCCTTCCTATGAAGAAGATCGAACTGCACCTGCATCTGGAGGGCGCGGCACCGCCCGATTTCATCCGCGCCGTCGCCAAGGAAAAGCGCACCGACCTGAGCGGCGTCTTCGACGAACGCGGCGCCTATGTCTATGACGACTTCCCCGGCTTCCTGCGCTGCTACGAGGCCGCGACCGCCGTTCTGACCACGCCCCTCGATTACGCCCGCCTGCTGGCCGAGGTGCTGGAGCGATGCGCCGAGGAAGGCGTGATCTATACCGAGCTGTTCGTCTCGCCCGAATTCTGCGGCGGGGGCGATCTGTCGGCTTGGCGCGATTACCTGGCCGCCATGTCCGAGGTGGCCGACAAGGGCCGCGCCATGGGCATCGACAGCCGCGGCATCGTCACGGCCATCCGCCACATGGGGCCGGATCACGCGAAACTTTCGGCGCTCTGCGCGGCGGAAACCGCCTTCGACGCGGGCGGCGGCTGGATCACCGGCTTCGGCATGGGCGGGGCCGAGCAGGTCCACAAGGCCACGGACTTCGCCTGGAGCTTCGATTGCGCGCGCGAAGCCGGTCTGGGCCTGACCTGCCATGCGGGCGAATGGGGCGGGCCGGACAGTGTGCGTCAGGCGCTGGACTTGGGCTGCACCCGCATCGGCCACGGCGTGCAGGCGATCGAGGACCCGCAGCTGGTCCGCGATCTGGCCGAACGGGAAATCACGCTGGAGGTCTGCCCGGGATCGAACATCGCGCTTGGTGTCTATACGTCGTGGGACAAGCACCCCATCGTCAGGCTGGCCGATGCGGGCGTGCGGGTCACCGTGTCCACCGACGATCCGCCCTTCTTCCACACGACGATGCGCGATGAATACGACCGGCTTGCATCGGTCTTTGGCTGGGGCGATACCGAGTTCCGACAGATCAACCTCTGGGCCGCCGAGGCTGCCTTCTGCGACACATCCACCAAAGACCGCCTGAAAAAGGAATTCGCCTGATGCCCCATCTGACCGTCGTCGATCACCCCCTGATCCAGCACAAGCTGTCGATCATGCGCCAGGAACAGGTCTCGACCGCCGGTTTCCGCCGCCTCTTGCGTGAGATCAGCCTGCTGCTGGCCTATGAGGTCACGCGCGAGCTGGAACTGACCACGATTACCATCCAGACCCCCATGTGCGAGATGGAGGCCCCCACGCTGGAGGGCAAGAAGCTGGCGCTGATCTCGATCCTGCGGGCGGGGAACGGTCTGCTGGACGGCATCTTGGAGCTGATCCCGGGTGCGCGCGTCGGTTTCGTGGGGCTCTACCGCGACCCCGAGACGCTGAAGCCCGTCGAATATTACTGCAAGGTCCCTAAGGAACTGGACGCCCGCATGACCATCGTGGTCGATCCGATGCTGGCCACCGGCAATTCCTCGGTCGAGGCGATCAACATGCTGAAGGCGCGCGGCGCCAAGAACCTGCGCTTCCTCTGCCTGCTGGCCGCCCCCGAAGGCGTCGAGCGGATGCGCGAGGCCCATCCCGACGTGCCGATCTTCACCGCTTCGCTGGACGAGAAGCTGGACAATCACGGCTATATCGTGCCCGGCCTGGGCGACGCGGGCGACCGCATGTTCGGCACGAAATAAGCCCTGCCGTTAACTGCCGTTTCACGCTTTGGCCCTAGGTTGGGGCCAAAGTGGAAAGTGGATGGCAGATGCGGTTTGAACTCTGGTTGGCGGCGTGGATCATGACGGGCGGGGCGGCATTGGCCGCGCCGAACCCCGCGCCGCCCGGCGATTTCGCAGGCACGCAATATATCGACGGTGCCGGTTGCGTCTTTCGGCGCGAAGGTGGCGGTTGGTCAGCGCGGACAGACGGGGCAGGGCAGCCGCTTTGCGGTTTTCCCCCAAGTCTTGGTGGATTGCGGGTGGCACCGGCCCCCGTGGCGCCTGACGTCGAAGATCTGCTGATCGAGCAATTGACCCACCAATTGCGACCCGGCGAATGGGCCGCCGATCCTGCCGATCCCGAACCGCGCCGTGACCCGGAACCTGCCCGCCAACCCGATCCGCTGCAGACGACTTTGACCGACGCCTTGAAGGTTGCCCCCGCCGTCAGGCAGGCGGCAGCCATCAAACCGGCCGACGACCTTTGCGAAAGGCTCGGCTATCACGCCGACGATCCGGCCGCGCCGGGTGCGGGACTTGGCCTCTGCCCCGGCATGAAGGTCAAACTGCCAAAAGACGCGCCCGCCGCCCCGCAAAAGCCAGCCGTCGTCAAGAAGGCACCGAAGCCCGCCCCACCGACGCCCCCAAGCGCCATCACCGCCCGCCGGCCGACGCCTGCAAAGCCGCCACGACCGATGGCCGAGATGATCCCTGCATCGGCACGCTATATTCAGGTCGGGGCGTTTCAGGACGGCGAAAACGCCCTGATCGTGCTTCGAGCTCTGTCTGAACGCGGTTATCCGGTCGCGCAGACCCGCATCACCCAGAAGGCCAAGGACATGCGGGTCATCATGGCCGGGCCGTTCCCCGACCGGCAGAGGCTGGTCGAGGCGCTGTCCGATTTGCGGCGTACAGGATACGCTGGCGCGATGCCGCGTTAGGCGGTTCGCACCGCCTCGATCATCCGGGCGACATTGTCGGGGTCCGCATCGGGCGTAATGCCATGGCCCAAGTTGAAGACATGCGGACCACCCCGCAGCGTTCGGGTGATGCGCTGCGCGTCCGCGACCAGCTCGGGGCCGCCTGTGACCATATGACCCGGCGCCAGGTTACCCTGCACGCAGCCATCGACCTGCACATGCTCTGCCGCCCATTCGGCCGAGACCGAATTGTCCAGCGCGACGCAATCGGCGCCGGTGGCCTTGGCGAAACCGATATAGCGGTCGCCAGCCTCGCGCGGGAAGGCGATGACGGGCACGCCGGGGTGGCGTTCCTTCAGCGCCGCGATGATGCGCTTGGCGGGGGCCAGCGCGAAGTCGTCGAAATCCTGGCCCTTCAGGCTGCCCGCCCAGCTGTCGAACAGCTTGACGACCTCGGCCCCGGCATCGATCTGCGCCGAGAGATACAGGATCGTCGCTTCGGTGATCAGGTCGATCAACGCGCTGAAGGTTTCACGATCGGCGGCCTTGAAGGCATGCGCCGGACCCTGATCCTTGGTGCCGCGACCGGCGATCATATAGGTGGCCACAGTCCAAGGCGCGCCCGCAAAGCCGATCAGAGTCGTCTCGCGCGGCAGTTCCTGCGACAGGATTCGGACGGTCTCATAGATGGGCGCCAACCGTTCGTGGATCTGATCCGCCGATTTCAGCTGCGCGAAATCCTGCGCCGAGGTGATCGTCGACAGGCGCGGCCCTTCGCCGGTCACGAACCACAGATCCGCCCCAAGCGCCTGCGGCACCAGCAGGATATCCGCAAACAGGATCGAGGCGTCGAAGCCGAAGCGCCGGATCGGCTGCAACGTGACCTCGGCGGCCAGTTCGGGGTTGTAGCACAGCGACAGGAAATCACCCGCCTTGGCGCGCGTGGCCCGATATTCCGGCAGATAGCGGCCGGCCTGGCGCATCATCCAGATCGGGGGGGTCGGCAAAGTCTCGCCCGCCAGGGCACGCAGCAGAAGTTTGGTCATATGGCCTCCTGCGCCCCTTGAAGGCGAGGCGACAGACGTTGTCAAGCACGCGCCCGGCAGCTATCCATGCGCCATGACACAGATGCCCGACACCTCCCGCCCTCTCAAGATCGGCACGCGCGGATCGATCCTGGCCCTGGCTCAGGCCCATGAGACCCGTGACCGGCTGATGGCCGCCCATGGCTTGCCCGCCAATGCCTTCGAAATCGTCGTCATCAAGACGACGGGCGACCGGATCACAGACCGCCCCCTGAAAGAGATCGGCGGAAAGGGTCTGTTCACCCGCGAGATCGAGGAAGCCCTGACGCAGGGCGAAATCGACATTGCGGTGCATTCGATGAAGGACATGCCGACGTTGCAGCCCGATGGCCTGATCATCGACTGTCTTCTGCCGCGCGAAGATGTCCGTGACGCCTTCGTCAGTCCGCATGTCGCATCGATCGCCGATCTGCCGCTTGGTGCAACCGTGGGGTCCTCCAGCCTGCGCCGCCGCGCGCAACTGGCGCATCGCCGCCCCGACCTGAAGCTGGTCGAGTTTCGGGGTAACGTGCAGACAAGGCTGAGAAAACTGGACGATGGGGTGGCCGTCGCGACCTTCCTGGCGATGGCGGGCCTGTCCCGCCTTGGGATGACCCACGTCGCGCAGGGCGGAATCGATCCTGCCGAGATGCTGCCCGCGGTCGCCCAGGGCGCGATCGGCATCGAACGTCGCAAGGATGATGAACGGATGGCTGAACTGCTGGCGCCGCTGCATGACAGGCAGACCGGCCTTCGCATCGCGGCTGAACGGGCGTTCCTGGCGCGTTTGGATGGATCATGCCAGACGCCTATCGCGGGGCTGGCCGAAATCATCGGTGACCGCCTGACCCTGCGTGGAGAGATCCTGCGCCCTGATGGCAGCGCCGTCGTCAGTGGGACGCGTGATGGCGGCCTTGGTGATGGTCCCGACATGGGGATCGATCTGGCCAATGAGCTTTTGGAACGGGGCGGCCCCGGTTTCATGACCCTGTGATGGTCAAATGCGCGGTCATGCCGCAGCGTTCTATCACGGGCGCGTCGTCGTCGCGCCCGTGACGATCGGTCAATAGCTGCGGATCAGACCCACAAGGCGGCCTTGGATGCGTACGCGATCCTCGGGTAGCAGCCGGGTCTCATAGGCCGGATTGGCAGCTTCCAGCGCGATCATCGCACCCTTGCGGCGATAGCGTTTCAACGTAGCTTCCTGGTCGTCGACAAGCGCCACGATGATATCGCCGGTTTCGGCGGTATCCTGTTCGCGGATCACAACGACATCGCCATCGTTGATTCCGGCATCGATCATCGAATCGCCGGTGACCTCCAGCGCATAGTGGTGTTCGCGACCCGCCAGCATGGTGCCCGGCACCGCGACGTGATGCGACACCTCCGAGATTGCCTCGATTGGGACACCCGCCGCGATACGGCCCATCAGCGGCAATTGGACCGCGGGGCTGTCAACGACCGTCATCGCGCCGCGCGGCCGCGCCGGACGCGTGTTCGAGATGACGCGCGGCGTGAAGGCAGGTTTTACCTTGGGCTCGGCCGGATTTGCCAGATGGGCCAAGGCGTCGGGCAGGCGCAGCACCTCCAGTGCACGGGCGCGGTGGGGAAGGCGGCGGATGAAGCCGCGCTCCTCCAGCGCGGTCACGAGGCGGTGGATGCCGGATTTGGAGCGCAGGTCCAGCGCATCTTTCATTTCATCGAATGACGGCGGCACGCCATCACGGACCATTCGTTTCTGGATGAATTCCAGCAGTTGGATCTGCTTTTTTGTCAACATGGCCCAGCCTCATCGATATGTTCCGTTAATGTTCTAGCCGATGGCCCGAATCACGTCAATCAGTTGGCCGCATGAAGATGAAAAAACAGTTAATTGTCAGAGACCAAGGGGAATGTACTCCATGATCTCGTCGGCCTGCCGCGCGGGGTCATGCGGAGGTCTGATCAGCAATGCGTCCGCCTGTGCCATCAGTGACAGTCGCGCGGAATCCTGATCGTCGAATGGTGTGATGACGGGCGTGATGCCTGACCAGTCGAGACGCGCGCGCAGATAATGCTGGCGCGGACCTTCGGGGCGCATGGGGCATCCAAGCCGGGCATGTCCAATGCGAACATCGGTCGGAAGACCCTGCATCGCACGGATCAGAGGCTGCATGAACAAAAGGCCACAAGTCATTGCCGAGACGGGATTACCGGGCAGTCCAAGCATTGCCGAATTTTGCAGCCGCCCAGCCATCAGCGGTTTGCCGGGGCGCATCGCGATCTTGTAGAAGGCACGATCCAGACCCAGCTCCGCCGCGATCTTGCCGATTAGATCATGATCTCCGACCGAGGCGCCGCCGATTGTCACGATCAGATCTGCATCGTCGGCCGCCGCAAAGCTGTCCCGCAGGCTCTGATCCGTATCGCGGGCGATGGGCAGGATGCGCGGAACGCCGCCGGCCTGCGTCACCATCGCCGCAATCGCCAGATCGTTCGAGCTGATGATCTGACCGGGCGCAGGGTCGCTGCCGGGGGGCAGTAGTTCGTCGCCACCCGCCAGTACCGCCACCACGGGGCGTTTGGCGACGACGACCTCGGGCAGGTTCATGGCAGCCAGCAGGCCGATGTCGGCAGCCGTCAGGATACGGCCCGGCGCCACTGCGTCGCCCTCGGCGAAATCATTGCCCCTGGCGCGAATGTTGCGGCCCGATGAACGCGTCTCGACCCGGATGGTGTCGCCGTCGCGGGTGATGTTTTCCTGCAGTTCGACATGGTCCAAGCCTGCGGGGACCGGTGCACCGGTGAAGATGCGGATGGCCTGACCGGCCTTGGCCTGTCCTTGCCATGGGTGACCCGCGGCTGCCGTCCCCACCACCTGCATGGAGCCGTCCATATCTGCGCTGCGCATCGCATAGCCATCCATCGCCGAGGCGTCGAAAGGCGGTTGCGTCAGCCGCGAAATGGCGGGGTGCAACAGCGCACGCCCATGGGCCTGTGCCAGCGGGACGGTTTCCGGCACCGGCTTCTGCGCCAGGGCCAGAACGCGGGTCAGGGCCTCGGCGACCGAAATCACGGCCGCGCCTCGTAGAGGCCCGATTTGCCACCTTCCTTACGCAGCAGGCGGATGTCGGTGATCTGCATGGATTTCTCGGCGGCCTTCAGCATGTCGTAGATGGTCAGGCAGGCGGTGGTGACGGCGGTCAGGGCCTCCATCTCGACGCCGGTGCGACCGGTGGTGCGGACCGTGGCGGTGACGCGGACGCCGGGCAGGCTGTCGTCGGGGGTCAACTCCAACGCGACCTTGGCGATGGGCAGCGGATGGCACAGCGGGATCAGATCGGCGGTGCGTTTCGCCCCCATGATCCCCGCCAGCCGTGCAACGCCCAGCACGTCGCCCTTGGCCGCGCCGCCCTTGGCCAGCGCCAGCGTCTCGGCGGTCATGATGACGCAGCCGGTTGCCACCGCCTCGCGCGCGGTTTCCTCCTTGGAGGAGACATCGACCATATGCGCCTGACCGGCGGCGTCGAAATGCGTCAGGGTCATGCCGGGACATCCAGAATGGCGCGGGTTGCGGCGGTGACATCATCCTGACGCATCATGCTTTCCCCGATCAGGAAGCGACGGGCGCCGACCTGCATCATCTGGCCAAGGTCGGCGGCGGTGAACAGGCCGCTTTCGCAGACGACATGGCGATCGGCAGGAATGCGCGGCGCCAGTTCGCGCGTCACATCAAGTGTGACCTCGAAGGTCTTGAGATTGCGGTTGTTAATTCCGATCATCGGTGACTTCAGACGCAGGGCCCGGTCCAGTTCCTCGGCGTTGTGGACCTCGATCAGGGCGTCCATGCCCCAATGGGTCGCGGCATCTTCCAGCTCGGCGGCCAAGGCATCATTGACGGATGCCATGATGATCAGGATACAATCGGCGCCCCAGGCCCGTGCCTCGGCCACCTGATAGGTGTCATGCATGAAGTCCTTGCGCAGCGCAGGCAGATCGCAGGCGTCACGGGCGGCGCTCAGAAACTCGGGGGCGCCCTGAAAGCTGGGGCCGTCGGTCAGGACCGACAGGCAGGCCGCACCACCGGCCTGATAGGCGCGGGCCAGTTCGGCGGGCGCGAAATCGGGCCGGATCAAACCTTTCGAGGGGCTGGCCTTCTTGATTTCGGCGATCAGCGCGGGGCCATGTTCTGCGGCCGCATCCAGCGCACGGGCAAAACCACGGGGGGCCAAGGCGGCGCGGGCTGCGGCCTCGACATCGGCCAGCGGGCGTGCAGCCTTGGCGGCCGCGATTTCGTCCAGCTTGTAGGCCTTGATCTTTTCGAGAATATCCATGGGTCCGGTTCTAACGCTGCCTTTGGGTCGAGGGAAGGGGACCTATGCGGTCCAGTCGATGGGCGTGCGGCCATTCGCTGCCAGCCAGTCGTTGATGCGGCTGAAGGGGCGGCTGCCGAAGAAGCCGCGCCGTGCCGACAGCGGCGAGGGATGCGCCGTGGCGATCACCAGATCCTGCGGGCGGGCCAGATCGGCCAGCGTCTTCTGCGCATGGTTGCCCCACAGCAGGAAGGCCAGCGGACCGTGATCCTGTGCCGCCGTCACGGTTTGACGTGCCAGATGATGCCAGCCCCATTTCGCATGGACGCCAGCCTGACCCGGCAGGACGCTGAGCGCGCTGTTCAGCAGCAGCACCCCCTGGCGCGCCCAGCCCGACAGGTCGCCGGTCGCGGGGGTATCGCCAATGTCGTCCTGCAGTTCGACATAGATGTTGCGCAGGGATCGCGGCAAAGGCGTTTCGGGCGTCACCGAAAATGCCAGTCCGTTCGCATGGCCGGGGGTGGGATAGGGGTCCTGACCAAGGATCACCACGCGGGTCTTGCTTGGTGTGGTCGCCTGCAAGGCGGCAAAGACCCGATCGGGTCCCGGCAGCCATTCCTGTTCCGCCAGCCGGTCGCGGATGGCGGGCCACTCTTTGGTAAAGAACGGCAATTCGGCCCAAGCGTCGGGGGGTGTCATGCCTCGGGCGGGCCCGTGACCTGCGACAAGGCAACAAGGCGGGCCTTGGCCGCGCCGCTGTCGATGGATTCGGCGGCCATCTGCGCGCCGTCCTTCAGATCGCCGACCTTGCCCGCCACCAGCAGCGCCGCCGCCGAATTCAGCAGCACCGCATCGCGATAGGCGCCGGTCTGACCCTCCAGCAAGGCGCGGAAGGCGGCGGCGTTCTGTTCGGGTTCGCCACCGATGATATCCTCGAAGGGGTGGCGGGGCAGGCCCGCATCTTCGGGGGTGATGGTGAATTCGCTGATCTGACCGTCCTTGAGGGCGGCGACATGGCTTTCCTCGGCGATGCTCAGCTCATCCGTGCCGTCGCCGCCGTGGACCAGCCATGCCGCGTCCGACCCCAGATCGCGCAGGACCTCGGCCATGGGGCGGATCCATTCGGCGCTGAAGGCACCCGTCAGCTGGCGCCGGACCGAGGCCGGATTGGTCAGCGGTCCCAGCAGGTTGAAGACGGTTCTTGTCCCAAGCTCGGTGCGCGGTGGGCCGACATGGCGCATGGCGGGATGATGCATCGGCGCCATCATGAAGCAGATGCCGGCCTGATTGATGGCCTGCTGGGCGACGGCCGGGCCGCCCATGACGTTGATGCCCATCTTGACCAGCGCATCCGCTGCACCCGATTTCGACGACAGGTTGCGGTTGCCATGCTTGGCAACCGGCACGCCAGCCCCCGCCACGACGAATGCCGTCGCGGTCGAGATGTTCAGCGTGCCCTTGCCATCGCCACCCGTTCCCACGATGTCCATGGCCCCCGCAGGTGCGGTCACGCGGTTCATGCGGTTGCGCATGGCGCGGGCGGCGGCGGCGATTTCCTGCACCGTCTCGCCGCGGACCCGCAGTGCCATCAGCAACCCGCCTATCTGGGCGGGGGTGGCCGCGCCGTCGAAGAGGGCGGAGAATGCGGTCTCGGCCTCGGGGCCGGTCAGGGGGCGGGTGGCTGCGATCCCGATCAACGGGCGGATGTCGGTCATGCGGCGGCCTCTGCCTTGGTGCAGCGGGACAGGAAGGTGCGGATCATCTCGTGCCCGTTTTCCGAGGCGATGGATTCAGGGTGAAACTGCACACCCTCGATCGGCAGGTCGCGGTGGATCAGCCCCATGATGGTGCCGTCATCGGATGTCGCCGTGACCCGCAGGCAATCGGGCAGGCTTTCCGGCTGGACCGTCAGCGAATGATAGCGCGTGGCATTCATGGGCGAGGGCAGGCCCGCGAAGACCCCCGTGCCGTCATGGCTGATCGCATCGACCTTGCCATGCAGGATGCGGGTCGCGCGCACGATCTTGCCGCCGAAGGCCTGACCGATCGACTGATGGCCCAGGCAGACGCCCAGCAGCGGGATGCGCCGATCCGCGGCCGCCTTGATAAGGTCCAGGCAGATACCCGCCTGATCGGGGTCGCATGGCCCGGGCGAGATCACGATCCCCTCGGGGTTCATGGCCAGCGCGTCCTCGACGCTCAGCTGGTCGTTGCGGCGCACGGTGACCTCGGCGCCAGCCTCCCCCATGTAGTGGACGAGGTTCCAGGTGAAGCTGTCGTAATTGTCGATCAGGAGGATCATCGGCTTGGCACCTTGTCGTCAGGGAGTTTGGGACTTCGCGCGGGGGCATGAGGGAAGGCGGTGAATGGGGGCGGTTTCCCCCCGCGAGAGCGTCCGCTATAGATGGGCCAAACCGCGCCCGAGGGTCAAGACCGGGCGATCAAAATGGCGCGACCGCGCCGCGAAGGACATGAGGGGCAGATGGCACGGGGAATACTGACAGGCGCGGTTCACGGCGCACTGCTGGGGGCGGTGGCACTGGTGGGCCTGTCGCTGCTGGCGCCCTTGCCGCAGCCGGATGTCACCGCGCCCGGCGACGAGACGCCATCGGGGCGGATGGATCTGCCGGTCGGGTCCGAATTCGGGCGGGCGGGCGATCTGGCCCCGCGTGCGCCCGCGCCGATCCGCCCCACCGACAGCGACCGCGCGTCCGAGCCCATGGCCGTGACCGCCCCCGTGGCCGAACCGGCCCCCCGTCCCGTAACCGACGACAACGCTCGGCCCGATGCGCTGGCAGGCGACCGCATTCCGGCCCCAAGCCAGCCTGCGCCCGCCGATGACGCCCCCGATCTGCAACTGCCGGGGGCTGCCGCCGATGCGCCGATGTTGCGCAGCCTGCCGGGTCTGGCGCTCGATGCGCCGCAGGACAGCCTGCCCAACCTGGCGGCCATCCCCGATGCCGCCGAGGCGCAGCCCGAACCTGCGCCCGCCATGCCCGCCCCCGGGCTGGACCTGTCGCTGCCCCCCGATCTGACCGATCTGCGCAAGATGGAACGCAACTGAGATGACCCTGATCAATCCCGCCCTGGCCGCCACATTCGCCCCGCCCGTGATGGAGGCCCGCCGCTGGCTGGAGGGCGTGACCTTTGCGCCCGACCGCCCGCTGATCAACGTCAGCCAGGCCGCCCCCGTCGATGCGCCGCCCCTCGGCCTGCGTCAGGCCATCGCCGAGGCCGCCCTGAACCGCCACGAGGCGCATCTCTATGGGCCGGTGCTGGGCAATTCGGACCTGCGTGATGCGGTGGCGGCGCGGTTTTCCGCAGCCTATGGCGAGACGCTGACCGGCGGGAACGTGGCGATCACCCAAGGCTGCAACCAAGCGTTCTGTGCCGCCATGGCGACGCTGGCCGGGGCGGGCGATCAGGTGATCGTGCCGACGCCCTGGTACTTCAATCACAAGATGTGGCTGGACATGTCGGGCGTGCAGGCGGTGCCCTTGCCCTGCGGCGATGCGATGCTGCCCGATCCGGAACACGCCCGCGCCCTGATCACGCCCAGCACCCGCGCCATCGTGCTGGTGACGCCGAACAACCCCTCGGGCGCGGAATATCCCGCCGAGCTGGTAGGGCGCTTTTTCGATCTGGCGCAAAGCCACGGGATCGCGCTTGTGGTAGACGAAACCTATCGCGATTTCGACAGCCGCACGGGCGCGCCCCACGACCTGTTCCAGCGGCCCGATTGGGACGACACGCTGATCCAGCTTTACAGCTTTTCCAAAGCCTATCGCCTGACGGGGCATCGTGTCGGCGCTCTGGTCGCGGGCCATGACCGGCTGGTGCAGGTCGAGAAGTTTCTGGATACCGTCGCCATTTCCCCGGCCCAGCTGGGGCAGGTGGGGGCGGTCTGGGGGCTGGCCAATCTTGACGACTGGCTGGCCGGTGAACGGGCCGAGATCCTGGCACGCCGCCATGCCACCGAAACCGCCCTTGCCGATCTGCCGGGCTGGAGGCTGAAAAGCGCGGGTGCCTATTTTGCTTGGGTGGAGCATCCCTTCGACGAAAGCTCGGCCGATCTGGCGCGGCGGATGGTGGCGGATATCGGCGTGCTGGCGCTGCCAGGAACCATGTTCACCCCCGATAACGACCTGTCGGGCCAGCGTCACCTTCGCCTGGCCTTTGCTAACGTTGATGCCAGCGGGATCGCGGGATTGGCACGGCGGCTGGCCGGGCTTCAGGCCTGATCCACTTGTGGCGCGGGGCGCGGCGTCCTAAAGACGGTCAAGACACGACCACGAGGAAGGCCGCGCCATGTCACAGCTGCGAACCAAGGGCAAATCGACCGTCGTCTGGATCCTTCTGGGTCTGATGGTCCTGGGGCTGGGGGGCTTCGGCGTCACCAGCTTTTCAGGGGGCACGACCGAGGTCGGCTCGGTCGGCGACACGAAGATCACCGCGGATGAATACGCCCGCGCCCTGCAGAACCAGATGCGCAGCCTGTCCCAGCAGACCGGCCAGCAGATCACCATGGCGCAGGCCCAGCAGATGGGTCTGCCCGCGATGGTCCAGGGCCAGCTGATCGGTGCCGCGGCCCTTGCCGAACAGGCGCGGCGGATCGGCGTTTCCGTGGGCGATGAAAAGGTCGCGCAGACGATCATGCAGGCTGGTGCCTTCCAGGGCCCGAACGGCAGCTTCGACCGCACCGCCTATTCCGAGATCCTGCGACGTGAGCGTCTGACCGAAGCGGATTTCGAAAAGACCGTGCGCGACGACGAATCCCGCCTGATCCTGCAACAGGCCGTTGCCGATGGCGTCTCGGCCCCCGCGCCGATGGTCGATCAGACCGCACGCTGGCTGTTGCAGACGCGTGATTTTTCCTGGCGCGAACTGACCGAGGATGATCTGGCCGAACCTGTCGCCGATCCCGACGAGGCGACCTTGAAGGCCTGGCACGAGGCGAACGGCGATCGCTTCACCGCGCCCGAAACCCGCAAGATCAGTTATGCCTGGATCAACCCCGATATGCTGTCGGGCGAGGTTCAGCTGGACGAGGCCGCGCTTCGTGATGTCTATGACCGCAACATCGATCAGTTCCAGCGTCCCGAACGCCGGATGGTCGGCCGCCTCGTCTTCCCGACCGAAGCCGATGCCCAGGCTGCACGCGACCAGATCGACGCGGGCGACAAGCCCTTCGAGGCCTTCGTGGTCGAACGCGGGCTGACGCTGGACGACATCGATCTGGGCGAGGTCGCGCGCGACGAACTGGGCCAGGCCGCCGATGCCGTCTTTGCTGCCGAACAGCCGGGCGTCGTGGGTCCGGTGCAGACCGACCTTGGGCCGGCGCTGTTTTCCGTGAACGCGATCCTCGACCCGGTCGACATCTCGTTTGAGGATGCGCGCGACGACCTGCGCGGCGAAGCGGCCCTCAGCCGCGCCGCGCGTCAGATCCAGGACCGCGCGTCCGACTACGAGGACCTGCTGGCCGGCGGTGCCACCCTGGAGGAACTGGCCGAGGAAACCGAACTGCAGCTGGGTCAGGTCGATTGGACCGCCGAAGGCAGTCCCGAGGAAGGCAGCATTGCCGGATACGAAGGTTTCCGCGAACGTGCCGCCGACATCACCACCAGCGATTTCCCGCAGCTTTTCGAATTGGCTGATGGCGGCGTCTTCGCCATGCGTCTGGACGAGATTGTTCCGCCGACCCTGAGGCCCTTCGACGAGGTCAGGGATGAGGTGCTGGCCGATTGGAAGCAGGCCGAACTGCAGCGCCGCTTGCTGGATCTGGCGTCGGAACAGCGGCTTGCGGCGGTCGCCGAAACCTCGCCCGGGGCCGATGCGGAACCGCAGGCCGAGGAAACCGCCGCCTTGGAATGGAACAGCGAAACCGACATGGCGCGCAGCGACTACATGCGCGGCCTGCCGCCCCAGATCTTGTCGCAGGCCTTCAACCTGGCCGAACCGGGTGACGTCAGCGTCGTCGATGCAGGCGACCGCGTCTTCGTGCTGCGGCTGGACCAGATCACGGATGCGGATCTTTCCAGCGACGACGCGGTCCAGATCGTCGACTCGGTGCAATCGCGCCTGAACCAATCCCTGCAGGGCGACATCTTCGAATATTATGCCCGCCACGTGCAGCACAATTCGAAGGTGCAGATCAACCAGCAGGCCATCAACGCCATCAACGCGCAGGTTCAGTGATGCAACTGACGCCCGACTTCGATACCTTTCAAGCCCAATGGGCTGCGGGCCACAACCAGCTGGTGACCATCCGGCTGGCCGCCGATCTTGACACCCCCGTCAGCCTGATGCTGAAGCTGGCCGAAGCCGCCCCGCAAAGCTTCATGCTGGAATCCGTGACGGGGGGCGAGGTTCGCGGTCGCTATTCCATCGTCGGCATGAAGCCGGATCTGATCTGGGAATGCCGCGACGGCAAGGCGCGGATCAATCGTCAGGCGCGCTTCACCGAAGATTACGCCGACGATCCGCGTCCCGCGCTGGACAGCCTGCGCGCCCTGATCGCCGAAAGCCGGATCGAGACCATGCCCGAGGGCGTCCCGCCCGTTGCCGCCGGTCTGTTCGGCTATCTGGGCTACGACATGATCCGGCTGGTCGAGGATCTGCCGGATGTGAACCCCGATCCGCTGGACACGCCGGACGCGATGATGATGCGCCCCTCGGTCGTGGCGGTGCTGGACGGCGTCAAGGGCGAGGTGACGCTTTGCGCGCCCGCTTGGCACGACGGCAACGACAACGCCCGCGCTGCCTATGCGCGGGCTGCCGAGCGGGTCATGGATGCGCTGCGGTCGCTGGACCGCCAACCGACCGAGCCGCGCGCCTTGGGCGACGACATGCAGATCGGCGCCCCGGTGTCGAACTTCGCCAAGCCGGACTATCTGGCGGCGGTGGAAAAGGCCAAGGAATACATCCGCGCGGGCGACATCTTCCAGGTGGTGCCCAGCCAGCGCTGGCGGCTGGATTTCCCGCTGCCGCCCTTCGCGCTCTATCGCAGCCTGCGCCGCACCAACCCGTCGCCCTTCATGTTCTTCCTGAACATGGGCAGCTTCCAGATCGTCGGGGCCAGCCCCGAGATCCTGGTTCGCCTGCGCAATGGCGAAGTGACGATCCGTCCCATCGCGGGTACCCGCCCGCGTGGCGCCGACGAGGCGCAGGACCGCGCACTGGAGGCCGACCTGTTGGGCGACCAGAAAGAGCTGGCCGAACATCTGATGCTGCTGGACCTTGGTCGCAACGATGTCGGTCGCGTCGCCAAGCCCGGCACTGTCCGCCCGACCGAGAAGTTCGTCATCGAACGCTACAGCCATGTCATGCATATCGTCTCGAACGTGGTTGGCGAATTGCGCGATGGGGAAGATGCCCTCTCGGCACTGCTGGCGGGCCTGCCGGCGGGGACCGTCTCGGGTGCGCCAAAGGTCCGCGCCATGCAGATCATCGACGAGTTGGAGCCGGAAAAGCGCGGCGTCTATGGCGGGGCCGTGGGCTATTTCGCCGCCAATGGCGAGATGGATATGTGCATCGCGTTGCGGACCGGGGTCGTGAAGGATCAGGCGCTTTACATTCAAGCGGGGGGTGGTGTCGTCTATGACAGCGACCCCGAGGCCGAATTCCAGGAAACCATGAACAAAAGCCGTGCGCTTCAACGGGCTGCCGAGGCCGCAGCCCAGTTCGTTCGTGGCAACTATTGATCCAAACAGCTTCCGGACATGAAGAAAGGCGGCCCGAACAGGGCCGCCTTTTTCACTCTAGATTCTAATGGGTCGGACAGCCTATCAATTGGCCGGTGCGGTCTCTTCTTCGGTTTCCATGGTGGCTGCATCACCATCCATGTCGCCGTCCATATCACCGTCCATGTCGGTTTCCATGGTGTCCTCGGTGGCGATCGGCTCACCCTCGGCGACGCCTTCTTCGGCCATCGGTTCGGCGGCGGGCTCGGTTGCCATCGTATCGGTTGCGGCCGGATCGGCGGTCATGTCACCGTCGGTGGCCATGTCACCTGCCATGTCACCAGCGGCTTCCTGATCACGGAAGACGTATTCCGGTGCGGCGTCAGCCTCTTCCTCGGTCAGATCGGTGGTGATCTCTTGTGCGTCAGAGTTGATGGTCAGATCGGTCCACGGCAAGGCGATTTGCTTTTCACCGATACCCAGGAAGCCACCCACGCCAATGATTGCGGCCTTCATCTCGCCGGTTTCGCTGTCGACGATCAGGTCATTGATGTCGCCGATGGCATTGCCGTCGGGCGAGGTGACCGATGTGCCGGTGATCCAGTCGACGCGCCATTCGTTCTCGGCCTGCTGCTGCTCGACCTTCTCGGCGGCCGATGCGGCGGCTGCTGCCTCATCTGCGTCTTCCATTTCGGCGTCGGCGTTTTCCATCGCCGGATCGGCCATCGTGTCCGTGCCTTCGGTTTCCATCGGCGCGGTTTCGGTCTGCTCCATCGCGGGATCGGTGGCGGGCTCGGCCTCTTGGGCGAATGCGGCACCGAAGGTCATCGGCAGGGCAATGGCAGTGGTCAAAAGAAGATTACGCATAGTGTCCTCCTGGTTTTCCATTTGCGGGCTGCCTGTGCACCCCGCGATTGAATGCACAATGCGCAGATCAGGAAAGAGGTTCCCCGCCGAAACGGGTTCGACGGGGAGCGGACAAGCAAGTCTTTGTGATGGAACCTTAGTCCTCGCCGCGGAACGGCTGGACGTATTGCAGCGCCATGTCCCAAGGGAAATAGATCCAGGTATCCTGGCTGACCTCGGTGACATAGCTGTTCACCATCGGCTTGCCCTTGGGCTTGGCATAGACCGTGGCCATATGGGCCTTGGGATACATCTCGCGGATCAGTTCCAGCGTGCGACCGCTGTCGACCAGATCGTCGACGACCAGGATGCCGTCGCCGTCGCCCATCAGTTCGGGGTCGGGCTTCTTCAGCACCGTCAGCCCGGATTGTTCCTGCCGGTGATAGGATTTCACGCTGATGGTGTCGATCGTGCGGATGTCCAGTTCGCGTGCGACGATCATCGCGGGGACCAGGCCGCCGCGGGTCACGGCCAGGACGGCGCGCCATTCCTGTTCTTCCATCCGCCAGGCCAAGGCGCGGGCGTCGCGGTGCAGCTGGTCCCAGCTGATGTGAAAACCTTTTTCGTGGGGCAGACGATCCGTCATGCGTCTATTTCCTTCCTCAGGGATTCACGACCAGTGAGAGGCCCAGCAATGCAATCGCCAGGCCGGCCCCGCGGTCGATCCAGAACTTCGTGGCATGATAACGGTCCCGCAACCACGGCAACGCCATCAAACAGGCCAGTGCGGTATAGAATAACAGCTCGACCGACAAGGCTGTCAGATAGATTGTTCCCCGGTCGGCGACGCTGAGGACGGCGGGGAAGATCGACAGAAGAATGGCGGAATAGAAAAGCGCAGGCTTGGGGTTCGACATGTTCAACGCCATGCCGGACCAGAACCCGGGTCGGCCCTTGGTCGTGGCGGGGTCGGGCACGGGATCGGCCGCATGACGCCACATCTTGGACCCGATCCAAAGCAGGTAGATGCCGCCTGCGATCCGCATGGCCGTCAGCGTCCAGGGGAACAGGCGGAAGATCACTGTCAGTCCCAGCAGCGCGAAGAGGCACCACGCCGATGCGCCGATCGCCAATCCCCAGCCATAGGGCAGGGCATGGCGGCGTCCATGGGCAAAGGTGCCTTGGCTGATCGCGATGACGCCGGGGCCGGGCGACAGGATCGCCAGCGCCAGCGTCGCCACGAAGATGCTCAGCTGGTCGACCGAGATGGTGATCATGCCCGACCGCCCCCTTGTTCGTCAGTCTTTCTTGACCGTCGCGATGTCGGGCGCATCGACGGCCTTCATGCCCACGACGTGATAGCCCGCATCGACATGATGCGTTTCACCGGTGACGCCGGCACCAAGGCGCGACAGCAGGTAGAGGGCGGAATTGCCCACGTCCTCCTGCGTGACATTGCGACGCAGCGGAGAGTTCAGCTCGTTCCACTTCATGATGTAACGGAAGTCGCCGATGCCCGATGCGGCCAGCGTCTTGATCGGACCTGCGCTGATGGCGTTGACGCGAATGTTGTCCTTGCCGAAATCCTCGGCCAGGTAGCGGACCGATGCTTCCAGCGCGGCCTTGGCGACGCCCATGACGTTGTAATGCGGCATGACGCGTTCGGCACCGTAATAGGTCAGCGTCAGCATCGAGCCGCCATCCGTCATCATCGCAGCAGCCCGGCGGGCGACGGCGGTGAATGAATAGACGGAAATATCCATCGTCATCAGGAAGTTGTCGCGCGTGGTCTCGGCATAGCGGCCCCGCAGCTGTTCCTTGTCAGAAAATCCGATTGCATGGACGATGAAGTCCAGCTTGTCCCATTTCGCGGCCAGATCGCCGAACAGCCGGTCGATGGATTCACCGTTCGACACGTCGCAGGGCAGCACGGTGTCGGACCCCAACTGGGCTGCCAGCGGGTCGACGCGCTTCTTCAGCGACTCGCCCTGATAGCTGAATGCCAGTTCGGCACCTTCGGCCGCTAGGGCCTTTGCGATGCCCCAGGCAATCGACTTGTCGTTGGCCAACCCCATGATCAGACCGCGCTTGCCGGCCATCAGGCCTGACCTCTGCTCGCTTGACATGTCCCGTCCCTCGCGCTTTCAACCGTTTAAGCGGTGATTATGCCGTTTACCCTGCCGCATCAAGCACAAGGAACGGATGATGACAGATCGGACCGGAATCTTCGCGGGGGACGACCCTTTCGACATCACCCGCGCATGGCTGGCCGAGGCCGAGGCCAGCGAGATCAACGATCCCAACGCCATTGCCCTGTCGACGGTCGATGCCGAGGGCATGCCCGACACGCGGATGGTGTTGCTGAAGGATATCGACGGGCAGGGGCAGGATGGATCTTTCGTCTTCTACACCAATTACGACAGTGCCAAGGGGCGCCAGATCAGCGCGACGGGCAAGGCGTCCTTCGTGATGCACTGGAAGTCGCTGCGCCGACAGATCCGCGTCCGGGGCACCGTCACGCGCGAGGAGGGGCCGCAGGCCGATGCCTATTACAACAGCCGGGCACTGAAGAGCAGGCTGGGGGCCTGGGCCTCGCCACAATCGCAGCCGTTGGAAAATCGTGCGGCGCTGGTCGCGGCTGTCGCAAAAGTGTCACTGAAGCATGGTACCACCCCCGACCGCCCTCCGTTCTGGGGCGGATTCCGAATCAGCCCGTCCCAGATCGAGTTCTGGGCTGACGGCGCCTTTCGGCTTCATGATCGTTTTGTCTGGGTCAGACAGGCGGAAGGTCGCTGGAAAGTCACGCGTTTGGCACCATAAGCTTGACGAATGCGCTGCATGGGCCAAGATGAGGGAACGTGGTTCGTCGCTCTGCCCGGGTGGTGGTATTTTGTTGTAGTCCGATGAAGGCGGTCCTAATGTCCGCACCAATTGGCATTTCGTGGAAATTGCAGACGATGACTGAAGATTCTGGCCTCACGCTCGTAACCGGACTGGTAAAGTGGTTCGACGCGACGAAGGGCTATGGTTTCATCGTGAACGACGCAGGCGGAGAAGACATTCTTCTGCACGCCAACGTGCTGCGCAATTTCGGGCGCAGCTCGGTCGCCGATCAATCCAAGGTCGTCGTCATGGTCCAAGCCACCAAGCGCGGCACTCAGGCTGCCGAGGTCGTCTCGATCGAACCGCCTGCGACCGATGGGCTGCCCCCCATTGCCGATCTTGATCCCGAAGTCATCGAGCATATGGACAGCCTTCCGCTTCGACCGGCCCGGGTGAAGTGGTTCGACAAGAGCAAGGGCTTCGGTTTCGCAAATATCTTCGGACATCCTGAAGATGTATTCATACATATCGAGGTTGTCCGCCATTCCGGTTTTGCTGACCTTGCCATAGGCGAGGCGATCTGCCTGAGGGTCATCGAAGGCCCGCGCGGGCTGATGGCCGCCCAGGTCGCTTCTTGGGACAACGCCGTTCCCGCGGCCACGCAAGAGCTGAAGGCCGACATCCGCGAAGACATGCAGGACGCCGAATATCTTGCCCATGTTGCCGAGTAAGCTTGCCGCTGTTGCGCTGTCGACCCTGCTCTGCGCCGGGCAGGCTGGGGCGCAGGCCGCTTGCGCCCCCGATCTGGCGCTGATCCGGGTGGACGACCAGCAGACCCTTTCCTTCGATATCGAGGTCGTGGACACGCCCGCTTTGCGCGCACAGGGGCTGATGTATCGCAAAGATGTCCCGCAGGGGACCGGCATGCTGTTCGTCTATGAACAGCCGCAACCCGTCAGCTTCTGGATGCGCAACACGCTGGTCCCCTTGGACATGATCTTTCTGGATGCCGAGGGCGTGATTCGCCATATTCATCGGAACGCTCGCCCTTTGGACGAAACGCCGGTGCCGGGCGCCTCGGTCGGCGATCCGCATCCCGAACGCCTGATGGTGCTGGAAATCGCGGGCGGCGAGGCGGCCCGACTTGGGCTGGCAAATGGCCAGGCACTGGCGCATCCGGCGCTTGATCAAGACGCGGCTGCATTTCCCTGCAGCTAGGTCTTTTCACCGCCGCATCAATCGTCTAAAGCGAAGCAGTCGGGGCGTAGCGCAGCCTGGTAGCGCGACGGTTTTGGGTACCGTAGGTCGGAGGTTCGAATCCTCTCGCCCCGACCACTTTCGGATCTGCCGGGCGGCCATCTGGCCCCGCATCCGTGACAATCGCACCACGGAAACCAAGTGAGGGCATCATGCTTTGGGGCATTCGAGAGCTGATGAAACCGGCGCTTTCCGTGGTCGAGATGATCCCCGATGTTCACCGCACCCCCGCGCTGGCCGCCCTGCGCAAAGCGGCGCACGAGGGGCGCGCGGGCAGCATCCGCCTGACGCCAGATGACAAGGATCTGGCATTTTTCGACGGGCAGGTGCCGCTGACCTCGCCCATCGGGGCGCGGCTTTTGATGGCGCTGTACCAGCAAGGGCGGATCAAGCTGAAGAAGCCTGCCGCGAAGAAACTGCCGGTGCTTGCCGCCTATATCCAGACGGAACCCGCTTTCCGCGCCGAGGTCGAGCGCCTGATGGCGGAAGACGACGCCCGCCGCGACCGCCTGGCCGCCATCATTGCCGACCCGAGTTGCGCGACGCCGGATGAGATCACGCCCCTGCTGATAGACAAGGTCGCCAACGCCCAGCTGGGTCGCGGCGTCATGGGGCAGGTGACGATCGCCGGGCTGACGGCCCATCGTGGCCTTGCTGCGCCCTCCGACGACGATGCGCGGACGCTGCAGGAAAGCCGCGTCATCTGCTGGTGGATCGACGCCGACGGCCAACGACAGGGTGACCGCGACTGAGGGGCGCAGGGGATGGTGCCGCTTGGGCTTCACCCCGCGTCCTTTCACCGCTAAGACGGTTCGAACATGTCACAACGAACTGCGAAGGCGCACGCTATGGCCGACGATCTGCTGAACAGCTTCACGACCGGACCCGATGATCAGGGCCGCTTCGGCATCTATGGCGGCCGCTTCGTCAGCGAGACGCTGATGCCGCTGATCCTAGAGCTGGAGGCCGAATACGAACGTGCCAAGACCGATCCGGAATTCGCCGCGCAGATGGACGACCTGTGGACGCATTACGTCGGCAGGCCCTCGCCGCTGTATTATGCCGAACGCCTGACCCAGCATCTGGGCGGCGCCAAGATCTACATGAAGCGGGATGAGCTGAACCACACCGGCGCGCATAAGATCAACAACGTGCTGGGCCAGATCCTGCTGGCGATCCGCATGGGCAAGACCAGGATCATTGCGGAAACCGGGGCGGGTCAGCACGGCGTGGCGACCGCGACCGTCTGCGCGCGCTTCGGTCTGAAGTGCATCGTCTACATGGGCGCGCATGACGTCGAGCGTCAGGCCCCGAACGTCTTCCGCATGCGCCTGCTTGGCGCCGAGGTCGTGCCGGTGACCAGCGGTCGCGGCACGCTGAAGGACGCGATGAACGATGCGTTGCGCGATTGGGTGACCAATGTCCGCGACACCTTCTATTGCATCGGCACGGTCGCAGGTCCGCATCCCTATCCGGCCATGGTCCGCGATTTCCAGTCGATCATCGGCAAGGAGGTCCGCGAACAGATCATGCCGCGCGAAGGCCGTCTGCCCGACACGCTGGTGGCGGCCATCGGTGGAGGCTCGAACGCGATGGGGCTGTTCTATCCCTTCCTCGACGACAAGGAGGTCGGCATCATCGGCGTCGAGGCGGGTGGCAAGGGCGTCGACGACCGGATGGAGCATTGCGCCAGCCTCTCGGGTGGGCGCGCGGGGGTGCTGCATGGCAACCGCACCTATCTGCTGCAGGATGACGACGGGCAGATCTTGGAAGGGCACTCGATCAGCGCCGGTCTGGACTATCCGGGCATCGGGCCGGAACACGCCTGGCTGAAGGACATGGGCCGCGCCGAATACGTCAGCATCACCGACGACGAGGCGCTGGCGGCCTTCCAGCTGTGCTGCGCGCAGGAGGGCATCATCCCCGCGCTGGAACCCAGCCACGCCCTGGCCCATGTCATCAAGATCGCGCCCGATCTGCCTGCCGACCATATCATCGTGATGAACATGTGCGGTCGCGGCGACAAGGATATCTTCACCGTTGCCAAGCATCTGGGCGTCGAGATCAATACCTGAGGAACGGGGGGCTTCTGCCCCCTTTTTCAACGGCTTAACAGCAGGATGTTCAGGTCGGATTCAAGATGCGGCAGGGGCATCAGGATGCGGGCCGTATCGGGTGAGGTCACCTCGACCAAGCCGACATCGGGGACAACCTGCGGCATCGCCGTCGGGTCCACCTGCTCGGGAAGGTCGGCGTAATCGGGTGGCGTATCGCCCGCGACATAGGCCGTTCCCAAGTAAACCAGATCGTCGCCGATCACCCCGATGCGCCCCTTGCTGCGCTGCGATCCCGTCAGCTTCTCGAACCTGCCGTCGTCCGTGATGCGGCAGGTGAAGGGCGCATAGACCACCAGCGGCAGATCGTGGCCCAGCTTCAGCATTTGGCATGACCAGTCGCCGGGCAAGACCGAGGTCGCCTCGCCCAAGGGCAGGGGCGCGCCGGAAAGCCCTTGCATCAGGACGTCCAGATCCGCGGCATCCGCAACGGCGATCGCACGTCGCAAGGTCAGCCCCGCGGTCTGGTTCAGGCTTTCCAGACGGGCCGTATCATCGGGCCTGATGTCCTGCGTGAGGTCGGGCTGGAAAGCCCCGGCCTGCGTGGCGATCAGCAGGGCCGCGACAAGGGCGGCCTCAAGGCGTGCCGGTTTCCGCATGACGTTTCAACAGCTCCAACGGGATCACATCAAGGGCGCGTTTGTGGGTCGAGGCCAGCACCACCTTGGGCGCCGCGAATTCCTGCGCGGCCTGCAGGAAGCGGCTGGCGCAGAGGCACCAGCGGTCGCCGGCCTTCAGCCCCGGAAAGCCGAACTCGGGTCGTGGCGTCGTCAGGTCGTTGCCCAGATAGCGCGACATGGCCAGGAATTCATCGGTCAGGATCACGCAGACGGTGTGGCTGCCCTGATCCTGCGGGCCGGTATCGCAACAGCCGTTGCGGTAGAATCCGGTCATCGGGCTGGTCGAGCAGGGCTGCAATTCCTGCCCAAGGACGTTCAGTGATGGTTCCACGCGCGCACCTTTCGTTTCCGCCAGACTAAGGCCTGCGATTGCGTTGCGAAAGCCCGCTTTATGTCAGATCCGTTCGGGCGACCAGCGGACCCACCGCCCATGGAAATCCGCCCGCCCAAGCGACCAGTCGCGGCGGCGGCCATCCCACAGCGTCAACGTCAGCCCGGCACCTTCGCCGCCGTCGGCCTCCATCTGCAGATGTGCGATGGCACGGTCGGGGGATGCCTGAGCGCCGGCCGTGGTCAGGGCGGTCGCGCAGGCGGCGGTCGTTGCGGGCGGAAAGTACTGCGCGGCGACAGTGTGAAAGATCAGCAGCGTTCCTTCGGCGGGGGTCTGGAGTTGTTCGCCCAGCCAAGCACCTGCATCGCCCCGGTCAACGGGCGGCGGATCGGTTCGTGCCAGTTCCAGCGCGGCGCGAAGGCGGGCAAGACGCGCCGTCTGATCGGCCCAGCAATAGGCCATCAGCCGCAGCCCGTCGCGTTCAGGATGCAGCGGGTTCAAATCCACGCCGCGTCGGCTGGCGATGGTGAATTGGCCATCGGGGACGCTTCCCTGCCAATCGGGCGTCAGCGCGACGCCATGGTCGCGGGGCCCAAGGTGATATCGGTCGAAATTCAGGTTCAGCCCCGCCGAGGCGCCCAGTTCACGCAGGTGCAAAGGTCGCGGTGCCCGTTCGCTCAGGAAACGCGCTGCTGCGATCAGGGCGGCGGAACGCCCGACCTCGTTCGTCTGTGGCGGGCTTTCCAGCCAATTCAGGATGTGGTCGGCGTGTCGCTGCAGGACATCGATCAGCAGCGCATCGGGAACATCCCGCGCGGCATAAGCTTGGGCCAACTGCGTATCCGCCCCGGTCAGCACCAGCGCATGCAGTGCCCCGCAAAGCCGCAAGGGAACGGAATCCGCTCGGCTGCTGGGATCGCCCGGCCAAGCCAGAATGCGTTGCGCGACAGCCCCCTGCGATGTGTCCAGAAGGCGGGCAAAAGCTTCACACAGCGCAGCCGTCAAAGGCGATCCCAGCTGGCGGCAGGATTGCGCCTGATCGCGAAAGGCCGCCCGCACCGTCATTTGAAGCGGTCGGTCAGGGATTTCAGCTTGTCGGCAAAGGCGGTCGGGGCAGGGGCTGCGCGTTCGGGCCTGCGGGGGGCTGGGGCGTCGGCGGGCTTGGCGGGGGCCTCGGTGCCGCTGTTGCGGGCGGGGTTCACGCGGGCGGCCACGGCGTTCTGGAACCTTCCGCCATCGCCCGCCGCCAATGCCGCCGCCCCGTCCGAGATGCCGCGCATAAGGTCGTCCACCCACTCTTGATCAGCCTTGGCGAAATCCGACAGCACATAGCCCGCCACCCGGTCCTTGTGGCCCGGATGCCCGATGCCCAGCCTGACGCGCCCGTAGTCCGCGCCGATATGCTGGTGGATCGACCGCAAGCCGTTGTGGCCTGCATGGCCGCCGCCCTGCTTGACGCGGCATTTGCCGGGCGCCAGGTCCAACTCGTCGTGCAGGACGATCACATCGGCAGGGGTCAGCTTCAGATAGCGCATCGCCTCGCCCACGGATTGCCCCGAGAGGTTCATGAAGGTCTGCGGTTTCAGCAGCGTGACGCGGGTATCGCCCAAGCGGCCTTCGGCGGTCAGCGACTGGAAGCGGGACTTCCACGGGGTGAAACCGTGATCCTCGGCCATGCGGTCAAGGGCCATGAAGCCGATATTGTGACGGTTGGCTGCATATTTCGTGCCGGGATTGCCCAGCCCCACGATCAGTTTCACACGCGTCTCCTGTGGCGGCCTGCGGCAATTGCGCGGGCCGATTTTCGTTCCATCCCTTGCGGCTGACCTTGCCGGTTACTAAGACTCTGTCAACCTATCGCGTCTAACACGGGTCCGAGTGCCCGGTCGAATCGCGGGGACAGGGACCAAAGAAGGACTGAAGATGAGCGATCCGGCAGAATTCTACATGAACACCCTTGTGCCCATGGTGGTCGAACAGACGTCGCGGGGGGAACGTGCCTATGACATCTTCTCGCGCCTGCTGAAGGAACGGATCATCTTCGTTTCGGGCCCGGTCCATGACGGCATGTCGACGCTGATCTGCGCGCAGCTGCTGTTCCTTGAGGCCGAGAACCCGAACAAGGACATCAGCATGTACATCAACAGCCCCGGTGGCGTCGTCACCTCGGGCCTGTCGATCTATGACACGATGCAGTATATCCGCCCGCGCGTTTCCACGCTGGTCGTGGGGCAGGCGGCATCCATGGGGTCGCTGCTGCTGGCCGCCGGTGAAAAGGGTCTGCGCTATTCGCTGCCCAATAGCCGCGTGATGGTCCACCAGCCCTCGGGCGGTTACCAGGGTCAGGCGACCGATATCTTGATCCATGCGCGCGAAACCGAGAAGCTGAAGCGTCGCCTGAACGAGATCTATGTCAACCACACCGGCCGCCCGCTGGACGAGGTCGAGGCCGCGTTGGAGCGCGACCGCTTCATGTCGCCCGAGGAAGCCAAGGACTGGGGTCTGATCGACGAGGTCGTGGCACCCCGCGGCAAGGCGGAAGCCGAAAAGAAATAAGGCAGTTTGGGATTGTGACGGGCAAGCCTCGTCCTTAAACTGACGACAAATACCCGTGCCGGCCCAGCCCGGCGCGGGCAATCCGAAGACGCGGCGCGCGGAACCTCTGCCGTCGCCCGCCTGCCAAAGCGCATCGGCGGCAATGAAGGAAGTGGACGATGGCCAACCAGTCCGGCAACGACAGCAAGAACACGCTCTATTGCAGCTTTTGCGGCAAGAGCCAGCACGAGGTCCGCAAGCTGATTGCGGGGCCGACCGTGTTCATCTGCGACGAATGCGTCGAACTTTGCATGGACATCATTCGCGAAGAGACCAAGACCAACGGCCTGAAGACCGGCGAAGGCGTGCCCACCCCGCGCGAGATCTGCGGCGTTCTGGACGATTACGTCATCGGTCAGGAACACGCCAAGCGGGTCCTGTCGGTTGCGGTGCACAATCACTACAAGCGCCTGAACCACGGCTCGAAGACCGATATCGAGTTGGCCAAGTCGAACATCCTGCTGATCGGACCGACCGGTTGCGGCAAGACGCTGCTGGCGCAGACCTTGGCGCGCATTCTGGACGTGCCCTTCACCATGGCCGACGCGACCACGCTGACCGAGGCCGGTTATGTCGGCGAGGATGTCGAGAACATCATCCTGAAGCTGCTGCAGGCCAGCGAATACAACGTCGAGCGTGCGCAGCGCGGCATCGTCTATATCGACGAGGTCGACAAGATCACGCGCAAGTCCGACAACCCCTCGATCACGCGCGACGTCTCGGGCGAAGGCGTGCAGCAGGCGTTGCTGAAGATCATGGAAGGCACCGTGGCAAGCGTGCCCCCGCAGGGTGGCCGCAAGCATCCCCAGCAGGAATTCCTGCAGGTGGACACGACGAACATCCTGTTCATCTGTGGCGGCGCCTTTGCCGGTCTGGATCGCATCATCCAGCAGCGCAACAAGGGCACGGCCATGGGCTTCGGCGCCTCGGTCAAGGAAAACACCGACCAGGGCGTCGGTGAGACCTTCAAGGAGCTTGAACCCGAGGATCTGCTGAAATTCGGCCTGATTCCGGAATTCGTCGGTCGTCTGCCCGTCATCGCCACCTTGACCGATCTGGACGAGGAAGCGCTGATCATCATCCTGACCAAGCCGAAGAACGCGCTGATCAAACAGTACCAGCGCCTGTTCGACCTTGAAGGCGTTCAGCTGACCTTCACCGACGATGCGCTGACTGCCATCGCCGCCCGCGCCATCAAGCGCAAGACCGGCGCGCGGGGCCTGCGTTCGATCCTCGAGGAGATCCTGCTCGAGACGATGTTCGAACTGCCCGGCATGGACAGCGTCGAGGAAGTCGTCGTGAACGAGGAAGCGGTCGAGATGGCCTCGGCCAAGCCGTTGCTGATCCACGCCGACCCCAAGAAGGAAAGCGCCTCGGTCGGGTGATCCCGGCGGGCTGTTCCAAGGCGCACCAAGGCTGGACCTTGGGCGCCTTTCGGTGCATATCGTCAAGCAATTCTGATTGGTGAGGTCCTGTCGATGTCCTATCCCCTGCGCTTTCTGACCTGGTGGAACAGCCAGACGCTCAATACCCAGTTCTGGACTTGGCGGAACGGCGTCAAGGTTGGGGAAGACGGTAACGGCAACGTCTTCTATAAAAGCAAGGATGGGAAGCGCCGTTGGGTGATCTATGACGGCGAGGCCGAGGCGAGCCGCGTCAGCCCCGAGTGGCACGGCTGGCTGCACCACACCTGGAACGAGCCGCCGACCGAGGTGCCCGTTCCGCGCAAGGCTTGGGAAAGGCCGCATCAGCCGAACCTGACCGGCACGACCGAGGCTTATGTCCCTGCGGGCTCGCTGAGCCGCGTGCAGCCCGTGGTGCGCAGCGATTACGACGCTTGGCAGCCTGAATAAATGACGACCGCAGTGGCCGAGGCACGGACCGAGCTGATTGCAGGTGGCGTGGTGCTTGCGGTCGCGGCGGCTTTTCTGGCTTGGGCCGGGCAGGGCATGTGGTCTTCGGGGGGCGGCTATCACGTGACCGCGTCTTTTCCTGACGTCGATGGTGTCAGCGTCGGGACCGAAATCCGCCTTGCCGGCGTGAAGATCGGTCGCGTCAGCGACATTCGTCTGAACCCTCAGACCTATCTGGCCGATGCGGTCTTTCAAATTCCCGATGACGTCATCCTGCCCGCCGACAGCGCTGCGCTGATCCAGTCCGATGGTCTTCTGGGCGGCGCCTATATCCAGCTGCAACCCGGCGGAAGCCTGGAAAACCTGGCCCCCGGGGATGAGATCGAGGATGTGCAAGGTGCCGTCAGCCTGCTGCAGCTGATGATGAAATTCGTCGACAGTCAGGCCAGCGAGCCGGAGGTGACGCCGTGATCAAGCCCATTCTCTGCATCCTGGCCCTGAGTGTCCCTGCGGTCGCACAGGATACCCAGCAGGGCAGTGCGGCCATGCTTCGCGGTCTGGACAAGGTCTCGGGTCGGACGACCGATCTGCTGGTGCCGGTCGGGGATGCCGTGCGCTATGGCCGGTTGGAGGTTCGTGTCGGGGAATGCCGATATCCATCGGGCGACCCCAGCTCGGATGCCTACGCCCAGATGACCATCACTGATCTGCGCCAGAACACGACTGCCTTCGCCGGTTGGATGATTGCCAGCTCGCCGGCGCTCTCGGCCTTGGACGATGCGCGCTATGATGTCTGGGTCATGTCCTGCCAAAGCTGATCGGCGGACCGCGGTTGATACGCGGTGAAATCAGCCTTGCGTTTCAGGGCGAATGACAGGCGCTGCTGATAGATGTGGCGTTCCATTTCGGTCCCGCCCATGCGGGCCAGATGCGGCGTCAGGAACTGGGTGTCGAAAAGGGTGAACCCGCAGCGCGCCAAGTGATCTGAGGTCCAGATCAGCGCCATCTTCGATCCGTTCGTGCGCGCCGAGACCATGGATTCCCCAAAGAACGCCGCCCCCAGGGTCACCCCGAACAGACCGCCGGCGAACTTGCCTTCGTGGCGTATCTCGAAGGCATGCGCATGTCCGGCCCGGTGCAACTGCCCATAGAGCCGCGCAAGGGGGGCGTTGATCCAGGTGGTGTCCCGATCGCCACAGATCGCGACGATCCGGTCGAAATCGCTGTCCAGATGCGCCGACCACCCGCCCCTGCGAAGGTCGCGCAGCAGTGATCGAGAGGCGTGAACGCCACCGATGGGAAGGACCCCCCGCATCGGGGGGTCGAACCAGTACAGCCGATCGTCTTCGGCGCTTTCGGCCATGGGAAAGACGCCACGCGCATAGCCGTTCAGCAATTGCGATGGCGTCAGCACGAAGCCCTCAGCCGAAGTGCTGGGCCAGCCAGCGTTCCAGCCAGTGGATCGAATAGTTGCCCGACAGGATATCGGGTTCCTGCAACAGCGCATCGAACAGGGGCACGGTCGTATCGACACCGTCCACGATCAATTCGCCCAAGGCGCGCGACAGGCGGGCCAAGGCCTCGTCACGGTCGCGCCCGTGAACGATCAGCTTGCCGATCAGGCTGTCGTAATAGGGCGGGATTGAATAGCCCTGATAGAGCGCCGAATCCATGCGAACACCCAGACCGCCGGGCGCATGATATTGGGTGATCTTGCCGGGGCAGGGCGAGAAGCTGGGCACCTTCTCGGCGTTGATGCGCACCTCGATCGAATGGCCGTTGATCTTTAGGTCTTCCTGCTGGAACTCCATCGGCAGACCGGCGGCGACGCGGATCTGCTGACGCACGAGGTCAACGCCGAAGATCGCCTCGGTCACCGGATGTTCGACCTGAAGGCGGGTGTTCATCTCGATGAAATAGAACTCGCCGTCCTCGAACAGGAACTCGATGGTTCCGGCCCCGGCATAGCCGATCTTGGCGACGGCATCGGCGCAGATGGCCCCGATCCGGTCGCGCTGTTCCTGCGTGATCGAGGGACCCGGCGCTTCCTCCAGCACCTTCTGGTGACGGCGCTGCAGCGAACAGTCGCGTTCGCCCAGATGGACGGCGCGCCCCTTGCCGTCGCCGAAGACCTGGATCTCGATGTGGCGGGGGCGTTGAAGGTATTTCTCGATATAGACGTCGGGGTTGCCAAAGGCGGCCTTGGCTTCCGAACGGGCGGTGCGGAAGGCGACTTCCAGACCCGCTTCGTCCTGGGCGACCTTCATGCCGCGACCGCCGCCACCGGCGGTTGCCTTGATGATGACCGGATAGCCGATTTCAGCCGCGACGCGCTTGGCGTCCTCGACGTCGTTGACGCCACCTTCACTGCCCGGAACGCATGGGACGCCAAGCGCCTTCATCGTGTCCTTTGCGGTGATCTTGTCGCCCATGATGCGGATGTGTTCCGCACGCGGCCCGATGAAGGTGATGTCGTGATCTTCCAGCATCTGCACGAAACCGGCGTTTTCCGACAGGAAACCATAGCCGGGGTGGATGGCCTGCGCGCCGGTGATCTCGCAGGCCGAGATCAGCGCGGGCATCGACAGATAACTGCTGGTCGAGGAGGGCGGGCCGATGCAGACCGATTCGTCGGCCATGCGCACATGCATGGCGTCCGTATCGGCGGTGGAATGGACCGCAACGGATGCGATGCCCATCTCTCGGCAGGCGCGGATCACGCGAAGCGCGATCTCGCCGCGGTTGGCGATGAGGATCTTGTCGAACATGGGGATCTGCCTCACTCGACGATCATCAGGGGGGCGCCGAATTCGACCGGGCTGCCGTCGTCGATCAGGATGCGCTTGACAGTGCCCGCGCGCGGCGAGGGAATGTGGTTCATGGTCTTCATGGCTTCCACGATCATCAGCGTCTCGCCCTCGGCGACCTGCTGGCCGACCTGCACGAAGGCCGCGGCACCGGGTTCGGCGGCCAGGTAGGCCGTGCCCACCATGGGCGATGTCACGACGCCCGGCAGGCTGGCCGGATCTTCGTTGACCGGTGCTGCGGGGGCGGCGGCAGGGGCTGCCGATTGCGATGTCGAGGGTGCGGATGCCTGCGGTGCGGCCGGGGCAGACTGCTGCTGGGCCGCGGCATAGACGACCTGCTTGCCCTGCTTGGTCAGGCTGACGGTCAGGCGGTCGTGTTCGCCGTATTCGCGCTTGACCGAGATCTCGTTCAACTCGCTCGCGTTCAGCAGTTGGGCCAGCGACTGGATGAAGGCCACATCGCCCTCGTGGTGCTTGCCGTTGTTGGAATCGTTGCTCATGCCGTCCTCTGCCATGTTTTGGTCAGGCCGCGTCTTGCGCGGCAATTGCGGGGCTTATAGCCCTTGTGATCGGTCAAGGGGAAGGGTTTCAACCCCTTGGTGCGCATTTGCGTGCCGTTTGACCGCCTAGCCGGGGCTCGCGGGGCCGCGCGCCGCCTTTTCGGTCAACCCCGAGGTTCCCTCGCGTCTTTCCAGCTCGGCCTCGACATCGGCCAGCGTGACATCGCGGGCGGCCAGCATCACAAGAAGGTGAAAGATCACGTCGGCGGCTTCGGACGTCAGCCGGGCGCGGTCGCCCTTGACGGCCTCGATGATCGCCTCGACGGATTCTTCGCCGAATTTCTCGGCGCATTTCTCGGGGCCCTTGGCCAGCAGCTTGGCGGTCCAGCTGCTGTCCGGATCGGCGGTCTTGCGCGATTCGATGGTGGCGGCAAGGCGCTGCAGGGGGGTCATGTCAGCCTCATGGGGATGCCGGCCGCGGCCATATGGGCCTTGGCCTCGGCGATGGTGTGGGTGCCGAAGTGGAAGATGCTGGCGGCCAGGACGGCGCTGGCATGACCCTCGGTCACGCCCTCGACCAGGTGGTCCAGCGTGCCGACACCGCCCGAGGCGATGACGGGGATGTTCACCGCATCCGCGATGGCGCGCGTCAACGGCAGGTTGAAGCCCGAGCGCGTGCCGTCGCGATCCATGCTGGTCAGCAGGATTTCCCCCGCGCCCTTTGATTCGACCAGCTTGGCGAATTCCACGGCGTCGATGCCGGTGGGCTTGCGACCGCCGTGGGTGAAGATCTCCCACCGGCCATCGGCGACGGTCTTGGCGTCGATGGCCACGACGATGCATTGGCTGCCAAAGCGATCGGCGGCGGCCGCCACCACATCGGGATCGGCCACGGCGGCCGAGTTGAAGCTGACCTTGTCGGCCCCTGCCAGCAGCAGGGCGCGCACGTCCTCATGCGTGCGCACGCCGCCACCCACGGTCAGCGGCACGAAGCATTGTTCGGCGGTGCGCGTCACCAGATCGAACATGGTGCCGCGGTTTTCATGGGTGGCGTGGATGTCCAGAAAGCAGATTTCATCCGCACCGGCGGCGTCATAGGCGCGGGCGGCCTCGACCGGGTCGCCGGCATCGCGCAGGTCCACGAAGTTGACGCCCTTGACGACGCGGCCATCGGCCACATCAAGGCAGGGAATGATGCGCGTCTTCAGCATCGCATGACCTTTTCCTTGGAGCCGCCCGGATCGCGGCGGCGTTTCAGGCATCTTCTAATGCCAAACCGCCGCCGCAGCCAGAGCAGCTTACTTCAGCGCCGCCAGCGCCTGCGTCAGATCCAGCGCACCGTCATAGAGCGCACGCCCCGAAATCGCGCCCGCGATCACCTGCGTATCGGCCAGCGCCCGCAGATCCTCCATCGAGGACACACCGCCCGAGGCGATGACGGGAATGTTGACGGCGCGGGCCAGGGCCTCGGTCGCCTGGACATTCGGGCCGCCCATCGCGCCGTCGCGGTCGATGTCGGTATAGATGATGGCGGCCACGCCCGCGTCCTGGAAACGCTGCGCCAGATCGGTGGCCATCACGTCGGTTTCGGTCGCCCAGCCACGGGTCGCGACGCGGCCCGCGCGCGCGTCGATACCCACCGCGATGCGACCGGGGAAGGCCTGCGCGGCCTCATGCACCAAGTCGGGGTTTTCCACCGCCACGGTGCCCAGGATCACACGGGTCAGCCCGCGATCCAGCCAGCTTTCGATGGTCGCCATGTCGCGGATGCCGCCGCCCAGCTGGGTGGGGATGTCGGTGGCGGCCAGGATCGCCTCGACCGCGGCGGCGTTCACGGGCTTGCCCTCGAAGGCGCCGTTCAGATCGACCAGGTGCAGCCATTCGGCACCGGCATCCTGGAAGGCGCGGGCCTGTGCTGCGGGGTCGCTGCCGAAGACGGTCGCCGCCTCCATGTCGCCGCGCAGCAGGCGCACGCAATTGCCGTCTTTCAGGTCGATGGCGGGATAGAGGATCATGTCGCTGGCCTTCCGCGGATTGGGTTGCGCGCTCTTTGCCACGGGGCGGTCGGTGACGTAAAGACCCGGACCTGACGTCATGCTTGCCAGATGCGCCAAGGCCCGCACAACATCGCATATCCTGAGGAGGAGAGATCATGCGTCACATCATTCTGGCGGCCGTTCTGGCCCTTGGTGCCACCGCCGCCGCGGCCGACCCCATCGAGGGCATCTGGCAGACCCAGCCCGACGGCGGCGCCTTTGCCCATGTCACCATCGCGCCCTGCGGCGGGGCCTTCTGCGGTACCATCACCCGCGCCTTCAAGGGGACGCAGGAATACAAGTCCCCCAACGTCGGCCGTCAGATCGTCATCGACATGGCACCCCAAGGTGGTGGCAAGTATCAGGGGCAGGTCTGGCGACCGTCGAACGACAAGGTCTATGCAGGCAAGGCCAGCGTCTCGGGCAACCAGATGAGCTTGTCGGGCTGCGTCGCGGGCGGCCTGCTGTGCAAGAGCCAGAACTGGGTCAAGGTCCAGTAACCCACGATATCCTGAAGGGTGGCGGCTGAACCCCATGCCGCCGCCCTGCGTTTGTCCCGCAAGTTTCATTTGATGAAAGGGACGACCCCATGCCGATGATCACCGCAAACGACGGCACCGAACTTTATGTCAAGGATTGGGGGCAGGGTGCGCCCGTCGTCCTGATCCACGGCTGGCCCCTGAATGCCGACAGCTGGGAGACCCAGGCCCTTGGTCTGGCCGAGGCGGGATACCGCGTCATCAGCTATGACCGCCGCGGCTTCGGCCGGTCGGGTCAGCCCTTCGCGGGTTACGATTACGACACCATGTCCGACGATCTGGCTGCCGTCATCAAGGCGCTGGATCTGAATGACGCGACCATCGCCGGTTTCTCGATGGGGGGCGGAGAGGTCGCGCGCTATATGTCGCGGCACAAGGGGCAGGGCGTGTCCAAGGTGGTCTTCGTGTCCTCGGTCGCGCCGGGGATGCTGAAGTCCGAGGACAATCCGAACGGTGCCCCCGCCGATCTGTTCGAACAGATGCGCCAAGGGCTACGCGACGATCGTCCGGGCTTTCTGGCCGATTTCTTCAGGGACTTCTTTGGCCAAGGCACGCCCGAGGGCGGCGTCAGTGATGCGCAACTTGACTGGGCGCAGGGCATGGCGTTGATGGCCAGCCCCAAGGCGACGCTGGATTGCGTCACCGCCTTCGGCACGACCGATTTCACCGCCGACATGGACAGCATCACCGTGCCAACGCTGGTCATCCATGGCACGGGCGACAAGACCGTCCCGATCGAGGCCACGGCACATCGGGTCGCCAAGATGGTCCCTTCTGCCAAGCTGATCGAGTACGAAGGCGCGCCCCACGGCCTGACCGCGACCCATGCGGATCGTCTTCTGAACGACCTGAAGGCGTTTCTGGCCTAAGCCTGCTGGCCGCGCTGCATGTTTTCCATGTGCAGCGCGATCGCATCTTCAAGGTCGGGAAAGAAGGTCAGCTTTCCACCTTCCAGAACCGCACCCGCATGGCAGATCTGGCGCAGCATGCCCATCGAATGGGCTACGACCACGGCACCCGACCGCGACATGCGTTCGTTGAAGACACGGTTGGACTTGGCCTTGAAGGCAGCATCGCCCACGGCCGAGACCTCATCCACCAGATAGGTGTCGAAAGGCACCGCCATTGACAGGCCAAAGGCCAACCGGGATTTCATGCCGGATGAATAGCTGCGGATCGGCAGATGGAAGTGATCGCCCAGTTCCGCGAAATCCTCGACGAAAGCCAGCAGCTCGCGGGTGTCGACGCCATAGACCCGCGCGACGAAGCGGCAGTTCTGCTCGCCCGTTAGTTCTCCGTTGAAGGAACCCGCGAACCCGACCGGCCAGCTGATCGTGCCGGTCGAGAGGATCTTGCCGCTGCTGGGCAGCATGGCCCCCGAGATCATCCGCAGAAGCGACGACTTGCCCGCGCCGTTACGCCCCAGCAGGGCCACGGAAACTCCCGAAGGAAAGGTCGCCGTGATATTGTCGGCGACAACCTTGCGGCGACCGTTCAGCGTGTAGGTCTTGCAGATGTTCTGCAGGTGGATCATCGACGGTCGCGCAGGCTGTAGAAGACAAGTGCCCCGATCACCCATGCCACGGCCAGGAAGCCCGCGATGATCGCCAGCAGCTGACCGCGTTGCGGGAACTCGGCCTCCTGTGCCAGCGTCGGGCGGATGTAGGAGGCGATGTAGCGCGACTGGCGGACGGCCTCGGCGCGGGCGGATTCGTAAGAGGCCAGTGCCGCGGTATAGCTGGTTTCGGCGAACTGACGGTCGACGGCCAAGGTCTCGTATTGGCCCACGACATCGCTCAGCGCCACATCCTCGCTGTCCGAGCTGAACTTCTGGCGTTCGGCATCGATCTGTTCGCGGATGACCTTGATGCGCAGATCGGTCTGGCTGATCCGCGGATCGTTCGGTTGCGCATTCGATTGCAGCATCCCAAGCGAAACCAGTTGTTCGGCCAGCTGCTGCTGCAGCGAGGTGACGACCCCGATCTGGCTTTGGACATCGGCGGTCGGATCGACCAGCTGATACTGGTTGCGGAACTCGGTTACCTTCTGACGCGCCGTCTTCAACCGTTCCTGCGCCCGTTCCAATTCGGTGCGGGCATAGCGAAGCGCATCCTCGCGGGCGATGTCGTTCAGCTCGTTGATCAGCGTGCCACCTTCATCCAGAATCGCGGTGGCGATGTCCTGCGCGTCCTGGGCTTCGAATGCCAGGATGCGCAGGTCGATCATGCCATTGTCGTAATAAATGCGGACCTTGCGTTCCCATTCGTCGGCCAGATCCTCCAGCGCGTCGCTGCCGCGATAGCTGAAGATCGGGTCATTGGGGGCCTTCGACCAGATCTCCTGCAGATCCAGCCGAGTGTTGACGCGTTCGACCAGATCGCGGCTCTGGATGAACTTGTAGAGGATGTCGGTATCCGAGGTCGAGCTGGAGCTGATCCCCGCAAGCGAGCCCAAGCCCCCCAGCACATCTGTCGGGCTGGAGGCCGTTTCGCTGCGCACCGAGAACCCCACATAGGAGGCATATTGATCCGCCGCCCGGGTATAAAGATAGAACCCTGCTAGGAACGTCGGAAGAATGACCAGCAGCACGAAGCTGATGGCCAGCCCGAAATGACGCTTCTCGAAGGCGGCAGGGCTGGCAGGCGGCATGACGGGCTGATCAAGCGCCGCCTGAATGCGCTGCTGCATCTGGGCATTGCCCGGACCGCCCGCGTTGCCGCGACGACCGGGGCCGCCAGCACCGCCATTGCCCGGCCCCATGCGTCCGCCACCCATCTTGGCGCCCGGTCCTTTGGCGGGACCAGCCTTGCCGGGACGGTTCGGGCCGCCCGGCCGGGCTGCAGCCTTTGCCGGTGCATCGGGATTGCCAGCATCGGTTTTGGGGGTCTGTTCCGGCGTGTTGGTTCCGGGTTTGTCGTCCTGGGCGGACATGCGCTTACCCCGCCTGTCATGTTGAACTCTTCCCGGCTCTCATACATAAGCCTTTTGAACAGTTCCAGCACTGATCCCATGTCGGGGCGGTGATCAGCGAAAGGCGCCACGGGCGCGCATCCATGCAAGACACGTTCCAAGACAGCAGCCCCGATCGCGGCCACGCACCCTTGCCACAGGCCGCGCGGCCCCGGACGGCCCGGACCCTGCGCGAGGTCCGCCAGCACCGCAGCTATGCCAGCCTGCGCGCCATCGGCGCCCTGATCCTGCGCGAGATGCAGACCAGCCACGGCCGCGCCTCGGGGGGGTATTTCTGGGCGATTGCCGAACCGGTGGGCGGGATCATCCTGCTGACGCTGATCTTCTCGGTCGGATTCAGGACGCCGCCCATCGGCACGAACTTCGCCATCTTCTATGCGACCGGGGTCGTGCCCTTCATGTGCTATCTGGACGTGTCGGGGAAGGTGGCGGGATCGGTGCGCTATTCCAAGTCGCTGCTGGCCTATCCGGCGGTGACCTTCATGGATGCGCTGTTGGCGCGGATGGCCTTCAACACGGTCACCCATATCATGGTGTCGACCATCGTCTTCACGGGCATCTATACGCTGCTCGATACGCGGACCGATCCGCAGGTGCTGGGTATCGCGCTTGGGATGGTGATGGCGATTACCTTCGCCAGTTCCATCGGCGTCATGAACTGCTTCATGTTCGAGGCGTTCACTTGGTGGCAGCCACTATGGAGCATCCTGATGAGGCCCCTGTTCCTTCTTTCATGCATCTTCTTCATGTTCGATACGATCCCGCAACCTTATCAGGGCTGGCTGTGGTGGAACCCCCTGGTGCATGTCGTGGGGCAGATGCGGCGATCCTTCTATCCCAGCTATGCCGGGGAATACGTCAGCCATCTCTATGTCTTCGGGCTCAGCTTGGGGCTGATGGCCTTCGGGCTGATGCTGCTGATCCGCTATCACCGGGATCTGCAGAACAGCTGATCGGCCAGCAGCCCCATCGTTCAGCCGCGCGGGTCGATCAACCGCGCCAGAACGGCCTTGCGGGTGATGCGCCCGCCGCCAGCCACTGGAACCGCCGAATCCTCGGACAGGCGGTCCATGACCATCTTGACGGGCATGTCGCGGGGCACGGGTTCGCCCTCGGCATCGCCTTCCTCGGCCACATCCTCGGCGGTCAGAACGCCCAAGGGGTTCATGTGGGCGACGAAATCGGCCACGTAATCGTTCACCGGGTTGGCGATGATCTGGCGCGCGGTGCCGATCTGGACGATGCGACCGCCCTCCATCAGGGCGATGCGGTTGCCCAGCTTGAAGGCCTCGTCCAGGTCGTGGCTGACGAAGATGATGGTGCGCTTGGTCTTGGCCTGCAGTTCCAGCAGTTCATCCTGCAGCCGGGCGCGGATCAGCGGGTCCAATGCACTGAAGGGTTCGTCCATCAGCAGGATCGGGGCCTCGGTCGCAAAGGCGCGGGCCAGGCCCACGCGCTGCTGCATGCCGCCCGACAGGTCGCCGACACGCCGTTCGGCCCATTCGTCAAGGCCCACGGTCTTCAGCTGTTCATCCACCCGGCGGCGCCGTTCCGAGGCCGAGAGGCCCGCAAGCTCCAGCCCCAGGCCGACATTTTCGCGCACGCTGCGCCATGGCAGCAGGCCGAACTGCTGAAAGACCATCGCCACGTTGCGCAGGCGGATGTCGCGCAGCGCCCGTTTGCCTGCGCCGGTGACGCTGACCATCTGGTCGCCCTGCCGGATGCGCACATCGCCCCGGCAGACGTTGTTCAGGGCATTCACGCCCCGCAGCAGCGTGGACTTGCCCGAGCCGGAAAGGCCCATCAGGACCAAGATCTCGCCCTCGGCCACATCCAGCGTGCAGTCGTGGACACCCAGCACCTGGCCGGTTTCATCCTTGATGGCACCACGCTCCAGACCTTCGTCCATCAGGGGAAGGGCGGTTTCGGGGGCATCGCCGAAGACGATGCAGACCTTGTCGAATTCGACGGCGTTGCGGGTCATTTGCGGCCCTCCATGCGCAGGATGCGGTCCAGAAGGATGGCGACGACCACGATGACGATGCCCGATTCGAAGCCAAGCGCGGTGTTCACGCTGTTCAGCGCGCGCACGACAGGCACGCCCAGACCCGACGCGCCGACCAGCGCGGCGATCACGACCATCGACAGCGACAGCATGATGGTCTGGTTCAGCCCCGCCATGATCTGGGGCAGGGCGCTTGGAAGCTCGACCTTCCACAGCAGTTGGCGCGGGGTGGCGCCGAAGGCGGTCGCGGCCTCGGTCAGGGCGGTGGGCGTCGATGCGATGCCCAGCTGCGTCAGGCGGATCGGCGCGGGCAGAACGAAGATCACCGTCGCCAGCAACCCCGGCACCATGCCGATGCCGAAGAAGACGATGGCCGGGATCAGGTAGACGAAGGTCGGCAGCGTCTGCATCAGGTCCAGCACAGGGCGCATCCAGGCATAGAGCCGTGGGCGATGCGCGGCGGCGATGCCGATGGGCACGCCGATCGCCATGCAGACGATACAGGCCGACAGCACCAGCGTCAGCGATTGCAACGTCTCTTCCCAGTAACCCTGGTTCAGCACGAAGAGCAGCCCCACGGCCACCAGCACGCAGGTCGAGACACGGCGCTGCAACCCCCAGGTCAGGGCAACGACGATGGCGATGAAAAGAAAGGGATGAGGGGCTTCGAGTGCGGTCAGGATAGCGTCGATCAGCCAGTCCATCACGTCGGAAATCGTGTTGAACACCCCCGAGGCATTGGCGTTCAACCAGTCGAATATCGTCTTGGCGGTTTTTCCCACCGGGATCTTGTTCTCCGTGACCCAATCGGTCAGCTGTTCCATTCTGGTCCCCTTGGATGTCGGTCGTGGTGGCGCGGACCCGGGACGGATCCGCGCCCTGTCGTCAGCCTTCCAGCGCGGCGCTCAGGGCTGCCTGAGGGTCGTTGCCGTCCAGCGTGGTGACATCGGCCAGCCAGGGCGTCGCAGCTTCGGGGTTTGCCTGCAACCACTCCTTGGCGGCATCCATCGGGTCTTCGCCGTCGTTCAGGATCTTGCCCATGACCTCGTTTTCCATGGCCAGGGTGAATTCCAGGTTCTGCAGCAACTTGCCGACGTTCGGGCATTCCTCGACATAGCCGGCGCGGGTGTTGGTCCGCACCTCGGCGCCGCCAAGGTCGGGACCGAAGATGTCATCGCCGCCGGTCAGATAGGTCATCTCGAACTGCGCGTTCATCGGATGGGGTTCCCAGCCAAGGAAGACGACCGGATCGCCGCTGTTGCTGGCGCGCTGGACCTGCGCAAGCATGCCCTGTTCGCTGGATTCCACGACCTCAAAGGTGCCCATCCCGAATTGGTCGCCGGCCACCATCTCCAGCAGCAGGCGGTTGCCGTCGTTGCCGGGTTCGATGCCATAGATCTTGCCGTCCAGCGCGTCCTTGTGCTCGGCGATCTTGCTGAAGTCGTCGATGCCCAGATCGGCACCCGCCTTGTTGGTGGCAAGGGTGTATTTCGCACCGGTCAGGTTGGTGCGGACCGTGTCGACGGTGCCTTCGTCGCGATAGGGGGCGATGTCGGCCTCCATCGTGGGCATCCAGTTGCCAAGGAAGACGTCGACGTCGTCGGTGGCCATGGCGGTATAGGTGACCGGCACCGACAGGATGCGGGTTTCGGTCTCATAGCCCAATGCCTGCAGAACCGTGCTGGTCAGGGCGGTGGTCGCCGTGATGTCCGACCAGCCGACGTCCGAAAAGACGACCTTGCTGCATGATTCAGGCTCTGCCGCGGTGGCCGATCCTGCGATCGAGGCCCCGACGGCAAGGGTCGCGATGAAGCGGGTGAGGGTCATTTTAGGCTCCCTGTTCTTGATTGGTTAGTCAATTAAAGTTACACAGGGCATGTAAAGCAACAGATTTCTTCCGAACGCAGGTGCAGTCATGCCAAAACTTGGTGCCGAGCCTATCCGAAAAGCCGCGTTGATCAACGCCGCCATTTTCGAGGTGGGAATGGCCGGATCGCTGGATGTGACGGTGGCGCAGATCGCCCGCCGCGCTGGCATGTCGCCCGCCCTTGCCCATCACTACTTCGGGTCCAAGGAGAAGATATTCCTGGCTGCAATGCGTTACATCCTAAGGACTTACGGGCAATCGGTTCGTGACGTCCTGCCGGGTCGCGGGTCGCGCGGGCGGCTTGACGGGATCGTCAAGGCCAGTTTCGCGCCCCAGAACTTCCAGCGCGAAACGGTCAGTGCGTGGCTTAACTTTTACGCACTTTCCTTCGTCAACAAGGATGCGGGTCGCCTGCTGCGTGTCTATCACAAGCGGCTGCGGTCGAACCTGATCGTGGCGCTGCGGGGTCTGACCGACCATCCCGAACGCACCGCCGATACCTTGGGTGCGCTGATCGACGGCGTCTATCTGCGCGCGGTCCTGACCCCGGGGCCGACCGATGCGACCGATGCCGAAAACACCATCATGTCTTATCTTGAGGAGGCGCTAGCATGAGCCTGAACGCCCAACCGACCGCCAGCCTGTTCATCAACGGCAAGCATGTCGAGGGACAGGGCAAGGAACTGCCCGTCCATTACGCCTATACCGGCGAGACCATCGCGACGCTGCACGAGGCGACCACCGATCAGGTGGCCGAAGCCTGCCGCGCAGCCAAGGAGGCGCAGCCCGCATGGGCCGCCATGGCCCCCGTCGAGCGTGGCCGCATCCTTGGCCGCGCCGCCGCCATCATCATGGAGCGCAACGACGAGCTGGCCCGCCTCGAGACGCTGGACACCGGCAAGCCGATCCAGGAAACCGAGGTCGCGGATTGGCCTTCGGGTGCTGCTGCGCTGGAATATTTCGCGGGTCTGGCGGCGACGCTGACCGGCCAGTACATCCCGCTTGGCGCCGATTGGGCCTATACCCGCCGCGAGGCGCTTGGCGTCTGCGCGGGCATCGGCGCTTGGAACTATCCCAGCCAGATTGCCTGCTGGAAGGCCGCGCCGGCGCTGATCATGGGCAACACCATGGTCTTCAAACCTTCCGAGGAAACGCCGCTAGGTGCCTTGAAACTGGCGGAAATCTTCATCGAGGCCGGCATGCCCGCTGGCGTCTTCAACGTCGTGCAGGGCCGCGGCGAGGTCGGTGCCGCGCTGGTGACGGACCCCAACGTTGAAAAGGTCTCGCTGACGGGTTCGGTGCCGACGGGCCGCAAGGTCTATACCGCCGCAGCCGAAGGCATGCGCCATGTGACGATGGAGCTGGGTGGCAAGTCGCCCCTGATCGTCTTTGATGACGCGAACCTGGAAGATGCGGTCAGTGCGGCGATCCTGGCGAATTTCTACAGCTCGGGTCAGATCTGTTCGAACGGCACGCGCGTCTTCCTGCAGGAAGGCATCAAGGGTCCGTTCCTTGAGCGCCTGGCGGAGCGTGTGAAGGCCATCAAGATGGGCGACCCGCTGGATCCCGACACCAACCACGGCCCGATCATCAATCCGACGCAGGCTGCCAAGATCCGCGAGGCTATCGCCTCGGGTCAGGCCGCCGGTGCGCGTCTGGTCTGCGGCGGCCCGGGCGAAGGTGCCTTCATCCCGCCCACCGTCTTTGCCGATGCGACCGACGACATGACCATCGCCACGGACGAGATTTTCGGTCCAGTGATGACGACCCTGTCCTTCTTCGACGAGGAGGAGGCCGTACGCCGCGCCAATGGCACCGGCTTCGGTCTGGCGGCAGGGGTCTTCACGCAGGACCTGACCCGCGCCCATCGCGTCGTCGCAGGCCTAGAGGCAGGCACCTGCTGGATCAACACCTACAACCTGACCCCGGTCGAGATGCCCTTCGGCGGTGTCAAGAACTCGGGTCTGGGACGCGAGAACTCCGCCGCTGCGATCGAGCATTACTCGCAGCTGAAATCGGTCTATGTCGGAATGGGAGGCGTCGATGCCCCGTACTGAGAACACGAATGCGGCAGCGCCCGCGGATTACGTCATCATCGGGGCCGGCAGTGCGGGTTGCGCGCTGGCCTATCGCCTGACCGAGGCCGGACGGACCGTCACGCTGATCGAATACGGCGGCAGCGATATCGGTCCCTTCATCCAGATGCCGGGCGCGCTGTCCTATCCGATGAACATGGCGCGCTATGACTGGGGCTTTTCCTCCGAACCCGAGGAACATTTGGGCGGGCGTCGCCTGGCCACCCCGCGCGGCAAGGTGCTGGGCGGGTCGTCCTCGATCAACGGGATGGTCTTCGTGCGGGGCAACCCGCTGGATTACCAGCATTGGGAAGACAGCGGCGCGACCGGGTGGAACTATGCCGACGTGCTGCCCTATTTCAAACGGATGGAGACGTGGCACGGCGATCCCACCGGTGATCAGACCTCGCCTTGGCGCGGTGACAGCGGCCCGATGCATGTGTCGCGCGGCAAGCGCAAGAACCCGCTGTTCAACACCTTCATCAAGGCCGGTGAACAGGCGGGATGGCCGCGCACCGACGATTACAACGGCGAACAGCAAGAGGGTTTCGGCCCGATGGAGGCCACCATCTGGAAAGGCCGCCGCTGGTCCACGGCCAACGCCTATCTGCGCCCCGCCAAAAAGACCGGCCTTCTGACGGTCGTTCGGGGTCTGGCGCGCCGTGTCCTCTTTGAAGGAAAGCGTGCCTATGGCGTTGAACTGGAACAGAAAGGCCAGATCACGCAGGTCGAGGCCAAGCGCGAGGTCATCATCTCGGCCAGCTCGATCAATTCGCCAAAGCTGCTGATGGTGTCGGGCATCGGTCCGGCGGAGCACCTGCGCGAACATGGCATCACGCCGCTGGTCGATCGGCCGGGCGTGGGTGAGAACCTGCAGGACCACCTCGAGGTCTATATGCAGTATAAATCGCTGAAACCGATCACGCTCTATACCTACTACAACTTGCTGGGCAAAGGTCGCGTCGGTGTCGAATGGCTGCTTCAGAAGACCGGTCTGGGCGCCTCGAACCAGTTCGAAAGCTGCGGGTTCATCAAGTCCGATGAGACGAAGGACTACCCCGACATCCAGTATCACTTCCTGCCCTTGGCCGTGCGCTATGACGGCAAGGCGGCTGCGTCGGGTCACGGCTTTCAGGCGCATGTCGGGCCGATGCGTTCGGCCTCGCGCGGGACGATCCGGCTGGCCAGCGGCGATCCGACCGTCGCGCCCAAGATCCACTTCAACTACATGTCCCAGGACGGCGATTGGGAGGAGTTCCGCGCCTGTGTCCGCCACACGCGCAAGATCTTCGACCAGCCCGCCTTCGCGGAATTCCGCGGCGATGAGATCCAGCCCGGCGATGATGTCCAGACCGATCAGCAGATCGACGACTTCATCCGCGAACACGCGGAATCGGCCTATCACCCCTGCGGTTCCTGCAAGATGGGTGCGGCCGACGACAAGATGTCGGTGGTCGATCCCGAGCTGCGCGTGATCGGGGTCGAAGGGCTGCGCGTCGTCGACAGCTCGATCTTCCCGCGGATCACCAACGGCAACCTGAACGGGCCGTCGATCATGACCGGCGAAAAGGCCGCCGATCATATCCTGGGTCGGACGATGATGCGCGAAGACCCGGACCAGCTTCGCGCCTGATGCGAAAGGACCCGCGCCCCGAAAGGGACGCGGGTTTTTTCATGCCGCGTCGGCGGCGGCCTTGCGCTTGGTATAGTTCAGGACGGGGGCCAGCCAACGCTCGACCTCTTCCAGCGACATGCCCTTGCGGGCGGCATAGTCGCGGGCCTGGTCTTCCTCGATCTTGGCGACGCCGAAGTAATAGCTGTCGGGATGGGCGATATAGAGCCCCGAGACCGAAGACCCCGGCCACATCGCCATGCTTTCGGTCAGGGTGACCCCCGTTGCAGATTCCGCATCCAGAAGCTTGAAAAGCGTCAGCTTTTCCGTGTGGTCAGGCTGCGCGGGATAGCCGGGTGCCGGGCGGATGCCTGCGTAAGGCTCGGCGATCAGGTCCTCGGGTTCAAAGGTCTCATCCGCGCCGTATCCCCAGTACTCCTTGCGCACGCGTTCATGCAGCATCTCGGCCATCGCCTCGGCGATGCGGTCGGCCAGCGCCTTGACCATGATCGAGGAGTAATCGTCGCCCGCCTTTTCGTAGTCGGCGGCGATCGCGGATTCCTCGGGGCCGGCGGTCACGACGAAACCGCCGACATGATCGGCCCCCGTGGGGGCCACGAAATCCGACAGGGCGACATTCGGGCGACCGTTGCGCTTGGTCACCTGCTGGCGCAGCGTGTGCAGCGTGGCCAGTTCCTGCTGGCGGTCATCGCCGGTGAACAGGCGGATATCATCGCCCACGGCGTTGGCGGGCCAGAAGCCCACCACGGCGCGCGGCTTGAACCATTTGCCGTCGATGATCTTTGCCAGCATCTCTTGTGCCTCGGCGAACAGAGTCCGCGCTGCCTCGCCCTGCTTCTCATCCTCGAGAATGCGGGGATAGACGCCCTTCAGCTCCCACGTCTGGAAGAAGGGGGTCCAGTCGATATAGCGGGCGATTTCAGCCAGATCCCAGTCATCGATGATGCGCGTGCCGGTGAACTGCGGCGCGACGGGCTGATAGGCCGACCAGTCGATCTGCAGCGCATTGGCGCGGGCGGTGGCCAGGGGCAGGCGGCTTTTGGCGGCCTCGGCCCGTTCATGCTTTTCGGCCACCTGGGTATATTCGTCCCTGATCGCTTCGACATAGGCATCCTTGCGTTCGGGGCTGAGAAGCTCGGACACCACGCCCACTGCGCGGCTGGCATCGGTGACATAGACCGCCTGTCCCGCGACATAGCGCGGCGCGACCTTCACCGCCGTATGGATCTTCGAGGTCGTGGCCCCCCCGATCAGCAGCGGCACATTGAAGCCCTCGCGCTGCATTTCGCTGGCGACATGAACCATTTCGTCCAAGGAGGGCGTGATCAGCCCCGACAGGCCGATGACATCGACATTCTCGGCCTTGGCCACCTCAAGGATCTTCTGGGCGGGGACCATGACGCCAAGGTCGATCACCTCGTAGTTGTTGCAGGCCAGAACGACGCCGACGATGTTCTTGCCGATGTCATGGACGTCGCCCTTGACGGTAGCCATCAGCACCTTGCCCGCCGACTGGCGTTCTTTCCCGCCGTTCAACCGCTTTTCCTCCTCCATATAGGGCAAAAGGACGGCGACGGCCTGCTTCATCACGCGGGCCGATTTGACCACCTGCGGCAGGAACATCTTGCCCGCGCCGAATAGATCGCCCACGACGTTCATGCCCGCCATCAGCGGCCCTTCGATGACATGCAGCGGGCGTTCGGCCTGTTGGCGGGCCTCTTCGGTATCGGCCTCGACATATTCGGTGATGCCATTGACCAGCGCGTGTTCCAGACGCTTTTCGATGGACCATTCGCGCCAGCTCAGATCCTTTTCGCGGCCTTTTGCCCCGGCTTCGCCGCGATAGCGTTCCGCGACCTCCAGCAAACGGTCGGTGGCATCGTCGCGGCGGTTCAGGACGACATCCTCGCAGGCCTCGCGCAGGTCCGGGTCGATCTGGTCATAGACCGCCAGCTGGCCCGCATTGACGATGCCCATGTCCATGCCCGCCTGAATGGCGTGATAGAGGAAAACGGCGTGCATCGCCTCGCGCACGGGTTCGTTGCCGCGGAAGCTGAAGGACAGGTTCGACACGCCGCCCGAGACATGCGCATGCGGCAGGTTCTGGCGGATCCAGCGGGTGGCTTCGATGAAATCGACGCCGTAGTTGTTGTGCTCCTCGATGCCCGTGGCGACGGCAAAGACGTTCGGGTCGAAGATGATGTCCTCGGGGGGGAAGCCGACCTCATCGACCAGGATGCGATAGGCACGCTCGCAGATCTGGATCTTGCGCGCCGCGGTATCGGCCTGGCCCTGTTCGTCGAAGGCCATGACCACGACGGCCGCGCCATAGGCCAGGCACAGGCGCGCCTGGTGGCGGAACTGATCCTCGCCCTCTTTCATGCTGATCGAGTTGACGACCGGCTTGCCTTGGACGCATTGCAGGCCCGCCTCGATCACCTCCCATTTGGAGCTGTCGATCATGACCGGCACGCGGGCGATGTCGGGTTCGGCGGCCAGCAGGTTCAGGTATTCGACCATGGCGGCTTTTGAATCGATCAAGCCTTCGTCCATGTTGATGTCGATGATCTGGGCGCCGTTCTCGACCTGATCGCGCGCGACCTCCAAGGCGGTGGCATAGTCGCGGTTCTTGATCAGCTTGCGGAAACGCGCGCTGCCCGTGACGTTCGTCCGCTCGCCCACGTTCACGAAGGGAATGTCGGGGGTCAGGACGAAGGGTTCCAGGCCGGACAGGCGAAGCATGCGATCAGACATAGGCGGGCACCTTTCTGGGGGCGAAACCGGCGACGGTCTCGGCGATGGCGCGGATATGGTCGGGGGTCGTGCCGCAGCAGCCACCGACGACGTTGACCAGCCCCTCGCGGGCGAAATCGGCGATCTGGGGGGCCATGTCGTCGGGGTCTTCGTCATATTGCCCGAAGGCGTTCGGCAGACCCGCATTGGGATAGGCGCAGATCAGCGTGTCCGCCACGCCCGAGAGTTCGGCCAAGTGCGGACGCATGGCGTTCGCGCCTAGCGCACAGTTCAGCCCCACGGTCCAGGGCCGTGCATGGCGGACCGAGTGCCAGAAGGCGGTCGGCGTCTGGCCCGACAGCGTGCGCCCCGAGGCATCGGTGATCGTCCCCGAGATCATCAGGGGCAGGGCGCGGCCATGCTCCTCCATTGCTTGGATGCAGGCAAAGATGGCGGCCTTGGCGTTGAGGGTGTCAAAGATCGTCTCGATCAGCAGGATGTCGGACCCGCCCGCGATCAAGCCGCGCACCTGCTGCAGATAGGCGACGCGCAGGTCGTCGAAGGTTACGGCGCGATAGCCGGGGTCGTTCACGTCCGGACTGATCGAGGCCGTGCGGTTCGTCGGCCCGATCGCGCCCGCCACGAAACGCGGGCGTCCGTCGATGGCGGTCGCCCGGTCCAGCGCACGGCGGACGACGCGGGCGCCTTCCACGTTCAGGTCGTGGACGGCCTCCTGCAGGCCGTAATCGGCCTGCGCGATGGTGGTGGCGGAAAAGGTGTTCGTCTCGACGATGTCGGCACCGGCCATGGCGTAATTGAAGTGGATCTCCTCGACCGCCTCGGGCTGGGTCAGGATCAGCAGGTCGTTGTTGCCCTGCTGGGGGTGGTCCGAATGGTGACGACAGACATGACCCGATCCGCGGCCGGTATAATCATCCTCGGCCAGCCCAAGGGACTGGATCTGGGTGCCCATCGCGCCATCCATGATCAGGATGCGTTCGGAGGCGGCCTTATTCAGGACCGCGAAGGCATCGGATTGGGGAAGCTTGCCGGACATGATCGCGCCTTTCATCAGAAGTCTGTTCTATAGACCCCCGGCGGCATGGCGGCAAATTCATAGTTTTCTATAAGATGATGAAATCGGCTCAAGTTCATCCGGCAGCGGGCGAACCCGCTGCCGGATGCGGTCGATCAGAAACCGGCCTTGATCTTCTCGAACTCGGCCAGCTGCTTCTGGCGCTGTTCGGGGTCGTTCGGGGTCTGGGCCAGGACGGGGACGTCGACCTCGGCCAGGCCCTCGGCCACGGCAGGTTCGTCCTTGATGGTCTCCATCGCCTCGGTCGAGGTATGGCCATAGCCGATGGTATCCAGCAGCGCCTTGCCAGCCGAAGGCTCCAGCCAGGCGTTGATGAAGTCATAGGCACGTTCCTCGTCGCCCGGACCGTCCTTGACGTTCACGAAGCCGCAGAAGAAGGTCGACGACCCCTCCTTCGCCTCGCGCTGGAAGCCCACCGGATAGTCGTCCTCCTGCAGATAGACGACGCCATCGTTCCACGACCAGGCCACATCGACCGCGCCCGATGCCATCAGCTGCGCCTGTTCGGACGGATCGGCCCAATAGGCGGCGACGTTCTGATGCGCCTTGCGCAGCCAGTCGGCGGCGGCGGCGAACTGTTCGTCCGTCACATCGGTCCAGTCGGTCGTGCCCGTCGCCAGATATGCCAGCGCCCAGACATCGTCCGAGCTGTCGGGCAGCGAGGTGCGGCCCTGATATTTGGGATTGGTGAAGACCTCGAGCGTCGAGACATCCTCGGCCGGGACCGTTTCGCTGTTATAGGCGATGGCGGTGGCGCCCCAATCGGTCGGGATGAACCAGACGCCCTGATCGTCGCGGAACACCTCGGAATCGAGGAAGCGTTCGTCGATCTTGTCGAAGTTCGGGATCTTGGCGGTGTCCCATGGCTCGATCAGGCCGGCGTCGCGATACTTGCTGACCATCTGGCTGCAGGGGTGGACCACATCGGCGCGAAAGCCGGATGCGACCTTCTGAAACGCCTCGTCGTCGTCGCCGTAGAAGGCGAAGGTCGGGCTGTCGCCGTGCTTGTCGATATAGCCTTGGAAGATCGAGGGTTCCTCGAACCCGGCCCAGTCAAAGACGGTGAACTGGCTGTCGGCGGCATAGGCGGGCAGGGCCGCCGCGGCCAGGATGGTGGTGGTCAGCAAGCGCATGAAAACTGGCCTTTCGGTTCAACTGTTCTGCGTGAACGCTAGCCGCCGCCCCCCGCCCGCGCAAGCGTTTCGCGCAAGGCGGGGGACTTGATGGTCAGCGCATGCGCAATGCGCCGTCCAGCCGGATCACCTCGCCGTTCAGATAATCGCTTTCGACGATGAAGGCGGCCATGCGGGCGTATTCTTCGGGATCGCCGAGGCGCTTGGGGAAGGTCACCTCGGCGGCCAGGCTGTCCTGCACGTCCTGGGGCAGACCCTTCAGCATCGGCGTGCCGAAGATGCCGGGCGCGATGGCGCAGACGCGGATGCGCTGGCCCGCCAGATCGCGCGCCAAGGGCAGGGTCATGCCCGCGATCCCCGCCTTCGAGGCCGCATAGGCCGCCTGACCTTTCTGCCCGTCGAAGGCCGCGATCGAGGCGGTGTTCACGATCACCCCGTTGTCGGTTCGGTCGTTCAGGACCATGCGTTCGGCGGCCAGCCGCAGGACGTTGAAGCTACCGATCAGGTTGATCTCGATGGTGCGGCGAAAGCTGGAGAGGCGATGCGGACCGTCGCGGCCAAGGGTCTTTTCACCCGTGGCGATGCCCGCACAGTTCACGCAGATGTCGATGCCGCCCATCAGGCCGACCGCATGGTCCAGCGCGGCGGCGACGCTTGCCTCATCGGTCACATCGGCTTGGGCAAAGCCCGCCCCGATGGCGGTGGCCGTAGCTTCGCCCGCGTGGTCCAGATCCAGCACGGTGACCTGCGCGCCCATCTTGCGGAAATGCGCGGCGGTGGCGGCGCCAAGGCCGGATGCGCCGCCGGTCACGATGGCGCGGCTGTTTGACAGGTTCATGATATCCTCCCAGATGATCCCCTCGCAGGGGTTCTGGCATGGCCCCCGCCAAAGGCCAAGAGGATCAGTCGCGCAGCAGGTCCGGCCCGCCCGCGATCAGCGGATCGACCGCGCCGATCGCATCAAGGTCCTTGCCCACGTAATCCACCGCATGCAGGATCGTCTGGATCGCGGCCACCCGCGCCCGTTTCTTGTCGTCGGACCGGATGACCGTCCAGGGCGCGATGGGGGAATGCGACAGGTTCAGCGTGTCGCGGATGGCGGCGGTATAATTGTCCCATTTCGCAAGGCCCTGAACGTCGATCCCGCTCAGCTTCCATTGTTTCAGCGGGTCCTTCTCGCGATCAAGGAAACGGCGCAGCTGCTCGGCCCGGCCGACGTTCAGCCACAGCTTGACCAGGATTACCCCGTCATCGACCAGCATCTGTTCGAAGCTGGGCAGCTGGCGGAAGAAGGCGTTGCGTTGCTGGTCGTCGGAAAAGCCGAAGACCCGTTCCACCACGCCGCGGTTGTACCAGCTGCGGTCGAACAGCGCCAATTCGCCCGCCGCCGGCAGATGGTCGACATAGCGCTGGAAATACCATTGGCCAGCCTCACGCTCGGTCGGCTTCGGCAGGGCCACGACATAGGACGATCGCGGGTTCAGGTTCTCGCGCACGCGTTCGATGGTGCCGCCCTTGCCTGCGGCATCGCGCCCCTCGAACAAGACGACGATGCGCTTGCCTGTGGCGATGGCATCGTACTTCATCCGGATCAGTTGCAACTGCAACTGCTCCATCTGGTCGTTGTAGTCGTCCTTGTCCATCATGTCGCGATAGGGGAAATCCTTGTCCATGATGTCGTTCTTGTCCGCTTCGGCAATCTGCTTGCGGATGGACTTGGGTGCCTTGTTCTCAAGATAGTCGGTGATCTGGCCGACATAGGGCAGGTCCGGTGCGGTCATGGTCATCCCTCTCCGATGCGGGCCATGTCGTACATGGTCGTCTGATAGATCTCGTTGATCCAGTTACCGTAGAGCAGATGCGCGTGGCTGCGCCAGCGGTTCAGCGGCACCCGCGACGGGTCGTCCTGCGGGAAGTAATTCGAGGGGAGCGTGACGGGCTTGCCGGCCTGCACGTCGCGGTCGAACTCGTCCTTCAGCGTCGTGCTGTCGTATTCGAAGTGGTTGAAGACATAGAGCCCGCGCCGCTTGGCATCCGACAGCAGGCAGGGGCCGACCTCGGGGCTGGCCAGCAGGGTGGTCAGATCGGGGCGGGCATCGACGTCTTCCTGCCGCACCTCGGTCCAGCGGCTGACGGGAACCAGCACCTCGTCGGCGAAACCGCGAAGGTAATGCGACGAAGGTTCGAGGTTCTGATGCGCGAAACAGCCGAAGGCCTTCCGGTCCAGGATATGCTTGGGCAGCCCGTGGAAATGCCAGGCCATCGCCATGCCGCCCCAGCAGACGCCGAAGGTGGAATGCACATGCGTCCGAGTCCATTCGAAGACGCGGGTCAGTTCGTCCCAATAGGTGACCTCTTCGAAGGGCAGATGCTCGATCGGGGCGCCGGTGATGATCAGCCCGTCGAACTTCTCGCCCGTGGCCTCGACCTCGCGGAAGGGGCGATAGAAGCTCTCCATGTGGTCGGCGGCGGTGTTGCGGCTTTCGTGGTCGGACATGCGGATCAGCTGGAAGTCGATCTGCAGGGGCGTCGCGCCGATGACGCGGGCGAACTGGTTTTCGGTCTGGATCTTCTTGGGCATCAGGTTCAACAGCCCGATGCGCAGGGGTCGGATGTCCTGCGTCGCGGCCCGCCCCGGAGACATCACCATCACGCCTTCCTTGGACAGGATGCGATAGGCGGGAAGATTCTCGTTCAGGGTGATGGGCATGTCAGGCGTCCTTGCGCGAAATGGCCTTGGCGATCAGATCGTCGAAATCCCGAGGGGTGCGGATCTGCGCGACCTCCTCGGCCAGTATGGTGACACCGCGTTTGGCCATGGCCTCGTATCGCGGCTGGCGGTGGGCCAGAGCGCGGGCATAGGTCCAGCGGATGAAGTCGTCGGGATTGACCTGCTCCTCCTCGAGGCCCTTTTCGACGCGATAGGCGATCCAGGCCTTTTCCAGAAATTGCGGCTGGTAATACATCGGCTTGGGCGCACGGTCGAAGCGGCGCACCAGTTCGGCGGTATGGGCGTCGCTGCCCTTGATCCAGACCATCAGGAAATCACGCGCCAAGGCGTTCATCACCGGGTCCTGCGGATCCTCGGGGTCCACCACCTCGCAGATCGAGCCGCCGGTGTCGCAGATGAAATGCGGCGTGCCATAGATGTCCTGCGCGCGATCCAGGAAATGGCGCGTATCCAGCAGGGATGCGATCTCGGCCCGGCGGTGCTGGTTCTGGCGGCGGCAGTAATCTTCGAACGGCAGGCCGCCACGGCTTGGGCTGCCGGGCTTGCCCAGATAGGTGGACAGCGGCGCCAGGTTGTCGAAGGTGATGTTGCTGGAGATATGGACGCTGTCCGACATCAGCAATTCGCGCAGGAAGGGGACCTTCATCGCCTCGCGCTTGAAGTTGTCGGCGATATATTCGCCCATGTAGCGGGTGCCGATGCGGTAATCGACGGAATAGTGGAACCAGTCGTCCGTCTCGCGCAGCATCGAAGCCAGATAGGTCTTGCCCAGCCCCGACATCCCGAACAGCACGATCCGTTTCGATGCGGCCGTCCGCCAAGCCTCTGCACTGCGATAGATCATGCGTGGTCCCTTGTCTGCGCCGGACCCTAGCTAAACCGCGCATGGCCGAAGGAAAAGACCCCACGCGGTGGCAGATGAAAAACGGCCCCGTCCGAGCGGAGGGGGCCGTTCGCGTCATGTCACGGGCTTCAGAAGCTGTAGCCGATGCGGACGCCCGCACCCCATGCGTGGTTGCCTTCCATGCTGGCGCGTGCGGTGTCCGGCGTGCCGGTTTCGGGCATCGCGTCACCCAGCTTGGTATAGTTGATCCCGGTCGAGATCTTCATCGGCCCCTGGGTATAGATCGCGGCCAGGGTGATGCCCTTGCGACCGTTCGTCGGTGCCAGCGGGGAAACCAGATCGTCGCCACCCTTCTCATAGGTGAATGAGGCCGAGCCCGACCAGTTCTCCGTGAACTTGCGTCCCACGCCCAAGGTATAGGTGGTGGTGTCTTCCAGATCGACCAGGCCACCGCCGGTGACGGTCACGAAATTCACGGGATCGACGCGGAACTCGCTCCAGTTGACCCAACGGATCGACCCGAAGACCAGGGTGTCGGCGGCGACGCCGGTCTGGAATTCCAGGTTCCAGCTTTCGGGCGTGTTGACGGTGGTGGTCGAGGTTCCGTTCAGCAGCGGAACTGCCGGGATCGGGCCGGGGCCATCGGGATCGATCAGCGGACCGGTCTCGGTCGTGGCAAATTCATGTTCGACTTCCGAGTTGTAGGTCAGCGATACCCGCGCCGCGATCTCGGGCTTTTCCCAGGCCGCACCTGCGACCCAACCGATGCCGGTGTCGCTGTCCAGATCGACGTCATAGCCCGCCACGGGGCCATAGGCCAAACCGTTCAGCGTCACATGGCCATCGGCGCGCGATCCGCGGATACCGCCATGGACCGAGAAGTTGTTCGGCATCTTGTAGCGGCCGAGTGCCGTGAAGGTGGTGCTGTCGACCTTCGCCATCGTGCCTCCCAACACGGGCGAACCGCCATCCGTCGCCGACGGATAGAGGATGTCTGCACCGAAGGGCTGCTCGATGATGATCGCCCCCGAGAATTCCGGCGTGAACTGATGCTTGTAGGCCAGTCCGGTAAAGCCGTAGCCCTGCGCCACGTCGCCGGTATCGAAGCCGGCTATATCGGTGCCCTCGACCGTGGGGTCGACGCCGCCGAAGCTGAGTTCGGCATAGTTCCCCTCTTCGAACAGCGCGTTCAGCGATTGCGGTGCACGTTCGATGCCGCCTGCGGCCAGTTGGGATGCACTGAGCATCAGAATTGCGATTCCCGATGACGCGATTTTCATTCATTCCTCCCTTGAGGGCACCTTGTCCCGATTCGACCTTACGACACGATGGTTACGAATCAATTAGCGCGATCAACTGACGTGACGTAGGCGTCAGCGCTTGGTTCGCGACGGTGGCAGTTCGGCAACGCAGATTGATGCGTCTTCGGGCTGGACAAAGCAGGCTGCCCGTGAAAGTGGAAACTGCCAAACGAAATTGCCGCAAGGACACCCCCATGCAGATTCGTGAGGCTCTCACATTCGACGACGTTCTTCTGGTTCCGGCCGCCTCGACGGTGATGCCGTCGACCGCTGACGTGACCACGAATGTCACCAAGTCCATCCGGATGAACATCCCGCTTCTGTCCTCGGCCATGGATACGGTCACCGAGGGGCGGATGGCCATCGCCATGGCGCAATCGGGCGGCATGGGCGTGATCCATCGCAACCTGACCACCGAACAGCAGGCCGCCGAGGTCAGCCGCGTCAAGCGGTTCGAATCCGGCATCGTCTACAACCCGATCACCCTGACGCCCGACCAGACGCTGGCCGACGCAAAGGCGTTCCAGGACCGCTACAACGTCACCGGTTTCCCGGTGGTGGACGAACAGGGCCGTGTGCTGGGCATCGTGACGAACCGCGACATGCGTTTCGCCAATGACGCCCGCACCCCCGTCCGCGCCATGATGAGCGATCAGAACCTTGCCATCCTGCGCGAACCCGCCGACCGCGCCGAGGCGATCAACCTGATGAAGTCGCGCCGCATCGAAAAGCTGCTGATCACCGATGGTGAAGGCAAGCTGACCGGCTTGCTGACGCTGAAGGACACCGAAAAAGCCGTGCTGAACCCGCTGGCCTGCAAGGACGACATGGGCCGTCTGCGCGTGGCCGCTGCATCGACAGTCGGCGACGAAGGCTTCGAACGCAGCATGGCGCTGATCGAGGCGGGCGTCGACATGGTCGTGATCGACACCGCACATGGCCATTCCGCAGGGGTCGCGCGCGCCGTCGAACGCCTGAAGGCCGTGGCCGGGGACGTGCAGATCGTCGCGGGCAACGTCGCCACCGCCGAGGCCGTCCGCGCGCTGATCGGCGCGGGTGCGGATGCGATCAAGGTCGGCATCGGGCCGGGCAGCATCTGCACCACCCGCATCGTTGCGGGCGTGGGCGTGCCGCAGCTGACGGCGATCATGGATACCGCGGCGGCTGCTGGCGACATTCCGATCATCGCGGATGGCGGCATCAAGTTCTCGGGCGATTTCGCCAAGGCGATTGCGGCGGGCGCCAGCTGCGCCATGGTCGGCAGCGCCATCGCGGGCACCGACGAAAGCCCCGGAGAGGTGATCCTGTATCAGGGCCGCAGCTTCAAATCCTATCGCGGCATGGGCAGCCTTGGCGCCATGGCGCGCGGATCGGCCGACCGCTATTTCCAGAAGGACGCGGCATCCGACAAGCTGGTCCCCGAAGGCATCGAGGGTCAGGTCCCCTACAAGGGTCCGGCGGGTACCGTCATCCATCAGCTGGTCGGCGGACTGCGCGCGGCCATGGGCTATACCGGCTGCGCCACCGTGGCCGAGATGCGCAAGGGTTGCGAATTCGTCCGCATCACCGGCGCAGGCCTGAAGGAAAGCCACGTCCACGACGTGCAAATCACGCGGGAATCGCCCAACTATCGCGCGGGCTGATCCCTTCGACTTTCCCCGGATGCCCTGACGTCGGGCATCCGGGACCCTTGCTTGACAACCAAAGGTACCCTGCCTAAAGCCCCCCTTCCTTCACAGACAGGGCGTGGTCATGGCACAGGCGATCGGCATAGATTTCGGCACCTCGAATTCGGCTGCGGCCTATCTGGTGAACGGCAAGCCGCGGATGATCCCGATGGCGCCCGGTCAGACGACCATGCCGACCACCTTCTTCTTCGATCAGGAAAACCGCCGCACGCTGATCGGCGAGCCCGCCAACCAGGCGCTGCTGGATGGGGTCGAAGGCCGCTTCATGCGCGCCTTGAAGCGCGTCCTCGGCACCAGCCTGATGCACGAAAAGCGCCAGATCCTGCATGAGCGCGTGACCTTCGTCGACATCATCGCCCGCTTTCTGAACCAGATCAAGACGCGCGCCGAGGCCGAGACCGGCCTGACCTTCGACCGCGTCCTCTCGGGCCGCCCCGTGGTCTTTCACGGCCAGGACGACCCGCGCGAGGCTCAGGCCGAGGCCGATCTGCGCGCCTGCTATCTGGCCGCCGGTTTCACCGAGGTCGACTTCATGCCCGAACCTCAGGCCGCCGCTATTGCCAGCGGTGCGCTGGAGCGGACGGGCGACGTGGGGCTGATCGTCGACGTGGGGGGCGGTACCTCGGATTTCTCGCTGTTCCGAACGGGACTGGACGGGGTGCGGATCCTGGCCAATCACGGTGTGCGCATCGGCGGGACGGATTTCGACCGCGCCATCAACATCGATTGGGTAATGCCGCTGCTGGGAAAGGGGACCGAGCTGCGCAAGGTGATGGGAACGGGGACCTCGCCCACGCCGAACGCGATCTATAACGATCTAGCGACATGGGAAAAAATCGCCTTCGTCTATACACCCCAGAACACGCGCATGGTCGCCGAGATGGTGCGTCTGGCGCAGGAGCCCGAAAAGCTGGCCCGCCTTGCCACCGTGCTGGAGGATGAGCTGGGCCACGAGCTGGCCTTCGCCACCGAACGCGGCAAGATCGCAGCCAACGGGTTGCAGGACGATCCGCGCATCATGCTGGACGCGATCCAGCGCGGCTTGTCGGCGCCCCTGACCGCGCAGGGCATGGCCGACAGCCTGGCGCGGCACGGCGAACAGCTGTCAGAAGGCGCGCAGGTGACGCTGCAGATGGCGGGGTTGCGGGCCGATCAGGTGGGGCAGGTGATCTATGTCGGCGGGTCCAGCCTGATGACCATGGTCTCGGACCAGATGAAGGCGATCTTCCCCGATGCCCGCCACAGTTTCTCCGAGGTCTTCACCGCCGTGGCCGACGGTCTGGCGATTGCCGCGAACCGCGATTGATCGCGGCCCGCGGCGGGGTATTTACGCAGCCGTCACGCGCCAGATGATGTCGCCGACGTCATCGGCCATCAGCAGCGACTTGCCATCGGGACCGATGGCGACCCCGACCGGGCGGCCATAGGCCAGCTTTTCGTCATCGGACAAAAAGCCCCACAGGATGTCGCGCGGCGCACCGCAGGGCTTGCCATCCTTGAACGGCACGAAGATCAGCTTGTAGCCGCTGAGGGTCGAACGGTTCCACGACCCGTGCTGGCCGATGACCATGCCGTCGGGGAAGCCGGGCAGGGTGCCCTCGGGCATCCAGCAGAGGCCGAGCGAGGCCGTATGCCCGCCAAGCGCGTAATCGGGCGTGATCGCGGATGCGACCTTGGCGGCATCCTGCGGCACCCGGTCGTCGACCGTCTGCCCCCAATAGCAATAGGGCCAGCCATAGAAGCCATCCCGCTGAACCGAGGTCAGGTAATCCGGTGGCGTCTCATCCCCCAGCCCGTCGCGTTCGTTGACCACGGTCCACAAGGCGCCCGTCACAGGCTCCCACGCCATGCCAACGGCATTGCGCAGGCCCGAGGCGAAGATGCGTGCCTCTTCGGTGGCCACGTCCAATTCCCAGATGGCGGCGCGGCCTTCCTCGGCCTCCATCCCCTTGTCGCCGATATTGCTGAGCGAGCCGACGCCCGCATAGATACGCGTCCCGTCGGGCGAGACCAGCAGGCTGCGCGTCCAATGCCCCGAGGGCTTGAAATCGACCAGCTTGCGCCCCGGACCTTTCAGGCTGGTGTCGCCCTCCTGATAGGGGAAGGCCACGATCCCATCGGTATTGCCGACATAGAAGGTGTCGCCCACCAGCGCCATGCCGAAGGGCTGGTTCTGGTTTTCGACAAAGGTCTTGCGGACCTCGGCCACGCCGTCGCCGTCCTCGTCGCGCCACAGGCTGATGCGGTTGGCACTGATGCCGATGGCGCGGGCGCGGCGCATCGTGGCTTGCGCGGCCATGTCGAACAGCGTCTTGGCGGGGCCTGCCTGCTCCTTGGATTCGGCCACCAGCACATCGCCGTTCGGCAGCACCTCGATCCAGCGGGGATGGTCCAGGCCCGATGCGAAGGCGTTGACCTTCAGCCCCTCGGCAGCCGAGGGGACATGCCCCGGTGCCCAGCCCTGCGCGGTGGGCATCTTCAGCGTCATGATCCCCTGCTTGCGGGCCTCGGGGATCTGGGGCGTCTGGCCCATCGCTTGCGTCTTGGGCGCGCCGAAGCGGCGAAGTGCGACCATCGTGCCGCCGACGATGGCCGTCGCGCGTGCCATGAATTCCATGCTGTTCCCCCAGTTTGCATTTCGCGCAGCTTAGCGACCGCACGGGCACCATCAAGGGCGCAACCGTCGCGGAACGCCCCGGCACGATCAATAAAAGCTTGCGCGCCGCTGATGTTATCGATAACTTTTCTGAAATGATGGGCATCGGCCCGCGCTGTCATGGCACTGCCTTGGAGGGGGACGCGATCATGAAGTTCTGGCGTTTGCTGTGGAGGGTCGTCGATTACGTCATGGCGGTCATCCTGATGCTGATGATCGTGCTGGTCTTTGCCAATGTCGTCCTGCGCTATGGCCTGTCATCGGGCCTGCGCGAGGCGGTCGAGCTGTCGCGCTTGGGGCTCGTCTGGCTGGTGATGCTGGGCGCCGCGGTGCTGCTGCGCCGCAACGAACATCTGGCCATCGCCGAATTCTCGGAGGTGCTGATGCCCCGCCTGGTGCCTTTGCTGCGGCGGCTGGCCTATCTGGTCGTCGTCATCTCGATGGTCATGCTGTTCATGGGCTCGTTCAAGCAGATGAACGCGAATTGGAACAACATCTCGCAGATCACGGGGCTGCCTTCGGCGCTTTTCTATCTGGCGGGGACGGTCTCGGCGGCCCTGATGGTCTTCATCGGCGCGGTGCGGGTCTTCCTGCCTGATGCGCTGCTGGACGATGACGCCAAGGACACTCAGGCGGGGGATTTTCACGCATGATCCTGCTGCTGTTCCTGGGCGTCCTGATCGGATCGATTCTGCTGGGCCTGCCCGTGGCCTTCGCGCTGCTGCTGGCCGCCATGGCGCTGATGTTGCAGATGGGGCTGTTCAGCGCCGACATCCTTGCACAGAACCTGATCAACGGCGTCGACAGCTTTCCGCTGCTGGCGATCCCCTTCTTCATCGTCGCGGGCGAGGTGATGTCCTCGGGCGGGCTGTCCACGCGGATCGTGCGGCTTGCCACGGCGATGATCGGGCATTGCAAGGGCGGGTTGGGCTATGTCGCGATCATGACGGCGATCCTGATGGCGGGACTGTCGGGGTCTGCGGTGGCCGATGCGGCGGCGCTGGTCTCGATCCTCTATCCGATGATGCGCAAGGGGAATTACCCCGAGGGCGCCTCGGTCGGCCTGCTGGCATCGGGCGGCATCATCGCGCCGGTCATCCCGCCCTCGCTGCCGCTGATCCTTGTGGGCGTCGCGGGAAACATCTCGATCAAGAACCTGTTTCTGGGCGGAATCGCGCCCGGCCTGATGATGGGCGCGACCCTGATGGTCGTCTGGAGCCTGATCATTCGCAATGAGGACGTCGAGGCCCTGCCCAAGGCCAGCGCGTCCGAGCGTTGGGCCGCCCTGCGGTCCGGTTTCTGGGCGCTGCTGCTGCCGGTCATCATCGTGGGGGGCATCCGCTTCGGCGTCTTCACACCGACCGAGGCCGCCGTCGTCGCCGCCGTCTATGCCATCTTCGTGTCCAGCGTCATCTACCGCGAACTGAAGTGGCCGGTCTTCCTGCGCGTGCTGATCAATTCGGGCCGCGCCACCGCCATGGTGATGTTCCTTGTCGGCTGCGCCATCGTCGCCGCATGGCTGATCACCGTCGCCCAGCTGCCCCAGCAACTGGTCACGCTGCTGCAACCGCTGATCGACCAGCCGCGCCTGTTGATGGCCGTGATCATGCTGATCGTGCTGTGTGTCGGCATGGTGATGGACCTGTCGCCGACCATCCTGATCCTTGTGCCGCTGCTGTTGCCGGTGGCCAAGGCGGCGGGCATCGACCCGGTCTATTTCGGGCTGATGTTCGTCATCAACTGCTCAATCGGGTTGATCACGCCGCCGGTCGGGAACGTGCTGAACGTGGTCTGCGGTGTGGGGCAGGTGAAGATGTCGACGGCCATCCGTGGGGCCTGGCCCTTCATCATCGCCTATCTGCTGCTGCTGGTGGCCTTCGTCGCCGTCCCGCAGCTGATCACCGTGCCTATGGAATTCTTCATCGGATAAACTTGTGGGAGGAAAACACATGAAAACCCTGGTCAAATCGCTATGTATGGCGTCCGCGCTGGCCGTGACCGCGCTGCCCGCCGTGGCCGAGACCCTGCGCATGGCCCATGCCGCGCCGGAAACCGACCTGCAGCAGAACCTGTCGACCTTCTTCGCCGAGCAGGTGGCCGAGCGCACCAACGGCGATGTCACCGTCCAGATATTCCCGCAGGGGCAGCTGGGCAATGACAGCGCGATGATCGACGGCGCGCGTTCGGGCATCATCGATATCGTCATGGTCGGGTTGAACAACTTCTCGGGGTTGATGCCGGAATCGGCGGCCTTCACCCTGCCTTTCATGTTCCCCGACCGCGAAACCGCCTATGCCGTTCTGGACGGCGAGGTTGGCCAAGGTGTTCTGGCAAGCTTCGAGGATCACGGCCTGAAGGGTCTGGCCTTCCCCGAGAACGGCTATCGCAACATGACCAACAACCGCGGCCCGATCCGCACGCCGGACGACGTCAAGGGGCTTCGGATGCGGGTCAATTCCTCGAAGGCGCTGAACGACATGTTCCAGCTGCTGGAAGCGCAGCCCCAGCAGATCCCCGTGGCCGAGCTTTATACCGCGCTGGAAACCGGCGTCGTGGACAGCCAGGACCACCCGATCGGCGTGACCCTCTCCTTCAAGTTCTACGAGGTTCAGAAATACCTCTCGCTGACCCAGCACGCCTATGCGCCGCTGGCCGTCGCCATGAACCTGGACAAGTTCAACGGCCTGACCAAGGAGCAGCGCCAGATCATCATGGACGTCGCCAAGGAGGCCACCGACATGCAGCGCCAGATGTCCATCGACAGCGAGGCGCAGATGATCGCCGATCTGGAAGCCGACGGGATGGAGGTCAACACCGACGTCGACGCCGCCGCCTTCCAGGAGGTCGTCAAGCCGGTCTGGGACAAGTTCATCAGCGAAAACGGCGATGCGATGGTGACGGCTATTCAGGAAGCATCTGCCAAGTAAGCCGTTGATCCATTGAAGAAAGGCCCGGTTGCGACCGGGCCTTTTTGCGTCTCGACGGTCAGCCGGTCGAGCCGCCGGGAACGAACTCGGGTGCGATCTCGAACCGCAGGGTCTCGCCCTGGGCATCGCCGTTCATGGTCATCAAGAGCAGATCGGCGGTACGGGTGCCTATGCGGCGGGGATGAGGGTTCATGGTGGTGATGGTCGGATGGGCGATGCCCGCGATCTCATAGGCGCCGAAACCCGCGATTGCGATATCGCCCGGCACATCGACCCCACGCCGCGCGCATTCCGACAGCGCACCGAAGGCCGACAGGTCCGACACGCAGATCACCGCATCGGTATCGGGCAGATCCGCCAGAAGGCGCGCCATGGCGGCGGCGCCCTCCTTCATCGAGATGGGCACCTGACCCGCGCGGATCAGGCGGGTGGGGTCCAAGCCCCGCGCCTCCATCGCGCGGATGAAGCCCATGCGCCTGTCGGTGCCGCGCGTATCGCCATCGGCATCGCCACCGATGAAGGCGATGCGCTGCCGCCCCGTCGCCTGAAGATGCGCCACCAGCGGATCCATCGCCCGCGCGTTGGAAAAGCCTACGACATGGCCGATGGGGTCGGGGGGCAGGTCCCATGTCTCGACCACGGGGATGCCGGCGTTGGACAGCAGCTTGCGGGTCCGGTCGGTATGACGACCGCCCGTCACGACCATCGCGGCAGGCCGGCGCTGCAGGAACTGCGCGATCAGGCGTTCCTCCTCGTGGATGTCGTAATTCGTGTGGCCCAGCAGGATCTGCATCCCGGCCTTGCCCAGCACGTCCGACATGGCGCTGACGGTATCGGCGAAGTTGGCGTTGTTCAGCGAGGGGATGGTGACCGCCACGAAGTCGCTGCGCTGCGATCGCAGGTTCGCGGCGGTGCTGTCCAGCACATAGCCCAGATCCTCGGCCACCTTGCGGATGTGATCGCGCGTGTCGGGGCTGACCGAGCTGTCGGTCTTGAAGGCGCGGCTGACCGTCATGACCGAGACCCCCGCGGCGCGGGCGACGTCCTTCATGGTGATGGGGCGTTGGGTCATCGGCACCTCGGGGCGGCAACCCGTCGAGGCGGGCAGGGCAATTATCTTCTGGTAACGTTAACGGGTCAAGCCGATGCCGTGGCGGGATAATTTGCCGCCTCGGTCACATGATGGTGGATGCGCCCGTCGAAGTATTCCACGACGATCTAGCCGGTGATGTCGCGGGACCGGAGGCGGGCACCGCTGTTCATCGCCAGCCCCATGGCCGCGCGGTCGGGATAACTGATCGCAAGAATCAGCGGGAATTCCGGCGCGCCTTCGTCACGTTCCTCGCCGAACATGACGCGGACCTCGGAATGGCCGGGGAAGGTGGTCCAGACGGGAACCAGCCTTTCGGTGACGGCACGGCGGAAGGCCTCGGTTTGGCCGGGTCTGACCTGACCCTCGAATAGCGCGAAGCGGGTGATCATTCGAACTGTTCCTTGTCGGGGCCGCGGAAGTATTCCATCAGGGCCGCCTGATCCTCGCCGCCCAGACCGGCTGCCGTCAGCATCCGGTGGATTTCCGTGCAAAGCGCCGTCATCGGCATCGAGGTATTGGTCTGCCGCGCAAGATCTTGCGCCCCGTTCAGGTCCTTGACCATATTGTCGATGCGACCGGTGCGGCGGTAATCCTTGGTGGCAAAGCGCGGCATGTATTCCTGCAGGATGGCGCTGTCGGCACGCCCGCCCTTCAGCGCGACGGGGATCATTTCCGCATCGACACCTGCATCCAGAGCCAGCTGGGTCGCCTCGGCCACGGCCATGAAGTTCAATCCGCACAGCACCTGGTTGATCAGCTTGGTGGTCTGACCCGCGCCGTGATCGCCCATGCGGGTGATGTTGCTGGCGACATGCGACAGGACGGTCTTTGCCTCGGTCACATCGGTATCCGGTCCGCCGCACATCAGGGTCAGATTGCCCGTTGCGGCCTTGGGCGCGCCGCCCGACAGCGGGCTGTCCACCCACCGCAGACCCCGTTCCCCGGCCATCTGCGCCAGTTCCCGCGTCGCCGCCGGATCGATCGAGGACATGTCGATGATCAGCATGCCGGGTTTCGCGCTCTGTGCCACGCCATCGGTGCCGAATATCGCAGCTCGGACAATTTGGGGTGAATTGAGGCTGGTGATGACATAGTCGGACGCCGCCGCCGCTTCGGCCGCACTGGTGGCTGCCTGCCCACCCTTGTCGGTCAGGGCCTTCACGGCATCCTTGTTCAGGTCGAAGACGATCAGATGCTGGCCGGTTTCGATCAGGCGGGCGCCGATGGCACCCCCCATGGCACCGGCGCCGATCAGGGCGATCTTCAGGGTCATGTGGTTCCTCCTCCCTAGGTTTTGGGGTGTTACAGCGAGGCGCTGATGCCGCCATCGACGAAGACGGTGGTGCCGTTCACGAAGGACGATGCTGCCGAGGACAGGAAGATGGCGGTGCCGACCAGTTCCTCGACCTTGCCCCAACGGCCTGCGGGGGTGCGCTTGGCCAGCCATGCGGTGAATTCCGGATCATCGACCAGTGCCTGGTTCAGCGGCGTTTCGAAATAGCCGGGGGCCAAGCCATTGCACTGCAGGCCGTAGCGCGCCCAATCGGTGGCCATGCCCTTGGTCAGGTTCGCGACCGCGCCCTTGGTGGCGGTATAGGGCGCGATGCCCGGACGCGCCAAGGCCGTTTGGACCGAGCAGATGTTGACGATCTTGCCCGCCTTCCGCGCGATCATGTGCCGCGCGCATGCCTGACCGACGTGAAAGACCGAGGCGATGTTGGTCTGCAGCAGACGCTCGAAGGCATCCGCAGGAAAATCTTCCAGCGGGCTGCGGTGCTGCATGCCGGCGTTGTTGATCAGGATGTCGATGGGGCCGGTTTCCGCCTCGAAAGCATCGACGGCGGCGCGGACGGCGGCGTGATCGGTGACGTCGAAGGCCAGTTCATGCACCGTGGCACCTGCGTCGCGCAGGACTGCGGCGGCCTTGGCCAGCTTGCCCGCATCGCGGCCGTTCAGCACGATCTCGGCCCCGGCATCGGCCAGACCCTTGGCCAACGCGATCCCGATCCCTTGCGACGATCCAGTGATCAGCGCCCGTTTTCCGGTCAGATCAAACAGTTGGATGCTCATGTGATGGCCTTTCGGAATTATGCTCGACATCGGGTTGGGTCCTGAATATGTTATCGATAACAAGCAAGTCAAGTGAGGAATGCCACATGTCCAAGCCCGTCATCCTGCAGGTCGGCCCCTATCCGGAATGGGATCAGGTCCCGCTGGACGCGGCCTTCACCGTCCATCGTTACTTCAAGGCGAACGACAAGGCGGCCTTCCTTGCCAAGGTCGGCCCCGACGTTCAGGGCATCGCCACGCGCGGCGAGTTGGGTGCGAACCGCGCCATGATCGAGGCCTGCCCGCAGCTGAAGGTCATCTCGGTCTATGGGGTCGGCTATGACGCGGTCGATCTGGCGGCATGCCGCGAAAAGGGTATCCGCGTGACCAACACGCCCGACGTGCTGACCGGCGATGTGGCCGATCTGGGCGTGGCGATGATGCTGACCCTGTCGCGCGGCATGGTCGGCGCCGAGGAATGGGTGCGCAGCGGCAATTGGGCCAGCAAGGGCCTCTATCCGCTGAAGCGTCGCGTCTTTGGTCGAAAGGCGGGCGTTCTGGGTCTTGGCCGCATCGGCTTCGAGGTCGCGACCCGCCTGGCGGGCTTCGGCATGGACATCGCCTATAGCGACGTCTCGGCCAAGGATTACGCCAAGGACTGGACCTTTATCGCCGATCCGGTCGAACTGGCGAAACACGCCGATTTCCTGTTCGTGACGCTGGCGGCATCCGCCGCCACCCGTCACATCGTCGGCAAGGACGTGATCGAGGGCGTTGGCCCCGAAGGCATGATCATCAACATCTCGCGCGCCTCCAACATCGACGAAGAGGAGCTGATCGCAGCCCTAGGCGACGGTCGTCTTGGTTCCGCAGCGCTGGACGTGTTTGAAGGCGAACCCGCATTGGACCCGCGCTTCCTTGAGCTGCCGAACGTGCTGCTGCAACCGCATCACGCCTCGGGAACGGTCGAGACGCGCAAGGCGATGGGCCAGCTGGTGCGCGACAATCTGACGGCCTATTTCGCGGGCAACGACCTGCCCACGCCGGTTTTGTGAGGGCATCATGAAAGCCATCGTCATCCACGACGCGCGCGATCTGCGCATCGATGAACAGCCGGTCGAAAATCCCGGTCCCGGTCAGGTCCTGATCCGCATGGCCGCGGGCGGGATCTGCGGGTCGGACCTGCATTACTTCAACCACGGCGGCTTCGGCACCGTGCGCCTGAAAGAGCCGATGGTTCTGGGCCACGAAGTCGCGGGCCACGTCGAGGCCTTGGGCGAGGGCGTCACCGGCCTGTCCAAGGGTCAGCTGGTCGCCGTCTCGCCCTCGCGGCCCTGCGGCAGCTGCAAGTTCTGCGATCAGGCGATGTTCAACCATTGTCTGAACATGAGGTTCTATGGCTCGGCCATGCCCTTTCCGCATATCCAGGGCGCATTCCGGGAACTGCTGGTGGCGGATGCCGCGCAATGCGTGCCCGCCGACGGGCTGACCCCTGCGCAGGCCGCCATGGCCGAGCCGCTGGCCGTCTGCCTGCACGCCACCCGCCGCGCGGGTCCGATGCTGGGCAAATCGGTGTTGGTCACCGGCTGCGGTCCCATCGGCATCCTGTGCATCCTGGCCGCGCGCCGGGCAGGGGCTGATCTGATCGTCGCCACCGATCTGGGCGATTTCGCCCTGCAGATGGCGCGCAAGGCGGGGGCAGATGTGGTGCTGAACACCGGCACCGACCGCGCCGCGCTTGATGCCTATGGCGCCGACAAGGGCAGCTTCGATCTGCTTTATGAATGTTCGGGCGCGGCACCGGCGCTGGCGGGTGCGATCCCCGCGATGCGTCCGGGCGGCACGATCATACAGTTGGGCTTGGGCGGCGACATGACCCTGCCGGTGCAGGCGATGACCGCCAAGGAACTGTCCCTGAAAGGCTCGTTCCGCTTCCACGAGGAATTTGCCACCGGTGTCAGCCTGATGCGCAAGGGCCTAATCGACGTCAGCCCCTTCATCACGCACAGCTTCGCGCTGAACGACGCCGTCGCGGCCTTCCAGATCGCGGGCGACCGCAGCCAGGCGATCAAGGCGCAGATCGTCTTCAACTGATCCTGACGGGGGGCCTTCGGCGGCCCCCTGCGATCAATGGCCGTCTAGGCCTTCATAGATGACGTGATGGTGAAAGCCTTCATACATCGGGCGGATGATCTGCATCGCCTCAGTCGCGGCCTGCCTGCGGGGCGATGCCAAGGCCTCGGCCATGGCGGCATGCGAGGGATAGTCGATCTGCTGTACCAGAAAGACGCTATTCGACCCCGGCTCGGACTGGAGGGGGCGATAGACGCGCACAGCCTGCGCATGCAGCATCTGTTTCCATGCAGGCACCATGTGCCGATCGACGGCGCGGTAGAACGCTTCCTCCTGCCCCGGCAGGATGCGGCCCTGGAAGATGGCGCTGCGGGTCACGCCACCCGTTTGACGCTGCCGCTTTCCAAGCCAGAGGTAATAGGCCGAGTGATCCAGATCGGCCCCCTGATGATTGCGGACCAGATCGTCGAAGGCCCCGGCAACCGTGCGCGCCAAGGGCAGGTGCAGCCGATGGCGGTCGGCCAGATCCAGCGCATTGACCACATCCTTCAGCTGCGATGCAGATCGGCCGCCCGGCGCGAAATCTCCCCGGACCATGCGGTCGCCATGCAGTTCCAGAATGCGGCTGTCGGCAAATCCGCCCCTCAGCGCCGCGCGGACGGTGGCCGGATCGCAGCCCGCCGCCCCAGCCAGCCGCAGCCCCTCGGCCACGGCACCGATGGTGGTGGCGACGATCAGCTGATTGGCCAGCTTGGTGGCCTGTCCCGCGCCGACCGGCCCCATATGCGTCGCCCGGCCAAGGGCGGCAAAGACCCCCGCCAGCCGTTCCGCCAGCGACGCGTCGCCCCCCACGAAGATCGACAGCGTCCCGGCCTCGGCGCCAACGACGCCGCCCGACACGGGGGCGTCCAGAAAGCCGATGCCTGCCGCCCCCGCCTGTTCGGCCAGCGTGCGATCCGTCTGCGGATCGACCGAGCCCATGTCCACGACGACTGCGCCCGCCCGGATATGGGCCATCGCATCCCCAAGCACCGCCCGCGTCGCGGGGCCGTCCGTCAACATGGCGATGACCGCATCGGCGTCGCGGACGGCCTCGGGCAGGGTGGCGACGACCCGCGCCACATCGGCCAGCGGTACCGCGCGTTCGGCGGTGCGGTTCCAGACCGTGACCTGATACCCCGCCGCAGCCAGCCTGCGAACCAGGGGCGCGCCCATCAGGCCTGTGCCCAGAAAGGCGATGCGCCTCACGTCGTTCGTCAAGCTTGTCATGGTCGTCCCGCCCGCTGTGATTCATATGATAACGTTAACGCAGTGGTCTGTGGATTGTCACGTCGCATGACCCATCCTGCGCCTTGTGTTTTCCGACAAATTTGGTCAGAAGCTGGGAAAAGCCTGTCCAACAGCCCTTCCGGAGTTCCCATGCGCCTTTTGACGACCACCGCCCTCTGCGTCTTGACCGCAACCGCCGCCCATGCGGTCGAGGAATCCGAGGTGCTGGCGACCTATGCCGATATCGCCGCCGCATCCTATGGCGACAGCCTGACCACGGCCAAGCAATTGCAGCAGGCGGTCCAAACGCTGGTGCAGGACCCCTCGGCGCAGAACCTGCAGAGCGCGCGCGATGCCTGGCTGGCTGCGCGCGTGCCCTATCAACAGACCGAGGTCTATCGCTTCGGCAACCCCATCGTCGACGAATGGGAAGGCAAGGTGAACGCCTGGCCGCTGGACGAGGGGCTGATCGATTACGTCGATGCGGCAGGCTCGGCGCCCACGGAAGGCTACGACGAAAATCCGGCGGCAGGGCTGAACGTGATCGCCAACCCGCAGCTGTCGATCTCGGGTCAGACCATCGATGCGACCGAAATCACGCCTGACCTGCTGGAAAACACCCTGCATTCCGCGAATGGCGCCGAGGCGAATGTCGCCACCGGTTACCACGCCATCGAGTTCCTGCTGTGGGGGCAGGACCTTGGGCCCTATGATGCGACGGCGGGTCAGCGTCCCTGGACCGATTTCGCCAAGGGCGAGGATTGCACCAACGATAACTGCGACCGGCGTGGCGCCTATCTGACGGCAGCGATCGACCTGCTGGTCTCGGACCTTGAAGAGATGGCCGCGGCCTGGGCGTCCGAGGGTGAGGCCCGCGCCAGCATCATGCAGGATCAGGATGGCGTGAACCGCATCCTGACCGGCATGGGCAGCCTGTCCTATGGCGAGCAGGCGGGCCAGCGCATGCAGCTGGGGCTGATGCTGAACGACCCCGAGGAAGAGCATTCCTGCTTTTCCGACAACACCCACAACGATCACTTCTATGACGCCCTCGGCGTGCGCAACATCTATCTTGGCAGCTATACCGGCATCGACGGTCAGGTGACCGAAGGGCCGTCGCTGCGTGATCTGGTGGCCGAAAAGGACGCGGATGTCGCCGACGCGCTGGCCGCATCGCTGGACCATACGCAGTTCCAGATGGTGCGCCTGAAGACCGTGGCCGAGGCGGGAATGCGCTATGACATGATGCTGGATCCGGGGAACGAGGCAGGCGGCCAGCTGATCCAGGACGCCATCGACGGGCTGATTGCGCAGACCCGCGATATCGAACGTGCGGTGGCCGTGCTGGGCCGCGACGCCATCGCCTTCGAAGGCTCGGACAGTCTGGACGATCCGGAAGCTGTGTTCCAATAAGACGCATCCGGCCCGGCGTGACATTGCGCCGGGCCGACCAGAGGTTTCGATGATGACCAGCCGTTTTGCCCGTCCGGGCTTGATCGCCACCTGCATGACGCTGCTGCTGTCGGGCGCGGCCCACGCGCAGGTCTCGGACCCGCATCTGGCGATCCAGCCCCGCACGGCTGCCGAGACTGCGCGCATTCAGGCCGTCACGCGCCCCACCGCCGACTTCGACAAACCCGCCCCCTTCGAGGCCAATCAGGGTGGCGCGGGCACCGTGCGCCGCCGCGGCGATCCGCAGGCCTTCAGCATGCCGCAGAAGAACCTGACGTTTCAGCAGGATGCCCGCTTCAACATCGGCAACGGTCTGTTCGAACGCATCTGGGTGACGCCGCCTGCCTCGACCATCGCGTCTGACGGGTTGGGGCCGCTGTTCAACACCCGCGCATGTCAGGACTGCCACGTCAAGGACGGTCGCGGCCATCCGCCCGCCGGTCCCCATGACGATGCCGGCAGCCTGGTGGTGCGGCTTGGTATCCCGACCGGGGCGGGACCGGCGGACCTGAAGGCGCTGCGGGATTATATCTCGACCGAGGGCGATCCGGTCTATGGCCATCAGTTCTCCGATCTATCAGTCGCGGGCGTCCCCGCCGAAGGTCGCGTGCAGGTCGAATGGCGCGATGCCGACAGCTTCGACCTGCCGGGCGGGGAAAGGGTGACGCTGCGCCGCCCCGAATGGTCGCTGCAGGATCTGGGCTATGGCCCGCTGGATCCGAAGACCCGCATCAGCCCGCGCGTTGCGCCGCAGATGATCGGGCTGGGGCTGGTCGAGGCGATCCCGGCCCAGGACATCATCGCGCTGGCCGACCCCGATGATGCGGATGGTGACGGCATCAGCGGTCGCGCCAACATCATCTGGTCGCCGGAATTCCAGCAACCGATGCTGGGCCGCTTCGGCGTTCGCGCCAGCACGCCCACGCTGCGTCAGCAGGCGGCCGATGCCTTCCACAACGACATCGGCATCGCATCTCCGCTGCACCCCGAACCTTGGGGCGACTGCACCCCGGCGCAGGTCGAATGCCGGAATGCGCCCGATGGCCTTAGCCCCGAACAGGACGGGTTGGAGGTGTCGGACGACAGTCTGGACCTCGTGACCTTCTACAGCCGCAATCTGGGTGTGCCCGCGCGGGCCAATGTGGGTGCCCCTCAGGTTCTACGCGGCAAGCAGCTGTTCCAGCAGACCGGCTGCACCGCCTGTCACCGCCCGTCCTTCGTCACCCACCGCCTGAAGGACCGCGAGGAGCAGAGCTTCCAGTTGATCTGGCCCTATTCCGATTTCCTGGTGCACGACATGGGACCGGGGCTGGACGACGGGCTGCCTGCAGGGCAGGCCTCGGGGTCGGAATGGCGGACGGCGCCCCTTTGGGGGATCGGCATGACCGAGCAGGTGTCGGGTCATGCCAATTACCTGCACGACGGTCGCGCACGGTCGCTGACCGAGGCCATCCTGTGGCATGATGGCGAAGGCCGTGCATCCCGCGACGGCTTTGCCGAACTGCCCGCCGAATACCGCGCCGCCCTGATTGCATTCCTGGAGTCCCTGTGATGATCCGCACCCTTGCCCTGATCTGTCTTGCCACGCCCGCCTTGGCGACGGCGGCCCATGCCGATGCGGGGGATGTGATCGACAGCTATATCCTGCCGGGTGTCGACCGCTTTGCCGATGCCGCCGATGCCCTAGCCGCCGCCGATTGCAATATGCCCGCGCTCAAGACGGCTTTCGCCGAAACCGCACAGGCCTGGGCTGCGATCTCGCATCTGGAGATGGGGCCGATCCAGGATGAGGGGCGTTCGCGGGCCGTGCTGTTCTGGCCCGACGACCGCGATGCCACCGCCCGCGGCTTGCGGCTGCTGCAGGCGCAAGGGGCCGATGCGTTGACGTCCGAGGCGATGGCCAAGGCATCCGTGGCGGCGCGGGGCCTGGGTGCGCTGGAACGCCAGATCTTCGACAGCGATGCGCAACCCTGCGATTTGACCGAAGCCTTGGCCGACGATCTGGCGGCCACGGCGGGCCAGATCCGCGACGGCTGGCATGATGATTTCGCCGATCAGATGCGCCATCCGGGGCAGGCGGGCAACACCCGCTTTCTGACCGACGCCGAGGTCGATCAGGCGCTGTTCACCGCGCTGATGGCGGGGCTTGAACATCTGTCCGACCAGCGCATCGGCCGCCCTTTGGGCAGCTTCGATGAACCGAAGCCACTGCGGGCCGAGCTGCGTCGGTCGGGGCAATCGCTGCCGATGGTCCGCGCGCAGATCGCGGGGCTGCGCCAGATGGCCGCCGCCCTTGGCCCCGACCCGCAGACCGACGCCGCCCTTGCGCGTGCGCAGGATCAGGCGGGTCGTGCGGGCGATCCCTCGCTGGCGGATGTCGAGGATCCTGCTGCCCGTTTCCGCATTGAGGCCATCCAGACCAGCATCCGCGAGGCGATCACCCATGCGCAGGCCGAGCTGGGCGACGCGCTTGGCATTCAGGCGGGCTTCAATGCGGCGGATGGCGACTGATGGTCAGCCGCCGCAGTTTTCTGGCCAGCATCGCGGCCTCGGGGGCGGGGGCGCTGATCCCGGCGGCCAGCTGGGCCGATCTGGGCAACCCCTCGTTTCTGGCGGCGGCCAAGGACCGCGCGGGCCGCTATGCGCTCTGCGGTCTGACCGCGACGGCGCAGATCGCCTTTCGCGTCGATCTGCCCGACCGTGGCCATGCCGCCGCCGCCCATTCGACACGCGCCGAGGCCGTGGCCTTTGCCCGCCGACCCGGCACCTTCGCGCTGGTTCTGGATTGCGCCAGCGGGCGGGTCGTCCAGCGGCTGGAATCGCCGCAGGGGCGGCATTTCTATGGCCACGGGGCCTATCTGCAGGGGGGTGACGTTCTGGTCACGACCGAGAACGACTATGCCACCGGCGCAGGCGTTCTTGGCATCTGGGATGCCCGCCGCAGTTACACCCGCATGGCCGAGATCCCGACCGGCGGCATCGGCCCGCATGAGGTCATTCGCCTGCCGGGCACCGAAACGCTGGTCGTGGCCAATGGCGGCATCCGCACCCATCCCGACAGCGACCGCGACAAGCTGAACCTAGACGACATGCACCCCAGCCTCGTCTATATCGACGATGGCCATATCACCGAGAAGGTGACGCTTCCGCCCGAGATGGCGCAGGCCTCGATCCGCCATATCTCGGCGCGCAAGGACGGCATGGTCGCCGCCGCCCTGCAGTGGGAGGGTGATCCGGACCGTGTGATCCCGTTGCTGATGCTGCACAAGGCGGGTCAATCCCCGCGCCTGCGCATGGCGGATGGGGCGGATCAACGCGCCCTGCAGGGCTATGCCGGGTCGGTCTCCTTTTCGGGCGACGGCGGCCAAGTGGCGATCACCGGGCCGCGCGGCGGGGCGGCGCATATCTTCGACCCCGATAGCGAGGACGGCCCCACGATCATGCGCCGCATGGATGTCTGCGGCGTCGCCAGATCGGGCGACGGCTTGGCCTTTACCGATGGCATGGGTGGCGTGATCTGTCCGGATCATGCGGCGGTGCATGACCTGGCTTGGGACAACCATCTGGTCAGCCTTTGAAGGAAACGCCGCCCTGAGAGGGCGGCGCAGCAGGTCATTCTGCGGGGCGAGTAAAGGCCAGCACCGATTGCCACGGGACCGGCACCACGCCTGATGCCGCCACATCGCAGGCCACATCGTCGCTGGCCGTGTCGATCTGCATCTTCCAATCACCCTCGGGCAGGGCGAATTCGGCGTCATCCCCGGCATTCACCACGATCAGCACATGATCCGGTCCGCTGCCCTTCAGCAGCATGCCCATGCAGCAGAGGCCCTCGTCGGACCAGTCGTCCTGCGTCATCTCATCGCCGCGCGGGTGCAGCCAGCAGGTGACGGGATGGTCGGGGTGGGGCTGATCGGGGGGCAGGGCAAAGCGGGCCTGCGCCAGCCGGTGCCTTTCCCGGAATGCCGTCAACGCCGCGACCGCGGTGGTGATCTGGGGGCGTGCCTTGTCCCAGTCCAGCCAGGAGATCTCGTTGTCCTGGCAATAGGCGTTGTTGTTGCCGTTCTGGGTGTTGCCCATCTCATCGCCCGCAAGGATCATCGGGACGCCTTGCGACAGGATCACCGTGGCCAGCATGGCGCGGGTACGGCGGATGCGGGCGGTTTGGACCATCGGGTCGTCGCTTGGACCCTCGGCGCCCATGTTGTCGGACAGGTTGTGGTCGTGACCGTCGCGCCCGCCCTCGCCATTGGCCTCATTGTGCTTGTCGTTGTAGCTGACCGTATCCCAGAGGGTGAAGCCGTCATGCGCCGCCACGAAGTTCACGCTGGAGGTCGCAGGCCGCTGGCTGTGGTTGAACTGCACGGGCGAGCCTGAAAGCCGTTCCGACATCACCGGCAGCAGGCCCGGATCGCGACGCCAGAAGGCGCGGGTGTCGTCGCGGAACTTGTCGTTCCATTCACGGAAGGGCCAGCGATAGCCGCCGACCTGATAGCCGCCGTCGCCGATGTCCCAAGGCTCGGCGATCAGCTTGATGCCCGACAGCACGGGATCCTGCCGGATGGCGTTGAAGAACGACCCGTCGCGTTCGAAGCCGTAACCCTCGCGGCCCAGGGTCGAGGCCAGATCGAAGCGGAAACCGTCGACATGCATCGCCTCGACCCAGTAGCGCAGGCTGTCCATGACCATGCGCAAGACCATCGGATGCGACAGGTTCAGCGTGTTGCCGGTGCCGGTGGTGTCGAACCCGTGGCGTTTGTCGTCGGGCGACAGCAGGTAATAGGAGGCATTGTCGATGCCGCGGAAGGACAGCGTCTGGCCCAGTTCGTTGCCTTCGCAGGTGTGGTTGAAGACCACGTCCAGAATGACCTCGAGTCCTGCCTTGTGGAAGCGGCGGATGGCCTCCTTGACCTCCTTGATCTGGCCGGTCTGCAGATAGGGGGCGTGGGGGGCGAAGAACGACAGGGTGGAATAACCCCAATAGTTCGACAGATCCTTCTCGGCCAGAAAGCGGTCGTTGGCGAAGGCGTGGATGGGCAACAGCTCGATCGTGGTGACGCCGATGCGCTTTAGGTGGTCGATCACTGCATCCGAGGCCAGTCCCTTGATGCTGCCGCGCAGGTCCTGCGGCACGTCGGGATGCAATTGGGTCATGCCCTTGACGTGGGCTTCGTAGATGACGGTTTCGGGCCAGGGGGTGCGCAGGGCACGGTCGCTGTCCCAATCGAACTGGCTGTCCACAACCACGGCCTTGGGCATAAAGGGCGCACTGTCGCGTTCGTCGAAGGACAGGTCATCCTTGCCGATGGTGTATCCATGCAGGGCGTCGTCCCAGATGATCTCTCCGCGCAACTCGCGGGCATAGGGGTCCAGCAGCAGCTTGTGGTGGTTGAAGCGGTGGCCCTGTTCGGGGGCATAGGGACCATGCACGCGATATCCATAGACCTGCCCTGGCAGGATGTCGGGCAGATAGCCGTACCAGATGCCGCCCTCCATCATGGGCAGGGTCAGGCGGTGCAATTCGTTCTGGCCGGTTTCATCGAAGAGGCAAAGCTCGACCTTGGTCGCGTTTTCGGAGAAGAGGGCGAAGTTCGTTCCCTCGCCCAGAAACTCCGCCCCCAGGATGTCGGACCGCGCCAGGGTCGGATCGAAAAGGGGCGGGGTGGTCATGTCACGCATGGTGCTTGTCTTTCAAAGGGGACGATCGTTCGAAGCCGGGGTGTCCGAACGAGGGGGCAACGCGCATTCGGCTGCGCGGGATCCGCAGTACCGCACGTCGATCCAGCATTGCCTGCGTGATAAGCACGGTGCCTGCCGGGGTGCGGGTGAACCATGTCGCATCCTCCTCGGCATCCTGGCCGGTGACAAGCCCCGGGGGGACATAGCAGCCCTGCGCCACGATGGTATTGGTCAGATCGGCGCTTTGCGAGACCACCGCCCCCATCATGGCGATGCTGCCCTTGCCCAGATGCCAATCCGCCACCAAGCCTTGCCGGGGCAGGCGGGCGGGATTGCCATGCACGAAGTCCAGCTGTGCCAGACGCAGCGCGTCCAGCGTGCCAACATCGCGCCAATAGGTATGCCCGTCCGGCCCGGCCGGCAGCTTGTAGACCGCCGATCCGCCCTGTGCCACAGCCAGTGGGATGACATCATGGCCGAAGTCCATCGCCTGCGGATGGCTGTTGAATAGCACGTCACGAAGCCACAGGCGCGAGAGCACATAGACCCCCATCGACACTAGCGCCCGTCTGGGGTCGCCATGCATTGCCGGGGGGTGGGCAGGTTTCTCGAGGAACGAGGTGATCTGCCCCTCCGCATCGGCCTGCATCACGCCAAAGGCGCTGGCCTGCGACAGGGGCACCACATCGACCGCGACCGTCGCCACGGCGCCCGTCCGGCGGTGCTGTGCCAGAAGCGCCGCGTAATCCATGTCATAGACGTGGTCGGCAGCCAGAACCAGGATTTCGTCCGAGGGGCTGGCCACGATCTGATCCCAATTGTGCCGCAGGGCATCGGCCGTTCCCAGGTATCGGCCGCGACCGTCGCGCAGTTGCAACCCGTCGCGTTCGAATTTCGCACCCCACCGCGCGGGCAGATAGTCGTGCAGCGTCTGGGGGGCGTATTGCGTGGCGACCAGCATGTTGCGGATGCCCGAGCGGACGGCATTGGCCATGGCGAAATCGATGATGCGATTGCGTCCCGCGAAAGGCACGGCGGGCTTGCTGTCGTTGGCTGTCAGATCGTGCAACCGCGTACCCTTGCCGCCGGCAAGCAGGATGGTGGCGCAGTCCTGAGGGACCGGGGACGCGTTGAATTCGCGGTTCTTGGGCAATGAGGACACGGCGGCAATCCTTGGATCAATGTGGAAAGCGGACCCGGTGTCCTTGTGGATGACCGCGTCCGGATACTTGGGAAACTCCGATCCGCGGCCTCTGTTCCTGCAGTTGTCATATGTTAACAGGTGCAAGTCATGATTGCACCCAAGCCAAGGTGGCCCGCGAGCCGTCATCCGCCGTGAACGACAGGATCGGTTGTCCGGATGGGGTGGTTGCTGCGTCATCCACCCATTGCGCAGTCAAACGACGTCCGCCCAGTTCGCGGGTGATCGCGACGCTACCTTCGGTCATCTGCGCGCCTGCGCCGGCCTTTTCAAGGAACTGCCGTTCCTGCCGGCGCAGGTGCAGCAGATCGCGGGTCCAGCGGGCCTTGATCGCACCGAAACCCGTGCCTTGGGGCAGCGATGCCAGGTGATCCCAATCGACGGCATGGCGGTTGTCGGGATCGGTCAGGGCCAGAAACTGATCCTCGGTTCCGCGATAGATGTCGGGAAAGCCCGGCATGACCATCTTGAACAGCAGTTGTGCCAGCGACAGCGACTGCGCCCTTGCGATCAGGCGCTGCAACGCCTGCGGCGGCTCGGACTGCCAGCGGTCGATGACGGCATGCCCGAAGGCAGCGGCTGCGGCCTCGGCGTTTTCATCGGGGTTGGTCCAGAAACTGGTCAGCTTGGCCTCGCGCATGGCTTTTTCCATGTGCTGGGCCAAGCGGTCGCCCGCATTCTCCGCGCCGTGGATCGCAAGCGCCGATTGCAGCAGATACCATTGCCAGTCGGGGGTGACATGATCGGCGCAAGGCAGTCGGGCTGCATCCGCCACAAGGGCGTCGAAATCCTGCGGCAGATGGCTGATGGCCACCAGTCGCATGCGCGAATCCTCGGACCGCTTGGTGTCATGGGTCGAGGTCAGCACCATGCCCGTCGGACTGGCGGCGGCCAGAAAGCCCGTCGCCTCGTCAGCAGTGATGGTGGGTTCGTCGGGTTCGGCACCGACCTCGTTCGCCGCCAGAAAACGCGTCCAGCGAAAGCCCGCGGTATCTTCCTGCGATTTCGCCAGAAGCGCCCCCGAGACCTGTTGGAAACGGGTGACAAAGGCGTGCTGCGCCTCGGTTTCGGGGGCGCAGATGATATCCTGCAGCATCCGCAGCACGGTATCCGACCGCAGCCCTTCCGCCGCCTGATCCGCCACCTGCGCGATCAGCGCATGATCCTGGTCCGATGCCTGCCCGTCGAAGACATAGCTGCGGTATCGGGGCATGGCGATCAGCAGGGCGGTCACGGCCTCGCGCAGGGACTCGGGGCCGGGTTGGGCCACGGTCGAGCCCATGCAGGCATCCGCGGCCATCTCAGCCAGTTGTCGGCGCTCGGCGGCCAGTTCGTTGTCCAGAATGTCCGTCTTGGATTGCATCAGCTCGGCATGAAAGCTGCGATCGTTGCCGGTGACACGGCGCCAGTTGGCGTCCAGATCGGTCAGGCCACGAACATCGGTCAGCATGCGTGCGATCAGGCGCGCGGCCTCGTACCCTGTGGTGCCGGCGGTGGGCCAGTCGGCGGGCAGGGTCTCGTCGCGGACCAGGATCTTCTCAATCCAGATCGGCGTGTCGGGCAGTTCGCGCGACAATTGCCGCAGATAGCCTGCCGGATCGACCAGCCCGTCGATGTGATCGACCCGCAGGCCCTGCGCCAGACCCTGCCGCGCCAGGTCGAGGATCAGCGCATGGGTGTCGGTAAAGACGCGCGGATCCTCGACCCGCATGCCGATCAGGCCGGTGACGTTGAAGAAGCGTCGGTGGGTGATGCCGTCGCGGTCAAGATCGCTGTGGGCCAGCCGCCAGTGCTGGGCCTCATGCAGGTCGCGCAACTCGCCCTCGGTCGTGCCTTCGGTCAGGGGAATGGCCAGATCCCCCATCCGCCACATGCCGTCCGAGACGCTGAAGGCGCCATCGGCCAGCATCTTTTCGAAGGGTTCGGGCAGCCACGGAAGGATCAGCGGCCCGGCCTGCCAGTCGATGTCGAAATGCGGGGCATAGCGGCTGGATGGCCCACGCCGCAGCACATCCGCCAACCAGGGGTTCTCGGTCGAGAATGCCGTGTGGTTCGGCACGATGTCGAGGATGATCCCCAAACCGTGGTCCCGCGCGGAATGCGCCAGCGCGCGAAAGCCCTCGATTCCCCCCAAAGCGGGATCGATCTGCGAGGGATCGGTGATGTCATACCCATGCGTCGAACCGCTGGCCGCCGTGAAGATCGGCGAGAGGTAGAGATGCGAGATGCCCAGACCCGCGATATAGCCAAGCCGCGCTTCTAGGGCCTTGAAGTCCAGACCGTCACGCAGTTGCACGCGATAGGTGGCGGTCGGAATGCTTGGCGTCATGGTGAATGGCCTTTGCTGTCAGTGCGAAGTCTGCTTGGGGAAGTCCCGCGCGGAAAGTCGCGTCGGGGATGGGGTTCGGGTCAGGCTGGCCAAAAGCCAGCGACAAGGCCAGCGTTCCGGCCTGAAACTGCCATTCGGCCCTGATCAGTCCAGGGGCGGGTCGGGTGACATCGGCATGCAATCGGGGCGATTTGATCAGCGGCACGACGTGATCGGCGCGAAAACGCAGCGCTTCGCACGTGAGTTCGATCCACGATCGGGCGGTGGCGTCATCGCGCCAGCCTAGTTTCGAGGCTTGGAAGGTCGCGGGTGACAGGGGATCGGGGACCGATTGCCCCAAGGCAGCGATGCCCGCGAATTCGGACGCCCGTCCGTCGCGGACCGCTTGCGCCAGATCGCCTTGGAAATCCGCGAAGAATTGGAAGGGCGCCGTCTCGCCGCGCTCTTCGCCCATGAAGACCATCGGAATATAGGGCGCGACCAGCAGCAGGGCATAGGCCGCAGCCACCGCCCGCGGGTCGGCCAAAGTAATCAGACGGTCGCCGAATGCCCGGTTGCCGATCTGATCATGCGTTTGAATGGCATTCACGAAAGCGGTGACCGGCAAATGATCGCAGGGCGCACCGCGTGGGGTGGCGGGGGGTCGGGGTTGGCCTTCCTCGACATGACCGCGGCGAAGGGCAGTGGCCATGTCTTCGACCGGATCGGCGGCGAAGCTGGCGTAATAGCTGTCATCCTCGCCCGTCAGGGCCACATGGACCGCATGATGGAAATCGTCGTTCCAACTGGCATCATAGCCCATCTGGCGCAGGTCGGGGGTGTTGCGCTCATCCTCGGTTACCAGATGGCGACGGGGGAACAGGCTGTGCACCTGGCGGGCCAAGTTGGCCATGAAACCATCCGCCCCCGGCCCTTGAATCTGATGCACCGCATCCAGCCGCAGCCCGTCGAAGCGGTATTCGCGCAGCCAATGCAGCGCGCAATCGGTCCAGAAGCTGCGCACCGCCGGCTGGTTGAAATCGATGGCCGGACCCCATGGGGTCTTGCGCCCGCCGTCGAAGAAATCGGGCGAGCTGTGGTGGATCCACGCGCCGGATGGCCCGAAGTGGTTCATCACCAGATCTAGCAGCACCATCAGGCCGCAATCATGCGCCGCGTCGATCAGCCGCTTCAGATCGCCTGGCGTTCCATAAACGGGATGGGGCGCATAGGGCAGGACGCCATCATATCCCCAGCCCCGGTCGCCCGCAAATTGCCCGACGGGCATCAGTTGGATCGCGGTGAACCCCATGTCGGACAGTTGGTCCAGCTTGGCCTGTGCCGCCGCGAAGGTGCCTTGCGGGGTGAAGGTGCCGATGTGGAGTTCATGGATGACGGCCTCGGACCACGGGCGGCCTTGCCAGTCGCAGTGCCATGTGTCGTTGTCGGGCAGCGTCAGGACCGAGGCCTCATCCACACCGCCCGTCTGCAACCGGCTGGCGGGGTCCGGCATCCGGATACCATCGACGTCGAAAAGATAGCTGCTGCCGGGGGCGGCGGTCAGACGGGCTGTCCAGACGCCATTCGGCGATTTCTTCATGGAATGGGCGGTCTGGCCCATGATGACCTGAACGCGATCTGCCTTGGGGGCCCATAGCCTGATCAGCCATTCACCATCCGCGAATTCGGGCCCCCAGAACCGATCCAGCATGCTACCCCCCATGTCCTCATCCTGTCAGATAATGACTTTGGGGGCCAAGCCGTTCCGGTGATAGACAAAAAGCAAACGGGGCGGCCTCAGCCGCCGAATATCTTCAGCATGTCGATGATTGCCAAAACTTTTTGCGTATCGCTGTCCACGCGATAGACATCCGAACCCTTGCGGTAATATTCCCACCGGCGGCTTCGTTCGAGGCCGAGCGATCCGGGGTCGCGGACATGCTCGAACCCGCTGCGCGAGAAGTGGTCGCCGATGCGTGGGCGGCGGCTGTCCTTGCGGTCGTGATCCGCAGCGCGGTGCCCGGACTTGTCATGGCCCGATGCACGGTGGCGGTCGTTGTCCTGATGCATCTTGTGGGACTGCATGTGGGCCGGTCGTTTCCTGGCCTGGTCGTCATGCGGCTTGTCGGCCAGCGCGGGGGTGGTGGCGATCATGGTGATCGTCGAAAGCGCGGCAATCATGGTGGTGGTGGGTTTCATCGTATTCTTCCATCATCTGGTTGCCGACATGAATGCCCGTAGCGCTTCCAAGGCAAGGCGCTGAACGATCACGTTAATTTTGGCCTCGGGCGATGGGCGAAGATGTGCCGACATGCGAAGGGGCCCCGAGGGGCCCCTTGGTCGTCACGATGGCGGCCTGCGATCAGGCGGCCTTGCGCGCGTCCAGCTCGCTGATGACCAGGCGCGGTGCATCCTCGCGGACGTAGTATCCATACATCTGTTCCAAGGCGGCTTCGGCCTCGATGCTGCGCTTGCGATCTTCGATGCTGAGCGGCTTCTGTTCGGTCTTGGTCATGATTCCATATCCTAGGGTTGGGTTTTTCTGCCCCGAGGATCACTTATTGATCGGTCAGTCAAAATGCCACCGCCCTGACGCAGGGTCAGAGCGGTGATTTCCTCAAGTTTGCGTCAGCTGGCCGGCGTTTCCAGTCGCAGCATGCGATGCTTCTTCTTCCCGACCGAGACCTTGATGCCGGCTTCCAGCGCCGCGGGCTGAACCACGGTCTGGGGATCGGTCACGGCCTCGTTGTCCATGCGCAGACCGCCCTCGGCGATCAGGCGCTTGGCCTCCTTGCCGGATCCGACGATGCCGGACTGGACCAGCGCCTGAATGACCGTCAGGCCATCGGTCGCGGTTCCTGCGGGCAGCAGCGCCACCTCGAGGTCGCCGCCCGCGCCGCCCTGTTCGAAGACCTGACGCGCGGTCGCCTCGGCGCTGGCAGCGGCATTGGCGCCGTGCAGCAGGGTCGTGACCTCATTGGCCAGCCGGAGCTTCGCCTCGTTGATCTCGGATCCCTCCAGCGCGCCAAGGCGGTCGCATTCCTCGACCGGCAGTTCGGTATAGAGCTTCAGGAAGCGCCCGACGTCGGCATCGGTCGTGTTGCGCCAGAACTGCCAGAATTCATAGGGTGACAGCATCGCGCCGTTCAGCCAGACGGCGCCGCCCTGCGACTTGCCCATCTTGCGCCCGTCGCTGGTCGTCAGCAGGGGCGAGGTCAGCCCTAAGAGCTGCGTGTCGTCCACGCGGCGCGTCAGGTCGATGCCGTTGATGATGTTGCCCCATTGGTCCGAGCCGCCCATCTGCAACTGGCAGCCATAGCGTCGGTTCAGCTCCAGGAAGTCGTAGGCCTGCAGGATCATGTAGTTGAATTCCAGGAAGGACAGCGACTGTTCGCGGTCCAGACGGGACTTCACGGATTCAAAGGACAGCATCCGGTTGACGCTGAAATGCCGCCCGATGTCGCGCAGGAAGGTCAGGTAGTTCAGACCGTCCAGCCATTCGGCGTTGTTCAGCATCTGCGCGCCGTCGTCGCCGTAATCCAGGTAGCGGGCAAAGACCTGCTGCATGCCGTCGATGTTCGACTGGATCGCCGCATCGTCCAGCAGCGGGCGTTCGTCACTGCGGAAGGACGGGTCGCCCACCTTGGTGGTGCCGCCGCCCATCAGGGTGATCGGACGGTTTCCGGTCTTCTGGAACCAGCGCAGCATCATGACATTCAGCAGGTGGCCGACATGCAGGCTGGCCGCCGTCGCGTCATAGCCGATATAGGCGGTGACCGGCCCGGCAAGCAGTGCCTTGTCCAATGCTTCGTAATCCGTGCAGTCGGCCAGATAGCCGCGCTCGGTCATCACGCGCAGGAAGTCGGATTTGGGCTGATAGGTCATGGGCTTCATCCTTTTGAACGCTCGCGATATACAGGCTGCGGCAAAAAAGGAAAAGGCGCGATGATCCGGGCTTTGGGGATGATGTCGGGAACCTCGCTTGACGGGGTGGATGCGGCGATGATCGAGACCGACGGTGAAAGGATCGGCGCCTTTGGCGACAGCGCCTTCCGCGCCTTTTCCGACAATGAGGCGGCGGTGCTGCACGCGGCGCTTGGGTCGTGGCAGGACGCGCCCTGCGTGCCGGAAGCCGCGCGTCTGGTGCAGGACAGTCACGCCGATCTTGCGCGCCGTTTCCCGCAGGCGCAGGTCGTGGGCTTTCACGGCCAGACGCTGGCGCATGATCCGCGCGGTCGTGGCACCCATCAGGCGGGCAACGGGGCAGAGCTGGCCCGTGCCTTGGGTCGCCCCGTGGTCTGGGACTTCCGCAGCGAAGATGTCCGACAGGGTGGCGAGGGTGCGCCGCTGGTGCCCTTCTTCCATTGGGCCTGCGCGGAATGGGCCGTGGGGCAGGGGCATCTGCCCGCCGCGCCGGTGGCTTTCCTGAACCTCGGCGGTGTCGGCAACATCAGCTGGGTCGACCCGACGGCCTCCGCGCCCCAGGCCGACGGCGCCTGCGTGGCCTTCGACACCGGCCACGCCAATGCGCCGCTGAACGACCTGATGCGCCGTCGCTTGCGCCGGACCCGAGACGAGGGCGGCGCGCTGGCCGCTGGCGGGCGCCCCGATGCGGGCATCATCGCGGATTTCCTGTCGCACCCCTATTTCACGCGCCCCGCGCCCAAGTCGCTGGACCGCGACCAGTTTGCCGACCTGATCCGCGCGGTCGAAGACCTGGACGTTGCGGATGCGGCGGCGACCCTGGTTGCCGCCATGTCGGGGTCGGTTGCGGCGGGGATGCGCTGGCTGCCTGCCGGTTGTTCGCAGGTGTTGGTCTGCGGCGGCGGACGCCACAATGCCGCCATGATGGACGCGCTGAGCCGCGATCTGGGCATCCCGGTCCACCCGGTCGAAACCGTCGGCCTGGACGGCGACATGCTGGAAGCGCAGGCCTTCGGCTGGATGGCGGTTCGGGTGATGCGCGGGCTGCCGATCTCGGGTCCGATGACGACGGGGGTGCCCGCACCCGTCTGCGGCGGACGCATCAGCCATCCCGGCTAGGGAACCCTCCTCGATCTTCGGCGGTTGGGACGGGAATGCCCTTGGGCACCCGTATCATCAAGGAGGATATGATGGTCAGACATCTGTTGGGAACCGCCGCCGCCGTCGCACTGCTGAGCGGACCCACTTTCGCGCAGGACTCCGAGGAGGGCGCCGAACAGGGCGCGATGACCGTCGAGCAATGTGCCCCGACCGTCACCGTGACGCAGACGCCGCCGACCGTGACCGTCACCATGCCCCAGGAAGAAGGCGGCGAGCCCACCGTCACCGTCACCCAGGCCGCCCCCGAAGTGACCGTCGAGAACTGCGCCCCCAAGATCATGGGTCCCGACGGAGAAGAGATGCAGGCAGAGGTGACCGAAGCGGAAGCCGAAGTAACCATCAACGCAGCCGAAACGGCAGAGCTGTCGGTCGAACGCATGGACAATGACGCGGAGGCGGAAGAGCCCGCCGAGGCTGAGGCGACTGCCGCCGAACCCGCCACCGAGGAAGCCGCAGCCGAAGAGCCCGCCGAAGATGCCGCTGCCGATGCCGAGGAGCAGCCTGAGGCAGAGCAGGCCGATGCCGAGCCGATGGCCGACGAAGCAGAGATGGACGAGCCTGCTGCGGAAGACGGTTCCGAGGCCGAGGCCGCCGAGGAACCCGCAGCCGAGGCCGAAAATCAGGCCCCCGAGGAACCCACCGCTGAAGCGACGGAAGAAACCGAGGCCGACGCCGGTGCGGATATGGCAGCCGAGCAGCCCGAGGCCGAACAGCCCGTTGCGGATGCCGCCGATGCCATGCAGACCGAGGCTGCGGACGAGGCCCAAGGCGAACAAGCTGTCGGAGCCGAGGGTGCCAAAGACGAGATGGGCGAGGCCCCCGAGGCCCCCGAAGGCGAAGATGCTTCCGAGGCCGAACCCTCTGCCGACATGATGGCACCCGTCGAGGATGGTACCGCGGACCCTGCCGCAGGGTCGCAGACCGAACCGACCGAGGCCATGCCCGCCTCGGATCCGATGGCCAATGAACCCGAGGCCGACGAGGCGGCCGCGGAGCCGATGGAAGCCGAAACTGTCGCACCCGAGGCGACCGATGAAGCCGCAGCCGATCAGGCCGCTGAGAACGTCGCCCCCAGTGCAGGCGAGGTCGAGGCCAGCGTCAATGCCATCGCCCTGCGCGAAGGCAGCACCTTGGTCGACGCCGACGAGGTGATGGCCGAAGGGATGGACGGCACGCCCGTCTACAGCTCGGACGATGAGGAGGTCGGTGAGATCTCGATGTTCGATGCCGAAGCGCAGGCCGCGATCATCGGTGTAGGCGGTTTCCTCGGCCTTGGTGAAAAGGACGTCGCGCTTTCGCTGGACGACCTGTCGTTCCAGAAGAACGAGGACGGCGAACTGAGCGCCTATATCGCCACCCCCTCGGACCAGATCGAGGAACTGCCCGAGCATCAGGCGAGCGAATAATCCGACAATTCCTTGAGAAATATCAACGTCTTCAAAATATTCGCGGATATTTCAGAAAAACTTCACGGGCGGCCTTGACGGGGTCGCCCGCTGTCAGTAGACACCGCCTTACTCCAGAGGACGAACGCTGGAGTGGATGAGTTGGGCGGTTGTAGCTCAGTTGGTTAGAGTACCGGCCTGTCACGCCGGGGGTCGCGGGTTCGAGCCCCGTCAACCGCGCCACAACTCATCTGTCGTCCGAAGATATGCGCGGTTGTAGCTCAGTTGGTTAGAGTACCGGCCTGTCACGCCGGGGGTCGCGGGTTCGAGCCCCGTCAACCGCGCCATTTCTTCACCTTTCCCGAAAATTTGCCAGCCTGACCGGACGGTCGCCCCCGCGGGGGTGCAGCATTCGTGCTGCATGGTTTTCACGCGCGATCGCGCAGGGGGATGAAGATGACGGATATGGCAAAGGCGCAGCAACTGATCGACGGTCTTGGCACGGCGGCCCGCAAGGCCGCGGTCGAACTGGCTCAGGCACCTGCACCAGCCAAGCGGGACGCGCTGATGGCCGCCGCCGATGCCGTCATCGCCCGGACCGACGCGATCCTGGCCGCCAACGAACAGGACCTGCAATTCGGCCGCGACAAGGGTCTCAGCGATGCGATGATGGACCGGCTGCGGCTGGACCCGGCGCGGTTGCAGGCGATTGCCCAAGGTCTGCGCGACGTGGCAGGACAGGATGATCCGGTGGGGCAGGTCATCACCGAATGGGATCGGCCCTCGGGGCTGCATATCCAACGGGTGCGCACGCCCATCGGCGTGATCGGCGTCATCTATGAAAGCCGCCCGAACGTAACGGCGGATGCGGGGGCGCTGGCGCTGAAATCCGGTAATGCGGTGATCTTGCGCGGCGGGTCCGAGAGCCTGAATTCCAGTGCCGCGATCCATGCCTGCATGGTCGAGGGTCTGCGTGCCGCCGGTCTGCCCGAAGCGGCAATCCAGATGGTGCCGACCCGCGACCGCGCGGCGGTCAGCGCCATGTTGGCGGCCCAAGGGCTGATCGACGTGATCATCCCGCGCGGTGGCAAGGGGCTGGTTGGTCTGGTCCAGCGCGAGGCGCGTGTGCCGGTCTTTGCGCATCTGGAAGGCATCTGCCACGTCTATGCCGATGGCGCCGCCGATCTGGAAAAGGCGCGTCGGGTGGTGCTGAATGCCAAGACCCGCCGCACCGGCATCTGCGGATCGGCGGAATGCCTGCTGATCGACCGGGCGTTCCATGCCGCCCACGGTCCCGTGCTGATCGAGGATCTGCTGAAAGCGGGCGTCGAGGTCCGCGCCGAGGGTGAGCTGGCTCAGATCCCCGGCACCGTTCCCGCCCAGCCCGACGATTTCGGGCGCGAGTTCCTGGACATGATCATCGCCGCCAAGCTGGTGGATGGGGTCGATGAGGCCATCGCCCATATCCGCGAATACGGCAGCCAGCACACCGAATCGATCCTGACGGAGGATGATGCCGTGGCGGGACGCTTCTTCGCGGGGTTGGACAGCGCGATCCTGATGCGCAACGCCTCGACCCAGTTTGCGGATGGGGCGGAATTCGGGATGGGCGCCGAGATCGGCATCGCCACGGGCAAGATGCATGCCCGCGGGCCGGTGGGTGCCGAGCAGCTGACCAGCTTCAAGTATCTGGTCACGGGCGACGGGACCATTCGCAATTGACCGGGCGCGGCGGGATCAAAAGCTGATCTCGCCGCCCTTCTCGTCGAATTCATGGGTCAGGCGCTTGCCTGCGGAATGCGCAGCCTCGGCCAGCATGGCGAAATGCACCTCGGATGCTGCGGGCGTGCGGGCCGATCCGCCGTCCAGCCAAGCCCAGAGGTCCGGGTCCACCCGCGCGCGGTCGCAATCGGCCACCAGCCGCCAGCCGGGCGCATTGCGCAGCACCATCACGCGCCCACCCCAAGGCATGGCGCTTTCCAGACACATCAAGGACAGCATCACCAGCCTGATCTCGGTCCGGGCGAAATCGCCCTCGGCGTCCAGCGTGATGGTCAAACGCCCCTGCGCCGCCACCCCGTCAAGCAGCCGCGACAGTTCCGCACGCGGGATGCGCTGATCGCCCGAGGCCATGCCGAAGGCCATGCGGTATCCCTGGATGCGCGACCGAGCGGCGGCAACCGCCTCGGCGATCAGGCGCATTTCGGGGGATTGTGCGATGTCGGGGAAATCCGGCGACATCTCAAGCAGTTCGACCCCGTTGCCGATGGCGCCCAGGGGCGAAACCAGGTCGTGGCAGAGGCGCGATCCCAGCAAGGCGGCCAGATCGCCCGCAGCGATCCGCGTTGTATCGACCGTCATGATTGTCTATCATCCTTGTATCTGAAGGAGTTTTCCCGGTGAATGAGATACTGGAACCCGGCATGATCGTGCGTCACCCCGGTGCACCCGAATGGGGCGAGGGGCAGGTCCAGTCCCGCATCGGCGACCGCATCACCATCAACTTCGCCGAGGCCGGCAAGCAGGTCATCGACGGCAAGCGCGTGCAGCTGTCCATCGTGCGGTTCAACGGGATCTGATTTGGTTTCATGGGGAAACCTTGCAACCTTGGGTTGCGTGACGCAAGCGTAACCTTGCCTTCAGGGGTGATCGGCGGGCTGCCATGTTGCAATGATGCCCCGCGTTTCCTAGACAGGCGCAACCCTATGAGAGCCGAGGCCCCGTGAATCGCGCCGAACCGTCCTTCTTCCAGATCCGTCTTGCGGAAACCTCGCGTGACCTGATGGCCGCACAACGCCTGCGGTATCGCGTCTTCGTCGAGGAGCTGGGCGGCACCGGACCGATGGTCGATCACGATGCCCGGCTGGAGTGCGACGAGTTCGATCCGGTGGTCGATCATCTCTGCCTGATAGACACCCGCCGCAGCGAGGATGACCTTGATCATGTCGTCGGCGTCTATCGCCTGCTGACCAGCGATCGGGCGCGGGACTTCGGGCGCTTTTACTGCGATACCGAATACGACTTGACGCCCCTTCGCGACAGCGGTCGTCCCTTGCTGGAACTGGGCCGATCCTGCGTCCATGCGGATTATCGGGGCGGTTCGGCGATGTTCCTGATGTGGAACGCGCTGTCGGAATACGTGTTGGAGAAGAAGATCGAGATCCTCTTCGGCGTCGCCAGCTTTCACGGCACGGATGTCGCGATGCTGGCACCCTCGCTCAGCTGGCTGCATCACAACCACCTTGCGCCGCCCGAACTGCGCGCCCGGGCGCAGCCTGCCGGTTTCGTCGACATGGACCTGATCGCCCCCGACCGTCTGGACCGGCGCGAGGCGATGGTCGGCATGCCCGCGCTGATCAAGGCCTATCTGCGCGTCGGCGGTCTGGTGGGCGAGGGTGCCTTCGTCGATCGCGCCTTCAACACCACCGATGTCTTCCTGATGATGGACACCTCGCTGATGTCGCCGCGCCACAAGCAGTTTTACGAAGGCCGTCGGCAGACGCCATGATGCAGGCAACCTGGCGCGACAGTCCGCCCCGACCCTTGCCCGGACCGAAGGGTTTGCGGGCATGGCTGCGCGTGTTGCGCCGCATGCTGCCCGCCGTCATGGTCCTGCTGATCGGAGTGATCACGCTGCTGCCCCTGCGCGGGGCAGAGCGGCTGATCCACGGCATGCGCCGCCCCTGGACCGGCCCGCATGTGCAGCTGGTCTGCCGCCTTGTGCTGATCTGCTTCGGCATCCGCTGGTCGCGCGAGGGTCGGCCCATGCGCGGGCCGGGGGCGGTCGTGGCCAATCACTCCAGTTGGCTGGACATCCTGGTGATGAATGCCGCCATGCCGGTCTTCTTCGTCGCCAAGTCCGAGGTCGCCGGCTGGCCCGGCATCAACATCCTGACCCGCGTGACGAACACCCATTTCGTCGTCCGCGACCCGCGCCTGGCCCGGCAGCAGGCGGCCGAGTTCGCCACCCGCGTGCGGGCCGGCCACCGGCTGCTGTTCTTCCCCGAGGGCACATCCTCGGATGGTCTGCGGGTGCTGCCCTTCAAGGCGACCCTGTTCCAAGGATTTCTGGCCGAGGACCTGCCGAAGGATCTGGCCATCCAGCCGATGACCGCGATATACCGCGCGCCTGCCGGCGAGGATCCGCGATTCTATGCCTGGTGGGCCGACATGGATCTGGGCTCGCATCTGCTGAACGTGCTGGCAGTCAAGCGGCAGGGGTCGGTGGTCGTTTGTCTGCGAGATCCGCTGCCAATTCTAGGTGAAACGCGTAAGTCCCTGTCGTCCAAGGCAGAAGTCGCGGTGCGGTCGGAACAGGTCTTAAAATAGTCATTTTCGCCGTATTGCCCTTGGTTCATCTTGGGTATAAACCACCCCAAATCACACCATATATGGTGTAGCTCCAATCGCCGAACACAATAAGGATGCCAAGATGACCCGCTTTGCCGCGCCGATCGCCGAACAGATCTGGGATATGAAATACCGGATGAAAGACGCCGAAGGGCAGGCGGTCGACGGTTCGGTCGAGGACAGCTGGCGCCGCGTCGCGCGCGATCTGGCGCGCGTGGAAAAGGAACCGGCGAAGTGGGAAGAGAAGTTCTTCTCGGCGCTGGAGGATTTCAAGTATCTGCCCGCGGGTCGCATCCTGGCAGGTGCCGGAACGGGTCGTTCGGTCACGCTGTTCAACTGTTTCGTCATGGGCACCGTGCCGGACAGCATGTCGGGCATCTTCGACATGCTGAAGGAAGCCGCGCTGACCATGCAGCAGGGTGGCGGCATCGGCTATGACTTCAGCACGATCCGCCCGCGCGGCGCGGCGGTCAAGGGCGTGGCGGCGGATGCCAGCGGTCCCTTGTCCTTCATGGATGTCTGGGACGCCATGTGCCGCACCATCATGTCCGCCGGGTCGCGCCGTGGGGCGATGATGGCCACGATGCGCTGCGACCACCCCGACGTCGAACAGTTCATCGAGGCCAAGCAGGACAGCGCCCGCCTGCGCATGTTCAACCTGTCGGTCCTCGTCACCGACGACTTCATGGACGCCGTCCGTGCCGATGCCCCGTGGGAGCTGAAGTTCGACGGCAAGGTCTATCGCACCGTTCAGGCGCTGGACCTGTGGAACCGGATCATGAAGGCGACCTATGATTACGCCGAGCCGGGCGTCATCTTCATCGACCGGATCAACAAGGCCAACAACCTGTCCTATGCCGAAACGATCGCGGCGACCAACCCCTGCGGCGAACAGCCCCTGCCGCCCTATGGCGCCTGCCTGCTGGGCTCGATCAACCTGGCGCGTCTGGTCAAGAACCCCTTCACCGATGCCGCCGAACTGGACCCCGAGGCGCTGGACGATCTGGTCCGCACCGCGATCCGCATGATGGACAACGTCGTCGACGCCTCGAAATTCCCGCTCGAGGCGCAGGCGCTGGAGGCACAGAACAAGCGCCGCATCGGTCTGGGCGTCACCGGTCTGGCCGACGCGCTGCTGATGCTGGGCCTGCGTTATGGCGCCGATGACGCGGTCGAGCAGACCCGCGCCTGGATGAAGGCCATCGCACGCTCGGCCTATCTGGCATCCGTCGATCTGGCCAAGGAGAAGGGCGCCTTCCCGCTGTTCGACGCCAAGAAGTACCTGGCCTCGGGCTTCATGTCCAAGATGGACAAGGATGTGCGCGACGCCATCGCCAAGCACGGCATCCGCAACGCGCTGCTGACCTCGATCGCGCCCACCGGCACCATCAGCCTTTATGCGGGCAACGTGTCCTCGGGGATCGAGCCGGTCTTCGCCTATGCCTATACCCGCAAGGTCCTGCAGAAGGACGGTTCGCGGACCGAGGAAGAGGTCGTCGATTACGCCGTCCAGATGTGGCGCGATCTGAAGGGCGACGCCGAACTGCCCGATTACTTCGTGAACGCACAGACCCTGGCCCCCAAGGATCACGTCGCCATGCAGGCGGCCGCACAGGAATGGGTCGACAGCTCGATCTCGAAGACGATCAACTGCCCCGAGGACATCAGCTTCGAAGCCTTCAAGGACGTCTACATGTCGGCCTGGGATCTGGGCTGCAAGGGCTGCACGACCTATCGTCCGAACGACGTCACGGGTTCGGTCCTGTCGGTCAGCGAAAAGACCGAGGAGGCCCCCGAGGCCGATACCGGCGCCGATGTCGTCTATCTGACCGAGCCGCTGGACCGTCCCGCCGCCCTGGAAGGCGCGACCTACAAGCTGAAGTGGCCGGGGTCCGAACACGCGATCTATATCACGATCAACGACATCGTTCAGTCCGGCCATCGCCGCCCGTTCGAGATCTTCATCAATTCGAAGAACATGGAGCACTACGCCTGGACCGTCGCACTGACGCGCATGGTCTCGGCCGTCTTCCGTCGCGGCGGCGATGTCAGCTTCGTGGTCGAGGAATTGAAGGCGGTCTTCGATCCGCGCGGCGGTGCCTGGATGCAGGGGCGCTATGTGCCCTCGATCCTGGCGGCCATCGGCGGCGTGATCGAACGCCACCTGATCGAGACCGGCTTCCTGGCCGGCGAAGGTCTGGGCCTGAAGACCGATCCCAAGGCCGAAGTCATGGCCGTGGGCGAGGCTCCTCGCGGCCCGTCCTGCCCCAGCTGCGGCCAGTTCGGCATGCGGATGGTCGAGGGGTGCATGACCTGCCCCAGCTGCGGCCATTCCAAGTGCGGCTGAGCTGAACCATCGGTGATCGCCGCAGGGCATGTGATATGAAACGGCCCCGGAGGAAACTCCGGGGCCGTTTTCCTGCTGATTGGACCGGGATGATGACAAAGCGGCAAGGCCTTGCCCCACCGCCCTGTCGTCAGGTGATCGGATCAGCGGTCCGCTTTGGGCGTCCAGGCGAATTGCTGCATGGGGGCGTCGACCGGCGTGTCCGCAAGATGGTTGGTATAGTTGCTCATGACCTTCTGGGCGATGCCCAGCACGATCTCGAGCACCTGCTGTTCGCCATAACCCGCGGCATAGAAGGCCTCCAGATCGGCCTCGGTCGGGTTGCCGCGGCTGTCGGTCATCTTCAGCGTGAAGGTGCGAAGCGCCTCCAGCTTGTCGGTCGGCAGGGGCGTCTCATCGCGCAGGGCGTCGGTGATCTGGTCGTCGACCTTCATCATCTTCGCGATGCCGGTATGGGCCGGAACGCAATAGTGGCACTGGTGATAGACGTTGATCGACTGCCAGACGACGGTCTTTTCCTCGGCGTCGAACGAGGTTTCCTCGGCAAACAGGCGGTGCAGCACCTGGTATCCGTCCAGCAGCGACGGCGCTTGGGCCATGACGGCGTGCAGGCCGGGCAGGCGACCGAAGGCGGCCTTCGATTTTTCGATCAGCGGGACCGAGGCGGCGGGGGCGTTGGTTTCGTCGAGACGTTCGAACTTGGTCATCTTGTGGCCTTTCCTTGAGTGATGCAGTCAAACTGGTCATTCTTGAACGATTGCTCAAGATGTAATTTGAACGATCGCTCAAAATAATCGTGATGGCATTGCGCTTGGGCCCCATGCCGCCTTACATCGGGGTCATGGCACGCACTGCTTCATATGATCGCGAGGCCGCCTTGGAAGCGGCGATGACCCTTTTCTGGGCGAAGGGCTATCATGCCACCTCGCTAAAGGACCTAGAGGCAGCGCTGAACATGAAGCCCGGTTCGATCTATGCGGCCTTCCACAGCAAGGAGGCGCTGTTTCGCGCCACGCTGGACCGCTATGCCGGGCGCATGACCGCCGAGATGCAGGCGATGATCCAGTCCAGTCCCTCGCCCCTTGCAGCCCTGCAGCGGCATCTTGAGGGGCTGTCGGAGCTGACGCCCTGCAGCCGCCCCTCGACGGCCTGCATGCTGGTGAAATCTCTGCTGGAGGTACCGCAGGACGGAGATCTGCGTTCCTTCATCACCGCGCATCTGGACCGCGTCGAACAGGTGATCGGCGCGGCCCTGCGTGCGGCGCAGGCCAAGGGCGAATTGCCGCCCTCGGTCGATACCGCGCGGCTGGCCCGCCGCGTTCAGACCTATATCTTCGGCCTGAAGGTGCAGGCGCAGCGCGAGACCGACCCGCAGCGCATGCACGATCTGTGCCAGGATCTTGCCGCCGAGATCGGGCGCCTGCCTCAGTCCAGCAGCACCGAGGGCAGCCAGAGCGAGACCGCGGGCACATAGGTCACCAGCATCAGCGCCACGAAGATCGCCAGGTAGAACGGCCAGATCGACTTCAGCGCCTGCTCCATCTTGATACGACCGACGGCGCAGCCGACGAAGAGGCAGGTCCCGACCGGCGGCGTGCAAAGTCCGATGCCAAGGTTGATCAGCAGCATGATGCCGAATTGCGGGGGGTCCATTCCCAGTCCTTTGGCGATGGGCAGAAAGATCGGCGTGCAGATCAGGATCAGCGCCGCCATGTCCATGATCATTCCAAGCAGCAGCAGGATCACGTTGATCATCAGCAGGATGATGATCGGATTGTCCGAGATGGTCACCAGCAGGTTCGACAGCTGTTCGGGCACCTGGTAGAGCGCCAGAAGATAGGCGAAGGAACTGGCGAAGGCGATCAGGATCATCACCATGGCCGTGGTCCGGACCGCCCCCGTCACGGCTTGAAGGAAGGCCTTGAAGCTGAGGCTGCGGTAATAGAACACCGTCAGCAGTAGGGCATAGAGGGCACCGAAAGCACCGGATTCGGTGACGGTGAAGATGCCCGACAGGGTGCCGCCCACGATGATCACCGCCGTCATGAAGCCCGGCAGGGCGTCGACCGCGGACCGGCCCACGGCCTTCCAGCCGGGGAAAGGCTCGGCCGGATAATCGTGCTTGATCGACAGGACATAGGCCGCGACCGCCAGGCAGACGCACATCAGCATGCCCGGAATGACGCCCGCAAGGAACAGCCCCGAGATCGAGATGCCGCCCCCCGCCGCCACGGCATAGATGATCATGTTGTGACTGGGCGGGATGACGATTCCTGCGATCGAGCTGGTGACCGTCACGTTGACCGCGAAATCGGGGCGATAGCCGCGTTCCTTCATCACCGGCACCAGAAGCGAACCCAAGGCCGAGATGTCGGCCACGGCAGACCCCGAGATCCCGCCGAACAGCATCGACGAGAAGATGTTGACCATCGCCAATCCACCCTTCAGGTGCCCGACCAGCGCCGAGGCCAGCCGGACCAGCCGCCGGGCGATCCCGCCGTGCAGCATGACCTCGCCCGCGAAGATGAAGAAGGGAATGGCCAGCAGTGAAAAGACCGAAACACCGGCCGTGGCGCGCTGGAAGGTGATGACGGCGGGAAAGCCCTCGAACGCGAAGGCCGAGGCGGCCGCCAGTCCCATTGCGAAGGCCACCGGCATGCCGACGACCACGCCGGCGGCGAAGATGCCCAGAAGTATCGCCAATCCCATTACATGACCCCTTGATCGAGCGGATCGTCCTGGGGCGACCAGGCCCCGAAACGCAGGATGCGCAGCAGGCCGCGAAGGCCCGCGAAAAGGATCATCAACCCCCCAAGGCTTGTGATCGCGGCAGTGCGGACCGCCTCGGGCAGTCCCAGCATCGGCAGCACGGTGTCCATCCCGAAGGCCATCAGTTCCAACCCGGCCAGCAGGATCAGCGCCCCGAACCCTGCCAGCACGAAGTCGATCCCGATCATCACCAGCTTCTGCACCGGCAGCGGCAGCATGTCGCGAAACAGCGTGACGCCGATATGCGTGTCCTCATGCACGCCTGCGGCGGCGCCCAGAAAGGCGATATGGCAGATCAGCAGCAGCGCCAGCTGTTCGACCCAGGTGGGCGTCACGTTCAGCACGTAGCGGCCGAAGACCAGCCAGCCGAAGGTCAGGATCAGCACGACGAGCGCCAGCGAGGCCACGCCCATGCACAGCATTCGAACAAGGTCCAAGCCCTGTTCGACCCGCCGGTAGAGGATCGGTTCTTGTCTCATCATCGGATCTTTCGAAAGGCGGGGACCGCCCAAGGCAGCCCCCCTTTGCGGCACTACTGGGCGTCGCGGATTAGGGCGACCAGATCGGTCAGTTCGGAGTTCGCCTGCAGGAAACCGTCATAGACGGGGGTCATGGCATCCTGGAACGGGGCCTTGTTCTCGACCGTGTTCACCTCGGTTCCGCCGGCCTTGACGGTTTCCAGGCTGGCGGCCTCGCGTTCGGCCCAAAGCTCGCGCTGATAATTGGCGCTGGCGCGACCCGCGGCCATGACGATGTCCTGATGGTCCGGGCTAAGCTTGTCCCATGTCTTCAGCGACATGCACAGGCATTCGGGGATGATCAGGTGTTCGGTCAGCGACAGGTATTTGGCCACTTCGTAGTGATTGGTCGATTCATAGCTGGGCGGATTGTTCTCGGCCCTGTCCACGACGCCGGTCTTCAGCGACTGATAGACCTCGGCGAAGGCCATGGGGGTGGCATTGCCGTCCATCGCCGAGATCATGTCGACGAAAAGATCGTTCGACATGACGCGCATCTTCAGGCCCTCGACATCGGCAGGCGTGTTGATCGGGCGGACCGAGTTGTAGAAGCTGCGCGCCCCGGCGGCATACCAGCCAAGCGCCTTGATGCCCTTGGCCTCCATGCCGGCACCGATGGCATCACCGACCTCGCCGTCCATCAGGCGATACATCTCTGGGACCGAGGCGAAGATGAAGGGCAGGGAGACGACGTTGGTTTCGGGCACGACCGGACCCATCGGCCCAAGGCTGAATTCGCCAAAGTCCAGCGCACCAAGGCGTATCTGCTGGATGGCATCGGGCTGATCGCCCAGGACGCCGTTGTGGAAGACCTTGCCGGTGACCTCGCCTTCCGTCTTTTCGGTGATCTCGTCGACGACGGATTCCATCGCGATCGAGACGGGGTAATCCTCGACGTGGATGTTCCAGCCGCGCAGGTTCTGCGCCGTGGTGGCCGTGGCAAAGCCCGCCGAAAGCGCGACGATGGCGGTGGTGCGGGTGATACCAGCGAGCATGGTCATGCGGTTCCACCCTTGATGACATCTGCCGGGCGTCTCCTCAAACGCCCGAGGCTGGGGAACAGCATGTTTGGTTTCAATCTTGGATACAAGATGATTCGTAGGGTGTCGTGCCGGCACGTCCGCCTGCATCGCGAACTCAGCTGCGATCGTCCTCGAAATAGGCCGCGTTGTTGATGCGAATGGCGGCGATGGTTTCGTCCAGACGCGACAGGTGCAGCATCCCGGCACTGGCTGCGGCTTCGGGGTCGTTGGCCTTGATCGCGGCCGCGATGGCCTCGTGGTCGGCGATCAGTTCGGGCATGCGCCGTTCCTTGGCCAGGCCCAGAACGCACAGGCGGTCGACCTTGGCCTTTTCCGCGCGGATCACGTCGAAGGCATAGGGCACGCCACCGATCTGGCAGATCTGCTGGTGGAATTCATAGTCCAGCACACCAAAGCCCGCATGATCATTCTGCGCCAAGGCCCTGTGCTGCATGGCGATGCAGGCATCCAACTGAAATCCATCGGCTTTCCCGCATTTCTTGGCCGCTTCGCGCAACGCGGCGGCCTCGACGGCGGCGCGAAGAAAACGGCTCTTCTCGATCGCCAGGGCCGAGAACTTGCGCACCTCGGTTGCCTTCTTGGGCCGCACGAGGATCAGCTCCATCGCTTCCAGGCGCCGGAAGGCGTCGCGGACGGGCTGGCGGGATACGCCGAAACGCTCGGCTATATCCGGCTCGGAGATGCGCGTGCCGGGCAAGAGGCGCAGGCTGGTGATCTCGGCATAGAGGAAATCGACGATCTCATCGACGATGCCACGCTTGTCTTGGGTCGGGGTGATCATCCTGGTCATGCGCATTCCTTGGGGTCAGGGTCTTATAATCCGCTTGGAGGCGGCATCGCCAGTCATTCCTTGGTTGCGGGCAGCGCAGGTGCGGTCAGCGCGGAAATACCTTGGATACAAACTTGGATACAAGAATTGACCCCTTGCGCGAACCCGTCCATATTCGGCCCCGGATCGTCTGGCTGGTCCGGACGCGGAAACGAAAGGAAGATGCCATGCGACTTGAGGGACAAACCGCCATCGTGACCGGAGGAGGGCGCGATATCGGCGCAGCCTGCGCCATCAAGCTGGCCGCCGAAGGGGCGAATGTGGTCATCAACTATCACGCCTCGGCCGAGGGCGCCGAAAGGGTCGTGGCCTGCATCCGGGATGCCGGGGGGAATGCCGTGGCGGTTCCGGGCGATCTGACGGACCCGCTGCAGGTCGAGGCGCTGGTCCGGACGGCGGTAGATACCTTCGGCGGTTTGCACGTGCTGGTGAACAACTCGGGCGGGCTGGTTGCGCGCAAGACCCTGCGCGAGATGGACATGGAGCATTGGAACAAGGTCTTGCAGCTGAACCTGACCAGCGTGTTCCTGATGACCAAGGCGGCCGTCGCGCAGATGCAGAAGGGCGCCATCGTCAATATCGCAAGCCAGGCAGCGCGCGATGGGGGCGGTGCGGGATCGGCGGCCTATGCGGCCTCGAAGGGGGCGGTTATGACGCTGACGCGCAGCCTGGCCAAGGAGCTGGGCCCCGACATCCGCGTGAACGGTCTTTGCCCCGGCATGATCGACACCGATTTCCACAATATCTTCACGCCGGATCAGGCGCGCCGCGGGTTCGAGGCTGCCGCTCCGGTCAAGCGTCAGGGGGTTCCTGACGATATTGCCAATGCGGTGGCCTTCCTGGCATCGGAAGACAGCGCCTTCATGACGGGCGTCAATATCGACATCAATGGCGGAATGCTGTTCAGCTAAGCGCCGAAGCCCTGCCATACGCTGGCAGGGCAAGGGCCGTTTGGTTACCGGGTCGGTAAAGGGTTAGGGGCGCGGTCAAGCTGCCCCGCCAGCCGGATCAACATGACGGCGACTGCGACGACCCCGGCGGCAAGGAAGGGGGTCGCGGCAAGGCCGATGCCCTCGACCGCGATGCCGCCCGCCCAGGCTCCGAAGGCAATCCCGAGGTTGAAGGCGCCGATGTTCAGCCCCGATGCGACATCGACCGCGTCGGGGGCCACCTGCCGCGCGATCTGCACGGTATAGGCTTGCAGGGGCGGCACATTGGCGAAGGCGAAGCCACCCCAGATCGCGATGGCGGCAACGGCACCGACCGGGGATGTCAGCGTCAGTCCAAGCGCCAGCAGGACGGCCGTCAGTCCGACGAAGATCACCGTCAGCGCAGGCACTGCGCCCATGCGATCTGCCAGCTTGCCGCCAACCACGTTGCCGATGGCGACCGAGGCTCCGTAAAGCAGGATCACCAGGCTGACCGCGCCTGCGTCAAAGCCCGTCACCTGCGTCAGCATCGGGGCCAGATAGGTGAAGGCGATGAAGTTTCCGCCGTATCCGACAGCGGTGATCAGATAGACCAGCAGCAAGCGGGGCGAGGTCAGGACGCGCATCTGCGCCCTCAGGCCCGGGGCCGTGCCTTGGCTCAGATCGCCGGGGATCAGCAGGGCCGAGGCGATCAGCCCGATCAGGCCCAGAACCACGACGCCAAGGAAGGTCGATTGCCAGCCGAAGCTTTGGCCGATCCAGGTGCCCAGGGGCACGCCGGTCACCAGTGCCACGGTCAGGCCCAGAAAGACCAGCGCGATGGCCGAGCTTTCCTTATCACGCGCCACAAGGCTGGTGGCGATGGTCGATGCGATGGCGAAGAAGACGCCATGCGCCAAGCCGGTCAGGAAGCGGGCGACGATCAGGCTCTCGTAACCCGGCGCGAAGGCCGCAAAGGCGTTGCCCGCAATGAACAGCATCAGCAGCGACAGCAGCAGCCGCTTGCGGGGCATGCGCCCGGCCAATGCGGTCAGAACGGGCGCGCCGATGGTCACGCCAAGCGCATAGAGGCTGACCAGCAGCCCCGCCGAGGGCAGCGAGACACCTAGATCGGCGGCAATGGTGGGGATCAGGCCGACGATCACGAATTCGGTCGTGCCGACGGCGAAGGCGCTGATGGTCAGCGCCAGAAGGGCAAGGGGCATGGGACACTCCTGTGGGTTTTCTCTTTCCCGACCCAGATGGCAGCGCTAGGCTTTTGCGTGAACGGACAGCTTGGCAAAGGATCATTGCGCCAGATGCACGAATTGCCCCAGACACGCGATCTTGCCGCCTTCGTCGCCGTGGTTCAGGACGGTGGCTTTGCCGAAGCGGGGCGGCGGCTTGGGGTGGCGCCATCGACGCTCAGCCGGACGGTGACGCGGCTGGAGGGGCAGCTGGGCGTGGCCCTGCTGCGCCGTACGACGCGGCTGATCGAGATGACCCCCGAGGGCCGCGACCTGCTGGAGGCTGCGCGCGACATCCTGGAACGCACCGAAGCCCTGGCCGAGCTGGCGTCGAACAGCCGCAGCCCGCAGGGGCCGTTGCGGGTGAATGCGCCGGTGCCCTTCGTGCTGCACGTGCTGGCACCGCGTCTTGAGCAGTTCCGCCGGGCCTATCCACAGGTCGATCTGACGCTGGAAATGACCGACACACCGGTCGATCTGATCGGCGCCCATGCCGATGTCGCGATCCGCTTCGGCCCGCTGCCCGACAGTGCCATGCTGCAACGCAGGCTGGGGCGCGCGCCATGGCGGCTGGTGGCGGCGCCTGCCTATCTGGATCGTATGGGCTGGCCAAAGGCGCCCACCGATCTGGCCCGGCTGGATCAGGTGCGATTCCAGTCCCCCGATCACATCAATACCCTGCGCTTTCGTGGTCTGCCCGAGCCGGTGATCCTGCGCACCGCCGTCACCGCAGGCAACGGCGAGGCGGTGCGGCAACTGGTGCTGGGCGGCATGGGCGTGGCCCGCTTTTCGCAGTTCATGGTCGCCGAGGATCTGGAGGCGGGTCGGCTGGTCCCCTTGTTCACCGACGATCTGCTGGCCGATCCCTTGGATGTCACCGCGCTTTACCTGACGCGCTGCTCGGGACTGCGGCGTTTGGCCGTTTTCCTGGACTGGCTGGAGGGTATCGTCTGACGACAGCCCGACATGAAAAATGCCCGGTCCTTCGACCGGGCATTTCGGGTTTTCAGTGCGGGGAAATCAGGGCAGCTTGTAGGCCATGATGTAATCGCCCGGCTTGGTGCCGACCGAGCCGTGACCACCGGCCACGATGACGACATATTGTTCGCCATCCTGCTCATAGGTCATGGGCGTGGACTGACCGCCTGCGGGCAGACGGGTTTCCCACAACTGATCGCCGGTCGTCAGATCATAGGCGCGCAGATAGTCGTCCACCGCCGCGCCCAGGAAGGCGACGCCGCCACGGGTGATCATCGGACCGCCGATGCCCGGAACGCCCAGCTTGATCTTCAGGGGCAGGGGCGTCATGTCCTGGATCGTGCCGTTCTTGTGCTTCCAGACAACACTTTCGCTGTTCAGATCGGCACCGGCGACAAAGCCCCAGGGCGGGGCCGTGCAGGGCACGCCAAGCGGGCTGAGGAAGGGACCCATGAAGACGCCGTAGGCAGCGCCCTCGTTGCGGTTCAACCCCTGTTCGCTGGCCTTCTCATCCGCGCCCTTCGGGGGGATTTCGCTGGCCGGAACCAGCCGCGAGGTGAAGGGCAGATAGGTCGGCATGCCGAACATCACCTGGCGTTCGGGATCGACAGCCACCGAACCCCAGTTGAAGGTCCCGAAGTTGCCCGGATAGACCAGCGTGCCGTTCAGCGAGGGCGGCGTGTACTGCCCTTCGTAGTCCAACCCGTGGAACTGGATGCGGCACATCATCTGGTCGATCATCGTGCCGCCCCACATGTCCGCGCCCGTCAGACGGTCGGGACGGAAGGTCAGCGCCGAGATGGGCTGCGTGGGGGAAGCATCCTCGCCGGGGATCTTGCTGGGTGCCGCGGGCAGTTCGTCGCGCGGGCTCAGCGGCTCGCCGGTGCGGCGATCCAGGATCCAGATGTCGCCCTGCTTGGTGGGGCCGACAAGGGCGGGAACGCTCTCGCCGTCGCGCGTCAGGTCGATCAGCACCGGCTGGGCGGGAACGTCCATGTCCCACAGGTCGTGATGCACGGTCTGGCGAATCCACTGTTCCTGACCCGTCGCGATGTCCAGCGCCACGATGGCCGAGGAACGCGCCTCGACTTCCGGGGTGCGGTTCATGCCCAGCTGGTCGGGAACCTGGTTGCCGGTGGGGATATAGACAAGGCCCAACTCCTCATCGGCGGAAAACACCGACCAGCTGTTGGGCGAATTGGTGGTGTAACGCTCGCCACCCTCGATATCGATGGGGGTGGTGTCCTCGGGGGCGCCGCTGTCCCAGTTCCACAGCAGCTCGCCCGTGTCGATGTCGAAGGCGCGGATGACGCCCGACTGCGACTTGGTCGAGAAGTTGTCGTTGACGGCGCCGCCGATGATCAGCTTGCCATCGACCGCAACCGGGGGCGAGGTCGAATAGTAGTAGCCCGCCGGGTTGTATTCCATCCCGCGTTCCAGACGCAGGGTACCGTCTTCACCGAAGAAGCTGCAGACCTCACCGTTGTCGGCATTCAGCGCGATCAGGCGGGCATCGGCGGTGGGCAGATAGACGCGGCGCAGACATTCCGCAGCGGCAGCGGCCCGCATCGCGGTATCGTCGCTGGGTGCGTCCTGTTGGTCCGCATCGGCAGGGGTTGCCGCATCATCAGTGCCAGGCTGCTGTTCCGCCGGGGTGGGGGAGGCCGCAACTTCGGGGGCCTGCCAATAGGTGACACCGCGGCAGGTCTGGTGCTGACGATCCGGGTTCATCCCCGAATTCGCGTCAAAGCGCCAGTTTTCCTTGCCGGTCTTCGCGTCGATCGAGATGGCGATGTTATGCGGCGTGCAGACATAGAGGCTGTCGCCGACCTTCAGCGGGGTGACCTGATAGGTGGTCTCGCCCACGTCGTCGGGACGCTTGACGTCGCCGGTCTGATATTGCCACGCCAGTTCCAGATCGGCCACGTTCGCGGGCGTGATCTGTTCCAGCGGCGACCAGCGCTGGCCATAGTTGCTGCGGCCGTACTGGTGCCATTCGCCGTCTTCCATCGGGTTGCCGGTATTAGCCTCGGTGGTCAGCTTCTCGGTCGGCAGCCCGCCGATGATGCGGCTGGGTTCCTGGAACAGAGAATAGCCAGCAACCACGATCGACACGACCGATGCTGCGGCCACGGGCAGGGCTGATGCCGCACGCGGCGCGCCAACCTCGGTGCGTTCGCCAAGGCCGCGGCGGAAGACCGGCAGGCACAGGATCAGTGCGATCAGCACCAGGATGCCGCCACGCGGGGCCAGTTGCCACCAGTCGAAGCCGACTTCCCAGACCGCCCAAGCCAGGGTTCCCACGACGATGGCCGCGTAAAGCCACAGCGCGGCCGCCTTGCGGCAGAACATCAGAAGGGCGGTGACCAGCAGCGCGACCCCCGTGATGACATAGTAGAGACTGCCTCCCAGCATTGCCAGTTTCGTGCCGCCAACGGCCAGCGCCAAACCAAGCAATCCAAGAATGCAGGACATGAATGAGACCATCATGATGATCTTCCTTTTTTGTCCATATCGGCATCGGGCACGAAAAGAGGAGGAGGGGTGCCGGATGCGATTCATGAAAATCAGAAAAGGTCCGGATCACGCCGCGATGATGTACCGTTGCATGCCGAACCTGCGGGCCTGTTAAACCTCATGGATATGTAACGCAATCAATCGGCCCCGCCCCGTCATGGCCGGAAGGCGCCTCATGGCAGGTCTGGGTGCCTTGGTTTCAACACGGTTGCGTGAGCTTCGGTTCCGGTGGGGAACGGATTGCAACCCGACACGCGATCGAGTGTTATGGTCGCCGGAACATAACGCCGACAGGAATGCCGATGCCCCTTGCGACGAAACTGGCCTTCGGGCTCATCACCGCCCTGGCGTTCGCCGCGCCCCTTCGTGCCGAACAGATCACCGTCTTCGCGGCGGCCAGCCTGAAGACAGCACTGGACCGTGTTGCAGACGACTGGAACGCGGGGGCTCAGGATCAGGTCGTGGTGTCCTATGCGGGCAGTTCGGCGCTGGCCAAGCAGATCCAGAAGGGGGCACCGGCAGACATCTTCATCTCGGCAGCGGTGGATTGGATGGACCTGCTGCAGGATCAGGACCTGATCGCCGCCGACAGTCGCGTCGATCTGCTGGGCAACAGCCTGGTGCTGATCGGCGGGCAGGGGGCCGACCCGGTCGATCTGGGGCCGGGGTTCGATCTTGCCGGGCTGCTGGGTCAGGGCAAGCTGGCGATGGCACTGGTCGATTCCGTCCCTGCGGGTGTCTATGGCAAACAGGCGTTGGAATCACTGGGCCTTTGGGATGGCGTGGCGGCCAAGGTCGCGCAAGCCGACAATGTTCGCGCTGCGCTGGCGCTGGTGGCCAGCCAGGAGGCGCCATTGGGCGTGGTCTATGCCACCGATGCCGCAGCCGAGCCGCAGGTCGCCGTCCTCGGACGCTTTCCCGACGACACCCACGACCCCATCATCTATCCCGCAGCCCTTGTCGCAGGCGGCCATCCGCAGGCGCAAGCGTTTCTGGACCACCTGATGGGCCGCGATGCGGGGCTGGTCTTCAAGAAACAGGGCTTCACCCTGATCGACCGGGATGAATGATACCCTTGGCCTGACATTGCAGGAATGGCAGGCGGTTGCCCTGTCGCTCAAGGTGTCGCTTTGGGCGACGGTCGTCAGCCTGCCGTTTGGCATCGCGGTGGCCTATCTGCTGGCGCGTCGGCAATTCTGGGGCAAGCAACTGCTGAACGGGCTGGTCCATCTGCCGCTGATCCTGCCGCCCGTGGTCACGGGGTACCTGTTGCTGGCGGGCTTTGGAAGGCGCGGTCCCATTGGCGGGTTTCTGGACGACTGCTGCGGCATCGTGCTGGCGTTTCGCTGGACGGGGGCGGCGCTGGCGGCGGCGATCATGGCCTTTCCGCTGATGGTCCGCGCCATCCGCCTGGCGATCGAGGCGGTCGATCCCCGGCTGGAACAGGTTGCCGGCACCTTGGGTGCCAACTGCCTCTGGGTCTTTCTGACGGTAACCTTGCCGCTGATCCTGCCCGGCATCATCGCCGGGGCCATTCTGGCCTTTGCCAAGGCGATGGGCGAATTCGGCGCCACCATCACCTTCGTCAGCAACATTCCCGGCCAGACCCAGACCCTGCCCTCGGCCATCTATTCTTTCCTGCAGGTCCCGGGCGGAGAGGCGTCCGCCCTGCGCCTTGTCGCCATCGCCGTGGCCATCGCCATGATCGCGCTGCTGCTGTCCGAATGGGTCGCGCGTGCCATCGCCAGAAGGATCGCGGGGACATGAGCCTGTCTGTCGCACTCCGTCACCGTTTTCCGGGCTTCACGCTCGACGTCGACTTTCAGGCGCAGGCGGGCGTCACGGCGCTGTTCGGGCGTTCGGGGTCGGGCAAGACATCGGTCATCAATGCGGTTGCGGGGCTCTTGCGACCAGAAGCGGGACGGATCACCTTGGACGGGCGCGATCTGATGGACAGCGCTACCGGCCGCTTCCTGCCGCCGCATCGGCGCGGGCTGGGCTATGTCTTTCAGGACAGCCGTCTGTTTCCGCATCTGAGCGTGCGGCAGAACCTGCTCTATGGCCGCTGGTTCGCGAGCCACGGTGACAGGATCGGCTTCGAGGATGTCGTCTCGCTCCTGGGGATCGGCGATCTTCTGCAGCGTCGCCCCGGCGCCTTGTCGGGGGGCGAAAAGCAACGCGTCGCCATCGGTCGCGCGTTGCTGTCGCGCCCGCGCATGCTGCTGATGGACGAACCGCTGGCGGCCCTAGACGAGGCCCGCAAGTCCGAGATCCTGCCCTATCTGGAACGCCTGCGCGATCAGACGCGGATTCCCATCCTCTATGTCAGCCATGCCATGCCCGAGGTCGCCCGCCTGGCCACCACGCTGGTCATCCTGCGGGACGGCAAGGTGATGCAGGCCGGGCAATTGGAAGGCCTGATGTCGGACCCGGACACTGCGGCCCATCTGGGCGAGGGGCAGGCAGGCTCGGTCATCGCTGCCCGGGTCCAAGCGCATGACGCGGACGGCCTGACACGTCTTTCGACCCCCTTGGGCGAACTGCTGGTGCCTCATCTGGATGCAGCGCCCGGCCATACGCTGCGCCTGCGCATCCATGCCCGTGACGTGATGCTGTCCCTGACAAGGCCGCAGGGGATCTCGGCCCTGAACGTCCTGTCGGCAAATGTCCGAAGCGTAGCGCCGGGAACCGGCCCCGACGTGTTGGTTCGACTGGCCGTCGGCCAGGATCACCTTCTGGCAAGGATCACCGCGCGATCGGCCAAGGCACTGGCGCTGGCCCCTGGCATCGCCGTGCACGCCGTCGTCAAATCGGTGGCCGTGACAGACCGCGGCTAGGTAGATCGGACAGTACGCAAGGCTTGCCTGAAAAACTGGCGAAAGAGATTGGAAATATGCCAAAAATGCCCTTGTCACCCCTTGGCGACATCCATATACGGATCAGCGGAGACGTGGCCGAGTGGTCGAAGGCACACCCCTGCTAAGGGTGCAGGCCCGAAAGGGTCTCGAGGGTTCGAATCCCTTCGTCTCCGCCACCCAACATCTGTATCGATAGGCACTGAGAGTTGTTTGCGGCCTCTGGTGCGTTTGAATTGCGAACCGTGTCGCTTCGGCGATGGCGCAATTCCTCGATCTTCCTCGGTTTTTCATTTCCCGCAATGACCGCAGGGGTATGCAAGGCGCATGCTACTTCCTTGGCGAGTAGAAACCCCAATGGTTCGTTTGATGTCAGGTTGTCTCACAGACAGGTGACTTTCTTTGCCACGAGTAGCAAACTTCGTGTCGCAGCAAACTCGGAAAACTCGTTTGACGTATCAGCTGTCTACAAAATTTATCGCCCGCTTTGCAGGCGACCTGCGTAGACCAATTCGTATCGACCAAGGGGATTCGATGCTGCGCGAACAATATGGCGTAAGATCTGAGGTGTTACGGTGGCGAGGTGCTGCCTTGGACAGATAGCTAGCTCTCGTTCGGTGGAAACTTGTTCCAGCACATGATTTTAGGAAGTTGGCTCAAGCTTAGGGAAAGACAATGCTACGTTGACACCCTGTGCTTGGAAGTCTGCGCTGTACAGAACCTTTACTGTAAATCATGGGTGAAACGGAGCATCTGACAATCGTTTCAACTTGGCGGCACTTCGGACACAGCCCAGTAGGATTGCCGCTGCATCTTGACGCTATAAGATGAACCGAAGCTTGAAGCGGTGTAACCGGCAATCGTTTTGCAGCATGGAATATGCGGCGCCTAACGCATAGCTTGATAGATATCCGAATACCGTCGTCCCGCCGATCAGCGGGCGGCAAACTCAGCCAGGGCCGAACCGTACCGCAAGGCGCCGTCACCCTTCCATGGGATTTACGACCTGTCGGACATGGCGGTGACCAGATGTCGATCCGACATGATGCCGCGCGTGACTGTCTTTTTCATCAGGTGTGATCGCTCGTGATGGGGCGATACATTGATTTTGGTGCATACATATTAGTAACTACTTGCAGCGATTCCCCGCAGTGTGCAGGGAATCCAGCGGGGGCATTGGAGGCATCGGCAAGATGGCGCGGTCGCGTTGCGGTCGCCTTGCTTGCGCGTTTCGTCACGCGCGAAGGCCGAATTGAAACAGACATTGGACCGGGGCGACCATAGGGCATGATCAACAACGCTGAACTGAACGGCACGGCCGTATCACCCGAAGTCGAGGTTCTGCCGATCCACAGCCAGCTGACTTCCGGCGCAAGGTCCTTCCGTGACAAGCGACATCGGGCCATCTCGCTGCGGTCGGGGCAGGGGATGGTCCACCTGCAATCGGGTCCGGTCCCCTTCGATGCTCCGTGCATGATCTGGCTTCCTGCCGATGCCGGCACTGCGATCACCATGCAGGCAGGAACCCGCGGCGTGATCCTGTCGCTTTCGGAAGTGGCTCTTGCCCAGGCCATCGCCGTCGGGCCCATGGCCGACAGCCTGCGGTCCATCGTCAGCCTGCCATTCGTTTCCAGCCGGTTGGAGCCGGACGAGGCGGACCGCTTTCACCGCTGCCTCGAGCGTCTGCACGCCGAGTTGGAGGCCGAACAGCCCGGTCACATCGACGTGGTGCGCCATCTGACCGCCGTGCTCAGCATCGACATCTGGCGGTTGACGCGGCCCCTGGATCAATCGGCGCAGTCCTCCGACCGCATGATCACGACGCGCTTTCTGCAGATGGTCGAACGGAACCTTCGCGCGCAATGGCCCATTGCCCGCTATGCCGAGGAGTTGCAGATCTCGCCCGAGCGTCTGAGTGCGATCTTGCGCAAGACGACCGAACGGGCCCCTTTGGCGCTGATCCACGCCCGAATCATCCAGGAGGCCAATGTCCTTCTGACGAATTCAGGCATGCAGATCGCCGATATCGCCAAGAACCTGGGCTTTTCCGATCCCGCCTATTTCAGCCGCTTCTACAAGCGGATGACCGGGTATTCCCCGAACCGCCAACGACGCGACCCCGGCCCGCAGAGCCCGGACAACACCTTCGCCTCCTGGCCCTAGGCCCGGGCCTGCATGGCCCGGTTGTTGGCAATGTGACGCGCCACCATCCGTTTGGCCTTGGCGCCTTGCGTCAGGCGATGCGCGGCGCGGCGGCTTTCGTCCGATCGGAAGATCATCGCGTATTCATGCCGCAAGCTGTCGGGCAGGGAACCCATCGCCTGCTTCCCGGGATAGAAGCTTTCGGACCAGCAGCCATTGGCGCAGACGACCTGATGATCGTCGAAGACCAGGTGCAGGTAGGTGACCGGTCCGACAGGGCGTGGCTGTTCGATGCCCACCATCGCCAGCAGCGCCTTGGCCGGGATCAGGGTCGCATCACCCGTCATGCGCCGCGCGATGGGGCTGTCGATCAGGATGCGATGCTGGGGCGAGACGACAAGATCCCGCGCAGGCACCCCGGACCCCAGGCTGCCCGCGGCGATCCGCACCGGCCAGAGGTTCGGGCGCAGCGCCACCTCGGATGCGCCAAGGGTGCGGCTGTGCATGGCCCGCAGGCGTCGTGCCGTCCCGTCATGGGTCGTGATCAGATCGCCCGGGCGCAAAGTCTGGATGGCGCGGGGGCCTTGCGGGGTCAGGATCATGGTGTCGGCGCAGAAGCAGACCACATTGATGTTGATGTCGTTCAGACCGGCAATGGTCATATCCGGCAGCATCAGGCTGCCGCCACCCGATAAGGTGGGCAGGGCGATGACCAGCGATCCGTCGTCGTTTTCGGTCGCTGCGGCGATGACCGCGTCCAGGGTATCGAAATGCGGACTGAGGTCGATGACGTCACCATCCGTGCTGGACAGGTCGGTGATCATGCTCTGACCCCCGGCGGCGACGCGGAACACATCCGCTCCTCCGCCGCCCGTCAAGGTATCCGATCCGGCGCCGCCTTGCAGCGTGTCTTCCCCGTTGCCGCCGTCCAGCAGGTCGTCGCCGCCCGCGCCCGTCAGGAAATCGTCGCCATCCCCGCCCGACAGCGTGTCGTCATTGACGCCGCCATAGATATCCTCGTTGAAGAACTGGCCCTGAACCGTGGTCGTGGTGGCCCCTAACGATTGTGCCGACAGCAAGGTCATGCGCGGGAAATCATCGGCGACACGGATATTGGTGCCGGTCAGCGACAGGATGGATTGGGCCAGATCCTCGTAATGGGGGGAAAACGACGTCGATTGCACCAGCGACAGCGTTTCTCCGTCCGGCAGCGTGGCCGTGCCCGCGCGCGCCACGGCGCCGATCAGATAGGTTTGCGACTGCCCGTCGCCGTCGGGATCGAAATCCAGGTAGTTGCCCGATCCGCTCATGCCGCCCGCGGCCTCGGCGCCGAGGATGGTGAAATAACCGCCGATGTCTCCGCCGACGTCCTGTTCGGTATAGCCGCCGGGCAGCAGATCGCCGCTGGTCTGATGCAGCACGCCGTCCTGGCCGTTCTGCGATACGCTTGCCGCCGGATAGCCGGTGATGGTGACGGTCCCCACAAGATCGTTCGGATCATTGGCGATCAGCAGCGGCGCCGCCGGTCCATCATAGAAAAGGCCGGTCGATTCCAGCCTGTGGCCGACCTGCAGGCCGATGTCGAAGCCGGCCTTGACATAATCGAGGGTGCCGTCGCCGTCGGTGTCGTCGCGATAATCGTCCCAGGGGGCGGTGCCGCCGCGCAGGGTGAATTCAAACTCGTTGGTCTTGTGCTCTTCAACCTCGCCGTCAAGGCTGCGCTGCGGAATGGCCTTGCTGCCTCCTCCGGGGGCAGGATCGTGGTTGGCGCTGAAATATATCCCCCCGCCGATATGCGCCCCCGAGAATTTCACATCCACGGCAGCAAGATGTTCCAGTTCAACCGTAGCGGGATCAACGATGGTCAGTGCCATTTGCAAATTTCCCAGATTTGAGCAGACATTTTACCATTCGCAAGATCACCATTAACCAGGCCATGTTGGTTCGGATGCCTGCATCGATCAAGAATTTCCGCAGGCCCCGTGGCGGTTTTTCGACGATGCCGCATGCGTAACCCATTATATGTATGAACAATTAAGGGTTGTGTCGGCTTCGGTTGGACGCGCTGCCCGCGGATCGTGCAGGACACTTGCAAGGCAGGTGACCTTGCGCCAACCTGCACGTCATGAAGCCCGCCCGAAGCGGGACGCAAACACGACCTTCAGGGAAACAATCATGACATTGAAAATGACCACGCGCGCCGTGCTGCTGGCATCCGCCCTTGCACTGTCGCCCGCCGCCTATGCCGAGACGCCTGCCGATACGCTGGTCGTCGCCCATACCATCGACGACATCATCAGCCTTGATCCGGCCCAGACCTTCGAGTTCTCGGGCAACGATGTGAACAACAACACCTACGACCGGCTGGTCGACTTCGATCCGCTGGACATGGACGCGGGCTTCAAGCCCAGCCTTGCCGAAAGCTGGGAGGTGTCCGAAGACGGCCTGTCCATCACCTTCACCATGCGCGAGGGCGTGACCTTCCATTCCGGCAATCCCGTTCGGGCAGAGGATGCCGCATGGTCGCTGCAGCGCGCCGTCAAGCTGGACAAGACGCCGGCCTTCATCCTGACGCAGTTCGGCTTCACCGCCGCCAACGCCGAAGAGAAGATCTCCGCCGACGGCAACAAGCTGACGCTGACCCTGGACAAGCCCTATGCGCCGTCCTTCGTTCTGAACTGCCTGACCGCCAATATCGCCAGCATCATCGACAAGGAGACCGTCCTTGCCAATGAACAGGACGGCGACATGGGCAACGGCTGGCTGAACACCAACGAGGCAGGCTCGGGTGCCTATACCCTGGCCGCATGGCGCCCGAACGAGGCGGTGCAGCTGGCCGCCTACGAAGACTATTGGCAGGGCGCGCCCGCAATGAAGCGCGTGATCGTGCGCAACGTGGCAGAATCCAGCGCGCAACGTCTGCTGCTGGAACAGGGCGACATCGACGTCGCCCGCAACCTGACGCCCACCGATGTCGAAAGCATCGGCTCGGTCGAGGGCGTCAAGATCCAGGACGAACCGCGCGGGCGCATGATGTACATGGGTCTGAACCAGAAGAACGAACTGCTGTCCAACCCCGCCGTGATCGAGGCGATGAAATATCTGGTCGATTACGAAGGCATCACCGGCAGCTTCCTGAAGGGCCAGTTCACCACCCATCAGGCCTTCCTGCCGCTTGGCTATCTGGGCGTGCTGGAGGATCAGCCCTGGACCTATGACGTCGAAAAGGCCAAGCAGATCCTGGCCGATGCCGGCATCGAGGGGGGCACCATCACCACCCGCATCCGCGACTTGCGCGAATATATCGACGTCGCGCAGACTTTGCAGGCATCCATGGCGCAGGCCGGCCTGACGCTCGAGATCGAGCAAATGACCGGGGCGCAGGTTCTGGACGCCTATCGCGCGCGCGAAGTGCCGATCTTCATCGGTGAATGGGGTCCGGATTACTCCGACCCGAACACCAATGCCGCGACCTTCGCCTTCAACCCCGACAACAGCGACGAGGCAAAGGCCGTCGGTCTTCTGGCTTGGCGCAACGCATACGCCGTCCCCGAGGAGATGAACGAGGCCACCGTCGCCGCCACCCTTGAAAAGGACGCCGAGAAGCGCGCCCAGATGTACAAGGACATCCAGGCGCAATACCAGGCCGAGGCTCCGATCATCCCGCTGTTCCAACGGATCGAGCAGGCGGGCCTGCAGGACAATGTCGAAAACTGGTTCAGCGGCGGCGCGGTGACCTCGGTCATCTACCGTCAGGTGACGAAGGGCGAATAAGCCTTGGCCATGACCGAAAACACGGGCGCCGGGGGCAACACCCCCGGCGCAAGCCGTCCCGACCCCTCGGCCCGCAACGCCCTGCGCCGCCGCCGCGCCCGCAGCATCGCGGGGACACTGCTGTCGCTGTCGCTGACATTGCTGGGCCTGTTGCTGGTGACCTTCATCATCGGCCGTGTCATGCCCATCGATCCGGTGCTGAAGGTCGTGGGCGACCGCGCCACGCAGGCGCAATATGACGCCGCCTATGTCGCCATGGGGCTGGATCGCCCGCTGGTGGTACAATTCTTCGGCTATATCGGCGATGTGCTGACCGGCGATTTCGGCAGGTCCATATCGACCGGCCAACCCGTGGCCGACGATATCAAGCGCGTCTTCCCCGCCACATTCGAACTGGCGACTTTGGGAACGCTGATCGGCATCTTCGTAGGCGTCCCCCTGGGCGTCATCGCCGCTGCGCGCAAGGGTGGCATCATCGATCAGGTGGCCCGCGTCGTGGCGCTGGTCGGGTATTCCATGCCGATCTTCTGGCTGGGCCTGATGGGCCTGCTGATCTTCTATGGCATCCTTGGCTGGGTCGGGGGGCCGGGGCGTCAGGGCATCATCTATGACGGCATGGTGCCAAGCGTCACCGGCATGATTCTGGTCGACAGCTTGCTGGCGGGCGATTGGGCGGCCTTCCGCGACGCCTTCAGTCACATCATCCTGCCGGCCAGCCTGCTGGGATACTACAGCCTTGCCTATATCAGCCGCATGACGCGCAGCTTCATGCTGGAGCAGTTGTCGGCGGAATATGTTATCACCGCCCGCGTCAAGGGCATGTCCGAAAGCGCCGTCATCTGGCGTCACGCCTTCCGCAACATCGCCATTCCGCTGACCACGGTCATCGCCCTGTCCTTCGGATCGCTGCTGGAAGGATCTGTCCTGACCGAGATCATCTTCAGCTGGCCCGGTCTTGGCAGCTATATCACCCGCGGGCTTCTGTCCGGCGACATGAACGCGGTCCTGGGTGGCACCGTCGTCGTCGGCGTCTGCTTCGTCGTCCTGAACCTCTTCAGCGACCTGCTGTACCGCGTCCTTGACCCGAGGTCGAAATGAGCAACACCATATCCCGTCGCGACTGGCTGCTGTCGGACGCCCCCCAAACCCGCAGGCAGGCGCGTCTTGGGGCCATCTATCAGGGCTGGCTGACCTTCCGGTCGAACAAGCTGGCCATGGTGGGGCTGATCATCCTGGTCCTGCTGATCGGCATGGCGATCTTTGCACCGCTGCTGGCGCCGCAGAGCCCCTATGCGCAGGATCTGGGCGCGCGGTTGCAGCCCCCATCGGCGGCCCATTGGCTGGGCACCGACGGGCTTGGGCGCGATATCATGTCCCGCCTGATCCACGGGTCGCGGATTACGCTCTTCATCGTGGGCACCGTGGCGCTGATCGCGCCGATCATCGGGCTGTTCATCGGCACCGTCGCAGGCTTTGCAGGCGGTTGGGTCGATCAGGTGCTGATGCGCGTGACCGACATCTTCCTGGCCTTTCCCAAGTTGATTCTGGCGCTGGCCTTCGTGGCGGCACTTGGTCCCAGCATCGGCAACGCGGTGCTGGCGCTGGCGCTGACCGCCTGGCCCCCCTATGCCCGTCTGGCAAGGGCCGAGACACTGACCATCCGCCACGCCGATTTCATCGCCGCCGCACGCCTGCAGGGGGCCGGTCGCCTGCGCCTACTGATCCGGCATATCTGGCCCCTTTGCGTCAGTTCGCTGATCGTGCGGGTGGCGCTGGATATGGCAGGGATCATCCTCTCGGCCGCGGGGCTGGGCTTTCTGGGCCTTGGCGCGCAGCCGCCGATGCCGGAATGGGGGGCGATGATCTCGGACGGGCGGACCTATATCCTGGATTTCTGGTGGGTCGCGGCCATGCCGGGCCTGGCGATCTTCACCGTCTCGATCGCTTTCAACCTGCTGGGCGACGGGCTGCGTGACGTCCTTGATCCGAAAGGAGACAAGTCATGACCGACGCCCCCCTTCTGTCGGTGCGCGACCTGCGCGTGACCTTCCCGACCCGTCAGGGCAGCTTTCAGGCCGTGCGCGGGGTCAGCTTCGATCTGGGCCGCGAACGCCTAGGCGTGGTGGGTGAATCCGGCAGCGGCAAGTCGATGACGGGCCGCGCCATCCTGGGCCTGGTCCGCCCCCCCGGTCAGGTCACCGCGACCTCGATGACGCTGGAGGGGCAGTCGATCCTGAACCTGCCCGACCGACAGATGCGCCAGATCCGCGGCGGGCGCATCAGCATGGTCATGCAGGATCCCAAGTTCAGCCTGAACCCCGTGATGACCGTCGGCCAGCAGATCATCGAAGCCTATCGCCTGCACGCCAAGGCCCCCCGCGACGCCGCCCGCCAGAAGGCGCTGGAAATGCTGGAGGCCGTGCAGATCCGCGACCCCGAACGCGTCATGAACGCCTATCCGCACGAGGTATCGGGCGGCATGGGTCAGCGCATTATGATCGCCATGATGCTGGCCCCCGATCCGCGCATCCTGATCGCGGACGAACCGACCAGCGCCTTGGACGTCTCGGTCCGGACCGAGGTGTTGAACATCATGGACCGGCTGGTGCGCGACCGGGGCATGGGGCTGATCTTCGTCAGCCACGACCTGAACCTTGTGGCACAGTTCTGCGACCGCGTGCTGATCATGTATGCCGGGCGCATCGTTGAAACGCTGGCGGCGCGCGATCTGCACAAGGCGCGTCACCCCTATACGCAAGGGCTGCTGTCGAGCCTGCCGCGGCTGGAGGCGCCGGTGGATCGCCTGCCGGTGCTGCAGCGTCAGGACAGCTGGCGCGACGGGGAAACCCTGATGCCCCATGCCGACACCGACTTGCCCGGAGGGCTGTAAGCCATGCTGAACGTCAAGGATCTGAACGTCTGGTTCGGTCAGCCGCCCGAGCGCGTCGACGCGGTCAAAGGGGCCGAATTTTCGGTCCGTCAAGGCGAAAGCTTTGGCCTGGTCGGGGAATCGGGGTCCGGGAAATCGACGATCCTGCGGGCGATCGCAGGGCTGATTCCGACATGGTCGGGCGACATCGCGGTGGACGGCAAGCCGCTGAAGGCCGACCGCCGCGACCGCGCCTTCTTCAAGACGGTGCAGATGGTCTTTCAGGACCCCTATGCCAGCCTGCACCCGCGCCATTCCGTGGACGCCGTGCTGGCAGAAACGTTGCGCCTGCAAGGCATGGACAATATCGACAAGCGGATCACCAAGCTGCTGGACGATGTCGGCTTGGGCAAGGGCTTCCGATTCCGCTATCCGCACCAGCTGTCGGGCGGTCAGCGCCAGCGCGTGGCCATCGCGCGGGCCTTGGCCGCCGAACCGCGCCTGCTGCTGCTGGACGAACCGACCAGCGCGCTGGATGTCAGCGTTCAGGCGGAGATCCTCAACCTGCTGGCCGATCTGCGGGCCGAACATGGTCTGACCTATGTAATGGTCAGCCACGATCTGTCGGTCGTGGGGCATATGTGCGACCGTCTGGCGGTCATGCAGCACGGTCGCATCGTCGAGGTGATGTCGGTCGATGCCCTGCGCCGGGGTGCGGGCGAAGAGGATTACACCCGCCACCTGATCCGCGCCTCAGGCGGCTATCAGCCTGCCTGATTGAGATCACCCTCCGTTTCGCGCTAAGAGCCGCGCAAACGCCGTCCGGTCCTGAAGGTCCGGGCGGTGATGCCGTTTCATCGCGCCCACGCGCCAGACCCGAAAGACCGATCCCATGACCGTCACTCAGCTTGTCACCCACTCCGGCGCGTTTCATGCCGATGAACTGCTGTCCAGCGTCATCCTGACCCGGCTGTTCCCCGAGGCTGCGGTGATCCGCACCCGCGACCGCGACCTGACCACCCCGGCCGAGGGGCGCGTCATCTATGACGTGGGCCGCGACCATGATGCCGACCGCATGATCTTCGACCACCACCAGCCCGACGCGCCGCTGCGCGAGGATGGTCAGCCGCTCAGCTCCTTCGGGCTGGTCTGGCGCCACTTCGGCATGGATTACCTGGCCGCGCTGGACATCCCCGAGGATCACCGCGCCGATGTTTTCCGGTCCTTCGATCAGGGCTTCGTGCTGCCCATCGACTTGGTCGACAACGGCGTACTGGCCACATCCACCGCGGGGCCGATGCTGTCGGACCTGACGCTGCCCGCGCTGCTGGAAAGCCTGAAGCCCGTCTTCGACGACCAGTCGCCCGACGCCGACGACCGCGCCTTCCACGCAGCCCTTCAGATCGCCCGCGCCTTCGTCGAGGCCCGCATTCACCGCAAGGCCTCCAAGCTGCGCGCGGAATCCATGGTGATGGCCGCCATCGAGGCCGCGGGCGAGGGCAGGGTGCTGGAGCTGCCGATGGGCATGCCCTTCCGCTCGGCGGTGCTGAAGGCCGGGGCGGATCACCTGCTGTTCGTGGCGACGCCGCGCTCGGACGGGTGGACCCTGACCGGCATCCGCCTGGCCGAGGACGGTTTCGACCTGCGCGCCGATCTGCCCGCCGCATGGGCCGGCCTGACCGACGAGGCGCTGGAGGAAGCCTCGGGCGTCAAGGGCGCCAAGTTCTGCCACAACGGTCGCTTCATCGCCGTGGCCGAAACCCGCGAGGCGATCATGCAGCTGGCGGATCTGGCCGTGGCCGAAGCCGAGGCCGCCATGGTCTAGGGTCTGCAAGATCGGCCACCTGCAAAAATGCACTTAACACAGCGGGGCATTGCCACTAAGACGATCCTATCAGCAAGCCCGCGCGCCTCGTCGCCATCGCCAGCCGTTCCCGCACCCCGATGGAGACGACCCATGCCCAGACACAGCATGGCAGCGCTTTTGCTTGGCACTGCCTTCCTTCCCGCAATCGCAACCGCGCAGACCGCGACCGACCCCGTCGTCCTGAAGCCCATCGTGCTTCAGGCCGATGCGGATGCCGCCAGCCAGGTCGCCGTCACGGCCGATCAGCTGGAGGATGCCCGCAATGGCACCATGAAGGATGTCTTTCGTGCCGAACCCAGTGTCATCGTCGGCGGTGGCATCGCATTGACCGAACGCGTCTTCGTCAACGGCATCGATCAGCAGCAGCTGGCCGTGACCGTCGATGGCGCCGCGCAGAACAACCGCATGTTCCACCACACCGGCACCAATGTCATCGACCCGGGCCTGCTGAAGGCCGCCCGCGTCGATGCGGGCGTGGCCCCTGCGGATGCGGGCTTTGGCGCCCTGGCGGGCAGTATCGCCTACGAGACGAAATCCGCGCTGGACATGCTGGAGGACGGCCAGACCTATGGCGGACAGGTCAGCACCGGCTATGCCTCGAACGGCGATACGACCGAGGGGTCGGTGACGCTCTATGGTCGTCAGGGTCCGATCGATGCGCTGGTCTATGCCAAGCGCGCCACGGGCAATGACTATGAGGACGGCGCGGGCGACAATGTCGATCACACCGGCGCGGATCTGAACAGCTATGCCCTGAAGCTGGGCGCCGAGATGGGCGACTGGCGGGCCGAATTCGGCGCCCTTCAGGTGCAGGACGACGCCCTGCGCCCCTATCGCGCCAACCTTGGCGGAGTGGTCGGTCGCACGAACGAGGCGCGCCGCTATGCGCTGAAGCAGACGACCCAAACCCTGAACCTGCGCCGCCTGTCTGCCGACGGGCTGTTCGACCCCGAGTTTCTTGTCACCCAGTCCCGCAGCGATCTGGACACCTATGATCTGAACACCGACGGCAGCTATTCTGGCGATTTCAACCAGGGCGATGCCGACACGCTGACCATCAAGGCGCAGAACCACTTTGCCCTTGGCACGATGGATGTCACGGCGGGTCTGGATCATGCCCGCAGCAAGGCGACCTACGAGGGCGTCTTCCGTGGGGCCGCAGGCAGCTTCCGCGAGGATGTGACCAATACCGGTGCCTTCGCGCAGGCGCGTGGCACGCATGGCCAGTTCGATTACAGCGCCGGTCTGCGCTATGACTGGAACCGCTTCACCGGCGCAGGCGGTCAGTCCGTCGACACCGAGGGCGCCAGCGCCAATGCCGCCCTTACATGGCACGCCACCGACGCGCTGGCCTTGAACGCCGCCTATTCTACCGTCTTCGGGGGCACTCCGCTGGCCGCGGTCTATGACCTCTATGAGGCTTACGAAACGGCTGATGCCTACGACGACCTGCGCCACACTCGCGCCCACAACGTCGTCCTGGGGGCCGAATGGACCACCGGCGACACGACCTTGGGAGCCGAGCTGTTCCGCACCCGCCTGAACGACGCCCGCAAGAAGCTGGCCGTGCATGACGTCGAATCCAAGGGCTTCCGTCTGTCGGCGCGTCAGGACTGGGTCGGCGGCTATGCCACGTTGCGCTATAGTGACACCGATGTAGAGGTCGATGGCGGCGATGCGACCACCTATGACCTGCTGGACCTCGGCACCGTGCCGGGCCGCATCCTGACGCTGGAGGCGCGCCATCAGGTCATGGCCGGTCTGGAACTGGGCGGCGTCATCCAGCACACGCTGGACGAGGACGGCGTGGGGGTCGATGCCTCGGCCGATTGGCCGGGATATACCGTCGTCGACGTCTTCGCCGAATACGAGCCTGCGCAATACGACAACCTGACGCTGCGGGCCGAGGTCAACAACCTCTTCGACCGCGACTACATCGATCGCGCCAGCTATGGCGGCGATTTTGCGGAAGTGCTGGGTCAGAAAGAGCCGGGCCGCAGCATCGGCCTGTCCGCGCAGGTTCGTTTCTGAAAGACGGCATGCAAGCGAAAGGGGGCCCGGCGGTTTGCCGGGCCCCTTTGTTTTTCAGGCAGCTTTGCGGGTCATCCTCTGCCTGATCCGTGCCAGATCGGCCCGCATCACTGCCATGGGCGCAGGTCCGAACCACTCCAGCGAGGCATCGGCATCACCGGGCAGGGCGCGCAGGATAGCATCGTAATCCAGCACGCCGTCGAACAACGGACAGATGCCGTCGCGGCTGCCTTGCGGGTCGTGGATATTGCCCGGTGCAAAGACCCCAAGCCTGTCGCGGCCCGTCACGTTCTTCAGGTGCAGATGCAACAGATGGGGCACCAGTGCGGGCAGGGCGGCCAAGGGGTCGGCGCCGCCCTCCCAGACATGCAGGATATCGACGTTCAGCCCGATGGCGGGGTGGTCCATCTGTTCCATCAGCGCCAGCGTCGCGGGCAGCCTGTCGGCCAGCGTCCCGGGATGCGTCTCGATCGCAATGCGGATGCCGTGGTCCTGCGCCATATCGGCCACCGCGCGCAGATCGCGCAGGATGGCGCTGCGATCATCGGCGCTGGCATCCGCCGACCCAAGGCCTCCCGCGAACAGCCGCAGGCGCGGAGCCTTCCAGCGGGCCGTCAGCGCGACCAGCCGTCGTGCCTGATCGCGGTCGAAGGCAGGGGTGCCCAACGGCAGATAGCCCGACAGCATCGGCACGACGGGGCGCAGCGGCAGGGCGGCCCAGTCATCGGCCATGCGCTCAGCATGGGGTGCCCAGATCTCGACCCCGTCGAAGCCCGCGCCCAGCACCTGTTGGGCCAGATCCTGCGCCGAGACCTCGGTATGCCTCAGCGCGACGGAACAGGCGTGGACCCGCATCACAGGCCGTCCCGCCAGCGGGCGTGCCATTCGGCCACGGTGGCCTTGATGCCGCGTTCCAGCGTGCTCAGCGCGTCCAGATCGGCCATGACGCGGGCCAGATCCTCGGCGCTGCCGCCACGGGCATAGGCGACGGCCCGCAGATGGGCGGCGTTCAACCCACCGTGCAGCGCCGCGATCCGGTCGCAGCATTCCTCGAAGGCGTCGTAATCCGCACCCTCGATATCGCCGAAGATCGCCAGCGCATGTTCATAGGCGTATTTGCGGATTGCGATGACCGGCAGTTCGCGCAGCGCGCTTTCAAGGTCGGCGCGGGGCAGGAAGGTGGCATGCGCCTGCACGATCCGGCGCATCGCCTCGATCAGCGGGACGGTATCGGGATCGAAGGTCGCCGCGAAGATGGCCTGAATATCGGCGTCGCTGGCGGGATGGGCATCGGCATTGTCGAAGACATAGCCCCCCGCGACGCTGTCGCGCAGGAAGGCCGCGCGCAGGTCGGTGGCGGGGACCGGACCCTCCCACCGAAAATCGGGGTCGCGCATCATCAAGGTGGCGGGATCGGCGGTCGGTTCAAGCAGGGCGTAATGGGGGAAGGGGTCCTGGGCGAACTTGTTGTCGCGGGTCGGCAGCAGGAACATGTCCACCATCGGCATGACATAGGTGCCGGGCCGCCAATCGGCCAGCAGATCCTGAAGGCGCATCAGATTGTCGGCCTTGGGGGCGGCATCGTCATACCACCGCGTCACCCGCAGCCCGAACAGCCGCTGTGCCCAGTCCAGATAGAAGCCGTGGTCGATGTCCTGCGCGTGATAGGACAGGCGCATCCGGTCATCGACGACGACCTGCCCGTCCCACAGCCCGATATAGAGCGGCCGGTGATCGATGCCGCCCTTGTCCTTCAACGCCTGCGAGAGGCAGCTGACGACGCAGTGAACCTTGATGTCCAGCGGCTCTTCCTCGGCCGGGGCGACGCCAGCCAAGGCCTGCGCCAGCGCCAGGACCGTCATGCCGGGGGCGCGGTCGAAGGTATCCTCGGCCATCTCGATCCCGGCTTCGTCCAGATGCAGCATCAGCGTCATCAGGGCGACGGAATCCAGCCCCAGATCGTGGCCAAGACGCGCCTCGGGGCCGAAGGCGGCCATGCGGGGGTTGGCCATGGGACCTGCAAGGATGCCTTTGATGGTGCTCAGGACGGCCTCGGGCGAGGCGATGCGGGCGGGCTGGTTCATGCGGGCACCTCGGTCAATGTGGCGGCCAGATCGCGGCGGGCGATCTTGCCGTTCGCGCCGCGCGGCAGGCGGTCCATCGGGATCAGGCGTGCGGGGCGCTGGCGGGGCGAGAGGGTCGCCGCCAGATGGGCGTCCAGCGCCTCGGGGGTGATCTCGCCGACGAAGGCCAGCGCCGGACGCTGCGTGGCGGTCGGGTCGGGGATGGCGAAGGCCACGGCGTCGCGGACGGCGGGCAGGGCCATGGCGGCGGCCTCGATCTGGTCGGGATAGACGTTGACGCCCGCCACGTCGATCACCTCGGCGGCGCGGCCCGCATAGATCAGGTGGCCACGGTCGTCGATGATGCCCAGATCGCCGGTGGCGATGTCATCGCCCGTGCCTTCGATGACCACCGGACCGGGGCTGTCCTGCCCCGCCGTGATCCGCACATGCGGCAAAGGGTGGCCCATGTCCTGCGGGCTGACGGGGGCGGCGGCGATGGCGACGCAGCCTGCCTCGGAGCAGCCGTATTGCTGGAACAGGTGGCCGCAGGCGTTCTTGATGTCGTCGAACCACCCCTGCGGCAACACCGTCCCCGAGGACATGACTGCATGCAGCCCGCCCTTGCCCGCAAAGCGCGACAGGATGTGCAGCAGCGGCGGCGCGGCATAGAGCAGGGGGCGGTCCACCGCTTTCAGGTGGCGCAGGATGGCCTTGGGGTTGGCGCTGTCCAGAACCACGGGCCGATGCCCGCGGGCCTGCGCCACCATTACCCCCGCGATCAGCCCATAGGAATGGGTTATCGGCGCGGCGATGACCGGCGTCATGTCGGCGGCCTGCGGGAAGGCGGCGATATAGGCCTCGATCTCGGTGCGGATGGCGGCCCAGCTGCGAGCGATGACCTTGGGGGTGCCGGTGGTGCCGCTGCTGGTCTGGATCAGGACGCCACCGGGAACATGGGGCGCATCCTGCCCCAGATCGGAGATGCCCGCATCATCGGCGATGGCATTGCAGCCCGCCCGCAATGCCAGCTGGCGGGCCTGTTCGGCGGGCGTCTCGGGGTGGACCGGATAGCAGGATGCCCCGGCATCCCGCAGCCGCAGGATGTGCGACAGGCATGTGGCCTTGTTCGACATATGCAGCGCGATCCGGCTGCGTTCGGGGTCGCGGCCCTGCATCAGATCGGGCAGGGCGGGATCCTTCGGGTCCACAGGTCGGTCGTCCAGGTAAAAGAGATCGGCCATCGGTTCAGCAGTCCTCAGCGGGTTGGGGGCAGGGTGGGTCGCCGTCACGCCCAGCAGGCGCGCGGCAAGGCTTTCGGCGGGATAGGTGTGATCGTCGGTGCCAAAGCCCGGCGCAGGGCGCAGGACGAGGCGTGCCATGGCCCAGAAGTCGGCCTCGGGCAGGGTGCCGTCGCGGTGCAGCAGGTCCGACAGATCGGACAGCACATGCGTGACGAGGCAATCCATCACCAGATCGCGCAGATCGGTGGCAGCGCCCATGCGGTGATAGGTGCCGTCAGGGGCGTCGGCCATCGCAGGCTCGATCGCGGCAAGATCCGGCATCAGGTCGGGGCGGGCCAGCAGATGCGGGACGTATTCTAGGCTTTCGCTGAAATCGCGGGCGACGAGGCCCGTGGGCCAGCCGTCGTCCTGCCGGATCAGCATGTTCTGGCCATGCGCCTCCAGCGCGATGCCGTGATGGGTCATCAGGTGCCAAAGGGGGCGCAGAACGGCCAGCAGCTGCGCGACCCAGGCCCGCGCTTCGTGGCGTTCCAGCCAAGGCGCTATGACCGCGCGGCCATCGGGGTCGCGCAGCGACAGCATCGACAGTGGCACGGCATCTTCGGGCGGCGGGCTGCGGCGGATGGCGGCAAGACGCCCGCCGATCACGTCACGCCCCACGATGGCCGCGCCATGTTCGGGCAGGATGGTCAGATCCGCCAGCGCCGGGTCGCTTTCCACCACCCGCATCAGCCACCCCGAGATCGCGGGCGCGACGCCCACCGACCAAGGCACCAGATCGCGGACCGAGGATGTGACCCCGACCCCAAGCGCCAGTTTCAGGTGGTCGCCGCCGTCACGGTCGGCCAGCGTGCGCAGTGATGCCGTGGCCTGCATGTCGGGGCCGTGGTGGTCCAGCACCCGGATGCGGCCCTGATCCAGCCATTGCCGGACCTGAGGATCGTCGCGCAGCCGCGCCCATTGCCAAGGGTGGACGGGCATCGCACCTTCCGGGGCGAAACCAGCGGCGATATCGGAGCCGCTTCGGGTGATCAGGGCGGGATCGACCCCCAGCCACAGCGGGCGGATCACCGCGCCGAACTCGGGCGCATAGGCCGTGTTGTCAGCGTCCGAGAACCCGATGCGGGCCTTGAAGCCGGGGTGATAGGGGTGGCCTTCGGACAGTGCAGCCTCCAGCGACAGGGCGCGCAGGTCCGTGCGACCCTTGGGCAGGGCTCCTGCGGCGGTCAGGAAATGCGCACTGCGCCGGGCGGCGTTCAGCAGCGCCGCCGGATCATGGCCCGCCTGCCGCAGCGCCTGTTCCAGATAGTCCAGCGTCAGCGGGAGCCCCCGACCGTCCAGCGGATCCGCCAGCAGTCTGACGCGGCCCGTCATCTGCACCCGATGGGGCGCAAGGATCGGCAACCGGCCAAGGGTCCAACCGCCGGGGTGGGGCGTCAGGATGCCCTCGAAGGCCAAGGCCTCGACGGTCTGGCGCAGGGTGCGGGCTTCAGGCGACATCGGCAAGCACCCCCGCGTGATGAGGCAGAGGGTTCGGCACGCGGATCATCGGCGCACGCTCGCCCGGGATCAGCAGCTCGTCCGTGCCGCCAAGCTGGGTTAGCATGTTGCCCTTGGCGGGTAGCGTGGCATCCGACAGCCAGCGCCCTGCCAGCCGTCCGCCATGCCCCGGCAGATCGCACAGTCCCCGCAGATGTACGGCCAGCCGGTGAAGGGCCTCGGCCTCGGACATGATGCCGTCCAGTGCCATGCGGTGGATGACGCCGAAGACCTGGTTGACGATCAGGGTATAGCCAAGCGCATCCTCGGCCTCGGACCGGGGATAGACCAGCTGAGGAATGGCGCGCAGTTCGTCGTCGGCCATCGGCTCGGCCACGTAGAAGCCCTGGTTGTCGCGGATGTCGCAGCGGCGTGGCAGCCCGTGGGACAGGTCCAGCAGGGCGTTCTGCTGATGCGCCTCGACGGCGATGCCGGTGGCGTCGTACATGCGGACCAGGGGCGCGACCGCGCAGGCCAGATAGGCGTCGAACCAGCGCCCCGCGTCATGGCCCGCCGTCACCTGCGCCAGCAGCGATGCCCGCCCGGGCAGAGGCTCGGCCACCAGCCCCGCGACCTGCAGAACTTGGCCGCCCTGCCAAGGGTTGTCGCGGAAGATCACCTCCAGCCCGGATTCGGGACGGCCCGGCAGGCGCAGGGTCATCCAATGCGGATCGCCGATCAGCCGCATGGGACCAAAGCGCGACATCAGCGCCGCGATGCGCCGCGACATCGCAGCGCCCGCCAGCAGCTCGTGGCGTTTGTTCACCCGTTGCGAATTGGTGATCGTAACCGGCAGCGAGACCTTGACCTGCCAGCGGCAATCCCCGCGCCACAGCGTCCTGACCGAGGAGGTCGCCCACCAGCCATCCCCCATCGGCCCAAGGTCGAGGATGTCGCCTTGCGCCAGCAGCGCGGCGATCTGCGGGTCCTTCCGCGCCCGGTCCCAAGTCAGCGGATGCGCCGGCAGGATGATCCGCCCGGGATCGGCCGCTGCCGGCATGCCGGGCAGATCACGGGCAATGTCGGGATCGGTCGCCTCGATCAGATCGGAGCGGACCGAAAGCGCATGCAGCCGAAACTGACCATGCCAGTCGGGGGTCATGGCGCGATCCTCGGGCGGGGTCATGCCGGTCAGGGCCTTGGGGCATGGGTGCATCCAATGGCCGAAGATCAGCGCCTGCTCTGCCGTCAGGAAGTCGGACGCGGCCTGCGGGTCCGCCATGCGAGCGGGCAGCATCGCGGCAATCCGGTCGCGGCTGTTGATGATGCGCGCGATCAGCTGTTTGGCAGCCCTGCCATGGGTTTTGGCCAGCCAGTCCAGCATCAGCGACAGCGCATCACCCGCATCAATGGCGCGTGCACCCGCCGAGCCATACAGCGTCAGCGACTGCAGGCGGCCCAGTCCGGTCGTCATGTGGCGTTGCTGGCGGATCTGCAGTCGGCCCTGCGGGGTGGCAATGTCATCGGGGTCCACACCCAATTCCCGGATTGCGCAGATCAGCAAGGCGCGCAGGCTGGCCAGATCGGCCAATCGTTCGGGATCGTCATGGTCGCAGGGATCGGAATGCAGCATCTCAGCCTCGGCGGTTTCGTGCGGCGCGTGCCGCAGTGACGTCATGAGGCTGGCTGGTGCTGGCTTGAGGGCGGGGTAATATTCTTTAGTATTATAGTCAACTAAAACCCGGACGAGAAAAGGGCAATGTGTCAGAACAGGTAGGGCTGGATGGATCAGATGCCTGATGGGAGTCGCAGAAATTGCATCGATCTTCACCACTAGCTTCGGCGGTCGTTCCCGATCGTCAGGGGTTCAGCCCAGCTGTCCCTCGCGACCCACAATAAGGATCGCGGCCGGGAACAGCCTGTTCAAAAAGGCGGATCTTGTGAACCCTGATACATCGATCCCAGGATCTCGATGCCCAACGCTTGCCCGCAGGCCAGACGGGTGACCACGATTTTACGAAGTCTGATGACGACGAGGGAACAGCTGTCCGCTATCACTGCTTTTCCAGATCATCGCGCTTGGTGCATGCCATTAAAAATGCTACCAAGTGGGTTCATACCGCGCCGATTCGCAAGGATCTTGCCTTTTATCCGGCCAGTCCGGGCAAAAGCGGCAATATTTGGTTAACCATTTGTACATATTCTCGGCGGAATGTCGCGTAGCCGACATTCATGGGGATAGTGTCGCTATACAAGGGTATAGCACCGATCGGGACGTTTGCGATTTGTCTCCCGTACCTGTTTTTGGCCTCGATCGGTGCGTGGTTTGACCGCCTGTCGGTTGGAACGTTGTGGCAACAGCTTGCAATCCAGGCAGGCATCGGGGCTATAATCGTTCCAGCAAGGTTGTAGACAGGGGACCACGCGTGCGCGAGGCGGTCAAACATCATGATTTGGCGTCGCCCGTCCCGGTCGGGCGGCGCACTCACGATACATCTGCCTGGCTGGATCATTTCGACGATGCGCCTCTGGCCCTGTTCAAGGGGCTGACGCGTCAGCAGATGGCGCTGCTGATGTCTGAAACCGTGATCCAGCATCTTCCGCGTCCGACCGAGATCCTGAGGCAGGGTGAACCTGCAAGATGGGGCTATTTGATCCTGCGCGGTCGCATCGAGGTCAGCTTCATCGACGTCAACGGCAACCGCATTCTTGCCCATCTGGCCCGCGTCGGAGAGGTCCTGGGCGAGGTCGAGCAGTTTTCGGGCCTGACCTGCGCCGCGACCTGTACGACCCTGCCCGACACGACCGTGATGCTGTTCGATGCGGCGCTGGTGCTGAAGCACATGCCGGCCGACCTGATCCTCTCCAATTTCGCGGGCATCTTCCACGACCGTCTGACCCGCGACAACCGACAGCAATCCGTGGCGATGTTCTATGCCGCCGAGGATCGCGTCCGCATCCACCTGCTGGGCATGACCAGCGACCAGAGCCCCACCGTCCAGATCAGCCAGAACGAACTGGCGGGCTTTGCGGGCTGTTCGCGCCAGACCGTGAACCGCACGTTGGCGCAACTGCGGGCCGAGGGTGTGGTCGCCATGCAGCGTGGCACCATACGGGTTCTGGACCGGGAACGCCTTGGACTGACGCGCCCCGGTGGCGATCAGGTGATCCTGGAGGGCGTGACGATTTGCGCCCGCGATCAGGCCGTCTGACGCAGAAGTGAGCGACGGGGGGCTGAGAGATCGCCCGCATTTCGCTTAACTGGCACGGAACCCCCAGCATCGGAGCGCGCATGCCAACCCCAAGCCCTTCCCCTGATCGCGCCGGTGACCGCTATGCCCGAGAGCTGGAGCGCCATCTGGACTGGCTGGACAGCTTTACCTCGACGGCGCTTGGGGTGCTTTCGGCGGCCTCGGGCATCTACACCTACCTGGGGGTGCGCACGCTGCTGGACGATCCGGGCATGTGGACGACCTTTGCGGCGCTGGCCTATTCCATCGCGGTCTCGGTGGGGATCTTCGTCTTCTGGTCCTATCTGCTGCGCCTGCTGCCCACGGTGCGTTCGGCGGCATCGCGCGTGGGGCTGCTTCTGACGATGGCGCTTGGATCGGTCGCCATCGTGGCCATGTCATCCTGGCTGAACGCAGCGGCCTTGGCAGGCGGCGCGGCGGTCGAGACGCATATGGCGACCACCGTGCAGCACTATCAGACCTCGCTGGAGCGCGCGCATGCCAACGCGGTCGCGGGGCAATCGCTGGCCCGCGACGTGGCCCGCGTACGGCAATCCTTCCAGGATCTGTCCGAGCAGGAAGCCGGCGGCACCCTGTCGGGCTTTTCGGGGCGCGGCGCGGTCTTTCGCGTCCTGACCCAGAAAAGCGCCGAACTGCAGGCGCTGGAAGCCCAGCTGGATCAGGCCGCCGACCCCATCGAGACCACCTTCAGCCAAGGCAACACGATCCTGTCCCAGATGCGTGGCATCTCGGTCGAGCCTGGCCCGCTGGAGGATCGCACCGTCCGTTTTTCCGAAGATGCGGTCGAACTGGCGGGGATGATCACTCAGCTGCGCCAGCTGAACCCCGCGCCCCTCGTGTCGCGGGCGGCGCAGGATCTGGCCGATGCGGTCGTGCTGCCGGAACTGGACGGCTCGACCGCCGAGATGCGGGCAGGGCAGTCCAGCACCATCAATTCGGTCCTGACCCTGGTGTCGCAGCGGGCGCAGACACTGAACGATGCGGCGGGCGCGGTCATCGCGCTGCCCGCCCCGGACGAGGCGCTCTATACCCCCATGTCGGCCGCCGATGCGGTCATCGCCTATGCGGGGAACTTCGTTCCGGCTTGGGCGGGGGCGATTTCCATTGACCTGCTGCCCGCGGTGCTGGTTTTCATCATCATGGTCGTGCAGGCCGCCATCCGCTCGGGCCGGGGCGAGGGTCACAGCGACGACCGCATGACCGTCGGAGAGCTGCGCGCCGCCCTTGCCGCACAGGATCTGCTGCACCGCGCCGATGCCATGCCTCCCTTGCGCGACGATCCCCCCCGTCGCGAGGAGGGCTGAGGTGGGGATGTTCTCCTCGCCCCAGAGGGTCATCCGGGCCGTGCTGGTGTCGCAGGTGCTGATGGGGGCGGCCATCGTGGGCATCGACATGTGGCGGTCTCAGGGGGCTGCCGCGCCGGGGCTGTTCGCGCCATCGACCGACGGCCCGAGCGTGCGCCCCTATCGCCCCGATCTGCGGCCATCGGACCCCGCGAAACCGGGTGCGCCCGCCATGCGCCCGATGCCCGATCAGCTGGAGTTTGCCGAGGACGATGACCTGATCACCATCACCGGCCAGATCGCGCCAGGCGACGGCGACCGCTTTGTCGCCTGGCTGGAACAGACGCGCCCACAGGCGACGCAGGTGGCGCTGGACAGCTCGGGCGGTTCGGTCTCGGATGCCTTGGCGATCGGGCGCAGCATCCGCTCGCTTCGGCTGTCGACGACGATCAGGGATGGCGCGGTCTGCCTGTCGGCATGCCCCTATGTGCTGGCAGGCGGCGATCCGCGTCGGGTCGAGGATGGCGGGGTCGTGGGCGTGCACCAGCATTACTTCGGCAAGAACACCATCCTGCCCGCCTTCATGGCGGTGGCGGATGTCCAGCGGGCGCAGGCCAGCGTCATGGATTACCTTGACGACATGGGCGTCGATCTGCGCCTGATGCCGCTGGCCCTGCGCACCCCGCCGGACGAAATCAACATCCTGACCCCGGACCAGCTGAGCGAGCTGAACATGGTGACCCCTGCGGCAGGCTGAAGGCCCAAGACGGTGTCATGTGACTGTCGGGATGATGGTGCGGGTGAAGGGACTCGAACCCCCACGCCAAAGGCGCCAGAACCTAAATCTGGTGCGTCTACCAGTTCCGCCACACCCGCACGCGACTGTTTTGATCAATCATCACAGTACTTTGGACGCCCTAGCACAGAGTTTTCGGCACCGCTAGCGGAATTTGCGCGTGGCGGCCCGGTTCTGCGGTCCCGGATCCCTGTCACCAAATTTAGACACATGGGTAGTTACAAAGGCGGTTTTCACAAAAGCATATATCTGAGGCTAAGGGTCCACCAGCATATGGCGATCTGACGCTGCCACCAGCGGTCTGCACTTCAACCAAGCAGCTTCATGGTGGGTTGGCGGATCCTGGGGCCGATTGCGATCGAGAATTCACACAAGCTCGGATTTGGCTTATGCATTCGTGCCATCCTATGTATGAGAGTCATTCGCGACTTGCGTTCAGGTGTTCTTCATTCTCGGCGCAGTATTGTTCTGTTCGGTTGACCTCCCACAAGGGCGGCGGCTTCAGGAGTTGCCTTGCTGAACAACACTACCCCGCTTCACACCGCGCCCCATGGCGGCGGCCGTGATGGCAATGTCGATGCGCTCAGGCTCATCGCGGCCATCGGGGTCATAGGCCTGCATGTGGGCCCATACCCCGAGCTGTCTCAGACGGTGGCGATATCATCAACAGCTGCTTTCGATGGTGCGTTCCGTCTTTCTTAATGCTGACAGGCTATTATCTGGCAGATGAGGGGAAGATAACCATCGACAGGCTTTCAGTGCCTCTGCATGCCTATGTGGCGGCGAGCGTTTTATTTCTGCCCCATTTGGTTGCCACGTCGGGTGCTGAAAACATCAACCTCTAGACCATACTGAGGGGCAGTCACTTTCATCTATGGTATCTGACATCCCTGATCATAGCTTTGCTGGTCGTTAATACCTATCGAGACAGCAAGGCTCAGGGACTGCTGTTCGGTGCTTCGTTGCTGATTGTCCTGGCCTATGTCGCTAGCAATTATTTCAATGTCCTTACGGGTCGACGGTATGATGCTGTCATGGCGCTACGAGAACTCTCTGGCATTCCCGCCGTGTTGATCGGCGGATGGCTTTGCCGCTGCGACAAGCTGCAGAGGATGTCTGCGATATTGCTCATCGGCGGCATTCTTCTGACCATTGCCGAAGCGGTCTGGTTGCGATCGCTTCGCGGCAAGCCTGCAGATGTTCAGCTGTTCGTCGGGACACTGCCACTTGCGGCCGGGTTGTTGGGAATGGCCATCGCGACCCGTAATCTGACCCCGGAATGGCTTGCAGAACTGGGGCGGCGCGAAAGCCTGGGTATAACCTTTATCATCCATTGGCGGTCTTGGCCGTCGCAAGCGTGCTGGCGCGGGATATGAGGCTTTCGACCGATGGCATTGCCGGCCTGCCGATCTGGATCATTGCGGCAGTTCTGACGACTGCCACCCTGACGGCGTTGCGCAGGTTGACGCCGCGTGTGCGTGGCATGCTGGATGGTGGGCGCCTGCTCGGGTCCCACCAGAGCATCAGGTGATCAGATCGCGGATCACGCCCGACAGCTGCTCGGGCAGGTCATCCGCAATCAGACCCGGGCCGAAGCGGCGGGCGGCGCGGGCGTGCAGATCGACACCAAGGCAGGCGGCCTGAAAGGCGGGCAGGCCGCGCGCCAGCAGGCCGGTGATGATACCGGCAAGGACATCGCCCGCGCCTGCCGTAGCCAGCCATGGAATGTCATAGGCCGAATGGACCGAGACCTGCCCCGAAGGCGCGGCGATGATGGTGTCGGGCCCTTTCAGAACCATCACGGCGTTCATGGCCTGTGCCGCACGGCGGGCGGCCTCGGGCTTGGAAAGGGCATCGCTGCCGGACCCTGCGTTCAGGCGCTTGGCGAGCTCCGGCTGAATGCGGGCGAATTCGCCCATATGCGGGGTCAGGACGCAGTCGGGGTGCAGGGCAGGGGTGCCGTTCTTGGCAACGGCGGTGATGGCATCGGCATCAAGGACCGCAGGACGTCCGCTGGCCAGCAGCGGCCTCAGCAGGGCCTGCGCGCGTGACACTCCGCAGCCCGGACCGATGCAGATGGCGCCGATGCGGTCATCCTGCAGCAGGCGGTGCAGGTCGTCGGGGCCATCGACCGACTTGCGCATCAGAGCATCGGGGGGACCGGCATGTTTGGGCATGGCTTCGCGCGTCGGGCAAATGGTCACCAGCCCCGCCCCGATCCGCAGTGCGGCCCGGGCCGAGAGACGCGCCGCCCCGCCGCTGTCCCGACCGCCGGCAACCACTAAGGCGAATCCATGGGCGAACTTGTGCCCCTTGCCATGCAGCTTGGCCAGCCAACGCCCCGTCCCTTCGTCCGGCGCGGCGGTCGCGTGAACACCTGCTGGGTCACGTTGACGCCATGCCCGCAGACCGATGTCGGCCACGACAAGCTGCCCGCAACCGGTGGGACCCTCGGCGATCAGATGGCCGGGCTTGGGGCTGTCGAAGGCAACGGTCAGCCCAGCCTGCGCGCCCTCGCCGGGGAAGGTCCCCGTATCGAGATCGAGCCCGCTTGGGCAATCGACCGCCACGATCCGATCGCGCAGCGCATCATTCGACAGCAGGTTCACGATGCGCCCCAGGTCGCCTTCGGGGGCGCGGGTCAGACCCGTTCCGAAGATCGCATCGACGATGACGCCCTGTTCGGGAACCGCCTCGACCGCCTGCAACAGGTGGATGGGACCGGATTTCAGCCAACGACGGGCGGCATCCTCGGCCGTTGCCGCTTTGCCGCGCATCCCGCAAACCCTGACCCGCCAGCCCGCGCGGTGCAGATGATGCGCGATCACATAGCCGTCGCCGCCGTTGTTGCCCGGACCGCAAAGCACCGTGGCGTTCCCCGGCACCGGCCAGCGCAGCCGAATCTGGTCTGCAACGGCGCGTCCCGCCCGTTCCATCAGTTGAGCGGCAGTGACGGTGCCGCTGGCGATGGCAGCGGCCTCGGTGGCGCGCATTTGGGCGGAGGTCAGAATTTCGGTCCCTTGCAGCATAGCATTTGCCTGTATTTTGATCTTGTTGCCGATAATATGTGCAGCACCCCGTGACAAACCGTTTCCGGCCTTCCAAGATCATCCTGCTGCATTTACGCCATCCAACAAACGCGCCAATCAATCTGCAGGCAAGCCGCGAGGAAGGATCTAGAGCGATGAAGAAGATCGAGGCGATCATCAAGCCGTTCAAGCTGGACGATGTGAAGGAAGCCCTGCAGGAAGTCGGTGTTCAGGGGCTCTCTGTCACCGAAGTCAAGGGTTTCGGCCGGCAGAAGGGGCATACCGAACTGTATCGCGGCGCTGAATACGTTGTCGATTTCCTGCCGAAGGTGAAGATCGAGATGGTGCTGCCCGACGACCAGGTCGAGGCCGCCGTCGAGGCGATCGTGGGCGCAGCCCGCACCGAGAAGATCGGCGACGGCAAGATCTTCGTCATGCCGGTCGAGCAGGCCATCCGCATCCGCACCGGGGAAACCGGCGACGACGCGGTCTGATCGCGGCAGGCGAAACAACCCGATATCTCTCGGCCCGGCCTGAAAGCCGCCGGGCCGTTACCACGAAGAAAGGGAAGAGATGAAAACCAAGGATGTCTTGAAGCTGATCGAGGACGAAGATGTCGCCTATGTCGACGTCCGCTTCACCGATCCCAAGGGCAAGCTTCAGCACGTGACGCTGGATCGCGATCTGGTCGACGAAGACTTCTTCGAGGAAGGCTTCATGTTCGACGGCAGCTCGATCGCGGGCTGGAAGTCGATCGATCAGTCGGACATGAAGCTGATCCTGGACCCGGCATCGGCCTATATCGATCCGTTCTATGCCGAAAAGACGCTCTGCGTGCATTGCAACGTGGTCGAGCCCGATACCGGCGAACCCTACAGCCGCGACCCGCGCGGAACGGCTGAGAAGGCCGAGGCCTATCTGAAGTCCTCGGGCATCGGTGACACCGCCTACTTCGGGCCGGAAGCCGAATTCTTCCTGTTCGACGACGTGCGTTATTCCGTGACGCCGCAGAAGGTCGCCTTCCAGATCGACGCTGCCGACGCCGCATGGAACACCGACACCGAATACGAGATGGGCAACACCGGCCATCGCGCCGGTCACAAGGGCGGCTATTTCCCGGTCAACCCGACGGACGCCTCGCAGGACATCCGCAGCGAGATGCTGACGACGATGAAGCGCATGGGCATGAAGGTCGACAAGCACCACCACGAGGTTGCCAGCGCGCAGCACGAGCTGGGGCTGATCTTCGGAACGCTGACCGCGCAGGCCGACAACATCCAGAAGTACAAGTACATCATCCACAACGTGGCCCATGCCTATGGCAAGTCGGCCACCTTCATGCCCAAGCCCATGAAGGGCGACAACGGGTCGGGGATGCATGTGAACATGTCGATCTGGAAGGACAGCAAGCCGCTGTTCGCAGGCGACAAATATGCCGACCTGAGCCAGGAGGCCCTGTGGTTCATCGGCGGCATCCTGAAGCACGCCAAGGCGCTGAACGCGCTGACGAACCCCTCGACCAACAGCTACAAGCGCTTGATCCCGGGCTTCGAGGCCCCCGTGCTGCGCGCCTATTCGGCACGCAACCGCTCGGGCTGCGTCCGTATTCCGTGGACGGAAAGCCCGAAGGCCAAGCGCGTCGAGGCACGCTTCCCCGATCCGGCCGCGAACCCCTATCTGTGCTTCGCAGCCCTGCTGATGGCCGGCATCGACGGCATCAAGAACAAGATCGATCCGGGCGCGGCTTCCGACAAGGATCTCTACGATCTGCCGCCGGAAGAGCTGGCCGAGATCCCGACCGTCTGCGGTTCGCTGCGCGAGGCGCTGGAGGAGCTGGACAAGGACATGGACTTCCTGCTGGCCGGTGACGTCTTCACCCGCGATCAGCTGGAAGGCTACATGGCGCTCAAGTGGGAAGAGGTTTACGCCTACGAACACACCCCGCATCCGGTCGAATACCAGATGTACTACAGCGTCTGATCCGACAGGATCGACGGAACGGAAAAGGCGGCCCCTCGGGGCCGCCTTTTTCGGTTTGGGGCGACGTCGAATGTGATCACGCCCGTTCACGGTGACGTGTGGGGTGCAACAAACCCGTGGCGGCAAACGTAACTGCAACCACGAACGACAGATAAACCCAATCACAGGAGATACAGACATGACCCGTTTTGCCATGATCGCCGCCGCCATGACCGCCCTCGCCACCGTGCCCGCCGCCGCAGGTTCGATGGGCATGAAAGAAAAGCCTGAAATGAACAACTTCCGCCAGGTCCAGATGCAGCAGGTCGACCGTCGTGCCGGCGACATCTTCAGCGACCGCGAGTTGGAGAACCGCAACCTGATGGCAAACGACGTCGTGTCGGTGTCGTCCTTCCCCAGTGGCAACCGCCTCGACGACAGCAGCCGCGATCGCATGTGATCACAACAGGCTTCGACACAGTCAAAAGGCCGGGCAATCGCCCGGCCTTTCCTTTGTTCGGTGGCTTGATACTTACTCCGCAGCGACCCCGGTGCGAATGGGATAATCGACATAGCCCTCGGCACCGCCGGCATAGAAGGTTGAGGGATCCTGCTCGTTCAGGGGCAGGTTCCGGCGGAATCGTTCGGGCAGGTCGGGCGTGGCGATGAAATCGCGCCCAAAGGCCACGGCATCGGCCTTGTCCTCGGCCAGCAGTTTCTCGGCGACCTCCTTGGTCAGCCCCTCGTTTGCGATGACCGGGCCGTTGAAGGCGGCGCGGATGTCGCCCATTAGGCTGTCGTCGCCCAGATGTTCGCGCAGGCAGATGAAGGCCACGCCCTTCCGGCCCAGTTGGCGGGCGACATGGGTGAACAGCGCCTTGGGGTCGCTGTCGCCCATGCTGTGACCGTCGCCACGCGGGGCCAAATGGACGCCGACGCGGTCCGCGCCCCAGACACCCGCGACGGCATCGGTGATCTCATCCAGCAGGCGGGCGCGGTTCTCGATGGAAGCGCCATAGGCGTCGTCGCGGGTGTTGCTGGCATCCTGAAGGAACTGGTCGATCAGATAGCCGTTCGCGGCGTGGATCTCGACCCCGTCGAACCCCGCATGGCGGGCGTTCTCGGCGCCTTGGCGATAGGCCTCGACGATGGCGGGGATTTCTTCAATGTCCAGCGCGCGCGGCGTGACATAGGCGCGCTTGGGGCGCAGCAGGCTGACGTGACCTTCGGGCTGGATCGCGGATGGTGCCACCGGCGTCTCGCCGTCAAGCAGATCGGGGTGAGAGATGCGCCCGACGTGCCACAGCTGCAGGAAGATCAGCCCGCCGCGTTCATGGACGGCCTTCGTCACCTTGGACCAGCCCTCGACCTGGGCCTGGTTCCAGATGCCGGGGGTGGCTTCATAGCCGACGCCCATGGCCATGACGCTGGTCGCCTCGGACAGGATCAGCCCGGCACCGGCACGCTGCGCATAATATTCCGCCATCATGTCGTTTGGAATGCGGTCCTGACCCGAGCGGCTGCGCGTCAGGGGGGCCATCACCAGACGGTTCTTCAGCGTCACTGCGCCAAGCGTCAGGGGTTCGAACATCGAGGACATGGCGTCCTCCTTTCCATGGGTCTTGTTGATCGTTCGGGTCCTGCGACCCGTGGCAACGACAGGTGTGTGCTGCGCGAAGCCAATTCAAGCACCGCCCCGGGCGATCGCTGAATTCGACGTCACAGGATAGTGTCACTGCCAGATATGGCGTGCGTCGGTCTTTCCAACGACGACATCTGGCACTATTCCGAAAGACATGGATATCGTGCTTCTGACCTCGTTCACCGCCTTCCTGTTCCTGCTGATCGCCGTGGCCGAGCCATTGGCTGCACGCCTGTCGCTGCCCTTCAGCGTGATGCTGGCGGCGGTCGGGACGCTGATCGGCGGCGGCGCGATCTTCCTGCTGAACACCGAGATGACGGATGCCTTCAACACCCTTGCGCAGGGCATCCTGGCGCTGCCGATCCGGTCCAGCGTCTTCCTCTATGTCTTCCTGCCGACCCTGATCTTCCAGGCCACGCTGGAGATGAACATCCGGCGCATGCTGGATGACTGGGTGCCGATCCTGACGCTGGCCGTGGTGGCGGTCGTGGTGGCGACGCTGACCATCGGCTATACGCTGTCGTGGATCAGCGGGCTGCCGTTGATGGTCTGCCTGCTGCTGGGGTCCATCGTCTCGACTACAGACCCATCCGCCGTCGTCAGCATCTTCCGGTCGCTTTCCGCCCCCAAGCGCCTTGCCCGCATCATCGAGGGCGAAAGCCTGCTGAACGACGCCGCCGCCATCGCGCTCTTCGGTCTGTTCATGAGCTATGTGATGCTGGGCGTCCCGAACCCCAGCCTGGCCGAGGCCTTCGGCAAGTTCCCCGGCCTGATCCTTGGCGGCATCCTGTCGGGCTGGCTGTCGGCGCGGGTGGCGCTGATGCTGATGGGGCTGTTCTCGCGGTTCGAGACGGCTCAGATCTCGGTTTCGGTCGCGGTGCCTTATCTGGCCTATATCGGGGCGGAACAGCTGCTGGGTGCCTCGGGCGTCATCGGCGTCGTGGCGGCAGGGCTGACCCTGAACTTCATGGGGCCGGGTCGGCTTGCCCCCGCCTTCTGGGTCAACCTGCGCGAGGTCTGGGGTCTGTTGGCGCATTGGGCGGGCGCGATGATCTTCATCCTTGCCGCCTTGCTGATCCCGCGTCTGCTGGGCGACGTGCGCTTGACCGATCTGTTCCTTGTGGTGGTGGTGATCCTTGCAGCCTTCCTGGCCCGCGCGATCATCCTCTTCGGGGTGCTGCCGCTGCTGACGGCACTTGGCTTGTCGCCCAAGATCCAGCGCCCCTACCGCATCGCCATCATGTGGGGCGGCCTGCGCGGGGCGGTCACGCTGGCGCTGGCGCTGGCCGTCACCGAAAGCCTGCGCGTGCCGGTCGAGACCAAGCGCCTTGTCGGCATCTTGGCCACGGGCTTTACCCTGTTCACGCTGATCGTCCAGGGGACGACGTTGCGCAGCGTCATCAGCCTGCTGGGTCTGGACAAGCTGTCGCCGCTGGATCGGGCGCTGTCCAACCAGGTGGTCGCCGTTGCCCTGCAGTCGGTGCGCGAAGGCGTGGCCCAAGCGACCGAGAACTATGACCTGACCCGCGACACCGTCCGATCCGAGGCCAAGCGCTTTGCCGCCCGTCTGGACGCCGCCGTCGAACGCGCCGAGGCCGAGGACAACGCCGAGATCCTGGACCGCGACCGCATCACCCTTGGCCTGATCGCACTGGCCGGCCACGAGAGGGAGGTGATCCTGCAACGCTTCCGCGAACGTGCCATCTCGGCCAGGCTGTCGGAACAGGCGCTCTTCGACGTGGATCGCCTGATCGAGGGCGCGCGCAGCAGCGGGCGGACCGGCTATCAGCGGGCCTCGCGCAGCAGTCTGGGATACGGGCCGACCTTCCGCATGGCGGCCATCCTGCGCAATCGCTTCGGCGTGCCGGGCCCCTTGGGCGCCCTGACCGCCGACCGGTTCGAGATGTTGCTGGCTAAGCGATTGATCCTGCGCGATCTTCACGGCTTCATCGACCGCCGCATCCGCCGTATCCATGGCCGTCGCGTGGCCGAGCTGCTTCACGAATTGCTGAACCGCCGGATCGAGGCCGTCGAGACTGCGCTGGAGGGTCTGCGCCTGCAATACCCCGGCTATGCCGAGGAGCTGGAGCGCCGCTTCATCCGCCGCACCGCCCTGCGCCTTGAGGAACGCGAATACAACACCATGCGCGACGACGGGCTGATCGGCGCCGAGGTGCACACCCAGCTGATGAACGACCTGGCCATCCGCCGCAGCCGGTCCGAGACCCGCCCCAAGCTGGACCTTGCCCTGCGCAAGAACGAATTGGTCCGCCAGTTCCCGCTGTTCGCCGATTTGGACGACGCCGAGCTGAAGCGCCTCAGCAAGGAGGTCCGCACCCGTTACATCAACGCGGGCCACATCATCACGCGCAAGGATACGCCCGCGCGGACGGTCTACTTCGTGGCCTCGGGGGCTGTCGAACAGCTGGTGGCTGGGCAGACGACCCGTTTGGGTCGCGGCGACATGTTCGGCCAGATGGGCGTCCTGACCAGCCGCATCCGCCGCGCCGAGGTCCGGGCCATCACGCCGACCAGCCTGCTGGCGCTGGATGAAACCGGCTTCCGGCGTCTGCTGAAACGCTCGGCCGCGCTGCGTCAGGTCGTCCGCGACAGTGCCAAGGGCAAATCCACCGCCGCCGAGGTTCTGCGCCTGCCGGAACTGCAGGTCGATGCGCCGCTTGGCGGGGACGAGGCGACGGGCTAGAACGGCGGCCGAAGAACAAGACGAAAGGTTCCGCCATGGACAGCGCGCTTCGCATTGCCCGTCAGATCGCCTCGGAAATCGGGGCGGACCCGAAGCAGGTGGTGGCCGCGGCCGAATTGCTGGACGGGGGCGCGACGGTCCCCTTCGTGGCGCGTTACCGCAAGGAGGTGACGGGCGGGCTGGACGACACGCAGCTGCGCACCCTGTCCGACCGCCTGACCTATCTGCGCGACATGGAGGCGCGGCGGACGTCAATCCTTGGCTCGATCCGCGATCAGGGCAAGCTGACCGAGGATCTGGCGCGCGCCATCGCGCAGGCCGACACGAAATCGGCGCTGGAAGACATCTATCTGCCCTTCAAGCCCAAGCGTCGCACCAAGGCGATGATCGCCCGCGAAAAGGGGCTGGAGCCGCTGCTGCGCCAGATCATGGCCGATCCGTCCCTTGATCCCGCCAAGCTGGCCCCCGGTTACGTCATCGGTGATGTTGCCACCCCCAAGGACGCGCTGGACGGTGCGCGCGACATCCTGGTCGAGGAACTGGCCGAAAACGCGCAGGTGCTGGGCGGGCTGCGCGATTTCATGCAGCGCGATGCCTTCATCGCGGCCCGCGTCGCCAAGGGCAAAGAGGAAGCCGGCGCCAAGTTCAGCGACTATTTCGATCATCGCGAGAAATGGGCCGACATTCCCGGCCACCGCGCGCTTGCGATCCTGCGCGCCGCCAAGGAGGAGATCGTCACCATCGACATCTCTCCGGACCCCGAAACCGGCGTGGCGCGGGCCGAAGGCATCGTCGCGCGGGGTCTTGGACCGCTGGCGGCGGGGCCGGGGGCTGATTGGCTGCGCGGCGTGGCGGGCTGGGCATGGCGGGTCCGCCTGTCGAACACCATGTATATCGATCTGCTGACCGATCTGCGCAAACGCGCCCATGACGAGGCGATCCGCGTCTTTGCCCGCAACCTGCGCGACCTGCTGCTGGCGGCACCTGCGGGGGCGCGGACCACGCTTGGCATCGATCCCGGCATCCGCACGGGCTGCAAGATCGCGGTGATCGACGCGACGGGCAAGCTGGTCGATACGGCCACCATCTATCCCTTCCAGCCGAAAAACGACCTGCGCGGGGCCGAGGCGACCCTGCTGTCGCTGATCACGAAGCACGGCGTCGACCTGATCGCCATCGGCAATGGCACCGCCAGCCGCGAAAGCGAACGACTGGTCGCCGATGTGCTGAAGCGCCTGCCCAAGGGCGCCAAGGCGCCGACCAAGGTGATCGTTTCCGAAGCCGGTGCCTCGGTCTATTCGGCCTCGGAACTGGCGGCGAAGGAGTTTCCCGATCTGGATGTGTCGATCCGCGGCGCGGTGTCCATCGCACGGCGCTTGCAGGACCCGCTTGCCGAACTGGTCAAGGTGCCGCCGCAATCCATCGGCGTGGGGCAGTATCAGCACGATGTCGACCAGCGCCAGCTGGTGAAATCGCTGGAGGCCGTGGTCGAGGATGCTGTGAACGCCGTGGGCGTCGATCTGAACACCGCGTCGGCGCCGCTTTTGGCCCACGTCGCGGGGTTGGGGCCGGCCTTGGCGCAGGCGATCGTTGCGCATCGCGACGCGACCGGGGCTTTCCCGTCGCGCGCCGCCCTGAAGAAGGTCGCGGGGCTTGGCCCCAAGGCCTTCCAGCAAAGCGCAGGCTTTCTGCGCGTCCAAGGGTCCGAACCGCTGGACGCCTCGGCCGTCCACCCCGAAGCCTATGGCGTCGCCCGTAAGATCGTGGCCGCCTGCGGGCGTGACCTGCGCTCCCTGATGGGCGACAGCGCGGCGCTGAAGTCGGTCAGGGCGCAGGATTTCGTGACCGAGGATTTCGGCCTACCCACCGTGCGCGACATCCTGTCGGAGCTGGAAAAACCTGGCCGCGACCCGCGCCCCGGCTTCGTTACCGCCAGCTTTGCCGATGGCATCGAGGACATCAAGGATCTGCGCCCCGGCATGTCGCTGGAAGGAACCGTCACCAATGTCGCGGCCTTCGGTGCCTTCGTGGATATCGGCGTGCATCAGGACGGCCTGGTGCATGTCAGCCAGCTGGCCGACCGCTTCGTCAAGGACCCGCACGAGGTGGTCAAGGCCGGCGATGTCGTCCGCGTCCGCGTGACCGAGGTCGATGTTCCCCGCAAGCGCATCGGGTTGACCATGCGCAAGGACAACGCGACCCAACCCGCCCCCGACAAGCGCAAGGCGGACAAGCCGCGGGGCAAGCCCGTGACCTCGGCCGGACCTGCACAATCGCAAGGCGCCTTCGGATCGGCGCTGGCCGATGCTCTGCGCAAACGGTGAAGGAACGATCATGACCCTCTTGGACGACCGCGACCACCGCGCCTTTCTGGCCCAGGACGCTCTGCGTGCGCTTGCCTTCTTCGACGCCAGCCCCCGCGTTGGCGGTGGCTTTCATGGGCTGGACCCAACAGGGCAGCCTCTGCCCGCCGATACGCAGGAACTGCACAGCACGACACGGCTGGTGCATTCCTATGCGCTGGCCCAGCTGGCGGGGCGACCGGACCAGGCGGGGATCATCGACCGAGGCATGGATTTTCTGTGGAACGGCCACCGGGATGCAGACCACGGCGGTTACCTGTGGTCGGTGAACGGGCAGGGCGCCGTGGATGGCACCAAGCTGGCCTATGGGCATGTCTTCGTCCTGCTGGCGGCCTCCAGCGCCAAGATGGTGGGGCATCCCGATGCCGACCGGTTGCTGGCCGACATCACCGATGTCCTTGACCGGCATTTCTGGGACGCGGATGCAGAGCTTTTCCGCGACGAATTCACCCGCGATTGGCAGGTCTTTTCCACCTATCGCGGCATGAACGCCAACATGCACGGGGTCGAGGCGCTGCTGGCCGCCCATGAGGCCACGGGCGAGGCCGAATACCTGACCCGCGCGGGCGGCATCCTGCGCTTCTTCATCGCGGGGCAGGCAGCGGAAAACGACTGGCGCATCCCCGAACATTACGATGCCGGCTGGCGGCCCGATCACGCCTATTCCGGCAATCCGATGTTCCGCCCCGCTGGCACCACCCCCGGCCACAGCTTCGAGATGGCGCGCCTGCTGCTGCAATGGTGGGACCTGGCGGGACGACCCGCAGGGGATGCCCCTGAACAGGCCACAGCGCTGGTGCGCCAGGGGTTGGCGGATGCGTGGAACGATGACCTCGGGGGGCTGGCCTATACGCTGAACCGCAAGGGGGGCGTCGACAACGCCTCGCGCTATTGGTGGCCCGTGACCGAGGCGATCGGCGCCCTTGCGGCGCTGCTGAAACTGCAACCGACACCGGAATTCGACGGTTGGTATCGCAAGCTGTGGCAATTTGCCACGCAACATCTGATCGATGCCCGATACGGTGGCTGGCACCATGAACTGGGGCCCGACAATCGGCCCGTCATGACGCAGTTCCAGGGCAAGCCCGACATCTATCACGCGTTGCAGGCCGATCTGCTGCCCTTGGCGCCGGGGCTTTCACGGCAGGCCCGTGACCTTTCACGCCTTCAACCCCTGGCCGGATGACGCAAGGCATAGCCCCTTTTGTCTTGACACCAAGGGCCGTGTCTTGCGAGTGCAAATCATGAACACGCCACTGCGCAGCACCCATGTGAAAGGTGATCCGGACACCATGCCCGACCGTGACGACAACCTTGCCGCATTGGACCTGCTGGATGGCGCCGAACAGGGTTTCACCCTGTCGGTGCTGGACAGTTCGCCCGATTGCATCAAGCTTCTTGAACTGGACGGCACGCTCAGCTTCATGAACAGCAACGGCATGTGCGCGATGGAGATCGACGATTTCGATCAGGTCCGAGGCGCCTCATGGCCGGTGATGTGGCCGCAGGACAGTCACGACGCCTTGGCCGACGCCATGGCCGAGGCGCGTTCCGGCAGAACCCAGCGGTTCGAGGCTTATTGCCCGACCGCCAAGGGCACGCCGCGCTGGTGGGATGTCACCGTCTCGCCCGTGCGTCTGGCGGATGGAACGGTCGCGCGCATCCTGGCCGCGTCACGCGATGTGACCGATATCGTCACCGCCCGCGAACAGCTGCGCGAACAGGCCGCCCTGCTGCGGGCCGAGGTCGCGCTGAAGAATGCGGCCCTGGCCCGCCAGAAGGTCCTTCTGGGCGAGATCGATCACCGCGTGAAGAACAGCTTCGCCTCGGTCATCGCGCTGTTGCGGATGCAGGCGCGCATCCATGCCGATGTCGAGGCAGGCGCCCTGATCGGTGATGCCGCGAACCGCATCACCACCTTGTCGCGCGTGCATGAACAGCTGCATCTGGACCCGGAGTCGGGCTTCGTGACGCTGGCCCATTACGTCGCTGCGCTGACGCAGGATCTGGGACAGGCGCTGAATGCGCAGGTGGAATTTGCGAACGATGTGCCGAATGCGGTGCGGGTCAACCCCTCGCAGGCGGCGGCCATCGGGCAGTTGCTGGCGGAACTGATCGGCAATGCGGTCAAGCATGGCGGAAAGGATCGGCGTACCACGGTCTGGGTCGAGGCCTCGGCCCAAGGTGAGCGTCTGCGGCTTCGGGTGATGGACGACGGGCCGGGCCTGCCCGCCGATTTTGATCCAGACGATGCAAGCGGGCTGGGCATGCAGATCTGTCAGATCTACGCCCAGCAGATGGGCGGCAGCATGACCCATGGTGCATCCCCGGCAGGCGGTGCCGCCTTTGACGTCGATATCCTGCGGGATGCGACCTCGGTCGGCTTTACCTAGGGTCCGCGCCACGGAACCATATCGGTTCAGGACGATTGACACCGCGAGCACAGGCGTTATGGCCGACGCCCGTTTCTTCCCCTTCGCAACAGGAGCCAGCCCATGCGGATGCAGATCGACGTTCTTCTTGATTACGCCCTGCAATCGCCCGGGACGGCGCTTCTGGTGATCGAGGCCGCGGGCGCCATGGGACAGGAGATCATCCACAGCGCGATCGATCTGGGCGATCCCGAACGCACCGCCCGCGTCCCCGCGGAGGAAGGCATCGGCGAACGTCTGATCGTGCGCGCCAGCGATCGCCTCTATTGCAAGTACACCGCCGAGGTCCAGGTCACGCGTCCGCGCCCGGACCTTCAGACCCTGCGGCAGGTCGAGGTCGAGGATATGTCGGGCGATGCCCTGCGCTATCTGCTGCCCTCGGTCTATTGCCCGGTGGACCGCTTCGTGAACTTCACCAACACCCATTTCGACGGCCTAAGGGGCGGTGCCCGAGTCGCCGCCCTGCGTGACTGGGTCGAGGAGAACCTCAGCTATGTCGCGGGCGCCAGCAACGCCGAGACGACCTCGGCCGACACTTTCCTGGACCGTCAGGGGGTCTGCCGCGATTACGCGCATCTGATGATCTCGCTCTGCCGCGCCTCGCAGATCCCGACCCGTTTCGCCAGCGTCTATGCGCCCTCGGTGACGCCGCCCGATTTCCATGCCGTGGTAGAGGTCTATCTGGACGGCGCCTGGCATCTGGTCGATCCGACCGGCATGGCGCAGGCCGATACCATGGCGATGGTGGCGGTGGGGCGTGATGCGGCCGATGCGGCCTTCCTGACGACGACCAGCATGGCCGAGCTGCGCAACCAGACCGTGAACGTGCGGCAGATCTAGGCCGCGATCAGCGCCAGCAGCAAGGCCGCGCAAATTGCCACCGCCCGACGATAGAGCGTGATGCCCGCGCGCAGGTCCTGCGCGGTCGGATCCGGCGCGGGCGCGTTCAGCCAAGGCTCGGGGCTGATGCGGTCGCCATAAGTACGCGGGCCGGACAGCCGCACGCCAAGCGCACCGGCCATCGCGCCCTCGGGCCAGCCGGCGTTGGGGGAACGGTGCCCCGGGGCATCCTGCCACGCGCAGGTGATGGCCGCGCGGGACCAGCCCGCCGCCGCGATCAACAGCCCCGTCAGCCGCGCGGGGATCAGGTTCACCGCATCGTCCAGCCGCGCCGCCACATTGCCGAAGGCCTCGTGTCGCGGGGTGCGATGGCCGATCATCGAATCCAGCGTGTTGATCGCCTTGTAGGCTGCGATCCCAGGCAAGCCCGCCACCGCCGCCCAGAACAGCGGCGCGATCACCCCGTCGCTGGCGTTTTCGGCAAGGCTCTCCAAGGCGGCGCGGCTGATGGCGGCCTCGTCGGCGGTGCTGACGTCACGGCCAACGATCATGGCGACCGCTTGCCGCGCACCGCCGATGTCGCGCGCCAGCAGGGGCCGGACCACCGCGCGCAAATGCTCATCCAGCGACCGCGCCGCGACCAGTGGCCAGGCCAGCACCGCAGTCCAAGGACCAAGCGCCGCCTGCAGGATCACCGCCGGAATCACCGCCGCAGCGATCACCAGCACCACCGCAACGCCCCCCTTGGCACGCCGCCATCCGCCCCGGTTCATGCGACGATCCAGCGCGGCGATCAGCCTGCCCAGCCATGTGACAGGGTGACCGATGTGGCGGAACAGCCAGGCGGGCCAGCCGATCAGCGCATCAAGGATCAGGGCGATCAGGGCGACGGATGCCATGGGGTCAGCTTTCGAAGATGGGCAGGTTGGTGGCCTCGACCGACCATTGATCGCCGTGCCGATGCAACACGGTCAGCGACAGCGGTGCGACAGCAAAGGACAGCGCCCCATCCCCCACGACCATCGACAGCGCCGCGCGCGCCGTCCCTGCATGGGCCACGATCAATGTATCACGCTGAAGCGCACGAAGGGCGGGCGTGACGCGTGCGCAGAGGTCGGCGAAGCTCTCGCCTCCGGGCGCGCGGTGGTGGGCCAGTTGCGTGGTATCAAGCGGGCCAAGGTCGGGCAGGGCGTCGAAGGGCAGCCCCTCCCACGCGCCGAAATCCTGTTCCCACAGTGCGGGGTCGGTGCTGTCCCACGTCAGGCCAAGGGCGGTCGCGGTCTGTCGACAGCGCAGCGCGGGGCTGCATACGACCTGATCCGCCACGCCGATCCGCGCCTTGACGCGGGCCAAGGCCGCATGGTCGCTGCAATCGGCAGGGACGTCGCGGCGACCGGCCAGCCGACCTTCGGTCAGGGCAGGGGCGTGACGCAGGATGGAAAGGCGCATGGGCAACCCCGTGGGCGGTGATCTGGCGGTTTAGTGACGCGGCGCGGCGCGCAGGGCAAGACCTCGATTGACGCAAGCGGGTGCTTGGGCGCAGGCTGGCTTGACGCAAGCCTGCGCGCTGCGGTAAAGGAAATGAACAAGCGTTCAATAACCGGGGAGGGGGGGATCGCGATGTTCAACAAGGGCATGGAGTTCGATCTGGGCGAGGATGTGAACGCGCTGCGCGAGATGGTGCACCGTTGGGCGCAGGACCGCATCGCCCCCATCGCGGGCCAGGTCGATCGCGACAACGCCTTCCCGAACGAACTTTGGACCGAGATGGGCGATCTGGGCCTGCTGGGCGTCACCGTCCCCGAGGAATGGGGCGGTTCGGGCATGAGCTATCTGGCCCATGTCATCGCGGTCGAGGAGATCGCGCGGGCCAGCGCCAGCGTCAGCCTGTCCTATGGCGCACATTCGAACCTTTGCGTGAACCAGATCAAGCTGAACGGCACCGACGAACAGCGGGCGAAATACCTGCCCAAGCTGTGCAGCGGCGAACATGTCGGCGCGCTGGCCATGTCCGAGGAGGGCGCGGGCAGCGATGTCGTCGGCATGAAGCTGCGGGCGGAGAAGAAGAACGACCGCTATGTGCTGAACGGCAGCAAATACTGGATCACCAATGCGCCCGATGCGGATACTCTGGTCGTCTATGCCAAGACCGACCCGGATGCGGGCAGCAAGGGCATCACCGCCTTCATCGTCGAACGCGGCATGGCGGGTTTTACCACCAGCCCGCATTTCGACAAGCTGGGGATGCGCGGATCGAACACGGGCGAGTTGATCTTCGACAATGTCGAGATCCCGTTCGAGAACGTCCTGGGCGAGGAGGGCCGGGGCGTTCGGGTGCTGATGTCGGGGCTGGACTATGAACGCGTGGTCCTGTCCGGCATCGGCACAGGTATCATGGCGGCTTGCCTGGATCAGGTGATGCCCTATGTGGCCGGGCGCCGCCAGTTCGGCCAACCCATCGGGTCCTTCCAGCTGATGCAGGGCAAGATCGCCGACATGTATGTCGCGCTGAACACATCGCGCGCCTATGTCTATGAGGTCGCTCGGGCCTGCGACAAGGGGACCGTTACACGGCAGGATGCGGCGGGCGCGGTGCTCTATGCCAGCGAACAGGCGATGGTGCAGGCGCACCAGGCCGTGCAGGCCATGGGCGGCGCGGGCTTCCTGAACGACAGCGTGGTCAGCCGGTTGTTCCGCGACGCCAAGCTGATGGAGATCGGCGCCGGCACCAGCGAGATCCGCCGCATGCTGATCGGCCGTGAACTGATGGGGCTGGTCTGATGCGCGCCGTGGTGATCCTTGCGTTGGCCTTGGCGGGACCCGCCATGGCGCAGGACGGCAAGCCCAGCTTCGATGCGGATCTGGTCGATGCCTGTCTGGCCCAGAACCCGGATGCGCCCCAGAGCTGTGCGGGAAAGGCGTCAGACGCCTGCATGGATACCGAGGGCGGCTATTCGACCGTCGGCATGGGCTATTGCCTTGCGCAGGAACTGGACCATTGGGACGGTCTGTTGAACGATGCCTATGGCAAGTTGCTGGCACAATCCAAGGCCGCGGACGCCGAAATGGACGATCTTGGGTCGGCCGCCCCTAAACAGGCGCCCTTGCTGCAACAGATGCAGCGCGAGTGGATCGCCTTCCGCGACGCCGCCTGTTCATACGAGGGCAGCCGTTGGGCTGGCGGCACGGGTGCGGGTCCTGCGGGGACGCAGTGCATGATGATCCAGACGGCGCGGCAATACCTCTGGTTGGATGCCTATCTGGACGACGGTCGCTGAGCCGTGCGGATGCTGACCCACAACGATCATGACGCCCTGCGTCGGGATTTCCGGTGGAACCTGCCCGCGCGCCTGAACATGGCCGACCAATGCCTGGCCCATGATGCAGACGCGGTGGCCATCATCGACCACGACGGCAGCCCGCAGCCCGTCACCTTCGGCCAACTGCACGATATGACCGACAGGCTGGCCCATGCGCTTGCGGTGCCGCGCGGTGAGCGTGTCGGCGTGCTACGGACGCAATCGTCCTGGACGGCGGCGGCGCATCTGGCGGTCTGGAAATCGGCGGCGATCTCGGTCCCGCTCTTCAAGCTGTTCGGCCCCGAAGCGCTGGCCCTGCGTCTGGACGATGCAGGCATCCGCACCGTCATCGCCGATGCCGAGGGCCGCGAGATGCTGCGCGACTTCCCCCATCTGCGGGTCATCGTCCCCGAAGAGGGTCTGGATGACGCGGCGCCTTTTGACACGCGGGCGACGGGGCCGGATGATCCGGCGGTCATCATCTATACCTCGGGGACGACGGGGGCGCCCAAGGGTGCGTTGCATGGCCACCGCGTTCTGACCGGCCACCTGCCGGGCGTCGAGGTCAGCCACGATCTGCTGGGCCAGCCGGGCGACGTTATCTGGACGCCTGCGGATTGGGCCTGGATCGGGGGCCTGTTCGACGTGGCGATGCCTGCGCTGGCGCTTGGGGTGCCGGTGGTCGCGGCGCGGATGCTTAAGTTCGACCCCGCCAGCGTGGCGCAGCTGGTGGCCGACTGCAAGATCCGCAACATCTTCTTCCCGCCGACCGCGCTGAAGATGCTGAAGGCTGCCGATGTCCGTATTCCGGGGCTGCGCAGCGTCGCCTCGGGTGGGGAAACGCTTGGCGCGCCGATGCTGGACTGGGGGCAGGGTGCCTTCGGCCTGCAGATCAACGAATTCTACGGCCAGACCGAATGCAACATGGTCGCCTCGGGGTCGGGGCGGATGTTTGCCGCCCAACCGGGTGCCATCGGCAAGGCGGTGCCGGGGTTCGAGGTCGCGGTGATCGACGAGGCTGGCAACCCTCTGCCGGACGGTCAGGATGGTGACATCGCCATTCGCCGCGGGGCCGCCAGCATGATGCTGGAATATTGGAACCGCCCCGATGCCACCGCCGAGAAGTTTCGCGGCAACTGGCTGGTGACCGGCGACAAGGGCGTCATCCGCGACGGCCACATCCGCTTCGTCGGGCGCGACGACGACGTGATCACATCCGCCGGATACCGCATCGGCCCCTCCGAGATCGAGGATTGCCTGCTGCGCCATCCCGCCGTGGCCCAGGTCGGCGTCATCGGCAAGCCCGACCCGCTGCGCACGCAGATCGTCAAGGCCTATGTCGTCCTGCGCCCCGGTTTCGCCCCGGACGACGAGATGGCGCGTGAATTGCGCGACCACGCCCGCCGCCAATCCGCGGCCCATTCCTACCCGCGCGAGATCGCGTTTCTGGACAGCCTGCCGATGACCGTCACCGGCAAGGTCCTGCGCCGCGAATTGCGCGCGCTGTCGGAAACCGAATGCCCCCAGTCAGAGAGCTCCGTATGAAACTGTCCAGTCAGGTCCTGCCCTCATCCGACCAGTTCCGCGCCAACCGGCAGGCGCATCTGGACCTGCTGGAGACTGTCCGGGCCGCTGCCGATCATGCCGCCGCGGGTGGCGGTGCGGCAGCGGTGGAACGCCACGTCGGTCGCGGCAAGATGCCCCCGCGCGAACGCGTGGCGAACCTTTTGGACCCCGGCAGCCCGTTTCTGGAGATCGGTGCGACGGCGGCGCATGACATGTATGACGGCGCAGCCCCCGGCGCGGGCGTCATCGCGGGCATCGGTCGCGTCCACGGGCAGGACGTGATGGTCGTGGCCAATGACGCCACGGTCAAGGGCGGCACCTATTACCCGATGACGGTCAAGAAACATCTCCGCGCGCAGGAGATTGCGCAGGACTGCCATCTGCCCTGCGTCTATCTGGTCGACAGCGGTGGCGCGAACCTGCCCAACCAAGACGAGGTCTTTCCCGACCGCGACCACTTCGGCCGCATCTTCTATAACCAGGCCAGGATGAGCGCGCAGGGCATTCCCCAGATCGCGGTTGTCATGGGGTCCTGCACGGCGGGTGGCGCCTATGTGCCCGCCATGTCCGATGTCACCATCATCGTGCGCGATCAGGGCACCATCTTTCTGGCAGGCCCGCCCCTGGTCAAGGCTGCGACGGGCGAGGTCGTTACCGCCGAGGATCTGGGCGGCGGCGATGTCCATACCCGCCTGTCCGGTGTCGCCGATTACCTGGCCGAGGATGACGCACACGCCTTGGCGCAGGCCCGCCGCGCCATCGCCAACCTGAACCGCCGCCGCCCGGATACGGTCCTGTGGCAGACCCCTGAAGACCCCGCCTACGACCCCGACGAATTGTTCGGCGTCGTCCCCGCCGACCTGCGCACCCCCTATGACATCCGGGAAGTGATCGCCCGCATCGTCGACGGAAGCCGCTTCGACGAATTCAAGGCACGCTTCGGTGAAACGCTGGTCACGGGCTTTGCCCATGTCGAGGGCTGCCCCGTCGGCATCGTCGCCAACAATGGGGTCCTGTTCAGCGAAGCCGCCCAGAAGGGCGCGCATTTCATCGAGTTGTGCAGCCAGCGCAACATCCCGCTTGTCTTCCTGCAGAACATCACCGGCTTCATGGTCGGTCGCAAATATGAAAACGAGGGCATCGCCCGTCACGGTGCCAAGATGGTCACCGCGGTCGCCACAACGAATGTTCCCAAGATCACCATGCTGGTCGGTGGCAGCTTTGGCGCGGGCAACTATGGCATGTCGGGCCGCGCCTATTCGCCGCGTTTCCTGTGGACCTGGCCCAACAGCCGCATCAGCGTCATGGGCGGCGAACAGGCCGCGGGCGTCCTTGCCACCGTCCGCCGCGACGGTATCGAGCGCAAGGGCGGCACTTGGTCCCCCGAGGAGGAGGCCGCCTTCAAGCGCCCCACGGTCGAGATGTTCGAGCGTCAGTCGCATCCGCTCTATGCCTCGGCGCGGCTCTGGGATGACGGGATCATCGATCCGCGCAAGTCGCGGCAGGTGCTGGCCCTGTCCCTGCGTGCCAGCCTGAACGCCCCGATCGAGCCGACGCGCTTCGGCCTCTTCCGCATGTGACGCCGACTGCCAAGCCCTGACACGAAAGGTCGCCGATGTTCGACAAGATCCTGATCGCCAACCGCGGAGAGATCGCCTGCCGCGTGATCGACACCTGCCGCCGCATGGGGGTGGCCACGGTGGCGGTCTATTCCGACGCCGACCGCACGGCACGCCATGTACAGATGGCCGATCAGGCCGTGCATCTGGGCGGGTCCGCGCCTGCCGACAGCTATCTTCGCGGCGATGCGATCATCGCGGCGGCGCTGAAGACGGGGGCGAAGGCGATCCATCCGGGCTATGGCTTCCTGTCGGAAAATCCTGGTTTCGTCGATCAGGTACAGGCGGCGGGGCTGGTCTTCATCGGCCCCTCGGGTGATGCGATCCGCGCGATGGGCCTCAAGGATGCGGCCAAGGCGCTGATGGAAAAGGCGGGCGTGCCCGTGGTGCCCGGCTATCACGGTGACAATCAGGACGCGGGGCATCTGGCGGCGATGGCCGCCGACATCGGCTATCCCGTGCTGATCAAGGCAGTCGCGGGCGGGGGCGGCAAGGGCATGCGCCGTGTCGATGACCCTGCGAAATTCGCCGACGCGCTGAAATCCGCCCGCTCCGAGGCGCAGACGGCCTTCGGCAACCCCGACGTGCTGATCGAGAAATACGTCCTGAAACCCCGCCATATCGAGGTTCAGGTCTTCGGCGACGGCACCCGCGCGGTGCATCTGTTCGAACGCGACTGTTCCCTGCAACGCCGCCACCAGAAGGTGATCGAGGAAGCCCCGGCCCCCGGCATGACCGCCGAGATGCGCAAGGCCATGGGCGATGCCGCCGTCCGCGCCGCCGAGGCGATCGGCTATTCCGGCGCGGGCACCATCGAATTCATCGTCGACGGCAGCGACGGCCTGCGCCCCGACCGCTTCTGGTTCATGGAGATGAACACCCGCCTGCAGGTCGAACACCCCGTGACCGAGGCGATTACCGGCATCGATCTGGTCGAATGGCAGCTGCGCGTCGCCAGCGGCGAAGACCTGCCCGCCCGGCAGGAGGATCTGACCATCACCGGCCATGCCTTCGAGGCGCGGCTCTATGCCGAGGATGTCCCCGCGGGCTTCCTGCCCGCCACGGGTCGTCTGGCGCATCTGGGCTTTCCCGACGGGGCGCGCATCGAAACCGGGGTGCGGCAGGGGGATGTGATCTCGCCTTGGTATGACCCGATGATCGCCAAGGTGGTGACCTGGGGGACGACGCGCGCCGTCGCGCTGCGGTCGCTGGAACGGGCGCTGGTGGACACCGACGTCGCGGGATCGGTGACGAACCTCGATTTCCTCATCGCGCTGATGCGGCATGACGGCTTTGGTGCGGGGCAGGTCGATACCGGCCTGATCGAACGCGACCTTGAGGCCCTGACCGCCACCGCGACGCCCGAACCGTCGGCCATCGCGCTTGGGGTGATCGGTCTGGCGGGGCTTTCGGAACCTGAAACTCTGGGCGGTATGACCCTGTGGCAGCCTCTGCGCCGCACCATTGCGTGGGACGGCGGGCAGGCGGTGTTGCAGGTCATGGGGCCGGGACATGCGCGGGTCTGCGTCGATGGCACCGATCTGGATGTGCGCTGGCAGGGCAACCGCTGGTGGGTGGATGGTAACCTCTGCCGCCATCGCGTGGTCCTCCATGATGCAGGGGTCAGCGTCTTCGGCGCAGGCACGGTGCATCTGACGGCGCTGGACCCGCTGGCGCGCAAGGCTGCGGATGACGGTGGCGACGGGCTGACGCGTTCGCCCATGCCGGGGCTGGTCAAGGCAGTGCATGTCGCGCAAGGCCAGCAGGTCAGCGCAGGCGACCGGCTATGCGTCCTCGAGGCGATGAAGATGGAACACAGCCTGCTGGCCGCCCGCGACGGCATCGTGGCCGAGGTTCTGGCAGCCGAGGGCGATCAGGTCGAGGCAGGCGCAGCACTGATCCGGCTGGACGAGGTGCCGGAATGATGCCGCAGGTCGAGATCTTCGAGATGGGCCCCCGCGACGGGCTGCAGAACGAAAAGCGGATGATCCCCACCGCCGACAAGATCGCGCTGATCGATCTGCTGTCGCAGGCGGGCTTCCGGCGGATCGAGGCGACAAGCTTCGTCAGCCCAAAATGGGTTCCGCAGATGGGTGATGCCGCGCAGGTCATGGCCGGGATCACCCGCAAGGCCGGTGTGCGCTATGCGGCGCTGACACCGAACCTCAAGGGCTATCAAGCCGCCCATGCCGCCCGCGTGTCCGAGGTCGCGATCTTTGCCAGCGCCTCCGAAGGCTTCAGCCGCGCCAATCTGAACGCCTCGATCGCGGAAAGTCTTGAACGCTTCCGCCCCGTCGCCGCCGAGGCGCGGGCCGATGGCCTGCCGGTCCGCGGCTATGTCAGCATGGTGACCGATTGCCCCTTCGACGGCGCGACGCCCCCCGACAATGTCGCCCGCGTCGTGGCGGCCTTGCGCGACATGGGCTGCTATGAGGTCAGCCTGGGCGACACCATCGGGCAGGGACGCCCCGAGACCATCGACGCCATGCTGGGCGCGGTTCTGGACGAAATGCCCGCCGATCGGCTGGCGGGCCATTACCACGACACCGGCGGTCGGGCGCTTGAAAACGTCGATGTCAGCCTGGCGCGGGGTCTGCGGGTCTTCGATGCGGCGGTTGGGGGACTTGGCGGTTGCCCCTATGCCCCCGGTGCTGCGGGCAATGTCGCGACCGAAACGCTGGCGGGCTTCCTGAGCGATTGCGGGTTTGACCACGGTCTGGACATGCAGGCCGTCGAACGCGCCGCCACATTCGCACGCACCCTGCGGGAGGGGACCCATGCCTGAGACGATCCGCATTGACACCGACGCCCGCGGCGTCGCCACCCTGTGGCTGGCGCGCCCCGACAAGCACAACGCCCTGTCCCGCCAGATGATGGATGAGATCATCGAGGCCTGCGCCACGCTTGGTGCCGATCCTGCCGTCCGCGTCGTCGTGCTGGCGGCCGAGGGGGCCAGTTTCTGCGCGGGCGGCGACCTGGGGTGGATGAAGGCGCAGATGACGGCCGATGCAGAAACGCGCCGGGCGGGTGCGCGGGTTCTGGCGCGCATGCTGCAATCGCTGAACCTGCTGCCCAAGCCGCTGATCGCGCGGGTGCATGGCAATGCCTTCGGTGGCGGTGTGGGCATGATGGCCGTCGCGGATGTCGCCATTGCCGCCGATACCGCGCGCTTCGGCCTGACCGAGGTCAAGCTGGGCCTGATCCCCGCGACCATCGGCCCCTATGTTCTGGCCCGCATGGGCGAAGATCGGGCGCGGCGCGTGTTCTTTTCCGCGCGCCTCTTCGGTGCCCCCGAGGCCGTCGATCTGAACCTTGCCGCCCGCTGCGTTCCCGCCGCCGATCTGGACGCCGCGATCGAGACCGAAATCGCCCCCTATCTGCAGGCCGCCCCCAGCGCGGTGGCGGCGGCCAAGGCGCAATGCCGTGCCTTGGGCATGCGCATCGACGATGCCGTCATCGAGGACAGCATCGACCGTCTGGTGGCGGTCTGGGAAGGAACCGAGGCACCCGAAGGCATCGCCGCCTTCTTCGACAAGCGCAAGCCCGCCTGGATGAGCTGACGGCCAGGAAAAAACCCCCGCCGCGGGCTGCGCGGCGGGGGTTCGAAAACTCAACGACCGATCACTTGTCGGCGTAGAGCGGGAAGCGGGCGCAGAGCTGGGACACCTCGTCCCGGATCTTGGCCTCGACCTCGGAATTGCCCTCTTCGCCGTTGGCGGCCAGGCCATCGACGACCTCGACGATCCAGCGGGCGATCTGGCGGAACTCGGCCTCGGCGAAGCCGCGGGTGGTGCCTGCCGGTGCGCCAAGACGGATGCCCGAGGTCACGAAGGGCTTTTCGGGATCGAAGGGCACGCCGTTCTTGTTGCAGGTGATATGGGCACGGCCCAGGGCAGCTTCGGTCGCCTTGCCGGTCACGCCCTTGGGACGCAGGTCGGCCAGGCACAGGTGGTTGTCGGTGCCGCCCGACACGATGTCGATGCCGCCCTTCATCAGCTCATCCGCCATGGCCTGCGCGTTCTTCACGACCTGCGCCGCATAGGTCTTGAACTCGGGGCGCAGCGCCTCGCCGAAGGCGACGGCCTTGGCGGCGATCACATGCATCAGCGGGCCACCCTGAAGACCGGGGAAGACGGCGCTGTTGACCTTCTTGGCGATGTCGGCGTCGTTCGTCAGGATCAGGCCGCCGCGCGGGCCGCGCAGCGATTTATGCGTGGTCGAGGTGACAACATGCGCGTGACCGATGGGCGAGGGGTGCTGCCCGCCCGCGACCAGGCCCGCGATATGGGCCATGTCCACCATCAGATAGGCGCCGACCTCATCCGCGATCTTGCGGAAGGCGGCCCAGTCCCAGGTGCGGCTGTAGGCGGTGCCGCCCGCGATGATCAGCTTGGGCTTGTGCTGGCGGGCGCTTTCGGCAATCGCCTCCATGTCCAGCATCTGGTCCTGCTGGCGCACGCCATAGCTGACGACGTTGAACCACTTGCCCGACATGTTGACCGGCGAACCATGCGTCAGGTGACCACCCGAATTCAGGTCCAGACCCATGAAGGTGTCGCCCGGCTGCAGCAGTGCCAGGAAGACGGCCTGGTTCATCTGGCTGCCCGAATTGGGCTGGACGTTCGCATATTCGCAGCCGAACAGCGCCTTGGCACGTTCAATCGCCAGGTTTTCCGCAATATCCACGTATTGGCAGCCGCCATAGTAGCGCTTGCCCGGATAGCCTTCGGCGTATTTGTTGGTCAGGACGGAACCCTGCGCCTCGAGGACGGCCTGGCTGACGATGTTCTCCGAGGCGATCAGCTCGATCTCGTCGCGCTGGCGGCCCAGTTCCTGGGTGATGGCCTTGGCGATGTCGGGGTCACGGCTGGCCAGGGTTTCGGTGAAAAAGCCGTTGTCGCGGGTGGGGGCGTTCATCGGTCTCGCGTCCTTTTATGGCTGGGGCGGCAGAGGATGGGGGCGTTCTAACGTAACAAGATGATTGCGGAAAGTGACAAAACGACCCGCCAGGGGGCCTTGGCGACGCAGGGGCCGCCCGACGCGGGTTTTCGGGCGGGGCTTGTCATCGGCGCGGCTGCGGTCAATGCTGCGCGCCTGATACGGGGGAACGACCGCCTTATGACGGCACGCATTCATTTTACCGCCAGCCAGGCCGAACCGGCCCGCGCGGCACATGCCGAACTGACCGCGCGATACGGCGATACCCCGCTGGATCAGGCGCAGGTCGTCGTGGCATTGGGCGGCGACGGCTTCATGCTGCAGACGCTGCACGCGATGCAGGGGCGCGACATGCCGGTCTATGGGATGAACCGTGGAACGGTGGGCTTCCTGATGAACAGCTATTCCGCCGACGATCTGCCCGAACGCCTTGCCGCAGCCGAGGAAGCGGTCATCAACCCTCTGCGGATGCGCGCCACATGTGCCAACGGCACCTGCCACGAGGCCCTGGCCATCAATGAGGTCAGCCTGCTGCGCGAAGGCCCGCAGGCCGCCAAGCTGCGCATTCATGTCGATGGCCGCATGCGGATGGAGGAGCTGGTCTGCGACGGCGCGCTGGTCAGCACGCCCGCCGGATCGACCGCCTACAATTATTCGGCCCACGGCCCGATCCTGCCCATCGGGTCCGAGGTTCTGGCCCTGACCGCAATCGCCCCCTTCCGCCCCCGTCGCTGGCGCGGTGCGCTGCTGCCCAAGGCCGCCGAGGTGGTGATCGAGGTCCTGAACCCCGAACGCCGCCCCGTCATGGCCGATGCCGACAGCCGGTCCTTCCGCCATGTCACGCAGGTTCAGATCCGCAGCGCATCGGATATCCGCCACCGGCTGATGTTCGACGATGGGCACGGGTTGGACGAACGCCTGCTGCGCGAACAGTTCGTCTGATGGCTTTCAGCCTGCGCAGATCTGCTGCAAGGCCAGCCATTGTTCGTCGGTCAGCAAGGGGCGCACATCTGTCCGGTCGCGCATCGGGTCGTTGTCGATAAGCGGCAGGACCGAGGCCCCCGTCGGATCGATCGAGCGGGCATAAGGCTCGGTCGAGAGGTTGTGGTCGCCAAAAGCTACGGGCAGTGCCGAAACATCGGGGCGGACCAACGGCTGATCCAGCAGTTTTTCCCCGTATCCGACCAAGGCATTGCGGGGCAGCGTTCCAAGCGTCATCAGCCTTACGGAAGCAAGGGCCCCGGCATATTCCAGCGCCTGCAATGTCACCTGCCGTTCATCCTGCGCGATTTCCGCAGCGATCAGATGGCCGGCAGCAGCCTCGGGGCCGGGTGTCGAGACAAGCAGGTCGTTTCCCAGCAGATACATGTCCCCCGGCAGCCGCAGTGCTCCGTTCAGGGGGCCGGGAACCACTTGCACCAAGGCCTGACGATTCAGCACGCGCGGGGTCATCCAATCCAGCACCTGCTGGCCAGAGTTGCGATGACAGATCGGGCCGGTGCCCTGTTCCAGGTCGGCCAGAACGGCCTTGCCGATGGTGCGCAACTGGGCGGGTGGGGCGATCCTTGCCGCGTGGCGGATCAGGGCGTCGGGCAGCCACATGACAAGCGCACCGAAAAGCCCCAAAGCGACAAGCCCCGTCACCACGCCGCGCAGGCGCCCCGGCTTGACGCGGTGGCGCGCGATCGCGGTCTGGACGCGCTCGATCCCGTCGACCATCAGCTGGTCGTCGATCTCGACGGTTTCGTCGGGGGTTTCCGATGTCGGGGTATAGCGGGCAGGCATCTGACCCGGATTGAGCCGGACGACGGCGGGCAGCGACCAATGTGACAGGGGCCGATCGGTTCGGGGGTCCATCAGCGTCAAGGTCGCCTCGCCAATCGAGACGACGACCTCGCGCGGTTCCGATGTGGGGAATTCCTTCCAGGATCCCTGCGCCTCGAGACGTCGAAATTCGGTCAACGCTGTCATGGCCGGGGGACGCTTTCGGGGTGGTGGTCAGGGTCTGCCCGACCATAAAGCAGCGCCGCATCGCGTCAATGCGGCGCTGGATGATTATTCGACTTCTTCGCTGATCCGCATGCCTTTTTCGCGGGCCAGGATGCGCATCCGCTCCTGCAGCTTTTCGAAGGCGCGAACCTCGATCTGGCGGATCCGCTCGCGCGACACGTCATAGCGGCTGGACAGATCCTCCAGCGTCATCGGATCGTCGCGCAGGCGCCGCTCCATCAGGATATCGCGTTCACGGTCGTTCAGCACGTCCATGGCCGACATCAGCATCTGGCGACGGGTGTCCAGCTCCTCGCTCTCGGCATAGGCTTCGGCCTGATTGGCATCGGTATCCTCGAGCCAGTCCTGCCATTGCGCCGAGGATTCACCGTCTCCCGAACCGACCTGCGCGTTCAACGACGCGTCGCTGCCCGACAGGCGGCGGTTCATGTCGATGACCTCTTTCTCGGTCACGTTCAGCTCGGTCGCGATCTGGGCGACGTTCTCGGGGCGCAGGTCGCCGTCTTCGAGCGCGCCGATCTTTGACTTGGCCTTGCGAAGATTGAAGAAAAGTTTCTTCTGCGCACTGGTGGTGCCCATCTTGACCAGCGACCACGACCGCAGGATGTATTCTTGGATCGAGGCGCGGATCCACCACATCGCATAGGTCGCCAAGCGGAAGCCGCGTTCGGGATCGAAGCGTTTGACCGCCTGCATCAGGCCGACATTGGCCTCGCTGATGACCTCGGCCTGCGACAGCCCATAGCCGCGGTATCCCATTGCGATCTTGGCGGCCAGACGCAGGTGGCTTGTCACCATGCGGTGCGCGGCCTCGCTGTCTTCGTGGTCGGCCCATGCTTTCGCCAGCATGTATTCCTCTTCCGGTTCCAGAAGCGGAAACTTGCGGATCTCTTGCAGATAGCGGTTCAAACCCTGTTCGGGACTGGGAGCGGGAAGGTTGCCGTATGTCGCCATGATGATTGCCTTTCGCAGAGATCGACGAACGCGGGTTTGCGCCAGCGGGTTCCGGACAGAATGCCGCAGGCGCGCCGTCGATCGTCCGATCACGGGGTCAGTCTGCGCCCTTCGCGGGGGATTGTAACCTGTGCATCGGTCACGATCCCGTCAAGTGGCCGATTGTCGAAGATCGTCCAGAAGGTGCTGCATGTCGTCGGGCAGGGGGCTGTCGAAGGACATCTGTTCGCCGGTCACGGGATGATCGAACCCCAGATGCGCCGCATGCAGCGCCTGGCGCGAAAAGGCCTGCACGCTTGCCGCCGCAGGGCCAAGCGCCTTGGCGGATGCCTTGCGCGCCCCGCCATAGACGGGATCGCCGATCAGCCCCAGCCCGGCGTGGGCCATGTGCACGCGGATCTGATGGGTGCGCCCGGTTTCCAGGCGACATTCGACCAGCATGGCCGAGGGCGGCGTGCCAAAGCGTTCCAGCAGCTTGGCACGGGTGACGGCATGGCGGCCCTTGTCGAAATAGACCGCCTGCCGCTGGCGGTCGGTCGGATGGCGGGAAAGGCGCGAGGTGATCTTCATCACCAACCCGTCCTCGAAGCTGATGCCGGGGGTGCCCCGCAGGCGCGGGTCGGCGGGATCGATCACCCCATGCGCCAAGGCCAGATAGCGTCGCTGCGCGCTATGCGCCTCGAACTGCGCCGCAAGGCCGTGATGGGCGCGGTCGGATTTCGCCACAACCAGCAACCCCGAGGTGTCCTTGTCGATCCGGTGCACGATGCCGGGACGCTTCTCGCCGCCGATGCCCGACAGCGTGTCGCCGCAATGGGCCAGAAGCGCGTTGACCAGCGTGCCGGAAGGCGATCCGGGGGCAGGGTGGACGACCATTCCCGCCGCCTTGTCGATCACGATCAGGTCATCGTCTTCGTGAACGATGGTCAGGGGAATGGCCTCGGGCAGGGTCTCGACGGATTCGGGCGGGGCCAGGGTGATGCGGTATTCCTGCCCCTCGGCCACCTTTGCCTTGACGTCGCGGACCACGCCTTCGGGGCCGCTGACGTCGCCATCCGCGATCATCCGCGACAGGCGCGACCGGGAAAGGGCGGCTTCCTCTGGCACGGCAAGCGCAAGCGCCTTATCAAGCCGTTCGGGCGGGTTGGCCTGGATGATCACGATAAGGTTCGACATGGCGGAAGATGATACCGATTGGAAGGCAGCGGCGAAAGCGATTCCGGAACTGCGGTTCCTGAAGACGCTCGTCACCGGTCTGACGCTGGTGATGGGGTTGGGGATGGTCGCGGTGGTCGCGATGCTGTGGATGCGGTTGGGTCAGCCCGTGCTGCCCGAGTTGCCCGGCAACATCAAGCTGCCGGACAACGTTCAGGTGCATGCCGTGACCTTCGCGCCCGACTGGATCCTGGTGGTCACGGATGACGGGCAGGTGCTGGTCTATGATCGAAACGGCACGCTGGCGCGCACGATCGAGGTTCAGTCGCCCTGACGGGTGGTGTCCATCGCGTCCAGGCGCGCCTTCAGTTCGGCATTTTCGGTGCGTGCCTTGATAGCCATCTCGCGAACGGCCTCGAATTCCTCGCGCGTGACGAAATCGCGGTCGGCCAACCAGCGGTCGACCCAGCCTTTCACTGCGTTCTCGGCCTCGGACCGGGCGCCTTGGGCCACGCCCATCGCATTGGTCATCATTTTCGAGATGTCGTCGAAGAAGCGGTTTTCGGTGCTCATGTCTGCCTGTCCTTCAAGCTTGGTCGGATCCTATATGGTCCGGCTGTCGCCGGGGTTCAATGTTGACACGGCCGGTTTGCTGGCTAGCGTGCGCGCCAATCGCAAGCCCGAGGCATCATGATCCCCTTTCCCGACATCGCCCCCGAGATCTTCACGATCAACATCGGCAGTCTGTCCCTGTCGCTGCGCTGGTATGCGCTGGCCTATCTGGCGGGGCTGATCATCGGCTGGCAGCTGATCGCGCTGATGATGCGCAGGCCCTCGATCTGGGGCGACGGGGCGCCGATGCGGTCCGACAAGGTTGACGACCTGCTCACATGGGTCATCCTGGGGGTCATTCTGGGCGGGCGGCTTGGCTTCGTGCTGTTCTATGAACCAGCCTATTATCTTGCCAATCCGCTTGAGATCATCAAGGTCTGGCAGGGCGGGATGAGCTTTCACGGCGGCTTCGCTGGCGTCATCATTGCCACCGCAATCTATTGCCGCCTGAACGCCATCCCCGCGCTGCGTCTGGCCGATGCGATGGCCGTGGTGGCCCCGGTAGGCCTGTTCTTCGGGCGCATCGCGAATTTCATCAACGCCGAGCTGTGGGGCCGCCCCACGGACATGCCATGGGGCGTGGCCTTCCCCGGACAGGCCGCCCAGACCTGCGAAGGCGTCACCGGCATCTGCGCCCGCCACCCCAGCCAGCTCTACGAGGCGGGACTTGAAGGCTTGCTTCTGGGGCTGATCCTGCTGGTCGCCCTGCGCATGGGTGCCTTGCGTCGCCCGGGCGCGCAGTTCGGGATTTTCCTGACAGGTTATGCACTTGCCCGCATCTTCGTCGAATTCTTCAGGGTGGCGGACGCCCAGTTCATCACCCCCGACAACCCGCTTGGGCATGTCGTGGGCGGACCCGTCATCGGGCTGACCATGGGGCAGGTCCTGTCGCTGCCGATGCTGCTGATCGGGTTGGCGCTGATCCTGCGAGCCGCGCTGCGCCCGGCGGTGGACCGCACCGCATGACGCCCCTGGCCCGCATCATCGCCGCCCGCATCCGCGCGACGGGGCCGATCACGCTGGCAGATTACATGCAGATCTGCCTGTTGGACAGCCGCCACGGCTACTACGTGACGCGCGATCCCTTCGGGCGGGCGGGCGATTTCATCACCGCCCCCGAGATCCACCAGATGTTCGGTGAGCTTTGCGGCCTGGCGCTGGCGCAGGCCTGGATGGATCAGGGCAGCCCTGCGCCCTTCACCCTGGCAGAGCCCGGGCCGGGTCGCGGCATCCTGATGGCCGACATGCTGCGCGCGATCGCAGTGGCCCCCGGTATGCGCGACGCTGCAGAGGTCTGCCTGATCGAGGCGTCACCCTTCCTGCGCAAAGTCCAAGCCGAGCGATTGGGGTCGCCCCGCCATTTGGACGCACTAGAGGAGTTGCCAGACAAACCCTTGTTCCTGATCGCGAATGAGTTTGCGGACGCCCTGCCGATCCGCCAGTACCAGATGACCGCGGACGGCTGGCGCGAGCGTATGGTCGGGCTGTCACCGGCAGGGGAGTTGCAGATGGGGCTGGGGCAGGTCGTGCCCTATCCGCGCGATGGCAAGCCCGGCGACGTGGTCGAGGATTGCGCCGAGGCCGTCGCCTCGGTCGAGGTGATCGCCCGCAAGATCGCCACCCATGGCGGGGCGGCGATCATCATTGATTACGGCGGATGGAACGGTTTCGGCGATACGTTTCAGGCACTTCGCAACCATGTCCCCGAAGACCCCTTGGCCAATCCGGGCCTTGCCGACCTGACGGCCCATGTGGATTTCGCCCCCCTTGCCGCAGCCGTGTTGCGGGCGGGTGCGGTCGTGTCGCGCCCGTTGCACCAAGGCGAATGGCTGCTGTCGCTTGGGGCCAAGGCGCGTGCCCGCAAATTGGCGGCTGCGGGCGATGCGGGGGCGATGCCAGCGCTTGCGCGCTTGACCGACCCTGCGGAAATGGGTCACCTGTTCAAGGCAATCGCCATTTGGCCGAAGGGGGCCACCCCCGTCCCCGGCTTCGAGGCGCTGGAGATACATGCAGACGACACTTGAGATCCTGACCCACTCGCTGCTGTCGGATGTCCGGCACGGCTTTTTCACGCGCAAGGGCGGCGCGTCATCGGGCCTGTTCGCAGGTCTGAACTGCGGGCGCAGGTCCACCGATCAACGGGACATGGTCGAATTGAACCGGGCAAGGGTAGCGACCGCCATGGGGGTGAAACCCTCATGTCTGGCGACGGTCAAGCAGGTGCATTCGCCCGATGTCGTGACGCTGGATCTGGATGACGACATCGCGGCCACGCGCGATATATGCGCGGACGGTATCGTGACGGCCCGCGACGACGTTGCTTTGGCGGTGCTGACGGCGGATTGCCAGCCGATCCTGCTGGCCGATCCCGACATGGGCGTCATCGGTGCCTGCCATGCAGGTTGGCGCGGTGCCTTGGGTGGCGTGATCGAGGCGACGGTTCAGGCGATGCAGGCCCTTGGTGCGCAAAGCATCAGGGCCGTGATCGGACCCAGTATCAGCCAAAGCGCCTATGAGGTCGGCGAGGATTTCATGGACAACTTCCTTGCGGAAGACCCTGACTTCGATCGGTTTTTCAGCGGCGGCCCGAACGGAAAGCCGATGTTCGATCTGCCCTCCTTCGGTCTGATGCGCCTGCGCGAGGCCGGGGTCGAGGCGGAATGGTCGCGCCATTGCACCTATTCCGACCCCGCCAAGTTCTTCAGCTATCGCCGCGCGACGCATGAAGGTCAGGTCGATTATGGGCGTTTGATCAGCGCGATCGCGCGCTGATAAGACCGTTTTACGCCAAGGCACTGACGGCGACGGGGATCGGATCCTCGCCGGGGGCCAGCTCGATTATGGTGTTGACGATCTGCGGCGTGGCGATCGTTTCGGCGATAAAGCTGGCGACATCGGCTCGTTGGATCGTACCATAGGGAACGGCCAACCCGGCCGCGACCTTGCCGGTGGCTTCATCTTCGCCAAGCGTGCCCGGGCGGATGATGACGAATTCCAGCCCGCTGCGGACCAAATGAACATCGGCCATCTTCTTGATCCGCATGTAGTTTTCGAAACCCTCGCCCAGATCGGCGGTGCGCCCCGCCTCGGGGAAGACCGAGATCAGGTAGATGCGCTTGACGCCGGCCTCCTTGGCGGCGGCGACGGTCTTTTCGAAGCCCTCACCATCAACCGCCTTGGTCAGCTCCGGCCCGGCACCACCGGCACCTGCGGCGAAAACCACGGTCTGGACGTCTTCCATCATCGCGGCCATGTCCTGAACGCTGATCTGCGTCAGGTCGCCCTTGACCGGCGTGGCGCCCAGATCTGCCAATTGATCATGCTGTTCGTCATGCCGGTAAAGCGAGCTGACGCGATTGCCGTTCGCGATCAGCTGCGGGGTCATGAGGCGGGCGATCTGGCCCGCGCCGCCGACGATGAAAATATGTGCCATTGCGTTCGCTCCTTTGCGTATGGGGCAGGGAACGTCGGCCAGGGCTGTCGGGTTTCGTCGGTCAGCCCGCTTCGCGGATGCGTTCCTCGACGATCTCGAAGGGAACCGAGGGTTCGTCCTTGGCGCCGCGGATCACCAGCGAGGTCTTTACCGAGGCGACGTTCGGTGCCGCCGTCAGCGCATTCGTCAGGAAGCGCTGGAAAGTCGAAAGATCGGGCGAGACGCACTTCAGGATGAAGTCGATTTCACCGTTCAGCATGTGGCACTCGCGGACCAGAGGCCAGTCTTGGACCAGCGCCTCGAAAGCCGACAGGTCGCGTTCGGATTGCGAATTCAGGCGCACCATGGCGAAGACCTGCACCTCGAAGCCCAGCTCGCGGGCGTCGATATCGGCGTGATAGCCGCGGATGTAGCCAAGCTCCTCCAGCGTGCGGACGCGGCGCAGGCAGGGCGGTGCCGAGATCCCGACCCGGCGGGCCAATTCCACGTTGGTCATCCGGCCATCGGCCTGCAATTCGGCAAGGATCTTACGGTCGATGTCGTCGAGTTTGGCGCCGGCCATGGTGGTCTTTCTTTAACAGGGTCTTGGCGTTACCGGAAACTACAATGCGGCCCGCGAATGCGCAACAATCTTTCTGGGATTGCGGGTGCGCCGGGATGCGTTGCAGTCGGGCTTCGAAGCGACTACCTCATGCACAAACCAAGATTGGGGCGCAAGATGACCGAACGCACGCATGTGAAACTTTTGATCGTCGGATCGGGTCCGGCCGGCTATACCGCTGCTGTCTATGCATCGCGGGCCATGCTGGAGCCGATGCTGATCCAGGGCATGCAGCCCGGCGGCCAGCTGACCATCACCACCGAGGTCGAGAACTGGCCCGGCGAGACCGAGATCCAAGGCCCCGAACTGATGGTCAAGATGGAGGCCCACGCCCGCGCCATGGGCGCCGAGATCGTGACCGACATGGTCACCTCGCTGGACCTGCAGAAGCGCCCCTTCACCGCCACCTGCGACAGCGGTCGCGTCGTGACGGCCGATGCGGTCATCCTTGCCACGGGCGCACAGGCCCGCTGGCTGGGCCTGCCCTCCGAGGAGAAGTTCAAGGGCTTCGGCGTCAGCGCCTGCGCCACCTGTGACGGCTTTTTCTATCGCAACCGCGAGGTCGTGGTGGTCGGTGGCGGCAACACCGCCGTCGAGGAGGCGCTGTTCCTGACCAAATTCGCCAGCAAGGTCACGCTGGTCCACCGCCGCGACAGCCTGCGCGCCGAGAAGATCTTGCAGCACCGGCTGCTGAACCATCCCAAGGTCGAGGTCATCTGGAATCATCAGCTGGAAGAGGTGACGGGCGTCGACACGCCGATGGGCGTGACGGGTGCCACGCTGCGCTCTACCGTTGACGACAGCACACGTCAAATCGCGGCGGATGGCGTCTTCGTGGCGATTGGCCATGCCCCCGCCAGCGAGCTGGTCAAGGATCAGCTGGAGCTGCACAACGGCGGCTATGTCAAGGTCGAGGCGGGCAGCACCCGAACCTCGATCCCCGGCGTCTTTGCCGCGGGCGATCTGACCGACCACATCTATCGCCAGGCAGTGACCAGCGCGGGCATGGGCTGCATGGCGGCACTGGACGCCGAGCATTTCCTCGCCGCCCAGGACGGGGTCGAGGTGGCGCCTGAGCAGTTGGTCGTCGGGACCGTCTGAGCCTTCCAAGGCACGCTGTGTGAATTCGCGGGGCAGGGACGGTCTAGCCGTCTCTGCCCCGTTGCATTTCTACCATACGGTGCAAGAAGCCGCCGACCGACTGACAAAAGCGTTTTCCCAGACTTGAATATCGCTTTCGAGACTTGTATGCCCGTCGCAAGTCACGCGGTCCCAAGGGGTCTGCGTGGTCATTTGTCTCATGTAATCAGCAGGTTTCGCACATGACCAATCCGAACCAGACCCCGATCCCCGAGCTTTACGTCTCGGCCGACGCTGCAGCCGCACTGAAAGATGAAGCGGGCAACATGCCCAGCTGGGACCTGACGCCCCGCCAGATCTGCGATCTGGAACTGCTGATGAACGGCGGCTTCAACCCGCTGAAGGGCTTTCTGACCGAGGCCGACTACGATGGTGTCGTCAACGACATGCGCCTGACCTCGGGCGCGCTTTGGCCGATGCCGATCAACCTGGACGTGTCCGAGAAATTCGCCGAAGGGCTTGAACCCGGCACCGACATCGCCCTGCGCGATCAGGAAGGCGTCATCCTGGCCGTCATGTCCGTCACCGACAAATGGGTGCCGAACAAGTCGCTGGAGGCCGAGAAGGTCTTCGGTGCCGACGATCTGGCCCATCCGGCCGTCAACTATCTGCACAACACCGCCGGCCCCGTCTATCTGGGTGGCCCGGTCAAGGGTCTGCAGACGCCGACGCATTACGACTTCCGCGCCCGCCGCAACACGCCGAACGAATTGCGTACCTTCTTCAAGAAGCTGGGCTGGAACCGTGTCGTCGCCTTCCAGACGCGCAACCCGCTGCACCGCGCCCACCAGGAACTGACCTTCCGTGCCGCACGCGAAGCCCAGGCAAACCTGCTGATCCATCCGGTCGTCGGCATGACGAAGCCGGGCGATGTCGATCACTTCACCCGCGTGCGCTGCTATGAGGCGGTGCTGGACAAATATCCGGCCGCCACGACCAACCTGTCGCTGCTGAACCTTGCCATGCGCATGGCCGGCCCGCGCGAGGCCGTCTGGCATGGCCTGATCCGCGCCAACCACGGCGTGACGCACTTCATCGTCGGCCGCGACCACGCCGGCCCCGGCAAGAACAGCGCCGGCGAGGATTTCTATGGCCCCTATGACGCCCAGGATCTGTTCCGCCAGTACGAGGACGAGATCGGCGTCGAGATGGTCGACTTCAAGCACATGGTCTATGTGCAAGAGCGCGCCCAATACGAGCCCGCCGATGAGATCGAGGAAGGCGTGACCGTCCTGAACATCAGCGGCACCGAGCTGCGCCGCCGCCTGCGCGAAGGTCTGGACATTCCGGAATGGTTCAGTTTCCCCGAGGTCGTGCAGCAGCTGCGCCGCACCTCGCCCCCGCGCGCCCAGCAAGGCTTCACGGTGTTCTTCACCGGCCTGTCGGGATCGGGCAAGTCGACCGTCGCCAACGCGCTGATGGTCAAGCTGATGGAGATGGGCGGTCGTCCCGTGTCGCTGCTGGACGGCGACGTGGTCCGCAAGCACCTGTCGTCCGAGCTGGGCTTCAGCAAGGAGCACCGCGATATCAACATCAAGCGCATCGGCTATGTCGCATCGGAAATCACGAAGAACGGCGGCATCGCGATCTGTGCGCCCATCGCCCCCTATACCGCGACCCGCCGCGCCGTGCGCGAGATGGTCGAGGCCGGTGGCGCCTTCGTCGAGATCCACGTCTCGACCCCGCTGGAGGAATGCGAGCGTCGTGACCGCAAGGGCCTCTACAAGCTGGCTCGCGAAGGCAAGATCAAGGAATTCACCGGGATTTCCGATCCTTATGAAGAACCCACGAACGCCGAGCTGACCGTCGACACGACCAATATCGACGTCGACGGAGCAGCCCACCAGGTGCTGCTGAAGCTGGAGGCGATGGGCCTGATCGGCCTCAGCTGAGCGACCGCCATGTGATGGAACGGCCCCGGTGCGACACCGGGGCCGTTTCGCATTCGGAACCTTTACGCCCCGTTCCTGTTCGTCAGCAGCCCGCCCCCACGAGGATCCCATGCAGAACAGCCAAGAAACCAAACCCACCATCAACCCTTGGGTCACAGCCGTGCTGCTGCTGATGGGCAACTTCATGAACCTGATCGACGTCAGCATCGTGAACGTGGGGCTGCCTTCGATCCAGCGCGACCTTTCCGCCAGCGAAACGCAGATCGAATGGGTCTCGGCGGCCTATGTGCTGGCCTTTGCGGCGGGGCTGCTGCCCTGCGGCCGCTTTGGGGACAAGCTGGGGCGCAAGCGTTTGTTCATCATGGGCGTGTCGCTGTTCACGCTGGCTTCGGTTTTCTGCGGATTGGCGCCGTCGATCGGTGTGCTGATCGGGTCCCGCGCCCTTCAGGGGATCGGCGGGGCCATGATGGTGCCTCAGGTCATGGCAATCATGCATGTCATCTTCGCCCCCGAGGAAAAGGCCAAGGCCTTTGCACTGGCCGGTGTCATCGTCAGTCTTGGTGCGGTCATGGGGCCGTTGCTGGGTGGCCTGCTGATCACCGCCGACATCTATGGCCTGGGGTGGCGTCCGATCTTCCTGGTTAACCTGCCTGTGGGGGCGTTGGTGGTTCTGGGTGGCTGGAAGTTGATCCCGCGCCTGTCATCGTCGCGGACATTGGCGATCGACTGGTGGGGCGTGATGCTGTTCGCCCTGACGATCACGCTGATCGTACTGCCCATGGTCGAAGGACCCTTGCTGGGATGGCCTTTATGGTGCTTGGCGCTTTTGGTGTTTTCGGTGCCGATGGGCATCATGTTCGTCCGCCGTCAGTTCGGGCTTGAGGATGCGGGCCGCGAACAGCTGCTGCCTGCATTGCTGATGCGGGACGGTGGCTTCCTGTCGGGCATCACCATCGTCATGCTGCATTTCTCGGCGATTCCGGGGATGTTCCTGATCTTAGCCATCTATTTCCAGACCGGTTTCGGCTTCAGCCCGCTGCAGTCGGGACTGGCGACGGCTCCGTTTCCCTTGGGGATCATGCTGGGCAGCTGGATCACGGGCCGCTTCGGAACACGTCTGCTGACCACCCGCATCGCGATCGGAGCCGGTTTTCTGGTCATGGGCATGCTGTTCCTGCGCCATGTCGCGGGCAACCCTCCCTCGGGGCTGCAACTGACGACGCTGGCACTGCCCTTGGCGGTGAACGGCTTTGGCATGGGGCTTGCCATATCGCCGCTGTTCCAGATGGTGCTGCAAAGCGTTCCGGGCAAGATCGCGGGTGCTGCCACCGGCGGGATGCAAGCGTTCCAGCAGGTCGGCGCCGCCATAGGCATCGCCATCGCATCCAGCCTGTTCTTCGTTCAGCTTCAGGACGGACAGGGGGATTATGCCGGTGCGATCCACTATGCGCTGACATATCAAGTCATCGTCTTCTCGACGATCCTGCTGATCCTGCTGACGCGCGCCATCGTCCTGCGCCGTCGTGGCCCCGCCATGGAGGCCTGAGCATGTGGCGCTCTTCACTGGAAGTTTTCGATATGGCATCCGGTGATGTCCGCGTCATCTGCCGCAGCCATGATGTTTTCGAGGCCCCGAACTGGCACCCCGAGGGGTGGTTTCTGGTCAACAGCGGCGGGCGACTTTTCCGGGCGGATGACAAGGGACTGCATCCCCTGCCGACCGGTTCGAATGAACGATGCAACAACGACCACGGATTTTTGTCGGATGGGCGCATCGTCTTTTCGGCCCATGACGGGACAGGCGCGGGGATGCATCTGTTTGATGGGCGGGAATGTCGTCCGGTCGGACTGCCTCGGCCAAGCTGGTGGCATGGGGCGCATGGGTCGCTGTTGACCTATGCCTGTGTTCGGGGCGGCGACCGGGTGGTGCGCATCGCCACCTATGATCTGGATACGGGAACCGAGAGAATACTGACGCCGGACACTGCCCATCACGACGGTCCGGATTTTTCCAGTTGCGGGGCGTTCATCTGGTACAACAGCGATGCCACAGGCCACGCCCAGATCTGGCGAATGCGCCGCGCTGGCAGCGAGGCCGCACCCGTCTTTCGCGACGAAAACGTAAACTGGTTCCCGCATCCATCGCCCTGTGGGCGGCATGTCATCTATCTGGTCTATCCGCCCGGAACCGCGGGTCATCCGGCCGATATGTCCGTCCAGATCCACGCGATGTCGCCGGACGGAAGCAAACGACGCAAGCTGTTGGCGCTGCATGGTGGGCAGGGCACGATGAACGTGCCCTGCTGGTCACCTGATGGAAGTGCATTCGCCTATGTCAGGTTCAATGAACGCTGACGGGCTTCAGCTCGTTCTGGCGGGCAATGGTGAAGGCAAGGTTGCGGTCGCGGACCAGGGCCAGACGCTCGCCCTCGACGTCGTGGACGGCATACATCGCGCTGATGCCATCCAGCTTGTCCTGAACATCCTGCGGCAGGGTGCTGGTGGCGACCTTGCGGACATAGACGGTCTGCGCCAGTTGGCTGTCGCCGAAATCGAATTTGGTATCCATGGTGATCCCCTTACTTGCGGCTGATCGGAATGGTCTGAACGACCTGTTCGGGCTGAACCCGGCGCAGATCGACATGAAGAAGGCCGTTTTCCATCGTGGCCGAGATGACCTCGACCCCGTCGGCCAGCACGAAACTGCGCTGGAAGGCACGGGCGGCGATACCGCGATGCAGGAAGACACGGTCTCCCTCGGTCTCGGGCATTCGACCGCGGATCACCAATTGGCGATCCTCGGTGGTGACACCCAAATCTTCCTCGCGGAACCCTGCGACGGCCAATGTGATCCGGAAACCGTCGGGCGCCATATGTTCGATGTTATAGGGAGGATATCCCTCACCGCCCTTGGCGGCGCGTTCGGCCAGGCGTTCCAATTGGTCGAAGCCCAGCAGGTAGGGGTGCGACCCCAGTGAAATCTTCGTCATCTCAGCCCTTTGCTTTCAAGCGACTGTACCGACCCCCGGTCCCGATCATCGGCGACCGGGGTCATGGCTCCAATATGTGGACCCGCCGGCGATCTTGCAAGAACTTCGCCCGTTCAGCTGCGGAAACTCGACCCTTCGGCGCATGATTTTGTTAACAAGGGCGGCATTCCGGGCTATAAGGATGAAAACAACGGCATCTTCGATCCCATGAATATCCAGCACTCCATGAACCATGACGACATCTGCCGCGCGCGCCTCGAGGCGCTGCGCTGCGAGCATCGCGATCTGGACGAGGCGATCGCCGCCCTGCACGGGCAGCAAGTGCCGCCCTCGCTGGCGCTGCAGCGCCTGAAGAAGCAGAAGCTGTCGCTGAAGGATCGCATCGCGCGGCTTGAAGACGAACTGACGCCCGACATCATCGCCTGATTGCGACCGGCCCCGTGGCACGCTATGCGATGGCCAGCATAAACTTGGGGGCAAGCGATGGAAACACCGGTGGGAATCATCATGGGCAGCCAGTCGGACTGGCCCACCATGCGCGAGGCTGCGGCCATTCTGGATCAGCTGGACATCCCTTACGAGGCCAAGATCGTCAGCGCCCATCGCACACCCGACCGGTTGTGGGAATACGGCAAGACGGCGGTTGATCGCGGGTTGAAGGTGATCATTGCGGGTGCAGGCGGCGCAGCGCATCTGCCCGGCATGATGGCATCCAAGACGCGCGTTCCGGTGATCGGCGTTCCGGTGCAAACCAAGGCGCTGTCGGGTGTCGACAGCCTTTATTCGATCCTGCAGATGCCCAAGGGCTATCCGGTCGCCACCATGGCCATCGGCGCGGCCGGTGCCGCCAATGCCGGGTTGATGGCGGCAGGCATTCTTGCGGTCAGCGATCCGGAACTGGCGCAACGGCTGGACGACTGGCGCGAGGCGCTGTCGGCGTCGATCCCGCAGGAGCCGCGCGATGAGTGATATTCGTACCATCGGCATTCTGGGCGGCGGGCAGTTGGGCCGCATGCTCTCCGTGGCCGCCAGCCGCCTTGGCATCCGTTGCCACATCTATGAACCCGGCACTTCACCGGCGGCCGATGTCGCATGGCGGGTGACCCATGCCCCCTATGACGACCAGGACGCGCTGCGGACCTTCGCGGAATCCGTCGACGTCATCACCTATGAATTCGAGAATGTGCCGACTTCGGCATTGGATCTGCTGGAAAAAATTTGCCCTCTTCACCCTAACCGCAAGGCGCTTTCCGTGTCGCAGGATCGGGTCACGGAGAAGACCTTCCTGAACGAGATCGGCCTGACCACGGCCCCCTTTGCGGATGTCCCGGATGAGGATGCCCTGGCCGGGGCGATCGAGCGCATCGGGCGCCCGTCGATCCTGAAGACCCGCCGCATGGGCTATGACGGCAAGGGTCAGGTGCGGATTGGTGACGGCCCTGCGGAATGGACCGGGGCTCCTTCCGTTCTGGAAGGCTTCGTCGATTTCACCGCCGAGATCAGCGTCATCATCGCACGCGGCAGAGACGGCCAGGTCGCGGCCTTCGATCCCGGTCTGAACGTCCACCGCGAGGGCATCCTGCGGACGACGACGGTTCCCTGCGGGCTGCCGTCGCGCGTTACGACCGATGCGGTTCTTTGCGCCGCGCGCATCGCCAATGCGCTGGATTACGTCGGCGTCATGGGGGTCGAGCTGTTCGTGACCCCCGCCGGCCTGCTCGTGAACGAGATCGCGCCGCGGGTCCACAATTCGGGTCACTGGACGCAGGCGGGTTGTGCCGTCGATCAGTTCGAACAGCACATCCGCGCCGTCGCGGGCTTGCCTTTGGGCGACGGCAAGCGATACGCCGATGTGGTGATGGAGAACCTGATCGGCGACGACATGGATCGGGTGCCCGAACTTTTGTCGACGCCGGGTGTGCAGGTGCATCTCTATGGCAAGGGCGATCCGCGCCCCGGTCGCAAGATGGGCCACGTCAACCGGATCGGCACATGAGGCCCACACGTCCGAGGTTGGCGGTTCGCGCCGCCATCCTCCACAACGACCGGCTGCTGATGGTGAATGCCTATCCGGGGCAGAAGTCCGATCTGTGGTGCCTTCCCGGTGGCGGGGTCGAGCCCGCGCAATCACTGCCCCAGAACCTGCAGCGCGAGGTTGCAGAGGAAACCGGTCTGTCAGTTCAGGTGGGCGATCCGATCCTGATCAACGAATTCCACGATCCGCGCGGCAGCTTCCATCAGGTCGAGCTGCATTTTCGCGCGACTTTGACCGGTCCCGACACCATCACGCTGGCCGACCCCGAGGGCGTTGTGAACCGTTTCCATTGGGTCACGCGCGATCAGTTGGCACAATTGCGGCACAAGCCCGATGGGCTGGCCAATGCGGTTTGGGGGCAGAATGCCGCCATCTATGATCCGCTCGAGGCGATCATCATGTGAGAAGGGCGCGCCGATCCGGCGCGCCCTTTTCGCTTATTCGGCAGCTTGGATGTCCGTTTCCGACCCCGGCTTCATCTGGAAGCCACGCTCCAGCTGGTCGAAGGGCGCGACCGGATAATCGCCCGAGAAGCAGGCGTCGCAATATTGCGGGCACTTGCTGTCGCGCCCCTCGGCCTCGCCCACGGCGCGATAGAGACCGTCAAGCGAGACGAAGGCCAGGCTGTCGACGCCGATCCATTTGCGCATTTCGTCGGGGGTCATGTTCGCGGCCAGCAGCTTGTCGCGGTCGGGCGTGTCGACGCCGTAGAAGCACGGCCAGGCCGTGGGGGGCGAGGCGATGCGGAAGTGCACCTCGGCGGCGCCTGCGTCCAGGATCATGTCCTTGATCTTGCGGCTGGTGGTGCCGCGCACAACGCTGTCGTCGACCAAGACCACGCGCTTGCCCGCGATCAGGGCGCGGTTCACGTTCAGCTTCAGCCGCACGCCCATGTTGCGGATCTGCTCGGAGGGTTCGATGAAGGTCCGGCCCATGTACTGGTTGCGGATGATTCCCATGCCATAGGGAATGCCCGATTCCTGCGCGTAACCGATGGCGGCGGGGGTGCCGCTGTCGGGGACGGGGCAGACCAGATCGGCCTCGATGGGGGCTTCGCGGGCCAGTTCGACGCCGATCTGGCGGCGGGTTTCATAGACCGAGCGACCGCCGATGATCGAATCGGGACGCGAGAAATAGACATGCTCGAAGATGCAGAACCGGCCCTTGGACGGCCCGAAGGGGCGCGAGCTTTCGATCTTGCCCTTCGAGATGACGACCATCTCGCCCGGCTCGATCTCTCGGATGAACTCGGCGCCGATGATGTCCAAGGCGCAGGTTTCCGAGGACAGGATATAGCCATCCTCGCCTACGCGGCCCAGGACCAGCGGGCGAACGCCCAAGGGGTCGCGCACGCCCATCAGCTTGGTGCGGGTCATGGCGATGACGCTGAAGGCACCCTCGATGCGGCGCAGGGCGTCCTTCATGCGTTCGGGGATGTTGCGCTGGATCGAACGCGCCATCAGGTGGATGATGCATTCGCTGTCGCTGCTGGACTGGAAGATGCTGCCACGCTCGATCAGTTCGCGGCGCAGGGCGGCGGCATTGGTGATATTGCCGTTATGGGCGATGGCCGAGCCGCCCATGTGAAACTCGCCGAAGAAGGGCTGTACGTCGCGGATAGCGGTCGCGGCCTTGGTCCCGGCGGTGGAATAGCGCACATGGCCGATGGCCAGCGAACCGGGCAGGGTGGCCATCAGTTCGGGCTTGGTAAAGTTGTCGCGGACATAGCCGAAGCGATGGGCGCTGTTGAAGCCGTGTTCGGGATCATGTGCGACGATGCCGCCGGCCTCCTGGCCCCGATGTTGCAAGGCGTGCAATCCAAGAGCCACGAAATTGGAGGCATCGGCCACGCCGATCACACCGAAGACTCCGCATTCTTCATGCAGTCGGTCCGAATCGAACGGATGGGCCAGGAAGGGTTTCATGGGCACGTCCTGAGGTCTGGGGGCATATGGGGGGCTATCTAGACCCAGCCTTGCATAAAGTCACGCCCCCGCAAACCTGCGGGGGCGCTTTTTCGTCATCAGCCTGTCGCAATCGGGCGTCGTTGCCTCAGTTGGTCGCAGCCGGGCTGACCGTTTCCCCGGACGAAGTGCAGGCCATGACCATCTGTTCATAGCGGTTGACGATCCAGCCCGGCGCATCGGCGGGGATCTGTTCGTCCATCTGGGTGCGCATGCGTTCGAAAACCTGCGCCGAACGCGAGTTTTCGACCATGGCGACCGTCTGGCTTGTCATAACACGGTCATAGACAATGAAGGCGATGGCCACCAAGAGGACGCCACGCGCCACGCCGAACAGAAACCCGATACCCTGATCGATGCCGCCCACGGCCGAACGCTGCACGACCGACGAAAACAAGGGCGTGATGATGGAAAACACCACCAGCGCCAGCGCAAAGACGACTGCGAAAGCGGCGATCGTTGCCAGTTCGCAACTGTCGCCCATGAAACGGTCGAGGACGGGGACCTGGGCGATCATCGGACGCACGGTCGGCGCGAAAAGGAAGGCGAGCACGGCGGCGGCGATCCATCCCAGGATGGCCAGCGATTCGCGAACGAAGCCGCGCGACCACGCCAATATTGCCGAAAGGATGATGACGCCCGCCACCACCGCATCGATGATCGTAAATCCGTCCATTGACCTGCCCCTTGCGCCGGTTGTTCATGTATTACAGGTGCTTCAGCCGGCGCCGAAAATGTCACCCACAAATCCCGTCAGGTCGGTCACGCGCCGAAGCGTCGTGCCGCCCTTTGTGTCGTCGCCGGCCTCGACCTTCTGGCCCTCCGGCAAAATCGCTTGTGAAAAACCAAGTTTCCGCGCTTCTTTCAACCTGTTTTCGGCCTGCGCCACCGGGCGCAGCGCACCCGAGAGGCTGATTTCGCCGAAAAGTACGGCCTCGGGGGGCAGGGGATTGTCCTCGCGCGCGGACAGCAGCGCGCCCGCGATGGCAAGGTCGGCGGCGGGTTCGACGACCTTCATGCCGCCCGCCACGTTCAGAAAGACGTCGAGGCCCGCGAAGGGAATGCCGCATCGTGCCTCGAGAACCGCCAGAATGGTGCTGACGCGGCCGCTGTCGAGACCCACCACCGTGCGGCGCGGGCTGGCGAGGGTGGATGGGGCGACAAGGGCCTGAATCTCGGTCAGGACGGGGCGGGTGCCCTCGATGCCCGCAAAGACCGCGCTGCCGGCGATGGGCTGGCCGCGTTCGGAAAGGAACAAGGCCGAGGGGTTCGTGACCTCGGCCAGGCCGCTGCCCGTCATCTCGAAGACGCCGATCTCGCCCGAGGGGCCGAAGCGGTTCTTGACGCTGCGCAGAATGCGGAACTGGTGGCCACGTTCGCCCTCGAAATAGATGACGGTGTCGACCATGTGTTCGACGACGCGGGGTCCGGCGATCTGGCCTTCCTTGGTAACATGGCCGACCAGGATCACGGCCACGCCGCGCCGCTTGGCAAATGTGACAAGCTCATGCGCGGCGGCACGGACCTGTGCCACGCTGCCGGGCGCGGCCTCGACCGTGTCGGACCAGAGCGTCTGGATCGAGTCGATCACCACCACGTCGGGGCGTTCGGCGTCCAGCGTCGTCAGGATGTCGCGCAGGTTGGTTTCGGCGCCAAGACGCATTGGAGCCTCGGCCAGGCCAAGGCGGACGGCGCGCATGCGGACCTGCGCGCTGGCTTCCTCGCCGCTGAAATAGATGGCGTTGAGGCCGCGCATTGAAAACGCCGCCGCCGCCTGCAGCAGCAGCGTGGATTTGCCGATGCCCGGATCGCCGCCGACCAGCAGGGCCGATCCGGGGACAAGCCCGCCGCCAAGGACGCGGTCCATCTCCTCCATCCCCGACAGGCTGCGGGGCGGGGGCGGTTCGGTCGTGGACAGGCCCGACAGGGGCACCGCACGCCCCTTGTGCGCGCCCAGACCGCGACCGGGGCCTTGGGACAGGGGGGCCTCTTCGATGATGGTGTTCCATGCGCCGCAGGCGTCGCAGCGTCCGGCCCATTTCTTGTGGGCGGCGCCGCAGGCGGTGCAGGTGAAAGCGGAGGAGTTCTTTGCCATGCGCCGATATGTGACACTTGGGATCACCCGTCGCAAGTTGGGTATTTGCGCAACCGAGAAATCCTCACGCCATTGTCGGCTTGATCTTTGAACGGTGCGGGGTCAGGGTCTGCGCGGATTTCCAGCAGGCCCAGAACATGTCCAGCCCCAGACCGTTTTCCCGTTTCGAATTCATGATCGCATGGCGGTACCTGCGCGCCCGCCGGGCCGAGGGTGGGGTCAGCGTGATGACCTGGATCAGCCTGATCGGCATCGCGCTTGGAGTGATGGCGCTGATCGCCACGCTGGCCGTGCGGGCCGGGTTCCGGGCCGAATTCGTGGATACCATCCTTGGGGCGAATGCCCATACCACCGTCTATATGGCGCCCCGTCAGGTCACGAACGAATATACCGACGACGTCTATGTCGTGCCCGGCAAGATCGAGGATTACCAGGATGCCGCCGCAAGGCTGGCCCAAATCCCCGGCGTTACGCGGGCGGCGGCGGTCGTCAAGGGGCAGGTCATGGCCTCGGCCAACGACAGCAACAATGTGGCCGAGGTGTTCGGTATTTCCGCGGACGATCTGAAGGCGATGCCGCGGATCGTCGATCCCGAGACCTCGCAGGGTGATCTGGCCGATTTCGACAAGGGCATCGCCATCGGGCAGGGCATCGCGCGCGAGTTGAACGTGGGCTTGGGCGACAAGGTCCGCCTGATCGCCCCCGAGGGAGCGCGGACCGCATTCGGCACCACGCCGCGTGTCAACGCCTATGAGGTGACCTTCATCTTCAGCGCCGGGCGCTATGACATCGACCGGACGCGCATCTATATGCCCATCGCCGAGGCGCAGAGCTATTTCAACCGCGAGGGCGTCGCCGACGAGATCGAGGTCTTTGTCGACGACCCCGAAAACGTCGATCAATGGGCGCTGCCGCTGATGCGTGCCATGGGCGAGGGTGCGCAGGTCTGGAGCTGGCGGGACGCCTCGGGGTCGTTCCTCTCGGCGCTGGACATGGAAGACGGCGTCATGTTCGTCATCCTGTCGGTGCTGGTTCTGATCGCCTCGATGAACATCACCAGCGGGTTGATCATGCTGGTCAAGAACAAGGGCCGCGACATCGGCATCCTGCGCACGATGGGGCTGACAGAAGGGTCGGTGCTGCGGGTGTTCTTCCTCTGCGGGGCCTTCACGGGCATCATCGGGACCATCGCGGGCGTCGCCTTGGGCGTCCTGCTGGCGCTGAACGTCGACAACATCATGGCGGCGCTGAATGCGCTGACCAATGGCGGCGCATGGCAGCCCGAGGTGCGCGGCATCTATCGTCTGCCGGCGGAGCTTCGGGCCTGGGACATCCTGCGCGCGGCCGGATTGTCGCTGACGCTGTCCTTTATCGTTACCATCTTCCCCGCGCGTCGTGCCGCGCGCATGAACCCGGTCGAGGCGCTGCGCTATGAATGACGTGTTGAACCTGAAGGCCGTGGGCAAGACCTATGACAAGGCGGGGCCCGCGCCGGTGCCCGTCCTGGACGCGCTGGACCTGACCGTCGCGCGGGGCGAGGTCGTGGCGCTGGTCGCGCCATCCGGTGCGGGCAAATCGACGCTGCTGCATATTGCGGGGCTGCTGGACACGCCCGACACGGGGCAGGTCCTGCTGAACGGTCGCGACATGACCGGACTGCCGGATCGCGACCGGACCGAGGCCCGGCGGCAGGAATTGGGCTTCATCTATCAGTTCCACCACCTGTTGCCGGAATTCAGCGCGGCGGAAAACATCATCCTGCCGCAGCTGGCGAATGGCGTTTCGGCGCGTGATGCGGCTTCGCGGGCCGAGATGCTGCTGGGCCATGTGGGGCTGTCGCATCGCGCCTCGCACCGTCCGGCGCAGATGTCGGGGGGCGAACAGCAGCGGGTGGCCTTCTGTCGGGCGCTGGCGAATGGCCCGTCGCTGCTGCTGGCGGATGAGCCGACGGGCAATCTGGACCCCGAAACCTCGGATCGGGTGTTCGAGGTGCTGATGTCGCTGGTGCGCGAAACGGGGCTTTCGGCGCTGATCGCAACGCATAACCACGCGCTGGCCGACCGCATGGACCGGGTCGTTCGGCTGGCGCGCAGCTGAACGCCATTGCACGGTCATGCGCGGCGTTGCATCCTTGTCCCGCAAGATGATGCAACGGGGGGCAGAATGCGCGGAATACTTATGGTTTTGGCAGGTGGCATCGGGGCGGCGACCCTGGTTGCGGCCTGTGCGCCGGAACAGCGCATGACGGGCGCGGCCAAGGATTACGCAGAAAACTGCGCGGCCTGTCACGGCCCCGCCGGGCGCGGCAACGGTCCGGCAGCCGTGGGCATGACGCCGCCGCCGCCCGACCTGACCCTGTTGGCCAGCCAGAACGAGGGCATCTTTCCCAAGGCCCGCGTCATGGGTCAGCTGATCGGCAACACCATGGGTCGCAGCGAGGCGCATATGCCGATCTTCGACGAATTGCGCGATGGACCCACGGTCATGTTCGACGACGGCTCGGGTCAGGCCGTGGCGACGCCCGCGCGGGTGGTGGCGCTGGCCGATTACCTGCAGGGCCTTCAGCGCTGATGCTTCGGCCAGCGGCCTTGGTCGCGGCGGCGCTGCTGGCGACCCCTGCCACCGCCGATCCCTTCGAGGATTTCGGGACGACGATGAAATACGGGCTGCCGCTAGCGGCGGCGGTCTGTGCCGTCGATCAGGGCCGGTTCGAGGATTTTGCCATCCGGGGCGCAGCGCAGGCGGTGTTCGTTCTGGGGCTGAAAGCAGTCTTCGACGGAACCGATATCGGGATGCGACCCTCGGGGGCGGGTCGTGGGTTCCCCTCGGGGCATTCGGCGGCGGCGGGTTTCGGCGCGGGTGATCTGGCCGGCAAATGCTTCGACGACTCTGCATTGGGCGCGGCCGCCTATGGCGCGGCGGGGCTGACGGCGGCCAGCCGGGTCCACGCGGGCGAACATACGCCCGCGCAGGTGCTGGCCGGGTCGCTGATCGGGATCAGCTTCGGCGCGGCCAGCTTCGGTTTCGGGGGCGAGGAAGCCTCCTTCGACTTCGGCTTGCGGTTCTAGCCGACAATCACGCGCGGCGCATCGCTGGCATCCCCGACCTTGCCGATGACGTTGGCATCGCCAAAGCCGTGATCGGCAAAGCAGGCCATCACCCGCTCCAGCGCATCGGGGCTGCAGGCGACCAGCAGGCCGCCGCTGGTCTGCGGGTCGGTCAGCAGCGCCCGCGCATCATCGCCGAAGCCTGCGGGAAGCGTGATCCTCTGGCCATAGCTATCCCAGTTGCGACCCGAGGCGCCGGTGACATGCCCGGCCTCGATCATCGCCTGGATGCCCTGAAGCTTTGGCACCGCGTTCCAGTCGATATGCAGGTCGCAGCCCGATCCGCGTGCCATTTCCAGCGCGTGCCCGCCAAGGCCGAAGCCCGTCACGTCGGTCATGGCATGGACGCCCTCGACCGAGGCCAGGTCGGGTCCGGGGCGATTCAGCCTGGTCGTGACCTCGACCATGCGCGCGTAACCGGCATCGTCCAGCTGGCCCTTCTTCAGGGCCGCGGACATGACGCCGACACCCAGAGGCTTGCCCATGACCAGCAGATCGCCGGTCTGCGCATCGGCGTTCTTCTTCAGCTTGGCCGGATCGATCAGGCCCAATGCGACAAGGCCATAGATCGGTTCGACCGAATCGATGGTATGGCCGCCCGCGATGGGGATGCCGGCCTGTCGGCAGATGTCGGCCCCGCCATCCAGTACCTTGGCGATCGTGTCATGCGAGATGGCGTTGATCGGCATGCCGACCACGGCCAGCGCCAGAATCGGCGTCGCGCCCATGGCATAGACGTCGCTGATCGCGTTCGTCGCGGCGATCTGGCCGAAGTGGAAGGGATCGTCGACGACCGGCATGAAGAAGTCGGTCGTGGCGACCAGCGCCTGGTGTTCGTTTAGCCGATAGACCGCGGCATCGTCCGAAGTCTCGATCCCGACCAGCAGCTCGGGCGGGACGGGCAGGGCGGCGCTGCCCCGCAGCAGGCCCGACAGGACGCCGGGCGCGATCTTGCAGCCGCAACCGCCGCCATGGGCAAGCGAGGTCAGGCGCGGTTCGGGCGTGGCGGGGGTGTCTTGGGTCATCTGCATCGCTCCTGTGGCGGCCGTTTCGGGGCGCAACATAGACCGGCAAGGGGGGCATGTTCCAGCGCCCCCGCTATCTGCTTGCAGGCGAAGGGCGCGAAGATTAGAACAGGCCAAATTTTCCGGCCGCCGCCTTATCGGTGGCCCTTCTTGCTATGAGGACGATGATGAACGTCAAGGAAACCCTGAACGACGGCCTGAAGCGTGGGTACCAGTTCACGCTGCCCGCCGCCGAACTGGCCGCCGCCGTCGATGCGAAGCTGAAAGAAGCCCAGCCCGAAGTCGAGATGAAGGGCTTCCGCAAGGGCAAGGTCCCGATGGCCATGCTGAAGAAGCAGTTCGGCCCCCGCGTCCTTGGCGATGCGATGCAGGAAGCCATCGACGGCGCGCTGCGCGATCACCTGGAAACCTCGGGCGACCGTCCGGCCGTCCAGCCCAAGGTCGAGATGGAGAACGGCGAGCAGTGGAAAGAGGGCGATGACGTCGTCGTCAACGTCACCTACGAAAACCTGCCCGAGATCCCCGAGGTCGACCTGTCGACCCTGAAGCTGGAAAAGCTGACCGTTCCGGCCGAAGAAGCCGCCGTGACCGAGGCGCTGGAAAACCTGGCGAAATCCTCGCAGGCGTTCGAGGACCGCAAGAAGAACAGCAAGGCCAAGAGCGGCGACCAGGTGACGATCGACTTCAAGGGCTTCGTCGACGGCGAAGCATTCGAAGGCGGCGAGGCCGAGGACTATCCGCTGGTTCTGGGTTCCAACAGCTTCATCCCCGGTTTCGAGGATCAGCTGGTCGGCGTGAAGGTTGACGAAGACGTGAAGGTCGAAGTCAAGTTCCCCGAGGAATACGGCGCCGCCCATCTGGCAGGCAAGGACGCGACCTTCGAATGCAAGGTCAAGGCCGTCAAGGCCCCCGTCGACGCCGAGATCAACGACGAGCTGGCCAAGAAATTCGGCGCCGAGGATCTGGATGGTCTGAAGAAGCAGATCGCCGAGCGTCTGGAAGCCGAATACGCCGGTGCCGCACGCGCCGTGATGAAGCGCGGCCTGCTGGACCAGCTGGACGAGAAGGTCAAGTTCGACCTGCCCGCCTCGCTGGTTGAAGCGGAAGCGTCGCAGATCGCCCACCAGCTGTGGCACGAAGAGCACCCCGAGGTTCACGATCACAACCACGGTGAGATCGAGACCACGGAAGAGCACAAGACCCTGGCAGAACGCCGCGTTCGCCTTGGCCTGCTGCTGGCAGAAATCGGCCAGAAAGCCGAGATCACCGTGAACGACCAGGAAATGACCCAGGCCGTCATGCAGGCTGCCCGTCAGTATCCCGGTCAGGAACGCGCCTTCTTCGAGTTCATCCAGCAGAACCAGCAGGCGCAGCAGCAGCTGCGCGCGCCGATCTTCGAAGACAAGGTCGTCGACCACATTGCGGACAAGGCCGATACCTCGACCAAGACCGTGACCAAGGAAGAGCTGGAAAAGGCCGTCGAGGCACTGGACCAGCTGTGATCCGTCACATCTGAAACCTGAATGGGGCCGCATTTCGATGCGGCCCTTTTTCATGGGCGCAAGCATCTTTGCCGCACCTGCATCCCATTACTTGAGTTGGCCGGCGCGCGATACTAACTGCATCACATGGATGCGAAACTTCACCTGATGAAACTTTGCGTCGGCGCCGAAGGGCCCGACGATCTGGCCGCATGGCAGCAGCAGCGCTTTGGCAAGGCCGCGGCGATGCATGTGACCCGCATGTGGCCCAAGCGCGAGGCGGAGCTGCTGGACGGTGGCTCGATCTTCTGGGTGTTCAAGGGCGTCATGCTGGCCCGCCAGCGCATCTTGTCGCTGGATGAGGTCATCGGTCAGGATGGCATCCGCCGCTGCGGCCTGGTGCTGGACCGCGACCTGATCCGCGTTGCCGCCATTCCGCGTCGCGCCTTTCAAGGCTGGCGCTACCTCAAGCCCGAGGATGCCCCCGCCGATCTGCCGAAAGGGCGTCAGGCTGAGGAGGCCTTGCCCCCGTCCATTGCCGCTGTACTGGCCGAAATGGGGCTTCGCTGAGCGGTGCTTGACGCGGCTGGCGGCTTGGGGTACCGGAAGGGCAAGGCGGGTGTAGCTCAATGGTAGAGCAGAAGCTTCCCAAGCTTACGACGAGGGTTCGATTCCCTTCACCCGCTCCAATCCCACGACTAATGATGATTTGCGCGCCGTCATGGTGACGTTGCCCGATCTTTACCTGATGCGTCACGGTCAAACGCATTGGAATGTCGCGGGGCGTCTGCAGGGGGCGCTTGATTCGCCGCTGACCGACACGGGTGTTTCTCAGGCACGGTGTCAGGCGCAACTGACGCGTGACATCGAGGCTGTACGCGTCAGCAGTCCGCAGGGCAGGGCGGAACAAACGGCGGCGATCGTATTCGAGGGCCGGGCGTGGCACAGCGACCCGCGTTTATCCGAGATCGGCATCGGCAGTTTTGCCGGACAAGATGCGGCAAAGCTGCGGGCCGAAAATCCCCGACTTTTCAGGGATGGAAACCTGTCTTGGTACGACCATTGCCCCGGAGGTGAAGGCTTGGCAGCCCTGCAGGAGCGATGCCGGGACTTTCTGAAGGAACATCGCGCCCCGACGATCGTCGTGACACATGGTGTGACCCTGGCGATGCTGTTCGCCATCCGGACCGGACGAAATTTCGCCACCATCGGCCCTGAGATTATGCGTCAGGGAATCGTCCTGCATCTGACCGGACGTCGATTCCGGATCCTGCAATTTTCTGGCATTGATCATTCGCAATGTTGATGGCAAAAGCCAATGTGTATGGCCCGTTAGCTCAGTGGTAGAGCGTCCCGTTTACACCGGGTCGGTCGGCAGTTCGAATCTGTCACGGGCTACCATTTCTTCCCGATAATTCATCACCGATTTCCCGGACCCGGCCAGTCTGCTTTCTGTTTGAGCAGTCACAATGGTGTTCTTTTACAATGCCTTGCATTGGGCGTAGCGCAGCACTCTTAGTGTCACAGCCGCAAAGAACGAGGGTCCAATGAGTCAGCGCAAGAAAATCGTGATCGTGGGTGCGGGGTTCGGCGGATTGGAAGCGGCCAAGGGTCTGGAGAACTCGGGGCACGATGTGACCCTGATCGACAAGACCAATCACCACCTGTTCCAGCCGCTGCTTTATCAGGTTGCAACCGCGGCCCTGTCGCCGGCCGATATTGCCGAAACCACGCGGTCCGTGCTGAAGGCAGAGAACGTCACCGTCCTGATGGCCGAGGTGACAGGCGTCGATACCGCGGCACGGAAGGTCAGAACCGATACGGGGCAGGGGATCGACTATGATTTCCTGATCCTGGCAGCAGGGGCCGACTACAGCTTCTTTGGGCATGACGAATGGGCGGATGTCGCGCCCGTTCTCAAGACGTTGGACGATGCATTGCGCGTCCGCGAGAAGTTGCTGAGCAGCCTGGAAGCCGCCGAACACTGCATGGACGAGGCAGAGCGTCGCCGTCTTCTGACCTTCGCCGTCGTCGGCGGTGGTCCGACGGGCGTCGAGATGGCAGGATCGATCGCCGAACTGACCCGGTCGTCAGCGGGCCAGTTCCGCCACATACGCGCCGATGAGATCCGCATCAAGCTCATCGAGGCGGGTCCCAAGATCCTTGGAACCTTCACCCCCAGACAGTCCGCATACGCGCTGAAGGCATTGGAGCGTCATGGCGTAGAGGTCGTTCTTGAGACCCCGGTGCGCGACATCACGACCGAGGGGTTGCAGGCAGGCGATGAATGGATCGACTGTGCCTGCGTGATCTGGTGCGCGGGGACCGAGGCGCGCAAATCGGGTGAATGGATTGGGGCAGGGATGGCACGCAACGGTGCCATCGTCGTCGGCCCGGATTGCGCGGTGCCCGGCCTGCAGGACGTCTTCGCCATCGGTGATGTCGCTTCCTTCCGCCAGCCGGACGGATCGCTGCTGCCAGGGCTTGCGCCCGTGGCAAAACAACAGGGCCGCTATGTGGCCAAGCTGATCCGCAACCGCATCGAAGGCCGACCCGAGGGGAAGTCGTTTCGCTATCGCAACTGGGGCTCCATGGCCGTGATCGGACGGTCGAAGGCGGTCGCCGATTTTGGGACGGTCAAGCTGAAGGGCTTTGTGGCCTGGCTGATCTGGTCCATCGTGCACTTGGGCCTGCTGGTCAGCTTCCGCAATCGGCTGTCGGTCTATTTAAACTGGTGCTGGTCCTGGCTGACCCGCCGCCAAGGCGCCCGTCTTGTCACGCGCCCGCAGGAGGCTGGTCGCCAACGGATTATCCGCGACAACATGAAGCCGGAACTTCCGGAGGTTTGATACCGGGAGGATTGTTCTGAATGACCGAGGCCAAGGATTGTATAACAATAGGCTTCGGTCGACCTTTGTACAAGTTTGCTGGCATCCTTCGAAAGTTATGTGTTGAATTGCGTGGGTCTCCTCACCTCCATGTAAAATAGAACCGACGCAAGAACATCGCGGCGAATGTCGAAATCATACTTGTGATTTCAATTGAAAGAAATCGTCACAGATCACTCAAGGGGATTTCTAGAATAGGGCGGCTTTGATTGCCTAGGTCATGTTGACGAAAGGGATTCACAGGGCGCGCTGATCATGATTCAAGCTGGTATCTGCGATGGAGACCAGCTTGGCACGAGACCTGATGTCGGACGAAGAGTAGGCGTTTCACGAGCGTTTTATCTTGGCCATCCGCGCCCCGAATGGACGCAAACCAATCAACCATCGCGTTGTTCTTGATGGAATTTGCTGGATTGCACGGACAGGATCGCCGTG
>NZ_PYWA01000004.1 GCF_003056335.1 Paracoccus indicus | reverse complement strand
CTGGTTCAACAACCGTCGCCTGCTCGAGCCGATCGGGAACATCCCGCCGGCAGAAGCAGAGGCAAACTTCTACGCCACTATGGAAACAGAAGCCGTGGCCGCGTAACTAACCGAAATCAGCCTCCGGTAAACCCGGAGCGGTTCAGACATCGGACTATCTGGGCTTCGATCTGGTCATGGACGACAACCTGGCGGAACCTTGCGTCCTGCTGGCGGATCGCGGCTATGACTCTGACAAGGTTCGCAAAACAATGGAAGCGCGCAACGTTGTGCCGGTCATCCCCATGCGCAAGACCCGCAAGCTCCGTGTCACCGTGGATCGCACCCTCTACCGGCTGCGCAACCTCGTCGAGCGCTGCTTCAACAAGCTGAAGAACGCCCGCCGCGTCGCCACCCGCTACGACAAAACCGCAGAGAGCTTCTTGGGGTTCATCGACATCACCTCGATCCGTCTCTGGCTCCGCCATTTGTCAACATGACCTAGAAAATCGACGTCTCGAACGGACACAAGCCTACCAATCAACAACCTGCTCTTTAGCGAGTTTTTGGATCACACGCGAAGGCTTTCTCTAGTGCGATCTGTCGGAGAGGTCCGGCAAGTGGTCTGGCATCTACCGTCAGTTGCGACATTGAACGTTGTGGAGCTTTGGGGACGTTTATGGTGCCCTGAGCGGAAGCGGGGCGGTGCCGCACGCCCTGTAAATGATCGATAATGAGCGGTTAACGCCATCGGTTCGAATGAACCGGCAAGCGTGGTTCACAATCGCATCATGCGCGGGGGCCAAAAACGAACTCCGCGACAAATCTATGATCGTTAGCGAGCGTCCGATGGGAAAAAGATCCGCTGGATCGGTTTTTGGACGACTTGCTACTCGCCGGCTACGATTCAGTTCTCTGACGATGCCACAGGTTTGCCTATGAAGATAGCAACTACCGCGTGGCAAGCCTCTGACAATCTTGGCTTCGATCTGGTCATGACCGGCAATCTGCCAACACCGAGTGTTCGTTTGGCCGTCTGGAGCCATGAAGCTGGTGACATTCGAAAATCGGTGGGCCGACGCGATGTCTCGCCAGTCATCTCCAAGCGCAACCTATATAAAGCGCATTGCAGTTGACCGGACCTTGTATCAATTCGATGCCGTTTCGAACGGTTGTTTCAACTTACCGAAGAACCCCCGCCGTGTTGTCATCCGTCACGGCAAGACTACGCAAAGTTTCCTTGGCCTCATCGACATCAAATCAATCGGGCTTTGGATCCGCCATCTGTCGATATGGCCCGGTAAAGGCGGGACTTTACGCCTTGAATAGCCCCAAACCCTTGTTCAAGCGCGCCCCCGGCACGTGACCGGGGTGCGAAGGTTACATGGTGCAGTCGGCTGCGTAAGTGTCGGCGTAGTCCTCGAAGATGGTCTTGTCGATCGATGTGGAATAGCGGCCGTCCTCGCGCTTGACGACCTTGGTCAGGTAGAAGTCCTGGATTGGATAATGGTTCGGCCCGAAGGCGAAATCGCCGCGGAGCGAGGTGAAGTCGGCGGCTGCCAGCGCATCACGCAGCGCATCGCGATCCGACAGGTCGCCATCGACCGCTGCAATTGCGCTGTCGATCAACATGGCCGCGTCATAGGCCTGCATTGCATAGACCGCGGGCACGCGGTCGTAGGCCGTGATGAAATCCTCGACGAACTTGCGGCTTTCGGGGGTGTCCATGTCGGGCGCCCAGTTCGATCCACCCGACAGGCCGACGGCGGCATCCTGCTGCGCGGGCAGGGTCGTTTCATCGACGGTGAAGGCCGACAGGAAGGGCGTCCCGGTCATCCCCGCCTGGTTGAACTGCTTGACCAGGTTGACCCCCATGCCGCCCGGCATGAAGGCATAGATGGCATCGGGCTGCATCGCCGCAATCTGTGCCAGCTCGGCCGAGAAATCCAGCTGACCAAGAGGCACCATGATCTCTCCGGCGATGCCGTTGGTATAGGAATGCTTGAAGCCCGCCAGCGCGTCCTTGCCCGCCTGATAGTTCGGTGCCAGCAGGAAGACGTTCTGGAAGCCCTGATCCTGCGCGTATTTCCCCGACACCTCGTGCATCTGGTCGTTCTGATAGGAGGTTACGAACAGGTCGGGATTGCATTCCGACCCGGCCAGGTTCGACGTTCCGGCATTGGTCGAGATCAGGAAGGCCCCGCCTTCGGTCACCGGCCCCACGATGGCGTTGACGATGTTCGAGAAGACTGGCCCGACGACAAAATCGACGTCCTTGCTCTCGACCAGCTCGCGGGCGCGGCTGACGGCAATGTCTGGCTTCTGTTCATCATCGACGATGATGACTTCGACCGGCTTGCCGCCCAGCTTGTTGTCCAGCGCCTCCATGGCAAGCAGGAAGCCGTCGCGGGAATGTTCGCCCAGCACCGCCGCCGGACCGCTGAGCGTATAGACCAACCCCACGCGCACCACGTCGTCATCGGCATGGGCCATGGGGGCGGCACCCGCCAGAATGCCGGTCGCCAGAAGCGCGGATTTCAGATGTGTCATTCTACCTCCTTGCAGCCTTGTGGGCGGCCGCTTGTTGAACGTCGTGCCATCGATCCGCGCGGGCGCGAACCGGGCCGCGCGAAGAACTAACCATGCCACCACGATGGCCGGACATTAAAAACGTTGCAATAAAATCCTTCATGCTTGAAACATATTGCCAGGCGATCACGACCGGGGGGCCGACACCGCATGAGCAATCTTCTGCTGCTTCAGGTCCTGAACGGGGCGCAATTCGGGATCCTGCTGTTTCTGGTGGCTGCCGGGCTGACCCTGGTCTTCGGCATCATGGATTTCATCAATCTGGCGCATGGCGTGCTCTACATGGTGGGGGCCTATCTGATGGCCAGCCTGTCGATGCTGACCGGCAGCTTCTGGTGGGGGCTGCTGCTGACGCTGCCTGCGACCATGCTGGTCGGGCTGGTGCTGGAGGTCGCGATCTTTCGCAGGCTCTATGACCGTCCGCATCTGGATCAGGTGTTGGCGACATTCGCGCTGGTGATGATCCTGTCCGAGGGCGTCAAGATCATCTGGGGCGCCGCACCCCTGAACGTATCCATGCCCAACCTGCTGTCGGGGTCGATCCCGCTGGCGGGGCCAATCCGTTTCCCCGTCTATCGGTTGGCGATCATCGCGGCGGGGTTGGCCACGGCCTTCGGGCTGTGGTTCGTGATCGGGCGCACGCGCATCGGCATGCTGCTGCGGGCGGGGGCGCATGACCGGGCGATGGTCTCGGCCCTTGGGGTCGATATCGGGCGGCTGTTCATGCTGGTCTTTGCCTTCGGGGCGATGCTGGCTGGGTTCGCGGGGGCGATGGTATCGCCGATCCTGTCGGTCGATCCCGGCATGGGTGACCAGATCCTGATCCTGGGCTTCGTGGTCATCGTCATTGGCGGGGTGGGGTCCATCCGCGGGGCCTTCGTCGCATCGCTGCTGGTGGGCATCATCGATACGGTCGGGCGCATCTTCGGCCCCATCGTCCTGAAGATGGTGCTGGAGCTGGATGCGGCAACCCAAGCGGGCCGGACGGTCGCGCCGATGCTGGTCTATATCCTGATGGCGGCGATCCTCTGCTGGCGGCCCAACGGCCTGTTCGGAAGGACCAGCGCATGATGTCGCGCCGCGGGATGGCCGCGCTGATCATCTTTGCCCTGCTGGCTGTCACGCCACCGGTGCTGATATTCATGGGGCAGGGGTTCTTCGCCTCGGTCGTGACGCGGATGATGATCTATGCCATCGCGGCGCTGTCGCTGGACCTGATCCTGGGATACGGGGCGCTGGTATCCTTCGGGCATGCCGCGTTTTTGGGGATCGGGGCCTATGCCGTGCTGATGCTGAACAGCCTTGGAGTCACTGATATCGCCGCCCAGTTCGGCGCGGCGGCGGTGGCGGCGGCGGTCTTCGCGGCCATCACCGGCACCATCGCGCTGCGCACGCGCGGAGTCTATTTCATCATGATCACCTTGGCCTTCGGGCAGATGCTCTATTTCTTCCTGATCTCGCTGTCGGTCTTTGGCGGCGATGACGGGGCCAGCCTGCCTGCGCGCTCCACCATCATGGGGCAAGGCTGGCTGGATCACGATCTGGCGCTGTTCTATCTGGTGCTGGGCATCCTGGCCCTGTGTTTCTTGGGCCTGACGCGCCTGACAATGTCGCGCTTTGGCCGTGTCCTGATCGGCACGCGCGAGGATGCGCTGCGCATGCAGGCCATCGGGTTTCGCATCCTGCCCTATCAGCTGACGGCCTATGTCATCTCGGCCATGATATGTTCGGTGGCGGGGGTGCTGCTGGCGAACCAGCTTGAATATGTCTCGCCGCAGCTGGCCAGCTGGCAACGATCGGGCGAGCTGATCATCATGGTCGTCCTCGGCGGCATCGGCAGCTTGACGGGCGCCATGACCGGCGCGCTGTTCACCATCGGGCTGGAGGAGGGGATGGCGCGAATATCGGAACACTGGAAGCTGTACTTCGGTCTACTGCTGCTGGCCGTGGTGCTGTTTTCACCGGGCGGGCTGGCGACGCTTGCCGCGCGGATCACCGGAAAGGGGCGTCCGGAATGAGCGACGTGCTTCTGCAGGTCCGGGGATTGCGAAAGTCCTATGGTGCGCTGGCGGTGACAGACGACGTCTCGTTGGATGTACAGGCCGGACAGGTCCATGCCATCATCGGTCCCAACGGGGCGGGCAAGACGACGCTGATCGCCCAGCTGTCGGGCCAGCTGTCCCCCGATGCGGGGCGGGTCGTCTATGACGGGAACGACATCACCCATCTGGACATGCCGGGGCGCGTGCGGCGCGGGCTGGCGCGATCCTTCCAGCTGACGCGCATCCTGCCGCAGCTGAGCGTGCTGGAGAACGTGGCCATCGCCGTGCAGGCGCGTTCGGGCTCGTCCTTCCGCTTCTGGCGTGGGGCCGCATCCGAGGCTGCCTTGAACGATCAGGCGATGGAATGCCTGTCCGAGGTGGGGCTGGCCCAGAAGGCGCATCTGCCCGCGCGCCTGATCTCTCATGGCGAAAAGCGCCAGCTGGAACTGGCTGTGGCGCTGGCCACGCGTCCGCGCCTGCTGCTGCTGGACGAACCGCTGGCGGGCACCGGTCCGGACGAGGCCGCGATGCTGGTCGATCTGCTGGCGCGCCTGCGGTCGCGGGTGACGATGATGCTGATCGAACACGACATGGGCGCGGTCTTCCAGCTGGCTGATCGGGTTTCGGTGCTGGTCTATGGCCGGATCGTGGCCAGCGGCACGCCCGATGCCATCCGCGACGACCCGGCCGTGCGCACCGCCTATCTGGGCGAAGAAGAGGGAACCCCCTGATGCTGCTGGTTCAGGATCTTCAGGCCGCCTATGGCGACAGCAAGGTGTTGTTCGGCATGTCGCTGGCGGTCGAACGCGGTCAGGTGGTGACCCTGCTGGGCCGCAACGGCATGGGCAAGACGACCACCGTGCGCTCGATCTTCGGCCTGCTGAAGCCGCGTGGCGGGCGCGTCAGCATCGACGGCGTGGACGTGACGGGGGCCGCGCCGAACCGCATCGCGCGGCTTGGCTTGGGCCTGGTCCCCGAAGGGCGGCTGATCTTTCCGAACCTCAGCGTGCAGGAAAATCTGCAGGCGACGGCGCGGGCGGGCAAATGGGACCTGGCCCGCATCTATGCGATGTTCCCGCGCCTGCAGGAACGCGCGCGCAACATGGGCAACCAGCTCTCGGGGGGCGAACAGCAGATGCTGGCCATCGGGCGGGCGCTGATGACCAACCCCGAACTGATCGTCCTGGACGAGGCGACCGAGGGGCTGGCCCCCTTGATCCGCGAACAGATCTGGGACTGCCTGATCCACCTGAAATCCGAAGGCGAGGCGATTCTGGTGATCGACAAGAACGTCGAGGCCCTGGCCCGCTTTGCCGACCGCCATTACATCGTCGAGAAGGGCCGGGTGGTCTGGGACGGCTCGACGGACGATCTGCGGTCGGCCCCGCAGGTCAAGGACCGCTTTCTGGGCGTTTGACCGAATCGGGGCTGGCGTTCAATTCCAGCTCGTCGATATGCTTACATCCGATCTGAAGGTCATCCGACGCGAAAACGCCGTTCATCGTCAGCGTTTCCTTGTCGCCGAGCATGCCGCTGGTGGTCTGGCTGTCCTCATCGGCGGAAACGGTGATCTGGGGCGGATCCTCGGGGTCGAGTTCGGTGCGGAAGGCCAGCTTGTCCTCGGACGCGTTGAAACCGTCCGACCCTTCACCGCCCGTCCGCAGGATCGATACGGGCAGCGTCATTCGGGAACGCCGAGCGATCAGCAGATTTGTCCGGATTCGCATCGCGGGCCCCGCAAACGGGCGATGGACGCGTCAACCTTGCAACAGGACGGGACTGGTATCGCCTGCCGCGAACTTGCGCAGCACCGCCGGATAGAGCCGGTGTTCCTGGACCAGCACGCGGGCGGCCAGGCTGTCGGGGGTGTCCTCGGGCATGACCGGCACGCGGGCCTGCCCCAGCAGCGGGCCGTCGTCCAGAACAGGCGTGACCAGGTGGACGGTGGCGCCGGCCTCGGTGTCGCGGGCCTCGATGGCGCGGGCGTGGGTGTGCAGCCCCGGGTATTTGGGCAGCAGCGAGGGATGGATGTTCAGCATCCGCCCCTGAAACCGCGCGACGAAATCGGGCGTCAGGATGCGCATGAAGCCCGCAAGGCAGATGATGTCGGGATCGGCGGCCAGCAGCGGCTCCAGCAGCGCGGCCTCGAAGCCCGCGCGGTCGCGGGGAAAGTCGCGGTGATCGACGGCGGCGGTCGGAATGCCCAGTTCGGCGGCGCGGGCCAGCCCCGCCGCCGAAGGGTCGTTCGACGCGACCAGAACAGGCCGCGCCGGATGGTCGCCGGTCATGTCCTGGGCCAGCCGCAGCATGTTCGAGCCGCCCCCCGAGATCAGGATGGCGACGCGTTTCATGCAAGCGTGCCCGAATAGCGCATGCCCGCGCCTTCCGTGACGGTCCCGAGGCGATGGACGGTCTCGCCCTCCTGCGTCAGCAGTTCGGTCAGTGCATCGGCACGGTCGGCGGCGACGGTCAGGATCATGCCAATGCCACTGTTGAAGGTCTTGAGCATCTCGGCCTGATCGATGCCGCCTGCTTCGGCCAGCCAAGTGAAGACGGGCGGCAGGGTCCATGCGGTCAGGTCGATGTCGGCGCCCAGATCCTTGGGCAGGACGCGGGGCAGGTTTTCGGTCAGGCCACCGCCGGTGATATGGGCCAGCGCATGCACGCCACCCGCGCGGACCGCAGCCAGCGCCGAGGTGACATAGAGCCGCGTCGGCACCAGCAGGTCCTGACCCAGGGTGCCCTCACCGAAGGGGGATGCGTCGTTCCAGCCGAGGCCCGCGCGTTCGGCGACCTTGCGCACCAGCGAATAGCCGTTGGAATGCACCCCGTCCGAGCGCAGGCCCAGCAGCACGTCGCCGGCAACCACGCCCGCAGGCAGCGCCGTGCCGCGCTGCATCGCGCCGACGGCAAAGCCCGCCAGGTCGAAGTCGCCGTCATGATACATGCCGGGCATTTCCGCCGTCTCTCCGCCGATCAGGGCGCAATTGGCGGCCTTGCAGCCGCGCGCGATGCTTTCGATGACGCGGGCGCCTTCGTCCACCGACAGCTTGCCGGTGGCGAAATAATCCAGGAAGAACAGAGGCTCGGCACCTTGGCAGACCAGGTCGTTGACGCACATGGCGACCAGGTCCTGACCGATGCCGTCCAGATGGCCGGTGTCGATGGCGATGCGCAGCTTGGTGCCGACGCCATCGGTCGCCGCCACCAGAACCGGATCGTCAAATCCCGCTGCGCGCGGATCGAACAGCGCGCCGAAACCGCCCAAGGCATCCATGACCCCCGACCGTTTCGTGGCGGCCGCAGCCGGTTTGATGCGTTCGACCAAGGCGTTGCCCGCGTCGATATCGACGCCTGCATCGCGATAGCTGATCCCGTTCTGTGTCATGGCGGCCCCCGGCTGATGTCGGCTTCCCGATAACGGAACAGCGCAGATCAAGCAACGCCCAAGCGCTTGACCACCCGCCAAGGCCGCATTACGCAGAGCGTGCTGCAGGGGGCCTGTAGCTCAATTGGTTAGAGCAGGGCGCTCATAACGCCTTGGTTGCGGGTTCAAGTCCTGCCGGGCCTACCATTCCCCCCTTCAAATTGCGGATGCCGTGATCCTGCCTGCAAGGGCGCCCGGGGGGGGAACATGGGTTTCTGAAAGCAAGGGGCCGCATCAAACGGCGCGCCCGCAGGCCGCCGCGATTCGCCGGATCATTCATGTCGGAAGGAATTCAGTGGTGAGCCCAACAGGATTCGAACCTGTGACCCACTGATTAAAAGTCAGTTGCTCTACCAACTGAGCTATGGGCCCACACTTGAAGTTTCATAGAGGTGCCTGACCGGAGGGTCAAGGCATCCATCTGAAACTATAGGAATTTCAGTGGTGAGCCCAACAGGATTCGAACCTGTGACCCACTGATTAAAAGTCAGTTGCTCTACCAACTGAGCTATGGGCCCAACACGAGGCGGTTACTAGGAGGGGTGGCTGGTGGCGTCAAGCAGAAAAAACTGGATGCTGGCAAATTCATTTCACCGGGACTATATCGCGCGCCATGACGCATGCATCCCCGACCGGAATGCCCTTCCTGAAAATGCACGGGCTGGGCAACGACTTCACAGTGATCGACTTGCGCGGCGGGATGGCACGTCCCGACGCGGGCCTTGTCGCGCGCATCGCCGACCGCCATCGCGGTGTCGGCTTCGACCAGCTGGCAGCCATCGAGGACTGCGAGGATGCCGATGCGCGCCTGGTGTTCTGGAACGCCGACGGCTCGCTCAGTGCGGCTTGCGGCAATGCCACGCGCTGCATCGCGCGGCTGCTGATGGACGAAACCGGCAAGACGGCGCTGAAGCTGCGCACGGATCACGGCATGCTGCTGGCCGAGGATGCCGGGGGCGGCATGACGCGGGTGAACATGGGCCCGCCGGTGCTGGACTGGCAGGCGATCCCCTTGGCGCGCGATGTCGATATCGACCATCTGCCGATCGACGGCGATCCGGTGGCAACCGGCATGGGTAATCCGCATATCACCTTTTTCGTGTCGGACGCGCAGGCGGTCGATCTGGACCGCTTCGGTCCTGCCCATGAACATCACCCGCTCTACCCGCAGCGCACCAATGTCGAGGTCGTGCAGGTTCTGTCCGACAGCGAAATCCTGCTGCGCATCTGGGAACGTGGCACCGGCCCGACGCTGGCATCGGGGTCCTGTTCCTGTGCGGCGGTCGTGGCAGCCGCGCGGCGCGGGCTGACGGGGCGACGCGTCACGGTCAATGTGCCGGGCGGGCAGCTGCTGATCGACTGGCGCGATGACGGCGTCTGGATGGAGGGGCCGACGGCCCTCGTCTTTCGCGGCACCCTGACCCCCGAGTGGCTGTCATGAGCGCGCCCGTCTTTTCGACCCTCGGCTGTCGCCTGAACGCCTATGATACCGAGGCCATGCGCGAGATGGCCGATGCCGCCGGTCTGTCCGAGGCCGTCGTCGTCAACACCTGCGCCGTCACCGCCGAGGCCGTCCGCAAGGCCCGCCAAGAAATCCGTCGCCTGTCACGCGAAAACCCCGGCGTGCCTGTCATCGTGACCGGATGCGCGGCCCAGACCGAGCCCGAGACCTTCGCCTCGATGCCAGAGGTCACGAAGGTGATCGGCAATCACGAAAAGATGCAGCCTCAGACATGGGCCGACCTGCGCGCGCCCGACCTGATCGGCGAGACCGAAAAAGTGCTGGTCGACGACATCATGTCGGTGCAGGAAACCGCCGGTCACCTGATCGACGGCTTCGGGCGTCACCGCGCCTATGTGCAGGTCCAGAACGGCTGCGACCACCGCTGCACCTTCTGCATCATCCCCTTCGGGCGCGGCAATTCGCGGTCGGTCCCTGCGGGCGTCGTGGTCGAACAGATCAAGCGCCTTGTCGGCCGTGGCTTCAACGAGGTCGTGCTGACCGGCGTCGATCTGACCAGCTGGGGCGGCGATCTGCCCGGCACGCCGCGTCTGGGCGATCTGGTGATGCGCATCCTGCGGCTGGTGCCGGACCTGCCGCGCCTGCGCATCAGCAGCATCGATTCGATCGAGGCGGATGAGAACCTGATGCTGGCCATCGCGACGGAACCGCGGCTGATGCCGCATTTGCACCTGTCGTTGCAGGCGGGTGACGACATGGTGCTGAAGCGCATGAAGCGCCGCCACCTGCGCGACGATGCCATCGCGTTTTGCGAAGAGGCCCGCCGTCTGCGCCCCGACATGGTCTTCGGCGCCGACATCATCGCCGGTTTCCCCACCGAGACCGACGAGATGTTTGCCAACTCCGTCAAGCTGGTCAGCGACTGCGACCTGACCTTCCTGCATGTCTTCCCCTATTCCGCGCGGCAGGGCACGCCCGCGGCGCGGATGCCCGCCGTCAAGGGGCCGGTGATCCGCGACCGCGCCGCGCAACTGCGTGCGGCGGGCGACGCGGCGCTGCGCCGCCATCTGGACGCGCAGATCGGCAAGACCCACCGCGTGCTGACCGAAGGCCCCCGCCTTGGCCGGACCGAGCAGTTCACCGAGGTGACGTTCCAGACCGACCAGCCCGAAGGCACGCTGATGGATCTGACCATCAAGGGGCATGACGGGCAGCGCCTGACCGTTTGAACCCCGCTTGCGGCGGGCAGCACCTGCCCCTAGCTTTGCGGGCAGGGCAAGGGGACATCATGGCACGCACCATTCTTTACACGCATGCATCGGCGGCGGGGCATCAGACGCCCCCCGGCCATGCCGAACAGGCCGCCCGTCATCAGGCGGTGCTGGACGCGCTGGCCGATCTTGATCTGGACCGGCGCGAGGCCCCGTTGGGAGCGGATGCCGACGTGCTGCGCTGCCATCCGGCGGCCTATCTGCAGGACCTGCGGGAACGCACGCCGCGCAGCAGGACGGTGATGCTGGACGCCGACACCCATCTGTCGCCCGGTGGCCTGACGGCGGCGCTGCATGCCGTCGGCGGGGTCTGCGCGGCCGTCGATGCAGTGCTGCAGGACGGCGGCAACGCCTTCGTGGCCATGCGCCCCCCCGGCCATCACGCCGAAACCGAAACGCCCATGGGCTTCTGCCTGCTGGGCACGGCGGCCATCGCGGCCAAGCGCGCGCTGGACCATCACGGGCTGGACCGCGTGGCGGTGCTGGATTTCGATGTTCATCACGGCAATGGCACGCAGGACCTGTTGTGGAACGATGCGCGTGCGTTTTTTGCCTCGAGCCACCAGATGCCGCTTTATCCGGGGACGGGGGCCGCGTCGGAAACCGGCGCGCATGGGCAGATGGTGAACGCGCCCCTGCCGCCCGAATCGGACGGGGCGCTGGCCCGCGCGGTCTGGGACGACATCCTTGCGAAGGCCCGCGCGCATGATCCGCAGCTGGTGATCATTTCGGCGGGGTTCGACGCCCATGCCGCCGACCCCTTGGCGCAGCTGAACTGGGACGAGGATGATTTCACCGCCATCACCCGCGCCATCTGCGACATGGCGGCAGCCTGCGGGGCCCCGGTGGTATCCTGCCTTGAAGGTGGCTATGATCTGGACGCTCTGGGACGCGCCGCGCGTGCCCATGTCCAAGTGCTGATGGAGACCGCAGAATGAGCGATATCAAGACCCTGTCCTTCGAGGATGCCATGCGGGAACTGGAAGCGACCGTCGGCAAGCTGGAAACCGGCGAGGCCACGCTGGAGGAATCGATCGCGCTCTACGAACGGGGCGCCGCCCTGCGCGCGCATTGCGAAACCCGCCTGCGCGAGGCCGAGGAGCGGGTCGAAAAGATCACCCTGGCCGCCAATGGCCAGCCGACGGGGACCACGCCGGCCGAGGGTCTGTGATGCTGGCCGATCCCATGCAGGCGCGGCTGGCGCAGGTGCAGGACATGGTGCAGGCCGAACTGGCCCGTGCCATCGGTGCCCTGCCGCCCGGCGATCTGCGCGATGCGATGGGTTATGCCGTACGGGGCGGCAAGGGGCTGCGCGGATTTCTGGTCATGGAATCGGCCCGCCTGCACGGCGTCTCCGACGATGCCGCCCTGCCTGCCGCGGCAGCGGTCGAGGCCCTGCACGCCTATAGCCTGGTCCATGACGACCTGCCCGCGATGGACGACGACGACCTCCGTCGCGGCCAACCGACCGCGCATGTGAAATGGTCCGAGGCCACCGCGATTCTGGCGGGCGATGCGCTGCAGACGCTGGCCTTCGACCTGCTGACCGACGACCGCATCGGTGCAGCGCCCTCGCGTCTGCGGCTGGTTGCGGCCTTGGCGCAGGCTGCGGGCGCGCGGGGCATGGTCTGGGGGCAGGCGCTGGATATTGCTGCCGAAACCGCCGGAACGCCCCTGGATCTGGAGGCGATCACCCGACTGCAGGGCGGCAAGACCGGCGCGCTGATCCGCTTTGCCGCCACCGCCGGTCCCCTGATCGCGGGCGATGATCCGGCCGCGCTGGATCGCTATGCCGACGCCTTGGGTCTGGCCTTCCAGATCGCCGACGACATTCTGGACGTGACCGGATCGGAAGCCGTGACCGGCAAGCGCGTCGGCAAGGATGCCGATGCGGGCAAGGCCACCTTCGTGTCCCTCATGGGACTGGAGGCTGCCAAGGCCGAAGCGCGACGACTTGTCACCGCAGGCGTCGATGCGCTGACCGGCTATGGTGAGGCCGCCGGAAACTTGCGCCTGCTGGCGCATTTCGTTATCGAGCGCGACACCTGAACGCCGCCCGCCCCGGAGGAGGGCCAGCCATGACAGACCACCCCAAGACTCCGCTGCTGGACAGGATCACGCTTCCGTCCGACCTGAAATCATTCGACGACCACGACCTGCGGCTGGTGGCCGACGAGCTGCGGTCGGAAACCATCAGCGCGGTCAGCGTGACGGGCGGCCATCTGGGCGCCGGTCTGGGCGTCGTGGAGCTGACCGTGGCGCTGCATGCGGTCTTCGACACGCCGCGCGACAAGATCATCTGGGACGTCGGGCACCAGTGCTATCCGCACAAGATCCTGACCGGACGCCGCGACCGCATCCGCACGCTGCGCACGGGCGGCGGTCTTGCCGGTTTCACCAAGCGCGCCGAAAGCGAATACGACCCTTTCGGGGCGGGGCATTCCTCGACCTCGATCTCGGCGGCCCTGGGTTTCGCCACTGCGCGGGACCTGGGCGGCGATCCGGGCGATGCCATCGCCGTCATCGGCGACGGCGCCATGAGCGCGGGCATGGCCTATGAGGCGCTGAACAACGCCGGTCATGAAGGCCGCCGCCTGTTCGTCATCCTGAACGACAACGAAATGTCGATCGCGCCGCCGGTGGGGGCGATGTCGTCGTATCTGACGCGGCTTTACGCGGGCGGTCCGTTCCAAGAGCTTAAGGCCGCCGCCAAGGGCGCGGTCGGTTTCCTGCCCGACGCCTTCCAGGAAGGCGCCCGCCGCGCCAAGGAAATGCTGAAGGGCATGACCGTCGGCGGCACCCTGTTCGAGGAGCTGGGCTTTTCCTACATCGGCCCCGTCGACGGGCATGACATGGAACAGCTTCTGCCGCTGATGCGGACGCTGAAGGCGCGGGCCACGGGTCCGGTCCTGATCCATGTCGTGACCAAGAAGGGCAAGGGTTATGCCCCCGCCGAGGATGCGGCCGACCGTGGTCACGCGCGTGGCCGCTTCGACGTCGTGACGGGCGAACAGGCCAAGGCGAAATCGAACGCCCCCAGCTATACCGCCGTCTTCGCCAAGGCGCTGATCGACGAGGCCGGCCGCGACGACCGCATCCTTGGCGTCACCGCCGCCATGCCCGACGGCACCGGGTTGAAGCAGTTCGCCGAACGTTTCCCGCGCCGTTGTTTCGACGTGGGCATTGCCGAACAGCATGCCGTGACGTTCAGTGCGGGACTGGCGGCAGGCGGCATGAAGCCTTTCTGCGCGATCTATTCGACCTTCCTGCAGCGCGGCTACGACCAGGTCGTGCATGACGTCGCGGTCCAGAACCTACCGGTGCGCTTTGCCATCGACCGCGCGGGGCTGGTCGGACAGGACGGCCCGACCCATGCAGGCGCCTATGACATCGCGTTCCTGGCCAACCTGCCGGGCTTCACCGTCATGGCCGCCGCCGACGAGGCCGAGCTGGCCCACATGGTCGCCACCGCCGCCGCCCATGACAGCGGCCCCATCGCCTTCCGCTTTCCGCGCGGCGAAGGCACGGGCGTCGAAATGCCCGAGCGTGGACAGATCCTGCCCATCGGCAAGGGCCGGATGATCACCCAAGGCAAGACCGTCGCCATCCTGTCCTTCGGCACCCGCCTGTCCGAGGTGATGACTGCGTGTGAGGCACTCTCGGCCCGTGGCATCACGCCCACCGTGGCGGATGCGCGTTTCGCCAAGCCGCTGGACCGCGACCTGATCCTGCAACTGGCCCGCGACCACGAGGCGCTGATCACCATCGAGGAAGGCGCCGTTGGCGGTTTCGGCAGCCATGTCGCGCAGCTTCTGGCCGAGGAAGGTGTCTTTGACAGTGGGTTGAAGTTCCGGTCCATGGTGCTGCCGGACGAATTCGTCGATCATGATGCCCCGCGTGCGATGTATGACACCAGCGCGCTGAATGCCGAACATATCGAGGCGAAGGTTCTCTCGGTTCTTGGCATCGACGATCTGGACGCCCGCCGCGCCTGAGGTTCAGGCGTAGCTGCGCACCAGCGCCCCCGCGATCATCGTCCAGCCGTCGACGACGACAAAGAAAGCCAGCTTGAAGGGCAGGGACACCACCACCGGTGGCACCATCATCATGCCCATCGACATCAAGACGGCCGAGACGACCAGGTCGATGATCAGGAAGGGCAGGGCGATCAGGAAGCCGATCTCGAAGGCGCGCTGGATCTCGGACAGCATGAAGGACGGGATCAGCACCGACAGGCGGTCGGCGGCTCCGCCCGCGCCGGGGGCGATCTCGGCCATGGCCGCCAAGGTGTCGGGGTCGGTGCGGGCGGACATGAAGCCCTGAAAGGGGATGATGCCGCGCTGGAACGCCTGCGCGATATCGATCCGGCCCTGCTGCAGGGGCAGGCCGGCGGTCTGCCAGGCCTCGCGCAGGACGGGGTCCATGATGAACCAGGTCAGAAAGATCGACAGGCTGACGATCAGCATGTTCGGCGGCGATTGCTGCAAACCGATGGCCTGGCGCAGGATCGACAGCACCGTCACGATGAAGGGGAACGCTGTTACCATGATGGCGATGCCGGGTGCCAGCGACAGGCCGGTCAGGGCCAGCACCAGCAGCACGGCATTGTCCCCCAGACCCGCACCAAGTGCATCGCCCAACCCCTGCGCCAGCGCCGCATGGGGCAGCAGCGCCAAGACAATCGCAAGCCGGATCACACGGCCCCCGTCGCGCCCAGAACCCGCACGCAGAGGCGATCCTCGGCGCTGCCGTCGCTGGTCAGTTCGCCGCGGGCGATGACCTTGTCGCCGACGCAGATCTCGACCCCGTCCTCGATGGCCTGATCCAGAACCAGCACGTCGTCGGTGCGCAGCGCCGAGAGTTGCGCGACCGTCTGGCGGGTGCGGCCAAGGCGGATGGTGACCTCGACCTGGATGTTGTCGGTGTCGATCAGATGCATCAGTGAGTCCATGTCGTATCCTCCTCGGTGATTTCGGAGATCAGGGCGCGGATGTCGCCGGTGATGGTTTCGGGGTCCAGGGTGATGCGGCCCCCTTCAAGGGTGACGGTGATCGTGTCGGTCGCGGCGGGGGCGACGGCGATCGACTGCAGGCCGGTCTGCGTCAGGCAGCGTTCGACCATGTCGCGCATCCGGTCGCTGCAGGTGATCTGGGCGATCAGCGGCGTGGTTTCCTGCGCCAGCCGTTCCAACTCTTGCACCAGCGCCTTTTCCAGCCGACTCGAGGCATGCGGCGGGGCCATCAGGTCGATGATCTGCGTCAGGATCGGGCCAAGGGCGGCGACGGCCTCGGACCGCAGCCGGGCGCGGCGGGTCTCGTCATCGGCCATGGTGCGGGCCAGCTGGGTCAGCGCGGCATCCAGCGCGCGCAGCTGGTCGTCCTGGGACTTCAGCGTCGCCTCTTCGGCGCCTTCGGCAAAGGCGCGATCCAGGTCGGCCTGAGTGAAGATCATCGGTGGGGCGTGATCCACCGGGGCGTTGGAAAAGGATTCCAGTTTGAACATGGCCAGGGTCACTTCGCGGTCTCCTTGTTGTCGATCCAGCCCGAGAGGATCTTGGCGCTTTCGTCATGCCGTTCCTTCATCATGGACTTCAGGCGGGCGACGGGATCGCCGGGGGGCAGGGACAGGGGGTGGGACGCAGGATCGGGGCGTTCGTCGGTCAGGGCCGGCGTGGGCGTGCGGGGGGCGACGGGTTCGTCGTCGATCGTGCCGGTCAGCGCGGGCGCCAGTGTGGCGGCATTGGGCGGCGGCAGGCTGTCGTCCAGCATCGGCAGGGGGGCCGTGCGGTTGCGCATGATCGGGCGCAGCAGCAGCAGGATGACCGCCAGGGCGAAGAAACCGATCAGCGCGATCTTGATCAGGTCGTTCACCGCCAGACGGTCCATGAAGCCCGGCGCGGCAAGGCTGCCGTCCTGCGTCAGATCCGCGAAGGCCAGCGATTTGACCGTCAGCTGATCGCCGCGCGCCTCGTCGAAGCCCACGGCCGAGGCGACCAGCTCGCGCAGGACCTGCAGTTCCGCGTCCGATCGCGGCACTAGCGTCGTCTGGCCGTCGGCGTCGGTCTGGGGAATGCCGTTCACTAGCACGGCCACTGTCATGCGGCGGGTCGAACCGGGCTGGCGGGACACCTCGCGGGTGGTGCGGCTGACCTCGTAATTCGTCTGCTGGCGGTTTTCGGAACGCGCGCTTTGCGTCTGGTCGCCCGGCTGCTCCTCGGCGTCGGGCAGGTTCGAGGCCGCGGTCACCGCACCCGATCCGGTCGAATTACTGGTATCGGTCGTCTCCTCGGTCACGGTCGAGATCATGGCCCGCTGCTCGGGGTCGAAGCGCTGTTCGGTCAGCAGTTCGGTGTCGGTGACCAGATCCAGGTTCAGCTCGACGATGGCATTACCGATGCCGACATGAGGTTCGAGGATGCGCTCGACGTTACGCTTCATCTCGGCGGCGCGGTCGGCGCCGGTCTGGTCGTCATCGGTGGCGACGATGCCGTTCTTGCTGTCGATGACGGTGACGCGGTCGGGCGACATGCCCGGCACGCCCGACGAGACCAGGTATTTCAGCGCCGCCGCCTGTTCGCGGGTGATGGCGCCGCCCGCCGTCGTCAGCGTGACCGATGCGCTGCCGTTCTGGTCGCGCCTGTATCCGCGACCGGTCTCAATGGCCAGATGCACGCGGGCGGTCCGCACGTTCGGCAGGGCCAGGATGGTGCGGGCCAACTCGCCTTCCTTCGCCCGCCAATAGGCCGCGTCGAACATCTGCGAGGTGGTGCCAAAACCCGACATGCCGTCCAGCAGCTCATATCCGGTGCTGCCCGCGGCTGGCAGCCCCTGCGCCGCCAGGTCCATCCGCAGACGGTCGCGCTGATCGGCATCGACCCAGATCGCATCGCCGCGCACCTCGTAGGGGACGCCGGCGCGTTCGATGCCGGCGATCACCTCGCCGGCCTGCGCGCTGTCCAGACCGCCATAGATCAGCGCCATGCTGGTTCGGCTGGCGAACCATCCGAAGCCCGCGATGACCAGAAAGGCGGCCAGGAAAGCACCACCAAGGATCATCCGCTGCGCGGACGTTCGCTCGTTCCAGTAATCCTGCAGTTTTTGCAAAACCGTTCCTTTCGAATCATCGCTTCAGTGTCGTCGTGACCCTGATTGACATGGCCCACGTTAAGATTCGGTTAGTCGCGTTCTGATATTTCGGTCTGGTCAGGACGGAGAATCACGATGAGCGAGAACGCCGAAACCAAGCCCCGCAGGAAAGGGATGCTGATCCCGATCGCGGCGACGCTGATCCTTGGGGGCGCGGGGTTCGCATCGACCTATCTGGGGCTGTGGTCGCCCGCTGCCATGCTGTCGGCCCCCGCCGAGGCCAAGGTCGCCCATCCCGCATCACAGGCCGAATTCGTCGATATTCCCACGATCGAGATCATCATCCCCGGCGGGCGCGCCCGCAGCCTGATCCTGTCGGCGACCATCGAAAGCGACACCACCCATAAATCGCAGGTTCGGCATCTGATGCCGCGCGTCTCGGATGCCTTCACGACCTTCCTCTCGGACGTGGACCCCTCGGCCTATGAAAAGCGCGGCGTGCTGGAAATCATCCGGACCGAGCTGGTCGCACGCACCCGGCTGGTGCTGGGCGAAGAAGCCGTCAAGGACCTGCTGATCACGGAGTTCAGATTCAAATGACCACAGACCACCTGTTGCAGGCCCTTCTGCTGATCGCTTGCCTGGGCCTTGCCTTCTTCTGCATCACGCTGACCCGCCGCCTGCGCAAGCTGAACGATCTGGAAAGCGGCCTGGGCGGCGCCATTGCCGTCATGGCCGCCGAGGTCGACCGCCTGGAACGCGCCATCCGCGCGGCAAGGGACGAGGCAACCTCGGCCAGCGAGCTGCTGGCGGATGAGATCGAGACCGCCCGCCGTGAACGCGCCATCTGGGATCTGCGTCAGCGGATCGGGTTGGCTGCGGATGCCGCGCCGAAACCGTCGACCTCGCGTCGTCTGCGCAAGCGCGCCGAGGTGTCAGATGTCTAGGGCCGTCCTGCCGGTTCTGGCCGTGCTGTTCGCCCTGCCCGCGGGGGCGATGATCTGGAAGGGGCAGGACTTTGCCCAGGTCTTTCAGGCCGTCGCGGGACCGACCGATCTGCTGGAGGGCTGCACCGACGTTCCCGAGGCCGTGTCCCTGGCCGAGGAACTGCGCGACCGTGCGCTGCGGATCGAACGCTATATGCAGGCGCTGGATCAGCGGAAGGCCGATCTGGATGCGGCCGAGGCGACCCTGCGCACCCGGCTGGGCGAACTGCAGGCCAGCAAGGGGGCCATCAAGGCCAGCCGGACCGGATCGACCGAGGCCGTGCGCAGCGACATCGACCGCCTGATCGCGCTCTACGATCAGATGAAGCCCGCCGAGGCGGCCGCGATCCTGACCAATCTTCCCTCGGATTTCGCGGCCGAGATCCTGATGCGCGTCCAGCCCGAGGCAGGCGCCCGCATCATCGCCGCCGTCGAGCCTCGCCAGGCCGCCCTGCTGACCGCCCAGATGGGCGCCCGCAGCGTCCGCAAACCATAAGGAATCACAGATGTTCGGTTTCGTCGGAATCATCGTCACCATGGTCATGGTCTTTGGCGGCTATCTGCTGGCGGGGGGCAAGATGGGCGTCATCACCCATGCCCTGCCGTTCGAGATGATGATGATCATGGGGGCCGCCATCGGCGCCTATCTGCTGTCGAACGACAGCCACACGCTGAAGGCGACGGTGGGCGGGCTGATGCGCGCCTTCAAGGGGCCGAAATGGACGGCGCAGGATCATCAGGACGTGCTGTGCCTGATGTTCCAGCTGCTGAAGATCGCCCGCGAAAACCCCGTCGCGCTGGAACAGCATATCGAGACGCCCGCGGAATCGCCAATCTTTGCAGCCTATCCGCGCCTACAAGCCGATCACAACGTCGTCTCGCTGATCGCGGACACGCTGCGCTCGGCCAGCCTGAACTATGACGACCCCTATCAGGTCGAGGACATGCTGACCCGCCGCATCGCCACCATGAAGGAGGAGGAGATGCACGTCCCCCACGCCCTGCAGAACATGGCCGATGCGCTGCCCGCCCTGGGCATCGTCGCCGCCGTTCTGGGGGTGATCAAGACCATGAGCTCGATCGACCAGCCGCCCTCGGTTCTGGGCAAGATGATCGGTGGCGCGCTTGTGGGGACCTTCCTGGGGGTGTTCCTGTCCTATGGTTTCGTCGCGCCCCTGGCCAACCGCCTTGGCGGCGTCGTCAAGCAGGACATGGGTTTTTATGACGTGATCAAATCGGTGCTGGTCGCCGGTCTGCACCAGCACGCCACGCCCCTTTGCGTCGAGGTCGGTCGCCAATCGGTGCCCGAACATGTCCGCCCCAGCTTCGACACGCTGGAAGGCGCGCTGCGCGAACTGAAGAAGGCCGTGTGATGGGGATCGGGGCGATGTTTCTGGCGGTCGCAATGACAACGGCGCCCGCGACATTCGATCAGTTCGCTGCCGATGCGAACGGCTGGCTGCTGTCGGGACGGGGGCTGCCGCGCGACTATCGCGTGACGCTGATGCAGATGGACAGCGCCGACCGGATCAGCGCCATTGCCTATCTGCGCCGCATCGGCCTGCTGACCGACAGCCCATGGTCGCTTGACGACCTGCTGCGCCCCGCAAAGGAGCCCGCCCGATGATCCCCACCAAACCCCGCAAGATCCTGGATGCGCCCTTGCTGATCACCGGCGGGTTGGTGCTGGCCGTGATCTCGCTGGTGATCCCGCTGCCTGCGAGCGTGCTGGATTTCGGTATCGCGGTCTCGATCGCCATGGCGACGCTGGTGCTGGTCATGGCCTCGCTGGTCGATAAGCCCACGGATTTTCAGGCCTTTCCGGTGCTGCTGCTGGTCAGCCTGGTCATCCGCCTGTCGCTGAACGTGTCCTCGACCCGGCTGATCCTGACCGAAGGCCAGAACGGCAAGGAGGCCGCGGGCCATGTCATCAACGGCTTTGCCGATTTCGTGGCGGGGGGCTCGATCCTGGTGGGGATCACGGTCTTTGCGGTGATCTCGGTCGTGAACTTCATGGTCATCACGAAAGGCTCGGGGCGCATGGCCGAGGTTGCGGCGCGTTTCGCGCTGGATTCGCTGCCGGGCAAGCAGCTGGCCATCGACGGCGACCTGAACGCGGGCGCCATCGACCACCACGAAGCCAAGCGCCGTCGCATCCGCGAACAGACCGAGATCAGCTTTTTCGGATCGCTGGACGGGGCCTCGAAATTCGTCAAGGGCGATGCAGTGGCGGGCATCGTCATCACGCTGATCAACCTGATGATCGGTCTGACCGTCGGGATCGTCGTCCATGGCATGCCCCTGTCCGAAGCTGCCGCGACCTATTCGCACCTGACGATCGGCGACGGTCTGGTCAGCCAGATCCCCGCGCTGATCACATCGATGGCGGCGGCGCTGCTGCTGTCGCGCGGGGGGGCGACGGATACGACCGCCGACCTGCTGTCGGCCGAATTCACCCGCAGCTGGCAGCCCGCCGCCATGGTCGCCGCCGCGATGGTGGTGATCTCATTCGTGCCGGGCATGCCGCAGATGCTGTTCCTGGGCATCGCGGCGGCCTTGGCCTTCATGGCGTGGCGCATCGCCAACAGGCCCGAGAAGCCCGTCGAAGCCGCGGATGCCCCCGCGACCGAAACCGCCCCCGCCGCCCGCATCGGCGACGTGCTGGATACCGATGACGTCAGCGTCGAGATCGGCTCGGACCTGATCCTTGTCGCGCTGGATCAGGCACGCGGACTGGGCAGTCGCATCAGCAACCTGCGCATCCATATCGCCCGCAGCTTCGGCATGGTGCTGCCCGACGTGCGCATCACCGATACCGACGATCTGCCACCGAGCGACTACCAGATCCGCATTCAGGGCGTGGTGCGCGGCCGGGGCACGCTGCATCCGTCGCAGGTGCTGGCGCTTGGGCCGGATGCTGTCTTGGCCGATCTGCGCGGCACCAGCGTGCGCGAACCGGTCTATTCCAGCCCCGCCCGCTGGATCGCCCCCGAGGATCAGGAGGATGCATCCGTCATGGGCGCCACCGTCGTCACCCCGATGGAGGTTCTTTCCACCCATCTGATGGAGGTGGTGAAATCGAACCTGCCCGCTCTGCTGACCCTTGGCGCCATGCAGCGCCAGATCGAGGAGTTGAAGACCCTGTCCGACACCGCCCGCGCTGAACGCAACCGCAAGTATTTCGACAGCATGATCCCCGAAAAGGTCACGCCCGAAACCCTGCTGGCCATCCTGCGCGCGCTGCTGGAGGAACGGATCTCGATCCGCAACCTGCCGCTGATCATCGATGCCATCTGCGAATTCCGCCACGTCGAGTCACCCGAGATGATCTATGAGCTGGTCCGAAAGCGCCTGCGCGGTCAGATCACCCAGCAATATTCCGACGATGCTGGCCGCATCGCCGCCCTGCAGCTGCACCCCGCGTGGGAGGCCGAGTTCGTCCGCGCCGATGCAGAAACCGGGCGGGCAGGCGGCGGAGCGATGACGCCCGACATGTCCAAGCGCCTTCTGGAAGCGGCCCGCAAGGCGGTGTCGCTGGCCGAACCCGTGGCGCGCACCGTCATCGTCGCCCCCGACCACCGCCGCCGGATGATCCGCGCAGTTCTGGGCGCGAACGGCATGTCCGTTCCGGTGCTGGGTCTGGAAGAGGTCGACCCCGCCGCCGAACTGCGGCTGCTTGGCACGATCGAGGCCGCGTGATGTGGCAGCAGTTGCAGGCCATCTTTCCGGGCTTGGACTGGTCGCTTGTGCTGGTCTATACCCGCGTTCAGGCCTGCGTCTTGATCCTGCCGGGCTTGGGAGAGCGTGTCATCCAGGCCCGCGTCAAGGTCGCCATCGCGCTGGCCATCACGCCGCTTCTGGGCGGGCTGGTTCCGCTGGCAAACATACCTGACCGGCCCATGGCCCTGATCGGCCAGATCGCCCCCGAGGTTCTGCTGGGCTTTGCCACAGGCACCATGCTGCGCCTGATGGCACTGGCCATCGACATCGCCACCACGGCCATCGCCGCCACCGCATCCCTGTCCCAGATCATGGGCATCCAGAACGAGGCCGCGCCCCATCCCATCGGCAACCTCTTCCACCTTGCGGGCATCGCGATCCTGATGGCGCTCGGCCTGCCCGCCATGCTGATCGACCTGATCGCCGACAGCCTGCGCGCCTGGCCCCCTGCGCAATGGCCCGATCCCGCCGTGCTGGCCAGGGGCATCGTCACCGTCGTCGCCGACAGCTTTCTGCTGGCAATGATGCTGGCCGCGCCCTTCACGCTTGGCGGCTTCCTGTTTCAGGCGCTGACGGGCGTGATCAACCGGGTGATGCCTGCGCTGCCCGTCGTCTTCATCGGCGCGCCCGCCGCAATCTTTCTGGCGCTGATGGGGCTGGCGGTGCTGTCGCCCATGTTGATCGCGCTCTGGGCCGATGCCGTCTTGTCCTTCATGCTGCCGGTCGCACCATGAGCGATGACAGCGACGACAAGCAATTCGAGGCCAGCGAACAGAAGCTGACCCAGGCCCGCGAAAAGGGCGACATACCCCGATCGACCGAGCTGAACGCCGCGACCATGTATCTGGGGGCTTTCTTGGCCTTCTCGGTGGCGGCGGGTTTTGCCGTGCGGCAGTGGCTGGCCATGGCCTCGCGCGCCCTGGGGTCCGAAGGGTGGTCCGATGATGTCACGGCCACCGCGCGCGACATGGCCGCCTATGCGGGAATTTCGGCGGTCGGTCTGGCCGCGCTGCTGGTGGCCGCGATCCTGCTGGGGCTGATCGCCACGCGCGGGCTGATCTTTTCGCCTGAAAAGCTGGCCCCCGACATCAAGCGCATCAACCCGCTGAAGAACGCTGGCCAGAAGTTCGGGGCGAATGGGATGGTCACCTTCGGCATCTCGCTTGGGAAGGCGGGGCTGGTCTGCGCGGGGGGCTGGTTCCTGTTCGCCAGCCTTCTGGACCGGATCGCGGGCATGGCGATGTCGGGCGCGCAATGGACGACCGCCTTGGGGACCATCATGGGGCAGGTTCTGATGCTGGCGCTGATCGTCTCGATTCTGTTCACCGTTCCGGACATCTTGTGGAAATGGTTCGACCATCGCCGCAAGAACCGCATGAGCCGCAAGGAAATGCAGGATGAACACAAGGAATCCGAGGGCGACCCGCACCTGAAGGCCGCCCGCCGCCAGCGCGCCGTGGATATTGCCATGCAGCAGATGCTGACCGATGTGGGCAAGGCCGATGTGGTCATCGTGAACCCCACTCATTACGCCGTCGCCCTGCAATGGAAGCGCGGATCGGGGCGCGCGCCCGTCTGCGTGGCCAAGGGCACCGATGAGGTCGCCGCCCGCATCCGCGCCAAGGCCCGTGAAAACGCCGTGCCCATCTGGTCCGACCCGCCCTGCGCCCGCGCGATCCACGCGCAGGTCAAGATCGGGCATGAGATCGGCCATGACCATTTCGCCGCCGTCGCCGCCGCGATCCGCTTTGCCGAAAAGATGCGTCAGAAGGCGAAGGCGGGATGGTAGATCGCATCAGGCAACTGGCTCAGCTGGAGGCTCTGGCCCGCATTCGCGCCGAACGGCAGCTGAAATCCTTTGCCGCCTTCGCCTCGCATATGACGGCGGCCCATCAGCATGCCGAAACGCTGCGCAATGCACTGGCGCAAAGCTATGCCAGCGTGGCGCCCCTGACCATTTCCGAAGCACGCGCCGCGAATGCACAGGCCGGGCGGGCGGCGCGCGAACTGCATCATGCCGACCGTGAAATGCAGCAGTTGCAGCCCAAGTTCGAGGCCGCGCGCAAGGTCGCCGCAACCGAATTCGGCCGTGCCGAGGCGCTTCTTGGGCTGGGCCGCAAGGAGAGGCAATGGCGGGATCGGGAACGGTTCTGAGCCTGCCATTGGACAGCCACCGCATGGAATGCTAGGCAACGGCAAGCACGCCAAGGGGACTGCCATGCTGCACAGTGATCCGAACACCGAAAACCGCCGCAAGATCTGGACCGCCGAGGAGGCCCGTCGCGTCTTTGACCAGCCGCTGATGGATCTGCTGTTCGAAGCCCAGACCGTCCATCGCAAGCACTTCGACCCGAACCGGGTGCAGATGAGCCGCCTTCTGTCGATCAAGACCGGCGGCTGCCCCGAGGATTGTTCCTATTGCAGTCAGTCTGCCCGCCATTCCTCGGGCCTGTCGGCCTCCAAGCTGCTCGAGGTCGAGCGCGTGCTGGCCGAAGCCCGCCGCGCCCGCGACGCGGGTGCCACGCGTTACTGCATGGGGGCCGCCTGGCGCAGCCCCAAGCAGCGCGACATGCCGCAGATCGTCGCGATGATCGAGGGCGTCAAGGCGCTTGGCATGGAAACCTGCATGACGCTTGGCATGCTGGACGCTGATCAGTCCAAGCAACTGGCCGAAGCGGGGCTGGATTACTACAACCACAACATCGACACCTCGGAAGCCTATTACGGCGACGTCATCACGACGCGCACCTTCGCCGACCGGATGGAGACCTTGGCCAACGTCCGCGCCAGCGGCATGAAGGTCTGCTCGGGCGGGATCCTGGGCCTGGGCGAGGGTCAGCAGGACCGCGTCGACATGTTGGTGACGCTGGCCAACCTGGAAGAGGCGCCCGACAGCGTACCGATCAACATGCTGATCCCCGTCGCGGGCACGCCGATGGAAGACGCCGCCCCCGTCGATCCCATCGACTTCGTGCGCACCATCGCCACAGCCCGCATCATGATGCCGACCAGCCACGTCCGCCTGTCGGCAGGCCGCACCGCGATGTCGGATGAAATGCAGGCGATGTGCTTCTTTGCGGGGGCGAACTCGATCTTCGTGGGCGACACGCTGCTGACCAAGGACAACCCCGAGGAAGAGACCGACATGGTGCTTTTCGCCAAGCTGGGGCTGGAACCGATGCGCGCGCATGAGCATCTGCCCGAACCGGCCGAGCCTGCGGCCCCGCGCGACCCCGCCATCCCGATCCTGCGCTGAAGGCCTGCGCTGAAGGTCCGGGGGGGTGATCCCCCGGTCCGCCGGAACGACCGCAATGGAATGATGGGGCAGGGCGCTTTGGACCGTTTGGCAACCTATCGGCTGGACCTCGAGGGTCTGGCCGCAGATGCGCGTCTGCGCAGTCTGGCCCCGCGGCGGGGCATCGATTTCTCCTCGAACGACTACATCGGCCTGGCGCAATCGGATCGGCTGGTCCGTGCGGCGCGGGATGCGCTGGACCGCGGCGTGCCCGTGGGGGCCGCCGGGTCGCGTCTGCTGCGGGGCAATACCGATCCGCAACAGCAGTTCGAGGATGAGGCCGCGCGCTTCTTCGGGGCCGAGGCCGCCTTGGGCTTCGGCGGTGGCTATGTTGCGAATTTCGCCGTGCTGACCACCCTGCCGCAGCGGGGCGACCTGCTGCTGATGGATGCGCTGTCCCATGCCAGCACGCATGAGGGCGCACGCGCCGGACGGGCGCAGGTCGCGCAGTTCCGCCACGGCGATGTCGGCCATGCCTCGGATGTGATCGACGAATGGCGGGCGGCGGGCAATACCGGCGCCGTCTGGATCACGGTCGAGAGCCTTTACAGCATGGACGGCGATGTCGCGCCCCTGAACGACCTGATGGTGCTGGCCGACCGCCACGGCTTCCTGATGGTGGACGAGGCGCATGCCACCGGCGTCTATGGCCCGCAGGGGCGCGGGTTGGCGCATCATCTGGAAGGCCGCGACAACGTCGTGACCCTGCATACGCTCGGCAAGGCCTTGGGCGGCTCGGGTGCGCTGATCTGCGGGTCGCGGGTGCTGATCGACTTCCTGATCAACCGCTGCCGGCCCTTCATCTTCGCCACCGCGCCATCGCCCCTGATGGCGGCCGTGGGAACCGAGGCGCTGGCCATGCTGTGCGACGAGCCTTGGCGTCAGGACGCGCTTCGGGCGCATGTGGCCAGTTTCGGCGCGCAGATGGCGCAACGCCTGCCACAGGTGCCCCTCAGTGGCAGCCAGATCGTGCCGCTGATCGTGGGGCCGAACGCGCCGACGATGGAACTGGCGGCGGCCCTGCAGGCCCGCGGCTTCGACGTGCGCGGCATCCGCCCCCCGACGGTGCCCGAGGGCACGTCGCGTCTGCGGGTGTCGCTGAATTTGAATGCCAGCCCCGATGATGTCATCCGGCTGGCCGAAACGCTTGAGGAACTATGGCCAGAATCGTGATCACCAGCACCGGCACCGATGTCGGCAAGACGGTGTTTTCCGCAGGCCTTTGCGGGCTGATCGGGGCGGATTACTGGAAGCCCCTGCAATCGGGGCTGGCGGGCAATGTGCCCAACCCCGATCCGCGTGCCGAGGCGGACCCCAGCCCCGAAAGCGACCGCGCCGAGGTTGCCCGCCTGTCCGGCGCCCGCACCCACCCCGAGGCCTATATGCTGTCCCAACCCCTGTCGCCCCATCGCGCAGCAGAACTGGACGGCGTGGACATCGACGCCGCCCGCCTGACGCCCCCCGATGTGGAGCGTCTTGTCATCGAAGGGGCCGGGGGCGCGTTGGTTCCCATCACGCGGCAGATGCTGTTCGCGGATCTGTTCGCGCAATGGCAGTTGCCGGTGGTGCTGGTCGCCTCGACCGGTCTTGGGACCATCAGCCACAGCCTCTCGGCGCTGGAAAGCCTGCGCGCGCGCAAAGTGCCGGTGCTGGGCGTGGCCTTCATGGGCGAGGATAATCCCGACAACATGGCGACCATCGGACAGATCGGTCGGGTCAAGGTTTTGGGCCGCCTGCCTGTCCTGCCGACCCTGGACCGCGACAGCCTGTCCGCCGCCATGATCGCCAATTTCGACCCGAAGGATTTCGCATGACAAGCGCCGTCTGGCACCCCTTCTTCCAGCACGCGACCGAACCGGATCCCGTCCGCGCGATCAGCAGCGAAGGCGCCTATCTTCAGACCGACCGCGGGCCGCTGCTGGACGCGGTTTCCAGCTGGTGGGTGGTCACCCATGGCCACAACCAGCCCGAAATCGTGCAGGCGATCCGCGAGACGGCGGGCCATCTGGATCAGGTGATCTTCGCCGGCCTGACCCATCAACCGGCCGAGGATCTGGCCTCCGCGCTGGTCGGCATGGCACCCGCGGGGCTGGATCATGTCTTCTACAGCGACAGCGGATCGACCGCGGTCGAGGTCGCGCTGAAGATGGCCCTTGGCTATTGGAAGCACGAGGGCGACGGTCGCAACCGCATCGCCGTCATCGAGGACAGCTATCACGGCGACACCATCGGCACGATGAGCGTGGGCGAGCGTGGCGTCTTCAACGCGGCCTACGACCCGCTGATGTTCGGCGTGGACCGCCTGCCATTCCCTGTGGGTGACGGGTCGAACACGCTGGACGCCTTCGAGGCGATGGCCGCGACCGGCAAGATGGCCGCCCTGATCATCGAGCCGCTGATCCTCGGCGCGGGCGGCATGCGGGTCTATTCCGCCGATGTGCTGGCCGGGCTTCGGGCGATCTGCGACCGCCATGACGTGCTGATGATCGTGGACGAGGTGATGACCGGATGGGGGCGCACGGGGCGTCTGTGGGCTTGTGACCATGCCGGGATCAGCCCCGACATCATGTGCACATCCAAGGGTCTGACCGGGGGCGTGATCCCCTTGGCCGTGACCTTGGCCTCGGCGCGGGTCTTTCAGGCGCATCATTCGACGGATCGGCGGCGCACGTTCTATCATTCGTCCAGCTATACGGCGAACCCGATCGCCTGCGCGGCGGCGCTGGCGCAGGTCAAGCTGTGGCAGGCTAGCCCGATGCAGGACAGGCTGGACGGGCTGGTCGCCATGCAGGGCGAACGGCTGGTGGCGCTTGCCGAAGATCCGCGGTTCGAGAACCCGCGCCAATGCGGCACCATCGCGGCCATCGACCTGAAGGTCCCCGAAGGCGGCTATCTGTCCGAGGTCGGCCCCCGTCTGCGCGCCCATTCCATCGAACAGGGCGTGCTGCTGCGGCCCTTGGGGAACACGGTCTATGTCATGCCGCCCTATTGCGTGACGGCGGCGGATCTGGACAAGGCCTGGGGGGCCATCGCCTCATTCGAGGTCTAGGTCCAGCCAGACAAGACGACGGTGCGAGGCGGTGGTGACCGCCTCGGCCAGCGGATCATCGGGCGCGGGCCAGAGGACGCCCGATCCGGTCACGGTCAGCCCCTGCGCGGGCAGGATGTAATCCAGCCGCAGATTGCCGGGGGCGCGGTCGTATTCGGCCGTATCCAGCGCCGGATCGCCCTTCTGCCCCGCGTTCGGCCCGTCCTGCGGCGGCTGCCAGGCCCCGCGCGGCTGGCTGTCCTGCGTGACCTTCAGCAGCGCACGCAGGGCGGATGGATCGCCGTCGCCATCCTGCGAATCGACGTTCAGGTTGCCGATGATGGCGAAGGGCGCATCGGGCAGGTGGTCCAGCCAAAAGGCGGCCTCATCCCGGTTGCGGGCGATGTTGCGCGGCTCGAAGGCGGGGGGCGTTGCGGCCATCGCCAGCAGGTGCAGCGGCCCGATCTGCACGTCCCAATGCGAGGATGAGGAGAGGCGCTGCACATCCGCATGTTCGCTTTCGGGCATGTTGTTGCCCGCCATGTCGCGCCACAATGCCGCCGTGTGATCCGTCACCGGCCCGATGGGCAGGCGCGACAGGATCGCCAGCCCCGCGCTGCCGGTGAAATCGCCATAGCCCTGCGCGTCCCGCGCCTCGCCCAAGCGACCGTTGCCGTCCAGATCCAGGCCGACCTGCATTCCGCGATTGCCCAAGGGGGCGAAGATGTGCGGCATGGGATGCCCCTGATCGGCCAGAACGGTCTGGAAGGCGGCCAAGGCACGGCCCTCCAGATCCCAGTCAAAGCCGGTCAGCAGGATCACGTCGGGGGCGGTCGCGGCGATTACCTGCGCCGCCGCCAGCACCTGCGGGTCGCCCTTGGCGATATCACGCAGCAAAAGACCCGGACCCTTTCGCGAAAGGCCCGGGTCCCATGTGGCAAGTCGCAGCGCCTCTGCCTGCGCGGGCAGGCCCAGCAAGCAGAGCGCCGCGGCGATCCTCAGATCCAAGGGCGCGCCTGCGCCATCTGATCCTCGAAGGTGTCGATCGATGCGGCCTTCTCCATCGTCAGGCCGATATCGTCCAGGCCGTTCAACAGGCAATGCTTGCGGAAGGCATCGACCTCGAAGTGATAGACCGTGCCGTCGGGGCTGGTGACGGTCTGGCTTTCCAGATCGACGGTGACGCGGGCATTCGCGCCATTGGCCGCATCATCGGTCAGCGCATCGACGGCATCCTGGGGCAGGACGACGGGCAGGATGCCGTTCTTGAAGCAGTTGTTGAAGAAGATGTCGGCGAAGCTGGTCGAGATGACGCAGCGGATGCCGAAATCCAGCAGCGCCCAGGGCGCATGTTCGCGCGACGACCCGCAGCCGAAGTTGTCGCCCGCGATCAGAATTTCGGCGTCGCGATAGGCGGGCTGGTTCAGGACGAAATCCGGGATCTCGTTGCCGTCGCGGTCATAGCGCATCTCGTCGAAGAGGTTCACCCCAAGGCCCGACCGCTTGATGGTCTTCAGGAACTGCTTGGGGATGATCATGTCGGTGTCGATGTTGACCAGCGGCATGGGGGCCGCGATGCCCGTCAGGGTGGTGAACTTATCCATGAGGGGCGTCCTTATGCGGGTTCTTTGGCGAATTCGCGGATGTCGACAAGGTGCCCGCAGACACCGGCGGCGGCAGCCATGGCGGGCGACATCAGATGCGTGCGCCCCTTGTAGCCCTGACGACCTTCAAAGTTGCGGTTGCTGGTGGCCGCGCAGCGTTCGCCCGGCGCCAGCTGATCGGGGTTCATGCCGAGGCACATGGAACAGCCCGCAAGGCGCCATTCGAAACCGGCGTTCATGAAGATGACGTCCAGACCCTCTTCCTCGGCCTGGGCGCGCACAAGGCCCGAACCGGGGACGACCATGCCGCGCACGCCATTGGCCAGCTTGCGGCCCTGCAGGACCTCGGCGGCAGCGCGCAGATCCTCGATCCGGCCATTGGTGCAGCTGCCGATGAAGACGGCGTCGATGGCAATATCAGTCAGCGGCGTGCCTGCGGTCAGCGCCATGTAGTCCAAGGACCGGCGTGCGGCCTCGACCTTGCCGCCGGTGAAATCCTCAGGCGCGGGGACGGAGGCGGTGATGGGCAACGCATCCTCGGGCGATGTGCCCCAGGTCACGGTGGGGGCGATGTCTTCGCCGCGGATGGTCAGGACCTTGTCGAAATGCGCGCCTTCATCGGAAAACAGCGTCTTCCACCAGGCGACGGCGGCATCCCATTGCGCGCCTTTCGGGGCATGGGCGCGGCCCTTGACATAGTTGAAGGTGGTCTCATCCGGTGCGATCAGGCCTGCGCGGGCGCCGCCTTCGATGGCCATGTTGCAGATGGTCATGCGACCTTCCATCGACAGGTTGCGGATCGCCTCGCCGCAATATTCGATGACATGGCCGGTGCCGCCCGCCGTGCCGGTTTCGGCGATGATGCGCAGCACGATGTCCTTGGCGGTGACGCCGGGCGCGATGCGGCCGGTGATCTCGACCTTCATGTTCTTCGACTTGCCCTGGATCAGGGTCTGGGTGGCCAGCACATGTTCCACCTCGGAGGTGCCGATGCCATGGGCCAGCGCGCCGAAGGCACCGTGGGTCGCGGTGTGGCTGTCGCCGCAGACGACGGTCATGCCGGGCAGGGTCCAGCCCTGTTCCGGGCCGACGATATGCACGATGCCCTGGCGGATGTCGTTAACGGGATAATAGTTCACGCCGAATTCGCGCGCGTTCTTGTCCAGCGCATCGACCTGGATGCGGGACTCGGGGTTCTCGATCCCGGTCTGGCGGTCCAGCGTGGTAGGCACATTGTGATCGGGCACCGCGATGGTGCGTTCGGGGGCGCGGACCTTGCGGCCGGTCATGCGCAGACCCTCGAAGGCCTGCGGGCTGGTCACCTCGTGGACCAGGTGGCGGTCGATATACAGAAGGCAGGTGCCGTCGTCCTGACGTTCGACGACATGGGCGTCCCAGATCTTGTCATAAAGCGTGCGCGGCGCGGCGGCTGCGGGAATGGTCATGGCTGAGGTCTTTCGGCTGTGATGCAGGGTGCGGGCATGGACAAGCGGCGGGACAGGGCTGTCCCGCAGGCCGATCAGCCCCGCGCGGTCACGCAGAGCGTTTCGCCATAGAAGCGCTGCGGCAGTCGCGCGCGATCATGAATGTCGAAGAAACGCATCATCCCGCAAGATTAGGCATTCGCCACACCGCTGGCAAGGCCCGCAGCCATCTTGCGACGATTGCCGAAAGGAAAATCCCGCCAGCGATTGAGATGGGGCGAAAAGATGCTATGTTGAAGGGACCCCTGCGCCGGGGGTCATCGGCGCGCTGACCGGAGGATATAACCCTGTCACAAGACGTCCCGTCGGCCCAGGGGCCGGCCACGACCGCTGCGAAAGGCTCGCTGACCAGCGACCAGGTTCTTTCGCTTGTTATGACTTCGCTGGATGATGACAAGGCCGAAGAGGTCGTCAGCATCGATCTGCGGGGCCGTTCCGCCATGGCCGATCACATGGTGATCGCCTCGGGACGCAGCTCGCGCCAGGTGGGTGCCATCGCCGAAAAGCTGGCCGACCGGGTCAAGCAGGCGACGGGCCGCAGCCCGCGCATCGAAGGCAAGGATGCCGGCGATTGGGTGCTGATCGACACCGACGACGTGATCGTCCATGTCTTCCGCCCCGAGGTCCGCGACTTCTATCAGCTGGAAAAGATGTGGATGCCCGCCGACGCCCTGTCCCGGGTGCGCGACGATCACCTCCAGCCGTAAGGCGCAGCCATGCGGATCGACATCGCCGCCGTCGGGCGGCTTCGCAAGGGCCCCGAGGCGGCGCTGATCGCCGATTACCTTGACCGCTTCGCGAAAACAGGCCGCAGCCTCGGGTTGCCGGCCGTTTCCGTCGTCGAGGTCGAGGACAAGCGCGGCCTGGGCATGAAGGCCGAGGCCGAATTGCTGTCGCGTGCCTTGCCTGCGGGGGCCGCGCTGGTGATGATGGACGAACGCGGCGACCAGCCCCTGTCGCCCGATTTCGCGGCCCGCATCGCCAGATGGCGCGACGAGGCGCGCGACGTCTGCTTCGTCATCGGCGGGGCTGATGGGCTGGACCCCGATCTGCGGGCCCGTGCCGATTGGTCGATCAGCTTCGGGCGCATGGTCTGGCCGCATATGCTGGTGCGTGTCATGCTGGCCGAACAGCTGTACCGAGCCGCCACCATCCTGTCCGGGTCGCCCTATCACCGGGCCTGACGCGGGCCACCTGTGGTTGCCGTCGCGCCGTCGCCCGCGTATGAGGGGGAAAACCGCGAGGCAATCATGACCAAACCCGTGATCCTGTGCATTCTGGATGGTTGGGGCCTGTCCGACCGCCCCGAGCAGAGCGCACCCGACCAGGCCGCGACGCCCAACTTCGACCGTCTGATGCGCGATTGTCCCAATGCGACGCTGGTGACCTATGGTCCCGACGTGGGTCTGCCGCGCGGCCAGATGGGCAATTCCGAGGTTGGCCACACCAATATCGGTGCCGGTCGCGTGGTCGCCATGGATCTGGGCCAGATCGACCTGGCCATTGAGGAAGGCAGCTTCGGCAAGAACGACGCGCTGCTGGATTTCATCGACCGGATGAAGGCCTCGGGCGGGACGGCGCATGTCATGGGTGTCGTCTCGGACGGCGGGGTGCATGGCCACCTGCAGCACATGCTGGCGGCGGTGAAGATCGTCAGCGAGGCGGGCGTGCCGGTCGTCATCCATGCCATCACCGACGGGCGCGACGTGGCGCCAAGCTCGGCCCATGGCTATCTGACCGAACTGCAGGGCGCGATGCCGAAAGGCGCGCGGATCGGCACGGTCGTCGGGCGCTATTTCGCGATGGATCGCGACAACCGGTGGGACCGGGTCGAGCAGGCCTTCGGCGCGATGGTCGCCGGTCGCGGCACGGATGCAGCCTCGGCCGAGGATGCCATCGTCGCGGCCTATGCGGACGGCAAGACCGATGAATTCATCCCGCCCTTCGTCATCGACGGCTATAACGGGGCGCAGGACGGGGACGGTCTGTTCTGCCTGAACTTCCGCGCCGACCGCGCGCGGGAAATCCTGTCGGCGCTGGCCGATCCAGACTTCGACGCTTTTGATGCCAGCGACCGTCCCGAATGGGCGGGCGTGCTGGGCATGGTCGATTACAGCAGCCGCCACAGCGACTTCATGCAGACCGCCTATCCCAAGACGCAGGTGGTCAACACGCTTGGGGCCTGGGTCGCGGCCAAGGGCCTGCGCCAGTTCCGCCTGGCCGAGACCGAGAAATACCCCCATGTCACCTTCTTCCTGAACGGCGGCAAGGAAACCCCCGAAGAGGGCGAGGATCGGCACATGCCGCAGAGCCCCAAGGTCGCGACCTATGACATGGCCCCCGAAATGGCCGCAGCCGAAGTCGCCGACAAGCTGCTCGAGGTGATCGGCGCGGGCTACGACCTGATCGTGGTCAACTTCGCCAACCCCGACATGGTCGGCCATACCGGCAGCCTGGACGCCGCCGCCCGCGCCTGCGAGGCCGTGGACCAGGGCCTGGGCCGCATGCTGGAGGCCTTGGACAAGGTCGGCGGGGCCGCCGTCATCTGCGCCGATCACGGCAATTGCGAACAGATGATCGACCTCGATACCGGCAATGCCCATACCGCCCATACGCTGAACCCCGTGCCGGTGATCGTCTATGGCGGTCCTGCGGGTGCCTCGGTGCGGGCGGGCCGTCTGGCCGATCTGGCGCCCACGGTGCTGGACCTGATGGGGCTGCCCCTTCCGGCCGAGATGACCGGCGAAAGCCTGATCACCAGATGACGCCTCGGGCCCTTGCCGCCGCGGCCCTGCTGGGCCTTGCGCTGATGTCGCCTGCCCATGCGCAGGACGTCAGCCCCGCCAATCAGGCGGTGCGCGACGCCGAAAGCGCCGCGGCCATGCTGCGCGCCTCGATCGGGGAACTGGCCGATGCGGTGACCGCCGACGATCAGGTCGTGGCCCTGACCGAGGTGATCCGCGGCTATGAAACCGGCCTTGCCGCCCTGCGCGACGGGCTGCGCCAAGCCAGCGCGCGCGAGGCGGAACTGCGTGCCCGCTTCGATGCGCAGCGCGATCAGCTGGGGCAGGTGCTGGGGGCGATGACCGCCCTGCAGCAAAGCCCCGAGAGCACCATGCTGCTGCATCCGGCGGGGGCCTTGGCCAATGCGCGGTCCGCGATGCTGCTGTCGGGCGTCACCCCCGGCCTGCGCGCCGAGGCCGAGGCGCTGCAGGGCGATCTGGATGAAATCGCCACGGTGCGGGAATTGCAGGCCAATGCGGCGGGCATGCTGGGATCGGGCCTCGCCTCGGTCCAGGAGGCGCGTCGCCTGCTGTCCAGCGCCGTCACCGACCGCAGCTCGATGCCGGTGCGTTTCGCCGAGGACCCCGAGGAGCTGAGCGCGCTGCGCGAGGCCGCGCAGACCCTGGACGATTTCGCCACAGGCATCGCCAAGATGGAAAAGGACGTGGGCGCCCCAATGGACGACTTCGAAGGCGCGCAGGGCAGCCTGCGCCTGCCGGTCGTGGGATCGGTGCTGCGCCCCTATGACGAACCCGACGCGGCGGGCGTCAAGCGTCCGGGCTGGGTCATCGCCACCGCGCCCGCCGCGCTGGTGCAGACGCCCTGGCCTGCGACAATTCGCTATCGCGGACCCTTCCTCGATTACGGCAATGTGATGATCGTGGAACCGGCGCGCGGCTATCTTATGATCTTCGCGGGCCTCGCCCAGGTCTTCGGAGAGGTCGGCGACGTGCTGAAGGCCGGCGATCCCGTTGGTTTGATGGGCGGGGCCGAGGCGCCCGCGCAGGAATTCGGATCGCAGTTCGTCGCGGATGCCGCCCGCGGCGATCAGGCCGGACGCAGTGAATCGCTGTATCTTGAACTGCGCCGCGGCAATGAAACGCTGGACCCGGCCGAGTGGTTCGTGCTGAATCCATTCGTCGACCCGCAACAGGACTGAGGCAGGAAAGGCCGCCATGAGACATTATCTGATCGCAGGACTGGGGGGCGTTCTTGCAGGCGCGCTGGCAACGACCCAGATCGCCGGACCGCTGATGGCGCAGGAAGCCGGGCGCAATACCTCGACCTACGAACAGCTTGAACTGTTCGGCAACATCTTCGAGCGTATCCGCGCCGATTACGTCGAGGCCCCCGACGACAAGGAATTGGTCGAGGCTGCGATCAACGGCATGCTGACCTCGCTTGATCCGCATTCCAGCTTCCTGTCGGCGGATGCTTATTCCGACATGCAGACCCAGACCCGCGGCAGCTTCGGCGGCCTGGGCATCGAGGTCAGCCAGGAAGAGGGCATGGTCAAGGTCGTCTCGCCCATTGACGACACCCCCGCCGCCGAGGCGGGCGTGCAGTCGGGCGATTTCATCACCCATGTGAACGGCGAATCGCTGCTGGGCCTGAACCTGGACGAGGCGGTCGAGATGATGCGCGGCCCGGTTGGGTCCGAGATCACCATCACCATCCTGCGCGAAGGCGAGACCGAACCTTTCGATCTGACCATGGCCCGCGACACGATCAAGCTGACCGTCGTACGGTCGCGCGTCGAGGGCCATGCGGTCGTCCTGCGCGTCTCGACCTTCAACGACGAGACTTATGACGCGCTGAAGACCGAGCTGGCCAAGGCGGTCGAGGAAGCAGGCGGCATCGACAAGGTCACGGGCTTCGTCCTGGACCTGCGCAACAACCCCGGCGGGTTGCTGAACCAGGCGATCAGCGTCAGCGACGCGTTTCTGGATGCGGGCGAAATCGTCAGCACCCGCGGCCGCAACCCCGATGAGAGTGAACGCTGGAACGCCGAGGAGGGCGATCTGGCCGAAGGCAAGCCGATGGTCGTCCTGACCAATGGCGGTTCGGCCAGCGCATCGGAGATCGTGGCCGGCGCGCTGCAGGACCATCGCCGCGCCATCGTCGTGGGCGAAAAGACCTTCGGCAAGGGCAGTGTCCAGACCGTGATGCCCGTCACCTCGGACAGTGCGATCCGGCTGACGACGGCGCGTTACTATACGCCGTCGGGACGGTCGATCCAGTCATTGGGCATCCAGCCCGACATCCTGGTCGCCCAGCCAACCCCTGCCCAGCCCACGGAGGAGGAAGAATCGCGCACCAACAGCAGCTTCAGCCGCTCCGAGGCGGATCTGCGCGGTGCCTTGGGCAACGACATCAGCGACGAGGACCGCAAGCAGATCGAGGACGAGGCCGCCGAGGTCGAGGCGACTGCCGCCCTGCGCGACGAGGATTACCAGCTGGCCTATGCCGTCGACATCCTGAAGGGTCTGGCCGCCGTCAGCTTCAACGCCGACGATGTGCCCGCCACCGAAACCCCCGCCGCCAATGCCGAACCGGCCGGCGGCGATGCGGACAAGGGCTGATCCATGACCGAACGGATGGGGCCGATGGGCCTGCCCTATCGGCCCTGTGCAGGGGTCGTGCTGATCAACGATGCGGGGCTGATCTTTGCCGGTCAGCGCATCGACACCCCCGGCGCATGGCAGATGCCGCAGGGGGGCATCGATGCGGGCGAAACCCCGCATCAGGCCGCCCTGCGCGAGTTGGTCGAGGAAACCGGCGTCACCATCGACAAGGCCGAGGTTCTGGGGGAAACGCCCGATTGGGTCTATTACGACCTGCCGCCGCATCTGCTGGGCAAGGCCTGGAAGGGCCGCTTCTGCGGGCAGCGCCAGAAATGGCTGCTGCTGCGGTTCACGGGGCAGGACAGCGATGTGGACATCGCCACCGACCACCCCGAGTTCGACAAGTGGCAATGGATGCGCGCCGATGATCTGCTGGACAGCATCGTTCCCTTCAAGCGCGAAGTTTATGCGCAGGTGCTGGACGTCTTTCGCGACAGATTGGCCTGAGGGCCGTCCCAGCTGTCCTCCAGCACCAGATCGCGCAAGGGCAGGCGTTCGGCCCAGCCCTTCGCCTGCAGCTCGGGTTGCCGATAGAGCTCCGCGACATGGCCGATGCACAGATAGGCCACCGGCACGACATAGTCGGGCAGGCGCAGGATGGACCGCAGGTCGTCCTCGCGGAAGATGCTGACCCAACCGACGCCCACGCCCTCGGCACGGGCCGCCAGCCACAGGTTCTGGACGGCGCAGACCGTGGAATAGAGGTCAGTGGCACGATCATGGGTGCGGCCCAGCACATGATCGCCGCCGCGACTGCGGTCGCAGGTGATGCAGAGGTTCACCGGCGCCTGAAGGATGCCTTCCAGCTTCAAGGACGAATAGAGCGCCTTGCGGTCGGGAAAGCGTTCCGCGGCCTCGGCATTGGCGCGGGTGAAGGCGTCGTGGATGCGCAGCCGAACGGCGGGATCGCGCAGCAGGATGAAGTTCCACGGCTGCGACAGCCCCACGGATGGCGCATCATGCGCGGCTTGCAACAGGCGCGTCAGAAGCGCGGGATCGATGGGATCGGGCAGGAACTGGCTGCGCACGTCGCGCCGCGACCGGATGGCGCGATAGACGGCATCGCGGTCGCTGTCGGAAAACGGCCCCGCGGGTGCGGGGCCGGTTTTGTCCGTTACGCTCAACCGCGCAGCTGGCCCAGCAGGATCGAGGTGGGATAGCCGTCGGGCGTCGCGCCGATGGACCGCTGGAAGGCGGCCACGGCCTCCATCGTGCCCGAACCGAACAACCCGTCGATCTCGCCGTCGTAGAAGCCGCGGCGCTTCAGCAGGACCTGGATCTCTTCACGCTCGCCCGTGGACAGGGGGCGGTCGCTGCGCGGCCAGTTGCCTTGGATACCCGAACGCCCGGCGATGCGTTCCGCCAGGAACGAGACACCAAGCGCATAGTTGTCCGAGTTGTTGTAGCGCAGGATCGACCGGAAGTTGTCGCTGATGAAGAAGGCCGGACCACGCGCCCCCGCCGGCATGATGATCGAGCCATTGCCCGAGGGCAGGCCGCCGCCCGACATCGTGCGCACACCCTGCGCCGACCAGTCGCCCGACGAACGCCGCGTTCCCTTGCCGATCAGACCCATGTTGAAGTTCGCGGGCAGCCGCACCTCGGCCCCCCAGGTCTGGCCGCGCTGCCAGCCGTTGCGGGCCAGATAGGCGGCAGTCGATGCCAGCGCGTCGGTCGGATCGTCCGACCAGATGTCGCGGCGACCGTCCCCGGTGAAATCGACCGCATATTCCAGATAGGAGGTCGGCATGAACTGGGTGTGCCCCATCGCGCCCGCCCAGCTGCCCAGCATGTGTTCGGGGTCGGTGTCGCCCGCCTGCAGGATCTTCAGCGCGGCGATCAGCTGGTTCTGGAACATCTCGCCCCGGCGACCGTCATAGGCCAGCGTCGTCAGCGAGGGGATGATCTGCATCTTGCCGCGGTTGCCGCCGAAGTTCGATTCCATGCCCCAGACGGCCAGCACGATCTCGCGCGGGACGCCGTATTGCGCCTCGATCCGCGACAGGGTCGAGGAAAGTTGCGCGTTCTTCTGGCGGCCCGTGGTGATGCGGACATCGGACACGGCGCTGTCCAGATAGAGCCAGACCGGACGCGAGAATTCGGACTGCTTGCGATCCAGGCGGATCACATCGGGATTATACTGCGCGATCCGCATGGCGCGGTCGTAGGTCGCGGGCGAGATGCCCGAGGAGAGCGCGCGGGGGCGGAAGCTCTGGACGAAGCGCTGCAGGCCCGCCTCGTCGCTGGCGGATGCGGCGGGGATCGCGGTCGGCGTGACCGAGGAATAGCCCGCCGACGGCCCCGATGCGGGCATGCGCGACACCGGCGATGCGCAGGACGCCAGGACCCCGATCAGGGCGGTGGACAGGAAAATGCGGGAAATGCTCATGGATGATCGCCTGTTCGTGACTGCTCGGGTTCTTGTTGTGAACAGTCTAACCGAAGGATGCATCCATGGGTAGGGCAAGCGGTGCGCGATGCGGCACCGCAACGCAGCCCTAATGGCGCGGCGTGTCCTGCGACCCTTCGTCCCCGAAATAGGGCGTCATCTGCGCGATGATGACGGAATTTTCGGCCAGCGCGCGGTCCATCAGGTCGCGTTCGTCCTGGTCGACCTCATGCCCCTCGGCCAGCCGGTCCTCAAGCGTGCCGTATCCGGTCACGTCCAGCGGAGCCATCTCGGCCTGCTTCAGGATCGCCACGGTTTCGCGCACCGCCTCGGCCTCGTCGGTTCCGGCGGCGAAGCAGACAAGACCCGCCCCGGTCGCGCCCTTGGGCAGCCCGTCGCCGGTCCTGCGTCCCAGTTCGACCACCAGCGTGAATACCTTCATCTGTCACTCCTTCGGCGTGGTGCCGCCCTTGTCCTGTTCCCCGGTGCCCGCGGGCCATTCCGGAGACTGCCACGCCCGCCCGTCGCAATGGCTGCAACGACCGCGGGTGGCGATGATCTGCGCACCGGTCGGCGCGCCGCAGATGCCACAACATGTCTGGCCGTCCATCGCAAGCGGCTTGTCGGTGGCGGGTGGCGGGTTCAGCAGGTGCCGGGGCGGGACCAGCGACAGGCCGGGGCGGGGCGGATGGGCGCGAAAGACCGACAGCCCGCCCCCGGCCTCGAGGTAGGCCGCGCGCAATTCGCCCAGGTTCTCGACCCCGGCAAGGCGCAGCATCGACTTGATCTCGGAAATGCCCAGATCGCGGTGATCGATCGCATCCAGCAGGATGCGACCGTCGCGGACAAGCGCCAAGGGTCGTCCGTCCAGCGTGGTCTTGGCGCGATCGGACCGGACGATCAGCCGGTCCAGCACCTTGTTGATGAGGACGATGGTGGTGATGACGGCCATGGCGGCCAACAGCGGCACCTCGGGGTAGAACATCGCATCGCCCACCGCCGAACCGAGGGCGATCACCAGCAGGAATTCCACCATCGACAGCTGCGCGACGCCGCGCCCGCCGATCCAGCGGATCATCGCCAGCGTGTAGACATAGATCAGGACGGTGCGGAACAGGATCTCGGCATAGAACAGCGGCGGCTGTTCCCCGATGAACATGCGGACAAGATCGAAGGGGATGACCTGCTGGTCCATGTTGTGCCTTTCGCGGCGCGGGTCGGCGCATCGGTCAACAGCGTCGGCGGGCAGCGGTTCCATGCGGCAGGGGTGCCGCGCGAAAATCATCGTGAAGGGGGCGCGACATATGGGCTGGACCCAATGCCCGTCCTTTGCGTTATCTGCGGCAACGAAAGGAGTCACCCATGACCCAACCGATGATGACGCTGAATGACGGACACAAGATGCCCCAGCTGGGCACCGGCATCTGGCAGATCGACGATGCGAAGACCCCGCAGGTGGTGCAGCAGGCGCTGAGCGCCGGTTACCGCCTGATCGACGGCGCCGCCGCCTACAAGAACGAACGCGGCATGGGCGAGGGCATCCGCAATTCCGACGTCCCCCGCGACGAGATCTTCGTGACCTCGAAGCTGTGGAACGATGCACAGGGCTATGACATGGCGCTGCGGACCTTCGACGAGACGATGGAGCGCACCGGTCTGGACCGGCTGGACCTGTTCCTGATCCATTGGCCGCTGCCCAAGCTGGATGCCTATGTCGAGACCTGGAAGGCGCTGATCCGCCTGCGCGAGGAAGGCCGCGTGAACTCGATCGGGGTGGCGAACTTCCACGAGGACCACCTCAAGCGCCTGATCGACGAGACCGGCGTCACCCCGGCGCTGAACCAGATCGAGCTGCATCCCTCGCTGGCGCAAACCCATATGCGCAAGATCAACGAGGATCTTGGCATCGTCACGCAAAGCTGGACCCCCCTTGGTCGCGGCGACAGCTTCGAGGCGCCCGCCGTCACCAAAATTGCGGAACGGCTGAACCGCAGCCCCGCGCAGGTGATCCTGCGGTGGCATATCCAGCATGGTCTGTCGGTCATTCCGAAATCGGAACACCCCGACCGTCTGGCGCAGAACTTCGCCGTGCTGGAGTTCGAGCTGACCGCCGAGGACATGGCCGCGCTGGACGGTCTGGACAACGACCACCGCACCGGCCCGCACCCCGACGAGTTCGACTATCGCGAGCCGCTCTGAGCCAGAAGCCGCGTCATCAGCGGCGCGTCGGGGCGCATCAGATCCTCGACGACGTTGAAATGATGCCGACCGGGGGCCGTGACGCATTCCGTCGCGGCCCCAAGTCCTGCCCAGGCATCCGCCAGCAGACGGGCCTGACGCAGGAACTCGGGGCGTTCGGACCCGCCGACCCAAGTGGTGACGGGGATGCCTTGGGCGGGTTGCAGCAGGGCGGGGCTTTCGGCCAAGGCCTCGGGCAGGTCGATCATCAGCGTGCGGTTCATCGCCGTGCGCATCAATGGTCGCAGGTCCGAGAGGGGCGAGATCGGCACGCAGGCCGAGACCCGCGCCAGAACCTGCGCGGGCAAGGTGCCGTCATCGCAGACCATCCGCGCCGCCAGATGTCCGCCCGCCGAATGGCCGGTGATGGCGATGGGGCCTTCGACCTGTTCCGCAGCCGTGGCGATCTGGCGGGCCACCTGTCCGGTCATCTGGGTGATCCGTGCCTCGGGCGCCAGCGTATAGCCCGGCAACAGCGCTACCCATCCGGCCAACAGGGCACCCTCGGCCAGATGCGACCAGAAGGACGGGTCGGTGTTCATCCAATAGCCGCCGTGGATGAAAACCATCAGCCCGCGCGGCGTGCCTTGCGGCATGAACAGATGGCCACGGCCCAGATCGCGGGGCGGGTGGCGGTCGCGAAAGGCTGCGGCGCTTTGCGGCCAGCTGGCGAAATAGGCCTCGGCGTTCGGGATGTGCGCGCCATTGGCATAAGCGTCGTCCCAGTCATCCACTTGATAGAGCATGGTTTCATCCCTCTTTCCGGCAGGTGACCCGCCTGCTAGCGTGCCGTCAAGAGGGAGCCTGAGCATGACCGATTTCACCAAGACCCGCACCGCATTTCATCTGCCGCAGGGCGTGACCTATCTGGATGGCAATTCGCTGGGGCCGATGCCGAAGGCGGCTGCCGCCAAGGTCTCGGCCATGATGACCGACGAATGGTCGGAGATGCTGATCACCGGCTGGAACAAGGCCGGGTGGTTCGACCAGCCGCGCAAGGTGGGCGACCGCATCGCCCGGTTGATCGGGGCGGGGGCGGGGCAGGTCGTCATGGGCGACACGCTGTCAATCAAGGTCTTTCAAGCCGTCAGCGCCGCGCGTGCCCTGCGTCCCGACCGGCGGGTGATCCTGTCGGACAGCGGCAACTTCCCCTCGGACCTCTATGTGGCGCAGGGGCTTGCGCAGGCGGTCGATGCCGAATTGCGCGTCGTCGATCCGCAGGATGTCGAGGCCGCGATCACCCAAGACGTCGCCGTCATGATGATCACCGAGGTCGATTACCGCACCGGCCGCCGCCACGACATGAAGGCGCTGACCACCAAGGCGCATGCAGCGGGTGCGCTGACGGTTTGGGATCTGGCGCATTCGGCGGGGGCGGTCGATGTCGATCTGCTGGGCGCGGGGGCCGATTTCGCGGTCGGCTGCACCTACAAGTACCTGAACGGCGGGCCGGGGGCGCCGGCGTTCATCTGGATCCACCCCGATCATGCGGATGCCGCGCAGCCGATCCTGCAGGGCTGGATGGGCCATGCCGCGCCCTTCGCCTTCGATCTGGATTACCGTCCCGCAGGCGGCATCGACCGGATGCGCGTCGGCACGCCCCCCGTCATCGCCATGACCGCGCTGGAGGCGGCGCTGGATGTCTGGGACGGTGTTCAGATGGCCGATCTGCGGGCGCGCTCGATCGAGCTGAGCCAGGCCTTCATCGCGGGGGTCGAGGCGAACTGCCCCGATGTCGCCCTGCATTCCCCCCGCGACCCCGAACAGCGCGGATCGCAGGTCGGGTTCCGCCATCCGCAGGCCTATGCGGTGATGCAGGCGCTGATCGCGGAAGGGGTCATCGGCGATTTTCGCGCACCCGACGTGCTGCGGTTCGGTTTTGCACCGCTCTACAACGATCTGGACGACGTGGCGCGCGCGGTGGACGTTCTGGCGGCAATCCTGCGGGACGGCACATGGCATCGCGCGGAATTTCACCGAAAAGCCGCGGTGACCTGAAGGAAAGGGGGTTCCCAAAGACGGCGAAAGGCATGAAACGTCTGGTATCGCAACATATCGGTCGATCATGTCGAAACAGATCTTTGGAACTGCCCTTCTGGCTTGGCTGGCGGCCTTCCCGGTGCTGGCGCAGGACGACCCCGATCAGGTCATCCGCGTCCAGATCGAGACCGTGAAGACCGCCGACCTGAACACCGACATGCAGCTGTCGGGGGAAATCAAGGCCATCGACGCGCTGCAGCTTGGCTTCCGCCAGGGCGGGCGCGTCACCGAGGTCCTGGTCGAGGAAGGGGATCGCGTCACCTCGGGTCAGCCCTTGGCCCGGCTGGCCTCGGTCCAGCAGGATCAGGCGCTGAACGTAGCCGAGGCCGGGCTGCTGTCGGCCCGCGCGGGCCAGGACCAGGCCCGTCAGGCCAGCGAACGCGCCTCGGCGCTGCTGGCGCGCGGGGTGGGCACCAAGGCCGCCGCAGATCAGGCCGAACAGGCGCTGTCGCAGGCCGAGGGCGTGCTGGAACGCGCGATCTCGGCCGTGGATCAGGCCCGTCGCGCGGTCGAGGACGCCGTGCTGCGCGCACCCCAGGATGCCGTGGTCACGATGAAATCCGTGGCGCCGGGACAGGTCGTCGCCGCCGCGCAGCCGGTCTTCAACCTGGCCGCACTGACCGGTCTGGAAGCGGTCTTCCAGGTCGCCGACGACCCGATCCTGCGCGACATCATCGGCACGTCGATCCGGCTGGAGACGCTGGACATCGCGCGTCCGACCATGACCGGCGAGGTGACCGAGGTTTCCCCCCTGGTGGACCTCGAGACCGGCACCGTCACCGTGCGCGCGCGCCTGCAATCTGCCGAAAGCGGCACCTCGCTTCTGGGGGCATCGGTGCGCGGATACCTGGACGTCGCGCTGGATCACGGCACCGAGGTTCCCTGGACCGCCCTGATGCGCGACGGCGATCAACCCGCCGTCTGGACGGTGGGTCAGGACGACCGCGTCACCCTGACGCCGGTCACCGTCAGCCATTTCGGCGATCAATCCGTCTTCATCTCGGACGGTTTGGATGATGGCGCACGCGTCGTGGGCGCCGGATCGCAGCTGCTCTATCCGGGGCGTCAGGTCATGGGCGCGACGGTCGCGCCGGAAGGGGACCGCGAATGAAAGCCATCCACGCAATTCTTGCCTTCATCTGCATCGCGGCCCTGCTGGCCGGCCCCGCATCCGCCCTTGGCCTGCCCTCGTGGCTGAGCGGAGAGGCCCATGCCGATGCCGAACCCGAAGGCCCCCCGCGCCCCGTGGTCAGCATCATCGTGCAGGACCGCGGCGACGAGGCGCGCTGGATCCCCGGTACCATCGCCTCGCGCGATCAGGTGACGCTTGGCTTCCAGACGCTTGGTCGCATGATCGAACGTCCGGTCGAACTGGGCACGATCGTCACCAAGGGCCAGAAGCTGGCCGCCTTGGACACCGACGATTTGGCCGCCAATACCCGCGCCGCCGCCGCAGCCCTTGACGCTGCCGAAGTCCAGCAACGCACCGCCGAGGCGACGCTGGCCCGCACCAAGGCACTGGCCGAACGCAATGTCGCCTCCGACGCCCAACTGGAACAGGCCCAGCAGGCCGCGACCTCGGCTGCGGCCGCGGCCGAACAGGCGCGCTCGGAACTGGTGCAGGCGCAGGATTCCGAAGGTTTCGCCCTGATGGAGGCCCCCTTCGCCGGGGTCATCAGCGCCGTCTATGAGGAACCCGGCGCCGTCGTCAGCGCGGGCCAGCAGGTGCTGCAACTGTCCGCGCAGGACGAGAAGGAGGTCGTGATCGATCTGCCTGAATCCGCTCTGCTAGGGCTGGAAAGCGATGCAGTCTTCACCGTCTGGCACCGCAACGAACCCGAAACCCAGGTGCCAGCGACGCTGGACCGCATCGATCCGGTGGCCGACAGCGCGACCCGCACCCGCCGCCTGCACCTGCGCCTGCCACCCGATGTCACTTTCCGCCTCGGGTCGCTGGTACGCGCGCGTTTTGGCAGCGTGGACGACCCCTCGCTGTCGCTGCCTGCCGAGGCGGTGATCACCGTCGATGAAAAGAATTACGTCTGGCGCGTGCGCCGCGACGGTGACGAGGCCCATGTCGAACAGGTCGAGGTTACGGCCGCGACGCCGTTCCAGGGTCGCGTGTCCATCACCTCGGGCCTGACCGCAGGCGACGAGATCGTCATCCGCGGCGTGCGATCCCTGACACAAGACCAGGCCGTTGGCCGGAGGCTGAACCCGTGAAGCGTTTCAATCTGTCTGACTGGGCCCTGCATCACCGCAGCTTCGTCTGGTTCCTGCTGCTGCTGTCCATGTTCGCGGGCTTCATCAGCTATCAGTCCCTGGGCCGCGAGGAAGACCCCGATTTCACCATCAAGACGATGATCATCGGCGCGGCCCTTCCCGGTGCCACCACCGACGAGACGTTGAAGCAGGTCACCACCCGCATCGAGACCAAGCTGGAGGAGCTGGACGAGCTGGACTTCACACGCTCGGTCACCATGCCGGGGCAGGCGGTCGTCTATGTCGAGCTGGACCCCACCACCCGCGCCGCCGCCGTCCCCGAGGTCTGGAAGCGCGTGCGCCTGATGATGTCCGACATCCGCGGCGACTTTCCGCAGGAATTCGCGGGCTTCCAGTTCAACGACAACTTCGGCGACGTCTTCGGCAACATCTATGCCTTCACCGCCGACGGCTTCACCCCGCGCGAATTGCGCGACCGGGTCGAGGATATCCGCAAGCAGGTCGCATCGCTTGAAATGGCGGGCAAGACCGAACTGCTGGGCGAGCAGGACGAGGAGGTTTTCCTGGAGTTCTCGGCCGCGCGGCTTGCGGCACTGGGGTTGAACCAGCAGCAGGTGCTGGGAACGCTGGCCCAGCAGAACGCCATCGCGCCTTCGGGTGTCATCCAGTCCGGCCCCGAACGGGTGCTGGTCCGCGTGGGCGGCCAGTTCGACGATGCCAGCGCCATCGAGGCCGTGAACCTGCGCGTGGGCGAACGCTTCTTCAATTTGGCCGATGTGGCCACCATCACCCGCGGCTATGCCGACCCGCCGGAATCGCTGTTCCGCTATCAGGGCGAACAGGCCATCGGACTGCAGGTCGGCATGCGCAAGGGCGGCAACATCCTGGAATTCGGCGAGGAGCTGGACGCCCTGATGGACCAGATCGCCGCCGATCTGCCCATCGGCATCAAGATGTCGAAATTCGCCGACCAGCCCCATGTCGTCGAGGAGGCCGTCGGCCATTTCGTCCAGGCCCTGGCCGAGGCCGTGGGCATCGTCCTGATCGTCAGCTTCGTCAGCCTCGGCCTGCGCGCCGGCCTGGTGGTGACGCTGACCATCCCGCTGTGCCTGGCGATCACCTTCGTTATCCTGGAAATCTATGGCATCACCCTGCAGCGGATCTCGCTCGGGGCGCTGATCATCGCGCTTGGCCTGCTGGTCGATGACGCGATGATCGCGATCGAGACGATGATCTCGCGGCTGGAAATCGGCGAGACGCTGAACGACGCGGCAAGCTATGCCTGGACCTCGATCGCCTTCCCGATGCTGACCGGCACGCTGGTGACGGTGGCGGGCTTCATCCCGATCGGCCTGAACAATTCGGCAGCGGGGGAATTCACCTTCTCGCTCTTCGTGGTGATCGCGGTGTCGCTGATCATCTCGTGGATCGTGGCGGTGCTCTTCGCACCGCTTCTGGGCGTGACCTTTCTGTCGCGAAACATGGCCCATCATCACAAGGGTCCGGGTCGCCTGCGCCGCGGTTTCCACGGCTTCCTGCGCAAGGCGATGCGCTTCAAATGGATCACCATCGCCGTGACGCTGGCCTTGTTCTTCACCTCGGTCTGGGGAATGCAGTTCGTGGAACAGCAGTTCTTCCCGACCTCGGACCGGACCGAGGTGGTGATCGACGTCAACGAACGCCAGAACGCATCCATCGCGCGCACCCGCGCGGATATGGACCGGCTGGAGGACACGCTGGCCGGGGATGAGGATGTGCTGTTCTGGACCTCCTACGTCGGGCAGGGGGCGCCGCGCTTCGTGCTGTCGATGGATGTGCCCACGGCAGGGCCGCACATGGGCCAGATCGTCATCCAGACCCCCGATCTGGAGGCGCGCGACCGCGTCAAGGCGCGACTGAACGCGCTGGCCAGAAGCGAATTTGCAGGCGTCGACATCTACGTCAAGAACCTGGAAATCGGCCCGCCGGTGGGCAAGCCGGTGCAATACCGCGTCAGCGCCCCCGACCCCGATGCCGCCCGTGATGCCGCACGCGGTCTGGCGACCGTGCTGTCGGGCGAACCGCGCCTGCAGGATATCGCGCTGGACTGGAACGAACCCGCGCGCATGGTGCGCCTGAACGTCGATCAGGATCAGGCCCGCCAGCTGGGCGTGACCAATGGCGACATCTCCGAGGCGCTTTCGGCGATCTTCAACGGCGTGCAGGTCACCCAGTTGCGTGACGACATCTTCCTGGTCGATGTCATCGCCCGCGGTCAGGCCGACGACCGCCAGTCGCTGGACTCGATCCGCAATCTGCAGATGAACCTGGTCGATGGGCGGACCATCCCGCTGGCGGCCCTTGTGACGCTGGAATACGGGACCGAGCAGCCGCTGATCATGCAGCGCAACGGCCTGCCCACCGTCACCGTCAAGGCGGGCATCGCAACCAAGGATCAGCCCGCCACCCTGGTCACCGCCCTGACCGACAAGGTCGCCGAATACCAGGCGACGCTGCCCCCCGGCGTTCAGGTCGTGGTCGGCGGTACGGTCGAAAGCTCGGCCGACAGTCAGGCGCCCATCGCGGCGGTCGTGCCGGTGATGCTGCTGATCATGGCAGTGCTGGTCATGGCCCAGATGCAAAGTTTCCGCCTGTCGCTGATCGTCTTCGCGGCGGCGCCCTTGGGGCTGATCGGCGTGGTGGCGGTGCTGGTGCCCTTCCGTGTACCGATGGGCTTCGTGGCCATCCTGGGGATCCTGGCGCTGATCGGCATCCTGATCCGCAACTCGATCATCCTCGTGCATGAAATCCAGGAACTTCTGCACAAGGGCAGGACCCGGTGGGATGCCGTCTTCGAGGCCTCGGACAGCCGCGCCCGTCCGATCCTGCTGACGGCGGCGGCCGCATCGCTGGCGCTGATTCCCATCTCGCGGCAGGTGTTCTGGGGTCCAATGGCCTTCGCCATGATGGGGGGCATCATCGCGGGAACGCTGGTGACGCTGGTCTTCGTTCCGGCGCTCTACTGCGCGGTCTTCCGCGTGCGCCCGCCGCTCGAGGATACCTCGCACTAGGACCTTCTAGGTTGCCACAAATACCCTCTGGGGGTCCGGGGGGCGACGCGCCCCCGGCCGTCGCGGGACGCAAAAGGCGCCCGGAACATGGTTCCGGGCGCCTTTCCTATGGTCGGCTCACTCTGCCGCGTCGCGCTTGGGCAGGACCCAATCGGGGCGTGGGAAGTGGCAGGTATAGCCGTTCGGGAAGCGTTCCAGGTAATCCTGATGCTCGGGCTCGGCCTCCCAGAAATCGCCCACCGGTTCGACCTCGGTCACGACCTTTCCGGGCCAGATGCCTGATGCCTCGACATCGGCGATGGTGTCCAGCGCCACCGCCTTCTGGTCCTCGTCGACGTAATAGATTGCCGAACGATAGCTGAGGCCGATGTCGTTCCCCTGCCGGTTCGGCGTGGTGGGATCGTGGATCTGGAAGAAGAACTCCAGCAACCGGCGATAGCTGATGATATCGGGGTCGAAGGTGATCTCGATTGCCTCGGCATGGGTGCCGTGGTTGCGATAGGTCGCGTTCGGGACATCGCCGCCGCTATAGCCGACACGGGTCGACTGGACGCCGGGCAGACGCCGGATCAGGTCCTGCATCCCCCAGAAACACCCGCCCGCAAGAACTGCGCGTTCGCTCATGGTCAAGCCTCCTCTGCCTGGTCCAGATATTCACCGTAGCCCTCGGCCTCCATCCGGTCCTTGGGAATGAACCGCAGGGATGCCGAATTGATGCAATAGCGCAGGCCGCCGGCCTCGGGCGGGCCGTCGGGGAAGACGTGGCCCAGATGGCTGTCGCCATGGGCCGAACGGACCTCGGTGCGGACCATGCCGAAGCTGACGTCGCGATGTTCGGTCACGTTCTGCTGGATGGGCTTGGTGAAGGCCGGCCAGCCGCAGCCGGAATCGTATTTTGCGCTGCTCGAGAACAGCGGTTCCCCCGAGACGACATCGACATAGATGCCCGGTTCGAAATGATGGTCGTATTCGCCGGTAAAGGCCCGCTCGGTGCCGTTTTCCTGCGTGACGCGATATTGCTCCGGCGTCAGCCGGTCGATCGCGTCCTGGCTTTTCTGATAGGCCAATTGATCCTCCGCGAATGGGATGGCGTTCGGCCCCCTATATGGGGACCGCATCGCCATTCCGCAAAGGTCAGAGGCGCGAAACTGCCTCTTTGGCGGCGTGATATTCGGTCGCAAGCCGGTCGATGCGGGTGGCTGCCGATTCGACCGCGCGGATCGCCCCGATGCCCTGACCCGCACCCCAGATGGTAGACCAGGCCTTGGGCTTCGACGACCCGTCCGAGAAGTTCATCGAGGACGCATCCGCCGCCGCCAGGTTGTCAGGATCCAGCCCCGCCTTGCGGATCGAGGGCGCAAGATAGTTCCCCGACACGCCCGTGAACAGCGACGAGGTGACGATGTCCATCGCCCCGCTGTCCACGATCATCTGCTTGTAGTCGGCCTGGGCGTTCGCTTCTTCGGTGGCGATGAAGGGGCTGCCGATATAGGCCAGATCGGCCCCCATCACCTGCGCCGCCAGCACCGCACGCCCCGTGGCGATCGATCCCGACAGAAGCAGCGGCCCGTCGAACCATTCGCGGATTTCCTGGATCAGGGCGAAGGGTGATTGCGGGCCGGCGTGACCACCCGCGCCTGCGGCGACCGCGATCAGACCGTCGGCGCCCTTCTCGATGGCCTTCTTGGCGAAGACGTTGTTGATCACGTCATGCAGCGCGATGCCGCCGCAATCATGGGCGGCCTCGTTCACCTCGACCCGCGCCCCAAGCGAGGTGATCCAGATCGGCACCTTGTGGCGGTGGCAGATCTCGATGTCGCGTTCCAGCCGTGCATTGCTGCGGTGGACGATCTGGTTGACCGCATAGGGGGCGGCGGGGCTGTCGGGATTGGCCTGGTTGTATCGGTCCAGCTCCTCGGTGATGCGAGTCAGCCAAGCGTCCAGCATCGAGGGCTCGCCCTCTTTCTCGCGCGCGTTCAGGGCGGGAAAGCTGCCGACGATGCCCGCCTTGCATTGCGCGATGACCAGATCCGGCCCCGAGACGATGAACATCGGCGATGCGACGACGGGGATGCGCAGGCTCTGCAGGATCGGTGGCAGCATTGGGTCCTCCCTCAAGGTTTGGGTGACGATGCCGCCTGTCCGGCGGATGGGCAAGGCATGACGCGGCGACAGGAAAAAGGGCCCCCGGTTCGCGGGGGCCCTTTCGGGGTCAGTGGATGGGGGCGTCGGGGCGGGGGCCTTCGCCCACGGCCCCGATCCGCGCGCCTGCCTTGCCGACGCGGTCGGCCACCAGAAGCCCGTCGGGACCGGCGCTGACCTTGACCGTCGCGCCGTCCAGCACATCGCCCGACAGCAGCAGTTCGGCCAGTGGGTCCTGAAGCGCACGCTGGATCACGCGCTTCAGCGGGCGTGCCCCGAAGACCGGATCATAGCCCTGATCGGCCAGCCAAGTCCGTGCCGCATCGTCCAGATCTAAAGTGATCTTGCGGGCGGCAAGGCGCCGTTCCAGCCGGGCCAGCTGGACCTTGACGATCCCGTCCATGTTCGACCGCGACAGGCGGCGGAAGATGATGATCTCGTCCAAGCGGTTCAGGAACTCGGGGCGGAAATGGGCGCGCACGGCCTCCATGACGTGATGGCGGGCCTCGGTGGCGTCCTGATCCTCGGGCAGATGCGACAGTGCCTGCGACCCAAGGTTCGAGGTCAGGATGATCAGCGTCTGCTTGAAGTCCACCGTCCGGCCCTGACCGTCGGTCAGAACGCCGTCGTCCAGCACCTGCAGCAGCACGTTGAAGACGTCGGGATGCGCCTTTTCGACCTCGTCGAACAGGATCACCTGATAGGGACGCCGCCGCACGGCCTCGGTCAGCACGCCGCCCTCGTCATAGCCGACATAGCCCGGAGGCGCGCCGATCAGGCGGGCGACCGAGTGCTTCTCCATGAACTCGGACATGTCGATGCGGACCATCGCGCTGTCGTCGTCGAACATGTATTCGGCCAGCGCCTTGGTCAGCTCGGTCTTGCCGACGCCAGTGGGGCCAAGGAACAGGAACGACCCAAGCGGGCGGTTCTCATCGTTCAGGCCTGCGCGGGCGCGGCGGACGGCGTTGCTGACGGCGGTCACGGCCTCGGACTGGCCGATGACGCGCTTGCCGATCTGTTCTTCCATCTTCAGCAGCTTGTCGCGTTCCCCCTCCAGCATCTTGGCGGTGGGGATGCCGGTCCAGCGTTCGACGACCTCGGCGATCTGCTCGGGGCGGACGGCTTCCTCGACCATCAAGCCATCGGTCGCCTCGACATCGGCCAGCTGCTTTTCCAAGCCGGGGATGATGCCATAGGACAGCTCGCCCGCGCGGGCCAGGTTGCCCTCGCGCTTGGCCTGGTCCAGCTCGGCCCGCGCACGGTCCAGCTGTTCGCCCAGGTTGCGCGAGCCTTCCAGCCGGTCGCGTTCCGCCTGCCAGCGGGCGGTCATCTCGGCGCTGCGTTCCTGGATGTCCGAGAGGTCCTTTTCCAGACGCTCCAGCCGGTCCTTCGAGGCGGCGTCGTCTTCCTTCTTCAAGGCCTCGGCCTCGATCTGCATCTGCAGGATCTGGCGATCCAGCTGATCCAGCTCCTCGGGCTTGCTGTCGACCTCCATCCGCAGGCGCGACGAGGCTTCATCCACAAGGTCGATCGCCTTGTCGGGCAGAAAGCGGTCGGTGATATAGCGGTTCGACAGCTGGGCGGCGGCGACCAGCGCGGCGTCGCTGATGCGGACCCCGTGGTGCAGCTCGTATTTCTCCTTGATGCCGCGCAGGATGCTGATCGTATCCTCGACCGTGGGTTCGGCGATGGTCACCGGCTGGAAACGACGGGCCAGGGCCGCGTCCTTCTCAATATACTTGCGGTATTCGTCCAGCGTCGTGGCACCCACGCAATGCAGCTCGCCTCGCGCCAGCGCAGGCTTGATCAGGTTGGCGGCATCCATGGCGCCATCGGTCTTGCCGGCACCCACAAGGGTGTGCAGCTCGTCGATGAACAGCACGATCTCACCGTCGGCCGATTCGATCTCCTTCAGGATCGACTTCAGCCGTTCCTCGAAGTCGCCGCGGTATTTGGCACCGGCGATCAGTGCGCCCATGTCCAGCGCCATCAGGCGCTTGTCGCGCAAGGATTCGGGCACGTCACCATCGACGATGCGCAGGGCCAGCCCTTCGGCGATGGCGGTCTTGCCGACACCGGGTTCGCCGATCAGCACGGGGTTGTTCTTGGTCCGGCGCGACAGGACCTGCATGGCGCGGCGGATTTCCTCGTCCCGGCCGATGATCGGGTCGATCTTGCCGTCCCGGGCGGCCTGGGTCAGGTCGCGGGCGTATTTCTCCAGCGCCTCATAGCTGTCCTCGGCGGATGCCGTGTCGGCAGTGCGGCCCTTGCGGATGTCGTTGATGGCCGCGTTCAGGGCCTGCGCGTTGACGCCACCGGCGCCAAGGGCATCGCGGGCCTGGGTGTTGACCATGGCCAGCGCCATCAGCACGCGTTCGGCGGGCACGAAGCTGTCGCCGGCCTTCTTGGCCAGCTGCTCGGCCTCGTCCAGAACCCGCACCATGGACGGATCGACATAGACCTGGCCGCTTCCCCCCGAGACCTTGGGCTGTTTCGCCACCGCCTGATCGACGGCGACCCGCACGGCCTGGGCATCGCCCCCCGACCGGGTGATCAGGTTCGAGGCCAGCCCCTGATCGTCATCCATCAGGGCCTTCAGCAGATGTTCGGGCATGACGCGCTGCTGGCTTTCGCGCATCGCGATGGTCTGGGCGGATTGCAGGAACCCACGCGACCGTTCCGTGAACTTTTCCATGTTCATCGGGCATTCTCCATTCTTGGTTAGCCCCCGAGTTGCGGGCGCCCGATTTCGGCACGCCCCAGTCCGGGTCATCACGATAAGAAATGGGATGTTTCGGGACGCTTTCAAGAACGCCGCGTTCATGTCATAACGCCGCGATTTTGCGGAAATAAGGGGACGGGCGATGGATGACAGGTTGATCGTGGCGCTGGATGTGCCGAATGCGCTGACGGGGCTGGAACTGGCGGAAAAGCTGGGCGATGCGGTGGGCTTTTACAAGATCGGGCTGGGGATGCTGACCGGCGGCGGCCTGGCCCTGGCCAACGAGCTGAAGCAGCAACACGGCAAGCGCATCTTCCTGGACATGAAGCTGTTCGACATCGGCGCCACGGTCGAGGCGGCGGTCCGCGGCCTGGCCCAATACGACATCGATTTCCTGACCGTGCATGGCGATCCGCATGTGATCCGCGCCGCCAAGGAAGGTGCGGCGGGCAGCAACCTCAAGATCCTGGGCGTGACCATCCTGACCTCGCTGGAACGGGCCGATCTGGACGCGGGGATGATGCAGGCGGGCGATCTGCACGACATCACCGTCGAGCGCGCCTCCCGCGCCTTCGAGGCTGGCGCCGACGGCATCATCTGTTCCCCGCGCGAGGCGCAGGACATCCGCGCCCTTCCCGATGCCCGGCTGATCATCACCCCCGGCGTGCGCCCCAGTGGTGCGGCCCTGGGCGATCAGAAGCGTGTCGAGACACCCGCCAGCGCCATCGCCGCCGGTGCCGACCATATCGTCGTCGGCCGCCCCGTCTGGCAGGCCGCCGACCCGCGTGCCGCCGCGCAGGAGATCCTGTCCGAGATCCGCGCGCATTGACGCGCTGCCTCCCCCTTGCCACCATCGGGCGGGCAAGGGGGACGTTCATGGATGATGGCAGCGGGCAGAAGGCCCATAACGATCTGGTGCTGTCCTTTCTGGCCGTGCGCCGCGCCATCGGGGCCTTGGGATACTTCCTGCCCGTTGCGCTGATGGTCTTTGCCATCGCATCCGGGCAGGGTCTCAAGACCAGCATCTCGGCCTATTACTATTCCCCTATGCGCGAGGTCTTTGTCGGCACGCTGATCGCGCAGGCCGTCTTTTTGTGGAGCTATGAGGGTTTCCGCCCCCATGCGGGCGAGATCATCACCGATTGGTTGACCGCGCGCGTGGCCGCCGTCGCCGCAGCCCTGATCGCCTTGGCCCCGACCAGCGGGCCGGAACAGCCCTGCACCCTGCTGCAATGCATCCTTGGGCCCTCGGTCGCGGGGGGGCTGCACCTGCTGGCGGCGGGGGTGTTCTTTCTGGCGCTGTCGGTCTTCTGCCTAGTGCTCTTCGTCAGGGGCGACAGCGACAGCGACAGCGCGGAAAAGCGTGCCTCGAACCGGATCTACCGGATCTGCGGTTGGGTGATTCTGGTCAGCATCGGGTTGATCGGCCTGCTGTTCGCGACCGGTCTGGATCAGGGGCTGGCATGGCTGCGGCCGGTCTTCGTGTTGGAAACCGCGGCGACCTTCGCCTTCGCAACCAGCTGGGCGGTCAAGGGCGATGCCCTAGGGCCGCTGGTGCGGGGCATGGCCCGACCTTAGGATCCAGTCGCAGAAATGCGGAATGCGCTTCGGATGGGTCAGATAGTTAGCGACGGGCATCATGCGCCATTCCTGACCCTCATCCCCGAACCGGATCGCGGCGATCTGGGCATCAGTGATGGTGCCGGTGAACAGCCAGGATCGCATGCTTGGGTCCTGAAACGACGGGAAATCATGGCCGGTCAGCGCGTCCGGCGGCAGGCGCAGGGCGAATTCCTCGTCCAGCTCCCGCAGGGCGCAGGCGATCGGGGTCTCGTGCCCCTCTCGTCCGCCGCCGGGAAGGTCCCAATGGGCGGGAAAGGGAATGCCTGCCTTGTCGTCGCGCAGATAGGTCAGCATCCGGTCGCCGCAAGTCAGCAGCAGCTTGGCACCGTGAAAATCGCCCGCGATCATTCCGCCGCGATTCGTCCGCCACTGAGATCGGTGGTCAGGCTGGCAAGGCGGGCCACGACCTGTTCGATCCGGCCCGCGAAGATGTCGAAATCGGGGCGCGGCGTGATGGATGTCTCGTCCATGTAAAGCGAGCGGTCGATCTCCAGCTGCACGACGTGGATGTTCTGCGCGGGGCGGCCATAGGCCGAACAGATATAGGCACCCGAGAACGGCGAATTGCGCCGGATGCGCCAGCCGCCATCCTCGACGGCGCGGCAGACCGCGTCCGACACGCGGGCCGATGCCGACAACCCGTGGCGGTTGCCCAGCACCATGTCGGGGCGCGGGCCCTGCAGGTGCGACAGCGAATCATGGGGCATGGAGTGCATGTCGATCAGGATCGCCTGCCCGAACCTTGCGCGCGCCTCGGATATCAGCGCGCCGAGGGCCTGATGATAGGGGCGCCAGCACAGATCGATTCGCCGCTCGGCCTCGGATCGGTCCATGGGGCGGTCGTGAATCACGCGACCCTGCGACACGACGCGAGGAATCACCCCCAGACCGGCAAGGGTGCGCTGATTCAGCGGATGGCGCGGAACGCCGCGCACGATCACCGGGTCGATCTCATCCGCGCCGCGGTTCAGATCGACGATGCAGCGCGGCACGCGCGAGGCCAGCGTCACCGCGCCGTGGCGCACCGCGGGCGCTATCAGCCTGTCCACAAAGGCATCTTCGGATGACCGCAGCGTGCCGACCGGCAGTCTCGTTTCCTTCAGGAACCAGTCCGGATAGTCGCATCCCGAATGCGGAGACGCGAAGATCACGCCGCTCAGCCACGAATCGGGGCGGGTCAGAACGAAGGGCGGTTCAGGCTGTGACACGGGGCAAACCTCGGCATCGGTCGCAATAAACTATATAAACCTGAAAAACTTGCTGCCGATAGGCCTTGAATACCCCAAACAGCCCCGTTATAGACCTGCGGACCAAGAGGCGCTGAGACGGCATCCGGAAGGAAGCGGAAACGGTTCTTCAAGGCAGAGTGGGCGGTTAGCTCAGCGGTAGAGCACTACGTTGACATCGTAGTGGCCACTGGTTCGATCCCAGTACCGCCCACCATAGATTTTTCGCCGCCCCTGGCAAGCGTCGGGGGCATTTGTTTTCCTGGCGGCTGCGATGCGCCGCGATGATGGAGAAGACCGATGAAGGTTCGCAACTCGCTCCGCTCGCTCAAGAGCCGGCACCGTGACTGCCAAATCGTGCGCCGCAAAGGCCGCGTCTACGTGATCAACAAGACCAACCGCCGCTTCAAGGCCCGCCAGGGCTGATCGGCACGGGTCTTGTCGGAACACCGGCAGATCGCTGAAAACAAGCTGAACGGACCCGCCCTTCAAAGGCGGGTTTTTTCATGTCCAGAAAGGATGGCGGATGATTCGCGATACCCATCATGACGGTGCGACCCGGTCCGAGGCCCTCTGGTCGCCCTGCCGCAGCTATCGCTATGCGCTGACGCGGCGGTGGGATGACGGGCCGGGGCTGGGCATCGTGATGCTGAACCCCTCGACCGCCGATGCCTTCCGCAACGATCCCACCGTCGAGCGGTGCGAAAGGCGGGCGCGTGCCTTGGGGTTCGGCGCCTTCCGGGTGGTCAATCTGTTCGCCTTCTGCGCCACCGATCCGCGCGATCTGCGCAAGGCCCCCAAGGCCATCGGTCCGCTGAACGACGACGTTCTGCAGCAGGCTGCCGAATGGTCGCAGGCCATCCTGTGCGGATGGGGTGTGCATGGCGCGCATCTGGGGCGCGCGCCGCAGGTCGAATCGCTGCTGCGCGCGACGGGGGTTCCGCTGTTCCACCTGGGGCTGACCAAGGCCGGGATGCCGCGGCATCCGCTCTATGTCGCCTATTGCCAGGGGCCGGTGCCTTGGGATCCGGTCGCGGCGCCACGTTAACTTTTTATTCATTATTCGATTCTGCGAAACGCGGGCCGGGCGTATCATGCGGGGGTGTCGGCAGGTTGCCGGTCGCTTGTGGGGTCCGTTGCGATGCTGTTCATTGGTGGAATTCTCAGTCTGGTCATGGCGGGGCTGATGGTGGACATCAGCGCGTTGACTTCCTCGGGCGGCGATGGGGATGAGGATCCGGACGCCACACCCGAAGATGATAACGATCTGCCTCCGATGCTGCCCGAAGGCGAACCCGAGGCCGCGGCACCGGCGCCCGAACCGGATGCGCCCGCGGGTCCCGACAACGAAGACGATGCCGTCGAACTGATCGGAGACGATCAGACCGATCTGCTGATGGGAGGCGATCTGGGCGACGTGATCCACGGCAATGGCGGCGACGACGACCTGCGGGGCGGATTGGGCGACGACCTGATCTATTCGGGCGAGGGCGACGATTGGGTGCAGGGCGATGCCGCCTATGGCGCGGGCGGCAATGACACCATCCATGGCGAGGCGGGCGACGACATGCTGGCGGGGCAGGGCGGCGACGACCTGATCTTCGGCGATTCGGGTGACGACACGCTGTTCGGGGGCGAGGGGGGCGACACGCTCTTCGGTGGCGCGGGCGATGACATCCTTGCGGGGCACGAAGGCGACGACGTTCTGGTCTCGACCGAGGGCAGCGACGATCTGGACGGCGGGGATGGCGACGATGTGCTGATCGGCCACGACGGCCCCGAGACCGTCTGGATGAACGGCGGCGAGGGGGACGACACGCTGATGCCCGGCGCGCATGATTTCGCCTCGGGGAACGGTGGCGGCGACAGCTTCGTGCTGCGCGACACGGCCGACGGTTTTCCCACCATTGCCGATTTCGACGCCTCGCGCGATCAGATCGAACTGCATCTGGACCCCGATGCGGCTCGTGATGCGCAGGTCACGCTGGACCGCGATCAGGACGGCACGTGGCTCTTGTCGGTCAACGGCCATCCGGTCGGGCGGCTGCTGCAGGATGGCGGGCTGACGGCGGCGGACGTGCGCATCGTGTCGCCGCTGCCCTGATATTGCCGCACCCTGCAAGGCGGGGCTTTTCTTTTTCGCCGCATTGTCCTATACGCCCGCATCCGCCGGGCCATCGTGTCCGGCTGACGACTTCACGGGCCTGTGCTGGACGACATCCCGGCCTGCGCCATCACCCCTAATCCGGAAGGAGATCCCGATGTCGATCACCGTCGAAGAAAAAGCCCGCCTGATCAAGGAATTCGGTACCAAGGAAGGTGACACCGGTTCGCCGGAAGTCCAGGTCGCGATCCTGACCTCGCGCATCACCACCCTGACCGAGCACTTCAAGTCGCACAAGAAAGACAACCACTCGCGTCGTGGTCTGTTGATGATGGTCGCACAGCGCCGCAAGCTGCTGGACTATCTGAAGGGCAAGGAAGAAGCACGCTACACCGCCCTGATCGGCAAGCTGGGCATCCGCCGCTGATCAGATCGGGTCGATCGACCAGGAACGCCCGCGGCGCAAGCCGCGGGCGTTTTTCGTTGCCGCGCCCCCCACTTCCCAAACAGCGCGTTTTCCTGTATCTGCCGTCCTATCTGCGACGTGAGGTCCAGCCCCGGGGCACATGCAAAGGATAGGGGCGGCGGCAATGGGGCCGCCATATGACACGGGGTGACCGGAGGGCCGGAACACTCCCAGAGGAAATCAGATGTTTGATGTAGTGAAGAAATCGATCCAGTGGGGCCAGGAAACCCTGACGCTGGAAACGGGCAAGGTTGCCCGTCAGGCCGACGGCAGCGTCATCGCCACCCTGGGCGAGACCAGCGTCATGGCCAACGTCACCTTCGCGAAGGAACCCAAGCCCGGGCAGGATTTCTTCCCGCTGACGGTTCACTATCAGGAAAAATACTATGCCGCCGGCAAGGTGCCGGGCGGTTTCTTCAAGCGCGAGGCGCGTCCGACCGAGAAGGAGACGCTGACCGCGCGCCTGATCGACCGTCCGATCCGCCCGCTGTTCGCACCCGGCTTCAAGCATGAAGTGCTGGTCATGTGCACCGTGCTGAGCCACGATCTGGTCAACGATCCCGACATGGTCGCGATGATCGCCGCATCCGCTGCGCTGACGATCTCGGGCGTGCCGTTCATGGGCCCCATCGGTGCGGCCCGCGTCGGCTTCGCAAACGGCGAATACGTGCTGAACCCCGAGGTTCAGGACATGGACCAGCTGCGCAACAACCCCGAACAGCGCCTGGATCTGGTCGTCGCCGGCACCAAGGACGCCGTGATGATGGTCGAATCCGAAGCCTACGAGCTGTCGGAAGCCGAGATGCTGGGCGCCGTGAAATTCGGTCATGACGCCATCCAGCCGGTCATCGACCTGATCATCGATCTGGCCGAGGACGCCGCGAAAGAGCCCTTCGACTTCCAGTCGCCGGACTACAGCGCGCTCTACAACCGCGTGAAATCCATCGGCGAGGCCGACATGCGCGCCGCCTATGCGATCCGCGACAAGTCGCACCGTCAGGACGCGATTGCCGCCGCCAAGACGAAGGTCAAGGAACAACTGTCCGAGGACGAGCTGGCCGATGCCAACCTCGGCTCGGCGCTGAAGAAGCTGGAATCGGGCATCCTGCGCGGTGACATCATCAGCGGTGGCGCCCGCATCGACGGCCGCGACACCAAGACCGTCCGCCCGATCGTCAGCGAAGTGGGCATCCTGCCCCGTACCCACGGTTCGGCGCTGTTCACGCGCGGCGAGACGCAGGGCCTGGTCGTGACCACGCTCGGCACCGGTGACGATGAACAGATCATCGACGCGCTGCACGGCAACTATCGTTCGAACTTCATGCTGCACTACAACTTCCCGCCATATTCGGTCGGTGAAGTCGGTCGCGTGGGTTCGCCCGGTCGTCGCGAGATCGGCCACGGCAAGCTGGCATGGCGCGCGCTGCAGGCGGTTCTGCCGGCGGCAACGGACTTCCCCTATACCATCCGCGTCGTCTCCGAGATCACGGAATCGAACGGCTCGTCCTCGATGGCGTCGGTCTGCGGTGGTTCGCTGTCGATGATGGATGCGGGCGTTCCGCTGAAGGCACCGGTCGCAGGCGTCGCCATGGGTCTGATCCTGGAAGACGACGGTCGCTTTGCCGTTCTGACCGACATCCTGGGTGACGAAGACCACCTGGGCGACATGGACTTCAAGGTGGCGGGGACCGAAAACGGCATCACCAGCCTCCAGATGGACATCAAGGTCGCGGGCATCACGCCCCAGATCATGGAACAGGCGCTGGCACAGGCCAAGGATGGCCGCATGCACATCCTGTCCGAAATGTCGAAGGCCCTGACCGAAGGTCGCCAGGAATTCAGCGCCCACGCCCCGCGCATCGAGACGATGCAGATCCCGACCGACAAGATCCGTGAAGTGATCGGTTCGGGCGGCAAGGTCATCCGCGAGATCGTGGAAGTCTCGGGCGCCAAGGTCGACATCAACGACGAAGGCATCATCAAGATCGCCTCGGCCAACGGTGAATCGATCAAGAAGGCCTATGACATGATCTATTCGATCGTGGCCGAGCCGGAAGAAGGCAAGATCTACACCGGCAAGGTCGTCAAGCTGGTCGATTTCGGTGCCTTCGTGAACTTCTTCGGCAAGCGCGACGGCCTGGTGCACGTCAGCCAGATCGCGAACCGTCGTTTGGGTCACCCGAACGAGATCCTGAAAGAGGGTCAGGAGGTCAAGGTCAAGCTGCTGGGCTTCGACGATCGTGGCAAGGTCCGCCTTGGCATGAAGATGGTCGACCAGGAAACCGGCGCCGAGATCGACGAGAACGCTGCCGAAGCGAACGCCTGATCTTTGATCGCGTGAACTGTGAAAGGGGCGCCCCGTCGGGCGCCCCTTTTCGTTGGCCCCGCCGCAAGCATCGCGATTGACGATCCGCCGTACCGCTGCGATCCTTGCCGCCCTGCGATTGCCGCCAGAAAGGCCAAGGTGCCGATGCCCGATCTGACCCTGCTTCGGCTGCTGCGCCGCATGCACGTCTTCCTGCGCCTGCCGGTCATCAAGGCGCTGCACCGTCGCCATGGGCCACGGCTGTCCCTGTCGCCCGAACAGTTCCGGGGCAAGCGCGTGCTGATCCTGGGGCCGGCACGGACCTTGGCCGAGGATCTGCAGACGGTCGACTCTTCGCGATACGATCTGATGGTGAAGATGAACAACGGGTTGGATACGCCGGTGCCTCTGCCACTTGGTCAGGAATTGCGCTGCGATATCCTGTTCCACTGCGCGACCCGCGATGCCCGCCCGATCACCAAGGCCAAGCTGCAGCAGGCCGGGGTGGAACTGCTGGTGCATCGGACGCCTACCAAAAGCGGCTTTCTGCAGACGCTGCTGCTGGATGCAGGTTTCAGGGGACAACTGCAGGTGCGCCACATCGATTGGCAGCAGCATCGCGATCTTGCCGGTCAGCTTGGCGGGGCCAGTCCGACGACGGGCCTGCTGGCGGCCTGTTTCTTTCTTGGCGCGCCCGTGGCCGAGGTGGGGATCGTCGGCTTCACCTTCTTCTCGACCGCCTATCAGCCCGGCTATGACGATTGCGTCAGCTCGGACGCGCAATCGGTCTGCCGGATCATCGAAAAGGGCCATCACGCACCATCCGCCGAGGCCGCACTTCTGTCGCGCAGGATCGAGGCCGCACGCGACAGGGGCGTGGTCGTGACCCTTGGCCCCAAGGTGGAGGCGGCCATGCAATCCTGCGCCGCGCGTCATGCGGGTTGACCACGGCCTGTTGCAACCCTGCCGCCACTCGGGCGATACAGGCGTTTCATGCCGTCGCCGGAAAGGACCCGCTGAATGAGCCAAGACGATCCCGTCCTGATCCTGACGATGAAATGGGGCACGCTCTACAGCAGCGATGACGTGAACCGCTTGGCGGCGCAGGTGCGCAGGCATCTGGACCGGCCGCATCGGTTCATCTGCTTCACCGATGATGCCAAGGGCCTCGACCCGCGGATCGAGGCGCGCCAATTGCCGCAACTGGGCCTGCCTGCCGGGCATGGCGACACGCGTTGGCGCAAGCTGGCCTTGTTCCGGCGCGACCTGGGGGCGGATGACGGGCCTGCCCTGAGCGGAACGGCGCTGTTTCTGGATATCGACCTGGTGGTGGTGGACGATCTGGCGCCCTTCTTCGATCTGCCGGGCGATTTCTTCATCATCCGCGATGACGACCTGTTCCGCCCCAAGCCTCTGCGCAAGGTGAACCCGGCGCGGGATCGCTTCCTGCACAGCGTCGGCAACTCCAGCGTCTTCCGCTATGCCGTTGGCGAACATGCCTATGTGCTGGATGCCTATCTGGCCGATCCCGCCGCCGCGACGCGGGAGTACGAGATCAGCCAGCAGTTCCAGTCGGCGCAATTGGCCAAGCACGGGCATCTGCACTATTGGCCCCGCGAATGGTGCGTCAGTTTCAAGAACCACTGCGTGCCGCGCAACCTGCTGTCCTATGCCCGTGATCCCTCTCTGCCCGAGGGGGCAAGGATCGTGCTCTTCGCCGGCGCCCCCAAGATGGAGGACGTCTTTGCCGGTCGCGGCCATAAATGGTATCGCCGCATCGGCAATATCGACTGGCTGCGCAAGGCGTGGGAAAACCCGTGATCCGCGACGCCTTCCGCCGGTTCAAGCACCGCCGCCGCATCGCCCGCGCCCTGGCCGAGATCGAGGCGCGTCCGCAGGGGCAGGGCAGGCCGCACGGGCTGCCATCGCAGCTGATCGTGTCGCTGACCAGCTATGCCGCGCGCTTCGGCACGCTGGAACACACGCTGCGGGCCGTCACCCGCCAGACGGTCCAGCCTGATCGCGTGATCCTGTGGCTGGATGAAGCCGACCGTGATGCCCTGCCTGACGCGATCCGGCGAATGGCGGCGGTGCAGGTGGCGTTTTGCCCCGATTGGCGGTCCTACAAGAAGATCGTGCCGACCCTGCTGGATCATCCCGATGCGCATATCGTGACGGCGGATGACGACGTCCATTACCCCGCCGACTGGCTGGAGGGGTTGGTGGGCGCGGTGCATGACGGCGCGCGCATCGCCTGCCATCGCGCGCATCGGGTGATGATGTCGGGGACAGCGCCTGCGCCCTATGACGACTGGCAACATAACATCACCGCGCCCGAGGAATCACCGCTGGTGTTCCAGACCGGCGTCTCGGGGGTGATCTATGCGCCGGGATCGCTGCATCCGGATGTGACGCGGGACGATCTGTTCACGCGGCTTGCGCCCAGTGCCGATGATGTCTGGCTGTACTGGATGGCGCGTCTGGTAGGCACGCAGCCCCGCAAGATCGGCCCCAAGGCCCGCATTCTGGAATGGGAGGGCAGTCAGACCACCAATCTGCGCCAAGACAACCGGCAAGGCAGCGGCAATGATCGCGCCATTGCCGCGCTGATGGATCATTACGGATGGCCTGAATGAAACGCCCCGCCGATCGGGCGGGGCGCAGATGGATCAGGCCGGATCCTTGGCATAGCGCAGATAGGGCAGCTTGATGTCCAGCGGGCCGAATTTCTCGGTCGCGGCGGCATCGTCCAGCGACAGCGCCACGATCACGTCCTGTCCCGGCACCCAGTTGGCGGGGGTGGCGATCGGCACGCCGTCGGTCTTCTGCACCGCGTCCAGCGCGCGCAGGATCTCGGCGAAGTTGCGGCCCACGGACATGGGATAGGTCATGGTCAGGCGGACCTTCTTGTCCGGCCCGATGATGAAGACGGTGCGCACGGTGGCCGAATGGGCGGGCGTGCGACCCTCGGTCGGCAGATAGTATTCGGCGGGCAGCATGTCATAGGCCTTGGCCACGGTCAGATCGCTGTCGTCGATGATGGCGAAATTCGCCGGAACGCCCGCAACCTTGGAAATGTCGGATTTCCACTTCTGGTGGTCGTCCACGCTGTCCACCGACACGCCCAGAACCTTGGTGCCGCGCTTCTCGAACTCGGGTGCCAGCTGGGCGACGGCGCCGAATTCGGTGGTGCAGACCGGCGTGAAGTCGCGCGGATGGCTGAAGACGATCGCATAGCTGTCGCCGATCCAGTCGTGGAAGCTGATCTGGCCCTCGGTCGAATTGGCGATGAAATCGGGGGCGGTGTCGTTGATGCGCAGGGACATGTGGCGTCCTTTCCGTGGGTTGCGTTGGCCTCAACATAAGCAGCCCGTCGTGGATTGCCAGTGGGCCGAGGCCGTGGACCTTATGTCCATGCCGCGCGGGCTTGCGGCGGCGTCCCCGTGGTGACAGGCTGCCCGCCGAACATGGACCAGGAGAGTCAGATGTCCCAGGTACTGGACAAGCGCAAATTCTATATCGACGGCGCATGGGTGGATCCGGCGGTCGCGAACGACCTCGAGGTGATCGACCCTTCGACCGAGGAGGCCGTCGCCGTCATCAGCCTGGGCGGTCAGGCCGATACCGATGCCGCCGTCGCCGCCGCCAAGCAGGCCTTCCCGGCATGGTCCGCCACGCCGCCCGCCGAACGCCTGGCGATGGTCGAGAAGATCCTGGCCATCTATCAGAAGCGGGCCGAGGACATGGCCTGGGCCATCAGCCACGAGATGGGCGCCCCGGCAGAGATGTCGCTGAACAACCAGGTCGCCAGCGGCACCTTCCACATCACCAACTTCATCGAGGCGTTCCGCGACTTCCAGTTTGTGCGCCCCTTGGGCGATCATGCCCCTACGACGATGATCTCATGGGAGCCTGTGGGCGTCGTGGGGCTGATCACGCCTTGGAACTGGCCGATGAACCAAGTGACGCTGAAGGTCATCCCGGCGCTGCTGGCGGGCAATACCTGCGTGCTGAAGCCGTCGGAAATCGCACCTCTCAGCTCGATCGTCTTCGCCGAGATCCTGGAGGAGGCGGGACTGCCCAAGGGTGTCTTCAACATGGTCCATGGTGACGGTCCGGGCGTTGGCACGCAGCTGTCCACCCATGACGATGTCGAGATGATCAGCTTTACCGGATCGACCCGCGCGGGCATCGCCATCACCAAGGCGGCCGCCGACAGCCTGAAGAAGGTCGTGCTGGAGCTGGGCGGCAAGGGCGCCAACATCGTCTTTGCCGATGCCGACGATGCGGCGGTCGCCCGCGGCGCCAAGCATTGCTTCAACAACACCGGTCAATCCTGCAATGCGCCCACCCGCATGCTGGTCGAGCGTTCGGCCTATGACCGCGCGGTCGAGGTCGCCACGCAGGTTGCCAACGACACCAAGGTCGCCAGCGCCCATGCCGATGGCCGCCATATCGGTCCCGTCATCAGCAAGGCCCAGTGGGACAAGATCCAGGGCCTGATCCAGAAGGGCATCGACGAAGGCGCGCGTCTGACCGCTGGCGGCACCGGGCTGCCCGAAGGCGTGAACCGCGGCTATTTCGTCCGCCCGACGGTCTTTGCCGATGTGACGAACGAAATGACCATCGCGCGCGAGGAGATCTTCGGTCCCGTCCTCTCGATCATCCCCTTCGAGGATGAGGAGGAGGCGATCCGCATCGCCAATGACACGCCCTATGGCCTGACGAACTATGTCCAGTCGCAGGACGGCGCCAAGCGCAACCGCGTTGCGCGTCAGCTGCGCGCGGGCATGGTCGAGATGAACGGCGAATCGCGCGGGGCAGGGGCGCCCTTCGGCGGGGTCAAGAAATCGGGCCGCGCCCGCGAAGGCGGGATCATGGGGCTGGAGGAGTTCATGGACAGCAAGGCCATCAGCGGTTGGGACCGCGACGCCTGAGTGATTGCCTGCCCTGACAGGCAGGCGGAGGCGGGGGGCCAGCCCCCCGCACCCCCCGATCACGCCACCGGGGTCAGTCCAGTTCCGCAAGGAAGATATAGCCCGCGCCATAGATCGTCTTGATCAGGCGCGGGTTTTTCGGATCCTCGCCCAGCTTGGTCCGCAGCCGCGAGATGCGCACGTCCATCGCCCGATCAAAGCTGTCGCCCGCCGATCCGCCAAGCGTTTCCAGCATCTGGGCGCGGGTGATCAGGCGTCGCGGATTGTCGGTGAACATGCGCAGCACCTCGGCCTCGGCATGGCTGAGGGGGGTTTCGACACCCTCGGGGGATGTCAGCAGGTAGCGGTCGAAATCGGCGCTCCACCCGGCAAAGCGCAGGGTGCGGGCGCTGCGGGTCTGGGCTTGGGCGGGCTTGCGCAGGCGGGCGCGGATGCGGGCCACGACCTCGGAGGGTTCGAAGGGCTTGATGATGTAATCGTCGGCGCCCAGCTCCAGCCCGGTGATCCGGTCCTGCACCTGCGACCGCCCCGAGATGATGATGATCGCCGCCCCCGATTCCGTCGCCAGCCGATGCACCACCGCCAGCCCGTCGCGGTCGGGCAGGCCCAGATCGATCAGGCAGACGTCTGGCGTGATGCGGCGCAGCGCGGCCTCGAATTCGGTGGCACGGGCGAAGGATTGGGTGCGAAAGCCCGCCTGCTCCAGGGCTTGGGACAGTAGGTGTCGGATCTGGGGTTCGTCGTCCAGGATGGCGATCAGGGGGGTGTCGGTCATGGCTGGTCTTTCGTGGCCTCGGCCAATGCCGCGGCAAGGCGGGCCGAGGTGAAGGGTTTGGTCAGCACCGGCCCGGCGCTACGACGGCGCAGCGCGTCGCCCGGCGGCAAGGACGTCATCAGCAGGATCGGCACGGGCGCGGCGAGGTCAAGCCCCAGCCCGTCGCCCAGCTGGATGTCCGAGAGGATCAGCGTCAGGCCGGGAAGGTCGGTCAGGGCGGTCGCCTCGGCCAGGGATGCGGCCTCGATCACGGCATGGCCCAAGCCCGTCAGCTGGTCGCGCACCTGCGCGCGGATGGCGTCGTCATCCTCGACCAGCAGCACCATCTGGGGCACGACCGGGCGCCAGGGAAGGCGCAGCGTCACGCGGGCACCCGTGCAGGTATTCTCGAGCCGCAAGGTACCGCCCGCCAGCTTGGTCTGATCATAGACCATCGACAGGCCCAGTCCCGATCCCTGACCACCCTTGGTGGTGAAGAAGGGCTGGGTGGCACGGGTCAGCGCCTCGGGGGTGAAGCCGGGGCCGGTATCGCTGACCGCGATCTGCAGCCAATCGCCGCTGCGCCCCGCGGCAAGCGTGATGCAGCCCCCCGGGCCGGTCGCGGCATCGGCGTTCAGGATCAGGTTCAGCAGCGAATCCTGCAGCGCGTCGGGGTCCAGCAGCAGGGGGCCGGGGAGGTCCGACAGTTGCAGGTCCAGCCGCGTGCCTTCCGACAGGGACGGGCGCGCCAGGGTGGCCACCTGCCTGCACAGCGCGGGCAGGTCCACGGGGTGCAGCGACAGGTCGCGTTCGCCGCTGATCCGCGCCAGCCGGTTCAGCAGATCGGCCCCGCGCCGTGCGGCCGCAAGGGTGGCCTGCACATCGCGCTGTGCATCGGGGGGCAGGTCGGACCCCGCCAGTCGCGATTGCAGTCCCAGGATGATCGTCAGCAGGTTGCCGAAATCATGCGCCATCCCCGATGTCAGCTGCGCGGCCAGGCTGCGCTTGCCGGCATGGGCCAAGGCTTCGCGCGCCTGCACCTCGGCGCTGACATCGGTCGAGAGGATATAGACGCCCGCCCCCTGCCGGTCGGGCGTCAGCGCGATGCGGATGCGCCGGCCTGATGTAGGATGCGTGATCTCGAACACCTGCGGATCGCCCGCCAGCGCGCGGGTCATATAGGGCAGCAGCATGGCGAAAGTCTGCGCCCCAAGCGCGCGTTCCACCGTCAGTCCGACGATGTCATCCGCCGCGCCCGGAAAGATTGACGGCAGCCTGCGGTTCGAGAAGGTATAACGGAACTGCGCATCCATATGGGCGATATGGGCGGGCACCATCTCGGTCACCTGGCGGGTGCGGGCCTCGGTCCGGGTCAGGATGCGCTGCGCCTCGGAGAGGGCGGCGTTGGTCGCGGCCAGCTGACGGTTCGCGGCGGCCAGCCGTTCGGCGTTCTGCAGCACCTGGTCGGACAGTTCTGCCGAGCGGGCGCGCAGCAGCGATTCCTGGCGCTTGATCTCGGTGATGTCGGTATAGACTGTGACCCATCCGCCCTGGGTCAGGGGGGCGCCTTCGACCGCGACCCAACGGCCATCGGCGCGCTGGCGTTCGAAGTAATGCGGCTGGAACTGGCGGGCCTGCGCCACGCGATAGGCAACGGCCGCATCTGGGTCGTCCTGAGGGCCGTATTCGCCGCGAAGGACCAGGAAGCGGATCGTGTCCTCGAAACTGGCACCGGGTTGGGTCAAGGCGTCAGGCAGGTCGAACATCGCCTGATACTGGTTGTTGGCGACCGCCAGCTGCAGGTCGGCATCGAAGATCGACAGCGCCTGCCCGATCAGGTTCAGACCCGAACGCGTCAGGTCGGCGCGGATGCGCGCCTTGTTCAGGGCGCCCGCCTGCTGGTCGTCGTGATGCATCTGCCCCCCACGGATGATCGCGCGACAGGGATAGCACCGGGGGGCGATCCGCGGAAGCGCTGTAACATTTTGTTGGAATTGCGACAAACTGCGGCAAAGATTGGTCCCGACAGTAAAGCTGTCACCGTGGCGGAGGAGGTCACGGGCGACATTGCGCCCGACGCGCAACGAGGGAGGAGACATGACGGACCGGCAGACGCCTTCGGGCGAATTGCGTTCTATTCCCGCGCTTCTGGCGCGGAATGTGGCCCGTTTCGGCGACCGGCCGGCTTACCGCGAAAAGGAATACGGGATCTGGCAAAGCTGGACCTGGTCGCAGGCGGCCGATGAAATCCGCGCCATGGCCTTGGGGATGCTGGATCTGGGCCTGCAGCCCGGCGACCATGTGGCGGTGATCGGGCGCAACCGTCCGGCGCACTACTGGGGGATGATCGCGGCCCAGATGTGCGGCGCGATCCCCGTGCCCCTGTATCAGGACGCCGTCGCCGAGGAGATGACCTATGTGCTGGGCCATTGCGGCGCGCGCATGGTGATCTGCGGCGATCAGGAACAGGTGGACAAGGTCATCGAGGTCGAACGCACCATCGATGCCATCGACCGCATCATCTATACCGACGCGCGGGGTCTGCGGAAATACGACCACGCGCGCATGAACTCGGTGGCCGACCTGCAGGACCGGGGGCGCAAGGCCGCCGACCGCCTGGGGGCTGAACTGGACGCGCGGACGGCGGCGCTGGATTACGACAGCACCTGCGTCATGTTGTACACCAGCGGCACCACCGGCAAGCCCAAGGGCGTCGTTCTGTCCAACCGCAACATCATCGAAACCGCCAGGAACAGCAGTGAATTCGACCACCTGACCGAGGGCGAGGAGATCGTCGCCTATCTGCCGATGGCCTGGGTGGGCGATTTCATCTTCTCGATGGGGCAGGCGATCTGGTCGGGCTTCACCGTGAACTGCCCCGAGGGCGCGCATACGATGATGACCGACATGCGCGAGATCGGGCCGACCTATTTCTTCGCCCCGCCGCGGGTCTTCGAAACCCAGCTGACATCGGTGATGATCCGGATGGAGGATGCGGGCCGCATCAAGCGTTGGCTGTTCAAGCGCGGCATGGACGTCGCCCGCCGCGCCGGGCCGTCTTTGCTGGATGGCAAGCCGGTGTCCTTCGGCGACAGGCTGGCCTATGGGCTGGGCCGCATCTTCGTTTTCGGGCCGCTGAAGAACACGCTTGGCCTTTCCCGCGTCCGCGTGGGTTATACCGCCGGAGAGGCCATCGGCCCCGAGATCTTCGATTTCTATCGCAGCCTGGGCATCAACCTGAAGCAGCTTTATGGCCAGACCGAGGCATCGGTCTTCATCACCCAGCAGCCCGACGGGCAGGTGCGGTCCGACACGGTCGGCGTGCCCAGTCCCGGCGTCGAGGTCCGCATCGGCGACAACGGCGAGGTCTATTACCGCAGCCCCGGCACCTTCGTCGAATATTACAAGAATGCCGAAAGCACGGCATCGACCAAGGACCCCGAAGGCTGGGTCGCCACCGGCGATGCGGGCTTCTTCGAGGAGGCGACCGGCCATCTGCGCATCATCGACCGCGCCAAGGACGTCGGAAAGATGGCCGATGGCACGATGTTCGCGCCCAAATACGTCGAGAACAAGCTGAAGTTCTATCCCAGCATCCTGGAAGCCGTGGTCATCGGCAACGGACGCGATTTCTGCACCGCAATGATCAACATCGACCTCTCGGCGGTGGGCAATTGGGCCGAACGCAACAACATCGCCTATTCCAGCTATCAGGAACTGGCGGGGCATCCGCAGGTCTATGCCTCGATCAAGGATCACATCACCGAGGTCAACAAATCCGTGGCGCAGGACCCCATGCTGTCGGGCTGCCAGGTGCATCGCTTCCTGGTGCTGCACAAGGAACTGGACCCCGATGACGGAGAGATGACCCGCACCCGCAAGGTCCGCCGCGCCGTCATCAACGAGAAATTCGCCGATCTGGTGGGCGCGCTCTATGACGGGTCGGACAGCATCCACACCCGCACCGAGGTCACCTATGAGGACGGCCGCAAGGGACAGATCAGCGCGACGCTGCAGATCATGGACGTGCCGGTCTTCGGCGATGCGGCACAAACGAAGGTGGCGGCGCAATGAACAGCATGACCAGTGACGGCTATATCACCGCCGACGGACGCCAGATCGGCGGCAAGCTGATGGAGCTGAAGAACATCACCCTGCGCTTTGGTGGCGTGGTGGCCATCAAGGACATCAGCTTCGACATCCGCCAGGGCGAGATCCGCGCCATTATCGGCCCGAACGGCGCCGGCAAGTCCAGCATGCTGAACGTGGTCTCGGGCTTCTATCACCCGCAGGAGGGCGAGGTCTGGTTCAAGGGCCAGCGCCGCCAGCCGATGAAGCCGCATCAGGTGGCAGGCTTGGGCGTCGCGCGGACCTTCCAGAACATCGCCCTCTTCGACGGGATGAGCGTCCTGGACAACATCATGACCGGCCGCCTGAAGAAGATGAAGGCGGGCTTTCTGTCCCAGGCCATCTGGTGGGGCAAGGCCGAGCGCGAGGAGAACGAGAACCGCGCCGCCGTCGAACGGATCATCGACTTTCTGGAGATCCAGAACATCCGCAAGACGCCCGTCGGTCGCCTGCCTTACGGGCTGAAAAAGCGCGTCGAGCTGGCGCGTGCGCTGGCCGCCGAACCGCAGCTGCTGCTGCTGGACGAACCGATGGCCGGCATGAACGTCGAGGAAAAGGAGGACATGTCCCGCTTCATCCTGGACGTGAACGACGAATTCGGCACCACGATCTGCCTGATCGAACATGACATGGGCGTGGTGATGGACCTGTCCGACCGCGTGGTCGTGATGGATTACGGCCGCAAGATCGGCGACGGCACCCCCGACGAGGTTCGCAACAACCAGCAGGTGATCGACGCCTATCTGGGGGTGGCCCATGAATGATCCCCGCCCTGATTTCCACGCGAGAAGGAGCCTGTGATGGACCAGCTGATCTTCGCATCCGAGGTGATGCTGAACGGCTTGATGACGGGCGTGATGTACGCGCTGGTGGCGCTTGGCTTCGTGCTGATCTTCAAGGCCTCGGGGGTGTTCAACTATGCCCAGGGCGTGCTGGCGCTGTTTGCCGCGCTGACGCTGGTGGGCATCCAGAACGGGCAGGTGCCCTTCGCGCATCTGATCAACGCGGCCTTCGGCACCAGCCTGCATCATTTCGGCTGGACGGTGCCATCCATCCTGGCCGTCGCGCTGACCGCGCTGGTCATGGTGGGGCTGGCCTTCCTGATCGAGAAGCTGGTCCTGCAGCATCTGGTCGGACAGGAGCCGATCATCCTGTTCATGGCGACCATCGGCCTGGCCTATTTCCTTGAAGGGCTGGGCGACGTGATGTGGGGCGCCGACATCAAGACGCTGGACGTGGGCCTGCCGCAGGGGATCTCGGAAAGCATCGAGAGCGTGACGGATAGCTGGTTCGGCTATGGCTATTTCATCGACCGGCTGGACATCTGGGCCACGGTGATCGCGGCGCTTCTGGTCGCGGCGCTGGTCGCCTTCGCCCAATACACCAAGCAGGGGCGCGCCATGCGCGCCGTGGCCGACGACCATCAGGCGGCACTGTCGGTGGGCATCAGCCTGCGCTTCATCTGGGTGATGGTCTGGTCGATCGCGGGCTTCGTGGCGCTGGTCGCGGGCATCATGTGGGGCACCAAGTCCGGCGTGCAGTTCAGCCTGTCGCTGATTGCGCTCAAGGCGCTGCCGGTGCTGATGCTGGGCGGCTTCACCTCGATCCCCGGCGCAATCGTCGGCGGGCTGATCATCGGCGTGGGCGAGAAGCTGTTCGAATTCGCCATCGGCCCGATGGTCGGCGGCGCGACCGAGAACTGGTTCGCCTATGTGCTGGCGCTGCTGTTCCTGGTGTTCCGACCCCAGGGCCTCTTCGGCGAACGCATCATCGAGCGCGTGTGACGGGCGCCCAAGCCCCACGAATGGACGTATCAGAGGAGAGCCGCGATGCTGTATCGTGAGGCAGGCGATTTCAAGACAAGCTACCGGGACGACAGCCAGACCTTTCCGATCAAGCTGGAACGCTGGGGTTACTACGCGGTCGTCGCGCTGGCCTTTGCGGTCGTGCCCTTCGTCATCAACGACTATTGGGCCAGCGCGGTGCTGGTGCCGTTCCTGATCTATGCAATCGCGGCCATCGGGCTGAACATTTTGACGGGCTATGCCGGGCAGGTCAGCCTGGGGACGGGCGGCTTCATGGCGGTGGGCGCCTATTCCGTCTACAAGCTGATGACCGCCTTTCCCGATGTCAGCCTGCTGATCCACGTCGTGCTGGCGGGCATCATCACCGCCATCGTGGGCGTGCTGTTCGGCCTGCCGTCGCTGCGGATCAAGGGCTTCTACCTGGCCGTCGCCACGCTGGCCGCGCAGTTCTTCCTGGTCTGGCTGTTCAACAAGGTGCCGTGGTTCTACAACTATTCCGCCTCGGGGCAGATCACCGCGCCGACCCGCACCTTCATGGGCGAGGCGATCAGCGGACCCGCGGCCTCGGCGCCGGCGAAATACCTGGTCTGCCTGTCCTTCGCCTTCCTCGTGGCCTGGATGGCGCGAAACCTGACGCGCGGCAGCATCGGTCGCAAGTGGATGGCCATCCGCGACATGGACATCGCCGCCGAGATCATCGGCGTGAACCCCCTGCGCGCCAAACTCTCGGCCTTCGCCGTCAGCAGCTTCTTCATCGGCATGGCGGGCGCGCTTCTGTTCGCGGTCTACCTGGGCGCGGCCGAGGTGGGCGAGGCCTTCGGCATCAACAAGAGCTTCCTTGTCCTGTTCATGATCATCATCGGCGGGCTTGGCAGCATCTTCGGCAGCTTTGCAGGCGCGGCTTTCCTGGTCCTGTTGCCGGTGCTGCTGAAGAACCTGCTGGTCGGCAACTTGGGCTGGCCCACCGATCTGGCCGCCCATATCGAGCTGATGATCGTCGGCGCGCTGATCGTGACCTTCCTGATCGTCGAGCCGCACGGGCTGGCCCGCCTGTGGTCGCTGACCAAGGAAAAGCTGCGGCTGTGGCCGTTCCCGCACTGATCTTTCATCGAAGAACCGGGCAACCGGCATCGCATATCTCTGGGAGGAGACCCGCATGAAACTGAAGTTCCCCGCCATCGTCGCTGCCGCCACGATGCTTGCAGCCCCCGCCATGGCCGATCTGATCGTGCCCAACATGTCCTATCGGACCGGCCCCTATGCGGCCAACGGCATCCCCTATGCCGACGGCTTCGCCGATTACTTCACGCTGCTGAACGAACGCGACGGCGGCATCGGCGGACAGAAGGTCCAGGTCCCCGAATGCGAGACCGCCTATAACACCGAAAAAGGCGTCGAATGCTACGAGGCGCTGAAATCCCAGAACCCGCTGGTGCTGAACCCGCTGTCCACGGGCATCACCTATCAGCTGATCCCCAAGATCGGCGTCGACGGGATCACGCTCTATACGCCCGGCTATGGCCGGACCTCGGCCAAGGACGGGTCGGTCTTCGAATGGGTGTTCAACGCGCCCGCCAACTATTGGGACGGCGCCTCGGTCGCGGTGAAGCACATCCTGGACCAGGAAGGGGGCGACCTGACCGGCAGTAAGATCGCACTGGTCTATCACAACAGCGCCTATGGCAAGGAACCGATCCGCACCCTGCAGGAACTGTCCAAGAAGCACGGGTTCGAACTGTCGGAACTGCCCGTCGATGCGCCGGGGCAGGAACAGAAGTCGCAATGGCTGCAGATCCGCCGCGACAAGCCCGACTATGTCATCATGTATGCCTGGGGCGTCATGAACCAGGTCGCCATCCAAGAGGCCGTGAACATCCGCTTTCCGATGGACAAGTTCATCGGCATCTGGTGGTCGGGTTCGGAAAACGACGTGAAGCCCGCAGGGGCCGGGGCCGAGGGCTACAAGGCGCTGACCTTCCATGGTGTCGGTCAGGAATACCCGCTTTACGACGATCTGAAACAGTATGTCTATGACGCGGGCAAGGCCGCGGGCGCGGGCGATCAGACAGGCACCGTGCTCTATTCCCGTGGCGCCTATGCCGCGCTGGTCATTGCCGAGGCGATCGCCAAGGCGCAGGAACTGGCTGGCACCGCCGAGATCAACGCCGCCCAGATGCGCGACGGCTTCGAGGCGTTGGACATCACCGCCGAACGCATGGTCGAGCTGGGCCTGCCCGACTTCGGTGCGCCGATCCAGCTGTCGTGTGAAAACCACGGTGGCGACGGTCTGGGACGCATCCAGCAATGGGACGCGGCAGCCGGTCAGTGGAACCTGATCACCGACTTCATCGAACCGGATGCCGAGATCCTGGACCCGCTGATCAAGGAAGACAGCCAAGCCTATGCATCCGAGGCCGGTCTGACCCCGCGCTGCAACTGATACCCTGCCGGCGGCGGGTCATCCGCCGCCGGTCCACCACCGAAAGGGGCCGCCCATGTTCGACGCCGAACACCGCGAGACGCTGCTGGAAGTCAACAATATCGAGGTGATCTACAATCACGTCATCCTGGTGCTGAAGGGCGTCAGCCTGTCCGTTCCCAAGGGCGGTATCACCGCGCTGCTGGGGGGCAACGGCGCGGGCAAGACGACCACGCTGAAGGCCATCTCGAACCTCTTGGCCAGCGAAAGGGGCGAGGTGACCAAGGGCAGCATCACCTACAAGGGGGAAAAGGTCGCCCGCCAGAACCCGGCCGCCCTGGTCAAGAAAGGCGTCATCCAGGTGATGGAGGGCCGCCATTGCTTCGAACACCTGACGGTCGAGGAAAACCTGCTGACCGGCGCCTATACCCGCAGCGATGGCGGGGCGGCGGTGAAGCGCGATCTTGAGATGGTCTATGAATATTTTCCCCGCCTGCGCGAACGCCGTAAAAGCCAGGCGGGCTATACCTCGGGCGGGGAACAGCAGATGGTCGCCATGGGTCGCGCCCTGATGTCGCGCCCCGAGATGATCCTGCTGGACGAACCCTCGATGGGCTTGGCCCCGCAGCTGGTCGAACAGATATTTGAAATCGTAAAGGCCGTGAACGAGGGCGAAGGCGTCACCTTCCTTCTGGCCGAACAGAACACCAACGTGGCCCTGCGCTATGCCCACGAAGGCTATATCCTGGAAAACGGCCGCGTCGTGATGGAGGGTCTGGCGCGCGAACTGCGCGAGAACCCCGACGTCAAGGAATTCTATCTGGGCATGTCCGACGAGGGGCGAAAATCCTTCCGCGACACGCGCAGCTATCGCCGCCGCAAGCGCTGGCTGGCCTGAGGGGACCGAATCATGCCATCAAATTACGACGAATTGGAAACCCGCGATCAGGCCGCACGCGACAAGGCGCTGGCCGAGGCGCTGCCCCTTGCCATCACTCGCGCCAAGACGGCCCCCGCGCTTGCCCGGCTGCTGCGCGATGTCGATGCAGGACAGATCACCACGCGCGAGGCGCTGGCAAGCCTGCCGGTCATCCGCAAGGCGGAACTCTCCGAGGCGCAGCGCAAATCGCCGCCCTTCGGCGGTTATACGACGCGACTGGCGGCCGAATTCGACCACGTCTTTCAAAGCCCCGGTCCCATCTATGAACCGGGGCGGCGGGACGGCGACTGGTGGCGGTTGGGGCGGTTCCTGCATGCCTCGGGCGTGGGGCGGGGCGACATCGTGCAGAACTGCTTCGGCTATCACCTGACGCCTGCGGGGATGATGTTCGAATCCGGTGCGCGGGCGGTCGATGCTGCCGTGCTGCCCGCGGGGACGGGGCAGACCGAACTGCAGGTCCGGGCGGCGGTCGATATCGGCACCACCTGCTATGCCGGGACGCCCGACTTCCTGAAGGTCATTCTGGATCGTGCCGACCATATGGGCGAAACGCTGTCCTTCACCCGCGCGGTCGTGGGGGGCGGTGCGCTGTTCCCCTCGCTGCGTCAGGCCTATGCCGACCGGGGCATCGTCACGCGCCAATGCTATGCCACCGCCGATCTGGGCAACATCGCCTATGAATCCGAGGCGCTGGAGGGGATGATCGTCGACGAAGGCGTCATCGTCGAGATCGTCCGCCCCGGCACCGGCGATCCGGTCGCCGAGGGCGAGGTGGGCGAGGTTCTGGTGACCACCCTGAACCCGGATTACCCGCTGATCCGCTTTGCCACCGGCGACCTGTCGGCGGTGATGGCAGGCATAAGCCCTTGTGGCCGAACCAACATGCGCATCAAGGGGTGGCTGGGTCGTGCCGATCAGACGACCAAGATCAAGGGCATGTTCGTGCGCCCCGAACAGGTGGCCGCGCTGGTCGCCCGCCATCCCGACATCGCCCGCGCCCGCGTCATCGCCGACCGCCGCGACCAGATGGACGTGATGACGGTGCAGCTGGAAACCACGCAGCAGGATGCCTCGGGGTATGCGGGAAGCATCCTCGATACGCTGAAGCTGAAGGCCGAGGTGGAGCTGGTCCCCGTCGGCAGCCTGCCCAACGACGGCAAGGTAATCGAGGATCGGCGCAGCTATGACTGAGCCCCGCCAAATAGCGCGCATTTGATGCGTTAACTTGCTTGCAACCCTGACAGAGGCGACATTGACCCCTGACCAGACAAACGGGGTGGCGACATGGCTGCGGGCAAGGGTGCGAATGGCGCGCCGATCATCATCAAGCGGATCGAGGCCGCCCCCGAAGGCGGCCATCACGGCGGCGCATGGAAGGTCGCCTATGCGGATTTCGTGACCGCCATGATGGCCTTCTTCCTGCTGATGTGGCTGCTGAACGCCACCAGCCAGGAACAGCGTGAAGGTCTGGCGCAATATTTCACCCCCAGCATCGCGCGCACCTTGGGTGCGGCGGGCGATGGCACCGAGGAAGGCGTGCGCCATGCTGTCCAGGCCGCGCTGCCGGACAGCGAACGCGCCGGGGATTTCGACCAGGTGGCCAAGGCGGTCCAGGACAGCCTGACAGGCACGGGCGCCGAATCCATGCAGCTGACCAACCTGCTGAAACATGTGGTCACCCGCATGACGGACGAGGGGCTGGTGATCGAGCTGACCGATCTGACCGACGCCCCCCTGTTCGTCGAGGATACCGGCCAGCCGATGCCCGAACTGACGGATCTGGTCGCGGTGATCGCCCGCGTCATTGGGCGCACCCGCAACCAGATCGCGCTTTCGGGGCATGTGCGATCCTATCCCGAGATGATGGTCGCGAACCCGGTCTGGCCCTTGTCCGACGCCCGCGCCCATACCGTGCGCAACCTGCTGGAGCGCGCGGGTTTCGATGACAAGCGTATCCAGCGCGTCACCGGATATGCCGACCGCAAGAACCGTTCGGGCAATCCGATGGCCCCGGAAAACAACCGGATCGAGCTGATCCTGCTGCGCTGAGGGGCGCCATTATCCGAATCTTAAGCCTTGTCGGACAGGATGGTGGACAACACTGAACCGGAAGGGTGTCTGTCCATGTCCATCTCCTCTGCAATGAATGCCGGCGTGGCCGGGCTGGCGGCAAACTCGTCGCGGCTTGGCACGATCTCGGACAATATCGCGAATGCCTCGACCTATGGCTACAAGCGCGTCGAAACGGAATTCGACTCGATGGTCGTGGGGCAGGGCACCGGGCTTTATACGGCGGGCGGCGTGCGCGGATCGACGCAGCGCATCATTTCGCAGGACGGGGCGGTCGTGACGACCTCGAACCCCCTGGATTTGGCGATGACGGGGCGGGGGTTCCTGCCGGTGGCGGGGGCGGCCGATGTCGCCAGCGGCGATCAGCCCAGCCTGCTGATGACCCGCACCGGGTCCTTCCGCCCCGACGCGCAGGGCCTGTTGCGCACCGAAAGCGGGCTGGTGCTGATGGGTTGGCCCACGGCATCGGATGGCAGCATGCCATTGGTTTCGCGCGACACCCCGACGGCACTTGAACCGATCCGCATCGATGCGAACAAGCCGATGGGCGATCCGACCACGCAGGTCCGCATCGGCGCCAACCTGCCCGCGACCGATACCGGACCCACGGGGACCGGAGCCGCGCTGCCGCTGAAGGTCGAATATTACGGCAACCTCGGCACCTCGGAATCGCTGGACATGAGCTTCACCCCCGTTCCGGGGCAGAACGGCGAGCTGTCGAACACCTGGCAGGTCCAGATCCGCGACAGCGCCTCGGGCGGTGACGTGGTGTCGGCATTCCAGATCGTCTTCGACGACAGCCAAGAGGCGGGCGGCACCATCCGCGAGGTCACGCAGATCGCAGGGCTGCCCTATGATCCCGCGACCGGCACCATTCCTTTGGACGTGGGTGGCGGAGCGCTCGACATGTTCATCGGAAAACCGGGCAGCGATGCCGGGTTGAAGCAGTTGGCGACCAGCTTCTCCTCCTCGAACATCTCGCGCAACGGATCGCCCGTGGGCCAGCTGGTCACGGTCGAGGTCGATGCCGAGGGCAAGGTCAATGCCACCTATGACACGGGCTTCGTCAAGACGCTGTATCGCGTGCCCGTCGTCAATGTGTCGAACCCCAATGGGCTGATCGCGCTGGAAGGCCAGGCCTTCAAGCCTTCGCTGGCCTCGGGCAGCTTCTTTCTGTGGAACGCGGGTGACGGGCCGACGGGCGCGATCGCGGGCTATGCGCGGGAATCCTCGACCACCGACATCGCGCAGGAACTGACGGATCTGATCACCACGCAGCGGGCCTATTCCTCGAACGCCAAGATCATCCAGACCGTGGATGAGATGCTGCAGGAAACCACCAACATCAAACGTTGATCGCGCCAGCAGGAGGCCGTGAATGAGCATTGCCAAGGCCATATCCAGCGCCATGTCGGGCCTGACCGCGACGGCGCGCGGCACCGAAACGGTCGCCGCGAACCTTTCGAACGTCATGACGCCCGGATACGCCCGCCGCGACATGCAGGTCAGCGCACAGACAGTGACCGGGGGCGTGAAGGTCGACGGGATCGCCCGGATCGTCAATTCCAGCCTGTTGGCGGAATCGCGGCTGGCGGGGTCGGCAATGTCGGCCGCCAGCACGCGAAACGCCTTTCAGGTCCGGATGGAGGCCACGGTCGGGCTGCCCGGGCAGGCGGGGTCGCTTGGCGTCGCGCTGAACGGTTTTCAGGCGGCCCTGGGTTCGGTCGCGACCCGTCCCGACGACGATCTGCGTCTGGCGCAGGTCGTTTCCACGGCGTCGACCCTGGCCGATCGTCTGAACCAGGCATCCATGACCGTTCAGGACGCGCGCAGCACGGCGCAGCAGGGGATCGCATCGGATGTGGCGGTGCTCAATGCCTCGTTGGAGCGGGTGGCCTATCTGAACGCGCGGATCGCGGTCCTGGACGCGGATGGGACCGATGCCTCGCCCCTGATGGACGAACGCCAGCAGGTGATCGACCGCATCGCGGGCATCGTCCCCGTCCAAGAGGTCGCGCGCGAGGCGGGCAAGGTCGCGCTGTTCACCGCCGAGGGCGCCGTCCTGCTGGATGGCAGCCTGCCCGCGCGGATCGAGTTTCAGGGTGCGGCCCAAGTGACCGCCGGGCAGACCGTCGGTGCGCCCTTGCAACTGCTGACCTTCAACGGCACCCCGCTGAGCCAGGCGCAGATGCGGCTGTTCGGCGGTGGATCGCTGGAGGCGAACTTCCAGATCCGCGACCAGCTGGCCCCCGACACGCAGGCAGATCTGGATGCGTTGGCCTTCGACCTGCACGAACGCCTGGCCAGCCCGCAGGTCGACCCGACCCTTGCTGCAGGGGATGCGGGGCTGTTCACCGATCAGGGTGCGCGGGCAACGCAGGCCGATATCACCGGTCTTGCCGGTCGGCTGGCGGTGAATGTGGCCGCCGTGGACACCCCCTGGCGTCTGCGCGACGGTTTGCAGGCAGGCGCGCAGGGTCCGGTCGGGGCATCGGGCGTTCTGAACGGCATGCTCTCGGCGCTGGAGGCGACGCGTGAACCGACTTCGGGCGGGGTGCAGGGCAATGCGACGCTGAACACGCGGTTCGGCACGATCGAGGCGAAGGTCTCGACCGACCGCGTCAATTCGGACGCCGATCTGGCAATCCGCAGCAGCCGCCAATCGACCATACAGTCCAGCATCCTGGCCGATGGCGTGGATAGCGACGCCGAGATGCAGAAGCTGCTGCAATACGAACAGAGCTATGCCGCCAATGCGCGCGTGCTGCGTGCCGTCGACGACATGCTGGAACAGATCCTGGGGATTTAATCATGAGCCTTAACAGTATCGGCGATCAGGCCCGCAACTTTGCCATGCAGCAGGCCACCAACAGGCTGAAGACCACGATAACGACCCTGACGCAGGAGATGTCGACGGGCGAGGTTGCCGATCTGGGCCAGCGCCTGCAGGGCAACACCCGCGCCCTGAACGAGATCGAGGGCCGCCTGTCGAAGACCACCCAGTTGCAGCAGAACGCCTCCGAGGCGGCGATCCAGTTCCAGGCCATGCAGGACATCTTCGACGGCGTGCGTTCGGTCACCAACGACCTGGGCGTGAACCTGCTGAGCGATCCCTTCGCCGTCAGCACCGCCCAGCTGGGGACGCGCGCGACCGAGGTGGCCAACGCCCTCGGCACCGTCATCGAGCGCCTGAACGGGATGGAGAGCAACCGCTATCTGCTGTCAGGGCTGGCCAGCGATCAGCCGCCGCTTGTCCCGGCCGACCAGATGCTGGACAGCCTGCAGGCGGTGACGGCGGGCCTGACGACGGCGGATCAGATCGGCGCGGCGATCACCGAATGGTTCGACGCGCCGGCGGGGGCTGGCGGGTTTCTTGACACGGCCTATCGCGGGACGACCGGCGATGCTGCCAAGATCCCGGTGACCGAACGCCAGACGGTGCAGGTGACGACCTCGGCTGCGTCACCGGCGGTACGTGATCTACTGAAGGGGCTGGCGACGGCGGCGATCCTGGATCGCGGCGCCTTGGCCGACCAGCCCGACGAACGCGCGGCCCTGCTGCGTCAAAGCGGCCACGCCCTTGTCGCCGCCGACGCGGGCCTGCTGGGTGAGATGGGCCGCATCGGGTTGGAACAGCAATCCGTGGCGCGGGCGCAAAGCGAAAATGCCTCCGTGATCAGCACGCTTCAAGTGTCGCGCAACGACATCCGCAGCGCCGATCCCTATCAGACCGCGACCGCTCTGACCGAGGTTCAGACCCAGATCGAGACGCTGTTTGCCGTCACTGCGCGCCTGTCGCGCCTGAACCTGGTGGACTACCTGTGATGCGGGCGCTGCTCTCGGCACTGATGGTCTGGGTGGCGGTGGCGACATCCGCCCTTGCCATCCCGGTGCGCATCAAGGATCTGGCCGATTTCGACGGTGTACGCGGCAACGATCTGGTAGGATACGGTCTGGTCGTGGGTCTGGACGGCTCGGGCGACGGCATGCGCAACGCCCCTTTCACCGAGGAAATGCTGGCCAGCCTGCTGGAACGCCTCGGCGTCAATGTCACCGATGAGGCGCTGCGGTCCAAGAACGTGGCAGCCGTCATCGTCACCGCCGCCCTGCCGCCCTTCGCGCGCTCGGGCAGCCGCATCGACGTCAGCGTCTCGGCCATCGGTGATGCCAAAAGCCTGCTGGGCGGAACGCTGGTGATGACGCCCCTGAAGGCGGCGGATGGGAACATCTATGCGGTCGCGCAGGGGTCGATCATCGCGGGCGGCGTGGCGGCCCGAGGCGATGCGGCGCGTGTCGTCGAAGGCGTCCCCACCACCGGCAGCATCCCCGTCGGCGCCCGTGTCGAACGCGAGGTTGAGTTCGACTTTGCCGGCATCGACGACATCCGCATCGCGCTGCGCAACGCCGATTTCACCACCGCCACCCGGGTCGAGGATGCCATCAACCGTGATTTCAACAAGGCGCTGGCGGTCACATTGGACAGCGGCACGGTGGTCGTGAACTTTCGCGGTCTGGGCGACGTGAACCCCGCCCGCGTCGTGGGCCGGATCGAGAACCTGCTGATCGAACCCGAGGATCGCGCCAAGGTCGTCATCGACCACAAGTCCGGTACCATCGTCGTGGGCGAAAGGGTCCGCATCTCGCGCGTGGCGGTCTCGCAGGGGAACCTGACACTGCGGGTCAGCGAGGCGCCGGTCGTATCCCAGCCCAATCCTTTCGCCGAGGGCGAGACCGTCACCGTCCCGCGCACCGATGTGGAATTGCGCCAGGAACCCGGAATCGGTTTCGTCGAGGTGGCGGGCGAAACCAATCTCTCGGATCTGGTCGACGGGCTGAATTCGCTTGGCGTGCGCCCGCGCGACATGATCGATATTCTCAAGTCAATCCATTCCGCCGGGGCGCTGCATGCCGATCTGATCATCGAGTGATCAGCAGCGGCGCAGCCGCCCAGCCGCCACCGTCGCGGCCAGTGCCGCACTGCCTGCCGCCGTCTGCCGGTAGAGCCCTGCCCGACGCATCGTCAGCAGGGCTTTCGGCCCCGGTTGCGTCAGCATCGCATCGATCTGGTCCAATATCCGGCGGTTCTGCGGCGTCAGGTGGTCGCGCATCGGCACCAGTGCCGCGTGGTTGGCTGCCATCCACATCCCGAACTCACCCGCCAGCAGCTTGCGCATCCGGACTGCCAGCGCGGGAAGGGTATCGTTTCGCCCGACCTCGGCCTGGTCATGCTGGCGGTACAGCAGCACTGGGCGCGGGTCGTGCCACAGAGCAGCCCCCGCGCCTGAAGTCAGCTGATAGGCCCACCAATCGTGCGACACGACCCCGGCGTGCCGCGCCGATCCGGCCCCCCGCCGCAGCAGCTCCGCCGCGGGGGCATTGAAGACCGAGGTATTGCCTGCCATGATCGCCTGCACGGCTGCATTGCGGAACCCCAGGGGGCGCGGAAAATGGCGCGATTGTGCCACGGGGCGCAACTGCATGTCGGCAATGATGGTGCGCGCGGCGTAATGGGCGGGGCCATCCTGTCCGGCCAGGTAATCCACCGCCCATTCCAGCTTGTTCGGCAACCATTTGTCGTCCTGATCGCAAAAGGCAATCATGGCACCTTCGGGGGTTCTGTCGATCAGGGACAGGAAGTTCGCCGTCGCCCCCTGCGCGGGGCCTTGCACCAGCTGTACCTGTCCCGGGGCCATCCGGTCGGCAAAATCGCGCACGATCCGGCATGTGTCGTCGCGCGACCCGTCATCCGAGACGATCAGCGACCAGGACCGGTGCGTCTGCGCCGCGATGCTTTCCAGCTGCGTGGCGATATGGTCGCCCCCCTGATAGCTGGCCAGCAGGATCACGACATGGGCGGCGGTCATCGGAACCTCGGGGTCGTTGAAACGTCGAAAGGCCGGGACGTATCCCGGCCTTTCTGGTTCTGGCGTCTTGGCCCCCCGGGGGCAAGCCCTAGCCTTGCTGGCGGGCGATATCCTCGATCAGCACGGCCTTGATCGGCAGGTCCGTGACCGAGGCCGCGGCCTTCTGCAACTCCCCCCGCAGGGCGACCAGATTGCGGTCGGCGGTGAAGTTGCCGTCGAAGCCGCCGGTATTGGCGTGGATCAGCAACTGGCGCAGCAGCGCGTCGCGCAGGGCATGTTCCTTTCTGCCCAAGGGCTCGACGCTGGCGGCATCGGTCTGCAGGGTCAGCGTGATGATCATCAGATCGCCCATGTCCCCCTGCCGGACCAGCGGCACGAAGAATTGCGTCGGGAAGGTGAACCAGCCATCGGCCTCGGCGCTGCTGTGACCGTCATGGCCTCCATGCGCCGATGATGATTTGGCGTGATCATCCTTGGCGGGGGGTTCATGGGCATCCTCGGCATGGGTCGTGGCCGGATCGGCAGGTGCGCGCAGCATGTCGCCGCCGACCAGCGCCAGAACGGGAAGGGCGATGGGGATCAGTTTGCGGATCATCTGGGGGGTCCTTAGTAGGGCAGCAGGATGTCGGCGATCTGCTGACCATAGCGCGGCTGCTGAACGTCGGTGATCTGGCCGCGCCCGCCATAGGAGATGCGCGCGCCCGCGATGCGGTCATAGGCGATCTCGTTGCTGCGATCGACGTCGCCCGGACGCACGAAGCCGCTGACGGTCAGCTCGCGCAGTTCGAAGTTGACACGGACCTCCTGGGTGCCCTCGATCTGCATGGTGCCGTTCGGTAATGTGTCCACGACGGTGGCCGCGACCCGCAGCGTCAGCTTGTCGCGCCGCGAAATGTTCCCGCTGCCCTTGTAGCTGGAGGAGGAGGAGGCGTCGGCCAGATCCTCGAAGCTGGCCCCTTCGGGCAGCTTGTCGGACAGGCGTTGCGGAATACCCACCATCTGCGGGATCGAGACGCTGTCCCCCGCCGCCCGGTTGCGCCCCGAGCTGTTGCTGATCTCGGCCCGGTCGTCGATCTCGATCACGACGGTCAGGATGTCGCCCCGCACCGCCGCGCGCCGGTCGCTGATCAGCGAGGATTGCGTGCCCGCCCAGAGCGAGGCCGCGGCTTCGGGGCGGCCCGAATCCGGGGGCAGGTCTAGGGGCGGATTGGTCATGGCCAGAAACTCCTCGGTCTCGCGGGGCGAGGTCAATTCGGGCGGCTGGCCGACGTTTGCGGCGCGCGAACAGGCGGCAACCGACAGGGCAAGGCACAGGAGCAGGGCGGGTTTCATGAAGGTTTCCTTGTCAGTTGATGACGGCCAGCGTGCCGTCGGGCATCACCTGCGCGGTGATCGTGCTGCGCGATCCGATGTTCATCACGCGGATCATGTCGCCTGCGGCACCGTCGTCCATCGTGCGTCCCTCGGTGTCGATGCGCAGGCCGCCACGCAGGAAGGACAGGCGGACAACTTGATTGCGGCTGACAACGCGAGGCGGGCGCAGCATGTTGGCGTGCAGGGGGCGGCCTTCATAGATGGTGATGCGCGTTTGCATGCCTATGGCGGCGGACGGGTCGGTCAGGCCGGGGCGGTCGGTGTCGATGACGCGCAAATCGCCCGCAGAAATCACGCTGCCAGCGGGCAGGGTGCGGGCGGCGCCAAGACCGCCTGCCCATGCGCCCGCTGGCAGCAGGGCCAGTGCCAGAACCAGCGCCCGCATCACCGCACCTGCGTAGTTGCGCCAAGCATCTGGTCGGCGGCGGTGATGACCTTGGCGTTCAGCTCGTATCCGCGCTGCGCCTTGATCAGCTCGGTGATTTCGCGCACCGCATCGACCGAGCTTTCCTCCAGATAGCCCTGCCGCAGGGTGCCAAGCCCGTCCTGGCCCGGGTTCACGACCTGTGCGCCGCCCGATGCGGCAGTTTCGATGAAAAGGTTCGATCCGATCGCCTCGAGGCCCTTCTCGTTCGAGAACCCCGCCAAGGTCAGCTGGCCCAGCAGTTCCGGCTCCACCCGGTCGTTGAAATAGGCGTTCACCTCGCCCCCCGCGCTGATCAAGATCGAGCGCGCGTCGTCGGGAATGGTGATGTCGGGGACCACCGGATAGCCATCCGAGGTCACGATCAGCCCGTCGGGCGACCGCTTCAGCCCGCCATCGCGGGTATAGCCGGACAGGCCCGAGGGCAGCGTGACCTCCAGATAGCCGTCGCCCTCGATGGCGATGTCCAGATCGCCCCCGGTGGGGGTCAGCGCGCCCTGTTGCAGGTTGACGCTGACGGCGGTGGGGCGCACGCCCAAGCCCAGCTGGACGCCTGCCGGAATGACGGTGCCGTCGGCGGCGGTGACGCTGCCGGGGCGGGCGGCCTGCTGGTAATGCAGGTCGGCGAATTCGGCGCGCCGGGCGTTGTAGCCGGTCGTGGACATGTTCGCGAGGTTGTTCGACACCACCTCGACGCGGGTTTGCTGGGCGCTCATGCCGGTGGCGGCGATCTGCAGGGCTCTCATGGCTGGTTCCTTATCGGGTCATCGAGGTGATCGCGCTGCGGATGCGCTGATCTTCGCGGTCAAGGAAGGACTGGCCCAGCTCGTAGGCGCGCTGGACCTCGATCATGCGGGTGATCTCCATGATCGGATCGACGTTGGATTCCTCGAGGAAACCCTGTCGGATGCGGGGGTTTTCGGCGGGTTCGGGGGCGCCCGTGGTGCTGAACAGCGTGCCCCCCTGATGGGCGGGCGTTTCGCCTTCGGGCGGGTTGAAGACGCCAATGCGGCCAAAGGGCAGACCGTTCGACGACAGCGTGCCATCCGCCCCGATGGACACCGAACCGGCCCCCGCGGGCAGGATGATCGGCGCTTGGCCTTCATCCAGCAGATGGTTGCCGTCGGCGTTCATCAGTTCGCCCTCGGGGCCCGGCGTGAAGGCGCCGGCGCGGGTCAGGCGGATGCCTTCTGGGGTTTCGACCATGAAGAAGCCGTCGCCCTCGATGGCCAGGTCCAGGTTGTTGTTCGTCTGCGTCAGCACGCCCTGGTTCAGGTCCAGCATCCGCCCGCGGGCATCGGCCATGGACAGCGTGCCGCCCTGTCGGTCCAGCGCCGAGAGGTGTTCAGCAAAGATCACCCCTTCACGGCGGAAGCCGGTGGTATTGGCGTTGGCGATGTTGTTGGCCACGACGCGCATTTCGCGCATCAGGCCGGATTGGCGGGTCAGGCTGGCATAGATGGCATTGTCCATGGCGTCAGCTTCCCGCGATCAGGGGGATGATCTGCCCCAGGTAGAAATCCGACAGCGCCGTGGTCATGAAGCTCATGGACACCCAGAAGACGACCAGCATCAGCCCCACCTTGGGCACGAAGGTCAGCGTCATCTCCTGCACCGAGGTCAGCGCCTGGAAGAGGCCGATCACCACGCCCGCGATCAGCGCCACCCCCAGAAGCGGGGCCGAGATCCGCACCGCGATCAGCAGCGCCTGCCGCAGCATGTCGAAGAGGATGGTTTCCGGCATCAGACGGGCATCCGCAGGATTTCCTGATAGGCCTCGACGACCTTGTCGCGGATGGCGACGACCGTCTCCATGGCCATCTGCGCCTCGGCGATGGTCTGGACCAGCTGATGGGTGTTGACCTGGCCTGTCATCGCGCCCGTGGCGACCTGGTCGACCTGGTCCATGTGGGCTGCGAAATCCTGCGCCATCTGGCCCAGCTTGGCGGTGCCCGATGCCTGCCCGTCGGGGGCCACGGCGCTGCGGGCGGCGGAATATGCGTTGGCGGCGTTCAATCCGGAAATCATCTGCTGGTGCCTTTCTAGCGACGGAGGATGTCAAGCAAAGCGCTGCCCATCTGGCGGCTTTGTTCGAAGATGCGAAGGTTTGCCTCATAGCTGCGGCCAGCTTCGCGGCTGTCTGCCATCTCGATCACGACATCGACGTTCGAGCCTTGGAAATAGCCCTGTTCGTCAGCCATCGGGTGGCTGGGGTCGTGGATCTTGGGCAGAGGGGCCTGGTCCAGCTGAACGCGGCCTGCCTGAACTTCACCCGTGGGGCGGCCGAAGTCGGTGGCCTGTTCGAAGCTGACCAGTTTGCGGCGATAGCCGGGGGTGTCGATGTTCGCCATGTTCTCGGCGGTGTGGCGCATGCGTTCGCTTTGGGCGCGCATGCCCGATGCTGCCATGCGCAGCGCGGTGATCTGTTCGGTCATGGTTTCAATCCTTTACCTGCGGCCAAGGCTGGTGCGCATCAGGTCCAGCGCCGATCGGTAGATGCCAAGCGACAGGTCGCTGTCGCGCTTGACCTCGGCGGCGCGGACCATCTCCTCCTCCAGCGACACGGTGTTGCCGTTGGGGGATGCCTGCTGGCCGGTGTCGATAAGGCGGGCGGTGTCCAGCGCCCATTCGGGACTGGGCAGATGGCGCGGGCTGGTCGCCCGCAGGTCGCCCCCGAGGGACGCCTGACGATAGCTTTCGTCGAAATCCTGCATGTCGGCGGCCCGGTATCCGGGCGTATCCGCATTGGCGATGTTGCGCGCCACCACAAGCTGGCGCTGAGAGACGTGCTGGCCCATCGCATGGACCATCCGCATCATTTCGATCTTCTCAAACATGAGGCTTCTCCTCAATCACGATAAACCCGGTCTTAACCCCGATTCCTTTAGAAACCCTTTCGTGGAACCGAAAACCTTGGGGTGACGTGATGGACAGGTTGGAATCGATTGCGGGTCGGCTGGCGCGACTGCGGATCGTCACGCACCATGGGCGGGTGCAGTCGATCCGCGCCGGCGTGATCCGGGTCGAGGGGCTGAACGGCACCGCCTCGGTGGGCGACCGGGTGCAGATCGCGCTGGCCACCGGTGACCTGGGCGGAGAGATCGTGGGCCTTGCCCCCGACCACGCCGAGGTTCTGCCCGAAGGCGGGACCGAGGGGCTGTCGGTCGGCGCGCAGGTTCGGCTGATGCACGCGCCGCGCATCGCCCCCTGCGATGCCTGGGTGGGGCGCATCATCGACCCGCTTGGGCGGCCCTTGGATGGTCGCCCCCTGCCGCAGGGATTGCAGGAACGCGGGTTTCGCAGCGACGCGCCGCCCGCCGTCACGCGCAAGCGGCTTGGGGCGCGGCTGGACACGGGGCTGGCGGTCTTCGACACGCTGCTGCCCTTGGTGGCGGGGCAGCGGGTCGGGCTTTTCGCGGGGTCTGGCGTGGGCAAATCCACGCTGCTGTCGATGCTGGCCAAGGGGGTGCAGGCCGATGTGGTCGTCATCGCCATGATCGGCGAACGTGGCCGCGAACTGCGCGAATTCGTCGAACGCACCATGGGCCCCGAGGGGATGAAGCGCGCCGTCATCGTCGCCGCCACATCCGACCAGTCGCCCCTGATCCGCCGCCGCTGCGCATGGGCCGCCATGAGCGTGGCCGAGCATTTCCGCGATCAGGGCAAGCACGTCCTGTTCCTGGCCGACAGCATCACCCGCTTTGCCGAGGCACACCGCGAGATTGCCTTGGCCGCGGGCGAACCGGCCAGCTTCCGCGGCTTTCCGCCCTCGGTGTCGAACCTGATCATGGGGTTGGCGGAACGATCCGGCCCCGGTCCGGAAGGAACGGGCGACATTACCGGCATCTTCAGTGTCCTGGTCGCGGGGTCCGACATGGAGGAGCCGGTGGCCGACATCCTGCGCGGCACGCTGGACGGCCATGTGGTTCTGGACCGCGCCATCGCGGAACGGGGCCGCTTTCCCGCCGTCGATGTGGTAAGGTCGGTGTCGCGATCCTTGCCGGATGCTGCCAGCACGCCGGAAAACGCGCAGATCCAGCGCGCCCGCGCGGCCCTTGGTGCCTACGCCGAATCCGAGCTGATGATTCGCGCGGGCCTCTATGCACCGGGGTCGGACCCCAAGCTGGATGAGGCCATGCACCTCTTTCCGAAACTGGACGATTTCATGACCCGGAAAACCGCTTCGGTCGCGGAAAGCTTCACCGCGCTGGAGGTGGCCCTGCGTCACGTCGGCGCGCGACGCTGAAACCAAATCGACCCCATGCGAGTTCTTGGTGCTTAATGATTGTTAAACCTTGGGCGGCGGGTATTGCGCGCAGAATCGCGATTTGCCAGTGTCCGCAAGCTTTTGAAAGGAGGGGGGTAAAATGGCCATAACCGAATATTTTATCCGTTTCCTTCAACGTCGTGACACGCTTGCACCGCGCGATCTGGACCGCCTTCGCGCCGTCCGCACCCAGCACGTCAGCTTTGGTCCGGGCGATGTCATCGTGCCGACGGATCGATCCGCCAAGCGCAGTTGCATGATGCTGAAGGGCCTGTCCGCACGGTCGCATACCCTGGTCGGACGCCCCAAGGAGCGCGTCATCACCGCCCTGCACGTTCCGGGCGATTTCGTCGACCTGCATGGCTTCGTTCTGGCGGGGCTGGAACATTCGGTCATCGCCACCGGCCATGTCGAGGTCGAGTTTATCGACCACTCCGAATTGACCGAGATCACCGAGAATTTTCCCCATCTGACGCGGCTCTTGTGGATGGCGACGCTGATCGATGCAGCCGTCCACCGACAATGGCTGGTCGCGGCGGCCTCGTTGCGGTCCAGCGCCCATCTGGCCCACCTCCTGTGCGAGATCTATACCCGTCTGAATGCCGTCGGCGCGGCCAGCGACTACAAGTTCGCCCTCAGCCTGCTGCAGCGGGAGTTGGCGGATATTTTGGGGTATTCCCCCATCCATGTGAACCGCGCCGTGCGCGACCTGCGCGACCGTGGCCTGATCCGCTGGTCGGGGGCGGATATCACCATTCTCGATTGGCAGGGGCTGTCCACCTTGGCACGCTTCGACCCGTCATATCTGGACATGGAACGCCAGAGCCGCTGATCTATTCGCAAAGCCGCCAACCGCCGTTGCGATCCGCAAGATCGAGGTGCAGGTGGTTGTCATGGGCGGCATTCGCGCCCGGTCCCAGCACCGTCGTGAACAGCAGGCAGGCCGTCCCGCGCGCCGCGCGCTGAAAGCTTTCCTCTTGGCTGCCACTGTCTGCGCGTGGTTCGACCGCGATCACCGAACCATCGTCGAAGGCGAACCCTGCGATATCGATGGCGCTGCCATAGGCGTGTTCGGATTGCTTGGGAACTGCAGCCCCCGTGCCGACCCGCGCGCGGCATGTGTAACCGGGGCCGGTCTGCAACTCGCTCAGCCTTGGCGCATTGTCCAGCAGGGCCGCGGCTGGTCGCAGGAAATCGCGTGCCCACAGCCCCAAGGCGCGGGCCGTGTCGCAGCGCATCACCGGCTGGCCTGACAGGGTCACGTCCGAGATGATCCGATCGATCTGCAACGGGCGGGCGATGCCGCAATCGGGATCGTCGTCATCCATGATTGGCGGCAGTTCGGTATAGCGCGCGCCCAGCATCGACAGGGCCAGCAGGCATGCGGCGAATTCCTGTTCGTCCTCCTCGGGGGCGACCTCGACCGAGGCGACCTGCGCCGATGGGGCAGGCGGTCCTTGCATTTCTGCTGGGGTCGTTGGTGGGACGGGGCGCAGAGGCGGGCGATCCTGCTGCGCCGCCAGCGGTCCCGCCGCCCAGAGCATGACCGCAAGGGTCGCCAGGGGCGTCAGGACCGGGCGGGCCTTCACGGCTGCGGCTCGGAGAGCGGCGGGACGACGAAGCCCTGCGGCAGGGCCTCGTCCAGGGCATCGGTTAGGGGATCGTCATTGGTCGCAGGCGCTGCGGGCTGCGGGGTTTCGGCGGGCTGGGCCGGGGTGGCGGTCGCATTCGGCAGGGCCAGCGGTTCCTGCGGCTGCGGCATATCCGGCTCGGCGGTGCCCTCGGGCATGGCGATATCGGCCACCGGCGGCGTCGTGGCCCCCGAAGCGCCCGTGACATCCGAGATGGTCACGCCCGGTTCCAGAAACTCGACCGAGGTGCCACCGATGCGCACCATGCCCGCCAGCTCCTCGGCGTCCCAATTGGTCAGGCGCACGCAGCCGCTGGACTGGTTGCTGAACAGCTGCGAGGGCGTCGGAGTGCCGTGGATGCCATAGGTCGGCTTGGTCAGCCCGATCCAGACGGTGCCCACGGGACCGTTCGGCCCCGGCGGCACGATCAGCGGCTTGTCGTTGCCTGCCTGCCGGAAATTGACGTCGGGGTTGTAGGTATAGTTCGGGTTCAGCGCCACGGTCTTGACGTTATGCGTCCCGGCGGGCGAGGGCGTCGCGGTCGATCCGATGGTGGCCGGATAGTCGACGACCATGCGTCCCTTGGCGTCGTAACCGGCGACGCGGCGGTTGGCCTTGTCGATGATGATCCGCGACACCTGCCCACGAATCGCACCGTTCGGAGCCATGACCTGAATGGTCGATCCGGGTTGCAGGGGAACGCCGGGGTTCAGAAACTGGATGAATTTCTCGTCCATGTGAAAGCGTTCGCTAAGACGTTCGGCGATGCTGGTATGCGCCATCGCGGCCATCTTGGCCTTTTCGGCGTAATCGGTGGGGATCGCATCGACCAGCCCCTCGGCATCGGCTTGGGTGATGACATAGCTTTGGGTCACGGGCCGGGTCGAAAAGGCCTGCAGAAGGTTCCAGACATGAGGGTCCATGACGCCGTCCATCGGCAGGCCGGTCTGACGCTCGAACGCCTTGATCGCGCTTTGGCTCATGCCGCCCTTGAAGCCGTCTATGACGCCCGGAGAGGTCCCCGAACGGTCCAGCAGGATCTGCACCTTGGCCGTCAGCGCCGTGCGACCGCGCGGCAGGTCGCCGCCGCCGTATTGCGCGGCCTCGATCTGAGCGGCGGTGAAGGGGGCGTCGTCTTGCGCCAGGGCAGGGTGGGTCGCGGCGAAAACGGACAGCAGGGCCGTCGCGAACAGGGTGGCGCGGTGCGGGGTCATCGGGAAGCTCCGGGTCATGCAGGATGCAACATCAGCCATTGGGCGAAAGACCGCCAGATACATTGCCGCTCACGTTTCGGTCAATTCGGGATTGCGTTCCGCATGGCGGAATGGCAGCCTGCATATCGAAACAGGGAGGAGGTTTCACGATGACCACGCAGTCTTGCAAGACGGCGCTGATGGCAGCTGGACTGTCCATGGCGCTTGTCGCACCGTCATTTGCCGAAACGGTTCTGATCTATGGTGAACCGGGCCCGAACCGGGGCGCCAGGTCCGAGGCCACGCAATGGTTCGCCGACCAGGTGGCCGAAAAATCCGGCGGCGACCTGCGGTTGGACATTAACTGGGGGGGCGCGCTGTTTTCCGAAAAGGCGGCCGTTCAGTCCCTGCGTGACGGCGTGGCCGATCTGGGCAGCGTCATCGGCGTCTATTTCCCGCAGGACATGGTCGCATATGGCATCGCCGACCTGCCGATGAACAACCCCGATCCGTGGGTGGGCATGAAGGCCACCGACGATCTGATGCGCAACAACGAATCGATCAAGGCGAACCTGGCCGCGCAGAACCTGGTCTATGTCGGCACCTATACCACCTCGGCGGTGCAGATGGGCTGCAAGGGTCCGGCGGTGAAGACCGTCGACGACATCGCGGGCAAGAAGGTCCGCGGCGTGGGCGCCTATGGCCAGACCTTCCGCGACATGGGGGCGAACCTTGTCGACATGTCCGTCTACGAGGCCTACCAGGGCCTGGAAAGCGGGCTGATCGATTGCACCCAGACCTATTCCTATCTGGTCAAGGCGCTGAAGTTCGACGAGGTCTTCGACAGCTATACCTTCATCGACTGGGGTCAGATCGGTGCCTTGGGCATCATGATGAACAAGTCGATGTTCGATGCCCTGACCCCCGAGGAACAGGACGTCATCATGACCGCCGGCGAAGGGCTGGCCGATGAGTTCGGTCGCATCATCGGGCAGGCGAACGACGAATCCATCAAGATGCTGGAAGACGAAGGCAAGGAGATCGTCCGCTTTTCCGACGAGGATCGTGAAAAGCTGACCGAGGCCGGCCAGAAGTACCTGGACGAATGGGCCGGACGCGCTGATGCCGCTGGCCTGGACGGGCAGGCGCTACTGCAGGAATACCGCGACCTGATCGCCAAATACACGTCCGAGAAGGACGAGCAGGGCTATCCCTGGGAACGCGGGTGATCCCATGAAACTGATCGAGCGGACCCTGCTAGACCTTGCGGTGCTGGCCCTTGCCCTGCTGGGCGGCGTGATCTTCATCAACGTGGTGATGCGCGCGGCCTTCGGGACGGGTCTGCCCGATGCCATCATCATGGTGCGGGAACTGATGGTCGCGGCCGTCATCCTGCCCATGGCGGCGGCGACTGCGGCGCGCAGCCATGTCGCCGTCACCTTCCTGAGCGACCGGATGCCTCAACCCGTGCAAGCGCGGCTGATCGTGCTGGGGCATGTCGTGGGCGTGCTGTCGCTGCTGCCGCTGCTTTACGCGGCGCAGCGGATGCTGGGCCAGACCTGGGCCTCGGGCGAATTCTACTATGGCGACCTGAACCTGCCGCGCTGGCCGGGGCTGGCGCTGTTCTTTGCGGGCCTGCTGCTGATGTGGGTCCGGCTGGTCATCCTGCTGGTGGGCGATCTGCGGCAGGTGATGACCACGGGACGCATCGTCGATGCTGACGGACAAGAGGTGAACTGATGGATGCCATGACGATCGGCATGACCGCGCTGGCGCTGGTCCTGATCCTGCTGGCGATGCGGGTGCCCATTGCCTTCGTGCTGGCCGGCGTCGCCAGCCTTGGTACCTTTCTGGTCTATGCCACCCGCACCGGCGGCTGGTCGCCGGAACGGGCGCTGAACCCGACCAGTTCGGTCGTGCTGTCGAACTTCTTCGATCTGGTCCATTCCTACGACCTGTCGATGGTGCCGCTGTTCGTGGCACTGGGCAACATCGCCTTCTATGCCGGGATCACGACGCGCATCTATGACGCGGCGGCGGTCTGGCTGCGGACGGTGCCGGGGGGCGTGGCGATGGCCTCGGTTCTTGGCTGCGGCGGGTTCTCGGCGATCTCTGGGTCGTCCATCGCCTGCGCATCGACCATGGGCCGCATCTGCGTGCCCGAGATGCTGCGCATGGGATACGACCCGCGGCTGGCCACGTCATCGGTCGCAGTGGGCGGCACTTTGGGGTCGCTGATCCCGCCATCGGTGCTGTTCATCCTCTATGGCATCTTCACCGAGACCTCGATCGCGCAGCTGTTCCTGGCGGGCATCCTGCCCGGCCTTCTGTCGCTGGCGGGCATGATGCTGGTCATCGCATGGTGGGTGTCACGCGATCCGTCCGCCGCGCCGCGCGGATCGTCCGATGGCGCCAGCAAGACCGAGGCCGCGATCGCCGCCTGGCCCGCGCTGCTGCTGTTCGTCGTCATCGTCGGCGGCATCTATGGCGGCATCTTCACCGCGACCGAGGCTGCGGCCGTCTGCGTGGTGCTGACCACCGCCATCGGTTTCGCCCAACGCCGCCTGACGTTCGAGGTGCTGTGGCGCGCGATCCGCGAAAGCCTGGTGCAGACCTCGGCCATCTTCCTGATCGCGGGGGCCGCCAAGATCTTCGTCAGCTTCGTGGCGCTGACCGGCGTGGCCGGTGCCATCGTCGGCATGGTCGAGGATGCGCAGCTCTCCTATGTCATGCTGCTCTTCGTGATCGTGGTCATCTATCTGGTGCTGGGGATGTTCCTTGATCCCATCGGCATCATGGTCCTGACGCTGCCCTTCATGATCCCGCTGGTCGAGGGCTATGGCATGGACCTGATCTGGTTCGGCGTGATCGTCGTCAAGCTGCTGGAGATCGGGCTGATCACGCCGCCTGTGGGCCTGAATGTCTTCGTCGTCAGCAACGTCACCAAGAACGTGGGCATCGACAAGATCTTCGCGGGCGTCAGCCGCTTCCTGCTTATCGATTTCCTGGTGCTGATCATCCTGCTGGCCTTCCCGATCATCTCGATCATCATCCCGGCCTCGATGTGACGACATGAGCGAACATCCCCGCCCCGACTACGCCGATGACCGCAACTTCGCCACGACGCTGGCGCGGGGGCTGTCGGTGCTGCGCGCCTTCCGGGCGGGGGATGACGGTCTGACCAACGCGCAGATCGCGGAGCGCACGGGGCTGCCGAAATCGACGGTGTCGCGGCTGACCTTCACGCTGGGTTGCCTTGGATACCTGACGCAGCCGCAGCGGGCCGACCGGTACCGCCCCGGCCCGACGCTGCTGGCCATGGGCCATGTCGCGGCGGCATCGCTGTCCTTCTTGGACCCCGCGCATGACATGATGCAGGCGCTGGCCGACGAAACCGGCACGCTGGTCCTGTTCGCCGTGCGCGACCGCGACAAGATCGCGCTGATGCGGACATGGCGGCCGCGTCGCGCGGCGTCCATCTGGATCGAGGTCGGGCACCGGCTGCCCATCGGCGGGTCCTCCTCGGGGCTGGGCTGGCTGGGGGCCAGCACGCGCGAGGAATTCGCGGGGTTGCATGCCGATCACCCCGAACCGCCCCTGGATGGCGGCAGCCTGGCCGACCTGCGGATGGAGGCGCGCGGCCAGCTGATCGCCCAGGGCTATGCCGTCGTGCGCAACAACCTTCGCTATTCGCGCAACATCTCGGCTGTGGCGGTGCCCTTCCGGTCGTCGCGCCTGGCGGGACCGGTCACCTTTTCCTGCGGCGCACTGGACGATGTCCTGCCCGACGCCCGCATCCATGCCGAGGTAGGCCCGCTGCTGCGCGACGCCGTGACCCGACTGCAACTTTTGATCGGACAGGAAGGGCATCCCGCTTGGTCCGGATCACCCAATGATTGAAGGAGGCCTCATGCCCGTGACCTATCACCGCGATGGCGCGGTCGGCGTCATCACCATCGCCAACCCGCCCGTGAACGCCATGTCCCATGCCGTCCGTGAAGGTCTGGCCACGGCCATCGACGCCTTTGCCGGCGACGATCGGGCACTGTCCGCGGTGCTGCTGTGCGATGGACGCACTTGGGTGGCGGGGGCCGATATCTCCGAATTCGGCAAGCCGCCGGTCGAACCCTATCTGCCCGACCTGATCAACCACCTCGAGGCGCTGGAAAAGCCGGTCGTCGCGGCGATCCACGGCACGGCGCTTGGGGGCGGGCTGGAGCTGGCGCTTGGGGCGCACGCCCGTATCGCGGCCCCGACCGCCCGCATGGGCCTGCCCGAAGTGACGCTTGGCCTGCTGCCGGGTGCCGGTGGCACGCAGCGCGTGCCGCGCCTGACCGGCCTTGCCCCCGCGCTCGAGATGATGACCTCGGCCCGCCAGATCCCCGCCCCCGAGGCGCTGGAGATGGGCTTGATCGACCGCCTGGCCGGGGGCGATCTGACCGCCGAGGCCATGGGTTTCGCGCGCGAGCTGGCAGGCAGCGCCCCGCGCCGGACCGGCGACCTGCCGACCCCGGCGGGTGACCCGGCGCTGGTCGCCGAGATGAAGGCCAAGCTGGCCCGCAAGGTCCCCGGACAGGTGGCGCAGGCCCGCGCCATCGATGCGGTGATCGAGGGTCTGGACCTGCCCTTGGCCGAAGGCATCGCGCAGGAACGCGCCAAGTTTCTGGAACTGATGCAGACCCCGCAGCGGGCCGCGATGATTCACGCCTTCTTCAGCGAACGCGCCGTGGCCCAACTGCCCGAGATCAAGGGCGTCACGCCCCGCGCCTTCGACCGCATCGGCGTGATCGGCGGGGGCACGATGGGCGCGGGCATCGTCGTGTCGGCGCTGCTGGCAGGCTTGGACGTCACGCTGATCGAACGCGATGACGCGGCCGCTGAAAAGGCCGCCGCGGGTGTCGCCAAGATGCTGGAGGGCAGCGTCAAGCGTGGCAAGCTGAAGGCCGACAAGCGCGACGCCATCCTGTCGGGCAGCTTCCGCGCTGCAGGCGATTACGCCGCCCTCTCGCAGGCCGATCTGATCATCGAGGCCGTCTTCGAGAAGATGGAGGTCAAGGAAGAGGTCTTCACCCGCCTCGACGCCATCGCCAAGCCGGGGGCGATCCTGGCGACGAACACCTCCTATCTGGACGTGAACCGCATCGCCGCCGTGACCAGCCGCCCGCAGGACGTGATCGGGTTGCATTTCTTCTCGCCCGCCCATGTGATGCGCCTGTTGGAGGTCGTGGTCGCCGACAAGACCGCCCCCGAGGTCACCGCCACGGGCTTTGCACTGGCCCGCAAGCTGAAGAAGATCGCCGTGCGCGCGGGCGTCTGCGACGGCTTCATCGGCAACCGCATCCTGTCGCATTACCGGACGGCGGCGGATGCGATGGTGCTGGACGGAGCCTCGCCCTATCAGATCGACCGCGCGCTGACCGAGTTCGGCTTCGCGATGGGGCCTTATGCCGTGTCTGATCTGGCGGGCTTGGATATCGGCTATTTCACCCGCCAGCGAAAGGCGGCCGATCTGCATCCGCGCGACCGCGTGCCGGTCTTCGCCGACCGCCTGTACGAACAGGGCCATCTGGGGCGGAAATCGGGGCAGGGCTATTACATCTATGACGCGGACAGCCCCAACGGGCGGCAGGACCCGGTGCTGGAGGATCTGCTGGCGCAGGTCCGCGCCGACCTGGGCATCACCCCGCGCGATTTCACCGATGCCGAGATTGTCGCACGCTACATGGCGGCGATGGTGAACGAATCCGCCCGCGTGGTGCAGGACGGCACCGCCCTGCGCCCGCTGGATGTCGATGTGGTCCTGCTGAACGGCTATGGCTTCCCGCGCTGGCGGGGCGGGCCGCTGCATTGGGCCGACCAGCAGGGTCTGGCCGGCATCGTCGCCGATATCGAAGCCTTTGCCGAATCCGACGACCATTACTGGCAGGTGGCCCCCCTGCTGCGCGATCTGGCGCAGCGCGGCGGCAGCTTTGCCGAACTGAACGAAGGGAAATCCGCATGAAACAGCCGGTCATCGTCTCGACCGCCCGCACGCCCATCGGCAAGGCAGGGCGTGGAGCCTTCAACATGACCCACGGGGCCGTCATGGCCAGCGCCGTTGCGCGCGCCGTGGTGGACCGCGCGGGCATCGACCCCGCCCTGATCGAGGACAGCATCTGGGGCTGCGGCTATCCGGAATACGTAACCGGCGGCAATATCGCCCGACAGGCCGTGATCCGCGCGGGCCTGCCCGACAGCGTCGCGGGCACCACGGTCAACCGTTTCTGCGCATCCGGCCTGCAGGCGCTGGCGATGGGCGCGCATATGGTCGCGCAGGAAGATGCGCGCGCCATTCTGGTCGGCGGCGTGGAAAGCATTTCCATGGTCCAGCCCCCCGTGCGCAATTCGCGCGAGGCATGGATCGAGGCGAACCGCCCCGATCTCTATGTCACCATGATCGAGACCGCCGACAATGTCGCCGCGCGTTACGACATCAGCCGCCAGGCGCAGGACGAATATGCCGTCCAGTCGCAGGCCCGCACTGCTGCAGCCCAGGCCGCCGGTATCTTCGACGACGAGATCATTCCGATGACCGTCACCAAGAAGGTCACTGACAAGGCCACCGGCGAAACCCGCGAGGAAGAAGTCACCATCACTGCCGACGAAGGCAACCGCCCCGGCACCACGCTGGAGAATCTTGCCAAGCTTGAACCCGTGCGCGGGGCCGGCAATTTCATCACCGCCGGCAACGCGTCCCAGCTGTCGGACGGTGCGGCGGCGCTGCTGGTCATGGACGCCGATCTGGCGGCCGCCGAGGGGCTGACCCCGCTTGGTGCCTTCCGTGGCTTTGCCGTCGCAGGCTGCAAGCCCGATGAGATGGGGATCGGCCCGATCTTTGCCGTGCCGCGCCTGCTGGAGCGTGCGGGCCTGACCGTCGACGACATCGACCTGTGGGAGCTGAACGAGGCTTTCGCCAGCCAATGCCTCTATTGCCGCGACGTACTGGGCATCGATCCGGCCAAATACAACGTCAACGGCGGGGCGATCTCGATCGGGCATCCCTTCGGCATGACGGGTGCGCGGGCCGCAGGGCACATCCTGCGCGAAGGCCGGCGTCGCCGGGCCAAATGGGGCGTCGTCACGATGTGTGTGGGCGGAGGCCAAGGCGCCGCCGGACTTGTGGAGTTCTTCTGATGGATATGCGTTTCACCCCCGATGAACAGGCCTTTGCCGCCGAGGTTCGCGATTTCCTGCAGGCCGAGCTGGACCCGGCGCTGGCCGAAAAGAACCGCCTGCACAAACCCCTGACCAAGGCCGAGATGGAAGGCTGGCACGCCAAGCTGAACGCCAAGGGCTGGCTGGCCGGCAACTGGCCGCGCGAATTCGGCGGCGCAGGCTGGACCGCCATCCAGCGCCACATCTACGAAGAGGAATCGGCCAAGGCCCATGCCCCGCGCATCGTGCCCTTCGGCATCGCCATGCTGGGGCCGGTCCTGCAGAAATTCGGCAGCAAGGAACAGCAGGACTACTGGCTGCCGCGCATCCTGAACGGCGATGACTGGTGGTGCCAGGGCTATTCCGAACCGGGGGCGGGGTCGGACCTTGCGGGCCTGCGCTGCCGCGCGGAACGTCAGGGTGACCATTACGTCGTGAACGGGCAGAAGACCTGGACCACGCTTGGCCAGCACGCCAACATGATCTTCTGCCTCGTGCGCACCTCGACCGAGGGGAAGAAGCAGGAAGGCATCAGCTTCCTGCTGATCGACATGGAGACGCCGGGCGTCAGCGTCCGTCCCATCGTGCTGCTGGACGGCACCGCCGAGGTGAACGAGGTCTTCTTCGACGACGTCAAGGTTCCGGTCGAGAACCTGGTCGGCACGGAAAACGAAGGCTGGACCTATGCCAAGTATCTGCTGACCCATGAACGCACCAACATCGCGGGCGTCGGTTTCGCGACGGCGGCGCTGGACAACCTGAAGCGCGTGGCCAAGGCGCAGATCCACCGTGGCAAGCCGCTGGATCAGGACCCGCTGTTCGCAGCTCAGATCGCCACGACGGAAATCGAGCTGATGGCCATGTCCACGACTAACCTGCGGATGCTGTCGGCCGCGGCCCAAGGGCAGGCACCGGGCGTCGAAAGCAGCATGCTCAAGATCAAGGGCACCCAGATCCGCCAGCAGCTGGATGCGCTGACTCGGCGCGCCTATGGCGGATGGGCGCAGGCCCTGCCGATGGAGACGGGCAATCAGGGCCAACCCCTTGATGCCGACGACGTCCTGTCGGCGACGGCCGGCTATCTGAACAACCGCAAGCTGTCGATCTATGGCGGCTCGAACGAGATCCAGCGCGGCATCATCGCCGGCACTCTGGCGAAAGGATAAGGCGATGGATTTTGCGCTTTCCGACGAACACCGCATGTTGCAAGACACCCTGCGCGGGTTGCTGACCCGCCATCAGGGAGACGACCTGTGGCCCGCGCTGGCCGAGGCCGGCGTCATCGGCGCCCTGCTGACGGAAGACGAGGGCGGCTTTGACGGCAGCGGTTCCGCCATCGCCCTGACCTTCGAGGAACTGGGCCGCGCGGGCGCCAGCCTGCCGCTGGTCGCCGCGATGATCGGGGCATCCGCCCTGGCCGCGGCGGGGCAGGGCGATCTGGCCGCCGAAGTGGCCGAGGGCAGCGCCCGCGTGGCCTTTGCCGACGCCGAACCCGGCACGCGATACGATCGCGGCGTGGCGATCCGAGCCGAGGGCGACCGCCTGACGGGCCGCAAGACCATGGTCGCCGGTGCCGAAGACGCCCGCGCCATCATCGTCACCACCGCCGATGCGCTGTGGCTGGTCGATGCCAAGGCCTCGGGTCTGACGCTGAACGCCTATCCGCTGATGGAGGGCGGGCGCGGTGCCGATCTGACCTTCGAGGCCACCCCCGCCACCCGCCTTGGCGCTTTGTCAGACTTCGGCGCCGTCTTGTCGCGCGGGGTCCTGGGCCATTCGGCCTATGCGCTTGGCGGCATCATCGCGGCGACCGAGCTGACGCTGGACTACCTGAAAACCCGCAAGCAGTTCGGGCGCGCCATCCTGGAATTCCAGGCCTTGGCGCACCGCGTCGCCGACATGGCGGTCGAGGTCGAGCAGGCCCGTTCCGCCGTCACGAACCTCTCGGGGCACCTGACCGCCGATCCGGCCATCCGCGACCGCCACGTGCAGGCCTGCAAGGCGACCGTGGGCCGCGTCGCGCGCCTGGTGGCCGAGGAATCTGTGCAGCTGCATGGCGGCATCGGCATGACCGAGGAATATGCCCTTGCCGGCATGATCCGCCGCCTGCTGGCCGCCGATACCGCGATGGGGGATGCCGACTACCATCTGGAACGCTTTGCCCATGGCGAGCCGGCATGGGCCTGATCCGCGACGAAACCGGCACGCAGCGCATGCTGGGCTATGTGCTGGACGTCGGCCAGCCGGACCGCCGCGCGCGCTGCACCCTGGATCTGGACGACCGCCATCTGAACCGTCAGGACATCCTGCATGGCGGGATCGCGGCGACGCTTCTGGACAACGCCATGGGGGCGACGGCCAGCCTGTCGGTGAACGACACCGGCAGGCACCCCTTCACCACGCTGTCGCTGACGGTGAACTATCTGGCGCCGGGGCTTCCGGGGCAGGTCCAAGCCATCGGGCGCATCACCGGGGGCGGCAGCAGCACCTTGTTCATCGAGGGCGAATTGCGTCATCAGGACGGCACGCTGATTGCCACCGCGACCGGCGTGTTCCGCAAGTCCAGACCCCCGGAGGCCCGATGAACCCCCATTGCGAAATCAGCGACCTCGGCGACCGTCTTGTCGTCGAGAACCGCAACGCCGCGCGGCGCAACGCGCTGACCCATGAATTCTATGACGGGCTGCACGAGGCCCTGCAGATGGCCGCCGACCAGCCGCGCATCGGGGCCGTGATCCTGATGGGCGAGGGCGATTTCTTCTGCGCGGGGGGCGATCTGAACACCCTGATCACCGCCCAGCAGATGGACGAGGATCAGCGCCGCGCCCGCATCGACGCGCTGAACGACCTGATCCGCGCCATCGTCCATTGCCCGCGCCCCGTGATCGCCGTGGTCGAGGGGGGCGCTGCCGGTGCCGGCCTGTCGCTGGCGCTGGCCTGCGACATGGTCATCGCCGCCCATGATGCGAAATTCACCGCCGCCTATGTGAACGCGGGGCTTGTGCCCGACGGTGGCCTGACCGCCGCCCTTGGTGCCGCCCTGCCGCCGCAGATCGCCGCCGAGATGTGCCTGACCGGCCAGCCCGTCACCGCCGAACGCCTGCATGCGCTTGGCGTCGTGAACCAGCTGACCGAACCCGGCGAGGCGATCATGGCCGCCATGACCCTGGCCGACCGTCTGGCCAAGGGTCCGGCGGATGCGCAGGCCGCCATCAAGCGCCTGCTGACCGGTTGGCACGCCACCGCCTTCGAGGCGCAGCTAGCCGCCGAACGCGATGCCATGGCCCATGCCTTGGCCGCCCGCGAGGCCGGCGAAGGCATTACCGCCTTCCTGGCCAAGCGCCCACCCGATTTCCGCAGATTGCGCGAGGGGACATGACGACACCGACACGTATCCACCACCTGCTGGACCAAAGTCTGGCCGACCACGCCGACCGCCCCGCCCTGCGCGACTGGACGGATGAGACGCTGAGCTATGCCCAGCTGGACGACCGCATCAACGAGGCCATGGGCGAATTGCGCGCCCTTGGTGTCCGTCCGGGCGACCGTCTGGTGATCGTGTCGGAAAACGCGGGCTCGATCCCGGTGCTGCTGATGGCGGCAAGCCGCATGGATGCGGTCTCGGTTCCGGTGAATGCCCGGATGACGGGACCCGAGCTGGAAAAGATCGCGGGTCATACCGATCCGCGTCTGGTCATCTATCTGTCCGATGTCAGCGAGCCGGCGCTGAAGCACGCGCAGGCAGCCGATGCGCGGCCCGTGACGCTTGGCGGGGCCGCTCTGCATGTCGGCCCGACCCGCGACTGCGTCCCCGAAACGGTTCTGGCCGGTGCCGACATGACGGCGGTCATCCTTTATACCACGGGCACGACGGGCATGCCCAAGGGCGTCATGCTGAGCCACGGGAACCTTGTCTTCGGGGGCATGTCATCCGCCAAGCTGCGGCGGATCGTGCCGACCGATCTGATCTATGGCGTGCTGCCGATGACACATGTCTTCGGGCTGACCTCGATGCTTTGCGCGGGGATCGGCAAGGCGGCGCAGATCTGGCTGGTGCCGCGGTTTTCCGCGGCAGCCGTGCTGGACGCGTTGCAGGCGGGTGTCACCGTACTGCCCGCCGTCCCGCAGATGCACGCCGCCATCATGGCCGAGGCGCGCCATCGCGGCATGACGCGGCTGGAAGGCCCCTTGCGCTATGTCAGCAGCGGCGCGGCACCCCTGGACCCCGACTGGAAGCGCCGGGCCGAGGCCTTCTATGGCATCGCCCTGCAGAACGGTTACGGCATGACCGAGACCACGGCGGGCGTGACGATCACCGACAATGCCATCGGCGATCCCGACCCCTCGGCCGGTCAACCGCTGCCCGGCGTCGAGATCCGCCTGGACGAATCCATCAGCCAGGAACCCGGCACGGGCGAGGTTCTGACCCGCGGCCCCCATGTGATGCTGGGCTATTTTCGCAATCCGCAGGCCACGGCACAGGTCATGGACGATCAGGGCTTCATGCATACCGGCGATCTGGGGCGGCTTGACCCGCAGGGCCGGCTCCACATCGTGGGCCGCTGCAAGGAGCTGATCATCCGTGGCGGCTTCAACGTCTATCCGCCCGAGGTCGAGGCCGCGCTGAACGACCACCCTGCGGTGCTGCAGACGGCGGTCATCGGGCGCAAGCGCGACGGCGGGGACGAGGAGGTTCTGGCCTTCTGCCAGCTGCTGACCGAGGGCGGCACCACCGCCGAGGCGCTGGCCGCCCATGCGGCGGCGCGGCTGTCGGCCTACAAGCGGCCGACACGGATCCTGCTGGTCGGCCCGCTGCCAGCGGCGGCAACGGGCAAGGTGCTGAAGCACAAGCTGATGGACCATTTTGCCGACCTGCTGAAGGCCGACAGCCCCGGTTAGTCGTCGAAGATCAGGCGATGCTGCGGCGGATAGAACTGCCGCGCATAGCTGACCGGAACGGCGTCAAGCGAGTTCACCCGCTCGATCGCGAGGACGGGGGTCCCGCTTGGCAGCTCAAGGCTGCGCGCGCAGGCGCCCGTGGCCTCATCTGCCAGGATCGAGAAGCGGGTCTGCTGGACGGGCAGGTGACGCGACAGCCACTCCTGCGGGGGTTCGGCCTCGAACAGCTTGGGGTCGGGCAGTGCGATGGCCTTGGGGTTCAGCCAGACGGTCTCGCAGCAATAGGCGGTCCCATCGGCCAGGTAGCGGGTCTTGACCAGCATCAGTTCGTCTTCGGGATCGGCCTGCAGCGCATTCAACGCGCCTGCGGTGCCCCTGCGCATCTCGATCTCGGTCAGGGCATAGTGATAGCGCTGTCCCAGGGCCTCGATCTCGTCCCGCATCACCGGCAGGCTGAGGGTTGTGCGGCGCGACGATGTCGAGGCGACCCGCGTGCCCACCTTGCGCCGACGTTCGATGATGCCGCTGCTGGCCAGTTCGCGCAACGCACGGTTGACCGTGGCGCGCGCGCAGCCCATCTCGACCGCCAACTCCTGCTCGGTGGGAATCAGTTCGCCGGGGGGCCATTCGCCCGACCGGATCCGCGCCAGCACGTCGGCCCTGATCGCCTGCCATGTATTCAGTCGCTTGGCGGAATTTTCCAGAGCTTCCGCCCTGAGCGAAGTGGAGGATCCGTGGTTCACTGTAAGCATCCCAAGCACCAAAACAGGTAAATAACATATGTCAGTAAAAGCATATGAGCATAGTTGTTAACCCAATAACAGCGAAATTGACAGGTCATTGTAACGCATTTGGACATATCAGAGCCAATGGTGCAAATAATGGCATTTTTATTTCCATTGACGGGAAGATAACCTTCCCCGGCGGAATTATTGGAGTCGCGACTATGCTTCAGGCTAGGACGGCGGTGTCGGATGCCGGACGAATCGGTTCCCCGACGACCTGGGGTATCCTTCTGGCCATCAGCCTGTGCCACATGATCAACGATGTCATGCAGTCGATGCTGTCGGCGATCTACCCGTTGCTGCGCAGCGAATTCGATCTCAGCTATGCCCAGATCGGGGTGATGACATTCGCGTTCCAGTTGACTGCGTCGCTTTTGCAGCCGGTGATTGGCATGGCGACGGATCGGCACCCGCAGCCAAGGTCGCTGCCCTTCGGGATGAGCGCGACCTTCTGCGGGGTGCTGCTGCTGGCCTTCGCGACGCATTACCAAATGCTGCTGATGGGCGCGATGCTGATCGGGGTCGGGTCGGCAGTGTTCCATCCCGAAAGTTCGCGCGTGGCGCGGCTGGCATCGGGTGGCCGCTTCGGGACGGCGCAATCGCTGTTCCAACTGGGCGGCAACTTCGGGCAGTCGCTTGGACCGTTGCTGGCGGCCTTCATCGTGGTCCCGCTCGGGCGTCCGGCGGTGGCCTGGTTCGCGGTGGCCGCAGCCCTTGGGGCCGCGCTGCTGTGGCGCGTCGGGGCCTGGGCCGAGGATCGCCGCAAGGCAAACACCGCGCGTCCCGACACCGCCCTGCGCCTGCCGCGCCCCGTCGTCATGCGCGCGATCGCGGTCCTGACCATTCTGGTCTTCACCAAGAACATCTATACCGCCTCGATGAGCAGCTATTTCACCTTCTTCACCATCGAGAAGTTCGGTCTTGGCACCCAGGGGGCGCAGGTCATGCTGTTCCTGTTCCTGCTGGGCATGGCGGGGGGCGTGATGCTGGGCGGCATCATCGGCGACCGCGTGGGGCCGCTGACGGTGATCTGGGTCTCGATCCTGGGGGTGCTGCCCTTCACGCTGGCCCTGCCGCATGTCGGGCTGCAGGCGACGGGCGCGCTGGCGGTGGTGATCGGGCTGATCCTGGCCTCGGCCTTTCCGGCCATCGTCGTCTTCGCGCAGGAACTGGTGCCGGGGCGGACAGGGACCATCGCGGGGGTGTTCTTCGGGTTTTCCTTCGGGATGGGCGGGATCGCGGCGGCGGCGCTTGGGCTGCTGGCGGACCGCGTCGGCATCCAGACAGTCTTCCAGATCTGCTCGGTCCTGCCGGTGCTGGGGTTGTTGACGGTGCTGCTGCCGCGTCGCGCACAGATGGCGCCCTGAGCCGATGGCCAAGCCGGTCTTCATCCATATCGGCGTCGATGGGGCGGCGGACGACGCGCTGGTGCGGCTGTTCGCGGCCAACGGCTACAAGACCGTCTGCCATGAAAAGGGTGCCTTGGCGTCCGAGATCCTCTTTGCCGGAGGTCGCGACCAGCGCCCTCTGCGCCAGCGCCCCGGCATCCGGCTGTTCGCGGGGCTGTGGCGGGCCGCGCCCCATTGGCGACCCCCGCTTGAGGCATGGCGCTGCTTTGCCCATCTGGCGCGGCGCATCCCTCATGCCCGCTTCATCCTGACCCGCCCCGATCCCGACCAATGGGTGATCGAGCGTCTGACCCGCGACGAGGGCGCCGTCGCCCGCTGTCACGCCTTTCACCGGGGCGTCGACGAACTGGCGCTGCCCGATTTGTGGCGGAGCGATCTGGCGGCGCATGAACGCGCGGTGCTGGACCATTTCGGCGGCGATCCCCGGCTGATCGTGGTCGATCCGGCCCGCGATGATCCCTCTGCGCTGGCGGCTCACATCGATCCGCTGCTGCCGATGCCCGATCTTCCCTTCGACCGCTGGCCCACAGCCCGCAACGCGGGGGTCGAGGCGGCGCTGCTGTTGCTTTATGACCGGGCGCAGGATCAGCCGGTGGCGCCGAAGGGCTGGGCCGAGGATGTCGCAGCCTTTTGCCTGCGAGGCCCCGGCCCCGATCCGCAGGGGGATGCGCGGGGCCTTTCGGGCTATGCCTGCGAATGGGACGGCGGGCCGCTTGTCCGCGACCCGTTCAAGGGCGGGGTGCGACAGTTCGCGGTCCTGACCCCGCAGGGCGGGACACCCATCGCCACGGGCCCCGAGGGTCGGCACTTCAAGGTCCTCCGCGCCGAAGGCGTCATTAACGACATCCTGCGCCTTGGCCGCCGCGATCCGGTCTGCATCGACATGGAGGATTCGCGCTGGATGGGCTCGCCGCAGGGCGATCCGGTCGACCGCCCTGTCCTGTGCCACAACCGGCGGGCGGGGGCGGCGGGTCCGGTCCTCTGGCCCTTGCCCGATCAGCATGCCATCGGTCTGCCCGGCTTCGATCCGACGACCGAGGCCGACCCCACGGATTTAGACGCCAAGGAGGATCGCATCGTCTGGCGCGGCATGATCTCGGGGAACGAGATGCGCGATGGCATCCGCCCCGGTCCGGCGTCCCATGCCTGGCTGGCGCAGCTTTTGCAGGCCGGCGACGATCCCGCCGCCCGCGAGGCCGCCTGGCAGGGGCTGTGCCGGACCAGCCGGTTCGACTTCGTGCGCCGCTTCATGGGCCATCCGGATTTCGACATCGGCGTGGTCATGGCCTTCGCCTATCGCCATTTCGCCGATGATCCGCTGCTGGCTCCCTATTGCGGGCCGCGGCGGGGGCGGGCGTTCTTCCAGCGCTTCCGTTACCAGCTGTGCCTGACGGGATATGATCACGGATCGAACTTCATCTCGGCGCTGGACAGCAATTCCGTGCTGTTTGCCGAGGATGACGGCTGGCAGGTCTTCTATTCAGGCCGCTTCCGGCCTTGGGAACATTTCATCCCCATCGCGCGATACGGCACCGACATTTTGGACAAGCTGGACTGGGCGCGGTCCCATCCCGCCGAATGCAAGGCCATGTCCCGCGCCGCCCGGTCCGAGGCCGCCCATCTTCGCGACCCACAGGCGCGTCGTCAGATGATGCGCCACATCCTCGACGGGCTGGCCGCGGCGCGCTAGACCCGCCGCAGGAGAGCATCATGACACAGATCCGCATCGAACCCCTGACTGCCGAAGCCTTCGCCCCTTTCGGCGATGTGCTGGCCCCGAAATCCGCGCCCGACCGCATGATCAACGCGGGCCGCTGCGAACGCCATCACGCGCTGGCCACGGTCGAGCGTCACGGCGGCGAGGCGATCATCAGCATCTTCCGCTCCGATCCGGTCAGCCTGCCCTATGAATGCACGCTGCTGGAGCGTCACCCCTTGGGATCGCAGGCCTTCATGCCGATGGGGCAGGGGGCGTGGCTGTCGGTCGTGGCCCCCGACACGGGTGGCCGCCCCGGCACGCCGCGCGGGTTCCTGGTGCCCTCGGGCGTGGGTGTGAACCTGCGTGCGGGGGTCTGGCATGGGGTGCTGACGCCGCTGGACCACGCCGCCGACTTTCTGGTCGTCGACCGCGAAGGGGACGGCGTGAACCTGCAGGAGGTCACCATCCCCCCCGTGGTCTTCACCCAATGAGTGGCCCCGATTTCAGCTTCGAGGCCGCGGCCATCGCACGCGGCGCGCATCTGGTCGCCGGTGTGGACGAAGTCGGGCGCGGCCCCCTGTGCGGGCCGGTGACGGCGGCGGCGGTGATCCTGAACCCCGATGCCATCCCCGAGGGGCTGAACGATTCAAAGAAACTGTCGGCCAAGCGGCGAAACGAGCTGTTCGACTGGCTGACGCGGAATTGCGACTGGTCGGTGGCCCATGTCGACGTCGAGGAGATCGACCGGCTGAACATCTATCACGCCTCGCATCTGGCGATGTGCCGGGCGGTCGCGGGGCTGAAGCAGCGCCCCGATCACGTGCTGGTCGATGGAAACAAGCTGCCGCACGACCTGAGCCTGTCCGCCGAGGCGATCGTCAAAGGCGACGCGCGCAGCGTGACGATTGCCGCCGCATCCATCCTTGCCAAGGTGTTGCGCGACCGCATCATGGAGTCTTTGGCGCAACAGTACCCCGGCTATGGCTGGGAGGTGAACGCCGGATATCCCACCCCGGCCCATAAAAAGGCGCTGCTGGAACTGGGCGTGACCCCACATCATAGGCGCAGCTTCAAGCCCGTCCACAACATCTTGTGTAAATCCCCGCTGCCAAGCAATTGATTCAAAAAACAATTTGACGCCGATTCGCGTCTGAATCATTTTGGGGGATCACCAGATCGGTAAAATCCGGCGTTCCCAGAGGCAGAAAATGACGAAAACCAGAAGCCCGCGTGCGGATTCCGTGCCGCCGTCGCTGCCGCTGAACCAGATTCTGGCCGGCGACTGCATCGCGGTGATGAATGCCCTGCCCGAGGCCAGCGTCGACCTGATTTTCGCCGATCCGCCCTATAACCTGCAGCTGAAGGGCGACCTGCACCGGCCCGACAATTCCAAGGTCGATGCCGTCGACGACCATTGGGACCAGTTCGACAGCTTTGCCATCTATGACGCCTTCACCCGCGACTGGCTGGCCGCCGCGCGCCGTCTGCTGAAGCCGAACGGCGCGATCTGGGTGATCGGCAGCTATCACAACATTTTCCGCGTCGGCGCCGAGATTCAGAACCAGGGTTTCTGGATCATGAACGACGTGATCTGGCGCAAGTCGAACCCGATGCCGAACTTCCGCGGCAAGCGTCTGACCAATGCGCATGAAACGCTGATCTGGGCGGCGAAATCCGAAGCCTCGAAGTATACCTTCAACTACGAAGCGCTGAAATCGCTGAATGAAGGCACGCAGATGCGCAGCGATTGGGTCATCCCGATCTGCAACGGCGGGGAGAGGCTTAAGGACGGCAAGGGCGAAAAGGCCCATCCGACCCAAAAGCCCGAGGCGCTGCTGCACCGCGTCATCATCGGCACGACCAATCCCGGCGATGTCGTTCTGGATCCCTTCTTCGGCACCGGCACCACCGGCGCTGTCGCCAAGATGCTGGGCCGCGACTTCATCGGCATCGAGCGCGAGGAAGCCTATCGCGAAGCGGGCCAGAAGCGTCTGGAGCGTACCCGCCGCCTGGACGCCGAGGTGATCGCCACCACCCGCGCCAAACGCGCCGAACCGCGCATCCCCTTCGGTCAGGTGATCGAACGCGGCATGCTGCGCGCCGGAGAGGAGCTGTTTTCCATCGGCAACCGCCACAAGGCCCGCGTGCGTGCCGACGGCAGCCTGATCGGCAATGACGTCAAGGGCAGCATCCATCAGGTGGGCGCCGCGCTGGAAGGCGCACCCAGCTGCAACGGCTGGACCTATTGGCATTTCCGGCGCGAGGGCAAGATGATCCCGCTGGACATCCTGCGCCAGCAGATCCGCGCCGAGATGGAGGGCGAGACCGCCCGCCCGAACTGAGCCGGAATTCCCATTCGCCATGCCTCGCTTCTGCCATACCGGCGGGGCCAACTTGACCCGTCATCCCCGGATGGCGGGTCCTTTCACACCGGGATGGCGGTGGTGCGGAAGACGGTCCGCAGGGCAAAGCTGGAATGCATCTGCGCCACGCCCGGCAGGCGCGACAGGTGCTGGCGGTGGATGCGGGCGAAATCGTCGGTATCCTCGACCACGATCTTCAGCAGGTAATCGGCCGTGCCCGCCATCAGATGACATTCCAGCACGTCGGGAATGGCACGCACGCCCTTTTCGAAGGCGTCCAACACCTCATCCGCCTGACCCGACAGGGTGATTTCCACGAAGACCGTGGTCTGCCGTCGCAGGGCGCGGGCATCCAGCAGCGCGACATAGCCCGAGATGACGCCCGCCTCCTCAAGGCGCTGCACGCGCCTGTGACAGGCGGATGGCGACAGATGGACCCGCAGGGCCAGTTCGGCATTGCTGATTCGTCCCTCGGTCTGCAGAAGGGCAAGAATGCGTCGGTCTATTGCGTCAAGTTCGGCCATAAACGCAGGTTCTTCGATGGCGGGGCAATTTGCCAGACTATTCTTCGCCCGACGCCACCTGGTGCCCAATATCTTCGCAGCACCTTGCGATGGATCGCGCGCATGATGGCATCATCAAGAACTCTGGGAGGAGAGCCATGAAGATCGGATGCCCCAAGGAAATCAAGCCGCAGGAGTTCCGCGTCGGCCTGACCCCCGCCGCCGCGACCGAGGCCGTGGGCCGCGGCCATCAGGTGCTGGTCCAGAGCGGTGCGGGCCTCGGCGCGGGTTTCACCGATGAGGATTACCAGAATGCCGGTGCCGAGATCGTGGACGATGCGCAGACGGTCTTCGACGCGGCCGAGATGATCGTCAAGGTCAAGGAGCCTCAGGCCGTCGAACGCAAGATGCTGCGCAAGGGCCAGATCCTGTTCACCTATCTGCATCTGGCGCCCGATGCTGACCAGACCCGCGACCTGCTGGACAGCGGCGTGACCGCCATCGCCTATGAAACCGTCACCGATGCGCGCGGCGGGCTGCCCCTGCTGGCCCCCATGTCCGAGGTCGCGGGCCGTCTGGCCCCGCAGGTCGGGTCATGGGCCTTGCAGAAAGCAAATGGCGGGCGCGGCGTGCTGATGGGCGGTGTGCCCGGTGTGCGTCCCGCGAATGTCGTCATCATCGGCGGCGGCGTCGTTGGCGCGGCGGCGGCGCGTGTGGCCGTCGGCATGGGGGCGAATGTGACGGTGATGGATCGCTCGGTTCCGCGGCTGTCCTATCTGGACGATGTCTTCATGGGCAAGCTGACCACGCAATTCGCCAGCGCCGCCGCGACCGAGGCCGCCATCACCACCGCCGACATGGTCATCGGTGCCGTGCTGATCCCCGGTGCCGCGGCCCCCAAGCTGGTCAGCCGGTCGCAGCTGTCGCTGATGCCGCAGGGATCGGTGCTGGTCGATGTGGCCATCGACCAAGGTGGCTGTTTCGAGACCTCGCGCGCGACCACCCATCAGGACCCGATCTACGAGGTCGACGGCATCGTCCATTACTGCGTGGCGAACATGCCGGGCGCCGTGGCGCGGACCGCGACGCAGGCCTTGGGCAATGCCACCATGCCGCATCTTATGGCCTTGGCCGAGAAAGGCTGGCGGCAGGCGGTCACCGATGATCCGCACCTGCGGGCGGGGCTGTCCACGCATGAGGGCCAGCTGACCTCGGTTCCTGTGGGGCAGGCGCTTGGGCTGCAGGCGATCACGCCCGAAAGCCTGCTGGACCTGTGACGTAACGGGCCGCGGCGCAAGTCGCGGCCCGTCGTTCGTCGGCATCCGGATCAGGCGCGTGCGGCCAGCAGATCGCGGATCTGGGCCAGAAGCTCTTCCTGGCTGGGGCCAGCGGGCGCTTCCTCGGCGGCGGGTTCGGGGCGTGCGACCTGCGCCTGAACGCGGTTGACCATGCGCACGATCAGGAAGACGACCCATGCGATGATCAGGAAGTTGATGACGGCCATGACGAAAGAGCCGTAGGCAAAGATCGCCGCGCCGGATTCACGCGCGACTTCCAGGCTGGCGCCATCCGGCACATTGCCCGACAGCACGAAATACTTGTCGGTGAAATCGACGCCGCCGGTCAGCAGACCGATGATGGGGTTGATCAGATCGACGACGACCGAATTGACGATGGCGGTGAAGGCCGCGCCGATGATGATGCCGACTGCCAGTTCGACCACGTTGCCGCGAGCGATGAAGGCCTTGAATTCCTGAAACATGCTGTCCTGTCCCTGACTGTTTGTCGCGACATGACGCCGCATGCGCAGAGTGGAATCAGACGGCGTGAAAATCAATAATCCTGACGAATAGGGTCCGGGTCGTCCCGCCCAAGCCCCGGCGATGACTTGTCGGTCGCCAGTTCGGCATCCGAAAAGCGAATGGGCAGGCGCACTCCGGGCACGCCCTCGGGGTCGATGCGCATTTGGCGGGCGATCACCTGCGGATCGGCGAAGACGTCGGCCATGTCGTTGATGGGGCCTGCGGGAATGCCCTGATCCTCCAGCGCGGCCAGCAGGCGGTCGCGGGGCCAGGTGACGGTGACCGATGACAGCAGGTCGCTCAGCGCTTGCCGGTTCGCGATGCGGTCGGCGTTGGTGGCATAGGCCGGGGCATCGGCCAGCGCAGGCAGTCCCAGCACGGCGCAGAGCCTGCGATACTGGGCGTCGTTGCCCGTGGCGATGATGATCCAGCCGTCCGCGCAATCGAAGACGGCATAGGGCACCAGGTTCGGATGCGCGTTGCCCATGCGGGTCGGCACCTCGCCGGTCGCCAGATAGTTCATCGCCTGGTTCGCCATGACCGAGGTCGCCACATCCAGCAGCGCCATGTCGATATGCTGGCCGCGCCCGGTCCGCTGGCGCTGGTTCAGGGCGGCGAGGATGCCCACGGCGGCATAGACTCCGGTGAAGATGTCCGTGACCGCGACGCCGACCTTCTGCGGCTGGCCCGTAGGATCGCCCGTCACGCTCATCATGCCGGACATGCCTTGGATGATGAAATCATAGCCCGCGCGATGGGCATAGGGACCGGTCTGACCGAAGCCCGTCACGCTGCAATAGATCAGCCGCGGGTTCAGCGCCGACAGGCTGGCGTGATCCAGACCGTATTTCGCCAGACCGCCGACCTTGAAGTTCTCGATGACGATATCGGCGTCCGCGACCAGATCGCGGACCTTTTGCTGGCCCTCGGGCGTGGTGAAGTCGGCAATCACCGATTGCTTGCCGCGATTGGCGGCGTGGAAATAGGCGGCACTGCGGTCGCCCTGATGGTCGATGAAGGGCGGCCCCCAACGGCGCGTGTCGTCGCCTTGGGGGGATTCGACCTTGATGACCTGCGCACCCAGGTCCGACAGGATCTGACCGGCCCAGGGGCCGGCCAGGATGCGCGCAAGCTCGACGACCTTCAGGCCGGCCAGCGGAGTCGTCACTGCTGGGCGGCTTCGGCTTCGGCCAGCTTGTCGTCGATGATCTCCTTCATGCTGTCCCACGACTGGTTCGGCACGGTTTCACCGCCGATGATGAAGGTCGGGGTCGCCTGGATGTCGTCGGCCTTGGCGTTTTCCTGGAAGGTCGCGATCAGCTGTTCCACCTTGGCGGTGTCATCCCAGCAGGCGGTCATCTGGTCGTCGGTCATCCCGGCCTTCAGGCCGATCTTGCGCAGGTTCGCGGCGACTTCATCGCCCGAACCGCCCGAGAGCCACTTCTGCTGTTCGTCGAACAGCATGCCGGCGACGGGATAGAATTTCTCACCCTCGCCGCAGCGGGCCATGATGCCTGCCCAGAGGCCGGGCTGGTCGAAGTAGATGTCGCGCTGGACGAATTTCACCTTGCCGGTGTCGATGTATTCCGACTTCAGCTGCGGAAAGACGTCCGTGTGGAAGTTCGCGCAATGCCCGCAGGTGAAGCTGGCGTATTCCACGATGGTCAGCGGCGCATCCTCGGCGCCCAGGGGCAGGTCCGGCAAGGTCTGGGGCGCTTCGGCCGGGGCGTCCTGTGCCATCACCGGGGCGGCGAAGGCCAAGGCGAATACAGTCGCAGCAGAGCGGAGAAACATGGGAAGTCCTTTCGGGTCAGGTCTTGCGTGATTGCCTTTGGGCGACGTTCAGGGCCAGCGTGGCCATGGCCTGCGCCAATGTCGGGTCGGTGAACTGCGCGCCGACGCGTTCGGCCTGTTCGACCCGTTCGGGATCGGGGGCCTTGGCGGTCTTCGGCGCATGGGTGAAACTGGCGCGGCCCTCGGCAAAGCCGCTGGCGGCGGTCTGGGTCAGGGTGATCCGCTGGACGGCGTTATAGCCATAGCAGGCGTTCACCTTGTCGCGCAGCATCGGCAGCTGCATTTCCACCATTGGGGCCATCGGGCCGGTGGTCAGCAGGGTCAGCGTCGCCCCGAAGGCGCCACGGCTGTGGCTGATCTTGACGGGGCGGGTGGCGGCGGCCAGTTGGGGGCCGGCGATCTCGGGCCAATGGGTCAGCAGGCGGGCGACGGCAAAACCGCGACCCTCGGCCGCTTTCTGCACGCGCGTCGCCAGCAGCGATGACGCCGCCTGGAAGCCGCGGCTGCGACGACGGGTCTTGGAATATGTGGATCCGGGTGCCTGTGCCATCGTTCCATGATCTGTTATCACGCCCATAGTCTTAGCCAGCCATCGGCAAGGATGAAAGCGCACCCATTCACACGAGGCCACATAATTGCGTGACAGCAAGGTGATCGCAGAAACTCTGCTTGACTGGTACGACCGCCACGCCCGCGTCCTGCCGTGGCGCGTGCCGCCGGGCGGTGCGCCTGCCGACCCTTATCGCGTCTGGTTGTCCGAGGTGATGTTGCAGCAGACGACCGTGGCTGCCGTCAAGGAGTACTTCCTTAGATTTACAAGGATCTGGCCTACGGTCCATGACCTTGCCGCCGCCCCCGACGCGCAGGTGATGGGCGAATGGGCGGGGCTTGGCTATTACGCCCGCGCCCGCAACCTGCTGGCCTGCGCGCGGGCGGTGTCCGAACGCGGCGGTTTTCCCGACACGCGCGATGGGTTGCGTGAATTGCCGGGGGTGGGGGCCTATACCTCGGCAGCGGTGGCGGCGATCGCCTTCGACCTGCCCGAAACCGTGGTGGACGGCAACGTCGAACGCGTGGTCTCGCGCCTGTTCGCGGTCCGCACGCCGCTGCCCCGGGCCAAGCCGGAACTGACGGCGCTGGCGGAAACGCTGACGCCGCAGACCCGCCCCGGCGATTACGCGCAAGCGATGATGGATCTGGGCGCGACGATCTGCACCCCGCGCAAGCCCGCCTGCGTCATCTGTCCGCTGAGCGCATCCTGCGACGCCCGCGCCCAAGGCATCGCCGCCGAGCTGCCCGCCAAGACCCCCAAGGCCCCCAAGCCCGAACGCACAGGCATCGCCTGGATCGCCCGCAGCGGCGACCGCATCCTGCTGGAGGAACGCCCCGCCAAGGGGCTGCTGGGGGGGACGACGGCGTTCCCCTCGGCCGGGTGGGACGGGCGCGACCTGCCGCCCCCCGGTCCGGCGGATTGGCGTCCTATCGGCGAGGTGCGCCATGTCTTCACCCATTTCAGCCTGACCCTGACGGTGATGATCGGCGATCTTACCGGCAATCCCGAACGGGGCCAGCTGATCCCCCTGCGACAGATCGACCGCGATGCCCTTCCGGGGCTGATGCGCAAGGTCTGGGATATGGCGCAAAGCAAGATCGCCGCGTAGCATCGCGGGCATGAGCGATTCACCCAACCGAAGCCTTCCCTCTGCCGCGCCCTTCTGGATGTCGGCACTGATGATCCCGCTGGTGGCCCTTGCGGCCATCAAGGGTGGTATGTGGTGGGCGCTGCTGCCGCTCTATGCCTGGTATTTGACGACGGTGCTGGACGGCATCCTGGGGACGAACGACGAAAACCCCGATCCGCAGACCGAAACCGCGCGGCTGTTCTGGCATCGCGCCATCACCATCATCTGGTTCCCGCTGCAATTCGCGGCGATCTTCGGGTCGATCTGGTATGTCCGGGCGACGGGCCACCTGTCGGGCTGGGAACAGCTGGGCCTGTTCTTCGGCATCGGCGTGCTGTCGGGCAGCATCGGCATCGTCTATGCCCACGAGCTGCTGCACCAGAAGACCGCGCTGGAACGCTGGCTGGGTGATCTGCTGCTGGCCAGCGTGCTTTATTCGCATTTCCGGACCGAACATCTGCTGGTGCACCATTCATGGGTCTCGACCCCGCGCGATGCGGTCTCGGCCCGCTATAACGAGGGTTTCTATCGCTTCTTCATCCGCGTTCTGGCCGATGGACCGCGCAGCGCATGGCGCGCCGAAACCCGCATGCTGGCCCGGGCCAGGCGCAGCCCGTGGGACCGGCGCAACCCCTTCTGGCGCTATGCGGCGCTGCAGCTGGGGATGCTGGCACTGGCGCTGATCCTTGGCGGATGGGCTGGGCTGGGGCTGTTCGCCTTTCAGGCCTTCATCGCCGTCTGGCAGTTGGAGCTGACGAATTACGTCGAACACTACGGCCTGTCGCGCAAGCATCTGGGCGATGGGCGCTATGAACATATCCTGCCGAGGCACAGCTGGAATGCCAGTCACAAGGCCTCGAACTGGCTGCTGATCAACCTGCAGCGCCATTCCGACCACCACTACAAGCCCGACCGCCGTTTTCCGCTGCTGCAGACCTATGGCACGGATCAGGCCCCGCAACTGCCGCGCGGCTATCCGACGATGACCTTCATCGCGATGGTGCCGCCGATGTGGCGTCGCAGGATGAATCCGCGCGTGCGTGCCTGGCGCAAGCAATTCTACCCCGAGATCACTGATTGGACCGATTACAACCGCGGCACGCTGCCGATGCCCCGCAATGCGCTGTGATCGCAAAGCAAAACCCCCGCGACATGGTGCCGCGGGGGTTTTTCGATAACGCTGAACGCGTCGTCTTACAGTGCGCCTTCGCGCTGTGCCTTTTTACGGGCCAGCTTGCGGGCACGGCGGACGGCCTCGGCCTTTTCACGGGCTTTCTTGACCGACGGCTTCTCGAAATGTTGCCGAAGCTTCATTTCACGGAAGACACCTTCGCGCTGAAGTTTCTTCTTCAGGGCGCGGAGCGCTTGCTCGACGTTGTTGTCGCGAACATTGACCTGCATGTGGTTGTCACCACCTTCCTAGGTTAGAGTTGCAAGATTGCAGGAAGCGTCCCCCTAACAGCCGTGGGCGCGTTTGTCCAGATAGGTGTGCCATGACCCAGACCGACCGCGAAGCCCTTCTTGATGCCGCCCTGATTCATGTCCCCTTTGAGGGGATGAACGACGCAGCCCTGCTGGCGGGCGCGCGCGACATCGGCATGTCGCCCGCCCTGGTGCGGGTGCATTTTCCCCAAGGGGGCGCGGGGCTGGCCGCCGCCTATCACCGCCGCGCGGATGACAAACTGCGGGAATCGCTGGTCGAATCGCCGCCCGAGGGACGGTTTCGCGACCGCGTGGCGCAGGCCGTCTGGCGCAGGCTGCAACTGGTCGACCCGGAACTGGTCCGCGCAGGCGCATCGACGCTGGCCCTGCCGCAGAACGCCGCGCTGGCGGCACGCTTGGTCTGGGAAACCGCCGATATCATCTGGACGGGGTTGGGCGACCGGACCGACGACGTGAACTGGTATTCCAAGCGGGCAACGCTCTCGGCGGTGATCTCGGCCAGCGTGCTGTTCTGGCTGGGCGACGATTCGCCGGACCATGCCGAAACCCGCGCCTTCATCGATCGCCGCATCGACGGGGTGATGAATTTTGAAACCATCAAGGCCCGTCTGCGTAGTTTGCCGGGGGCCGAAAGTCTGACCAAGGCGGCCTTCGGCTGGATCCGGGCACCCCGCCCGAAACCGCTGCCCGGCAAGACCCATTAAGGAGAGACCATGTTCCCTGATTCGATGACCGCGATCGAGATCGCCTCGGCCGGCGGACCCGACGTGCTGCGCAAGGCGACGCGCCCCGTGCCCGTTCCCTGCCACGACCAGATCCTGATCAAGATCGCCTATGCCGGCGTGAACCGTCCCGACTGCCTGCAACGCGCGGGTGCCTATGCGCCGCCGCCGGGGGCATCCGATCTGCCCGGCCTGGAAGCCTCGGGCGAAATCGTGGGCATCGGCGCGGGCGTCACCCGCTGGAAGAAGGGTGAAAAGGTCTGCGCCCTGTTGCCCGGTGGCGGCTATTCCGAATACGCCGTCTGTCACGCCGACCACGCCCTGCGCATCCCCGAGGGCCTGTCCATGAAGGAGGGCGCCTGCCTGCCCGAAACCGCCTTCACCGTCTGGTCGAACGTCGTCCAGCGCGGCCATCTGACCGGGGGCGAGCGTTTCTTGGTGCATGGCGGCACCTCGGGCATCGGCATGATGGCCATCCAGATCGCCCATGCGCTTGGCGCCCGCGTCTTTGCCACGGCAGGCAGCGACGACAAGTGCCAGGCGATCCGCGATCTGGGCGCCACGGCCATCAACTACAAGGAACAGGATTTCACCAAGGTGCTGGCCGAGGCCGGCGGGGCGGACCTGATTCTGGACATGGTGGGCGGCAGCTATATCCCACGCAACATCGGCAGCCTGGCCAAGGACGGGCGGCTGGTGATGATCGCCTTCCTTGAAGGGCCCAAGGTCGAGCTGAACTTCGCCCATATCATGATGAACCGCCTGACCGTCACAGGATCGACCCTGCGGCCCCAGTCTGACGTCGCCAAGGCCGAAATCGCCGACGAGATCCGCAAGAAACTGTGGCCGATGATCGCCGCAGGTTCGGTGGCCGTCACCATCGACAGCGAGTTCGACCTGACTGACGCCGCCGATGCCCACCGCCGGATGGAGGCCAGCGGCCATATCGGCAAGATCGTCCTGAAGGTGGCGGGCGAGGCCTGATCCCGACCCCGATGCTCGTCAGCGCACCTGTTCCATCAGGACGCTGCGGCGGCTGCAGTCGCGGCGGGCATCGGGGGCGCAATCGCGCGGCTGCAGGTCGCGGGTCAGGCAGATCCGCACCTCGGTCAGGGCATCGTCGCGGCAGGAAATGGTGATGCCGTCGCGGGTCAGCTCGGGGTTCGCCTCGATGAAGGCTTCCTCGATGATCGGGGGTGGCACGCTGACGTCGCGCGACAGGTCGTCGAAGACCGCCGGGATCTGGATGGCTTCCAGCGCGTCGCGGGTCGCCTGATAGTAATCCGCCGCCGAAAGGCCCGTGCAGCGCCCGTGCTTCTGCCATTGGTGCCACGCCAACCCGCCCGACCCCATGACATCCGCCATCGCCTGGCTTTCGCGGCGCGAGGGATCGCGTTCGCGGGTGTTGCAGTAATCGGGCCAGCCCCGTTCATATTGCGGCCACAGCCCGTGGACGCTGAAGTCGCGCCCCGTGCCCGGATCGCATTCGGGGGCGTCGCGGTCGTCGCCCGTGCTGGCGCACCATGACGGCTGCCAGCTGAGCGCCAGGACATAGTAATCGAACTGCCCCGCCACGTCGCGGGCGGCCAGGGGCAGGGGGGTCAGCAGGGCCGCAAGGGCAAGGATGAATGCACGCATGGTGTCAGGTTAGCGCGGGCCGGGCGTCCTTGCATCCGTCATCTGCGCGAATCCTCTTTTCTCTGCGCCCCGGAAACGCTATATGACGCGGCAATTCCCCCCCGAGAACGAGGAATGGCGTCCGCCAAAGCCGTTTTTCCGGCGTAAGCCCCTATGTTCGGGACAGACATGCGAAGGAGACTGACATGAGCAAGCCGCTGATGGCCAAGGCCACCGCCGTCTGGCTGGTCGATAACACGACGCTGAGCTTCAAGCAGATCGGTGATTTCTGCGGTCTGCACGAGCTTGAGGTCCAGGGCATCGCCGATGGCGATGTCGCAGCCGGCGTGAAGGGCTTCGACCCCATCGCCTCGCTTCAGCTGGACGCAGCCGAGATCGAACGCGCCGAGGCCAGCCCCACCTACAAGCTGCGCCTGAAGCACAACCCCGCCTCGGAAGGCGAGGAAAAGCGTCGCGGCCCGCGCTATACCCCCCTGTCCAAGCGCCAGGACCGTCCGGCGGCCATCCTGTGGCTGGTCAAGTTCCACCCGGAACTGGCCGATGCGCAGATCGCCAAGCTGGTGGGCACCACCAAGCCGACCATCGCCTCGATCCGCGAGCGGACGCATTGGAACATCCAGAACATCCAGCCGATCGACCCGGTCGCCTTGGGCCTCTGCCGTCAGACCGAACTGGACGCCGCCGTCCAGAAGGCCGCCAAGAAGCGCGCCGCCGAAGGCGTCGTGATGACCGACGACGAACGTCGCAAGCTGGTCAGCACCGAAACCTCGCTGGCGATGTCGGAAGAGCCGCGGATGCCATCCTCGATCGCGGGCCTGGAGAACTTCAGCCTCAGCCGCAACGACGAGGAAGAGAAGCCCGAGGCGCCCTTGGATGCCGACAGCTTCTTCAACCTGCCCGACAGCAAGGATGAGGACGAGGACGACGACCGCTGAGGCGTTCGGTCCAGGGCCGTCAGACATGAAAAAGGCCGGCGCGATGCCGGCCTTTTGTCATTTCCGATCCCCTGTGGGTCAGGTGCGGCCGCGTACCAGGCGGACGACCCAGATCAGGATGCATGCGCCGATGACGGCGATGATCAGCTGACCGATGACGCTGCCCTCAGCGCTGCTGCCCAGGATCAGGTCGAACAGGAAATTACCGATCAATGCGCCGACGATGCCGACGATGATGTTCATCAGCAGGCCCATGTCCGACTTCATCACCTTTTCGGCGATCCAGCCCGCGATGGCGCCCAGGATGATGGCGAGAATCCAGCCAATACCTTCCATGTGTAGTCCCCTTGATCTGATGTAATGCCGCCGCCCGTCTTGGCGGCGCTTCACAACCTAAAGCCCCGACCGCGCCTTGCGTTCCCGGAAAACTGCGCGGTCGGGTCATCTTGTGGGAAATCTGTCACACGGAGAGGCAGATGTATTTCATCTCCAGATAGTCGTCCAACCCGTGATGGCTGCCCTCGCGGCCAAGGCCCGACTGCTTGACGCCGCCGAAGGGCGCCACCTCGGTCGAGATCAGGCCCGTGTTCACGCCGACGATGCCGTATTCCAGGCCCTCCTGCACGCGGGTGATGCGGCCGATGTCGCGGGCGTAGAAGTAAGAGGCCAGACCGAAGATCGTATCGTTGGCCTTGGCGATGGCCTCTTCCTCGGTGTCGAACTTGAACAGGGGGGCCAGCGGGCCGAAGGTTTCCTCGGTCGCGACCTTCATGTCGTCGGTGACGCCGGTCACCACGGTCGGCTCGAAGAACAGCCCGTCGATCGGCTTGCCGCCGGTCAGCACCTTGCCGCCCTTGTCGGTGATGTCGCGGATGTGGTCCTGCACCTTCTCGACCGCGTCCTGATTGATCAGCGGGCCGGTGGTGACGCCGTCTTCAAGCCCGTCGCCGACCTTCAGCTTGTTCACCGCCGCCGCCAGCTTTTCGGCAAAGGCGTCATAGACCCCGGCCTGCACATAGATGCGGTTCGCGCAGACGCAGGTCTGGCCGTTGTTGCGGAATTTCGACGCCATGGCCCCTTCGACGGCGGCATCCAGATCGGCGTCGTCGAAGACGATGAAGGGCGCGTTGCCACCCAGCTCCATGCTGCATTTCATAACCTGTTCGGCCGCCTGGCCCAGCAGGATGCGGCCCACCTCGGTCGAGCCGGTGAAGGTCAGCTTGCGGACCTTGGGGTTTTCGCAGAACTCCTTGCCGACCTCGCTGGATTTCGACGAGGTGACGACCGACAGGATGCCCTTGGGCAGGCCCGCGCGTTCACCCAGAACCGCCATCGCCAGCGCAGAAAGCGGCGTTTCGCGCGCCGGACGGGCGACGAAGCCGCAGCCGACGGCCAGCGCGGGACCGGCCTTGCGCGCGATCATGGCGTTCGGGAAATTCCAAGGCGTGATGCTGCCCACGACGCCGATGGGCTGGCGGATCACGGTCAGGCGCTTGTCGGCCTGATGGCCGGGGATGGTTTCGCCATAGACGCGCTTGGCCTCCTCGCCGAACCACTCGATGAAGCTGGCGCCATAGGCGATCTCGCCCTTGGCCTCGGGCAGGGGCTTGCCCTGTTCGGCGGTCATGATCATGCCCAGGTCGTTCTGGTTCTCCATCATCAGGTCGTACCAGCGGCGCATCACCTGGGCGCGTTCCTTGGCGGGGCGGGCGGCCCAATCCTTCATCGCGGTTTCGGCGGCATCGATGGCGCGGGCGACCTGATCGCGGCTCATGTCGGCGACCTTGGCGACAACGTCGCCGCGCGCTGGGTTCATCACGTCGAAGGTCGCGCCATCGGGTGCATCCACCCATTCGCCCGCCACGAAGGCGCGGGTTTCCAGAAGCGAGGGATCGGCAAGCAGCGTTTTCAGGTCGGTCTGGCCAGTGGTCATGGGAATATCCTTGCGCAGGGTTCGGGCATCAGTGTGTCGGGTACAACCGGGATTGCCACGACGCGTTCCACATTGGGGTGAAACCGGATCGGGGCGGCATGCGTTCGGGGTGGAATCATCAGGCTTCCCTCTTGATGATCAATCACTCTCTCTGTGTAGGGGCGGCGCATTTACCGGTGCGCTGCCCCTTTTCCTGTTCCGGCATCTGGCACCAGCAGGCTTGCAGATCGCCCGTAGCGGGGCGGGCGGCATGGATGGCGCGTGCGATGGCGCGGGCCAGCGTGCAAGCGGCGGCATGGCCCAGCGCGAAGGGGATCGAGGCATCATCCCCCATGTCCCGCGTCCCGGTCGAGGCCGCAAAGACCAGATCGCCATCCAGCGGCGTATGGCTGGGCACCAGCGCGCGCGCCATGCCGTCATGGGCGACCGTCGCCAGCCGCTGCAGCCCGGCCTTGTCCAGCGCGGCATCGGTGGCGACGATGGCGATGGTGGTCGCCTGACCCAAGGCCTTGCCGGGGATGGGCTCGGCGGCGGCGGGGAAAGCGGCAGGCAGCCCCAGCCCGCCGAATTCGGCGTCCAGTTCCCAAGGGGCGGCCCAGAAGTGGCGGCTGCCGTCGACATTGGCGTGGCCAAGCGCGTTCACCACCACCAGCGCCCCGACCGTCACGCCGCTGTCCAGCACCGCCGAGGCCGACCCCAACCCGCCCTTCAACCGTCCCGTCATGGCCCCCGTGCCCGCGCCGATGCTGCCGATGGCGAAATCGCGCGACGCGTCCCGCCACGCGCGGCGGCCAAGGGCGGGATAGGGGTTTTCCTCCCAATCCTTGTCGCCCCCGTTCAGCAGATCGAAGCAGATCGCCCCCGGCACGATGGGCACGCGCACCGGCCCGACCGCATGACCCCGCCCCGCGCGGCGCAGCGCATCCGCCACCCCGTCGCAGGCCGCCAGCCCGAAGGCCGATCCCCCCGCCAGGACCAGCGCATCGACCGCCTGCACCAGCTTGTCGGGCGCCAGAAGGTCGGTCTCGCGCGTGCCGGGGGCGCCGCCCATCACATGCACCCCCGCCGCGAAGGGCGCATCGGCGGTCAGCACCGTCACGCCGGACTTCAAGCGGTCGTCCTCTGCGTTGCCGACATGCAGCCCCGGCACATCGGTGATCAGGTTGCGCGGTCCGGGTCTCATGGTGCGGGTCATCCCTTCAGGAATTCGATCTGGCGGATGCGGACGTGGCGCAGCGCTTCGACCATCATGGCGGTGGTCAGGCCGAAGACCACCAGCCCGTTCACGGCCACCAGCCCGCCCAGGATGCGCCATTCCGCGGGCATCAGCACGTCACCATAGCCAAGCGTGGTGAAGGTGACCAAGGTGAAATACATCGCCTGCTCGAAAGCCGCGAAATGCCCCATCAGATACAGGACCACCGCCCAAAGCCAGACCGACAGCGTGACCATCGCCATCACCCCAAGCGCCGTCCCTATGACAACCACGAACAGCTTCAACCGATGGGGCGGCTGCACCAGCCAATGGGTGGACCGCGCGAAGGCCAGTTCCAGCAGCCAGAAGGTCATGCCCGACAGCATGACGCTGGCGACCATCATCAGCGATCCGATGGCGATCTGTTCGAACATGTCTTTTTTCCCTCCGCGTTCCATCCATCTTTACACAGCTCGCCCGCAACCCTATCTGACAGCCCTATGGCCAAGGACGATGACAGCAAGAACTACAAGGTGATCGCCGAGAACCGGCGTGCACGCTTCGACTATTTCATCGAGAGCGATCTCGAGGTGGGCATCATGCTGACCGGGTCCGAGGTGAAATCTCTGCGTATCGGCCAGTCCAACATCGCCGAAAGCTATGCCTCGGTCGAGGATGGCGAATTGTGGTTGATCAACGGCTATATCGCGCCCCTGCTTCGTGCCGGCGTCTTCGGCCACGAGGCGCGCCGTCGCCGCAAGCTGCTGGTCAGCCGGCGCGAGCTGTCCCGCATGTGGCAGGCCACGGGCCGCGAAGGGATGACCCTTGTTCCACTGGTGATGTATTTCAACCATCGGGGCATGGTGAAGCTGAAGATCGGCATCGCCAAGGGTAAAAAGAACCATGACAAGCGGGAAACCAGCGCGAAACGCGACTGGGGACGCCAGAAACAGCGGCTTCTGAAGCAAGGTTAGGCCTTGCGGCATTGCAGCGCAGGCGCTGGCCCTGTAAATCGGGGCGGCGCAGCAAGGGGGGCCGCAATGCAGGACGATCCGAAAACTCTGGTCTCGACCGACTGGCTGGCGGCGCATCTGAACGACCCCGATCTGCGGATCATCGACGCCAGTTGGCACATGCCGGACGCCGGACGCGACGCGCGCGCCGAATATGACACGGCCCATATCCCCGCCGCCCGCTTCTTCGACATCGACGCCATCAGCGACAAGCGCAGCGCCCTGCCGCATATGGCCCCCCCGGTCGAGATGTTCATCAGCCGCATGCGCGCAATGGGCATCGGCGACGGGCATCAGATGGTCATCTATGACAATTCCGACGTCCACAGTGCCTTCCGCGTCTGGTGGACCATGCGCCTGATGGGCAAGACCGACGTCGCGGTGCTGGATGGCGGTTTCGCCAAGTGGCAGGCCGAGGGTCGCCCGACCGAGGACATGCCCCCCGTCATGCGCGACCGCCACATCACCGTGCAGCGTCAGGCGGGTCTTGTGCGCGACGTGACGCAGGTGGCGGCTGCCAGCAAGCTGGGCGATCATCAGATCATCGACGCCCGCAGCCCCGACCGCTTCCGCGGCGAAACGCCCGAACCTCGCGCGGGCCTGCGTTCGGGCCATATCCCCGGATCGCGCAACCTGCCTTGGCCGCAGCTGTTCAACGCGGATGGCACGATGGTCGATACCGACACCCTGCGCGCCCGTTTCGATGCCGCCGGTGTCGATCTGACCCAGCCCGCCATCACCACCTGCGGCAGCGGCGTGACGGCGGCGATCCTGTCGATGGCGCTGGAACGGCTGGGGCATCGCAACCACTCACTCTACGACGGCAGCTGGACCGAATGGGGCAGCTTCGCCGACCTGAACATCGCAACCGGAGACGCCTGAAGATGCTGTCCAACCTCAAAGCCCAAGCCCCCGACAAGATCCTGATGCTGATCGAGGAATTCAAGGCCGACACCCGACAGGGCAAGATCGACCTTGGGGTGGGCGTCTACAAGGACCCGCAGGGCGTGACGCCGGTCATGCGGGCGGTCAAGGCGGCCGAGCAGCGCATCTGGGAAAGCCAGACCACCAAGGCCTATACCAGCCTTGCGGGCGAAGCCGAATATCGCAATTCCATGGCGCAGATGGTGCTGGGCGACGTGCCCGCCGACCGCCTCGCCTCGGTCGCGACCGTGGGGGGCACGGGTGCCATCCGCCAGGCACTGGAACTGGCGCGTCTGGCCAATCCCGACGTGACGGTCTTCGTGTCGAACCCGACCTGGCCGAACCACCTGTCGATCATGAAGTTCATGGGCCTGCCCTTCGTCGAATACGCCTATTTCGATGCGGAAACGCGCGGCGTCGATTTCGAGGCGATGAAGGCCGACATCTCGAAGGCCAAGAAGGATGACATCGTCCTGCTGCATGGCTGCTGCCACAACCCGACCGGTGCCAACCTGACGCTGAAACAGTTCGAGGAAGTCGCCGCGATCCTGGAAAAAACCGGTGCGATCCCGCTGATCGACCTGGCCTATCAGGGCTTCGGCGACGGTCTGGACGCCGATGCCGCCGCGACCCGCATGATCGCCAAGCGCCTGCCGCAGGTGCTGATCGCCGCGTCCTGCAGCAAGAACTTCGGCATCTATCGCGAACGCACCGGCATCCTGATGGCGCTGACCGACAACTCGACCACGCGCGATCTGACCCAAGGCTCGCTGGCCTATCTGAACCGCCAGAACTATTCCTTCCCGCCCGATCACGGTGCGCGCATCGTCAGCACCATCCTGACCGACGATGCCCTGCGCGCCGATTGGGCGGCCGAGCTGGAGGATGTGCGCAACACCATGCTGGGCCTGCGCAAGCAGCTGGCAGCCGAGTTGCGCCAGCTGTCGGGCAGCGATCGCTTCGATTTCATCGAGCATCACCGCGGCATGTTCTCGCGCCTCGGGGCCACGACCGATCAGGTCGAGACGCTGAAGCGCGATGCGGGCATCTACATGGTGGGCGATTCGCGGCTGAACATCGCGGGGCTGAACACCGACACGGTGCCGGTCCTGGCGCGGGCGATCATCGAAGCCGGGATCTGATCCTAATAACGGACTGATGCGAAAGGGGGCCGCGCGGCCCCCTTTTTCATGCCTTAGTGGCGGGCCAGCTTGGCCTCGATATAGTCGCGCAACTCCTCGACCTCAGTGCGGCTGTCGCGCAGGCATTCCATGGCGGCCGAGGCCTCGGCCCGCGCACCGGCCAATTGCGACGACAGCTCGGCCTCGCGCCGTTCCAGCAGGGCCACGGCGCTGTCGCGCTGTTCCTCGGCCTCGTGCAGCTGCTGGGCCATGTGGTCCAGCTCGGTCATGTCGGCACGCGCGGGGCGGGCGATGCGATGCACCAGCCAGCTGGCGATCCATCCCAGGACGAAGGCCCCGAACAGGATCAGGGCGGTCACGGCGATGAATTCGGATCGGTTCATTCGGTCTTCGCTTCGTCTTCGAGGTTCGCGGCCCGTTCGGCCACATCTTCGGGGCGCGGACCCGGACGCGGCGTATCGGCGTCGGGGGTCTGCACGGGCACCCTAAGGTTTTCCTCGCGCGCGTCCAGAGACTCGAATTCCTCGCTGACGCCGACCGTCATCGGCACCATGCCGGAACCATCGTTGCTGCGGGGCAGCTGCGGCCCCTGCATCTGCGCGGGTCGCGCGGGCAGGTTCGGGCCCTGCACCGGCGGCAGGTTGGGTCCCTGCATGGCGGATGCGGCCTTGGGCGTTTCTACGGGCTGCTGCTGGCCGGTGATGCCTGCGATGGCGGCGGGGGTGACCAAGGCCTCGCTGCGGACCGGGTGGGGGGACAGCAGGCGGAACTCGATCCGGCGGTTCGCCTCGCGGCCCGCCTCGGTGTCGTTGGTGGCGATGGGCTGGCTTTCGCCATACCCGCGCGAGGTGACATTGGTGACATCGATGCCGGCGTCCTTCATGGCCGCGACGATGGCCTGCGCCCGCCCGCGCGACAGTTCGGCATTGAACCCTTCCGACCCCTGCGCATCGGTATGCCCACCCGCCTCGATCTGGAATTCGGCGCATTCGGACATGGCTTGCGCCAGACGATCCAGCGTCGGGGCGGGGTCGCCGGCAATCGCACTGCTGCTGGGTTCGAAGCCGATCTCGCTTTCGGACATGACGGTGTTCAGCCGCGCCACGCATTCGTCACCATCGGGCAGGCCAAGCGAGGGGTCCAGCCTGCGGTCATAGCCGATGGCCAGCGAATAGCGCGCCCCGGCCCCCAGGCGTTCCGACAGCAGCGCCGCCGCATGGTCCGTGGCATTGGGGTCACCCGACATGCCGCTGATCTGCAGCAGGTCGGGGGTCACGCGGACGCTGCCCGATTGCAGGGCGTCCATCGCCTCAAGGGCGGCAACGACGCGGACGGTCCAGCCGCCCGGCACATTGGGGTCGCTGCGCAGCCCGCTTTGGGTCACGTCGAAGCGCGAGGTGGCGAAACTGTCCACGGCCTCGCGCATCTGCTGATCGGCGATGCGGCCCTTCATCGACAGGCTGCCGGTTTCGGTCAGAGTCGCCTCGAAGGTAGCGGGGCCCATGTCCTTGGGGCGGGCCTTCTCCAGCACCGCCTTGAGCGAGAATCCCTGCGGCAGCGCCTGTTCCAATTCGCCCGCGGCGGCGTCGAAGCGGTCGGGGTCCACGCCGTCGGGCACGACCAGCGCCACATCCGCATCCGAGAGGGTCACCTGACCCGCGCCCAGCTGACCGACAGCCATAATCGCGGCCTCGGCGGCGGTGCCCCATTCGGGCGAGGGCGCGCCAAGCCCAAGCGTGCAATCGGCGCCGCCTTCCAGCCCGGCGGTGCGGGCGGCCTTGATGATGCGGTCGCGTGCGGCGTCGTCATCGGCGGCGCAGGCATCGAAACGCGCGCCCTTGTCATCCAGCGCAAAACGCAGCGTGAAGGGCGCGATCACCGGACGCGGGGCCGAGATGCTGGTCTGCAGCCGCACGCCCTGGGGCAGGGCGTCACGCAGCGCGGCCTCCAGCCGGCCCTTGTCCTCACGGTCCTTGGCAAGGGCTGCGACGACGACCAGCCCCGGCTCGATCGAGACCTTGGCCTGTTCGGTCATGCGCGCCGCCTCGATCCCGAAATCGACCGAGGCCTGCCACAACTCGGGCACGTCATAATCGGCGGTTTCCAGCAGATCGGTCACCTGATCGTCGGGGGCATCGCCCTGCAGCCCGCGGACCATGGCAACGCGGTCGGTGGCGGCAGGCACCAGCCCGATCAGCGAGATGCCCTGATCGTTGCTCAGCATCTCGACCTTGAAGTCGGGGGGCGTCATCGCCTCGACCGAGGCGACGGTCATCTGGTCGACGATGCGGCTGACATCGACCACGCCGGCGGCCTGGGTCATGGCGCGGAACCGCTCGACCTCGGTGGGGGCGGTGCCGGTCAGCTGGACGCGCAGACCGTCGGTGGATACCTGCGCCCAGTCATATCCGGCGCTGCGCAGGGCCAGGCCGACATCCTGGGCGGCGCGTTCCTCGATGAATGTCGCGGCTGCTTCGGCGCCGACCCAGCACAGGCCACCCGCCCCGCCAAGGACCAGAAGGGTTGCCAATGTGGTCGAAAACCGGCTGCGCGAGGATGCCATGCGTGAAAACCTTGGGCTGTTGCAAGCCTGCAAGGTTTAGCCCCCGCACCCCCGTGGCGCAATCAGGCCAGACCGGCCACGGCAAGAAACAGCGCAAGGATCAGCCCCGCATCGCGGTTCGACCGGAAGAGCCGCAGGCAGACATCCCCTTGATCGGGTTCGAATTTCTTCAGCTGCCATGCCAGATGGGCGGCGAAACCGGCCAGTCCCGTCCAGGCAATCAACAGATTGCGACCGGGAAGGGCCGTGGCCAAGCCCAGCACGACGACGGTCAGAATGGCAAAGCCCGCAAGGATGCGGGGGCTGTTGTCGCCGAACAGCCGCGCGGTGGATTTAACGCCGATCATGGCGTCATCCTCGGCGTCCTGATGGGCATAGATGGTGTCGTAGAAGATCGTCCAGGCGATCGCACCCAGCCAAGCAACGACCGGTGCCACATCCACCCGGCCCATATGCGCGGCATAGGCCAGCATCACGCCCCAGTTGAAGGCCAGCCCCAGGAAGATCTGCGGCCACCAGGTGAAGCGCTTGGCAAAGGGATAGATCGCCACCAGGACCAGCGAGGCCACCCCCATCCAGACCGCCGCCTGTCCAAGCGTCAAAAGGATCGCCAGCCCGACCAGCCCTTGCAGCGCCAGCCAGACATAGGCTCCCCGCAACGATACCTGACCCGAGGGCAGGGGCCGCGACCGCGTCCGCGCCACCTGCGCGTCGATGTCGCGGTCGGTGATGTCGTTCCAGGTGCAGCCCGCGCCGCGCATGACGAAAGCCCCGATGGCGCAGGCCAGCGCGATCCACAGGTCGAACCAGCGGGGCGCATCGGTCATCATCGCAAGGCCGACCCCCCACCAGCAGGGCAGCAGCAGCAGCCATGTCCCGATGGGGCGGTCGGCGCGCGACATGCGCAGCCAGGGGCGTGTTCGCGGCGGGGCATATCGGTCCACCCAATTTCCCTTGGGCGCGTCGATGACGGCATCTGGCCTTTCGGTCTGGCTTTGCATAGCGTCGCACCCATCATGGCGAAAATCAGACTTTACATAGATCACCCCTTGGCCGCTGGACAACCCGTCCCGCTGGAACAGGGACAGGCGCATTACCTGTCGGGCGTCATGCGCCAGAAGCCGGGCGACCGGGTCCGGGTCTTCAACGGGCGCGATGGCGAATGGCTGGCGGAACTGGAACAGGTCGGCAAGCGCGGCGGCAGCGTCACGCCGGTGGAACAGTCGGCCCCCCAGCAGGACCCGCCCGACCTGTGGCTGTGCTTTGCCCCCATCAAGAAGGCGCGGACCGATTTCATCGTCGAAAAGGCCGCCGAGATGGGCGCGGCCCGCATCCTGCCCGTGCAGACCGATCACACGAATTCCGAACGCATCCGCCAGGACCGCCTGCAGGCCCATGCCATCGAGGCCGCCGAGCAATGCGGCGGCACCTATGTCCCGCCCGTCGATGATCTGACGCCGCTGTCGCGCCTGCTGGACGGGTGGGACGAGACACGCCGGATCCTCTGGGCGGATGAGGCGCTGGCCGGTCCCGCGCAGACTCTGGCCGGGTTGCAGGGCGGCCCCTGGGCCATCCTGATCGGTCCCGAGGGCGGCTTTTCCGTGGCCGAGCGCAAGCGGCTGCGGTCGCTGCCCTTCGTCACGCCGGTCAGCTTGGGGCCGCGAATTCTGCGGGCCGATACGGCTGCGGTCGCTGCGCTGGCGCTGTGGCAGGCGGGTCTGGGCGATTGGCGCTAGGGCAACCTGACGACGACCGGCCCATACACGGGATTTGCGACATTTCGGCAACGAAATTACCCATTGCTGTTGCAGCCATCGCATAGCGGTAATGCCCCTTTCACGGCTACTCTTCGCGGTCTGCCCGAATTATCTCCTGTCTATCCGAAAACTGCCCGATGAAAGGGCAATCTGAAAACAGGTGATAAGATGACGACGATCGAAACGAACCGCAGCGTGGCTGTCGGAGGCGTGGGCAACATCGTCGCGCACATCATCTCGCTGCTGGGCGCATGGAACGATACCCGCGTGACCCGTCGCGAGCTGAGCCGCCTGTCCGACCGCGAGCTGGACGATATCGGTCTATGCCGTGGCGACATCGAGCGGATTGCGCGCGGCTTCTGAAGCCACTGCCCTTCCCAAGACGAACGAACCCCCGAAAGCCGAGGCTCGCGGGGGTTTTTTCATGTCTTCAGGTCGGGCGGGATCAGTTGCGGGTCAGGACCAGCGTCGTCCAGTCGCCCTGATCGTCACGGCGGTCCAGCGTGAAGCCGGTCTTGCCATACGCCTGAACCACATCATCGGCCTGCGTGGTCAGGATGCCCGACAGGATGATCTTGCCCTGAGGCGCGACGTTGCGGGCCATGTCGCCCGCCAGATCGATCAGCGGCTGCTTAAGGATGTTGGCCAGCACCAGATCATAGGGTGCTGCCTGTTCCAGCATCGGATGATCGAAGCCCGCGGCCTCCATGCAGACGACGCGCCCGTCCAGACCGTTTGCGATGGCATTGGCCGCGGCCGTGTCGACGGCGACCGGGTCGATGTCGCTGGCCAGCACCGTCACCTGCCACAGACGCGCGGCGCCCATGCCCAGAACGGCAGTGCCGCAGCCGATGTCGGCGATGCGCGTGGCCTTGAAGCCCTCGGTCTCCAAGCGGTCCAGCGCTTCCAGACAGCCCTTGGTTGTGTTGTGATGGCCGGTGCCGAAGGCCATGGCGGCCTCGATCCACAAAGGCTCGACGCCTTCGGGAATGTCGTCGGCGCTGTGGCTGCCGTGGACATAGAAGCGGCCCGCATGCACGGGGGTCAGTTCGCGGCGGACATGAGCGACCCAATCCACCTCGGGCAGTTCCGAGATGACGAAGGGGTTGGCACCATGGGCCGCGGCCAGCAGGGCCAGCGCGATCTCATCGGGGGTCTCGGTGAAATAGACGCCGACCTCCCACCGTTCGGAACCGTCCTCGATCTCGAAGACACCTGTGCCGACGGGTTCCGGGGTCAGATCCTCGCAGGCCTCGGCCAGGTCTTCGGCGGCCTCGCGGCCTTGCAGGTGGGTCAGTGCGGTATATGTGGGCATCAGATCGGATCCGGGTTGGGCATGGAGGCCTCTACCCCCGTCCCCTTGAGGCCGCAATAACCCTCGGGGTTCTTTTCCAGGTATTGCTGATGGGCCTCATGGGCGGGCCAGAAGGGTCCGGCGGGGATGATGGCGGTCGTGATCTCGGGGAAACCCTGCACGGCCAGGCGGTTGTTGTAATCGGCCTTGGATGCCTCGGCAGCGGCTTCCTGGCTTTCGGAAAAGGTCATGATCAGGCTGCGATACTGGTTGCCCATGTCGTTGCCCTGCCGGTCGCCCTGCGTCGGATCGTGGTTTTCCCAGAACAGCTGCAGCAGATGGTCATAGCTGATCAGCGAGCTGTCATAGATAATCCGCACGACCTCGGCATGGCCGGTATCGCCGCGCTTGACCTGTTCATAGGTCGGGTTCTGGACATCGCCGCCGGCAAAGCCGACCTCGGTCAGCCAGATGCCGTTCTGCTGCCAGAACAGGCGTTCCACACCCCAATAGCAGCCCATGCCGAAGATGGCCTGATCGTATCCGGGGGGCGGATTGACGCCCAGGGGGCGGTCGAAGATCGCGTGGTTGGTCATCCTGAAAGCCTTCTTTTCAACATGTTGTCTGGACAACGCCGCCCATGTGGCACGGGTTCAACTGCGCGGATGGGCGGCCCGATAGACCGCCATCAGCTGGGCATCGTCGATGCCGGTATAGACCTGAGTGGTGGACAGGCTGGCATGACCCAGCAATTCCTGGATGGTGCGCAGATCACCCCCTGCCGACAGCAGATGCGTGGCGAAGCTGTGGCGCAGCGCATGGGGCGTGGCCGAGGCGGGCAGGCCCAGGGCCGCCCGCGCCTTGCGCATCGCGCCCGCCACCGCATCCCCCGACAGCCGCTTGCCCCGCACGCCGCGAAACAGCGGCTGATCGGCGCGATGGCCCCAAGGGCAGAGGTCAAGATAGGCGGCGATGGCCTGACGCGCCACGGGCAGCACCGGCACCTGCCGTTCGCGCCCGCCCTTGCCGCGGATGGTCAGCGCCTCGCGGAAGGGCCAGTCGCTGCCGTTCAGGGCCATCGCTTCGGAGATGCGCAGCCCGCTGCCCCACAGAAGAGTCAGCACCGCCGTGTCGCGCGCGGCAATCCAGGGCGTGTCGTGCAGCCCGACCTGAGCCAGCGTGTCCTGCGCCTGATCTGGCGTCAGGGGGCGGGGCAGGGACCGTGCGTATTTCGGGCTGCGGGCGGACAGGGCGGCGGACAGGTCGTAACCCTCGCGGTCCGACAGCCAGCGCAGGAAGCTGCGGACCGCCGATTGCCGACGTGCCAGCGATCGCGCGCCCAGGCCCCGCCCGCGTTCCGATGCCGAAAAAGCCCGCATGTCCGACTGCCGCAGCATGCCGAGGGAATTGGGGGTCGCGGGTTCGCCGTGGTGGCGGCCGATGAAATGCAGGAAGGCGATGACGTCGGCCTGATAGGCGGTGATCGTGTGATCGGACCGGTCGCGGGTCGAGGCCTCGGTCTCCAGCCAGCGGGCCAGCGCATGGCTGGTGGCGGGTGCCAGTGCCAGCAGCGGGGACTGGGTCATCGTTTCAGGCGGTCCAGCAGGACCATCCGGAAAACCTGCGCGAAGAAGCGCAGCAGGTCGGTGCCATGCGCGGGCATGAAGCGGCTGGCATCGGCGCTGCCCATCAGCAGGATGGCGCGCGGCATCCCCGCGCCCAGATCCAATGGCAGCAGCGCCTCGGACCCGACCGTGCGACCGTGCAAGGGACGGGTCAGGACAAGCGCCGGGCGCAGGACGATGTCATCGCCGCGCGGGGTGCGGCGTCCGGCCTGGATGATGCTGTCGATTGCGCCTTCGGGGGTGATCAGCGTGTCTTCTGGCCATTGCGGCCCGCCGGTTCCCTCGACCACCAGGCGCAGGGTTTCGATCCGCAGCAGAGGGGCGATGTCGGATTGCAGGCGGCCGATCAGATCGGCCATGTCGTCGGATTCCATCAGCGCCAGCACGGCGCGATGCACGATCGCCACGCCGGACTGGTTGTCATAGGCGGCGGCGATCACGCTTTCATGCGTCGCTTCAAGGCGGTTCAGCCGCGCCTCCAGTGCCTGCATGGCACGGCCGCGGATGTCGATGACATTGTCACCGGTCTCGGCTTCGTGGGTGGCGACAAGGGCGCGCATGACATCGCGGTCCGCCAGCAGATCCTGAGGGCTGGCCAGCAGCCTGTCACGGATGTCCTGTTCCAGACCGTCGCTCATGCGCTTGCCCCCTTGTCGCCCGTTCTTTTGATCAGCCGATCTTCTGACCGGTCTGTGCCCAATCGGCATTGAACTGCGCCAGACCCTTGTCGGTCAAGACGTGGTTCGCCATCGCCTTGATGACGGCGGGGGGCGCGGTGATCACGTCGGCACCGATCTTGGCGGCATCGACGATGTGGTTCACGCTGCGGATGGATGCGGCCAGAATCTCGGTCTCGTAGCCGTAGTTGTCATAGATCTCGCGGATGTCGGCGATCAGCTCCATCCCGTCCAGGTTGATATCGTCCAGGCGGCCGATGAAGGGGCTGATGAAGGTCGCGCCAGCCTTTGCGGCCAGAAGCGCCTGCGCGGCGGTGAAGCACAGGGTCACGTTGACCATGTGGCCTTCGTCCGACAGCACGCGGCAGGCCTTCAGGCCGTCCCAGGTCAGCGGCACCTTGACGGTGATGTTCTCCGCGATCTTGGCAAGGTGCTTGCCTTCGCGGATCATGTCGTCGGCCTTTTCGGCGACCACTTCGGCGCTGACGGGGCCGTCGACCAGATCGCAGATCTCTTTGGTGACTTCGGCGATGTCGCGGCCGGACTTCAGGATCAGCGAGGGGTTGGTGGTCACACCGTCCACCATGCCCAGATCGTTCAGTTCCTTGATCGCGGCGACATCGGCGGTATCGACGAAGAATTTCATGTCCGGCTCCTCTTACACGGTTCAGCAAGGTCATACGACATGTGGCGCGGGGCGGAAAGGGAAACAACCCCCGCCGCGGGGCTTGCAACCGCGCAGGGGGGGCGTAGTTATCGCGGGTGATGATGGATACGCCCGCCTTCTTTGCCCCCCGCGACCGGATCGCGGTGCTGACCTGCGAGCCGGTGGGCGTGCTGGACTATCTGACGCCCGAAGGCGGCGTGCGACAGGGCCAACTGGTGCTGGTCCCGCTTGGTCCGCGCCGCGTGCTGGGGCTGGTCTGGGGCGAGGGATTGGGCGATTTCGACCTGGCCAAGCTGCGCCCCGTGGCCCGCGTGCTGGACGCGCAGCCGTTTTCGGCCGGTTTTTTGGATTTCCTGACGCGGGCCGCCGATTACACCCTGACGCCGCTGCCCCTGATGTTGCGCATGGCGACGCGCGCGCCCGATCTGGACCAGCCGCCCGCCGCGCGGCGGGTGATCGTGCCGGGATCGGGTCAGCCCGAACGCATGACCGAGGCGCGGACCCGCGTCCTGCAGGTCATGGCCGATCATGGCGGGGCCAGCTTCGCGGCGTCCGAACTGGCGCAGCTGGCGGGCGTCGGGACATCTGTGGTCAAGGGGCTGGTTGCCCAAGGTGCTTTGGCCGAAATCGAGGCGCCCCGCGATCTGCCCTATCCGCGCCTTGACCCGATGATGCCGGGCAAGCCCCTGGCTGCCGATCAACAAGAGGCCGCCGACACCCTGCGCGACAAGATCCGCGCCCGCAGCTATGGCACCACCCTGCTGCGTGGCGTCACGGGGTCCGGCAAGACCGAGGTCTATCTGGAAGCCGTCGCGGAATGTCTGGCCCAAGGCCGTCAGGCGCTGGTCCTGTTGCCGGAGATCGCGCTGTCATCGGAATTCCTGGACCGGGTCGAGGCGCGTTTCGGCGCCCGCCCCGGCGAATGGCACAGTGGCATCACCCGCACCGAACGCAGGCGCCTGTGGCATATGGCCGGTACAAACCAGGTGGGGCTGGTTGTCGGTGCCCGTTCGGCGCTGTTCCTGCCCTTCGCCGATCTGGGCCTGATCGTCGTCGATGAGGAACACGACAGCAGCTACAAGCAGGAGGACGTGGTCTTCTACAGCGCCCGCGACATGGCGGTGCTGCGGGCCTCGATCAACAAGTCGCAGGTGGTGCTGGCATCCGCGACGCCCAGCCTTGAAAGCTGGGTGAATGCGGCCAGCGGCAAATACACCCGTCTGGACCTGCGGTCGCGATACGGAGAGGCCGAGCTGCCGCAGATGTCCGCCATCGACCTGCGCGCCGAGGCGATGGAACCGGGCCGCTGGATCTCGCCCACATTGGAGCGCGAGGTTCAGGCGCGGCTGGCCAAGGGCGAACAATCGCTGATGTTCCTGAACCGCCGCGGCTTTGCGCCGGTGACGGTGTGCCGCGCTTGCGGGGAACAGATCGGCTGTCACCAATGCGACGCGCGGATGGTCGAACATCGTTTCCAAAACCGCCTAGTCTGCCATCAATGCGGCGAGACCCGCCCCATCCCCGCCGCCTGCCCATCCTGCGGGGTCGAGGGCAAGCTGGCCCCCATCGGTCCCGGCGTCGAACGCATCGCCGAAGAGGTCGCCGCCCGTTTTCCCGATGCCAAGGCGACGGTCCTGTCCTCGGACCTGTTCCATTCCTCGCGCGCGCTGAAGGAGGCGATCGCCCAGATCGCCGATGGCGATACCGACATCATCATCGGCACCCAGATCGTCGCCAAGGGGCATAACTTCAGCCGTTTGACGCTGGTGGGGGTCATCGACGCCGATCTGGGCCTGCAAGGCGCGGATCTGCGCGCCGCCGAACGCAGCTTCCAGCTGATGCGGCAGGTGGCGGGCCGCGCGGGGCGGCAATCGGGGGCGGCGCCCGGGGTTGCGATGCTGCAGACCCATCAGCCCGACCACGCGGTGATCCGCGCGATCCTCTCGGGGCAGGACGAGGGCTTTTGGGACGCCGAGGCCGCGGGCCGTCAGGCCGCCGGCATGCCTCCCTTCGGGCGACTGGCGGGGGTGATCCTGTCGCATCCCGATCTTGGCGTCGTCAGCGATTTCGCCCGCCACCTTGCCTCGCTTGCCGCCCCCCTGGCGCAGGCCGGGGCCGAGCTGTGGGGGCCTGCGCCTGCACCCATCGCGCGTGTGCGGGGGCGTCACCGGATGCGCATGCTGATCCGCGCCCCGCGTCAGGCGCCCTTGCAAAGCGCCATCGCCGATTGGCTGGCCTTGGCCAAGCCGCCCAGCAACCTGCGGCTGTCGGTGGACATCGACCCCCAAAGCTTCCTGTAAGGGATCAGTTCTTCAGCACGATGCAGCGCCCGCCGACCCGCTTGAAGCGGTTGCAGAAGGATGCCGCAGCCGTCTTCGATTCGTAGCCGATCTGCGCCGTATAGACCGCGCGGGGCATGCCGTTCATGCGCTTGCGGACATAGCCGACCCGCGCGCCGTCATCCAGAATGGGCCGCAGGGTGCGGTTCAGGCGGGCCACCTGCTGGGCGGCGCCCGATCTGCTGGGGTGGCTGGCCACGATCACGCCCCAGGGAAAGACGCGGGGCTGGGTGTTGAATTCGCGCAGGCTGCGATCGCCCGCCATCTTCTCGCAGGCGGGGCGGAAGGCCATGTCGTCGTTCAGGGCCAGCTTCAATTCGCCCTTGGCCGGCGGATTGTCCCGCCAGCGATGCGCGCTGAACCCGGTGATCGATTCGACGTAATCGATGGTCTCATAGGGCAAGGTGGTCTGCTGCTGAATAAAACGGGCCGCGCGGTTTTCCCCGCCGTTGTAAGCGACCGCCGCCATGCCGATATTGCCGAAGCGATCCGCCAGCGTGGCCAAATACCATGCCGCCTTGTGAATGGCCTGCGCGGGGTTGAACGGATCGTCCAGCCAATAAAGGTCTGCCGTGCCCGGCATGAACTGCGCGATGCCAAGCGCACCTGCGGGGCTGACGGCAGAAGGCTCGAACCGGCTTTCCTTCCACAGCAGACGCGCCAGGAAGTTCGGGTCCAGCCCCTGTTCGCTGGCATTGCGTTCGATCAGCTTGCAGACATCGGCGGCATAGCTGTCCTTGCGAATGCAGTCGCGCCCGTCATCCGTGCAGCGCCGATCCTCGGAGGGTTTGCGCGGGGCCAATCCAAGACGTGCATCCACGGCCGGCCGCGCCCGGACTTCGGGTGCGGTCGTCAGCGTCGCGGTCAGGGTCAGCGCCGCGCAGAGCAAGGTTGCAAGCAGTCGTGTCATCCGGGGGAATTGCCAGCGGCGTCAGGCCTGCTTTGCCTTCTTGGCACCCGCATTCTTGCCCTTGCCCGCCTTGGGTTTGTCGGCCTTGGGCTTGTCGGATTTGACCTTGTCGGCCTTGGGCTTCTTTTCGCCCGACTTTTCGCCCTTGTCGGCGGATTTCTTTGCCGGGGCGGCGTCGCCTGCCTCATCGGCCTTGCGGGCAGCCTTGCGTTCGGCGCGTTCGGCCTGCTTGGCCGCCTTGCGTTCGGCGTCCTTGTCGGCCTTGCGCTGAGCGCGACGTTCCAGGCGCGCCTGTTCCTTTTCCGCGTCCTTCAGGGCCTTGCGTTCGGCACGACGGGCTTCGCGCGCCGCTTCCTTCTCGGCCGATTTGGTGGCCTCCTTCTCGGCCTTGCGGGCGGCTTGCTTGGCGGCTTTCTCGGCGTCGGACGTTGGCATCTGGGTGTTCCTTGCAGCTGTGTCTTCGGGGGCTTGTGTCACGGCAGGCGCAGGCGGTTTACTCTTGCGCTTGGGAATGCGGTGGGGTTCGGTCCGCAAATCGGTCTTGCGCGCCTCGGCCGGCTTTCGCCCTGCCGGTTTCCGGGGGCTGGCGGCAGCACGGCGCCGTGGTTTGGCGGTCGTCTGTGCGGCGACCTTGGGCTTTGCAGCAGGGGTGACCGGGGCTTCGGGCTTGCGCGGTGCGATGCCGCGCCTTCGGCGTTCGCCATCGACCCGCCTGATGGCCGCGCCCAGCAGCTGCGCGGGGCTGGGATCCGCCGTCGAGGGGGCATCCTGCGCCTTGTCCTTTGCCTGCCGCAAAGCATCCAGCAGGGGCAGGATGGCGGCGTCCTCCAACCGGCCCAATTCCGGGGCGCGGCTCTGCGTGGTCAGCGCCAGTTGGTCAGCATTCAGGATTTCCTGTTCGTGTCGTGCATGATTGGGCATGGCGGAAGCTCTTGAATGGACGACCTGGACGGCTTCCTTCGACATTGCGCAGAGATCGGCGGTTTTGCAAATGGAAAGACCCCGGCGCGAACCGGGGTCTTGCACATTTGCCGAACTGTCACGCGCAGAGGCGTGCGATCACTGGCCGGGCACGGCGCTTTCGACCGGCGACACGAAGGGCGCGTCATTGGCATAGGGATCGGTCACCATCGCCGTCTGCACCGTCGCCGTCGAGGCATAGGGATCGGCGGCGGTCACCGGTGCGGTGGCGGCGGTCGTTGCCGGAACGCTGCCCGAAACGGCGGTCATCTGCATGTCGGGCTGGATCTGTGCCGCAGGCTGGACATAGCCTTCGGGCGTCTCTGCCATCGGGCCTTCCATGCGCAGGCTCTCGGCCTCGGAACGGACGATGACCTTGGTGCCGGTCGGGATCTGCTCGAACAGGTCGATCACATCCTGGTTGAACATGCGGATGCAGCCGGCCGAGGTCGCCTTGCCGATGGACGAGGGGTCCAGCGTGCCGTGGATGCGGTAATAGGTGTCGACGCTGCCCTGATACAGATAGAGCGCGCGCGACCCCAGGGGGTTCTGCATGCCGCCGGGCAGACCATTGGCGAACTGCGAATAAAGCTCGGGCTCGGTCCGCAGCATGTTGTCGGTCGGGCGCCAGCTGGGCCAGGCCGCCTTGCGGGCGATGGTCGCGCTGCCTTCGAAGCCTTTGCCGGCGCGTCCGACGGCCACGCCGTAACGCATGGCCTGACCGCCGTCCTGCACGTGATACAGCACGCGGGCATAGGGGTCGACGACGATGGTGCCGGGCGCTTCGCTGCCGTTGTAGGGGACCAGCTGGCGGCGGTTGCGATCGACCAGATAGGCGGCGCGCACGGCCGCGATCTGGATCGGGTTGCCATCGGGGCCGATATCGGTGCGGGCCTTGTATTCGTCGGGAACCGTCGCGGGTTGTTGCACGGCCGGAGCAGCGGTTTCCTGCGAGGGACCGCAGGCCGCCAGCCCGAGGGCCGCCGCCGCGAGAAGAGAAGCGAGGCGCATCGTTTCAATTTCCTTGTTCATCGTCGGCCGCCAGCGGCAGAGCCGGGGGCCGAGGCAGCAAAAACATTCCACCACGGCAAAGGGTCGCCCCGATCCGTGATTCATCGTCATTCCATGGGCACAGGGCCCCTTGCGCGTCAAGCCTTGCACGGCGTCGAACAGGTCGTGGTGACCAGAGGCGACCCTGCCTGTTGCGCGGCGGTGTCAGCTGAATCAACTTTCACTGCCGTGGGAACAACTTGGCGTGTAGAAAGGTTTCATCCCGGCTGCGCAAATGCCTGCATTCACCCTGCGAAGAATCGCCGCGAGCCTTTCGGCGGGCCTGCTCTGCCCGTCCCTGCGGCACGACATCCGCGCCCGATGGACCGGCCCGGTCTGCACCTTCGGGACCGAACGACCGATAATGCGAAAGACAGCTTGACCCGTGCCCGAAGAACCCGCATCCGACCGCTCCGCCCCGGGCATTTCCGCGTCCGACCCCTCGCAGAAGCGTCCCAACGGTGCCTTGGCGCCTTTGTCCTATCCCGACTTCCGCCTGCTGTGGAGCGCGACGCTGGTCTCGAACTTCGGCGGGCTGGTGCAGGCGGTGGGGGCGGCCTGGCTGATGACCCAGCTGACAGACAGCGCGACGCTGATCGCGCTGGTGCAGGCGTCCAATACCCTGCCGATCATGCTGCTGGCCATCGCCTCGGGGGCCTTGGCCGACATCTTCGACCGCAAGACGCTGCTGATGGCGGCGCTGTGTTTCATGACCTTCGTGTCGCTGGCCCTGGCGGCGGTCGCCTATGCGGGCGGGCTGACGCCTTGGACGTTGCTGGGCTTCACCTTCATGCTGGGGGCGGGGCAGGCGCTTTATAATCCGCCGTGGCAAGCCAGCATCGGTGATCTGGTGGGCCGTCAGGACCTGCCTGCGGCGGTCAGCCTGAATTCGGTCGGTTTCAATCTGATGCGCAGCGTCGGTCCTGCGGCGGGCGGCTTCATCGTGGCGGTCTTCGGGGCGGCGGCGGCATTCGCGGTCAATGCGCTCAGCTATCTGCCCCTGCTGGGCGCGATGGCGCGCTGGAAGCCGCAGCTGGCCCCCCGTGTCACCACGCCCGAGCCCTTCATGGCGGCCATGGGCGCGGGGCTGCGCTATGTCGCGCTGTCGCCGAACCTGATCCGCGTGATGCTGCGCGGCGCGCTTTTCGGCTTTGCCGCCATCTCGGTTCTGGCGCTGCTGCCGCTGGTCGCCAAAAGCCACCCCGAGGGCGGGTCGCTGCTGTTCGGCGGTCTTCTGGGCTGCTATGGCGTGGGGGCCATCGGCGGCGCGCTGCTGAACCCCCGCATCCGCGCGCGGATGTCGAACGAGCACGTCGTGCGCATGGCCTTCGGCGGATTCGCCTTTGCTGCGCTGGTGCTGGGGCTGACCGATGCGATCTGGCTGCATGCGCTGGCGATGCTGCCTGCCGGTGCATCATGGGTGCTGGCGCTGTCATTGTTCAACGTGACGGTGCAGCTGTCCACACCGCGTTGGGTCGTGGCCCGCGCGCTGGCGCTGTACCAGACGGCGACCTTCGGGGGCATGGCTGCGGGGTCCTGGGCCTGGGGCGGCATCGCCGGGGTGCATGGGGTGCAGCCTGCATTGACGGCGGCGGGACTGCTGTTGCTGGCCGGGGGTGCCTTGGGCATCTGGCTGCGCGCACCCGAGTTCGGCAGCCGCGATCTGGACCCCGCCAACCGCTTTCAGGAACCGGCGCTGCAGTTGGATCTGCGCGGGCGGTCGGGACCGATCATGGTGATGGTCGATTACCTGGTCGACCAGGACGATGTCCCGCAGTTCCTGCGCCTGATGCAGCAGCGGCGGATGATCCGCCGCCGCGACGGGGCGCGCGGATGGGCGCTGCTGCGCGATCTGGAGCACCCCGACCATTGGAGCGAGAGCTATCACATCGCCACATGGGACGAATACGTCCGTCACAACCTGCGCCGCACCAAGGCCGACGCCGAGGTCACGACCGAACTGCGCGCCCTGCACCGCGGCGAGGGCGACCCGGCCGTCCACCGCATGATCGAACGCCACAGCGTGGGCCCCCGCGACGACGTCCCCCTAGTCGGCAAGATCGAAGTGCCCTGATACCCGCAATTATTGGCTCGATTGCACGTCAAGGTTGTGCCAGGTTGGTCCTGTTCCCGGAGGGCCGCGATGATCCGATTTGCCATGATACTGGCGCTGCTGCTGCCTTGGCCTGCACAGGCGGGGCCTTGGCCGCGCGAGGTGGGGCAGACCTTCCTGTCGCTTATGGGCGAACGGAACCGAACGGGGGATGGCTTCGTCTTCGCCTATGCGGAATACGGTCTGACGCCCCGAACGACCTTGGGCGTCGAATTCAGCCGCTCCTCGGCCGAGACCGGCGCCATCTTGTGGTTGCAGCACCCGCTGGACGACGGGCATGGCGTCCACCGCATCACTGTGCAATCGGGCTTGGGCGTGGTCCGCAGCGGCGATGAATTCCTGCCGTTGGCGCAGGGGGCCTTGTCCTGGGGTCGGGGGTTCGAACGATGGGGCGGCGGCTGGATGAGCGCGCAGCTTCTGGCGCGGATGACCGGCGCCTCGCATTCGGAAACAGAGACGCCGGACCCCGGCATGTCCGCGCTGTTCGACAGCATCCTGGGCGCCGAACGGGTGGTCAAGGCCGACTTGACCCTGGGTCTGCGCCCCCGCGACGGGCTGATGGTCATCAACAGCCTGTGGCTGGAGGACCGGCAGGACGATGGTTTCGCTGCCCGCCTGGCTCCCTCGCTGGTCTTTGATGCACCCGGGCCGGTCCAAATCGAACTGGGCGTGATCCAACCCCTGTCCGGCCCTGCCGAACAGGCCGTCCGCCTTGGCACCTGGCTGGAGTTCTGACGATTAGAGCTTGTCGCGCCAGCGGTTCACCAGCGGATAGCGGCGGTCCAGCCAGAAGGCGCGGGGGGAAATCCGCGGACCGGGCGCCGCCTGATAGCGTTTCCATTCGCTGATATAGAGCAGCTTTTCCACCTGCCGCACCGTATCCGCATCGAAGCCCTGTTCGACCAGATCGACCAGCGCCAGATCCTTTTCGACCAGCCCTTCCAGGATGGCGTCCAGCACCTCGTAGGGCGGCAGCGAATCCTCGTCCTTCTGGTCGGGGCGCAGTTCGGCCGAGGGGGGCTTGCTGATGATGCGTGGCGGGATGATCTCGCCGGGGTTGCCCAGCATCCAGTCGCGATGGTTGGCATTGCGCCAGCGGCAGGTTTCGAAGACGCGCGTCTTGTAGAGATCCTTGATCGGGTTATAGCCGCCCGCCATGTCGCCATAGATGGTGGCATAGCCCACCGCGACCTCGGACTTGTTGCCGGTAGTCAGCAGCATTTCCCCGAACTTGTTCGAGATCGCCATCAGCATGACGCCGCGCAGGCGGGACTGGATGTTTTCCTCGGTCGTGTCGGGTTTCGTGCCCTCCATCAGATGGGCCAGGGCGTCGCCGACCGCATCGCGTGCGCCCTCGATATGGACGGTATCCAACCGCGCGCCCAAGCGCGTCGCGCAATCGGCGGCATCGTCCAGGCTGATCTGCGAGGTATATTCCGAGGGCAGCATCACGCAGCGGACATTCTCGGGCCCGATGGCATCGGCGGCGATGGTGGCGACCAATGCGCTGTCGATGCCACCGGACATGCCCAGCACCACCTTGCGGAAGCCCGACTTGCGCAGATAGTCGCGCAGGCCCAGCATCATGGCGAAGTAATCCTGTTCCCAAGCATCGGGCTGTACGGCCATTTGGCCCGGCTGCGCCTGCCAGCCGTCGTCGCCGCGAATGAAATCAACATGGGCGATGGCTTCCTCGAACGCTGGAAGCTGCACGACCTTTTTGCCGCCCGGGTTCAACACGAAGCTGGCGCCGTCGTAAAGCTGGTCGTCCTGACCGCCGACCATGTTCACATAGACCAGCGGCAGGCCGGTCTCGACCACGCGGCCGACCATATGGCCCATGCGCAGGTCCAGCTTCTCGCGGTGGTAGGGGCTGCCGTTGGGGACGACCAGGATCTCGGCGCCGGTCTCCTCCAGCGTTTCGGCCACGTCGGGATACCAGCTGTCCTCGCAGATGGGCGACCCGATGCGGGCGGGGCCGACGGGATAGGGGCCGCTGATCGGGCCGCTGTCGAACAGGCGCAATTCGTCGAAAAGCTGCTTGTGCGGCAGGTGGTGCTTCAGCACGCGGGCGACCAGCGCCCCGTCGCGGAACACGAAATAAGCGTTATAGAGCTTGCCGCCCTCGGGCCAGGGACCGCCGATGCCGATGGCGGGGCCGCCCGTCAGCGATGTGCCCAGCTCCATCACCGCCTCGACCGCCTGCCGGGTGAAGGCGGGTTTCAGCACCAGGTCCTGGGTCTGATATCCGGTGATGAACATCTCGGGCAGGGCCAGCATGTCGGCACCGGCGTCGCGCGCCTGTTCCCACGCCTCGCGCGCCTTGGCGGCATTGCCGGGCAGATCGCCCACGGTGGCGTTCAACTGGCCGATGGTCAGGCGGAAGCGTTCGGTCATGGTCGGATCCCCGGTGCGTTGCGCAATGGCTTGGGTCAAGGGGATAGAGGATCGGCGCGCCAAGGAAAAGTCGGCCTTTGCGCATGGGGCGCTGCTGGGGTAAACCTTCGGGCAAAACACCATGAGGGCAGAGGCGATGAAAGCGGCAACTCGGGCGGCGACGGCAGTGGGCGCAGTGGCGCTGGCCGTGATGGGCATGACGGCGCAGGCGGGTGCCCAGGTCATCACCAAGCAATATGACGACGGGGGGGTCTATGAAGGCACCTTCCGCAACGGGTTGCAGCATGGCCAGGGCAGCTATGTCCTGCCCAACGGCTATCGCTATGAAGGCGATTGGGTCGAGGGCCAGATCATGGGGCAGGGCCGCGCCGAGTTTCCCAACGGTTCCGTCTATGAGGGCCAGTTCGCCCGCGGCAAGCCCGATGGTACCGGCAAGATCACCTATGCCGATGGTGGCACCTACGAAGGCCAGTGGTCCGAGGGCGAGATCACCGGCGAGGGCAAGGCCACCTATGCCAACGGCTCGGTCTACCAGGGGCAGTTCGAGAAGGGTCTGCATCACGGCAAGGGCGTGCTGCGTCAGGCGAACGGATACCGCTACGAGGGCGATTGGGTCGCGGGCGTCAAGGAAGGCCAGGGCAAGATCACCTATCCCGACGGCGCGACCTATGAAGGCGGCATGCTGGCCGGACAGCGGGCAGGCAAGGGCAAGCTGACCATGGCCGACGGGCTGACCTATGACGGGGTCTGGGCCGCGGGCCAGATGTCGGGCACGGGCGTGCTGGTGCAATCCACCGGCGACAAATACGAGGGTCAGCTTGAAGGCGGCCGCCGTCAGGGTAAGGGTGTCGCGACCTATGCCAACGGCGATGTCTATGACGGCGAATTCGCCAACGACCGCCGCGACGGGCAAGGCACATTCACCGGGGCGGATGGTTACGTCTATGTCGGCGAATGGTCCAAGGGCCGGATGGAGGGACGTGGCCAGATCACCTATCCCGACGGCTCGGTCTATCTGGGCCAGATGCGCGCCGACCGTCCCGACGGCACCGGCAAGATCACCTATGCTGACGGCTCGACGTATGAGGGCCAGTGGTCCGAGGGCGTGATCGAGGGCGACGGCAAGGCCAGCTATGCCAATGGCATGGTCTATGAGGGTAGCTTCCGCAACGCGCGCAACGACGGGCAGGGACGCATGTCCTATCCCGACGGTTATGTCTATTCCGGCGCGTGGAAGGACGGCCAGCGCCACGGCGAGGGGCAGGCCACCTATCCCGACGGCACGGTCTATACTGGCAATTTCGTCAATGGCGTCCGCGAAGGTCAGGGCCGCCTGACGACGCCCGACGGCTTCATCTATGAAGGCGGCTGGAAGGCCGGAGAGATCGACGGCGACGGCACCGCCACCTATGCCAATGGCGATCGATACGAGGGCAATTTCGCCGCCGGCAAGCGCCAGGGCGAGGGCGTCATGCGCTATGCCACGGGCCAGGTCGCATCGGGGGAATGGCAGGACAACCGGCTGGTCAAACCCGATGAAGCATCCGAGGCCGAGGTCCCCGCCGAAGGTGCCGCCACGCCCGATCTGCCCACCGAAAGCACCGCGCAGCCGTGAGGGTCGCCTTCCGCCGCGCCACGCACAACGATCTGCCCGCCATTGTGGGACTGCTGACCGATGATGCCTTGGGGTCCGCGCGCGAGGCGTCGTCGGCTGGTGCCTATGCCGCGGCCTTCGACCGGATCGATGCCGACCCGAACCAGCTGCTGGCCGTGGCGGATTGCGACGGGAAGGTCGTCGGCACGCTGCAGCTGACCTTCACCCCAGGGCTGTCACGCGGTGGCGCGATCCGCGGACAGATCGAGGCCGTGCGCATCGCCAGCCACCTGCGCGGGCAGGGAATCGGCCAGCGGATGATCGAATGGGCGGTGGCGACCTGCCGGACGCGCGGCTGCGCGATGGTGCAGCTGACGACGGACAAGACGCGGGTCGATGCGCACCGCTTCTATGACCGGTTGGGGTTCGAGCAGTCGCATCTGGGCTACAAGATGATCCTGTAAGGGATCACGCCTGATCGTCATTCCCGAACAACCCGCGCAGGCCGCGCGTCACAAGGTTGCCGACCTTGGGGCGGGGTTGGGCGATGAAGGGCAGGGGGCGGCAGACCTCCATCGCGGCGATGCCGACGCGGGCGGTCAGGGCGCCGTTGACCAGCCCCTCGCCGAAACGGCGCGACAGCTTGGCAAGGATGCCGCCACCCGCGACGGTATGGACCAGATCATCCCCCGCAGCGACGGCGCCCGTGGCAATCAGATGGGTCATCACCATGCGGGCCAGACGCCAGCCGCCAACGGCCCCGGCACGCCCGCCATAGATCTCGGCCATGCGGCGGATCATCCGCAGGTTGGCGGCCAGCGCGGCGGCGACATCGGCCAGCGCCAAGGGCACCAGCGCGGTGGTGGCGGCGACGGTGCGGGCGGCGGCCTCGATCTCGCGCCGTGCCAACTGGTCCAGGGGGGCCAGCAGCTCGGCCTCGGCCAGGGTCAGCAGGGCGGCGGCGTCGAAGGTTTCCGCGCGGCGCTCGGCAAGTCGCTGGCGCTGCCATTCCATCTCGGGGCGCTTGACATAGACCCCGACCAGCTGGTCGGTGACCAGCTTGGCCTGGTCGAAGCTGTCATCGGCCAAGGCCGCGCCCGCGCGCCGTTGCAAGGCATCGATCTTGGCAAAGCGCCGCCATGCCCGCCATTCGCGCAGCGCCATGCCCAGACAGGCCAGCGTGAACAACCCGAACAGCGTGATCGCGATCCAGCCCAGCAGCGGATAGCTGACCATCAGCCCGTTGATGAAATCCAGCGCCGCCACACCCAGCAGGAAGGTGAAAAGCGCAACGCCCGTGTTGATGAAGAACCGCGTCATGCGCGAGGGCGGGCGACCGACAAGGCGGGTCACCATCTCCATCGTGCGGGGACGGGGCAGAGGGGCCGAGGGTTCGTCGATGGGCGGCGCGTCGGCGGGGCTGGGCGCGTCGTCCTGTGACGTTTCGACATGGGGCGCGCGGGCCTGTTCGCGGGTCGGTTCGTCCAGCGGAATCAGGACGGGGCCGCGGGGGCGCTTGGGCTGGTCGCTCACAGGCGGTCTCCGATCAGGAATTCGGCGGCGCGGTCCAGGCGGATATGGGGCGGGCCATCGCCGGGGCGCGTGGTCAGGGGGGCGGGGGCAAAGTTCATGATCGCGTAATCGGCGTCCAGCCAGGCATCCGCCCCCGCCCGCGCCGGATGCAGCAGCATCGAGGGATCGGCAGGCAATTCGCCCGGAAAGAACGCCGCCTGCCGCCCGTCCAGCAGGCGACCGCGCACGACGGGCAGTTCGTCATCGCCCTGCCTGATCATGTCCTCGGTCGTGGCGCGCAGGGCGGCGATGGCCATGGCCTCGGTCCGGGCGCCTTGGAAATCGGCGCGGTCGCGAGCCTCGCGCAGCATGGATGACAGGATGGCGGTCAGCCGGTTGTGCTGGATGTGATGCAGGTGGTCGGCCTTGGTCGCGGCAAAGAGGATACGTTCGACCCGGCGTGTTCCCAGCAGCTGCGCCAGCCAGCCCGCGCGCCCTGGGCGGAAGGCGGTCAGGATGTCGGCCATGGCGCGGCGCATGTCCTCGACCGCGCGGGGGCCTTGGTGGATCGCGCCCAGCACGTCGACCAGCACGACCTGACGGTCGATGCGGGCGAAATGGTCCCGGAAGAAGGGCTTCACCACGCGCGACTTGTAGGCGTCGAAGCGGCGGCGGAATTCGCGACCCAGCTTGCCGCCCTGCAGTTCGGGGGGCAGGGGCGCAAAGGTCAGCGCGGGGGATCCGGCCATCTCGCCGGGGATCAGGAAGCGCCCGGGGGTGCAATCGGACCAGCCCGCCTCGCGCGCGGCATTCAAGTGGGCGGTATAGACATCGGCCAACTGCTGCGCCTGCGGTTCGGTGAAGTGATCGGCGGCTTGGACCTGCGACAGCGCGGCGCGGAATCTATCGGCACCGGGGCGACCATCGATGCGGTCGAAGACCTCAGCGGACCAGGTGGCGAAGTCGCGGTCCATCAGGCGCAGGTCCAGCAGCCATTCGCCGGGGTAATCGACGATGTCCAGATGCATCACCCGCGCGCCGCGCAGGCTACCGAAGAGGCCCCCCGACTCCATGCGCAGCGACAGGCGCAGCTGGCTGACATGGCGGGTGCCATCGGGCCAATGCGGCTCGGGTCCGGTCAGCGCCGACAGATGGCGTTCGAAATCGAAGCGCGGGATGGTGTCGTCGGGCTGGGGTTGCAGCCAGGCGGCCTTGATGCGCCCATCGGCGGCACCGCGCAGCGCCTGCATGCGTCCGCGTTCCAGCAGGTTCGCCACAAGCGAGGTGATGAAGACCGTTTTGCCCGCCCGCGACAGTCCCGTCACGCCGATCCTGATGACCGGATCGCCAAGGCCCAGCCCCTCGATCACGTCGTTGCCGATGCCCATGCTGCCCCTTCCGCCTTGCTGTTCGCGGACCAACGCCCGCGCCGCAGGATAGGTCCGCGGGCCGGGAAATGTCACGGGGCGACATGGCGATTGCACGCAGGTCGCAGGGGGCGGTATCACGGCGCCCATGTCACAGACCCTGCCCATCGACGAAATCCTGCCCGAACTCTGCGCCACGCTGGCCCGCGATGGCCGCGCCGTGCTGGTGGCGCCCCCCGGTGCGGGCAAGACGACACGGGTGCCTCTGGCGCTGATGGACCAGGTGCCGGGCCGCATCCTGATGCTGGAACCCCGCCGCCTGGCCGCCCGCGCTGCCGCCGAACGGATGGCCGACAGTCTGGGTGAGGCCGTGGGTGGCCGCGTCGGATACCGCATCCGTGGCGAATCGGTGGCGGGCAGCCGGATCGAGGTCGTGACCGAGGGCATCCTGACGCGCATGATCCAATCCGACCCCTCGTTGGAGGGGATCGGCTGCGTGATCTTCGACGAATTCCACGAACGCAGCCTGAATGCCGACCTGGGCTTGGCCCTGGTGTGGGAGGCACGCGGCGCCCTGCGCGAGGATCTGGCCGTGCTGGTCATGTCGGCCACGCTGGATGCGGGACCGGTGGCGGCTTTGCTGGATGATGCGACGGTGGTGACCTCGGACGGGCGGGCCTTTCCGGTCGAGACCCGCTGGCTGGACCGTCCCCTGCCGCAGGGCATCCGGCTGGTGGATGAGGCCGCGCGCCTGATCCGCATTGCCGCCGCCGAGACCATCGACACAGGCGGCACGATCCTTGCCTTCCTGCCGGGTGAAGGCGAAATCCGCCGCGTCATGGCCCAGCTCTCCGGCATGGATCACGACATCCTGCCGCTTTACGGCGCGTTGGACGCCAAGGCGCAGCGGGCGGCGCTGTCCGAACCCGGCGCGCGGCGGCGGATCGTGCTGGCGACCGCCATTGCGGAAACCTCGCTGACGATCCCGCAGGTGCGGGTGGTCGTGGATGCGGGGCGTGCGCGGCGTGCGCGGTTCGATCCGGGCAGCGGCATGTCGCGGCTGGTCACCGAACGCGTCAGCCGGGCCGAGGCCGACCAGCGCCGGGGCCGCGCGGGCCGCGTCGCACCGGGCGTCTGCTACCGCCTCTGGGCACGGGTCGAGGAAGGCGCGCTGCCCGCCTATGCGCCGCCCGAAATCACCGTCGCCGACCTGTCGGGGCTGGCGTTGGAGCTTGCCAGCTGGGGTGCCGATGCCTCGGACCTGGCCTTTCTGACACCGCCCCCCGAAGGCGCGCTGGCCGAGGCGCGTTCCCTGTTGACAACCCTGCAGGCGCTGGACCGGGACGGGCGCATCACCGATCACGGGCGGGCCTTGGCGCGGCTGCCGTTGCACCCGCGCCTGGCGCATATGCTGATCCATGCAGGACGGGGGGCGGCGGATCTGGCGGCGCTGCTGTCGGACCGCGACCCCCTGCGCGGTGTGGGGGTGGACCTGTCGCTGCGCCTGACCGCCATCCGCGACCCCAAGCGCTTTCCCGACCAGGTGAACCGTCAGGCCGTCCAACGCATCCGCGACGAGGCTGCCCGCCTGCGCCGCATGGTGGCCGACCGGCCCGCGCTGTCGCCGGGGGGCATGGCCTCGCTGGCCTATCCCGACCGGATCGGGCTGCGGCGCAAGGGAGATGATGCGCGCTTCGTTCTGTCGGGCGGCAAGGGTGCCGTCATCGACAATGCCGATGTGCTGGCCGGACAGCGCCTGATCGTCGCTGTCGATCTGGACGGCGATCAGCGCGAGGCGCGCATCCGCATGGCCGCCACGCTGGACGAAGCCGATCTGCGTACCCTGCATGGCGCCGCGATCCAGCAGGTGCAGCTCTGCGAATGGTCGCGCCGCGAGGGTCGCGTCATCGCCCGCGAACAGGACCGCCTTGGCGCGCTGGTGCTGTCGGACCGCATCTGGCGCGACGCCCCCGAAGAGGCCATCGCCCGCGCCGCGCTGGAGGGGTTGCGCCTGAACGGGCTGACATGGTCGCCCGCCGCCGCCCGATACCGCGCGCGGATCGAACTGGTCGGGGGCCTCGGCGATGTCGATGATGCCAGCCTGCTGGGCGACGGCGACTGGCTGCTGCCTTGGCTTGGTCGCGCGCGCAGCCTCTCGGACCTGCGCAGCCTCGATCTGGTCGAGCCGCTGAAGGCCCGCATCGGTTGGGACGGCCAGCGCCGCCTGGATCAGGCCACGCCCGCGCATTTCGTCACGCCTCTGGGACGCAAGGTGCCCATCGATTACGACGGCGACCACCCCGAGGTGCAGCTGCGCCTGCAGGAGGTGTTCGGCGTCACCACCCATCCCGTCGTCGGCGGGCGTCCGTTGCGGATGGCGCTGCTGTCGCCGGGGGGCAAGCCGGTGCAGGTGACGATGGACCTGCCGGGCTTCTGGGCCAGTTCCTATCACGATGTGCGCAAGGACATGCGCGGGCGCTATCCCCGCCACCCCTGGCCCGACGATCCGACACAGGCCGACCCCACCATGCGGGCCAAGCCGCGCGGGACGTAAGGCTCAGTCGATGGGGCGGATCAGCTTCTGGTCCAGCACCCGCAAGACGGTCGCCAAGTCATGCCCGCGCTTCAGGATACGGCCGTCCATGGCGATCACGGCATACATGCCTTGGGCGTTGCGCAGGCGCGGGCGTTTCTCGATGCGGTAAAGGGGATGCTCGGCGGCGCGGCGAAAGACGCTGAAGATCGCAACGTCGCGCAGGAAGGACATGCCGTAATCGCGCCATTCACCCGCCGCCACGAAGCGGCCATAGGTGGACAGGATCAGGTTCAGCTCCTTGCGGTCGAAGACGACCTGATCGGGGATCGGCTGGATCGGCGGCTGTGCGTTCATCACGCGATGGTGGCACAGCCTGCCGGGCCAGATCAACGATCAGTAGCAGCCGATCTTGTGGATGATGCCCTTGCGGTCGTATTCGATGTTCAGCCGGTCGGTGCGGTAATCGGCGGTGACCATGTCGTCGGGCCCGACGACGCGGCTGCCCGGCGGCAGGCGCAGCTGGTCCAGCGCCGCGCGATTCTGGCCCATCAGCCCCTGGAAACCCGATGCGCCGCAGAGGTCCGGCTGTTCGGGCGTTTCGGCGGCAGGCTGGCAGGCCGCCAGCAGCGCCAGGGTGACAAGCGACAGGGCAATTCGGGTCATGGGGATCATCCGCAATCGATGCTGGTGATGGTGCCGGCCTCGTCCAGGCGGAAGACGACACGGTTGGGGACATAGACCTGCGCCTCGATCCCGCGATACTCGACGATGCGGTATTCGCGCGTCAGGCCAAGCGTCGGAATGACGCTGGAGGGCTTGCCGACCGCATCGGCGATCTTGGCGGCCCCGCAGAGGTCGGGCTTGCGCTCGGTCAGGCCGGTGATGCCCTGCGCGGGGGGCGGTGCGGGGTCCGAAACCGGGATCGGGGCCGGCATAGGGGTCGCCATGGCGGCGGCGGGCTGCGTCACGGGCTGGGGTGCCCCGTATCCGGCGGCGGGCGTATAGCCCGTGGGCGCGGCATAGCCCGTGGGTTGGCCATAGCCATAACCCGCTGCCTGACCGACGCCCTGAACCGGGGCGGTGGGGGGCATGCGCGTGCACCCTGCCAGCGAAGCTGCGCCAAGGGCCAGAATGGCGGCCCGCGAAATCCAAGAAATACGGATCATGTCCTGCTGTTCCCTGCCGACCCCTGCACGGGGCCTTGTTTTGTGACGACAATACGCCCCATCCCCCGACATGAGAACCCGCCGCGTGAATCACGTTTCGATCAGCGCAGGAATGTCACAGAGCCGCGTGCGGGCAGTTCAAAGGTGGCGGCGCATCCCGGATTGCCCTAGATTTGGGCAGCGACCAGAAAGCGCTGTCACCCAGGAGGAAAGCTGACATGGCCCACAGGACCTCGTTCCGCGAATCAGTCGAGAAGATGTTCACCCACGCCGCCGGTCTGATGGACCTGTCACCGGGGCTGGAGGAAAAGATCCGCGTCTGCAACTCGACCTATACGGTGCGCTTCGGGGTGCGGCTGCGCGGCCAGATCCACACCTTCACCGGCTATCGGTCGGTGCATTCCGAACATATGGAGCCGGTCAAGGGCGGCATCCGCTATTCGCTGGACGTGAACCAGGACGAGGTCGAGGCGCTGGCAGCCCTGATGACCTACAAATGCGCGCTGGTCGAGGTGCCCTTCGGCGGGTCCAAGGGCGGGCTGTGCATCGATCCGCGCGCCTGGAACGAGGACGAGCTGGAGCGCATCACCCGCCGCTTCACCTACGAGCTGTCGCGCCGCAACCTGATCTCGCCCAGCCAGAACGTTCCGGCCCCCGACATGGGCACGGGCGAACGCGAGATGGCGTGGATGGCCGATGCCTACAAGCGCCTGCACCCCGATGACATCAACGCCAAGGCCTGCGTCACCGGCAAGCCCAAGACGGCTGGCGGGATCGACGGTCGTGTCGAGGCGACGGGCCGTGGCGTGCAATACGCCCTGCGCGAGTTCTTCCGCCATGACGACGTGATGAAGCGTGCGGGCGTGGAAGGCACGCTGGCCGGCAAGCGCGTCATCGTGCAGGGCCTGGGCAACGTGGGCTATCACGCGGCGCAGTTCCTCTCGGCCGAGGACAAATGCCTGGTCACCTGCGTGATCGAGCGTGACGGCGCGATCGTGAACCCGCAGGGCATCAACATCGACGCCCTGCGCGGCCACATCCGCGCGACCGGCGGCGTCAAGGGCTTTGCCGGCGGCGATTATCGCGAGAACGGCCTGGCGATGCTGGAAGAGGAATGCGACATCCTGATCCCGGCCGCCGTCGAAAGCGTCATCCATTCCGACAATGCCGAACGCATCAAGACCAAGATCATCATCGAGGCCGCGAACGGTCCCGTCACCGCCAATGCCGACGCCATCCTGCGCCGCCGCGGCATCGTGATCATTCCCGACATGTATGCCAACGCCGGCGGTGTGACGGTGTCCTATTTCGAATGGGTCAAAAACCTGTCGCAAATCAGCCTCGGGCGTCTGGAACGCCGTCACGAAGAAGCCCGCGCCCGCATGCTGGTCGAGGAGTTGGAGCGCCTGTCCGCGGATACGGGCCTGAACTGGACCCTGTCGAAGGGCTTCAAGGAAAGCTTCCTGACCGGCGCGGACGAGTTGGAGCTGGTGCGTTCGGGTCTGGACGACACCATGCGCGAAAGCTTCATGAAGATGAAGGAGGTCTGGATGAACAACGCCAAGGTCGACGACATGCGCACGGCAGCCTATGTCGTGGCGATCCGTCGGATCTCGAACGTCTACAACTCGCTTGGGTTGTAAGGGCGGCGGGGGGCGCTGCCCCCCCCATCGCTGCGCGATGTCCCCCGGGGTATTTGCGCAACCCAGAAGATCAGTCGCGCGGGGCTGCCGCGCGTCTGAGACGGTCGTTGATGGCCGCGCCGAGGCCCTGTTCGGGGATGGGTGCGACCGAGATGGGGCGGCCCTGGGCGTCGGCCTTGCGCAGCATGTCGAAGAGGCGGGCGGCGGCCTGGGTCAGGTCGCCGGTTTCCGAGAGGCTGAAGGGGCCGGGCCTGCCGAAGGTGATATGCGTTTCGCCCGGTCGCGGCTGCGCGTTCAGGCGCAGGGCCGCGTTCGGGGCGTAGTGACTGGTGAGCTGGCCGGGGGCGCTTGGGGCGACGGGGTCGCCGTCGTGGCGGATCAGTGGCCTGCCCAGGGCGGCCTCGATCGCCTCGGCGGGGATGCCGCCGGGGCGCAGCAGGGTGGCGCGGCCATCGATCCAGCCGATGATGGTGGATTCGACGCCGACATTACAGGGGCCTGCATCCAGCACTGCCGCAATGCGACCATTCAGCCCGCCGTCGTCCGACAGGACATGATCGGCGCTGGTGGGGCTGATACGTCCGGAAGCATTGGCGGATGGTGCCGCCAGCGGGCCGCCGAAGTCGCGCAGCAGGGCGCGGGCGGCCGGATGGGCGGGAACGCGCAGGCCGATCGTGTCCAGCCCTGCCGTGACCAGCGATGCGATGCCCGCATCGGGGCGCAGCGGCAGGACCAGCGTCAGCGCGCCAGGCCAGAAGGCGCGGGCCAGCACCTGGGCCTGCGGGTGCATTTCGGCGATGGTGGCGACGGTTTCCGCATCGGGCAGGTGGACGATCAGCGGGTTGAAGCTGGGCCGCCCCTTCGCCTGATAGATGCGGGCCACGGCATCGCCGTTGCGGGCGTCGGCGGCAAGGCCATAGACGGTCTCGGTCGGGATGGCGACGGTCTGGCCAGCCCTCAGCAGCGCGCTGGCGCGTGATATGCCGTCTGCATCCGGGGTCAGTCGAAGGGTCTGCATGCGTGACGCGGGGTTTCGGTTGAGCCTGTCGGGATCGCGGCCCAAGATGCCGCTTGACCGTTCTGATAGTCGCGCCGGCCGGGGATGCCAAGGCGCTAGCGAGGAGGACTCGATGAGCTACAAGGCACCAGTCGAACAGATCGACTTTATCCTGAACCACGTCGTGCCCTTCGGCGATCTTGCCGGAACCGAACGCTTTGCCGAGGCCACCGCCGAAACCGCCACCGCCATCCTCTCCGAGGCGGGCAAGCTGGCGTCGAACGTGCTGGCCCCCCTGAACGGGGCGGGGGACGCGCATCCGGCGCGGTTGGAAAACGGTGTCGTGCGATCCTCGCCCGGGTTCGCCGAGGGCTTCCGCGCCATTGCCGAAGGGGGCTGGGTCGGTGTCTCGGCCGATCCGGAATATGGCGGGATGGGTCTGCCGCAGGCGCTGAACATGGCCGTGGCCGAGATGATGTCGGGCGCCTGCCTGGCGCTGCAGCTGAACCCCTTGTTGACCCAGGGCCAGATCGAGGCACTGGAGCATCACGCCAGCGACGAACTGAAGGCCGCCTATCTGCCCAAGCTGATCAGCGGCGAATGGTCGGGCACGATGAACCTGACCGAGCCGGGCGCAGGCAGCGACGTGGGCGCGCTGGTGACCAAGGCCGAACCTGCCGATGACGGCAGCTACCGGATCACGGGACAGAAGATCTATATCACCTGGGGCGACAGCGATGTGACGGACAACGTCTGCCACCTGGTGCTGGCGCGTCTGCCGGGCGCGGCCAAGGGCACGCGCGGCATCAGCCTGTTCATGGTGCCAAAGTTCCTGCCCGACGATCAGGGCAATCCCGGCGTCGCCAACGATCTGAAGGTCGTCAGCCTTGAGGAAAAGCTGGGCATCCACGGCAGCCCCACCTGCGTCATGAGCTTCGAGGGCGCAAAAGGCTGGTTGGTCGGTGCCGAACACAAGGGCATGGCCGCGATGTTCACCATGATGAACTGCGCCCGCCTTGGCGTCGGCATGCAGGGCATCGGCGTGGCCGAGGCGGCGCTGCAGAAGGCCGTCGCCTATGCCGTCGACCGCAACCAGATGGGGCCGATCATCCAGCACCCCGACGTGCGCCGCATGCTGGCCACCGCCCGGGCCGAGGTCTTTGCCGCCCGCGCCATCGGCCTGGCCTGCGCCACGGCCATCGACATGGCGCGCGCGACCGGCGACGCCGACCAGAATGCCCGCGCGGCCTTCCTGACGCCCATCGCCAAGGCCTATGGCACCGATGTCGGCATCCGCGTGTCGGACATGGGCGTGCAGGTCCATGGCGGCATGGGCTATGTCGAGGAGACGGGCGCCGCCCAGTACCTGCGCGATGTGCGCATCACCTCGATCTACGAGGGCACGAACGGCATCCAGGCGATGGATCTGGTCGGGCGCAAGCTGTCGGATGGGGGTGATGCCGCCATGCGCCTGCTGGACGAGGTGACGGATGGCGCCCGCGCCCTGCAAGCGGACCACCCTGAGATGGCCCATCAGTTGTGGCAGGCGGCGGAGACTTTGCGCGAGGCGACGCAGAGCCTGCTCGACAGCGACATGCCGGTGCGCTTTGCTGGTGCGGTCGCCTATCTGTCGGCCTTCGCCAGGGTTCTGGGCGGACATTACCACCTGCGGGCCGCGTCCAAGGGGAATGCCTCGCATGTGGCGCTGGCACAGGTCTTCATGGCCCGCGTCCTGCCCCGCCATGCCGGTGATCTGGCCGAGGCGCAGGCTGGCTTGGGCGATCTGACCGCCATCAGCGATGCCGCGCTGGCCGGCGATTTCGCCGCGTGATTCGAAACCCCTTCCCGGCGCCGCCCCCCGAGGGTGGCGCCGTCACCGTCGCCCCTGGCGTCCTGTGGATGCGGCTGCCGCTGCCGATGGCGCTGGATCACGTCAACGTCTATGCGCTGGACGATGGCGATGGCTGGACCATCGTCGATACCGGCTTCGACACGAAGCGCGCCCGTGCCATCTGGGCCAGCCTGCGCGACGGCCCCTTGCAGGGTCGGCGCATCAACCGCGTGATCGGCACGCATCATCATCCCGATCACGTCGGCCTGCTGGGCTGGTTCATGGCAACGGACGGTGCCGAGCTGCTGATGAGCCGCACGGCATGGCTGACCGCCCGCATGCTGACGCTGGACGAACAGGCTGCCGCAAGCCCCCAGCAGGTGGAATTTTGGCGCAAGGCCGGGATGCCCGCCGATATGCTGGAAACACGCGCCGCCGCCCGACCCTTCAACTTTGCCGATGTCGTGCATCCGCTGCCTGTGGGTTTCACCCGCCTTTCCGAAGGCGATGTGGTCGAATTCGGCCAGCGGCGCTGGCGTGTGGCGATGGGGCATGGGCATGCGCCCTGCCACGCCACCTTCTGGTCGCTGGAGGATGATCTGGTGATCGGGGGGGACCAGCTTCTGGCCTCGATCTCGCCCAACCTGGGGGTCTATCCGACCGAGCCTGCCGCCGATCCGGTGGGCGAATGGCTGGAAAGCTGCGCCCGCCTGTCGGGTCTGGCCCGCGACGATCAACTGGTGCTGGCCGGGCACAAGCTGCCCTTCACCGGGCTGCCCTTCCGCTTGCGCCAAATGACCGAAAACCACCATGCCGCCCTGAACCGTCTGACCGCCGCCCTGACCGTCGCGCCGCGCACGGCGGTCGGCTGCTTCGATCTGCTGTTCAAGCGCCGCATCGGGGAAGGGGAATTCGGCCTGGCCCTGGTCGAGGCGGTGGCCCATGTGAACCACCTGCATCGCGCCGGGGTGATCGCGCCTGTCGGCGAAAGCGACGGCGCGACGCTCTGGGGCGTGACAGGCGTCGAAACTTCCGCTAGTTCAGGAAAAAATGCCAACCTGAGGTGACGCAATGACCGAAAAACGCGACATGACCTACAGCACGCCCGGAACGATGGATATTTCCGAACAGCAGAAGACCTTCGCAGGCTTCATCCGTGCGACCATCTGGGTCGTCTGCCTGTCGCTGGCCGCGCTGGTCTTCATGGCGCTGACGAACGCCTGATCGCCATGAAAAGACGCGTCTTTCTGGCAGCCGCGCTGCCCACGGTGCTGGCTGCCTGCGGCGCCGACAATATCTGGGCCAGCGATGAACGGGTGCGGGCGGCGCGTTTCGTCTCGGACAGGCCGGCCTCGATCACGCTGCTGACCGTCATCGGCATCCCCCGCGGCGAGGGTGGGCATTCCGCCCTGCTGATCAACGGCAGCCAGCGCGTCATCTATGACCCGGCAGGCAGCTGGCGGCATCCCTACATCCCCGAACGCCATGACGTGCTTTACGGGATCACGGACAACTTCAAGAACTTCTACATCGATTACCACGCGCGTGAGACCTATTACGTGACCGAGGACACCGTCTTCGTCCCGCGTGAGGTCGCCGATATCGCCATTCGCCGGGCCGAGGAAAACGGGGCCGCCAACAAGAGCTTCTGCGCCGTGGAAACCGGCACCGTCCTGTCGGGCGTTCCGGGCTTTCAGGGGGCGCCGCGCGGGTTTTCGCCGCTGAAGCTGCGCAACTGGTTCCTGACGCTGCCCAACGTGCAGTCGCGCAAGAACATGGACGGCGATCCGGCCAACAATCACGACGTCCTTCTGCAGCAGAAGAACGGCACGATCACCGGCTATCCCAGAACGTAAAGCATCGCAAAAAGCGTGCTGCCGCCCGCCGCGATCGACAGCAGCACGTTCTTGGTCCAGACCCCCACGGCCACCGTCGCGGCCGCCGCCGCGATGCGCGAGGGGTCGGTTTCCCCGCCCGTCGCCGCAGGCCAGACGACCAGCGGCGCGACCAGCGCGGGCAGCACCGAGACCGGCGTATAGCGCAGCATCCGCATGACCCATTCGGGCAACTCGCGGTTGCCCAGGGCACCAAGGAAGGACCAGCGCAGCAGGAAGGTCCCGATGCCCAGGACGACGATGATCAGCCAGATCTGGAATTCCGATGCCTGCATGGTCATGCCTTTCCTTCGGTCCGCGCCTCGACGATGGCACCGGTGGCCATGCCAAGCGGTGCCGCGATCAGCAGGCCCAGCCCCGAAGGCAGCCACGCCAGCAGCAGTGCCGCGGTAATGGCCACGAAGCAGGCGGCCAGATGCGCCGTCGTGCGCAGCATCGGCGCGATCATCGCAAGGAAGGTGATCGGCAGCGCGAAATCCAGCGCGATGTCATCGGGGATCAGGTCGCCCAGTGTCGCACCTGCCCAGGTCGCCACCATCCACGGCACGCACAGCACCAGCGCCCCACCTGCGAAATAGGCCAGACGCTGTTGCAGCCCAAGACGCGGGTGGCGTTCGTAGTGCTGGATGGACAGCGCGAAGGTCTGGTCGATCAGCGCATAGGCGATCCATGCCTTCTGCCGTCCCGACGCCTCGCGCAGCCACGGCAGAAGCGATGCCGAATACATCGCCATCCGCAGGTTCACGGCCAGCGCCGACAGGATGATGACGATGGTCGGCGCATTGTCGGACAGAAGCTGCACGGCGGTGAACTGGGATGCACCCGCAAGGACCAGCACCGAAAAGCCCATGACCTGCGCGACGTTCAGACCGGCCTCGGTCGCGACGACGCCGAAGAGAACCGCAAAGGGAATGATGACGATCAGGAAGGGCAGCGATTGCGTGATGCCATACACGAAGGCCGCCCGCGGCGTGCGCGCCAGCGCCTTGGCCGAGGCGTCATCGGCGGGTGTCTGCCCATGCTGGGGCCGGGGTTCTGGTGTGGGTGACATGGCGCTTCCGTCTTGTCGCTGTTCGCGGCACCTTGCTTGCATGATGCGCAACCCGAGGCAAGCCGAAGGCCCACCTGATGTCGACGACCGGATTTTTGGTCCGATCCCTGCGCGGGTCCTGCCCGATGCGGCGGCCCTTTGGCGCGCCAGCTTCGGCGGGCGCGGCGATTGCGATCCGACACGGGGGCTGGCAGCGCTGGACGCGCAGGGTCGGGTGGCGGGCGTGATGGGGCTGCGCGACGGGCAGGGCGGCTTTCTGTTGCAGGGGGCGGGGTGGCGCGGCTGGCTCTACCGGTCTGCACCACCGACCCGTGATCTGGTCATCGACGGCATTGCCGTTGTCGATCGGCGTGCTGGGGTGGGGCGGGCATTGGTGCAGCATGCGCTGATGCTGGCGGGCCGGCGCGGCTTTCCGGGGCTGCGGGCCGAGGTTCGGTTGTCGAACCTCGGTGCATTGGCTTTCTACAGGGCGGTGGGGTTTCGGTCCGAAGGTCGCGGCCGCTATGGCCTGCCCTGGTGGGGGCAGGTCGAAGTGCTGCGCCGCGATGCGCCCCTTTAGCCGAAGGTCCCCGAGACGCGGCCCAGCAGCATGAAGGCCCGCGCGCTGCGGCTGTCGGCCAGGACCGAGATCTGCATGTCGTCCAGTTCCGGCACGATGCGTCCGATCAGCCCGTCGAAATGGCGCAGGAAATGCTGCGCCGTGTCGCGGAAGATCTCGTCCTGATCCAGCATGCCCGCTGCGATCTCCATGGCGTCGGCGTCATGGATGCCGCCCAATGCCGCGACCGCACTGCCACGTTCGCCATCGGCAAAGCGGCGCCAGACCTCGGGGCGGGCGGGTTCGGGGGGCAGGACGTCCATATAGACGTCGCGGCCCGCCAGAAGCGTCACCACGTCCTGCGCCGAGCGCAGGACGCGCGAATTCGCCGGATCCTTCAACGCCATGCGCAGGGCATCGATGGCCTCGTGATCGTCGGGACCGTCGGGGAAATTCAGCGCCCGGATCAGCGTGATGGCATCGACCGGAGGCCCCGAGGGGGCCTCGGCGCGGGCCGTCGGTTCGGGGACGGCCGCGCGGGGTCGCGTCGGCAGGGGCACGGGTCGCGGTGCCGCCGGCTGCGCGGGTTTGGCGGCAGGCTTGCGATCGGCAGAGGCAAAGGCTGGGGCGGGGGCCTCGTCGACCTCGTCCTGCGGGCCTTCTTCGGTCCCGCGCAGGCGGTTCAGATGCGACCGCAGTTCATCGGCCTCGGCGCGCAGGATGGCCACCTGGCGGGCCAGCGACACGCCCAGCCAGACCAGCGCCACCGGCAGGACAACCCCGGCCGAGGCGACCAGTCGCGCGATACCGCCGGCCGATCCCTCGCCGCCCGGGGCCAACAGCCAGAACAGGGCCACCAGGAACAGCCAGCCGCCCGTCAGCGCGAAGCCGACCGTGGTGATGCGATCGCGTGTCGCCAGGCTCGAGATGCGTGCAATCACCGACATATGGTCACTCGTACCGGATCTTGAGGATTTCGTAGGAGCGCTGGCCGCCGGGGGTGACGACCTCGACGCTGTCGCCCTCGTCCTTGCCGATCAGGGCGCGGGCCAGGGGCGAACGGACGTTCAGGCGGCCGTTCTCGATGTCGGCCTCGGCTTCGCCCACGATCTGATAGGTGCGTTCCTCGTCGGTGTCCTCGTCGACCAGCTCGACCGTGGCGCCGAACTTGATGCTGCCCGACAGCTTGGCGGGGTCGAAGACCTCGGCCCGCGACAGGATGCCCTCGATCTCCTTGATGCGGCCCTCGATGAAGCCCTGCTTTTCGCGGGCTGCATGATATTCGGCGTTTTCCGAAAGATCGCCGTGTTCGCGCGCCTCGGCGATGGCGCGGATGATCGCGGGACGCTCCTTCGATTTCAGGTGGCCCATCTCGCTCTCGAGCCGTTCACAGCCCTTGCGGGTCATCGGTATCTTATCCATCGCTGCCCTGTCCTTATGGGATGCGGTTTCCGTGCAAAACCTAAGGCAACGCCCCCGCCATTCGGATGGCAGGGGCGCTGAACCTTGTTCTTGGGCATCGTGACCTCAAATCGGGCAGCATTGCAAGCCTGCATGGTTCCACAGGCGGCAATCGGCCATCTCTTCGCGGCGTCACGATTGCCCCTGCCGAAAAGCCGCGCTAAGCCTCGGCCTGCCAGATTGTCAGGGAGGGCACCAGCGAATGACTGATCAAGCCGGGATCGAACGCGAATCGATGGAATACGATGTGGTGATCGTCGGCGCGGGACCGGCGGGCCTGTCGGCCGCCATCCGCCTGAAGCAGATCGACCCCGAGATTTCAGTCGTCGTTCTGGAAAAAGGGTCCGAGGTCGGCGCGCATATCCTGTCGGGGGCCGTTCTTGACCCCTCGGGCCTGTCGCGGCTGATCCCCGACTGGCAGGAAAAGGGCGCGCCGCTGAACACGCCCGTCACCGACGACAATTTCTTCGTGCTGGGCGAGGGCGGGCACATGCGCGTCCCGAACTGGCCGATGCCGCCCCTGATGTCGAACCACGGCAATTACATCGTCAGCATGGGCAACGTCTGCCGCTGGATGGCCGAACAGGCCGAGGAACTGGGCGTCGAGATCTTCCCCGGGATGGCCGCCAGCCAGGTTGTCTGGGACGGCGACCGGGTCAAGGGCGTGGTCGCGGGCGAATTCGGCAAGAACCCCGACGGCAGCATCGGCGACGGCTATGAGCCGGGGATGGAGCTGCACGGCAAATACGTCTTCATCGCCGAAGGCGTGCGCGGGTCCCTGGCCAAGGAGATCATGGGCCGCCTGAACCTGTCCGATGGCCACGACCCGCAGAAGTTCGGCCTGGGCATGAAGGAGATCTGGGAGGTCTCGCCCGAGAAATTCCAGAAGGGCCGCGTCATCCACACCATGGGCTGGCCGCTTGGCAAGAACGCGGGCGGCGGCAGCTTCATCTATCACATGGAGGACAACCAGGTCCTGGTCGGCTTCGTCGTCCACCTGAACTACCAGAACCCGCATCTGTATCCCTATATGGAATTCCAGCGCTTCAAGCACCATCCGATGGTCGCCGAGCTGCTGGAGGGCGGCAAGCGCATCAGCTATGGCGCGCGCGCCATCAGCGAGGGTGGCTGGCAGTCGCTGCCGCAGCTGTCCTTCGACGGTGGCCTGCTGCTGGGTTGTTCGGCAGGCATGGTCAACGTGCCGCGCATCAAGGGCAACCACAACGCCATGCATTCGGGTATCGAGGCCGCCGAGGCTGCCGCCGCCGCCCTGAAGGCGAACCGCGAGGGCGACCGGCTGGAGGATTACGACACCGCCGTGCGCGGCGGCGTGATCGGCAACGACCTCAAGAAGGTTCGCAACGTCAAGCCGATGTGGTCGCGCCTTGGCCTCTCGGCCAGCCTGATGCTGGGCGGCATCGACATGTGGGTGGCCAATGTCACCGGCTGGAACCCCTTCGGCACCTGGAAGCACGGCAAGACCGATGCCGCCGCCACCGGCAAGGCCAAGGATTACCCGAAGATCGACTATCCGCGCCCGGATGGAAAGCTGTCCTTCGACCGGCTGACGAACGTCGCCTTCAGCTTCACCAACCACGAGGAAAGCCAGCCCTGCCACCTGAAGCTGCGCGATCCTTCGGTGCCCATCGCGGTCAACCTGCCGGAATACGCCGAACCGGCGCAGCGTTACTGCCCCGCAGGCGTCTACGAAGTGGTCGAGGATGCCGACGGCCCACGCTTCGTCATCAACTTCCAGAACTGCGTCCACTGCAAGACCTGCGATATCAAGGACCCCAGCCAGAACATCGTCTGGACCACGCCGCAGGGCGGTGACGGGCCGAATTACCCGAACATGTGATGCACAGTTCAGGGTGGGGGCGTTGCGACGCCCCTGCCGGACAGCTAGGCTTGCGGAAACGCAAATGTGATTTCCGGAAGGCGCCTTCGTGACCCTGACCAAAATTCGCCCGGTTTCCTCGCGGCTGGCCCTGATTGCGGCCCTGATGTCGATGGCCGGCGGTTTGGCGATGCCCGCTTGGGCGCAGACCGAAACCCGCCCCGCCGCCCGTCCCGTCCACCAGGAAGACAGCGCCGAAAACGCCCCGCTGACGGAAGGTCTGGCCGGACCCTATCTGGCCGCGCGCCTTGCGACGGTGGACAATGATTTCCGCGCCGCCGCCCGGTATTTCGCCAAGGCCGCCGCCAAGGACCCTTCGGACAGCTATTTGCAGGACAGCGCGCTGGTGGCCCTGACATCGGCCGGAGACGTGGACCGGGCCGTCGCCATGGCCGACAGGCTGATCGCGCAGGACAATTATACCGAGCTGGCCGGCCTGGTTCATCGCGCCAAGCTGATCCGCGATGGTGAATGGGACGCGCTGATCGCCTTCATCGACGAACATCGCCAGCCGGGTGTGGCGCTGCAGGACGATCTGCTGGACGGCATCATCCGGGCCTGGGCCATGCTGGGGGCCGGTCGCGCCTCGGACGCGATGCAGGCCTTCGAGGAGATGGGGCAGAACGAAAGCATCCTGCCCATCGTGAACTATCATCTGGCGCTGGCCCGCGCGCTGGTCGGCGACTACGAGGCCGCAAGCACCCTGATGCAGGATTCCGAGGCGAACGGCCATCTGCTGGGCATCCAGTCGCAGGCGCAGATCCTGGCCCAGCTGGACCGCCGGGACGAGGCGCTGGCGCTTCTGGACAACCTGAACGGCGCCGATCAGGAACCCCAGCTTGTCGCCCTGCGCAAGCAGCTGGAAAGCGGTGATCCGATCGCCTTCGACGTCGTGTCCGGCCCCAGGGACGGCATCACGCATCTGCTGCTCTCATTCGCCTCGGCGCTGTCGGGCGGTGCCGATCCCGAACCCCTGTCGCTGATCCACGCGCGGCTGGCCGCCTGGATCACCCCCGATAATCCCGAGGCGCATCTGATGGTCGCCCAGTTCCTGCAGGAGCGCCAGCAGTTCGACCTGGCCGAGGCCGAGTTCGAGACGGTCCGCCGCATGGGCCAGATGCGCCCCCAGGCCGAGCTGTCGCGCATCGACGCGCTGGCACGTGCCGACCGGGCCGAGGCTGCCGAAAAAGCCGCCCTGGCCCTGACCGCCGCCTATCCCGACATGGCCCCCGCCTGGATCGCGCTTGGCGATGTCATGCGCCAGCAAGAGGAATACGAGGCTGCCATCCCCAGCTATGACAAGGCGCTAAAGTTGCTAGAAGATGCGCCCGATCAGGCCCGCTGGTTCCCGCTCTATGCCCGCGGTATCGCGCTGGAACGTGCTGGAATGTTCGACCGCGCCGAGGCCGACATGCTGGCCGCGCTGGAGATCCGCCCCGATCAGGCCAGCCTGCTGAACTATCTGGGCTATTCCTGGATCGACCGGAATGAAAATCTGGATCGCGCCTTGGCGATGATCGAAAAGGCGGTCAAGCTGTCGCCCGACGACGGCTATATTCAGGATTCGCTGGCCTGGGCCTATTACCGGCTTGGCCGTTATCAGGAAGCCGTTGCGCCGATGGAACTGGCCATCGGGACCATGGCCTCCGACCCGGTGGTGAACGACCACCTTGGCGACATCTACTGGATGGTCGGTCGCAAGCGCGAGGCGCAGATCCAGTGGAAGCGCGCCCTGTCGCTGGCCCCCGCCGGATCGGGCGAGGTCGATCTGGACCGCATCCGCGACAAGCTGGACCGCGGCCTGACCGCCGTCCTGCAGGATGAGGGCGACGAGGCCGAAACCCCGGTGCCCGAGACACCCGAACGCGACACCGACGCATCGGAATGACCGGGCCGGAACTGCATCTGGACGCGCCCGCCAAGCTGAACCTTGCGCTGCATGTGACGGGGCGGCGCGACGACGGCTATCACCTGCTGGATTCGCTGGTCTGCTTTACCGCAGTGGGCGACCGGATCACCCTGTCGCCCGGCCCGCTGTCGCTGTCGATCGACGGACCCTTCGGTGCGGGTCTGGCGGCCGATGACGACAACCTCTGCCTGCGCGCGGCGCGGCTGGCGGGGGGACAGGCGGCGATCCGGCTGACCAAGAAGCTGCCCGTCGCCTCGGGGATCGGGGGCGGTTCGGCCGATGCGGCGGCGGTCCTGCGCGGCATGGCGCGGATGGGGCATCCAATGCCGCAGCATCCCGAAGGCCTGGGGGCCGATGTGCCCGTCTGCATCGGATCGCGCGCCGCCCGCATGCAGGGCGTGGGCGAGGTCGTGACTCCGCTGCCCGATCTGCCGCCGCTGCATCTGGTGCTGGTCAATCCCGGCGTGGCCGTTTCGACGCCGCAGATCTTCGCCGGCATGACCCGCCGCGACAACCCGCCCCTGCCGCCGATCCCGACCTTCGCCGATGCACCCGCGCTGATCGACTGGCTGCACGGCACCCGCAACGACCTGCAGGAACCGGCCGCGACCGTTGCCCCGGTGATCGGGCAGGTGCTGGACGCGCTGACCGCATCAGGCGCCGCCTTCGCCCGCATGTCGGGCAGCGGTGCCACCTGCTTCGGCATCTTCGCCAGCGCCGCGTGGGCGGAAACCGCCGCTGCGACCCTTGCGCGCAACGGCTGGTGGGCGGTGGCGACCGAACTGGCGTCCCCGCCCGCAGCCCGCTAGACTGCGCCCGAACTCTTGCGGAGGATCCCATGCTGCGCCTTGGCGTCAATATCGACCACGTCGCCACCATTCGGAACGCCCGTGGCACCCCTTGGCCCGACCCCCTGCGCGCGGCCCGCATCGCCGAAAAGGCGGGCGCCGACGGCATCACCGCTCACCTGCGCGAGGATCGCCGCCATATCAGCGATGCCGATATCGACGCGCTGATGGCCAATCTGGACCTGCCGCTGAACCTGGAAATGGCAGCGACGCCCGAAATGCAGGCCATCGCCCTGCGTCACCGCCCCCATGCCGTCTGCCTCGTCCCCGAAAAGCGCGAGGAACGCACCACAGAAGGCGGGCTGGACGTCGCGGGCAATGAGGCCGCTTTGGCCGATTTCATCGCCCCCCTGCGCGAGGCCGGCTGCCGCGTCTCGCTGTTCATCGGCCATGAGGCCGAACAGATACGCGCCTCGGCCCGCATCGGTGCGGCGGTGGTCGAGCTGCACACCGGCGCCTATTGCGACTTCGACACCGAGGGCCGCCACGCCGAACGCGACGCGGAACTGGACGCCCTGCGCCAAGGTGCCGAACTGGCCGACAGCCTCGGCCTCGAGGTGCACGCCGGCCACGGCCTGACCTATGACACCGTCGCCCCCATCGCCGCGATCCCCCAGATCAAGGAACTGAACATCGGCCACTTCCTGATCGCGGAATCCGTCTTCCTGGGGCTGGACGGTGCGATCCGGGAAATGCACCGTCGAATGGCGAACGCCCGTGGGTGATTTCTCGGTTGTCCAAATATCCATGAACTCGCATCGGCAGCCCGCGCCATGATCCTCGGCATCGGGACCGACCTTGCGAATATCGACCGCATCCAAGGCACGCTGGACCGCTTCGGCGACCGCTTCCGCCATCGCGTCTTCACGGCCACCGAACTGTCCAAGGCCGCCCGCCGCGCCGATGAGGCGGGCACGCTGGCAAAGCGTTGGGCCGCGAAAGAGGCCTGCTCCAAGGCGCTTGGGACCGGGCTTGCCATGGGGATCAGCTGGCGCGACATGGCGGTGACGAACCTGCGCAGCGGCCAGCCGGTCATGGCGCTGACGGGATGGGCCGCCGAAAAGCTGGCGGCTATGACGCCCGCGGGACATCACGCGGTCGTGCATGTCACCCTGACCGACGATCACCCCTGGGCGCAGGCTTTCGTGGTCATCGAGGCCCGCCCCGGACCCGCCCAGACTTGACTTTGCCCCCCATGGCGGATCAAGAACACGCCTGTGCAGGCAGGCTGCGCAAGCGCCAGGAAGGAACGGACACATCATGGCCGACAGTACGGTCCCGAAAAAGGACGGCATCTGGGAAACGATCAAGACCGTCTTCTGGGCGCTTGTCATCGCGGGCATCTTCCGCACGCTGTTCTTCCAGCCCTTCTGGATTCCCTCGGGCAGCATGAAGGACACGCTGCTGATCGGCGACTTCCTGTTCGTGAACAAGATGGCCTATGGCTATGCGGCCGTGTCCTGCCCCTTTGCCGCCTGCCCGATCTCGGGGCGTATCCTTGGGTCCGATCCAGAACGCGGCGATGTCGTGGTCTTCCGCCACCCGACCCGCAACGTCGATTTCATCAAGCGTGTCATCGGCCTGCCCGGCGACACCATCCAGATGCGCGGCGGCCGCCTGTGGCTGAACGGCGAGGAAGTGCCCGTCACCCCCGCCCCCGATTTCGTCGAGACGAAGGAACAGCAGGGCCCGCAGGGTCTGGTGCCCCGTTGCATCAACGATCCGGTGGCCCAGGGCGACGACTGCATCAAGCAGCGCTTCACCGAGGAACTGCCGGGCGGCGTCAGCCATTCCATCCTCAACATCGTCGATGGCTGGGTGGCCGATGACACCCCCACTTTCACCGTTCCCGAAGGCCAGTATTTCTTCATGGGCGACAACCGCGACAATTCCGAGGATTCGCGCTTCCCGCAGGAAATCGGCGGTCTGGGCTTCGTCCCCGCCGAATATCTGATCGGTCGCGCCGACCGTATCATGTTCTCCTCGGCCGGGCGGTCGCTACTGTATTTCTGGACTTGGCGTCCGGACCGCTTCTTCAAGGCGGTGGAGTGACCCCCGGCGCCGACATCCGCGCCTTCATGGACCGCTTGGGCCACGACTTCGCGCGGCCCGAACTGCTGCTGCGCGCGCTGACCCACGGCTCGATCGCCAGCGTGACGCGCCCCGACAACCAGCGCCTGGAATTCCTGGGCGACCGGGTACTGGGGCTGGTCATCTCGGAAGCCTTGTTCTTTGCCGACGAACAGGCCAGCGAAGGCCAGATGGCCCCGCGCTACAACGCCCTGGTCAAGGGCGAGACCTGCGCCGCCATCGCCCGCCAGATCGGCCTGGGCGAGGTTTTGAAGCTGGGCCGTTCGGAAATGCTGTCGGGCGGTCGTCGCAAGGATGCGCTGCTGGCCGACGGGATGGAGGCCGTGCTGGCCGCCGTCTATCTGGACGCCGGCTATGACACCGCGCGCAAGATCGTGCTGCGCCATTGGAAGCACCGCCTTGATACCGTCGAGGCCGACAGCCGCGATGCCAAGACCGCGCTGCAGGAATGGGCGCAGTCGCAGGGCATGCCGCCCCCCGTCTATGAACAGACCGAGCGCAGCGGCCCCGACCACGCGCCGGTCTTCCGCATCACCGTCCGCCTGGCCGACGGGCGTCACGCCCAATCGCAGGGCGCAGGAACCAAACGCAGCATCGAACAGGCCGCCGCACAGGCGTTGCTGGCCCGGCTGGAAGGAACGACATGACACAGGATCTGGACCCGACCGACACCCCCGAGGATCACGGCCCGACCCGCGCCGGCTTCATCGCGCTGATCGGTGAACCCAATGCCGGCAAATCGACGCTGCTGAACCAGATGGTCGGCGCCAAGGTCGCCATCGTCACCCACAAGGTCCAGACCACCCGCGCCCGCATCCGCGGCATCGCCGTCAACGGCCCCGCGCAGCTGGTCTTCGTCGACACGCCGGGCATCTTCCGCCCCAAGCGCCGCCTCGACCGCAGCATGGTCGCCGCCGCATGGGGGGGCGCATCGGACGCCGACATCGTTCTTCTGCTGATCGAGGCGCATCGCGGGCTGACCGAGGGCGTGCAGGCCATCATGGAGCAGCTGGCCGAGGTTGCCGAACACACCCCCGTCGCGCTGGTCATCAACAAGATCGACCGTGTCAAGGCCGAGGCCCTGCTGGAGCTCTCGGCCAAGATGAACGCGGCCTTCCCCTTCGTGGAAACCTTCATGATCTCGGCCGAGCGTGGCCACGGCTGCGGCGGGTTGCGCCGCTGGCTGTCGGAAACGCTGCCGCTCAGCCCCTGGCTCTACCCCGAGGATCAGATCGCCGATCTGCCAATGCGCATGATCGCCGCCGAGATCACCCGCGAAAAGCTGACCCTGCGCCTGCACGAGGAGATCCCCTATCAGCTGACGGTGGAAACCGAAGCCTGGGAGGAGAAGAAGGACGGCAGCGCCCGGGTCGAGCAGGTCGTCTATGTCGCGCGACAGGGCCACAAGGGTATCGTCCTTGGCAAGGGCGGCGAGACGATCAAGGCCGTGGGCCAGGCCGCGCGGGTCGAGCTGGAGGAATTCATGGGCCGCCGCTGCCACCTGTTCCTGCAGGTCCGCGTCCGCGAGAACTGGCTGAATGAGGCCGAGCGCTATGACGAGATCGGCCTGAACTTCCGCGACGGGAATGCCTGAGGCACGGCTGGCGGCGGGCATCTGGGTGTCCGCCTATCTGGCCCGTCTGGGTCTTGCCAACATCCCCGCCTATGTCACCGCGCGGGGTGATGACTCCGCTGGTGCGATCGCGGTGAAATGCGCGCGGTTGGACGGGCAGGCGGACCTTTGGATGCGCGAATGGGACATGGACAGCGACACCCGTCCCTGGGTCCGCACGCAGTCCGGCCCCGAGCCCGAGATCGACGCCGCCATCGCCCGGCAGCGGTCCCGCGACCCCGACCTGTGGGTTCTTGAGCTCGAGAGCCGCGACGGCACCACCCTGCTGGATCAGGACGGGCTGTTCTAAGTTCTGGCGCGGTTGCGGATTGCAGAATATGCACATGGCATGAGCAGCATCCCCGATCCCCAGACCGATTCGCCCAAGGGCCTGATCTTCGCCATCGCGGCCTATGTGATCTGGGGCGTGCTGCCGATCTTCATGAAGGCGCTGTCGCATCTGCCCGCAGCCGAGATCATCGCCCATCGCGTGCTGTGGTCGCTGCCCATCGCGGCGGGCGTGCTGATCTGGCAGGGCCGCACTGCCGAGGTTCGCGCCGCCCTGCGAACCCCGCGCCTGCTGGGGATGGCGGCCATCACGGCCATCCTGATCTCGGTCAACTGGATGATCTATGTCTGGGCCATCGCCAATGATCACGCGCTGGATGCGGCGCTTGGCTATTACATTAACCCGCTGTTCAGCGTGTTTCTGGGGGCGACGCTGCTGCGCGAACGCCTGTCGCGCGGACAGATGGCAGCCATCGCGCTGGCGGCCTGCGCGGTCATCATCCTGACGGTCAGCGCAGGCAGTCTGCCCATCGTTGCGGTGGGGCTGACGCTCAGCTGGGGGATGTATGCCTATTGCAAGAAGAGTTTGCCGCTTGGACCCAACCAGGGCTTCACGCTCGAGGTGCTGCTGCTGAGCCCGCTGGCCGCCGGTTTCCTGATCTGGCAGGCCATGCAGGGACAGGCGCATTTCGGGACAGGGGGCTTCGACACGCTGATGCTGATCGGCTGCGGGCCTGTCACCGCGATCCCGCTGCTGTTCTATGCCAATGGCGCCAAGCTGATCCGGCTGTCGACCATCGGCATCCTGCAATACATCGCGCCGACGATGATCTTCCTCTGCGCGGTCGTGCTGTTCCGTGAACCCTTCGAGGGTGCCCGCCTGGTCGCCTTCCCGATGATCTGGGCGGCGCTGGTCGTCTATACCGCGACCTTGGTGGGCCAGGCCCGCCGCCGTCGCCGGGCCGTCGCCCCTACAGCTGCCCGCATCCAGTAAGGTCTTGCGCTGGCCGATCTTCTTTAAAGAACACGGAAGCCGATGCGGACTTGCAAAGGCGTTTCGCCCGAGCCTCTGGTCCTGCAGCGCGCCATGTCGCAAGCTGCCACCATGATCGGAGGCGGTGATGGAATGGCAGGCTGAAGGAACGGTGATCGCGCGCCGCACCCATGGCGAAACGGCGGTGATCATCGACGTGCTGACGATGGAACACGGCCGCCACGCGGGCGTGGTTCCGGGGGGCACCTCGCGGACGCGGGCGGCGATGCTGCAACCGGGGTCGCGGCTGTCGCTGCGCTGGCGGGCGCGGCAGGCCGATCAGCTGGGCACGATCACGGCCGAACCCTTGCGCCTGCGTCCCGGCCTGATGGGCGATGCGCTGTCGCTGGCCGGGCTGAACGCTATCTGCGCGCTGCTGGTCTTTGCCCTGCCCGAACGCGACCCGCATCCGCGCCTGGTCCAGCAGACCGAGGCGCTTCTGGACCTGATCGAGGCGGGGGGCGACTGGCCGCCCCTCTATCTGGCGTGGGAGATGCGCCTGCTGGACGAGATGGGCTTCGGGTTGGACCTGTCGGCCTGCGCGGTGACGGGGGCACGCGACGGCCTGGCTTTCGTCAGCCCCAGATCGGGCCGCGCGGTCAGCCGTGAAGGCGCGGGGGAATGGGCGGACCGCCTGTTTCCGCTGCCCGCCATCATGGGGGGCGCACGAACGAACCAGGATCACGGTCTACACGAGGGTCTGGCGATCACCGGGCATTTCCTGGAAAACCGCCTGGGGGCCGAACTGGTGGGCCGTCATCTGCCCGCCGCCCGGGATCGTCTGGTCAAGCGGCTGGCCCGCGGTCCGGGCCAGCCGCCTAGGTGATCACTCGTTTCCGCGCGCAGCCGACAGGGCGTCGGTCTGCAGGTTGGCCGGACGACCGCTTTCGAAGATCAGCCAGGTCGGACCCTTGATGCGCAGGACGCCGCCGTAATACTCCATCACGTTGGCCTGCTGAAGCGCGTTGAAGAAGCGCTGCTCGACGGCGGCATCCTTGCAGTCGGTGACGCCGGTGGTCTGCAGCGGCTCGAATGCGATGGCGGGCAGCTGGGCGGTGTTCTTGGCGGCATAGCCGTTGCACGGCCCGCGGCCCGACACGCCTTCGGGGCGCACGGTGATGGTGATGTTGCGCAGCGGCACGGTGCCATTGGCGATGCCGACCAGCACATAGTCGTTGGCCGGGATGCCGCCCATCGGATCGCCCGCGGGCTGCTGGGCGCAGGCGGCAAGGGTCAGCGTCGCGGCGGCAGCGGCGAGGAAGGCGGGGCGAAGGGTGAACGACATGGCGGGCTCCTTGGGAGGGAATTCGAAACTGACCTGAAATAACCCTAATCCGCATGCCGTTCCAGCCTTCCGCGCGTTATCCCAGAAGACGGCGCGCGATGACTTGGGCCTGAATTTCAGCGGCCCCTTCGAAGATGTTCAGGATGCGGGCATCGCACAGCACGCGGCTGATCTGATATTCCAGCGCAAAACCGTTGCCACCGTGGATCTGCAGGGCATTGTCGGCGCTGGACCATGCGATGCGGGCACCCAGCAGCTTGGCCATGCCTGCCTCCAGATCGCAACGGTGACCGTGATCTTTTTCCCACGCACTGAAATAAGTCAGCTGCCGAGCGATCATGATTTCGACAGCCATCATGGCCAATTTGTCGGCAACGCGGGGGAATTCGACCAAGGGCTTGCCGAACTGCCTGCGGTCCAGCGCATAGCGCAGCCCCAGTTCCAGTGCGTTTTGTGCAACACCGATGGCGCGGGCGGCGGTCTGGATGCGGGCCGATTCGAAGGTCTGCATCAGCTGCTTGAAGCCCTGGCCGGTCTCGCCGCCCAGCAGGTTGTCGCCCGCCACGCGGAAGCCATCGAAGCCCAGCTCGTATTCCTTCATGCCGCGATAACCCAGAACCTCGATCTCGCCGCCGGTCATGCCGGGGGTGGGGAAGGGGTCGGCATCGTCGCCCGGCGTCTTTTCGGCGATGAACATCGACAGACCGCGATAATCGCTGGTGTCGGGGTCGGTGCGGGCCAGCAGCGTCATGATATGGGTGCGGGCGGCATGGGTGATCCAGGTCTTGTTGCCGGTCACCAGCCAGTCGTCGCCATCCCTGACCGCGCGGGTGCGCAAGGACCCCAGATCGCTGCCGGTATTGGGTTCGGTGAAGACGGCGGTGGGCAGGGTCTCTCCGCTGGCGAGCCTCGGCAGCCAATGGGCCTTCTGCGCATCAGTGCCGCCGCCAAGGATCAGCTCGGCCGCGATCTCGCTGCGGGTGCCCAGGCTGCCCACGCCGATATAGCCGCGCGACAGTTCCTCGGAGACGACCACCATGGCGGCCTTGGACATGCCGAGACCACCGTGATCCTCTGGGATGGTCAGACCGAAGACGCCCAGTTCGGCCAGCTCTTGGATGATCTCGATCGGGATCAGCTGATCGTCCAGATGCCACTGGTGGGCATGGGGGACGACCTTGTCATCGGTCCAGCGGCGGAACTGGTCGCGGATCATCTCGAGATCCTCGTCCAGCCCCGATGCGCCGAAGGTGGCCGCGCCGGGGGTCTGCGCCATCAGGGCGGCCAGTTCGGCGCGTGCCTGCGGCGTGTTTCCCGACATCAGTGCAGCCGCGGCATCCGAGGGCGTCCAATCGACCCCAAGGTCCGAGAGGCGGGCGAATTCGGTCTGGCTCATGGGGATGCCATGGGCGATCTGGGTCAGGTATTCGCCGAAACCGATCTGCGCGATCAGCCGGTCGATCGGGCCGGACACGCGTTCGGACCAGGCGTGCAACTGCCTCAGCGATTCGACATAGGTGGCCAGCCAGGACAGGGCGTGGGCGGCATGCTGATGGACCTCCAGCAGCTGCGCATCAGGGCGGCCCGCAGGGGCGACAAGGTCGCGAACCGCCGCGGTGCCCCGCGCCAGCAGGGCATCAAGCTCGGACAGGACGGTTTCGCTGTGTTGCTGCATGTCTTTCATCGCTTCACCCCTTTGCGGCACTGCAGCATGGATAGCGCCTTGGCATTCGCCGCGCAACAATTTTGCGAAATGCGTGTCGTGGGTGATCTAATATGTCGCAGCGGAATGTGGCGGTGCAGGTGATGCAGAACCGGCTTTTCCTTTCCGCGACCGCCCGTTAGCGTGCCGCCATGTTCGGATTGGAAATGTGGCAGTTCCTGGCGGCGGTGGCGATCACCGGCTTTGCGGGTTTCGTGAAAGGCGCGGTGGGATTTGCCATGCCGATGATCATGATCTCGGCCTTCGGGTCGATCATGACGGCCCCTGTCGCGCTGGCGGCGATGATCCTGCCGACGCTGATCACCAACATCCAGCAGGCGTTCCGCGAAGGGGTCGGGCCTGCCATCGCCTCGACCCGCAAGTTCCGGCTGCATATCGCGATGGTGGCGCTGTTCATCTGCGTTTCGGCAGGCTTTGCCGCATCCATCCCGCAGTGGGTGATGTATGCGCTGCTGGGGGTGCCGATCACCGCTTTCGCTTTGTGGCAGCTGTCGGGCCGTCCGCTGGTCCTGAACCTGCACCACCGCAAGCGGGCCGAGGCCGTGTCGGGCATCATCGGCGGGCTTTACGGCGGCGTTTCCGGCATCTGGGGGCCGCCGCTGATCGTCTATCTGCTGTCCATCGGCACCGAGAAGCGTGAACAGGTCCGCGTCCAGGGCGTGGTCTTCCTGATCGGCGCGGTGGTGCTGACAGTGGCACATCTGTTTTCCGGCGTGCTGAACGCGCAGACGCTGCCCTTGTCGGCGGTGCTGTGCATTCCCGCCATCATCGGCATGAAGCTGGGTTTTGCCATGCAGGACCGGCTTGATGTCGCCCAATTCCGCCGCTGGACGCTGGTCCTGCTGATCCTGACCGGCCTGAACCTGATCCGCCGTGCCCTCGAAATCTGGAGCTTGTGATGACCGACCCCGCCGACCTGACCGCCCGCCTGATCCGCTGCCCCTCTGTCACCCCCGAGGAAGGGGGCGCGCTGGTCCTGCTGGGCGACATGCTGAGCGAGGCTGGCTTTGAAGTGACGCGGGTTGATCGCAACGGCACCGCGAACCTCTTTGCGCGATGGGGGGCCAAGGGCGCGCGCAGTTTCGGTTTCAATGGGCATACGGATGTCGTGCCGCCGGGCGATCTGGGGTCTTGGACCCATCCGCCCTTCAGCGGCCATGTTGAAGACGGCGTCATCTGGGGACGTGGCGCGACCGACATGAAATCCGGCGTCGCGGCCTTCGTTGCCGCCGCTATCGACTTCACCCGCGAAACACCCCCCGACGGGGCGGTGATCCTGACCATCACCGGCGATGAAGAGGGCCCATCAAAGGATGGCACCATCGCCATTCTGGACTGGATGCAGGCCAAGGGCGAACGCATGGACGCCTGCATCGTGGGCGAACCCTCGAACCCCGATGTCATGGGCGAAATGATGAAGATCGGCCGTCGCGGCTCGGCCACATTCACCATCACCGCCAAGGGCCAGCAGGGGCATGCCGCTTATCCGCATCGCGCGAAGAACCCGCTGCACGCGCTGACGGCCTATCTGTCGGAACTGACCGCCACGCCACTGGATCAGGGGACGGATCACTTCGACCCCTCGGGGCTGCAGATCACCACCATCGATTGCGGCAACCCGGCCTCGAACGTGATCCCGGAACGCGCCAGCGCGGTCGTCAACATCCGCTTCAACGACCTGCATACCGGCGCATCGCTGGCCGCCGACCTGAGCGACCGCGCCGCCCGCGTCAGCGCCGAAACCGGCGTCACCCTGACCGTCACCAGCGCCATCTCGGGCGAGGCCTTCCTGACCGAGCCCGGCCCCTTCGTCGATCTGGTGCGCGGCATCGTCACGCAGGAAACGAACCGCCAGCCGGTGCTCTCGACCTCGGGGGGGACGTCGGACGCGCGTTTCGTCAAAGATCACTGCCCGGTGGTGGAATTCGGCTTGGTGGGCCACCATATGCATCAGGTCGACGAACGCGTGCCCGTGGCACAGATCCACCAGCTGAAGACCATCTATCAGCGCATCCTTGAAAGCTATTTCGCATGAGGATCGAACAGACCGACGATCTGGCCGCCTGCCACGCACTGCGCCGCACGGTCTTCATCGAGGAGCAGAACGTCCCCGAGGCCGAGGAGATGGACGATCTGGACGGCGAAGCCATCCATCTGCTGGCATGGCAGGACGACGTTCCGGTCGGAACCGCGCGGTTGCTGATCCGCGGCGATATCGGCAAGATCGGCCGCGTCTGCGTCTTGCCGCAGGCGCGGGGAACGGGGCTGGGGGCGCAGCTGATCCGCGCCTCGATGGACGTGCTGCGGACGCAACCCGGAGTGACCACCGCCAAGCTGGGTGCCCAGACCCATGCCATCGGTTTTTACGAGAAACTTGGCTTTGTGGCGCAAGGACCGGTTTACGACGACGCGGGAATCCCGCATCGGGACATGACACGCGAACTCTGACCTGCCTGGCAGCGTTGGGGCCGAAACGACAGGTAGAGAATGACCCAGATCCCCAGCAAAGAACAGATTTTGGAATGGGTCGCTGCACACCCCGAGGCCAATTCCAAGCGCGACATCGCCAAGGCCTTCGGCATCAAGGGCGCTGCCCGCATCGACCTCAAGCGCCTGCTGAAGGAGCTGGAGGCCGCGGGTCAGCTGGAGCGCCGCCGCCGGCACTATCTGGATGCCGAGAAGCTGCCCCCCGTGACGGTGTTGGAGCTGCTGGCCCCCGACGGGTCGGGCGATCTGTTCGCGCGTCCGATGGATTGGCGCAACGAAGGTCCGATGCCGCGCATCCTCTATATCCCGCGCGAGAGCGATCCTGCCCTTGGGCGCGGCGACCGCTTCCTTGGCCGTCTGGCCCCCGTCACGGGCGAGGAATACCAATACGAGGCACGCCTCATCCGCCGCGTCACCGCCAGCCCTAACCGCATCACCGGCATCTTCCGCAAGGATACCGAAGGCGGTCGCATCATGCCCATCGACAAGGGCCAGGACCGCGAATGGCGCGTCCGCAGCGATGCGACGCTTGGCGCGGAAAACGGCGAACTGGTGCAGGGTGAACAGGTCGGCCCCAAGAACCGCATGGGCGTGCCTTGGGCGCGCATCATCGACCGGCTTGGCGACCCTTCGGCCCCGCGCGCGGTCAGCCTGATCGCCATCCACCAGCACGGCATCCCCGACGAATTCCCCGATGCCGTTATCCGCGAAGCGGAATCGGCCAAGCCCGCCACGATGAAGGGTCGCGACGATCTGCGCGATCTGCCACTGGTCACCATCGACCCCTCGGATGCCCGCGACCACGACGATGCGGTCGCAGCCCTGGTCGAGGAAGACGGCGGCGCGACCATCTGGGTCGCCATCGCCGATGTCGCCCATTACGTCCGCACCGGCAGCGCGCTGGACCGCGAGGCGTGGAACCGCGGCAACTCCAGCTATTTCCCCGACCGCGTGGTGCCGATGCTGCCCGAGGCGCTGTCGGCGGACCTCTGTTCGCTGCACGAGGGCGTTGATCGCCCCGTCATCGCCGTCCGGATGCGGCTGGACGCTCAGGGCAACAAGGCCAGCCATACCTTCCATCGCGCCATGATGAACAGCCGCGCCAGCCTGTCCTATGAACAGGCGCAGGCGGGGGCTGACGGCAATCCCGACGACCAGACCGCCCCCCTGATGGATGAGGTCATTACGCCCCTTTGGCACGCCTATGGCCTGCTGAAATCGGCGCGTGAACGGCGTCAGCCGCTGGAACTGGACCTGCCCGAACGTCGGATCGAACTGACGCCCGATGGCCGCGTCAAGGACGTCAAGTTCCGCGAACGCTTCGACGCCCACAAGCTGATCGAGGAATTCATGGTGCTGGCGAATGTCGCCGCCGCCGAGGAACTGTCCAAGCGGTCCCGCCCGCTGCTGTTCCGCGTCCACGAGGAACCCAGCCTCGCCAAGATCGACGCGCTGCGCGAGGTGGCGCAGGCTTCGGGGTTCACGCTGGCCAAGGGGCAGGTGCTGCATACCAGCCACCTGAACCGCCTGCTGGCGCAATCGCAGGACACCGATTTCGACGAGCTGATCAACATCTCGACCCTGCGGTCGATGACGCAGGCCTATTACCACCCCGAGAATTACGGCCACTTCGGGCTGTCGCTGAAAAGCTATGCGCATTTCACATCGCCCATCCGCCGCTATGCCGACCTGATCGTGCATCGGGCGCTGATCGCGGGCCATGGCTGGGGCAAGGATGGGTTGACTGCGGATGAGATCGAGCGTCTGTCCGAAACCGCCACCCATATCAGCGAGACCGAGCGCCGCAGCATGGCCGCCGAGCGCGACACGACCGACCGCTATCTGGCGGCCTATCTGTCCGAACGGGTCGGGACCGAAATGACGGGCCGCATCAACGGGGTACAGAAATTCGGCGCTTTCGTGCGGCTGGATGAAACCGGGGCGGACGGGCTGCTGCCGATCCGGTCGATCGGGCAGGAGTATTTCCACTTCGACCCCGACGCACATACCTTGGTCGGCAGCGACACGGGGCTGGAGATCGGCGTCGGTCAGCGCGTCACCGTGCGTCTGGTCGAAGCCGTTCCCGTCACCGGCGGCCTGATGTTGGAGCTGTTGGAGCTGGACGGCAAGGCGATGCCGCGCGGGCGCAGCAAGGGCCGACGCGCCGGGCCGGGGCGAGTCTCGACCAAGGCGCGACTGGCCGAGGTTAAGCGCGCCACCAAGCGGCGGCGCAAGAAAAGCTGACAAGGGGGGGCATAGGCCCCCGCCTTCGTCAGATGTAGTAGAGGATCGCCCCGATCACCGCGCCGCTGATCAGCAGCTGCACCACGCAGAACCCCATGATGTCGCGCGGCTTCAGCCCGGCGATGCCCAGCATCGGCAGCGCCCAGAAGGGTTGCAGCATGTTGGTCCAGGCATCGCCCCAAGCCACGCCCATCACGACCTTGGCGACATCGGCGCCCAGAGCCTCGGCGGCGGGCAGCATGACGGGGGCCTGCACCGCCCATTGACCGCCACCCGAGGGCACGAAGATGTTGACGATGCCTGCGGAGATGAAGCTCCAGAAGGGCAGGGTCGTCGCGGTCGAGATCGAGACGAACCATTCCGACATGCTGGCCGCAAGCCCGCTTTGCACCATGATCGCCATGATCCCGGCATAGAAGGGGAACTGGATCACGATGCCCGCGCCACCGCGGACGCCGCCGTCCAGCGCCGCCAGCAGGCTGCGGGCGGACCCGTGGCAGATGATCCCAAGGAACAGGAACAGGAAGTTGACGATGTTCAGGTTCAGCGCGCCGCCGTCCAGGAAATACATCAGCAGCCATGCCAGACCCGGAATGCCGATCAGATACATCAGCAGGGGGCTGGTCTCCAACCGCTCGGCCGGGGTGGGGTTGGCGGCGCGCGGGGCGGGGTCCGGGTCACGCAGTTGCGCGGGGTCGACCAGCACCTGTTCGTGTTCCAGCGGCAGCATCATCCGGTTGACCAGCGGCACGACGACGAACAGCGCCACGACGATCGCCAGGTTCCAGACCGAGAAGATCGTCTGCCCGGTCGGCATCACCCCGATCTGGCCTTCGGTGAAATGCCCCGGCGTGGCGATGGTCAGCGGGATGGACCCCGAAAGCCCGCCATGCCAGATCATGAATCCCGAATAGGCCGAGGCGACCAGCAGGCGGTAATCGACGCGGATCTGGCGCGCGACCTCCTTGGCGAAGATCGCGCCGACGACCAGTCCAAAGCCCCAGTTGATCCATGCCGCCGCCAGTGACACCAGCGTGACCAGCACGATGGCCGAACCGCGGCTGCGGGCCAGCCCGGCGATGCGCGACAGGATGCGCCGCACCGGGGGCGAGGATGCCAGAATGAAGCCCGTCACCAGGACCAGCAGCATCTGCATCGCGAATTGCAGCAGCTCCCAGAAGCCGTTGCCCCACATCTGCACCAGTTCGGTGGGGCCGGTGCCTTGGGTCAGCATGGCGGCGGCGGCGGCCACCAGCGTCAGGACGATGACGAAGATGAAGGCGTCGGGCAGCCAACGCTCCATCATGCGGCTGGCGGGCCGGGACAATATTCTCAGCATGGGTTCCTCCTCTTGGTGGGCGCAGGCTGCGCCACCAGGGAAGGGTTGGCAACCGCGCCCGTCAGCTTTCGCGGAAGGCGCGGTTGAAGTAATCGGCCAGCGGTTTCAGCAGATAGGCCATCGGGGTGCGGTCGCCGGTCTGGATATAGACCTCGACCGGCATGCCGGGGACCAGCGCCAGATCGCCCAGCTTCTCGATCTCCTCGGGGGGGATGGACACCTCGGCCCGGTAATAGGAGGTGCGCGTCGCCTCATCCAGCAGCGCATCGGCGGACACGCGGTCCAAGCGCCCATCGATTTCCGGCGTGGTGCGGGATGAAAAGGCGGCGAAGCGCAGGACGACGGGCTGGCCCACCATGACCTCGTCGATATTGATGGTCTGGACGCGCGCGCCGATGACCAGCGGGCGATCCTGCGGGATCAGATAGAGCAGCGGGTCCGCCGGACGGATCACCGAGCGCGGCGTCGTCACTTGCATGTTGTAGACCAGCCCCGAGACCGGGGCGCGGATCTCCAGCCGGCTGATCTGCTCGACCAGGCTGCGGCGGCGTTCGGCCAGTTCCAGTTCCCGATAGCCGAGGTCGCGCAGCTCGGTCTCGGCCTGTTCGCGGCGTTCGGCGGCCAGTCGCAGGCGCTGGATCTCCAGCTCGGTCTGGCGGATCAGGGCGGATGCGCGGTTCGCCTGCAGCGACCCCAGTTCCCCGTCCATGCGCGCGGCCTCCCGCTGCAGGCCCAGCACGCGCGATGCCTGCGCCAAGCCGCGATCCAGCAGGCTCTGCTGGTCGGTCAACTCTTCCCCGATCAGGTCGCGCTGCGTTGCAAGGGCGTCGATCTGGGCGTCGATGCCTGCTATTTCGGATGTGATCTGCTCGCTCTGCTTGCTCAGCTGGTCCAGCGACTGGCGCAGCGTGTCCAACCGGGTGCGGAACAGGCTGGCCTGACCTTCGACCAGATCGGCCAGGGCCTGGTCATTTCCGGCAGCCTCGACCAGTTCGGCAGGGAAGGTGACGCTGTCGCCATCGCCGCGTTCGGCTTCCAGCCGGCCACGGCGGGCCAGAACCTCGAAATACTGACCCTCGACGATGGTGTGTTCGGTGCGCAGCAGCGTGCCGTCCAGCGCCAGCAGCAGGTCGCCCGCCTTGACGTCCGATCCGTCCTTGACGGCGATCGTCTCGACCACGCCGCCGTCGGGATGCTGGACGATCTGGCGCTGCTGTTCGACCTCGACCTGACCCGAGGCGACGACCGCCCCCGAGATCTGGGACATCACCGCCCATGCGATGAAGCCGCCGACCAGGACGATGATGGACAGAACGCCCACGATGACGGGGGTGCGCACGGACCAGCGCGTGTCCTTCCGGTCGGTCATGCGACACCTCCGACGCGGTTGCCCGCCTGCGATTGCATGATCTGGGCCGAGTTCTTGACCATCTGTTGCAGCACCTTGTCGCGCGGGCCGAAGGCGCGGACCGTCCCGCCTTCGAGCACCAGCAGATTTTCGCATTCGTTGATGGCGGCGGGGCGGTGGGCCATGATGACCACGGCACCGTTCTGCGCCTTCAGCCGCCGGATGGCTTGGTTCAGCGCCTCGGACCCCTGGTTGTCCAGGTTCGAGTTCGGCTCGTCCAGGACCAGCAGGACCGGGTCGGGATAGAGCGCGCGGGCCAGTCCGATGCGCTGGATCTGGCCACCCGACAGGCGCCCGGCGGTCTGGCTGATGCGGGTGTCATAGCCCTGCGGCAGGTCCAGGATCATCTGATGGGCGGCGGCGGCCCGCGCGGCCTGCACCACGCGGGCGGGGTCGGGTTCCTTGGCCAGACGGGCGATGTTTTCCGCGATGGTGCCGTCGAACAGCGTCACCTGCTGGGGCAGATAACCGATCAGACCGCCCAGCACGTCGGGGTCGTATTGATCCAGCGTCGCGCCACCAAGCCGGATGAAGCCGCCACCCACCGGCCAAGCGCCGATCAGCGCCCGCGCCAATGTGGACTTGCCCGCGCCCGAAGGCCCGATGACCCCGACCGCGGTGCCCGGCTCGACCTTGAAGGTGATGCCGCGCAGGGTGGCCGTCTGTTCGCCCGGGGGCGCGACCACCAGGTTGCGGACGTCGATTGCAGCCTCGGGGCGGGGCAGGCGGGTGCGCGCGGCCTCGGGGGGGCGGCGGGCCAAGAGGTTCCCCAGCCGTTGCCATCCGTCCTGCGCGGCTTGGATCGCGGGCCATCCGCCGACCAGCTGATCGACGGGCGCCAAGGCGCGACCCATCATGATGGAACTGGCGATCATCGCCCCCGGCGTCAGTTCCTGGCGGAGGACCAGCAGGGCGCCGGTCGCCAGCATGGCGCTTTGCAGGAACAGGCGGAAGCTTCGGGAGAACACGCCGAAGCCGCCCGACAGATCGCCCGCCCGGACGGTGTTGTCCTGGGCATCGCGGCGGAACTTCTGCCAGCGGTCGTGGGTGGCACCGCGCATGCCCAGGGCGCAGATCACCTCGCCCTCGTCGCGATAGAGGTCGGCCATGCGCTGCGCCTGCGCCGAGGCGCGCGCCGATTGCTGCAGCGGCAGCTTGGTCATCGTGCGGTTGGCGATGGTGGCCACGACCAGGATCAGACCGCCCGCCGTCGCGACAAGACCCAGCAGCGGATGGAAGATATAGATCGCACCCAGGAACAGGGGCGCCCATGGCAGATCGAAGAAGGCCAGCATGACCGGCGATCCGATCAGCCGCTGAACCGAATCCAAGTCGCGCATGCCGCTGGCGGTCGCAGCCGATTCGTCGCCCCGGACCGCCCCTTCGCGCAGGGCGGCATTGAAGACGCGCGGCTCGATCCGGTCCTGAAAGCGGGCGGCGACGCGCTGCATCACGCGGTTGCGGATCAGATCGACCACGCCCATCAGCAAAAACAGGAACATCACCAGCACGAAAAGCGCCGTCAGCGTCTCGACCGATCGCGATGCCAGGACGCGGTCGTAGACCTGCAGCATGAACAGCGGTCCGGTCAGCATCAGCAGGTTCACCACGGCCGAGAAGACCGCCACCGCCATGAACAACTGCCAGCCGGTCGCGCGGGCCTGCCGCAATTCGCGCAGCCCGTCATGATTACCAGTTCCTACCGCCATCTTTACGCCTTCGTTTCCCGGTTTCGCAGCCGGGGCTTGCCACATGAACGCGACAACCATATCACCACCCCAAGCTTATGCCAGCCTGTCGCGATGCCCTGTTCCCAAGGTGTCACAGCCCCAGTGGCATCGGATGCGGGGCCATGGTGACACCGAACCGTTAGGATTTCCCTTGCGCCCATTGATCTTGACGGCACTTGCCGCGCTGACCCTGCTCTCCGGCTGCGCCGATGCCCCGGTCCGGCAGGATGGAATCACCATCAACGACCCCTACGAGGCGCAGAACCGCCGCGTCCACGCCTTCAACAAGGGGTTGGACGCCCATGTCATCGGACCCGTCGCCGGTCTGGCGCGCGGCAAGGACGACCCCGATGCCGCCAGCGCGCCCGTGGACCCCGATGCGCCCATCGGGCTGTTGCAGATGGTCATCAACGCCGGGCGCAACCTGTCGCTGCCGGTGAAATCGGTGAACGGGTTGCTGCAGGGGCGGCCGGGGAATGCGGGGCAGAACCTGTCGCGCTTCGCCATCAACTCGACCCTGGGGCTGGGCGGCGTCTTCGATCCGGCCATGGACAACTTCGGCATCTCGGAACGCGACACCGATTTCGGCGAAACGCTGGCGGTCTGGGGCGTCCCCGAGGGGCCCTATCTGGAACTGCCGGTACTTGGCCCCTCGACGCGGCGCGATGCGGCGGGGCAGGTGGTCGATCTGCTGATCGATCCGCTGTATCACCTTCTGCACGGTCAGGATCGCGCGGTGGCCTTCGGGCTGCGCGTCGCCTCAAAAGCCGGTGATCGGGCGCGCTTTGGGGACACGGTGGATGGCATCCTGCAGGGAAGTGCGGATAGCTATGCGCAGACGCGGCTGATCTGGCTGATGAACCGCCGCCATGATTTGGGAGAAGAGCGTGCAGATTACGACCCCTATGACGACGCCGATGTTATCGACCCCTATGCGGACTGACCGCCGGGGCATGCTGGGGCTGCTGGCCTGCTCGGGCTTGGGAACGGTGCTGCCTTTCCACCCGGCACTGGCCCTGGATGCGAACGGCGCACGTGCGCTGATCGACCGGTCCCTGGGCGAGGTCTATCAGGTCATCAACTCGGGTCAGGCGCCCGCCGTGATGTACCAGCAGTTCGAGGCGATCTTCGCCCGCTATGCCGATGTCGACGTGATCGCGCGATCCGCCCTTGGGCCTGCCGCGCGCCAGACCGACCCGGCGACCTTCGCGGCCTACAAGCAGGCGTTCCAAGAGTATATCGGGCGCAAGTACGGCAAGCGGTTCCACGAATTTGTCGGCTCGCGCATCGAGGTCACGGGCGCGCGGCAGCTGAAAAGCTTCTATGCCGTCACCTCGGTCGCCTATCTGAACGGACGGGCCCCGATGGAGGTCGAGTGGCATGTGTCCGATCGTTCGGGCAAGGACCTCTATTTCAACATCATCATCGAGGGCGTGAACATGCTGGCCAGCGAACGCGCCGAGATGGCGGCGATGCTGTCGCGCCGCAGGGGCGACGTGGCCGCGTTGGCCGCGGATCTGCAACAGGCCGGATAGGCAGCCACGGTTGACGGACATGAAAAAGGGCACCCCGCGGGGTGCCCTTTTCCTGTTCCCGGCGCCTGTCAGTTCCCCGACAGGATGCCGTTCAAGGCGCGGCTGAGGGCATCATCCGAACTGGCGCTGCTGCTGTCGCCTGGCGTGGCCGCCGGGTTGCCGCCGCCTTCACCCGGCGCGGTGATCGTGCGGCCACCCTGATCCTGACCGTTCACGCCGTTCATCACGCCTGCCAGCGCGGCGGCCAAGGGATCGTCGGGCGATCCGCTGGTCACGACCTTGGGGGTGGTGCCGCCGCTGGACATGATGATGCCGCTGCCGTCCGGCGAAACCGTCGAGAGGGGCAGCTCGGGCAGGCCGTCGTGGATCTCAGACATCACGCCCTGCCAGATCTCGGCAGGCAGACCGCCGCCGGTCACGCCGGTCAGGGGCTTGTTGTCGTCATTGCCGATCCAGACGCCGGTGACATATTGCTCCGAGAAGCCGACGAACCAGGCATCGCGATAGCTGCTGGTGGTGCCGGTCTTGCCCGCCACCGGGCGCGACCCCAGCTTGGCGCGACCGCCGGTGCCCGAATCGATCACCTGCTGCATCATGTAGATCAGCTGTCCCGCCGCCCGCTGGCTGATGACGCGTTCGCCGAAGCCGCCGGTCTGGCCCATCAACGGGTGATCATCGCCCTGCACGTTCAGTTCCACCAGGCCATAGGGCGCGACCGACGTCCCGCCGTTGCGGATGCCCGCATAGGCGCCCGTCAGTTCCAGAAGCGTCGCCTCGGATGCGCCAAGGCCAAGCGAGGGGCTGCGGGTCAGGTTGCTGACGATGCCGAAATCATGGGCGACGCGGATGACCTCATCGCGGCCGACGACCTCCTGCAGGCGGATGGTGGCGGTGTTCAACGACCGCTTCAGCGCGTCAGTCAGCGTGACCTGACCGTAATAGCGGCGGGTATAGTTCTGGGGCGACCAGTTCTTGCCGCCCGGAATGCGGATGGTCAGGGGGCCGTCCTCGATCCGGTCACTGGGCGAATAGCCTGCCTCGAGCGCGGCCGCATAGACGAAGGGCTTGAAGCTGGACCCCGTCTGGCGCTTGGCCTGAGTGGCGCGGTTGAAGGCGCCGTTCACCGTGGTGTCGCGCCCGCCGATCATGGCGCGCACGGCCCCGTCGGCGGACATGACGACGACGGCGGCCTCGGCGGTCGAGCCGTCCTTGACCTTTTCGTCGAAGACCCGCTTCAGCGCACGTTCCGCCGCGCGCTGGATGCGCTGGTCGAAGGTCGTGGTGATGGTGACATCCTCGGTGGTTTCGCTGGTCAGGAAGCCCGGACCCGATTCCATCAGCCAATCCGCGAAATAGCCCCCCGCGCGGGCCTCGGCTGCCTGTGACAGTTCGGCGGGATTGGCGCGAGCCTGCGCCAGCTGCTCGTCGGTCAGATAGCCTTCCTCGTGCATCAGGCCCAGAACGGTGTCGGCCCGTTCCTGGCTGCGCGCCAGGTTGGCGGTCGGCGCGTAATAGCTGGGCGCGCGCAGCAGGCCCGCCAGCATCGCGGACTGCTGGGCATTCACCTCGCTGGCGGGGCGGTTGAAGTAACGCTGGCTGGCGGCCTCGAAGCCGCGCGCGCCGGCACCCAGATAGGAGCGGTTCATGTAGATGTTGAGGATGTCGTCCTTGCTGTATTTCGCCTCCATGGCGAAGGCATAGGGGACTTCCTTGATCTTGCGCCAGACGCCGCCCGACCGGCAGTCGGCCTCGAACTCGGCCTCGTTCTTGAAGCGGGTGGGATCGAAGGTCTCGCCCAGGCACAGCAGCTTGGCGACCTGCTGGGTGATGGTGGACCCGCCGTTGCCCTCAAGCGGCCCGCGTCCTGCGGCCAGGTTGATCTTGATGGCGCTGGCGATGCCGCGCGGACTGACGCCGAAGTGGCGGAAGAAGCGGCGGTCCTCGGTCGAGATGACGGCCTGCTTCAGCACCGGCGCGATCTTTTCGCTGTTCACGGCGCCGAAGGTCTCGCCGCGCCAGGCGAAGACGCGCTTGTCGCGATCCAGCATGGTGACGCTGCCCCGCGCACGTCCGTCGAACAGGTCGGACGCCTCGGGCAGGGTGACATAGAAATAGGCCGTCGCTGCGCCGATGATCAGCGCGACCACCATGGCCAGCCGCCAGACCGATCCCCAGACGATGCGCCAGACCAGCGTGACCAGCGCCGCGATCCAGCCGAAGATGCCACCCCGACGGGGTTTGCGGTTCTTGTGACGGGTCACCTTGCGGCGCGTGGTTCCGGTCTTGTCGTCCGCCAGGTTGCGCTTGTCGGCAACAGGGCTCTTGCCCGTGCGGGTCGGGGTTCCGGTGGGTCTTTTCATGCCTAGGATGCCTGCGTCTTTGCCATGCCGGTTGATCCGGCCGAGATTGCGCCCAGCCTACAGCATGTTTGCCGACAGGGGAATTGGGGTGACCAATCCGTGATGACGGGGGGCGGAACCCGGCTGCGGTCCGCACATGCGCCTTTGCACAGGGTGAAGGCAGCAGGGGCCTTCATGCGGACACAGACTGCCTTTTTCATGGGCTTTTGCCTGATTCCGCGCCTGCGGAACGGGCAGTGGCGATTTCCCGGCCATCCGACCCTGCGCCAATCTTTGCCGACGCGGCGGAATTGCACATGAAAGGGGCGATGGCAGCCGGACCGGCGGCTGCGGCACGAAGCGAGGTTTAATCACATGAACAAGACCCTTCCGCTCATCGCGACACTTGCGACGCTGGCTGCGTTTCCCGCCGCCGCGCAGGATGCCGCGGCGCCCGCGGAGGCGGCTGCCGCAGTCAGCGCGGATGTCGTCTATATCTTCAACACGCTGCTGTTCCTGATCGGCGGCTTCCTGGTCATGTGGATGGCCGCAGGCTTTGCCATGCTGGAAGCGGGCCTGGTGCGTTCGAAGAGCGTGACGACGCAGCTGTTCAAGAACATCTCTCTGTTCGCGATCGCGGGCATCATGTACTGGGTGATCGGCTACAACCTGATGTATCCGGGCGACTGGACCGTCAACGGCATCATCGGCGAGATCTTCAGCCCCAAGGGGCTCGACGGCGTCGGCGCGGGCGTGGCCGATGACGGCTATTCGGCCGGGTCGGACTTCTTCTTCCAGCTGATGTTCTGCGCCACGACCGCATCCATCGTCTCGGGCACCTTGGCCGAGCGGGTCAAGCTGTGGCCCTTCCTGATCTTCACCGTCATCCTGACCGGCGTGATCTATCCGATCGAGGCCAGCTGGCAGTGGGGCGGCGGCTTCCTGAGCGAGATGGGCTTCTCGGACTTCGCAGGCTCGACCCTGGTCCACGCGGCAGGCGGCTTCGCGGCCCTGGCAGGCGCCATCGTGCTGGGCGCACGCACCGGCAAGTATCGTCCCGACGGCCGCATGCAGCCGATGCCCGGTTCGAACCTGGCGCTGGCGACCTTGGGCACCTTCATCCTGTGGCTGGGTTGGTTCGGCTTCAACGGCGCGTCGCAGCTGGCCATCGGTTCGGTCAATGATGCCGCCGACGTCAGCCGCATCTTCGTCAACACCAACATGGCAGCCTCGGGCGGTGCCGTTGCCGCGATCATCGTGACGCAGCTGCTTTACGGCAAGATCGACCTGACCATGGTGCTGAACGGTGCGCTGGCAGGCCTGGTCGCCATCACCGCCGAGCCGCTGACCCCGACCGTCTTCGCCTCGATCCTGATCGGCGGCGTCGGTGGTGCGCTGGCCGTCTTCGTGGTTCCGATGCTGGACAAGCTGAAGATCGACGACGTCGTCGGCGCCATTCCGGTCCATTTGGTCGCGGGCATCTGGGGCACGATGATCGTTCCCGCCACGAACGACGGCACCAGCTTCGTTACGCAGGCCATCGGTGTCTTCTCGGTCGGTGCCTTCGTCTTCGTCGTCAGCTTCATCGTCTGGACGGTGCTGAAGGTGACCATGGGCATCCGCGTCAGCAAGGAAGCCGAAATCAGCGGCTTGGATATTTCGGAAATGGGCATGGAGGCCTATCCCGACTTCGTCCAGGCCAAGTAATTCAAGGTCTCTTCCCGGAGAGGGGGCGGGTCGCGCAAGCGGCCCGCCCCTTCCGCGTTTCAGTGGACAATGAAAAACGCCCGGACCTTTGCGGGTCCGGGCGTCGAAATTCACTAGGGGCGGCTGTCAAGTGACGCGGCTGACCACGAAATCGGCCAGATCGGTCAGCATATCGCGGATCGGATGTTCCGGCAGCACGCGCAGGGCATCCTTGGCCTTGGCGGCCCAAGCCAGCGCATCGGCGCGGGCGGCATCCATCGCGCCATGGCGGGCCAGCAGGGCCAGTGCCTGTTCCAGATCGCCATCGCGCTGGTCGCCCTTTTCGATGGTCCGCGACCAGAAGGCGCGTTCCAGTTCGTCGGCCTTGGCCACGGCCTTGATGACGGGCAGGGTCAGCTTGCGTTCGCGGAAGTCGTCGCCGACATTCTTGCCGATGGTTTCCGTCGCCCCGCCATAGTCCAGCAGGTCGTCGACGATCTGGAAGGCGATCCCAAGCGCGTCGCCGTAATCGAACAGCGCCTGCACCTGATCGGCGGGGGCACCGGCGATGACGCCGCCAACCTCGGTCGCCGCCGAGAAGAGCGCCGCCGTCTTGCCGCGCACCACCTGGATATAGATGTCTTCGGTCGTTGCCAGATCCTGGGCGGCGGTCAGCTGCAACACCTCGCCCTCGGCGATGGTGGCGCTGGCGTTGGCCAGGATCTCCAGCGTGCGCATGTTGCCGGGTTCGACCATCAGCTGGAAGCTGCGCGCGAAGAGGTAGTCCCCGACCAGCACGCTGGACTTGTTGTCCCACAGCAGGTTCGCCGTCGGACGCCCGCGCCGCTGGCTGCTTTCATCGACCACATCGTCGTGCAGCAGCGTGGCGGTGTGGATGAATTCCACCGTCGCCGCCAGATGGATGTGATAGGGCCCGCCATAGCCGACCATCCGGGCCGCAGCCAGGGTCAGCATTGGGCGCAGGCGCTTGCCGCCGGCCTCGATCAGATGGGCGGTCACCTCGGGGATGCGCGGGGCGTGGCGGCTGGCCATCCGGTCCCGGATCAGGGCGTTCACCGCCCCCATTTCATCGCTCAGCGCTTCCGACAGCCGGTCCAGCGGTTTGCGGACGTTTTCCTGCAAAGTCATGGCATAATCCCGTATCTGCGGCCCTGCATTGCCATGCCATCGACAATTTCGCAACCGCGGCTTAACGTCCCTGCCATGAAAGAGCTTTTTCGCAGCAATGATCCCGTGCGCATGTCCGCAGCCACCAGCCTGCTGGAGGCCGAGGGCATTGTCCCCTTCCAGATGGACCAGCACATGAGCGTGCTGGAAGGCTCGATCGGGATCCTGCCCGCGCGGCTGATGGTCGCGGACCGCGACGAATTCGCAGCCCGCGCGATCCTGCGCGACAACGGGCTTGACGACTGACCCGCGGGTCGGCGGCTTTCCGGATCATCATCGGTATAGAAGGGCAGGGGGATGTCGGCCCGGCCCGACCAAATCGGCTGCGCAGCCCGATCGCCATGCAGATCCTGCGCGAGGCTGCGCTGATCGGCCCGTGAATTGCAAAAGTCCCGTGACAGAATCGACGCGCTGTGCTGCAATCAAGATGTTCGACGAACATATCCAAGGAGGATGTAATGACGGTTGCTTCTCATGTTGAGGAACTTCGCAGGAAACACCAAAACCTCTCCGATGCCGTTGAAAGGGCACAGAAAAGTCCCGGAACTCAGGATCTGGAAATTGCCCAGATGAAACGCCAGAAACTGCGCATCAAGGAAGAGATCACCCGGCTTGCCAATTGATCCCGTTGAACTGAGACCTATTCATGACAAGGCCCGCGCAAAATGCGCGGGCCGCTTTCGTTTCGATGCCCCTTACACGAAGAACTGACCGCCGTTCGCGCTGAGGGTCGAGCCGGTGATGAAGCCTGCATCCTCGGCCGCCAGGAAGACGACGGCGCGGGCGATCTCCTCGGGTTCGCCAAGGCGACCGACGGGGATCTGCGGGATGATGCGTTCGTTCAGGACCTTTTCGGGGATGGCGCGGACCATCTCGGTCCCGATATAGCCGGGGCAGATGGCGTTGACGGTGATGCCCGCGCGCGCACCTTCCTGTGCCAGCGCCTTGGTGAAGCCCAAATCGCCCGCCTTGGCCGCGCTGTAGTTGGCCTGACCCGCCTGGCCCTTCTGCCCGTTGATCGAACTGATGTTGATGACGCGCCCGAACTTGCGATCGCGCATGCCGGTCCAGACAACATGGGTCATGTTGAAGACGCCGGTCAGATTAGTGTCGATGACCTCTTTCCATTGCTGCGGGGTCATCTTGTGGAACATCGCATCACGGGTGATGCCCGCATTGTTGACCAGCACCTCGACCGGGCCAAGCTCGCTCTCGACCTGCGCGATGCCGGCGGCGCAGGCCTCGTAATCGGCGACCGACCACTTGAAGGTCTTGATGCCGGTTTCATCGGTAAAGGCCTTCGCCGCATCGTCGTTGCCGGCATAGTTGGCCGCAACGACATAACCCGCATCCTGCAAGGCCTTGCAGATAGCAGCGCCGATTCCCCGCGATCCCCCAGTGACCAAAGCGACTTTCGACATGGATACCCCCCAGTAGTTACAACAGTTAAAATATTGCTAGCTATTCAATGACCGGCGCGCAAGAAAATTGCGCGCCGATGCTGGCCTCAGCGTTCCAGGCACATGGCGACGCCCATGCCGCCCCCGATGCACAGCGTGGCCAGGCCCTTCTTGGCGTCGCGGCGCTTCATTTCGAACAGCAGGGTGTTCAGCACGCGGCACCCCGAGGCGCCGATCGGATGGCCGATTGCGATCGCGCCGCCGTTCACGTTCACGATGGAGGGGTCCCAGCCCATGTCCTTGTTGACGGCGCAGGCTTGCGCAGCAAAGGCCTCGTTCGCTTCGACCAGGTCCAGATCGCCTACCGACCAGCCGGCCTTTTCCAGCGCCTTGCGGCTGGCAGGGATCGGGCCGGTGCCCATGATGGCCGGGTCCAGACCGGCGGTCGCATAGGAGGCGATGCGGGCCAGCGGCGTCAGGCCGCGGCGGTTCGCTTCCTCTTCCGTCATGACCATCACGGCGGCCGCGCCGTCGTTCAGACCCGAGGCATTGGCGGCCGTCACCGTGCCGTCACGGGTGAAGGCGGGGCGCAGTTTCTGCATCGCGTCCATTGTCGCGCCGTGGCGGATGTATTCGTCCTGATCGACGACAGTCTCGCCCTTGCGGGTCTTCACGGTATAGGGCGCGATCTCATCGGCGAAGCGGCCGGCCTTCTGCGCGGCCTCGGCCTTGTTCTGCGAACCAACAGCGAATTCATCCTGTTGATCGCGGCTGATCGACCAGCGATCCGCGACGTTTTCCGCTGTCTGCCCCATGTGATAGTTGTTGAACGCATCCCACAACCCGTCGCGGATCATGGTGTCGATCATCTGCATGTCGCCCATCTTCTGACCGGCGCGCAGATAGGCGGCGTGCGGGGCCAGCGACATGCTTTCCTGACCGCCGGCCAGCACGATGTTGGCATCGCCAAGAATGACCTGCTGGGCGGCCAAGGCCACGGCACGCAACCCCGAACCACAGACCTGGTTGATGAGCCAGGCGGCGGATTCCTGCGGCAGGCCCGCATTGATATGCGCCTGGCGGGCAGGGTTCTGACCCTGAGCCGTCGTCAGGACCTGGCCCAGGATGGTCTCGCTGATCTCGCAAGGATCGACCCCGGCGCGGGCGACGACCTCCTTCAGGACGGCGGCGCCCAGATCATGGGCCGGGACATTCGCGAATGCGCCCAGAAAGCTGCCGACAGGGGTGCGTGCGGCAGAGACGATGACGGCTTTGGACATGGTAGGCTCCTTCCCAAGGCGGTCGGACGGGCCGACCTTCAGGGGTCAGGATGCTGTTTCGGAACGTAACGTCAAGCGTCGATGCCGCGAACCCTGTCAGCGCGCCGCACGCGAGGGCGGTTTCTTCCAGGGCGGTGCGATGGTCGGCGCACCGAAGTAATAGCCTTGCAGGCAGTCGATCCCCAGATCGATCAGGAAGCTGGCGTCATCGGCGGTCTCGACCGATTCGGCGACGGTGAACATGTCGAAATGATGGGCGATGGATTGCAGTGCCCGCGTCAGGATCTGATTGTCGGGGTTGGCCGCGATGGCGCGGATGAACTGCCCGTCGATCTTGATCATGTCGAAGCAGAAATCGCGCAGATAGCGGAACGAGGTATAGCCCGCGCCGAAATCGTCCAGCGCCAGGCTGATGCCGTAACCCTGCACCTCGGCCATGAAGTGCTGCACCTCGTTCGGCATGCCCATGGCCGAGCTTTCGGTGATTTCCAGGATCAGCCGTTCGCCCACCATCGGGTCGTCCGAAATGCCCCGCCGCAGCGTGTCGATCCAATCCGGATACTGGATCGAGCGGGCCGACATGTTGATCGACAGCCGCAGCGAGGGATCCTCGACCAGTGTCTTCAGGCCAAGCGACAACGACAGGCAATCGATCTTGCGGCCCAGTTCCGTGGTTTCGGCCTGAGGCATGAAGTCGCGCAGCGGCACAAGCCTGCCGCTGTCGTCGATGATGCGGATCAGCCCTTCCCAGAAGGCGGCGGCCTTGGGGCTTTGGGATTGCACGATCGGCTGGAACGCCAGCACCGCGCTGGCCTTTTCCACCGCCGCCGCCACGGCCGAAAGGGTGACGCGATCCTGAAGTCGGATTGCATCTTCCAGCGGCGAACTGTTGTTCTGGTATCTGTCGCTCACGGCGGGCCCCATCTGTCTGCTCTGCTTGCAGTTTGGCCATGATGACTTAATCTGCGGTGAATCGTCAGTGTTTTCTCAACTCAGGGTTAACGGATGCTTGCTCGTTGCAGCTGGTGCGGCAGTGACCCGCTTTACGTCGACTATCACGACACAGACTGGGGCGTGCCAGAACATGACAGCCGCGCGCTGTGGGAAAAACTGGTGCTGGACGGGTTTCAGGCAGGGCTCAGCTGGATCACGATCCTGCGCAAGCGCCCGGCATTTCGACAGGAATTCGACGGCTTCGACCCGGCCCGCGTCGCCCTGTGGGACGAGGCCCGCATCGACCGCGCCCTGACCAATCCCGGCATCGTGCGCCACCGGGGCAAGATCACCTCGACCGTCCGCAGCGCCCGCCTGTTCCTGGACATCGAGGCCGAACAGGGCTTCGCCCCCTGGTTGTGGTCCTTCGTCGGGGGGGCGCCCATCCAGAACGCATGGCCCGACATGGCCAGCGTGCCGACCGCCACCCCCGAATCGACGGCCATGTCGAAGGCGCTGAAGAGGCGGGGCTTCAATTACTGCGGGCCGGTCATCACCTATGCCTTCATGCAGGCGACGGGGATGGTGAACGACCACACCACCCCCTGCCACCGGCATGAGGCGGTCAGGGCGCTGTCAGCTGGGTGATCAGGGTCTTGGCCACATCCGAATCCCATTCGGCATCGCCCAGATAGCGCGCAACTTCGTTGCCATCACGGTCGATCAGCACGCTGACGGGCAGGCCGACGACGCCCATGTCGCGGGCGACCATCTGGCGCGGGTCCAGCAGGATCGGCAGGTTCTCGACCCCGACCTCGTCGAAGAAGGACTGGATGCGGGCGGGCGCGTTGCGCCCCGTGGCGATGGTCACGACCTGGAAATCGTCGCCACCCAGTTCGGCCTGCAGGCGGTCCAGCGCGGGCATTTCCTCGCGGCAAGGCGCGCACCATGTGGCCCAGAAGTTCACCAGCACGACCTTGCCTTCGTAATCCGCCAGGGTGTGGGCGTTGCCCTCGATGTCGGTGAATTCTGTCTGGCTGATCGGCGCGGCATCCTCGGCCACGACCAGTTTCGGCAGCCCGCCGTCCCTGGCGGCCTGCCAGTCGGGGGCCGGGGCGGGGCTTTGGGCGAAGGCGGTGTTTGCACCGAAAACAAGTGCCGTATAAAGCAGGGCGGAACGCAGCATGTGACCTCCGAAGGACTGACATATGACCGACCGGCCCGACAGCACTGATGCCGCCAACAGCATGTGGGGCGGGCGCTTTGCCGCCGGTCCCGATGCGATCATGGAGGCGATCAACGCCTCGATCGGTTTCGACCGACGGCTCTACGCCCAGGATATCGCGGGCAGCCGGGCCCATGCCGCCATGCTGGCAGCACAAGGCATCATCAGCGATAACGATGCGGCGGCCATCAGGGAAGGCCTGCTCACCGTCTTGTCAGAGATCGAGGCCGGAGATTTCCCCTTCAAGACAGCGCTGGAAGACATCCACATGAATGTCGAGGCGCGCCTGAAGGAGATCATCGGCGAACCGGCGGGGCGCCTGCACACGGGCCGGTCCCGCAACGACCAGGTCGCCACCGATTTCCGCCTGTGGGTCCGCGACCAGTGCGACGCCGCCATCGACGGTCTGCGCGCCCTGATCGGATCGGCCATGGGTCAGGCCGAAGCCGGTGCCGATTGGGTCATGCCCGGTTTCACCCATCTGCAGACCGCGCAGCCGGTGACATGGGGCCATCACATGATGGCCTATGTGGAAATGTTCGGCCGCGACCTGTCGCGCTTCCAGGACGCCCGCGCCCGCATGAACGAATCGCCCCTTGGCGCGGCGGCACTGGCCGGGACGGGATATCCCATCGACCGCCACACCACCGCGCAGGCCTTGGGCTTCGACCGTCCCATGGCCAACAGCCTCGACGCCGTCAGCGACCGCGATTTCGCGCTGGAGTTCCTGTCGGCGGCATCCATCTGCGCCGTCCACCTGTCGCGCCTGGCCGAGGAGCTGGTCATCTGGTCCTCCGCCCAGTTCCGCTTCGTGTCCATGTCGGACAAGTGGTCCACGGGTTCGTCGATCATGCCGCAGAAGCGCAACCCCGACGCGGCCGAGCTGATCCGCGCCAAGATCGGCCGCATCCTGGGGGCGAATGTCGCGCTGTTCACGGTGATGAAGGGCCTGCCCTTGGCCTATTCCAAGGACATGCAGGAGGACAAGGAGCAGGTCTTCGACGCCGCCGACCATCTGATGCTGGCCCTGGCCGCCATGTCGGGGATGCTGGCCGACCTGACCGCGAACACCGCCAATCTGGAAGCCGCCGCCGCGACCGGATTTTCCACCGCGACCGATCTGGCCGACTGGCTGGTGCGCGAATTGGGCCTGCCCTTCCGTGATGCCCATCACGTCACCGGATCGCTGGTTGCCATGGCCGAGGGCAAGGGCATCGATCTGCCCGACCTGACGCTGGCCGACATGCAATCGGTCCATGGCGACATCACCGAAAACGTGTTCGGCGTGCTGGGCGTCCACAACTCGGTCGCCTCGCGCCAGAGCTATGGCGGCACCGCACCCGATCAGGTGCGTGCCCAGATCGCCCGCTGGAAGGAGAAACTGGCATGATGATCCGCCTGTCCCTTGTGGCCGTGATGGCGCTGGCCGCCTGCGGCGTCGACGGTCCCCCCGAACGTCCCGCCCAGAAGCCCGCCCAATCCGGCGTGACCATCAGCGGTGATGCCCGCGTCGGCGTCATGGGGCGGATCTGATGGACCATTTCCAGTATCAGAACGGCGAACTGCACGCCGAGGACGTTCCCCTGTCGCGCATTGCCGATCAGGTCGGATCGCCCGTCTACGTCTATTCCGCGGCCACCTTGGCCCGCCATTTCGGCCTGTTCCGGCAGGCGCTGGACTGGACCGATCACCTGGTCTGCTTTGCGGTCAAGTCGAACAGCAACTTGGCCGTGCTGAAGCTGATGGGTGATCTGGGCGCGGGTATGGACGTGGTCTCGGGCGGGGAATATCTGCGCGCCAAGGCGGCGGGCGTGCCGGGCGACCGCATCGTCTTTTCCGGCGTCGGCAAGACCGAGGATGAGATGACCTTGGCCATCCGCGGCGGCATCCGCCAGTTCAACGTCGAATCCGAACCCGAGATGCGCGTCTTGTCGCGCGTGGCCCATGGCCTGGGCGTGACCGTCCCCATCGCCATCCGTGTCAATCCCGATGTCGATGCCAAGACCCATGAAAAGATCGCCACCGGCAAGTCGGAAAACAAGTTCGGCATCCCCATCGCCCGCGCGCGTGAGGTCTATGCCGAGGCCGCGACCCTCCCGGGCCTGCAGGTCGTGGGCGTCGATGTGCATATCGGCAGCCAGTTGACCGATCTGGAACCCTTCCGCGCCGCCTATCTGAAGGTGGCCGAACTGACGCGCGCGCTGCGCGAGGATGGGCACACGATCACGCGCCTGGATCTGGGCGGCGGCTTAGGCATCCCCTATCGCCGCGACAACAACGCGCCGCCCTTGCCCTTGGAATACGGGCAGGTCATCCGCGAGACCGTCGGCGATCTGGGCTGCGAGATTGAGATCGAGCCTGGCCGCAACATCGTTGGCAATGCGGGCGTGCTGCTGTCCAAGGTCATCTATGTCAAGAACGGCGAGGATCGCGACTTCCTGATCGTGGACGCCGCCATGAACGACCTGTTGCGTCCCGCCATGTATGGTGCGCATCATGACATCGTGCCGGTGGTCGAACCCGCCGTGGCCGCACCCGTGCAGCCCTATGACGTGGTCGGCCCGGTCTGCGAATCGGGCGACACCTTCCAGAAGGGCGCGCAGCTGCCCAAGATGGCGGCGGATGATCTGATCGCCTTCCGCTCGGCCGGGGCCTATGGGGCAGTGATGGCCTCGGAATACAATTCCCGGCCCCTGGTCCCCGAGGTTCTGGTCAGCGGGGATCACTTCGCCGTCATCCGCGCACGTCCGACGTTTGAGGAAATGCTGGCCCGGGATAGCATCCCGGAATGGCTTTGATCGGGCGTCAGAAGAAAACCGAACTGCCGGGGACCGATGGTCCCCGGGCCACAGGCGATATCCCCGCAGATCTGGGCGGAACGGTGACCCGCGCCCTGGCCCTGACCCGTTGGGGCATGGTCTGGGAACGCATTGCCGTGGCATTCTGGCCCTTGGCGGCACTGCTGGCGCTTGGCTTTGCCGCATTGGCCCTTGGCGCGGCGCAGGTCGTGCCGTCGGCCCTGCTGCCATGGATCGCCGGCGTCTGGCTGGCGGCGGTCATCGCTGCGGCGGTCGCGGGTGGCATCCACGCGCGGCGCCTTGGGCCGCAGGATGCCATGCTGCGGCTGGACCGCAGCCTGCCCGGACGCCCGCTGACGGCCCTGTCGGACCGCGCGGCCATCGGCAGCGAAGGCGCGCTGTGGCAGGCGCATCTGGCGCAGATGCGGCAGGCGGCGCAATCGGCGCGCGCGGTGGCCCCCGACGCCCAACTGGCACGCCGCGATCCGCTGGCCCTGCGGCTGGTCGCGTTGTTGGCGCTGGTCATGGCGCTGATCTTCGGCGGCCTGGGGCAGCTGGGGCAGGGGATCGGCGCGATCGCCGCCACCGTCGCCCCGCGCATGGCTCCGCAACAGACCGCCCAGACCGCCCCCGCGTGGGAAGGATGGGCCGAGCCGCCCGCCTATACCCGCCGCCCGACGATCTATCTGAACGCCCTGCGCGAGGACGCGCTGGAACTTCCCAAGGGCAGCCTTGTGCAGCTTCGTCTGTATGGCGAAGACCAGCCGCTGGAACAGGACATCGGCCCGCGTCAGGGCGACGACCCGCAACAGGTGGTCATCCGGGCCGAGACCTCGGGGGCTCTGCAGGTCGCGGACCGGCGGTTCGACATCACGGTCCTGCCCGATCTGCCGCCCAGCATCGCGCTGGGACAGGCAGCCGCGCGCCGCGCCGATGGGCGGATGATGCAGGATTTCACCGCCAGCGACGATCATGGGATTGCCACCGCGCAGGCGGTGATCGCGCTGGACATGGGCCGCGTGGACCGCCGCTTCGGTCTGGCTGTCGATCCCGACCCGCGCGATCCGATCCGGCTGGAGCTGCCGCTGCCCTCGCGCGATCGCCGCGATGTCTCGGGGCAGCTGGTGCAGGACCTGTCCCGTCACCCTTGGGCGAACCTGCCGGTCACTCTGACCCTGCAGGCGCAGGACGGGATCGATCAGACGGGCCGGTCGGACCCGCAAACGACCCCGCTGCCGGGGCGGCGGTTCTTCAACCCGCTGGCGGCATCGCTGATCGAGATGCGCCGAGACCTACTGTGGGCGCGGGCCAATGCCCCCCGCAGCGCCGAGATCCTGCGCGCCCTGACCTGGCAGCCCGAAGGTTTCGTCGAAGACGCGCTATACGATGAATTGCGCGGCGCCGTCGGTCTGCTGGAGGCGCCGGAATTCTCGGTCCAGACCCGCGACCGCCTTGCCGAGGCCCTGTGGGAGGCCGCCGTCCAGCTTGAGGATGGCGGTCTGTCGGATGCGCTGCAGGCCATGCGCGACGCGCAGGAAAAGCTGTCCGAGGCCATCCGCAACGGCGCCAGCCCGGACGAAATACAGCAGCTGATGGACCAACTGCGCGAGGCGACGCAGGATTACACCCGCATGCTGGCAGAACAAAGCGAGGCACCCGAGGCCGACAGCCCCGACCAGGGCCAGGAACAGGGTCAGCAGATCACCGGCGACCAGATCCAGCAGATGATGGAGGAGATCCAGCGCCTGATGAACGAAGGCCGCATGGCCGAGGCCGAGCAATTGCTGGAACAGTTCAACCGCATGATGGAAAACCTGCAGGTGCGCCAGTCCAAGGGTCAGCAGGGCGAAGGATCGCAGGGCAGTCAGCCGATGAACCGGCTGGCAGACACCCTGCGCGACCAGCAGCAGCTGTCGGACGAAGCCTTCCGCGAGGCGCAGCGCCAGTTCCGCGAAGGGCAGCCGGGCGATACCGGCGAATTGGCCGACCGCCAGCGCGCCCTGCGCGAGGATCTTGACCGCCAGCGCGAATTGCTGCCCGGTCAGGGCTCGGAACGCGGCGATCAGGCCCGCGACCGTCTGGACGACGCCGGTCGCGCCATGGAGGAAGCCGAGCAGGCCCTGCGCGATGGCGACACCGGCACCGCGATGCAGCGGCAGGCCGATGCCATCCAGTCGATGCGCGAAGGGATGCAATCCATGGGCGACATGCTGGCCGAACAGGGTCAGCAGGGCCAGCGCAGCGAAGACGGGCAGCAGGGCCAGACCGGCGGCGCGAATGGCAGCGGTCGGGCGGGCGGCGATCCGGGGACCGACCCGCTTGGCCGCCAGCAGCCGACCGGCACCAACCAGATCACCGGAGAGGGCGTCGATGGCCCGGGTCAGAACCCCGCCGCGCGTGCCAAGGACCTGCTGGATGAAATTCGCCGCCGGATGGGCGATCCCGGGCGTTCCGCTGCCGAGCTGGACTATCTGGACCGGCTTGGCGACCGGTTCTAGGGTGCCGGGCTCCGCGCCCTCAGCGTGGGATCAGCGTCGCCGACAACCATTGGCGGGCCTGATCGACCTCGGCGCGAAACCCGCTCAGCTGGTCGGACAGGGGCAGCCCCTTGGCGGCCATCAACGGGGTCGCGACATAAAGCGCCAGCAATGCCGCCGTCGCCAGCATCGAGATCGCGAAGCCGGTCCCGTATCCCCGCGTCGTGCGACGGGCGGGCACCGGGGGGAGGGGCGCTGGCCGGGCCTCCTCCGCGTCGGACTTCTGCGCGACCGGCTCCGGTCTGGGTGCCGGGGCCGGGGCAGGCTTTGGCGCGGGTTTGGGGGCCTGCCTGCGAGGCGGCGAATGCCGGATGACCGTCGGTGTGGCGGAAGGTTTGTCCCTTGGCTTGTCGGTTTCCTGCGCGGGCAGGGTCACGGTGGTGGCCGGCCAATCGCTGTCGGACATGGCAGCTTGCGGCACGGTGAGGCGGGGGGCTTCGGGGTCTTCCTCGGCGGCGCGCAGGCTGCGTTCGTATTCCACCTCGTCGCGCAGGATGTCGAGGATGTCGGGCGACAGCCGCTTGCTGGCCGGTGGCAGCGGTGGGGGCGCCTGTTCCCCGGGCAGATGGGCGGTGAAATCGGCAAGGTCCAGCGGTCGCGCGGGGTCCTTGGGTCGCTGCGCCTGCCAGACGCGTTCGCAGCGGCTGCATTCGACCTCGCGGCCGGCGGTGGGGATCGCATCCTGCGGCACGACATATTCCGCGCCGCAGCCCGGACAGTTCAACCTAAATTCAGCCATGCCACCCTCGCAATCGTCCTGCGGCTGTTCTATCAAGCGCAGGTCCGGCTTCCAAGACGCGCCGGATGCAAATGCCCCGCGAAAGACGGGCTGAAACGGAAAAGAGGTGGCGCTTGATCGAGATGCGGGATGTCGGGTTCGGCTATCACGGCAGGGCCGAACTGCTGTCGGGGATGACGCTCAGTCTGCAGCCGGGGATGTTCCATTTCCTGACCGGACCGTCGGGGTCGGGAAAGACCACCCTGTTGCGCCTGTGCTATGCCGATCTGCTGCCGACGGCGGGCCAGATGACGGCCTTCGGCCATGAGTTGCGCGACCTGTCGCGCGACGATATCGCGGACCTGCGCCGCCGCGTGGGCGTCGTCCACCAGGAACCCCAGTTCCTGGATCACCTGCCCGTCGCCGAAAACGTCGCCCTGCCGCTGAGTGTCGCGCATGAGCCGGTGGACATGGACGCCCTGCGCGACCTTCTGGGCTGGGTTCAGCTGTCGCAGCACGCGCGTGCGCTGCCGCCGTCCCTGTCGGGGGGCGAACGCCAACGCGCGGCCCTGGCGCGGGCGGTCATCCTGTCGCCGGACCTGATCCTGGCGGATGAGCCGACGGGCAACCTCGATTGGGACATGTCCATGCGCCTGATGCAGCTGCTGATCGAGCTGAACAAATCTGGCAAGACCGTGCTGGTCGCGACCCATGACCTGAACCTGATCCGCGCCACTAAGGCGCAGGTGACGGCGCGGGTGCTGCGCATCTCGGGCGGGAACCTTCAACTGGCGGGGGCGGATCTGTGAGAGGCGGCAAATCCTTGGGATTGAACCTGATGACCCTTGTCAGGGGATTGTTGCGCGATGAGGGCGGCAAGGGCGACCGCATCGTCCCGCCGACCGGTTTCACCGCGCAGTTGACGTTGTTTTCCGCAGGGGCGATGGCCTTTCTGGCGGTCTTTGCGCTTGCGCTTGCCTTGGCGACGGGGCGGCTGGCCGATCATTGGTCCACCCAGCTTGCGGGCTCGGTCACGGTGCGCATCAGCGCCCCCGCCGATCAGCAGGAGGGGCAGGTCCAGACCGCCCTGCAACTGCTGCGCACCACCCCCGGCACGGGCGAACCGCGCCAGCTGCCGCAAGACGAACTGGCCAAGCTGCTGGAACCCTGGTTCGGCCCCGACATGCCGGTCGATGCCCTGCCGGTCCCCGCGCTGATCGACCTGCCGATCCGAGGCGACGATTTCGACGCCGAAGGGCTGCGCCTGCGGCTGGAGGCCGAGGTGCCGGGCGCTATCCTGGACGATCACACCGAATGGCGCCGCCCGCTGGTGTCGGCGGCCAAGCGGTTGCGGATGCTGGGGATCGTGTCGCTGTTGCTGATCACGGCGGCCTCGGCGGCGATGATCACGCTGGCGGCCAAGGCGGCGCTGGCGGCCAATGGTCAGGTTATCCGCGTGCTGCGCCTGATCGGGGCGCGCGATTTGACCATCGCCACGGCCTTCGTGCGGCGCTTTACCCGTCGCGCGGCCATCGGTTCGGCCATCGGCACGGTGCTGGGCGTGGGGGCGGTCTCGATCCTGCCGGACGCCAGCGCGGCAGGCGGCTTCCTGACCGGCCTTGGGTTTCAGGGCTGGGACTGGCTGATGCCGCTGTCGATCCCGCTGGTCGCGGCGGCGGTCGGCTTTCTGGCCACCCGTTGGGCGGCGCTGAACATGCTGGAGGCCGTCCGTTGACCGATCGCGCCGTACCCGCGCCCCTGGGGCCTTGGCAATACATCCAGAACATCCTCTATTACCTGCATGTCGCGCTGGCCACGGTAGTGATCGGGCTGATCGGGCTGCCGCAGATGCGTCACGGGCGTGCGGGGGCGAACCGGGTGGCGACGCGCTGGATCGGCTATATGATCTGGGCCGCCAAGCTGCACCTTGGCCTGACCTGCGAGATCCGCGGCACGCCGCCCACCGGCGATTGCATCATCGCCGCCAAGCACCAAAGCTTCTGGGACATCCTGGTCATCGCCCATGCCGTTCCGCGTCGTGCCTTCATCATGAAGCGCGAGGTGATGCGCGTCCCCGTGATGGGCTGGTATGCTTGGAAGGTCGGCTGCATCCCCATCGACCGGGGCAGGGGCCGCGATGCGATGGCCGTCATGTCGGCCGAGGTCAAGGACCGCATGGCGGGCGAGGGCGTCGGCCAGCTGATCATCTATCCCGAAGGCACGCGCACCCTGCCGGGGCAGCGCAAGCCCTATAAGCACGGGGTCGCGTCCTTGCGGGCGGGGACCGGGCTGCCGGTCGTGCCGGTCGCGGTCAATGCTGGCATGTTCTGGCCGCGCAGTGGCTGGGGCATCCGTCGTGGTCGCGCCGTCATCGAATTCCTGCCCGCCATCGAACCGGACGCGCCGCAGGCGGGGCTGATGAAGCAGCTGGAAAGCCGGATCGAGACCGCCTCGGACCGCCTGATGGCCGAGGCGGGCCTAGCTGTCGCGGCACTGGCGGACGGCACCGATGATGCCGCCCGCCCCTGATCAGCGCAATTCGTAGTATTTCGGGACATGGGGCGGTGCCGGGGGCAGCCCGATGTCGCGCCGCATGTGCGGGCTGAGGTGATAGGCGTCGGGCGGCCTCGGTCTTTTCCGCCGCCTGATCATCAGCGCCCGGAACAGGGCGAATGTCACCGCCGTCGCACCGTGACGGGCGATCAGGCGATGCAGGGCGGGACGCAGGGCAGGGGGCCTGCGGCGTCATATGGGCAATCATCATTGCAGTCCTTTGCAAGTCGGACATGGCAGTGCCACGACCGGAAAACGGGTTGGTTGAGGATGGAATGATGCCATGCGGACGGCCCGCGCGAAGGCGGTCGGTCAGGTCAGGGCATCGGTCTGGGTTTGCCTGTTCGGGCGGTCAGCGGCGGCTTTGTCGCGACTGTCGGCCGACATGCAGGAACAGGGCGATTGCGGTGACATTGGTCATATGTGCGGCCCCTCCTTCGTTTGTGCATGATACGGGCAAGGCGGAAGCTGCCCGATTCGCTGCAGTTTGCGCAAGTCCGCAAATGCCGACAGCCGCCCATGACGGGCGGCTGTGGCGAAACGGTCACAATGGCGTGTGGATCAGGCGGCCAGCGAATGGGCACCCATGGCGCGGAACTTCTGGCGACGGTCCGCGATCAGATCGGCGGGGGCCTTGCCCTCCAGCTCGGCGAGCATCGCGGCGATTTCCGTGCCGACCTTGGCGATCGCCTCGGCGGGGACGCGCTGTGCGCCGCCCATCGGTTCGGGAATGACGCTGTCGATGACGCCCAGCTTCTTCAGATCCTGCGCGGTCAGGCGCAGCGCCTCGGCGGCGTCGCGCATCTTGTCGCTGTCCTTCCAAAGGATCGAGGCGCAGCCCTCGGGCGAGATCACCGAATAGATCGAGTGTTCCAGCATGGCGATGCGGTTCGCGGTGGCAAAGGCCACGGCACCGCCAGATCCGCCTTCGCCGATGACGACGCTGACCAGCGGCACGCCGATCTCCAGGCATTTCATGGTGCAGCGGGCGATCGCCTCGGATTGGCCGCGTTCCTCGGCGCCCTTGCCGGGATAGGCGCCGGGCGTATCGACCAGCGTGATGACCGGCAGGCCGAAGCGATGCGCCATGTCCATCAGGCGGATCGCCTTGCGATAACCCTCGGGGCGGGCCATGCCGAAGTTGTGGTGGATGCGCGACTTGGTGTCGTTGCCCTTCTCATGGCCGATCACAACACAGGGCGCGTCGTTGAACCGCGCAAGACCGCCCATCACCGCATGGTCGTCGCCGAAGGCCCGGTCGCCCGCCAGCGGGGTATAGTCGGTGAACAGCGCCTCGATATACTGGCTGCAATGGGGGCGGTCGGGATGGCGCGCCACCTGCGTCTTCCGCCAGGGCGAGAGGTTGCGATACATCTCTTTCAGAAGATCGCCCGCCTTCTTGTCCAGGGCGGCGGCCTCTTTCTCGACGTCGACGCCATCGCCCTTGCGGGCCATCGCGCGAAGTTCCTCGGCCTTGCCCTCGATGTCGGCAAGCGGTTTCTCGAAATCCAGATAGACCATGGGTGATGCTCCGGGCGTTCGGTTTTGGGCTGTATATGCGGGGTTGCGGGCGGTTGCAACGCGGCCCTATTGCAGATCGGCAAAGGCGTCTTGCAACCGCCGGACCGCCTTTTCGACCAGCGCCCGCGGCGTGGCGATGTTGAAACGCAGGTAATTCTGCCCGCCGCTGCCGAAGGTCGCGCCGTGGTTGGCGGCGATCTTCGCGCCATCCTGAACGCGGGCGGTGAATTCATCGGGGCTCATGCCGGTGCCCGAACAATCGACCCATGACAGATAGGTGGCCTGCAGCGGCATCGACCGAAGCCCTGGAATGGCATTCACGCCCGCGTCGAAGATCCGGCGGTTGCCGTCCAGATATTCGACGAGCGCATCGACCCAGTCCGCCCCTTCGGGCGAATAGGCCGCTGCCACCATGTCCATCCCGAAGATCCCCGGCGATATTCCCGCCGCTATCAGCGCCGCCCTGAAGCGCGCGCGCAGGTCGTCATCGGCGATGATCGCATTGCCGATATGGGCGCCCGCGATGTTGAAGGTCTTGGTGGCCGCGGTCAGCGTGATCAGCCGGTCACTGATGTCGGGGGCGACGGTGGCCATCATCCGGTGGCGGGGGCTGCCCGGCAGGACCAGGTCGCAATGGATGTCATCGGAGACCAGGATCAGGTCGTGGCGCTTGCAGAAATCGGCGACCTGGCGCAGTTCGTCCTCGGACCAGACGCGACCGCCGGGGTTGTGGGGCGAACAGAGGATCAGCAGCTTCTCGTGGCCCTTCAGCATCGGCTCCCACGCGTCCCAATCCATGCGGTACTGGCCGTCCTGCAGGGCCAGCGGCAGTTCCACCAGATCGCGGTCCTGGGCGCGGATGATGCGGGCGAAGGCGTGATAGACCGGCGACATCACGATCACCCCGTCGCCCTTGTCCGTGAAGGCGTTCAGTGCCATGCCCACCGCATTGACCAGCCCCGCGCAGGTCAGCACCCATTCGGGCCGGATCTGCCAGCCGTGGCGGTTTTCCATCCACCAGCAGATTGCCTGCAGATAGGGCCGATGCGCGCCGGGATAGCCATAGATCCCGTGGTCCGCCACGCGCTGCACCGCGTCCTGCACGGCCTGCGGCGGGCGGAAATCCATGTCGGCCACCCACATCGCCAGCCCGTCATCGGGGTCCACGCCGTAAGCCGCCTGCATGTCGTCCCACTTGCTGCAATGCGTCCCCTTGCGGTCGATGATCTGGTCGAAATCGGGCTGGCTCATGGGATCCTCGCGATTTTCGCGTTTCACACTGCATACGCCTGTTGTTGCTTATGGTGAAGCCATGCCCTAAATCGCCAAGCATGAGCCTGAGAACCATCCTGATCCATCCCGATCCCCGCCTGAAGAAGGTGGCCGAGCCGATCGCGCGCATCACGCCCGAGATCGAGACCCTGGCTGCCGACATGCTGGCCACCATGTATGACGCGCCCGGCATCGGCCTGGCCGCGCCGCAGATCGGCGTGGGCGCGCGGATCTTCGTCATGGATGCCACCCGCGACCCCGAGGCCGAGCGCGCCCCCATCGTCATGGTCAACCCGCAGATCACCTGGACGTCCGAGGCGCTGAACACCTACGACGAGGGCTGCCTCTCGATCCCCGACCAATATGCCGATGTGACCCGCCCCGCCGAGCTGCGGATGGAGTGGCTGGGCCTCGACGGCAAGACCCACGAACAGGATTTTGACGGCCTCTGGGCCACCTGCGCCCAGCACGAGCTGGACCATCTGGACGGCATTCTGTTCATCGACCATCTTTCCGCCATCAAGCGCCAGATGATCACGCGCAAGATGGTCAAGCTGAAACGAGAGCAGGCCCGTGGCTGACACACCCTTTCCCGCAACGCCGATCCCCCCTGTGCTGACAGGCGATCTGGCTGCGGGAAAGCTGCGTGTGATCCTGCGCCATCCCGACCCGGTGCTGACCACGCGTTGCGATGCCGCCGGCTATCTTTCCCAGCCTGAACTGCGCGAACTGGCCGCCGATCTGCTGGCGACCATGTATGCCACCGGCGGGCGCGGGCTTGCCGCCCCTCAGGTCGGCATATCGCGTCGGATCTTCGTCATGGACGCCGGTTGGAAGGATGGCCTGCCCGATCCGCTGGTCATGCTGGACCCCGAGATCCTGTGGCGTTCAAGCCAGACCGGCACCGAGGTCGAGACCTGCCTCTCGGCCCCCGGCCATCCGGTGTCGGTGACCCGGCCCGTCGCAATCACCATCGGCTGGTACGACCTGCAGGGCTGTCACCATGTCCGGCAGATGTCGGGACCGGCTGCCCGCATCGCCCAGCACGAGGCCGACCATCTGGACGGCCGCCTGATCCTGAAGGACATTCCCCCCGCATGACCGTTCGACCCTTTCTGCCCTATGCCGATCCGCGCCTGCACCGCGCGGCCGATCCCGTCGAGGCGATCACCGATGAGATCCGCTCGATCTGGGCCGACATGATCGACACCATGGACGCCATGCCGGGGGTGGGGCTGGCCGCGCCGCAAATCGGCGTGATGCTGCGTCTGGCGGTGGTCGATGCATCCGAGGCGCGCGGCCAGGCCATCCGCATGGCCAATCCCGAAATCCTGCACCTCAGCGGCAAGTTCCGCGACCATGACGAGGCCAGCCCGAACCTGCCCGGAGTCCACGCCACGATCAGCCGCCCGCGTGCGCTGACGGTGCGCTTCCTGAACGCCGACGGCCAAATCGAGGATCGCGATTTCGTCAACCTCTGGGCCACCAGCGTCCAGCATCAGATCGACCATCTGGACGGCAGGATGTATGTCGACCACCTGTCCCCGCTGCGCCGCAAGATGCTGGTGCAGAAATCGGCCAAGCTGGCCCGCCGCTGATCCAAAAACGGAAAGGGTTCCGCCATGCGCGTGATCTTCATGGGAACGCCCGACTTCTCGGTGCCTGCATTGCGGGCCATCGCCGACCGCCACGATGTCGTCGCCGTCTATACCCAGCCCCCGCGTGCGGCGGGCCGAGGGCAAAAGCCGCGCCTGTCGCCGGTGCATCAGGCAGCGCTCGACCTGGGTCTGGACGTGCTGCACCCCGAAAAGCTGCGCGATCCTGCCGATCAGGACCGCTTCGCCGCCCACCACGCCGATGTCGCGGTCGTGGTGGCCTACGGGTTGATCCTGCCCCAAGCGGTTCTGGACGCGCCGCGGCTCGGCTGCGTGAACATCCACGCCTCGCTGCTGCCGCGCTGGCGCGGAGCCGCGCCAATCCACCGCGCGATCCTGGCGGGGGACGAGGCTTCGGGCGTGGCGATCATGCAGATGGAGGCGGGGCTGGATACCGGTCCTGTGCTGGCCGAGACGCGCACTCCCATCGGCCCGCAGGACACGACTGCCGACCTGCACGACCGCCTGTCCCGTATGGGGGCTGATCTGATCGTGGATGTCCTTGATCGGCTGCCGCTGACGGCACCCCCCCAGCCCGAGGACGGTGTCACCTATGCCGCCAAGATCGAAAAATCCGAGGCGCGCATCGATTGGAGCCAACCTGCGGCTCAGATCGATCGCCAGATCCGCGGCTTGTCACCCTTCCCGGGCGCCTGGTGCGACATCGAAGGCGAACGCGTCAAGCTGCTGCGCAGCCGGTTGGCGCAGGGGGCGGGCGAACCCGGTCAGGTCCTGCCCGGTTTCACCATCGCCTGCGGCGAGGGTGCCATTCAGGTGCTGACGGCGCAAAGATCGGGGAAAAAGCCGATGGCGGCGGATGACCTGCTGCGCGGTTGGCAACTGCCCGCGCGGATAAACTAGGACCGCAACGCGGTCCTTCGCCGCCTGGCGTGGTGGGGGCAGGGCCCCCGCCCGCAGGGGGCGAATGCGGTCGCGGGACGCAAGGGTCCCGCGCCCACCTCAGATGGCGCCGTGGCAGTGCTTGAACTTGTTGCCCGACCCACAGGGACACAGTTCGTTCCGCGACGGGTTGCCCCAGGTCGAGGGATCGTTCTCGTCAAAGCCCTCGACGGCAGGCAGCGGCGTTTCGGGGCTGGCATTGCTGACGTCCTCGTCGCCATGTTCCATCGTCATGTCGTCCTGCGCGGCCTTCTGCTGGGCCGTCATCTGGTTCAGCATCTCCTGGCGTTCTTCGTCCGTCAGCGGACGGATCTGCGCCAACCGCTGCGTGACGTCGAAGCGCAGCCCGTCAAGCAGAGCCTCGAACAGCTGGAAGGCCTCGGTCTTGTATTCCGACAGCGGATCGCGCTGCGCATAACCGCGGAAACCCACGACCGAGCGCAGGTGGTCCAGCGTCATCAGATGCTCGCGCCATTTCTGGTCGATCATCTGCAGCAGGACCTGCTTCTCGATCTGAGCCATGTTCTCGGGGCCGAAACCGGCGGCCTTTTCGGCCATGTAGGTGTCGGTCGCCTCGGTGATCCGCTCGCGCATGACCTCCTGGTCGACGCCTTCCTCGGCGGCCCATTCGGTGACAGGCAGGTTCATGTTCAACCGCTCGCGCACGGCGGTCTTCAGACCCTCGGCGTCCCATTGGTCGGCATAGCTGCGCGCCGGCATGAAATCCTCGACCAGATCGTCGATGACCTGGTGGCGCATGTCGGCGGTGATCTCACCCACTTCCTCGCTGTCCATGATCTCGCGGCGCTGGCTGAAGATCGCCTTGCGCTGGTCGTTCATCACGTCGTCGAACTTCAGCAGTTGCTTGCGGATGTCGAAGTTGCGGCCTTCGACCTTGGCCTGTGCACGTTCCAGCGACTTGTTCACCCAAGGGTGCACGATCGCCTCGCCTTCCTTCATGCCAAGCGAGGACAGGACCTTGTCCAGACGCTCGGACCCGAAGATCCGCATCAGGTCGTCGTCCAGCGACAGGAAGAACAGCGAACGACCGGGGTCGCCCTGACGGCCCGAACGGCCGCGCAGCTGGTTGTCGATGCGGCGGCTTTCGTGGCGTTCGGTGCCCAGAACGAACAACCCGCCGGCGGCCAGGACGGCCTCCTTCTCGGCGGCATGTTCGGCTTCGATGCGGGCGCGCAATTCGTCGGGATTTGCCTCGGGGTCGGCGCCAAGCGCCTCCATCACCTTCATCTCGACGTTGCCGCCCAGCTGGATGTCGGTGCCGCGGCCGGCCATGTTGGTGGCGATGGTCACGACGCCACGCTTGCCGGCATCGGCGACGATCTGGGCCTCTGCCTCGTGCTGGCGGGCGTTCAGGACGTTGTGCGGGACGCCGTCCTTCTTCAGCAGTTCGGACAGCATCTCGGATTTCTCGATGCTGGTGGTGCCGACCAAGGTGGGCTGGCCCTTGGCGTGGGCTTCCTTGATCGCCTCGATCACGGCGGCGTATTTCTCGGCGGCGGTGCGATAGACGCGGTCATGTTCGTCGATCCGCGCGATGCCGCGGTTGGTCGGCACCTCGACCACGCCCAGCTTGTAGATCTCGGCGAATTCCTCGGCCTCGGTACTGGCGGTGCCGGTCATGCCCGACAGACGGTCGTAAAGGCGGAAGTAGTTCTGGAAGGTGACACTGGCCAGCGTCACGTTCTCAGGTTGGATCTCGACGCCTTCCTTGGCCTCGATCGCCTGATGCAGACCGTCCGACAGGCGGCGGCCCTTCATCATGCGCCCGGTGAATTCGTCGATCAGCGCAACCTCGCCGTCGCGGATCATGTAGTGCTGGTCCTTCAGGAACAGCTTGTGCGCGCGCAGGGCTTGGTTGGCGTGGTGGACGATGGTGGTCGATTCCGGATCATAAAGCGTCTGACCCTCGGGCAGGACGCCATCGGCCTGCAGGCGCTGTTCCAGGAACTCGTTGCCCTCTTCGGTGAAGGTGGCGTTGCGGGCCTTTTCGTCCAGCTTGTAATGTTCCTCGGTCAGCAGGGGAACATAGCCGTTCAGCACGCGATAGAGGTCCGAGCGGTCCTGCGAGGGGCCACTGATGATCAGCGGCGTGCGGGCCTCGTCGATCAGGATGCTGTCGACCTCGTCGACGATGGCGAAGTTGTGGCCGCGCTGGACCATTTCCGCGACGCTGCCCTTCATGTTGTCGCGAAGGTAATCGAAGCCCAGCTCGTTGTTGGTCGCATAGGTGACATCGGCGGCATAGGCCTGGCGCTTCTCATCCTCGGGCTGGAAGGGGACGACGACGCCGCAGGTCAGGCCCAATTGGGCAAAGACCTTGGACATCCATTCCGCATCGCGCTTGGCCAGATAGTCGTTGACCGTGACGACATGGACGCCCTTGCCCGACAACGCGTTCAGATAGGCCGGGAAGGTGGCGACAAGGGTCTTGCCCTCGCCCGTCTTCATCTCGGCGATATTGCCCTGATGCAGGAAGATCCCGCCCATCAGCTGCACGTCGAAGGCCCGCAGGCCAAGGGCGCGGCGCGCGCCTTCGCGGCAGTTGGCGAAGGCCTCGGGCAGGATGGCGTCAAGGCTTTCGCCCTTGGCCACGCGTGCTTGGAATTCGCGGGTCTTGTCGATCAGCTGCTGATCGTCCAGCGCCTTGAAGTCGTCCTCGAGTGCGTTGATGCGCGCCACCAGCGGGCGCGTCCCTTTGACCATGCGGTCGTTGGGAGTCCCAAAAACCATCTTTGCCAGATTTCCGATGCCGAGCATGTTACCTTCGCAATCACGTTGTTGGGAAAGACGAGTGACCGCGGCCCACTTGCCCGTACCGACCCCATTGCCGTATCAGGGTCCGGAACGAACGCGGCGGCGGTGCCTTCCACGGAGTTGCTTCGGGATGTAGGCCCCGACCGCCTGACTGTCAATGTTGGCCCGGTCCCGTCAGGGGATGCGCGCCATGATGTGCAAAGGATCTTCCATGTTCAGACCGAACCTGCTGGCCGTCGCCCTTGTCGCGGCGCCGATGCTGTCCGCCCCTGCCGCATGGGCACAGGACCAGGATGCCGACACGGTCGTGGCGACCGTCAGCGGTCAGGACATCACCCTGGGCCAGATGATCGTCATGAAGCAGTCCGTGCAGGACCCCAACATGGCGAACCTGCCCGATCAGGCGCTGTGGGACATGATGCTGGACCAGCTGATCCGCCAGACCGCCGTGGCCGCTTCGGGCAAGGAAACCGCGCTGGTGCGTGCGCAGGTCGAACTGCAGCGTCGCAATGCGATGGCCACCGCCGCCGTCACCGACATCGCCGAGGCCGAGCTGTCGGACGAGGAACTGCAGGCGGCCTATGACAAGATGTTCGCCGATGCCGGCGAGACCAAGGAATTCAACGCCGCCCATATCTTGGTCGAGACCGAGGAAGAGGCCAAGGACATCAAGGCCGAACTGGACGGTGGCGCCGATTTCGGCGAGATGGCCGAACAGCATTCGACCGGACCTTCCGGCCCCAACAAGGGCGATCTGGGCTGGTTCGCCGCCGACCAGATGGTCGCCCCCTTCAGCGAAGCCGTCGCGGGCATGGAAAAGGGCGCCGTTTCGGACCCGGTCAAGACCGAGTTCGGTTGGCACCTGATCAAGCTGAACGACACCCGCATGCGCGAGGCCCCCAAGCTGGACGAGGTGCGCGACCAGCTGTCCCAGATGATCCGCCGCGACAAGGTCGAGGCCGAGATCGAGCGTCTGGTGGCCGAGGCCGACATCAAGAAGACCGAAGGCGTCGATCCCGCGCTGCTGAACAACACCGATCTGTTGGAGGCCGAATAATGGGCAAGGCCGGTCTTCCGGTCTCGCCTCTGGCGCCCGCCGGTTTCCCCGACCTGCCGGTGATCGAGGGCGTCGAATTCGCCAGCGCCGCCGCGGGCGTGAAATACCAGGGCCGCACCGACGTGACGCTGATCCGCGTCGCGCCGGGGGCCTCGGTGGCGGGCGCCTTCACGCGGTCCTCGACCCGTGCGGCCTGCGTGCTGGATTGCCAGTCCAAGCTGGCCGCGACCGAGGATGACGGCGCGGGAGCCGCGATCATCGTCAATTCCGGCAATGCCAATGCCTTCACCGGCGCGCGGGGCCAGGAATCGGTCGATGCCGTCACCGGGGCCGTCGCGCAGGCGCTGGACCTGCCGATCGGGCGGGTGTTTTCGTCGTCCACCGGTGTGATCGGCGAACCGCTGCCGCACGACCGCATCGTCGCAGTCATCGGCGATCTGGCCGCAGGGCTGGACAAGGGCGGGGTGGCCGATGCTGCCCGCGCCATCATGACGACCGACACCTTCCCCAAGGGCGCATCCGCGACCGTCGCGGGGCAGGGGGGCGACATCAGGATCGCCGGCATCGCAAAAGGCTCGGGGATGATCGCACCCGACATGGCGACGATGCTGGTCTATATCTTCACCGATGCCTCCATTCCTGCGCCCCTGTTGCAGCAGGCGCTGAGCGGCGGGTTGGACGCGACCTTCAACGCGATTACGGTGGACAGCGACACCTCGACCTCGGATGCGTTGATCCTGGCCGCGACGGGCCGCAGCGCCGCCGCACCGATCACCGATCTGGAAAGCGAGGATGGCCGCGCCTTCACCGCCGCCCTGCACGGCGTGATGCGCGAATTGGCGCATCTGGTCGTGCGTGACGGCGAAGGCGCCACCAAATTCGTCGAGATCGCCGTGACCGGTGCCGTCGATGACGCCGATGCCCATAAGATCGGCATGGCCATCGCGAACTCGCCTTTGGTCAAGACCGCCATCGCCGGTCAGGACGCCAACTGGGGGCGCATCGTCGCCGCCATCGGCAAATCCGGCGGACAGGCCGATCGCGACCGCCTGCGCATCAGCTTCGGCGACATGGTGCTGGCCGAGAACGGCTGGCGGGCACCCGATTACGACGAGGCCAAGGCCAGCGCCTATATGCAGAACGCCGAACTGCGGATCGGGGTCGACATGGGGCTGGGGCAGGGCGCGCGGACCGTCTGGACCTGCGATCTGACCCACGGCTATATCGACATCAACGCGGATTACCGGTCGTGAAGACGGTCCTGGTCTCGGCTGTTGCCCTGATCGACCCCGACGGGCGCGTGCTTCTGGCACAGCGCCCGCCGGGCAAATCCATGGCGGGTCTGTGGGAATTTCCCGGCGGCAAGGTCGAGCCGGGCGAAACCCCCGAGGCAGCCCTGATCCGAGAGCTGGACGAAGAGTTGGGCATCCAGACCTGGAACAGCTGCCTGGCTCCCCTGACCTTCGCCAGCCACAGCTATGACGATTTCCACCTGCTGATGCCGGTCTTTGCCTGTCGCCGCTGGCAGGGGGTGGTGCAACCCCGCGAAGGGCAGTCGCTGGCTTGGGTGCGGGCGAACAAACTGCGTGATTACCCCATGCCTGCTGCCGATATTCCGTTGATCCCTGCGCTTCAGATGTGGCTTTGATGACAATTGTCGGCACGTAACATTTGCCAAACTGCCTAAAAAAGTCTTAGATAGCGATGTTGTGTATGCTTTTTTAACCATTTCATGACTACTCTGAGGACTGGGAGCACAAGAGGTATTGACATGATTCGCACCATTTCGGTTGGAAGCTACATCTCGATTCAGGGTCTTTTCGAAGGCTCTACCACTGGCGGCAACATTCTGGTTCGGGTGGGGAACCGGACCTATGAAGGCAAGCCCGTCAGCAACTGAGCGTCTCCGGCGCAAGGAGGAGCGCTGCGCCGTCGAAGAACGCGAACGAAGGGGTGACCGAAAGGTCGCCCCTTTTTTGCATCTGCGGGAACGCCGAGCGGAGCAGGCAGGCAACGAAAAAGGGCGGCCCTTGCGGGACCGCCCTTCTGCACTTCGGTGGTGCATCCCTTACAGGGTGCGCTCGACCTCTTCACGCTCGAAGATCTCGATGACGTCGCCGGGACGGATGTCTTCGTAGTTCTCGAAGGCCATGCCGCATTCCTGACCGGATTGCACTTCCTTGACCTCGTCCTTGAAGCGCTTCAGCGTCTTCAGCGTGCCTTCGTGGATCACCACGTTGTCGCGCAGCAGGCGCACACCGGCCGAACGGCGGGCGACACCTTCGGTGACCAGACAGCCGGCGACCTTGCCGATGCCCGTGACCTTGAAGACTTCCTTGATCGAGGCATAGCCGATGAAGTTCTCGCGGACTTCGGCCGACAGCAGACCCGATGCGGCAGCTTTGATGTCATCCACCAGATCGTAGATGATCGAGTAGTAGCGGATCTCGACACCCTTCTGGTTGGCGGCATTGCGCGCCGGAGAGTTGGCACGGACGTTGAAGCCGATGACCGGCGCACCCGAGGCTTCGGCCAGGCCGATGTCGGATTCGGTGATGGCACCGACGCCGTAATGCAGCACGCGGACGCGGACCTCGTCGTTGCCGACCTTTTCCAACGCCTGGACGATGGCTTCGGCCGAGCCCTGCACGTCGGCCTTCACGACCACCGGCAGTTCCGCGACGTTCACATCGGCCTTGGCCTTGGCCATCAGCTGTTCCAGCGTGGTGGCGGCACCGGCTGCGGCGCGCTTGTCCTTGGCCTGCTGCATGCGGAATTCCGCAATCTCGCGGGCCTGCGCTTCAGTGTCAACGACGTTCAGGACGTCACCGGCCTCGGGCGTGCCGTTCAGACCCAGAACCTCGACCGGAACCGAGGGGCCTGCTTCTTCGACGCGCTCGCCCTTGTCGTTGATCAGGGCGCGGACCTTGCCCCACTGTTCGCCGACGACGAAGATGTCGCCGCGCTTCAGCGTGCCGTGCTGAACCAGCACGGTGGCAACGGGGCCACGACCCACGTCCAGCTGAGCCTCGATCACGGCGCCTTGGGCGTCGCGGTTCGGGTTCGCCTTCAGTTCCAGGATCTCGGCCTGCAGGGCGATGGCTTCCAGCAGTTGGTCGATGCCGAGGCCCGTCTTGGCCGAAACCTCGACGTCCTGCACATCGCCGGACATCGCCTCGACGACGACCTCGTGCTGCAACAGGTCCGTGCGGACCTTGTTCACGTCGGCGGCAGGCTTGTCGACCTTGTTGATCGCCACGATCATCGGCACACCGGCGGCCTTGGCGTGATTGATCGCCTCGACCGTCTGCGGCATCACGGCGTCATCGGCGGCAACCACCAAGACGACGATGTCGGTCACATGCGCACCGCGGGCACGCATCGAGGTGAAGGCCGCGTGGCCCGGCGTGTCCAGGAAGGACAGGACCGCGCCGCTTTCGGTCGTCACCTGATAGGCGCCGATGTGCTGGGTGATGCCACCGGCCTCGCCCGAGACGACGTTCGCCTTGCGGATCACGTCCAGCAGCGAGGTCTTGCCGTGGTCGACGTGGCCCATGATCGTGATGATCGGGGGACGCGGACGCAGATCGGCCTCGTCGTCGTCGATGGTGTTGATGACCTGCTCGACGTCGGCATCGCTGACGCGCACGGCCTTGTGGCCGAATTCGTCGATTACCAGTTCGGCGGTCTCGGCGTCGATGGCCTGGTTCATGCTGACCATCATGCCCATCTTCATCAGGGCCTTGACCACGTCGGCGGCGCGTTCCGCCATCCGGTTGGCCAGTTCCTGCACGACGATGGTTTCGGGCAGCTGGACGTCACGCACCTGCTTTTCGGCACGCTGGTGACCACCCATCGCCTTCTGACGGGTCTTTTCCTGCTTGCGCTTCATCGCGGCCATGCTGCGCTGGCGGCCGCCTTCGCCGTTCAGCGCCTGGTTCAGCGACAGCTTGCCCGAGCGGCGGTTGTCGTCGCGGGCGTTCTTGTTGTTCTTGTCGCGATCGACCTTTTCACGGTCGGTCTTGCGCGGTGCGCTGGTCGAGACGCCCTTGGTCTCGGCGCGCGACGCGGCGGCCTCGATCGCGGCCTGATCGGGGGCGGCGGGCTTGGCTGCGGCTGCGGGCTTCGCACGCTCCTGCTTGGGGGCGTCCTTGCGCTTGGCGGCTTCCTCGGCCTCGCGGGCCGCGCGGGCTTCCTCTTCGGCCTTGGCCTTGAGGGCTTCCTCGCGCTGACGCTCTTCCTCGGCCTTCGCCTCGATCTCGGCGCGGCGGCGGGCGCGGTCTTCCTCGCGCTGCTTTTCCTGCGCCGCACGTTCGGCAGCGTCGCTGGCCTCGCGCGCCTTGGCGGCGGCAAGAGCCTTCAGGCGACGCTCCATCTCGACATCCGAGATGCCTGCCGGGCGCTTGGAGGGATCACCCGCCATGCGCGCGGTCAGCGGATTCTTGGCCTTGTCGGCAGCGGATTGCGCCGGGCTGGATTTCGGGACCACGACGCGCTTGCGTTTGGTTTCCACGACCACGCTTTTCGTGCGGCCATGGCTGAAGCTCTGCTTGACCTGACCCGAGCGGCCAGCGCCGCCAAGTCCCAGGGGCTTTTTATCGTCTTTATCGCTCATCTGCGTCTTATTCCTTCCCGACAGCCGTATTGCCGTCGTCATGCCCGCGCAGACCCGTCAGTCTGCCGGCTTCCAAGATCACCCTGTCCGTCAGGCCACCCGCCGCAAGCGCGCCGTGTATGACATGATCACGCCCAAAGGACAAACCCAATTCTGAGGCCGTCAGGCAACCGAACCAGCGTCCGCCGGTGGGCGTCCACAGCTTGCCCTTGCCGCGTTCCGACCCGTCGCTGGCCTGCAGAAGCACTTTCGCGCGCCCCTCGGCCAACCAGCCCTTAACCTTTTCGAAACCGGCGACGGCACGGCCCGACTTGCGGGTCATGGACACCAGTTCGACCAGACGACGGGCGACGCCCGCCTCGGTCAGCGCACCCAGATCGTCGGGTGCGGAAACGGGGGCACGGGCGGCGCGGGAAAACAGACCCTTCGCCGCCGCCTTGTCGATCGCCGCGCGATCGGCCGTGACCCAGATGCCCCGTCCGGGCAGCTTTTCGGCCAGATCGGGAACGACCTGGCCTTCGGGGCCGATCACGAAACGGATCAGCCCACGTTTGGGTTGCGCATCGCCGGTGACGATGCATTTGCGTTCCGGATCGGTCCGGTCCTTGTCACGTCCACCACGGCTCAAGCTGTGCACAGTACCGGGGCGATCAGGCCCCGGCCTCCTCGTCATCGTTGTCATCTTCTTCGGCTTCGACCTCATCGCCTTCCAGCTCGGTCGGATCGACCCAGCCCAGAAGGACGCGCGCGGTCATCACCATGCCCTGCGCTTCCTCCAGCGAGATGTCGAAGGGCTCCAGCAGGCCTTCGTCCTTGACGCGCGCGCCGTTCACCGTGGTCCAGCCACCGGCCAGTTCCCAGTCCGCGCAAGTGGCAAAGTCTTCCAGCGTCTTGATGCCGTCCTTTGCCAGCGCCTCTATCATCTGGGGCGTCAGGCCCTCGAATTCAACAAGGCTGTCCTCGACGCCCAGTTCGCGGGCGCGATCCAGCGCGGCCTTGTTCTTGGCCTCCAGCACGTCGCGGGCACGGGCCTGCAGTTCGGATGCCGTGCTTTCGTCCACCCCGTCTATGGTCAGCAGTTCGTCGGTATCGACGAAGGCGACCTCCTCAAGGTTGGTGAAGCCCTCGGCCACCAGCAGCTGGGCGAAGAATTCGTCCAGGTCCAGCGTTTCCATGAACAGGGCGGTGCGGGTGTTGAACTCGGCCTGACGACGCTTGGATTCCTCCTCATCCGTCAGGATGTCGATGTCCAGACCGGTCAGCTGGCTTGCCAGGCGGACGTTCTGACCGCGGCGGCCGATGGCCAGCGACAGCTGTTCGTCGGGAACCACGACCTCGATCTTGTTGGCTTCCTCGTCGAAGACGACCTTGCTGACCTCGGCGGGCTGCAGGGCGTTGACCAGGAAGGTGGCCTGATCCTCGTTCCACGGGATGATGTCGATCTTTTCGCCCTGCAGCTCACCCACGACGGCTTGGACGCGGCTGCCGCGCATGCCGACGCAGGCGCCAACCGGATCGATCGAGCCGTCATAGCTGATCACCGCGATCTTGGCGCGCGAACCCGGATCACGGGCCACGGCCTTGATCTCGATGACGCCGTCATAGATTTCCGGCACTTCCATCTTGAACAGCTCGGCCATGAACTGCGGGTCGGTGCGCGACAGGAAGATCTGCGGGCCGCGGGTCTCGCGGCGGACGTCCTTGACGAAGGCGCGGATGCGGTCGTTCGGGCGATAGCTTTCGCGGCCGATCTTCTCGTTGCGGCGCAGGATCGCTTCGCCACGGCCCACGTCGACGATGATGTTGCCGTATTCCTCGCGCTTGACGACACCGTTGATAATGGTGCCTGCGCGATCCTTGAATTCCTCGTACTGGCGGTCGCGTTCGGCTTCGCGCACGCGCTGCAGAATGACCTGCTTGGCGGATTGCGCGGCGATGCGGCCCAGTTCGACGGGGGGAACCTGATCGATGATCTCGTCGCCGACCTTGGGGTCGTCCAGATAGGGGCGTGCCTGCTCGACGGTCAGTTCGGCCTGATAGTTCTCGACCGCGTCATCCTCGACGACCGTGCGGACACGGGTGAAGGTGGCGTTGCCGGTCTTGCGGTCGATGGACACGCGGATGTCCATCTCGGCGCCGTAACGCGACTTGGCGGCACGCGCCAGGCTGTCTTCCATCGCTTCGATGACCAGCTCGGGCTCGATCATCTTCTCGCGGGCGACGGCTTCGGCCGTCTGCAACAGTTCAAGCTGGTTGGCAGATGTGATCGCCATCAACTCACTCCTTGGTAGCGGCGCCGTCGGCACCTTCGTTGTCGTCGGTTTCGATCTCGTCGAAGGCGGTTTCGTCCAGGTTGTCGATCTCGACCCCGGCTTCCTTCTTCTGACGCAGCATTTCCTTGATCAGCTCATCCGTCAGGACCAGCTTGGCATCGGCCAAGAGGTCGAAGTCCAGGCCGATCGTGTGGGTCGCGCCCTGATCCTCGATGTTGATCAGAACCTCGGTGCCCTCGGTCCCGGCCAGCGTGCCCTTGAAGCGCTTGCGGCCGTCGATGGGCTGGTTCAGGTCCAGACGCGCCTCGTAGCCCTCGAAGGATTCGAAATCTTTCATCCGGGTCAGGGGGCGGTCGATCCCGGGCGAGGAGACCTCGAGGTGATAGTTGTCCTCGATGGGGTCCTGGACATCCAGCGTGGCGCTGACGGCGGTCGAGATCTCGGCGCAGTCATCGACGTTGATGCCGCCTTCGGGGCGGTCCGCCATGATCTGCAGCGTGGCGGTCTTGCCGCCCTGCAGGCGCACGCGGACCAGCTCGAAGCCCAGATCCTCGATCACGGGCGTGATGATTTCGGCCAGGCGACGGTCAATGGCCGTCTTGGCGATCAGGTCGTTCGACATGGGATCCTTTCGGACATGAAAAAGGGGCCGTCAGCGGGCCCCATGCGGAAGTTCCGGTGGGCAGGGTTTGGACCCCTGCACCGCTGTTGCAATGCCATATAGCGCCAACCCACGCCGATTGCAAGCTGCCTTAGGCGGCCCCCGCGCCGGGGTTGTCGCGCCAGACCCGCCAGTTCAGCGCCGCCGCCACGCAAAGCCAGGCCAGATAAGGCAGCAGCATCAGCCCCGACCGCCAGTCGATCATCCAGAACTGCACGACCATTCCCGCGACCACGACCCACAGCGTCGCCATCACCCCCATCGCCAGCGCCATGCGACGCGCACCGAAGAACGTCGGCGTCCACAGCGTGTTCAGCGCGATCTGCGCCGCCCAGAGCGCCAGCGCCAGCCCCGCACCCGGCAGCAGCGCCACCCGCGCGGCGGCAATCGCCGACAGCAGATAGATGGTGCTCCATGCGACGGGGAAGGCCCATTTCGGCGGCGTGAAGGACGGCTTGCGTAACCCATCGTACCAGCTGCCGGGGCGAAAGATGATGCCCGTAGCGGCGGCGGCGGCGCTGGCCACCATGAAGATCAGGAAGAGGTTCAAGCTCATGTGCGGGACGTCCGGTTCTTGATGCGGTCCTCGTCGCGGATGGTGTCCATGACGGTGACCAGTTCGGCGGTTATGCGGGGTTCCGACAGCGCATGCCCAGATGCGGGCACGAAGCGCAGCTGGCACCCCTGCCAGCCCTGCGCCAAGGCATAGGCGCCGGAGGGCGGGCAGACCATGTCATAGCGGCCTTGGACGATGACGGCGGGCAGATGCTTGATCCGGTGCCGGTCGCGCAGCAGCTGGCCTTCTTCCAGAAAGCACTTGTTGGTGAAGAAATAATTCTCCAGCCGCGCGAAGGCCCGCGCATATTCCGGCGGCGCGAACCCCGAGGCCGAGGATTGCAGCCCCGCCAGCGCGTTTTCCCACATCAGCCAAGGCTGGGCGAAACGCGTCTGCCTCCCGGTGTCGTCGTCGAACAGGCGCCGATGGTAGGCGGCGATCATGTCGCCCCGCTCGGCCTGCGGAATGGGTTCCTGGAACTGGTCCCACAACTCGGGGAAGAAGCGCGCCGCCCCGCCGCCATAGAACCAGTCCAGCTCCGACTGCATCCCCAGGAAGACGCCGCGCAAAATCAGCCCGCTACAGTGATCGGGGTGGGCCTGCGCATAGGCCAGGGCCAGCGTCGCCCCCCAGCTGCCGCCGAACAGCAGCCATTGATCCACACCCAGATGGTCGCGGATCAGCGCGATGTCGTCGATCAGGTGCTGCGTGGTATTGGCCTGCACCGATGCCGTGGGCCGCGACCGGCCGCAGCCGCGTTGATCGAATAGGACGATGCGGAAGTGATCGGGATCGAAGAAGCGCCGCATGAAGGGGCTGCATCCGCCGCCCGGCCCGCCGTGCAGCACGATGACGGGACGGCCCTTCGGGTTGCCGCATTCCTCGACATAGAGCGTGTGGCCTTCGCCCACATCCAACGTGTGTCGCGCATAGGGTTCGACCGCCGGATGAAGGCGGCCATGTGACGCGGAGATTTGTCCTGCCAATCGGTCCATGCTGATACTATAAGGCCTGTTCAGCCCGCCTGCCAGAAGGACCACTGAAAATGACCAGCATCGACCCCGCCGAAATCGCCAAGTTCGAGGCGATGGCCGCCGAATGGTGGGACCCGAACGGCAAGTTCCGCCCGCTGCACCTGATGAACCCGCTGCGGCTGGATTACATCGCCGAACAGATCGCCATCGAGTTTGGCCGCGACCGCACCGGTCCCGCGCCTTTTGAAGGGTTGCGCATTCTGGATATCGGCTGCGGCGGCGGCCTAGTCGCCGAACCGATGGCGCGTCTTGGGGCGACGGTCACGGGGGCCGATGCCACGCAGGTCAATATCGACGTGGCCCAGACCCATGCCGACCAGCAGGGGCTGAACATCGACTATCGCGCCACCACCGCCGAGGCGATGGCCGATGCCGGCGAGGTCTTCGACGTCGTCCTGGCGCTTGAGATCGTGGAACATGTCGCCGACCCCAAGGCCTTCATCGCCACCTGTCAGCGGCTGGTGCGTCCGGGGGGGCTGGTGATCATCTCGACCCTGAACCGCACGGTGCGCAGCTTTGGCGCGGCGATCCTGGGGGCTGAATGGATCCTGCGCTGGCTGCCGCGCGGCACGCATGACTGGCAGCGGTTCATCACGCCGGACGAGCTGACCGCCATGGCCGGGGCCGCCGATCTGGATACGGTCGACCGGCGCGGTATGGTCTTCAACCCGATCACGCATGGCTGGCGGCTGTCGGATCGCGACATGTCGGTGAACTACATCCTGACGGCGCGAAAAGCCTAGTCGCTGCCTTCCAGCTGAACGCGCATCTCGCGCAGGACGGGCAGGGCGCTGCGCACGCGCTCGGCCCCGATCTTGCGCACAACGCCCGCGATCAGCGGCATGAAGGCGGCCAGCGCATTGTCGCGCGCCGCCCGACCCGCCGGGCTGAGAGAGACGAACTTGCGCCGCGCATCGTCCCAATCGGGGCGGATATGCACATGCCCCGCCCATTCCAGCCGCGACAGCGTGTTCGTCATCGCCCCGCGCGTGACGTGAAAGGCGCGGGCCAGTTGGGCGGGGGTGCGTTCCTCGTTCACATGAGCCAGCAAGTTCAGCACCGAGAAATGCGAGATCTGCATGCCACCGGGCAGCGCCTTGCTGATCAGGTTGCGCGACAGCTGTTCGGCAATCAGCACCTCGGCGAACAGGCTGGCGGCCAGTCGGTCGGTGCTAGGGTCAGTGTCGGTCGCGCGCAGGGTCATGGGGTTCCGGGGCCGCGAAGGGCCGATCATGGGTCAGGGACGGGATAGAGGACCGTGCCCTGTCGATGGCCGTAAGGTCAAGGGAAACAAAGGATATACCCGGCGTCACACCTGCATCCGACAGCACCTTGCCCCAAGGATCCACCACCAGGCTGTGCCCGTGGCTGCGGCGTGCGGGGCGGTCGGGACTGTGCGGCGCAGGATGGGTGCCGCATTGCGCGGGCGCCAGCACGAAGCATCCCGTCTCGATCGCGCGGGCGCGCAGCAGCGTTTCCCAATGCGCCTCGCCTGTGACCGGGTTGAAGGCCGAGGGCACCGTCAGGATCCGCGCGCCCGCCTGCGCCAGCTGCCGGTAAAGATGCGGAAAGCGCAGGTCATAGCAGATGGTCATGCCGATGGGCACACCCGCCGCCTGCGTCAGCACGGCCCGATCGCCCGGACGATAGGCGGCGCTTTCGCGATAGGATTCGGTCTTGCTGATGGTCACGTCGAACATGTGCAGCTTGTCGTATCGCGCGACGATCTGACCCTGAGGGTCGATCAGCAGGCTGCGGTTGGCAAAACGCCCGTCTGCATCCTCGGTCGCCAGCGCCAGCGAGCCGATCAGCAGCCAGATGCCATGGGCCTTCGCCTCGGACCGCAGGGCGGCCAGCGTGGCGTCCTGAGCCTCGGGGCGCAGGGTGCGGCGTTGCCATTCGCGGTCGGGCGACAGCATGTTCGTGGCCTCGGGGGTCAGGACCAGCTGCGCACCTTCGGCGGCAGCCTGTCGGATCAGTGGGATGGTCTGTTCCAGATTGGTCAGCGGTGCGTCGCCGACCGTCAGCTGGATCAGCCCCACGGTCAGCGACGCGGGCGACATCAGGCGGCGCCCTTCAGCATCGGGTCCAGCTTGCCGGCGCGGTCCAGGGCGAACAGCTCGTCGCAGCCGCCGACATGCGTGTCGCCGATGAAGATCTGCGGGACGCTGCGCTTGCCACCGGCGCGCTTGGTCATGGTGTCACGCTTGGAGGCATCGGCCCCGACATCGGTTTCGTCGAATTTCGCGCCTTTCTGATCCAGCAGCGCCTTGGCGCGGATGCAGAAGGGGCAGGTGCGGGTGGTATAGATCTGAATTTTCGGCTGTGCCATGTCGGTCCTTTCGGGTGGTTCGGACCTTATCTAGTGATCCTTGACCGCCCGTGCCAGAACCGCAACCGAAACTGGCCCCGATCCTGCCTGCAACAGCGCCATCGCCGCCGTGGTGATCGTCGCCCCCGAGGCCATGACGTCATCGACCAGCAGCACCGGGCGCCCCTGCAGGGACGCCGCGCGACGCGGGTTCACCGCCAGCGCATCGGCCATGTTGGCAAAGCGGTCCTGCGCGTCGCGGTGATCCTGCGCGGGCGTGTGACGGGTGCGGACCAGCAGGTCGGGTTGATGGGCCAGCCCCAGATCGCGGGCCAGCCGTGCGCTGACATGGGCAGACTGGTTGTATTTGCGCTTCATCAGGCGGCGCAGGTGCAGGGGGATGGGACAGACGATTTGGTCCTGCATCACCAGCGGACGCGCCGCCCGCGCCAGCCATCCCGCCATCGCGGGCGCCAGATCCAGCCGGTCGCCATGCTTCAGCGCCAGGATCAGCTTGCGGGCGGTGCCGTCATAGACCATTGCCGCCCGCCCCCTCGACCAAGGCCGCACGGCGGTCAGGCAGTCGTCGCAGACAAGCACCTGCTCGGTTCCCGTGCCGTCATCGGGCAGGGGCACCCCGCAGCAATCGCACATCGCGCCGGTGATGAACTGCGCGTCCATCCAGCAACTGGCGCAAAGGTGAACGGCCCCCGCACCGCCATCCGCCACGCCCGCGCCGCAGGACAGGCATTGCGGCGGATAAAGGACGTGCAGCGCGACTTTCATCGCCCCCGAAAGCACCCTATGTTCCAGTCCCATGAAGATCCCCCAAGATAGCACGCGCCCCGCTCTGACCGACACGGATGCCCTGCTGCGCCAGCGTGACCGCGCGCGGCGTGCGGGGTTTGTCGACCTGTTCCACCAGATCGCCGCCGATGAGATCGACGATAGGCTGATCGAGGTTAACAGAACCTTTACGTCCCCCGCCGTCGTCACCGGCTTTCCCGAAATCTGGGGGCCGCGCTTTCCGCAGGCCCGCCCAGTCGCCGACGATCCGGTGATCGATCTTGAACCCGGCGCGCATGACCTGGTGATCCACGCCATGTCGCTGCACTGGGCCGAGGATCCGATCGGCCAGATCGCCCAATGCCGCCGCGCCCTGCGCGAGGACGGGCTGTTCATCGGCGTCTGTTTCGGCAACCAGACGCTGGCGGAACTGCGCGCCGCCCTGGCCCAGGCCGAGGCCGAGATCACCGGCGGCCTGTCGCCCCGCGTCCTGCCGATGGGCGAGATCCGCGACATGGGCGGGCTGCTGCAACGGGCGGGGCTGGCGCTGCCGGTGGCGGATTTGCTGTCGCAGCGCGTCAGCTATCGCGACCTGGCCCATCTGGGGCGCGACCTGCGGGCCATGGGCGAGGGCAACGCCATGGCAGCCCGCCTGCGCCGACCCACCCGCCGCGATGTCATTGGCCGTGCCAGCGCCATCCTTGCCACCCATCACCCCGACCGCGACGATCCGTCCCGTATCAACGTTGGCTTCGATCTGGTCTTTCTGACCGGATGGGCGCCTTCGGACAGTCAGCCCAAGCCCCTGCGTCCGGGCAGCGCAAAGACCGCGCTTTCCGACGCCTTGAACGCCATCAGGAAACAGAACCCATGACGCCAGATCACGCGCCTGCCGACCACCCCAAGATCAAGCCCGCAAAGACCGGCATCCTGATTGCCAACCTTGGCACGCCCGACGGCTATGGCTATTGGCCAATGCGCCGCTATCTGAACGAATTCCTGTCCGACAAGCGTGTCGTGGACCTGCCCAACTGGAAATGGCAGCCGCTGCTGCAGGGCATCATCCTGACCTTCCGTCCGCGCAGCTCGGGCAAGAACTACAAGCTGATCTGGAACAACGAGGCGAACGAAAGCCCGCTGATGACGATCACCAAGGCGCAGACCGCCGCCCTGCGCGAGGCCGCCCATGTCGAATGGGGCGATCAGGTGATGGTCGAATTCTGCATGCGCTATGGCAACCCCTCGACCCATGACGTGCTGCAGAAGATGGTGGACGCCGGATGCCGCCGTATCGTCTTCCTGCCGCTTTACCCGCAATACGCGGGGCCGACCTCGGCCACGGCCAACGACCAGCTGTTCCGGGCGCTGATGGAGCAGACCTGGCAACCCGCCGTCCGCACCTGCGAGCCCTATGTGAACCGTCCCGATTACATCAAGGCGCTGGCCGACAGCGTGCGCCGCGCCTTGGGCGGCAAGGTGCCGAAGAAGCTGGTGGCCAGCTATCATGGCATGCCGAAACGCTATCTGATGCAGGGCGATCCCTATCACTGCCAGTGCCAGAAGACGTCCCGCCTGCTGCGCGAGGAGCTGGGCTGGCCCGAGGGCATCATCGACACCACCTTCCAGTCGGTCTTCGGCCGCGAGGAGTGGCTGCGCCCCTATACCGTCGAGCATGTGGCTGAACTGGCGAAACAGGGCCATACCGACATCGCCGTCATCTCGCCTGCCTTCTCATCCGATTGCATCGAGACGCTGGAGGAGATCAACGGCGAAATCCGCGAGGCCTTCGAGGAGGCCGGCGGCCATGAATTCCAGTACATTCCCTGCCTGAACGACGATCCGGCGCATATCCAGGTCATGCTGGAGGTGATCCGCGACAATATCGGCGGATGGGTCGAACCGGTCGCCTGATGCGAAAAGGGGGCCGCGCGGCCCCCTTTCCTTAAAGGATCAGAACCTGCGTCCCGATCTTTGCCAAGCCGAACAGCTGGGCGATGTGTTCGTTGTAAAGCCCGATGCAGCCGTTCGAGGATTTGCGCCCGATCTTGCGCGTGTCATGCGTGCCGTGGATGCGGTAATATTGCCACGACAGCCACAGCGCATGCGTCCCAAGCGGATTGTCGGGACCCGCGGGCACAAAATCGGGCCATTCCGGGTTGCTGGCCTTCATCGAGGGCGTGGGGGCCCATGTGGGGCCATCGACCTTCTTGATGATCTCGGTTCGGCCCCTGCGGGTCAGCTCGGCGCTGACCGGGATCGAGGAGGGGTAGACGTGATAGGTGGTCCCGTCCTCGGACCAGAAATGCACGGCGCGCGATGTCAGGTCACACAGGATCGCGCCATTGGTCAGATTGTCGAAATGCGGGCGCCAGTCCTGCATCCGGAAGCTCGAGATGTTATGCTGGGGGCCGGTGTTGCCGGTCGGCGCCTCCTGCGCGAAGGCGGGCATCGCCAGTCCTGCGGCTGCGGTGCCCAGAAAGGCCCGCCGGTTGAAGTTGAAACGCGTGCTCATCTGCTCATGTCCTCGGGGTTCGGATCACCGCTCTTGAGGGGCGGGCTTCGATGATGAAATCATATCCCCTGCGCCACGGGGCGGCAAATCAAACCGGCGATGACGATGGACGCGCGATCCGATTTGGCGTCTCACGCAGAGTTGCGTTTGAACAGCATCGCCCGCTTCGATAGACCAAGACCAGATCACACAGAGGGAGCCTGCACGTTGAGGAATATCAGGTCGATCGGGGTTCTTGCCGTTCTTGCGTTGACAGCATGCGCGCCGCGCTATCTGCAACAGCAGCCGATGCCCATGCCTCAGGATATGCCCATCCAGGCCCCCGCACCTGTCGATGACAACGCCGCGATCGCGGGTCGGGTGTTGCAGCAGATCAACACCCTGCGCGGGAATCTGGGGCTGACGGCGTTGACGCCCAGCAGCCAGCTGGATGCCGCCGCCCTGGCCCATTCGCGCGACATGTCGGCGCAGAATCGGGCGTGGCACTGGGGGTCGGACGGCTCTTCGCCCCTCGACCGGGTTCGGCGTCAGGGCTTCAACGGCACGCTGATCGGCGAGAACATCTCGGAAAGCTACGAGAACGAGATCGAGACGCTGAGCGCCTGGATGACCACCCGCGACACGCGCGACGTGATCATGGACCCTTCCGCGAAGCTGCTGGGTTTCGCTTGGTACAAGGAGCCTTCGGGCAAGCTGTGGTGGACATTGCTGACGGCATCGCAGTGACATGACAAGGCCCCGATCATGGCGATCGGGGCCGTTTCAGTTCCGCAGCGGGCGCGGCGTCCTTACGGATAGATGACGACCTGCGTTCCGGGGCGGATCATGGCATAGATCTCCTCGATCTCCTCGTCGGACACGGCGATGCAGCCTGCGGTCCAATCGCGCTGACGGGGGAACAGGTTGTTGCCGTCGGGGCCACGGCCGTGGATGAAGATGTCCCCGCCCGGCTTGCGTCCATGCGCCTCGGCAAAGGCGCGGTCCTGCGCGTTGGGATAGGACACCCCGACCGACAGGTGATAGGCGCTGCGCGGGTTGAAGCGGTCGACGAAATAGACGCCCTCGGGGGTCTTGCCGTCGCCTTCGAACTGCTTGTGTCCGACGGGCACGTTCCCAAGGCTGATGTCATAGGATTTCACGACCGTGCTGCCGCTGAACAGATGCATGCGCCGCTGGCCCTTGTTGATCTGCACCTGCGTCACGGGCGGGCCGAAATAGCGCACGAAATTCGGCTTTTCCTCCTGCGGCTTGCCACAGGCGGCCAGCACGGCCAACATCGAAATCGTGAACGCCCGACGGGTCGTTTTGCTCATCACTGCCTCTGACGGTTTCTTGTTATATGGGTCCGGAATATCACATCTAGCGTGATGCTGCCTAGCAAAGCGTTAATGCGGCAACCATTTCGACGTGGGGTGAGAAGCGGAACTGGTCGACAACCCACAGCCGGTCCAGACGGTATCCGGCATCAACCAGAATCCGCAAATCCTTGGCGAAATTAACCGGGTCGCAGGCCACCTGGGCCACCACGGGCACCCGCGCGGTGGCGATCTGGCGCATCTGCGCCTCGGCCCCGTTGCGCGGCGGATCAATCACGATTGCGTCAAATTCCGCCAGCTCGTCCGGCAGCAGGGGGCGGCGGGCGATATCGCGCACCTGCGTGGTGACCCGGTTCAACCCCGGCGTCTGACGCCATGCCGAATCAAGGGCCTGCAGTGGCGCGGCCAGCCCCTCGACGGCATGGACCCGCGCGGTTTCCGCCAAGGGCAGGGTGAAGGTCCCGCAGCCTGCGAACAGGTCCAGCACGCGGGTTGCATCGCCCACAGTGGCGCGGACGGCGGACAGCAGCGCGGCCTCGCCTTCGGCGGTGGCCTGCAGGAAGGCACCGGGGGGCGGGACGACCTGCGCGCGGCCCATCGGCAGCTGCGCGGGGCGGCGGGTGATGGTCTGGCCATCCCAATCCAGCCGCGCCAGATCGCCTTCGCGCGCCAAGGCGGCCATGGTCTGCAGCAGGTCGGGGTCCATCGGCTTGCCGCCGCGCACCGCCACGTCCAGCCCGGCAGGCCCGTGGATGACGGTGAAGGTCAGCTCGGCCTGGCGCGAGGCCCCGGCGACGGTGATCCGGCGCAGCAGCGGCAGGGCGGCAGTGATCTGCGGGCGCATGACGTGGCACTCGGCCAGATCCACGATCACCTCGGATGCGCGGGCATGAAAGCCCACCAGCGCCCCCTTCTTGGTGCGCTTGCCCGACAGCACCGCCCGTCGCCGCGATTTCAGGGGCGAGACATGCACCAGCGGCGCGGGCGCTTGAATGCCCTGCGCGGCCAGCGCGGTTTCCACCACCTGCCGCTTCCAGGCGGTTGTGAAGCCATCGCTGGCATGCATCAGCGAACAGCCCCCGCAGGCGCGAAAATGCGTGCAGATCGGGCGCACCCGCTGATCCGAAGGCGTGACGATGCGCGGCGCGGCGATGCGGCCATCCTCGGGGGTGCCCTCGATCACCTCGCCCGGCAGGGTCAGGGCGGCCAGCGCGCGTTCATCGCCACGAACGGCAACGCCGTCGCCCTTGCGGCCAAGCCGTTCGATCGTCCAGGTGGTCATTCGGCGGCCTCATCCGTTCCCAGGAAGCCGCCCGACTGGCGCATCCAGTATCTTGCATAAGTGCCGTTCCGGGCCAGCAGCGCGTCATGCGTGCCCTGTTCGACGATGCGTCCATCCTCGATCACAAGGATGCGGTCAAGTTCCACGATGGTCGACAGGCGGTGGGCGATGGCCAGTACCGTCTTGCCGTCCATGGCGCGGGTCAGGGCGTCCTGCACTTGCGCTTCGATTTCGCTGTCCAAGGCGCTGGTCGCCTCGTCCAGGACCAGGATCGGGGCATCCTTCAGGAAGGCGCGGGCTAGGGCGATCCGCTGGCGCTGGCCACCCGACAGCTTGACCCCGCGTTCGCCCAGATGCGCGTCATAGCCCGTGCGCCCGGCATGATCCTGCAACGACAGGATGAAATCATGCGCCTCGGCCGCCTTTGCCGCCGCGACGATCTGGTCCTGCGTGGCATCGGGCCGCCCATAGAGGATGTTGTCGCGGGCCGAGCGGTTGAACATCGCCGTCTCCTGCGTGACCATCGCGATCTGGCGGCGCAGGCTTTCCTGCGTGACGTGGCGCAGGTCGTGGCCGTCCAGCAGCACCGCCCCGCGTTCGACGTCATAAAGCCGCAGCAGCAGCGCCACCAGCGTCGACTTTCCCGCCCCCGAGGCACCGACGATGCCGACCTTTTCTCCGGCGGCGATGGTCAGGTCCAGATCCTCAATCCCGCCCTCGTCCCGGCCATAGGCGAAGCCGACGTGGTCGAAGCGGATCCGGCCCTGCACCCGGTCCAGCGTGACGGCATCGGGGGCATCGGTCAGCCCGTGCGGGGGCGACAGGGTGCGCATGCCGTCCTCGACCTCGCCGATGTTGCCCCACATGCCCATCAGCGCCATGCTGACCCATCCGGTCATCTGCGACAGGCGCATGGCGATGGCGCCCGATGCCGCGACATCGCCCACCGTGGCCGCGCCCTGACGCCACAGGAGGATGGTGCCGCCCACCAGGATGACCGGCAGGATGCCCGCCACGATCATCAGCGACAGGCGGAACCAGGTGCTGACGACGCCGAAGTCCAGCGCGCGTTCGCGGAAACCGGCCATGGCGCCCAAGGCGACCTGATCCTCGTGCCGGTCATGGGCGAACAGCTTGACGGTCTTGATGTTGGTGATGGTATCGACGACCTGCCCCGTCACATTGGCCCGCGCCGAGGCCCGCGCCCCCGATTTCGCCCGGATGCGCGGCAGGAAGAAGCGGATCAGCGCGAAATAGGCCACCAGCCAGACCAGCAGCGCCACCGCCCCCCAGCCATCCACCGCCAGCAGGAAGGCAGCCGACCCGATGACCGAGGCCAGCGCGAAGGCCACCACGTTCACCACCTCGCTGGCGACATCGGTGACGGCGCGCGCGGTCTGCATCTGCTTCTGCGCCAGCCGGCCCGCGAAATCGTTGTCGAAGAAGTCGATCGCATGGCCCATCGTCCAGCGATGCAAGCGCGACAGTACAAGGGGCAGGACGTTCGGCCCGATGATGACGTTGGAGCTGGCCGTCGACAGGCCGAAGATTGCGGGCCGCAGGATCAGGAAGAAGCCCGCAAAGATGGCGACCAGTCCCCAGTTTTCCGTCCAGAAGGTTCCGGGGCTGCTGCCGGTGACCGCATCGACGACCATACCCAGCAGCATCGCCGAAACCACATCCGCCGCACCCCCCATCGCCGATGTCAGCGCCGCGAAACCAAGCCCCTTCCACGCGCCCGACAGGCACCAGCGGAAGAAGGCCATCAGGCTGCGCGGGGGCGCGCCATCGGCGGGGCGGAAGGCATCGACCATGCGGCCGAAGCGGGCGTGCAGGCTCATGTGGGCTCTTTTCCGGCCAGATTGGCCATGTCGATCAGGGCAGGGGCGGGCAGCGCGAAGCCCGAAGCGATCCAGGCCGCCTCGGCGGTTTTCAGGGCGTGGCCAAGGGCTGGGCCCTGTAGGTCGGGCAGATCGGCAGCTTTCAGCGGAAAGCGGGCTTCCGCGGCCTGTTGGATCTGCGCCTGCCAGTCGGGCGGCAGCACCTTGCCCCGCGCGGCCATCAGGATCGCATGATCGCAGCCGATCTCGGCCCCAAGCCGATAGGCGGCGCGGTCCAGCGACCAGTCCTCCCGAAGGGCGGTTTGCAGAACGGCTTGGTTCTTGGTTTCGGTTTTGGACAGGCGCAATGCGGCGGCGGGTTCGGGGTGCAGTGCCGCCAGCCGACGCGGCCATGACGGAGGGAGGTCGCCCTCATGCGCCAACAGCGCTTCCAAAGCCGCGGGATCGGCGCCGGGCAGCAGCAGGTCCAGAACCCCCGTATCCGCCATCAGCGCGACCGAGGGTGCCGGATCGGTCGCGGCCAGCAGCTTGCGCATTTCCGCCCCGATGCGTTCACGGGCGATGCCGGTCAGCCCGTCCTTATGCGCGGCGCAGGCGGCGACCGCGTCAGGGTCTGCATGCTGACCATAACGTGCGAAGAAACGGAAGAAGCGCAGGATGCGCAGGTAATCCTCGCGGATGCGCTGGGCCGGGTCGCCCACGAAGCGCAGGCGGCGGGCGGTCAGATCGGCCAGCCCGCCCATCGGGTCGATGACCTGCCCATCGACATCGGCATAGAGCGCGTTCATGGTGAAGTCGCGACGGGCGGCATCCTGGGCCATGTCTTCCGTGAAGGCCACGACGGCATGGCGGCCATCGGTTTCGACATCGCGGCGGAAAGTCGTGACCTCATACCCGCGACCGTCATGGACCAGCGTGACGGTGCCATGATCGATGCCCGTGGGCACCGCACGAAGACCCGCCGCCTGGGCCAGCGCCATGACCCGATCCGGCGTGGCATCGGTGGCGATGTCTATGTCGTCGACCGGCTGACCCAGCAGAGCGTTGCGCACGACGCCGCCGACCAGAAATGCATGGTCCCCCTGCGCATGCAGCGCCCGCATCACGCGGATCAGGCCGGGATCGGCCATGATCTGGTCGGGTATCCGCATCACGCCCTGAACCCCTGGGCCAGGTTCAGCAGGATACGGGCGGTCGCCCCCCAGAGGTAATAGGGCCCGAACGGCGCGGCATGAAAGCTGCGCCAACCGCCGCGCCACCGCCGCCTTTCAATGCGATAGCTGGCGGCGTTGGCGATATGGCGGAAGGGCAGGGTGAAGGCCTCCTGCACCTCGCCCTCTTCGGGGATGGGGGTGAAGGGGCCATCGATGATGGCGATGACGGGGGTGATCTGAAAGCCGGTCACGGTGCGATGGGGCGGCAGGCATCCCAGCACGCGGGCCTGTGCGGGGGCAAGGCCGACCTCTTCATGCGCCTCGCGCAGGGCGGCGGCCACGGCATCCGCGTCGCCGGGATCGACCTTGCCGCCGGGCAGGGCGATCTGCCCCGGATGGTGGCGCAGGCCGGATGCGCGCTTGGTCAGGACCAGCCGCCCGTCGTCGGCATGAAAGGCTGCCAGCACGCCCGCGGGCCGCAATGGTGTATCGGGCGGCGCCACGCCGGGGTTCAGATCAAAGTCCGAACTTGCCCCCGCCGCATTGCGCAGCGCTTGGGACAAGCGTTTTTCGGACCACTCGACGCTCACTCGGCGGCCTTGTCCTTGGGCGGCAGGGGATTGCCCTCGGCGTCGATCTCGGCCTCGAAACCCAACGAGCGCGGGTCGAAGACGTAATGCGCGCCGCAGAACTGGCAATCGGCGGTGACGGTGCCTTCCTCGGTGGTCATATGCGTGATGTCCTTGGCCGAATAGATCGACAGAGTGTCACGCACGCGGTCGGCCGTGCAGGAACAGCCGAACTTGACCGGCTGGGGTTCATGCACGCGAGGGGTTTCCTCGTGGAACAGGCGCAGCAGCAGGTCGGTGGGGCCGACGGTCGGGCCGATCAGCTCCAGCGTCTCGACCGTGTCCAGCAAGATGTTGGCGCGGTTCCAGTTTTCCGATTCGGCGCCCTGCAGGATGTCGGCAGCCTCGATCAGGCCGCCTTCGCCGCTGCCGCCATCGGCCACGTTCATCTGCTGGGCGGGCAGGGTCTGCAGCATGACGCCGCCCGCCCGCCAGCCGGCCGTCTGACCGCTGGATTGCGACAGCCCCGAGGCCAGCTGGAAGCGCGTCGGCAGCTGTTCGGACTGCGCGAAATAGGTCTGCGCACAGGCCGACAGCGACCCGCCCGCCAAGGGCGTGATGCCCTGATAGGGGGTGCTGCCCGAACCCTGGTCGATCAGGATGGCGAAATACCCCTCGCCGATCTGGTCGAAGGCGGGACGGTTGTCCAGGCGGTCGGCATCGAAGCTGGCCCAGGCACGGATGCGGGCGGGCTGGCCGTCGGCCGCGGGGGCAAAGTAGTCGGCGGCGATGGTGCGCACGGCGCCATTGCCGCGGACCTGCAGGCTCAGCTTCCAGCGCAGCTTGACGGTCGGGCCGATCAGCGCGGCCAGCAGGGCGACCTCGGCCACCAGGGCGCTGACGACGGGCGGATAGTCGTGGCGCGTCAGGATATGGTCCAGCACCCCGTCAAGACGCGCGACGCGCCCCCGGATGTCCGAGCGGTCCAACTGGAATGGCAAAATCGTGTCGTCCCAGGCTATCTGGTTGATGTCGTTCATCATTGATCCTTGAAGTGGCAGCGGCGCCGCCCATGGCGGGCCCGGTTGCGCCCAATATAGGGGTTTTTGCGCCGATCCCAAGGGGGCGACTTTCGCCCGTCGCCGTTGCAGGATACGCGCGACAGGCAACAGACAGGTGAACGATGATTCCGCGTTTCGGAAAGCCGCCCATCCCCGGCATCCGCTATCGCCGCCGCCCCGGTGCCTATGGCATTCTGGTCCGCAACGGGCTGATGCTGCTGACATTCCAGCGCGCGCCGGTGCCGGAATACCAGCTGCCGGGCGGGGGCGTGGATGCGGGCGAATCATCCATCGCCGCCCTGCACCGCGAGGTCTTCGAGGAGACGGGTTGGGGCATCGCCGCGCCCCGTCACCTCTGCGACTATCGGCGCTTCTGCTGGATGCCGGACTATGATTTCCACGCCGAAAAGTTGTGTTCGATCTGGCAGGGGCGACCGACGTTGCAGCGCGGCCAGCCGTCCGAGCCGGGCCACAGCGCGCATTGGGTCACGCCCGCGCGCGCGCTGGATCTTCTGGTCGATCCTGGATCGCGCCACGCGGTCCGCAGGTGGCTGGACCTGGGCGGGCGGGCCTAGCGCGACTTGCGGGGCAGGCGCACCAGCTGTGCATCCTCGCGGATTTCCAAAAGCACGGCAGAGATGTCGTCCTGACGTTCGCCCCGGCAATATTCCGACACCGACCATGCCATGGATTCCAGGAAGGGATGCCCCTTGAGGAAGGCGTTAGTGCGCAGTATCGCCTCCAGCCCCTCATTCCCCAACTGCTGGCCGTTGGGGGTCGTGGCCTCGGTCAGCCCGTCCGAGGCGATCAGCAGCCGGTCGCCCGGCAGCAGCTGGACCTCGATCTCGTCGAAGACGGGGTTCTCGAAGACGCCGACGGGCATGCCGCCCTGACCCAGGTGGATGATGCTGCCGTCCGCGCGTTGCAGCACCGGGTGGGGGTGGCCCGCCTGCACCATGCTCAGCGCGCCGGTGCTGTGGTTCAGCTCGGCGAAGATCATGGTGAAATAGCTGTCGGTGTTCATCTCCTCCAGCATCATGTTGTTGAAGAAGCGGGCCAGCGCACCGGGGCCGACAGCCTCACCCCCGGATTGCGCGCCGCGCAGCGCCACGTTCTGATCCGACGACCCCGACAGATGCACCGACAGCTGCGCGGTCAGCAGCGCCGCCGTCACGCCATGCCCCGACACGTCCAGCGCATAGATGCCCACGCGTTCGCTGTTGATCGGGAAGAAGCCGACCAGATCGCCGCCGATGTGACCGGCGGGGCGCAGCAGCAGGCTGATCTCGGCCTTGCCGAAGCGGCCCGATCGTTCGCGCACCAGTCCCTGCTGCAGCTTGCGCGCCTCGCGCAGGTCGCGTTCGATCGCGGCCTGAGTCTCGTTCAGCTGATCAAGCGCCTGCTGAAGCTGGGTGTTGCTGGCGCGCAGTTCGTCTTCCACGCGCAGGATGCGTTCGGCGGCGGCGATGCGGGCCAGCAGTTCCTGCGCCACGACCGGCATCGACAGAAAGTCGTCCACCCCCGCCTGCAGTCCCGCGTCCAGCGCCTGCCGATCACCCGTCGTGGTCAGAAGCACGAAATACCCGTAGGACGACCGTTCCAGCTTGCGAAAGGCTTGGCAGAACTCCAGCCCCGAGATGCCGGGCAGATCCCAATCCGACAGGACCAGGTCCGGCGTCAGGTCCCGGCACAGCCGCAGCGCATCTTCGCCCGAGGCGGATTGCACGACGGTATAGCCGCGCCCCTCCAGCACCGCCGCGATGGGCAGGCGGTGATCGGGGTTGTCTTCCACCAGCAGCGCCAGCCGATGCACCTTGTGCTGGCTGTCATCCTGGTCAGAGAGGGAGAGATTCGCGGCTTTCATGCGCCCTGTCTAGCGCCTTGGTCGTAAACAGACGGTAAAGGCGGGCCGCGATGCGCGCTTAACTTTTCGCAGCCCGCCCCCGGGGACCGGGGGCGGAAATCCTCATACCAGGAATTCCGACAGGATCTGGTCGTTGGTGATGTCGCGATAAGCGAAACCGCCCTGTTCCAGCCGCGCCATCAGCGACGACAGGTTCGCCGGCTGCGAGGTCTCGATCCCGATCAGGACCGAGCCGAAGTTCCGCGCCGATTTTTTCAGGTATTCGAAGCGCGCGATGTCGTCATCGGGTCCCAGCATCTCCAGGAAATCGCGCAATGCACCGGGGCGCTGCGGCATGCGCAGGATGAAGTATTTCTTCACGCCCTGATAGCGTTGGGCACGTTCCTTGACCTCGGGCAGACGCTCGAAGTCGAAATTGCCGCCCGAACAGACGCAGATGACGGTCTTACCGGTCAGATCGCCCAGATCCTCCAGCACGTCCAGGGCTAGGGCGCCTGCGGGTTCCAGAACGACGCCTTCGGTGTTCAGCATTTCCAGCATGGTGCGGCAGATGCGGTCTTCGGGGGCCAGATGGACGTCATCGGGGGAAAAGCGCGACAGGGCCTCGAAGGGCAGGGCGCCGATGCGGGCCACGGCCGCGCCATCGACGAAGCTGTCGACGGCGGGCAGGGCCACGGGCGCACCCTGACGCAGCGCCGCCTGAAGGCTGGCCCCGCCAAGCGGTTCGGCAAAGGCGAAGCGCGTGTCGGGGGCCTCGGTCCGCAGATAGGTCGTGACGCCCGCCGAGAGGCCGCCGCCGCCCACGGGCAGGACCACCAGATCGGGCGCGCGGCCCAGCTGGGCCAGCATTTCCAGCCCTACCGTCGCCTGTCCCTCGATTACGTCGGAGGCGTCGAAGGGCGAGAGGAACTGTGCGCCCTCATCGGTGCAGAAGGCCTGGGCCGCGGCCAGCGTCTGGTCGAAGTAATCGCCGGTCAGCACGACCTTGATGGCATCGCCGCCGAAGATCTTGGTCTTGTCGATCTTCTGCTGCGGCGTGGTCACGGGCATGAAGATCGTGCCGCGCGCGCCGAAATGGCGGCAGGCGAAGGCCACGCCCTGCGCGTGATTGCCCGCGCTGGCGCAGACGAAATGGCCGGGACCATCGTCGATCAGCTTGCGCATGGCATTGAAGGCGCCGCGCAGCTTGTAGCTGCGCACGGGCGTCAGATCCTCGCGCTTGAGCCAGATGTCGGCGCCGAACTTGGCGGACAGGTGGTCGTTGCGCTGCAACGGGGTAGGCTCGAACAGGTCGCGAAGCGCGGCCTCGGCCAGACGGACGGAGGCGACAAAGTTTTCCATGCCCTCGCCAATGCCGCGAATGCGCCCAATTGGCAAGGGTTCAGCGCAGATCGCGCCCTTCGACGAAATACCCCCACATCGTGGTCAGCAGCGACAGCGCCAGCAATGCGGCCGCCCATGAGACCACCACGCCTGTCGCAAGCGCCGCTGTGACCGACCCCGTTCGCGATATCACCGCCGCCGGCAACAGCGGCATTGCCGCCTGCGCGACCATGGCAAGGGCCGCCAGCAGCAGGAAGCTGCCAGCATGGCCCCGCGTCGCGCGCCATGCGGTCCTGATCGGGCGAACCGATCGTAGCGCGGCCCCCGGCAGGGCGACGCATAGCCGCATGACTATGGCATTCGCCAGCACATAGAACAGGATCACCAGCATGAAGGGCAGCCACAGCGTGTCGCCCATCTGCGACAGCTGCGCAAACGATATGCCAATCAAGGCCGATGTGATCATGACGGGCGGGATAAAGGCCAGCGCGATCAGGACGGCCGTCCCTTGATAGGACAGCATCTGCCATCCCCGCCTTGGCGCGACCAGCCGCGGCGCATCGCCCAACAGCACATGCCGGTGCCACGACACGGCCAGCGCCAGGAACAGCAACGCCGCAATCAGCACCATTGGCAGGGTCATTGCACTATTGCCGGGCTGTAACGCGCGACCTTGTCCTGCCAACCCCGCGAACTGTGATGCCGATATGACCAGAAGATAGGGAAGCGACATTCGCGCGACAGCAAGACGTGCATCAAGAAGCATCAGCACCGAATGGCGCAAAAGTCGAAATACCAGCATGAAATCACCTGAATGAATGCTGTCGGACCCTAATCGGTGTCAAACCCTTGTGACAACGCGCGGAACGCCGTATTCCCTGCGAAAATTCGATGAAGGGTTAACCGCATGACCGACGCGCCGAAAAAAGTCGTCCTTGCCTACTCGGGTGGGCTGGACACCTCGATCATCCTGAAGTGGCTTCAGACCGAATACGGCTGCGAGGTCGTGACCTTTACCGCCGATCTGGGCCAAGGCGAGGAACTGGAGCCTGCCCGCGCCAAGGCGGAGCTGCTGGGCATCGCCCCCGAGAACATCCATATCGAGGATCTGCGCGAGGAATTCGTCCGCGATTTCGTCTTCCCGATGTTCCGCGCCAATGCGCTCTACGAGGGGCTGTACCTGCTGGGCACCTCGATCGCGCGGCCGCTGATCTCGAAGCGGTTGGTCGAACTGGCGCAGCAGCACGGTGCTGATGCCGTGGCGCATGGCGCGACGGGCAAGGGCAACGACCAGGTCCGGTTCGAGCTGTCGGCCTATGCGTTGGACCCCGCCATCAAGGTCATCGCGCCTTGGCGTGAATGGGACTTGTCCAGCCGCACCAAGCTGATCGAATTCGCGGAAAAGAACCAGATCCCGATTGCCAAGGACAAGCGCGGCGAGGCGCCCTTCAGCGTGGATGCGAACCTGCTGCACACCAGCAGCGAGGGCAAGGCGCTGGAAAACCCCGCCGAGGCCGCGCCCGACTACGTCTATCAGCGCACCGTGAACCCCGAAGATGCGCCCGACACGCCCGAATTCATCGAAGTGACCTTCGAGAAGGGCGATGCGGTCGCCATCAACGGTGAGGCGATGTCGCCCGCCACGATCCTGACCAAGCTGAACGAGCTGGGCGGCAAGCATGGCATCGGTCGTCTGGACTTCGTCGAGAACCGCTTCGTCGGCATGAAGTCGCGCGGCATCTATGAAACCCCCGGCGGCACCGTCCTGCTGGAGGCGCATCGCGGGATCGAGCAGATCACCCTGGACAGCGGCGCGGGCCATCTCAAGGACAGCCTGATGCCCCGCTATGCCGAGCTGATCTACAACGGCTTCTGGTTCAGCCCCGAGCGCGAGATGCTGCAGGCGGCCATCGATAAGTCGCAGGAACATGTCAGCGGCACCGTCCGTCTGAAGCTCTACAAAGGCATGGCGACCTGCGTGGGCCGCTGGTCGGATCACTCGCTCTATTCCGAGGCGCATGTGACCTTCGAGGATGACGCAGGGGCATACGATCAGAAAGACGCGGCGGGTTTCATCAAGCTGAACGCCCTGCGCCTGAAGCTGATCGCCAACCGCAACGCCCGCGTCGCGAAATGACCGCCCGGGCCGCCCGCATTGCCATCGTCACCGTCAGCGACCGCGCGGCCGCCGGCGTCTATGAGGACAAGGGCGGCCCCGGCGCCGAAAGCTGGCTGCGCGACACCATCACATCCCCGATGGAGATCGCGCGCCATATCATCCCCGACGGACGGGCCGAGGTCGCCGACAAGCTGCGCGAGTTGGCCGATGGCGGGGCCGACCTCATCCTGGTCACCGGCGGCACCGGCCCGGCACCGCGCGACCTGACCCCCGAGGCCGTGGCCGATGTCATGGACAAGGAGTTGCCCGGTTTCGGCGAGGCAATGCGCCGTGCCAGTCTGGCCGAGGTTCCCACCGCCATCCTGTCACGCCAGACGGCCGCGATCCGTGGGGCGACACTGATCATCACCATCCCCGGCAAGCCCTCGGCCATCGCGACCTGCCTGAATGCGGTCTTTGCGGCCGTGCCCTATTGTCTGGATCTGATGGGTGCCGCCCGGATCGAAACCGATCCCGCCCGTATCAAGGCTTTCCGCCCCAAGTCGGGCTGAGCGCCTGCGGCGGCCGATGAGATCGGGTATTTGGGCAACCGAGAAGGGCTGTCCGTCAAAGTGTGATCACCCGCCGAATAGCTGCAGGGCCAAGGGCGCGATGATCGCCGTCAGCACCGCGTTCAGCCCCATGCCGATGCCGGAAAACGCGCCTGCGGTCTGGTTGACCTGAAAGGCGCGCGCCGTCCCGATGCCATGGGCCGCCACCCCGATGGCAAAGCCCCGCGCGCGCCAGTCGCGGATGCGCATGGCGTTCAGCAGGGGCGTCACGATGATTGCCCCGAAGATGCCGGTCAGCAGGACCAGCGCGGCGGTCAGGGTGGGTTGCCCGCCGATACGCTCGGCGATGCCGATGGCCACGGGGGCGGTGGTGGATTTCGGTGCCAGCGAGGCCAGGACCGATCCGGTGATGCCGAAGGCCCGCGCGATCATCAGGGCCGATACGACCGCCGTGATTGACCCGGCCAGCAGACCCGCCAGCATCGGCAAGGCGGCTTTGCGCACCAGTGGCAGGTTGTCGTAAAGCGGCAGGCCGAGGGCCACGGTCGCAGGCCCGAGCATGAAGTGGACGAATTGTGCGCCCTCGAAATAGGTGGCGTAATCGGTGCCCGTGCCGATCAGCAGCAGCGCCAGCAGGATCACGGCGACCAGCACCGGATTGGCCCAGCTTTTGCGATTCGCCGCGCGAAAACAGGCGTCACCGATCAGATAGGCGACCAGCGTGGCCGTCAGCCAGACCAGCGGGCCTTGCGACAGATAGGACCAGATCAGCAGCGGATCACTCATGCCCCTGGTCCCTTAAGGCATCCGGTTCCTCGGATCCGGTCAGGCGGGCGACCCAGGTGAAGGCCAGCGCCCCTGCCGCGATCGCCAGCAGGGTCGATGCCATCAGTGCCACGGCGATGCCCAGACCGTCGCTGCGCAGCGATTGCCAATGCGCGATGATCCCCACGCCTGCGGGCACGAAGAACAGCGACAGATGCGACAGCAGCCCCGATGTCGTGGGCCGGATGCGGTCTGCGACGGCAGGACGTGCGATGCAGGTCGCGACCAGCAGCAGCATTCCCGCCACTGGCCCTGGCAAGGGCAGGTCGGCGATGCGGGAAATGACCTCTCCGGCAAGCTGGAAGCCAAGGATGATGGCAAGCGTCTGAATCATGGGGGCGAACTTATCGCGCCCTGCGGCATGGCGCCAGCGGGCAGCGGACATGGCGGGGTTGCGCGCGATGCATCTTGTGGATATCCGCTGGCTTTCCGCGATATCTTGCGGTGCCATTGACACGATGGGGCCATGCAGGAACAATCCCTGATCGCCTCAGCCATGACGGACCCGACCTTTGCGCTTTGACCGCCTGCGATTGAACGGCTTCAAGAGCTTCGTGGACCCGACCGATCTGGTCATCCGCGAGGGGCTGACGGGTGTGGTCGGTCCCAACGGCTGCGGCAAGTCCAACCTGTTGGAGGCGCTGCGTTGGGTCATGGGGGAAAACCGTCCCTCGGCCATGCGTGGGGGCGGGATGGAAGACGTGATCTTTGCGGGCACCACGCGCCGCAGCGCCCGCGCCCATGCCGAGGTGTCGCTGACCATCGACAACCGCGACCGGCTGGCACCCGCGGGCTTCAACGAGGACGACCAGTTCGACATCACCCGCCGCATCACCCGTGACGCGGGCAGCGCCTACAAGATCGCAGGCAAGGATGTGCGGGCGCGCGACGTGCAGATGTTGTTTGCCGATGCCTCGACGGGGGCGCATAGCCCGGCGCTGGTGCGGCAGGGGCAGATCAGCGAGTTGATCAACGCCAAGCCCAAAAGCCGCCGCCGCATTCTGGAAGAGGCAGCCGGGATTTCGGGTCTTTACCAGCGGCGGCATGAGGCCGAGCTGAAGCTGAACGGGGCCGAGGCGAACCTTTCGCGGGTCGATGATACGCTGGACAGCCTGTCCACGCAGGCCGCATCGCTGGCGCGTCAGGCCCGTGCCGCCGCGAAATACCGACAGATCGGCGCGGCGCTGCGCCTGGCCGAGGGCGTGCTGCTGTATCGTCGTTGGGCCGAGGCCGAGGCGGCCCGCACCGCCGCCGCCGAAGCCCTGTCCCAAGCCGTCCGGCAGGCAGCCGAGGCCGAAGCCGCCGCCGAGGAGGCCGAGGCTCGGCGTGTGCAGGCAGACGACGCCCTGCCGCCGCTGCGCGAGGAGGAGCAGGTCGCCGCCGCCATCCTGTCCCGTATCACCGCCGAACGCGAGGCCCTGGACGAGGCCGAGGCGCGCGCCGATGCCGCCATCGCTGCCCTGACCGCCCGCATCGCCCAGCTGGACCGCGATATCGAGCGCGAGGAAGGGCTGAACCGCGATGCCGGCGAGGTCGTCGAAAAGCTGGCCGCCGAGCGCGATCAGCTGGAGGCCGCAGGGCAGGGCCATGACGACCGGCTGGAGGCTGCGACCGCCATGGCCGATGAGGCCAGCGAAACCCTGCGCGATCTGGAAGGTCGTCTGGCCGAACTGACTGACGAATCGGCCCGCCTGGCCGCCCGCCACCAATCCGCCGAACGGCTGGCCGCCGATCTGCGCGCCATGTTCGACCGTGCCGACCGCGCCGCGACGGATGCCACCCAAGCCGCCGAAACTGCCACCGCCGCAGGGACCGCCGCGCAAGCGGCCCTTGAGCAGACCGATGCCGCCCAGGATCAGGCCCGCGCCCGCGTGGACGCCGCCGAAGACGCGCTGGCCCAGGCCGAGGCCACCCGCGCCGATCTGGAGACCGGCGAAGCCGCCGCCCGCGCCGCCCGGGCGCAGGCCGAAGGCGAGGCCGGTGCGCTGGCCGCCGAAATGACTGCCCTGCGCCGTCTGGTCGAACGCGGCCAGTCCGACGGGCAGGCGCTGCTGGATCAGGTGCAGGTCGCGCGGGGGTATGAGACCGCTTTCGGTGCAGCGCTTGGCGACGATCTGCGGGCGGGGGTCTCGACCGAGGGCTCGGGGTGGCACGCGCTGCCGGGATGGGACGCGCCCCAGCCCTTGCCCGCGCAGGTGCAGCCGCTGGCGCCGCATGTCTCCGGCCCCGATGTGCTGGCCCGCCGCCTGTCGCAGACCGGACTGGTGGTCGATGCCCGCACGGGTGCTGCGCTGCAGGCCGATCTGCACCCCGGTCAGCGTCTGGTCACGCCCGAGGGCGATCTGTTCCGGTGGGACGGGTTGTGCGTCATGGCGGGCGAGGCCTCCTCTCAGGCGGCGCTGCATCTGCAGAAGGTCAACGAGCTGGCCGAGATCACCAGCCAGACCGAACAGGCCCGCGCCCGCGCCGAGACCGCGATCGAGGCGCATGAGGAGGCCAGGGCCGCGCTTGCCGACGCCGCCGCCACCGAGAAATCCGCCCGCGATGCCCGACGCGAGGCCGAGCGCCAGCTGTCGGATGCCGCGCGGGCATCCACCCGCGCCGAATCCGATCTGGCCATGGCAGGCAGCCGCGCCGAGGCTGCCCGCGCCGAACTGGCCCGCCATCAGGCCGATGCAACCGATGCCCGCACCCGTTTGGACGATGCGCAGGCTCAGCTGGATGCGCTGCCCGACCGGGCCGATGCCGCCACGGCGGTCGAACACGCCCGCACCAGCGTCGAGGCTGCCCGCATCGCCACCATGACCCGCCGTGCCAGCCTTGACGAATTGCGCCGCGACGAGGACGCGCGTCTGAAGCGGATCGCGGCGATCGACCGTGAAACCGCAGGCTGGCAGCAGCGGTTGGAACAGGCGGGCACCCGCGCCGCCGAACTGGCCACGCGCCGTGACGGGGCGCAGGATGAACTGGCGGGTGCCAAGGCCCAGCCCGCGCTGCTGGCCGAACGCCGTGATGCCCTGACCGAGCGCGAGGCGCAGGCCCAGACCCGCCTGACCCGCGCCCGCGACGCGCTGGCTGCGGCCGATGACGCCGCCCGCGCCGCCGCCCATGCCGAACGCGACACCGCGCGCCTGGCCTCCGAGGCCCGCGAGGCCCGCGCCGCCATGGATGCCCGCGCCGAGGCCGCCACTGCAGCCGAAACCGCCGCCCGCGAGCGGATCGCGGAGGAAACCGACCAGACCCCCGCGGACCTGCTGGCCAGCCTTGGCGATGTCGACCCCAAGGCCCCGGCCGACGCACTGGAACACCAGATCACCCGCCTGCGCACGCAGCGCGACGCGCTTGGCGCCGTCAACCTGCGCGCCGAGGAGGACAAGCGCGAGCTGGAGGCCGAACGCGATCAGCTCGCCGCCCAGAAGGCCGACCTCGAGGAAGCCATCCGCAAGCTGCGCGCCGGCATCGGCAGCCTGAACCGCGAGGGGCGCGAACGCCTGCTGGCCGCCTTCGAGACCGTGAACGCCAATTTTGCCACGCTTTTCACCGCCCTTTTCGGGGGCGGCGAGGCGCGGCTAGTGATGGTCGAATCCGACGACCCGCTGGATGCGGGCCTCGAAATTATGTGCCAGCCACCGGGCAAGCGCCTGTCGACGCTGTCGCTTCTGTCTGGGGGCGAACAGACGCTGACCGCGATGGCGCTGATCTTTGCGGTCTTCCTGGCCAATCCCGCCCCCATCTGCGTGCTGGACGAGGTCGACGCGCCCTTGGACGACGCCAATGTCAGCCGCTTCTGCGACCTGCTGGACGAGATGACCCGCCGGACCGACACGCGGTTCCTGATCATCACCCACCATGCGGTGACGATGGCGCGGATGGATCGCCTCTTCGGCGTCACCATGGTCGAACAGGGCGTCAGCCAGCTGGTCAGCGTCGACCTGAAACGCGCCGAGGCACTGGTCGCCTGAGGAATGCCTTGCTAGGGTCCGGCCAACGCCAACCCAAGCGAGGATATCATGAGCGTCGAACAGACCCTGGCCGACAAAGGCATCACCCTTCCCGAAGCCCCCATGCCTGCCGCGAATTACGTCCCCTTCGTGCAGACCGGCAACCTGGTCTTCATCTCGGGTCAGATCAGCGCGGATGAGAACGGCTTGATCACCGGCAAGCTGGGCGATGGCACCAGCGTCGAGGACGGCGCCGCCGCCGCCCGCCGCTGCGGTCTGGCCCTGATCGCGCAGCTGAAGTCCGCCGTCGGCGATCTGGACCGCGTGACCCGCGTCGTGAAGCTGACCGGCTTCGTGAACTCGACCCCCGATTTCACCGATCAGCCCAAGGTCATCAACGGCTGCTCGGACCTGATGGTCGAGGTCTTCGGCGATGCGGGCCGACATTCGCGCGCTGCCGTCTCGGCACCCTCGCTGCCCTTCGGCGTCGCGGTCGAGATCGAAGCCATCTTCGAGGTGAAGTGATGACCGCGCTGCCGCAAGCCTTCCTGACCGCCCCCATCGCCCATCGCGGGCTGCACGGGGACGGCGTGCCGGAAAACAGCCTTGCGGCAGCGCGTGCCGCCATTAAGGCCGGCTACGGGATCGAGCTGGACATCCAGCCCGCAGCCGACGGCACGCCCATGGTCTTTCACGACTATGACCTGACGCGGCTGACAGGGCAGACGGGGCTGGTGTCCCAGACCTCGGTCGATACGCTTCAGGGCTATCGCCTGCTGGGCAGCGACCAGCATGTGCCGACGCTGTCCGAATTCCTTGAACTGGTCGCGGGGCAGGTCCCGCTGCTGATCGAGATCAAGGATCAGGACGGCACCCTTGGCCCCGATATCGGCGATCTGCACCTGCGCGTGGCCGAGGCGCTGGAGGGTTACGACGGGCCGGTCGCGATGATGTCCTTCAACCCCCATCAGGTCACGGCCTTCCACGCGGCCGCACAGGGCATCGCCGTCGGGCTGACCACCTGCGATTACAGCGAGGAACACTGGCCCACGGTCCCGCCGGAACGCCGCCTGGAACTGGCCGGGATCGGCGATTTCGACCGCAGCGGGGCCAGCTTCATCTCGCATGCCATCGGCGATCTGGACAACCCGCGCGTAGATGCCCTGGCCGCCCAGGGAGTACCGATCCTTTGCTGGACGGTCCGCACGCCCGAACAGGAAACCGCCGCCCGCAAGGTCGCCCAGAACATCACCTTCGAGGGCTTCACGCCCACCGAATGACCAGCCGTCAGGGCGTCACGCGATTGCGACGTCCTGACCGCATCTGCCCCCTGACATTCGCGCGCCCGCACCCTATCTTGCGGGACATGAGCGACATGCTGACCCTGACGACCCATCCCTCCATCGCAGAGATCGATCCGCAAACCTGGGACGGTCTTGGCGACGGCAATCCCTTCACCTCGCACCGCTTTCTGCTGGCGCTGGAGCAATCGGGATCGGTGGGCACCGGCACCGGCTGGCAACCGCTGCACCTGACCGCCGAACGCGACGGCCATATCGTCGGGGCCGTGCCGCTTTATGCCAAGGGGCACAGCCAGGGCGAATACATCTTCGACCACGCTTGGGCGCAGGCCTATACGCGGGCGGGTGGGCGCTATTACCCCAAGCTGCAGGCGGCGGTGCCCTTCACCCCCGCCACCGGCCAGCGCCTGCTGGCCCGCGATGACGGGGCGCGCATGGCGCTGCTGCAGGGCATGATGCAGGTCACCGACCACGTTCAGGCATCCGGCGCGCATGTCACCTTCTGCACCGAGTCCGAGGCTGCCTTGGGCGAACAGGCGGGTTTCCTGCCGCGCATCACCCAGCAGTTTCACTGGCTGAACCGCGGCTATGCCAGTTACGACGATTTCTTGGCCGCTTTGTCCTCGCGCAAGCGCAAGGACCTGCGCAAGGAACGCGCCCGCGCCCAAGGCTTCGGCGGCACCATCCGCCATCTGACGGGCGACGATCTGCAACCCCGCCACTGGGACGCCTTCTGGGAGTTCTATCAGGACACCGGCGCCCGTAAATGGGGCCAGCCCTATCTGACGCGCCGGTTCTTCGACCTGATGCAGGAAACGATGCGCGACGACATCCTGCTGGTGCTGGCCGAACAGGACGGCGAACCCATCGCCGGGGCGCTGAACTTCCTTGGCCCCGACGCCATCTATGGCCGCTATTGGGGCTGCACCGAGGATCACGCCTTCCTGCACTTCGAGCTGTGCTACCATCAGGCCATCGACCATGCGATCGCCCATGGCCTGTCGCGGGTCGAGGCGGGGGCGCAGGGCGATCACAAGCTGGCCCGCGGATACGAGCCCGTCCCGATCCATTCGCTGCATTGGGTTCAGGACGCTGGCTTCCTGAAGGCGCTGGAAAACTATCTGGATCAGGAACGCCACGCCATGGGAGATGAAATCGAGGCGCTTGCCGATTTCACCCCGTTCCGGAAGGGCTGACCGGGGCCAGCCCCTCCGGGTCTTGCTACTCAGGGATCAGACTTTTTCCAGCAGGGTCTCGCCCGCGCTGACACTGCAGGTGCCGGGCGAATCCTCGACATCGACCGTCTGGAAGGTGCCGTCGCTCAGCAGCGAGGCGAAGCGCTTGCAGCGGCCCTGGAAACCGACCGGCGGCGCGTCGAAGTCAAGGCCAAGCGACTTGGTCAGGCTGCCGTCCGCATCGGCCAGAACCTCGATGCCCGCATCCTTGGCGCCGGTCTGTTCGGCCCATGCCGCCGCCACGAAGGGGTCGTTCACGGTGATGCAGACGATGCGCGACACGCCCTTGTCGCGGAACTGGTCCGCGGTGCGCACGAAGCTGGGCATATGGGCGTTGGTGCAGGTGCCGGTGAAGGCGCCCGGCAGGCCGAACAGCGCGACGCGTCCGCTGGTCAGCTCGGTGGTCGAGACGCTTTCGGGGCCGTTCTCGCCCACGCGCAGCAATTGCCCCTCGGGCAGCTTGTCTCCAGCCTTGATGGTCATCGGTCTCTCCTGAATTGCAACGGATTCGGCGCGACTATAGGGTGCGGCCCGAAGACAGGCCAGACGACAGCAGAGGGGCGCAGGCGGATGCGGATCGTGATACTGGGGGCAGGGCAGGCGGCGGCCTCGATGGCGGCGCGGCTGCGGGCCAAGGAACATGACGGCCCGCTGACCGTGATCGGCAGCGAACCTGCCGCGCCCTATCAGCGCCCGCCCTTGTCCAAGGCCTATCTGCTGGGCGAGATGGCGCTGGACCGCCTGACGCTGCGCGCGCCCGACTGGTGGCGCGATCAGGAGATCGACCTGCGCACCGGCGAAACCGCGACCGCCATCGATGCGCAGGCCCGCGTGGTCACGACCGATGCGGGCGAATACCCCTATGACGCGCTGGCCCTGACGCTTGGCGCGGAACCCCGCCGCCTGCCCGCCGCGATGGGGGGCGATCTGCCCGGCACCCATGTCATCCGCGATCTGGCCGACATCGACGCGTTGGCCCCCGAATTGACCGCGGGGCGCAAGCTGGTCGTCATCGGCGGCGGCTATATCGGGCTCGAGGCCGCAGCCGTCGCCCGCAAGCTGGGTCTGGACGTCACGCTGGTCGAGGCCGCCCCGCGCATCCTGGGCCGCGTGGCCTCGCCTCAGACCTCGCAGATCATCGCGGCCCTGCACCGTGCCCATGGCGTGACCATCCTGGAAGACACCGGCATCAGCGCCATCCAAGGCGATGACCGCGTCACCGGCGTCGCGCTGAACGACGGGCGCATCCTGCCCGCCGATCTGGTGGTGATGGGCATCGGCGTGCTGCCTCGGGTCCAGCTTGCCGAAACCGCCGGCCTGGCGCTGGACAACGGGATCGCCACGGACGCCACAGGCCGGACCTCGGACCCCGCCATCTGGGCTGCGGGCGATTGCGCCAGCTTCCCGCATCAGGGCGCGCAGATCCGGTTGGAGAGCGTCGGTGGCGCCATCGACATGGCCGAATGCGTGGCCGACAACATGCTGGGGCAGACGCGCGATTACGTCGCCAAGCCATGGTTCTGGTCGGATCAGTTCGACGCCAAGCTGCAGATCGCGGGGCTGAACACCGGCTATGACAGCACGGTGCTTCGGGCAGGGCAGGGCGATCATTGCGCCTCTGTCTGGTATTACCGTGATGGCCGCCTGATCGCGGTCGATGCCCTGAACGACGCCCGCGCCTATATGATCGGCAAGCGGCTGATCGAGGCCGGACGCAGTCCCGATCCGCAACAGATCATCGACGCCCCTGACCTGAAGGCGCTGATGTCATGACCCAGCCCATGCACCGCCCTTGCCACGATCCCGCCCCCGGGGGGTGCGGGGGGCAGGCAGCCCCCCGCTGTCGCGGGACGCAATCATGAGGATCGTCGGCGGCTCGATGCGCGGTCTCAAGCTGGTCGATATCGGCGCGGGCGATCCCGCCGCCCATCTGCGCCCGACCACCGACCGGGTGCGCGAATCCATCTTCAACCTGCTGATCAACGGCAGCCACGGCAATCCCGTCCCCGGCGCACGGGTGCTGGACCTTTTTGCAGGCACCGGCGCCTTGGGCCTCGAGGCATTGTCGCGCGGCGCGGCCCATGTCTCTTTCGTTGACGACGGCGCCAAATCCCGCACGCTGATCCGCCAGAACATCGAACGCGCCCGCGCCGAAGGACGAAGCGATCACTGGCGCCGCGACGCGACCAAGCTCGGCCAGAACCCCGGCGCGCCCTATTCGTTGATCCTGCTGGACCCGCCCTATGCGCAGGGCAAGGGCGAGGCCGCTCTGGCCTCGGCCACAGATGGCAACTGGATCGCCCCCGGCGCCACCATCGTGTGGGAGGAATCGCGCCCGCCCCTGCTGCCGATCCGCGCCAAGCTGCTGGACCGGCGCAGCTATGGCGATACGATCGTCACGCTGGCCCGCTGGTCCGAGGGCGCTTAGGCCGACCGCGCGATGCTGGTGGCCGCAGCCTCCAGCGCGCCTTTTCCATGGGGGATGTCCAGCGCGGTCAGGCCTGCCTCGATCGCGCCAAGCGTGCCCATCATCATGGCGGCGTTGCAATGCCCCATATGGGCGATGCGCAGCGCGTTGGCAGGGTCCTGCGCCCCCAGCCCCACCCCAAGCGTCACGCCGCATTCACGCGTGACCCATGCCCGCAGATCGTCCGCGCGCGGCATCCGCACCGCGGTGACCGACAGCGCCCGCGCCGCCGGAGCCTTGACCGGCAGCGCGATGTCGCCCTGCATCCCCCAGGCATCGACCGCAGCCCAGACCACCTGCGCCAGACGGGCGTGGCGTGTCCAGACAGCCTCCAGCCCTTCCTCGTCCAGGATCATGGTCAGCGCCTCCTGCAACGCGAAGACCTGCTGGACCGGCGGCGTGCCACCCCAGAAGCGCCACAGCGCCTCGGCATCGGCACGCAGCTGCCAGTCCCAATAGGGCGACGCGCCGTCCTTGCGCCCACCCTTGGCCGCGCGGTCTGAAAACCAGACGAAGGCGGTGCCTGGCAGGCACATCATCCCCTTCTGGCTGGCCGCGATCAGCACATCGACGCCCCATTCGTCCATCTTCATCGGCGCACACCCAAGCGAGGCGATGGCATCCACCACCAGCAGCGCCGGATGATCGCCCATCGCCGCCTTGATGGCCGGAATATCGGCCATGGTCGCGCTGGCGGTATCGGTCTGGCAGACCAGCACGGCGCGGATGCTGCCCGCGCGGTCCTGCGCCAACCTGTCGGCCAGACGGTCGGGGTCGGCGGGCAGGTTGCCAAAGTCCAACCGCTCGACCCGGATACCGGTCTGGGTCAACATCTCGGCCCAGGACCGCCCGAAATGACCGCAGGTGACGACCAGCACGTGATTGCCCGGATCGAACAGGTTGTCCGCCGTCGCCTGCCACCCCGCATGGCCGTTGCCGATATAGGGCGCCAGGTTCTGCGAGGTGCCCGCCAGCCGCTTCAGCTGCCTCATGACGTCGCGGTTCACCTGCGCCAGAGCATCGCCATAGATGTCGGGCGAGGCGCGATGCGCCGCATTCAGCACGCGGGCCGGAACGGGCGAGGGGCCGGGAATGGCAATCAGGTCGTGACCGTGGGCAAGGCTCATCTGTGGTATCCTTCACATCATGCAGTGATCGGTAGGGCCACGCCCTGCCATCGTCAACAGCCGCGGGCCGGGGATGGGCTTGGCCTTGTGGGGGGATGGCGGAACGCGGTAAAGCAGGGGCGAGCCATGGCGTGCCCGACCGGGGCGGGCCGCCCACCCCGTGACCGAAAGGCCGACCAGACCCGTGGACCCGCGCAAAGACAGCCCCGCCCGCCTGATCGCAGCCTCGCACAGGGGCGATCCCGCACCGACACCCGGCAAGGTTCCGGGCCTGCTGCGGCGGCTTTATGACGGTTACCTGCGGCCCCACCGGATGGGCATGATCCTGGCCTTCGTGCTGATGACGCTTGAAGGGTCGACGCTGGCGCTGATCAGCTGGATGCTGAAGCCGCTGTTCGATCTGGTCTTCATCGGCAAGGAACCGGGCGCCATCTGGTGGGTGGGCAGCGCCATCTTCGGCATCTTCCTGCTGCGGGCGGTGACGCTGATCGCCAGCCGTGCCCTGCTGACGCGGGTGTCGCTGTCGGTCTCGACCGCGATGCAGACGAACCTGCTGGCCCATATCCTGACGCTGGACCAGCGCTTCTTCCGCGACAATTCCCCCGGCGCCATGATCGAACGTATTCAGGGCGACACCATCGCCGTGCAGGGGGTCTGGGCCACGCTGATCACCGGTGCGACGCGCGACGCCATCGCGCTGGTCATGCTGTTCGGGGTGGCGATGTCCATCGACCCGGTCTGGACGCTTGGCGCGCTGATCGGCGCGCCGATCCTGATCATGCCCGCAGCACTGGTCCAGCGATACATCCGCCGCAAGGTCCGCCAGAACCGCGCCAATGCCAGCCTGCGCGCCACCCGCCTGGACGAGGTGCTGCACGGCATCGCCTCGATCCGCCTGAACCGGGCCGAGGCCGATCAGACCGCGCGTTTCGCCAGCATCGTCGGCCGCATCCGGCGGGCCGAGACCAAGGTCGCCGCGACCTCCAGCGTGATCCCGGCGCTGACCGACATCGTCACGGGCATCGGCTTCGTCGCCGTGCTGGCACTTGGCGGCAATGAGGTGATGGAGGGCGACCGCAGCGTCGGCGACTTCATGGCCTTCTTCACCGCCCTTGCGCTGGCCTTCCAGCCCATGCGCCGCCTTGGCGGTCTGGCCGGCACATGGCAGACCGCCGCCGCCAGCCTTGAGCGCATCTATCAGGTCTTCGACACGCAGCCGACGGTCGTCTCCGGTCCGCGCAAGTATGCACCCGACAGCACCCGGATCGAGCTGGACGACGTCTGGCTGTCCTATGACGGCCAGCCGGTGCTGCAGGGGCTGTCGCTGGTCGCCGAGGAAGGCCAGACGACCGCCTTGGTCGGACCTTCGGGGGCGGGGAAATCCACCGTCTTCAACCTGCTGACGCGGATGGTCGATGCCGACCGGGGCCGGGTGCTGCTGGGCGGCGTTCCGGTTACTGAATACGACCTTGGGCTGCTGCGCGACCAGTATTCGACCGTGGCGCAGGAATCGGCGCTATTCGACGAAAGCCTGCGCGACAACGTGCTGATGGGGCGTCCCAACGCCTCGGAGGAGGATCTGCAGAAGGCGCTGGATGCCGCCTATGTCAGCAACTTCCTGGACGATCAGCGCAGCTTGGACAGCGCGGCGGGTCCGCGCGGATCATCCCTGTCGGGCGGCCAGCGTCAGCGCGTGGCCATTGCCCGCGCCCTGTTGCGTGACGCGCCCATCCTGCTGCTGGACGAGGCGACAAGCGCCCTGGACACGGCCAGCGAACGCATGGTCCAGCAGGCCTTGGACAGCCTGTCCAAGGGCCGCACCACGCTGGTCATCGCACACCGACTGTCGACCGTCCGGGATGCCGATAAGATCGTGGTGATGGATGCGGGCAGGGTTGTCGAACAGGGCAGCCATGACCAGTTGATGGCCAAGGGCGGTGCCTATGCCCGCCTTGTTGCCCTTCAATTCGGAGACCAGGAATGACCCGCAAGATCATCCGCGTGACCGGCGCCGACAGCACCGCCTTCCTGCAGGGGCTTGTCACCAACGACGTCACCCGCGCCCCCTGCTGGGCGGCCATGCTAACGCCGCAGGGCAAGTATCTGGCCGATTTCCTGATTGTTCCCGATGGCGATGCGCTGCTGATCGACGTGGATGCGGGGCTGGCCGACGACCTGCTGCGGCGGCTGACCATGTACAAGCTGCGCAGCAAGGTCGACCTGGAAGTGACCGATCTGGCCGTGGCCCGTGGCACCGGACCCGCCCCCGATGGCGCCATCCCCGATCCGCGCCATGATGCGCTTGGCTGGCGGCTCTATGGCGCGCCCGCCGATCTGCCCGCAGATGACGGCACCGATTGGGACGCCATCCGCGTAGCCCATCTGATCCCCGAGACGCTGATCGAGCTGATCCCGAACGAGACCTTCATCCTTGAAACCGGGTTCGAGCGTCTGAACGGCGTTGACTTCCGCAAGGGCTGCTATGTCGGGCAAGAGGTCACCGCCCGCATGAAGCACAAGACCGAACTGCGCAAAGGCCTGAAGACCCTACGGATCGAGGGGCAGGCCCCCGTGGGCACCGCCATCACCGCGGACGGCAAGGATGTCGGCACGCTGTTCACGCAATCGGGTGGCGGGGCCATCGCCCATGTCCGCCACGACCGCGTGACCGATGCCATGCAGGCCGCAGACGCGCGGCTGTTCCCTGAATGAGCGGCGGGGCGGCAACGCCCCCTGACGGTGCAGCCCCGCCGCTGCGCAAGATCATCCATATCGACATGGATGCCTTCTTCGCCTCGGTCGAACAGCGGGACTTTCCCGAATTGCGCGGCAAGCCCGTGGCCGTCGGCGGATCGGCGGCCCGCGGCGTCGTCGCCGCCGCCAGCTACGAGGCGCGGGTCTTCGGCGTCCGCTCGGCCATGCCCTCGGTCACGGCGGCGCGGCTCTGCCCCGACCTGATCTTCGTGCGCCACCGCTTCGAGGTCTATCGCGCCGTCAGCCAGCAGATCCGCGAGATCTTCGCCGAACACACCCCCCTGATCGAGCCCCTGTCGCTGGACGAGGCCTATCTGGACGTCACCGACCACCTGGCCCCCGGCCAGACCGCCACGCAGGTCGCCAAGGCCATCCGCGCCCGCATCAAGGCCGTGACCGACCTGACCGCCAGCGCCGGCGTTAGCTACAACAAGTTCCTGGCCAAGCTGGCCTCCGATCAGAACAAGCCGGACGGGCTTTGCGTGATCACGCCCGACAAGGGGCCGGACTTCGTGCTGTCCTTGCCGGTGGGAAAATTTCACGGCATCGGCCCGGCGACTGTCGCCAAGATGCAGGCCATGGGCATCCACACCGGCGCCGATCTGCGCGCGCAGGATCTGGACTTCCTGACCCGGCGCTTCGGCAAATCGGGTCGCTATTACTGGAACATCTCTCGTGGGGTGGATTACCGGCGGGTCAGCCCCGACCGCATCCGCAAGTCGGTGGGGGCGGAGAACACCTTCTCGGCCGACCTGATGACGCTGGAGGCCGCGTCGGATGCGCTGGCCCCCCTGGCCGAGAAGGTCTGGACGCATGTGTCGAAACACCGCCTGCAGGGCCGGACTGTGACGCTGAAGGTCAAGTTCAGCGATTTCCAGCAGATCACCCGCGCCCGCAGCAAGGGGTCGGCGGTGGCGACCCGCGACCAGATGCTGGCCGTGGCGCGGGATCTGGCGGCGGGGGTGCTGCCCGACCCGCGCGGGGTGCGGCTGCTGGGGATCACGCTTTCTGGCTTCGATGCCGAACCCGACGACGGGCAACTGAGCCTGTTTGACTAGCGCCAGCGCACGCGTTTGCCCGGCCCCTGCGCCGCCAAGATCAGCAGGCCCCCGGCGATGGCCCAATTCTTGACGACGATCGTCACCTGCCAGGGGTCCGCCCGCAACTGCCAGTGAAACCAGCTGGTCCCGATGCAATAGAGTGCCAGCACCAGCGCCCAGCCCCGCACCCAAGGCCCGAAGATCAGCGCCAGCCCCGCGACCAGGTTGAAGACCGCCACCGGCCAGACCAGATCGGCGGGCAGGCCGATGCTGGCGATCATGCGTTCGACCTGGCCGGGGTCGGTGAACTTCTGCGCGGCCCCGCCAAGGAACAGCAGGGCGATCAGGATGCGGCCCAGAAGGTTCAGGTAATGCTGCATGGGATATCCTCTCTGGCGGGGCGCTTTCCAATCCCCTTCCAAGGGCTTATCGAAAGACCGTCCGAACCGGCAAGCGTTTCAGCGGGGGCCCCATGAACATCCTCTCCATCCAGTCGCATGTGGCCTATGGGCATGTTGGAAATTCAGCCGCGGCCTTTGCGATGCAGCGCCTTGGAGTCGAGGTCTGGCCCGTCCATACCGTCCAGTTTTCCAACCATACCGGTTACGGCGACTGGAAGGGCCGCGTCTTTGACGGCCCCGCGGTCGAGGAGATCGTGGCGGGCATCGCGGACCGGGGCGTGCTGGGCAGCTGCGACGGCATCCTGTCGGGCTACATGGGGTCGTCGGACATCGGCAATGCGGTTCTTGGCGCGGCGCGGGCGGTCCGGGCGGCCAATCCGGATGCGATGTGGTGCTGCGACCCGGTGATCGGCGATGTGGGACGCGGCATCTTCGTGCGCCCCGGCATCCCCGAGTTCATGCGCGACGTCGCCGTCCCCGCCGCCGATATCGTCACCCCCAACCATTTCGAGCTGGAGTATCTGACCGATGCCAAGATCCATGACATCGCCGCCCTGAAGGGGGCCTTGACCAAGCTGCATGGCATGGGGCCGCGGGTCGTTCTGGCGACCTCGGTCATGCTGGAGGACACGCCCGCCGATTGCATCGACATGGTGGCCAGCACGGCGCAGGGGCAATGGCGCCTGCGCAGCCCCCGGCTGGATCTGAACGTCAACGGAACGGGCGATCTGGTCGCGGCGCTATTCTTCGTCCATCTGCTTCGCGACGGCGATGCGGCATTGGCCCTGGAACGCGCCGGTGCCGCGGTGCATGGCGTCCTGTCGGACACCGCCCGCATGGGCAGCCGCGAGATCCGCCTGATCGCGGCGCAGGATGAACTGGTCGCGCCGACCCGCAGCGTCAGGGCCGAAGCCTTGGTGTAAGCAACCTGAAACGTGAAAGGGCCGTGCGCGACGGCACGGCCCCTTTACGATGTCATCGGGCGCGGATCAGGCGCGTTCGCTGTATTCGAAGGCCTCGGTGTTGACGACGATGGCTTCGCCCTCGCCCACGAAGGGCGGGATCATGATGCGGACGCCGTTGTCCAAGGTCGCGGGCTTGTAGCTGTTGGCAGCCGTCTGGCCCTTCACGACCGGCTCGGTTTCCGCGACCGTGCAGGTGACCTTCTGCGGGATCGAGACCGAGAGGGCTTCCTCGCCATAGTATTCGATCGTGGCGATCATGCCGTCCTGCAGGAAGGGGCGGCGGTCGCCCAGCAGGTCGGCGTCCAGCTCGGTCTGCTCGAAGGTCTCGTTGTCCATGAAGACCAGCTTGCCGTCGGCCTCGTAGAGGAACTGCTGGTCCTTCTGGTCCAGGCGCACGCGCTCGACCTTGTCTTCGCTGCGGAAGCGTTCGTTCAGCTTGCGGCCGTCGCGCAGGTTCTTCATCTCGACCTGGGCGAAGGCGCCGCCCTTGCCGGGCTTGACGTGGTTGACCTTCACGGCGCCCCACAGGCCACCATCATGTTCCAGCACGTTGCCGGGACGAATTTCATTGCCGTTGATTTTGGGCATGGGATGCTCTTGCGTGTTTGCGGAAAATTCCGGCCGTCCGCGTGTTGAACGGCATGATGCTGCCCCTATATCGAGGCAGAACGGATGAGGCAACCAGAACGGATCTGCCGCGTTGTCAAGGCGCGATCTGCGGCACTGAATCGCTGACGTGACGAAACAAGGGTAAAAATTCCCGCATTTTGGGCGTCATGCGCTAAGGACATGGCAGACATGCGATCCAAGGGATACCGAATCGGCGGGCTGAAGGTCTAAGGCAGGCGTCACCGTCGGAGAAACGGATTTCAAGAAACTGGGAAAGCGCCAAGTTTTCCCCCAAGGCTCTGTTGCCTAATCAGAGCCGCAAGAGATGGACGAAACGAGATGCGCGATTTTGTTGACGGCTCGGCCTTCAATTTTGAACAGGGCCAGCGGGCCCGCAAGCTGTTTGCAGCCGTTGTTCTGGCTGCCCTTGATGATGCCATCGCCGATGACAAGAAATATGGCAATGGTCCCGAACAGATCGCCCGTTGGGCACGTTCGCGCGACGGCCGCGAAGTTCTGTCCTGCGCCGGCATCGACCCCAACGAACGCGTCGTGAAGGGTCTTATGGAATTCGTGTCGAAAGGTGTCCGCACCTCGGTCGCGTTGTCGCGCGAGGAAAGCGAACGCCGCATGGCTGCCGAGGCCGAAGAGGCCGAAGCCGCCTGATCACGCTGTCGCATCACGATTTCTGGGTCGTCCCTCGGGGCGACCTTTTTTGTTGGTGCGTCAGCCGATTGCCAGCTTGGTGATGTCACGTTGCGAATAGAAGTGGCGGACATCCTCGGGGCGGCACAATTCGGTGGCGGGGGTCATCACGGCGGCCGATGCTGCGGCGGTGCCGAGGGCCAAGGCCTCGGAGATGGGCCAATCGCGGGCCAGCGCCAGCACGAAGCCCGCGACGAAGCTGTCGCCTGCGCCCACCGTGCTGACGACATCGACGGGGGCGGCGGCGGCATGCCAAGCACCCTCGCTTGTGGCGACGACCGATCCATCGGCACCGCGTGCCACGACGACGGCATGGGCCGCGCCGTTCCGGACAAGATCGGCGGCGAAAGCGGCGCTGTCCTCTCGCAGGGGCAGGGGGCGACCGCATAGGGCCTCGGCCTCGCGGCTGTCCATGCGCAGGACGTCCACAGGGCTGGAGGATCCGGCAAGGGCACGCAGAGCCTCGCCCTCGGCATCGACCATCAGGCGGGCGCGCCCGTCCTTCAGGCGCACCGTCAGCATCTGTTCGAAGCCCGCCGCGACGCCGGGCGGGTTCGATCCCGACACCACGACCCAACCGCCGGCGCGGGCGGCCTCGGCAATGGCGGTCATCGCGGCCGAGACATGGGTCATGTGCCATTCCGGCCCGGGCATCACGAAGCGGAACTGTCCCCCGGTGGCACGGTCGGTCACGGCCAGCGACTGGCGCGTTTCACCCGGCGCGGTCATGCGCAGCACCTCCAGCCCCGAGGTCTTCAGCATCTCGGACATGCGGGTGCCGGTCGCGCCACCAAGTGCCACGATGGCGGTGGACTGCCCGCCGATCAGCTTGATCGCGCGGCTGACGTTGATGCCGCCGCCGCCGGGAAAGGTCGCGGGCTTGTCGCAACGCAGCTTGCGGTCGGGGCCGATGTGATCGGCGGCGGTGGTCAGGTCCAGCGCCGGGTTCAGCGTGACCGTCAAGATGGGGGACTGGCCGCTCATTCCCACCAGCGATCTATGCTGGCGATATCATCGTCGGACCAGCCGAAGTGATGCGCCATTTCATGGGTGACGACATGGATCACCAGTTCCTGCAGGCCGATGTCGCCGCGCGTCGCCCATTCGTCGATGATGGGGCGGCGGAACAGCCAGATGATGTCCGGCCCGCCGGGCTGATCTGCGACGGATTTCTGCGTCATGGGGATGCCGTCATAGATGCCCGTCAGCTCGAACGGGTCGTCGATCTGCAGTTCGTCCAGCATCTCCTCGGGGGCGAATTCGGCCACCTGGATGGCCACCGCCGCGGCGGCGGATGCGAATTCGGCGGGCAGCGCGTTCATGGCCGCGCGGGCCATGGCCTCGATCTCTGCGGCGTCGGGGGCTGCAAGCCCGTCCCAGTCACTCATCCGTGCCTCCTGCGTTTGGCCCATGATATGGACAAAAACCGGTCTATGTGAAAGAGCATCCGGTAACAGGAGACGCCCCATGACCATCACCCGCTTCGCGCCATCGCCCACCGGCAACATCCATGTCGGCAATCTGCGCACCGCCTTGTTCAACTATCTGATCGCCCGCAAGAACGGCGGGCAGTTCATCCTGCGCCTGGACGACACCGATCAGGAACGGTCCAAGCAGGAATATGTCGACGGCATCAAGCGGGACCTGGACTGGCTGGGCCTGCATTGGGACCGGGTGGAACGCCAGTCCCTGCGTCTGGACCGCTATGCCGAGGTCGCGGCCGAGCTGCGCGCCAACGGCCGCTTCTACGAGGTCTTCGAAACCCCGACCGAGCTGGACCTGAAGCGCAAGAAACAGCTGAACATGGGCAAGCCGCCGGTCTATGACCGCACCGGCCTGAACCTGAGCGGCGCCGAGAAGGATGCCCTGCGGGCCGAGGGTCGCCAAGGCTACTGGCGCTTCCAGCTGGATCACGAGCGTATCGAGTGGCATGACGGCATCCTTGGCGACATCTCGATCGATGCGGCCTCGGTCAGCGACCCGGTGCTGCTGCGTGCGGACGGGCAGGTGCTTTACACCTTCGCCAGCAGCGTGGACGACACCGACATGGGCGTCACCGACATCGTGCGCGGCTCGGACCATGTCACGAATACCGCGACCCAGATCCAGATCATCAAGGCCATCGGCGGAACCCCCCCCAGCTTTGCCCACCACAGCCTGCTGACAGGTGCCAAGGGCGAGGAGCTGTCCAAGCGTATCGGCGCCCTGTCGCTGAAGGACCTGCGCGAAAGCGGCGTCGCCCCCGAGGCGCTGCTGGGCCTGATGGCGCGGCTTGGTTCGGGCCAGCCGGTCACGCTGGCATCCCTGGACGAACTGGCCGACAGCTTCGATCTGTCGAACTTCGGGGCCTCGCCCACGAAATTCGACGCCGAGGATCTGTGGCCGCTGACCCGCGAACGCAACCAGTCGCTGCCCTTCGATCAGGTCGCGGACCGCATTGCCGAACTGGGCGTCCCCGCCGATCAGGCCGAGCGTTTCTGGCGCGTGGCATCGCAGAACATCACCCGGCTCGAAGATCTGGACGCCTGGTGGCAGATATTCAGTCAGGGCGCCGAGCCGCAGATCGACCCCGAGGATGCCGATTTCATCACCCAGGCCATGACCATGCTGCCGCCGCCGCCCTATACCGACCAGACCTGGGGCGAATGGACCGCTGCTGTCAAGGAGGCCACGGGCCGCAAGGGCAAGGGCCTGTTCATGCCGCTGCGCAAGGCCGTGACCGGTCAGGCGCATGGTCCCGACATGTCCGACGTCATGCCGCTGATCCAGGTGGTGAAGGCCCGCTGAGGCGACAGCCCGCACCATCATGCGACGCCGCCCCCGCGCCATCGGGGGCGGCGTTTTTCATGGGTGCATCGGGCCTCTGCAGGAATCTGGAGAATGATAAAAAAACATGTCGCAAAGCGCTTGACGCCCCCCGCCGAACCTTCTAAATCCGCCGCACTTGTGGCGGAGTAGCTCAGTTGGTTAGAGCAGCGGAATCATAATCCGCGTGTCGGGGGTTCAAGTCCCTCCTCCGCTACCAGGTCTTCCCCTCAGTCGTGATCAGCCTGACAGCGCCGCATGCCATTCGGCATAGGCCGTGTTCCGCACCATCTTGCGGTTCAGATCGGGCGCGCCGTCCTGCCACCAAACGGGGCCGCGTTCACCCAAGGCACGCTTGGCCTTGTCGACGCGGGCGCGGGCCTGACGCAGGGCTTGCGCGTCGTCCCTGGCCGATTTCACCGCGCGACGGGCATCCATCAGCTCATCGACCAAATCCTGCCGGTCCCTTTCGGGCAGATGGGGGTTGGTGGCCCGCCACAGGCGTCCCCTGACCACGATATAGCGCCCGTCCGGTGTGTGCAGCACACCCTCGGTCACGACGGAAACCTGCGGCTGAGGCCGCTTGCCCCTGCCAGCCCGAACCGCCACGGCAAGTCCTGCGCGCGGCTGATGCCGATGCGCGGGCCTTGCAGCAGGGGCTGGGGCTGGGGGGGCAGGGCGATCGCAAGGTCGCCGCCGTCGAAGGGCGCGCCATCATCGGTGATCCTGACGTCCAACGCCTGCGTCAGCCGCCCCGGGCCGTCGCAGAGGGACCGGTCCCCGCGGCGGTCCTGCATCGCATCCAGCCCGTGATCCGGGGTCAGTGCGCGGATCAGCACGGCCTCGGCCGGGCGGGCGACGACGTTCAGGCACAGGTGGATGCCGTAGGAGCGATAGACATAGGCATGCCCCGCCGGCCCGAACATCGAGGCATTGCGCGGCGTGGGGCCGCGATGGCTGTGGGAGGCGGGGTCCTCGGCGGTATAGGCCTCGGTCTCGATGATGATGCCGCCGCAGCCGCGCAGGGACAGCCGCGCCCCGATCAGCGCCTGCGCCAGATCGACCGCGCCTTGGCCCGCGATCAGTTGCATGAAATTACTGGCAGGATGATGGCTGGCCGCGTCACGCATCACTCGGCACCGTCCTTCGCGCGGCTTTCGAACCAGTCGTGCAGGTTCAGGATGGCGAAGGTAACGGCGGCCAGAAAGGCGGCCTCGGCCAGATAGCCCAAGCCGCAGGCAATGCCGATGGCGCCCGCCCCCCAGATCGCCGCGCCGCTGCCCACGCCCCGCAGGCGCTTGCTGTCCTTGCCCCCCATGATGGCGCCCGCACCCAGGAAGCCATGCCGCCGACGATGCCCTGGATCAGCCGACTGGGGTCCACCGTCATATCCTGATCGTCCGCCATGGTGCTGAGCGAGAAGTTCAGCGTCACCACCATCAGCGCCGCCGATCCAAGCGCCACGAGGATATAGGCATGCGCCCCAAGCGGCTTGTTCTTGATCTCTCGGTCCAGGCCGACAAGCAGGCCGCAGCCACCGGCGAAAAGGGTGCGCAGCATGAATTCCGAAAACTCGACCATGTTCGGTTTCCCTTCTTTGACGATGTGGCGATCCAACGCCTTGAGAAGTCTGGCGTTCCGATCCGGCCCTAGTCCGGACCGACGGGCAGGTTGGTGGGAAACACCGGCTTGCCGGTCTCGGCCTCGTATCGGGCAGCCTGTGCCACCAGCCTTTCGCGCACGGCACAGGAGAGTTCCCACGATGTGTTAGGGTCCGCGCAGGGCACGCTGAACCAGACCTCGAGGCCATAGACGTCGTGGCCCGCGACATTCACGCTGGAGCCATCCAGCTGGCTAAGGTTGTTGCCCATGTCCTCATGGGCGACATCCTCCAGGATCTGGTCGAAAATCTTGCGCAGTGCCGCGATATCGGCGCGCGAATCCAGCCGCAGCTTGATGACGCGCAGCATTTCGGGGTTCTGCAGGGTCCAGTTGGAAAAGGTCTCGGAAACGAATTCCTCGACCGGGACGATCAGGCGGGTGCTGTCCCAGTTGCGCAGCTGGACATAGGTCATGTTGATGCGCTCGACGTGGCAAAGCTCGTTCTTGTAGAGCACGCGGTCGCCGACGCGCGCCGATTGGTTCAGCGCGATCTGCAGCGATGCCATGATGTTGCCAAGGACGTTGCGCGCGGCAAAGCCCAAGATGATCGTCATGGCCCCGGCGGATGCCAGCAGCGACAGCCCCAGGGTCCCCGCCAGATCGGCCGAGGACATGACGATCCCCGCCCCGATCAGGAAGACCACGATGACCAGCACCCGTCGCGCGGCATTCAGGCGGGTGGCCAGGACGCGGGCCTCGGCCTGTTCAGCGACGGTCAGGTCGACCTCCTCTCCGGGGGCGATCAACCCGTCCAGCAGGACCTCGACACCGTTGACGATGAACAGCAGCGTGGCGGTGACGAAGCCTGCCGCGATCAGCGGTGCCAGAAAGACGTCGATCTTGCCGGAAAAGACGAAGACGTTGCCCGTGACCCACCAGATCAGGCTGGTCACGCTGATGATGATCAGCGGCTTCGAGGCTGCACGCAGGATGCCCGTGGCGATCTTGCCGTCGGCGCGACGCCACGCCATCTTGAGCGTCCGGTGGACCAGCCATCCCAGCAGCACCGCCGCCGCGATCAGCAGCGGCAAGCCGATCCATTCCCAACGCATCAGCCCGCCAAGCGTCTTTTCCCGCATCATCGGCGGCAGGGCGGTCTCGAAATTCGAGGGGCCATAGACGTCGTGAAGGGCGGGGATGTCGCGGACGGTCTGGGTCGGGAACATCCAGACCGGCGCGTCGCTGTCCGGGGGTTCCAGCCGGTTCATGCGGATCTCGGCGGGGACCAGCCCGACGGAGAGATCGCGCAGCAGCAGGGATCGGCGCGGATTGCCGGCCATCGCCTCGGTATCGCCCCCCTTGACCTGCAGCGCATCGGGGCGGTCGTTCAGCATCGACCAGTCCAGCACGGCCTTGCGGTCGATCACGTCGTAAAGCTGGCGGGCCAGTTCGGGGCCTTTCCGCGCCTGCTGGTCTTCGGGAATGTCCGAAAGGTCCAGCACATGGGCGGCGGAGGGCCAGTCCCCTTCGTCGGCAGCCTGCAGGAAGCTTGCCATGGCTGCGCGAGGGGATCTGCGATCGATGCGGTCGGGTACCGGTCCCAAGCCGACGTTCAGGGGCGGCGCCTGATAGGTGGCATCCTGCGCCTGCACGGGCTGCGGCAACGGCAGGCAAAGCGCGATGATCAGCAAAAGAACGCGCCACGGGGTCATGTCGGTTCCTCGGTCAGGATGATGGGGCATGGCATGGTCATTCGGGGTCGTCTCTCTGGGGGCTTCCGCAGCGTCATCGCGACGCGGACGCCGGTCCTGCCAAGGGGCTTCGTCGACCGGGCAGGAATATCCCGCCCGGTCGATGGCTCAGCCTCGGGCCTCGGTGGTTTCCTCGGGCTCGAACTCGCTCAGCGCGGGGCGCTTGCCGATGGTGATATGGTCGATATCCTCGGCTCCCAGCCCCCGGATCAGCGCCGGGATCATCATCGAGACCAGCAGGAAGATCGGCAGGCCGATGACTGTGATGACCTCTTGCAGGGCGGTCAGGCCTGCCTCGCCCGCCAGCAGGATCAGGGTGGCGGCAATCAACCCCTCGGCCACGCCCCAGAAGACGCGCTGATGCACGGGACCCGGTTCCGCCGTGCCGCTGCACAGCATGTCCACCACCAGCGAGGCCGAATCCGACGAGGTCGCGAAGAAGATCGCCACGACCAGCACCGCGATCCCCTGCATCACCGGTGCCCAGGGCAGTTCGGCGAAGAAGGCGAACATGGCCAGCGGGACCGATTGCTCGACCGCGGCGCTGATGCTGCCTGCGGCCCCACCCATGGCGGCACGGGCAGCCTCGCCCAGACCGTCCATCTGCATCGCCTGCCACCCGAAGATCGAGAACCAGATGATGGTGAACAGCGACGGCGCCAGAAGCACGCCGAAGACGAATTCGCGGATCGTCCGCCCGCGCGAGATGCGTGCCACGAAGAGGCCGATGAAGGGCGACCAGGTCACCGTCCATGCCCAGTAGAAGACGGTCCAGTTGCCTTGCCAGCCCCAATTGCCGGTTTCCATGCCGTCGCCGTGCAGCATGTCATTCCAGAAGGCCAAGCGCGGCAGGTTCGACAGATAGAGGCCGACGGTCTCGACCATGCCGCGCAGCAGGAACAGCGTCGAGCCGGTCACCAAGACGAAGACCATCAGACCGACCGCCATGCCGATGTTGACGTTCGAGAGGATCTTCACCCCCTTGTCCAACCCTGCAACGATCGAGGTGGTCGCAACCGCCGTCAGAACCGCAAGGATGGCCAGGCGCAGCCAAGTGCCGTTTTCCAGGTCGAACAGGGCGGAAAGACCTGCCGCCACCTGCGACGACCCCAGCCCCAACGACACGGCAACGCCGAACAGCGTCCCCAGGATCGACACGATGTCGATGGTCTTGCCGATAGGCCCGTGGATGCCTTCGCGCAGCAATGGATAGAAGACCGAGCTGACCCGCACCGGCAGGTCATAGCGGTTGATGAAATAGGCGAAGGCCAGCCCCGGCAACGCAAAGATCGTCCAGGTGTGCAGCGCCAGATGATAGAGCGAGATCGAGATCGCGTCCTGCGCGGCCTGCAGCGTGAAGGGGTCGACCCCCGGCAGGGGCGGTTCCTTGTAGTGGCTGATCGGTTCGGCCACGCCCCAGAACATCAGGACGGTGCCGATGCCGCCGGCGAACAGCATGGTGAACCACGACAGGTTCGAATATTCGGGGCGCGAGTTGCGCGGACCCAGCCGGATATGTCCGTGGCGCGACATGGCGGCATAGATCAGAAAGCCCAGCCAGACGTTCACCGCCAGAATGAAGAACCACCCCAGGTTGGTGACGATCCAGGCGCGGCCTGCCGAAAATGCGCCCCCGATCTGATCCGGCAAGGCAACCAGCAGGATGACGAAGACCAGGCTCAGCCCGGCCGAGATGAAAAAGATGGTCGGATCGACCCGAAGGCCCAGCCTCTGCGCGAATTTCTCCATGAAGATCCCCCTCGTATTCCGGTATGCCAAGGGTCAAGTTCCAGCGGGCCGGAACGTTCCATCGGATCGATTGCCCGTGGCGCGCGAATGGGCGACAGTGCCGCGCGGGGATCGTCGTGGAACGAAGCCCGCACGACCAAGTTGGAAGGGGGGCGGTCGGGCATCGGCCGTCCTTTGGACCGAATGCGACATCAGGACGGGGAATATCCTATGAACAAGCGACTGGCGCGACCCGGGCACAATTGCTGGCGGGTCGAGCAGACCGGGCGCTTCGTGATGATCGCCGATGCCGACGACTATTTCACCGCCGTGCGCCGTGCGATGCTGAAGGCGCGGCGCAGCATCCTGATGATCGGCTGGGACTTCGATGCCCGGATCGAACTTGGCGATCCCGGCGACGACGGCGGCCCGGCCAAGCTGGGCGATTTCGTCATGTGGCTGGCACGCCGGACACCCTCGCTGCATGTGCGCCTGCTGCGCTGGGACACGGGGGCGTTCAAGGCGATGTTCCGCGGGTCCACCCTGCTGACGATCCTGCGCTGGAAAGCGCACAAGCGCATCACCCTGCGGCTGGATTCGAAACATCCGCTGGCCAGCTCGCACCATCAGAAGATCGTGGTCATCGACGACTGCATCGCCTTCTGCGGTGGCATCGACATGACCGAAGGCCGTTGGGACACGCGGCAGCACGTCGACGACGACCCCCGCCGCGTCAGCCCCAAGGGCGAGCCCATGCCCCCCTGGCACGATGCGACCAGTGCCTTCGACGGCCCCGCGGCCCGTGCCATGGGCGATCTGGCGCGCGACCGCTGGCGCATCGCCTCGGGGGAAACGCTGGCGCCGGTGACCGATGGTGCGAACTGCTGGCCCGAGGGGTTGCAGCCCACCTTCCGCGACGTGGCCTTGGCCATTGCCCGCACCCGCCCCGAGATCCCCGACGTCCAGGCCTCGTTCGAGATCGAGCAGATGTATCTGGACCTGATCGCGCGGGCGAAGCATCGCATCTATGCCGAAAGCCAGTATTTCGCGTCACGTCGCGTGGCGCAGGCCATTGCCAAGCGCTTGGTCGAGGATGACCCGCCCGAGATCGTCATCATCAATCCGATCACAGCGCAGGGCTGGCTGGAACCCATCGCCATGGATACCGCCCGCGCCAAGCTGTTCGAGGCCTTGAAGCGGCTGGATCATCGCGACCGGTTCCGCATCTATCACCCCGTCACCGATGCCGGGGCCGAGATCTATGTTCACGCCAAGGTCACCATCGTCGACGACACCTATCTTCGGGTCGGATCGTCGAACTTCAACAACCGCTCGATGCGGTTGGACACGGAATGCGATGTTGTCGTGGCGGGGGAACAGGAAGGCCAGTCCGATCTGCGCCGCAAGATCACCGCACTGCGCGACGACCTGCTGGCCGAACATTTGGATATGACCCCGCAGCAGGTGACGGATGCGCTGAGGCAAAACCCCGACCTGATTGCCCTGATCGATGCGAATGCCCGCCCTCGCGGGCAGGGCCGCACCCTGATCCCCTTCAAGATGCCGGACCTGAACAGCTTTCACGAATGGCTGGCCGAGAATGAGATCCTGGACCCCGAAGGACCCGACGAGATCTTTGAATCCCTCAGCAAGCGGGGGCTGTTCCGCAAGTGGAACCTGCGCCGCTGGCGCCGGAAGAACCGATCACGCGGGTGAGGGGGCCTCCGGCAGTCCCTTGACCATCCCTGTATAGCTGTTGCTGCTGAGCAGCCCCAGATCGATGGCTCTGCGGATGGCCTCGGGGTTGTCTTCGACACCAAGCGATGCGCGGGCGGTATGCAGGCGATATCGCAGCGCGGTGCGCGAAATGCCCAAATGCGCGCAGGCCTGCGCATAGGTCATGCCGCAGGCGATGGCCTCCAGTGCCTCGACCAGAATGGGACGCATGGCGGTCGCCTGGTCCAGAATGCCATGGCCCTGTCGCAGCAGGTCCTGCATCCGCGCGATCTCGGGATCGGTGAATTCCCGGTCCGCGCGGGCGGCCCCCATGATCGATCGCGACTCGGGGGGGCCGCAGCTGACCGTGACCCCATGCTTCAGCCCCATGCATGCCGCCTGTCCCATGACGTCCAGCGGATCGGGGACATGGCCGGCAAAATCGCTCCAGCGCAGGGCGCCTTCGTTCATGACGCCCCAGATGACAGAGGGGGTCCGCCACGATCATGTTCAGCCGCGTGTATTCGGTGATCCAATCGCTTGGATATGTGCAGACCCGCCTGACGGGCCGCGAGTACCTGACGTGATAGCCGATCATGCAGCCGCGCGGGGCCATGGTGGCCAGCGACGCCTCGATACGGTTCAGCATGTGGATCGGCATAATGTGCCCGTACCGTTATAAAATGGGGACTGCCCAAAAGGATAGCATACCCGCTGGCGGGGTCAGGGCAACCGCTTCGTGCAACCTGCGGGGGGGGGGCATGGTTCTTCGCCCACGCGTTGCCACCATGTCACATAGCCCTATGGGGCTATAGGCGGTCCCGGCCATATGGCTTAGCTACGCAGCCGAGATGACCGTGTTTTTTACGAGTATTGAGCCAAGGCTTTGATTTATCCGGTAGGGGGGGTGGCCCATGGGTCGCCCCTCTTGCGTTCCGGCGTGATGTCGCTTGCACCCATGTCGCTGTCGGTTAGCTTGCCCCCGAACTTCTACCAAGGGAAAGCACAGCCATGAAGCGCGTGACATTGGGCGGCAGCGATATCGAGGTCAGCCAGATCTGCCTGGGGACCATGACCTTCGGCAATCAGACGGACGAGGAACAGGCCCATCGCCAGATGGACATGGCGCTGGATGCAGGCATGACCTTCATGGATTGCGCCGAGATGTATCCCGTGAACCCCGTCCGAGCCGAAACCGTCGGCATATCCGAAGAGGTGATCGGCCGCTGGCTGGCGCGCACCGGCAACCGCGATCGGGTCGAGATCGCCACCAAGGTCACCGGCCCCAGCCAGATGGTCCGCGACGGCAAGCCCTTCGACGGCGACACCATCCGTCAGACCATCGACGCATCCCTGCGCCGCCTGCAGACGGACCGCATCGACCTCTATCAGCTGCATTGGCCGGTGCGGGGGTCCTATGGGTTCCGGCAGAACTGGAATTTCGACCCCTCGGGTCAGGACAAGGCGCGGACGCTGGACCACATGGGCGACGTCTTGGACGCGCTGGCCGAGGGCGTGCGTTCGGGCAAGCTGCGCGGCGTGGGCCTGTCGAACGAATCCGCCTGGGGGCTGACGCGCTGGTGCGATGTCGCCGACCGGACGGGCGGGCCGCGCATGGCCGCGATCCAGAACGAATATTCGCCGCTCTATCGCCTCTATGACACCGACCTGGCCGAGGCGGCGGTGAACGAGGACGTCACGCTGCTGTCCTATTCACCGCTGGCGGCAGGTCTGCTGACCGGGAAATACGCCGATGGTGCCATGCCCGAGGGCAGCCGAGCGGCGGTGGACAAGGCCACCGGCGGTCAGGGCAACCTGGGCGGGCGCAAGACCAAGCGCGGGCTGGAGGCGGCGGCGGCCTATGGTGCGCTGGCGGCGGAACATGGCTGGGACGTGGTGCATATGGTCATCGCCTGGCAGCTGACGCGGCCCTTCAAGGTCGTGCCGATCATCGGGGCCACCACGACCGACCAGCTGGCCCATCTGATCGAGGGTCTGGGGCGCGAGCTGCCCGAGGATCTGGTGCGCGGCATCGACCGTTTGCATCGCACCCATCCGCTGCCCTATTGATGAGGGACGCGGCGCCTCTATCTTGTCGATGAGGCGATGGAAGATGAAAGGCCGGACATGGCAGGCGATCCCTATGAAGCACTTGGCGTATCGCGCGGCGCGACCGCTGACGAGATCAAGAAGGCCTATCGTCGGATCGCCAAGACCGACCATCCGGACCTGAATTCGGACCCCGCCGCCGTGGCACGCTTCACGGCGGCCTCGGCGGCCTACGACCTGCTGAAGGACCCCGAACAGCGCAGGCGCTTCGACGCGGGCGAGATCGACGCCCAGGGTCAGGAACGGGCCACCGCGCGGCAATGGCGCCAGCAGCCGGGGGGCGGCAATCCCTTTGGCGGCGGCGGTTTCGGCGGCCATGCGCAGGATCCCGATCTGGCGGATGTCTTTGCCGATCTGTTCGGGCAGCGTCAGCAACCCCGGGGCGGTTTCGGCGGCTTTGGCGGTTTCAGCGGGCGTGGCGATCAGCGCGGGCAGGATCTGCGCCTGCCGCTGCGGGTGGATTTCATGACGGCTGCCAAGGGTGGCCGCATGCGGATCACCCTGCCCTCGGGTGGGACGCTGGAGGTCGCGGTGCCCAAGGGTGTCCGCGAAGGCCAGACCATCCGCCTGCGCGGCAAGGGCGAACGCGGCATGGGGCGGGGTGAACCGGGGGATGCCTATCTGGACGTCTCGATCGCCGAGCATCCGCATTTCCGCCGCGATGGCGACGATATCCTGCTGACGCTGCCGATCAGCCTGGACGAGGCGATCCTGGGCGCCAAGGTCGCAGCGCCTACCATCGACGGGCCGGTGAACCTGACGATCCCCAAGGGCGCGACCTCGGGGCAGAAGCTGCGGTTGCGGGGGCGGGGCATCAATGGTGGCGATCAGCATGTCGAGCTGCGCGTGGCCATGCCCCCGAAGATCGACCCCGAGCTGGAGGCTTTCGCGCAGAAATGGCGGGATGCCCATGCCTATGATCCGCGCAAGGGGATGACCGGCTAGGCCTGGTCGTAGCGGCGTTCCCGTTCGGGCAGTCGGGCCATGACGGCCTTGCGCGCGGCGGGGGACATGGAGCCCCATGCGGCGATCTCGGCCAGTGTGCGGAAGCAGCCGATGCAGAGGTCTTGGTCGGGATCGATCTGGCAGATCCGGATGCAGGGGCTTTCAGTCATCTGAACCGTCTTTTCTGGTTGAAAGGGGACGGGACGGGCAAAGCCCGCCCCGGACGCTGCCGCTTGGCCCCGCGCGCCCTATCGGGCGAGATAGCGCAGCCTGTCCAAGGCGCCCTGCAGGATGTAGCCGGCAGCGACCTGATCGATGACCTCGGCCCGGCGCTTGCGCGAGGTGTCGCCTTCCAGAAGCGCACGTTCTGCCGCGACGGTGGAAAGGCGTTCGTCCCAATAGCCGATGGGCAGTTCGGTCAGCCGCGACAGGTTGCGGGCGAAGGCGCGGGTGGATTGCGCGCGGGGGCCTTCGCTGCCGTCCATGTTGCGGGGCAGGCCCAGGATCAGGCCGGTCAACCCGCGATCGGTGGCGATCTTCAGCAGCGCCTCGGCATCCAGGGTGAACTTCTGGCGCCGAATTACCGTGATGGGCGATGCAACCTGCCGCATGCCGTCGCTGACGGCCACGCCGATGGTCTTGGTGCCTAGGTCCAACCCTGCGAGGGCGCCCATGGCGGGCAGGGCGGCGGCCATCTCACTGATGTCTTCAAAGATCATTCGGTCGTTCCTGCGCTTGTTGCGGCTTCGTCGATCACCTGCATGGCTTCAGGATCCCCGGCGAAATGGCTGCGCGCCTCGGAGAGGATCACGGCGGCCTGATCCGACCGGCCCAGAACCGAAAGCGCGCCGATAAGGCGTGCCCATTCCTGGGGCGTGCCCCCTTGGGTCGCAAGGCGCTGCTGCAGGCTTTCGACCATCGAGCCGATCATCTGCGCGCGTTCGTCATCGGTCATCCCCTCGGCGGCGGCGATGGCATCTTCATCGGGGCCGGGCAGGGCGGCAGGGGCGGCGGGAGGGGTATAGTCGGGTTGTCCGGCCAGCCATGCCAATTCCCCGATCGCATTGCGGATGGTGGGCATCCAAGGGGCATCGGGGGGGCTTTCCTCCAGAAGCTGGCGCCATATGGGGAAGGCGCGGTCGGGGCGACCGTTCTGGATCAGCAGCACGCCTTGCAGATAGCGGGCCTGCGGCTGTTCGGGGTCCTGTTTCAGGGCGCGGACCAGCACGGCCTCGGATTGCGGGGTGATGATGCCGCCCGCGGCGTTGATCATCAGCGTGGCCAGTTGCATCAGCTGAACGGCATCGGCCTGATCGCCGCGCAGGTCCACAAGGTGCTGTTGGGCCTTCAGCGCCGCCGAGAGATTGCCGAGGCGCATCTCGTTCGTGGCCAGCAGGGCAAGGCCGGTCAGGTCGTCGGGGTTGCGCTCGACGGCCTCGCGCAGCTGGTCGATCATGGCCAGGAACTCGGGGTCGGTATTCGACAGGTCGGGCTTGGCGGGGGCGGGGGCCTCGGCCTCGGCCCGGTCCTGGTCGGGGCGGTTGCGATAGGCCTGATCGGCGGCGGCGATGCGTTCGCCCATCGGCATGTCGGCGGCGCCTACAGCACCCTCGCGCAGGTAAAGCGCGACGGCACCCGCCGCAAGCGCCAGGACCACCAGCCCCGCCCCCAGAACGCCGGCCGAGGTCGCGGCCGGTCGCGCCTGCGTCAGGCGGCGGTCGGCATCCAGGACCTTGCGGCCGATCTCGGCGCGCAGGCGTTGGGCGTCGTCGGGCTGGATCACGCCGCGCTCGAGGTCGTTTTCCACCTCGGCCAGCTGGTCGCGATAGACGCGCAGGTCGTAGGCCGCGGCAGGCTGCGCCCCGGCATCCGACCGTCCCCGCCAGATCGGGGCAAGTATGGCAAGGGCGACAATCGCGGTCAGACCCGCGGCCAGAATCCAGAACATCGGCATCCTCCGTTGGACCTCTTCCCTAGCGGGGTTCGCGGGGAATCGAAAGCGCCGCGACGGGCGGGCGCGCGCTGATGTGACCGCCAGAACGTCGCATGTCGCATTTTGCCGTGATCTGCCGCATGCCGCCTTGAGGTCGGGGCGCGATCGCGGCCATGTTGGCGGGACGCAACCTGTGGAATCCATCATGTCCGACGCCCCCCGTTCCGGTCGCTATTCCGTCTTTGCCATCGCCCGGCAGGCGCTGCGCCAGCATTCCGGCTGGCAGCGTGCCTGGGCCAGCCCCGCGCCGCGCGACCGCTATCAGGTGGTGATCGTGGGGGCGGGGGGTCATGGCCTGGCCACCGCCTATTACCTTGGCAAGAATTTCGGCATCACCGATGTCGCCATCATCGAGAAGGGCTGGCTGGGCGGCGGCAACACGGGCCGCAACACGACGATCATCCGGTCGAACTATCTGCAGGACCCCTCGGCTGCGATCTACGACAAGGCGCTGAAGCTGTACGAGGGCCTGAGCCAGGAGCTGAACTACAACGTCATGTTCAGCCCGCGGGGCTTGATCATGCTGGCCCAGACCGAGCACGAGGTGCGCGGATACAAGCGCACCGTCTATGCCAACAACCTGCAGGGCGTTTCGACCGAATGGGTCGATGCGCAGCGCCTGAAGGAACTGGTGCCGATCATCAACATCGACGGCCCGCGATACCCCGTGCTGGGCGGGCTGTACCAGGCCCGCGGCGGGACGGCGCGGCATGACGCGGTCGCTTGGGGCTATGCGCGCGCCTGTTCCGACATGGGCATGCACATCATCCAGAACTGCGAGGTGACGGGGGTCGAGACCGAGGGCGGGCAGGTTCGCGCCGTCAACACCAGCAAGGGCCGCATCGGCTGCGACAAGCTGGCGATGGTGGTGGCCGGTCATTCCAGCCAGCTGGCCGAAATGGCGGGCTTCCGCCTGCCCATCGAAAGCGTCGCCCTGCAGGCCCTGGTCAGCGAGCCGATCAAGCCCTGCATGGATGTCGTCGTGATGGCCAACACCGTCCACGGATACCTGTCGCAATCCGACAAGGGCGAAATGGTCATCGGCGGCGGCACCGACGGGTTCAACAACTTCACCCAACGCGGCAGCTGGCAGCATGTCGAGGAGACCGTCCGCGCCCTGGTCGAGACCTTCCCGATGATCAGCCGCCTGAAGATGCTGCGCCAATGGGGCGGCATCGTGGACATGACGGGCGACCGCTCGCCCATCCTGTCGACCACGCCCGTGGGGGGCATCTTCGTCAACTGCGGTTGGGGCACGGGGGGCTTCAAGGCGATCCCGGGGTCGGGCTGGGCCATGGCGGAACTGGTCGCCAAGGGCAGCCCCGGTCCGCTGGCCGCCGACTTCGGGCTGAACCGCTTCCGCGAGGGACGCTTCATCGACGAAAGCGTTGCCGCCGGCGTGGCGCATTGAACATGGGCGCCGGGATGCGCGCGGGCGCGGGAACTTGTCGGGCAGGCTGGGAATTGACCGGTCACAACAGATGTGACCAAGGGGCAAAGCCATGGCTGACCGCAACAACAACGGACTGTATTTCATCGTCGGCGCAATCGTCGTCGTCGTCGCCTTCCTGTTTTTCTTCATGTCGGGCGGCGACGGGGTCGATGTCGCACCGGCCGATGGCGGCGGCGACACCAACATCAGCGTGGATGCCGCGCCCGATGCGGCACCGGCCGATGCGGCACCTGCGGAAACCGCACCTGCCGAGCCGGCAGAACCCGCGCCCGCAAACTGAGGCGTCATCGGTCGCTTGCGGCCGGTTCGACGCATTCCACCCCACCACCACGCGCGCCGCACGGTCCATCCGTGGCGGCGCGTTCGCATGTCCGGACCCTGCAAGGATCACCCGATGCTGACGCTGACCTGCCCCTATTGCGGCATCCGTGCCGAGGAAACCGAACTTCATCCCGGAGGCGAGGCGCATCTGACCCGCGTCGGCCCGCAAGGCACCGACGAGGAGTTCGAGGGCTATCTGTTCGCCCGCAAGAACGCCAAGGGCGTGCATTTCGAACGCTGGCGCCATGCCTATGGCTGCGGCAAGTGGTTCCTGGCCGCCCGCTGCACCGCGACCCTGCAGGTCTTCGGCACCTACAAGGCACAGAACGCCCATCCCCCCGCCGAGATCGTCGAGGCGATCCGGCAGGCCCGCCCCGATTGGAACCCCGACTGGACGACCGAATGATGACCCATGTGCCCCCCTTCCGCCTGCCCTCGGGCGGCCGCCTGATCGACCGGGCGTTCCAGGTCCCCTTCCGCTTCGACGGCCGCCACCTGCGCGGCTTGACGGGCGACACGCTGGCCTCGGCGCTGCTGGCGAACGGCCAGATGCTGATGGGCCGGTCGTTCAAGTATCACCGCCCGCGCGGTCCGCTGGCCTCGGGCGCCGAGGAACCGAACGCGCTGTTTGGACTGGGTCAGGGTGGCCGGTTCGAGCCGAACCAGCGTGCCACCACCACGGCGCTGGCCAACGGCATGGTCATGCGCAGCCAGAACTGCTGGCCCAGCCTTGATGCCGACATCGGGGCGGTGAACAATTGGCTGGCACCCTTCCTGCCGGCGGGCTTCTACTACAAGACCTTCATCCATCCGCGCCCCTTCTGGAAGCATGTCTTCGAGCCGATCATCCGCAAAAGCGCGGGTCTGGGCCGTGCGCCGACCGACCCCGATCCCGACCGCTATGAGCAGGCCTATGGCTTTGCCGATACGGTCGTTGTCGGCGGCGGCATCGCCGGTCTGACGGCGGCACGTGATGCTGCGGATGAAGGCGGCACGGTTCTGGTGCTGGAACAGACCGCGATCTGGGGCGGACGCACGCCGACCGACCATGACGGAGGCAGTGCCGCCATCGACGCGCTGCTGGCCGATCTGCGCGGGCGCGACAACGTCATCCTGCGCCGCAACACCATGGCCACGGGGCTTTACGACCACGGCTATCTGATCGCGCGCGAGGCCTTGGCCGACCACGATCCGAATGCAGGTATCCCGCGCCAGCGTCTGTGGCGCATCCGGGCCGGACACGTCATCACCGCCACCGGCGCTTTGGAGCGTCCCCTGGCCTTCGCCTGCAACGATGTGCCGGGCGTGATGCTGGCATCCGCCGCACGCGACTTCATCGCCGATTTCGGGGTGGCGCCGGGGCAGCGGATCGTCGTGGTGACGAACAACGACGATGCCTATCGCACCGCGCTGACCGCTGTCGCGGCAGGGCTGGATGTGCCCGCGATCATCGACGCACGACCCCAGGCCACCGGCGATCTGCCGCAGGCCGCGCGTCAGGCGGGCATCACCGTCCTGACCGGCAGCGCCATCGCCAAGGTCAAGGGCAGCCGCCATGTCGAGGGTGTGGTGATCTGCGAACAGGCGGGCGACGGCAAGCCGACGCAGGCCATCGACTGCGACGTGGTCGCCATGTCGGGCGGTTGGTCGCCCGTCGTGCACTTGTGGTCCCATTGCGGCGGCAAGCTGACCTGGGATGATGCGCAGGCCATGTTCCGTCCCGACGCTGACCGCCCGCCCTTGGGCGCCGATGGCACCGGCAATGTGACCGTCGTGGGATCGGCCAATGGCGATCTGCGCTGCGCGGGCGATCTGGAACGGGCCGAGGGCGCGACCCAGCCCGTATGGGTGATGCCCGCCAAGGCCCCCTACAAGCTGCGGGCCAAGATGTGGCTGGATTTCCAGAACGACGTGAAGGTCACCGATGTCGAGCTGGCCGCACGCGAAGGCTATGCCTCGGTCGAACATACCAAGCGATATACCACGCTTGGCATGGCCACCGATCAGGGCAAGCTGTCGAACATCAACGGGCTTGCGGTGCTGTCGAACGCGCTGAACCAGCCCATCCAGGCCACCGGCACGACGACCTTCCGCCCGCCCTATACCCCCCTGACCCTTGCCACCATCGCCGCCGAGGCCAAGGGCGATGCCTTCCAGCCCCTGCGCAAGACGCCGATGCATGACTGGCATGAACGCCACGGCGTGTCCTGGGAACCGGTCGGGCATTGGCGGCGGGCCTATTGCTATCCCCGCGGGGCCGAGGATCGCCACGCTGCCGTGAACCGGGAAATCATGGCGGTGCGCAATGCAGTGGGGACGCTGGACGCATCCACCCTGGGCAAGATCATCGTCAAGGGACCGGATGCGGGTCGCTTCATGGACATGCTCTATACCAACATGATGTCCACTCTGCCGGTGGGTAAATGCCGATACGGTCTGATGTGCAGCGAAAACGGCTTCCTGATGGATGACGGCGTCGTCGCGCGCCTGTCCGAGGATACATGGCTTTGCCACACCACCACCGGCGGGGCGGACCGCATCCATGGGCACATGGAGGATTGGCTGCAATGCGAATGGTGGGACTGGAAGGTCTATACCGCCAATGTCACCGAGGAATATGCTCAGATCGCCGTCGCCGGTCCCAAGGCGCGCGAGCTGCTGGACCGCCTGCCGGGCAGCATCGACCTGTCGCAGGATGCGCTGCCCTTCATGACCTGGGCCGAGGGTGACATCGCGGGCATCCCCGCGCGCGTCTTCCGCATCAGCTTTTCGGGCGAACTCAGCTACGAGATCGCGGTGCCCGCCAACCGGGGGCTGGAGCTGTGGGAACAGCTGCACAACTCGGGCCATGATCTGGGCATTACGCCTTATGGCACCGAGGCGATGCACATCATGCGCGCCGAGAAGGGCTTCATCATGATCGGGGATGAGACCGACGGCACGATCATCCCGCAGGATCTGGGGCTGGATTGGGCGATCTCTAAGAAGAAGGCCGATTATATCGGCAAGCGCGCCCAACGCCGCAGCCATATGACCGACGGCAACCGCTGGAAGCTGGTCGGGCTGGAAAGCGTCGAGGGGCATGTCCTGCCCGATGGCGCCTATGCCGTGGATCAGGGCTTCAACCCCAATGGCCAGCGCCGCGTGCAGGGGCGTGTCACCTCCAGCTATCATTCGCCGACCCTGGGCAAGCCCATTGCGATGGGTCTGGTAAAGCACGGCCCCGCCCGCATGGGTCAGGTGCTGGATTTCCCCATGCCCTCGGGCGAGGTGATGCAGGCGCGGATCGTCGATCCGGTGTTCTTTGACAAGGAAGGAGGCCGTTTGAATGGCTGATCCCATGGCCACCGTCACCCGCCAGACCGGGCTTGGCATGATCACGATCCGCACCGATCTGGACCGCGCGGGCGATGCCATCGCCGAAGCCGCGGGCCTGGCGATCCCCGACGTCACCGGCATCACCGGCGACGGCAGCCGCGCCCTTGGCTGGATGTCGCCTGACGAGCTGCTGCTGATCCTGCCGATGGCCGAAGTGGCCGAGGCCCGCCTGGCGCTGGAACAGGCGCTGGCGGGCGAACACGCGCTGGTCGTCGACATGTCGAACGCGCGGGCGGTCTTCGACGTCGCGGGGCCGCATGCGGCCGATGTCATCGCCAAGCTTGCCCCCGTCGATGCGGCCACGATGCCGCAGGGTCACTTGCGCCGCACCCGCGCCGCCCAGACCGCCGCCGCCATCTGGCGTCATGGCGACGGGTTCCGGATCATCGGGTTCCGCTCGACCGCCGATTACCTTGGGCTGATCCTGCAGAATGCGGCCATTCCCGGCAGCCAGCTGGCGCCCCGCTGAAGAGGCGTCGGAACTGGCAAAGCACCCTTGCGTTGACCCTGCGAATGCGCGACCGTGCGCCGCGATCGCAGACTGAAACCTTTTGAAAGGACAGCGAAATGGCCTTTACCCTTCCTGATCTTCCCTATGCCCATGACGCCCTCGAATCCGCCGGCATGTCCAAGGAGACGCTGGAGTATCACCACGACAAGCACCACAACGCCTATGTCACCAAGCTGAACGAGCTGGTCGCCGGGACCGAGTGGGAAGGCAAGTCGCTGGAGGACATCGTCAAGGGCACCTATCAGAAAGACGCCGTCGCCCAGAACGGCATCTTCAACAACGCCAGCCAGCATTGGAACCACAGCCAGTTCTGGGAAATGATGGGCCCCAACCCCGGTCCGATGCCCGCCGAACTGGAAACGGCGATCAACGACAGCTTCGGCTCGGTCGAGGAGTTCAAGAAGAAGTTCGCCGAAGCCGGTGGCGCGCAGTTCGGCTCGGGCTGGGCATGGCTGGTCAAGAATGCCGATGGCAAGCTTGAGATCACCAAGACCGAGAACGGCGTGAACCCGCTGTGCTTCGGCCAGACCGCGCTGCTGGGCTGCGACGTGTGGGAACACTCCTACTACATCGACTTCCGCAATGCGCGTCCGAAGTACTTGGAAAACTTCCTGGACAACCTGGTGAACTGGGACAACGTGGCCTCGCGCCTCTGATCCCGTCGCAGCTTGACGCAAGGGCCCGCCGTTCCATCGGCGGGCCTTTTGCATAGGACGCAGAGGCGTGATGGGCGGGGCTGTGCGGCGGCATTGGCTTTTCCCTTTGTCGCGGTATAAGACCGTTGCAACGACAGAACAAATCGAGTGAAGGCGGGCATGGCCAACCAGAACGACAGCTTCATCGACGAGGTCACCGACGAACTGCGCCGAGACAGGCTTTATGGTGCTTTCCGGCGGTATGGCTGGATCGGCATTCTTGCGATCCTGCTGATCGTGGGCGGGGCGGCATGGCGCGAATACAGCCAGTCGCGCGACCGTGCCGCGGCGGAGAACTGGGGCGATGCCGTTCTGGCCGCCGTCGAGGATCAGGACCCCGAGGCCATCCGCACCATCGATCCTGCCGGTTCGGCGGGACGCAAGGCCCTTGCCGATCTGCTGGCGGCCAATGCCTTCGTGCAGGCGGGCGATGAGGCGAAGGCCGCCCAAGCCCTGCGCGATGTGGCGGGCGATGAAACCGTCGGCACGACCCTGCGCGATCTGGCCCAGCTGAAGCTGGTGATGCTGGAGGGGCAGGGCATGGACCCCTCGGAACGCGACGCCATGCTGACGCGGCTGTCGCGCGCCGGTGCGCCCTTCGAGTTGCTGGCCCTGGAACAGAAGGCCGTGGCCCTTGTCGGCGCCGGTCGGTCCGAGGATGCGATCACCCTGATCCGCCAGATCCAGCAGAAGGACGGCCTCAGCGAAGGCTTGCGTCGTCGTCTGTCCGAGATGATGATCGCCCTGGGCGTCGAGCCTGAACCGAATGATGCGATGGCCGCCCCGAACTGATCGGGACAGGCAGGATGAACGGACGAGGGGAGAGGCGAGGATGACCGCCACGCTGCGACTGACCTTGGCGATTGCCGCTGGACTTTCACTTGCCGCCTGCGGCGACCGCGACGAAATTCTGCCGGGTGAGCGGCTGGACCCCCTGGCCGTCCTCTCGCCCGAGGGTCCGGCGATCGAGGGGGCGCCCGGCGTCTCCGGCACGGCGCTGTCGCTGGCGGCCCCGGTCACCAACGGCGAATGGACGCATCGAGGTGGCAATGCCGCCCATGCGCCCGGCCATGTGCAGCTGGGTGCGGGCACGACCCGCATCTGGTCGGCCCCCATCGGGCAGGGCGACAACCGCCGCCACCGCATCACCGCCGATCCGGTCGTGGCGGCTGGCCGCGTCTTCACGCTGGACAGCCGAGCCCGCGTGACGGCCACCGCGCTGAACGGCGGGCGGGCGTGGTCCACCGATGTGACCCCGGTCATGGAAAACCCTGACAGCGCCTCGGGCGGCGGTCTGGCCTATGAAGGCGGGCGCATCTTCGTGACCACCGGCTTCGGCGAGCTGGTCGCGCTGGATGCGGTGACGGGCGCGGTGCAATGGCGCCAGCGCGTCGATGCCCCGATCAGCGGCGGCCCCGCCGTGCAGGACGGCATGGTCTATGTCGCCGCGCGCAATTCCGTGGGCTGGGCGGTGCGTGCCAGCGACGGCAAGGTGATGTGGCAGACCTCGGGGACGCCCTCGGGGTCGGGGGTGATGGGCGTCTCGGTGCCTGCGGTGCAGGGCGATACGGTCGTCTTCCCCTTCTCATCGGGTCAGATGCTGGCGGTGGACCGTCAGACCGGCCTGACCGATTGGGCCACCCAGATCGCGGGCACGCGCATCGGTCGCGCCATCGCCGTCATCCGTGACGTCACCGGCGATCCGGTGATCTCGGGCGGTCGCGTCTATGCGGGGACCTCCTCGGGGCGGATCGAGGCTGCGGACATGACCACGGGCCAGCAGGTCTGGTCGGCCCGCGAAGGCGCCAACAGCCCTGTCGTCGTGGCGGGCGGTTCGGTCTTTGCCGTGAATGACGAAGCGCAGCTGGTACGCCTGGATGCGGCCACGGGTGGCGTCATCTGGCGCCAGCCCTTGCCCTATTTCACCACAGACCGCGTCAAGAAGCAGGATGGCATCCACGCGCATTACGGTCCGGTGCTTGCAGGTGGGCGGTTGTATGTCGCCTCCAGTGATGGCATGTTGCGTGCCTTCGATCCCGCCTCCGGCGCGTTGGTCGGTCAGGGAGAGATCCCCGGAGGCGCCGCCTCTGCCCCTGTCGTCGCCGGTCAAACCCTCTACGTCGTTGCGCGCAACGGCCAGTTGCATGCGTTGAAATGACATTCACACTCGCCATCGTCGGCAGGCCCAATGTGGGCAAATCCACTCTGTTCAACCGTCTTGTCGGCAAGAAGCTAGCGCTGGTTGACGACCAGCCGGGCGTGACCCGCGACCTGCGCGAAGGCGCGGGCCGCTTGGGCGACCTGCGCTTCGTCGTCATCGACAGCGCCGGCCTTGAAATGGCCGAGGACGACAGCCTGGAAGGGCGCATGCGTCGCCTGACCGAACGCGCCGTGGACGAGGCTGACATCTGCCTCTTCGTGGTCGATGCCCGCATCGGCGTCACCGCCGCGGACGAATACTTCGCCGAAATCCTGCGCCGCCGCGCCAAGCACGTCATCGTCGCCGCCAACAAGTCCGAGGGCAAGGCGGGCGAGGCGGGCGCGATGGAGGCCTATGCCCTTGGCCTTGGCGAACCGCTGCGCATCTCGGCCGAACATGGCGAAGGGATGGATGACCTCTATGGCGTCCTGATGCCCTTGGCCGATCAGATCGAGGCCGCCCGTCCCGCCCCCATCGAAGCCACCGTCGACATCGAGCTGTCCGAGGAGGACGCCGAGACCGGCGAGGGCGAGGAGGAATGGCGTCCCTCGGAAAGCCGTCCCCTGCAGCTGGCCGTCATCGGGCGCCCGAACGCGGGCAAATCGACGCTGATCAACAAGATCATCGGCGAGGATCGCCTGCTGACCGGCCCCGAGGCCGGCATCACCCGCGATTCGATCAGCGTCACCACGGAATTCATGGGCACGCCCATGCGGATCTTCGACACCGCCGGCATGCGCAAGCGGGCCAAGGTGACCGACAAGGTCGAAAAACTGTCGGTGGCCGACGGCCTCCGTGCCGTCCGCTTTGCCGAAGTTGTCGTCGTGCTGCTGGACGTCGATATTCCCTTCGAACAGCAGGACTTGCGCATCGCCGATTTCGCGGAAACCGAGGGCCGCGCCGTGGTCGTCGCCGCGAACAAATGGGACCTGGAAGAAGACAAGCCGCAGAAGCTGAACGAGCTGCGCCAGAACTTCGAGAAGCTGCTGCCGCAGTTGAAGGGTGCGCCGCTGGTCACCGTTTCGGCCCGCACCGGCAAGGGGCTGGACCGTCTGCACAATGCCGTCGTCAAGGCGCATGAGGTCTGGAACCGCCGCGTCTCGACCGCCCGCCTGAACCAATGGCTGGGTGCCATGACCGAGAGCCATCCGCCCCCCGCACCGGGTGGTCGCCGCATCCGCCTGCGCTACATGACGCAGGTCAAGACGCGTCCGCCCGCCTTCGTCGTCAAGGCGACGCATACCGACAAGATCCCGACCAGCTATGAGCGGTATCTGATCAACGGGTTGCGCACCGATTTCGATATGCCGGGCACGCCGATCCGGATCTTTTTCCGCGATCAGGGGGGCGACAACCCCTTCAAGGCGAAGGCCGCCAAGGCCAAGACCAGCCAGTCGGGTGCCTTGTCCAAGCACAAGGTGCGGCAAAAGCCCAAAGGCAGCTGATAGGGAAGGGGGCCGCGCGTCCCCTTTTTCATGCGCGGATCAACTGGCGGCGCGGACCAGAACCGTCGCCATGGCCGATATGCCCAAGACTGCCGCCAAGGCCACCACCGGGTCGCTGCCCATGGTGGTAATGGCGAAGGCGCAGAAGGCCCAGATCATCGCGCTGCAATAGCCGATGCTGGGGCCGATCCACATCTGGGCCGCCATGCCGATGGCCGCGCCGGGCAGGATCGCCAGCGCCGACAGTGCCTGCACCGGCAGACCGAAGCGCGCCGAGGCGAACCCTGCCAGCGCCGCCGAGAAAACCGCCGCAGCCCAGCCTGCGAAGAAGCTGATGGCGGGTCGGTTGCGCCCCGCCGATCGCCGCGCGGCAGCCGTGGCCAGGATCGTGGTGGCACCGGTGCCGATCACCACCAGTTCGGGCGTGTGACCGAAATACCAGGGCCAGCTTGCCGCGACCCCCATGGCCGCCGTGATCAGGGGCCAAATCGGGCCATGCACCTGCCTCGCGCCATTGACGTCCGAGGGGTCGATGACCTGTCCGATGCCATCCAGCAGCAGCATTCCCCAGACGACGATCAGCAGACCCCACATCAGGATGTTGACGGGGTCCAGATACATTTGCGGGATGATCAGCGCGACATCGGGATTGATCTGCAGCGGTGGCGGCAACAATGGTCCGGTGGACCGCGGGCTGTCCAGCACCAGCAGGGGCAGCGGCTCGGTCTTGTTTGCAAAGGCGATCCCCGAGATCACGAAGATCACGGTGGCGATCAGTTGGATGATGGGGCCGGGTCGGGTCATGTCGTTCAACGCGCCCCGGCAAGGTGCAGTTGCGACAAAGGTGGCGTGCCGCGCGCTATTGCCGCGCGGCACCTGCCATGTGTTCCAATCAGGCCAGCAGGCCCTCGGCGGTCAGCGTCGTGGCACCGGCCAGGTAGGGATGCAGCGCGGCGGGCAGGACGACCGATCCATCCGCCTGCTGACCGTTTTCCAGAACCGCGATCAGGGTCCGGCCCACGGCCAGCCCCGAGCCGTTCAGCGTGTGCACGAACTCGGTCTTGCCGCCGCCCTCGGGGCGATAGCGCGCGTTCATGCGGCGGCCCTGGTAATCCCCGCAATAGCTGACGCTGGAGATCTCGCGATAGCGGTCCTGACCGGGCAGCCAGACCTCCAGATCGTGGGTGATGCGCGCGCCTGCGCCCATGTCGCCCGTGCAGAGGACCATGGTGCGATAGGGCAGCTCCAGCGCTTCCAGCACGGCTTCGGCGCAGCGGGTCATGCGGTCGTGTTCGGCAAGGCCGTTCTCGGCGTCGGTGATCGAGACCATCTCGACCTTCTCGAACTGGTGCTGGCGCAGCATGCCGGTGGTGTCGCGACCCGCGCTGCCCGCCTCGGAACGGAAGCACTGGCTATGGGCGACCATGCGGCGGGGCAGGGCGGATTGGTCCATCAGATCGCCGTTGACGGTATTGGTCAGCGTCACCTCCGAGGTCGGAATCAGCCAGTATCCCTCGCGGGTCTTGTAGCTGTCCTCGCCGAATTTCGGCAGCTGGCCGGTGCCCAGCATCATGTCTTCCAGGACCAGAACAGGCGTCCAGGTTTCTTCCAGCCCATGCTTGGTGACATGCAGGTCCAGCATGAATTGCGCCAAGGCGCGATGCAGGCGGGCGACCGCGCCCTTCAGAACCACGAAGCGGCTGCCCGAGAGTTTCGCGCCGGTCTTGAAGTCCATGCCGGGGACGACGCCCGTGATCTCGAAATGCTCGACCGGCTTGAAGTCCAGCGCGGAGGGCGTGCCCCAACGGCGCAGCTCGACGTTGTCATCCTCGTCACGGCCCAGGGGCACGCTGTCCAGGGGCAGGTTCGGAATGCCCAGCAACAGGTCGCGCAGCTGTCCGTCCAGATCGTCGGCCTCGGCCTGCATCCGGGCGATGTCGGCCTTCTTTTCGGCCACCAATCCGCGCAGGCGCTGGAATTCATCCTCATCCCCGCGGGCCTTGGCGGCCCCGACTTCCTTGCTGGCCTTGTTCTGTTCGGCCTGCGCGGTCTCGGCGGCGTTGATCCGGGCGCGGCGTTCACTGTCCAGCGACAGGATCTGCGCGGTCAGCCCTTCGAGGCCGCGCTTGTTCAGCGCCGCTTCGAAGGCTTCGGGGTTTTCTCGGATCGCACGGATATCATGCATGTCGGCCACCTTCGCGGAATTTGAATGTGGCCTGATTAGCCCAAGCGGCGCGCCGACAAAAGCCTGCCTTTAAGAAGGCGCGACGATGGCCCTAATCGGCGCAGAACAACCGATACATCAGCGACACCACCTCGGCGGCGCGAGGGTCGGCCACGCTGTAGAGCCGCGCCTTGCCGTCGCGTCGCGACTGGACCAGCCCTTCGGACCGCAGCCGCGCCAGCTGCTGGCTGACGGCGGCCTGTCGCTGATCCAGCAGCCTTTCCAGCTGCGAGACGGTCTTTTCCCCGCCGGACAGATGGCAGAGGATCATCATCCGGCCTTCATGGGCCAAGGCCTTCATCAGGGCGCTGGCCTCGGCCGCGCGGGCGCGCATGTCGCGTGCCACCTGTGCGGGATCGCGATCGTCCTGCGCGGGCAGGTCGGCTTGGGGGGCCATCTCAGCGACGGCGGTATCATGTGCGGTGATCGTGGCTGCGGGCTGGGTCATGCGCCCCAACGCGGCACGTCGACGCCGGCCCCTGCCATCATCCGTTCCAGGACCGGATAGAAATCCTGCGCCCCGACATAGCCTTCGATGCGGCCAAGCTCGGACCCGCGGTCCAGCAGGATGAAGCTGGGCGTCACGCGCGGACGTCCGGCCAGCGCCAGGCCGTCCGGATAGGGACCGTTCAGGTCAACCTCGAACAGCGGCGCCCTGCGTCCGGCGCCCGAACGGGCAAATCCGGGGGCGATCTGGCTGCGCCATTCCCGACAGAACTCGCAGTCGCTTTCGGATACCATCATCAGGCGCAGCGATCCGGACTTCCAGTCCGGAGCGGTCTGGCGTGCCCGTGCGATGCCGGGCATCAGCACAGCCGTCATCATCGCCAGGGTCATTCGCCGGGTTAATACGGACATTGCCGGTTCCTTTTCTTGGCATTCCGGAAAGGTATGACGTGGACCTCTTTATAGCAAGACTTCCATACCACGGGCGGTTCCGCGTCGCTTCTGGCAAGGGGGGATTGCCGCCCGCGGGCGGCTGGTCCAGATTGCCACGGGCTTGTGACATGCCGACCGGGGGACCGATGGACGACCTTTTGCAGCCATTGATCGACGGCGATCGCCGCGCGCTGTCGCGGGCCATCACCCTGGTCGAGTCGACCCGCGAAGATCACCGCCGGGCGGCACAGGACCTGATCGCGCGGCTGCCCGACCGGCAGGCGCTGCGGATCGGGCTGTCGGGCACCCCCGGCGTCGGCAAATCGACCTTCATCGAGGCTTTTGGGACCAATCTGACCCGTCAGGACCTGCGCGTGGCCGTGCTGGCGGTGGATCCGTCCTCGGCCCGGTCGGGGGGCTCGATCCTGGGCGACAAGACGCGGATGGAGACGCTGGCCCGCAACCCGCGCGCCTTCATCCGGCCCTCGCCCTCGAACACGCAGCTTGGCGGGGTTGCGCGGCGCACGCGCGAGGCCGTCCGTCTGTGCGAGGCTGCGGGACACGACATCATCGTGATCGAGACCGTCGGCGTCGGCCAATCAGAAACCCTGGTCGCGGATATGTCCGACCTGTTCATCTTGCTGCTGGCGCCCGCCGGAGGGGACGAACTGCAGGGCGTCAAGCGCGGCATCATGGAGATGGCCGACATGGTGCTGGTCAATAAGGCCGACGGCGATTTGCTGTCGCCCGCCCGTCGGACGGTCGCCGATTACGCGGGCGCCTTGCGGCTGCTGCGCAAGCGCCCGCAGGACCCCGAGGGTTTTCCCAAGGCGATGCCGGTTTCCGCCACGACCGGGCTGGGCCTGTCCGAGGCTTGGGACCAGATGCGGCACCTGGTCGATTGGCGCCGTCAGCACGGCCACCACGACCGCATCCGCGCCGAACAGGCCTGCCACTGGTTCCGGGCCGAGTTGCAGGCCGGTTTGCTGGCGCAACTGGACCGCCCACAGGTCAAGGCGCGGGTTGCCGATCTGGGCCAGCAGGTGGCACAGGGTCAACTGCCGCCCGCCTTGGCGGCCCAGCAGGTCTTGGACTGGCTGGGCGGATCGTCGCAATAGCTGCCCGATTTCGCGCCCCGCCGTTCGGGCGAATCGGGTAGTCTGGCTGGCGAAAGGAAACCCCATGCGCGATCTGCCTGACCACGACCGACTTTATACTGCGCTTCTGGCGCGTGATCCGGCCTTCGAAGGCGTGGCGCTGGTGGGTGTCGCCTCGACCGGGATCTTCTGTCGGCTGACCTGTCCGGCGCGCAAGCCGCTGGCACGGAACTGCCGCTGGTTCGCCAGCGCGGCCGAGGCACAGCGGGCCGGTTTCCGCCCCTGCCTGCGGTGCAAGCCGCAGGGGGCGCAGGCCGACGCCCATCCGGTGATCGGCCAGCTGATGAGCGCGCTGGCGCAGCGCCCCGGCCACCGCTGGTCCGAGGCGTGCCTGACGGAAATGGGGCTGGACCCCTCGACCGTGCGGCGGCTGTTCCGCCAGCATTTCGGAGAAAGCTTTCTGCAGATGGCCCGCGCCGAACGGCTGCGCCAAGGCATCGGCAGATTGCACCAGGGAGGACGCATGATCGACGCGCAGCTTGATTCGGGATTTGATTCGGCCTCGGGGTTTCGCCGGGCCTTTGCGCAGCTTTTCGGCCATGCGCCGCATCGGATGACGGCGGATGCCGACCTGCGTGCCGATTGGCTGGACACGCCGCTTGGCGGGATGATCGCCATCGCCGACACGCAGGCGCTGCATCTGCTGGAGTTCGTGGACCGCAAGGCGCTGCCCGCCGGGCTGCGCCGCCTGTCGGCCATGGCGGGCGGGCGCATCGGATTGGGGCGGACCGAGATCACCGCGCAGACCGAGGCCGCGCTTGGTGATTTCTTTGCGGGTCGTTCGGGGCTGTTGCAGGTGCCGGTGAAGCTGGCGGGAACCCCGTTCCAGCAGCGCGTATGGCAGGAGCTGCAGCGAATCCCAGCAGGCCAGACCCGCAGCTATGCCCAGCTGGCCCAAGCGATCGGGCAGCCCAGCGCCGTTCGGGCCGTCGCGGGGGCGAACGGGGCGAACCGTCTGGCGCTGGTCGTGCCCTGTCACCGCGTCATCGGTGCTGACGGCACGCTGACGGGCTATGCAGGCGGTCTGTGGCGCAAGGAAAAACTGATCGCGCTAGAGGCCGGATACCGCAATTTGGCGGGGATTTCGCAGGACACGGCCCGATAAGGGTTGACGCACCCCCTGTCTGGCTGTAACCACCCGCAAACGGAATTCCGGGCGCTGCCTCGCGGCGCCCTTTCATATTGGGACGGACCCCTTGCCGGGAACGCCCGCGTAGTTGAGACAAAGGAACACACCATGTCGCGCGTCTGCGAACTGACCGGCAAAGGCCCGATGACCGGTAACAATGTCAGCCATGCCAAGAACCGCACCCGTCGCCGGTTCTTGCCGAACCTGAACGACGTCACCCTGACGTCGGAAGTGCTGGGCCGCGGCTATTCGCTGCGCATCTCGGCTGCTGCCCTGCGTTCGGTCGACCACCGCGGTGGTCTGGATGCCTTCCTGGCGAAAGCCAAGGACACCGAGCTGTCGGACCGCGCGCTGAAGATCAAGCGCGAGATCGCCAAGCTGGACGGCGCCGCCGTTCTTTCGGCCTGATCCGGATCTGCGGGGCCTTCGTGGCCCTGTGACTGCACGGCCCCGCCAATGTGCGGGGCTTTTGCATGTCCGGACGGTGGTGATTCCAGGTGAACTCGGCTCGGCCATCGTCTAGGATGCCGGTCATGTCACTGTCGTCGCGCCTTTCCTCGCTGTTGCTGATCCTGGTCGTCGTGTTGACCGGGGTCGGTCTTGGCGCGGCGCGTGGGACGGTCCGGCAGGGCGATCAGATCGTCCTTTGCACCGGTCATGGCGTCGTCGTGACGCAAAGGCCGGACGGGCAGGGCTCGGCCCATCTGTGTCCCGATATGGCACTGTCGCTGATGGCGGCACTTGGTGCTATGCCGCCTGCGGTGCCCGAAGCCGTCGCGCGGGCGGAACGCTTCGACCCTGTGCCACCGCAAGGCCCCCTTGGGACGACCGGTCAAACCACGCGGGTCAGGGACCCGCCAGAAGCGCTGGCCTGAACCCCCAGCCTTTTTGACCCTTTCCCAAGGATGATCCTGATGAAAACCCTGATTCTGGCCGCCGTTGCGGTCACCATGCCCATTGCCGCCCTTGCCCATGACGGCATGCATGTCGAAGACGCCTATGCCCGCAGCGCCAACCCCATGACGGGGGCGATCTTCATGACGCTGGAAAACCACCGCGACGTTGCTTGCACCCTGCAGTCCGCCGAATCGGACGTGGCCGAGCGGGTCGAACTGCACAGCCATACCGAAGAGGACGGCGTCATGAAGATGGGCCGGATCGAGGGCGGCATCCAGATTCCCGCTCATCAGACCCATGCCATGAAACGCGGTGGCGATCATGTCATGCTGCTGGGCCTGACGCGTAAGCTGGCCGATGGCGACAGCATCGACCTGACTCTGGATTTCGGCGATTGCGGCCGCGAGGACGTGACCGCCACCGTGGACAACGCCCGTGCCGATGAAGGCCACGACATGGGGCATATGGAGGGTGGCGGCGAACACGCCGGGCACTGACCCTCAGGCGGTCTGCGCGACAAGTTGCGCGGCCGCCGGGCCCAGATGCTGGACGATCCGCTGCACGCCAAGCGCCGATGGGTGGATGCCGTCATCCTGCAAAAGCGGCCCGCGCTGGTCCGATGGCAGCGCGGCGATCGGCGCATAGAGGTCCTGCAGCAGCAGCGTCCCGTGGCGGTTGGCCAGCCGCGCCCAGATCTGCGTCCATTCCCGCCGCCAGTCCGCGTCCCCCGCCGGGGCGTGGATGCCGACCAGCAGGACGGGGCGATCGCCCTCGCGCGCGGTGGTCAGGATGGCATCGAGGTTCTGTTCGGACTTCAGCGGGTCGAACTTGCGCAGCATGTCGTTGCCGCCCAGCTCGACGATGACGGCATCGGGGGCGTTGCGCCGGATCGACAGCCCGATCCGCACCCGCCCCCCATAGGTCGTATCACCCGAGATCCCGGCGTTGATCAGCTGCGCGGGCCGACCCGCCTGATGCAGGAATTGCGACAGCTGCGGCACAAGCCCCTGTTCCTGCGGCAGGCCGTATCCGGCCGTCAGGCTGTCGCCAAGGCACAGCAGGCGCGGCAGGTCTTGCGCGCGCGCCGGTCCGACGGCGGCCAAGGCGGCCATCGCGGCCAGCAGGTCACGTCTGTTCAGGGTCATCCGGCTTTCCTCAACCTCAGGGCATTGCCGACGACGAAGACCGAGGACAGCGCCATCGCCCCAGCCCCCAGCATCGGCGACATCTGCGGACCACCAAAGGGCACCAGCACGCCCATTGCAACCGGCACCAGCGCGATGTTGTAGGCAAAGGCCCAGAAGAGGTTCTGCCGGATGTTGCGCATCACCGCGCGTGACAGCCGGATCGCCCGGACCACGCCGCCCGGATCGCCCGACATCAGCACGGCATCGGCGGTCTGGATTGCGATGTCGGTTCCGGTGCCGATGGCGATGCCTGTGCGGGCGGCCGCAAGGGCAGGGGCATCGTTGATGCCATCGCCGACGAAGACGCTGTCATCGCCCATGTCGCGGATATGGGTCAGCTTGTCCTCGGGAGTCAGGCCGCCTTGTGCCCGGTCGATGCCCAGGGTGCGGGCCATGGCGCGGACCGTGGCGGGCGTGTCACCCGACAGCATATGGGTGGTCAGCCCCATGTCGTGCAGATCGGCGATGGTCTTGGCCGATTGCGGGCGGGCGGCATCCATGACGGCAAAGCTGGCGAAATGGGTGCCGTCGATCGCCAGATGCACCGGCGTCGCCCCTTGATCGGCGGCCTTGGTGGCACGGGACAGCAGGTCCGGGTTGACGGCGACGCCCGCCGTTTCCAGCGCCGTCTGATTGCCGATCAGCAGGTCCCGATCCTGCACCCGCGCGCGCAGCCCTTGACCGGTGATGGCCTCGATGTTTTCGGCGGTGGGCAGATCCTGTCCCTTGGTCGCGGCCATGAAGGCGGCAGCCAGCGGATGTTCGGAGCGCGCCTCGGCGGCGGCGGCCAGGCGCAGGGCCTCATCCCGGGACATGCCGTCGGTCCAGGTTCCGGTCAGGGTCGGGTGCCCTTGGGTCAGGGTGCCGGTCTTGTCGAAGCCGACGCTGCGCGCCGTCGCCAGCTTTTGCAGCGCGTCGCCTTGGCGGAACAGCACGCCCAACTGCGCCCCTCGGCCCGTCCCCACCATGATCGAGACCGGCACCGCCAGCCCCATGGCGCAGGGGCAGGCGATGATCAGCACCGCCACCGCCGCCACGACCGCCTGCGCAAGGCCCGGACCGAAGACCAGCCACAAGACCAGCGTCAGCAGCGACAGCGCGATGATGCAGGGCACGAAGACGCGCGTCACCTTGTCGACCAGCGCCTGCACGGGCAGGCGGGCGTTCTGGGCCTGCTCGACCAAGGACACGATGCGCGACAGGACGGTGTCGCTGCCGGTGGCGGTCACGCGGATGGTCAGGGCGGCGCTGCCGTTCATCGTACCACCCGTCACCGGATCGCCCGCGGATTTCGCGACGGGGGCCGGTTCACCCGTCAGCATGGATTCGTCGATGCGTCCTGCACCCTCGGTGATGATGCCGTCCAAAGGCACGCGCTGGCCGGGTGACAGCAGCAGCAGATCGCCGGTCTGCACCTGGTCTGTGGGCAGGATCACCCGCTTGCCGTCGCGCAGCAGGGTGGCCCTGTCGGGCGTCAGATCCATCAGCTGGCGGATGGCGGCACCGGCGCGACCCTTGGCGCGGGCCTCAAGCCAGCGGCCCATCAGGATCAGGGTGACGATGACGGCGGCGGCCTCGAAATAGACATGGCGCGAGGCGGCGGGCACCAGTGCCGGCACCAGTGTCACGACCGAGGAATAGAGGAATGCCGCCCCCGACCCCAAGGCGACAAGACTGTTCATCTCGGGCGCGCCGCGGGACAGGGCCTTCAGACCGGTCGTGAAGAAGCGCCGCCCCGGAACGGCCAGCACCGCCAGCGCCAGCAGCATCTGCCCCACCCACAGCGCACGCATGGGCACCAGACCGTGCAGCCATGCATGGAAGGACGGGACCAGATGACCGCCCATCTCGATCACGAACAGCGGCAGGGTCAGCACCAGCGCGATCAGGAAGTCGCGGCGCAGGGATGCGGCCTCATCGGGGGTGTCGGGCTTGGCGCCATCGGCCAGCACCGTCGCGGGATATCCCAGATCGGTCACGATCCGCGCAACCGCCTGCGGGCCAAGGTTCGGGGCATGCGTCACCTGCGTTTGTTTCGTCGCCAGGTTGACCTGCGCGGATGCCACCTGCGGCAGCTGCTCCAACCCGCGCTGCACGCGTCCCAGACATGACGCGCAGCTCATGCCCTCAATGGACAGGCGGGTGGTGGTCAGCTGCGCGGGATAGCCCGCATCGGACAGCGCCGTCGTGATCCGCTCCAGCGGGGTGCCCTCGACCTGCATCCGGGCGCGGCGGGTGGCGGAATTGACCGCCAGATCGCTGATGCCGGGCAGGGCCGACAGCGCGCGCTCGATACGGCCCGCGCAGGCGGCGCAATTCATGCCCGGCACGGGCAGGTCCAGTTCTGCGGTCATTGCGGGTGTCGCTTTCGGTTGGTTCATCCGGTCGGGGGTTGCGCTGATGGCCTGCCCCCACCACTTCCATGTGTGAAGTTTGCGCCGCACGATCAAGGCATCGCGGGCCGATGACACGGTCATGAGTTGCGGCAACAGGCGTTTTGCCTGTATCCAGATCGAAACCGATCCAGATCAGAACCACCGGACGAGGAATACCGCCATGAACCGCCGTCAGATGATTTCGCTGGCCCTGCCGCTGATCGCCGCGCCGTCGCTGGTGATGGCCCAGGCCGCGCCCAAAGCACCCGCCGCGACCGCCACCGACCCCTATATCCCGACCGAGGTCGCGATCCGCGACGACTTCGAGGTCGGCAGCATCGTCGTCGTCAGCAAGGACTTCTTCCTGTATCACGTCATCGCGCCGGGCCGCGCGATCCGCTACGGCGTGGCCGTGGGTAAGGATGAACTGGTCTGGAAGGGCAAGGCCACCATCGGTCGCAAGGTCGAATGGCCCAGCTGGCGCCCGACGCAGGACATGATCGAACGCAATCCCGCCGCCTACAAGAAATACGAGGACGGCATGCCGGGCGGTCCCAAGAACCCCTTGGGGGCACGCGCGCTTTATCTCTACAATGCGAATGGTCAGGATACGGCGATCCGCATCCACGGCACGACCCAGCCCGGATCCATCGGCTCGGCCGTCTCGAACGGCTGCCTGCGGATGCGCAACGAGGCGGTGATCAGCCTGTTCAACCAGGTGCCGGTCGGCACGCCCGTCTACGTCTTCTGAACTTGACGCTGGAATTGAACAGGGTGGCGGGCCCCTTGATCGACGGGTTCGACGACATCATCGACGTCCGCGCCCCGGCTGAATTCGCCGAGGACCACCTGCCCGGCGCGATCAACCTGCCGGTGCTGGACGACGAGGAACGCGAAAGGGTCGGCACCATCTACAAACAGGTGTCGCCCTTCGATGCACGCAAGATCGGCGCCGCCCTTGTGGCGGCCAATGCAGCGCGCCATATCGCGGGCGCTTTGGCCGACAAGCCGGGCGGTTGGCGGCCCCTGGTCTATTGCTGGCGGGGCGGTCAACGCTCGGGCAGCTTTGCCACCATCCTGGGCCAGATCGGCTGGCGCGTCAGCCGGGTCGAAGGGGGCTACAAGTCGTGGCGCCGCCTTGTGGTCGACCGAGTGCAGAACGGGCCGATCCCCTCGCGCGTGATCGTGCTGGACGGCAATACCGGCAGCGCCAAGACCGAGATCCTGAACCGCCTTGCCGCCCGCGGCCATCAGGTGATCGACCTGGAAGGCTTGGCCAACCACCGCGGCAGCCTGTTCGGCGCCATGCCCGGCGGCCAGCCCAGCCAGAAGATGTTCGAGGGTCGTCTGGCCATCGCGCTGGAATCGCTGGACCCCGCACGCCCGGTCCTGGTCGAGGCCGAAAGCAGCCGCATCGGCACCATCACCGTTCCCAAGGCCATGTGGCAGGCCATCTGTGCTGCCCCACGGCTGCAGATGCATGTGCCGGTTCAGGCCCGCGCCGCCTTTACCGCCCGTAGCTATGACGACATGGTCGAGGACCCAGATCGCGTCGCCCATATCCTGAACCTGATGACGCCCCTGCACCCGGCAGAACGGATCGAGGGTTGGCGTGCGCTGCTGCGCGACCGGCAATGGCAGGCCCTGTCCGAGGGGTTGCTGCGCGACCATTACGACCCCCGCTATGACAAGCACCGCGCCCGCCATGACGACGGGACGGGGCAGGCGGTCCATCTGACCGAACTGACCGATCTGGAGGCCGCGACGGGGGCGGTCGAAGACGCTTTGATGCAGATGCAGCCCTGAGGCGCGCCGCCGGGTCCCGCCCGGCGGCAGCCTGTCAGGTTTCGGCGTGGCGCAGGAAATGCCGCAGCAGCTTTTCCAGCTTGGCCGCGCCAAGCGGCGCCATTGCCTTGGTGTGGTCGTGGCTGATCGCTTCGTCCGACAGTCCCGCGCCCATGTTCGTGATGACCGAGATGGCCGCGCAGCGCAGGCCTAGGAAGCGTCCCAGGATGATTTCGGGGACGGTGGACATGCCGACGGCATCCGCGCCCAGGACCTGTGCGGCCCTGATCTCGGCCGGGGTTTCGAAGCTGGGCCCCGAGAACCAGCAGTAAACGCCCTGAGGCAGATCGACCCCTTCGGCCTTGGCGGCATCCGACAGCGCCTGACGCATTGCGACGTCATGGGCATCCGTCAGTGGCACGAAACGCGCATCGGTCTTTTCCCCGATCAGCGGGTTCGTTCCGGCAAAGGCGATGTGATCGTTCAGCATCATCAGCCCGCCGGGCTGGATGTCGGGGCGCAGCGATCCGGCCGCATTGGTCAGGACCAGCTTGTCGCAGCCCAGATCACGCAGCACCTCCAGCGGCAGGCGCATGGCATCGGCACGGCCCGATTCGTAGTAATGCGACCGCCCCCCGAAGACTGCGACGCGACGCCCCTCAAGCTGGCCGATGACCAGCTTGGGCACATGCCCCGAGACGCCCGCATGGGGAAAGCCCGGCAGGTCGTCATAGGGGATGGCCACGCCATCGACCATGTCGGACAGGTGCCCAAGGCCCGACCCCAGGATCAGGCCGTATTCGGGGGCATCTGCTCCGGCACGGTCGCGGATCAGTTGCGCCAGCTCAGCGCTCTTTGACATAGGGCTCTCCTCCGGCGCGGGGGGGGATGGCGCGGCCGACGAAGCCCGCCAGGATGATCACGGTCAGGATGTAGGGCAGGGCGTTCATGAACATCGAGGGGATCGTGATGAAACCTAGATCGAGGTTCGGATAGAGGTTGGCGATCGCCTCGAGAAGACCGAAGAGGAAGGTCGCGAAGAGCGCCTGCCACGGACGCCACTTGGCGAAGATCAGCGCCGCAAGGGCGATGAAGCCGCGACCGGCGGTCATTTCCTTGACGAAACCGGCTGACAGGCCCGTCGCCAGATAGGCCCCGGCGATCCCGCAGAGGATGCCGCAGATGGCGACGGCAGCATAGCGCAGCCGCGTGACGGATACGCCCGCCGTATCGACCGAAGCGGGGTTTTCCCCAACGGCCCGCAGGCGCAGCCCGAAGCGGGTGCGGAACAGCACCCACCAGGTCACCGGCACCATCAGCAGCGCCACATAGACCAGGATGGTGTTCCCCGAGATCAGCCCGGAATAGATCGGCCCGATCACGGGCACGTCCCGCAGCGTTTCCGCAAACGGCAGATTGATGGGCTGGAAGCGGCCCGCCCCGGTCAGCGCAGGCGTGCGCCCGCCCAGACCGAAGGCGTTCTGTCCCACCAGCACCGTCAGGCCCGAGGCCAGGAAGTTGATCGCCACGCCCGCGATCAGCTGGTTTCCCCGGAAGGTGATCGAGGCCAGCCCGTGGACCAGCGACAGGGCCAGCGACCCGCCGATGCCCGCCAGCAGGCCCAACCATGCACTGTCGGTCAGATAGGCGACCGATGCGGCAGTGAAGGCCGCCATCAGCATCTTGCCCTCAAGCCCGATGTCGAAGACCCCGGCGCGTTCGGAGTAAAGCCCGGCCAGACAGGCCAGCAGCAGTGGCGTCATCAGGCGAAGCGCGCTGCCGATGCCCTGCTCGGCGGCGCTGCCGTCGACGAAGGCCCAGATCAGGCAGATGCCCAGAACGATCAGCGCGATCAGCGAATCCTTGATCTTCATTTCGCGCCCCCTTTCGTGCGTCGCATCGACAGGAACAGCCGTTCCAGCGGCATGCGGACCATGTTGTCCAATGCACCCGTGAAAAGAATGACCAGCGCCTGGATGACGACGATCAATTCGCGCGGGATGCTGGTCCAGAGCGCCAGCTCGCCCCCGCCCTGATAGAGGAAACCGAACAGCAGCGCTGCCAGCAGGATGCCGAAGGGGTGGTTGCGGCCCATCAGGGCGACGGCGATGCCGATGAAGCCCGCCCCCTCGACCGCGTTCAGGACCAGACGTTCGGATTCGCCCATGACGTTGTTGATCGCCATCAGCCCCGCCAGCCCGCCCGAGATCAGCATGGCGATGACGGTGATCTTGACCGGGCTGATGCCGGCATAGACGGCGCCCGGTTCGGATTTGCCCAGCACGCGGATCTCATATCCCAGCTTGGTGCGCCAGATCAGCAGCCAGACCAGCGCGCAGGCGGCGATGGCCACCAGGAAGGTGATGTTGACCGGAGTGTTCTTGCCCCAGGTCATCCCCAGTCCCGCGGCCAGATCGGTCAGGGCGGGGATATGCGTCGCCTCGGGGAAGCGGGCGGATGCCGGGTCCATGCTGCCCACGGGGCGCAGCTTGTTGACCAGCACATAGTTCAGCGCTGCGGCGGCGATGAAGTTGAACATGATCGTGGTGATCACGATATGGCTGCCGCGCTTGGCCTGCAGATAGGCAGGAATGAAGGCCCATGCCGCACCGAAGGCCGCCGCCCCGATCATCGCGACCGGCAAAGCGATGGCCCAATGCGGCAAGGGCAGGTACAAAAGCACCAGCGCCACGCCAAGGCCGCCCATGGCCGCCTGACCCTCGCCGCCGATGTTGAACAGGCTGGCGTGATAGGCGACCATCACGGCCAGCCCGGTGAAGATGAAGTTCGTCGCGTAATAAAGCGTGAAGCCCCAGCCATAGCTGGACCCCAAGGCACCCTCGACCATGGTCTTCATGGCCATCACCGGGCTTTCCCCGATGGCCAGGATCACCAGCGCCGATATCGCCATTGCAAGCACCAGCGAGATCAGCGGCGTCAGGATCACATCGGCCCATTTCGGCATCTTGTCCATCAGACGGGCTCCTGCGGCAGCGTGTCGACATGGGCGGATCCGGGGGGGATGCCCGCGTCGTCGGGGGTGTGTTCGGTATCGGTGACGCCCGCCATCAACAGGCCCAATTCGCCCGTGGTGGTATTTTCGGGCAGGCGTTCGCCCATGATGCGGCCGTCGAACATGACGGCGATGCGGTCCGACAGGGCCAGGATCTCGTCCAGCTCGACGCTGACCAGCAGGATCGCCTTGCCCGCATCGCGCAGGGCCACGATCTGCTTGTGGATGAATTCGATCGCGCCGATGTCGACGCCGCGCGTCGGCTGGCCGATCAGCAGCAGGTCGGGGTTGCGCTCGATCTCGCGGGCCACGACGATCTTCTGCTGGTTCCCGCCCGAGAAGTTGCGCGCCGCCAGGTTGGGGTTGCGCGGACGGACGTCGAAGCGTTCCATCTTGGCTTCCGCATCGGCCTTGATGGCGGCATTGTCCATCAACATGCCCTTGGTGAATTCCGGCGCGTCCTGCCAACCGAAGGCGACGTTTTCCCAAGCCGCGAAATCCATGATCAACCCTTCGACCTGACGATCCTCGGGGATGTGGCCGATGCCCGCGCGTCGGCGCTGCGCGGCATCGCAGCCGCGACCGCCGATGGGCAGGGGCTGGCCGTTCATGCGGATCTCTCCGCCAAGCTTGCTGCCCTTGGGGGGATAGCCGCCAAGGATCTCCAGCAACATGGTCTGGCCGTTGCCGCTGACACCGGCGATGCCCAGGATCTCGCCCGCGCGGATGTCCAGATCGATGCCGCGCAGGCGCTGCACGCCCTCGTCGTCGGTCATCGTCAGGTTGCGGACCTCGAGGACGGGCGCGGCAGGGGCGGCGGGCGTCTTTTCGACGTTCAGCAACACCTTGCGGCCGACCATCAGCTCGGCCAGATGTTCGGGGCTGGTCTCGGAGGTCTTGACCGAGGCGACCATTTCCCCGCGCCGCATGACGCTGACGTTGTCGGTGATGTCCATGATCTCGCGCAATTTATGCGTGATCAGGATGATGGTCTTGCCCTCGTCGCGCAGCCCTTCAAGGATGCGGAACAGGTGGTCGGCCTCGGCGGGGGTCAGCACGCCCGTGGGTTCGTCCAGGATCAGGATGTCGGCCTGCCGATAAAGCGCCTTCAGGATCTCGACCCGCTGCTGGTGACCGACCGAGAGGTTCTCGATCACCTCGTCGGGGTCGACGTTCAGCTGGTATTCGGCGGCCAGCTTCTTCAGCACGCCGCGCGCCTTGGACAGCGAGGGGCGCAGCAGCGCGCCATCCTCGACGCCCAAAATGATGTTTTCCAGCACCGTGAAATTCTGCACCAGCTTGAAATGCTGGAAGACCATGCCGATGCCCGCGCGGATCGCGGTCTGGCTGTCGGCAATGGTGATCGGCTGGCCGTTGACCAGCACCTGACCGCTGTCAGGTTTGTAAAAGCCGTAGAGGATCGACATCAGCGTGGATTTGCCCGCGCCGTTTTCGCCGATGATGCCGTGGATGCTGCCCTTGGGGACGGACAGGTTGATGTTGCGGTTCGCCTGAACCGGCCCGAATGCCTTCGAGATGCCCCGCAGCTCGATTGCAGCGGGGGCGGTCGTGGCCGACCGCCCCCCCATCATGTCGTTTTCGACGGTCATTACGATGCCGGGCAGCTGTTGTCGGACATGTAGTCGTGGACGGCGATCTCGCCCGAGCCGATGCCGGCCTTGGCTTCCTCGACGGCGGCCTGCATTTCGGCATCGACCAATTCGCGGTTGGAATCGTCGATGGCGACATCGACGCCGCCCGCGGCCAAGTCCATGACCTTGACGCCGGGGACCAGATCCTCGCCCGCGGTGAAGGCGTCATAGACGGCGTTGTCCACGCGCTTGACCATCGAGGTCAGCACCTGGCCCGGGTGCAGGTGGTTCTGGTTGCTGTCCACGCCGATTGACAGGATGCCTTCGTCGGCCGCGGCCTGCAGCACGCCGATGCCGGTGCCGCCGGCAGCCGCATAGATCACGTCCGCGCCCTGCGATTTCTGCGCGCGGGCAAGTTCACCGCCCTTGACCGGGTCGTTCCAGGCGGCAGGCGTGGTGCCGGTATAGTTGATGACGACCTTGCCTTCGGGCTGGGTGGCCTTGAAGCCTTGGGCAAAGCCGCATTCGAACTTGTGGATCAGTGGGATGTCCATGCCGCCGATGAAGCCCACGGTGCCGGTTTCCGACTTCATGCCCGCCATGACGCCGGCCAGATAGCTGCCCTGCTCCTCGGCAAAGACGACCGACTGGACGTTCGGGGCATCGACGACCATGTCGATGATGGCGAATTTCGTGTCCGGGTAGTCGCCCGCGATCTGCGTCAGCACGTCGCCGAAGGCAAAGCCGGTCATGACGATGGGGTTCGCGCCGACCTCGGCCAGACGGCGCAGGGCCTGTTCGCGCTGCGCCTCGGACTGCATCTCCAGCTCGCGATAGGTGCCGCCGGTCTCCTCGACCCAACGCTGTGCGCCTTGGAAGGCGGCCTCGTTGAAGGACTTGTCGAACTTGCCGCCCAGATCGAAGATCAGGGCCGGTTCGGCAAACACCACGCCCGCCGTCAATGCCGTCAGGGCCGAGCCCGCCAGAAGCGATTTGATCAGAGACATTCGTAACCTCATCCTGTTTTTGCGGGCGATTCAGACAGCCCTGCTGATAGCGCGATTAGGGCGCATCGGTCTGTGCCGGTCAACCGCCTTTCTGGGCGGCACGCAGCGTCAGGCGCATCACGATGGCATTCGTTCGGGGGCCGTAATAATGCGGTCTGATCCCGGCTTCCACCCAGCCCGTGCCGGAATAGAGCGCCCGTGCCGCAAGGTTGTTGGATGCGACCTCCAGAAAGGCGTCATCTGCGTCCATCGCTTGCGCGGTGCTGGCGAAACGGGCAACCAGCCGACGCCCCGCGCCCATGCGCCGCGCCTCCGGATCGACGGCCAGCGTCAGCAGCTCGGCCTCTCCGGCGATGGCGCGGCCCAGCAGAAAGCCGTGGTCGTCATCCAGCAGGAAGCAGCCGCGGCTGTCCAGAAGGCCCATGAATTCGGCGGCGCTCCAAGGGCGGGGGGTGGTGAAGCAACGCGCGTGAAGCGCCGCCAGCCGGTCGACGGTCTTCATGGCAGGATGAGGGGCGGTGTGTCACGGCCGGGTGCCGCATCGGCAGCGCGCAGATAGATCGGCGCCGGGCGCGGGGCGGGGGTGTCCGCACGCGCCGCCGCCAGCTGCGCGATGGCCACGGCGGTCGGGACCGCCGGCGCAGCCGGCGTGGGGCCGGGCGGCAGCGCGCCGGTCGCAGCTTGCTGCGGCCGGCCCCCCTCGCTGCCCTCCGCGGTGAAATCCTGCCAGATCACCTCGGCGCCCCGGGTCGGGATCACGATGCGGCAGGGGCGGGGCAGATCATGCGCCGCGGCTTCCGTCGCGCCGATGCCGATGGCGGGGATCTTCAGCGACAGCGCAAGGCCCCGCGCCGCCGCCACCGCAACGCGCACGCCGGTGAAGTTCCCCGGCCCGGTGCCGACGCCGATGACGTCGATGTCGCGCCAGCTGACGCCCGCCTCGGCCAGCACCTCCTCCAACAGGGGCATCAGCCGTTCGGCCTGCCCCTTTGTCATCTCTTCCCGGCGCTGGACCAGAACCCGGTCACCACGCAACAAAGCGGCCGCGCAATGCGCGGCCGATGTGTCGAACCCAAGGGTCAGTCGATCAGGCAACGGGACGGACCTCGATCACCTCGGGGATATAGTGGCGCAGCAGGTTCTCGATGCCCATCTTCAGCGTCAGGGTCGAGGACGGGCAGCCCGCGCAGGCCCCCTGCATGTGCAGGTAGACAATGCCGCGATCAAAGCCGTGGAAGGTAATGTCGCCGCCATCCTGCGCCACGGCAGGGCGGACGCGGGTGTCCAGCAGTTCCTTGATCTGGCCGACGATCTCGTTGTCGGGGCCGTCATGGGCGGCATGGCCCGCGCTCTGCGGCGCATCGCCTTCGATGGCGGGGGCGCCGGACTGGAAATGCTCCATAATGGCGCCCAGAACCGAGGGCTTGAGGTGATCCCACGGCTGGTCGTCCGCCTTGGTGACGGTCACGAAATCACGGCCCAAGAAGACGCCGGTGACCCCCTCGACCGCAAAGATGCGACGCGCCAAGGGCGAGCTTGCCCCGGTGTCGGGCGAGGGGAAATCGGCCGTGCCGCTGCCAAGCACCGTCTCGCCGGGCAGGAATTTCAGCGTGGCTGGGTTCGGGGTGGTCTCGGTCTGGATGAACATGGGGCAGCTCCTTTGAGCCTGATATGGCGACGGGCGGGCCTTGGGTCAAGCCGTCGGGGCAGGCCGTCGGGGCAGGCTGCGATCAGGTGATCGCCTCCAGCCGCTCCTTGGACAGATCGCCCGGCACCAGGGTGATGGCGCAGGGAAGGTCCATTGCATCGCGCAGCATCCGTGACAGCACGGGGTTCGTCCCGCCCTTGTCGCCGTTCAGCCCCAGCACGACGACGCCGATCTGGCCGTCCTCGGCGATCTGGGCCAGCAGTTCCTCGGCGGGGTCGCCCTCGCGGATCACCAGCTCGGGCTCGATCTTGGCGCGGGACCGCATCCATTTGGCAAAGACCTCGAAATGCGCCTCGATCCTCTCGCGGGCCTCGGCGCGCATCAGGTCGGCCACGCCAAAGCCATGCTGGATGTCGTCGGTGTTGACCACCGACATGATGACCACCGCGCCGCCGGTGTTGGATGCCCGCATCGCCGCGAAACGCATGGCGTTCAGGCATTCCATGCTGTCGTCCAGAAGGACAAGAAATTTACGCATCTTCCCGGATGTGTCCTGTCAATTTCCCCGAACAGTGGCCGAACTGCCATGCTGGCGCAAGTGATTGCGCGGGAAACCGCCCGCCCCGTTTTCATCGTATGCAAGCTGTGCTAGCCGATCTAGGGTTCTTTGCATGCAACATTGGAAACGGACGGTATCGTGACGATCCACCATGACTGGGACAAGGCCGACGCGGCGCAGCTGAATGTGCTGACTGCCCCCAAGATGGCATGGTTCATCGGCGAGGCATCCGCCCCCGGCGTCAATCCCATGCCCGTTTCCAAGCGGTTGTTCGACATTTCCTTCGCCCTGTTCCTGCTGGTGCCGCTGTCGGTGGTCATGCTGGTCGTCGCGGTCATTCTGCTGATTCTGCAGGGCCGCCCGATCTTCTATGCCGCCCACCGGATGAAGACGCCCGACCGCCCCTTCACCCAGTGGAAGTTCCGCACCATGCTGTGCGAGGAGGGCGATTTCGGCGCCACCGGTGCCCACAAGTCATGGCGCATCACGCCGATGGGGCGCTTCCTGCGCCGGTCGCGCATCGACGAGCTGCCGCAGCTGTTCAACATCCTGCTGGGCGACATGAGCTTCGTCGGACCCCGCCCGCCCTTGCGCGAATACGTCGAACGCTTCCCGGCCGTCTATGCGCAGGTGCTGCACAGCCGTCCCGGCGTCACGGGACTGGCGACGCTGATCTATCACCGCCACGAGGACCGCATCCTGGCACGCTGCAAATCGGCCCGCGCGACCGAGGCGGCCTATTACCGCCGCTGCCTGCCCGCCAAGCTGAAGATCGACCTGATCTATCAGCGCCACCGCTCGCTGCGGCTGGATCTGTGGATCTTGTGGAGCACGCTGAAGATCGTCATCGCCCGCAAGGACGAACGCCCGCGTCGTCGCAAGCGCGGCAGATCCTATCCGCCGGTCGGACCGTCGCCGCGTGCGGCCGGGTCCTCGAACGGATCGCGCGGGTAACCCACCCCCGACAGATAAAGGCCTTGCGGCGGGCAGACCGGACCGCAGGCCGCGCGGTTGCAGGCGGCCAGCGCCTCGGCAACGCGATCGGGGTGCCACGACCCTGCGCCTACCCGTTCCAGCGTGCCGACGATGGATCTGACCTGATTGTGCAGGAAGGACCGGGCCCGCAGGTGGAAGCGATACTCGGTGCCATGCGGGACGGGAATTTCTTGAATGGTGATCTGGTCGATGGATTTCACCGGGCTTTTCGCTTGGCAGATCGAGGATCGGAACGTCGTAAAGTCGTGCAGCCCGATCAGATGCTGCGCCCCCTGCTGCATCGCGCCCAGATCCAGCGGCGACAGCACCTGCCAGACATTGCCAAGTTCATGCGTCATGGGCGCACGGCGGCTGATCAGCCGGAAGGTATAGCGCCTTTCACGGGCCGAGAACCTTGCGTGAAAATCGTCATCGACGCGCGCGGCGGCCAGGACCACGACGGGGGCGGGCTTCAGGTGCCAGTTCAGCGCCTCGGACAGGCGAAAGGGGTCCCAGTCCCGCAGCAGATCGGCATGGGCGACTTGACCCGTGGCATGGACCCCCGCATCGGTGCGACCGGCGGCGGCGATCCGGGCGCCTGCGGCAAAGCCGGGGTCCAGCTTGGCCAAGGCGCTTTCGATGGCGCCCTGCACGGTGGGTTGATCGGCCTGCGCCTGCCACCCGGCGAAGGGCGCGCCGTCATATTCGATCTTCAGTGCAAAACGAGGCATTACTGGCGAGGTTCTTTCCGGGGCATCTTCAGCAGGTCGTCGAAGGTCTGCGCATCCTGGCTTTGCAGGGCGGGCGGGTCTTCGGGCGGGGACGCGGTGGCGGCACCCGTCAGCCCTTCGCGGGCCAGCCGGTCGCGCAGAACCGACATCTCGATGTCCAGCGCATCACGGTCGCCGTCCAGCAGCCGGTCGGACCGGGCAATGAAATCTTTTTCCAGGTCGTTCAGGAATGCCATGTACTTGGCCCGCGCCGATCCGTCCTGCGTCTGCGAATAGAGGTCGGCAAAGCGGATCGTCGCATCGCGCGCGCCCATCAAATAGACGCCAAGGTATCGCCGGGCCGAGGCCAACGCGCCGGGATTGTCCCGTACCCGGTCGAACAGATGCCGCACGGTGGCCGCGAACAAGTCCACGCGTGCCGTCAGGCGACGGTCGCCCGCACGGGCGATGGCATCAGTCATCTGGTCCAGATAGCCCTCGCCCTCGTCGATCATGCGTTGGGCGCGGTCCTGCTGAAAGCTGTCGATCCCCTCGCGGCCCTTGTCGCGCATCGGGTCCAGCCCGAAGCCGATCTGATGCAGGACCAGACCCGCACCGCCGACCAGCGCCGCTTGTCCCCAAAGCCCCGGCTCGGCCGCGCCGATGCCCAGGCCGACACCGCCTAGGATGCCGCCGAACAGCTTGCGCGGAATGGCGGGACGGCGGGCGACGCGGCGGGCTTCATAGGCAGCCTGCGCCACCAGACCCTCGCGGGTCATCCACATGCCGCTGGCGATCAGCCCGAAAGCTGCCAGATCGGTGACCAGACCCGTCGCACCTTGGAAGAACGCGCCCAGCAGGAAGGGCGTCGCGGCCAGCGTGATCCACTTGGGCCGCCCTTCATGCGGGTGGCGCGGGGTGGGGGGAAGGGCCGGACCGCCGGGCAGGTTGTTGCGCAGCAGATCCTTGGGCGAGAAACGCCCGCCGAAACGTTCCGCCATGACCTTACCCCACCCCCACGACCGAGGCATAGAGCGTCAGCATCAACAGCAGATAGAAGCTGAGCCTGGCTTGGGCGTTGCGCGACATGGGCGTCCTTTCGGGGGCGTGAATGACAGCTTCTATATCGGCATTCGTCGCCGGATTTCAAACCTGCGGCGGAAACAGCCCGTCCAGCGCGGCATCCAGCGGCGCGGGATCGGCCAGCGACAGGCGCACGGGCAGCGCCATGACCTTCATGCGGAAGGACCGCGGCAGGCGGGCGGCATCCTTTTCGGTGGTGACCAGCTGCGCCCCCATCATCCGCGATTCGGTTTCCAGCCGTGTCAGCAGGCTTTGGGTGAAGGGCTGATGATCCTCCAGCGGCTCCGACCGGATCAGGACCGCGCCCAGATCGCGCAGGGTGGCAAAGAATTTCTCGGGGTGGCCGATGCCCGCAAAGGCCAGGACGCGGTGGCCCTGCCAGTTGATGCCGGTCTGCAAGGGGGCCAGTTGACCGCGCAGATGCGGGGGCGCGCCTTTGGGCGTCGCAAAGCCTGCCTGCGCGGTATCAGGGCCGATCGACAACAGCAGGTCGGCGCGGGCCAACCCGCGCGCCACCGGTTCGCGCAAGGGACCGGCGGGCAGGCACAGCCCGTTGCCGAAGCCCTTGGCGGCATCGACGACCACGATCCCCAGATCATGCGTCAGCGCGGGGTCCTGAAAGCCGTCGTCCAGGATGATCGCCTGCGCGCCTGCCGCGACCGCTGCCCGCGCGCCAGCCAGTCGGTCGTCGCTGACCCAGACCGGGCCGAAGGCCGCCATCAGCAGTGGCTCGTCCCCGGTCAGTTCGGCGTCATGGGTCGATTCGATCACCCGCAACGGCCCCTTGGCGCTGCCGCCATAGCCGCGCGAGACGACATGCGCCTCGATCCCGCGGGCCGCCAGCAGGGTCTGCAAATGGATCACGGTCGGCGTCTTGCCGGTGCCGCCCGCGTTCAGGTTGCCCACGCAGATGACCGGCACGCCGACCCGCGCCCGCGCGCCCTTTGCCAGCCGCCGCGCCGTCGCCGCCGCATAGGCCGCGCCGAGCGGAGCCAGCAGCCGCGCCTTGGCGGTGGGTGGGCGGAGGAACCAGAACGCGGGGGCCTTCTTCACGGGGCGGTCCTTTCGGTCAGGGCGGATTGCACCGCGCGGGCGATGGTCACGGCGACATCCGCGCCGCCGGTGCTGACGGTCCAGGCGTTGCTGGCCAGGGTGGCGATCATCTCGGGCTGGGTCAGTTCGGTGATGGTGACGGCCAGATCCTCGGGGGTGCGGACGTGGCGGGCGGCATTCGCGCCGTCCAGCTGCTGCCATTCGGTGGCGAAAGGCCCCGATTGCGGACCATGCACGATGGCCGATCCAAGCGCCGCGGGTTCGAAGGGGTGGCGCATGGCGGTATCCTCGCCCGACAGGGTGCCGCCCATGAAGCTGACCGGGGCCAGGCGATACCACAGGCCCATTTCCGTCGGGCCGTCGGTCAGCAGGACCTGAACTTCGTCGGTCAGATCCTCATCCTCGGATCGGCGGGCGACGATCATCCCCGAGGCCTCGATGTCCAGCGCCAGCTGATCGATGCGGGCGCTGTCGCGGGGGGCCAGGATCAGCAGCGCGCGATGCGAATGGCGCAGGGCCGCGTGATGGGCGGCCAGGACGGCGGCTTCCTCGGGCTGGGGCAGGCTGGCGGCGAACCAGGCGTGGCGGCCGTTCATCTGCTGGGCCATCGAGACGCGCTCGGTTTCCGAACAATGCAGCGGCTCGCGGATTTCCGAGACGGGGCCGGTCATGGCGATGCGCGACCGGTCCAGCGACATGCGGTGGGCGATTTGCAGGCTGGCGCTGTCGGTCAGCATGATGGCCGCCATGCGCGACAACAGCTGACGGCGCATCGCGGCCTGTGCGCCCCATCCAAGATCACGCGCCTGAAGGCGGCATTCGGCCAGAATCACGGGAATGTCGCGGGCGTTGGCCGCAGCGATCAGGGCCGCGGGAAGATCGGACCCGATCAGCAGCACCACGCCCGCGTGGGCGCGATCCAGCAGTTGGGCGGCGGCCTGCGGATCGCAGCCCGCGTCATCGCCATCGGGATCGGGGATGCGGATGATGCGCAGGTCCGGATCGGCCTGCGTCAGGCGGCGCAGGATCTGCGCCTCGGCCCGCGCGGCGTCGGCCGAGACATGCAGCACCAGCCCCGGCGCCTGTCCGGCCGGGATGGCGGGCAGGGCGGGGTCAAGCCCGTGCCGGGTGCGCAGATGCCACCACAGCGCAAGTCGTCCCAGCCCCGCCCCTGGCATCAGTTGCCCAGTTCCTCGGTCGGGCTGACTTCGCGTTCCTCGTCGCGCAGGCGGTGAAGATGCGCGATGAAGTAACGCGTATGGGCGCTGTCGACGGTGCGCTGCGCCTCGGCCTTCCATGCGGCGAAGGCGGATTTGTAGTCGGGAAAGATGCCGACCATGTGGATGTCGTCGGGGTTGCGGAACTGGGTGCCCTGGGGGTCGATCAGTTCGCCGCCAAAGACGAAATGCAGACGTTGTGCCATGTTGACCTCTGATGGTTGGAGGGGTTGCGGGGGTGGGGAAGGATCAGCCCTGATCGCCCGAAAGTTCCATGATGACGGCCCATTCGGCCTCGGACACGGGCTGGACGGAGAGGCGGGTGTTGTTGACCAGCACCATGTCGGCAAGGCGCGGTTCGGCCTTGGCTTCCTCCAGGGTGATGGCGCGGGGCAGCTTGCGGACGGCCTTGATGTCGACGCATTCCCAACGCGGATCGTCGGCCTTGCTGTCGGGATGGGCGGGCGCGATGACCTGGCAGATGCCGACAGCCTCTTTCCCGACATTGGAGTGATAGAACAGGCCCAGATCGCCCACCGCCATCGCCCGCATCATGTTGCGCGCCTGGTAGTTGCGGACACCGTCCCATTCCTCGCCCTCGTCGCCCTTGGCGACCAGATCGTCCCAGCCAAAGACGTCGGGTTCGGATTTGAAAAGCCAATAGGCCATCAGCCGACCACCTTCTTCCATTCGATCACCTCGACCGAGGCAAAAAGATCGGCCGCCTTGTAGGGGTCGGCATCGGCCCAGGCTTGTGCGGCGGCCAGGTCGGTGGTGTCCAGCACGACCAGCGAACCGCACATCTGTCCGTCCTGCAGGAAGGGACCTGCGTATGTGACGATGCCACTGTCGCGGATATGCGCCAGATGAGCGTCGCGATTGGCAAGGCGGGTTTCAAGGGCGCCGGGCTTGTCCCGGCAGATCACGGCGAACAGGGGCATCATTCCTCCTTCAGGGGGCGGCTGAGCAGATGGTCCATGGCTTTTTCCACCGAAACCGAGCCTTCGGCAAGACGGGCGACCATGGTGGCGATGGGTAGGTCCACATCGTCGCGTGCCGCCAGGCGGACAAGCGCCCGGGCGGTGGCTGCACCTTCGACGGTGGTCGAGGGGTCGAATTCCTCGCCCGCCCCAAGCGCCGCGCCGAAGCGAAAGTTGCGCGACCCTGCCGAGGTGCAGGTCAGCGTCAGATCGCCCAGGCCCGACAGGCCGGTCAGCGTTTCGGGCCGTGCGCCCAGATGGATGGCAAGGCGGGTCATCTCGGCAAAGCCGCGGGTGATGATGGCGGCGCGGGCGCTGCCGCCAAGACCCGCGCCGATGACCGTGCCAGCCGCGATGGCCATGACATTCTTCAACGCGCCGCCCAGTTCCGCGCCCGTGACGTCGCTGCTGCGGTAAAGGCGTAGGACGGGCGTGGACAGCGCCTGCTGCATGTCGCGGCCAGCGTCGTCGTCGGTGCAGGCCAGCGTCAGCGCAGTCGGTAAGCCCCGCGCGATATCGGCGGCGAAGGAGGGTCCGGTCAGCACCGCGACCACGGCATTGGGGCAGGCCTCGGCAATCATGACCGAGGGGCCGGTCAAACGCTCCAGATCGATCCCCTTGGCGGTGCTGACCAGACGCTTGCCCTGCAGTTTCGCGCCATGCAGCGACAGGAACCCGCCAAGCGCCTGCGCGGGCAGGGCCAGCAGGATCAGCTCGGCTTTCAGCGCTGCATCCAGGTCCTGCGTCACGGTCAGGGTATCTGGCATGGCGACGCCGGGCAGGCGGGGGTTTTCGCCCTGCCAGTCAATCTGGCGACCCCAGAGCGTCACCGGACCGTTCGCGGTCAGCGCCACGGCCAAGGCGGTTCCGAAGGCCCCTGCGCCAAGAACCGCGACGCTCATGCCTTGGCGCCTTTCTTGCCGCTGCCCAGCATCGGTTGCGCCTTGCGGTCAAGGGGCCAGCGGGGGCGGGCGGCAAGGGTCATGTCGTCGCGGTGGCCCTGGCGGAACCTCTCGATCCCGGCCCATGCGATCATCGCGCCATTGTCGGTGCAAAGCGCCAGGGGCGGTGCAAGGAAGCGGGCACCGGCGTCGGCGGCGACCTGTTCCAGCGCGGCGCGGATCTGGGTGTTGGCGGCGACGCCGCCCGCGACCGCCAGCACCGGGACGGGGCTTTCGGCCAGGGCGCGGCGCGACTTTTCGGCCAGCACATCGGATACGGCGGTCTGGAAGGCCGCGCACAGGTCGCGCCGGTCCCCCTGACGCAGCCCGCCATGTTCGGCGATCAACGCATCGCGCTGGCGCAGGGCCGCGGTCTTGAGCCCCGAAAACGACATGTCGCAACCGGGGCGGTCCAGCAGAGGGCGGGGCAGGGAAATGCGTTTCGCATCACCCGAGGCTGCCTCGGCCTGCACGGCGGGACCGCCGGGTTGCGGCAGGGCCAGAAGCCGGGCGATCTTGTCGAAGGCCTCGCCCGGGGCGTCGTCGATGGTGCCACCCATGCGGGTGAAATTGTCGGGGCCGTCCACTCGCAGGAACTGGCAATGCCCGCCGGACACCAGCAGCATCAGATAGGGAAAATCGATGCCATCCGTCAGTCGCGGCGTCAGCGCATGACCGGCCAGATGGTTCACGCCGACCAGCGGCAGTCCCGATCCGGCGGCCAGCCCCTTGGCGCACATGACGCCCGACATCACGCCCCCGATCAGCCCGGGACCCGCCGTGACGGCGATGCCCGACAGATCCGTCAGCGCCAGCCCGGCCTGATCCAGCGCCTGCTCGACGGCCAAATCCAGACGCTCGGCATGGGCGCGGGCGGCGATCTCGGGGACGACGCCGCCGAAATCGGCATGCAGCGTGGTCTGGCTGCTGACGACGCTGGACAGGATGCGCCGGTCGCCGGTCACGACGGCGGCGGCCGTGTCGTCGCAGCTGCTTTCGATGCCCAGAAAGATCAGATCATCCATGCTCTTGCCCTGAAGGATGCGGAGGCTTACCCCTGAAGGCCCTAGCACCGGCGCAAGGATAAGCCAATGCCAGCGGACCCGCGACCCACGCTGCTGCTGACCCGCCCCCAACCCGGGGCCGAGCGGTTTGCCAAGCTGATGAAGGGCTGGCGCAGCGTGATCTCTCCGGTCCTGCGGATCGCGCCGGTGGATCACGATGGCGATATCCTGGCGGCGGCGCAGGGGCTGGTGTTCACCTCGGCGCATGCGGTTGCCTCGGCAGGTCCGGGGCGGGGACGGCCCGCGCTTTGCGTGGGGGCGCAGACCGCCCGACAGGCCCGCGACGCGGGTTTCGACGTGACCGAGGGCGGGGGCACCGCCGACAGCCTGCTGCCGCTGATAAAGGGGGCATCGGTGCCGCTGATCCATCCGCATGGCCGCCATCTGGCGCGGATGCTGCCCGTGCCGGGGGTCGTCGTCTATGACCAGCAGGCGGTCGATCTCTCCGAAGAGGCGCGCGGATTGCTGATGGGGAAGGCCCCGGTGATCTTGCCGATTTTTTCGCCACGGACGGCCCTTGTGCTGGCGCAGCACGCGGCCGATGCGCGGGCGCCCTTGTGGGTCGTCGCCATCAGCGATGCCGCCTTGGGCAATTGGTCCGGGCCCGCGCGACATGCCATCACCGCCGAGAGGCCCGATGCCCATGGAATGCGCGATGCGATCCTGCGGCTATGGGCCTCGGAACAAAGCTGAACACGGCGGGTTGAGCGCGGAGCCATCGCTGTTTAGGCTGCAAGTCATGCGCTTACAGGCGGCCATGCCGACATGGCACCAGACGGGGACAAGACGTGAAACAGCCAGACAAGACCAAGACCACCCAACCGGCCTCCAAGACCGCCAGCCCGAACCCGGCAGATGCCACAGCCAAGAAGCAGCCCGCCGCGCCGGGTGCCCTGCCCAACGACCCGATCGAGGCGGGCAAGCCCGCGCAGGCCGGCCAGCCCGGCACGATCAGCCCCGTCGGCTCGACGCTGGTCGGTGATCCGAAGGGCGGTCTGACCGCCGCCGCCAAGGCCGATACCGCGAAGCCGCATGTCGAAGCGAAGGACGCCGACGCCAAGCCGGCCGTCCCGACGCAAGCGCCCGCCCAGCAGACCGCATCGACGAAGCCGGCGCCGCAGCAGCCTGTCAGGAAAACCGGCTTCTGGCCCGTGGCTTTCGGCGGGGTGGTTGCTGCAGGTCTCGGCGCTGCCGCCGCGATCTATGCGCTACCCCATCTGCCCCCCGAATGGCGGCCTTCTGGCGCAACGACCGATCAGGCCGATGTCGCCGCCTTGGCCCAGCAGGCCGCCCGCCGCGCCGTCGCCGAGGAGATCTCGGCCATGCCCGCACCGGCTGGCGTCCCCGACGATCTGGAAGCCCGCCTGAGCGCGCTGGAAGATCGCCCGGACGCTGCCGCCGATCCGGCCGCAGGACAACAGGTCGCCGATCAGCTTCAGGCCCTGACGCAGCGGTTGGATGAACAGCAGGCGCAGCTGGACAAGATGGCACAGAACGGCAGCTTCGACCCCGAGGCCGCCGGTGCCCTGCAGCAGCAGATCGAGGCCGCCGCCGCAGATGCCGAGGCCCGCCTGGAAGCCGCCCGCGCCGAGGCCGAGGAGCTGCAGGCCGCCGCCGAAGAAAGCACCCGCCGTGCCGAGGCCGTCGCCGCCATCGCATCCCTGCAGGCGGCATTGGACCGCGGCGTGACGCCCGAGGATGCGCGCGCCACGCTGGAAGGTGCCGGACTGGAAACGCCCGAGGCGCTGGCGACCGAGGTTCCCAGCCTGACCAGCCTGCAGGCTGATTTCCCCGAGGCCGCCCGCGCGGCCCTGCGTGCATCTCTGCGCGACAGCAGTTCCAGCGGTCAGGGGAACATGCTGACGAATTTCCTGAAGGCCCAGACCAACGCCCGCTCGATCGAGGCCCGCGATGGCGACGATCCCGATGCCGTCCTGTCCCGCGCCAATGCCGAGGTCGAGGCAGGTCGCATCGCCGAGGCTCTGTCCAAGATCGAGACCCTGCCCGACGCAGGCCGCGATGCCCCGGCGATGGCAGATTGGCTGAACCGCGCAAACGCCTATACGCAGGCACAGTCGGCGCTGACCGATCTGTCCTCCGGCCAGAATTGAGGTCCGCAAGATGCTGTTGTCCCTGCTGAAAATCCTGTTCTTCTTCGCGGTTGTGCTGGCGCTGGCGCTTGGCGCGGTGCATCTGTCGGAAACCGCGCAGATGCTGCGCATCCAATATGGCGGCACCGAGATCGCGCTTACACCGGTCAAGGCCGTGGTTGCGCTGATCGTGCTGATGGTCGCGGCCTGGATCGTCTTCAAGCTGCTGGGCCTGCTGCTGGCAACGCTGCGCTTCATTGCGGGCGATGAAACCGCGGTGAACCGCTATTTCGCGCGCTCGCGCCAGCGCAAGGGCTATGCCGCCTTCAGCGAAGGCATGCTGGCCGTCGCCTCGGGCGAGGGCAAGCTAGCGCAGGACAAGGCCGCCAAGGCCGCCAAATACCTGGACCAGCCGCATATGACCAACCTGCTGGCCGCCCAGGCCGCCGAGACCGCAGGCGATTCGCGCCGGGCCGAGGCCGTCTATCGCCAATTGCTGGAAGACGACCGCACCCGTTTTGTCGGCATTCGCGGTCTGATGCGCCAGAAGCTGGCCGAGGGCGATACTGCCAAGGCGCTGATGCTGGCCCAGAAGGCCTATGCGCTGAAGCCCCGCCACAAGGAAACGCAGGACACCCTGCTGGAACTGCAGACCCGCGAACACGACTGGAAAGGCGCGCGCGAGACGCTGAAGGACAAGCGTAACCAGGGCGATCTGCCCAAGAATGTCGCCCTGCGCCGCGATGCCGTTCTGGCCTTGCAGCAAGCCAGCGACGTTCTGGCCGAGGGCAACTCGATCAGCGCCCGCGAGGCCGCGATCTCGGCGGCCAAGGCATCGCCCGACCTGATCCCGGCGGCGGTGCTGGCGGCGCGCAGCTATACCGCGCAGAAAGACTTCCGCAGTGCCTCGCGTATTCTGGAGAAGACCTGGTCGGTGCGCCCACACCCCGATCTGGCCAAGGCCTATGCCGAGATCGTGCCGGACGAATCGCCCTCGGCCCGCCTGCGCCGCTTCGACGCGCTGATGCGCAAGAACCCCGACCACGAGGAAACCCGCCTGCTGAAGGCCGAACTGCTGCTGGCTGCCGAAGATTTCCCGGGCGCCCGCCGCGCGCTTGGCGATCTGGCCGAGAAGCATCCCACCGTCCGCACGCTGTCGATCATGGCCGCGGTCGAACGGGGCGAGGGAGCCGACGACAGCGTCGTGCGCGGCTGGCTGACGCGCGCGCTGACCGCGTCGCGCGGCCCGCAGTGGGTCTGCGACACCTGCCATAACGTGATGCATGACTGGGCGCCTGTCTGCGACAGCTGCAACGGCTTCGACACGCTGACCTGGCGCGAGCCCGAGGGATCGCGCAGCACCGCCAGCGCCTCGCCCACGGGGGCCGAGATGCTGCCCCTGCTGGTCGGATCGCCGCGTGACCATGTCGAGGATGTCCCTGACCTCTCGGAACCCGTGCAGCCCCATCCCCCCGGTCCCGCCGAGCCCGAGGTGACGGCACCCAAGCCGCCAAAGGCCGCCGAGGTTCGGGAACGTCAGCCCGACGTCGCACCGGGCATGGTGCCGCGCGAAAGCGATTACGTGGTCGCGGAGCCTTCGGCCACGGTCACGACGCCGGAACCCGAGGTCAAGCCCGAGCCTGAACCCGTGGCACCCTCGCCTGCGGAACCAAAGCCAGAGGCCGAACCGACGATGGTCCGCCCCGATGTCGAGCCGGCGGACGAATCCGACTGGTCCAAACCGAAATCCTGACACGAAGGGGGCGGGTGCAAAAAAAGCACTCCGCCCTCTTCCCCCTGCTGTGGGAAAGTGCTATCCGCCGCCTCACAGTCTGATGCCGGTGTAGCTCAGCTGGTAGAGCACATCATTCGTAATGATGGGGTCGGGGGTTCGAGTCCCTTCACCGGCACCACTTGATCAAAGTGGACCCAAGCAAAAACCCGCCCCTGCAAGGGCGGGTTTTTGCTTGGGTGCTTGTCATTCAGATCGGGGGCACCAGATCGCGATAGATGTCCAGCATCCGCGACAGATCCTCGGCCAGCCCTTGTTCGGTCAGATCATCCACCGCCCATGTCCGCGACAGGGCACAACCTGCCTGATAGGCAAGCGGCAGGGCCGATGGCGACCCCAGGTCGATCGGACCATCGTCGAAGTCGTGCGGGGCGGTCACCGATGCCCGTGTCGCCGATGCCACATGCCGCAAGTGGCGATGCGCCTTGTCGGCCCCCAGCTGCGTCAGTGCCGCGCCCGCGCCATGCTGCAGCGACAGGATGCCCCGCTCGTCATGGGCGTTGATCAGGAAGACGACATAGAGGCCATGTCGCATGCTGCGCGTCACATGGGGCGCGAAGAAGGCCAGCCAGGGGATGCTGGCCCAACCTTGCGCGCCGACGCTGGCGCGGACCATCAGGGGTTCGGGGCGGGGTGCTGCCAGATTGCGGCCCATGCGGGCGACATCCTGACGGAAGAAGCGGGCGAAGGGGCTGCCCGCATAGGGGCGCTGGCGTTCGTGGACGAACCGCCTTGCAGTCAACGACAGGGCCGCTGCCAGCCCTGTCGGATATTCGAGGGGCTGGTTCAGACCAGCCGCCCTTCCTCCATCGCGGCCCGGACGAAGCCTGCAAACAGGGGCGCGGGTTCGAAGGGCTTGGACTTCAGCTCGGGGTGGGATTGCACGCCGATGAACCACGGGTGGTCGGGATATTCCACGACTTCGGGCAGCTTGCCGTCGGGCGACATGCCCGAAAAGACCAGCCCGGCCTTTTCCAGCTGTTCGCGATAGGTGGCGTCGACCTCGTAGCGGTGACGGTGGCGATCCTCGATCTCGGTCGCGCCGCCATAGATCGACGAGATGCGCGAACCTTCGTTCAGGATGGCGGTATAGGCCCCAAGGCGCATCGTGCCGCCCTTGTCGTCGCCCAGCTTGCGCTTGACGGTGTAATTGCCCTGCACCCATTCCTTGAGGTGATAGACGACGGGCGTGAAGCGGGTCTTGCCGGCCTCGTGGTCGAATTCCTCGGAACCCGCGTCGGGCATGTCGGCCAGGTTGCGTGCGGCCTCGATCACGGCCATCTGCATGCCAAGGCAGATCCCCAGGTAGGGCACCTTCTTTTCGCGGGCATAGCGGGCGGCGGCCAGCATGCCTTCGGTGCCGCGCTCGCCGAAGCCGCCCGGCACGATGATGCCGTGATAGCCGTCCAGAAGATGAGCGCCGTCGCCTTCCAGCTTTTCGCTGTCCACCCAGTTCGCCTTGACGCGGACGCGGTTGGCCATGCCGCCATGGGTCAGCGCCTCGGCGATGGATTTGTAGGCGTCTTCCAGCTGGGTGTACTTGCCGACGATGGCCACGCGAACCTCGCCCTCGGCGTGGTCAAGACGGTCCATAACGTCTTCCCAACGGGTCAGGTCGGGGCGGGGCGCGGGGCTGATCTGGAAGGCATCCAGCACGGCGCGGTCAAGCCCCGCGCGGTGATAGGCCAGAGGCGCCTCGTAGATGGATTTCAGGTCGTATGCCGGGATGACGGCGTCGGGACGCACGTTGCAGAACAGCGCGATCTTGGCGCGTTCCTTTTCCGGGATCGGGTGTTCGGAGCGGCAGACCAGCACGTCGGGGGCCAGGCCGATGGATTGCAGTTCCTTGACGCTGTGCTGTGTCGGTTTGGTCTTCAGCTCTCCGCTGGCGGCCAGATAGGGCAGCAGCGTCAGGTGCATCAGGATGCATTCGCCGCGGGGGCGTTCGTGGATGAACTGGCGGATCGCCTCGAAGAAGGGCAGGCCCTCGATGTCGCCGACGGTGCCGCCGATCTCGCAAAGCATGAAGTCGACCTCATCGGCGCCGACCGAGAGGAAGTCCTTGATTTCATTGGTGACGTGGGGAATGACCTGAATGGTCTTGCCCAGGTATTCGCCGCGGCGTTCCTTTTCCAGCACGTTGGAATAGATCCGCCCCGAGGACACGCTGTCGGTGCGGCGTGCGCTGACACCGGTGAAGCGTTCGTAGTGCCCAAGGTCCAGGTCGGTTTCCGCGCCGTCGTCGGTGACGAAGACCTCTCCGTGTTCGAAGGGCGACATCGTGCCGGGATCGACGTTCAGATAGGGGTCCAGCTTGCGCAGCCTGACCGTGAAGCCGCGGGCCTGCAGCAGGGCGCCCAACGCCGCCGAGGCCAGACCCTTGCCAAGGGACGAAACCACGCCGCCGGTGATGAAGATGTAACGCGCCATGGAAGGCCCCCGTGATGTGCAAGTTCGGATCGGCTGCGGGCCGCGTATCGACCGGCATCACGGGATCAGAGCAATAACTGATTCGCCCCGTGGTCGCAACGGACCGCAAGTTGGTGTCGGGCAGGTGACCCCGCCCATGGATTTTCGTGACAGCCTCAGTTGGCGGGCTGGTCGTCGGTCGTTGCTTCGGCGGGCTCCGCCTCGGCAGCGGGCGGTGCCACGGGGGCTGCTGCCTCGGCTGCCGGCGCTTCTGCGGCGGGTGCTTCCGCGGCAGGGGCGTCCGTCACGGGTGCTTCCGCTGCAGGTGCCTCGGCGTCCGGTGCCGGGGGCGTTAGCGGGTTGCCGCTGGTCGTCGGCGGAGGCGTATAGGCGGGCAGCGTGGGCAGGTTGCCCTCGGACTGCTCCTGCGTCTCCGCGCCGCTGAACTGATCCATGATCGACCCGTTCGTCGCCTGGCGTGCCGCAAGGATGGTCAGCGCGATCGAGGTGCAGAACAGCGCGACCCCGAAGATCCAAGTCAGACGCGTCATCGCGTTCGCGGCCTGGCGACCGGTCATGACGCCACCACCGCCGCCACCACCGCCGCCCATGCCCAGCCCGCCCCCTTCGGAACGTTGCAGCAGGACAACCCCGGCCAACAGGACTGCCAGGATCAGATGGACGGTCAGAATGACGTTTTCCACGGCTTTCGGCCTTTCATTTGCGGACGGGCCTATCTAGTCACCTCAGGGGATGATGGCAAGCAAGAGTGTCCCATGGTTGCGGTGATGATTCAGGGCACCGGCTCGAACGTCGGAAAGTCGTTGCTGGTCGCGGGGTTGTGCCGCGCGGCGCGGCGCCGCGGCCTGTCCGTCGCCCCCTTCAAGCCGCAGAACATGTCCAACAATGCCGCAGTGACGGCGGACGGGGGCGAGATCGGGCGCGCACAGGCGCTGCAGGCACGGGCCTGCGGGCTGGACCCTGTCACTGACATGAACCCCGTGCTGTTGAAGCCCGAGACCGATACCGGGGCGCAGGTCCTGTTGCACGGACGCCCCATCGCAAGGGCTCAGGCGCGTGACTATGCCACCCTGAAGCCGCGCCTGCTGCAGGGCGTGCTGGACAGCTTTCGCCGCCTGAGCGCCGCCCACGACCTGGTCATCGTCGAGGGCGCGGGCAGCCCCGCCGAGGTGAACCTGCGTCCCCGCGACATCGCCAACATGGGTTTTGCCCGCGCCGCAGGGGTGCCCGTCGTGCTGGCAGGCGATATCGACCGCGGCGGCGTCATCGCCCAGATCGTCGGCACGCAGGCGGTGATCGATGCGGATGACGCAGCGATGGTGCGAGGTTTCCTGATCAACAAGTTCCGTGGTGATCCGCGCCTCTTCGACGATGGATACGCGATGATCGCGCAACGCACCGGCTGGCCCGGTTTCGGCGTGATCCCCTGGTTCGCGGACGCCCATCGCCTGCCGGCCGAGGATGCGGTCGATCTGCGGGCCAGCCGCGGGCAGGGGCTGCATGTCGTCTGCCTGACCCTGTCACGGATCGCCAATTTCGACGATCTGGACCCTCTGGCCGCCGAACCGGGCGTGCGGCTGACCATGCTGGGGCCGGGTCGGCCCATTCCCGGCGATGCCGACCTGGTGGTCATTCCGGGCACGAAATCCACCATCGGCGACCTGGCCTTCCTGCGCGCGCAGGGCTGGGACATCGATCTGGCCGCCCATCGCAGGCGGGGTGGCCATGTGCTGGGCATCTGCGGCGGCTTCCAGATGCTGGGGAAGGTGATCGACGATCCGTCAGGGACCGACGGCACGGCGGGGCAGGTGTCGGGTCTTGGTCTGCTTGACGTGCAGACTGTGATGGCGCCCGACAAGCGCGTGGTGCAGGTCTCGGGGCAGGCGCTTGGCCAGCCGGTCCGGGGATACGAGATCCACATGGGGCGCACGACCGGCCCCGATTGTGCGCGTCCCTTCGGGATGATGCCGGAGCCCGACGGCGCGATCAGCGCGGATGGGCGGGTGATGGGCAGCTATCTGCACGGGCTGTTTTCCGACGACCGCTTCCGCGCGGCATTCCTTGCGCGGATGGGCGCGCCCTCGGCACCGGGATACGAGGCGGGCGTCGATCAGGCGCTGGACGATTTGGCCGACCACTTGGAAACGCATATGGATGTCGCAGGTCTGCTGGCGGTGGCACGCTGACGCATGGCAGATGTGACCGCGCGGGTGCTGGACGAAGCGCCTGCCGCGCGTTACCTGATGGGCATGGAACATCAAAAGCCCCCGTTGACCCTCTATCTGGCTGCGCCGCGCGGTTTCTGCGCGGGCGTGGACCGTGCCATCAAGATCGTCGAAATGGCGCTGCAGAAATGGGGCGCCCCGGTCTTTGTCCGGCACGAGATCGTGCACAACAAGTTCGTCGTCGATTCGCTAAAGGCCAAGGGCGCCGTCTTCGTCGAGGAGCTGGACGACTGTCCGACCGACCGGCCCGTGATCTTCTCGGCCCATGGCGTGCCGAAATCTGTCCCGGCCGAGGCGCAGCGCCGCCAGATGGTCTATGTCGATGCGACCTGCCCGCTGGTCAGCAAGGTCCACGTCGAGGCTGAACGCCATCACGCCAATGGCCTGCAGATGGTGATGATCGGCCATGCCGGTCACCCCGAGGTGCTGGGCACCATGGGCCAGCTGCCCGAGGGCGAGGTGATCCTGGTCGAGACCGAGGCCGATGTCGCCACCATCGCGCCGCGCGATCCCGAAAGCTTGGCCTTCATCACCCAGACCACGCTCTCGGTCGATGATACCGCGGGCATCGTGGCAGCGCTGAAGGCGCGCTTCCCCGCCATCGTGGGTCCGGCCAAGGAAGACATCTGCTATGCCACCACCAACCGCCAGGCGGCGGTCAAGGCGGTCGCGCCCAGGATCGACGCGCTGCTGGTGATCGGGGCGGAAAACTCCAGCAACTCCAAGCGGCTGGTCGAGGTCGGGCGCGCCGAGGGTTGCGCCTATTCCCAGCTGGTGATGCGGGCCGATCAGATCGACTGGCGTGCCATCGAAGGATCGCGCGCTGTCGGCGTCACCGCCGGTGCCAGCGCCCCCGAGGTTCTGGTGAACGAGGTCGTCGATGCCTTCCGCGCCCGCTTCGACGTGACGCTGGAAGTGGTCGAGACCGCCGTCGAGAACGTGGAATTCAAGGTGCCGCGCGTCTTGCGCGAACCCGCCTGACGCGCCCCAAGGGCAACACGAGGATCAGATGCAGCTTTATTCCATGCCCTCTTCGGGCAACAGCCTGAAGGTCCGCATCCTGCTGGCATTGACCGGTGCAAAAGCACAGATCATCGATTGCGACTATGGGTCTAACGCGCTGGCGCAGGCCAAGGCGGATGGGGTGCTGCCCTATGGTAAGGTTCCCGCCTTGGCGCTGGACGACGGACAGGTGCTGGCCGAATCGAACGCCATCCTGTGGTATCTGGGCGAGGGCAGCGCCTTCGTCCCCGCCGATGCCGTGACCCGCGCGCAGATGCTGGGCTGGATGTTCTGGGAACAATACAGCCACGAACCCGTCATCGCCGTGCGTCAGGCGCTGGTCAGCTATCCCCATCGCGCCGCAGATGCCACGCCCGAACGTCTGGCCGAGCTGCTGGATAGCGGTCATGCCCTGCTGCAGGTGATGGAGGACCGCTTGGCCCATCACGACTGGCTGGCGGGCCAGATGGTCAGCCTGGCCGACATCTGCCTCTATGGGTACACCTGCACCGCCGGATCGCGGGGCGGTTTCGACATGGAACGCTTCCCCGGGGTGGGTCGCTGGCTGGACCGGATCGCGGCCCTTCCGGGGGTGCTTGATGCCTGACCTGTTCGCATGGACCGACGGTGCTTGCAGCGGCAATCCCGGCCCCGGTGGCTGGGGCGTGCTGATGCGCGCCATGGATGGCGAAACAGTGGTCAAGGAACGTGAACTCTCGGGGGGCGAGGCCGCCACCACCAACAACCGGATGGAGCTGATGGCCGCCATCAGCGCGTTGGAAACCCTGACCCGTCCCAGCCAGATCGTGATCGTCACCGACAGCGCCTATGTGAAGAACGGCGTCACCCAGTGGATCCACGGCTGGAAGCGCAACGGCTGGAAGACCGCCGATCGCAAGCCGGTCAAGAATGTCGAATTGTGGCAGCGCCTGGATGATGCGCAGAAGACCCACAAGGTCGAATGGCGCTGGATCAAGGGCCATGCCGGACACGCCGAAAACGAACGCGCCGACGAACTGGCCCGTGGCGGCATGGCCCCGTTCAAATGACCCCCGAGGCTTTCGTCGCGGTTCTGGATTACTGGTCCGTGCTGATCTTCGCGATCACCGGCGCGCTGGTGGCCAGCAGGGCGCAGCTTGATCCGGTGGGCTTCATCTTCATGGCGGCGCTGACGGCGGTGGGGGGCGGCACCCTGCGCGACCTGATCCTTGGGCGGGACATGGTCTTCTGGGTGGCCCAACCTGCCTATGTGGTGATCGCGGCGGCGGCGGCGCTGGTCGTCTTCTGGACGGCGCATCTGTTCGAAAGCCGCTATAAATGGCTGATCTGGCTGGACAGCGTCGCGCTGGCCGTGGCGGTGGCCGCAGGCGTCGGCGTCGCGATCGAGGGCGGCTTTGGCCCCGTCATCATCACCATCATGGGCGTCGTCACGGGCACCTTCGGCGGGCTGATGCGCGATGTCGTCGGCAACGAGGTTCCCTTGGTCTTGAAGCAGGGCCAGCTGTATCTGACGGCGGCTTTCGGCGGCGCGGTGACGGCGGTCGTGCTGATGTGGGCGGGGCTTCCGCAGGGACAGGCGCTTGTGGCCTGTTCCGTGGTGGTCTGGGTGCTGCGGGCGGGCAGCCTGCATCGGGGCTGGCAGTTGCCGGTCTATAAGCCGCGTCCCCCGCGGATGCGCGGCTAGGACCCTCTTGGCGGCGGGCGGCGGGGCTGGTATCGGGTCCGCTCCGGTCGCAGCCCACCCGGTCAAAACAGGAGCCATCGACATGAGCCATTACACCGACGCGCTGACCCAGCTTGGCGCCAATACCACCCAACCCCAAAGCCCCGAAGAGGCCGTTCTGGAACGGGTCCCGAACCCGCAGCCCGGCACGCTCTACGCGGTGCGCTTCACCCAGCCCGAGTTCACCAGCCTCTGCCCAATCACCGGCCAGCCCGATTTCGCGCATCTGGTCATCGATTACGTGCCGGGCGACTGGCTGGTCGAATCGAAGTCGCTGAAGCTGTTCCTAGGCAGCTTCCGCAACCACGGCGCCTTCCACGAGGATTGCACCGTCGGCATCGGCAAGCGCATCGCCGAGCTGCTTGACCCGCAATGGCTGCGCATTGGCGGATACTGGTATCCGCGCGGCGGCATGCCGATCGACGTCTTCTGGCAGACCGGTGCCGCGCCGCAGGGCCTGTGGCTGCCCGATCAGGGCGTGCCGACCTATCGCGGACGGGGCTGACCCCACGCCTTATCCGCGCCAGGAACGCCAGATCAGCGACAGCGTATCGGCGACATCGCCAAGCCGCGCCACCAGGTGTTCCGGGGCGGGGGCGGCGCTGTCGCCTTGCGCGTCCAGCCGCGCCATCAGGCGCGTCAGGCGACGGCGGTGAATGCCCGTCGCTCTCTGCACCGGATCGGCGATGACGCCCGCAAAGGTCGTCACCACCGATCCGATCAGGGCCAGCACCACGCCCGTGGCGATCACATAGATCGGCGACAGCTCGACCGGAAACGCCCAATACCAGGCACGGCCCAGGGTCTCGCCCAGGGCGAAGTCGCGCAGGGCGGCGCCCTCGGCCCGCATCTGCGCCATGGGACCGGCCAGCGATATCAGCCCCGGTGTCGCGCGCTGGAACAGCAGGAACCCCGAGGCCAGCACGATCAGCGATGTGGTGATCTCGGCCACGGCATTTCGGGTCTCGACATGGGCACGCAGGGCACGGTCGATCTGCGCGGGGCTTGCGTCCGGACCCAGCCCCTGCGCCTGCAGATCCGCGATCAGGGCGGTCAGGTCGCGGTGAATATGGCGCGACATGTCCGAGGGCAGGAAGACCCGCCACCCGCCGATCCGCGACCCCGCCCGGCCCGCCCCAAGACGTCTCAGCAGCGCCGCGACGATCTGCAGGATCAACGCCACGGGTGCCAGCATCACGTTCACCGGCGCGCGCAGCAGGTCCGCCCCGAAGGCATGGCGGTGCAGCGCCAAGGTGCCCCGCAACCCATAGCGGCGCGCCACGAAACGGCGTAGCTGCGCGTCGCGGCGTGACTGGCGGGAACGCAGGGGGCTGGGTTGCATGCGGACTCCGGTCGGGTGGGGCCATCCTAGCGCAGGGCTGTCGCGGCCGCCACGGCCAAGGTTCCCCGCTTGCAGCGCCCTGCCGCGCTTCATATAGAGGGTGCCATGGAATTTCCGGCGTTCGGATCTCGAATTAGCAGCCCGGTGGCGTGACCCTTCACGCTGCCGGGTCAGCCTTGTCCGAACATCTATCAAAGGAACGCCCCGATGGCCGCCGAAAACAGCGCCGATACCCCCGATTACCGCGACACCGTCTTCCTGCCCCAGACCGATTTCCCCATGCGGGCCGGTCTGCCGCAGCGAGAGCCCGAATGGCTGGCCCGTTGGGCCCGCATCGGGATCTATGACCGGCTGCGCGAACGCGCGGAAGGTCGTGCGCCCTTCGTGCTGCATGACGGCCCCCCCTATGCCAACGGCCACCTGCATATCGGCCACGCGCTGAACAAGACCATCAAGGACATCATCGTGCGCAGTCACCAGATGATGGGCCGCGATGCCCGCTATGTGCCGGGCTGGGATTGCCACGGTCTGCCCATCGAATGGAAGATCGAGGAGAAATACCGCAACGAGGGTCGTGATAAAGACGCCGTCGATGTGGTCGAATTCCGTCAGGAATGCCGCCGCTTTGCCGATGACTGGGTGTCCATCCAGCGCGACGAATTCAAGCGCCTTGGCATCACCGGCAAATGGGACGACCCCTATCTGACCATGGATTACCACGCCGAGGCTGTGATCGCCGGCGAATTCATGAAGCTGCTGATGAACGGCAGCCTGTATCAAGGCTCCAAGCCCGTGATGTGGTCGCCGGTCGAAAAAACCGCCCTGGCCGAGGCCGAGGTCGAATACCACGACCACACCAGCCACACCATCTGGGTGCGGTTCAAGCCGGTCGGCGATGCACTGCAGGGTGCCTCGGTGGTGATCTGGACCACGACCCCTTGGACCATCCCGCAAAACCGCGCCGTCGCCTTCAACCCCGACATCGCCTATGGCCTGTATAAGGTCGGTGAGGTTGCGGAAAACGCCACCACCACCACCGGTGAACTGCTGGTTCTGGCCGACGCGCTGGCCGAAGGCGTGATGGCCTCGGCCAAGGTTCAGGACTGGACCCGCGTGTCCGATGTTCCCGCCGCCGAACTGGAGGGCGTCATGCTGGCGCATCCCTTCCGCGGTGTCGAAGGCGGGCAGGGTGAATGGGACTATGACGTTCCGCTGCTGCCGGGCGATCATGTGACCGATGATGCGGGGACGGGCTTTGTCCATACCGCGCCCAGCCATGGCGATGACGATTATCAGCTGTACTTGAAGTTCAAGGATCGACTGCCTGGGCTCAAGATGACCTACAACGTCGAACCTGACGGCAGCTATCGCAAGGACCTGCCGATCTTCGGCGGGCAGGCGATCATCGCGCCGGACGGCAAAGATGGTCCCGCCAATGTCAGCGTCATCAAGCAGCTGGCCTGGGCCGGCGCGCTGCTGGCCAAGGGCAAGATCAAGCACAGCTATCCCCACAGCTGGCGGTCCAAGGCGCCGCTGATCTATCGCAACACCGCGCAGTGGTTCGCCGCCATCGACAAGCCGCTGGAAGACGGTATGGGCCAGCATGGCGACAGCATTCGCGCCCGCGCCCTGACCAGCATCGACAAGCTGGTGAAGTGGTGGCCGCAGTCGGGGCGCAACCGCATCCATTCCATGGTCTCGAACCGCCCGGATTGGGTGCTGTCGCGCCAGCGTGCCTGGGGCGTGCCGCTGACCTGCTTCGTCAAGAAGGGCGTCCAGCCGACGGCCGAGGACTTCCTGCTGCGCGACGCCCGCCTGAACGACCGCATCATCGCCGCCTTCGAGGCCGAGGGTGCCGATGTCTGGTACCGCGACGGCTTCAAGGCGCAGATGCTGGAAGGCATCGCCGACCCCGACGATTACGATCAGGTCATGGATGTGCTGGACGTGTGGTTCGACAGCGGCTCGACCCATGCCTTCGTGCTGCGCGACCGCCAGGATGGCGTGCCGGATGGCATTGCGGATGTCTATATGGAGGGCACCGACCAGCATCGCGGCTGGTTCCAGTCGTCCCTGTTGCAGGCATCGGCCACGAAGGGCCGTGCGCCCTATCGCAATGTGGTGACGCATGGTTTCACGTTGGACGAAAAGGGCATGAAGATGTCCAAATCGCTTGGCAACACCATCGTCCCCGCCAAGGTGATCGAACAATACGGCGCCGACATCCTGCGTCTTTGGGTGGCGCAGGCCGACTACACCGCCGACCAGCGGATCGGGCCGGAGATCCTGAAGGGCACCGCCGACAGCTATCGCCGCCTTCGCAACACGCTGCGCTTCCTCTTGGGGGCGCTGTCGGAATTCGACGAATCCGAACGGGTCGAACCCGCGCAGATGCCCGAGCTGGAGCAGTGGGTCCTGCACCGTCTGGCGCAGCTGGATCATCAGGTCCGCAGCGGCTATGACCGGTTCGACTTCCAAGGTGTCTTCCAGACCCTGTTCCAGTTCTGCACGCTGGAAATGTCGGCCTTCTATTTCGACATCCGCAAGGATGCGCTGTATTGCGACGCAGCCGACAGCCCGCGCCGTCGTGCGACGCGGACGGTTTTGGACCTGCTGTATCACCGCTTGGTGACCTGGCTGGCCCCGATCCTGCCCTTCACGATGGAGGACGTCTGGCTGTCGCGCTTCCCGTCCGAAGACGACAGCATCCACCTGCATGATTTCGCCGTCACTCCTGCCGACTGGCTGAACGAGCCCTTGGCCGCCAAATGGGACAAGGTCCGCCGCGCCCGCCGCGTCGTCACCGCCGCATTGGAGGTCAAGCGGTCCGACAAAACCATCGGCGCCAGCCTTGAAGCCGCCCCCATCGTCCATGTCGAGGATGCGGACACGCTGGCTGCGCTGCAATCGGTGGCCTTCGCGGACATCTGCATCACCTCGGGCCTGTCGCTGACCAGCGATCCGGTCCCGTCCGAGGCCTTCCGCCTGTCCGAGGTGCCGGGCATCGGTGTCGTCTTCGAAACCGCCGAGGGCGAAAAGTGCCAACGGTGCTGGAAAATCCTTCCGGATGTGGGCAAGCATTCGCATCCGGGCGTTTGTGCCCGATGCGAGGAGGTCCTGTCCGATGGTTGAAGAACACCGTTACCAGCCTGCGGGTGATCGTTACGCGGCGATGGAGTATCGCCGCTGCGGTCGCTCCGGGCTGAAGCTGCCCGCGATCAGCCTGGGGCTGTGGCATAATTTCGGCCATGACACGCCCCATCAGACCAAGCGCGACATCTGCCGCACGGCCTTCGATCTGGGCATCACCCATTTCGACCTGGCCAACAACTATGGTCCTCCGCCGGGCAGCGCCGAGGAGGCCCTCGGAGAGATCCTGCGCAATGATTTCGCGGGACACCGGGACCAGCTGATCATCAGCAGCAAGGCGGGATACGACATGTGGCCCGGCCCCTATGGCGAATGGGGCAGCCGCAAGTCGCTGATCGCCAGCTGCGACCAATCCCTGAAGCGGATGGGGCTGGATTACGTCGACATCTTCTATTCCCACCGCTTCGATCCCGACACGCCGCTGGAGGAAACCATGGGCGCGCTGGATCACATCGTGCGGTCGGGCAGGGCGCTCTATGTCGGCATCAGCAGCTATAACAGCGCCCGCACCCAAGAAGCCGCCGCAATCCTGAAGGATCTGGGCACCCCCTGCGTGATCCACCAGCCCAGCTACAACATGCTGAACCGATGGGTCGAAAACGACGGGCTGCTGGATACGCTGGACGATCACGGCATCGGCAGCATCGTCTTCACGCCCCTGGCGCAAGGGATGTTGACGGGGAAATACCTGAAGGGCATCCCCGAGGGCAGCCGCGCCGCCCAGGGTAAGTCCCTGTCGCCTGACTGGCTGAGCGACGACATGATCACCCGCCTGAACGGCTTGAACGACATCGCGCAGGCACGCGGTCAGTCGCTGGCGCAGATGGCCGTGGCCTGGGTGCTGCGGGGCGGACGTGTGACCAGCGCGCTGATAGGCGCGTCGCGGCCGGAACAGGTGCGCGATTGCGTGGGCGCGCTTGGCAATACCGGCTTTTCGGACGCCGAGATCGCGCGCATCGACGAGCTGTCGGCCAAGGGCGATGTCAACATCTGGGCCCGGTCGTCCGAGGGCGCGGGCGAGTAAACAATCCGCTGCCGGGTCAGCCCGGCGGCAGGATCAGACCAGCCACCAGCCGCGGCTTTTCAGCTGGTTGCGAATCACCTTTTCCTTCACCGGCTGCGGGCGATCGGCAAAGATGGGCTGGACCTTGGTCCGGCCCTTTTGCTGATAGACCAGCTTGCGCGCGGGTTCCCATTCCCGCAGCACGCGCTTGATCTTCTTGTCGGCGACAGCTTCCTCCAGCACGTCGATCGCGTTCACGTCGAAGCGTGCATAAAGCAGGGGAAGCTTGCGGTAATGCGTCGTCACATTGCCGTCCAGCCCCTCGAGGGCGGGGCCGGGACGCCCGCCGCCGAAGCTGTGGATGACCAGCGGCAGCACAACCTGGTCCAGCCAGGGGTCCATTGCCTGGCAGGCCAGCTCGTCGTTGGGATCGTCGCGCAAGGCCAAGGCCCATTCCAGATAGCGTCTGCCGAATTCGGCGGGATCGGCGCCGAAGAACCAGCCCGCGTTGAAATAGAGAAAGCGTTCCCAATGCTCCTCGGGTTGCGACAGGTCCAGCGAGCTGTCGAATTCCAGCCCGAAGCGATCATAGAGCGACCGCCAGATGTCCGCATAGCCCGGGCCATAGAGCGGTGGCAGGGGCCATGTCCCCTCGCGCCGCATCGAGGCCGAAGGGCGGGCGAAATCGAACTTTACCTGATCCAGCGGTCCCGTGATCAGCGTGTCGGTGTCGAAGAAGAGGAAGGGTTGATCGGATGGCAGGATCTGCAACGCCTCGATCTTGTTCCCCTGGGGATAGGATGCGCCAAAATGGGTGGCCGTGAATGGCAGGATCTCGGCCCCGAAATCGGTGATGGTCTGTCGGCATTCCTCGGACATCAGCGTGTCGTGGCCGGCCCATGCGCCCTCGGGGCGGGGTTCGGCGACGATGATGCGCCCGGTCCATTTCGGCGCCGAGGCGCGCAAGCTGGCAAGAAAGATGATCGCTTCGTATTGCAGGCGTCCGGCCTGGGCGATGATCAAGAGATTCGGCTGCTTCTTCTTGCGTGCTGATACCATCGACCCCGGCCCCAATCATCCTTGTCGGATGCTAGCGGCAGTCAGTGCGAATCAAAAGCCCCGGAAAGGCCGCAACCTCAAGGAATTGCTGCGCAATTGGGCTTACATTAAGAATGACTTGGAAGGGCGCCCGCGGGACAGGCAGTCAATCACCGACTTCCGTTCCCGACACGGGAAGGCGAAAGTGGTGGGCGACCCTGGAATCGAACCAGGCGTGGGTCTCCCCGGCGGAGTTACAGTCCGCTGCCGCACCTTGCAGCACGTCGCCCGCCGATCGCTTTCGGCGTGGGGGGTGATTAGCTGCCCTGTTTCGGGGCGTCAAGCAGATTTCCGGGGCTTGCGCGATTGCCCTGTCCCGCGCACAGAGGGTTGGCATGAAAGGACACTGAAAATGGCCGAGAAGACCGGAAATTCGAAGAAGCCCAGCTGGGTCATCGACAAGGAACGCGCCCGTCGCGCTGCTGCGGCCGAGACCGTGTGGCTGTTCGGTCTGCATGCCGTTCGCGATGCGCTGGCCAATCCCGACCGCGTCAAGCTGCGCCTTGTGGTGACGCAGAATGCGCTGGCCCGTCTTGGCGATCTGCACGGCATGGAGCCCGAGGTGACGGATTCGCGCGTCTTCGACAAGGCGGTGCCGCTGTCGCCCGAAAGCGTGCATCAGGGTGCCGCGCTTGAGGTCAAGCCGCTGAAATGGGGCAGCCTCTCCGAGGTGGCGCTGCGCGAGGCTCCGGGCGAACGCCGCCCCCTGCTGGTCGCGCTGGACCGCGTGACCGACCCCCACAACATCGGCGCCATCCTGCGTTCGGCCGAGGTCTTCGGTGCGCGGGCGGTGATCGCACCGCACCGCCACTCGGCCCCCGAAACGGGTGCGCTGGCCAAGACCGCCTCGGGCGCGCTGGAACGTCAGCCCTATCTGCGCGTGCCGAATCTGGCCGAGGCGCTGAGCCAGCTGAAGGGGATGGGTTTCATTCTGGTCGGGCTGGACGGCACCGGCACCGAATCGCTGCCCAAGCTGATGGACGACCTGAAGGGCCGCGCCGTCTGCCTTGTCATGGGCGCCGAGGGGCCGGGGATGCGCGATCTGACGATGAAGACCTGCGATCACGTCGCGCGCATTCCCTTCGCCGCCGATTTCGGGTCGCTGAACGTCTCGAACGCGGCTGCGATCGGGCTTTATGCCGCTGGCGGTGCGTGAATATCACAACCCTGCGACGTTTATGTCACGCCCGTTGAGAATCGGGCCGGGGGCTGTCACATAGGTTTCATTCCAGACAGCCCCCGGATTTTCATGCGCCAGCTCGCCTCCATCATCGCCTTGACGGTCCTGACGTCCCTGCCTGCCCATGCCCAGGATTGGGCATTGGGCGGTTTCGACCCCGTGGGGTATGCCAATGCGGGGCGTGCCGTGCCGGGTCGCAGCGACATCGCGACCATGTGGCGGGGCAAGCTGTGGCATTTTGCCTCCGAGGAAAACCGCGCTCGCTTCGAGGCCGATCCGCGCAGCTTTGCGCCTGATTTCGACGGCATCTGCCCGGTGTCACTCTCCGAGGGCGATCCCCGGCGCGGCGATCCGCGGTTCTTCGCCGTCATCAAGGGGCATCTTTATCTGCTGCAGTCCGGGGCGGCCGAACGCAAACTGCGCCAGAATACCGAAACGGTGCTGGATCACGCCCGCGTTGCTTGGCAGTCCGGCAACTGACGATTCGATAATTATCACAAAACGGTGATATGGGTGGAACCAAGTCCGGGTGATGCCCATTTACATCACGGAACATGACCCCGGAACGGTCATGTTCAGATCACTGTCCCTCGTTCCGTGACTTGCGCTCGGCCACCCTTGGTGGTTCGGGCGCCTTTTCTATGAGAGGGACGCACAACTTCAGGGTGTGGCGACGGGAGGAAATCATGGACATGCAGCAACTGGAAGATCGCGATATCGAATGGATTGCCCGTAATGTCGACGTCATCGCGGTCGTGGGGCTGTCCCCGAACGAGACGCGGCCAAGCTGGGGTGTCGCGCGTTACTTGCAGGCCAAGGGCAAGACGATCATTCCGGTCAATCCGGGCCATGCGGGCGGGACGATCCTAGGTCGCACAGTTTATGCCAGCCTGACGGATATTCCGAAGGATGCCGGTGTTCAGATGGTCGACGTCTTTCGCCAGTCCTCGGCCGTCGCGGGAATCGTCGACGAGGCGCTGACCAATCTGCCCGATCTGAAAGTCATCTGGACCCAGCTTGGGGTGCGCGACGACGTGGCTGCGGCCAAGGCCGGCGGAGCAGGGGTCACGGTGGTGCAGGATCGTTGCCCCAAGATCGAATTTCCACGTTTCCTGTGATCTTCGCCCGGGCGCGAGGAGGGTTCCGTCGCGATCGACGTGAAAACTGCCCCTTATCTGCTTGACGGCGCTGCGGGCAAATTCTAATCAGGCCCAACCTCAGGGGTATAGCTCAGTTGGTAGAGCATCGGTCTCCAAAACCGAGGGTCGTGGGTTCGAGTCCCTCTGCCCCTGCCAGGTCCTTCCGCCAGAACAACCGCAACCGGCCCAAGCGTCATGCAGGGTTGTCATGGCCGGACGGCTTCGTTACATCAGCGCCTGCACTTGCGAAGGAGCCTGTCGTGGCCACCAATCCCGTTCAGTTCATCAACCAGGTCCGTGCCGAGGCCGCCAAGATCACTTGGCCGACCCGCCGTGAGGTCATCACGACGACGATCATGGTCATGATCTTCGCCTCGATCACTAGCCTATTCTTCTTCCTGGTCGATCTGGCCGTGCGGACGGGGCTGACCGAAGGGTTGCGACTGATCAGCGGCTGATCAGGGCTTGCAATTCGCGGGCAGGGGCGGTATCTGCCCACGACTGTCCGGAAGACGGCGTGCTTGGGAAAACCCTGCGCGCCGATTTCAATTTTCCGGATGTATTCAGAATTCAAGGGGTTGCGCGGTTCAGTGTGATTCCCCCGAGATGAGCAGGGGTCGATCGAGACATGGCAAAGCGTTGGTATTCGGTCAGTGTCCTCTCGAACTTCGAGAAGAAGGTGGCCGAGGCGATTCGTCAGGCCGTCGCCGAGAAGGGTCTGGAAGATCTGATCGACGAGGTGCTGGTCCCGACTGAGGAAGTGATCGAGATCCGCCGTGGCAAGAAGGTCACGTCCGAGCGTCGCTTCATGCCGGGCTATGTCCTTGTCCACATGGACATGATGGACCGGACCTATCACCTGGTGAACTCGATCAACCGCGTCACCGGCTTCCTTGGTGCACAGGGCAAGCCGATGCCGATGCGGGACGACGAGGTCAACTCGATGATGAACCGCACCAGCGACGGCGAGGCCGCCGCGCCGCGCAACCTGATCCGCTTCGACGTGGGCGAACAGGTCAACGTCACCGACGGTCCCTTCGAGGGCTTCTCGGGGATGGTCGAGGAAGTGGACGAGATCTCGTCGCGCGTGAAGGTCACCGTGTCGATCTTTGGCCGGCCCACGCCGGTCGAACTGGAATTCACGCAGGTCTCCAAGACCTCGTGATCAGCCGCGGGAGGCGCAAGCCGCACCGCTAAGTCAAGGCCTGCCATCGCAGGCGTGATGATGAAGGAGAGGCCACATGGCCAAGAAAGTTGTCGGGCAGCTGAAGCTGCAGATCAAGGCGGGCCAAGCGAACCCGTCGCCCCCCGTCGGCCCCGCACTGGGTCAGCGCGGCATCAACATCATGGAATTCTGCAAGGCGTTCAACGCCAAGACGCAGGAAATGGAAGCGGGCTCGCCCGTTCCCGTCGTGATCACCTATTACGCGGACAAGTCGTTCACCTTCGTGACCAAGACCCCGCCGGCATCCTTCCTGCTGAAGCGCGCCGCCGGTCTGAAGCCCGTCGGCAAGCGCAACCGTGCACGCGGTTCGGAAAAGCCCGGTCGCATGAACGCCGGTTCGGTCACGGTCAAGCAGGTCCGCGAGATCGCCGAAACCAAGATGGCTGACCTGTCGGCAAACGACATCGATCAGGCCATGAAGATCATCGTCGGCTCGGCCCGTTCGATCGGTATCGAGGTGAAAGGCTAAGTCATGGCAAAGTTTTCGAAAAAGAAAGTTGCAGCCCGCGCTGCCTTTGAAGGCAAGTCCAACCTGACCGTCGAAGAGGCTGTCAAGCTGGTCAAGTCCGCCGCGACCGCCAAGTTCGACGAGACCGTCGAGATCGCGCTGAACCTGGGCGTCGATCCGCGTCACGCTGACCAGATGGTCCGCGGTGTGGTGACCCTGCCCGCAGGCACCGGCAAGGACGTCCGCGTCGCCGTTTTCGCACGTGGTCCCAAGGCTGACGAAGCCAAGGCCGCCGGTGCCGAGATCGTCGGCGCCGAGGACCTGATGGAAGCCATCCAGGCCGGCAAGATCGACTTCGACCGTTGCATCGCGACGCCGGACATGATGCCGCTGGTCGGCCGTCTCGGCAAGATCCTGGGCCCGCGCAACCTGATGCCGAACCCCAAGGTCGGCACGGTGACGATGGACGTCAAATCGGCCGTCGAAGCTGCCAAGGGCGGCGAAGTGCAGTTCAAGGCTGAAAAGGCTGGCGTGGTTCACGCAGGCATCGGCAAGGTCTCGTTCGACGAGGACAAGCTGGCCCAGAACCTGCGTGCATTCGTCGATGCGGTCAGCAAGGCGAAGCCCACTGGCGCGAAAGGGACTTATATGCAAAAAGTCTCGATCAGCTCGACCATGGGCCCGGGCGTTTCGGTGGATGTCGCTTCGGCAGCCGCCAGCTGAGTTTTCGGATGCGCCCAAGGCGCATCCCACAAGTTTCCTGACCTTCGGGTCGGGAATGGCGGGGCTGCCGAGGCCGCCCCGTCCTGTCCGAGACGGAGGGTGCAGGCAACCGCCTGCTTAATGTCCTTCCTGAGACGGGGAAGCATTTTTCCGAAGGCCAGTCCTTCGGGCGATCTTGCCCCGATGCGGACCCGACCTGTTGCCCGGTTCCGGGCGCAGGAAAGTGAGAGCCGGGGGGAAACCCCCAACTTGGAGTGAAACCGTGGATAGAGCACAAAAAGAACAGGTGGTCGACGAGCTCGGCCAGATCTTTGAAAGCTCTGGCGTCGTGGTGGTTGCCCACTACGAGGGGATGACGGTTGCACATATGCAGGACCTCCGGGCGCGCATGCGCGAAGCCGGTGGTTCCGTTCGCGTTGCCAAGAACAAGCTCGCCAAGATCGCCCTGGAAGGTAAGCCTTGCGCAAGCATCGCCGACTACCTGACGGGCATGACCGTGATCACCTATTCGGAAGATCCCGTGGCTGCCGCCCGGATCGCCGACAAGTACGCCAAGGACAACGAACGTTTCGTGATCCTGGGTGGTGCGATGGGTGACTCGGCCCTGGATCCGGCCGGTGTGAAAGCCGTCGCCTCGATGCCGTCGCGTGAGGAGCTCATCGCTCAGATCGCGTCCTGCATCGGTGCGCCCGCCTCGAACATCGCCGGTGCCATTGGCGCGCCTGCTTCGAACATCGCGAGCATCCTCACGACCTTGGAAGAGCGTGAGGCTGCGTAAGCAACTGATCCCCGACTGGTGGTTCGAAACCCGACGTTGGAACACTAACTGGAAAGAACGGAAAAATGGCTGATCTGAAGAAACTCGCCGAAGAAATCGTGGGCCTGACCCTGCTGGAAGCCCAGGAACTGAAGACCATCCTGAAGGATGAGTACGGCATCGAGCCGGCTGCCGGTGGCGCCGTCATGATGGCTGGTCCCGCTGCTGCTGGCGAAGCCGCAGAAGAAAAGACCGAATTCGACGTCGTCCTGGTCGACGCCGGCGCAAGCAAGATCAACGTGATCAAGGAAGTTCGCGGCATCACCGGTCTGGGCCTGAAAGAAGCCAAGGACCTGGTCGAAGCTGGCGGCAAGGTCAAGGAAGGCGCTGCCAAGGCAGAAGCCGAAGAAATCAAGGCGAAGCTGGAAGCAGCTGGCGCCAAGATCGAACTCAAGTAATCGGTCGCAAGATCGGTTTGAGACAGGCAGGGTCCGGGTTTTCCCGGTCCCTGCCGAACCTGTCTTGAAGGGCGGTCCGCGCGGCGGACATTCCTTCAGGGCATGTTCGAGGTTCGGGAGCCGCACGGTGGGACGGGCGGCATGAATGGAACCTCACCCCTGCATTCGTAGGCCGTATTCCGGGGGCCCCGACCCGGAACGCGCGCGAAGACGAAAGGTGACAAGACCCCATGGCGCAAGCTTATGTCGGCCAGAAGCGTATCCGGCGCTACTATGGCAACATCCGTGAAGTTCTGGAGATGCCGAACCTGATCGAGGTTCAGAAATCCTCCTACGACCTCTTCCTGAATTCGGGCGAAGGCACCGGCCACAATGATGGCGACGGGATCCAGGGCGTGTTCCAGTCGGTGTTCCCGATCAAGGACTTCAACGAGACCGCAACGCTGGAATTCGTGAAATACGAGCTTGAGCACCCCAAGTACGACGTGGACGAGTGCCAGCAGCGCGACATGACCTATGCCGCGCCGCTGAAGGTCACCCTGCGTCTGATCGTGTTCGATGTCGATGAAAACACCGGGGCCAAATCGGTCAAGGACATCAAGGAGCAGGACGTCTTCATGGGCGACATGCCCCTGATGACCCAGAACGGCACCTTCGTCGTCAACGGCACCGAGCGTGTCGTCGTCAGCCAGATGCACCGCAGCCCGGGCGTCTTCTTTGACCACGATCGCGGCAAGACCCATTCCTCGGGCAAGCTGCTGTTCGCATGCCGGATCATTCCGTACCGCGGCAGCTGGCTGGACTTTGAATTCGACGCCAAGGACCTGGTCTTTGCGCGCATCGACCGTCGCCGCAAGCTGCCGGTGACGACGCTTCTCTATGCTCTGGGCATGGACCAGGAAGCGATCATGGACAGCTTCTACGAAACGGTCAGCTACACCCTGCGCCGCGATGGCCGCGAGCAGGGCTGGGTCACGCGCTTCTTCCCCGAGCGTGTCCGCGGCACCCGTCCGTCCTTCGATCTGGTCAACGCCGACACCGGCGAGATCATCGCCAAGGCAGGCGAGAAGGTCACGCCGCGCACCGTGAAGAAACTGCAGGAGACCGGCGAACAGCTGAACCTGCTGGTTCCCTTCGAGCGCATTGTCGGCCGCTTCGTCGCCAAGGACATCATCAACGAGGAAACCGGCTTCATCTATGCCGAGGCCGGCGATGAGATCACCGTCGAATACGCCAAGGACGGCGAAATGAACGGCGGCCTGCTGAAGGTCCTGCTGGACAACGGCATCGAGGACGTCCCGGTTCTGGACATCGACCATGTCAACGTCGGCCCCTACATCCGCAACACCATGGCGGCCGACAAGAACATGAACCGCGAACAGGCGCTGATGGACATCTATCGCGTCATGCGTCCGGGCGAGCCGCCCACCGTCGAGGCCGCCTCGAACCTGTTCGACAGCCTGTTCTTCGACAGCGAGCGTTACGACCTCTCGGCCGTCGGTCGCGTCAAGATGAACATGCGCCTCGACCTGGATGCCCCCGACACGCAGCGCACGCTGCGTCACGAGGACATCGTCGCCTGCGTCCACGGTCTTGTGGAACTGCGCGACGGCAAGGGCGAGATCGACGACATCGACCACCTGGGCAACCGTCGTGTGCGTTCGGTCGGCGAACTGATGGAAAACCAGTATCGCGTCGGCCTGCTGCGCATGGAGCGTGCCATCCGCGAGCGCATGTCCGGCGTCGAGATCGACACCGTCATGCCGCAGGACCTGATCAACGCGAAACCCGCGGCGGCGGCTGTGCGTGAATTCTTCGGCTCGAGCCAGCTGTCGCAGTTCATGGACCAGACCAACCCGCTGTCCGAAGTGACGCACAAGCGTCGCCTCTCGGCGCTTGGGCCGGGCGGTCTGACGCGCGAACGCGCAGGCTTCGAGGTCCGCGACGTTCACCCGACCCACTATGGCCGGATGTGCCCGATTGAGACCCCGGAAGGTCAGAACATCGGCCTGATCAACAGCCTCGCGACTTTCGCGCGGGTGAACAAGTACGGCTTCATCGAGACCCCCTATCGCAAGGTGATCGAGGGCAAGGTGACCGACGACGTGGTCTATATGTCCGCGACCGAGGAAATGCGTCACACGGTGGCCCAGGCCAACGCGACGCTGGACGCCGATGGCGGCTTCGTCGACGAACTGATCAGCACCCGCCAGTCGGGCGACTTCATGTTGAACCCGGTCGACGCCATCGACCTGATCGACGTGTCGCCCAAGCAGCTGGTTTCGGTCGCTGCGGCGCTGATCCCCTTCCTTGAAAACGACGACGCCAACCGCGCCCTGATGGGCTCGAACATGCAGCGTCAGGCCGTGCCGCTTCTGCGCGCCGAGGCTCCCTTCGTGGGCACCGGCATGGAAGCGACCGTGGCCCGCGATTCCGGCGCCGCCATCATGGCACGTCGCGGCGGTGTCATCGATCAGGTCGATGCGCAGCGTATCGTGGTGCGCGCAACCGAGAGCCTGGGTGCGGGCGACGCGGGCGTGGACATCTATCGTCTGCGCAAGTTCAAGCGTTCGAACCAGTCCTCGACCATCAACCAGCGTCCGCTGGTCAAGGTGGGCGAGAAGGTCGTGGCCAACCAGGTCATCGCGGACGGTCCCTCGACCGACCAGGGCGAACTGGCCATCGGTCGCAACGTGGTCGTCGCGTTCATGCCGTGGAACGGCTACAACTATGAAGACTCGATCCTGATCAGCGAACGGATCCACCGCGACGACGTGTTCACCTCGATCCACATCGACGAATACGAAGTGGCGGCCCGTGACACCAAGCTGGGGCCGGAAGAGATCACGCGCGACATCCCGAACGTGGGCGAAGAAGCCCTGCGCAATCTGGATGAAGCCGGCATCGTCTATATCGGTGCGGAATGCGGTCCGGGCGACATCCTGGTAGGCAAGATCACCCCCAAGGGCGAAAGCCCGATGACGCCGGAAGAAAAGCTGCTGCGCGCCATCTTCGGTGAGAAGGCTTCCGACGTCCGCGATACCTCGCTGCGTCTGCCGCCGGGTGCCTATGGCACGATCGTCGAAGTCCGCGTCTTCAACCGCCATGGTGTGGACAAGGACGAACGCGCGCTGCAGATCGAACGCGAAGAGGTCGAGCGCTTGGCGCGCGACCGTGACGACGAACAGGGCATCCTGGATCGCAACGTCTATTCGCGTCTGAAGGCGCTGATCCTGGGCAAGGTTGCCGTCAAGGGGCCGAAGGGCGTCAAGGCGAACACCGAAATCACCGAGGACCTGCTGGGCACGCTGAGCCGTGGTCAGTGGTGGCAGCTGGCCGTCGGCGAGGAAGACGTCGCGAAGGACGTCGAGGCGCTGAACCAGCAGTACGACGCCCAGAAGAAGCTTCTGGAAGCCCGCTTCGAGGACAAGGTCGAGAAGGTCCGTCAGGGCGACGACCTGCCCCCCGGCGTGATGAAGATGGTCAAGGTCTTCGTGGCCGTGAAGCGCAAGCTTCAGGCCGGCGACAAGATGGCCGGTCGTCACGGCAACAAGGGTGTCGTCTCCAAGGTCGTGGCCATGGAAGACATGCCGTTCCTGGCCGATGGTACCCCCGTCGACCTGGTGATGAACCCGCTTGGCGTGCCCTCGCGCATGAACGTGGGTCAGATCCTCGAAACCCACATGGGTTGGGCATCGCGCGGTCTTGGCATCAAGATCGACGAGGCGCTGGAGTCCTATCGCCGTGACGGCGACATGACCCCGGTCCGTGACGCGATGAAGAACGGCTATGGCGACGATCTCTATGCCTCGACCTTCGACGGCATGGAGGACGAGCAGCTGCGCGAACACGCCAATACCGTTCGCACGGGTGTTCCGATCGCCACCCCGGTCTTCGATGGCGCCAAGGAAGCCGACATCAACGATGCGCTGACACGTGCCGGGTTCGATACCTCGGGTCAGTCGGTGGTGTTCGATGGCCGCACGGGTGAACAGTTCGCCCGCAAGGTCACCGTCGGGATGAAGTACATCCTGAAGCTGCACCACCTGGTCGATGACAAGATGCACGCCCGTTCGACGGGTCCGTACAGCCTTGTCACGCAGCAGCCCCTGGGCGGTAAGGCCCAGTTCGGTGGCCAGCGCTTGGGTGAGATGGAAGTCTGGGCACTTGAGGCCTATGGCGCCGCCTACACCTTGCAGGAAATGCTGACCGTGAAGTCGGACGACGTCGCAGGCCGCACCAAGGTCTATGAGTCCATCGTCAAGGGCGAGGATAACTTTGAAGCAGGCGTGCCGGAATCGTTCAACGTTCTGGTCAAGGAGGTCCGGGGTCTGGGCCTCAACATGGAACTCCTGGATGCGGAAGAAGACGAGTGAGGGCCCAAGCCCCCACTCACCCTTCCACCGTGCCCTTCATTAGGAATTGGAAATGAACCAGGAACTTGCCACCAACCCTCTGAACCCGCTGGCCCCCACGCGGCAGTTCGATGAGATCAAGATCTCGCTGGCCTCGCCGGAAGAAATTCTGGCCTGGTCCTTCGGCGAGGTGAAGAAGCCCGAGACGATCAATTATCGCACGTTCAAGCCGGAACGCGATGGTCTGTTCTGCGCGCGCATCTTCGGTCCGATCAAGGACTACGAATGCCTCTGCGGCAAATACAAGCGCATGAAGTATCGCGGCCTGGTTTGCGAGAAATGCGGCGTGGAAGTCACGCTGCAGAAGGTCCGTCGCGAACGCATGGGCCATATCGAACTGGCAGCGCCCGTCGCGCACATCTGGTTCCTGAAGTCGCTGCCCTCCCGCATCGGCCTGATGCTGGACATGACGCTGCGCGATCTGGAACGCATCCTCTACTTCGAGAACTATGTCGTCATCGAGCCGGGTCTGACCGACCTGACCTATGGCCAGTTGCTGGGCGAAGAGGAATTCCTCGACGCGCAGGACAACTATGGTGCGGACGCCTTCCAGGCCGACATCGGCGCCGAAGCCATCCGTGCGATGCTGGCCAACATCGATCTGGCTGCAACTGCCGAGCAGCTGCGCGAGGACCTGAAGGCCGCCACCGGCGAGCTGAAGCCCAAGAAGATCATCAAGCGCCTGAAGATCGTCGAGAGCTTCCTGGAGTCGGCCAACCGTCCCGAGTGGATGATCATGACGGTCATCCCGGTCATCCCGCCGGAACTGCGTCCGCTGGTTCCGCTGGACGGCGGCCGCTTCGCGACGTCCGACCTGAACGACCTCTATCGTCGCGTCATCAACCGCAACAACCGCCTGAAGCGCCTGATCGAGCTTCGTGCGCCCGACATCATCGTGCGCAACGAAAAGCGGATGCTGCAGGAATCGGTCGATGCGCTGTTCGACAACGGCCGTCGTGGCCGCGTCATCACCGGGAACAACCGTCGCCCGTTGAAGTCGCTGTCGGACATGCTGAAGGGCAAGCAGGGCCGCTTCCGCCAGAACCTTCTGGGCAAGCGGGTCGACTTCTCGGGCCGTTCGGTCATCGTGACCGGTCCGGAACTGAAGCTGCATCAGTGCGGTTTGCCCAAGAAGATGGCCTTGGAACTGTTCAAGCCCTTCATCTATTCGCGCCTTGAAGCGAAGGGGCTGTCCAGCACGGTCAAGCAGGCCAAGAAGCTGGTCGAGAAAGAGCGTCCCGAGGTCTGGGACATCCTGGAAGAGGTCATCCGCGAGCATCCGGTTCTGCTGAACCGTGCGCCCACGCTGCACCGTCTCGGTATCCAGGCCTTCGAACCCACGCTGATCGAGGGCAAGGCGATCCAGCTGCACCCGCTGGTCTGCTCGGCCTTCAACGCCGACTTCGACGGCGACCAGATGGCCGTGCACGTTCCGCTGTCGCTGGAAGCGCAGCTGGAAGCGCGCGTCCTGATGATGTCGACCAACAACGTCCTGTCGCCCGCCAACGGCGCGCCGATCATCGTTCCCTCGCAGGACATGATCCTTGGCCTGTATTACACTTCGATGCAGCGCGAAGGCATGAAGGGCGAGGGCATGTCCTTCGCCAACATCGAGGAGGTCGAGCACGCCCTGGCCGCAGGCGAGGTGCATCTGCACTCGAAGATCACCGCCCGGATCCGTCAGATCGACGAGAACGGCAACGAGGTTCTTCAGCGCTTCGAGACCACACCGGGCCGCATGCGCCTTGGCGCACTGCTGCCGATGAACGCCAAGGCTCCGTTCGAGCTGGTGAACCGTCTGCTGCGCAAGAAGGACGTGCAGGTCGTCATCGACACCGTCTACCGCTATTGCGGCCAGAAGGAATCGGTCATCTTCTGCGACCAGATCATGGGTCTGGGCTTCCGTGAAGCATTCCGCGCCGGCATCAGCTTCGGCAAGGACGACATGGTCGTTCCCGACAACAAGTGGTCGATCGTCGAAGAGGTCCAGGAGCAGGTCAAGGAATTCGAACAGCAGTATCTGGACGGCCTGATCACCCAGGGCGAAAAGTACAACAAGGTTGTCGACGCCTGGTCCAAGTGCAACGACCGCGTGACCGAAGCCATGATGTCCACCATCTCGGCCACCAAGATGGACGAGAGCGGCGCCGAGATGGAGCCGAACTCGGTCTACATGATGGCCCACTCGGGTGCGCGTGGTTCGGTCAACCAGATGAAGCAGCTGGGCGGCATGCGCGGCCTGATGGCCAAGCCCTCGGGCGAGATCATCGAGACGCCGATCATCTCGAACTTCAAGGAAGGTCTGACCGTTCTTGAATACTTCAACTCGACCCACGGCGCCCGGAAGGGTCTGTCGGACACCGCGTTGAAGACGGCGAACTCGGGTTACCTGACCCGTCGTCTGGTCGACGTGGCGCAGGATTGCATCATCCGCGAGCATGACTGCGGCACCGAGAACTCGATCACGGCTTCGGCCGCGATCAACGACGGCGAGGTGATCAGCCCGCTGAGCGAGCGTGTTCTGGGCCGCACCGTGGCCGAGGACGTGCTGGTTCCGGGCACGGATGAGATCATCATCCGCGCCGGCGAAGTGGTCGACGAACGCAAGGCCGATGCCATCGAGAAGGCGGCTGTCCAGCAGATCCGCATCCGTTCGGCGCTGACCTGCGAATCCGAGGACGGCATCTGCGCGCTCTGCTATGGTCGCGACCTTGCACGCGGCACGCTGGTCAACATCGGCGAGGCTGTCGGCATCATCGCCGCGCAGTCGATCGGTGAACCGGGCACCCAGCTGACGATGCGGACCTTCCACATCGGCGGCATCGCCCAGGGTGGTCAGCAGTCCTTCCAGGCGGCCTCGCACGAGGGCACGATCCAGTTCCGCAACGAGAGCATCCTGGAGAACGCTAACGGCGAGCAGGTCGTGATGTCGCGCAACATGCAGCTGATCGTCCTGGACGACCAGGGGCAGGAGCGCGCCAGCCACAAGCTGTTCTACGGTTCGAAGCTGTTCGTGAAGGAAGGCGATCGGGTCATCCGCGGCGCCAAGCTGTTCGAATGGGATCCCTATACCCTGCCGATCATCGCGGAAAAGGGCGGCGTGGCCAAGTTCGTCGACCTGATGTCGGGGATCTCGGTCCGCGACGAGACCGACGATGCGACCGGCATGACCCAGAAGATCGTGACCGACTGGCGGTCGGCGCCGAAAGGCAACGACCTCAAGCCCGAGATCATCATCATGGACGCCAATGGCGAACCGGTGCGCAACGACCAGGGCAACCCGGTCAGTTATCCGATGTCGGTGGATGCCATCCTGTCGATCGAGGACGGCCAGGAGATCCGGCCCGGCGACGTGGTGGCGCGTATCCCGCGCGAAGGTGCACGGACCAAGGACATCACCGGGGGTCTTCCCCGCGTGGCGGAACTGTTCGAGGCCCGTCGTCCCAAGGATCACGCGATCATCGCGGAAATCGACGGCTATGTGCGCTTTGGCAAGGACTACAAGAACAAGCGCCGCATCAGCATCGAGCCCGCAGAAGAGGGCGTGGCGCCGGTCGAATACATGGTGCCGAAGGGCAAGCACATCCCGGTGCAGGAAGGCGACTTCGTGCAGCGTGGCGACTACATCATGGACGGCAACCCCGCCCCGCATGACATCCTGCGCATCATGGGTATCGAGGCCTTGGCCGACTACCTGATCGACGAGGTGCAGGACGTCTATCGACTGCAGGGCGTGAAGATCAACGACAAGCACATCGAGGTGATCGTTCGCCAGATGCTGCAGAAGATCGAGATCATCGACAGCGGCGAGACCACGCTGCTGAAGGGTGAACACGTCGAGCGTGACGACTTCGAGGCTGAAAACGCCAAGATCGAGGCACGCGGCGGACGTCCGGCCACGGGCGAACCGGTCCTGCTGGGCATCACCAAGGCGTCGCTGCAGACCCGCAGCTTCATCTCGGCCGCGTCCTTCCAGGAAACGACGCGCGTGCTGACCGAGGCTGCCGTTCAGGGCAAGCGCGACAAGCTGGTCGGGCTGAAGGAAAACGTCATCGTCGGCCGTCTGATCCCGGCCGGTACCGGTGGCGCGACCGCCCGCGTGCGTCGCATCGCCTCCGAGCGCGACTCGGAAGTGATCGAGGCACGCCGCGCCGAGGCGGAGGCCGCAGCCGCATTGGCCGCACCCGAGCCTGCCGCCGAGGCAAGCCCGATCATCGACATGCCTGAGACCAATCCCGAGGATTGATCCCGGTCACATGACAAGGCAAGGGCCCGGCATCACGCCGGGCCTTTGTCGTTTGAGGGGGCGAACTTGCGGCAATCGCGCCACCGCGCTATCGCTGGAAGGGCGAAGCGAGGAGGCGGGCATGAAGATCCAGATGCTGGGATTATGCAGGTTCTCCTATGTCGGATTGCGTGGCTTTCAGGTCGAACATGACGACTATGCGGCGCGGCGGGCCTATCTTTACGATCCCGACCGGCTGGAGCGGCGCTGGCTGTGGTTCGAACGCGTCGCCATACCCGGCTGGCTGGCACAGACCGATCCCGATTTCACGCTGGTCGTGATGACCGGCCCCGATCTGCCCGAACCTTATCTGTCGCGGCTGACCGCGCTGTGCGACCGGGTCGCACAGCTGCGGCTGTCTCTGGTGCCGCCGATGGAGAAGCACCGGGAGGCCTGCCTGAAAGCGGTCGCCCCGCATGTCGATGCCTCTGCCGATGTCGTGGGGCATTTCCGACATGACGACGATGATGCCGTGGCGTTGGACTACATCGAACGCAGCCGCGCCGATTTCCTGCGCGTCAGGGACCTGTGGCTGACCGAGGAGCGGCTGTCGCTGGATTACGGGCGCGGCCTGATGGTCACGGCGGCGGGGGGCAAGCTGTCGATCAAGCCCTGGCTCTGCCACAACATGGGGGTCGCGCTGACGATCTTCCTGCGGCCCGATGCGGGGCTGACGGCGCTCAGCTTCAATCACGTCGCGCTGGCGAAATGGATGCCGGGGGTCTCGGTCAATGCGCCTGTGATGTTCATCCGCTCGATCCACCAGGACAGCGATTCCGGTGCCATGGGACCGGGCACGCCATGGCAACCCGAGGACGAGCCGCTGGCCCGCCTGATCCCGCGCCGCTTCGGTTTCGGACGACGCGTGCTGGAGGATCTGGCGGCGCTGACCGGGTGACGCTTGGGTGACGCGCCGGGGGGCGATGTTGACAGTCCGCCGGAATCCGCCTATAGCCCCGCTACCCGGCGGGAAACCGTCTTGGGCACATGAACATATGAGGTCACGATCCGGGCCGAAATACGCCCCGATCCTCTGAAATCATGCCCGTCACCCGGTTTCCGGCGCGGCGGGCTTGGTATTTTGCGATTCGCGCAAGATGCCGTCGAGAAGAGGCGCAACCGGTCTGGTTGCGAGTATTGACAGAGCAAGACGGGGAACCGAATGCCTACGATCCAACAGCTGATCCGCAAACCGCGGCAGCCGAAAGTGCAGCGCAGCAAGTCGCAGCACCTTCAGGGCTGCCCGCAGAAGCGCGGCGTCTGCACGCGCGTCTACACCACGACGCCGAAGAAACCGAACTCCGCTATGCGTAAGGTGGCCAAGGTCCGCCTGACGAATGGCTTCGAGGTCATCTCCTACATTCCGGGCGAAAAGCACAACCTGCAGGAACACAGTGTCGTGCTGATCCGCGGCGGCCGCGTCAAAGACCTTCCGGGTGTCCGTTACCACATCCTGCGCGGTGTTCTGGATACCCAAGGCGTCAAAGACCGTCGTCAGCGTCGTTCGAAATACGGCGCCAAGCGTCCGAAATAAGGAGAGGCATCAATGTCCCGTCGTCACGCCGCTGTAAAGCGCGATGTCCTGCCCGACGCCAAGTTTGGCGATCGCGTGCTGACCAAATTCATGAACAACCTGATGGTTGACGGCAAGAAGTCGGTCGCCGAACGGATCGTCTACAACGCGCTCGAGCGCGTCGAGACGCGCCTGAAGCGCGAACCGATCGAAGTCTTCCACGAGGCCCTGGACAACGTGAAACCCTCCGTCGAAGTGCGTTCGCGCCGCGTCGGTGGTGCCACCTACCAGGTTCCCGTCGAAGTCCGCCCGATCCGCCGCGAGGCCCTGGCCATCCGCTGGCTGATCACTGCCGCTGCCAAGCGCAACGAAAACACGATGGAAGAGCGCCTTGCAGGCGAGCTTGCCGACGCGGTCAACGGCCGCGGCACCGCCGTGAAGAAGCGCGAAGACACGCACAAGATGGCCGACGCCAACAAGGCGTTCAGCCACTACCGCTGGTAAGGCGAAAGGATCCCGACCATGGCACGCGATTATCCGCTGCAGCGTTACCGCAACTTCGGCATCATGGCCCACATCGATGCCGGCAAGACCACGACGACCGAGCGTATTCTGTTCTACACCGGCAAGTCGCACAAGATCGGCGAAGTGCATGACGGCGCCGCGACCATGGACTGGATGGAGCAGGAGCAGGAGCGCGGCATCACGATCACGTCTGCCGCGACCACCACGTTCTGGCAGCGTCAGGAAGACCCGACCACCGAAGGGACTTCCGACACCAAGTACCGCTTCAACATCATCGACACCCCCGGCCACGTCGACTTCACCATCGAAGTCGAACGCTCGCTGGCCGTTCTGGATGGCGCGATCTGCCTTCTGGACGCCAACGCCGGTGTCGAGCCCCAGACCGAGACCGTCTGGCGCCAGGCCGACCGCTACAAGGTTCCGCGGATCGTGTTCGTCAACAAGATGGACAAGATCGGCGCCGACTTCTTCAACTGCGTGAAGATGATCAAGGACCGCACCGGCGGCACCCCGTGCCCGATCGCTCTGCCGATCGGCGCCGAGGACAAGCTGGAAGGCATCGTCGACCTGATCAAGATGGAAGAATGGGTCTGGATGGGCGAAGACCTCGGCGCGAGCTGGGTCCGTCAGCCGATCCGCGAAGAGCTGCAGGATCTGGCCGTCGAATGGCGCGCCAACATGGTCGAGCTTGCCGTCGAGCAGGACGATGAAGCCATGGAAGCCTACCTGGAAGGCACCGAGCCCGATGAGGCGACCCTGCGCCAGCTGATCCGCAAAGGCACGCTGTCGCTGTCGTTCTTCCCGGTCACCGCCGGTTCCGCGTTCAAGAACAAGGGCGTTCAGCCCCTGCTGAACTCGGTCATCGACTTCCTGCCGACCCCGCTGGACGTTCCGCCGTACATGGGCTTCTCGCCCGACGACGAAACCGAGACGCGCAACATCGAACGCCGCGCTGACGATGCGCAGCCGTTCTCGGGTCTGGCCTTCAAGATCATGAACGACCCCTTCGTCGGTTCGCTGACCTTCACGCGCATCTATTCGGGCGTGGTGAAGAAGGGCGATCAGATGCTGAACGCCACCAAGGGCAAGCGCGAGCGCGTCGGCCGCATGATGATGATGCACTCGATCAACCGCGAGGAAATCGAGGAAGCCTTCGCAGGCGACATCATCGCGCTGGCAGGTCTTAAGGAAACCACCACGGGTGACACGCTGTGCGATCCCGCAAGCCCGGTGGTTCTGGAAACCATGACCTTCCCCGATCCGGTCATCGAGATCGCCGTCGAGCCCAAGTCGAAGGCCGACCAGGAAAAGATGGGCATCGCCCTTCAGCGCCTGGCAGCCGAAGATCCGTCCTTCCGCGTGGAAACCGACCTGGAATCGGGTCAGACCATCATGAAGGGCATGGGCGAACTTCACCTCGACATCCTGGTCGACCGCATGAAGCGCGAGTTCAAGGTCGAGGCGAACATCGGTGCGCCCCAGGTGGCCTATCGCGAAACGATCTCGACCTCGGCCGACATCGACTACACGCACAAGAAACAGACCGGTGGTACCGGCCAGTTCGCACGCGTGAAGATGACCATCACCCCGACCGAGCCGGGCGAAGGCTATTCGTTCGAAAGCAAGATCGTCGGTGGCGCGGTGCCCAAGGAATACATCCCGGGCGTCGAGAAGGGCATCAAGTCGGTCATGGACTCGGGTCCGCTGGCAGGCTTCCCGGTCATCGACTTCAAGGTCGCGCTGACGGATGGTGCGTTCCACGACGTCGACTCCTCGGTGCTGGCATTTGAAATCGCTGCCCGTGCAGCCATGCGCGAAGGTCTGCGCAAGGCCGGTGCGAAGCTGCTGGAACCGATCATGAAGGTCGAAGTCGTGACGCCGGAAGAATACACCGGTTCGATCATCGGCGACCTGACCAGCCGTCGCGGCATGGTGCGTGGACAGGACAGCCGCGGCAACGCGAACGTCATCGACGCCGCCGTTCCGCTGGCCAACATGTTCGGTTACATCAACAACCTGCGTTCGATGTCTTCGGGCCGCGCGGTGTTCTCGATGCAGTTCAGCCACTATGAAGCTGTGCCGCAGAACATCTCGGACGAGATCCAGAAGAAATACGCCTGATTTTGCAGCGGGGCTTCGGCCCCGCTCCTGACCCGAATTGAAGAACAAGGAGCCATTCCATGGCAAAGGCAAAGTTTGAACGGAACAAACCGCACGTCAACATCGGGACCATCGGTCACGTTGACCACGGCAAGACGACGCTGACGGCTGCGATCACGAAGTACTTCGGCGACTTCCGCGCCTAC
>NZ_PYWA01000036.1 GCF_003056335.1 Paracoccus indicus | reverse complement strand
GCGTATTTTGCGATGGCGGAGCTCGACCGCCGGTCGAAGTGATGGTCGGGTTCATCGACAATCATCGCGGTGAGTATGGGGTCGAGCCAATCTGCAGGGTTCTGCCGATCGCCCCATCAACCTACTACGATCACCTGGCGAAGCGGGCCGATCCGGCCCGGTTGTCGGATCGTGCCCGGCGCGACGCAGTCCTGCGGCCCGAGATCGAGCGCGTCTTCGAGGAGAACTGGAGGGTCTACGGCGTGCGCAAGGTCTGGCGTCAGCTGGATCGGGA
>NZ_PYWA01000035.1 GCF_003056335.1 Paracoccus indicus | reverse complement strand
CCCCCTTTGGTCCCTCGGTCATAACGAGGGTCTGCCGGTTTGAGATTGGTAGTCGGCGGATGGTTTCCGGGCAAGCGCGCCGGGAGCGGCGCCTTGGGGTGAGGCAAGCGTCCGGCGCGCTTCCAGCGGCATCAGGTTGCCGAGCGAGGAGTGCGGCCTGACGGCATTGTGGTCATAGCGCCAGAGGGCGATCTTCCGGCGGGCGTCATCCAGGGTGTCGAAGATCTCCTCGTTCAGCAGTTCGTCACGCAGGCTCTCGTTGAACGACTCGATGAAGGCCCTCGCCATGGTCCTTGGACCAGTGGCG
>NZ_PYWA01000034.1 GCF_003056335.1 Paracoccus indicus | reverse complement strand
TGAACGAGTGGGTCAAGAAGGCCGAGGTCGACAGCGGAAAGCGCGCTGGCATCCCGGCAGACATGGCCGAGAAGATGAAGGCGCTGGAGCGGGAGAACCGAGAGTTGCGCCAGGGTGAGGAGGGTCAGAAAACAGTCCGGGGGACTGTTTTCCCGACGAACGAGATCCTGCGCAAGGCGAGTGCGTATTTTGCGATGGCGGAGCTCGACCGCCGGTCGAAGTGATGGTCGGGTTCATCGACAATCATCGCGGTGAGTATGGGGTCGAGCCAATCTGCAGGGTTCTGCCGATCGCCCCATCAACCTACTA
>NZ_PYWA01000033.1 GCF_003056335.1 Paracoccus indicus | reverse complement strand
GCTGGAAGCGCGCCGGACGCTTGCCTCACCCCAGGGCGCCGCTCCCGGCGCGCTTGCCCGGAAACCATCCGCCGACTACCAATCTCAAACCGGCAGACCCTCGTTATGACCGAGGGACCAAAGGGGGTCATCTCCATTCATAGGCATGGTTGGTTTTCCTGCGATGCCGGACGTTGTGAAGCCCCCGCTTTTTTTGCGGGGCGTTGTTTTGTGATTTTGGGTGATATTTTTTGGTTGCGGGGGCAGGATTTGAACCTGCGACCTTCAGGTTATGAGCCTGACGAGCTACCGGGCTGCTCTACCCCGCGCCAATTTTGTCCTGATCGGGTATTGGACATCGTTTCAGAGGGATATGCGTCTCTTTCCAGGTCTGGCGGTGACCTACTCTCCCACGTCTTGAGACGCAGTACCATCGGCGCAGCGGCACTTAACGGCCGAGTTCGGGATGGGATCGGGTGTTTTGCTCGCGCTAGGGC
>NZ_PYWA01000032.1 GCF_003056335.1 Paracoccus indicus | reverse complement strand
CTGGTTCAACAACCGTCGCCTGCTCGAGCCGATCGGGAACATCCCGCCGGCAGAAGCAGAGGCAAACTTCTACGCCACTATGGAAACAGAAGCCGTGGCCGCGTAACTAACCGAAATCAGCCTCCGGCAAACCCGGCGCGGTTCAGAAAAGCCGCTTCACCGAGGCGCAGATCATTGAGATGATCAAGGAGCTGGAAGCCGGAATGGCGACGGCGGAGGTCTGTCGCCGTCATGGGCTCAGCCCGGCGACGTTCTACAAGCTCAAGGCCAAGTATGGCGGCATGGACGTGTCCGATGCCCAGAGGCTGAGGGCGCTGGAGGACGAGAACGGCAAGCTGAAACGGCTTCTGGCTGACGCGATGCTCGACAACATCGTGCCCAAGGATCTTCTGGGATCGAAGCCATGGGACGCCACTGGTCCAAGGACCATGGCGAGGGCCTTCATCGAGTCGTTCAACGAGAGCCTGCGTGACGAACTGCTGAACGAGGAGATCTTCGACACCCTGGATGACGCCCGCCGGAAGATCGCCCTCTGG
>NZ_PYWA01000031.1 GCF_003056335.1 Paracoccus indicus | reverse complement strand
TAGGTGTCGACGGCTTCGATCAGCGCCTTGATCGAGTTCTCGCCGATCTCGGGGTCGCGGCCTTCCATTGCGGCCAGGGCCGAACCCTTGATGATCGGAATGTCGTCGCCCGGGTAGTCGTAGCTGGACAGCAGCTCGCGCACTTCCATCTCGACCAGTTCCAGCAGCTCTTCGTCATCCACCTGGTCGACCTTGTTCAGGTAGACGACCATGTAGGGGATGCCCACTTGGCGACCCAGCAGGATGTGCTCGCGCGTCTGCGGCATGGGGCCGTCGGCGGCGTTCACGACCAGGATCGCGCCGTCCATCTGGGCGGCACCGGTGATCATGTTCTTGACGTAGTCGGCGTGGCCGGGGCAGTCGACGTGCGCATAGTGGCGCGTCTCGGACTCGTATTCCACGTGCGCGGTCGAGATCGTGATGCCGCGGGCCTTCTCTTCGGGTGCGCCGTCGATCTGGTCGTAGGCGCGGAAGTCGCCGAAGTACTTCGTGATCGCAGCCGTCAGCGTCGTCTTGCCGTGGTCAACGTGACCGATGGTCCCGATGTTGACGTGCGGTTTGTTCCGTTCAAACTTTGCCTTTGCCATG
>NZ_PYWA01000030.1 GCF_003056335.1 Paracoccus indicus | reverse complement strand
ATGGAAGCGCGCAACGTTGTGCCGGTCATCCCCATGCGCAAGACCCGCAAGCTCCGTGTCACCGTGGATCGCACCCTCTACAGGCTGCGCAACCTCGTCTAGCGCTGCTTCAACAAGCTGAAGAACGTCCGCCGCGTCGCCACCCGCTACGACAAAACCGCAGAGAGCTTCTTGGGGTTCATCGACATCACCTCGATCCGTCTCTGGCTCCGCCATTTGTCAACATGACCTAGTAATCTCAAATGAAAGAAGTCTTCACACCTTACTCAGGGGGATTGAACCGCGCCGGGTTTGCCGGAGGCTCCAACTCCTGAGTAGGATGGAGCATCATGAGCAAGACGTGGAACAAGTTTTCCCCCGAAGTGCGTGAACGCGCGGTGCGGTTGGTCTTTGATAACGAGGGTCGCCATGAATCGCGGTGGCAGGCAGTCATGTCGATTTCCGCGAAGATCGGCTGTGCGCCCCAGACCTTGAACGAGTGGGTCAAGAAGGCCGAGGTCGACAGCGGAAAGCGCGCTGGCATCCCGGCAGACATGGCCGAGAAGATGAAGGCGCTGGAGCGGGAGAACCGAGAGTTGCGCCAGGGTGAGGAGGGTCA
>NZ_PYWA01000003.1 GCF_003056335.1 Paracoccus indicus | reverse complement strand
CTGGTTCAACAACCGTCGCCTGCTCGAGCCGATCGGGAACATCCCGCCGGCAGAAGCAGAGGCAAACTTCTACGCCACTATGGAAACAGAAGCCGTGGCCGCGTAACTAACCGAAATCAGCCTCCGGCAAACCCGGCGTGGTTCAATGGGGTTCGCCGATTTACCAGAAGCCCAACACGAGCAGGCCGACGAAGGGGCATAAGACCTACCCCTACCTGCTACGAGGTCTGCGGGTGGATCGCCCGAACCAGGTCCGGTGCTCGGACATCACCTACTTGCCAATGCGGCGTGGTTCCTCTGCCTCGTGGCGATCATGGACTGGCACACCCGCACGGTTCTATCCAGGCGAATATTGAACATGTTGAGAGCCCAGTTCTGCGTCGACGCGCTGAACGAGACCAGCCACAAGTTCGGCCCGCCCGAGATCATAAACATGGAGCATGGTCGCGCCATCGGTCCGAGCGGCCATGCGACGTCAAGGAAGCCGGTTCACGTCCTTTACTTGGACGGATCGGCTGCGTCGATCTGGCGTGCGGATCTCGATGGATGGGACTCGATGGATGGGAATCGTCGGTTCCTCGACAACATCTTCGTCGAGAGGCTGTGGCGCAACCTGAACCGCAGGACCGCGTAGCGAAATACGAGTGTGTCTACCTGCATGCCTGGGAAACCGGTTCGGAGACGAGAGCTGCCATTCGGAAACGGATGACCTTCTACAACCATCACCGCCCGCCTTCAGCCCTGTGAACGGCCAGCCCCCGGCGCTGATCTACTGGCGGAGGAATAATATCAACCAACCCGATCAGCAGGTGCAGCGAGTAGCTCAAATCACACCAGATCCTGTGCAAGAGACGGGGAGTAGCTCAGAGAATCTCCGTAAAAGGCATCGTCAGAAGAGCGCAAGAAACTAACCAGATGCGACACTAGGAGTGGGCGATGGCGCGATTGCCGAGAAAACTGCAACTGAGTCACGAGCCCGTTCTGAGTAGCAGCATTTCTACGCTCAGTAGCCATGGCCTATAGGAATGTAGTTGCCGATGGCTGATCAAACACTGTCAAGATGAACACGCAATTGGGTAGACGCAATGGTGGGTACCTCTGACAAGTTCTAAGCATCGCTAAGGTTGTGATGCCTTTGGCGCAGAGCCAGTCGTCTACCTGCACAACATCAGCCGGTCATTCGTACCGCTGCCATAGGTCGATCAGTGTCAGTACAATACGCGAATAATCTGTATTATGTATCAAACCGGCATTTCATATCCAGCCGTCCATGCCCTTGAGCCTTTGGCGCTTATCGCGCAGTCTTGCAATAGTTGGTTCAAGGAGGGTCGCCATGGCCGTGTCGCCGCCAGTCTGTGACTTTGGGAAACCGTTGCACAGTTTTGCTTTGTCCGACGGATCAGGAAAGCTTCATGATCTGAAGGATATCAAAGGCTCGAACGGTACGCTGGTGATGTTCATCTGCAATCATTGTCCGTATGTGCGCTCGATCCTGGACCGGGTTGTCAGGGACGCGCATGCATTGATGGACATGGGGATTGGCGTTGTGGCGATCTCGGCCAATGATGTTCAGGAGTATCCGCAGGACGGTCCCGAACATATGGCCGAACTGGCCCGTCAAAATGGATTTCGGTTCCCCTATCTTTATGACGAAGATCAATCCGTGGCGCGTTTGTTTGGTGCCGAATGCACGCCTGATTTCTTCGGCTACAACGCTGCGGGTGAATTGCAGTATCGTGGGCGCCTTGATGCGTCTGGTCGCAATGCCGGGCCTGAGGATGCCCGGCGGGAATTGTTCGAGGCGATCAAACTGATCGCCGAAACCGGGCAAGGACCGGCTGATCAGGTGGCATCCATGGGATGCTCGATCAAGTGGAAAGCGCCATGACGACACCCTGCCCGATCATTTTCGACCTGGATGGAACGCTGATCGATAGCGCACCCGACATTCATGGGTGCGTGAACAAGGTGATGGCCCTTTTTGCCCTGCCGTCATTGACCTTGGCACAGGTCCGCAGCTTCATCGGCGGCGGCGTCGATATCCTCTGGACACGGATCATGGCGGCGCAAGAGGTTGATCCTGTTCAAAAACCTGCGATCATGGCCAGCTTCATGGAAATCTATGAGGATGCCCACGATCTGACGCAGATGTACCCGGGCATGCGTGATGCGCTGCTAAGGCTGTCCGATGCCGGACATCCGCTTGGGATCTGCACGAACAAACCGCTTCAGCCAGCGCTTGGGGCCCTGCGCCATTTCGGACTGGACCGGTTGATGCAGACGGTGGTTGGTGGTGACACACTGCCCCAGAAAAAGCCCGATCCGGCGCCCCTGCGCTTGGCAATGCAGCGGATGGGCGTCTGCGACGACAATCCTTGCGTTCTCTTCGTCGGCGACAGCGAATATGACGCACAATGCGCGGCGGCGGCGGGCGTGCCCCTGCTGCTGTTCACCGGCGGCTACCGGAAATCTCCGGTGTCGGAGCTGCCCCACAGCCGGGCCTTCGATCACTTCGATGAATTGCCCGGTCTGGTTCTGTCGGCGATGACCGCCTGAATTTCGCGCAGCTGGCCTCCGATCTGGTGCACGGGCTTGACATCAGCCGTAAAAAACCGGCAGTTCCAAGGATATCTTGTATCTTGAAAGGGCCACCCCCATGGATCTGCGTCAGCTAAGCGCCACTCTTGCCGTTTCGCCTCAGATCCTGCCCGAGGATGTTCCCGCCCTGGCCGATGCAGGCTTCAAGGTGCTGATCAATAACAGACCGGATGATGAGGTCGGATCGGACCTGGATCATGAGGTCATGGCGAAGGCGGCCTCGGACGCCGGGATGTCCTATCGGTATCTGCCGTTTCATCCGGGCCAGGTAACGCCGCAGTTGATTTCAGACTTTGCTGCTGCGACCGCAGGACAAGGCCCGGTCATTGCCTATTGCCGGTCTGGCAACCGCTGCAGCGTGCTCTGGGCGCTGACGCAGGCCGGAAAGCTGCCCGAGGATGAGATCATGCAAACCGCCGAAAAAGCGGGCTATGATCTGAACGGCATCCGCCCGCTGATCGCCTCGCTGGCAAGCCGCAAGGGCTGAGACGCCCCTGCCCTTGTGGTTCAGACTGGGACGTCCAGCGCACGTTTGACGTTCGCGGTCCAACCCAGCAAGCGCAGATCACCCGCGATGATGGCGGGCCGCTTCATAACGCTAGGCTTCTCGCCCATCATCACGGCAGGCTCTGCGGCGCGTTCTGCTTCAGACATGCCGCGCCACGTCAGGCTGGCACGGTTGATGATCTTCTCGCCGAAATCGGTGGCCAGATCACGACGCTGCTCATCCGTCAGTGGCTGCTGCTGAACATCGTGGAAAGCGACGGTCCAGCCGTTCTCCTCCAACTGCGACTTGGCCTTCTGGCAGGTCGAGCATTTCGCAAGACCCAGCATTTTCAATGTCTTGGACATGGATTTGAACCTCAGATCAGGGGAACCAGCGGGACGTTGCAGGCGCTCAGCGCCAAAAGCGATGCAAGGATCAAGATAGCGCGCATGACGGGCCTTTCGAGGGATATTCATCGTGGTTATGTGATGGCCAAGGAATATCGGCAAGTCACAATTCGTGCTGTTCCTCGCGGTGCAGCTTGCGGTGGATATGGCGCATAGATAGCCAGACCAGCAGCACGATCACCGGCGTCAAAGCCGCCACCAGATAGGTCTTGGGGAACTCGATCAGATCCGCTACGGGATAGAGAGCATACCCCAGCAAGCCAACCGCATAATAACTGATGGCTACGACCGACAGCCCCTCAACAGTGTGCTGGAGCCGCAGTTGCAGATCGGCTCGACGATCCATCCGCGACATGATGTTCTGGTTCTGCGCGCTGCGTTCCACGTCGACCCGGGTGCGCAGCAGTTCAGCGGCACGGGCCGCCCGCTCCATCATTTTGTTCAGGCGCAGTTCGACCGATTTCGTGGTTCGCATGGCAGGTTGATATCGGCGGCGCATGAACTCGGTCAGCATCTGGCGGTCCATAAAGCGGGTCTCGCGCAGCGCCTCGATCCGGTCGCTGACGATCGCTTCATAAGCGGAGGTTGCGCCGAAACGGAAGGAATGCTGAACGGCTTCCGCCTCCAGCTGGGTCGAGACCGCCAGCAGATCGTGCAGCATCTGTTCGGGATGGCGGTCGTCATCGGTCATGGCCTCCAGGATGGCGCTGAGCCTCGGCTCCAGCTCATTCAGGCGCTGACCAAGTTTTCGCGCCCTCCACAGGCCCAGCATGGACATGGCGCGATAAGTTTCCAGTTCCAGCAGGCGGTGGACGATCCGACCGATCCGTCCGTCCGAGGTGCCGGGTCGGATGAACACTGCAAAGCGCATCCAACCGTCGGTGTCGATGCGGAAATCGCCCGCGACCAAGGCAGTTTCATCCAGAACCCAGACCGCTGCCATGCTTTCCGGCGCGAACCAACCGGACAGTCGGTCCAACGCCTCGGTCGGATCCTCGGGCAGCCAATCGACCTGCACCAGAACCGCTGCCACGCGCTTGCCCGGTGCCTTTTCCTGCCATTCGTTGGGAAAGATCGCCGCTGCCGAAGGATCGAAGGGTCGAATGGGCAGCCCCGGCGTCATCGCCATATACGTGATGAATTCGGCGTGGCTTTCCCATTTCAGGTCGTATCGCCCAAGCTGCCCCTGGTAGTGGCTGTCGTCGCGGTCGGGCCTTGGACCGCCATGCCGCGACACCAGCAGCGCCAGATGATCGGCATCCTTGCCGTGGTCGCGATTGGCAGCATCCCTCGGCTCCTTGAAGGCCACGAATGCTGCCGTTGCGGGGGCTGTCAGGCGCGGCGAGGGTCTGGCGTGAAGTTCATTCACCAGAGCATAGCGCAAGGGATGTTCCAGTGCCGGATCCACGCGAAATCTCCTGTCAGGACCGTTTGTTCAGGATCACGTACAACAGCCCGCCAAGGAATGCACCGATCAACCAGCCGAAGCCCGACAAAGATTGCAAGGCCGGCAACCAGACCGTCCCGACCGAGAACAGCGCAGCCAGTGCCACCGCGACCAGGGCGCGCCCGTTCCAGCCGTTGCCATAGAAATACCGACCCGAGGGGCTTTCCGAGAACAGCGCCTCGACGTCCAACTCGCGCTTCTGCACCAGATAGTAATCGGCGATCAGGATGCCATACAGCGGAGCCAGCAAGGCGCCGACGGTCTCGACGAAGCCCGCGATCCCGATGGCCGAGATGAAGGCGACCCAGAGCGCACCGATGAAAAAGGCGATCCCCGCTGCGATCAGCCCGCCTGCCTTGGCGTTGATCCGTGCGGGCGCCATGTTGGCGATGTCATAGGCCGCCGGAATGAAGTTCGCGACCAAGTTGATGCCGACGGTCGCGGCGAAGAAAGTAACGGCGGCGATCAGCGTCAGCGCCAGATTGTCGACGCGGGCGACGATCTCAGTCGGGTCGGTCAGACGTTCGCCGTAAAGCACTACTGCGCCCGCCGTGATGAACAGCGCGATCAGCGAGAAGAACGCCATCGAGACCGGCAAGCCCCAGAAGTTCCCGGCCCGCATCTGACCCTCGGTCTTCACGAAGCGCGAGAAGTCGCCGAAGTTGATGACGACGGCGGCGAAATAAGCGACCATGACACCGACAACCGCGACAAAGCCGGACAGCGTGTTGCCGCCACCTTCGCCTTGGAAGATGACGCCGATCTCGGACCAGATGCCGTTGCCGGCTTTCCACCAGATCATCAGCGCCAGCGCGATCATCACGGCATAGACGAAGGGTCCGGCCCAGTTCAAAAAGCGGCCCACCCATTCGATCCCCATCAGGAACAGCCCTATCTGGAAAGCCGCCACGATCAGATAGGCCAGCCAATCGACGCCCGCCATGCCAAGGAATGTCCCTGCCCCGTCTGCGGCTAGAACCTCGATGCCGAAGATCGCCCGCAGCGCCAGCGCCACGGCGGTCGAGGCGAAATATGTCTGCACGCCGTACCAGAAGATGCCGACAACGCCCCGCGCCAGTGCCGGAAACCGCGCGCCATGCACCCCCATCGAGGCCCGCGCCATCACCGCATAGGGAATGCCGTAACGGACAGAGGGCCGCCCCGACAGGTTCACCAGGAACATCACGATGAAGCCCGCAAGGATGATCGCGGCGAACGTCAGCCAGCCGTTCAGCCCATAGGTCAGGAACAGGGATGCCGCCAGCGTATAGCCAAAGAGGCTCTGAATGTCGTTGTTCCAGACGTTGAAGATCTCGAACGCGCCCCAATGGCGTTGATCCGCGGGAACAGGTGCCAGATCCTCGTTATAGAGGGCCGAACCCTTTGTCTGCATGTCCGTCGTCGTCATGATATGTCCCTGTTTCCGGCTTTTGCCGACATGACAGCGCGTAAGGGCATCCTGTCGCAATAACATTCACGTGATCGTCTTTCCCTTGGGGAAAGAAACTGAATTCGGGAAACATGGGGAATGTTCTGCCTGTTCCGCAGGCAGTCCGGGAAGTGGCGCGGCGACCTGTGCCGCCGCGCCGGATCGTATCAGTCGACCATCGGAAGCAGCTTGTTGATGCTGTCCTTGGCATCGCCATAGAACATCCGCGTGTTTTCCTTGAAGAACAGCGGGTTCTCGATGCCGGAATAGCCGGTGCCTTGACCTCGCTTGCTGACGAAGACCTGCTTGGCCTTCCAGACTTCCAGAACGGGCATCCCGGCGATCGGGCTGTTCGGATCGTCCTGGGCCGCGGGGTTCACGATGTCATTGCTGCCGATGATGATGACGACATCGGTCTGGGGGAAGTCGTCGTTGATCTCATCCATCTCCAGCACGATGTCATAGGGCACCTTGGCCTCGGCCAGCAGAACGTTCATGTGCCCCGGCAGACGACCGGCGACCGGGTGGATGGCAAAGCGCACATCCTTGCCCGCTGCCCGCAGCTTGCGCGTCAACTCGCTGACGGCACCCTGCGCCTGCGCCACGGCCATGCCGTAGCCGGGCACGATCACGACGCTGTCGGCCTCGTTCAGGGCTGCCGCGACACCATCGGCGTCGATTGCGATCTGTTCGCCCTCGATCTCTGCCGCAGGTCCGGTTTCACCGCCGAAACCGCCCAGGATCACGCTGACGAAATGGCGGTTCATCGCCTTGCACATGATATAGGATAGGATCGCGCCCGAGGAACCGACCAGCGCGCCGGTCACGATCAGCAGGTCATTGCCAAGCGTGAAGCCGATGGCCGCAGCCGCCCAACCGGAATAGCTGTTCAGCATCGACACCACGACCGGCATGTCGGCCCCGCCGATGCCCATGATCAGGTGATAGCCGATGAAGAAGGCCAGCAGCGTGATCAGGATCAGCCAGAAGACGCCCGCGCCCACACCCGTGAAGTAGAGGATGCCGAACAGCACGGCCAGCGCGACGGCGCCCGCGTTCAGCATGTGACCGCCCGGCAGCTTCTTGGGCTTGCCGTCGACACGGCCCGCCAGCTTGCCGAATGCAACAACCGATCCGGTGAAGGTCACGGCGCCGATGAAGATGCCCAGGAAGACCTCGATCTTCAGCATCGCGATCTCGGCCGGGGTCTTGTGCGCCAGCACGGCGGCAAAGCCCTGGAAGACTTCGACCGTATCTTCGGCACGGGCACGCATGACACGGGCCAGCTCGATCTGGGCGTTGAAGCCGACGAAGACGGCGGCCAGACCGACAAGACTGTGCATGGCCGCAACCAACTGCGGCATCTCGGTCATCTGCACGCGCTTGGCCACGATCCAGCCGATGGTGCCGCCAATGGCGATCATGATGACCGACAGCAGCCAATTCCCCGCGCCGGGTCCGAACAGCGTGGCCAGCACGGCCAGCGCCATGCCTGCGATGCCGTACCAGATGGCGCGTTTCGCGCTTTCCTGTCCCGAGAGCCCGCCAAGCGACAGGATGAACAGGACCGAGGCGACCACATAGGCCGCGGTGGTGAATCCGTATTCCATCACCCTCTCCTTACGACTTCTGGAACATGGCAAGCATGCGCCGGGTGACCATGAAGCCACCAAAGATGTTGATGCCCGCCATCAGCACGGCCAGCGCGCCCAGCAGGACGACCCACCAGGACTGCGATCCGATCTGCATCAGCGCGCCCAGGATGATGATCGAGCTGATCGCGTTGGTGATCGCCATCAGCGGCGTATGCAGCGAATGGGCGACGTTCCAGATCACGCGGAAGCCAATGAAGCAGGCCAGCACGAAGACAATGAAATGCGACATGAAGCTGACGGGCGCCACAAGGCCGATCAGCAACAGCAGCAGACCACCGCCGACAAGGATGCCGACCTGGCTGCGGGTCTCGGCCTTGAAGGCGGCGGCCTCGGCGGCACGGCGTTCTTCGGGCGTGGGTTCCTTCTTCTTTTCCTTGGGCTTCTGGGCCGCGATGGCTGCGACCTTCGGCGGCGGGGGCGGCCATGTCACGTCGTGATCGCGTGCCACGGTCGCCCCGCGAATGACGTCATCTTCCATGTTGTGGTCGATGACACCGTCCTTCTTGGGCGTAAGGTCGGCGATGAAGTGGCGAACGTTGTTGCCGTAGAGCTCGGAGGCCTGCGCACCCATCCGCGACGGGAAGTCGGTATAGCCGACGATCACCACGCCGTTGTCGGACACGATGCGTTCGTCCATCACCGTCAGTTCGCAGTTGCCGCCCTTTTCGGCGGCCAGATCGACGATGACGCTGCCGGGCTTCATGGCTGCCACCATGTCGGCGGTCCACAGCACCGGGGCATCGCGGCCCGGGATCAGTGCGGTGGTGATGACGATATCCATCTGGGGCGCCAGCTCGCGGAATTTGGCCAGCTGCTTTTCGCGGAACTCGGGGCTGGAGGGGGCCGCATAGCCACCCGTCGCCGCGCCATCGGCGGTCGGTTCGTCGAATTCCAGGAAGACGAATTCGGCGCCCATGGATTCGATCTGTTCGGACACCTCGGGGCGCACGTCGAAGGCATGGACTTGCGCGCCAAGGCTGGTCGCGGTGCCGATAGCGGCAAGACCTGCCACGCCCGCACCCACGACCAGCACCTTGGCGGGCGGAACCTTGCCCGCAGCCGTCACCTGACCGGTAAAGAAGCGCCCGAAGTTGTTGGCCGCCTCGATCACGGCGCGATAGCCCGCGATATTGGCCATGGACGACAAGGCGTCCATCTTCTGCGCACGGCTGATCCGCGGCACCATGTCCATCGCAATGGCGGTGATGCCCTGATCCTTGGCCTTCGCCAGCAGTTCGGAATTCTGCGCGGGATAGAAGAACGAGATGATCGTCTGACCTTCGCGCATCTGATCGATCTCGGCGTCGGACGGTTGCCGAACCTTGGCCACCACGTCGACCGCGCCGATCAGCTCGGAAGCCGTCTGGCAAATTGTGACATCGGCCTTGGCATAGTCGGCATCGGCAAAGCCCGCGCCGGTGCCGGCACCGGATTGGACGAAGACCTCGTGGCCCAGCTTGGCCAGGTGCCCGGCCGAGGCGGGGGTGATCGCCACCCTCGCCTCTCCGGTATGGGTTTCTTTTAGCGCGCCAATCTTCATGGCTTGTTCAGCCCCCCGCCTTGTTGATTTTGCAGTCGCAGAATTGATAGCATCACGAAATTATATTTCACAAGTCCGTGTCCCTGCGAAGATAGTCGTATGGGAAAGGGATATGGCAAGACCGATCTGGATATCGAGCGGTTCCGCCGACCCTTCGACATGAAAAAGCCCGGACGATTGACGTCCGGGCCTGTCTTGCATCCTGTGTCAGATCAGTTGGCAGGTGCGGTCGTGGTTTCAGCATCGGTCGCCGGCTCTTCCTCGATCGTGATCGCATCGTCCAGCGCGTCGGCTGCGTCCTGAGCGGCCTGGGCCGCCTCGTCGGCAGCCGCAGATGCGGTTTCACCGGCATCGTTCAGGGCGTCATCGACAGCGTTCTCGGTCGCGGTGGCGGAGGCTTCGGCCGCATCGGCTGCGCTTTCGGCGGCGGACTCGGCGGCAGTCGCAGCCTCGTCGGTGGCTTCATCTGCAGTGGCTTCGGCGTCCTCTGCGGCATTATCTGCAGCTGCCGCGGCGTCATCGGCGGCGGATTCGGCTTCAACGGCAGCTTCGTCGGCTTCAACGGCAGCTTCGTCGGCTGCTGCTTCGGCTTCGGCTGCTGCCTGGTCGGCCTCGACCTCGGCTTCCGTGGCGGCGGCGTCGGCCTCCGGTTCGGCGACGGGCTCGGTCACGACCGCTGGTGCTTCGGGTTCGGTCGGATCGGCGTTTTCGGTCGTGGTCACGGTGGTCGTGTCACCATCGACTGCAACGGTATCGTCGGTCATGAAGCGTTGAAGAACGAAATAGGCCAAGGCCAACGCCAGAAGCACGCCGATGATCAGGGGCAAGGCCGAAGACTTGCGCTCGACCGGCTCGACATAGGTTTCCTTGTGATCCGGGGTGCCGGGTTTCGGGCGGTTGGGATCGTTGGGATCATAGCTCATGGTGGCCTCCAAAATTCATGCCGTCAAATGACAGGTTCAGGTCGCCCGGTGGTGATGCCGCGGGACGCCCGGGTTAACCCTGCTGTCCACGCACCCGGCTTGCGACCCGGCTTTCAGGCGATTAACACCGGGTCAACGCAAGGGTTCCGCCCGTGCCACATTTTTACGAGAGGTCGCCGCAGATGTCCTTGACCAAAAGCCAGCCCGTCCAGTTGCTGTCCGACTATGCCCCCTATCCGTTCGTCCTGTCACAGACGCGCCTGGATTTCACGCTGGCCGCCAAAGGGACGCGCGTGCTGGCCGAACTGTACTTGGTGCCACGCGATGCCGATGCCGTGCAGGACCTGGTTCTGGACGGCGGCAAGGATGTGACACTTTTGTCACTGACCATCGACGGGGCGACCGTCGACGCGACCCATGTCACCCATGACGACGAACGGCTGGTTATCTCTGCCGCCGCCCTGCCCCGCCAAGGCTTCACGCTGGCGACCGAGGTCTCGATCGACCCGGCCAGCAACACCGCCTTCGAGGGGCTGTATCAGTCGGGCGGCATCTTCTGCACCCAATGCGAGGCCGAGGGCTTCCGCCACATCACCTTCTATCCCGACCGCCCGGACGTGATGACGACCTTCCGCGTCACGGTGCGCGGCGATCTGCCGGTCCTGCTGTCGAACGGCAATCCGGTCAGCGCCGACGATGGCGTGGCCGTATGGCACGACCCCTGGCCGAAGCCCGCCTATCTGTTCGCGCTGGTCGCGGGCGATCTGAAGGCCGTCAGCGACAGCTTCACCACCATGTCGGGCCGCAAGGTCGATCTGAATGTCTGGGTCCGTCCGGGTGATGAGGATCGCGCCGGTTTCGCAATGGAATCGCTGATCAAGTCGATGAAATGGGACGAGGAGGTCTATGGCCGCGAATACGACCTTGACGTCTTCAACATCGTCGCCGTCGATGATTTCAACATGGGGGCCATGGAAAACAAGGGGTTGAACATCTTCAACTCGAAACTGGTGCTGGCCAGCCCGGAAACCGCCACCGATACCGATTATGAACGGATCGAGGCGGTCATCGCGCATGAATACTTCCACAACTGGACCGGCAACCGCATCACCTGCCGCGACTGGTTCCAGCTGTGCCTGAAGGAAGGCCTGACCGTCTTCCGCGATCAGAGCTTCACCAGCGACATGCGCAGCGCCGCCGTCAAGCGGATCGAGGATGTCCGCACCCTTCGCGCCCGCCAGTTCCGCGAGGATCAGGGTCCGCTGGCCCATCCCCCGCGCCCTGACCGCTATGAAGAAATCAACAACTTCTACACCGCCACGGTCTATGAAAAGGGCGCCGAGGTCATCGGCATGCTGAAGCGTCTGGTGGGCGATACGGATTACGCCAAGGCGCTGGACCTTTATTTCGACCGCCACGACGGTGACGCCGCCACGATCGAAGACTGGCTGAAGGTTTTCGAGGACGCCACCGGCCGCGACCTGTCCCAGTTCAAGCGCTGGTACACCGACGCAGGCACGCCGACCGTCACCATGTCCGAGGATTGGCAGGACGGAACGCTGGTCCTGACCCTGTCGCAATCGACGCCCCCTACGCCGGGGCAGGATGACAAGCCGCCGCGCGTCATTCCCGTTGCCGTCGGCCTGCTGGGTCCGAACGGTCATGAGGTCGCCCCGACCCGCGTTCTGGAACTGACCGAGGACAGCCAGACCTTCATCTTCGAAGGTCTCTCGGCGCGGCCGGTCGTTTCGGCGCTGCGCGGTTTCTCGGCGCCGGTGATGCTGCAGCGGCAGATGGATGACGCGACGCGGGCTTTCCTCTTTGCCCATGACACCGATCCCTTCGCCCGTTGGGAAGCGGGCCGCGAGTTGGCCCTCTCGGCGCTGGTCGCCTTGGCGCGGGGGGAACAGGCAGGCGCGGATTACGTGCAGGCCATCGGGGCGCTGGCCGCCGATGATGCTGCCGACCCCGCCTTCCGTGCGCTCTGCATGAACCTGCCCGGCGAGGATGAGATCGCCACCCGTCTGACCGCCTTGGGGCACACGCCCGACCCCGACGCGATCCATGCCGCCCGCGGCGATCTGGCGCGTCGTGTCGCCGAAACGCATCGCGACCTGCTGGTCCGCATCTTCGATCAGGCTGCGGTCGATGGCCCTTATTCCCCCGACGCCACCTCGGCGGCCAAGCGGTCGCTGCGGATCGCCGCCCTTGGCCTGCTGGGCCGCATCGAGGGCCCCGAGCGTGCGCAGAACCTGTTCGACACCGCCACCAACATGACCGAGCGGATGGCGGCGCTGGCCGTGCTGCTGCGCCTTGGCCAGGGCGACGCCGCCTTGCAGGACCTGCACGCGCAGTTCGGCGACAACCGTCTGGTGATGGACAAGTGGTTCAGCATCCAGCCGATGGCCGCACCGCCCGCCGATGCCGTCCGCATCGCGCGGAAACTTGCCGAGCGTGACGATTTCGAATGGAAGAACCCCAATCGTTTCAGATCGTTGCTGGGTGGATTGGCCGCAAACCATGCGGGCTTCCACGCGGCGGATGGTTCGGGCTATGATTTCACCGCCGACTGGCTGATCCGCATGGATGCCGCCAATCCCCAGATCGCTGCGCGGATGTCCACCGCCTTCGAGACCTGGCCGCGCTATGATGACAAACGCAAGACACTTGCGCTGGCGGCCTTGGAACGTATTGCAGCCGTCGCGGGTTTGAGCCGTAATACACGCGAAATGGTCTCGCGGATGATCGGGGCGGGCCGCTGAGGCGGCAGGCCCAAGGGGGGAAGGATGGCAAGGACCATGACTGCAACTGAAGATGCCCGCGCCGAAATGCATGCGCGGATCGATCCCCTGATCGCCGAACGCGCGCCATGGCTCTATTCCGGCAAGCTGCACCACAAGCTGGTGCGGCTTGGGATGATGGGCCTGCTGCACTATCCCAAGACCGTCACCCTGGGTGCCGAATTCCGCGACCTGCCCACGTCCGAGATCATGCGCCGCATGGCCGATCTGATCGTCCATGATCTGCAGGTCGAAGGGTTGGAGCATCTGCCCGCCACCGGCCCCGCGCTGATCGTCGCCAACCACCCGACGGGCATCGCGGACGGGATCTTCCTTCATGCGATGATCTCGCAGTTGCGTGACGATCTGTTCATCTATGCCAATCACGACATGATCCGCGTCCTGCCGCAGACCGTCGACATGATTGCCCCGGTCGAGTGGCGCGTCGACAAACGCAGCCATGCCAAGACCCGCGCGACGATGGATTACACCCGCGACGCCTTGGGTGCGGGACGGATGGGGCTGATCTTTCCCTCGGGCCGTCTGGCCAAGCGCAAGGGGCTGACTCTGCACGAACGCCCGTGGATGGCCAGCGCGGCGATGATCGCGCGCAAGTTCGACGTGCCGATCATTCCGCTGCGGATCAGGGCGCGGAACTCGGCGCTGTTCTATGCGCTGGACGCGATCCATCCGACGCTGCGGGATGTCACGCTGTTCAACGAGGTGCTGAACAAGACCCGCCATCCCTATCGCGTGACTGTGGGTCGTCCGGTGAACCCCGCCGAGCTGCCGCGCAACAGCGATGAGGCGATCGCCGTCCTGCGCGACAAGGTTCTGGCCTTGCCTGCGCCCGAGGCCGGTTGCGCAAAGCTGACCCGTGAACGCGGGATCACGCGCTTTCGTCGTGCCGCCACCCCCATCGGAGGGTGACGGAGCCGATCACAGCGCCATGTCGTCGCGGTGGACCAGCGCCGCGCGACCTGAATATCCCAGGATATCCGCGATCTCGGCCGATTGATGGCCTGCGATCTGCATGGCCTCGGCTGCAGTATAGCGTGTCAGCCCGATGGCCAGATGTTCGCCCGCGGGCCCCTCGATCTGGACCGGATCGCCGCGCCCGAAATCACCCGAGACCAGCGTGATCCCAGCAGGCAGCAACGACTTGCCACGCGACAATGCGCCTGCGGCGCCCCGATCGACCGTCAGCTTGCCCTTGGGCTTCATCGCCGCAATCCAGCGCTTACGGGCCAGCTGGGGGTCGGCCTCTGGCAGGAACCAGCTGCAACGCGCGCCATCCGCCACCGCCGACAAAGGCCCAAGGACCGAGCCTTCGGCAATGGCCATCGCGCAACCGCCCGCCACGGCTGTCCGCGCCGCCATCAGCTTGGTCTTCATACCGCCCTTGGACAGGCCCGAAACCGGATCGCCGCCCATCGCCTCGATCTGCGGGGTCAGTGCCTCGATCACCGGCAGGTGCTGCGCATCGGGGTCGGTCTTGGGGTTCGAGGTATAAAGCCCGTCCACATCCGACAACAGCAGCAGCTGATCGGCCCCGCAGGTCACCGCGATCTGCGCGGCAAGACGGTCGTTGTCGCCAAAGCGGATTTCATCGGTGGCAACCGTGTCGTTTTCGTTGACGATGGGCACCACGCCAAGCGACAGCAGCGTCTGCATGGTCGCGCGGCTGTTCAGGTAACGGCGGCGGTCGGCGCTGTCCTCAAGGGTCAGCAGCACCTGTGCCGTCGTGACGCCATGCGGGGCCAGTGCCTGCTCATAGGCGCGGGCCAGACGGATCTGGCCAACGGCGGCTGCCGCCTGCGCCTGTTCCAGTGCCAGGGGGCCGTCCGGCAACCCCAGCACCCGCCGCCCCAAGGCGATCGACCCCGAAGACACCAGCACCACGTCGCAGCCCATTCCGCGCCACTTGGCAACGTCATCGCAAAGCGCGCCCAGCCATTCGCCGCGCAGCCCCTCGGGACCGACCAGCAGGGCCGAGCCGATCTTGACGACCAGCCGGCGTGCGCCATCAAGCCGGGGTGCCGTCAGGGTTGCCACGGGGCGTCTTCTTCGTCCTGATCCTTCTGCGGCGCCCGCGACGGCTCGATCTGGGTCCAGAGGGCACGCAGAACCTCGGTCACGCCGGTGCGGGACACGCCGGACATCAGCATGACGGGCGTCCCCAGCTCGGCCTCGACTGCGGCGCGGCGTTCGGCCAGCGTCTCGTCGTCGATGGCGTCGACCTTGTTCAGCACGGTCACCCGCGGCTTTTCCATCAGGACCGGCGAATAGGCCGCCAGTTCGTTCAGGATGGTCCGCGCGTCGCCCGCGACATCCTCGGAGGTGCCGTCGATCAGATGCAGCAGGACCGAGCAACGTTCGATATGGCCAAGGAAGCGGTCACCGATGCCACGGCCTTCATGCGCGCCCTCGATCAGGCCGGGAATGTCGGCCATGACGAATTCGCGGCCATCCACGCCCACGACGCCCAGGTTCGGGTGCAGCGTGGTGAAGGGATAATCGGCGATCTTGGGACGCGCGTTCGACACGGCTGCCAGGAAGGTCGATTTGCCCGCATTGGGCAGGCCCACCAGCCCGCCATCCGCTATCAGTTTCAGCCGCAGCCAGATGGTGCGCTCGACCCCCGGCTGGCCGGGGTTGGCATTGCGCGGCGAACGGTTGGTCGAGGTCTTGAAGTGCAGGTTGCCCCACCCCCCGTTTCCGCCCTTGGCCAGCACCACGCGCTGTCCGGGTTCGGTCATGTCGGCGATGACGGTTTCCTCGTCCTCGTCCAGGATCTCGGTCCCGACGGGGACGCGCAGGATGACGTCGTCGCCCGAACGGCCGGTCATCTGGCTGCCCATGCCGTGCTGGCCGGACTTGGCGAAGAAGTGCTGCTGATAGCGAAAATCGATCAGGGTGTTCAGGCCCTCGACGGTTTCGACGATCACGTCGCCGCCCCGTCCGCCGTCACCCCCGTCGGGTCCGCCGTATTCGACGAATTTTTCGCGCCGGAACGACGCGCAGCCCGCACCGCCGCCGCCCGAACGGATATAGACTTTTGCTAGGTCGAGAAATTTCATGGACACGGCTCCTTTTGCGGACTGCCGATACGCCTTTGTGGCCAATGGCGCAAGGGCGGCGGGCTGGCATTGCGGGTGATGCACCTTATGTAACGGTGAAAGGAGACTGCCATGATCCGTTTCGACAACAGTTATGCCCGCATGCCCGACGGTTTCTTCGCGCGGGTCCGCCCCACGCCTGTCAGCGCACCGGCGCTTCTGGCGTTGAACGAGGGGCTGGCCGACAGGCTGGGGCTGGCATCGGACCTGCTGCGCAGCGACGACGGAGTCCGGGTCCTTGCCGGCAACGCCATCCCCAAGGGGGCCGAGCCGATCGCCCAGGCCTATGCCGGTCATCAGTTCGGCGGCTTTGTCCCGCAGCTTGGCGATGGCCGCGCCGTCCTGCTGGGCGAGGTGATGGCCCCCGATGGCGCGCGCTTCGACCTGCAGCTGAAGGGCAGCGGCCCGACGCCGTTCTCACGCAAGGGCGACGGGCGTGCTTGGATGGGTCCGGTGCTGCGCGAATATCTGGTCAGCGAATTCATGGCCGCCATGGGCGTGCCCACGACCCGCGCGCTGGCCGCCGTGCGGACCGGCGACACCGTCTGGCGTCAGGAAGGAGGCCTGCCCGGTGCGGTTCTGACCCGCGTCGCCGCAAGCCACATCCGCGTCGGCACCTTCCAGTATTTCGCCGTCCGCGACCGCCCAGATGCGCTGGCCGCGCTGACCGACCACGTGATCGCGCGGCATTATCTCGATGCGAGCGGCCCGCTGGACTTGCTGAACAAGGTCGTGGCCCGGCAGGCCGAGACCATCGCGGACTGGATGTCGCTTGGGTTCATCCACGGCGTGATGAATACCGACAACATGGCGATCTCGGGCGAGACGATCGACTATGGCCCTTGTGCCTTCATGGACGTCTATCACCCGGACACGGTCTTCTCCTCGATCGACCGCAACGGGCGCTATGCCTGGGCGCAGCAGCCGCAGGTCGCGGTCTGGAACCTGGCGCAATTCGCTACCTGTCTGATCCCGCTGATGGGCGAACAGGATCAGGCGGTCGAGGATGCGACCAAGGCCGTCCACAGCTTCGGCCCGCTGTATCAGGCGGCCTGGCAGAAACGCTTCGGCGACAAGCTGGGCATCGAAGGCGCCCCGAACCAGCAATTGATCGAGCGCCTGTTGACGCTGATGGCCCACCAGCGTGCCGATTTCACCCGCGTTTTCGCAGGGCTGGCCGAGGGAACCGCGCGCGATGAGTTCACCGACCGCGATGCTTTCGATGCATGGGCGCGGGAATGGCAGGCGCTGTCGCCCGACATGGCCACCATACGGCGCGTCAATCCGGTCCGCATTCCCCGCAACCACCGGATCGAGGATGCCATCGCCTCGGCCGTGGCAGGCGACATGGCCCCCTTCGACCGGCTGTTCGCGGCGGTGACCCATCCCCGCGACGTGCGCCCCGAATGGGACGACCTGTCCCGTGCCCCGTTGCAATCCGAGGTCGTTCAGGCAACCTTCTGCGGAACATGACGGGCGCCGCGACCGATGCTGAAACTGGCCAGCTACAACCTGCACAAATGTCGGGGCCTGACGGGTCCGCATGCGCCTGAACGCAACCTTGCGGTCATCCGGGCGCTGGACCCCGACATCATCGCCCTGCAAGAGGTCGACTTCCGCCTCGGCCCCCGCATCGAGGCACTGCCCCGCAAACTGATCCAGTCGGAAACCGGGCTGGTGCCTGCCGACATCTTCGGCACCTCGGAAAGCAGCCTCGGTTGGCACGGCCAGACCATCCTGATGCGCCCCCATCTGGCCGCGCAGGCGACCCTGCGCCGCCTGCCCCTGCCGGGGTTGGAACCGCGCGGCGCTGTCGCCCTGCGCCTGCCGCATCTGACCATCATCGGCATTCATCTTGGGCTGGCGCGGTCGTCACGGCGGGCGCAACTGGCACGCCTGACGGCGCAGGCCGCGCGGATCGGGGCGGATCACGTCGTGATGATGGGCGATTTCAACGAATGGCGCGATGATCGCGGCCTGGAGTCGCTGGCCGGTTTCCGCGTCATAGCCCCCGGCCCCTCCTACCCCGCGCCCATGCCGCAACTGCGCTTCGACCGGATCGCCATGTCGCGCGACCTGACCCTGCTGGAGGCGGGCGTCTTTCACGGCGCGGGCGCGCGTGATGCATCGGACCACCTGCCGATCTGGGCGCGGATCGCGCTTCCGTGAAAATTGCGACTTTCGGACGCGGCCCTTGGCTTGTATGTAAGCGCTAACGCAGATCAACGGAGGGTCCTCATGACTGCCATTATCGACATCTATGCCCGTGAAATCCTTGACAGCCGCGGCAACCCCACGGTCGAGGTCGACGTGACGCTGGAAGACGGCACCATGGGCCGCGCCGCCGTCCCCTCGGGTGCATCGACCGGAGCACATGAGGCGGTCGAGAAGCGCGATGGCGACAAGTCGCGCTACATGGGCAAGGGCGTTCTGGAAGCCGTCGCCGCCGTCAACGGCGAGATCGCCGAAGCCCTGATCGGCGAGGACGCGACCGAACAGCGTGCCATCGACGCGATGATGATCGAACTGGACGGCACCCCCAACAAGGGCCGCCTTGGCGCGAACGCGATCCTGGGCGTCTCGATGGCGGTGGCCAAGGCCGCGGCCGAGGCGACCTCGCAGCCGCTGTTCCGCTATATCGGCGGCACCTCGGCCCATGTCCTGCCCGTGCCGATGATGAACATCATCAACGGCGGCGAACATGCCGACAACCCGATCGACATCCAGGAATTTATGATCATGCCGGTCAGCGCGGAAAACATCCGCGAAGCCGTCCGCATGGGTTCGGAAATCTTCCACACGCTGAAAAAGGAACTCTCGGCGGCGGGCCTGTCGACCGGCATCGGCGACGAGGGCGGCTTCGCGCCGAACCTGTCTTCGGCCCGCGACGCGCTGGACTTCATCCTGAAGGCCATCGAGAAGGCCGGCTACAAGCCCGGCGAGGACATCATGCTGGCGCTGGACTGCGCCTCGACCGAGTATTTCAAGGACGGCAAGTACGAGATGAAGGGCGAGGGTCTGTCCCTGACCCCTGCCGAGAATGTCGACTACCTTGCCTCGCTCTGCGCCGACTATCCGATCCTGTCGATCGAGGATGGCTGCTCGGAGGATGACTGGGAAGGCTGGAAGCTGCTGACCGATCGCCTTGGCGACGAGGTCCAGCTGGTCGGCGACGACCTGTTCGTCACCAACCCGACCCGCCTGGCCGATGGCATCGAGCAGGGCTGCGCCAACAGCCTGCTGGTCAAGGTCAACCAGATCGGCACCCTGTCGGAAACACTGGACGCCGTTCGCATGGCCGACCGCGCAGGCTTCACCAGCGTCATGTCGCATCGTTCGGGCGAAACCGAGGACGCGACCATCGCCGACCTGGCCGTCGCCACCAACTGCGGTCAGATCAAGACCGGCTCGCTGGCTCGTTCGGACCGCTTGGCGAAATACAACCAGCTGATCCGCATCGAGGAAATGCTGGGCGCCACCGCCGTCTATGCCGGACGCAGCATCCTGCGCTGATCCCCTCAGTCGGGGCCGTTCGTCGGCCCCGACCGTGCCAGTTCGGCCAGCGTCTCGATGGCCGATGACAGTTTCGACAACTCCAATCGACAATTCAGCGCGATGCGAACGCCTTGCGGCGCGTTCTGACCCGTTTCCGGTTCGCTCAGGAAATCGGTCACAGGGCGCACGATGATGCCCGAGGCTGCCGCTCGGATCACGAAATCCTCTGACCGCCAGGGCGCAGGCAGTTGCAGCCAGATCATCGGCACGCCGGGCCTGCTGGCAGCAGTCAGCCCCTGAAGATGCGTCAAGGCCAGGTGGCGGCGTTCCTCGACCCGCTTGTGGACATCAGCGGCGATGCGCCGCGCGTCGCCCGATCCGATCAGACGCGTCACCAGCCCCGTGATCGGCAGCGACAGCCCCATGTGGCTGTGCTGAGCGCCGATGCGCCCCGCCTGTCCCATGCCCGGCGGACACAGAAGAATGCCGAACCGCAGTCCCGCGGCGATGATCTTGGACAGGCTTGTGACATACCACACCCGCTCGGGCGCCAACGCCCGCAGGCTGGGCGGGGCATCGGGGTCCGGTCCCGTGGCATAGCATTCGTCCTCGATGACCTGCAGGTCGTGACGCCGCGCGATGCGCATCAATTCGTCCCGACGTTCCGGACCCATCCCCGCCATCGTCGGGTTCTGCGCCGAGGGTGTCAGGCAGACCAGGCGTGCGCCGCTTTCACGTGCCACGCGATCCAGATCCTCGGGCAGCATTCCCTGATCGTCCATCGCCACCGACAGTGTCTCGGCCCGCATGAGGCGCGCGGCATGGGTGATGCCGGGATAGGTCAGCGCCTCGGTCATCACCTTGGCGGGCTGATCGGCAAGGCACAGCGCCATGACCAGCATGATCGCGTTCTGCCCGCCGTGGGTCAGCACCAGGTCCTGCGCCGTCACGTCGCCCAAGGGCCGCACCGACATCCAGTGCAGCAGGGATTCCCGGCAGTGCAGGTCGCGGCTGAGGGGCGTGTAATCCAGGATGTCCGCGCCCAGTTCACTGCCGATGTCGGACAGATGCTGGCCGATGATCCGCGCTTGGTCGCAGTCGGGCAACTGCGGGATGCGCAGGTCGATCGGACCATCGGCGTTCACTGGCCGGTCCAGGCTTTCATACAGCAGCGGCTCCGGCAGCGGCCTGCGGGGCTTGGGGGCCGCAATGAAGCTGCCACGCCCGACGTGGCTCTCGATGACACCTTCGGTCGCGGCCAGCTGATAGGCGCGTGCCACCGTCCCCGTCGTCACCTTCAACCGCCATGCAAGGTCGCGCATCGGCGGAAGCCGCGTGCCGGGGGTCAGCTCGCCCGAACGGGCAGCCTGTCGCAGTGCATTGGCCAGGGCGCGGAACTTGGGTCCCTCGTGCAGGGTCAGATCCGGCTGCCAGTCTTCGATCCGCATCCGGACACCCCCCAGTAAATTTCGCGATCTGCACGGTAATACGCGGAAAAGACGGACACAATCGCTCCATGGGGTCGCCCGCCGCGGACCTGCGAATTTTTCGCACCGAAAGCGGGCCTGCACACTCGACACATGGGGAACTGCGGCTAAACTGCGATCCATGCAGGGCGGGTTCACGATGGGGCGAAGACCCCACCCGACCCGAGCGGAGGAGAAAACATGAAAGATAACAAAAGCCTGGACCGCCGGTCCTTTCTGACCCGTGCCTCGGTCGGTGGTGCCGCTGCGGCGGCTGCCGGTGTGATGGCGGCACCTGCCATCGCGCAGGACAGCCAGAAGGTGACGTGGCGTCTGGCCTCGTCCTTCCCCAAGTCGCTGGACACCATTTATGGCGGCGCCGAGGAACTGTCGCAGCGCCTGTCCGAGGCCACCGACGGTCGCTTCACCATCCAGGTGTTTTCCGCGGGTGAGATCGTGCCGGGGCTGGACGCGATCAACGCCACGACCGAGGGCACCGTCGAATGTTCGCATTCGGTCGGCTATTACAACTGGGGCAAGGACCCGGCCTTCGCCTGCGGCGCCGACCTGCCCTTCACCTTCTCGGGGCGGTCCAAGGCGGCCTACAATTATCACGGCGGCGGGATCGAGAATTACAACGAATTCCTGAAGGAATACAACCTCGTGGCTTATCCGGGTGGCAATACCGGCACCCAGATGGGCGGCTGGTACCGCAAGGAGGTCAACACGCTGGAGGACATGAAGGGCCTCAAGCTGCGCATCGCCGGTCTGGCCGGTCGCGTGATGGAGAAGCTGGGCGTCGTGCCCCAGCAGATCGCGGGCGGGGACATCTATCCCTCGCTGGAACGTGGCACCATCGACGCCGCCGAATGGGTCGGCCCCTATGACGACGCCAAGCTGGGCTTCCAGAAGGTCGCGCCCTACTACTACTATCCCGGTTTCTGGGAAGGCGGACCGACGGTCAGCTTCTTCGTGAACCAGTCGGCATGGGATGCGCTGTCGGAAGCCGACAAGGCGCTGTTCCGCACCTGCTGTCAGGCCGTCGACCAGAACATGCTGGCAAAATACGACATGAAGAACCCGACCGCCCTGAAGGAACTGGTCGGCTCGGGCGCGCAGCTGCGCTCCTTCAGCGAGGAAATCCTGACGGCGGCCTTCAACGCCTCGCAGGAGGTTTACGCCGAGCTGAGCGCCGAGAACCCGGCCTTCAAGAAGATGTATGAATCGATGCTGGCCTATCGCGACGATTGGTACCTGTATCAGCAGACCGCCGAATACACCTTCGACACCTTCATGATGATCCAGCAGCGGGGCGGCGGACTGGCCAAGGAAGGCTGATCCCCCTTGCACATGACATGAAAAAGGGCCGGATCATCCGGCCCTTTTTGCGTTTCAGTTGCCACCCAGACCCGGAGGCGGACCGCCGAAGCCAAGCCCCATGCCGCCCGAGGTGCCCTCGGTCTTGGGCTGAGGTTCCGCTTCCTCCGCGGGCGCCGCGTCCTTGGTCCCGCCGAAGGGCGATCCGCCAAGGCCGCCAAGCGATCCGAAGCCCGATCCGCCCTCGGCGCCGCCACCGAAGCCGCCCATCGGGATCTGCATCTTGATCGTCGAGGTATCCACCACCGGCCCCTTGTAGTGCATCACCATGCCTGGGAAGATCACGACCGCTACGATCATCACGATCTGCAGCCCGACGAAGGGCACCGCCCCGCGATAGATGTCCATCGTGCTGACCTCGGACATGGTCTTGCCGGTGACGTGGTCCCGATAGGGTTTCCGCGGCGCCACCGATCGCAGGTAGAACAGCGCGAAGCCGACGGGCGGAGTCAGGAAGGACGTCTGCATCGTCACGGCCAGGATGACCCCGAACCAGACCAGGTCGATGTCCAGCGCGTTGGCGGCGGGGATCAGCAGCGGCACGATCACGAAGGCCAGCTCGAAGAAGTCCAGGAAGAAGGCCAGGAAGAAGATGATCAGGCAGACCGCCGCAAGGAAGCCGTACTCCCCGCCGGGCAGCGCCGTCAGCAGATCCTTGACCCAGACATGGCCGTTGATCGAGTAGTAGGTCAGCGAGAAGACCGTCGCGCCGATCAGGATGAACATCACGAAGGCCGACAGGCGCACCGTCGCGAGAAGCGCCTGGTTCACCACATCGAAGCTGAGCCGCCGCTTGAAGGCCGCAAGGATCAGCGCCCCGCTGGCACCCATGGCGCCGCCCTCGGTCGGAGTGGCGATGCCCAGAAAGATCGTGCCCAGCACCAGGAAGACCAGTGCCAGCGGCGGGATCATCACGATGATCACCTGTCGCGTCATGGGCGACATGATGCCGGTGCGCAGCTTCTCATCCGCAAGGGCCAGCACCAGCATGATGAGCACGGTCAGCGCCGCGGCCCAGATCGCGCTGTCGTCGCCCAGCTGTTCGCCCAGCAAATGCTGGGTCGCGTAGAAGATGGCGATGGAACCCAGGATGGCCCCCAACAGCGACCAGCCGCCGCCGCCAAGGCTGCGCGCTTCGGGCGGCAGGGCGGGCATCATCGAGGGGCGCAGGATCGACATCACCAGCACATAGACAAGATAGACCCCGGTCAGCGCCAGTGCCGGAACCATCGCCGCCTTGTACATGTCGCCGACGGACCGACCCAACTGGTCGGCCAGGACGATCAGCACCAGCGAGGGCGGAATGATCTGCGCCAACGTCCCTGAGGCCGTGATGACCCCGCTGGCCAGCCGCTTGTCATAGCCATAGCGCATCATGATCGGCAGAGAGATCAGCCCCATCGAGATGACCGATGCCGCCACCACCCCGGTGGTCGCCGCCAGCAGCGCCCCGACAAGGATGACTGCATAGGCCAGACCGCCGCGCACGGGGCCGAACAGCTGGCCGATGGTGTCCAGCAGCTCCTCGGCCATGCGGGACCGTTCAAGGACGATGCCCATGAAGGTGAAGAAGGGAATGGCCAGCAGCGTGTCGTTGCGCATGACGCCGAAGACGCGGTCGCCAAGCGCCCCCAGCAGGTTCCAGCCCAGGTTGATCTGGTCCGACAGTGGGGTCAGAAAGACGCCGAAGAAGAAGAACAGCAGGCCGTTTGCGGCCAATGCGAAGGCGATCGGGTATCCGAACAGCAAAAACACCACCATGGAGAAGAACATGATGGGCGCAAGGTTATGGGCGATAAGTTCGATCACGGGCGGTTCCTCGGGTCGGCAGAGGCGGCGTCGGCCTGATCCTTTTCAAGACCGACGGTCATGATGGCGGCCTCCTTCAGGCCCGAGTCGTGGCTGTGGGCATGGGGGTTGGGATCGGGGATGATGCCGCGCATGACGGCGATCTTCTTGATCAGCTCGGATATGCCCTGGACGAACAGCAGGACGAAGCCCGCGACCAGGATCGCCTTGGCGGGCCAGATCAGCAGCCCGCCCGCGTTCATCGACACCTCGTTCGTGCGCCAGCTGATCAGGAAGGACGGATAGAGCAGCCAGATCATGATCGCCGTGAAGGGGAACAGGAAGAACAGCGTGCCGATCAGGTCGATCCAATGCTGGACCCTGCGCGACCAGCGGCCATAGATCACATCGATGCGGATATGCTCGTTTTCCAGCAGCGTATAGGCCGAGGCCAGCATGAATGCCCCCCCGAACAGATACCACTGCAGTTCCAGCCAGGCATTCGACGAGATGCTGAAGACCTTGCGCACGATCGCGTTGATGGCGCTGACCAGGATGGCCAGCAGGATCAGCCAGGCAACGCTGCGGCCGATCGCGGTGGTGACGCGGTCGATGCCGCGCGACAGGGCCAGTAGGCCACCCATGTAATCCCCTCCCTCGTGGATCGCGCCTTGTTGGCCGGCGCGGGTTCCTGTGGCTTGCGATATGCGGCATCGGGGCGGGGCGGGTCAAGCGCGACGGCGGATCACGGGCCCCAGGTCAACGCGACCAGTACCGCCGTCTCGGTCACAAGACAGGCCGCCCCCAGCACGTCCCCCGTCTGCCCACCCAGCAGACGTTCGGCGCGACGCGAGACGAACCACATCGCCAGCAGCGCGACGACGACCCCGCCGATCAGCGCGCGGGCATCAGATGCTGCCATCACCAGGGCCAGCAGTGCCACGAGGGCGGCAAAAAGACAGGCGCGGCGTCCGGGACGCCCCGCGGCCTGTCCCAGCCCGTCGGCCCGCGCGGGCGGCATCCTCTGCATCAGCAGCACCGGCGCCAGCCGACCTGCGGCCATGGCGGCGATCAGCGCTGCCGCATCCAGCCGGCCCAAGGCCGCCACGCGGATCAGCATGGTGCAGATCAGCGCCGCCGCGCCATAGCTGCCGATGGTCGAATCGCGCATGATCCGCAGCCGGTCGGCACGGTCGCGCCCGCCGCCCGCATCCGCGAAATCGGCCAAGGCATCCTCGTGCAGCCCACCGGTCAGCCAAACGGCGAAGGTGACCGCCAGTGCCGCGGACAGCAGGCCCTGTCCGAACCACAGGGGAAGACCCGCAATGGCACCGACAAGCGCACCTGCAAGGGGAAACGCCCAGGCCGCGCTGGCCAGCGGCAGGACCCTCGGCGGCAGGAAGCGACCCAAGGGCAGCCGTGTCAGGAAGACCAGCGCCAGGATCAGCTGTTGCAGCCTAGCCAATGCCGGCCTCGGCAAAAGTGGCCATGCCGTTGTGACACTCCAGCGCCGCGCGCAGGACCAGCAGGGCGACCCCTGCCCCCGATCCCTCGCCAAGGCGCATGTCCAGAGCCAGGATCGGTTGCTTGCCCAGGGCCGCGATCAATCGCTTGTGGCCCGGTTCGGCGCTTGCATGGCCGATCAGGCAATGGTCCAGCGCCTGCGGATCGTCGCGGGTCAGCACGGCTGCGGCGGCGCAACAGATGAAGCCGTCCAGCATCACCGGAATGCGCAACTCTCGCGCCCGCAGGATCGCGCCGCAGATTGCGGATTGTTCGCGCCCGCCGAACGCCGCCAAGGTTTCGGCGGTCGTCCGGGGTGAATGCAGCGCCAGGCCTTGCGCCACGGCGGCGATCTTGGCCTGCAGCATCGGGCCCTGGGCGCCGGTGCCGGGTCCGACCCAATCCTCGGCACGCCCGCCCAAGGTGGCTGCCGTCAGTGCCGCCGCGACCGTGGAATTGCCGATGCCCATCTCGCCCAGCAGCAGGATGTCGGCGTCCGGATCAACGGCATCGGCCCCCGCCTCCATCGCCTGCTGCACCTCGGCCGGGGTCATGGCGGGACCGGCGGTGAAATCGGCGGTGGGCCGGTCCAGATCCACCGCCATGACCTGCAGATCAGCCCCCGCGACCTTGCATATATGGTTGATGGCCGCGCCCCCGTTGCGAAAGTTCTGGACCATGGCCGCCGTCACGGTGGCGGGAAAGGGCGTGATGCCGCGCGCCACGACGCCGTGATTACCGGCAAAGACGATCGCTTGCACACGGTCCATCGCCGGACGCGAGGTGCGGCGCCAACCGGCCATGAACACGGCAAGCTCCTCCAACCGGCCAAGCGATCCTTGCGGTTTCGTCAGTTCGTCCTGACGCGCCTGTGCGGCATCGGCGGATTCCTGGTCAAAGTTGGTCATGCATTCCCTCGGGCATGGGTTTCAGTCGCAGGGGTTGGCCGCTGACGGCCATCCAGACCTGATCGGCCAGATCGCCGATGGTCTGGTTCATCCAGCCGTGTTCATCGCGGAACTGCCGCGCAAGGGCGTTGTCGGGCACGATGCCCTGCCCCAGTTCATTGGTCACAAGAACGACAGGACAGCATTGCTGACGTAACGTCATGGCCAATGCGCCGACATCCGCCTGTCCCATCATGTTCGACATCCATAAGGTCAGGCAGTCGACCAGCCGAACCCCCTGCCCATCGGTGTCGCGAAGGGCCCGGCACAGATCGCGGGGTTCCTCGACCGTTTTCCAGTTTTCGCCGCGACTGATTTGATGTCGCTGTATTCTTTCGCCCATCTCGCCGTCGCGCGCCTCGGCGGTGGCGATATAGATGCGGGGCATTGCATGTCGTGCAACAAGGCGCTCGGCCAAGGCCGATTTGCCCGATCGCGCGCCGCCCGTCACAAGCGTGATATGTCCGTGCCGTGTCATGGCGACATCTGTTCCACATGGTGGGACGGTTGAAAAGGCGCAAAGGCCGCTTGCTCATCGCGCAAGTTTGCGTAACGTCGCGCCATTCGGGCGCAGAAGACGCCCACATGCAACATGGAGGAGCTGGCCATGACCAGACTTTTCACCACCACCGCGCTGTTGGCAGCGCTGGCACTGCCCGCCTATGCCGTCCAACCCGCCGAGGGCGAGACGCTGGCCGACAGCCAGACCTATACCTATTGGCTGCTGGACGCGATCAAGTCGCTGGACCCGGCCAAGAACACCGACGTCGAAGGTTCGGACGTGCTGCGTTCGCTGTTCGAAGGTCTGATGAACGAAAACGCCAAGGGCGAGATGATCCCCGGCGTCGCCGAAAGCTATGAGGTCAGCGACGATCAGCTGACCTATACCTTCAAGCTGCGCGACGCCAAGTGGTCGAACGGCGAGCCCGTCACGGCCGAAGATTTCGTCTTTGCCTGGCAGCGCGTCGTGAACCCGGAAACCGCGTCGGAATACGCGTGGTACATGGAGTTGATGAACGTCGTGAACGCGACCGAGATCGTCGCCGGCGAAGCCAAGCCCGAGGAACTGGGCGTCAAGGCCATCGACGACAAGACGCTGGAGGTCACGCTGACCACGCCGACCCCCTATTTCGTCAGCACGCTGTCGCATGCCACCACCTATCCCGTCCCGCAGGCCGTGGTCGAGGAATTCGGCGACCAATGGACCCAGCCCGACCATCTGGTCGGCAACGGTGCCTTCACGCTGGCCAGCCACAATCTGGGCGTCGAGATCGTGATGGAGAAGAACCCGGAATACTGGGACGCCGACAACGTCCTGATGGAAACGGTTCGCGGCGTCACCGTGAACGACAACAACGTCGCCCTGACCCGCTATCAGGCAGGCGAGCTGGACCGCGTCCAGATCCCCGCAGGCCAGTATCCGCGCCTGTCCGAACAATCCCCCGAGGAAGCCGTCTCGGTTCCCTACGGCTGTTCCTATGCCTACGTGATGAACCTGTCGGACAAGGGCCCCGAGGCGCTGAAGGACGTTCGCGTCCGTCAGGCCATGGCGCTTGGTCTGAACCGCGAGGTGATCGTCGATCAGGTTCTGCAGGGCGGTCAGAAGCCCGCCTATACCTGGACCCATTGGGCCATCAACGGCTTTACCCCGCCCGAAGGCGGCATGGCCGACATGTCGATGGAAGACCGGATGGCCAAGGCCAAGGAACTGCTGGCCGAGGCAGGCTATGGTCCCGACAACCCGGTCAAGGTGTCCTTGCAGTACAACACCGATGACAGCCACCGCCTGCTGGCCATCGCGGCACAGCAATTCTGGCGCCCCCTGGGCATCGAGGTCGAGCTGAACAACGTCGAATGGAAGGTCCATACCGACCGCCTGCAATCGCAGGACTTCGACGTCGCCCGCTATGCCTGGTGCGCCGACTACAACGAAGCCTCGACCTTCCTCGACTGGTTCCGCACCGACGGCTACAACAGCGGCAAATGGTCGAACGAGGAATACGACAAGCTGCTGGTCGACGCCCGCACGGCCGATGATACCACGCCGCTGTATCAGCGCGCCGAGGAGATCCTGGCCGAAGAAATGCCCGCGGTCTTCGTCTATCACTATGCCAAGGTCGACATGATCAACCCGGCCATCAAGGGCCTTCCGCGTGAAAACCTGTTGAACACGTGGTATGCCAAGGACCTGTATCGCGTCGCCGAATAAGGCAACCGACCTTTCATGATCGGGCCGGGACGGGTTTTGACCTGTCCCGGCCCTCGGCTTTCAACCATCCCGCAGGGAGCCCAACGCGATGATCGCATTCATCCTGCGACGGCTGGCGGTGGCGATACCCACGCTGCTGCTGCTGATCGTCTTTTCCTTCATCCTGATGCACATGGCACCGGGCGGTCCCTTCACCGCCGAACGCGCCCTGCCGCCGCAGGTGATCGCCAACCTCGAGGCGCAATACGGGTTGAACGACCCGCTGTGGCTGCAGATCTGGAACTATCTCTACAACATCGTGGTGCATTTCGACTTCGGTCCCAGCTTCGTCTATCCCGACCGGACGGTGAACCAGCTGATCGCCGCGGGCTTTCCCGTGACGCTGACCTATGGCGTGCTGTCCTTCGTGTCGGCCATCGTGCTGGGCGTGTCCTTGGGCGTCGTCGCGGCCATCTGGCACAATTCATGGGTCGATTACATCGCGGTAGGGATTTCCATCGGTGCGCAGGTCCTGCCGAACTTCGTGATGGCGCCGTTGTTGGTGCTGGTTCTGACGCTGTGGTACGGTCTGCTGCCCGGCGGCGGTTGGAGCTTTAGCGACCCCAGTTTCTGGATCATGCCGGTGATCGCGCTGGCGACCAGCTATATGGCGTCGATCGCGCGGATCACACGGTCTTCCATGCTGGAGGTGCTGGGTTCGAACCACATCCGCACGGCCCGCGCCAAGGGGATGCCCGAACACCGGGTCATCATCCGCCACGCGTTGAAGCCCGCGATGCTGCCGGTGATCAGCTATCTGGGTCCGGTCTTCGTGTCGATGATCACCGGTTCGGTGGTGATCGACATGTATTTCTCGACCGGCGGGATCGGCAAGGCCTTCGTGGACTCGGCGCTGAACCGTGACTATGCGGTGATGATGGGCGTGACCATTCTGGTGGGCGCGCTGACGATCCTGTTCAACCTTATCGTCGACGTGCTTTACGCATGGATCGACCCCAAGATCAGGTATTGAGCCATGGTCATTGACGAACAAAAGATGAAATCCCTGTCGGCCAAGCTGGTGCAGGACGAGGTTCGCGGCCGCAGCCCTTGGGCGGACGCACGCAAGCGGTTCCTGAACAACAAGGGTGCAATGCTGGGTCTGATCATCCTGATCCTGGTTTCGGTCTTCGCGCTGGTCGGCGGTCAGTTCGCCGTCTGGTCGAACGAGGAGCTGGACTTCAGCGTCATGGGACAGGTCGCCCAGATGGGCCAGCCCTCGTTCGAAAACGGCCATTACTTCGGCACCGACAACTTGGGCCGCGACCTCTTCGCGCGGGTGGTCCAAGGGACGCAGGTCAGCCTGATGGTCGGCGTCGTGGGGGCGGGCATCGCCGTCATCGTCGGCACGCTTTATGGCGCGACGGCGGGTTATGTCGGCGGGCGCACCGATCAGATCATGATGCGGACCGTCGATATCCTGATGTCGATTCCCTACATGTTCGTGCTGATCCTGCTGCTGGTGATGTTCGGGCGGTCGATGTCGATGCTGTTTCTGGGCATCGGGTTGATCAGCTGGCTGGACATGTCGCGCATCGTGCGCGGCCAGACCCTGTCGCTAAAGAACCGCGAATTCATCGAGGCTGCCCGCGCCACCGGCGTTCCCGCGTGGAAGATCATCATCCGCCACATCGTCCCGAACCTTCTGGGCGTGGTCGCAGTCTATGCGACGCTGCTGGTGCCGCTGATGATCCTGACCGAAAGCTTCATCAGCTTCCTTGGCCTTGGGGTTCAGGAACCGCTGACCAGCTGGGGCGCGTTGATTTCCGAAGGGGCAGGCACGATGAACTATGGCACCTTGTGGCAACTGGCCTTCCCGCTGTTCTTCTTTGTCATCACGCTGTTCGGCTTCTTCTTCGTGGGCGACGGCCTGCGTGATGCCCTCGACCCGAAGGAGCGCTGAGCATGAGCCTTCTAGACATCCGGAACCTCTCGGTCCGCTTCCAGACCAACGACGCCGAGGTCTGCGCCGTCAACAACGTCAACCTCTCGGTCGAGGCTGGCCAGACCCTTGGCATCGTGGGCGAATCCGGCAGCGGCAAATCGCAGCTGTCCTTCGCGATGATGGGCCTGCTGGCGCGCAATGGTCGCGCCTCGGGGTCGGTCGTCTTCGACGGCCAGGAAATCCTGAACGCCAAGCCCAAGGTGCTGAACAGCATCCGCGCCGAGAAGATGGCAATGATCTTTCAGGACCCGATGACCTCGCTGAACCCCTATATGCGGGTGGCCGACCAGATGGCCGAGGTGCTGACCCTGCACAAGGGCATCGGCAAGCGCGAGGCCGTGGCGCAGGCTGTCCAGATGCTGGACGCCGTCAAGATCCCCGACGCCAAGGGCCGCGTGCGCCTTTACCCGCATGAATTCAGCGGCGGCATGCGCCAGCGTGTGATGATCGCCATGGCGCTGCTGTGCAAGCCCAAGCTGCTGATCGCGGATGAACCGACCACCGCGCTGGACGTCACTGTTCAGGCCCAGATCATGCAGCTGCTGAAGGAGTTGCAGCACGATTTCGGCATGGCGATGATCCTGATCACCCATGATCTGGGCGTGGTCGCAGGGTCCTGCGAACGCGTGGCGGTCATGTATGGCGGGCGCATTCGTGAAACCGGGCCGGTGCGTCCGATCTTCGCCGCGCCGACGCATCCCTATACCCAAGGGCTGCTGGACGCGATCCCGCGCGTCGACCAGACGTCCGAGGAACTGCACGCCATCCCCGGCCAGCCCCCGAATATGAGCCGGCCCCCAAGCGGCTGCGCATTCTCTCCGCGCTGCCCCTATGCACGCGAGGGCTGCGACACGATCGATCCGCCGCTGGAAGGCTTTGCCCCCGAACAGGCCCGCGCCTGTCACGCCCCCGTGGCCGAGGTCATCGCCCGCCAGACCCGTATCACCATCGACGACGACCAGCCCGCAGCCGATCTTGGCGACGGTCCCGCGCAGGCCATCCCGCGCGGTGCCGTGGCAGGCGCTGGCGCCGCCGGAACCCCCAGCACGGTGGAGGGACAGCAATGAACCCGCTTCTTGATGTGCGCGACTTGCGCGTGACCTTCCAGATCCGCCGCGAGGGCGATCTGCCCTGGGCCAAGCCCCGGCCCCTGCATGCCGTCGCAGGCGTCGATTTCACCCTGAACCCCGGTGAGACCTTGGGCGTCGTGGGTGAATCGGGCTGCGGGAAATCCACGCTGGCCCGCGCCCTGATCGGGTTGGTCCACGCCGAGGGGCAGGCCGAATGGATCGACGGCAAGGACCTGCTGGCCATGTCTCCGCGCCAGATGATGAAATATCGCAGCGACATCCAGATGGTCTTCCAGGATCCTCTGGCCAGCCTGAACCCGCGCATGACCGTGGGCCAGATCATCGCCGAGCCGCTGACCACGCACCGCCCCGACCTTGGCCGCGCCGAGGTCCGCGACCGCGTCAAGGCGATGATGGAGCGGGTGGGCCTGCTGCCGAACCAGATCAACCGCTATCCCCATGAATTCAGCGGCGGCCAGTGCCAGCGCATCGGCATCGCCCGCGCGCTGATCGTGGAGCCCAAGCTGATCATCTGCGACGAGCCGGTTTCGGCGCTGGATGTCTCGATCCAAGCGCAGGTGATCAACCTGCTGATCCGGCTGCAAAAGGAACTGGGGCTGGCGCTGGTCTTCATCGCCCACGACCTGTCTGTGGTCAAACATATCAGCGACCGGGTGATGGTGCTTTATCTGGGCAAGGTGATGGAGGTCGCCTCCTCGACCGAGCTGTATGGCAACCCGCAGCACCCCTATACGCAGGCGCTGCTGTCGGCAGTTCCGGTCCCCGATCCGACGATCGAGACCGGAAAGACCATCGTACCGCTGGCGGGTGATCTGCCCTCGCCCATGAACCCACCTTCGGGCTGCGTCTTCCGCACGCGCTGCCCCCGCGCGCAGGCCCGCTGCGCCGAGGAGGTTCCGGCGCCCATCGGCGGCGACCACAAGATCGCCTGCCATTATCCCGGCCCCCTGACCGAGGCCGAGATCGCCCACGCCCGTCGACACGAGGCCGCGTAAGATGCCGCCGTCCGACCCGACTGCAACCACATTTGCAGCGCGTTGGGCGGCGCTGAAGAACATCCCGCCCTTCCTGCGGATGGTGTGGCAGGCCAGCCCCGCGCTGACCCTGTCGATGATCGTCCTGCGCCTGCTGCGGGCGGTCATGCCCGTGGCGATGCTGTGGGTCGGCAAGCTGATCATCGACCAGGTCGTGCGGCTGTCGTCCCTGCCCGGCCACCCCGAGACCCTGTCGGGATGGTGGGACAGCGGGCTTGCTACGGGGCTGATCGCGCTGGTGGTGGCGGAACTGGCGCTGGCACTGACTCAGGACATCCTGGGGCGTCTGGTCAGCTATACCGACAGCATGCTGCAGGAAAAGCTGGTGATCGACATCTCGATCCGGCTGATGGACCACGCGGGCGACCTAGACCTTGCCAGCTTCGAGGACCCCGCCTTTCAGGACCGGCTGGACCGCGCACGCCGCCAGACGATGGGGCGCATTCCGCTGGTCAACCAGGTCATGCAGCAGCTGCAGGATCTGGTCACCGTGGGCAGCTTTGCGGTCGGCCTGCTGGTCTACAACCCGTGGCTGGTCCTGCTGCTGGCCGTGGCGCTGATCCCTTCGCTGTTCGGAGAGATGCACTTCAACGCCCAGACCTATGCGTTGAACCACCGCCGCGCGCCCGACCGGCGCGAACGCGATTACCTGCGCATGATCGGGGCCAGCGCCGAGACCGCGAAAGAGGTCAAGATCTTTGGCCTCTCGCCCTTCCTCCGCGACCGCTACCTGACGCTGGCGCGGCGCTTCTACGTCGAAAACCGCGCCATCCAGCGACGTCAGCTGACGGTGATGGCGGGGCTGACGGCGATGGGGACCCTGGCCTATTACGGCGCCTTCCTCTGGATCATCGCCAACGCTCTGACCGGCGATCTGACGCTTGGCGATCTGACCTTTCTCTCGGGCAGCTTCCTTCGCCTGCGCGGGCTGCTGGAGGGTCTGCTGAGCAGCTTTTCAAGCATGGCCGGACAGGCGATGTATCTGGACGATCTGTTCGAGTTCTTCACCTCGACCCCCGCCATCGCCTCGCGCCCCGACGCCCTGCCGATCCCGACCCCAATCACGCAGGGCTTCCGCTTCGAGAACGTTGGCTTCCGCTATCCCGGTCGTGACGATTGGGCCATCCGCGGGATGAGTTTTGATCTGCATTCCGGGGAAACCGTGGCGCTGGTCGGTGAAAACGGCGCAGGCAAGACCACCATCGTCAAGCTGCTGGCGCGGCTCTATGACCCCGACGAAGGGCGCATCCTGCTGGATGGGCGCGACCTGCGGGACTATGATCTGGACGAATTGCGCGGCGCGGTTGGCGTGATCTTCCAAGACTTTGTCCGCTATGCCGTCACGGCTTCGGAAAACATCGCCATAGGTCGAATCGAGGCGCGGGACGACCGTCCGCGAATCATCTCTGCCGCCGAACGGTCGCTGGCCGATCAGGTCATCGCCAAGCTGCCCAAGGGCTATGACCAGATGGTCGGCAATCGGTTCAGCAAGGGCTTGGACCTGTCGGGCGGCGAGTGGCAGAAGCTGGCCATCGCCCGCGCCTATATGCGTGATGCACAACTGCTGATCCTGGATGAACCCACCGCCGCACTGGACGCCCGGGCCGAATACGAGATCTTCGAGCGGTTCAAGGAACTGACGCATGGACGCACGGCGCTGCTGATCTCGCATCGCTTCTCCAGCGTGCGGATGGCCGACCGGATCATCGTGCTGGAAAAGGGCCGCGTCGATGCGCAGGGCAACCACGAGGAACTGCTGGCCCAGAACGGCCGCTATCGCGAGCTGTTCGAGCTGCAGGCGCAGGGGTATCGCTGACAAAAGGGGGGTGATGGTACCGCCTGCCCGTCTCGAACGGGCGACCTCTAGATCCACAATCTAGCGCTCTAACCAACTGAGCTAAGGCGGCACTGGGCGGTTCAATAGCCCCAGTGCGCGGGGGTTGCAACCCTCGCTTGCCGTGAAATTGCGTCCGCGTTACAGAAAGTTTCTCAGCTGAAAGGACAGACCATGGGTATCAACAGCGAAAGCGACGTCACGGCCAATCTGCAGATCGGCCCGACCGATCAGGGAATGGTCCGCATCTACGTCCAGGGCGACGGCATCGACCTGCCGATGGACTTCGATGCCGAAGAGGCGACCGAGATCGCCGAGGAACTGCTGGCCGCAGCCGAGGCCGTGCGCAGCGATTCTAAAAAGCCCCGGCGCTGAAGCCGTCGGGATCGCAAAGACCCTGCAACCGCAGGGCCGCGGTCCGGGCAAAGTCGCGTTGCACCTTGGTGCGGCGTGCCGGAGCCAGCCGGGTTTCGGGTGCCATGCGCGCGATTTCCGCACCATAGGCATCGGCCATGATCAGGCCCGTATCCTCGGGCAGCAGATCGACGGGAAAATTCTCGTCGACGGCCCAGAAATAGCGGTCGCACCATTCCAGATACCCCTGCCACTTGCGGTCGGACTGGAAATCGGCGCGGCTGCTCTTGCATTCAACGATCCATAATTCGCCCTTGGGGCCAAGGCTGATCAGATCGACGCGCAGCCCGCGCGATGGCACGAATTCGGTCAGGACGGCATGGTCCAGCGTTCGCAGCATGCGCCCCGTGCCGCGCGCCAGGCGCTGCCCCGGCATGGCGGGAAGGCAGGTCGGATCAAGATTGCTCATCGGGAAAAACTAGAACAAATCGGCAACCACCTCAAGCCGCCTTGCCGCTGGCTGACGCTGCGTATAGCGTCCCGCCAAACGCGAAACCCGATGCCTCTTGAAAGGTCTGCATGTTCGATATCGCCCTGCTGTTTCTTGCCGGGCTGGTCGGCGGCATGCTGAACGCGGTGGCGGGTGGCGGCACCTTTATCACCTTCCCGGCTCTGGTTCTGGTCGGTGTGCCGCCGGTCATGGCGAATGCCACCGCGACCGTCGCATCCTTTCCCGGCTATCTGGCGGCGACCTATGGCTTCCGCCGCGATCTGGCCGTAATGCAGGGCGTGCGGATGGTTCATCTGACGTTCTGGACCATGGCTGGCGGGATGGTCGGAGCGGGTCTGCTGCTGGTCAGTTCAAACCAGGCGTTCTCGGCACTGGTGCCCTTCCTGCTGTTGATCGCCACCGTCGTCTTCATCTGGGCCGAGCCGATCAGGGCACTGGCGGCGCGATATGCGCGCGTGGTCACACCCTTCGGGTTGGGCACGCTGCTGCCGGTTGCGATCTATGGCGGCTATTTCAACGGCGGGCTGGGGATCATCCTTCTGGCGCTGTTCGCCATGTGGGGCATGCGCGACATCCACCAGATGAACGGGCTGAAAAGCTGGCTCAGCGTCGCCTTGTCGTTGATCGCCTGCCTGATCTTTGCCGTCGGCGGATCGATCGCATGGGGACCCGGCGCGCTGATGGCCACCGGCACCGTGCTGGGTGGCCTGGCCGGTCCGTCCATCGCAAGGCGGATTCCCATGCCGGCACTGCGGGCGCTGATCGCCTGCATCGGCTTCGGAACCACCGCAATCTTTTTCTGGCGTCTCATTCAAGGAGCATGAACATGAGCGACATCACCCGCATTGAAACCGGAACCCGCATGAGCCGCGCGGTCATCGCCAACGGCTTCGTCTTCCTGGCCGGTCAGGTCGGCGAACCCGGCAGCTCGGTGGCCGATCAGACCCGCGAGTGCCTTGCGAAGGTCGAGGATCTGCTTGCGAAGGCAGGCACCGACAAGACCAAGATCGTTTCGACGCAGATCTGGGTGGCCGACATGGCCGATTTCGCCGAGATGAATGCCGTGTGGGACGCATGGGTTCCCGAGGGCCACGCCCCTGCCCGCGCCACGGGCGAATCGGCGCTGGCATCGCCCGAACTGAAGGTCGAGATCATCGTCACCGCGGTCCTGTGATCGCCTGAATGACCGAGCGCGCCGCGCGATGGCCCGGCGCCTCACCCCCTTTACCTAGGCGGTCCATGGTCAGATCCATCGCATGCAATTGGGCACTGCGCGAGGCGGGGTCCTCGAGAGCGGCCTGAAGGGCCAGGGCGATGGGACCGGGCTGGCACTGACCGCCCAGATATTCGGGCACCGCGCGGGTGTCGCTGACCAGATTGACCAGCGTCACAGTATCGGTCCGCAGCAATGCCCCCAAAATCCAGCGGCTGATCGGCGCCATGTCATAGCCGATCACCATCGGAATGCGGTTCGCCGCCAGTTCGAGGCTGACGGTCCCCGATGCAGCCAACGCCAGATCGGCGGCTGCGAAAGCGGCGCGCTTCTCATCCGCCTCCTCGATGACGATGGGGGCCGTCGGCCAGCGGCGTGTCATGTCGCGGACCATGCCCGCCACGCCGGGGACGGTTGGCAGAACGACGCGGATCTCGGGGACGCGGTCGCGAAGGCGCATCAACGCCTCATCGAAGCGAGGCCCGAGGCGCGCGACCTCGGATCGCCGTGATCCGGGCAGACACAAGACGATGGGCGCATCGGCGTCGATGCCATGCGCGTTTCGGAACAGCATCGCCTGATCCGGCCCCGCCACATCGGATGTCGCCACCGGATGGCCGACGAAATCGCAGGTCATCCCCGCCGCCTGCATCAACGGCGGCTCGAACGGCAGGATCGCCAGCACGTGGTCTATGACCTTGGCCATCTTCACCGCCCGCCCCGATCGCCATGCCCAGACCGAGGGCGCGACATAGTGAACGGTGCGCAGCTGCGGTCGCGCCGCACGGACAATCTTGGCGACCCGCAGACAGAAGTCGGGACTGTCGATGGTAACAAGCACGTCGGCGCCCGACTGCAGAACCGCCTCGGCGGTTTCGGCGATCCGGCGTTTCAGGTGACGGTACTTGGGAAGGACTTCCCAGATGCCCATCAAGCTCAGCTCATCCATGGGAAACAGGCTGTGCAACCCGTGAACCTGCATGCCGGCGCCGCCGATGCCGACGAATTTCGCGCCCGGATCAAGATCCTTCAGACCCGCCATCAAGGCCGCGCCCAGCTGGTCGCCCGAGGGTTCGCCTGCGATCAGGAAATACTTCATGCCGCTTCACCTTGCTGCTGTCGGAACATAGGTATTGGCCAATCGGCCCGGATGCCAGTGCTTCCTGAGCAGGCGTCAGCCTTGGGGGCCCACTGCCCAAAGGAACATCCCGGCTGCCTCTGCCCGGCGCAGGGTCTCGGGCCGGTCCAGCAGGATCGCGCCGCCCGCTTCCCATGCGATGCCGGTCAGATCGGCCTTCGCGGCCTGATCGACGGTATCGGGACCGATGGTTGGCAGGTCGATCCGCCGATCCTGATCGGGCTTCGGCGCCTTGTAGAGGACACCCTTCGCGCCCTTGGGGTTGGGTCGCATGTCACCGTGGAGTGCGGCGAATTCCAGCATCGCCTCGGTTCCCGGCAAGGTTTCAAGCGCGAGGCAAAGCCCCTGCGCCACGACCGCGCCCTGACCCAGATCCAATGCACCGGTCGCGGACAGGATCTGCGCGGCACGGTGAACGTCGCGCTTGTCAGCATCGGAAGGCTGACCGGTCAGAAGACCTTCGGCGGGAACCAGATCAGGGCAGATTTCCGATACGGAACATATGGCAAGGTCGTTTTCCTCGAAGATGTCGAGGACAGTTCGCAGGGCTGCATCATCGCCTGACTGCATGGCCATCAGGATCCGCGGGACCATCTGCGCGGTGCGGGGATCGAAGGCTTCGGGATCAAGCCTGGGGCGTCGGATCGCCCCGGCAAAGACCACGCGGGTGATCCCCTGATCCAACAGGTTGTCGATGAAGGGCAGCAGACGCTCCAACCGGAAGGTCGTGTGGTCCAATCCTTCGGGCGCGAACCCCTCCAGCGCATAGACTGCGGGGTTGTCCAAGGCGCGCGCCACTGCGGGGGCGAGGTGCCCCTTGCCTGCGATCACTGCAATGCGTGTCATTTACTCTGCCTTGTTGCGCGGCGTCAGAAAGCTGCGGTCCGAGGGGCCGAGGATGAAGTCCAGCACATCACGCTCCATCCCGTGAACATCGGTTTCGGCGCGCGCGCGGGCGGTATCGCGGAAGGATCCCTGCCCCAGGGCCGCCAGCAATTCGCGCAGCGCCACGATGTCGCTGCGGCTGGCCCCGCGGCGTTTCAGGCCAACTAGGTTCAGCCCGTCCAGATGGCCGCGCGGTCCCTGAACCAGGCCATAAGGGATGACATCGGCGGTCACCATGGTCACCGCGCCGATCATCGCGCCACGTCCGATGCGCACCCATTGATGCACCCCCGACAGCCCGCCGACGATCACATCGTCCTCCAGATGGCAATGCCCTGCGACCGAGGCATTGTTCACAAGGATCACCCGATCGCCGATATGGCAGTCATGTGCGACATGCGCCCCTGACATGAACAGACCGTCGTCGCCGACGATGGTGACGCCGCCGCCGCCCTCGGTCCCGGGGTTCATCGTGACATATTCGCGGATACGGTTGCGCGCACCGATCTTCAGGCTGACATCCTCACCCCGGAATTTGAGGTCCTGAGGCACCTCGCCGATGCAGGCGAATGGGAAAACGACCGTGTCGGGGCCGATGCTGGTGTCACCGGCGACCACGACATGGGACTTCAGAACCACCCCGGCCGCCAGCTTGACCTTGGCGCCCACGACGCAGAACGGCCCGATGGACACGCCCTCGGCGATCTGGGCGCCGGGTTCGACCACGGCCGAAGGGTGGATCAGGGTCTCAGGCATCGGTCTTCCGCGCCATCATGGCGGTGAACTCGGCCGAGGCGCAGAGCTGGCCGTCGACCATGGCCTTGCCCTCGAACTTCCAGATCTTGCCGCCACCGCGGATCGCCTTGACGTGCAGCTCGACCACGTCGCCCGGCACGACCATGCGGCGGAACTTGCATTTGTCGATGCCCATGAAATAGGTCAGCATCTCCTCGTCCACGACGTTGATGCTGATACCGACGACGATGGCGGCGGTCTGGGCCATCGCCTCGATGATGGTGACGCCGGGCATGACCGGCTGTTCGGGGAAATGCCCCTGAAAATGCGGTTCGTTGCTGGTGACGTTCTTGATGCCGACGGCGCTTTCGAAGGGCACGATGTCGCGCACCTTGTCGATGAACAGGAAAGGGTAACGGTGCGGGATGATCCGCTTGATCAGCGACAGGTCTGCCTCGGTATAGGGGGCGGGATTGCGCGCGTCGTCGGCCATTTTCGTTCCTTCAGGCGGTTTTCAACGGGTTACCAACCGGATGCGGGCTTGGCAAGCACGCAGGGTTGCGGGTGGCGGTCATGCGCCGCGACCCCGCCGGCCTTCGACCAGCCAGCCGGTCAATGCCAAGCCCGCGATGATCGCCAACCACAGCCAGCCGGGAATGACGGGGCGGCGCTGCAATCCGGTCACCGTCGCCGCATCGCGCGGGGTGATGCCGATCCACGGTCCGCCGACGCCCTGCCCGGTCGCCCGTCCGGCGCGTGCGTGTCGGACCGATGGCACGCCGTCCGAGAGGTTCAGCACCGCGCCCGCCGACGCGTCGACCAGCGGTTCCAGCAGGGCCGCATCGGCGACCGTCTGTTCGAATTCGCGCGGTGCCGCGGGTCCAAGCGCCAGAACCCGGCTTTCGTTGCCGTTCTGCAGGCGATAGAGGCCCGGCTCGGGCGCAGTCCAATCGGCGGTGAAGCGTCCCGGTCCGTCGGGGTCCAGGGCCAGCGCCTGCGTCGTGCCGTCGGGCTGGATGATGACCAATGGACCGACCCGATCCTCCATCGTGCGGCGGGTGATGCGGACGCTCAGACCGCCCGAGACCTCGGCTAGCAGGCTCTCCTCCTCCAGCTCGGGTTCCTTCATCGACCAATGTGCGATGCGGCGCAGCAGCTCCAGCTGCGGTCCGCCGCCTTCGAAGCCGCGCCCCCAGAGCCACGCCTGATCCGAGGTCATCAGCGCCACCCGCCCCTTGCCGACGCGGTTCATCACCAGCAGCGGATTGTCGCCCGTCCCCGTCATCACGACCTGTGCGTCGGGGTTCGGCGCGACCTGCGCCATCCGCAGCCAGCGCCCCCATTCGGGATCGCCTTCATCCTGCACGCCGGGCAGATCGGCGGTCACGGGGTGGCGTCGGCCTTCTGCAGTCAGGCGCGGCAGGAAAGCCTCCTCGATCACGTTGCCGGTCGGGCGCGCGGGCAGGATCTGACCCATGGGCGACAGGTTCAGACTCTCGACCGAGGCCATCTCGGGGCCTGCCGCGACCAGCACCGCACCGCCGTCGCGCACATAACGGGCGATGTTCTGATAATACTCGGGCGGCAGGATGCCCCGCACGCGATAGCGGTCGAAGATGATCAGGTCGAAATCGTCGATCCGTTCAAGGAACAATTCGCGCGTCGGGAAGGCGATCAAGGCCAGTTCGCTGATCGGCACGCCGTCCATCTTGTTGGGCGGGCGCAGGATGGTGAAATGGATTAGATCGACAGAGACGTCTGATTTCAACAGGTTGCGCCAAGTTCTTTCACCGGCGTGCGGCTCGCCCGAGACCAGCAGAACCCGCAGCCGGTCGCGCACGCCATTGATGCTGATCGCGGCCGAGTTGTTGCGGTCGGTCAGCTCGCCCTCGATTTCCGGAAGGGTGATCTGGACGACGTTCTGACCGGCATGGGTCAGCGTCACCGGCAGCGAGAGGGTCGTGTTCAGGGGGACGGCGAAGGTCTGCTGGGCGTCTCCGTCCAAAGACAGGCGCAGAGTGGCGCTGCCTTGACCAAGGCCGGGCGGAACGGCGCCCTGATCCTCGACCCGCAGGCGGATCGTCACCTCTTGATCGATCAAGCCGAAGGCGGGGGCCTGTTCGATGACCAGACGCCTGTCCCAATCCTGCGGCTGTCCGGTCAGCAGGACGTGCAACGGCGCAGGCAGGCCCGTGGGCAGCATCTGCGGATCATGCAGGCGGCCATCGGTCACAGCGATCACGCCCGCCAGCCGCGCGTCCGGTTCGGCGGCCACGGCGCGGGTGATGGCGGTGGCCAGAAGGGTGCCGTCTTCGTCATCGCCCACGGTGACACGGCGCAATTCGGTATCGGGCAAAGCCTGCACGCCGTCCGACAGCTGGTCGACGGCCTGATCGACCTGCGCGCGCCGTCCCGGCAGATCCTGGCTGGCGGAACGATCGTCAAGCAGGATGACGATGTCGGTCAGCCCTGCGCGGGTGCCGATCTCGAAGGCGGGTCCGGCAAGGGTGATGGATGCCGCCAGCAAGGCAAGCCCCCGCCATGCCCATCCACGCAGCCCGCGCCACAGCGCAAAGCCCGCCACCAGCAGGGCCAGCGCGGTCAGCGTGGCAATGGCCCACCATGGCAGGGCGGGATCGAAGCGCAGTGCGGTCATCTGGACAGGGCCTCCTCGGTCCGCAGGCGGTCAAGCAGGGCGGGCACATGGACTTGGTCGGATTTGTAGTTCCCAGTCAGGACATAGGTGATCACGTTGACGCCAAAGCGCAGCGCCATCTCGCGCTGCTCCTCGCCCTTCCACCCCGAGCCGATGGGGAAGACCGGATAGCCGTCGTCGTCGATGGCCCAGGCCTCGGCCCAACTGTTGCCGCCGATGATGACGGGGCTGACGCCGTCGTTCAGCTGACGGAAGGGGCTGCCCTCGGCGGCCTCGGCACCGACGGGCGGAGCCTCGACCCAGACCGGATTGCCGCGCCACCGGCCCGGGAAATCGTCCAGCAGATAGAAAGTCCGCGTCAGCACGTGGTCTTCGGGAATGGGGGCCAAGGGCGGAATGTCCAACGGTGCCGCAAGCGCCTGCAGCGTGTCGGTCATGTCGGGGCCGCCGACGCCTGTCACATCGCCGTCACGCGTGTCGAACATGATCACCCCGCCCGACCGCATGAAGGCGTTCAGCCGCATGTAGGCACGCGGCGAAGGCGCAGGCTGATCGGCGGTCACCGGCCAATAGAGGAACGTCAGCAACGACAGGTCGTCGCTGTCCAGATCAATGCCGATCGGCGCTCCCGGCTCGACCGAGCTGCGCTGCCGCAAGGCCGCCGACAACCCGCGCAGCCCCTGATCCGAGGCCGTGTCGATCCGGTCGTCGCCGGTGACGACATAGGCCAGCGCGACCTCATCGGCGGCGCGGATCAGATCGGGGTCGAGGTCCTGCGCCATGGCGGCGGGTCTGGGCATCAGCGCCATCACCAGCAAGACCGCAGCCACGCGACCACCCCGCCCCAGCCAAGCCGAGCCCAAGGCATCCAACGCCAGCAGCGCCGCCGCCAGCGCCAGAAGCGCCCCCGTCAGATCGCGTCCCGTCGTCACGTCGGGCTGCATGACGGTCGCCCCCGGCCAATCGGCCAGGGTGATGGGTCCGCCTGCGTTTAGCGCCTGCTGACGTTCGCCCGCCGCATAGATGCCCGCCGGACGGCCAAATCCTGGGCCTTTCTGCATATCCGCACCCGGCACAGGCGCCAGATCGACAGCCTCGGTCAGATTGCCGAAGCCGTCCAGGACCTGCACCGGCGTCCAGAAGGGCTGCTGGCGGTCATCGACCGGTTCGTCGCGCGGGCTGGTTCCCGCCGTGGCCACCAGTCGCTGCATCATCTGGACGAACAGCTCGGACAGCGGCAACGAGGACCATTCGGCATTCGCCGTGACATGCACCACCACCACCTGCCCCTGCCCCAGCCTGTCGCGCGTCACCAGCGGCGTGTCGTCGCTCAGCGCGGCGATGGTTCTGGCGGTCAGATCGGCGGCTGGTTGGGCCATCAGCTGCGCCCGCACCGTCACGTCGTCGGGGATGACCAGCCCGGCAAAGGGGCCATCGGCGTCGAATGGCTTGATGCCGCGCGGCTCACCCCAGCTGAGCGCCCCGCCGATGTCGCGCCCCCCTTGGCGCAGATCGACCGGCAGCAGTGGTTCTTGATCCAGCCGGTCGAAGCCCGCCATGCGCGGACCGCCGAAGCGGATCAGCAGGCCGCCCTGATCGACCCATTCGGCCAGTTCGCCGATCTCGGCCAGTTGCACCTGATCGGCCAGGATCACCACGTCGGGCGCGGCGTCCAGAACGTCGCCCAGGCTGCCCTCGACCAGGTCCGAGGTCGGGGCCAACGCCTGCCGCAGGTAATGCAGTTGGGACAGCAGCTGCTGCGCCTCGGACTGGTCCGAAGGGTCGCCGACAAGCGCGACCTTGTGGCGTCTGACACGGTCATCGGCCAGCACGACCGCCCCGGCATGGCCGTTGCCCTGAATGCGGAAGCTGGTGATGCGATTGCGCAGTTCGGGTGGCAGGTCGATTGGGATGCTGCGCGTCGTGATGCCACCGCTGGTCTGCGGGGCATCGGCGGTCAGATCGGCCAGCGGACGGGGAATGCCCTGCGGGTCCGGACCGATCGCCTGCACAGTTGGCGCATCATCCGAGGTTCCGCGCAGGGTCAGTGCGGGCACGGTGCCCTCTTGCAGCGACAAGGTATGCAAGGCCCGCATCGGCGGCACAACCGTCACCGGCCCCAAGTCCGACAGATGCGCCAGCCAATCTGCACGCCCCGGATAGTCGGTTCCATCGGCCAACCACAAGGTCGACAGCGCCCCCGATGGCGCCTCGGCCAGAACCTCTGCCACATCACCCGGCAGGCCCGAGGGCCAAGCCTTGGGACGTACGGCGCGCAGGCTCGCGGTCAGGCTGGTGGCGGGCTGGAAAGCGACGGCACCGGCTGGCGGGCGTGCATCGGCCATGATCAGTGCGGCGGGACGACCCGCGGCGGCGGCATCCGTCAGCGCGGCCTCAGCCCGCGCCTGCTTGGCCGCCCAATCAGGCGCTGCGGCCCATCCGGCGTCCATCACGATCAGCAACGGCCCCGAGGCATCGTCGCGCGGCGCGGGCTTCCAGACCGGCCCGGCAAAGGCCAAGATCAGTGCCGCCACCGCCAGCAGACGCAGCAGCAGCAGCCACCAGGGCGTGCGACGGGCAACGGGGCTTTTGTCGGTCAGCCCTTGAAGCAATGCAACGCCGGGAAAAACGATGCGTTTGGGGGCGGGTGGCATGGCCCGCAGGATCACCCAAAGGACCGGCAGGGCGACCAATGCGCCCAGCACCCAAGGTGCTGTGAACCCCAAGGGACCCAGGATCAGCATCAATGCGCCCCCTTCGGTCCCAGCATCGCCCAGATCCGACCCAGAACCTGCGCCGGATCGTCCGAAGTGACATGATGGGTGAACTGCCATCCGGCTTGGGCCGATTGGCTGTGCAACCAGTCGCGCCGCTTTGCCAGGCGGGTCAGATAGGCTTGGCGCAGGCCTTGGGCATCACGACTGTGGTGGCGCGTCGCGGCATTCGGGGCGCGAAATTCGACGGCACCTTCGAAGGGGAAGTTCTCCTCATCCGGATCAAGGATTTGAAGCAGGCATCCGTGGGTGCCCAATCCGGCAGCACGGTTCAGGGCGTCGGCGATCCACTGCGGGTCGGCCAGAAAGTCCGCGATGACGATCACCTGACGGTCGGGCCGCAGTTCGGCGACGGGAAAATCGGTGTCGCGCGGCATGCACAACGCCTCGGCCAGGCGGTCGGCCTGAATGCGTCCGGTCCCTGTCGATTGGCCCAGAAGGCCGACCTTCTCACCCCCGCGCAAAAGCAGCATTGCCAAGGCCAGTGCCAGAACCTGTCCACGTTCCGCCTTGGTCGGGCGGTCGGACCCGCCGGTGAAATCCATGTCGGGCGATGGCGACAGCCAGATCTGGACGGTCTGGGCGGTCTGCGCCTCGCGGTCGCGCACGAATTGCGCGTCCGATCGGGCCGAGCGTCGCCAGTCGATGCTGCGCGCCCCGTCGCCGACCCCCGCGGGACGATACTGCCAGAAATCCTCGCCCGGACCGGCACGGCGCAGGCCGTGGGCGCCGGGGGCGATCATGGCGGCCAGACGCTCGGCCGCCAGCATCAGGGCGGGCAGATGCGCACTGGCCGTATCGGCCTGCGCCCGAAGGTCGGAAGGGCCGGTGATCATGCCGCGCGACGGCCGCCGATCCGGTCATCCAGCAGGCGCGACACCACGGCATCGACGCCCTGCCCCTGCGCGCGGGCCGCGAAGGACAGTGCCATCCGGTGGCGCAGGACGGGCGCGGCCATCGCCGCCACATCATCCAGCGTCGGGGCAAAGCGCCCGTTCAGCACCGCCCTGGCCCGCGTCACCAGCATCAGCGCCTGCGCCGCACGCGGCCCCGGCCCCCAGATCAGCGCATCGCGGACAAAGGCCGGAGCTTCGGGCGCGGTGGGACGGCAGGCGCGCACGATGTCCAGGATCGCCTCGACCACGGCATCGCCGACGGGCATCTGGCGGATCAGGCGCTGCGCGGCGATCAGGTCGTCGGCGGCAAAGGCGGCATGGGGCGCACCCTCCAGCAGGCCGGTCGTGGCCAGCAGGATGTCGCGTTCGGTGTCGCGGTCGGGATAATCGACGTCGATCTGCAGCAGGAAGCGGTCCAGCTGCGCCTCGGGCAGCGGATAGGTGCCCTCCTGCTCGATCGGGTTCTGGGTGGCAAGGACGTGGAAGGGGCGGCCAAGGGGGCGGTGCTGGCCGCTGACCGTCACCTCGCGTTCCTGCATGGCCTGCAGCAGGGCCGATTGGGTGCGCGGGCTGGCGCGGTTGATCTCATCCGCCATCAGAAGCTGGGTGAAGACCGGGCCTTCGATGAAGCGGAAGGCGCGGCTGCCGTCGGGAAGCGCGTCCAGCACTTCGGACCCCAGGATGTCGGCGGGCATCAGGTCGGGGGTGAACTGGATGCGCTGGCTGTCCAGCCCCATGACGGTGGCCAGCGTATCGACCAGCATCGTCTTGCCCAAGCCCGGCTGACCGACCAGCAGCGCGTGCCCGCCCGCAAGGATTGCGGCCAGCACCTGTTCGACCACCTCATGCTGGCCGACGAAACGCTGCTCGACGCTTTGCCGTGCTTCGGACAGGCGCGCGGCAAGGGTCTGGACCTCTTGCACCAGAATTTCGTCCGACGTCATGACATTGCCCTTCTGCTGCTTTAGACAGGAGCATATGCAGTTGGGGTGGAGGCGACCAGATCGAATGGCGGAAAACAGTGACAAAACCGTGAGCGCCGAGGGCCTGGCCCAGGTTGCAAGCAAGGCAGCCAAGGGTGGCCTGCCGCCCGTGCACCTGTGGAACCCGCCCTATTGCGGGGAAATGGACCTGGTGATCCGCAAGGACGGCATCTGGATCCACGATGGGACGCCCATCGGACGCCCCGCGATGGTGCGGCTGTTTTCCACCATCCTGAAGCGCGAAGGCGACAGCTTTTTCCTTGTGACCCCGGTCGAGAAGCTGGGCATCAAAGTCGAGGATGCGCCCTTCATCGCCACGGATGCCGATTTCGCGCCCGACAGCATCACCTTCACCACGAACGTCGGCGATCAGGTGGTGGCGGGCCCCGAGAATACCATCATCATGCGCGGCGATGCGGGCGAACCGCGCCCCTATGTTCATGTCCGCGCGGGCCTCGAGGCGCTGATCGACCGCAAGACCTTCTATCGGCTGGCGGCTGCGGCCGATCCCGGTCCGGACGGACGCGTCGGCGTCACCTCGCAGGGTCAGTTTTTCGCATTGGAGCCCTGATGCCGCGCTTTGCCGCCAACCTGACGTGGATGTTCACCGAACTGCAGATGTTCGACCGTTTCGCGGCGGCATCCGAAGCGGGCTTCACCGGGGTCGAGATCCTGTTCCCCTATGACTTGTCGGCACCGCAGATGTATCGCGCTGCCGTCAAGGCCGGGGTCGAGATCGCGCTGATCAACTGCCCTCCTCCGAACTGGGCGGGCGGCCCGCGCGGTTTCGCGGCCATCCCCGGAAACGAGGAACGCTTCAAACGCGACTTCGAACGCAGCCTGCGCGTGGCCGAGGCGCTGCGCGCCCGCCATATCCACATCATGGCGGGCAAGGCCAAGGGCCCCGAGGCGCTGGAAACCTACATCGCGAACCTCAGCTGGGCGGCAGAGCGCGCACCCCATACCAGCCTGACGATCGAACCCCTGAACCTGGAAGACCACCCGGGCTACTTCCTGAGCGACTATGATCAGGCTACCCGGATCCTGAACAGGATCGGCGCGCCGAATCTGGGGCTGCAGCTCGACACCTATCATGCGCAGGTGATCACCGGGGACATGCGTAGCGTATGGTCGGAACACGCCCCCCTTGTCCGGCACATCCAGATCGCCGGCCATCCGGGCAGACACGAGCCGGACGAGGGGTCGCTGGATTATCCCGCCTTCTTCCGCGCGTTGGATGACTGGGGATACAAGGGTTGGGTCAGTGCCGAATACGAACCCCTTCGGACCACCCAGTCAGGGCTGGATTGGCTGCGCCGTGCCACGCAGCCTTGACAGGTGCCGTGATAATTTCCAACGATCAGGGGAACTTGCGCGAAGGCTGCGCCGTTCATTGATCGACGCGCCGGAATGCAGGGTCACGGTCAGGCAGACGGCGCCTGTAAAAAGGGGAACACCATGAATTCGATCATCTACATTGTCGGCCTTATCGTCGTCGTCCTGTTCATCCTGTCCTTCCTGGGCCTGCGCTGATACACGACTGACCGACGCGGGGCGGCAGCCTGAACTGCGACCCTGACGACACGAAAGCGGAACCTCTGCCCCTTGGGCGGGGGTTTCGATCATTTGCGGGCTAGCCATCGGGTGCAGCATCCGGTAGGGCAACCGCGAACGTTAAAGAAGGCCGCCATGGATATCCGCAACATCGCCATCATCGCCCACGTCGACCACGGCAAGACCACGCTGGTGGACCAGCTGCTGCGGCAGTCCGGCTCCTTCCGCGAAAATCAGGCCGTTGCCGAACGTGCAATGGACAGCAACGACATCGAACGTGAACGCGGCATCACCATTCTTGCGAAGGCAACTTCGGTCGAGTGGAAGGGCACGCGCATCAACATCGTCGACACCCCCGGCCACGCCGATTTCGGCGGCGAGGTGGAACGCATCCTCTCGATGGTGGACGGTGTCTGCCTGCTGGTCGATGCCGCCGAAGGTCCGATGCCCCAGACCAAGTTCGTGACCTCGAAGGCACTGGCCCTTGGCCTGCGCCCGATCGTGGTGCTTAACAAGGTCGACAAGCCCGCCGCAGAACCCGAAAACGCGCTGAACGATGTCTTCGACCTCTTCGCGAACCTCGGTGCCAACGACGAACAGCTGGACTTCCCGCATGTCTATGCCTCGGGCATCGGCGGTTGGGCCGATACCACGCTGGACGGCGACCGCAAGGACATGTCCGACCTGTTCGACCTCATCCTGAAGCACGTCGAGCCGCCCAAGCAGATCACCCGCGCGGACGAACCGTTCCAGATGCTGGCAACCACGCTGGGTGCCGACAACTTCCTGGGCCGTCTGCTGACCGGTCGTGTCGAGGCTGGCACCGCCCGTGCCGGTGACACGCTGAAGGCGCTGTCGCGCGAAGGCGACCGGATCGAGCAGTTCCGTATCAGCAAGATCCTGGCCTTCCGCGGCCTGACCCAGACCCCGATCGACGTGGCCGAGGCCGGTGACATCGTCACCATCGCGGGCATGGCGAAGGCCACCGTGGCCGACACGCTCTGCGCCCCCGAGATCGAGACCGCCCTGCCCTCGCAGCCGATCGATCCGCCGACCATCAGCGTCACCTTCGGCATCAACGACAGCCCGCTTGCCGGCAAGGAAGGCAAGAAGGTCCAGTCGCGCGTCATCCGTGAACGCCTGATGCGCGAGGCCGAGATCAACGTCGCCATCAAGGTCGAGGACACCCCCGGCGGCGACGCCTTCGTCGTCTCGGGCCGTGGTGAACTGCAGATGGGCGTGTTGATCGAGAACATGCGCCGCGAAGGCTTCGAGCTGTCGATCAGCCGCCCCCGCGTCATCTTCCAGGAAGAAGACGGCGTCCGCATGGAGCCGATCGAGGAAGCCATCATCGACGTCGACGACGAATATACCGGCGTCGTGATCGAGAAGCTGACCGGCGAACGCAAGGGCGACCTGATCGAGATGCGCCCCGCAGGCGTCGGCAAGACCCGCATTGTGGCACTGGTGCCCTCGCGCGGTCTGATCGGCTATCAGGGCGAATTCATGACCGACACGCGCGGCAACGGCGTGCTGAACCGCATCTTCCACAGCTGGGCCCCCTACAAGGGTGCCATTCAGGGCCGCCGCCAAGGTGTTCTGATCAGCATGGAGAACGGCGTTTCGGTCTCCTACGCGCTTTGGAAGCTGGAAGATCGCGGCAAGTTCTTCATCGGCGCTCAGGAAGAGCTGTACCAGGGCATGATCATCGGCGAACACAGCCGCGACAACGACCTGGAAGTGAACCCGTTGAAGGGCAAGCAGCTGACCAACGTCCGCGCCTCGGGCACGGATGAAGCCGTCCGCCTGACGCCGCCGGTCCGCCTGTCGCTGGAAGAGGCCATCGCCTATATCAACGACGACGAGCTGGTCGAGGTCACGCCCAAGAACATCCGCCTGCGCAAGCGTCATCTTGACCCGCATGAACGCAAGCGGGCGTCGCGCGCCGACGCCTGATCCAATCTGATATGACCGAAGGTTCCCGGAACGAGTTTCCGGGGACTTTTCTTTTCGACGTGACCTGTCGAAACGACAGGTCGGGAACGGCACGATTTCGTGATATCCTTGATCTGCGTCATACCCCGACTGTCCTTCAAAGTGTCATGACTGCGATTGTTTGGTTGCCTATTTGCTTCCATACGGGTCTGATGGCGATGTATCCTGTTTCGCGCGTTGCCTTGTTTCGTCATCGACCCACCAACCAGCCCTACCGGATCAAATCGAATGACCAATACGATGTCCTCCCTGGAAAACACGCGCGTGCATGAACGCGCGGTTGCGGCCACATTGCGCCTAATCGAGGAATCGCAAACGCAGACGCCCGATCTTCAGGATGTCGCTGATGCCATGGAGATGCCGCTGGATCGTCTTTCGACGATCTTTCCGGACAAGACATCGCTGCTGGTCTCGGTCGTCGAACAGGCCTGCGTGGTTCTGATCGACCGCTGCACCCGTGCCGTCGTGCAGATCGATCCCGATGATCCGATGCAGCAATGTCACGCGCTGATCACCGCCTATCTGGCTTGGGTCGTTGAATACCCGCACCAGTTCCGGTTGATGTCGGACCAGCGGCTGATCAGCACCCAGGGCCAATCGCAACTGCGAAAGTATCAGGATTCGATCAACGACCTTGCCAGCCGCATGATGCAGCGCGCCCAGAACAAGGGCCAGTTGCACCCCAAGGAAGACATCGCGGCCTTGGTCGTCACCAGCCGCTGCTTCGTTTATGGAACGGCGCGCATGATCGTCGATGGCCGCCTTGGCGATTTCTCGCAGGACAGCGATCCGGTCAAGGCCGCGCAGGTCATCGTCGCCGATTATATCCGCCGGGTCGCGCGCGGATCGCAGGCTCCGACCGGCAACGCCGGCTGACGTGACAGTTTAACCCCTTTCGAACGGTCAGGCCATGCGGTATCCCCGTGGCAACCTGGGAATGACGAAAGACACGACGTGACCGATTACATCATCAAAGATATTGCGCTGGCCGATTACGGGCGCAAGGAACTGGACATCGCCGAAATCGAGATGCCCGGCCTGATGGCCCTGCTGGAGGAATACGGCGATAGCAAGCCCCTGAAGGGCGCGCGCATCGTCGGCAGCCTTCACATGACCATCCAGACCGCCGTCCTGATCGAGACGCTGGTGGGCCTTGGTGCGGATGTCCGTTGGGCGTCGTGCAACATCTATTCGACGCAGGATCATGCGGCGGCGGCCATTGCTGCGGCGGGCATCCCGGTCTTTGCGATCAAGGGCCAGAGCCTGGAAGAGCATTGGGACTATCTCGACCGCTCGTTCCAGTTCCCCGAGGGTCCGAACCTGATCCTGGACGACGGCGGCGATGCGACGCTTTACATCCTGCTGGGCGCACGCGCCGAGGCAGGTGAGGACATCATCCCCGTCCCGCAGTCGGATGAGGAAGCCGTCATCAAGGCGCAGATCGCCAAGCGCATGGAGCAATCGCCGGGCTGGTTCACCAAGACCCGCGACCAGATCCTGGGCGTGTCCGAGGAAACGACCACCGGCGTCCATCGTCTGTATGATCTGCAGAAGAAGGGCCAGCTGCCCTTCCCCGCGATCAACGTCAACGACAGCGTCACCAAGTCGAAGTTCGACAACAAATACGGCTGCAAGGAATCGCTGGTCGACGGCATCCGCCGCGCCACCGATGTCATGATGGCCGGCAAGGTCGCCGTCGTCTGCGGTTACGGCGATGTCGGCAAGGGCTGCGCCGCCAGCCTGGTCGGTGCGGGCGCCCGCGTGAAGGTGACCGAGGTCGACCCGATCTGCGCCCTGCAGGCCGCCATGGACGGCTTCGAGGTCGTGACGCTGGAAGACGTGGCCGATAGCGCCGACATCTTCGTGACCACTACCGGCAACCGCGACGTGATCCGGCTGGAACACATGCGCGTCATGAAGAACATGGCGATCGTCGGCAACATCGGCCATTTCGACAACGAAATCCAGGTCGCCAGCCTGCGCAACCACAAGTGGACCAACATCAAGGACCAGGTGGACATGATCGAGATGCCCTCGGGCAATCGCATCATCCTGCTGAGCCAAGGCCGCCTGCTGAACCTGGGCAATGCCACCGGCCACCCCTCGTTCGTGATGTCGGCCAGCTTCACCAACCAGGTTCTGGCGCAGATCGAGCTGTGGACCAAGCATGCCGAATACCAGCCGGGCGTCTATATCCTGCCCAAGGCGCTGGACGAAAAGGTGGCCCGCCTGCACCTTGAAAAGGTCGGCGCGAAACTGAGCACGCTTTCCAAGGAACAGGCGGATTACATCGGCGTTACGCCCGAAGGCCCCTTCAAATCCGACCATTACCGGTACTGATCACATGACAGAATATTCGTTGTTCACCTCCGAGTCCGTCTCGGAGGGGCATCCCGACAAGATCGCCGACCAGATTTCCGACGCGATCCTGGATGCCATCTTGTCCGAAGATGCACGCGCCCGCGTCGCCTGCGAGACGATGGTGAAAACCGGCGTCGCCATCATCTCGGGCGAGATCACGACCAGCGCATGGGTGGATCTGGAATCCATCGTGCGCGGCGTCATCAACGACATCGGGTATAATTCCTCGGATGTCGGCTTTGACGGGGCGACCTGCTCGGTCATCAACATCATCGGCAAGCAATCGCCCGAGATCAACCAGGGCGTCGACCGCGCCAGCCTGGAAGAACAGGGCGCGGGCGATCAGGGTCTGATGTTCGGCTATGCCTCGGATGAGACCGATGTGCTGATGCCGGCCCCCATCACCTATGCCCACCGGTTGGTCGAACGTCAGTCGAAGGTCCGCCGCGACGGCACCTTGGCCTGGCTGCGCCCTGATGCGAAATCGCAGGTCACGCTGCGCTATGGCGCCGACGGCCGCCCCGAGGGAATCGACGCGGTCGTGCTCTCTACCCAGCACAACCCCGAGATCAGCTTGGCCGATCTGCGCGAGGCCGTGATCGAGGAGATCATCAAGCCGGTCCTTCCGGCGGAATGGCTGTCGGGCGATACCAAGTATTTCATCAACCCGACGGGAAAATTCGTCATCGGTGGTCCGGTGGGCGACTGCGGCCTGACGGGTCGCAAGATCATCGTCGACAGCTATGGCGGCATGGCCCGTCACGGCGGCGGCGCATTTTCAGGCAAGGACCCGTCCAAGGTCGACCGCTCGGCGGCCTATGCGGGGCGTTGGGTCGCCAAGAACATCGTGGCTGCCGGTCTTGCCAAGCGGTGCGAGATCCAGGTCAGCTATGCCATCGGCGTGGCCGAGCCGACCTCGATCAGCATCAACTGCTTCGGGACGGAAACGGTGCCTGCCGACAAGATCGTCGCCGCCGTGCGCGAGGTCTTCGACCTGCGTCCCTTCGCGATCATCCGCGAACTGGATCTGCTGCACCCGATCTATCGCCCCACGGCCAGCTATGGCCACTTCGGGCGCGACCCCTATGAACTGAACGGCGCGACCGCCTTCAGCTGGGAGCGCACCGACCGGGCCGAGGCACTGAAGGCCGCCTTGACCTGAAACCTAAAAGGCCGCTCCGAGGGGCGGCCTTTTTCATGGGCGGGATCAATAGGCCATCACGCCCCAGTATTTCGTACCGCTGATGGGCTTGCCGTCATTGGCCAGCAGAAAGCCCGAGACGACGCGGATCAGCCCCCAGACCGCCAGAAACCCCCAGATCAGGAAGCCGATCCCGATCATCATGGTGATCATGGCCAGCAGGCCGATCAGCAGGCTGATCCAGAAGGTCCGGATCTGGAACCGCAGATGGCTGTCCAGCACCGCGTTCTGCCCGCGCGACATATAGGCATAGATGACCCCCGCCAATGTCGTCAGCGCAACCAGGTAGCCCACGGCATAGAGCCCATAGACGACCTTGGCAGGCATCAGGTCATTGTCGGTGGTCATCGGCGCTACCCTTTCAGGAATAAAGCTTGCGGGCGCGATCTTCGAAGGCGCGCACGATCCGCGACATGGCCTCGTTGAAGACGACGCCGATCAGCCGTTGCAGGATCATGTTCTTGAACTCGAAATCGACGAAGAACTCGATATGGCAACCACCCTCGGGGCGGTCCTTGAAGGTCCAGCCGCTGCGCATGTATTTGAAAGGGCCGTCCAGATATTCGGTGTCGATCTTCAGGACGCCGTTCTCATCCTCAGGCCACAGAACGACGCGGCTGCCGAAGCGTTCGCGGAAGACCTTGAAGCTGATGACCAGATCGGCGGCAATCTCCTTTGCGCCATCATCGCGGGTCGTGGTGCTGCGAATGCGGGCGGCGCTGTTCCACGGTAGGAACTGCGGATAGCTTTCGATATCGGCCACCAGATCGTACATCTGGCGGGCGGTATAGGGCAAATCTCGGGTGTCGTGATGTTTCGGCAAGGTCTGGCTCTTGAGTTTCGTCGCGGCGTCTGTTTCGATTCGGATCAGGCATTAACAGGCAGGGCCCGCGATGAACAACATGATCTGGCTGATGCGCGCCGCGAAATGGGCTCGAAAACCGCCAAGCGCGAAAATGGTCAAGTTGGTCTTCGCCATCATCGCGGCAGGCCTTGCCATGCTGCTGCTGGAGAAATTGGGAATGTGGCCCGAATGGGCCACATTGGAACAGCGTCGCGGAATGCGTATCCCGCATTAGTCCTTGCGGATGGCCACCGGTTGCTGACGCGGGGCGCCCAGTTGAAGGGTGATCGCGAAGGCGGTCAGCAGACCCATGGCGATAAAGATCATCGTCATCCCGTATTCCTTTCGTCCGGCTGATATCAACCTAATCACAGATCAGTGGCACGGAAAGTGTCACATTGTCCCATTTCGCCACTTTCGAAGCCGCGCTGCAGCCATGTCTGGCGTTGCTGGGCCGAACCGTGGGTAAAACTGTCTGGCATCGGGTTCCGCCCGGCGTTGGCCTGGATGACATCGTCCCCCACGGCCTCGGCTGCCTGCATCGCCTCTTGCATATCCCCAACTTCCAGCGTGCCAAATCGTTCCTGCGCCTGACGCGCCCAGATGCCGGCATAGCAATCGGCCTGCAGCTCGGTCATCACCGACAGGCGGTTCGAGTCCGTTTCCGAGACGCGGCCCCGTTCGCGGTTCACCGCGCCAAGCGTGCCGGTCAGGTTCTGGACGTGGTGGCCGATCTCATGCGCGATGACATAGGCGGCGGCGAAATCACCGCCCGCGCCCATGCGTTCGGCCATCATGTCGAAGAAGTCGGTGTCCAAGTAGACTTTCTGATCGCCGGGGCAATAGAAGGGCCCCATGGCCGAGGACGCCCCGCCGCAGGCCGATTTCACGGCGCCGCGGAACATCACCAGCGTCGGTTCGACATAATCGATGCCGGCCTGATTGCGCAGCACGGGGGTCCAGACTTCTTCCGTGTCGGCAAGAACGACGGACACGAACTGGCCCATCTGTTCGTCGCCCTCGCTCAGCTCGGTCGGCTGGGTGCCGCCGTCCATGCCCTGGACCAGGGGCGTCACGTCGATACCGAAGAAATAGCCGACGGCCAGCACGACCAGCGTCCCCGCGATGCCGATGCCGCCTGCCCGACCCATGCCGCGCCGATCCTCGATGTTGCTGCTGCCCCGCCGTCCGCGCCATTTCATGCCATGTCTTCCCTGTGCTGGGTGTGGTTCGGCAGCCAACGCGCCCGGCTGCATCGGGTTTCACGCAACCATCACAGCCTTGCGACGCCACGGCAAGATGCTTGACCTTTGCGGTCGCGGGGGGGATGGACAGGCAGGACAGCGAAAAGGGAACGCGATGCTGCGCAGGCTTTACGATTGGACGATGGGTTTGGCCGCGCACAGGCGTGCCTCGACATGGCTTTTCGCGATCAGCTTCGTCGAAAGCAGCGTTTTTCCCATCCCGCCCGACGTGCTGATGATCCCGATGGTGCTGGCACGGCGCGCACGTGCCTGGGCCATCGCATCCATCGCCACCCTGGGTTCGGTCCTGGGCGCGCTGCTGGGATATTGGATCGGTGCGGCACTGATGGATTCCGTCGGGCAATGGGTCCTGACGATGTACGGGAAAGAGGCCGCATACGACCACTTGGCCCAGCAATTCGCGGCCTATGGTGGTTGGGCGGTGCTGTTTGCGGCGCTGACGCCCTTTCCCTTCAAGGTCATCACCATCTTTTCGGGGGCCGTTGGTATGTCCCTGCCCCTGTTCGTCCTGACCACGATCATCGGTCGCGCCGCGCGCTTCTTCGTGGTGGCGGGTCTGCTTTGGCGCTTCGGCCCGCCGATCCGCGATTTCATCGAAAAGCGGCTTGGCCTGGTCTTCACCGTCTTCATGATCTGCCTGATCGGCGGATTTGCAGCCTTGAGGTTCCTATGACCGCCCGTCAGCTTGCCTATCTTGCAGGTGCGGGTTCCGCCGCCCTTCTGATCGCCGCCCTTGGGTTCCAGGCCGCCGGCTATGCCCCGTGCGAGCTGTGCATCCTGCAGCGCTGGCCCCATGTCGCGGCTGTGGTGATCGCCGCGCTGATCTGGCTGACCGGCTGGACGCGGGCGCTGGCCGTTCTGGGAATGGTCGCGGCAGGGACAGCCATGGGCTTCGCCATCTATCACATCGGCGTCGAGATGACCTGGTGGCCAGGCCCCGCCCATTGTTCGGGCGGGGTGGCGGATTTCGCCCGCATGTCAGCCAGCGACCTGATGACCAAGCTGCAGGGCACCCCCGTCACCCGCTGCGACGAGGTCGCTTGGCGCTTCCTTGGCGTCTCGATGGCGGGCTGGAACGCGATCTGTTCGGCGGTTCTGGCCGTCATCTGGGGCATGGCCGCGCGAAAGGCGGGAAACAGGGGCTGAGCGGTTGTTTTCCTGACCCTGCGGGCGGGGGCGCGATTGCCCCCTGCACCGGCCTCGGCTATACCGGAACTCGACAAGATGTTGAGGAATACCCGTGGCCGACACCCCAGAAGACGATCTGCCCCAATCCCCCGAGAATGGTGACGAAAACAGCACCGAGACGCGCGTGGTCATGCACCATGACGGCCCGGTCATCGACATCAGCGACGAGATGCGGACATCGTATCTGGACTATGCCATGTCGGTCATCGTCAGCCGCGCGATCCCCGATCTGCGCGACGGGCTGAAGCCGGTTCACCGCCGCATCCTCTATGCGATGGATGAAAGCGGGAACACGCACGACAAATCCTATCGCAAATCGGCCCGTCCGGTTGGCGACGTCATGGGTAAGTATCACCCGCATGGCGACAGCGCGATCTATGACGCGCTGGTCCGTCTGGCACAGGACTTCTCGATGTCGCTGCCGCTGCTGGACGGACAGGGCAACTTCGGCAGCATGGACGGCGACAGCGCGGCGGCCATGCGCTACACCGAAGTGCGCATGGACAAGCCTGCCAGCTATCTGCTGATGGATATCGACAAGGACACCGTCGATTTTCAGGACAACTATGACGGGAAGGACCGCGAACCGACCGTCCTGCCCGCCCGCTTTCCCAACATGCTGGTCAACGGCGCGGGCGGCATCGCCGTCGGCATGGCGACCAACATCCCCCCCCACAACCTGGGCGAGGTGATCGACGCCACGCTGGAGCTAATCGAGAACCCCGATCTGCCGACCGAGCGTCTGCTGGAAATCATCCCCGGTCCGGACTTTCCGACCGGCGCGACGATCCTGGGCCGGTCCGGGGCGCGCAAGGCCTATCTGGAAGGGCGCGGCAGCGTCATCATCCGCGCCAAGACCCATATCGAGGAACCGCGCAAGGACCGCTATGCCATCGTCGTGGACGAGATCCCCTATCAGGTGAACAAGGCCACGCTGATCGAAAAGATCGCCGAACTGGCCAAGGAAAAGCGCGTCGAGGGGATCTCCAGCGTTCAGGACGAATCCGACCGCCAAGGCGTCCGCGTCGTGGTCGAGCTGAAGCGCGATGCCACCCCCGAGGTCGTGCTGAACCAGCTGTTCCGCTTTACCCAGCTGCAGACCAGCTTCGGCTGCAACATGCTGGCGCTGAACGGTGGCAAGCCCGAACAGCTGAAGCTGCGCGAATTCCTGTCCTATTTCATCAGCTTCCGCGAGGAAGTTGTCGCGCGCCGCACCGCCTATGAACTGCGCAAGGCCCGCGAACGCAGCCACGTGCTCTGCGGTCTGGCCGTCGCCGTCAGCAATGTCGACGAGGTCGTGGCCACCATCCGATCGTCCGCCGATGCCGCCGAGGCCCGCACCCGGTTGATGGAACGCCGCTGGCCTGCCCATGACATCGTCGAATACCTGCGCCTGATCGACGATCCGCTGCATCCGGTCAACGAGGACGGGACCTACAACCTGTCGGAAACCCAGGCCCGTGCCATTCTGGACTTGCGCCTGCAGCGCCTGACCCAGATCGGCGTCAAGGAGGTCACCGACGAACTGCAATCGCTGGCCGACAGCATCCGCGACTATCTGGCGATCCTGGCCTCGCGCGAGCGCATCATGGATATCATCAGCACCGAGCTGCGCGAGATCCGCGATCTGTTTGCTGTTCCCCGTCGCACCGAGATTGTCGACTGGTCTGGCGATATGATGGACGAGGACCTGATCGAGCGCGAGGACATGGTCGTGACCATCACCTCGGGCGGTTACATCAAGCGGACCGCGCTCGCCGAATTCCGCGCGCAACGCCGCGGCGGCAAGGGTCTGTCGGGCATGGCCACCAAGGAAGACGACGTCGTGACGACGCTCTTTGTGGCCAATACCCACACCGAACTGCTGTTCTTCACCACGGACGGCATGGTCTATCGTCTGAAGACCTGGCGGCTGCCGCTTGGCGGGCGCACCTCGAAGGGCAAGGCCATCGTCAATATCCTGCCGATCGATTCCGGCGTCTCAATCGCGGCGCTGCTGCCGATGGATGCCCCGGAAACCGAGTGGGAGAACTATCAGGTCATCTTCGCCACCGATCAGGGCGACGTGCGCCGCAACGCGCTGTCGGATTTCACCAACATCATGCGCAATGGCAAGATCGCGATGAAACTGCCCGAAGGCGTCAGCCTGATCGGGGCGCGCTTGGCGACCGACCAGGACGATGTGATGATGTTCACTTCCTCGGGTCGAGCCATCCGCTTCCCGACCACGGCCGTGCGTGTCTTCCAAAGCCGCGCCTCGACCGGTGTTCGGGGCATCCGGCTTGGGAAGGATGACACCGTCGTCAGCATGTCCGTCATCCGCCACTTCGAGGCCGATCCGGCGGAGCGCGCCGCATATCTGAAGATGCGCCGCGCGGTGGCCGGCGCGCTGGACGACGGGGCCGAAGCCGATGAGGACGAGGAAGCCGTGGCCGAGGGCAGCATCACCCAGGAACGCTATGCCCAGATGTCGGCCGCCGAGGATCTGATCCTGACCATCACCGCGAAAGGTGCGGGCAAGATCAGCTCCAGCCACGATTACCCGGTGCGGGGTCGCGGGGGGCAAGGCGTGATGGCCATGGACCGCGCCATGCGCGGCGGTGCCATCGTCGCCAGCTTCCCGGTCGAGCTTGACGACCAGATCATGCTGGCCACATCCACCGGCCAGTCGATCCGCGTGCCGGTCGAAGGCATCAGCTTCCGGTCGCGTTCCGCAGGCGGTGTCCGCGTCTTCAATACCAGCAGCGGAGAGGTCGTCGTCTCGGTCGCCCGCATCGCCGAGCAGGCCGACGCCGAGGTGCTGCCCGACGAGGATCAGGACTGAAACGAGCCCGCCCGCCCCTGACCGGGGCGGGCTTTTCCGAACCAGCGGGGATGCCCTTGGATCAATCGAACGAATCGGTCTTGCGCGAACGCCTTCAGACGGGCTTTCTGGGGATCATCGCCTTTTCCCTGCTGCTGTTCATGCTGGTGCAGGCGCGCTTCATCCTGATTTCGCTGGCCATCGCGATCATCCTGTTTTCACTGACCTCGGACGCGATCCACGCAATTTCGACCCGGCTTAAGGTCCCGAACTGGCTGGCGACGACGCTGGCGCTGATCGGGATCGCGCTTGGACTTCTGTGGATTTCGACCACAATCGTGGCGCAGGTCAATGAGATCGTCTTCCTGTCGATCAGCTATGCCGAACGCGCACAGGCCGCCATCCCCGCCCTGACCGAGCGTCTTGGCCCCGAGGCGCAGGAACGCATCATCACGGCGCTGACCAACTTCAATATCACCGGCTGGATCAGGTCCTTGGCCGGTCAGGCCTCGGGCATTCTGTCGGGCAGCGTGCTGGTCATCCTGTTCGTGGGCTTCATGTTCGCCGAACAGGTCTGGTTTCCCCAGAAGGTCGAACGCCTGTCCGAGGATGCCGATCAGGCGCGACAGGTCCGGCGGATCATCACCTCGATCATGCATCGGGTGAACCGCTATCTGGTGGTCAAGACCGCGGTCAGCCTGGTCACCGCGACACTGGTCTGGCTGATCTTCAACGGTTTCGGTCTGGAGTTGGCGACCGCCGTGGCCATCCTAACCTTCGTGCTGAACTTCATCCCCTCGGTCGGGTCCATCGTCGCGACGGTCGTCGCGGCAATTCTTGTCTTCGTGCTAACAGGCGACATGACGATGACGTTGATCGTCGGGGCGCTGTGCAGTCTTGTGCAGTTCATCATCGGCAATGTCATCGACCCGATGCTGCTGGGCCAGACGCTGCGGCTGTCCAGCTTCGGGATCATCCTGTCGCTGGCCTTCTGGGGCGCGGTCTGGGGCATTCCCGGCATGTTCCTTGCGGTCCCCATCATGGTGGCGCTGATGATCGTTTGCGCGCATATCCCTTGGCTGCGTCCCGTCGCCGTGATGCTGTCGCGCGAAGGGCTGCCCGATGATGGCACCAGCGACCGTCAGGACAGCCCCCGCGCTGCGTGAAACGCTGACGTCTTTGTCATGAAAAAGGCGCCCCCGGTTTCCCGAGGGCGCCTTTTATCGTTTGAACTGCGCGATCACCGGTCGCCGTCACCACCGTCCGGCAGACCCGCAGCATCTGAATCCTGATCGAAGATCAGGGCCGGGTCGTGCTTTTGCGGGCCGGAGGGTGCCTCACGTACGGGCTTTTCCGCGCCCGTCAGGGCCTCGGGGTTGCGCAGCCAGATGTCGCGCTGTGCGAAGGGCACCTCGATGCCTTCCTCCTCGAACCGGCGGACGACCTCGTGCAGCACATCCGAGGTGACGCCCAGACCTGCGCCGACATCGGCAAGAATGGCGCGGATCTCGAAGTCGAGCGAGTCGGCACCCAAGCCCCGGAACAGGACCGAGGGGGGCGGATCGATGGCGACCATGGGCTGATCCTCGATGATCTCGCGCAAGATGCGTTCGACCTTGCGGGTATCGGTGCCATAGGCGACGCCGACCGGCACGATGATGCGGCCCACCTTGTTGTGGCGGGTCCAATTGGTGACCGGCTGGCTGATCAGGTCGCTGTTCGGGACGATCACCTCGGTCTTATCGAAAGTCTCGACCTGGGTCGAGCGGACCGAGATACGCTTGACGATCCCCTGCTGCCCACCCGCGCTGATCCAGTCGCCAACGCTGACGGGACGTTCGATCAGCAGGATGATGCCGGACACGAAGTTCGACACGATGTTCTGCAGGCCGAAACCGATACCGACAGACAGTGCACCCGCAACGATGGCGAGCGAGCTGAGGTCGATGCCGGCCGAGGTGATGGCCAGAACTGCCGCTAGGAAGACGCCGACATAGCCCAGACCGGATACCAGCGCATTCTGACCACCGGGATCAAGCTTGGTCTTCGGCAGGATCGAGGTGCGGAACGCCCCCTGCACCGTCCGGGTGACGCCGTAGCCGATGGCAAAGACGACTAGGAACGTCAGGATCGCGCCGGGGGACAGAGTGATGCCGCCAAGGCTGATGCCGGTGCGGAAGCGCACCCAGTATTCACCCAATTCCTCGGTCGATGCGCCCCAGATGACCAGGAACAGCGGCACCGACAGGATGACCAGCGCAAAGCCGATCAGCAGCGGTGCCAGACCGTCGCGGGCCCCTTCGGCACCACGCTGCAGCATGTTGAAGACGTCGGCGATGAAATCCTGCAGCAGGATCAGCAGCGCAACCAGCCCGAGCGACAAGAGCCACGGCCAGACCAGAAGATTGCCGAGGTTGATATAGCCTGCAGCCATTGCGATCAGTGCGATGATCGGCACGATGCGGGTCAGCTCGCCCGCCCAGGCCACGATCCAATGGCGATAGGACAGATCCTGCGTGACGGAATCGCGCGTCAGGCGGCGCAGCGTATTGCCCAGCTTGACCATCGCAAGACCGGCAAGGACGACCATGACGATATGCCACACACCGGCGGCGGCCTCGCTGAACTGGACCGGTACGCGACCGACCTGCGCCTCGCCCTGCTCGTAGAGTCCGGAAAGCGGCAGCACGGCGCGCGACAGGATGTGGTGGATCGACATCAGGGTCGCCAGCGTGGTGACCATGCGTGCGGCCGATATGCGGGCAGCCTCCCCCATCTGCAGCGAGGTATAGGCGATGGCCTCGCGCGGGAACATCGCCCTTGCCAGCCAGATGCCGCCGAACAGGATGACGGCCGCAACCGGCAGGGCGTCAAGGAACGGTGTGGTCCAAGGACCGGGCAGACCTGTCGCCTGGATCGCGCGGATCGCAAGGTTGACCCCGATCATCGGCACGGCGATCTGGCCAAGCGACACGACGAAGGCCATGACCGCCCGGCTGTAGGACGACGCACGCGCCGACAGCCGCGACGGAAGGTTGATGATCCAACGCCGGCCAAGCGTCAGCAGCAGGATCGCCGCCAGCAGATAGGCGCCCGCGATGGGCAGGCGGGAACGCGCTTCGGCAAAGGTCTCGGCTGTGGCACCTTGGACCGAAACCTCGGAGGCGACGCCCTCCAGCAGCTTGAAACCGTCCGAGACCGCTGCGGCCCAGCTGGTGGGCAGCAAGGGCGAGGGTGTCTGACGCGCCAACGCCAAGGCCTGTCGCTGACGGATGACCTCGTCGATCTGCGAGATGATCGAATTCGCACGGCTTGCCGCCTCGGTCGCGGCAAGCCGGGGGGCCTGCGCTGTGGACAGCTGTTCGTTCAGCTCCTTGCGGCGGCTGGCGACGTCGGCGTCTTCGCTTTCACCTTCAGCGGGTGCGGGGCCAAGCGCCTCGATCTGGTTGCGCAGGGTTGCGATGCGGTCGGCGTTGACGTTCTGACCCTGCTGAAGGCGGTCGCGCCATTCGACGATGGTATCGCGCGCCTGATCGAGGGCTGCGTCCGAAGCCTGCGGATCGACCGAGAGAGCCTCGACCTTTTCGGCGGTCTGTTCCCACTGGTCATAGTTCAGGGTCTGGTTCTGCTGGGCAAGGATCGGCGTTGCCGTGATGGCCAGGAAGGCCACCATCAGCATTGCTAGGAAATGTCGCATGTAGTGGATCAACCTTCAAAGACTTCGGGCAGCTCGGGTGCGCCGCGGGTCAGCCATTCGGGAACGGGCAGGCCCTTGGCGCGCAGGAACTCGGGGTTGAACAGCTTGGTCTGGTAACGGTTCCCGTAGTCGCACAGGATCGTGACGATGGTATGGCCCGGACCCATCTCGCGGGCCATGCGGATGGCACCGGCGATGTTGATGCCCGACGACCCGCCAAGGCACAGGCCTTCGTCCTTCAGCAGGTCGAAGACGATGGGCAGGGCCTCATCGTCGGGAATGCGCCAGCTGAAATCAGGGGTGAAGCCCTTCAGGTTGTCGGTGATGCGCCCCTGCCCGATGCCTTCGGTGATCGAGCTGCCGGGGCTGTCGAATTCGCCGGTGGTATAGAAGGAGTGAAGCGCCGCGCCCTCGGGGTCGGTCAGGCCGATCTTGACGCCCTTGGGCTGCAGCGCATCGGCCACCCCCGCCAGCGTACCGCCCGATCCGACGGCGCAGATGAAGCCGTCGACCTTGCCGTCGGTCTGGTCCCAGATCTCGGGGCCGGTGGTTTCGACATGGGCCTGGCGGTTGGCGGTATTGTCGAACTGGTTGGCCCAGATCGCGCCGTTGGGCTCGGTGCGCGCCAGCGCCTCGGCCAGACGACCGGAATAGCGGACATAGTTGTTCGGGTTCTTGTAAGGGGCTGCGGGAACCTCAACCAAGGTGGCACCTGCAAGGCGCAGCATGTCCTTCTTTTCCTGGCTTTGGGTTTCCGGGATGACGATCACCGATTTGAAGCCCATCGAGGCACCGACCAGCGCCAGCCCGATGCCGGTGTTGCCCGCGGTCCCTTCCACGATGGTGCCGCCGGGACGCAGCGCGCCGCGTGCGACCGCATCCTTGATGATATACAGCGCCGCGCGGTCCTTGACCGACTGGCCGGGGTTCATGAATTCGGCCTTGCCGAGGATCTCGCAGCCGGTTTCGTCGCTGGCGCGGTTCAGACGGATCAACGGGGTATTGCCGATCGCGTCGGCCAGATCAGAACAGATTCGCATGGCGATCGACCTTTTTTCCGGTTGGGTTCAATATGCTGAATACCTACACATGCACGCCACCAAGGGGCAACCCCGCCCCACGGTGCCGTGACCAGCAGGGAACGGCCCTAGCGGCCCGCCAGTTCCGCCCTGATCCTGTCCACGCGGGCGTCCAGCCACAGCGAAAGCGTGGATAATGGACCGTTGGCGATCTGGCCCTGGTCCACCAGATCCGACAGACGCGTGCGGTCCATGACATGGCTGCGGATGTCCTCGGCCTCGGCATCCAACCCGTGGACACCCGTGACATCATCGGGAAGGTCCGCGATGCCGATGAACTGGTACAGAAACTCGCAGACCGCGCCCGGACTGGGATAGCAGTTGAAGCAGGGCAGCAGGGTCTTGATGTCCAACCCCGCCTCCTCGCGGGCTTCGCGCAGGATGGCTGCTTCGACCGTCTCACCGGCATCCACACGACCCGCGATGGGCTCAAGCTGCCACGGCTGCGGATCGCCGCGCAGATAGGGGGCAAAGCGGAACTGTTCGATGATCAACACGCGATCGCGCACGGGATCCCACGGCAGCATGACCACGGCATCCCCCATCAGAAACCCTTCGCGGGTCACGCGGGTCGAACTGCCCCCTTGGTGCAAATCATGGGTCAGGCTCCGCTCTTCGACGGCAAAATACCCTTGGAAGCGCTGATGGCGTTCCAGCGTGCGGACAGCATCCGGGCCGCGGTGCGCGACAACCCCCTGCCCCGAAATCGGCATCCCGGCAGCCCTGATCCGTGTCGAGGCCCAGATCCCGATCATCGGCAACCGCCAAGCCAGAAGCTCAGGATCGACGTCGTCGCCAGCAGCGATGATCTGGCGGGCAATCTCGGCGTTCAGTGCGTCGCGGTCGGGGTCGGGATACCATCGGGCGTCGGTCTTCGGTTGGTCCGTCATACCCATGACCCGATGGCCTCCGATGTCGTGGACAGGCAGATGCATGACAGCGGCATAGCGCTGCAACTGCGGCGATATGTGAACGGCGACGCCTTGCAGCCGACCGCCATCGTCCGCCCAGCTGGGCCAGCCGTCCCTTTGCAGCCCGGCATGCGATCCGCCGTACAGGCTGCCCGCAATCGCTACGGGCGCACCCTCCAGGTCAAGCGCCCGCATCAGTTCCGGCTGTGCCAACGGCCCGACAAGAATGACTGTCATAGCTGTTGTCCCTGCAGGCGCAGACCTGCTGCCATCCCCATGTCGCGCGACGTCTGCAGGAACACGGCATCATAGGCTGCGAACATGACTTGCGCCAACTCTCGTCCAGCGGCGGATGTGGCAAAGGCGGTATAGGTGTCGATCTGGTTATCCGACAAAGGCGAATAGGCAAGCATCAGAAAGGCTTGCAGCCAATCGCGGGTTTCGGCCTCGATCTGGTCCTGCTGCGCCCAGGTCTCCGCCAACATCTGATCTTGCGTCAAAGGCATGTCGAACCCGCCTACGGCGCCAAAGCCAGTCGAAAACGCGACCGAGGCGTTCAGCCCACTGCTAACATTCGGTGCGATCAGATCGGCCTCCTCGATCAGGCGCAGGATCTGTGCAGCACGGGGATCACCCTGAGCTTCGGCTTTGGCAAAGGCCTCGCTGGCGTGGGCCGTGACCTGATCATCCAGCATGGCGTTGCGGGCCGAGGTCTCAAGCGGAACCAGCCGTCGCCCAAGCCCCGTTTCATAAAAGCGCAACGCCTCGGCGATCAGCGCGGGGTCGGCATTGTCCAAGGACCGCGCCAGTCCCCGACGAAAAAGCGTCTTAAGCCGGGCGGGGTCATGAATGTCGCCGACTGTCGCCGACCAAGGCCGACCGGTACCCGCGATCATGCCCTCGGAGGCGAGACGCGCGGCTTCGGAAACAGCCTCCTGCTGGAATATCCGCATTTGAGGTTCGAGGTTCAGGACCGACCAAAGGTGCTCGACAGTGCTGGACTGTTTCGCGACCTGCGCCTGCACGATCCGTTCGGGCCAGTCAGCCGCGCTGTCCGGCATGACCGGCCCTACGGCCAGTGCGGTTCCAAGACACATGATCGTCAGCATCACCCGCACCTTCCCAAGAAAATTCGACACTTATGCATTTTTTGGTCGAAACCCCCTTGCGCTTCAACCCCTGTCGATCTAATCCCCGCCTCACCACCCAAGAAGCGCGGAGAGGTGCCGGAGTGGTCGAACGGGGCGGTCTCGAAAACCGTTGAGCCCGAGAGGGTTCCCAGGGTTCGAATCCCTGTCTCTCCGCCACTTTTTCCTGATATATCAGTCTGGAAGGCTGCGCCCGAAAGGGCCACAGGATTATGTGCGGAATGGACGACGCCGAAGCGTCGCCCTGTTCAGTTGGACAGGCTTATTGCTTTGCTGCCAGCACGGCGCAGGCCATTCGATCGCCCGCATCACCCGAGGGTTGGGATTTCAGATCGTCGGCCTTGGCGTGCAGCATGAAAGCGGTGCCGTCTTCGTCTCCGATCAGATTAGCATCCAGTTCGGGGACGAAATACTCGACCGTGATGGCTCCGTTTTCCGGGATGTGGATATTGGGCATATCGCCAACATGCGGGCCGTTTTCCGACAGCACGCCGTGTTCCTCGCCCTCTTTTGCAAGATGGCCGCCGGCGGATTTGAAGTCGGGCCCTTCGCAGAGGCCGGTTTCATGCAGATGGGCCCCGTAGGTTCCTTCAGCGACATCCATCAGTTCGATGGTGACATGCATCATGCCCGAAGGTGTTTCGGTCGCCTCGATGGTGCCGCGGGGTTCGCCTTCGGCATTCGCGATATCGGCCGACATCGTGGCATTTTCTGCGGCCATCGCAGGTCCGGCGGCAAGGACGGCAATCATGGCGGCGGTCTTCATACGGGTCATTGTCTTGTCCTGTCGTTGTGAGTCTTCCTGCGACATCAACCGCCCAGATGGGCCGATGTTCCATGTCCGGGACGACCGGACTGCCCTCATTCAGCCTCATGCGGGAACTTTGCGGATGCTGCGGCGTCAATTCATGGAATGAAGTTTTCCAGACATAAGGATTTGACCATGCGCTTCCTGACCCTTGGACTGACTGCCGCCGTTCTGACCCTGTCGGCCTGCGGTGATACCACCACCGAACGTGCGGCCACAGGTGGCGTGGGCGGCGCTGTTGTTGCCGGACCCGTCGGAGCTGTCGTCGGCGGCACGGCCGGCGCCCTTGGCGGCGTGAACTGAGCCGCATCAGCGACCCAAAGATCACGCATAGGCCGCACCTTCACGGGTGCGGCCTTTCGCATGGCCTTGCGAGGCGGATTGCCATCCCCTACATCTGACACGAAAGACAGAAGGAACACCCGATGGCGATGGAAGCCCATGACATCGAAGCCCTGATCCAGGCCGCATTCCCGAATGCGAAGATCACGATCACCGATCTGGCCGGTGACGGCAATCACTATGCTGCCGAAGTCATCGACGAAAGCTTCCGCGGTCAGAACAGGGTTCAACAGCAGCGTGCCGTCTATGCCGCGCTGCAAGGCAAGATGGACGGTCCGGCAGGCGCGCTGCATGCGCTGGCCCTGACCACCAAGGCGCCCGCCTGAAGCGGCCCCTGCCCCCGAATTACGGCCTGCGACCGTCAGGCCCGCGACCAAAAGGATTGCGCAAATGAGCGACGTGACGACGAACATCCAGCAGATCATCGATACCAACCCGGTGGTGCTGTTCATGAAGGGCACCAAGGAAATGCCGCAATGCGGTTTCTCCAGCCGTGTTGCCGGCGTGCTGAACTACATGGGCGTCTCGTTTCAAGACGTGAACGTGCTGGCGGACGAAGGTTTGCGCCAAGGCATCAAGGACTTCTCGGACTGGCCGACCATCCCGCAACTGTATGTCAGTGGTGAATTTGTCGGTGGCTGTGACATCATCACCGAGATGACATTGTCGGGTGAACTGGACCAGCTGTTCGCGCAGAAAGGCGTCGAGTTCGACCAAGCTGCGGCGGACAAGATCCGGGAAGCAAACGCCTGATGTGGAAAGGGCGCCCATCGGGGCGCCCTTTTCGTTTCTCAGATCACATCGTCTGGGTCGTGATAGATATCGGATCTGCGACCTTCTTGGATTTTGGCAGCGAGCGTAATACCGACTGCGAAGGCTCCGATCAGCTTGGCCATGCTTCCGGCGTTGCTGTTGGATGTCTGTCGCGCTTGCTGGACAAATTTGTCGGTCGAGCGCTGAGCGGCTTGGATGTTTTGCGTCGAGAGGCCCAGTGACGTCGCGGTCTCGCGAACCGTGCCGAAGACCCTGCGTTCGGTATCGCTGGCAACCTTGGCAGCGCGGTATCCCGCCTCGTCGATCAAGGCATGAGCCTTATTCTCGGCCATAGCGACGACTTTGTTAGCTTCAGTACGAGCCTTGGCAACCGCTGCGTCCGTCGCCAGCGTTACCCGCGCCTCGACTTCCTTACGCAGATCGTCAGAGCTGGGCATCTTGTGCTTTTCGCGCGACGACACTGCAACAATGATCAGCGCGATCATGACCAAGGCGCCGCCGATCGTCAAGGACGCCAAGGTGGAACCCCATCCAAGTTCGTTCGCCAGATAGGACCACAGCGCCGCCGTCAGAAACCCAAGTCCGATCACCGCGACCACACCGGCAGCGCCTTTCAGCGCCGCGCGGCGGGCCTTGTCCGTCAGAGCAAGTTTTGCATTGCGGGCAAAATCGAACATGGGCGGCTCAGCGACGCGCGATCAGCAGGCCGACCAGGAAGCCGACGCCTGCCGCGATGCCCAAGGACTGCGCCGGGTTCCGGCGGACCATTTCTGACACTTCGTCATAACGCTCTTCGGCATAGATGGCAGCTTCATGCGCCTTTTGCTGGCCGGCACCATACAGGCGTTCGGCTTCCATGCGTGCGCGATCGGCGTATTCCTGACCGGTCTCACGGGCGCGACCTGCATAGTTGCGACCGGCTTCGACAGCGTCGTTCGCGATTTCCGCACCGCGCTGCGCCAAGCGATCCGCACCCGAATTCTCGGACAGGTTGTCGACGGTATCGCGGACGTCCTCGCGCACCTTGCGCGCGCCCTCGTTCAGGTCGCTGCGCGCCTCGTTTGCGGCGGATTGTGCGTCGCGTTTCACGTCGTCGGCAGAGATCGAATTTGCCATGGTAAAGTCCTTTCATCGGTGTCGTGTCACCTTCGCTGGACAAACAAACGCCCAAGGTGATTGTTCCCGATCAGGATAAAAATCTTTATTGACATGGGGTGATCGCGAAAGAGCGTGGTAGGGGCGGCCGGACTCGAACCGGCACTCATTGCTGAAACGGATTTTGAATCCGTCGCGTCTACCATTCCGCCACGCCCCCGATCTCTCGGCGCTCTTTCGGCGCGACCCTTCCGGGTCTGACAGACGAATATTTCCGTCCGCGCGGATATGCAAGAGGAAGAAACGGGGCGCGGACGGATTGCCCGGCCCCCTCATCATTCGTGGATCAGGCGCGACCCAGCCTCGCCAGGCGCGCATCACGCAGCTGGGCGAAATCGTCGCCCGCGTGATAGGACGAACGGGTCAGCGGCGTGGCCGAGACCATCAGGAAGCCCTTGCCATAGGCCGACTTTTCATAACCCTTGAATTCCTCGGGCGTGACGAAGCGGTCGACGCGGTGGTGCTTGGGCGTCGGCTGAAGATACTGGCCGATGGTGATGAAATCGATGTCGGCGGCCCGCATGTCGTCCATGACCTGCAACACGCCCTGACGATCCTCGCCCAGACCCACCATGATGCCCGACTTGGTGAACATCGTCGGGTCCATTTCCTTGACCTGCTGCAGCAACCGCAGCGAATGGAAATAGCGCGCACCGGGACGCACGGTCGGATAGAGGCCGGGCACCGTTTCCAGATTGTGGTTAAAGACGTCGGGACGCGCCTCGACCACGATCTCCAGCGAACCGGGCTTGGACTTCAGGAAGTCCGGCGTCAGCACTTCGATCGTCGATGTGGGCGAGCGGTGGCGAATCGCGCGGATGGTCTGGGCAAAATGTTCGGCCCCGCCGTCGTCCAGATCGTCGCGGTCGACGCTGGTGATCACGACATGGTTCAGGCCCAGCTTCTGCACGGCATGGGCCACGCGGCCCGGCTCGAAGGCATCCAGGTCCTGCGGGCGGCCGGTGGCCACGTTGCAGAAGGTGCAGCCACGGGTACAGATTTCTCCCATGATCATCATGGTGGCGTGGCCCTGGCTCCAGCATTCGCCGACGTTGGGGCAGCCTGCTTCTTCGCAGACGGTCGACAGGCGGTTTTCACGCAGCAGATCGCGCGTCTGCTTGTAGCCTTCCGAGGTGGGCGCCTTGACCCTGATCCAATCGGGCTTCTTGGGCTGGGCCTGGTCGGCGCGATGCGCCTTTTCCGGGTGACGCTGATCCGGCATCCTGAGGTCGCGCAAGGTCTTGGTCCTTTCGATCGCGGTTCCCGCAGAATTAGGCCCTTTCGGCACGATTGGCAACGCGTTGCCGATGCGCGCGACACATGGCTGTCATGATGCGCCGATCAGCCGCGCTGCGGCATTGCCCTTGCCGCAACGCGGCGTTACCACCCCGCGCAAGGGGAGGAAGTCGCAGGAACCGCATCGGCGGTGTCCCTTCACACAGACAGGAGTTTTCATGAAACCCGGATCGCAGCTGCCAGACGTCACCTTCCACACCCGCGTTCGCGACGAATCGATCGGCGGTTCGAACCCCTTCCGCTGGCAGAACATGACCACGGCAGATTATTTCGCCGGCAAGCGCGTCGTGCTGTTCTCGCTGCCCGGTGCGTTCACGCCCACCTGTTCGACCTATCAGCTGCCCGGCTTCGAGGCGGCCCATGACCAGCTGAAGGATCTGGGCATCGACGCCGTCTATTGCATGTCCGTGAACGACAGCTTTGTGATGAACCAATGGGCGAAATCGCAGAACCTGAACCACGTGACGGTCATTCCGGACGGTTCAGGCGAATTCACCGCCAAGGTCGGCATGCTGGTGCGCAAGGACAACCTCAGCTTCGGCGCGCGCAGCTGGCGCTATGCCGCCATCGTCGACGACGGCAAGGTGGTCGCATGGTTCGAGGAACCGGGTCGCTGCGACGATTGCGCCGAGGATCCCTATGGCGAGACCTCGCCCGAGGCGATCCTGGCCTGGCTGCAGAACGCCAACGTCACCGAACTGGCCTGATGGCCCCGGCGGGGTGGTCGCCTGACCGCCCCGCCATTTTCAGGCCAGCAGGGGCTGCGCCGCATTCCGCAGCATCTGGGCCAGATCGTCGAACCAGCCCTGTGCGTGGGTCGACCGGCGACGCAGCAACATGATCTGGCGCGCGGGCTGGGGTTCGGGAAACCCGATGGCGGTCAAACCCGGTGCGGCGGCGGTTTCCTGGCCCAAGGCGATCTGCGGCAGGAAGGTCAGCCCCATTCCCTGCGCGGCCAAGCGGCAGAGCGTCGACAGCGACGCCGCCCCCAGATCCAGCCGGCTGCTGCGGCGGCTGAGGCCACAGACCTCCAGCGCTTGATCGCCGAGGCAATGCCCCTCGTCCAACAACAGCAGATGTCCCGGATCCAACGCTGACGGAGCGATCGCCTTCCCATCCAGATCGGCGATGCGCGCGGCGCTGCCTGCCAGTAGGAACCGATCCTGAAACAGAAGTTCACCGCCAAGGTTCGCATCCTCGGGCGGGCTGGCGACGACGACGGCGTCAAGGCGACCGGCCAGCAGTTCGTCCAGCAGCGTATCGGTCTGCGCCTCGCGCAGGTGCAGATCGCGGCCGATGTCGCGGGCACGCAGGATGGGCAGCACCTCGGGCAGCAGATAGGGGGCGACGGTCGGGATCATTCCCAGCATCAGCCGACCGCCCTGCCCCGGCTGGCGCAACGCGGTCTCGAGGTCGGTCATGGCGCCCAGCACCTTTTCGGCATGATCGGCCAACGATCGCCCCTGCGGCGTCAGCACCACCCCTTGGGGCGTGCGTTCGACAAGGCGCGCGCCGACCTCATCCTCCAACGCGCGGATCTGCATCGACAGCGCAGGCTGGGTGACATGGATCGCCTCGGCGGCACGCGTGAAATTGCCACTGCGCGACAGGGCAAGGAAATATCTCAACTGACGGAGCGTGATGTTCATAAGGCATTCTGATCACATCCAGCAGAAAATGCAATTTCAGTTTATATGATCCATACGTCATGTTGCGCCCATATCGCAGACCCAACCAAGGATCGCATTGCATGAACGACCAATCCCACCGCCCCACGATGACGACCACGGCTGGCGCGCCGGTCGCCTCGAACCAGAACAGCGAAACGGCCGGACCGCGCGGTCCACTGTTGATGCAGGATTATCAGCTTCTTGAAAAGCTGGCCCATCAGAACCGTGAACGCATTCCCGAACGCGTCGTCCACGCTAAGGGCTGGGGTGCATTCGGCACCTTCACCGTGACGAACGACATCACGCAGTACAGCTGCGCCTCGATCTTTGCCGAAGTCGGCAAGACGACCGAGATGCTGGCGCGTTTCTCGACCGTGGCAGGCGAACAGGGCGCGGCGGATCATGAACGCGACGTGCGGGGCTTTGCGCTGAAGTTCTATACCGATCAGGGCAACTGGGATGTCGTGGGCAACAACACGCCCGTGTTCTTCGTCCGTGATCCGCTGAAGTTCCCGGACTTCATCCATACCCAGAAGCGTCATCCGCGCACCAACCTGCGCAGCCCGACGGCCATGTGGGACTTCTGGGGTCGCCACCCCGAATCGCTGCACCAGGTGACGATCCTGATGTCGGACCGCGGCCTGCCGCAGGACCCGACCTTCATGAACGGCTATGGCAGCCACACCTATTCCTTCTGGAACAAGGCGGGTGAGCGGTTCTGGGTCAAGTTCCACTTCAAGACCCAGCAGGGCCACCGCCATTACACCAACGGCGAGGCCGCCGAGATCATCGGCCATTCGCGCGAAGGCTATCAGGAGGCCTTGTTCGGCAAGATCGAAAACGGCCAGCACCCGCGCTGGAAGATGTTCGTTCAGGTCATGCCCGAGGCGGATGCCGAAACGACCGCCTTCGACCCCTTCGATCTGACCAAGGTCTGGTCGCACAAGGATTACCCGCTGATCGAGGTCGGAGAGTTCACGCTGAACCGCAATGCCGACAATTATTTCGCCCAGATCGAGCAGGCCGCCTTCAGCCCGTCGAACAAGGTGCCGGGCATCGGCTATTCGCCCGACAAGATGCTGCAGGCGCGCGTCTTCAGCTATGCCGACGCCCATCGCTATCGCCTTGGCACGCATTATGAACATCTGCCGGTGAACGCGCCGAAATGCCCGGTCCATCACTATCACAAGGATGGGCAGATGAACTTCTTCGGGCATCAGTCGGGCAGCATCGACGCCTATTACGAGCCCAACAGCTTCGGTGGCGCGGTCGAGGATGGCAGCTTTGCCGAACCGCCGCTGCGCATCTCGGGCGAGGCCGGTCGTCATCCGCACCAGCAGCAGATGGACGATTACGTCCAGCCCCGTGCCCTGCACGACGAGGTGCTGAACGACGAGGAACGTGCGCGGCTGTACCACAACCTGGCCGCCGCGATGGAGGGTGCCGATGACGCCATCGTCGAGGTCGCCTTGGGCCATTTCGACCGCATCAGCCCGGCCTATGGCGCTGGCATCCGCGCTGCGCGCGAGGAAATCGCCCGCCGTCACGACTGACGACACCGCGAAATGAAAGGGGCGCCCCGGTGGCGCCCCTTTTCCTGCATCACCCGATCAGCGGCGATCCTTTGCCGTAATGTTCGGCGTAATGCCGTTCCAGCCGCATCAGCGCCAGGCGCAGGACGATCTTGCCGGAACGCGCCGACCAGCCCAAGCGGCGCTCGGTCATCTCGATTCCTTCCAGAAAGCAGCAGACCCGCAGGACGATGTCCCCCATGCCCGGCCCAAGGTCGCGCAGGGCCAGGGCCACGCGATCACGCGCCGATTCCGATCCGCCGCGATAGCCCGAGGCGTTGTGCGACACGTCGATCCCCGAGGTCATGAAGCCGTCCCAGTTCTGCGTCACGCGCGGCCCCATCTGCGCCAGCTCGAAATCCTCGCGCAGGCGCTCGCCGGCGGTGACCATGCCGGGGGTCAGGAAGGCCTCGCCCTGATGGTCGCGGCGGCGGGCCAGCACCAGCAAGGGACTTTCTGCGATGTTGACGCGCATGCGCTTGTGTCGGCCATCTTCGGGATCCTGCATGACGCGGTCTTCGTAGATGCGATGCTGATCGGCGTGCTGGAAGGATGCGGCGGCCTCGGCCATGCCCTCGGGCTGAACGGGGCTGGCATCGGCAAAGGAATCGGGTCCCATGGCCGCATTGCGCTGACGCGGCGACCGCAGCATCTGGCGCAGAGCGTCGCGACCGGCAGGCGCGATCACATAGCGCTGGACGCGACCGCTGTCGCGGGTCTGGACGACCCAGCCTTTCAAGGCCATCGCCTCGGCCAATTGCCGTTCCAGCACCACGGTCCGGATGTCGTCACGGGTGACGATGGCCTTGTCCATGCCCGGCGCGGTGACCATCACCGCCCCCGCCTCGGCCAGCCTGCGCAACACGCGCAGCGATTGGCGGTCGTCGTTCGGCTTGGGGGTTGCGTCGGGCTTCGCCAGCGCGCCATCGACCAGCGGATCGTCGCGCCGCGCCTCGAAGCGGCGGATGCGGCGCAGGATGGTCGAGGCGTGGCAGCCTGCCTCGCGCGCCAAGGAACGGATGGTTTCGCCGTTTTCGACGTGGCGCAGGTAAAGGCGCGCATCGTCGCCCAGAACATCGCCATGCGCGGCTTGCCGTCCTTCAGAACGGTGCTCCGCGATGGGGGTGTCGAGTGCGAAATCACCGGTCAATATGGTCATGTCAGGTCCCTTGTCGTCCTCGGGTCGCCCGGCAGTTGACCACCCTGGGTTGAAAATCCTTCCCTGTGGTTAACAGGGTATTACTGCACATAGCCGCAACATTCCCTAACAATTCCTAAAGATTCCTTGTCCGAGCGGGCGCTGCGTTGACCCATTCGGCAACACGCGCTTGGGTTGTGTGATGGTGGTCCTGCGTCAACCCCTCGAGGATCAGAAGAATGACCAACAGCACGAATGTCATCGCCTTTCCCGCCCGCAATGCCGATCAACCCTTCCGACGTCCCGCGGCGCTGATCCGTGCGGCCCGCGAGGGACAGCGCGCGTGGAAGCGTGAACGCGATCTGGCCCGGCTGCTGCGCGCCGACCGCTGCCCCGAACCCGCCCGCGCCCTGTCGCGCCTGCGCACGGAAGAAGAGATTCAGAACGATCATCGCCTGAACCGCCTGGCCGATTACGACATGAAGCGCCATGTGCTGCTGATGATCGCCATCATGGCCGAGATGCGCGCCGCCATCGAGGCGCACCCCACCCCGATGGCCACCGCGCTTTAGTGGCGGCGGGCTTTAGGGTCAGCGCCCTTTCAGAAGCGATCCAAGGACACCCCGGACCAAGGCCTGCCCGGTCCGGGTTCCCAATTGCCGCGCGAGGCTCTTGCCGAAGGTCTCGAGCACGCGGTCGGATCGGCTGCTGCGGCGCGTCGCCTGCTTGTCGGGCTTGGGCGCCTCGTAGCGGCGCGCATTGCGATGGCCGTCTCCGGGCGACATGTCGAACAGGTCGTCGTCGGACCGCTTGGCAATCTCTGCCTCGGCCTGACGCGCGGCCTCGGCGGTGCGCTTAGCCAGGATCTCATGTGCGGATTCGCGATCCAGCGGCCTGTCGTATTTCAGACCCTGCGGCGATTTCTTCAGGATATCCGCCCGCGTCGCCTGATCGATGGGACCAAGCTGGCTGAACGGCGGACGGATCAGCGTGCGCTGCGCGATGCCGGGCGTGCCCTTGGCCCCCAGGAAGGATGTCACGGCCTCGCCTGTGCCGACCTGCTGGATCGCCTCGGCGATGTCGAATTCGGGGTTCGGGCGATAGTTTTCGGCGGCCAACCGCAAGGCCTTCTGATCCTTGGCCGTGAATGAGCGCAGGGCGTGCTGCACGCGATTACCCAGCTGACCCAGCACGCTTTCGGGAATATCGGCGGGGTTCTGGCTGACGAACCAGACGCTGACACCCTTGGAGCGGATCAGGCGTGCCACCCGCTCGACCTTGTCGATCAGCGCTTTCGGGGCATCGTCGAACAGCAGATGCGCCTCGTCGAAGAAGAAGGCGATGCGGGGGCGGTCCGGGTCGCCAACCTCGGGAAGCTGCTCGAACAGTTCCGACAGCAACCATAGCAGGAAGGTCGCATAGAGCTTGGGTGCGTTCATCAGCCGTTCGGCGGCCAGGATGTTGATCACCCCCTTGCCCGATGCGTCCTGCCGGATCAGGTCCGACAGTTCCAGCGCGGGCTCGCCGAACAGGCGATCGCCGCCCTCGTTCTCCAATACCAGCAGCGCCCGCTGGATCGCACCGACGCTGGCGGGGCTGACATTGCCATAGCGCAACGACAGGTCCGCGGCGTTCTGGCCGACCCAGACAAGCATCGCTTGCAGGTCCTTCAGGTCCAGCAACGGCAGGCCGTCCTGGTCCGCGACACGAAAGGCGATGTTCATCACGCCTTCCTGCGCGGCGGTCAGATCCAGCAGGCGCGACAGCAGCAGCGGCCCCATCTCGGCGGGGGTGGTGCGGACCGGATGGCCAAGCTCGCCCCAGACATCCCAGAAGGTGACGGGGAAGGATTGGTAATCCAGCGTGCAGCCGATCTGATCGGCGCGTTTTGTAAAGGCATCATGCAGCTTGAAGTCGGAACGCCCCGCACAAGCCAGCCCCGACAGATCGCCCTTGATATCGGACAGGAAGACCGGCACCCCGGCCAGCGACAGGCTCTCGGCCAGGGTCTGCAGTGTCACGGTCTTGCCGGTGCCGGTGGCCCCCGCGATCAGCCCGTGGCGGTTGGCGTATTTCAGCAGCAGCGTCTCGGGCGTCGCATAGCCTTGGCCTGCACCGCCAACAAAGACGGTGCCTGCATCCGGATCCAGAACTGACGACATGGTGACCCCCACTTTTTTTCACGGACGCAACACCATGCGCCCTTCCTGAAAAGACAATCTTAACCAGTTTGGCGCAAGATCAACTTGTTCGGGATCGCCGGTCGCGGGTTCGAGCATCCTCCCTCTTGACCTGCCGCGCCTTTCGGGGCGCGGCTTTTTTGTAAAGATCGTGAAACGTATCAGCAGTTGACTGATCACGGCTGCGCGATTAGCCTGCACGACAATAAAGACCGGCCAGTCCGGCAGGGAGACTACGCAAAGGCGTCGGGGCCGTGGTGAAAGCCACGGCCTTTCGCGTTGCGACCGCGCTTGAACCGCCCGCCAGTTTGCCGCAACCTTTCGGCCGTATCCGCGCGGATCACACCACTGCCCGCCGATCACCCGACGCTCAAATCAAGGTGAAGCACGGGTGGGTCTGTTGCACCTGACAAGGTGCAGGCGTCGTGCTAGATCAGCGCCAATGCTCTGAGCAAAGGGAAGAAACATAGATGTCCATCAAACCCTCGCACGCGTTGCTGGCCGCATTGGCCCTGATCGCAGGTCCGGCATTCGCGCAGGACGACGCCACTCCGACCCAGCCCGAGACCACCTCGACCGAGCAGCCGGGCGATGCGGCAGCCGCGACCGGCGCCACCCCGGCCGAAGCGGCCACCGAAGCGACCCCGGCTGACGAAGCAGAGGCCGCGCCCGCCGAGGAAACCCCTGCCCCCGAGGCAGATCAGGCCGAGGATCAGACGGACGAACAGGCCGATGCCGCAGCCGCGCAACAACCCGCCGCAAATGATCCTAACCGCCCCGGCACCTATTACGCCAAATCCGAGCATGGCGATTGGACTATCCGCTGCATCCGTGCAGGTGAGGGCAAAGACCCCTGCGAGATGTACAAGCTGCTGAACGACCAGGACGACAATGCCGTGGCCGAGCTGACGCTGGTCCCGCTGTCGAACGGCAATGTCGCCGCCGGCGCCACGCTGGTCGCACCGCTGGAAACCGACCTGATCGAGGGGCTGGGCTTCCGCGTCGACAGCGGCGAGATGCGCGGCTATCCCTTCAGCTTCTGTGCGCCCGTGGGCTGCATCTCGCGCCTGGGCTTCACCCAAGCCGAGCTGAACGGCATGAAGCGCGGCAACAAGGCCACCGTGCAATTGCTGCCTTTCGGCGGCGACCCCAAGAAGCCGGTCCAGCTGGAGATCTCGCTGTCGGGCTTCACCGCCGCCTTCGACGAACTGGCCGCCTATGCCGCCCTGCCCGCCGATCAGAAGCCGGCCGAGGACAAACCCGCCGAGTGATCGGCCCGTCATGACGACCGAACCGCGCCCCTTTCAGGGCGCGGTTTTTTCATGTCAGGCGCTTGGCGTTCAGATGCGTCGCAGCGCGATGACGGCGTTCAGCCCGCCGAAGGCGAAAGCGTTCGACAGGACTGCCTCGACCTCGACCTCGCGGGCCTCGTTGGGGACCACGTCCAGTGCGCATTCAGGATCATGTTCCTGATAGCCGATGGTGGGCGCGATGACCCCGTCACGCAGCGCCATGATGCAGGCCAGCAGTTCAACTGCACCCGTCCCGCCGATCAGATGGCCGTGCATGGATTTGGTCGAGGACATCATCAGCTTGTCGGCATGATGGCCGAAGGCATGGGCCACCGCCGCGCATTCCGTCTTGTCGTTGGCCGCAGTCCCGGTGCCATGCGCGTTGATATAGCCGATCTGTTCGCGGTTCAGGGCCGCGTCCGTCATCGCGCCGGTGATCGCGCGTTCGGCCCCTTGGGCCGACGGCATGACGATGTCCTGCGCGTCCGACGACATGGCGAAACCCACCACCTCGGCAAGGATGTCCGCGCCGCGGGCCTTCGCCCGACTGTACTCCTCGAAGACGAAGACGCCTGCACCCTCGCCCTGCACCATGCCGTTGCGGTTGGCGCTGAAGGGGCGGCAAGCGTCCTTGGACATGACGCGCAAACCTTCCCAAGCCTTGACGCCGCCAAAGCAGAGCATCGCTTCGGACCCGCCCGACAGCATCACATCGGCAGCCCCCGAACGGACCATCTGGAAGGCCAACCCCATCGCATGGTTCGAACTGGCGCAGGCAGTTGCCACGGTGAAGGCCGGACCGCGCAGGCCGAATTCCATGCTGACATGGCTGGCAGCGGCATTGTTCATCAGCTTGGGGACGACAAAGGGGTGGACGCGGTTCTTACCCTCTTCATAGACGGCGCGATAGTTTTCGTCCCAAGTGTTCAACCCGCCACCCGCAGTGCCAAGGATGACACCGGACCGCAGCCCAAGCGCGCCTTCGAAGTTCAGCCCCGCCTGCGCCACGGCCTGCTTGGCGGCCAGCAGCGTGAACTGGGTAAACTTGTCGTAAAGCAGGATCTGCTGGCGGTTGAAGTAGGTCTCGGGCGTCCAGTTGTGGATCTGGCCGCCGATCTGGATCGACAGACGCTCGACGTCGCGAAAATCCAGCTGCGTGATCCCGCAGCGCCCTTCGCGGAAGGCCTCCAGTGTCGAGGCCACGTCGTGGCCAAGCGCGTTGATCGTGCCGGCGCCGGTGATGACGACGCGCCGCAGACCCTCGCGACACGCCATGTCGGCCCCTGTCGCCACGACCGGGGCAGCCACGCCCCGGTCGATCTTATCCGCCTGCTTGCCGACCGGGTTCTTCTTCTTGCTCATCCGTCCTTTTCCGCGACAAGGCGCTGAACCGCGGCAATGATCGTACCCATGTTCGAGATGTCGAATTCGGACTTTTCCGGCTCGTTCGCATTGAAGGGGATGGTGACGTCGAACTCCTCCTCGATGGCGAAGATGGATTCGACCAGGCCCAGGCTGTCGATTCCCAGCTCCTCGGGGGTTGCGTCGTCGGTCACCTGTTCGGGTTCAAGCATCGCCTGTTCGGCAATGATGGCACGAATTCGGGTCTGGATGTCTTCGGTCATGTCGCCTCCTGCCTAGCCCTTTTCCAACAGACGTGTAACTGTTTCCTGAAGATCCGACAGCTGTTTTGCGAAACGCGGCAGACGGCGCGTCGCCTTCTGGATCTCCAATTGGGTCTCCATCTTGACCGCCGGATTGCCCAAGATCACGCGGCCTGCGGGAACGCGGGTGAAAATCTTGGTTGCACCGCCCGCGATCACATCGTCGCCGATAGTGATATTGTCCGACACGCCGACCTTGCCCGCCAGCACGACGCGGTCGCCCACGGTCGAGGACCCGGCAATGCCAACCTGGCTGCACAGCAGGCAGTCTTGACCCACGACGACGTTGTGACCCAGCATCACCAGGTTGTCGATCTTGGTGCCCGACCCCACGCGGGTCGCGCGGATCGTGCCACGATCGATGGTCGCATTGGTGCCGATCTCGACTTCGTCACCCAGCTCGACCGTCCCAAGCGAATGGATGCGGGTCCAGTGCTGGGCCGAGATGGCCTCTCGCGCGCCAAGCGTGCGGCGGATTTCCTCGATGCCTGATTCCTCGGGGGTGACGAAGGAAAAGCCGTCGCCGCCGATCACGGCACCCGGCTGGATGAACAGCCGGTCCCCTGCGACCACATCGTGCCCGATGCGGACACCCGCGTGGATGACGGCGTCGCTGCCGATCCGCGCATTCCGCCCGATGCTGACATGCGAGGCGATGCGCGCCTTCGCCCCGACGACCGCATCGCGCCCGATGACGACAAAGGGCGCGATGGCGGCCCCTTCGCCGATGCTGGCGGTCGGGTGGATCACGGCGGTCGGGTGAATGCCCGTCTCGATGTCGGGGCCCTGGTCGAAGGCGCGCGTCAGTCCGGCCATCACCAGACGCGGGCGCGGCGCGAAGATCGCGGCACGGACGCCATAGGCCTCGGGGTCCATCCCCTCGGCCAGGATCGCGATGCAGCCGGGGCGCAGGGCCTCGGCGTATTTGGGCGCCATAGCCAAGGCGATCTGCCCGCCCGTGGCATCGGCCGGCTGTGTCTGGGCAGGCTCCCCCGCGCCGGTGACCTGAAGATCGGTCTCGCCCCATGCGCGGGCATCCAGCGATTGCGCCAATTCCTTGATCGTGACGGTCATAATGCCCCCTTTTGGCCAAGGGCTTAACGCGTTTGCCGACGCCCCGCCAGCAAAACGCGCCCGACCCCGATCACGACGGTGCGTTGTCCCGCCCCAGGCCTTCCGCCTGAAGCGCCTGCCAGACGCGCCCGTCGCGGCCATAGACGTCGCCATAAAGGCGCACGTTCCCCGAAGCGTCGGGCCAGGCGGTGAAATAGACCAGATGCACCGGAACCGCAGGCCGCAGGGTCAGCCATGTCTCGCGCCCGCTGTCAAGGGTCCGCTGGAACAGCCCCGCGGGATCATCGGTCTGCTGCGACAGCAGTTCACGTGCCAGATCGCGCGGATCGCCGATCCGCACGCATCCATGCGAATAGGCACGCGTCGCATTGCCGAACAGATGCTTGCTGGGCGTGTCGTGTAGATAGATGTTCCACTGGTTGGGGAAGATGAACTTGACGATGCCGAGGGCATTGTCCTCGTTTGGCTTCTCGCGCAGCCGATAGGGAAAGTTGCTGGCCGTGTACCGGTTGAAGTCGATGCTGTCGCGCGACACGACATTCCCGCGCCGGTCCACCACGTCCAGATGCGACACCGCGTTGCGGTTCGCCTGCAGCTTGGGCAGATATTCGCGCGTGGTGATCGAGCGGGGCACGTTCCACGCCGGGTTGACCACGACATTCGACATCATGTCCGAAAACTCGGGCGTGCGCATGTGTTCGTCGTTCTTGCCGACGACGCTGCGGGTGCGGAACACCTCTTGCCCGTTTTGGATGATCGCGGTTTCATACTGGGGAATGTTCACCCAGATATAGCGGCCTTCGAACGCCTCCGATCCCATCCAGCGCAGACGCTCCATTGCGACCAGAATCGCACGCTGCCGCGCATCCTGCCCGGCCGGCATGTCGCCGTTCAGCAGGCGGATGGTTTGCGGACCGGCAATCCCGTCATCGCGCAACCCCGCAGCCCGCTGGTATTCGGCCACCGCTTCGGACAGGGCGGCGTCATAAAGCGTCGCGTCGGTGGCCTCGGCCGCGAAGCCTATGGCGGCCAAGCGGACACGAAGCGGGACAACGCCCGCGCCGGATTGCCCGACGCGCCAGACAGCCTCGGGTGCCGGGGGCAGGCCTTCGGGGACGGCCAGACGCGCGGGGCCGAACAGCGCATCCTGCAACGCCTTGTAGGCAGGGTGGCTGGGTCCGGCGTTCATCAGCACCGCGGTCGGATCGGCAGAGGCCTGGAATTCCCGCAGGCTGGCCGCGATGGCGGGCCTTTTCGGCACACGCTTGATATCCGGATCGACCGCCGAGGGCGAGAGGATGCCACCCCCGAGGTCGCGCAGCAGATGCGCGGCACGCTTGGCATAGGCGACCTCATCGGCCACGCTGCGCGGATGGTCCGGCAAGGATGCGGCATCATAGCGCGAGGCCGGGATGCCATGGCGGGGCATCGCCTCGATCGCCAGCTTGACGGCCTGGCGGCGCGCCTCTGCAGCGGGCCCGATGAAGACCGGCGCCAAACCGTTGCCGCCATAGAAGGCGGCCAGGTCGGAATCACCCGCGACGGCGCGGGCCAGATCCATCTGTGCCGGCGAAAACTGCAGCTTGGGCCCGGGAACCGACATCAGGGCGGCAACCCGTTCCTGTGCCGTTGCAGGGCCGGACAGCACCGCCGCACCCAACAAGATTGCAAAGACAGAACCCACACGCCAAACAGACATGACACACCTCAAATCACCAGTTACCGATAGTCTCACACCACGATGGCCGAAGCCACACGCCATCCCGTTGACACCGCGCGAGAAAATGGTCCGTTGCAGGCAGGCCACAGGGTTTCGCCCCTTTTGCAACATTGACCAAATTGGGCGGTTTCTTGCCGAAAGCGGCGATTTTGAACGGCGGGATGGCAGATTCCGTTTCTCAACCTCAAGGACTTTTGACACAATGTTAGCAAGTCGGGGATAAACCACGACATGCCGCGAAAGTTTCGCGGATCCAAAAACGAAGCAGGACAGGCGATCTGACATGACAATGGACCTCATCTCCCGTCGCGGCGTGCTGGGCGCATTCGCAGCAACCAGCGTCGTGGCTGCTCCGGTTATGGCCAACGCTTTCGGGTTCCTTCGCGGGGCCGGCGACATGCGCCGAGTGCGCATGTATTCGGGACGTACCGGCGAAAGCATCGACACCGTCTATTGGGTCGACGGCAAGTACATCCGCGAAGCCCTGAACGAAATCAACGTCTTCATGCGCGACTGGCGCACAGGCGAGGTGATCGGGATCGACCCGCGCACCATCGACGTGGCCGCCGCATCCTCGCGCCTGCTGCAGACGAACGAACCCTACATGATGCTGTCGGGCTACCGTTCGCCGCGGACCAATGCCATGCTGCGCCGCACCTCCAGCGGTGTCGCCAAGAACTCTCTGCACATGACCGGCAAGGCCGCCGACCTGCGGCTGAAGTCGCGCTCGGTGTCGCAGATGTTCCAGGCAGCGGCTGCCTGCCGTGGCGGCGGCGTCGGACGCTACAGCCGCTCGAACTTCGTCCACATGGATTGCGGTCCGGTCCGCACTTGGGGCAGCTGATCTCCGGATCGCCGAGCTATCCGAAAGATATGCACCCCTGCCAAAAAGGCAGGGGGTGTTGCCCGCCAAAGGGCAGTGCGCCATTTCGGGCTTGCCCTTGACGTCAGCTGCGGTCAGCCTTGTGCGCATGATGCATGCTGAAGATCGGACACACATGAGCCCCCAGACCACGCGCCGTTTCCGCACCGCCAAGGCCATTCAGGCTGCCGCAATCGAACTTTCGGTCCGCGACGGCCTTGCCAACGTCACGACCGAGGCGATCGCCCGCCACGCCGGCATCAGCACGCGCACCTTCTTCAACTACTACCCCTACAAGGAAGCGGCCCTGATGGGGCCTCCGCCCGATTACCCGCCCGAGGCATCCGAAAAGTTCGTCGCCGGCAAGGGACGCCTGATCGACGACCTGCAGGTCCTGATCTCGGCCCATCTGGCACGCTACCTGGATGAACGGGAAATGATCGCCCAGATGCTGGCCCTGTCCGACAGCGATCCCAAGCTGGAAGCCCTGCGCAACAGCGCCATGCTGGCCCGTCGTGCCCAGATGCGCGGTCTTCTGCATCGCCGCATGCCCGGCTCGGATGAACGCGTGATCGAGATTTTGGCAGCGGCCATCATCGCGGCGACCAATGCCGCGACAAAGGATTGGGCAGCCGGAACGCGGCCGGATTTCGTCGCCTCGGCCCATGAGAACCTGTCCCTGATCCTGACCGCGGCCGAGATGCTGGGCACCGCCAGCGCCTAGGGCGTCAGCAGCTTGCGATACATCTGTTCAAGGAATTCCTGCCCCTCGGCGAAGGGGTCGCGCCCGCTGCCAAGCACTGCGCGGACCTGGATCTCGAAATCGGCGTAATGCTGGGTCATCGACCAGATCGAGAAGATCAGGTGGCGCGGATCGGTCCGGGCCAGCCGCCCTTCGACCATCCAGCCCTGCAAGACGACGACCGTCCGGTCGACGATATCGCGCAGACCACCCCCCAGGATCTGGGTCAGATGTGGCGCGCCTTGCAGGATTTCATAGGCGAAAAGACGCGATTCGCGTGGGTAATCCCGCGACATCCGCATCTTGGCCGCGACATAGCCAAGCATCTCGGCCATCGGATCGCCGGCGGGGTCGATCTGCTGCATCGGTGCCAGCCACATATCCAGCAGTTCGGTCAGCAGCGTCTTGTGGATGTCATCCTTGGAGGCGAAGTAATAAAGCACGTTCGGCTTGGACAGACCCGCAGACCGCGCGATCTGGTCGATGGTCGCGCCACGAAAGCCGTTTGCCGAAAAAACGTTCAGTGCCCCATCCATGATCAGGTCGCGATTCTTCTGCTGGATCCGGGTCATTCGGGGCATTTTCGCGTCTGTCATTGGCGTCTCCGCTCTGGCATGATCTGAAATTGGGCAGTTCAGGTGCAAATGTCTCGGGCCGGATCAGCACGGTTGACTGACATTGGACCCGTGCTAGCTTGATCCTGACCGTTTGGTCAATAATTCAAAAGGGTTCCCAAGATGCCGCTTGACCGCAAGCCCGCCCCCAACGATCTGCGCGCCTTCTGGATGCCGTATACCGCGAACCGACAGTTCAAGTCGGCGCCACGGATGTTGGTGGCATCGCAGGACATGCATTACACGTCGTCGGACGACCGTCAGATCCTGGACGGGACCGCGGGCCTGTGGTGTTGCAACGCCGGCCATTGCCGCCCCCGCATCACCGAGGCTGTGCAGAAGCAGGTGGCCGAGCTGGATTATGCCCCCGCCTTCCAGATGGGTCACCCCCTGGCCTTCGAGCTGGCCAATCGAATCGTCGATATCGCACCCGAGGGGATGGAGCATGTCTTCTATTGCAACTCGGGGTCCGAGGCCGTCGATACGGCCCTGAAGATTGCGCTGGCCTATCACCGAGCACGGGGCGATGCGTCGCGCACCCGGCTGATCGGGCGCGAGCGCGGCTATCACGGGACGGGCTTCGGCGGGATCTCGGTCGGAGGGATCGTGAACAACCGCCGCCACTTCGGCACGCTGCTGGCGGGCGTCGACCACATGCCCCATACCCACCTGCCTGAAAACGTCTTCACCAAGGGCCAGCCCGAACATGGCGCGAACCTGGCGGATGAGTTGGAACGCATCGTCGCGCTGCACGGCGCCGAAACCATCGCCGCCGTCATCGTCGAACCGATGGCCGGATCGACCGGCGTGCTGATGCCCCCCAAGGGTTACCTGCAACGCCTGCGCGAGATCACCCGCAAGCACGGCATCCTGCTGATCTTCGACGAGGTCATCACCGGCTTCGGTCGCTTGGGCAGCCCCTTCGCCGCCCAGCATTTCGGCGTCATCCCGGACATGATCACCTGCGCCAAGGGGCTGACGAACGGCGTCATCCCGATGGGCGCGGTTCTGGCGACCGCCCAGATCCATGACGCCTTCATGCAGGGCCCGGAACACATGATCGAGCTGTTCCACGGTTATACCTACTCGGGCAACCCGATCAGCTGCGCCGCCGCTTTGGCCACGCTGGATACCTATGCCGAGGAAGGCTTGCTGACCCGCGCCGCCGATCTGGAAACCTATTGGCAGGAAGCCCTGCACGGGCTGCGCGATCATCCCAATGTCATCGACATCCGCAACATGGGCCTGATCGGCGCGGTCGAGCTGGCCCCCATCGCGGGCGAACCCGGCAAGCGCGCCTTCGATGCCTTCGTGCGTGCCTTCGAGGCCGGCATCCTGATCCGCGTCACCGGCGACATCATCGCACTTTCGCCGCCGTTGATCATCTCGGAGGCGCAGATCGACCAGCTGATCGGCACTTTGGGCGACGTTCTGAAACAGACCGCCTGACCACACAAACTCATCCAACCGACCCCGCGACAAGACGGGGCGGCCAGACAGGAAGGACACGAGATGACCGTTGCAAGCGGGGTGGTTTCGGCTGCCAATATGAAAATCGATGGCGACCGGCTGTGGGACAGCCTGATGCAGATGGCCAAGATCGGCCCCGGCATCGCGGGCGGCAACAATCGCCAGACGCTGACGGATGAGGACGCCGAGGGCCGCCGCCTGTTCCAGTCCTGGTGCGAGGATGCGGGCATGACCATGGGTCTGGACCGCATGGGCAACATGTTCATGCGTCACGAAGGCGCCGAGCCTGATCTGGACCCCGTCTATATCGGCAGCCACCTGGATACCCAGCCCACGGGGGGCAAATACGACGGCGTGCTGGGTGTGCTGGCCGGGTTGGAGGTGATCCGCTCGATCCGCGACATGGGCGTCAGGACGCGCCGTCCCATCGTCGTCGTCAACTGGACGAATGAGGAAGGCGCGCGCTTCGCCCCGGCCATGCTGGCCTCGGGCGTCTTTGCGGGCGTTCTGACCGAAGATTACGCCAACAGCCGCCAGGATGCCGAGGGCAAGAGCTTTGGCGAGGAACTGGACCGCATCGGCTGGCGCGGGACCGAGAATGTCGGCGACCGCAAGATCCACGCCATGTTCGAATACCACATCGAGCAGGGGCCGATCCTGGAGGCCGAGGGCAAGGATATCGGCGTCGTCACCCATGGTCAGGGCCTGTGGTGGTTGCAGGTGACGCTGACCGGCAAGGACGCCCATACCGGATCGACCCCGATGAACATGCGCGTGAATGCAGGCCTTGGCATGGCCCGCATCACCGAAGCCGTGCACCGCATCGCCATGGATCACCAGCCCGCCGCCGTGGGTGCCGTGGGTCAGGCCAATGTCTATCCCAACAGCCGCAACGTGATCCCCGGCAAGGCGGTCTTCACCATCGACTTCCGCTCGCCCGATCTGGAGAAGCTGACCTCGATGCGGTCGAAGCTCGAGGCGGAAGCCGCTGACATTGCCAAGGAACTCGGCCTTGGCATCGAGATCGAACCCGTCGGCCATTTCGACCCGGTGACCTTCGATCCGACACTGGTCGCATCGGTCCGGCAGGCGGCGGAGCGTTTGGGCCACAGCCACATGGACATCGTCTCGGGGGCAGGTCACGACGCCTGCTGGATCAACAAGGTCGCGCCGACCGTGATGATCATGTGCCCCTGCGTCGACGGCCTGTCCCACAACGAGGCCGAGGAGATCACGCCCCAGTGGGCCGCCGCGGGGTGCGACGTGCTGCTGCATGCGGTGCAGGACGCCGCCGAAATCCTCCGCTGAACGCAACATCATGAAAGGGCTGGCAAGATGAGCACTGTCATCAGGAACGGCACCATCGTCACCGCAGATCTGACCTATAAATCCGACGTCCTGATCGAGGGCGGCAAAATCACCGCCATCGGCGAGGGGCTGATGGGCGACAAGGTTCTGGACGCCACCGGATGCTATGTCATGCCCGGCGGCATCGACCCGCATACCCATCTGGAGATGCCCTTCATGGGCACCTATTCCGCCGATGATTTCGAAAGCGGCACCCGCGCGGCGCTGGCGGGCGGCACGACGATGGTGGTGGATTTCGCCCTGCCCTCGCCCGGTCAGGGGCTGCTGGATGCGTTGCAGATGTGGGACAACAAGTCGGGCCGCGCACATTGCGACTATAGCTATCACATGGCGGTGACGTGGTGGGGCGAACAGGTCTTTGACGAGATGCAGGCGGTCGTCGATCGTGGGATCACCAGCTTCAAGCATTTCATGGCCTACAAGGGCGCCTTGATGGTGAATGACGACGAACTGTTCGCCTCCTTCCGCCGCGTCGCCGATCTGGGCGGCATCGCGATGGTCCATGCCGAAAACGGCGACGTGGTGGCCGAACTCTCAGCCCGCCTACTGGCCGAAGGCAACACCGGCCCCGAAGCCCATGCCTACTCCCGCCCGCCCCAGGTCGAGGGCGAGGCGACGAACCGCGCCATCATGGTGGCCGACATGGCGGGCGTGCCGCTCTATGTGGTCCATGTCAGCTGCGAGGACAGCCACGAGGCCATCCGTCGTGCGCGCCAGCATGGCAAGCGTGTCTGGGGCGAGCCGTTGATCCAGCATCTGACACTGGACGAAAGCGAATATTTCAACGCCGATTGGGACCATGCCGCCCGTCGCGTCATGTCGCCCCCTTTCCGCAACAAGCAGCATCAGGACAGCCTCTGGGCCGGCCTGCAATCGGGCAGCCTGTCGGTCGTGGCGACAGACCACTGCGCCTTCACCACCGAACAGAAACGCTATGGCATCGACGATTTCACCAAGATCCCTAACGGCACCGGAGGACTTGAGGATCGGATGCCGATGCTGTGGACCCACGGTGTCGAAACCGGTCGCCTGACACCCAATGAATTCGTGGCGGCGACATCCACCAACATCGCCAAGATCCTGGGGATGTATCCCCGCAAGGGGGCCGTGCTGGTCGGTACCGATGCCGATCTGGTGGTCTGGGACCCCAAGGCCAGCAAGACCATCAGCGCCGGCAGCCAGCAGTCGGCGATCGACTACAACGTCTTCGAAGGCCAGCAGGTCACAGGCCTGCCGCGCTTTACCCTGACCCGCGGCGTCGTCGCCGTGACCGAGGGCAAGGTCGACAGCCGCGAAGGCCATGGCGAATTCGTCGCCCGCGAACCGCGCGGCCAGGTGAACCGCGCACTGAGTGCATGGAAGGACCTGACGGCACCGCGTCCGATCGCACGTGGCGGCATTCCGGCAAGCGGGGTCTGACGATTGGACGACACTGTAATCAAGGCACAGGGCGTCGGCCTGACCTTCCAGACCGCCGACGGCCCGATCCATGCGCTCAAGGACGTGGATCTGGATATCGACCGTGGCGAATTCGTCAGCTTCATCGGTCCTTCGGGCTGTGGCAAGACCACCTTCCTGCGCAGCATCGCCGCGCTGGAAACCGTGACCGCAGGGCAGATCAGCGTGAACGGCATGACGCCGGATCAGGCGCGCAAGGCACGGGCCTATGGCTATGTCTTCCAAGCACCAGGGCTTTATCCCTGGCGCACGATCAGGGGAAATATCTCGCTGCCGCTGGAAATCATGGGGTTTTCGCGCGAAGAACGCGCCAAGCGCATCGCCCATGTCCTGGAACTGGTCGAGCTGGAGAATTTCGGAGGCAAGTATCCCTGGCAGCTGTCTGGCGGCATGCAGCAGCGCGCCAGCATTGCCCGCGCGCTGGCCTTCGACGCCGACATCCTGCTGATGGACGAACCCTTCGGGGCCTTGGACGAAATCGTCCGCGACCGCCTGAACGAGGCACTGCTGACCCTTTGGGCCAAAACCCAGAAGACCATCGGCTTCGTGACCCATTCCATCCCCGAAGCCGTCTATCTTTCGACCAAGATCGTGGTCATGTCGCCTCGTCCGGGCCGGATCACGCGGGTCATCCAAAGCACCCTGCCCCGCGAACGCCCGTTGGAGATCCGCGACACGCCGGAATTCATCGCGCTGGCGCATGAGGTCCGCGAGGGGCTGCGCGAAGGGCACAGCTATGACTAGGGTCTGGCGAAATGCCGCGCCCGTCCTGACGGTCCTGATGGTCATCATCGCCATCTGGTATCTGGGCGCAGTCCGCATGAACGCGACATGGGAACGCGATCAGGCCGCCCGCGCGAGCGAGGAGCTGACCACGTCGCAGATGATCACCCGAACTTTGACGCAGGACCGCCCCATCCTGCCCGCACCCCATCAGGTTGCGGTGGGTCTTTATGACGGCATTGCAGGGCAGGCCATCACGTCGCGGCGCAGCCTGGTCTGGCACGCGTGGGTGACGCTGTCGGCGACGCTGGCAGGATTTGCCATCGGGGCGGGCGCGGGCATCCTGCTGGCCGTGGGCATCGTCCACAGCCGCAGCATGGACCAGTCGGTCATGCCTTGGGCCGTGGCCAGCCAGACCGTGCCCATCCTGGCCATCGCGCCGATGGTGATCGTGGTCTTTGCCAGCGCGGGCATCACGGGCCTGCTGCCCAAGGCGATCATCGCGGCTTGGCTGTCCTTCTTTCCGGTGTTGGTCGGCATGGTCAAGGGCCTGCGCACGCCCGACGCCATGCAGCTGGACCAGATGAAATCCTGGAGCGCCAGCGACAACCAGCAGTTCTGGCGGCTGCGCCTGCCGTCATCCCTGCCCTATCTGTTCACCAGCCTGAAGGTCGCGATCGCCGCCGCCTTGGTCGGCACCATCGTAGGCGAGCTGCCTGCGGGCGCCACGGCCGGTCTTGGGGCGCGCCTGCTCTCGGGCAGCTATTACGGGCAGACGGTGCAGATCTGGTCGGCGCTGTTCGCCGCCGCGCTTCTGGCGGCGGGTCTGGTGGCCATCGTCGGCATCATCGAAAAGGCGACACTGCGGCGCATGGGGTTGGCACGATGAACGCATTGCCCATCATCGGGGTCTGGCTGGGTGGTTGGGCGCTGAACATTTGGCTGGCCCGCTTCGACACGCGCCTCAGCCGCATGGCGGTGGCCGTGGTCTTTGGCGCGACCCTGCTGATCCTGTGGGAGATGGCCGTCAGGATCTATGCCATCCCCGCCGTCATCCTTCCCGCACCCAGCCAGATCGCCGCCAGCTTTGCAGCCAACGGCAGCATCCTCTGGACCGATTTCGTTCAGACCATCCTGCGCGGCGCGCTGACGGGCTGGCTGATCGGCGCGCTGGCCGCGATGCTGACCGCCATCGCCATCGACCGCAGCCCGTTCCTGCAACGCGGGCTTCTGCCCATCGGCAATTTCGTGGCCGCCCTGCCCATCGTCGGCATCGCGCCGATCCTGGTCATGTGGTTCGGTTTCGACTGGCAATCCAAGGCCGCCGTGGTCGTGGTCATGGTCTTCTTCCCGATCCTGGTGAACATGGTTGCGGGCCTGAAAGCCACCGACGCCATGCAGCGTGACCTGATGGCCAGCTGGGCCGCGCCCTATGCGGCGTCCCTGTGGAAGCTGCGCCTGCCTGCCGCGATGCCCTTCCTGTTCAACGGACTGAAGATCACCACGACGCTTGCCCTGATCGGCGCCATCGTGGCCGAGTTCTTTGGCAGCCCGACGCGGGGGATGGGGTTCCGCATCTCGACCGCCGTGGGGCGGCTGGATCTGCCGCTTGTCTGGGCAGAGATCGTCGTGGCGGCCATCGCGGGAACGCTATTTTATGGACTTGTTGCGCTGATCGAAAAGAAGGTGACGTTCTGGCACCCGTCGCAGCGCAAGTAACGGGGCACGCCCCACCAACAGGAGAGTTTGGGATATGAAACGACTGATGATCTCGGCGGCAGGAGTGGCCCTGATGGCGGGTGCGGCGCAGGCGAACGACCTGACGCTGCAGCTGAAATGGGTGACGCAGGCGCAATTCGCCGGTTACTACGTGGCGCAGGAAAAGGGCTTCTACGAGGAGGAGGGCCTGAACGTCACCATCAAGCCCGGCGGCCCCGACATCGCCCCCACGCAGGTTCTGGCCGGCGGCGGCGCGGATGTCGTCGTCGAATGGATGCCCGCCGCGCTGGCCGCCCGTGAAAAGGGCCTGCCGCTGGTCAATATCGCGCAGCCGTTCAAATCCTCGGGGATGATGCTGACCTGCCTGAAAGAAAGCGGCATCAGCGATCCCAAGACCGATTTCGCGGGCAAGACGCTTGGCGTCTGGTTCGCGGGCAACGAATATCCCTTCCTGTCGTGGATGAACACGCTCGGCCTGTCGACCGAAGGGGGCGAGGATGGCGTCACGGTCCTGAAGCAGGGCTTCAACGTCGATCCCCTGCTGCAAAAGCAGGCCGCCTGCATCAGCACCATGACCTATAACGAATACGGCCAGGTGCTGGACGCGGGCCTGTCCGAGGACGACCTGGTGACCTTCAAGTACGAAGACCAGGGCGTCGCCACGCTGGAGGATGGTCTTTATGTGCTGGAAGCCACGCTGGCCGATGATGCCAAGGTCGAGGATCTGGCCAAATTCGTGCGCGCCAGCATGAAGGGCTGGACCTATGCCGCCGAAAACCCCGAGGAAGCCGCCGAGATCGTGCTGGAAAACGACGAGACCGGCGCGCAGACGATCGAGCATCAGACCCGCATGATGTCCGAGATCGCCAAGCTTCTGGAAGGATCTGACGGCACCCTGGACGAGGCGGACTATCAGCGCACCGTCGATACGCTGCTGTCTGGCGGATCGGACCCGGTCATCGCCAAGGCGCCCGAGGGAGCCTGGGTCGCGACCGTCACGGACCGTGCTTTCCAGTAACATCAGCCACAGGGCCGTCGCCGCGGCGGCCCTGCCCTTTCGCGCTGTCATGCAGCGACGAAAATGTCCCATTATCGCCAAAATATGTCTATTCCTGCCGGATCAAATCCCCCCTAACATCACCCTTGGTTCGGCCGCCTGAGGAGATGCGCCGACCCAAAGGGAGGATATCATGATCAACCGACGGCAGATCCTTGCCAGCGGTGCGGCTGCGGTCGCCCTGCCGGCCTATATGCGCAAGGCCTGGGCGCAATCCCCGCAGGTCGACCTGAAGCTGCACCACTTCCTTGGCCCCAAGGCGCCGGCCCATGCCAAGATGCTGCAGCCTTGGGCGGACCGCATCCGCGAGCAGTCCGAGGGCCGCATCAACATCGAACTCTATCCGGCCATGTCGCTTGGCGGATCGCCTCCGCAATTGTTCCGACAGGTCGCCGAGGGGGTCGTCGACATCATCTGGACGGTGAACGGCTATACGCCAGGCCTTTTCCCGCGCACCGAGGTGTTCGAGCTGCCGACGATCTTCACAAACGATCTGGCTGCGGCGAACCTGGCCATGCGCGACATCTTCGATGACCATCTGGCCGCGGATTTCGCCGATGTGCATGTGCTGTTCCTGCATGTCCACGCGGGTCAGGCAATCCAGATGGCGCAGAAGATGGTGCGCAGCCCCGATGACACTCAGGGCCTGAAGCTGCGCGTTCCCGGACCCACGGGCAATGCGGTGGTCGAGGCGATGGGCGCAACCCCCGTCACCATGCCCGTCCCCGACCTGCCACAAGCGCTTGGCATCAGTGCCGTCGACGGCGCCCTGATCCCATGGGAGATCATTCCCCCGCTGCAGCTGTTCGAATCGACGCAGTACCAGATCGAGGGACCGGATCGGAACCGCTTCGGCACCACGACCTTCCAGGTCTCGATGAACAAGGCCAAGTGGGAGGGCATGGACCCCGAACTGCAGCAGATCTTCACCGACAACAGCGGCGAGGATTGGCTGCGCGAGGTGGCCGAGGTCTGGCGTGCCGCCGATGATTTCGGCATCCAGATGGCGGTCGACAACGGCAATGAACACGTCGTCCTGACCGAGGCCGAGATGGATGCCTTCAACCAGGTGCTGGCCCCCGTGGTCGACGATTGGACCGCCGCGCAATCGGGCTTCGACGCCGCCGCGCTGGTCGCTGCCGCCCGTCAGGCCATGTCGGACCGGCAGTCTTGACCATGTCACCCGACACGAATGTCCCCCGCGGGCTGATCTTCCGGATCACCCGCGGATGGGCGCTGATGGGGGGCGTGCTGACCATGGGGTTGGCGCTGATGACGGCGGGCAGCGCAGTATCCAACCTGCTGACCGGTCGCCCCTTCGCCGCCGATTACGAGCTGGTCAAGCATATCATCGCCATCGCGATCTTCATGTTCCTGCCCTATTGCCAGATCACCGGGGCGAACGTCTCGGTCGATATCTTCACCGAGCGGATGGGCGCCCGCAAGAAGGCTGCGATGGCGGTGCTCTCGTCGCTGCTGGCGCTGGCCTTCGCTGTGCTGATGCTGTTCCAGATGTACGGCGGGCTGCAAAGCTATCTGAAATACCGTGAGGTTACACCCGTGCTGAAGCTGCCGCTTTGGACGGCCTTTCCGCCGATCCTGATGTCGCTGGCCCTGCTGGCGCTGGCGGCCTGCGCGACGCTGATGATGCAGTGGCGTCAGGTGACATCGCCGGCTGACGACGGGGTGGAAGCATGATCGACAATTTCCTGATCGGCATCGCCGGGCTGGTCGCGCTGCTGGGCCTGATCGCGATCCGGGTGCCCATCGCCTATACCATGATCCTGATCGGCTTCACGGGCATCTGCCTGCAGTCGGGACCGGCCATCATCCTGAACCAGCTGAAGGATCTGGCCTACGCGCAATTCTCGAACTACGACCTCTCGGTCCTGCCGATGTTCATCCTGATGGGTGGGCTGGCGGCACGCTGCGGTTTGTCGGCCGATATCTTCCGGGGCGCCAATGCCTGGCTGGGCCGGTTCCGGGGCGGCGTCGCCATGGCATCCATCGCGGCCTGCGCGGGCTTCGGTGCGGTCTGCGGGTCCTCGACCGCGACGGCATCGACCATGGGCCAGGTCGCCATCCCCGAGCTGCGGAAATACCGCTACAGCGGCTCGCTGGCGACCGGCTGCATCGCGGCGGGCGGCACGCTTGGCATCCTGATTCCGCCGTCGGTCGTGCTGATCGTCTATGCCATCATCGTCGAGGTGAACATCGTCACCATGTTCGCCGCCGCCCTGATCCCGGGTATTCTGGCGACCCTGATGTTCATCGCGACCATCGCGCTTTATGTGCGCTTCGTGCCGGGGTCCGGTCCCAAGGCGCAGCCGGTGGGTCGGTCCGATCTGATCGCGGCAAGCATCGCCATGCTGCCCGTGCTGGTGATCTTCGGCGTGGTCATCGGCGGCATCTATGCGGGCATCTACAGTCCGACGGCGGCGGCGGCCATCGGGGTGGTGATGGTCGTCATCTACGGCGTGGCGCGCGGCAGGCTGGGTCTGACCGACATGGTCGAGGCCATGCTGGAGACCGCGCGCAACAGCGGCATGATCTTCCTGATCGTCTTTGGGGCAGAGCTGCTCAAGATCTTCATGTCGCGCGCGGGTGTTCCGCAGGCGGCGGCGGATCTTTTGCAGAACAGCGGGATGGCACCCATGACCATCATGGTGCTGATCATCGTCACCTTCCTGGTGCTGGGCTGCCTGATGGACAGCCTGTCGATGGTGATCCTGGCGATCCCCTTCTTCTGGCCCGTCGTCGCCGGATTGGACTTCGGCCTGTCACCGGATGAGACCAAGCTCTGGTTCGGCATCATCATCCTGGTGGTGGTGGAGCTGGGGCTGATCACGCCGCCGGTGGGCCTGAATGTCTTCATCATCAACGCCGTCGCCCGCGACGTGCCCATGCGCGAGACCTTCCGCGGCGTGATGCCCTTCTTCGGGTCCGAGATCCTGCGCATCGTCCTGCTGGTCCTGTTCCCCGCCATCGCGCTTTACCTGCCACGCCTGCTGCAATGAGGCTGCCATGACCGCCCCCTTGACCATGACCGCCGGCGGTGCGCTGCTGGCGCGGCTGAAACGCATCGGCGTCGATTACATCTTCGCCAATTCCGGCACCGATTTCCCGCCCATCATCGAGGGCCTGGCCGAGGCCTCTGCCAAGAACATCGATCTGCCGCAGGCCATCGTCATCCCTCATGAAGGTGCGGCCATGGCCATGGCGCATGGGTATTACCTTGCGACGGGCCGGTCGCAGGCGGTCATGGCGCATACGAACGTGGGGCTGGCAAATTGCGCCATCGGGGCGATCAACGCCGCGGTGGAACATGTGCCGGTCCTGCTGTTTTCGGGGCGGACGCCCACCACCGAACAGGGCAGACTTGGCGCGCGCACGGTGCCCATCGGTTGGGGGCAAGAGATGCGCGATCAGACCGCCCTGGTCCGCGAGGCCAGCAAATGGGACTATGAGCTGCGCTTTCCGGAACAGGTGACCGAGGTTGCCGACCGTGCCTGGGCCATCGCCAATTCGACACCCCGCGGTCCCGTCTATGTCAGCCTGCCGCGCGAGGTCCTGTGCGAGGCCGCCCCCGCCGAAGGGTTGGATCGCCCGCCCCTGATGCAGCCCACGACTGCCCATGCCAGCGCCGCGCAGATCAGGCAGGCGGCGCAGATCCTGGCCGAGGCCGAACACCCGGTCATCTTCGCCCAGCACGGCGCAGGCAGCCCCGAAGCCTTTGCCGCCTTGTCGGATATGGCTTTGGAATGGGGCATTCCGGTCTGCCAGTATTGGGCGGTCGGTCTTGCCATTCCCACCGATCACCCGATGGCCACCGGGCCCGACCCTGCCCCGCTTCTGGCCGAGGCCAATGCGATCCTGGTTCTGGATGCGCTGGCGCCTTGGGCACCGGATATCCACGAACCTGGGGCCGGTTGCCAAATCATCCAGATGGGTCAGGACCCGCTCTCGACACGCGTGCCGATCCGCAACTTTCGATCGGATCTGTCGATTGCCTGCGATACGGCCGACGGCATCCTGGCGCTTAAAGCGGCGATGGATGCACATGGTCCCGCCAAGCGTGCCGATCGCGTGGAACGGACAAGCCTGCGCAACGCCCGCGACCGGAGGCAGGTGCTGGAACGCGCCAAAGCGGGTGGTGCAGGTGCGATGACCAAGGACTACGTCAGCCTCTGCCTGTCGGAGGCGATCCTTGGTCGGGGTGCATCGGTCTTGTCCGAACTGGGATGTCCGATGGCCCCCATGACGCTGGATCACCATCAGGCGTGGTATCAGGAACCCCATGCGGGCGGTCTGGGCTGGTCCTTTCCGGCGGCCTTGGGGATGCAGCTGGCCGACCGCGACAGGTTGATCGTGGCGACCATGGGCGACGGGTCCTACATGTTCTCGAACCCCGTGGCCTGCCATCAGATCGCCGAGGCGCTTCAGCTGCCCCTGCTGCTGATCATTCTCAACAATGCCGAATGGGGCGCGGTCCGCCAGTCGGTGCTGGGCATCTATCCCGACGGCCATGCCGCGCAAGCCAACCGCATGCCGTTGACGCAGCTTTCACCGGTGCCGGACTTCACGCAGGTGGCCAAGGCCAGTTGTGCCTGGGCCCGCAGCGTTCAGGATGGCGCCGACCTGCCCGAGGCCATCACGGCGGCACTGGACCACATCCGCACGAACCGCAGCCTTGCGCTGCTGGACGTGCGGGTGCGGCCCGCGTGACCGATCAGATGGGATAATGCAGCGGGCCATCCTGAATGGTGATCCACCGCGTCTCGGTGAATTCCTGGATGGCGGACTGCCCGCCGAAGCGGCCATAGCCCGAGGCCTTGGTCCCGCCGAAGGGCATCTGCGCCTCGTCGAAGACGGTCGGACCGTTGATGTGGCAGATGCCCGCCTCGATGCGCCGGGCGACCGACATGGCCCTCATGGTGTCCCGCCCGAAGACCGCCGATGACAGCCCGTATTCGGTGTCATTGGCGACATGCACAGCCTCTTCTATGCCGGAAACCCGCACGATGGTGACGACGGGGCCAAAGGATTCCTCGTAATAGATGCGCATGGCGGGCGTCACGTGATCCAATGCGATGGCCGATATCAGCGTGCCGTCGTGATCCCCGCCGGCGATCATCTTGGCACCCTTGGCCAGGGCATCCTTGACCAGATCCTGAATGCGGCGTGCCGCCGTTGCGTCGACGACGCTGCCCAAGGGGGCCTCGCCCTTGGCGGGATCGCCAGCGCTCAGCGTCCGGACCTTGACCGCCAAAGCCGCGACGAATTCGCCAGCGATGCTTTCGTCGACAACCAGACGTTCGGTCGCCATGCAGATCTGGCCCTGGTTCATGTAGGCACCGAAGGCCGCCGCGGCGACGGCGGCCTCGATATCGGCATCGTCCAGAACGACCATCGGGGCCTTCCCACCCAGTTCCAGCAAGGCTGGCTTCAGATGCTTGCCTGCCAGTTCCGATATGATCCGCCCCACACGGGTCGAGCCGGTGAAGTTCACCCGGCGCACGGCAGGCTGGGCGATCAACGCCTCGACGATGCCCGGTGCGTCCTCGGGCGCGTTCGAGATGGCATTCAGAACGCCTGCAGGCAGGCCCGCTTCATGCAGCGCATCAATGATCAGGCGATGGGTGCGCGGGCAGATCTCGGATGTCTTCATCACCACGGTGTTTCCGCAGGCCAGCGGCATCGCGATCGAGCGCACCCCCAGGATCACCGGCGCGTTCCAAGGCGCCATCGACAGGACGACCCCTGCAGCCTGACGAACCGCCATCGCCATCGTGCCCGGCCTGTTCGAGGGGACGATCTGCCCGGTGATCTGCGTGGTCATGGACGCCGCCTCGCGCAGCATGTCGGCGGCCAAGGTCACGTTGAAGCCCGCCCAGCCTGCCGTTGCGCCGATCTCGGACGCCATGGCATCGACGAAAGCAGGCATCTTCTCCATCAGGATGTCGGCGGCCTTCAGCAGGATTGTCCGCCGCTCCTTGGGCGAACTCTGCGACCATTCGGGAAAAGCTGCCGCTGCCGCATCGACCGCGCTGATCGCATCTTCGACGCTGGCGGCCGAGGCCCGCGTCGCGGGCTGATTGGTAAGCGGATTCAGACGCTCGAACGTGGCGCCGTCGGTGGCGACGATATCCTTGCCGCCGATCATCAGTCCAAGTGTTTCCACGCTCAATGCTCCCTTGTCAAAAATATCGTTTCGGCTTTTGAAAATGCAATGGATCGTCGGAGGCGGCGCGCCGAGCGAGTGGCACACCGGCAGAGGGTCAACAGGTCCAGCCGGTAACTGCAACCGGCGACAACTGCGATATTCACCCTGCCTGGCGCAGGCAGCGGTCGTGATCCTTCGGACGCCCAAGTCCCGGCAACCGCAGCACCGGCTTGCGCAGGGACTGCCGCGACGATCGAGCGGAGCTCGGCATATGGATGACATCTCGAAGCGGGACTGCCAGCCATTTCAGTCGAACGGGGTTGCCCAGCCTTCATTTCACGCGACATGCACATTGCAACCAACCTTGCTTCGAGCATCTCATAATTGGGTGCCCCACCCCCGATGATACGTCGAGACGCGGCCCGTCGATACGCCCTCTCGTGGTGGCGGGAACGTCCTAATGTTTCGGGTCCGGGAACATCGGGTACGGGCATGATAACGCTCCTTTGTTTTCCAAGGATGAACTTTCCGCGCCCCTGTCCACCCTTCGTCATTACCTTCTTCCCACCTCGGGAGAGTTACCCATACATGCTATCGGTATTCCATTGCCCCTGACGTCCGTCCAAAGCCGAGGAGATCCAGAGCAGCGGTTGGCGCCAGTGCGTTCTGCCGACACGGGACTCGTCGACGCGATGCCTTCATCGATCAGCCATTGGCCGAGTGACCCCGCCAGATGCGCATCCAACTGCCATGACATCGAAACCTCACTGCGATGCTTCCTGCAAAGGCTAGGATCATTCTTGCACAAACTGAATAGACATTTTCGAATATTTTCAGGACTTTTCTTGTTGCCGAAACGAAATATGGCGGCCCAAGGGCCGCCATCCTTCAATCGATACTTTCAGCGCCATTAATGCGTCCAGGGCGCACGCCGGTCGGTGGCGAAATTCTCACCATAGCCGCGCGGGCGGATGTTGGCTGCGCGCTTCTGCGGTTGCTGCACGACGAAATCGTGGCCGTGTTCGCGGGCGTAGTCCTCGGCCTGCTTGCAGGTGTCGAAGCGCAGGCGGACCTGGCTCTGGGTGTCGCTGCTGCTGGTCCAGCCCATCAGGGGATCGACCTCGCGCGTGTCGGCGGGGGGGAATTCCAGCACCCAACCTTTGGTCTTCGCCGTGCCGGATTGCATGGCATTGCGGGCAGGTTGATAGATACGCACGAGCATTTCGGATATTCCTCGACCAGATGTGCGGCGTTTATCGCCAAATCCACGCAGCGGTTCAAGCCCCGGAACGCAGCGGCGCGTCAATCCGCTGCATCGGGGAAAGCGGTCGTCATCTGCGCCTCGCCACTTTGCTTGTCATAGATGCAGACGGCCACGTCCTGCCCCTGCCGCGTGGTCATGGTCACCAAGGCTACCGCGTAACTGTCCGAGCCATATTCGTTCAGCCGCAGATCGATCCGGGCTTCGGGGGCGGTGGCTGATGCAAGATCGGTGCAGGCTGCCCGCAGATCGTCACGCAACTGCGCCCATGCCTTGTCGGTCGAGGCGTGGCCTCCGGTTGGCAAGCCCACCGCAAGGAAGGCCAAGGCGGTTGCCAGATAACCATGTTTCACAACAGTCTTTCCTTCGAAGGGAACGCTTCGCGGCGCATCAGGTTTGATGACTGTGGCCTTTCCGGCTGCTCAAGTCACATGAGAGAACCGTGATATGCAAAAACTGAACCGCGCCACGGCATTCGCCCTTCCCGGTCTTCTGCTGACCTTGGCCGCCTGCGCGACGACGAACTATACCGTAAGCAGCCAAAGCTGCGATCTGCGCAGGCATCAGGCACTGGTAGGCCAGAACGTCGGCGGCATCACCCTGCCCCCGACGCTGCGCCGGCAAGAGGTGCCCTTCGGATCGCAGCCGCGGATGGCCAACGACCCTTCACGCCTGACGATGTATGTCGACGTGAAGGGCTGGATCGGACAGGTCGCCTGCGGTTAACCGCGCTTGGACCGCTTGTTGCCCCCGCGCTGTCCCGCGCGGCCGGCGGTCGAGCGTCCCGATGACTTGACGGCGGCATCGGCCGCCTGCTCGATGGCCGACTGACGCGCCATCGGATCGTCCGAGATCGCCAGATCGACCGCCTCGAGCCGTTTGACCTCGTCGCGCAGGCGGGCGGCTTCCTCGAATTCCAAGTTCTCGGCGGCCTTGCGCATCTGCGTTCGGATCGCGTCCAAGTGGGCGGCAAGGTTCGCCCCGATCAGCGGCTTGTCCACCTTGGTCGTGACACGCGACTGGTCGGTGTCACCCTGCCACAGCCCCGCCAGCACATCCTCGACGTTCTTGCGAACAGTCTGGGGCGTGATGCCGTGTTCCTCGTTATAGGCCATCTGGCGTTCGCGGCGCCGCTCGGTCTCGGCCATGGCGCGTTCCATGCTGCCGGTGATGCGGTCGGCATACATGATGACACGACCGTCTGCATTCCGCGCCGCACGCCCGATCGTCTGGATCAACGAGGTCTCGGACCGCAGGAAGCCTTCCTTGTCGGCATCCAGAATGGCGACCAGCCCGCATTCGGGAATGTCCAACCCCTCGCGCAGCAGGTTGATGCCAATCAGCACGTCAAAGGCGCCAAGGCGCAGGTCGCGCAGGATCTCGATCCGCTCGATCGTGTCGATGTCGCTGTGCATGTAGCGGACCTTGATGCCCTGTTCGTGCAGGTATTCGGTCAGATCCTCGGCCATGCGCTTGGTCAAGGTGGTGCAAAGCGTCCGCATCCCGGCGGCGGTGACGCGGCGGACCTCATCCAGCAGATCGTCGACCTGCGTTTCGACGGGGCGTATCTCGATCACCGGGTCCAGAAGGCCGGTGGGGCGGATGATCTGTTCGGTGAAGACGCCACCGGTCTGGTCCATCTCCCATTGCGCGGGCGTGGCCGACACGAAGACGGACTGGGGCCGCATGGCGTCCCATTCCTCGAACTTGAGGGGGCGGTTGTCCATGCAGCTTGGCAGGCGGAAGCCGTGTTCCGCCAGCGTGAACTTGCGCCGGAAGTCGCCCCGATACATTCCGCCGATCTGGGGCACGCTGACGTGGCTTTCATCGGCAAAGACGATGGCATTGTCGGGGATGAACTCGAACAGCGTGGGGGGCGGTTCGCCCGGTGCGCGTCCGGTCAGATAGCGGCTGTAGTTTTCGATGCCGTTGCAGACGCCGGTCGCCTCCAGCATCTCGATGTCGAAATTGGTGCGCTGTTCCAGGCGTTGAGCTTCCAGCAGCTTGCCCTCATCGGTCAGCTGCTTCAGGCGCATGGCCAGTTCCTGCTTGATGCCCTTGACGGCCTGCTGCATCGTCGGGCGCGGCGTCACATAGTGGCTGTTGGCGTAGATGCGGATCTGCTTGAAGCTGTCGGACTTCGCACCGGTCAGCGGATCGAACTCGGTGATCGCCTCCAGCTCGTTCCCGAAGAAATCGAACCGCCAGGCGCGGTCTTCGAGGTGGGCGGGCCAGACCTCGACCAGATCGCCGCGCACGCGGAAGCCGCCGCGCTGGAAGCTGGCGTCCAGGCGCTTGTATTGCTGCGCCACCAGCTGCCCCAAAAATTCGCGTTGGTCATAGCTTTCGCCGACGATCATATCCTGCGTCATCGCCGAATAGGTCTCGACCGAGCCGATGCCATAGATGCAGCTGACCGAGGCCACGATGATCACGTCGTCTCGTTCCAGCAGGGCCCGCGTAGCGCTGTGGCGCATCCTGTCGATGGCCTCGTTGATCTGCGATTCCTTCTCGATATAGGTATCGCTGCGGGCCACATAGGCCTCGGGCTGGTAATAGTCGTAATAGCTGACGAAATACTCGACGGCGTTGTCGGGGAAGAAGCCCTTGAACTCGCCGTAAAGCTGGGCGGCCAACGTCTTGTTGGGGGCCAGGATGATGGCGGGGCGGTTCGTCTCCTCGATGACCTTGGCCATCGTGTAGGTCTTGCCGGTGCCGGTCGCGCCCAGCAGCACCTGATCGCGCTCGCCCGCCTTGACGCCCTGCGACAGTTCCGCGATAGCCGTGGGCTGATCGCCCGCCGGCTTGAATTCGCTGTTCATGACAAAGCGTTTCCCGCCCTCCAGCTTGGGGCGGGTCACCTCGGCAAAGCGCGTCACGGGCGCGCTGGTGTTGTTGTGACCCATGAGGTTCCTGATCCGTTCGTGCTTGCGATCAAGATGTGTGCGGCAGACCCAAAGATCAACCGCCCCGCGTCACCCTTTCAGGCGGGCGGGCTGCAGGGCATCCCAACCCGCGCCCCCGTCCAGCTCATCTGCCAGAATTTCGGCAGTGACGGGACCAAGGGTGAAGCCCTGGTGCCCGTGCCCGAAATGCGCCCAGAGGTTCGGCTGATCGGGGATGCGCCCCACCAGGGGCAGCATGTCGGGCATGCAGGGACGGCGGCCGGTCCAGGGTTCGGCCTCGACCGGGGATCCCAGATCGAACAGCTCGCGCGCGGCTTCCTCGCCGTGGCGCAGCTGCGGCGGAGTGCTGCGCGGGTGCAGGGTCAACTCGGCCGCCGTGGCGATCCGCAGACCGCGGCGCATGGGTGAGAAGACGACGGAATTGCCGAAATCCGCGATGGGATGGTGCGGCGCGGCCTGCATCCGGTAGTGGCGGTGATAGCCGCGCTTGTAGACCATCGGCACCTTCAGCCCGAAACGCGACGTCAGCATCGGCGACCACGGCCCAAGCGCGACGATGGCATGTTCGCCCGAGGCCTCATCCACCACCCAGGCATTGCCCTTGCGGTGCAGATCGCCCGCATCGGCATTCACGATCTGCCCGCCCTGTCGCTGGAACAGCGCCGCATAGGCCGCGACCAACGCACCGGGGTCCGAGGAATTCCAGCTGTCCGACCAATGGGTTGCACCCAGAATATCAGCCTTGATCGAGGGCTCCATCGCGCGCAGTTCGGCACCGTCCATCAGGCGCGCTTCCACGCCGAACTCGGTCTTGAAACGCTCGGCGTTCTTCTGCGCTTTCGCCAGCTTCGCGGGCGTGCGGTGCAATTCGATATAGCCGTCGCGGCGGATGATGTTGTCGGCACCTGCCGCCGCGATCAGCGGTCCGTGGCGCTCGGTCGACTGACGGATCAGCTTGCCCCAGGTCACGGATGCCCGGCGGTGCGAGGCGGGCAGAGAATTGATGGCATATTTCCAGACTGCGCCCACCTGGGCTGCCAGCCCCGGCACGTTCCATTTGACGTCATAGCCGCGACCCATCGCAATCTGGATCAAGGCGGCAGGCTGCAAGGGCATGGCGTAGGGCTCGACCGCCTCGGTCTGGATCAGACCGGCGTTGCCGTAACTGGTTTCACGACCCGGCGATCCGCGATCGACGATCGTCACCTGATGGCCACGTGCCTGCAGGGCCAAACCGGTCGTCACGCCGACCATCCCCGCACCCAGAACCAGAACATCTGCCATCATGGCCTCCTGACTTGCTTTGGGTCAGGGATGCCCAGATCACTGGGACTGGGCAAGTTTTATCGGGCAATCTTCGACGACTGCCCGAAACTTTGCAAGAATCACGCGAAAAGGTCGTGGCAGAAGCTCAATCCTTCGACCAGACTGTCTACTTCTTCAACAGTGTTATACATGGCAAAGGATGCGCGAGCGCTGGCATTGACCCCGAAGAACTCCATCAGCGGCATGGCGCAATGGCTGCCTGCCCGCACCGCGATGCCGCGCTTGTCCAGGATGGTCGAGATGTCATGCGCATGCGCACCCTGCATCACCATCGAGAAGATCGCCCCCTTGTCGGGCGCATCCCCCTGGATCTGCAGCCAGTTCAAATCCCGGAACCGCGCGCGGGCGTGATCGCGAAGCTTGCGTTCATGGGCGGCGATGTTTTCCATTCCCAGACCCATCATGTATTCCAAGGCGACCCCAAGGCCGATCTGGTTGACGATGCCGGGGGTGCCCGCCTCGAACCGAAGGGGCGGATCGTTATAGGTGATCGCATCGCGGGCGACGGTCCTGATCATGTCGCCGCCGCCCATGAAGGGTCGCATCTCGGCCTGGCGATCCGCCTTGATCCAGATCGCGCCCGAACCTGAAGGCCCATAAAGCTTGTGCCCGGTGATGCAGTAGAAATCGACGCCAAGCGCCGCCACATCGACCGGCATATGGACCGAGGCCTGGCTGCCGTCGACCAGCACCGGCACATCCGTTCCCGCCGCGATCGCCGCAACATCCACAACGGTGCCGGTGACGTTCGACATGTGCGTGATGGCGATCAGCTTGGTGCGCGGGCCGACGGCTTCCAATACCTTTTCCGGCGGCAGGCTGCCGTCGGGTTCGGGTTCGACCCATTTCAGCACGACGCCCTGACGTTCGCGCAGGAAATGCCACGGCACGATATTGGCGTGATGCTCCATGACGGACAGGACGATCTCATCGCCTTCCTTCAGCATCGGCGCGGCCCAGCCATAGCTGACAAGGTTCAACGCCTCGGTCGAACCGGAGGTGAAGATCACCTCATCCTCCTGCGGGGCGTTCAGAAAACGCGCGATGATGCCGCGCACGCGTTCGTAATTGTCGGTCGCCAAATTCGACAGGTGGTGCAAGCCGCGGTGGACATTGGCGTATTCGCCCGAATAGGCGCGGCTGATCGCGTCGATCACCACCTGCGGCTTCTGGGCGCTGGCACCGCTGTCCAGATAGACCAGCGGCTTGCCGTTCACCTGCGTGGACAGGATGGGAAAATCGGCACGGACGGCGTTCACGTCAAAGCTCATTGCGGCATCTCCGGCAAAAGGCCAATCGAGGCGGCGAAAAATGACAGCAGAAAGCCCATGGCCAAAAGTGTCGCGAAAAGTCCCAGCATCACCTTGGGACCGCTGGTGAAACCATGCAGCGCCTTGGTGAACTGGACGGTTAGCCACAGGAACATGGCGATGGCCAGCAGCCCCAGCATGCCCGAGAGTGCAGGCAGCGCCAGCGACAGCACGATCTGGGCGATCTGGATCAACAGCAGCATCACCTCGATCCAGACGGTCAGCAGCAGCGCATCGGCAAAATGGCCCTGCCCGCCGAACATGCGCCCGACCCCCGTCATCAGGCCCGCGCCCACGACGATGGCGACCATCTGCATCCCCGCCATCACCAGCGGCTGCTGGACCAGCGAATACATCGGCGGCGTCTCGGCCGCCGGAACGGGGAACAGCATCGCCGCCAGATAGGCCAGCAGCCCCGAAACCGAGACCGCCAGCAGCAGCGCCATCCAGCGCACGGGCATCGGAAGGTTTAGCGCCATCAGCGTCTGTGCGCCACCCTCGGGGTTGCGGAGCGTCTGACGCACAAGCGCCTTGAAGTCGTCAAAGGTCATAAGCGTCTTACCAGTGCAGCGATGCCCGCACCCCAGATGAACAGGAAAGCCAGACCCGCGATGGTCTGGGTCAGCATCAGCGCGGGCCCCGGCCCGATCAGTCCGGCCACCATCCCCGCCAGCAGCATCGCCGGCGAAACTGCCAGCAGCGCCCAGAACAGCGCCAGCCGCGCGTCCTGCGGATCAAGCCGCCAAGGCGTCAGGCGCGACAGAACCGAGGTGAGCGCCGCCATGCCATAAGCCAACAACGGCATCATGAAGATCGTGCCCATGACAGCCCCACCGATCCGCGCCTCAAGCGGGATCAAGGGGTCCAGTGCCGCTGCACGCGCATGACCGGGGGCCTGCGCGATCAGCGAGATCAGCATGGCCACCATCAGCACCACCAGCATGACCCGGTCCGGCATACCGGAAAGGCTCCGCACCACCCGGCGCGGAGCCCACCAGCTTTCGATCACGCGCAGCACCATTCCGCCGCGCGCGGACCTCAGATCTGCGGGCGCGTTGTCAGCCACGCTTCCAACCGATCGTTGATCTCATCGCGCAGTTCCTCATCCTCGACCTCGGTAAGGGCATCCGCAAGGAAGGACAGCACCAGGAAGACGATGGCACGGTCATAGGGCACGCCGCGCGAACGCAGGTAGAAAAGCGCCTCTTCGTCGATGGCACCCGTGGTCGAACCATGCGAGCACTTGACGTCATCGGCATAGATCTCAAGCTCGGGCTTGGCGAGGAACTGGCTGTTCTCGTCCAGCAGCAATGCCTGGCTGATCTGATAGCCGTCGGTCTTCTGCGCGCCCGGCTTGACCAGGATCTTCCCTTGGAAGACGCCTGTTGCGCCGTTCTTCAGCACCTTCTTGAAGACCTGACGGCTTTCGCCGCGCTCGGCCCCATGGGTGATGAAGACGGTGTCGTCATGGTGGAAGGGACCGTTGTCGCCATCGCCCAGAACGGCAGCTGCGATATGGGCCACGGCATCGTCACCGACCATGTCGATGGCGCCTTCGTTGCGCATCAGCGTGCCATTGACGGCCAGGGTAAAGCTTTTCAGCTGGGCCTCGGCGCCGACGCGGGCGAAGATATGCGACAGGCCGACCTTGGGATCGACGGCCCGCTTGGCCGCGATATGGTGCAGCTTGGCGCCATCGGCCAGATCGACCTCGAGCATGCCGTTCGAGCGTGCGCCGACCATGCCGCTTTCCAGCAGGGTCATCTCGGCCCCCGTCTCGACGCGGATGACGTGATGCCAGACGGCATCGGCATCTTCCGTGCCGCGACGATAGAGGACATGCACCGGCTTCGAGGGCTTGCCGGTCACGCGGATCAGCAGGCCGTCATGGGCCACGGCGGTGTTCAGCGCCGCGAAGGGACGCTTGACCGGGGTCTGACCGGCCAGCTCCAGCTGGCCATACAGATCCGCGGACCAGTGGTCGCCAGCGGCATCCGCCTTGGCGAGGGTCGTGATCTCGATCCCTTCCAGCGACAGGTCGTCGGATGCGGCCTCGTCGAAGGCACCGTCCACGAAGACCAGCGTCAGCTTGTCGCGTTCGGTGAACAGCGGCGATTCAGCGCCATCTGCGTCGAAGGGCAGCGCCGCAGGCCGGGGCGCGTTGAACGCACGCGGGTCGGTATAGCGCCAGTATTCATCGCGCGGCGCGGGCAGGCCCATGGCACGCAGACGCGCCATGGCATCCGCGCGCGCCTCGGCGCTGAAGCCCGCATCGGGCATGGTGATCGCGGCAAGGCGATCTTCCAGTGCGCTGGCAGCCTTCGGATTGCCCGAAACCTGCGGCGTCACCTCATTGATGGGTTTGACGGCGGTATCGGACATCAATCGGCCTCCGCCAGCAGATCGCCGTAACCGTTGTGTTCGACTTCCAGTGCCAGGTCGGGGCCGCCCGACTTGATGATGCGGCCGTTCGACATGATGTGGACGACATCGGGTTTGATGTGGTCCAGCAGGCGCTGGTAGTGGGTGATGACCAGGAAGCTGCGATCGGGCGAACGCAGGGCGTTCACGCCTTCCGACACCAGACGCATGGCGTCGACGTCCAGACCCGAGTCCGTTTCATCCATGATGCACATGCGCGGCGACAGCATGGCCATCTGCAGGATCTCGTTGCGCTTCTTTTCACCGCCCGAGAAACCGACGTTGACCGGGCGCTTCAGCATTTCGGGACTGATCTGCAGTTCGGCGGCCTTGGCGCGGACTTCCTTCAGGAATTCGCCCGCAGTCAGCTCGGCCTCGCCACGCGCCTTGCGCTGTGCGTTCACGGCGGTGCGCAGGAAGGTCATGTTGCCGACGCCGGGGATTTCCACCGGGTATTGGAAGGCAAGGAACAGGCCGGCAGCGGCGCGAACCTCGGGGTCCATGTCCAGCAGATCTTCACCGTCCAGCGAGGCTTCGCCCTCGGTGACCTCATAGCCGTCGCGGCCCGACAGCACATAGGACAGGGTGGACTTGCCCGAGCCGTTCGGGCCCATGATGGCGTGAACCTCACCTGCGGGCACTTCAAGGGACAGACCCTTCAGGATCTGCTTGTCCTCTTCTTCAAGTTTGACGTGCAGGTTGTTGATTTTCAGCATAATTCCCTCAAACGGCAAAGACGCCCCCTTGGGCGCCGTGATATCAGGTGGCCGGGCCCCGAAGACCCGGCCGAATATTCAGCCCACCGAGCCTTCCAGCGAGATGGCGACAAGGGCCTGGGCTTCCATGGCAAACTCCATCGGCAGCGCCTGCAGCACCTCGCGGCAGAAACCGTTGACGACCAGGGCCACGGCCTCTTCCTCGTCCATGCCGCGCGAACGGCAATAGAACAGCTGGTCGTCGTCGACCTTGCTGGTCGTCGCCTCGTGTTCGACACGGCTCGAGGTGTTCTTGACCTCGATATAAGGCACGGTATGGGCGCCGCATTTGTCGCCGATCAGCAGGCTGTCGCACTGGGTATAGTTGCGGCTGTTGGTGGCACGCGGGTGCATGCTGACCAGACCGCGATAGGTGTTCTGCGCCTGCCCCGCCGAGATCCCCTTGGAAACGATCCGCGACTTGGTGTTCTTGCCCAGGTGCACCATCTTGGTGCCGGTGTCGGCCTGCTGCCAGTTGTTGGCGATGGCGATCGAGTAGAACTCGCCCTGGCTCTCCTCGCCGCGCAGGATGCACGAGGGGTATTTCCAGGTGATCGCCGAACCGGTCTCGACCTGCGTCCACATGATCTTGGAACGCGCGCCACGGCAATCGGCCCGCTTGGTCACGAAGTTATAGATGCCGCCCTTGCCGTCCTCATCGCCGGGGAACCAGTTCTGGACGGTGGAATACTTCACCTCGGCATCTTCCAGGACCACGATCTCGACCACTGCGGCATGCAGCTGCGCGATATCGCGCTTGGGTGCGGTGCAGCCTTCCAGATAGCTGACCGAGCTGCCTTTTTCGGCAACGATCAGCGTGCGTTCGAACTGGCCGGTGTTTTCGGCATTGATCCGGAAATAGGTCGACAGCTCCATCGGGCAGGTCACGCCCTCGGGGATGTAGACGAAGGACCCGTCCGAGAAGACCGCGCTGTTCAGCGTGGCGAAATAGTTGTCGGTGGCCGGAACGACCGTGCCCAGATATTTCTTTACCAGTTCCGGGTGATCGCGGATCGCTTCGCTGATCGAACAGAAGATGACGCCTGCCTTGGCCAGTTCATCCTTAAAGGTCGTGCCGACGCTGACGCTGTCGAAAACGGCATCCACGGCAACCTTGCGACCCTCGGCGGGGGCGTTTTCCGCGCCCTCGACGCCCGCCAGGATCATCTGTTCCTTCAGCGGGATGCCCAGCTTTTCATAGGTCGCCAGCAGCTTGGGATCGACTTCGTCCAGCGACTTGGGCTTTTCCTGCATGCTGGCCGGACGCGCATAGTAATACTGATCCTGATAGTCGATCTCGGGATAGTTCAGCATCGCCCATTTCGGCTCGGTCATGGTGATCCAGCGGCGGTATGCTTCCAGCCGCCAGTCGGTCATCCACTCCGGTTCGCCGTTCTTCTCCGAGATCAGACGAACGATGTCCTCGTTCACGCCTTTCGGCGCGTATTCCATCTCGATCTCGGTGTTCCAGCCGTATTTATAGCTGCCCATGTTCTGCACGGTCTCGACCGTTTCGCGGTCGACGCCTTCGCGCACGTCAAGATCGGTGGTACCCGTCATCCCTTATCCTTCCTTGGTGGCGGGCCCCTGCCCAGCCATTCCCGTCACGCCATTTCTATCGCGCCAGCGTGAATACGACTTTTCCCAGGCATCCGCAAATCGGTTGATCTGATCATCACCCAAAGCCGGGCTTATCGAGATACGGATCGCCGATTGCGCAAGCTGATCGTCGAAACCCATGGCCTGCAGCGTGCCACTAGCGCGAACCTTGCCCGACGAACAGGCCGAACCTGCCGAAATCGCAAAGCCCGCCAGATCCATCTGCATGACCTGGGTCTCGCCCTTCCACCCCGATGTAAGAAGGCATGTGGTGTTCGGCAAGCGCCGCGCGCCTTTTCCGGCGATGACGGCCTCGGGCGCGATGTCGCAGAGGCGTGCCTCCAGCAGATCGCGCCGCGCAGCGACCTCGTCCCAGAGGCCGTTTTCCAGATCGCGCTGCGCGGCCTCGGCCGCAGCGGCGAAGGCCAGGATGCCGATCAGGTTCTCGGTCCCGGCGCGGCGGCCCTGTTCCTGACCGCCGCCACGCAGCAGTGCCGGCACCTCGGTCCCCTTGCGCAGGACCAGCGCGCCGATCCCCTTGGGACCGCCCAGCTTATGCGCGCTGACAAAACCCGCCGTCACCCCCAGCCAGTTAAAGGCGAAGGGCACCTTGCCGAAGGCCTGTGTCAGATCGCTGGAAGCCAACCCCTGCGGCAGGTCCTGCATCACGCCGGTTTCGCTGTTGGCCAGTTGCAGGCTGGTCGTCGCCGGATCGCCCACGGTAACGAGGCCGTCCGCGTCCACCGACAGCGTCGCGTCGCACCAGACCTTGATGGCGCTGTGTTCGACCGGCGCACAGCGGATGCCGCCACCACCAAGGATCATCGCCGCCGCCTCGGTCGTGCCCGAGGTAAAGACCACATCCGCGCCCTCGGCCCCCAAGGCGACCGAGACCTGTTCGCGCGCCCGCTCCATCGCCATCTTGGCCGCCCGCCCCTCGGTATGGACCGAGGAGGGGTTGCCGCCGATCTCAAGCGCCTCGACGATGGCGGCCTTGACCTCGGGGCGCAGAGGGGTGGTCGCGTTCCAGTCCAGATAGCTTCTCATGTCGTCTTTCCATTCAGATGGTCGGCGATGCGGGCAGCCAAGCGGTCGGCTACGGCATCCTTGCCCATGCGGGGCCATTCCTCGGCACCTTGATCGTCGATCAGGGTGACGGCGTTTTCGGTCCCGCCCATGATCCCTGTCGCGGGACTGACATCATTCGCCACGATCCAGTCGCAGCCCTTGCGAAGGCGCTTTGCGGTCGCGTTGGCGATCACATCATTGGTTTCCGCTGCAAAGCCCACGACCAGATCGGGCCGGTCATCAGCGCGGCTGATCCAGGCCAGGATGTCGGGGTTTTCGGCCATGTCCAGCGCCGGTGGTCGGCCGCTGCCGTCCTTCTTGATCTTGCTGTCGGATGCGCCGACCACATGCCAATCGGCCACGGCGGCGGCCATCACGGCGGCATCGGCAGGCAGGGCCGCCCCCACCGCATCGCGCATCTGGCGGGCGGTTTCCACCGCGATGACATCGACACCAGCCGGGGGCAGAACCGCCGCAGGTCCCGTCACGAAGCTGACCCGCGCCCCCAAGTCCCGCAATGCGGCCGCGATGGCGGTTCCCTGCGCCCCGCTGGAGCGGTTGGCGATATAGCGCACCGGGTCGATGGGTTCATGTGTCGGTCCCGAGGTCACGATGACGTGCCGCCCCGACAGGGGCTGCGCCACAGGTGTCAACGCATCGCGGATGGCGGCGACGATCGCATCGGGTTCCGACATCCGTCCGGGGCCGTATTCGCCACAGGCCATGTCGCCGCTGTCGGGTCCCACGGTCAGGATGCCGTCGCCCTGCAGGGTCGCCAGATTTCGCCGCGTCGCGGGGTGGTCCCACATCCGCACGTTCATCGCCGGCGCGATCAGCACCCGCTTGTCCGTCGCCAGCAGCAGGGTCGAGGCCAAGTCGTTCGCCTGCCCCTGCGCCATCCTGGCCATCATGTCGGCCGTGGCGGGGGCGACTACGACCAGATCGGCATTGCGCGACAGCTGGATATGGCCGATCTCGGCCTCGGAATTGCGGTCCCAGAGGGTGTCGTGCACGGGCTCTCCCGCCAGAACCGACAGGGTCATCGGCGTGGTGAACTGCGCCCCCGCCGCCGTCAGGACGGGCGTGACCGACGCGCCCTCGGCTCGGATCAGCCGGATCAGCTGCGGGATCTTGTAGGCCGAGATGCCCCCGCCGACGATCAGAAGAATTCGTTTGCCCAGCATCCATTCGCCCCGCTTGCTTGCGCCCTGCACAGATAGCCGTCGCATCCCGATGCCGCAAGGAACAGGGATGCGTTAACCCATCCTTAACCCCGACCCGTTAACCATTCCGCGACATCCGGGGAAGAACCATGGTCGCCACCGCCTATTCCGTCGCCTTCGACGGCGTCGAAGCCCGCCTGGTCGAGGTGCAATGCGCTGTCGCCTCGGGTCTGCCCGGCTTTTCCATCGTCGGATTGCCCGACAAGGCCGTCAGCGAGGCGCGCGAAAGGGTCAAGGCGGCGTTCGGAGCGCTGTCGATTGCCATGCCAAGCAGGCGGGTCACCGTGAACCTCTCGCCCGCCAACCTGCCGAAAGAGGGATCGCATTTCGACCTGCCCATCGCGCTGGCCGTCCTGGCGGCCCTTGAGATCGTCCCTGCCGAGGAGGTCGCGCGCTGCGTCGCCTTGGGCGAACTGGCGCTGGACGGGCGGCTGGTGCGCGTCACGGGTGCCCTGCCCGCCGCGATGGCGGCATCCGAGGATGACCGCGCATTGCTCTGCCCGCGCGAATGCGGCCCCGAGGCGGCATGGGTCGGCGCGGTCCCGGTGCTTGCAGCAGGAACGCTGAAGCAGGTGGTCGATCACCTGACCGACCGTTCCCCTATCACCCCGGCCACCCCCGGCCATGGTGGCGATGCCCCGCCTGTCGGTTGCCTCTCCGAGGTGAAGGGGCAGGAACGCGCCAAGCGCGCGCTGGAAATCGCCGCCGCCGGTCGCCACCACATGCTGATGGTGGGACCGCCCGGTGCGGGAAAATCCATGCTGTCGGCGCGCATCCCCGGCCTGATGCCGCCCTTGTCGGCGCGCGAAGCGTTGGAGACCTCGATGATCCATTCGCTGGCAGGCACCCTGCCCGATGGCGGCCTGACCCGTCATGCGCCCTTTCAGGAACCCCACCACACGGCATCGGTCCCTGCCATCGTCGGCGGCGGGCGGGGTGCCAAGCCCGGCCAGATCAGCCTAGCCCATAACGGCGTGCTGTTCCTTGACGAGTTCCCCGAGTTTCCGCGCCAACTGCTGGACACGCTGCGCCAGCCCATCGAAAGCGGTGAGGTGATGGTCGCACGCGCGAATGCCCACGTCCGATATCCTTGTCGGTTCCTGCTGGTGGCAGCGGCAAACCCCTGTCGCTGCGGTTATCTGGCGGATCCGGCGCGGGCCTGTTCGCGGGCTCCGGCCTGTGGCGGCGACTATATGTCGAAGATATCCGGCCCGCTGATGGACCGCTTCGACCTGCGGCTGGAGGTGCCGGGCGTCAGCTATCAGGATCTGGACCGAGCCGCAGGCGGGGAAACATCGGCAACGGTCGCTGCCCGCGTGGCGCAGGCGCGGCAGGTGCAGGCGGAACGCTATGCGGACCATCCGCAGGTGACGGTGAATGCCGATGCATCCGGCACCCTGTTGGAACAGGTCGCCACGCCCGACGATGCCGGACGGGCGCTGATATCCAAGGCGGCAGAAAAACTAGGGCTGACGGCGCGGGGCTATCACCGCATCCTGCGCAGCGCCCGCACCATTGCCGATCTGGAGGGGGCGGACCAGGTTCAGGTCCACCACCTGGCCGAGGCGATCAGCTATCGCCTGCCCTTCGTCGCGGGCGGTTAGGCCTTTTCGGCCACGCGTCGTTCGATGGCCTCCCACATTGCCTCGGCGGCGTTGATGGCGTCGAACCGCTCCAGCTCCTGAATGCCGGTGGGGGAAGTCACGTTGATCTCGGTCAGCCAGCCGTCGATCACGTCGATGCCGGTGAAGATCAGCCCCTTTTCGCGCAGGACCGGGCCGATGCGCTTGCAAATCTCGCATTCGCGCTCGGTCAGGCCGATCTGTTCTGCGCGGCCGCCGACATGCATGTTCGAGCGGGCCTCACCCTCCATCGGGACGCGGTTGATCGCACCGACGGGCTCGCCATCGACCAGGATGATGCGCTTGTCGCCCTCGGTCACCTTCGCCAGATACTTTTGCGCGATCATCGGTTCGCGATTGATGCCCGCAAAGGTCTCCAGCAGCGACGACAGGTTCGGATCGCCGGGCTTCAGGTGGAACACACCCGCGCCGCCGTTGCCATAAAGCGGCTTGACGATGATCTCTCCGTGGCGTTCGCGGAAGGCGCGGAAGGCTGCCGGATCGCGGGCGATCATGGTGGGCGGCGTAAGGTCGGGGAAATCCAGCACCATCAGCTTTTCGGGGCAGTTCCGGACCCAGAAAGGGTCGTTGACGACCAGCGTGTCCGGATGCACCCGGTCCAGCAGATGGGTCGAGGTGACATAGCCCATGTCGAAGGGCGGGTCCTGGCGCAGCCAGACGACGTCGAATTCGGTCAGCTCGACCTCGGCCCAATCGCCGAAGGTGACATGGTCGCCCTGCTTGCGGCGCAGGGTAACGGGGCGACCGCGGGCGATGACGCGGCCTTCGTCATAGCGCAGCTGGTCGGCGGTATATTGGAACAGCCGGTGGCCGCGGGCCTCGGCCTCCAGCCCGATGCGGAACGTGCTGTCGGCATCGATCGAGACATCCTCGATCGGGTCCATCTGCAAGGCGACGTAAAGGCTCATGCTGCCCCTCCTGAACTTTGGGGATGTTGTGACCTGCGCCATTGACGGATGCAAGCCCGAGGGGCCTCAGGTGGCGTCGAAGGCGTTCGGGATCAAGTCGATGCGGCCCATTTCATCGACCAGAGCCGCGTCGAAGCGCATGGGCGCGTCCTGCCCCAGCCCCGCCTGTCCGCAATAGTCCTGCGCCGCCTGCATGATCCGCCCCATCTGGGCGGGCAGGATACGTTGGGCGGCGGCGGCATGGGTGGCGGCGGCCTTCACCTCGACAAAGACCACATACGGGCCGTCGCGCAGGATAAGATCGACTTCGGCCCCCGCACCGCGCCAGCGGGTTTCCAGAACGGTGGCGCCGCGCGATTGGTAAAGGCGGGCGACGGCCTCCTCGGCCATCTGCCCCGAGAGCGCCGCGACCTGACCGCGACGGCTGCGCATCAGCGCTGCCCCGCCAGTGCCAGCGCGCGCTGATAGACGTCCCGCTTTGGCAGGCCCAACTCCTGCGCGGCCTCGCGCGCGGCATCCTTGACGGACATGCTGGCCATGTGGCGCAGGATCATGTCGTCCAACTGCGCCTCGCCCACGACGACCTCGCCGGGGCGGTCGAGGACCATCACGACCTCGCCTTTCAGGGTCGCCATCCTCGGGTCGGCGGCCAGTTCCTCGGCGGTGCCGCGGATGACCTCCTCGAACTTCTTGGTCAGTTCGCGGGCGATGACGGTCATGCGCTTGGGGTCGATGGCGGCCAGGTCGGTCAGGGTGCGGTTCACGCGGCGGGGACTTTCGAACAGGATCAGCGTGGAATCCACCGCCGTCCAGGTCTTCAGGAAAGTCTGCCGCGCGGTCGCGGTCGAAGGTGGGAACCCCAGGAACATGAACCGGTCGCTTGGCAGCCCCGACAGCGAAAGCGCCACAAGCGATGACGACGGCCCCGGCAGGGCATGAACGCGTGCGCCTGCCTGCGCGGCATCGACGGCCAGCCGATAGCCGGGGTCGGCCACCAGGGGCGTGCCCGCGTCCGAGCAATAGGCGACGGTGGCCCCCTCGGCCAAAGCCGCCATCAGTGCCGGTCGGGCGCGGTCGCCATTGTGGTCGTGATAGGCCAGGATGCGCCGCCCGCGCAGGGGAATGCCGTGGATGTCCATCAGGTGACGCAGGACGCGCGTATCCTCGGCGGCCAGCATGTCGGCGCTGTTCAGCACGTCCAGCGCCCGCAGGGTGATGTCGCGGGCGGCCCCGATGGGCGTGGCCACCAAGTAGAGGCCCATGTCGAGGCGCACAGCCTCGACATGGGCGGTCAGGCGGCGGGCGGGTTCGGCATTGGGGTGGTCGGTCATCGAACCCTCGTTGTCTTTGCTGTGGCGGGGTGGCGCTGATTGCCAATCACGGGCGCAGGTCATAGTCTGCGACCATAAGCGTGCCTCGTATCATCTGACAGGGAAGTTTCACATGTTTGCATCCGCCACAACCCGGCCCGGACAGGGCCTGCGCCGGGCAGCGATCCGCACGACCGCAGTGATCTCGGCACTGTTCCTTGCCGCCTGCGATCCGGTCGCGATGACCGAACAGGCCAGCGGCCCCGAGATCGGCCAGATGATCGACCCCGGCCAGCCGGTCCGCGTGGCCCTGCTGGTCCCCGGCGGCACGCAGTCGCAAGAGATGGAATGGCTGGCCCGCAGCCTGACGAATTCGGCCAAGATGGCGGCGGCGGATGCCCAAGGTGCCAACATCGACCTGCGCGTCTATCAGACCGCCGGTTCCGAGGAGCAGGCCGTGGCGCAGGCCAATGCGGCAGCGGACGCCGGCGCGCAGGTCATCCTGGGGCCGCTGTTTGCGGGCAATGCCAATGCCGTGGGGCACGCGATGCTGCCGCGCAACATCAACGTGCTGACATTCTCGAACAACACCGAGGTCGCGGGCGGCAACGTCTTCACCCTTGGCAACAGTTTCGACAACATCGCCGACCGGCTGGTCCGCTATGGCGTCAAGCGCGGCAAGAAGAACGTCCTGCTGGTGGCCGAGGATGACGTCGCGGGCCAGCTTGGCGCCCGCGCCATCCAGACCGCCATCGCCCGCAACGGTGCGCGGCTTGCGGGGCGGGTCAACCACCCGGTCTCGATCTCGGGGATCGATGCGGCCACCCCGCGCGTGGCCGAGGCCGTCAAGTCGGGCCAGGTCGATTCGATCTTCATGACCGCCAACAACCAGGCCGTCCTGCCCTATCTGACCGAAAACCTGGCCAAGGCCGGGGTGCGTTCGCCCGTGACGCAGATGATGGGTCTGACCCGTTGGGACCAGCCGCGCGACCGCCTTGGCATGCCGCAGCTGGCCGAGGGCTGGTTCGCGATTCCCGACCAAGGCCTGCAGCAGCAGTTCGAGGCGCGCTATGCCCAGACCTACGGCGAGGCGCCCCACCAGCTGGCATCGCTGTCCTATGACGGCGTCGCGGCTATCGCCTCGCTGGCCCGCGCGGGCAAGCGCAACGCGCTGACCACCACCGGCCTGACGCAGCCCGCAGGCTTTTCGGGCGTGGCGGGCATCTTCCGTCTGAAGCGCGACGGCACCTCGCAGCGGGGGCTTTCGGTGGCCACCATCCGCGACGGCAACCTGGTCATCCTGGACCCTGCTCCGCGCAACGCCCGCGGCTTCGGGTCGTAATCTGGGACGGTACGACAGAACATGACAGACAATGGCGTCATCGACGGCGCCCCGGAAATGGCCGGGGCGCATTTTCTCCGTGACGGGGAGGAGCTGCTGCGGGCGCTTGATGCGCGCCTGCAGGGCATGACCGAACCCCGCCAGATCCGCAGCGAGACCGTCGCCATGCTGACGCAGGCGCGGGCAGACGAGATGCAGGCCATCGAGGCCGCCTTCGCCACCCACCCCCGCGCCGCCCGCGAAACCGTGCGTGCCATCGCCAATCTGACCGACCAGATCGTCACCGCGATCCACCACGTCGCCGTCACGCTGCTGCACCCGCAGGATGCGCCCTCGGACGGGGAACGCTTGGCCGTGCTGGCGGTCGGCGGATATGGACGGGCGGAAATGGCCCCGGCGTCCGACGTCGACCTGCTTTTCCTGACGCCCTGGAAGATCACCGCATGGGCCGAAAGCGTCGTTGAATCGATGCTCTACATGATGTGGGACCTGAAGCTGAAGATCGGCCATTCGATCCGAAGCGTCGACGATTGCCTGCGCCTTGGCGAGGGTGACATGACGATCCGCACTTCGCTGGTGGAACACCGATTGGTGACCGGCCACGCGCCCTTGGCCCAGGAATTGCGCCAGCGCCTGTGGGACGAATTGTTCGACCGCACCGTGCCCGAATTCATCGAGGCCAAGCTGGACGAACGTGCCGCCCGTCATGCCCGCCAAGGGGGCCAGCGCTATGTCCTGGAACCCAACGTGAAAGAAGGCAAGGGCTGCCTGCGCGACCTGCAGACGCTCTATTGGATCGCGAAATACATCCACCGCGTCGACCGCGCGGTTGAGTTGGTGGACCTTGGCGTCTTCACCCGCGACGAACATCTGGCCTTCTGGCAGGCCGAGGATTTCCTCTGGGCCGTGCGCTGCCACCTGCACCTAATATCGGGGCGTCCGGTGGACGTGCTGTCCTTCGACATGCAGGTCGAGGTCGCCCGCCGCATGGGCTATGCCGATACCACCGCGCGGCGCGGCGTCGAATACTTCATGCAGGATTATTTCCGCCACGCCACCCGCGTGGGCGAGCTGACCCGCGTCTTTCTGGCCGCGCTGGAAACCCAGCACGTCCGCACCGCCCCCTTCCTGGGTCGCCTGTTCCGTCGCAAGCGCAAGATGAAGCCGGGCTTTGCCGACCAGCAGGGTCGCCTGTCCTATGAATCCGAAGCCGGTTTCCTGGCCGATCCGCTGAACCTGCTGCGCATCTTCGAGGAAGCCCTGCGCACCGGCGTGCTGATCCATCCCGATGCGATGCGCCTTGTCGCCGCCAATCTGGACCTGATCGACGAGAAGGTCCAATCCGACCTCGAGGCGATCCGCATCTTCATGGACATGCTGCTGAAGCATGGAAACCCCGAACGCGCCCTGCGCCGCATGAACGAGCTGGGCGTGCTGGCCGCCTTCATCCCGGAATTCGAACCGGTCGTGGCGATGATGCAGTTCAACGTCTATCACCACTATACGGTCGACGAACATTCCATCCAGTGCATCGCCGCCTTGGCCGAGATCGAGCGCGGCGAACACCCCAAGAACCTGCCGCTGTCCAGCCAGATCATCGAGGCGGGGGTGAACCGCCGGGTCCTGTATCTGGCAACCCTGCTGCATGACATCGGCAAGGGCCGCCCCGAGGATCACTCGATCCTGGGCGCCCGCATCGCGCGGCGTATCGCCACGCGCTTCGGCTTCAGCCAGGAAGATATCGAAACCGTCGAATGGCTGGTGCGCAACCACCTGCTGATGTCGGATGTCGCGCAGAAACGCGACATCAGCGACCCCCGCACGCTGCGCGATTTTGCCAAGGCGGTGAAGACGCGCAAGCGGCTGGATATGCTGCTGGTGCTGACGGTCTGCGACATTCGCGGTGTGGGTCCCGGCACCTGGAACAACTGGAAGGCGGCGCTGCTGCGCACGCTGCACCAGGAAACCGCCGCCGCCCTTGAAAACGGGCTGGAGGAGCTGAACCGCGACAAGCGCCAGAACGAGGCGAAGCGGTCATTGCGCCACATGCTGATCGCCAAGGGCTGGGAGGCCCGCGCCATCCGCGCCGAGGCCGCCCGCCATTACGACGCCTATTGGCCGGGGCTGCCCACCCAGACCCACGCCGTCTTCGCGGAAATGCTGCGCGGCATCGGACCGGACGAAATCCGCATCGACCTGCGCGCCGATGTGGACCGCGATGCGACTCGCACAGCCTTCGTGCTGTCGGACCATCCGGGCATCTTCTCGCGCCTTGCCGGGGCGTTGACCCTGACGGGCGCCAACGTGGTCGATGCGCGGACCTATACCACGCGCGACGGCTATGCGACCGCCGTCTTCTGGGTCCAGGACGCCGAGGGTCATCCCTTTGCCGAAGACCGCCTGCCCAAGCTGCGCCAGACCATCCTGCGCACCCTCAAGGGTGAGATCGTCGCGCGCGAGGCCTTCGCCAGCCGCGACAAGCCGAAAAAGCGCAACCGGGAATTCAAGTTCCCGACCCATATCACCTTCGACAACGAAGGCAGCGACATCTATACCATCGTCGAGGTCGATACCCGCGACCGTCCGGGTCTGCTCTACGACCTGACGCGGACGCTGGCGGCGAACCACATCCAGATCGTCAGCGCGGTGATCGCCACCTTCGGTGCGCAGGTCGTCGACAGCTTCTATGTCAAGGACATGTTCGGTCTGAAACTCCACAGTGCCTCGAAACGCGAGGCGCTCGAAAAGAAACTGCGGACGGCGATCGCCGACGGTGTGAAACGGGCAGAGGCAGAACAGGGATGAAATCCGGACTGGTGCGTGGCTTCCTGGCAGTGGGAAGCTGGACGCTGATTTCGCGTGCGTCGGGATTTGTGCGCGACATTCTGATGGCGGCATGGCTGGGCACAGGCCCCGTGGCCGAAGCGTTCCTGATCGCGCTGTCGCTGCCCAACATGTTCCGCCGCTTCTTCGCCGAAGGGGCGTTCAACACCGCCTTCGTGCCGATGTTTTCCAAGAAGCTGGAGGATCATGCACAGGCGCAGCGCTTTGCCTCCGAGGCGTTTTCGGGGCTGCTGGCCACGGTGATGGTCCTGTCGGCCTTGGCAATGATCTTCATGCCGGGGCTGGTCTGGCTGATGGCATCGGGCTTCGCGGGTGATGAGCGCTTCGATCTGGCGGTGGAATACGGGCGGATCACCTTTCCCTATATCCTCCTGATCTCGATGGCCTCGATGATTTCGGGGGTCCTGAACGCCAATGGCCGCTTTACAGCGGCGGCGGCGGCACCCGTGCTGTTGAACCTGCTGTTCATTGTGGCAATGGGGTTGGGGCGCTGGCAGGGCTGGGATCTGGGGCTGACGCTGGCATGGGCCACGCCGGTCACGGGCATCGCACAACTGGCGCTGGTCTGGTGGGACGCGCATCGCAGCGGCTGGACGTTCCGCCCCCGCCGCCCGCGCCTGACCCCCGACATGCGACGCCTGATTGCGGTCGCCCTGCCCGCGGCCTTTGCCGGCGGCGTGGTGCAGATCAACCTGCTGGTCGGTCGTCAGGTGGGGTCGCGCTTCGATGGGGCGATCGGCTGGCTGTCCTATTCCGACCGCCTGTATCAACTGCCGCTTGGCGTGGTCGGCGCTGCGGTGGCGGTCGTCCTGCTGCCGGAACTGGCCCGCCGCATCCGCGCGGATGATCATGCGGGCGGCCAGTCGGCCTATAGCCGCGCGACGGAATTCGGGCTGTTCCTGACCCTGCCCGCCGCATTTGCCATCGCCGTCATCGCAGAGCCGATGGTGGCGACACTGTTCCAGCGCGGGGCGTTTTCCGCCTTTGATACCCAGCAAACGGCGGCGGCGCTGATCGTTTATGCCATCGGCCTGCCTGCCTTCGTGCTGCAGAAAATCCTGCAGCCGTTGTTCTTCGCGCGCGAGGACACGCGCACGCCGCTGCGCTTTGCTGTCATCTCGATGGTGGTAAACGCGGTCGCGGCCTTCAGCCTGATGCCCTTTCTGGGCTTCCTTGCGGCGGCGCTTGGGACGACGATCGCGGCCTGGGTCATGGTGGCCCAGCTGTGGCTGGGGACGCGCGATATGGGTCAGGCGGCGCGGGCCGATGCGCGGCTGGTCCGGGCCTTCCCGCGCATCTTGGTGGCCTCGGCGCTGATGGCCGCGGCCCTTTGGGGCATGCGCGAATGCTTGGAGGCTGCAGACGCCAGCCGCGGCGTCGGGCTGGCGATCTTGGTCTTCGGCGGCGCGGCGATCTATTTCTCGCTGGCGTTCATCACCGGGGCCTATCGCCTGTCGGAACTGAAAGCCGCCGTTCGCCGGGGTCAGCGCTGACGCAGCTGCGTCAGCGCGCGCTGTACCCCTCCGTCGACCAGCACGAAGCTGAGCGCGAAGCCCGTGGCAAAGCCCGCGACCTCGGCGATCCAACCGGTCCCGGCACCGCCGAAGACCAGGCCAAAGACCAGCTGGAAGGCCAACAACATGCCGATCAGCGTAAAGGCCCGCAGGCGGTTTGCATTCACCGCCGCCAGCTTGGTCCACAAAAGGAAGGTGAAAGCGCCGACCAAGCCATAGACTGCCGGATATCCGCCGATCAGCAGCGATGGCCGTGCCCCGATGATCTGCAGCACCGCCGCATAGATCGCTGCGCCACCGATGGCCGATCCCAGGAACAGCGCCACCACGGCCAGGGGCCGGAACTGCTGAGCCACCAGATTGCCAAGCGCCAGCGTGAAGACCACCACGAACAGCGCATGCGTCAGCGACGTATGGATGAAGCTGAAACTTAGCGCGCGATACATCTGATCCAGATCGAAGGCGCCCAAGGTCCACACCCGCTGGAACAACTCGGGCGGCAGGGCGGTCATGCGGATGGCGTTCAGGCGCAGTCCCACGCCCTCGGCGCCGCCCAGAAAGCCCGCCTGCCCCAAGGCGAAGGCCGCCTCGGAGGCGATGACGGGCAGGGTCAGCAACCAGATCACGGGCGGCAGCGGGTTCAGCGGGGATTCGGTCAGGCCTTGACGCATGGCGTTTCCTTGGCGGTTGCGGAAGTTTCCCCCAACCGCTAAGCCACGGGCCAGCAAATTCCAAGGCAGGCCGGTCATGTCAGAACCCACCAACAGCACCTTCCGCCCGCGCATCTTTTCGGGGATCCAGCCCTCGGGCGGGTTGACGCTTGGCAATTACCTAGGCGCGCTGAAGCGTTTCGCGGCCCTTCAGAGCGATCAGGCCGAAACCGTCTATTGCGTCGTCGACCTGCATGCGATCACCGTCTGGCAGGACCCGCAGGTGCTGCAATCGCGCACCCGCGAGGCGGCGGCGGCCTTCATGGCGGCTGGCGTGGACCCGACCCGCTCGATCCTGTTCAACCAGAGCCAGGTCAGCGCCCATGCGGAAATGGCGTGGCTATTCAACACGGTGGCGCGTGTGGGTTGGATGTACCGGATGACCCAGTTCAAGGACAAGGCGGGCAAGAACAGCGAAAACGCCAGCCTGGGCCTGCTGGCCTATCCGGCGCTGATGGCGGCCGACATCCTGACCTATCAGGCGACAGCGGTGCCTGTGGGCGAGGATCAGAAGCAGCACTTGGAGCTGACCCGCGACATCGCGGCCAAGTTCAACCACGACTATGGCGTGAACCACTTCCCCATCACCGAACCCCTGATCGAGGGCGTCGCCACGCGGGTCATGTCCCTGCGCGACGGGTCGAAGAAGATGTCGAAATCGGACCCCTCGGATGCCAGCCGGATCAATCTGACCGACGACTCCGATGCCATCGCCCAGAAGATCCGCAAGGCCCGCACCGATGCCGATCCCTTGCCCGGCCAGATGGAAGGTCTGAAGGACCGCCCCGAGGCGCGCAACCTGGTCAACATCTATGCCGCCCTTGCCGATGAGACCCCCGATCAGGTGTTGGCCCGCTTCGAGGGTCAGGGCTTCGGCGCCTTCAAGCCTGCGCTGGCCGAGGTCGCCGTCGAAGCGATGGCCCCGATCACCCGCAAGATGTCGGAATACATGGCCGATCCTGCGCAGATCGACGCGGTGCTGGCGGATGGCGCGGACCGTGCGGATGCCATCGCCCGGCCGATCCTGGACCGCACCAAGGAGATTATGGGCCTGCTGCGCACCCGCAGCTGAGCCAAGTTTCTGTCCGCAGAATGTGACCGCCATCCCTCAGGGGTGGCGGTTTTTTCCGTTTTCGGCGCGATTGCGGACCCAAGGCTTGCGATCACGGACCGGTTACGGCTATCAGCCTTTCAAACGACTGGACCCGGTGAGAATCCGGGTGGCTCTTCCGGCCGCCGATCCGCCGGACAAATCGAACCTTGCTTTATGCACGATGGACCCTGCGCGTGAAACGACGCCAAGGTCAGGAACGGATCAATCATGTTTTCAATCGAACAATACAAACGGGAATGGCTGGGCAACATCCGCCCCGACATCCTGTCCGGCCTGGTGGTCGCACTGGCGCTGATCCCCGAAGCCATCGCCTTTTCGATCATCGCGGGCGTGGACCCCAAGGTGGGCCTCTACGCCAGCTTCTCGATCGCGGTGATCACGGCGATTACCGGTGGTCGGCCGGGGATGATCTCGGCGGCGACGGCGGCGACGGCGGTGCTGATGGTCACGCTGGTGGCCGATCACGGGCTGCAATACCTGCTGGCAGCAACCGTTCTGGCGGGCCTGATACAGGTGGGCTGCGGGCTGCTGAAGCTGGGCTTCGTCATGCGCTATGTCTCGAAGTCCGTGATGACCGGTTTCGTCAATGCGCTGGCGATCCTGATCTTCATGGCGCAGCTGCCCGAACTGGACTTCGCGACGCCCGGCGTCACCTGGTTCACCTATGTGCTGGTCGCGGCATCCCTGGCCATCATCTATCTGTTCCCCTATGTCACCAAGGCCATCCCCTCGCCCCTGGTGACCATCGTGGTGCTGACGGCGCTGGCAATGCTGCTGGGCTGGGACGTGCGGACGGTCGGCGACATGGGCGCCCTGCCCGATACGCTGCCGATCTTCCTGCTGCCCGATGTGCCGCTGAACCTTGAAACACTGCAGATCATCCTGCCCTATTCGGTCGCCGTGGCGGTCGTGGGCCTGCTGGAAAGCCTGATGACGCAGAACCTGGTGGACGAGCTGACGGACACCCGCACCAACCGCAATCAGGAATGCATCGGCCAGGGCCTTGCCAATACCGCCACCGGCTTCATCGGCGGCATGGCGGGTTGCGCAATGATCGGCCAGTCGATGATCAACGTCAAATCCGGCGGTCGCGGGCGCCTGTCGTCCTTTATCGCCGGTGTCTTTCTGCTGATCCTGGTGGTGGGACTGGGCGATCTGGTCAGCCAGATCCCGATGCCGGCCTTGGTCGCGATCATGATCATGGTCTCGATCGGCACCTTCAGCTGGTCGTCCATCGCCAACCTGCGCACGCATCCGCGGTCGTCGTCGATCGTCATGCTGGCGACTGTTGCCGTTGTCGTCTGGACACACAACCTGGCCATCGGCGTGCTGGTCGGCGTCTTGCTGTCGGGCATCTTCTTCGCCGCCAAGATCGCCCAGCTGTTCCGCGTCCGCTCGACCATCTCGGATGACGGACGGGAACGCCGCTATATCGTCGAGGGGCAGCTGTTCTATGGTTCGGTCGAGGATTTCATGGCCGCCTTCGACTTTTCCGAGGCGCTGGACCGCGTCGTCATCGACGTCAGCGGGGCCCATATCTGGGACATCAGCTCCGTGCAGGCGCTGGACATGGCGATCCTGAAATTCCGCCGCGACGGTGCCGAAGTGCAGTTGATCGGCATGAACGAAGCTTCGGAAACCATCGTCGACAAGCTTGCGATACATGACAAGCCCGGCGCGATGGATAAACTGGCAGCGCACTGAGGGGGGATCGAGATGACCGAAAACATCATCGCATTGGTTGACGGGTCGGGCTATGCAGCCTCGGTCTGCGAACATGCGGCCTGGGCGTCGAAACTGACGGGGGCGCCCGTCCAGCTGCTGCACGTCATGGGACGACGCGAGGCTGCCGGCCCGCAGGACCTGTCCGGTGCCATCCGACTTGGCGCCCGCAGCGCCCTGCTGGAGGAACTGGCCACCTTGGACGCCCAACGCGCCCGCATCGCCAACGAGGCGGGCCGCGCCCTGTTGGAGGATGCGCGACAACTGACCGAAGGCGCAGGGGCCAAGGGTGTCACCACCCGGCTGGAACAGGGCGATCTGATCGAACGGACCGTCGGCCATGAAGCCCCCGATACCCGCTTGATCGTCATAGGCAAGCGGGGTGCCGCTGCGGATTTCGCCAAGGGGCACCTTGGTTCGAACCTGGAACGGATCGTCAGGGCCGCACGCAAGCCCGTGCTGGTCGCATCGCGGGCGTTCAAACCCATCCGCAAGGTTCTGGTTGCCTTCGACGGGGGCAGTTCCTCGCTGAAGGCCATCGAGCATATGGCCGCCAGCCCCGTCTTCAAGGATCTGCGGATCGAGCTGGCGATGGCCGGCAACACCCGTGAAAGCGCGCGCGATGCCTTGGATGAGGCGCTGCTGCGCCTGCGGGCGGCCGGGCTGCACGCCGAGGCGGTCGTTCTGGAGGGATCCGCCGACACCGCCCTGTCCGAACGCATCGAGACGGGCGGGCATGATCTGCTGGTCATGGGTGCCTATGGTCACAGCCGCATCCGCAGCATGATCATCGGTTCGACCACGACGCAGATGCTGATCGCCTGCAAGCTGCCGGTCCTGCTGTTCCGCTGAGACACCGGTCCGCGCGCAGATACCGCACCCCGAACTGGGTGCGGTATCTGCGATCACCGATCAGCCGATTGTCGCGCAGCCGCGCCCCTTTCGCTTCGAATCGTAGAGCGCGGCATCAGCCATCTCGAGCAGTCGTTCGGGCGTCTCGAGGCGGTCATGGCCCCAGATGATGACACCGATGCTGGCCGAGACCCGCAGATCCGAAAGCTCTGGTGGCGACAGCTCCTGGATGTTGGCAATCAGCCGTTCGGCGACATGGCCTATTGCAACGGGACAGGTCATTCCGCGCAGGATCAGCACGAACTCGTCGCCGCCGATCCGCGCAGCCGTGTCATCCTTGCGAACCAGGCCCTGCAGGACCGAGCCGACATCGCGCAACAGGTCATCGCCTGCCTTGTGGCCAAGCCGGTCGTTGACCTGCTTGAAGTGATCCAGATCCATGTGGACCAAGGCAAATGGCGTAGGCCTTTCGGTCCGCTCGTCGGTGGGTTGGCGCATGGCGATGGACAGCGCCCCCTCCAATGCCCGGCGGTTTCCCAGACCCGTCAGGGGATCGGTCTGCGCCTGCAGCAGCGCGACCTCTCGTGCGGCGGCCAGCTGCTGGTTGAAGCGGGACAATTCGGTCAGGACCCCGCGATTGGCTTCCTGCAGGAACAGCAGTTCCATGGCCAGATCGCTTGGGGCGAAATCGGCGTCCGTCAGCTGCGCCTTGCGGATCGCGCGGGTCAGCCCGATGCCAAAGCCCAGGTTCACCAGCATGTTGCCATCCGAAAGCCGCACACCGTGACCGCGCAACACCAAATCGCTGATGTGCTGAACCCGCAGGAACAGGCGTATCCCGCGATCGACGGCATTGCGGATAGCATCGATCGCCTCGGCGCCTTGGCCGGCACGACCGCTGATCAGGCAACCGTGCAACCCGCTGCGCAGACCCGGAACCAGTTTCAACAGGGTCGGACCGATCGACAGCACCGTTCCACGGTCGTTCAGCACCAGGTGCATCGGCATCAGCTGGCAGAGCGCCTCGACCGGCAGGTTCGCGATCGCGTTCTTCATGCCTGACCCGCCTCTGCCGCGCCGCATTGGATTGAAAAGAGCCGCCCTTCGGCAAATTGTTCGTCCCAGACCTCGATCCGGATAACCGTATCCTCGACCGAGATCAGGCACAGCGCCCCATAGTCGTCGGCCATGCCGCGGATCACCCCCGCCAGAACCGATTTCCACGTCGGTTCCGGGTCCAGCAGGACGACCCAGAACGCGTGGTCCTTGGCATCCACCTGCAGACGCGGCACCTTCAGACTGGGCAGCACCAGCTGCGCCCTGCCCGGCAGTTCCTCAAGTCGCAGCAGGAAATCCCTGAAGTCGCGCCCCGAAAAGCGCAGTAGACGCCGGACGGGTTCGATGCGTGTCATCCACGCGCCCAGATCCTCCAGCATTTCGCTGTGCGGTTTGGCCATGCGGAATGCGGCGCGCTGCAGGGACTCGGCGCCAAAGCCCGCCCCCAAGGGTGCGACCGCACCCCGCGCGACGGCCGCATCGTCCACGACGGACGCCACAAGCGCGTCGCCATACGTCGACCTGAGGAATTCCTCGATCCCGCGATTTATCAGTGAATTCATGCCACACCTCGATTCGGATCGACGGTAGCAACCAGGGGTGAATAAATCGCAAACGGCTCAGTCGGATTCCCAGCCATAGCTGCCGGGGCCTGCCAGCGCCGTGCGTGCCGCCATCACGTCGTGCGGACGCAGTTGCAGGGCCTGGGCGAATTCGTGGATGCGTTCATCACTTTCGACCACGAAATCCAGCAGGAAGACGGCAATGTCGGGCCTTTGCGCGATCTGGCGCAGATCGTCCGGGTTCAACCCGCTGGCGCCCATGAAATGCGACAGTTCATCAGGTCGTTCGACCAGCGCCAGAAGGATCTCGGTCGCCAGATCGTGGGCCTGTTCCGGGGTATATGCCATGCGATTTAATCCTTGTGCCGAAAATGTCGGTCCCGCGCCTCTGTGGAAACAATTTGTTAAACATTTGAGGCGAAATTGAAGTTCTGATGTCGAGACTCGCTGGATGGGTAGATGACGGCTCGTATCCTTGTCGTAGATGCCGTGGCAACCGCCCGCATCACATTGAAGGTCCGGCTTGCGTCGGTCTGCTATGACGTTGCGGCCGCAAGCAACACCGCCGAGGTCTTTGCCGCCGTCGAGAATGCCCGACCCGGCCTGATCATCCTGGGCGGCGATGCGGAGGACGCCGCGATGGTGGACGCCTGCCGTCAGCTGACCGGCGATCCCCGCACTGCCGATATTCCCGTCATGACATTGGTTCAGGGATCGCAGCGTCTGGCCGCCCTGCAGGCCGGGGCCATCGCGACACTGCCCCCGCAGGTCGAGGATCAGATGCTGATGGCGCGCGTCCGTGGCATCCTGCGCGACGCGGAACCGGCCAGCACCCCCGAACTGGGCATGGCCGAAGCCGCAGCCTCTTTCGCCCATGCCCGCAAGCCTCAGGTCGTGCTGATCGCCGATATGCCCGCCCGTGCACAGCGCTGGCGTCAACTGCTGTCCGAGCAGATGGATTGCCGCTTCGACATCAAGGACCCCGACGAGGCGCTGGCTGCGGCCACGGCGGGACGGAATGCGGATGTCTATCTGATCTCGGTCGATATCCGTACCCATGGCGACGGGCTGCAGCTGCTGTCCGAACTGCGGTCGCGTCAGGGGTCGCGCGATGCGGGCTTTGTCATCGCGATCGGACCCGATGCCGAGGAACTGGCCGCCTTCGCGCTGGACCTGGGGGCCAGCGACGTGGTGCCTCAGGACCTCGGGGGCCCCGAGGGCGCAAGCGCGGCGGCCATGTCGCTGAAGATGCTGCTGTCGCGCAAGACGCGGGGCGACGAACGCCGTGCCGAAGCGCAGCGCAACATGGTCTGGGCCATGACCGATCCCCTGACCGGGCTTTACAACCGGCGCTATGCCATTCCCAAGCTGTCGGCCATCACGCGCGATGCGCTGCTGGGCCATCAGGGGTTTGCGGTGTTCGTCATGGATTTGGACCATTTCAAGCGCGTCAACGACAGTTATGGTCACAGCGCAGGCGATGCGGTCCTGACCGAGGTCGCCGCGAGGTTCCGGGCGGCACTTGAGCCTGCAGGCCTGGCAGCCCGCATGGGCGGAGAAGAATTTCTGGGCGTCATTCCCGATTGCTCGGAGGATGAAGCCTGTGCCGTGGCCGAACGGCTGCGCAAGGCAATTGCCGCAAGCCCGGTGACGCTGCCGATGATCACGGGCGGTGGCAGGATCGCGGTGACGGCCTCGATCGGGGTGGCCACGGTGGCTCCGATGCAATGCGACGGTTGGCCCGATCAGGTTGCCCGCATGACACTGGAACGGGCGGATCGGGCGCTGCTTTCTGCCAAGGGATCGGGCCGGAACCGCGTCATATGCTCGCGCCCGGATCAGGCCGCTTGACGACCACTTCCAAATCGGTCCGCAAATGCCTAGGTTCAAGGCACCGGGCAGGCAGTCCGGCCCCTAGCAGGAGCATCGGCATGTCCCAATCCGAAAGCCTCGCGTCCGACACGCTGGATCGCCCGACCAAGCCCGCCATGCTGCGCGGTGCCATGTGCCGCTGTCCCGCATGCGGCGAGGGCAAACTGTACAAGAGCTATCTGAAGGTCAACGACCACTGTCCCTCCTGCAACGAGGCCCTACACCACCACCTGGCCGACGACGGGCCGGCCTATCTGACGATCCTCTTGGTTTCCCATCTGGGTGCGCCTTTGCTGCTGGCGATCTTCGTGGCCTATCGGCCCAGTGCCATGACCCTGCTGACCTCCTTCGGGCTGGGCGCCATCGTGCTGTCACTGCTGTTGCTGCCGGTCATCAAGGGTGGAATGGTCGGCTTTCAATGGGCACGCAGGATGCACGGCTTCGACGCATGACGACGCAGGTTCCCATCAGGGATGCGGCCACCATCATCGTTTTGCGGCGTGGTGCTGGTGAAACCCGCGTCCTGATGGGAATGCGCGGCGCAAAGGCGGTTTTCATGCCGTCGAAATTCGTCTTTCCCGGTGGTGCGGTCGACCCGCAGGATGCCCTGACCCCACTGGCAGGAAAACTGCCCAAGGACTGCCGCCGTCGTCTGGCCGATCAGGGCGACGCGATCGCCGTCGCCGCGCTGCGCGAGTTGGCCGAGGAGACCGGCCTGCTAATCGGGACCACGGGGGCATCCGCATTGCCGGGCTATGCCGAGGCCGGATTGATGCCCGACGCATCGGCACTGCGCTATCTGTTCAGGGCGATCACGCCGACGGGTCGCCCACGCCGCTTCGACGCGCATTTCTTCATTGTCGATTCCGCGCGGGTGCATGGCGATCCCGATGACTTCAGCCGCGCCTGCGATGAGCTTTCGCACCTGCACTGGGTCACCCTGACCGAGGCGCGCAATCTCGACCTGCCCTTCATCACCGAGGTCGTGCTGGCAGAACTGATCCAGCTGGTTTCGGGGCTGCCCGATGACAGCCCGCTGCCGTGCCCGGCCTCGGTGCCCTTCTTCGACAACCGGACGGAAGTGCCGACCTTCAGGCAGATCCTCTGATCATCGGCCTGTGAATGAGGGTCGGCGTTTTTCCAGGAATGCGGTGACCCCTTCGACGAAATCGGCACTGCGACCGGCTTGACCTTGCAGGCTTGCCTCCAACGCCAACTGCGCGTCCAGATCATTGCCTGCCGATGCCGCCACGGCCTGACGAACTGCAAGATAGGCCCCTGTTGGCCCATCGGCCAAGGTCCGCGCCCGCGATGCGACCACATCCGCAAACTGGTCGTCGGGAACGGACCGCCAGATCATCCCCCATTCCTGCGCCTGATCGGCCGAGATGGGCTCGGCAAACAGCATCATTCCCATTGCGCGGGCCGCGCCCACGCTGCGCGGGATGATCCATGTGCCACCGGCGTCCGGGATCAGTCCGATCCGCGTGAAAGCCTGAATGAAGCTTGCCCCTTGCGTCGCGATCACCACGTCCGCCGCCAGCGCCAGGTTCGCCCCGGCCCCCGCAGCCGTGCCGTTCACGGCCGCGATCACCGGCACGGGGCATTGCGTGATCGCTCGCAGCATCGGCTCGTATTCGTCCCGCAGCGTGCTTTCCAGATCGGCTGCCGCCGCCCGGTCGGTCAGGTCCTGACCCGAACAGAAGCCACGCCCGGCCCCCGTCAGCACCACGCAACGAACCGACGCATCAAGGGTGGTCAGCGCCTGCGTGATCTCTTGCCGCATCTGACTGTTCAGGGCATTCATGACCGCGGGGCGGTTCAATGTCAGCGTGGCAATGCCATCGCGGGTCTGGAATTCGATGGTCTGAAAGCTCATGTGCCCCCCTCCTGTTGGTCAGGGGATCATGCAGGATTGCCGGGCCGGGGAAAGCGCGACCCCGCGTCAGTCGGGTGCGTCTGCCTGCATGATGCGGTCCAGCCGCTTGCGTTCTTCGGGGGACAGTTCGGCCACCTCGGGCGATGCGATGTTGCGGGTCCGTAGAAAGCGCAGCCCCAGCAACAGCCCCAGCAGTGCCATCACCGGCCCCGCGGCCCAGAGGATCAGGTTGCTGCCAGTGGCTCGAGGCTCGAACAGCACGAACTCGCCGAAGCGATCGACAACATTGTCCATCACCTGATCGTCCGTATCGCCGGCGGTCAGCCGTTCGCGCACATAGAGCCTTAGATCGCGGCTGATGGCGGCGTTGGAATCATCGATGTTTTCGCCCTGACACACCGGGCAGCGCAGCTTTTGCGACAGTTCGCGCGCGCGGGCTTCAAGCGACGGATCGGACAGCACCTCATCGGGCTGAACGGCCAAGATGGGCGAGCCGAGCGTCAGCAGCACCGCTGCAAGTCTGATCGCGCCCCTCATTCCGCGGGCACCGCTTTGGCGGCCCTTGGCTTGGCGCTGCCTGCCGCGACGCGATAACGACGGTCCGTCAGACTGATCAACCCGCCAAGTGCCATCAGCAGCGCACCACCCCAGATCCAGTTCGCGAAGGGCTTGATATAGGTGCGGACCGCCCAGCCTCCGCCCGGCTGTTCGTCGCCGATGACGACATAGAGGTCACGCAGAAAGCCGAAGTCGATGGCAGCTTCGGTCGTGGGCATGTTCTGGACCGGATAGACACGCTTTTCCGGCTGAAGGATGGCGACCGTTCGACCATTCCGGCTGGCCTCGATCGTGGCCTGCTGGGCATAGAAGTTCGGACCGTCGTGACGTTCGACGGAAGTCAGAAGCAGCTCGTAGTTCCCGACCTCGAAGGGCTGGCCGACCTGAGCGACGCGCACATCCTCGACCTCCCACGCCTGGATCAGGGCGACGGCGATGAAGGTCACACCCAGACCCGCATGCGCGATGGCCTTGCCCCAATCGGCGCGCGGCAGACGCAGCAGGCGCGACGGTCCTGATTTGCCTGTCCGCGACCACAACTCGGACAAGGCACCGAAGACCAGCCAGGACCCAAGCCCTGCCCCGATGACCGCCAGCGCCGAATGTCCGGTCGAGACCGCGAAGACCAGAAGCATGACCGCGCAAGTCAGCACAAGCGCCCCGCGCAGGTGACGCAGCGACCGGCCAAGCGTCGCGCGTTTCCACGGAACGATGGATCCGACGGGCAGCATGATCGCCAGAACGATCATGAAGGGGGTGAAGGCCTGGTCGAAGAAGGGCGGGCCGACCGACAGGACGCGGCCCCAGACCATCTCGGCCACCAGCGGCCAGATGGTGCCGACGAAGACGACGAAGGCCGAAACCGCCAGCAGGACGTTGTTCAAGACCAATGCCCCCTCGCGGGACACGGGCGCAAAGACGCCCTTGGCTGTCATCACCGACGCCCGCGCAGCATAAAGCGTCAGCGCTCCTCCGACGAAGAAGGCAAGGATCGCCAGGATGAAGACCCCGCGTTCAGGGTCGTTGGCAAAACTGTGGACCGAGGTGATGACACCCGACCGGACGATGAACGTCCCGATCAGCGAGAATCCGAAGGCCATGATCGCCAGCAGGATGGTCCAGCTTTTCAACGCCTCGCGCTTTTCGACGACGATCGCGGAATGCACCAGTGCTGCGGCCAGCAACCAAGGCATGAAGCTGGCATTCTCGACCGGGTCCCAGAACCAGAAACCGCCCCAGCCCAATTCGTAATAGGCCCACCAAGACCCCAAGGCGATGCCGATAGTCAGGAACACCCAGGCCGCCAGCGTCCAGGGCCGCACCCACCGTGCCCATGCGGCGTCAACGCGCCCCTCGATCAGGGCGGCGACGGCAAAGCTGAAGGCCATCGAAAGGCCGACATAGCCAAGATAGAGGAACGGCGGGTGGAACGCCAAGCCGGGGTCCTGCAGCAGCGGGTTCAGGTCCTGCCCGTTGAACGGCGGATTGCCCAACCGCCAGAACGGGTTGGAGGTGAAGATGATGAAGGCGTAGAAGGCCGCGCCGATGGCCGCCTGAACGCCCAGCACCCGCGCCCGCAGGCTGGGCGGCAGGTTTCCCCCGAACAAGGCCGCCGCTGCACCGAACAGCGCCAGGATCGTCACCCACAGCAGCATCGATCCTTCGTGGTTCCCCCAGACACCGCTGATCTTGTAGAGAAGCGGCTTCGCGGTATGCGAATTTTCATAGACCAGCAGGACCGAGAAATCCGAGGTGACGAAAGCGATGGTCAGTGCGCCGAAGCTGATCAGCATCAGGATCAGCTGGGCCAGCGCCGCGGGTCGGGCGCTGTCCATCCAGCCGTGCCATCCCTTCGCGGCCCCCACCATGGGCACCGTCATCTGGTAAATGGCGACCATGAAGGCCAGGATCAGTGAGAAATGGCCAAGTTCTGCGATCATCAGGGGGTATCCTTTGTTGACCGCAGCATAAGCAAGCGACGAAGGAGGGAAAAGTCCCCCCTTCGTCCCGTCAGGTCAGTTTTGCGTGTCGTCGCCGCGGCTTAATCGCGCAGCGAGGCCGCCCAATCCCTCAGCGCCGCATTGTCGGCGAAATCATCCGAAGGGACGGTGACCACCTTTGCGACCGTCTTTTCCTCGGCGGGTTTGCCGGGCCAGACACGGTCGCGAAAATGATGTGCTTCCCGCGCACCGAAATAGAAGCCAACGATGGCCCCCAGCAGCCACCAGAGCGGTTCGGGCACCAGCTGCAACCCTTGCATCCGCAGTCCAAACCCCTCGGGGTCGATCATGGAATAGATGAACAGCGCCATCGTCCCCAAGGCCAGAAGCGGTCGAGGAACCCTGTTCAAGCCGTTGACGAAGCTGTCGAACCATCCCGTCGGAGCCGATGCAAATTCCTGCCCGTACTGGCTGATGGCGCGGGCATAGGCCTCCTCGTCCAACTCCATCCGGCGGGTGGCGTTCTGGGTGAAGACCTCGGCCATGCCGGTGGCAGCGCTGCCAAGGGCCGTGACGGTCGGTGCGACACCGATCAGGCGGTCGATCATACCCATTTTGCGGTCCTCTCACGATGTTGGGCCTGCGAAAGGTGGTATTTGGGGGCGATGAATTCCTCGGCGCGGGTGATCCAGCCACCCTTGCCGCCCGCATTCGTTCGTGCGTATTTGCGGCTGGCAGGGCGCTGTTCGGCCAAGGCATAGTAGTAATTCCGCCGTTCGATCCCATAGGCATCGCTGAAATGCAGCGGCGCGGCCTTGGCCGCCTGCGCCGCGGCGGCAATGGTCATCGGCCCGACCGCGCCATCCGCCGCGGTTGCAAATCCCATGCGTGTGACCAGCCGCTGCAGGATCTTCACCGCATTCGTGCCGGCGTTGACATACATGTCGAAAACGCTCGGTTGCACGGCCTCGGGCAGTTCGGCCAGGCGCGGCTTGCGGAAGTAATGCTCGACGAAGATCTGCTCGGCCTGCGCGCGGGTCAGGGAACGGACGTCAACCGCATCGACGCGACCATCCTTGTTCAGGTCCAGCCCAAGCGACTTCATGGTGCCAATGGTCACACCGAAGTTGGTCGCCCCACCGGGATCGTCGGGGTCGTTGACATACCCCCCTTCACGCATGACGATCTGTTGCGCAATCTGTTCGACGCTTTGCATGACACCCCCGTTTCGGGCAGCAACCGGATGCCGCCTCTGGCCGGGAAGGCTGCGTCTTCGGGGTTAATCTTGTCTTAACAAGCCGTGCGTTGCACGCTCAGCTGCCGGGTTCCTGATAGACACCCGAGGCCTTCAGCGTATCGACGACCTCTTTGGGCATGTATGTTTCGTCATGTTTGGCCAGCAGTTCGCGCGCCTCGAAGCGACCTTCGCGATACCAGCCCTTGGCAATGGTGCCCTGTCCCTCGCTGAACAGATCCGGCTTGGGGTCGTTGCCGACATAGCTGACGGGGATCTCGGCCAGACCGTCGGTGATGACGAAATCGAAGGCCACGCCCTCGCCCATCCGCATCGAGCCGTCCTTGACCAATCCGCCCAGCTGGAAGAACTCCTCGGGTTCGGGGGGCGTCTCGCTGACCTGGGTCGGCGAGCGATAGAGGTTGATCCCGTCGCTGAAGCCATAGCCGATCAGGGCCACCGCGATCACCAGCGCGACGGCCGCAGCCGCGATCACCTGTATGCGGCGCTGCTTCTTCAACGACTTCATACCCGCCATGGTATCCCTTCCCCCCTCAGGCCGCTTCGAATTGGATCGAGCGGCGCAGGAATTGCGTTGCCTTGCCCGAAACACGCTTCGGATCCCCGGTGGTCAGGAACTTCGAGACCTGCCCCGGACCGACGAATTCGGGCCTGCGCTGCAGATAATCGGCAAGGCTCTCGGCCACCAGCCCGGCCTGGCTGTAAACCTTGACGTTCTGACCAAGGGCCGCCTGGAAGGCTCTCTCCATCAGCGGGTAATGCGTGCAGCCCAGAATGGCCGCCTCGGGCGAGGGCATGCGGCGCAGCAAGGCCTCGACATGGCTGTGGACCAAGGCTTCGGCCAGAATTTCGTCGCCCATTTCAATGGCATCGACGACGCCACCACAGGGCTGCGCCTCGACGTCGACACCCACGGCGCGGAAAGCCAACTCGCGTTGGAAGGCGCGGCTGGCGACTGTGGCGGGCGTCGCGAACAGCGCGACGTTGTTCACCGCCACGCGACGGGGCGGCGAATTGTCGCCCCATCCGCGTTCGGTCAATGCCTCAATCATCGGGACGAAGACGCCAAGCACGCGCTTGTCTTCGGGAAGCCAGGTTTCCTGCATGCGCCGAAGGGCCGCGGCACTGGCGGTATTGCAGGCCAGGATCACCAGATCGCAACCCTCTTCCCACAGGCGTTCCACCGCGGCGCAGGTCAGCTGATAGATGTCGTCCGAGGTTCGCACCCCGTAAGGCGCATGCGCATTGTCGCCCAGGTAAACCAGCGGCACGTCCGGCAAACGGGCCGCAATCGCCTGATGGACCGTCAGTCCGCCAAGCCCTGAATCGAAAACTCCGACCGCCATCGCCCGTCCTCTTGTGTCGCGTGCCGCCCTTCATAGGGCGACACATCGGTTTTGCAAACGGTCCAGTTCACTCGGCCGCTTCACGGAGTGGTGCGTGCCCGGCGCGGAACTGCTGCAACAGCTCCGCCCGGCGGGTCGCTGCCAGATCGGCGGCCTTATCTTTGACCGGCCCATAGCCGCGAACCGACATCGGCAATTGCGCCAGTTCGATCGCCACCGGCATGGTGGCATCGGTGACGCCCGCGAAGACCTCGGCCATGTCGCGTTCGTATTCGCGGATCATCGCACGTTCACGACGGCGTTCGGCGGAATAGCCGAAGGGATCCAGAGGCGTGCCCCGCAGTCCCTTCATGGCCGCAAGCACCTTGAAGGCCTTCAGCACCCAAGGCCCGAACTCACGCTTCTTCGGGCGGCCATTCGCATCCTTGCCAGTCAGCATCGGCGGTGCCAAATGCAGCGACAGTCGGACATCGCCATCCCATTTCTGCGCCACCTGTTCCGCGGTCGTCAGGTGAAGACGCGCGACCTCGTATTCGTCCTTATAGGCCAACAGCTTGTAATAGCTTTCTGCGACGACCTCGCGCATCGGTGCGGGCGCTGCCTGCACCAACTTGGCAAATCGCTTGGCCAGACGCTTGCCCTGATAGCCGATCAGGCGCTCCTCGCGCAGGGCGACCGGATCCGCGGGCAGAGTGGATACCGTGGCAGGCTTGCGGGCCTGTTCCGGGAAAGCCATGGCCCAACGCCCGATCTGGAAGGCGCGCTGGTTTTCATCGACCTTCGCGCCGTTCAGCCTGATCGCCTCGAGGATCGTGTCCAGTTGCAGCGGGATCAGCCCGCGCTGCCAGCACGCACCCAGGACCAGCATGTTCGAATAAATCGAGTCCCCCAGCATCCGCAGCGCAAGATCATTGGCGTCAAAAAAGGTAACCTTGTCCTGCAGCCGCGCCTGAAGTGAGACCTTCAGCCGATCCGAGGGAACCTGGAAGTCGCGGAAGCGCGTGAAATCGCCGGTGATGATCTCATGGTCGTTGACGACGGCGCCAGTGCGGCCCTCGGTCATCAGCCCGATGGTCTTGGCGCCCGCCGTGACGACCAGATCGCCGCCGATGACACAGTCCGCCTCGCCCACGGCCACGCGGATAGCGCTGATGTCGCCGGGCTTTTCGGCAAGACGCAGGTGGATATGCACGGCACCGCCCTTCTGGGCCAGACCCGCCATCTCCATCATGCCCGCGCCCTTGCCGTCCATATGCGCGGCCTGCGCCAGAACTGCACCGACCGTCACGACGCCCGTGCCGCCGACGCCGGTGATGACGATGTTATGTGTGCCGTCGATTGTCGGCAGCTCGGGCATCGGCAGATCGGGCAGGTCGAAGGCCTGCGCCTTGAATTTGCGCAGCGTTCCGCCACGGACCGAGACGAAACTGGGGCAGAACCCCTGCACGCAGCTGTAATCCTTGTTGCAGCTGGACTGGTCGATCTGCCGCTTGCGGCCCAGTTCGGTTTCCAGGGGCACGATCGACACGCAGTTCGACTGGACCGAGCAGTCACCGCAGCCCTCGCAGACGTCGGGGTTGATCCAGATGCGGCGGTCGGGGTCGGGGAACTGGCCCTTCTTGCGACGGCGGCGCTTCTCGGCGGCGCAGGTCTGGATATAGAGGATCGCGCTGACACCCTTGGCATCTTCCAGGCCGCGCTGCACCTCCATCAACTGCGCGCGCTCTTCAAAGCGCAGCCCCTTGGGAAACTGGTCGCGATCGACATCCTCCTTCTCGTCATAGACCACGACCACCGGATCGACACCCATCGCCACCAGTTCACGCGCGATCTGAGAAGCGGACAGACCGCCCTCGTTCGGCTGACCGCCCGTCATGGCGACCGCATCGTTATAGAGGATCTTGTAGGTGATATTCGTCCCCGCAGCCAATGCCGCGCGGATGGCAAGGATCCCCGAATGATTATAGGTTCCATCGCCAAGGTTTTGAAAAACATGGTTTCTGGTGCTGAATGGTGCCTCGCCGATCCAGTTGGCGCCCTCGCCGCCCATATGGGTGAAACCCTCGGTCTCGCGGCCCATCCATTGCACCATGTAGTGGCACCCGATCCCCGCATAGGCGCGGCTTCCCTCGGGCAGCTTGGTCGAGCTGTTGTGCGGGCAGCCCGAACAGAACCATGGCGTGCGGGTCGCGATCTCGGGGGCGTTGTCGTTGCGGCGCACTTCCGTCAGCCGCGCAAGGCCAGCGCGCACCGCCTCGGTCCCGCGTCCCTCCTCGATCAGGATGCCGCCGATCTTCTGCGCGATCATCACCGGGTCCAGCGCATAGCGGGTCGGGAACAGTTCCTCCTTGGTGCGGTCGTGCTTCCAACCGTGGACGCGGCGACCGTGGCGATTGTCGAAGATCGCCTCCTTCAGCTGCACCTCGATCAGCTTGCGCTTTTCCTCGACGCAGACGACCAGTTCCAGATCCTCGGACCATTCCTGGATGGATTTCATGTCCATCGGCCAGGTCTGCCCAACCTTGTAGGTGGTCAGGCCAAGCCGCTCGGCCTCGGCCTCATCGATGCCCAGAAGCGACAGCGCGTGGACTAGGTCCAGCCAGTTCTTGCCGGCGGCCACGAAGCCGATCTTCGCGCCCGGCTTGCCCCAGACCTTGCGGTCGATGCGGTTGGCGCGGGAAAACGCCTCGGCCGCCCAACGCTTGTGATCGATCATCCGCGCCTCTTGCGCGACGGGCGTATCGCCGAGGCGGATGTTCAACCCGCCCTCGGGCATGGCGAAATCGGGCGTCACGAAGGACAGACGGTGCGGATCGCCATCGACAACCGCCGTCGCCTCGACCGTGTCCTTCATGGTCTTCAGGCCCGCCCAGACACCGGCGAAACGGGACAGGGCGAACCCATAAAGCCCATAGTCCATGATCTCCTGCACGCCCGCGGGCGACAGGACCGGCATATAGGCGTCGATCATCGCCCAATCCGACTGGTGCAGCACGGTCGAGCTTTCGCCCGTATGGTCGTCCCCCATCGCCATGACGACACCGCCGTGGCGCGACGATCCGGCCATGTTGGCATGCTTCATCACATCGCCCGTCCGGTCCACGCCCGGCCCCTTGCCGTACCACAGGGCAAAGACGCCGTCGTGACGCCCCTCGCCGCGCAGTTCCGCCTGCTGGCTGCCCCAGATTGCCGTCGCGGCAAGGTCTTCGTTCAACCCGGGCTGGAACAGGACATGGGCCTCGGCCAGCCGTTTCGATTCGCGCATCATCTGAAGGTCCACCGCCCCCAACGGCGACCCCCGATAACCCGTCACCAGACCCGCGGTATTCAGACCGGCAAGTTTGTCGCGTGCCGATTGCATCAGCATCAGGCGCACCAATGCCTGCGTTCCGTTCAACAATACATGACGTTTTGATAAATCGAGGCGATCCGCCAGCGAAAATTCCTGCTTGCTCATCCTGCCTATCCTCCAATGCCTGATGACCTTTGGGCCAGTATAGGTCAGAATAGCTGACCGACGAAGACAAAAAACTGTACGTGAGGTTACCTTGCAGGAATGCGGACTGCGGGTTAGGTCTGCAAAAATCGCATGGCTGATATGGCAGGAATGTAATACCTATGGACTGGGACAAGCTCAGAATCTTTCACGCGGTCGCGGATGCGGGCAGCCTGACGCATGCGGGCGACGTGTTGCACCTGTCCCAATCCGCCGTCAGCCGTCAGATTCGCGCGCTAGAGGAAGGGCTGGGCACGACCCTGTTCCACCGCCACGCACGGGGGCTGATTCTGACCGAACAGGGCGAACTGCTGTTCGAGGCGACCTCGTCCATGGCGCGCAAGCTGGACAGCGCCTCGGCCCGCATCCGCGACAGCGAGGAGAACGTCTTCGGCGAACTGAAGGTCACGACCGCCGTGGGCTTCGGCACCTTGTGGTTGGCCCCGCGTCTGGTCAAGCTCTACGAGAAATACCCCGACCTGCGCATCGACCTGATGCTCGAGGAGCGGGTCCTGGACCTGCCCATGCGCGAGGCCGACGTGGCCATCCGCATGAAGGAGCCCAGCCAGTCCGACCTGATCCGCCGTCGTCTGCTGAACATCCGCATGCGTCTTTATGCCAGCCCCGGCTACCTCGAGGCGCGAGGCATGCCGCAATCGCTGGCCGATCTGAACGATCACCGGTTGATCTGTCAAAAGCCCGACGTTCCGCAGGTGACGGCTGGTGCGCGCTTGGTGCAGGATCTGATGGCGCAGAATGTCGGATCGACGCTGACGGTCAACAACTACTTTGGTGTGTTGCAGGCCGTGCTGGCCAACCTGGGGATCGGCGTGCTGCCCGATTACCTGACCGCCAGCCACCCCGATCTGGTCCGCGTCTTCCCCGACCACGAATCAAGCGAAGTCCCCGTCTTCCTCGCCTACCCCGAGGAGCTGCGCCAAACCCGCCGTGTCGCGGTCTTCCGCGATTTCGTGCTCGAGGAGATCCAGGCATATCGGCGCCATCAAAGCCAAGCGGGTATCGAATAGGCTGCTTGCTTGATACTAAGGCAGCCTGAGGCGAACGTCTGCCATCAAAACAGGCATACAGCCTATGCGCGCAGCCATTCACTTCTTGCATGGCCGCTATGCTGCATACGCAGCATCAAAAGTCTTGCCAAGTTCACATCATGCACATAAATCGAGCTGAGAAGGCGATGTTCAGCGTAATCGCTAATCACCTTCTACCTCCCTGTTGGACTTAGGCCGGGCCTTGTGCCCGGCTTTTTTTTGTTCCGACAGGGCGAAAGCCACCCTTCCCATGACGGTGACAAGGCCCTAAAAGGCCCGTGATTTCATGCGCAGGAAGGGCCCAACCATGCAGGAACCGTCGATCACCCCGGAACTGATCGCCGCGCACGGGCTCAAGCCCGAAGAATATGACAGCATCCTGCAGATCATCGGGCGCGAACCGACCTTCACGGAACTGGGCATCTTCAGCGCGATGTGGAACGAGCATTGCTCGTATAAATCCTCCAAGAAATGGCTGCGCACGCTGCCCGTCGACGGCCCGCAGGTCATCTGCGGCCCGGGCGAGAACGCGGGCGTCGTCGATATCGGTGACGGGCAGGCCGTGGTCTTCAAGATGGAGAGCCACAACCACCCCAGCTATATCGAACCCCACCAAGGCGCCGCGACCGGCATTGGCGGCATCCTGCGCGACGTCTTTACCATGGGCGCACGTCCGATTGCCGCCATGGACGCCCTGTCATTCGGCCGCCCCGAACATCCCAAGACCGCCCATCTGGTCAAGGGCGTGGTCGAGGGGATCGGCGCCTATGGCAATGCCTTCGGCGTCCCGAACGTCGGCGGCGAGGTCCGCTTCCATGCCTCCTACGATGGCAACTGCCTGGTCAACGCCTTCGCGGCGGGCCTGGCCGATGCCGACAAGATCTTCTATTCGGCGGCCTCGGGCGTCGGCATGCCGGTCGTCTATCTGGGTGCCAAGACCGGACGCGACGGCGTCGGCGGGGCCACCATGGCCAGCGCCGAATTCGACGACACGATCGAGGACAAGCGCCCCACCGTTCAGGTCGGCGACCCCTTCACCGAGAAATGTCTGCTCGAGGCCTGTCTTGAACTGATGGCATCGGGCTCGGTCATCTCGATCCAGGACATGGGGGCCGCGGGCCTGACCTGTTCGGCCGTCGAGATGGGCGACAAGGGCGGCTTGGGCATCAAGCTGGTGCTGGACGACGTCCCGCAGCGCGAAACCAACATGACCGCCTACGAGATGATGCTGTCTGAGTCCCAAGAACGCATGCTGATGGTGCTGAAGCCCGAAAAAGAGGCCGAGGCCCGTGCCATCTTCGAAAAATGGGACCTTGACTTCGCCATCGTCGGCGAGACCATCCCCGAGGATCGCTTCCTGATCGTCCACCGCGACACGGTCATGGCCGACATCCCGCTGTCCAAGCTGGCGTCCAGCGCACCGGAATACGACCGTCCTTGGGTGGAAACCCCTGCCGCCGGTGACATGCCCGCCCTGCCCGCCATCACCCCCATCGAGGGTCTGAAGGCGCTGATCGGCAGCCCGAACCACGCGCACAAGGCCTGGGTCTGGCAACAGTATGACACGCAGGTCGGCGCAGACACGATCCGCCGCCCCGGCATGGGTGCGGGCGTCGTCCGCGTTCACGGCACCCGCAAGGCACTGGCCTTCACCAGCGACGTGACCCCGCGCTACGTCAAGGCCAACCCCTTCGAGGGCGGCAAGCAAGCCGTGGCAGAGGCCTATCGCAACGTGACCGCCGTGGGCGCCCTGCCCTTGGCCACGACCGACAACCTGAACTTCGGCAACCCCGAAAAGCCTGAAATCATGGGTCAGCTGGTTGGCGCGATCAAAGGTATCGGCGAAGCTTGCCGCGCACTGGACTTCCCGATCGTGTCGGGCAACGTGTCGCTTTACAATGAAACAGACGGCAGCGGCATCATGCCGACCCCGACCATCGGTGGCGTAGGCCTCATCGCCGATCTGGACGACCTGATTGCGGGGCTTCCCAGTGATGGCGACATGGCGCTGGTCATCGGCACCACGACGGGCCACCTGGGCCAGTCCGCACTGGCAGCCGAGGCCTTCGGCATCGAGGCGGGCGACGCCCCCCATGTCGATCTGGCCGCCGAACGCCTGCATGGCGAATTCCTGCGTGCGAACCGCGCCTCTTTCAGCTCGGCTACGGATCTTTCCGACGGCGGGTTGGCCTTGGCCGCCTTCGAGATGGCGGAGGCTGCCGGTCTGGGCATCACGTTGGACAGCACCGAAATCGCGCAGTTGTTTGGCGAAGATCAGGCCCGCTATCTGGTCGCATGCTCGGCCAAGGCGGCCGATGACCTGAAGGCTGCCGCTGACGAAGCTGGGGTTCCGGTTGTCGTAGTCGGCAGCTTCGGCGGCGACAAGGTCACGATGGGCGACGACAGCGTGGCCATGGCCGATCTGTCGAAGCTCTATCGCAGCGCCTTCGCCAAGGCGATCAAGGGCGACATGCCGGACCACGCATGACCGTCACGGCCCCCGCGGGTTATGCCGCCATCGTCACGGCGGCCGGACGCGGCACCCGCGCCGGGCCAGGCGACCCCAAGCAATGGCGCGAAATCGCCGGACGCCCGGTCCTCGACCGGGCGCTGGCGGCTTTTGCCGGGTTCGAGCGCGTGGTGCTGGTGATTCACCCCGACGACATGAGCGCGGCCATCGCACGCTATGCCGGACCTGTCACCATTGTCACCGGAGGCGACAGCCGATCCGCCAGCGTCCGTACGGGCCTGCAAGCGCTGGAGGGTCAGGCAAGCCATGTTCTGATCCACGACGGCGCAAGACCTTTGGTGTCGGATGCGGTCATCCAAGGCGTCATCGACGCGCTTCAGGCAGGCTCGGTCGCGGCAGCGCCTGCCTTGCCCGTGTCGGACGCGCTGTGGCGTGCGGAGGGTAACCGCGTTGCGGGCGCTGCATCGCGCGAGAACCTGTTCCGCGCCCAGACCCCGCAGGGCTTCCGCCTCGATGCCATCCTTGCCGCCCATCGTGCGCATCCGCAAGGGGCCGCCGATGATGTCGAGCTGGCGCAGTTGGCCGGGCATGCGGTGGACATCACGCCGGGTTCGGAAGACAATCTGAAAATCACCTATCCCGCCGATTTCGCGCGGGCCGAACGCATCCTTGGGGGTCGCATGGATATTCGCCTTGGCAACGGCTATGACGTTCACGCCTTCGGGCCAGGCGACCATGTCTGGCTGTGCGGCACCAGGATCGACCATGACGCCGGACTGGTCGGGCATTCGGATGCCGACGTCGGCATGCATGCCCTGACGGACGCGATCTATGGCGCGTTGGCGATGGGCGACATCGGACGACATTTCCCGCCCTCGGACCCGCAATGGAAGGGTGCCGACAGCAGCATCTTTCTGCATCATGCCGCCGATCTGGCCCGCGAGCAGGGCTTTCGTTTCGGCAATGCCGACGTGACCCTGATCTGCGAAGCGCCGAAGATCGGCCCCCATGCCGCCGCCATGCAGGACCGCCTTGCCCACATCATGGGACTGGAGGGCGGGCGCATCAGCGTCAAGGCGACCACCTCGGAACGCTTGGGCTTCACCGGACGGCGCGAGGGCATCGCCTCGATCGCCACTGTCACCCTGATCAAGGATTAACCCATGGAACGCCTGCTTTGCATCTGGTTCGGCGCGGGTCTGCTGCGCCCCGCCCCCGGCACCTGGGGATCGGCAGTCGCGGTGGCGCTTGGTCTGCAGCTGCACCGGATCGGGCATTTCCCGCTGCTGGCAGTTGCGACAATCGCGGTTACGGCCACGGGCTTCTGGGCCGTCGCACGCCACACCAAGGGCATGACCGACCCCGACCGCAGCGAGATCGTCATCGACGAGGTGGCAGGCCAATGGATCGCCCTGCTGTTCCCCTCGTTCGGGTTCTGGATGATGGGCCTGCCCACTGATAGCTTTCCCTATCCGGGCTGGGTCGCGGCCTTCCTGTTCTTCCGCCTGTTCGACATCTGGAAGCCGGGCGTCATTGGCCGCGCCGACCGTCGCCATGACGCCAAGGGGGTGATGATGGACGACCTCTGGGCGGGCCTTTTCGCGGGCATCGCCACGATGATCGCTGCCGCCGCCTTCCACATCCCGATGATGCTGTAATGCAGGCCTCCGAGGTTCTTCAGGCGGCACGCGACCGTGGCGTGATGATCGCCACCGCCGAAAGCTGCACCGGCGGGTTGATCGCCGGTGCTCTGACCGAGGTGCCCGGTTCCTCGGATGCCTTCGACCGCGGCTTCGTCACCTATTCCAACGCGGCCAAGCAGCAGATGCTGGGCGTCACCGCGGATACGCTGGCCGAATTCGGCGCCGTCAGCGAAGAGGTCGCGGCCCAGATGGCCGCAGGCGCTTTGCGCAATTCGGACGCAGGCATTGCCGTGTCGGTCACCGGCATCGCAGGCCCCGGTGGCTCCGAGCACAAGCCCGAGGGGCGGGTCTGCTTCGGCATCGCACAACCCTATGGCACGCGGACCGAGACGGTCGAATTCGGCGCGATCGGTCGCCACAACGTCCGCGCCGCGACGGTCCAACACGCCCTGCAACTGCTGCTGGACGCGCTGAAGGGCTGATCAGCCAGTAAGAATGGCCGACAGGGCCTGCACCTCGTCATCCGGCGTATCCCAGGCACAGACCAGGCGGATGGGGATCAGGTCCGTCCCCTCGACCGAAGGATCGGGCCAGGGGTAATAATAGGCCCCTGCCGATTGCGCACGTTTATGGGTTTCGGGACGGATCGCGGCAAAGACACCGTTCGATTGGACGGGCTGCAACAACCGGCCCCCTCCTGCCTGAACGGCCTGCCCCAGAACCTGCGCCTTGGCATTGGCCTGCGCCGCCAGATTGCGCCACAGCCCGTCCGTTGCCAGCGCCAGCATCTGCGCCGCCAGAAAGCGGTTCTTGGAAAAGACATGCCCCGCCTGCTTGCGGCGATAATCGAACCCCGCTGCGCGCGCCGGATCGAAGAATACTACGGCCTCTGCCCCCATGGCGCCGTTCTTGGTGCCGCCGAAGCACAACGCATCGATACCTGCCCGCCACGTCACGTCGGCAGGCGAACAGTCCAGATGGGCCACAGCATTGGAAAACCGTGCGCCGTCCATATGCAGGGTCAGCCCCGCTTCATGCGCCACGCGCGCCAGTTCGGCCACCTGGTCGGGCGTATAGACCGTTCCCCATTCCGTCGCATTCGTGATCGAGACCATGGCGTTCATCCCGCCGTTCAGCCCCTCGTCAGCACCTTCGGCGATGGCGCGGGACAGGATCTGCGGGGTCAGCTTGCCCCCCGTCCCGGGCAGCGTGACCAGCTTTGCACCATGCGAAAAGAATTCGGGCGCACCACATTCGCTGGTCTGAATATGCGCGTCGTCGTGGCAATAAATCCGACCATAGGGCGGGGACAGCTGCGCGCAGACAAGCGCATTGGCCGCCGTGCCGGTGGCCACGAAGCGGACCTCGGCCTCGGGGGCTTCCAGCAGGTCGCGGATGGCCTCTTGGGCCTCGGCGGTGATGTGATCGGCACCATAGCTTTTGGCGGCACCCGAATTGGCCCGCACCAGCGCTTCGATCACCGCGGGATGGGCTGCATGGACATTGTCCGAGGCGAAATTCATGACAGATCCTCGATGATGTGATCTTCCCAGTCATCTTCTTCGACCGACAGCTCGCTGACCGTCCATCCACGAACGCTGGCCCCGGCCTGATGCACCGTTTCGCGGTCGCCCGAGATCAGGTAGTGCCAATCGTAGAGCGGCTTGCCCTCGTGGCGCAGGCGATAGGCGCAGGTCGCGGGCAGCCACCAGGCGATCTCCTTGATCTTCGCCGGTGTCAGAACCACGCAATCGGGCACGAAGTCGTGGCGGTTGGCATAGCTGCTGCACTGGCAGGCCTGCCCGTCAAGCAGCTTGCAAGCGACGCGGGTGAAGGCCAGTTCGTTGGTATCCTCGAACTCAATCTTGTTCAGGCAGCATTTGCCGCAGCCGTCGCAAAGCGCCTCCCACTCGGTCGGCGTCAGCTTGGACAGAGGCTCTTCCCAGAAGCGGTCGCGCATCAGCGCCCCGCCAGGATGGCGCGGGCGTCGCGGGCATCCTGCGCGATCTGCTCGATCAGGGCATCGACGCCGTCGAAACTGGCCTCGTCGCGCAGGAAATCGACCAGGGCGACCGAGAGGTGGTGGCCGTAAAGATCGCCGTCGAAGTCGAACAGATGCACCTCGAGGTTGGGTTCGTTCCGCCCGAACATCGGACGAACCCCAAGCGAGGCGACCCCCTGGCACGGTCCCTTGTCCGGCCCCGTCAGGATATCGACCAGAACGGCATAGACGCCAAGGCGTGGCAGGTGCAGATCGTCCATGCGCAGGTTTGCGGTCGGCCAGCCGAATTCGCGGCCGCGCTTTTCACCATGCACGACCTCGCCCTCGATCCGGTGCCAATGACCCAACATCCGCTCCGCCTCATGGGTGCGGCCATCGGTCAGCGCCTTGCGGATCGCGGTCGAGCTGTATTGCTCGTCCCCCGTCCCGATCAGCGGCACGATGGTCACGCCGAAACCAAGCTCGCGCCCCAGGTCCTGAAGGGTCCGGGCAGTGCCTTTCCTGTCCTTCCCGAAACAGAAATCCGCGCCGACGGTCACATGCGACACGCCCAAGCCCTCGGCCAGAACCTGCCGCGCAAAGCCTTCCGGTGTCAGCCCGGCCAGAACCTTGTCGAAGGGCAATTCATAGAGATGATCGACCCCAAGTCGTGCCAAGCGATTGGCGCGCGCCTCGGGGTTCATCAGGCGGAAGGGCGGCGCGTCGGGGACGAAATACTGCCGCGGGTGCGGCTCGAAGGTGACGACCCCCAAGGGCGCGTCGCCGGCAGCGCGGGCGGCGTCGATGACGGCCCGGTGGCCCTTGTGAACGCCGTCGAAATTGCCCATGGCAACGCTTGCCCCGCGGGCATCTGACGGCTGTCCTGTCCAGTCTCGATGGATCTGCAATGCGCCCCCAATGGAACGCCCATGCGTCCCGTCAGTCGAACTTGCGGCTTGGGGCCAGCACGACCGCCTCGCCTTTCAGCACGACCCTATCGCCCACGAGGCAGCGGGTTGCAAGCGTGACACGCCTTTTTGAGTGATCGATCGTCTCGACCGTCACTTCGGCGCGGACGACGTCGCCGGGACGCACCGGAGCCATGAACATGAGCGTCTGGCCCAGATAGACCGTGCCATGCCCCGGCAGCTGTTCCCCGATCACCGCCGAGATCAGCCCCGCCGTCAGCATCCCATGGGCGATGCGCCCTTCGAATATCGTGTCGCGCGCATAGTCATCGTCCAGATGCACCGGGTTTCGGTCGGTCGAGACGGTGGCGAACATCTGGATGTCTTCATCGGTGATCTGCTTTTGCAGATGGCGGGACATGCCCACCTCCAGATCCTCGATGACAATGGTGCCCTTCGGGAAGTTGTCCAGCATGTCGTGATCCATTCGCCTGCCGCTGCATCTTGGTTCATGCTGCATAGCAGAAACGAAATAGAAGCGCAATAAAATGTCCTGAATGGCGCAATTTCGGGAATTATCTGTCTGACTGGCCGAGACATATAAAAAGCCCGCACGAGGGCGGGCTTTTGAAGTTAGATGTAGCGCAGTTCAGCGAAGACGCCCTATCGCATAGGCAGGTAATCGGTGCCGCGCATCCAGCCAATCGCGCAGTTTGTCGGCGTCGGGGTTTTCCACGTCGCTGCCGAAGGCATCCGCCGCCAGTCCGCCCGTCACGAAGATCGAGTCGATCCCCTGCTGCATTGCACCAAGAATGTCGGTATCGATGCCGTCCCCCACGGCAAGACAGCGGGCGTCGGACCCAAGGCCCATCAACTGCCGCGCCCGATCATAGATCGGGGCGTGGGGCTTGCCGTAATACAGTGCCTTGCCGCCCATGCTCTCATAGAACTCGGCCAACGCACCGGCGCAATAGATGCGGGTGTCGCCCATGTCCACGACCAAGTCGGGGTTCGCACATAGCATCACCAGCCCACGGTCGATCGCGTCTTGGAAACGATCGCGGTAATCCTCGGGCGTTTCGTTCAGTTCATCGAAGGGACCCGATGCGACGATGCCCTCGGCCTCGGACAGTTCGACCCGGCTGATGGCAGGGCTGTTCACATGGGCCTGCGGAATATCGGTGAAGAAGCCGTCATCCTTCGCCAGCCCGATGTGCCAGACCTTGCAGCCCACGGCACCCTCGAACATCGCGTCCTGTGCCGCATCGCCCGAACTGACCACCAGATCCCAGGCATCGCGCGGAACGCCCATCCGGTCCAGCTGAGCCACGACATATTGGTTCGGGCGCGGCGCATTGGTCATCAGGCAGACCTTGCCGCCTTGGGCGCGGAACGCCTGCAAGGCGGCGACGGCCGCGGGATAGGGCTGCTTGCCGTTGTGCAGACAGCCCCAGAGGTCGCAGAACAGCGCGTCATAGCTGGCCGAAATCTCGGCCAGCGACTGAAGGATGCGGGTCATCAGACGGCCAGGACCGGGATGATCTGCTTCTTGCGGCTCATGACGCCCGGCAGAACGACGGTATCGCCTGTGACGGTAGCGGCAAAGCTGCGCTCGGCGACCTGCTTGACGAAGTCGTTGGGAACCAGAAGGGTCGCTTCCTCGCGCAGGATGTCGACGATGAACAGCAGCACCTCGTCGGCGCCGTCGGCGGCGGCGACGGCGGGCATGGCGGCCATCAGCGCGGCCTTGCGGTCCAGCAGGACCTGCGGCGCGGTCGTTTCCAGAACCGAGACGCGCAGCTTCTTGCCGCCCAACTCGTATTCCTTGCTGTCCATCCGCAGCAGCGCGTCGTCGCCGAAGGCGCTGACGTCCGACTTCGCGGCAAACATGTCGGCGGCGAATTCGGTGATGTTCACGCCCAGATCGGCGGCCAGCTTCTCGGCCACGGCACGGTCATGCGCGGTGGTGGTCGGGCTGCGGAATTCCAGCGTGTCGGACAGGATGCAGGTCAGCATCGCGCCCTTGATGCCTTCGGGGGCACGCGCCATGTCGTCACCGATCAGGTCGTACATGATGGTGGCGGTGCAGGCCAGCGGGCGGATGGTGATGTTGATGGGCGCACGCGTCTTGATGCCGCCGGCCAGCAGGTGGTGGTCGATGATCTCGATCACATCGGCATCGGCCAGCGACGCGGGCAGCTCGGCGGGGTTGTTGGTGTCGACGATGACGCATTTGTCGCCGGCAGCCACATCCGCGATGATTTCCGGCTTGTCCAGGTTCCAGCGGGTCAGCATCCAGGCCGCTTCGGTATTGGGTTCGCCCTGCAGGACCGCCACGGCGGGGGTCTTGCGGACTTCGTTCAGATACCATGCCCAGATGATGGGCGAGCCGGTGGAATCCGTGTCGGGGGAGGTGTGGCCGAAAACCTTGATCATCATACGCCTCGATCGTTCTGCAGGGTGGGTTTGTCGCCGGGGTTATAGGCGGGACGAAAAGCGTTGTCCACGTTTGGAACATCGGCTTCTTCACGAAGAAAGGGCGCCCCCTGCGGGACGCCCTTTCAATTTATGCGTGATCGTACGATCAGGCGGCCGCGCGCGAGGTCAGGACCTCTTCGACGCGCTTCTGGGCGCCGCCTTCGTCAAGGCCGACAACGGCTGCGACTTCGCGGGTCAGACGGTCCAGTGCGGCCTCATAGAGCTGACGCTCGGAATAGGACTGTTCGCGCTGATCATCGCTGCGGTGCAGGTCGCGCACCACCTCGGCAATGGCCATCAGATCGCCCGAGTTGATCTTCTGTTCGTATTCCTGAGCACGACGCGACCACATGGCACGCTTGACGCGGGCCTTGCCCTTCAGCGTCTCCAGCGCGCGGTCGATCAGATCCGGCGTCGACAGGCTGCGCATACCGATTTCGGTGGCGCGGGCGGTCGGGACGCGCAGGGTCATCTTGTCCTTGTCGAACGAAATGACGAACATCTCAAGCTTGAGACCGGCAACCTCCTGTTCGTCGATGGACACGATCCGGCCGACACCATGGGCGGGATAGACGACGAAGTCATCGGGGCGGAACTCGTTCTTCTTGGATTTCGACATCTGGCTTCCTTATGGTGGTGTCCTCAGGCACGGACACAAGGGCCCGCAGGAGGCTATCGCCACCTTCGGCCCGTTCGGTTTTCACTTATGCTCCGGCCCGGCAGAGGGCGCGGAGAACGGCAGCATCGGGCATAAACCCGAAAGTGCCCCTGACTTTCGCCAGAAGCACGTCTAGGGCATATATAACATAAAAATGACGCTGGAAAAAGCGGTCGTATGCAGATTACCGAAACTGACCGCGACAGGGCTTTCCCCATCGCGGCAGCGGCTTGCATGTCAGCGCGGTCGGTTATGCACCCTGCCCGCGCGAATCATCTCAGTCGCCCGCACCCGGCGCTTCCGAGAAGTATTCTTCCAGTTTGCCTTCCTTGCCGTCCATTTCGGCGGCGGTCGGCAGCGGGTCCTTCTTCTGCGTGATCACGGGCCATTGCTCGGAATACTTGCGGTTAAACTCGACCCATTTTTCCATGTCCGGCTCGGTATCGGCGCGGATGGCATCGGCGGGGCATTCGGGTTCGCAGACGCCGCAGTCGATGCATTCGTCGGGATGAATGACCAGCGTGTTTTCACCCTCGTAGAAACAATCCACGGGGCAGACTTCGACGCAGTCGGTATATTTGCACATGATGCAGTTGTCGGTCACGACATAGGTCATCTGGGCACTCTTGTCTTGAGGTTCGCGATGTCACTAGACCCATCCGAGGGATCAATCAACCCATCGTCATCGTCCAGATACATCAGGCTTGCTTCCGAGGCAGGGCCGCGACGGTCGGCCATATCGACGACCGTCACGTAACGGATCTGCTGATAGGCCGAGATGCGCAGCCTGTCACCGATGCGCACCGTCTTGCCGGGCTTGCGGCAGGGCTGGCCGTTCACCCGGATGCCGCCCGCTTCGATGCGGTCGGCAGCCAGGCCGCGGGTCTTGAAGAACCGCGCAAAGAACAGCCATTTGTCCAGCCGCAGACCCGCAGCCGCTTCACTCACGTCAGGATTTGTCCTTCAGCGCCGCCAGGATGGCGAAGGGGCTGTCGGGGTCGGCCTTCTTTTCGGGACGCGAGGAGAAGGTCTTGGGACCCGCATTCGCAGGCTTTCCGCCCTTCTTGGGGCCGCCGGGCTTGCCCTGACGGTCGCGGCGTTCGCCATGAGGCGCGGCGTTCTTGCCACCCTCGCGGCGCGGGCCACGGTTGCCCTGCGGACGCTCGGCACGGTCGCCCTGCGGACGATCCCCTTGCGGACGGCGGTTGCCGCGCGGCTTGGGTGCCCATTTGAAGGTGTAGAACACCTCCATCTCTGGCGGTGCGACATCCTCGGACGGGGCTTCGGTTCCCTCGGCGGCGGGGGCTGCGGGATGCTCGGCCTCCCATTTGGCGCGGGTTTCCGCGGCCAGCACCGATTCCTCCTCGGTCATGGGCGCGGCCGAGGCCTCACCCTCGGGCGCAGGCGTCACGACCGGCGTTTCGGTCGATTTGACCTTCGGGCGTTCGCCCTTTTCGGCCGAATAGCCCAAGCCCTGCATCAGTCCCGAAAACTGCTCCAGCGTCATGCCGGTGATCGACAGCATGTCGGGATTGGCCTCGAAGCCGCCGCGCGTGTCCTGTGCACGCAGCAGATCTGCCAGTCGCTCCAGCATGTCGATGCGGATCGCGCGTTCGCCGGCCGGACGATAGCCGGACAGCGTATAGACCTCGGACGGCAGGTCGCTGATATGCGGGATGGTCACCAGGCCCGGGGGCGGGCTTTCGGGGAATTCGTTCAGACCCTTGGACAGCGACCACAGCACCAGACGCAGGCGCGTCGGCGCGGGCTTCAGCAGCGCGGGCATGAAGATGGTGAACTGGCCGAAGCGCACGCCATGCTTTCGCAGGGCCCCGCGCGATTCCTGGTCAAGTTCCTTGACCTCGGTGGCGACGCCTTCGCGCGGCAGGACGCCAAGTGCCTCGACCATGCGGAAGGCGAAACCGCGGGCCAGACCGGTCAGGGTCTCATCCTTCTGCAGGCCCAGCAGGGGCTCGAAGGCGGCGGCGATCTTGCGGTCGATGAAATGCTGCAGGCGGCGGGTGACCTTTTCGGCGATCTCGGAACCGGCTTCCTCGTCGACGAAGGCCTGCACGCCGGGGTGCAGCGGGTCCGACCCCGCGACCAGCTTGCCGATCGCCTGTTCGCCCCACATCAGGCCACCCTGTTCGGTGAAATCCATCTCGGTGTCGGGGGCGTTGTAGAAACGGTCCGCCCGCAGGTGGAATTCGGGGCGCAATGCCTCGTAGCCGGCGCGGTTCAGCATCTTCGCCTCGTCCGCCGAAGCGGTCTGGTCGGGGCGGAAACGGAATCCTTCAAGACGGCCGGCGAATTCGCCCTCGACCGTCACTTCGCCCTTGTCGTTCACTTCGGCCACAAGGCTCTCCTTCTGCTTGAGCCGGCGCATCAGCACGGACGTGCGCCGGTCCACAAATCGTTGGGTCAGCGCCGCGTGCAACGCGTCTGACAGGCGGTCTTCTACAGCGCGTGTCTCGCCGCGCCAATGCTTTTCGTCCTGAACCCAACCGGTTCTTTGCGCGACATAGGTCCATGTGCGGATATAGGCCAGCCGCTTCGAGATGGCGTCGATATCCCCATGCGTCTTGTCGATCCGCTTGATCGAGCGGTCCAGCCAATCTGCCGGGATGGTCCCATCCTGCAGGAAGCCGAAGATTCGCGCCAGCAGCGTCGCATGCTCCATCTGGCTGATGCCGCGAAAATCGGGCACGCGGCAGACGTCCCACAGCAGCCGGACGTCCTTGCCGCCGCGCACCCGGTCCTTGATCTCGGGCAGTTCGCGCAGGATCTTCAGCGTGGCGACGTCATCGGCCTCGCGTCCGCGGCCCAGAAGCTCCTGACCCGATCCGGCCTCCAGGCTTTCGACAAGGCGGTCCATGGTGCCGAATTCCAGCCGCGCGTTCCGCCAGACAAGACGACTGATCGGAGCAAAGCGGTGGTTTTCCAGCGCGTCAACCAAACCGGGGTCCAAGGTCTCTGCCTCGCCCGTGACGCCGAAGGTGCCGGATTCGGTGTGACGCCCTGCCCGACCGGCGATCTGGCCCATCTCGTGCGGGAACAGCTCGCGCACGCGGCGGCCGTCGAACTTATGCGTGGCGCTGAAGGCCACGTGCTTGATGTCGAGGTTCAGGCCCATCCCGATGGCATCCGTCGCCACGAGGTAATCGACCTCGCCACTTTGATACATCGCCACCTGCGCGTTGCGCGTCCGGGGCGAAAGCGCGCCCATGACGACCGCACAACCTCCCTTCTGGCGGCGGATCAGTTCGGCCATGGCATAGACGTCATCGACGCTGAAACCCACGATGGCGCTGCGGGCAGGCATGCGCGACAGCTTCTTCGACCCCGCCCAGGAAAGCTGCGACATGCGCGGGCGCTGTACGAAATGCACGTCGGGGATCAGCGCCGCGATGGCGGGGCGCATGGTCGAACTGCCCAGCAGCAATGTCTCCTTGGTGCCGCGCATGTTCAGCAGGCGGTCGGTGAAGACATGGCCGCGGCCCGGATCGGCGCAAAGCTGGATCTCGTCGATGGCGACGAAATCGGTGGCGATGTCGGGCATGGCCTCGGTGGTGGCGACCCAATACTGCACGCGATCGGGGATGATGCGTTCCTCGCCCGTGACAAGGGCCACGACGGAAGGACCGCGTGCCTTGACGATGCGGTCATAGACCTCGCGCGCCAAAAGGCGCAGCGGAAGCCCGATGACGCCAGTGCGATGGCCCAGCATCCGCGAGATGGCCTCATGCGTCTTGCCGGTGTTCGTGGGGCCCAGGATTGCGGTGACCCGTCCGCGCGTCATCATGTTCATGGCCTAGATATCGGTACCGATTGCCTTGCGTTCCAGACGTGCGACGCCATCAATTGCCTCTTGCTGATGGGGGTGGATCTTCAGGCTTTGGCGATAGGCCGAAAGGGCGCGGTCGTCATCGCCCATCTCCTCCAGCATGCTGCCCAGCTGGGTCAGCGCCTGGAACTGGCGCGGTTGCAATTCCAGCGTGCGCGCCAGGTCGGCCATGGCGGGACCGAAGTCCCCCGCAGCCGCATAGGCCGCGGCCCGCGCTTGAAACCCCGTGGCGAAATCCGGCGCATGGTCGGTCAGCGCCGTCAGATGACCGATGGCCGCCGGAATGTCGCCCATGTCCAGCGCATCCTCGCCGCGCTTCAGCAGCAGGTCCATCGCCGCCGAACCGGATTTCGACCATTCGCGCAGGATGTCGCTTTCGGCAATGCGCCACCCCTCGCCCTCGGGGTTTGCAAGCCGCGCGAAGGCGTCGTCCTGCGCCATGGCAGGCAGCGACGCGGCAAGAACGATGAAAATCATCAGCACCTTGTGTCGCAATGCCGTCACGGCAGTATGGAAAACCTGTAAGGACGCCTTCATATGATAAGGTGTAACCCGGCCAGCAGGCGGGGTGCCAGCCAAAGCGCACTATGAGGTACAAAATGAGCGATGTTGTGAACGCAGCCGTCCGCAAGTTGGGCGAAAAGATCGACAGCTTCGATTCGACCGCGAAATTCGTGATCGAGGATGAAGGCGCGATCATGATCAACGAAAATGGCGTTCACGCGGGCGACGAGGAGTCCGAAGTGACCCTGACCGCCAGCCGCGACACCTTCGAAGGCATCCTGAACGGCGACATCAACCCCGCCACCGCCTTCATGACCGGCAAGCTGAAGGTCGACGGCTCGATGGGCGTCGCCATGCAACTGGGCCAGAAGCTGTCTTGAGCCCCATGCAGCAGGCGCCCTTCCATCAGCTTCCCGACGATGGGCTGGCGCCTGCCAGCGCCTTCTTCGTCACGGCCGATGATGGAAGGCGCCTGCGCATTGCCCTGTGGCAACCCCGAGGGAAGCATACCAGCGGGACGGTCCTTCTGTTTCCGGGCCGGACCGAATACGTCGAGAAATATGCCCCTATCGCGCATCGCCTGACCGATGAAGGTTATGCCGTCCTCGCCATCGACTGGCGGGGACAGGGCATGTCGGACCGGCTTCAGGACGATCCCCGCCCGGGGCATATCACGGAATTTTCGGACTATCAGCGCGATGTGGAACAGATGGTCGCCGTGGCCGGGCAGCATGAGTTGCCTCGGCCTTGGCACCTGCTTGCCCATTCGATGGGCGGCTGCATCGCTCTGGCCGCGCTGATGAACGGTTTGCCGGTCAAAAGCGCCGCCTTTTCGGCACCCATGTGGGGCATCAGCCTGCGCCCCTTCCAACATGGGGCAGCGCGCGGGATCGCCAGCCTTGCGGGGCGGATCGGACGCGGCGGCAATGTCGTTCCGGGCAGCGGGGGCGCGTCGGATACCTATGTGCTGGACGAAAGCTTCAACGACAACTTGCTGACCGGCAATGTCGACGAATGGGCGCGCCTGGTGCGCGAGGCTGCAAACTGGCCGCAGCTGACCATCGGTGGCGCCAGTTTCGATTGGGTCGGCCAGGCATTGAACGAATGTTCCCGCCTGTCCCGGCTCGCCTCGCCCGATATTCCGATGCTGGTGGCCTTGGGGTCCGAGGAGAAGGTGGTCGCGGCGCAGGCCATTCGCGACCGCGCCAAGCGTTGGCCCAATGGGCGCCTGCTGGAGATCGCAGGCGCGCGTCATGAGATCATGATTGAGACCACCGACCGCAGGAATCAATTCATGGCGGCAATGCTGGCCCACTTCAGGGCCAGCTGATCAATCAGTCTTCGCGCTCGGGGTCATTCTGCAGGGCGACCGGGCGATCCGAGGGCGTACCCACGCTTGGCATCCGCAGACGGATGCGCTTCAGACGACGGGGATCGGCCTCGACCACCTCGAACTCAGCCCCCGAGGGGTGGCTGATGACCTCGCCCCGCAACGGGACGCGTCCCGCCAGCATGAAGATCAGACCGCCAAGGGTGTCGACCTCTTCGTCGACCTCCTCGTCCAGCAGGTGAAGGCCGGTTTCCTCCTCGATGTCGGACAGGCTGGCGCGAGCTTGGATGAACCACTGGCCGGGCTTTTCGCGAACCCAGAGGCCCCCCTCGACCTCGTCGTGTTCATCTTCGATCTCGCCGATGACCTGCTCGATCAGGTCTTCGATGGTGACCAGCCCGTCGACGCCGCCGTATTCGTCGATAACCAGCGCCATATGCGTCCGCTTCTGCTGCATCTGTTGCAACAACACGCCGATAGGCATCGAGGGGGGGACGTAAAGCAGGGGGCGAAGCATGGGTCGCAAGGTGAACTTGCCACCTTCGCCGAAACCGTGTTTCAGCGCCAGATCCTTCAGGTGCAGCAGGCCAAGCGGGCTGTCCAAGGTGCCGCGAAAGACCGGAATTCGGGAAAACCCATGTTCGCGAAACATCTCGACCAGATCGGGAAGGGTGATGTTTGCGGGCGCGGCGATGATTTCGACCTTGGGGATGGCCACGTCATCGACGCGCATCCGGCGAAGGTTGACCAAGCCCGGCTTGCCGGAATGGCGGTCTTCGGATCCTTGATTCTCATCGTCTTGTGATTCGGAATTGGTCAATGCGTGAAAGACCCGACCGAAGAAACCGCGATTGGGACTTTCGCGCTCTTCATCCTCGGACATGTCGACCCTGCGGGCAGGCATGTCGTCGTTGGAATAGTCAGGTAATCGAGCTTCCGAATTCATCAGTCTGTCTCCCGATAGGGGTCTGGAATGTCCAGCGTCGCAAGGATTGCACGCTCGGATGCCTCCATCAGTTCGGCATCCGGGTCGTTCAGGTGATCATAGCCCAAAAGATGCAACGTGGCATGCACCAGCAGGTGGATCACATGATGGTCGAAGGGCTTGCCCTGCGCCTGTGCTTCGGCGAGGCAGGTGTCATAAGCGATCGCGATATCGCCCAATTCCTCACCCTCGGGCAGCATGGGACGTTCGCCGGGGGCGTGGGGTTCGGGGTCTTCCGAGGGCCAGGACAGCACGTTCGTCGCCTTGGGCTTGCCCCTGAAATCGGCGTTCAGCGCCGCGATACGGGCGTCGTCGCAGCCCATGACCACGACCTCTCCGCCGGTTTCCACCCATTCGAGGGTCGCAGTCACGGCGGTGGCCGCCAACCCTTCAAGGTCGGCGGCCTGCCATCTGTCGTCTTCGATGACGCAATCGACCGTTATATCGTCAGCCATCGCTTCGCATTGCACGGCGCGGAACATATTGGCCGCGCGCTTCCTCTGTCTGGCCGCGGGCCACTGCCGCGATTTCCTCGGCGTCATACGCCTTGATGATCCGCGCGACAAGCGGGTGACGCACGACGTCATCGGCGGTGAAATAGCTGAAGCTGATGCCCTTGACGTCCTTCAGGACCTTTTCGGCATCGACAAGCCCCGACTGCATGCCGCGCGGCAGGTCGATCTGGGTGCGGTCGCCGGTGATGACCATGCGCGACCCTTCCCCAAGACGTGTGAGGAACATCTTCATCTGCATGCTGCTAGCGTTCTGCGCCTCGTCCAACACCACGAAGGCGCGCGACAGGGTGCGCCCGCGCATGAAGGCCAGGGGTGCGATCTCGATCCGCTTTTCCTCCATCAGCTTCTGCATCTGCTTGCCGGGAAGGAAGTCATTCAGCGCATCATAAAGCGGCTGCATGTAGGGATCGACCTTCTCCTTCATGTCGCCGGGAAGGAAACCGAGACGCTCGCCCGCCTCGACCGCGGGGCGCGACAGGATGATCTTGTCGACCTCGCCCTGGATCAGCATGGTGACGCCGACCGCGACCGCCAGATAGGTCTTGCCGGTGCCGGCAGGTCCGATGCCGAAGGCCAGTTCATGCTGGAACAGCGAGCGGACATAGGCCTTTTGCGCGTCGGTACGCGGCTCGACCGATTTCTTGCGCGTACGCAGTTCGAAGTTCCCTTGGGCGAACATTTCCAGCTGCTCGTCGCGGGTCACCTCGCTTGCGGGTTCGACACCCATGCGGAGCGCGGCCTCGACCTCGGCGGGGGTGACGGGGCGGTGCTGTTCCAAGCGTGCATAAAGGCCGTTCAGCAACTGCGCGGCCTCGGATTGGGCCTCGGGGCCGCCGACGATGGCAATCTGGTTGCCGCGGCGCAGGATATGCACGCCCAAGGCTTCCTCGATCCGCGCCAGATGGGTGTCATTGGGACCGCAGAGATCGATCAGCAGGCGGTTGTCGGGAAACTCCAGCAGGGTTTCTGCCGAAGGGGTGGCGACGGGGGGCGTTGGGGAAAGACCCAAATGTTTCTCCTGCTCAGGCGTCTGTTGTCATGGTGGCAAGCCACGGGGATTCGCACAAGCCGATGTTGGCGGCATCCGCGACAGTTGTGCCGCTGATTTCGGCAGAACTTTTGCGATCGCACAAAAGTTGCATTCGATATTGGCATTCGCGGGCTATTTCGCCACCCCGTCGCCCAAAAAATCGGCCAGGGCCGGGGCGTCAGCCATCCGGGTGACCGGACCGTCGTGAACGATTGTCCCGCCCTGCAACAGGGCGACCCGATCACCGATGGCACGTACCGAATCCATGTCGTGGGTGATGGTGATCGCCGTGGCCCCGGTCTGGGTGACGATGTCGCGAATCAGCGTGTTGATGGCGCGTGCGCGGATCGGGTCCAGCCCGGTCGTCGGTTCGTCGAAGAAGATGACCGAAGGGTCGTCGGCAATGGCGCGCGCCAGCCCCACCCGCTTGGCCATGCCGCCCGAGAGTTCGGCGGGCATCAGATCGGCGGTCTCGGGGCCAAGACCCACGCGCGCCAGCTTGTCCAACGCAATAGGACGGGCCTTGGCGTCGGACATCCTCTGGCGCAGGCGGAAGGCGACGTTCTGCCAGACCGACAGGCTGTCGAACAAGGCCGCGCCTTGGAACAACATGCCGAAGCCTGCCATGAAACCCGCGCGGTCGATGGGCCTGCCGTTCCAAGTGACCTGCCCCCGGTCGGGCTGCACCAGCCCCAGGATGCATTTCAGCAGCACCGATTTTCCGGTGCCCGACTGCCCGATGACGCAGAGGCTTTCGCCCTGCCCCACCTGCAGGTTCACACCGGCCAGCACGCGTTTCGGACCAAAAGACTTGTGCAGGTCGTGCAGCGCGATCATCGGAAGAACAGCCCTGTCAGCGCGAAATTCGCGGCAAGGATGCCGACGGCGGCCGCCACCACGGCCTGCGTGGTCGCGCGCCCCACGCCCGCCGCTCCGCGCGAGGACCGCATCCCGAACCAGCAGCCCGACAGCGCCACGATCAGCCCGAAGACCGCGCCCTTGATCAGCCCCGAAGCAACGTCCCAGAATTCCAGATAGGCCCAGCTGTTGGCTATATAAGTGGCCGAGTTGAACCCGAGCGATCCCGCGCCCACCAGCCATCCACCCATGATCCCGATGATGTCGCCCACCGCGACCAGCACCGGCAGCGACAAGATCGCGGCCCAAAGGCGCGGCGTGACCAGCCAGCGGACCGGATCGGTGGACAGCGTCACCAGCGCGTCGATCTGTTCGGTGACGCGCATGGTGCCGATCTCGGCCGCGATGCTGCTGGCGACGCGGGCCGCAACCATCAGGCCGCCCAGCACCGGCCCCAGTTCGCGCACCATGCCGATGGCCACGATGGCGGGAACGACGTCGCCCGCCTGGAAACGCTCACCCCCGGAATGGATCTGCAGGGCCAATGCCGCGCCGGTAAACAGGGCCGTCAGACCGACGACGGGCAACGACAGCCAGCCGATCTGCAGCATCTGCACCGCAAGCGCCCGCAACCCATGGATCCGCAGCCCACCAAGCCCACGCCCGGCAAAGATCGCGACCGCCCCGATGCCGCGCGTCAGGCGCAGCGCGGCGCGGCCGACCGTCCGGATGGGTGTCACGGATAGGTCCGCTGGTATCGTTGCCGCAGCGAGGTCAGGATCTCGTATCCGATCGTCCCGGCCAAGTCGGCCAGGCGGTCGATGGGCTGATGGACGCAGATAAGGTCCAGCGTCGGCGGCACGACCTCCAGCGCCGTCACATCGACCGTGATCAGGTCCATCGAGACCCGCCCCACGATCGGGCAGGCCACATCGCCCGCATACATCTGCGCCCCCGTGCCCGAAAGCGCCCGCAGGATGCCGTCGGCATAGCCCGCATCGACCGTGGCGATCTGGCAGTCGCGTTCGGCCCGCCAAGAGGCGCCATAGCCGACCGTCTCTCCGGCTTTTACGTCGCGGGTCTGGATCACGCGGGGTGACAGGGTGACAGCCTGCTGCGCTTCGGCATAGGGCATGCCGCCGTACATGCCGATCCCTGCGCGGACCATCTCGAAGTGATAATCCGGCCCCAGAAGGATGCCGCCCGTCGCCGCCAGCGAACGCGGCACGTTGCAGCCGTCGGTCATGGCGCGGAAGGCTGCCAGCTGGGCCGCATTGGCGGGATGATCGGGTTCATCGGCGCAGGCCAGATGCGACATGATGAAAGCGGGACCGGCGGCCAGCGCCTCGGTGCGGATGGCGGCCCATTCGGCGGCCTCCATCCCAAGGCGGTTCATGCCGCTGTCCAGCTGGATGGCAAAGGGCTGGCCGGGGCGCATCGCGCGATCGCGGAAGAACTGTTCGGGGCTGTTCAGGACCGGAACCAGCCCGGTCAGATCCTCGCCCACCATATGACCGGACAGGACGTTGATGGTGGCATCGTCGGGCAGAAGCGCGCGGATGGCCTGCCCTTCCGCGGCCAGGGCCACGAAGAAATCGCGCGCGCCCGCCTGATACAAGGCCGGCGCAATCCGCGCGGCGCCCAAACCATAGGCATCGGCCTTGATCACCGCTGCCGCCCCCGCACCGGGGGCTTTCGCCGCAAGCGCGCTGTAATTGGCCATGACGGCCGAAATGTCGATGTGCAAACCCATGGCGCTGGATTGCCTCCGCTCCGCCTCAAGGTCAAGTGCCGCCGCAATTTCGCAGGTTTGCATTTTGCCGGTGCCTAAATTTGCGTCGTTTGCAAATGTTCCCGATTTTTCTTTGCTGCACCTGCATCACCCGCTAGCGTGACCTGATGACATCAAGGGGGCTTCCATGACCGACATTCTGCAAGAGCTTGAGCGCCGCCGCAGCGAGGCCCGTCTTGGTGGCGGACAGCGGCGCATCGATGCCCAGCACGGTCGGGGAAAACTGACGGCCCGCGAAAGGATCGAACTGCTGGTCGACGAGGACAGCTTCGAGGAATTCGACATGTTCGTCGCCCATCGCAGCACCGACTTCGGGATGGAGGCCGACCGCCCCTATGGCGACGGCGTCGTCACGGGCTGGGGCACGATCAACGGGCGCATGGTCTATGTCTACAGCCAGGATTTCACCGTCTTCGGCGGCAGCCTGTCCGAGACCCACGCCCAGAAGATCTGCAAGATCATGGACATGGCGATGCAGAACGGTGCCCCCGTCATCGGGTTGAACGATTCGGGCGGTGCGCGCATTCAGGAAGGCGTCGCGAGCCTTGCGGGCTATGCCGAGGTGTTCCAGCGCAACGTCATGGCATCCGGCGTCGTGCCGCAGATCAGCGTGATCATGGGACCCTGTGCGGGCGGCGCAGTCTATTCGCCCGCAATGACGGATTTCATCTTCATGGTTAAGGATACCTCCTACATGTTCGTGACCGGCCCCGACGTGGTCAAGACCGTCACGAACGAGGTGGTTACCGCCGAACAGCTGGGCGGTGCAGGCACCCATACCAAGAAATCCTCGGTCGCGGATGGCGCATTCGAGGATGATGTCGAGGCCCTGACCGAGATCCGGCGCCTGTTCGACTTCCTGCCACTGAACAACCGCGAACGCGCGCCCACCCGCCCCTTCTTCGACGATCCCGCGCGGATCGAGCCCAGCCTGGATACGCTGATCCCCGACAACCCGAACCAGCCCTATGACATGAAGGAGCTGATCGCCAAGGTCGCGGATGAAGGCGACTTCTACGAGATCCAGAAGGATTTCGCCGCCAACATCCTGATCGGTTTCATCCGGATCGAGGGTCAGACCGTCGGCGTCGTCGCCAACCAGCCGATGGTGCTCGCGGGCTGCCTGGACATCGACAGCAGCCGCAAGGCCGCCCGCTTCGTGCGCTTCTGCGACGCCTTCGAGATCCCGATCCTGACGCTGGTCGATGTGCCGGGCTTCCTGCCGGGCACCAGCCAGGAATACGGCGGCGTCATCAAGCATGGCGCAAAGCTGCTCTTCGCCTATGGCGAGGCGACGGTGCCCAAGGTCACGGTCATCACCCGCAAGGCCTATGGCGGGGCCTATGACGTGATGTCGTCCAAGCACCTGCGCGGTGATTTCAACTATGCCTGGCCCACGGCTGAGATCGCGGTGATGGGCGCCAAGGGTGCGGTCGAGATCCTCTATCGCAGCGAATTGGGTGATGCCGACAAGATCGCGGCCCGCACCAAGGATTACGAGGACCGCTTTGCAAACCCCTTCGTCGCCGCCGAAAAGGGCTTCATCGACGAGGTGATCCAGCCACGATCAACCCGCCGCCGCGTGGCACGTGCATTCGCCAGCCTGCGCGGCAAGCGACTGACGAACCCGTGGAAAAAGCACGACAACATTCCGCTGTAACCGCCGGGGAAGAAACGCCGATGCACAACTGCGTGAATGATGCAGCAAGGCCACAGGGCGCCCGGCATGTGCAGGGGGCCATCAGCGATGCCTGTCTGAAGCGGGGGCGCGATTGTATCATCGCCCGCAAGTCGGCCATCGAACAAGCCGACTGCAACCCGAGCAGTAGGACGCCCCGGCGTCCCCATCACAGGAGCGTTTCTCCATGTCCAAAAAGATCATCCTCGGCCTGGTGCTGGTTTCCGCCTTCGCCGCCTGCCAGCGTCAGCAGCCCGCCGACGTCTATGTGCCCACCGCGCCCGCAGCGCCGATGGTCAACCCCGTCACGACCGAGCCTGTCTATCAGGGCAAATTCGGCTAAGACGCACCGTCCGACAATCGTGCGCGGGCGGCCTGCCTGCCCGCGCGCAGCCCAAGCCGCCCCCGCGCATCACAGCAAAGGGGCCATGCCATGCTGAAGCATCGCGGCTTTCCGGGGCGCCTTCCCGGCTCAGATTACCAGTTCACCATCCGGCGGGAAAACCGCAAGAAGGGTGCCACCCCCATCACGCGCCGCGAAAGGTTCAAAGACCGTCGCGCCCCCGACAGGCGCGCCGACGCGGGCTTCCTGTCGGCGCTGATCGCGCATTTCGGCGACCAACCCTTCGAACGTGGCAACCTCGATGCCGGACGCCTCGGATGGCTGATCGGCCGCGAGGTCAAGGCGGTCGGCGAATTCGACCCTGCCAGCTATGAACAGCTGCTGCAGGTCGACATGGCCGCCGCCGAAGCATCCTTCCCCGAACTTTTCGCCAAGGACAGTCCGCCCGAATTCGATTGGGACGACATGGACTGGGACGACATGGACGAGGACGGGAACGACATCTGATGGGCGAATTGGCGCTGAACCTGTTGATGTCACACGCATGTCAGTTTGACGTCGCGGTTCGGTATGCGATAACCCCAGATAATCCACAACCGGCCGGAACACGGCCTCTCAAGACAGGCAGTCTATCATGCAAAAATCGCTCATCATCCGCCTTGGTGGCATCTCGGCTCTGGTTCTGGGCTTGGCCGCTTGCGACCCCAACATGCAGACCGGTCTGTCGCCGGACGCACAGCGCGCCGCAGGCGGTGCAGTTGCCGGTGCCGTCATCGCCAAGGCGCTTGACGAAGACATCGCGACCGGCGCGGCCCTTGGCGGTGCAGCCGGCGCGCTTTGCGACGACGCGGGCGTCTGCCAGCGCCGCTACTGATCCCTCCGGCCTAACTGGCGAACCATTCGGGCGGGGGCGGCGTTTCGTCCCTGCCTCTTTCAAGACAGGATCTGACACATGTCCAAGACATTTGCCGTTGCTGCCGTTCTCAGCGCCTTGGCGCTGGCTGGTTGCACCCAGAACATCCAGCCGACCGACGTCGATCGCGCGGCCATCGGCGCCGCAGCCGGCGCCACGATCGCCAAGGTCGGCGGTCGCAAGGAAAGCGACATCTACAAGGCTGCTGCCATCGGCGCGGCCGGTGGTGCGCTGTGCAACGACGTCCGCCTCTGCCAATAACACCCTGATCCGCGCCTCGGCGCGATCTGCACTGATTGCCGTCCAAAGCCATGCTTTGGGCGGCTTTTTCATGTTCCGTCCTGGGAGGAGCCCATGTTCAAGAAGATCCTGATCGCAAACCGGGGCGAGATCGCATGCCGTGTCATCAAGACCGCCCGCAAGATGGGCATCGCCACGGTGGCGGTCTATTCCGACGCTGACCGCAATGCGCTGCACGTCAAGATGGCGGATGAGGCGATCCATATCGGCCCCGCGCCCGCCAACCAGTCCTATATCGTGATCGACAAGATCATGGATGCGATCCGCCAGTCGGGGGCCGAGGCGGTCCACCCCGGATACGGCTTCCTGTCGGAGAACCGCAAGTTCGCCGAGGCGCTGGAGGCCGAGGGCGTCGTCTTCATCGGCCCGCCCTCAGGCGCGATCGAATCGATGGGCGACAAGATCACCTCGAAGAAGCTGGCGCAGGAGGCGGGCGTCAGCACGGTACCCGGATACATGGGCCTGATCGCCGATGCCGATGAGGCCGCGAAGATTAGCGACCAGATCGGCTATCCGGTGATGATCAAGGCCAGCGCCGGGGGCGGCGGCAAGGGCATGCGGATCGCATGGAACGCCGGTGAGGCCCGCGAAGGGTTCGAAAGCTCGAAGTCCGAAGCCGCCAACAGCTTCGGCGACGACCGCATCTTCATTGAGAAATTCGTCACCCAGCCCCGCCATATCGAGATCCAGGTCCTGGCCGACAGCCATGGCAACGCCGTCTATCTGCACGAACGCGAATGTTCGATCCAGCGGCGCAACCAGAAGGTCATCGAGGAAGCACCCTCGCCCTTCCTGGAAGAAGCGACACGCCGTGCGATGGGTGAACAGGCCGTCGCCCTGGCAAAGGCCGTCGGCTATACCAGCGCGGGCACGGTCGAATTCATCGTCGATGGCGACCGCAACTTCTATTTTCTGGAAATGAACACGCGACTTCAGGTCGAACATCCGGTGACAGAACTGATCACCGGCGTCGATCTGGTCGAACAAATGATCCGCGTGGCCGCAGGCGACCCCCTGCCCTTTGAGCAGTCGGACCTGAAGATCAACGGTTGGGCAATGGAAAGCAGGCTCTATGCCGAAGACCCCTATCGCAACTTCCTGCCCTCGATCGGCCGACTGACGCGGTACCGCCCCCCCGCCGAAATCGCCGCCGGTCCGATGGTCACCAGTGGCAAATGGCTGGCACAGGGCACCGCGTATGGCGAAACCGCCGTCCGCAACGATACCGGTGTCTACGAGGGCGGCGAGATCAGCATGTTCTATGACCCGATGATCGCCAAGCTGTGCACCTGGGCCCCCACCCGCGCGCAGGCAATTCAGGCGATGCGCGTCGCGCTGGATGAATTCGAGGTCGAGGGCATCGGCCACAACCTGCCCTTCCTGTCGGCGGTGATGGATCACCCCAAGTTCGCATCCGGCGACATCACCACCGCCTTCATCGCCGAGGAATATCCCGACGGCTTCCAAGGCGCGCAGTTGGACGCCGATGCGCTGGAACGCATCGCCGCCGCCGCCGCTGCCATGCATCGCGTCTCCGAGATCCGCGACACGCGCATCAGCGGCCGGCTTGGCAACCACGAACGTCGTGTCGGTGAACATTGGGTCGTCTTTGCGGCTGACCAGGAATGGCAGGTCAGGATCGTTGCCGACAGCGATGGCGCCGATGTCCACATCAACGATCGTCGCATCCGGATCGAGAGCGACTGGCGCCCCGGCCAGTCCTTGGCGCAGCTCGAGGTTGAAGGCCAGCGGATGGTCCTGAAGGTCGACAAAATCGCGGCGGGCTTCCGCATCCGCAGCCGTGGCGCCGACCTTAGGGTCTATGTCCGCCGTCCGAAGGCCGCCGAACTGGCCCGTCTGATGCCGAAGAAGCAGGCGGCGGATACCTCGAAGTTCCTGCTTTGCCCGATGCCGGGGCTGGTCGTCAGGATCAATGCGACCGTTGGCGACGAGGTGCAGGAGGGGCAGCCCCTTGCCACCGTCGAAGCGATGAAGATGGAAAACATCCTGCGGGCCGAACGGAAGGGCGTGGTGAAATCCGTGAATGCCGCCCCCGGCGAAAGCCTGCGTGTCGACGACGTCATCATGGAGTTCGAATGATCAAAGCCCCCGCATCATGTCTGCCCCCCACGTCTGCCACACCGTCAGGTGCGGCCCGGGGCGGCGATGCCGGGTGTCATCCGTCGGCTTCACGCTGTCGCATGGGCATGCTGTCGATCAGGCTGATGATCTGCGCAGGATCGACCAGCGTCGTCTGCGACAGCTTGACCCTGCCGTCCTTGCCGATCAGCAGCACCGCGAAACCCGTTCCGACCCTGTCGCGAACATCGGCAGCGCCCGGACCTTCGGTCAGGACCACGACCTGGCGTTCGACCAACGCGGGTGTTTCGGTGCGCAGGGCGTCCAGTTGCGCCTCGACCTCGGGGCCGTCGCCCAGCACGACCACGGGCCGCGCCGTCCATCGCAGATCGTCCAGCGTGCCGGTTTCGATCGGGGTGATCCGTAGGGTGGTCGCCCCGCTACGCATGGTGTCGGCGGGGGACATCACAGGGGCGGACGCCAAAAGCAGCGCGGTAAGACAGGCCTGTCGCATCGAATTCTCCTATGGCTTGCAGATAGGACGCCCCAGTTCGCGCAACAGTTCCCGCCGAGGCTGCCATGCCGCCGCTTGACGCCTATCTTAGCCCGCAATCTCAGCAGGCGGTGATCGCGGGGCTGTTCCTGTCATTCGGTTGGGTAGTGGTGGCGGCCCAGACCCGTCGCCGCGACGCCCGCCTGCGCCGTGAACGCGAGACCGACATCCAGCGCGCCCTTCTGGCCGAGATCCGCGCCCACGTCGTGGCGCTGGAACAGCAGACGCCCACGGCCAGCGATGCTGCAGTCTTGATCGCCCGCATCCGATCGGGCGATTTCGTGCCCACGCTGTCGTCGCAGGCGAACGACCGCATCTTTGCCGCCGTGATCAGCGAATTGCACATCCTGCCCGCACCGGTGATCGATCCGATTGTGCTGTATTACAGGCTGCTGTCGATCATGGAGGCGCTGGCCGGCGATCTGCGACGGATCGCGCGGCGCGACGGCGAACGTGCGGCGCAGATGATGGGGGACTATCTGTCGCTGATGGCCGAGACGCGGGATTGCGGCATCCATGCCATTCGCGTCCTGACCGAGTGCCTGCGGCACGGGCCCGAAGCCGTGGAACAGATGCTGGATGCGGATGATGCTGAAGCCTTGGCGATGATCGCCCGCCAGCTTCCCGATGAGCTGGCGCAGATGCGTGGTCGTCTGGACGCCGTCAATAGCCGATCTTCGGACCCGAGAGGCCGGTGATGGGACGCAATCCGATAGCACGCACGATCTCATTGGCGCGGCTCAGCACGGGCTTCTTAACCTCGGGGCGGGCGGTCTGTTCGGGGCGGCGTTCAGGCGTCGCCTGCGTCTTGGCGACGGTCCGGATGGAACGATCCTTGCGTGGTTCTGCCATGATAGACCCCCTGCTTGGCGCGGATAATCCGCGACTGTTGCCTTATGATATAAGAAACGCACCGCATTTCCACAAGTTTCCTGTGCCCGATCACCGCGATACGCTGCCGCGCCCGATTTCCTGTCGCCGCAGCGGCAGACGGTCGATGGCGCGGCCGATCTCGCGCACGTCCCAAGGCGAGGGCCTGCGGATCTTGATCTGCCCGTCCTTGTCGATCAGCACCAGCGAAAACCCCCGAGGATGCAGGCTGCGCCGCCAGATGCTGTCGGCTGCTGGATCGGCGTCAAGGATCACCACCGCGTCACGCACCGCCAAGGCCGCAGCACCGCGGCGCAAGGCCTCGACCTGTTCGATGAAGGCCGGGTCGCCCTCGGTATCGGCAAAAACCACGATGGGGCGGCTGTTCCACAGGAAATCATCGGGGGTGGCATCATCTGCGGACAGGAAGCTGACCTCGGGCGGGACGATGCTGGCAGGATCCTCGGGCTCGACGCTGGTCTGCGCGATGGGCGGCAGGCGTGCGGGGTTCGGTCGAACGGCGGTTTCGGGGTTCGGGACGTCGGGCGGCGGCGCATCGCGCCCGGGGCCCATGGCCGACAGGGCCATCACGAAAAACAGGAATTTCAACTTCATCGGCACCTCGTCTTCCCTTGAATATAGGGGCGAACGGGCCGCGGGAAAGGATGGATCATGACAAAACCCACGCTTCAGGACTGGCGGACCCTTGCCCAGAAGGAACTGAAAGGCCGTGATCCCGATGATCTGACATGGGACACGCTGGAAGGAATCCCGGTCAAACCGCTGTACACGCAGGAGGATGTGGATGGGCTGAACCACTTGGGCACCCTGCCCGGCATCGCGCCCTTCACCCGTGGTCCGCGTGCGACAATGTATGCAGGGCGTCCGTGGACAATCCGCCAGTATGCGGGCTTTTCCACGGCCGAGGAATCGAACGCCTTCTATCGCCGGGCGCTGGATGCGGGTCAGCAGGGCGTCTCGGTCGCCTTCGATCTGGCGACCCATCGCGGCTATGACAGCGACCATCCGCGGGTCGAGGGCGATGTCGGCAAGGCGGGCGTGGCCATCGACAGCGTCGAGGACATGAAGATCCTATTCGACGGCATCCCGCTGGACAAGGTGTCGGTGTCGATGACCATGAACGGCGCCGTCATCCCCATCCTGGCCAGCTTCATCGTCACGGGCGAGGAACAGGGCCACGACCGCGCCGTCCTGTCCGGCACCATCCAGAACGACATCCTGAAAGAGTTCATGGTGCGGAACACCTACATCTATCCGCCCGAACCCTCGATGCGGATCATCTCCGACATCATCGAGTTCACCAGCTTCGAGATGCCGCGCTTCAACAGCATCTCGATCTCGGGCTATCATATGCAAGAAGCGGGCGCGAACCTGGTGCAGGAGCTGGCCTATACCCTGGCCGACGGGCGCGAATACGTGCGCGCGGCCATCGCGGCGGGCATGGATGTCGATGCCTTCGCGGGGCGGCTGTCCTTCTTCTTCGCCATCGGCATGAACTTCTTCATGGAGATCGCCAAGCTGCGTGCCGCGCGCCTGTTGTGGCACCGCATCATGTCGGAATTCGGCGCGAAGAAGCCCGGCAGCCTGATGCTGCGGACGCATTGCCAGACCTCGGGCGTGTCGTTGCAGGAACAGGACCCCTACAACAACGTGGTCCGCACGGCCTATGAGGCGATGTCGGCAGCATTGGGCGGCACGCAGTCGCTGCACACCAACGCGCTGGACGAGGCCATCGCCCTGCCCACCGATTTCAGCGCCCGCATTGCGCGGAACACGCAGCTGATCCTGCAAGAGGAAACCGGCATCACCAATGTCGTCGATCCGCTGGCGGGCAGCTATTACATCGAAAGCCTGACCGCCGAGCTGGCCGAGAAGGCATGGGCCCTGATCGAGGAGGTCGAGGAAATGGGCGGCATGACCAAGGCCGTCGCATCGGGCATGCCCAAGCTGCGGATCGAGGAAACCGCCGCCCGTCGTCAGGCCCTGATCGACCGGGGCGAGGATGTGATCGTCGGCGTCAACAAGTACCGCAAGGACAAGGAAGACCCGATCGACATCCTGGACGTGGACAACGTCAAGGTCCGCGCCTCTCAGGTCGCGCGGCTGGAACGCATCCGCGCCACCCGCGATCAGGCCGCCTGCGATGCCGCGCTGGCCGAACTGACCCGCCGCGCCCGCGAGGGTGGCAACCTGCTGGAGGCAGCCGTCGAGGCCGCCCGCGCCCGTGCAACCGTCGGAGAGATCAGCATGGCCATGGAAGACGAATTCGGGCGTCACCGCGCCGAGGTTAAGACGCTGGCCGGCGTCTATGGCGCCGCCTATGAGGGCGACGAGGGCTTCGCCCAGATCCAGCGCGACGTGGAAACCTTCGCCGAGGAGGAAGGCCGCCGCCCCCGCATGCTGGTCGTCAAGATGGGTCAGGACGGCCACGACCGCGGCGCCAAGGTCATCGCCACGGCCTTCGCCGACATCGGCTTCGACGTCGACGTCGGCCCGTTGTTCCAGACCCCCGAGGAAGCCGCGCAGGACGCCGTGGACAACGACGTCCACGTGGTGGGCATCAGCAGCCAAGCCGCCGGTCACAAGACGCTGGCGCCTAAGCTGATCGAGGCGCTGAAGGCACAGGGTGCGGGCGACATTCTGGTCATCTGCGGCGGGGTCATCCCTCAGCAGGATTACGAGTTCCTGCAGAAGGCAGGGGTCAAGGCGATCTTCGGGCCGGGAACCAACATTCCCTCGGCCGCGGCGGATATCCTGAAGCTGATCCGCGCCAACCGCCCCTGATTGCGTCCCGCGATGGCCGGGGGCTTCGCACCCCCCGGCCCCCCTGCGTTATCACGCGTTTATGCCACCGGCAGGCGTTGTCTTGGGCGCGGTCGTGTGAAACCTTGGGGAAGCAATGGCAAGGACCTGACATGAGCGACGGACGCAACGGGGCGATCAAGCAGATCATCTGCATCAAATGGGGCACGAAGTTCGGGCCGGAATACGTAAACCGGCTGCATGCGATGGTGGCACGCAACATCACGCCGCCCTTCCGGCTGTTCTGTTTCACGGACGACGGCACGGGGCTGCACCCCGATGTGGCGGTCAGGCCACTGCCCGAGTTCGCCTATGACGCCCCTGTGCGGACCAAGGGAAAATGGCCCAAGTCGCGCCTTTGGGGGGATCTGGGCGATGTCACGGGCGTCGTGCTGTTCCTGGATCTGGACGTGATCGTCACGGGCAATCTGGACCCCTTTTTCGAATTTGGCGATCCAAATGACACCGTCCTAGGCCGCAATCCGAATACGCCGCTGGAGAAGATGGGCCAGACATCCGTCTATCGCATGACGGTGGGCAATCTTGCGCCGTTGCAGCAGATCTTCCGCGCCGATCCGCAGGGGACCGCCGATCAGTACAAATATGAACAGCGTTTCGTGACCCGCAATGCGCCGGGCGGCGTCAAGTTCTGGCCCAAGGGATGGCTAGCGCATTTCCGCTTCCACTGCATCCCGAACTTCCCGATGAACTATCTGCGCGAACCGCGTATCCCCAAGGGCACGCGCATCGTGATGTTCCCCGGCAACCTCAACCCGCCCGATGCCATCGCGGGCCGGTGGGACGAGGCCGACCCGATCCGCACCCCCGGTCAGCACCTGAAGGCGGCCTTCGCGTCCGACCGCCGCGAAAGCTTCCTGAAACATGTCCGCCATTATGTGCGCCCGACGGCATGGGTCGACAAGCTGTGGCGGGAATGAGCCATGGGCCTGCCCCGCGCCCCTGACCGCCTGCCCGACGAGATGGCGCTGGCCATCGGTCATGCCGTCGCCGCCTTCGGCTTTCTGGAGGAAGCGCTGAAACGCGCGATCTTCTCCCTCACGCGCAAGGGCCTTGGACAGGACGCCAGCGAGGCCGCGTTGCAGGCGTGGCTGCAGCGGATGGAAGATATCGCCGATGACACCCTGGGGACGCTGATCGACAGCTTCGTCGCCTCGGCCAAGGGGGCCGAGGATCTGGACGTTCTGGCCCGCGACCTGCGACGATTGCGGGTGCTGCGGAACCTGCTGTGCCATGCCTCGTGGCGGCCGGGCGAGCGGCCCGGCATGTGGCACCCGACCTTCATCAACACGCGCGGCGAACGCCATCCCGACGATATGGCGGCCGAGGACGTCACCCAGATCCGCGACGACACGCTGTCGGCAGCGCGGCGCGTCGTCCGCATCATGCGTGCGACCGGCATCGAGGGGCAATGGGCCGGCATGGCTGATGTGACGCCCTGAGCCGACCCTGCGACGACCGTGACATTTTCGGCGCGTGTCACCTGCCAGATCGGGTGTGATGCGCATCAGGACCCTTTTCACGCGTTGCAGAACGGGCCGTCACAGGCTAACACCCGCGAAATCAAAGACGAGAGGCACTCATGTCGTCCCCCCTCCGCCTTGGCATCGCCGGGCTTGGCACCGTCGGGATCGGTGTCGTCAAGATCATTCAGAAGCATGCCGACATGCTGGCCAAACGGTCCGGCCGAGAGGTTTGCATCACCGCCGTTTCGGCCCGCGACCGGATGAAGAACCGCGATGCGGATCTGTCCGCCTATCGGTGGGAAACCGACCCCATGGCCGTGGCGACCGCCGATGACGTCGATGTCTTCGTCGAGCTGGTTGGCGGCGACGAGGGCGTAGCCCGCGACACGATTGAGGCCGCGCTGCGGTCCGGCAAGGATGTCGTCACCGCCAACAAGGCGCTGCTGGCGATGCATGGCCATGAACTGGCACAACTGGCAGAAAGCACCGGCCAAGTGATCCGCTTCGAGGCGGCGGTCGCAGGCGGCATTCCCGTTATCAAGACGATGACCGAATCCATGGCCGGCAACCGGATCAACCGTGTCATGGGCGTCATGAACGGCACCTGCAACTATATCCTGACACGGATGGAAAGCGCCGGACTGCCCTATGAGGCCGTCTTCGAGGAAGCCCGCCAGCTGGGATATCTCGAGGCCGATCCGAACCTCGATGTCGGGGGCATCGATGCAGGCCACAAGCTGGCGATCCTGTCGTCGATCGCATTCGGCACGCAGGTCAGCTTTGCCGACGTCGAGATCGAGGGCATCGAGCGCATCAGCATCGACGACATCCGCCGCGCCTCGGACATGGGATACCGGATCAAACTGCTGGGCATTGCACAGATGACCGCACGTGGGCTGGAACAGCGCATGTCGCCCTGCCTGGTCCCCGCGGACAGCCCCTTGGGGCAGCTGGTCGGTGGCACCAACATGGTCGTCATCGAAGGCGATGCCGTCGGCCAGATCGTCCTGCGCGGCGCCGGTGCGGGCGAAGGTCCGACCGCCAGTGCGGTGCTTTCGGATATCGTCGAGATCGCGCGCGGCGTCCGCCTGCCGGTCTTCGGCCAACCCGCCGGTGAGCTGAAGGCCGCCCTGCCCGCCCGCACGGCCGTGCCCGCAGCCTATTACATCCGGCTTGAACTGCAGGACAAACCTGGCGCCTTGGCCAAGGTTGCGACGGTCCTGGGCGATGCCGGCATCTCGATCGACCGGATGCGTCAATACGGACAGCATACGCCGGCCAGCGTGCCGGTGCTGGTAGTCACCCACAAGACCACCCCCGAGGCTATCGATTTCGCCATCGAGGCCCTGCCGCGGACCGGTGTTCTGGTCAGCGACCCGGTTGAACTACGGATCGAGGAAGTCTGAACCGAAGGGGGCCACGGCGGCCCCCTTTTCAAGTCTGCAGAATCACCTGTTCCGCCTTTCAATCGCAGGTAGATACGTGGAAGCTGCATTCTTCAAATGATTGCGCAGGGACAGACAGACGCCCGCTAGATCGCGTAGCGTCATGATGTGCAGGTCGATGGCCATCAGCTATCAACAAGCGGGTTGTTCTGAAACGACAAATCGCTCAAGCGATCCCGCGCGGGGTTCGCCTGATCCGCAGCCGTGTAACGTGGTCAATAAAACCTTAATCAAAGGCTCATGGCCGCAGCGATCCGGCGGGTCGATAGACGGGGATATTCCTTAACGCCCTGTCATCGAAAGGCACGTTCATGAGTATCCCGCTTGGCAACCAGCATCTGTCACTTTTCGGCGTCCGGCCCTTGGTCGCACAGGACCTGACTGCGGATCAACGCAACATCTTTCAACGGCCCATAACCGTAGCTGCCGAAGGCGTGACCGAGGTGGCCGAAGGCAGATCCTCGAACGGCGCAAGCGGTGAATCCTCTGCGGAATGGCTTCGCAAGGCCGAAACATATCGCAGCAGCGCCAAAGCGGGACAGCAGGCAGAGGCCGTGCAAGTGGAACCGGTACAAGATGGGACGCAATCCGCGCCCGTGCAGGCCGTGGCGGCGGAACCCGAAGACTATGCCCCCACGGCACCCGAGCCGATTGCGGCAACCCCCGCGCCCCAGCCTCAGCCAGCGCCCGCCAGTCCGACGCCCCCGCGGTGGGGTTGGCTGGGAAAGCTGTTCGGCGGCTGAGGCATGAAAAAACGGGGCCGCGTCTGCGACCCCGTTTCCCCGAGTTTGCGGTCTGGCCTCAGTGCTTGGCTGCTTCCAGTGCCGCAACGCCGGGCAGAACCTTGCCTTCCATCCATTCGAGGAAGGCACCGCCCGCCGTCGAGATGAAGGTGAAGTCCTGCGCCGCGCCCGCCTTGTTCAGCGCCGAGACGGTGTCGCCACCACCCGCAACCGAAACCAACAGGCCGTTGCGCGTCAGTTCGGCGGCAACCTGCGCGGCGGCATTGGTGGCCGCATCGAAGGGCTCGATCTCAAAGGCACCAAGCGGGCCGTTCCAGATCAGTGTCTTGCAGGCGGTCATCGCCTCGCGCAGTGCCTCGACGGTCTGGGGGCCGGCATCCAGGATCATCGCGTCGGCGGGGCATTCCGCAACCGGCAGCGTCTCGCTGGCGGCACCCGCCTTGAATTCGCGTGCGACCACGATGTCGACCGGCAGGTGGATCTTGCAGCCGGTCTGATCGGCCTTTTCCAGGATCGCCTTGGCGGTATCGGCCATGTCGCGTTCGGCCAGCGACTTGCCGACCTCGATGCCCTGAGCGACCAGGAAGGTGTTGGCCATGCCGCCGCCGATGACCAGGTGGTCGACCTTGTCGATCAGGTTCATCAGCAGGTCCAGCTTCGAGGACACCTTGGCACCGCCGACCACGGCCATGACCGGACGCTGCGGATCGCCAAGCGCGGCTTCCAGCGCCAACAGCTCGGCCTCCATCAGGCGACCTGCGCCCGCGTTCAGCAGACGGGCCAGCCCCTCGGTCGAGGCATGGGCGCGGTGGGACGCGGAAAACGCGTCGTTGATATAGGCACCGCCAAGCGCCGCCAGCGATGCGGCGAAGGTCGCGTCGTTGGTCTCCTCACCCTCGTGGAAGCGGGTGTTTTCCAGCAGCGCGATCTGGCCGGGTTCAAGCGCGGCGACGACGCGCTTGGCGGGACCGCCGATGCAATCGTCGGCAAAGACGACGGGCTGGTCCAAGGCCGCTTCCAGCGCCGGGACGATCTGCTTCAGGCTCATGCCCTCGACCCGCTTGCCCTTGGGGCGGTCGAAATGGGCCAGCAGAACGGGAATGCCGCCCTTGGACTGGATGTCCTTGACGGTCGGCACGATCTTGTCGATGCGCGTGGTGTCGGTCACCTGACCGTTTTCCACGGGCACGTTCACGTCGACCCGGGTCAGGACGATCTTCCCATCAAGATCCATGTCGTCGAGCGTGTTGAACTTGGCCATGAGGCGTCCTTTCGGGCTGTGCGCGTTGTCTTGGCTTGTCCCCGATGGCGGGCGTAACGTCAACTGTGGCGATCACCGTGCTTGTGCAGCTTCCCGCTTGCCGGGCATCTGCAATGGCCGCGTCACGGTTTCGCGCGTTGCCCTTGGGCCGGACAATGCCTAGATCAGGTGTCGAACATGCCAAAGGAGGGCCTCATGGCCGACTACAAAGACCCCGAGAATACCATCATCATCACCCTCAAGGACGGCCCCGTCGTCATCGAGCTGCTGAACGATGTCGCCCCCAAGCATGCCGAGCGTATGAAGGAACTGGCCCGCGCCGGTGCCTATGACAACGTCGCATTCCACCGCGTGATCGACGGCTTCATGGCGCAGACCGGCGATGTCGCCAATGCGAACATGGAAAAGGACTACAACCCCGGCCGCGCAGGCACCGGCGGATCGGACAAGCCCGACCTTCCTGCCGAGTTCAGCAAGCTGCCGCACGACCGCGGCACCATCGGCGCCGCACGTTCGGCCAACCCGAACAGTGCCAACAGCCAGTTCTTCATCAACTTCAACGACAACCACTTCCTGAACGGTCAGTACACGGTCTATGGCCGCGTGATCTCGGGGATGGAGCATGTCGACAAGATCCAGCGCGGCGAGCCGCCGGTGAACCCCGACCGCATGATCTCGGTCAAGGTGGCCGCAGATGCGTAACCTGACCCTGATCCCCGCCTTCGTCGCGCTTGGTGCCGGATCGGCGCTGGCGCAGGCCGCCAACCCGCAGGTCGAGGATACCGACGGCCCGAACATGGTCATCGAGGTGGCCGACGCCGCCGGCGAATCCAAGGGCACCATCGTCCTGGACCTTCGCGAGGACCTGGCCCCGAACCACGTCGCCCGCCTGGTCGAGCTGACCAAGGAAGGCGCCTATGACGGCGTGGTCTTCCACCGCGTCATCGAGGGCTTCATGGCTCAGACCGGCGACGTTCAGAACGGCAAGCAGGGCGAAGACACCGCCAATGCCGGGATGGGCGGTTCGGACAAGCCCGACCTCGAGGCCGAGTTCACCGAAGCCGAATTCGACCGCGGCACCGTCGGCATGGCCCGCGCCATGGACCCCAACAGCGCGAACAGCCAGTTCTTCATCGACCTGGCCCCCGCCCCCTTCCTGAACGGCGAATATACCGTCGTCGGTCAGCTGATTGATGGCTGGGACGTGCTGGACGCCATCAAGAAGGGCGACAGCGCGGCCAATGGGTCGGTGACGGAACCCGACTACATGATGAAGGTGACCATCGCCGAAGAAGAAGAAGGCGAAGACGCCTGATCTGACAGGGAAAGGGGGCCTCGGCCCCCTTTTTCGCACTTGCGGCACAGCCGCGGCGGGGCCATGCTGCCGCGCAATGAACACGCAGGAACTCTCAGAGGCGACGCTGATCACCCCCTCGGGGCGGATCGACCGGGCACGCCACGGCTGGCGGGCGAAATGCCTGCAAAGGCTGGTACGCATGGACCTGCCCGTGCCGCGCAGCTTTGCCATCTGCTGCAACACCGTCCGCCTGATCGCCCAAGGGCGCAGCATCCGCCCCGAAGTGCTGGACGACATCCTGTCGGGCAGCGGGCTGGTCAGCGTGCGCCCCTCGGCGGTGATGCCCGAATGGGGCGGGCCGGGGACGGTGCTGAATGTCGGCATCAACGATGAACTGCACGCCAAGCTTGCGGAACAGATCGGACAGGCCAACGCCGATGCCGTCTATCTGTCCTTCGTGCAAAGCTATGCCATCCATATCGCGCGACTGGACCCCGACATGTTCACGCAGGACGGCCCCGACGCCCTGGCGCAGGCCCTGCGCAGCTATCGCGACGAAATGGACGCCCCCTTCCCCCAGGACCCGGCCGAGCAGCTGTCGCAGGTGCTGCGGTCCATGGCGCGGGCCTGGGACGGCCCCACGGCCCGCCTGCTGCGCCAGGCCAAGGGCGCACCCGCCGATGCCCCGCTTGGTCTGGTGGTGCAGGAGATGGCCTTGGCGCTTGGGCCGGGGCTGTGCGGGTCTGGCTCGATCCAGTTCATCGATCCGGTGACCGGCACCCCGCGCGTGACGGGTCGTTTCCGTGGCCAACATCATGGCGGCGCCATCGGCGTGGGTGCCGAGACGATGTATCTGACCCGCGACGACCGCGGCCCCGCGTTGGAAGAGACCGCCCCCGACATCTTTGCGACCCTCTGCGAATTCGGCGCGGCCTCGCGCAAGCGCCTGCGCGAGGAGATGCAGATCGAATTCGTCGTGACCGAGGGGCGCATCTCGGTCATCGACGCGGTGCGGGTGGCACGCGGATCGCGGGCTGGCGTGCGCATCGCCGTCAGCCTGGCCCGCGACGGCATCATCCCCCATGACGAGGCGCTGATGCGCGTCGAACCCCGCGCCTTGGCCGATCTGCTGCACCATCAGGTCGATCCGCGTGCCCCCCGCGACCTGATCGCGCGCGGCATCGATGCCAGCCCCGGCGCGGCAACCGGCTATCTGGTCTTTTCCGCCACCGCCGCACAGGCCGCCAATGCCCGCGGCGAGGCCTGCATCCTGGTCCGCCGCGAAACCGGCCCCGAGGATATTCGCGGCATGCATGCCTCGGTCGCGGTACTGACCGAAAGGGGCGGCACCACCAGCCATGCGGCGGTGATCGCGCGCGGGCTGGGCCTGCCCTGCATCGTGGGCGCCAGCGGCATCGCCGTCGATGCGCGCAACCGCACGCTGCGGGCCGGAGATCGCACCCTGAAGGAAGGCGAGGTCATCACCATCGACGGCAGCTCGGGTGAGGTGCTGGCAGGCAGCGCCGTCCTGCTGCCCCCCGCGCTGGACGACGCCTTCACGCAGCTGATGGATTGGGCGTCCCAGGCAGGCGGGCTGAAGGTCCGTGCCAATGCCGACACGCCCGAGGACGCCAAGACCGCCCGCCGCTTTCAGGCGCAGGGCATCGGACTGTGCCGGACGGAACATATGTTCTTCGACGCCGATCGCCTGCCCGCCATGCGCGAGATGATCTTTGCCGACAGTCCCGACGACCGCCGCCTGTCGCTGGAACGCATCCTGCCGATGCAGCGCAAGGATTTCAGCAGCCTGTTCGAGATCATGGCCGGTCTGCCCGTCACCATCCGCCTTTTCGACCCGCCGCTGCATGAATTCCTGCCCCAAGAACGCGAGGGTATGCGCGAACTGGCCGAATCGCTGGACCTGCCCCTTTCGGACGTCATTCGCCGGGTCGAGGCACTGACCGAGTTCAATCCCATGCTGGGCATGCGCGGCGTCCGCCTTGGGATCACCGTCCCCGAGATCTATGACATGCAGGCCCGCGCCATCTTCGAGGCGACGGTCGAGGCCAGTCGCAAGGGCGACCCCGTCGTCCCCGAGATCATGATCCCGCTGGTCAGCGCCATGCGCGAGGTGGAACTGGTCAAGACCCGCATCGACGCCGTCGCCGCCGCAGTGCGCAACGAAAGGCGGGCCGATTTCACCTATCGTCTTGGGGTAATGGTCGAAACGCCCCGCGCAGCGCTGCGGGCGGGCGATATCGCGGCGCATTCGGCGTTTCTGTCCTTCGGGACGAACGACCTGACGCAGATGACCTATGGCCTGTCGCGCGACGATGCGGGTCGTTTCATGGGCACCTATGTCGGTCAGGGCGTCTATGCCGAGGATCCGTTCCACGTTCTGGACGAAGACGGCGTGGGGGAACTGATCCTGACCGGCGTTCAACGCGCGCGCAGGCAATCGCCCGGCATCACCATCTCGGTCTGCGGCGAACACGGCGGCAATCCCGAATCCATCGCCTTCTGCCATGATGCCGGGGTGGATTACGTGTCCTGTTCGCCCTTCCGCGTACCGGTGGCCCGATTGGCTGCCGCCCAATCAGCGATACGCAGCCGGAACAGCCGCGAATCCCTGTGATTCTTCAACTTTCAGTTGAGCCAGTGCCACCGCCCCTCAGCGGCCATTTCGTCGGTTTGTGCTGAATCCTGCCGTTAGCCTGAAAATTCGGTGGCGGATTTCTGCCAGAAACGGCCGGATTTCCGCAGGTTCCGCGTCTCACGGGGATGTGGGCTGGCGTTGCCGGTCGCGAAAACCCTAAGTCCAGCGCCAGACCGCGCGTCCCCTTCAGTCTGCCCTGAAGCAAGCGCCTTAACGCCCTCTCAACGGGTGCCTGATATAGGACTGTTCATGCCCATGCTGCTGTCACGGCTGGCGCACGTCTGCTTTTGTGCCGCCACTGCCATACCCCTTATCGCGACAAGCGCCTCTGCCGGTGGCAGCGGGTCGCTTTTCACCTCGGAAGCCGGGTTCTTCGGCTCGTTGCAGGCTGCGGCGAACATGCCGCGCCCTACGCCGCTTCTATACACGGATGCCGAACCTGTGAAAGTGCAAATTTCACCGGATGAACCTGTCGCGCAGCTGCATCTGGCAAGCACCAAGACACGGTATTCAAAGGAAGATTTGAACTGCCTTGCCGAAGCGCTGTATCATGAGGCCCGCGGCGAGGGTGCGCAGGGTCAGCGCGCCGTGGCCGAGGTGATTCTGAACCGCGTCGACAGCCGTTCCTTCCCCACCAGCGTCTGCGGCGTCATCCGTCAGCCCAGCCAGTTCAGCTATACCATCGGCGGCCGCAAGCCGATCCGCAACAAGGCCGCCTATTTGCGCGCCGTGGACATCGCGCGGGACGCCTTGTCGGGGGCGCCGCGCCAGCTGACGGGCGGCGCGACCTACTTCCACACGCCCGCCGTCCGCCCTGCGTGGTCGCGCCGTTTTCAGAAGACCGTCCAGATCGGACGCCACATCTTCTATCGCACCGGACAGCGCATCGCCTCGAACTGAGGGGGTGGCTGATCGGCGGGGCTTGTCCAGCGCGCCGATTTCCTGTGAATGGCGGTCATGGAACAAGCTGACCGTATCTTTCTGCGCGACCACGTGCTGTCCGCCGACATCGGCGCTTTCCAGTCCGAACGAGGGCTGGAGCAGCGGCTGCGCTTCAACATCACCGTCGACCTGCGTCACAGCGTGTCGGGCAGTGACGATCACGTCGATCACATCCTGTCCTATGACGTGCTGACGCAGGCCGTCACGACCGCGCTGGCCGATCAGCGCTATAATCTGGTCGAAACCTTGGCCGAGAAGATCGCCGCCGAGGTTCTGGCCCATCCCCGTGCGGCAGAGGTCGCCGTCACCGTCGAGAAGCTGGACCGCGGTCCGGGTGCGCTTGGGGTTTCGATCACACGCCGCGCCGCGCGGCTTGACGCGACAGGCGTGACTGCCGAACCCGTAATCATGGTCCATGCCGAGGGTGCCCCTTTGCCCGAGGGCGGGCTGATCATCGTGCCGCAGCCACCCGGCCTGCCCCTGCCCAAGGGTGGCAATGATCGCCGGATTGCGCTGCTGGCGATGGATCAGGCCGCATGGGCCCTGGCCGGAGCGTTGCAGCTGGAAGTCGCCGAGACCCGCACCGAACTGGACGCCGCTGCCTTGTCAGGCCAGCAGGTGGTCTGGGCGCCAAGCCGCCTTGCCGCCGATGAGGCCGCCGCGGGCCAGACCGCCGAAAGCCTGGGGATCTGGTTGGCCATGCGCCTGCAAGCCCGCAGCCTGATCTTCGCGCTGCCGAAGGACGCCCCCCTGCCCAAGGTGGACGACCAACTTCATGCCAGCATCGAACGCATCACGCTGCCCTGAGGAACCCCCATGTCCAACAGCCGCGTCTATTACCGCCCCATCCCGCAAGCCGAACGAGCCCGCTGGCCCCTTGCTGGCGGCTGGACTGGCTTCACCCTGCTGGAGCGTCTTCAACGTGGGCACGCACCGGTGGTCGTCTCGGAAGCGCCTGACGATGTGATGCAGGCGCTGACGGCCCCTCGCCCGCCGATCATGGGGCTGGCCATGGACCGCCCGCGCCTGATGGGCATCGTCAATGCCACCCCCGACAGCTTTTCCGACGGCGGCAGCTATGATGCCATCGACCAATCACAATCGCTGATCGACCAAGGTGCCGATATTCTGGACATCGGCGGCGAATCCACCCGCCCCGGTGCGACCGAAGTCCCCGTCGCGGATGAGATCGCCCGTATCATGCCCGCCATTCGGGCGATGTCGGGCGCGGTGCCGGTCTCGGTCGATACGCGCAAGGCGGCTGTGGCCCATGCGGCGCTGCAGGCGGGGGCTGCGATGGTCAACGATGTGTCGGGCTTCGATTTTGACCCGGACCTGCCTTCGGTCGTGGCCGAAAGCGGTCGTCCAGTCTGCCTGATGCACGCGCAGGGTCTGCCCCAGGACATGCAGGACGACCCGCGTTATGACGACGTGGTTCTGGACGTCTATGACGCCTTGCAAGATCGCGTCGCCCGTGCCCGCGCGGCGGGAATTCGCGCGGACAGGATCGTGATCGATCCCGGCATAGGATTCGGCAAGACCGAGGCGCATAATCTGGCCATCCTGCGGCGCATCTCGCTGTATCATGGCTTGGGCTGTCCGATCCTGCTGGGGGTGTCGCGCAAGCGCTTCATCGGCCGGATCGGCGGGGCAGAAGAACCGCGGGACCGCGCGCCCGGAACGCTGGCGCTGACCATCGCCGCCGTGGCGCAGGGCATTCAGATCCACCGCGTCCATGATGTCGCGGAACACGCACAAGGGCTGCGCCTGATCGCCGCCCTCAACGAGAACGGAAGGACGGGGACATGAGCAGGAAGTTTTTCGGAACCGACGGGGTTCGCGGACGCGCCAACACCTATCCCATGACCGCCGAGATGGCGCTGCGCCTTGGTGCCGCCGCGGGGCGCTATTTCCGCCGCGACGGGCGCAACCGGCACCGCGTGGTGATCGGCAAGGACACGCGCCTGTCGGGTTATATGCTGGAAAACGCCCTGACGGCGGGGTTGACCAGCACCGGCATGAACGTGCTGCTGCTGGGGCCGGTGCCGACGCCTGCGGTGGGCTTCCTGACCCGCTCGATGCGGGCGGATCTGGGGATCATGATCTCGGCCAGCCACAACCCGGCCGAGGATAACGGCATCAAGTTCTTCGGCCCCGACGGCTTCAAGCTGTCCGACGAGGCCGAGGCCGAGATCGAGGCCATCGTCGCGGGCGAGATCGAGCCCGCCCAGCCCCGCAACATCGGTCGGGCCAAGCGCATCGACGACGGGCGAGGACGCTACATGGAATATGCCAAGACCACCCTGCCCTCGGGGTTGCGGCTGGACGGGCTGAAGGTGGTGCTGGATTGCGCCCATGGCGCGGCCTATCGCGCCGCACCCGATGTCCTGTGGGAACTGGGCGCCGATGTCATCCCGCTTGGCGTGAAGCCCGATGGCTTCAACATCAACGACGGCGTCGGCAGCACCCACCCCGAGGCCTGCGCCGCCGCCGTGCGCGAACATGGCGCGCATCTGGGAATCAGCCTTGATGGCGATGCCGACCGCGTGGTGATCGTCGATCAGAACGGCAAGGTGGCCGATGGCGACCAGATCATGGCGCTTCTGGCCTCGCGTTGGGCCACGCAGGGGCGCCTGGCGGGCGGGGCGCTGGTGGCGACCGTCATGTCGAACCTGGGGTTGGAGCACTTCCTGCAGGCCCGCAACCTTCGGCTGGAGCGCACGCAGGTGGGCGACCGCTATGTGGTCGAACGCATGCGCGAGGGTGGCTTCAACCTGGGCGGCGAACAGTCGGGCCATATCGTCATGACAGACTATGCCACCACGGGTGACGGCCTGGTCGCGGCGATGCAGGTGCTGGCGGCCATGGCCGAAACCGGTCAGCCCGCAAGCGAGCTGGTCGCGCAATTCCAGCCGGTGCCGCAGCTGCTGAAGAACGTACGCTATGCCGCCGGTGCCGATCCGCTATCGCAGGACGCCGTCCGCAAGGTCATCGCCGACGCCGAGGCGCGTCTGGCAGGTTCGGGGCGCGTGCTGATCCGCAAGTCCGGGACAGAACCCCTGATCCGCGTCATGGCCGAAGCCGAGGATGAGACCACCCTGCACGAGGTCGTGGACGGCATCGTCGCCGCGGTCGAGGTCGCGGCCTGAATCCCTTACGGGCAGTCCGTCATCGGATCATAGTCGTAAAGCCAATCGAAGCGCCCCGGCATCAGTCGGGGCGCAAAGCGATCCGCCAGCCGCAGCACGCCATGCGCCGCCCGCCTCTTGACCCCCTGCAGGTGATAGTTGCGGGCGTTGTCATTGGCGGCCTGCACGATGCGCGTGACGCGCGGCTGCCGGATCGCCTGATATCGCGCCAAGGCGGCCCGCGTGTCGGGGTCGGCGTCAAGACAGGCGGCGACGGTCCAGGCATCCTCGATCGCCATGCCGGCCCCCTGCGCCAGAAACGGCAGTGTCGGATGGGCCGCATCGCCCAGCAGCGCCATCCCCTCATCGTGCCAACGCGGCGCAACCGGATGGCGGAACAGCCCCCAGATCGAGACATCCCGCACCTGCGACAGCCAGCCCGGGACGGGTCCGCCGAAGCCCGCAAAGGCCGCCCGCAGGTTTGCCGGATCATCGGCGTGGGACCAGCCCTCATCCTGCCATTCGTGTCGTTCCAGCACCGCCACGATGTTGCGGATGCCATGCGCCAGCGGATAGCTGACCAGATGCCGCCCCGGTCCCATGAAGACCTGCGCCACGGCCTGATCGGCCCCCGCATCTGGAATGGTCGCACGCCACGCGCTCTGGCCGGTGAAGAAGGGAACCTGCTGGCCGTTCAGATGCTGGCGCAGGGGGCTTCTCAGCCCGTCGGCTGCGATGACCAGCCCCTCGGGCGGCGTCTCGATCCGCTGTCCAAGGCGCAGCGTGACACCTGCATCAAGGGCGGCCCGATGCAGGATCTCGATCAGGCGGGGGCGGTGGATGACCAGAAATCGCGCATCGGGGCGGTGACGCAGCAGGTCCATCCGCAGGACGACCCGGCCCGCATCGTCGTGCAGTCGCACCCCGGTGTTGCGCAAGGCATGATCCGCCAAGGCGGGCGCCAACCCCAAGGCATCCAGCACCCTGACCGCATTGGCCGAGATCTGGATCCCCGCGCCGACCTCGGACAATTGCGGCGCCTGTTCCAGCACCGTGACCTGCGCCCCGCGACGGGCCAAGGCGATGGCGGCGGTCAGGCCGCCGATCCCCGCGCCGATCACGCTGACGCGCCGGCCCTGCAATGCCTTGGTCATCCCCGGCCCCCTGTCGTGAAAAAGCCCCGCCGATGACCGGCATCGGCGGGGCGGTCGTCGCGCCGTCGCGACCTCAGTCGTCGCGGTGCACGCGTTCCTTGCGCTCGTGGCGTTCCTGCGCCTCGAGCGTCATGGTCGCGATGGGGCGGGCATCAAGGCGGCGCAGGCTGATCGGCTCGCCGGTCATGTCGCAATATCCGTATTCGCCGGTCTCGATGCGGCGCAGGGCCGCGTCGATCTTGCTGACCAGCTTGCGCTGGCGGTCGCGCGTGCGCAATTCCAGCGCGCGATCGGTTTCTTCGCTGGCGCGATCGGCCAGATCGGGCACGCTGCGGGCGCTGTCCTGCAGCCCTTCAAGCGTTTCGGCCGACAGGCCCTGCAATTCCTGCTTCCAAGCTTCAAGCTTGCGACGGAAATATTCGAGCTGAAGCTCGTTCATGAACGGCTCGTCCTCGGCGGGGCGATAATCCTTGGGAAGAAAGGTCTGGGCTTTCATTACGTCCTCCGGCGGCGCCGGGCGGAGCAAAAGTTTCCGGCACCTTGCGCGCCCCATTAAAGTATGACTGCCTGCTTGTCACTATGTTTGAACGGCCTAATTCGAAGGAACCCGAAGCTGCCGGCCATGAAACGGGCAAATTCGGCCAAGCGGTTCACCAAAAAGGAGAGTTTGGATGCAATTCACGGGGACGGACCGATATGTCGCACCGCCCGATCTGGCGGTCGCCGTCAACGCCGCGGTGACCTTGGAACGCCCGCTGCTGGTCAAGGGCGAACCGGGAACCGGCAAGACGGAACTGGCGCGGCAGGTCGCGGCCAGCCTGGGGATGCCGATCATCGAATGGCACGTGAAATCAACGACCAAGGCGCAGCAGGGGCTTTACGAATATGATGCCGTCAGCCGGTTGCGCGACAGCCAGTTGGGCGATGCGCGGGTCAACGACGTCGCAAACTATATCCGCAAGGGCAAACTGTGGCAGGCCTTCGAGGCCCCGTCCCGCGTCGTGCTGCTGATCGACGAGGTCGACAAGGCCGATATCGAATTCCCGAACGACCTGTTGCAGGAATTGGACCGGATGGAGTTTCACGTCTATGAAACCGGCCAGACAATTCGCGCGGCGCAAAGGCCCGTCGTGATCATCACCTCGAATAATGAAAAGGAATTGCCCGACGCATTTCTGCGCCGCTGCTTTTTCCATTATATCCGCTTTCCAGATGCGGAAACGCTGCGCGCCATCGTGAATGTCCATTATCCCGACCTGAAGCCGCGCCTGCTGGACGAGGCGCTGACGCAGTTCACTGAACTGCGCGAGGTGCCGGGCATGAAGAAGAAGCCCTCGACCAGCGAATTCCTGGACTGGCTGAAGCTGATCCTGGCCGAGGATCTGGCCCCCGAGGATCTGAAGCGCGATCCCGCCACGATGCTGCCCCGCCTGCACGGGGCGCTGTTGAAGAACGAACAGGATGTCGCGCTGTTCGAAAGGCTGGCCTTCATGTCGCGCAGGCAGCGCTGAGCGTCGGGCTTGCGGCGCGGGCCCTGCCCCGCCTAGGCTGGCGCCGCAACACATATGGGAGGGTTTCATGATACAGGGCTTCGACACGACGGCCATTCACGCGGGCGCAGCCGCCGATCCGGCCACGGGCGCGCGGCAGGTGCCGATCTATCAGACGACGGCCTATGCCTTCCGCGATGCCGACCATGCCGCCGCCCTGTTCAACCTGCAAGAGGTCGGCTTCATCTATTCCCGCCTGACGAACCCCACCGTCGCGGCGCTGCAATCGCGCATTGCCGCGCTGGAGGGCGGCGCGGGGGCGGTCTGCTGTTCGTCCGGCCACGCGGCCCAGATCCTGGCGCTGTTTCCGCTGATGGAGCCGGGGCGCAACATCGTGGCCTCGACCCGGCTTTACGGCGGCACGGTCACGCAGTTCAGCCAGACGATCCGGCGGTTCGGCTGGTCGGCGAAATTCGTCGATCTGGACGATCCGCAGGCGGTGAGGGATGCCATCGACGACGACACCCGCGCGATTTTCTGCGAATCGATCAGCAATCCGGGCGGTTACGTGACCGACATTCCCGCCGTTGCCGCCATCGCCGATGCTGCGGGCATCCCGCTGATCGTGGACAACACGCTGGCCACCCCCTATCTGTGTCGCCCCATAGAGATGGGAGCCACCCTGGTCGTCCACAGCCTGACCAAATACATGACCGGCAACGGCACGGTCACCGGCGGCGTCGTGGTCGACAGCGGCAAGTTCGACTGGTCGGCCAGCGACAAGTTCCCCAGCCTCTCGGCCCCGGAACCCGCCTATCACGGGCTGAAGTTCCACGAGACCTTTGGCAATCTGGCCTTCACCTTCCACGGCATCGCCATCGGGTTGCGCGATCTGGGCATGACCATGAACCCGCAGGGCGCCCATTACACCCTGATGGGGATCGAGACGCTTGGCCTGCGCATGCAGCGCCATTGCGAGAACGCGCTGAAGGTCGCGCAATGGTTGGAAAACGACCCGCGCGTCGTCAAGGTCACCTATGCGGGGCTGGAGAGTTCGCCCTGGAAGGCCACGGCGGATCGGCTTTACCCCAAGGGCGTCGGCGGCCTCTTCACCTTCGAGATCGCGGGCGGCTATGAGGCCGCCGTCAAGCTGGTCGGCGCGCTGGAACTGTTCAGCCATGTGGCGAACCTGGGCGATGCGCGATCGCTGGTGATCCATTCGGCATCCACCACCCACCGCCAGCTGACCGAGGATCAGCAGCGCGCCGCAGGTGCCGGCCCCGAGGTCGTGCGCCTGTCCGTCGGCATCGAGGATGTCGAAGACCTGATCGCCGATCTGGATCAGGCGCTGGCCAAGGCGACGGCCTGAGGGCATCGGGGGCCATCTCGGCCCCCGAACCTTGTCAATTTGCCGGGGCGTCCGTTTCGGGCAGCGGCTCGACGATGCCGGGCACCACGGGTTCGTCGGGCGCGGGCGCGCCGTCGCCATGCATCGGCACATCGCCGCCCTTCATGCGGTGATGCTTCGGCCCTTTCGGCTGCATCGGCGCGCAGGCCCCATCCCCCGTCAGCGCATAGTCGATATCCACGCGCGACGACATCTCCATCTCGCCGGCCTGCACGGGCACGCTGTCGGCCATGGAAGCCTCCATGCGCATCATCGGGCGGGGGCCGCCGCCGCTGCTCTGGCTGTCGCGGATGGAAAGGACCGGGCCAAGGGTCAGGCCCGCAGCCTCGGCCAGAACCTCCGCCTTGCGGCGGGCGTCGGCGACGGCCTGCTTGCGGGCGTCGTCCTGCGCATCGGCGCCGTCTTCGCGCGAAAACGCGATGCCGTTGATCTCATTGGCGCCTGCGCTGACGATGGCGTCCAACACCTCGCCCAAGCGGGCCAGGTCGGTGACGCGCACGCTGACCATGTTGCTGGCCTGATAGCCGGTGACGGTTGGGGCGCGATCCTCGTCGTATTTCATCAGCGGGTTCAGGTTCAGCCCCGAGGTCTGGATCTGCGCCTGATCGATCCCCGCATCGGTCAGCGCCTTGACGACCGCCGCCTGCTGTCCCGAGTTCTGGTCCATCGCGGCCTTGGCGCTGTCGCCCTGGGTGGTCACGCCCAGCTGCACGGTCGCCATGTCGGGCGCGATCCGGGCCAGCCCCTCGCCCGTCACGGACAGGCGCGACACCTCGGCCCCCGCGCCGCAGGTCATGCCGGGGGCTGCCATCGCCGATGTGGACATCAGGCCAAGCGCGGCCACGCCAAGCGCCCATGCGCGGGCCTTGGAAAACTGCAGGTGCGACGCCATGGATGATCCTCCTTGATCGTGTCATCGAACGTTTCGTTCCATGCGACATTCATGCACCCCGACCGCTGCCATGCCTAGGGCACGTGGTGTCGAAAGCGGTCACAGTTCTGCCAGTTCTTCTTTCAACGTTCCACAATTTGCGGTAGTGATGGGTAAGGTCAACGACATCATGCGGCTTAAAATGCATGGTGCAAATCGAGCAGCGAACCACACAGATGAACCAGCATGCCGCGCCCCCCGAATTCGCCATGAGCTTCACCCAGGAAGCCGTCCAGCTGGAACGTCGCGACGGTCCGGAATGGCGCCCCCTGGGACAGGCCCGTTTCACCGGTGACGATCTTGCCGCAGTCCTGATCTCACTTCGCGATCAGGCGGGCGGCGGAGGGGGCGAGTTGGACACGATCCTGGTCATCCCCGACGATCAGGTCCTTTACACGACGCTGACGGTGCCCTTCGGCTCGGACACCCCTGCCACGATCGCGCGCGCGCTGGAAGCCTCGACCCCCTACAAGGCGCAGGATCTGGTCTTCGACTGGTGTCCGGCCGTGAACGGCGACATCGAGACCCTGCGCGTCGCCGCCGTTGCCCGCCGCACCCTGACCGAGGCCGAGGATTTCGCCCGTGCACAGGGGTTCCGCCCCTCGGGGTTTCAGGCACGGCCGAACGACGACCGCTTCGAGGGTCAGCCCGAGTTCGGAACCTCGCGCCTGGCGCAGGAACAATTCGATCGCCGTCCCTTCAGCGACCCCGACCTGATCCACGCGCGGGTGACCGCCCCCTTCATCGAACCTGCCGAGGCCCCCGCAACCCCGCCCAAGGCCGAACCGGAGCCGGTCGTCGTGTCGCGGATCACGCCGCATACCGTCGTGACGAAAGCCACCCGCAAGGACGCCAAGCCGCTGGTCGCCACCCCCGCCGCCGCTGCCGAGGGCAGCGCTGCGGTGATCCGGCATGGTCAGAATGCGCCACTGACTGCCAAGCGCCTGTCGCCGCGGGCCGAGGCCGTGCATAACCGCGCCGCCGCCGCCCGGGCCAATCGCAAAGCTGCCGCAGCCGCGGCACCCGCGACCGGCGTTGCCGCCAAGCTGAGCAAGCTGGACCCGACGCGACTGCCGGTGATGGTCGGCGGGTTGGCGATTGCCGTTGTTCTCGGATTGGTCGTCTTCGGCGGTGAAAGCCAGCCGGTGATCGAAGCCGATCCCGAGCCGCAGCGCACCGCCGCCGTGCAACCATCCGAGCCCGCGCCCCAACCCGCACAAGCCCCCGTGGCCGAAGTTCAGGACCCCGCCACCAGCTTCCCCACGAATGCCCTGCCGCCGCTGCAGATGCCTCAGCCCGTGGGTGAAGGCATGCTGCGCGAGGGACCCGAGGCGGAACCGGCAGCCGCCGAAACGCCGGTCGAAGACGACCCGCTGACGCGTGCATTGGCCGATGCGATGGCCGCCAATCCTGAACCCGAACCTGTCGCGCAAAGCCTGACGGACGACCAGCTTGCCGCCGTGACATTGCTGCCGCGTCAGATCTCGACAGCCGAACCTGCCGCAGCGCAACCAACGGCCCCCATCGCCAGCGAGCCACAGCCCGTCGGCGCTCCCCTGACGTCCCAGACCGCAGCCACCGAAGCACCCGCGCCGCGACAGGAACCCGAGCCGGCCCAAGCCGCCGTGCCCGCCGAAAGGCCCGTGGCCGCCCCCGCCGCCACCGCAATCAGTCGCGCGGTCAACCTGAAAAGCTCGGCCCGACCGCCGCGGACGACGCCTGCGCGCGCCTCGACCCCCGCAGCGCCCGAGGCACGCCCGCGCGTGCCCTCGAACCCGCTGCCGTTCGAGGATGGGGCATCCTCCGCCCCCGCGCCCCGTGTCGCGGCCAGCCGCCCGCCCGAACGTCCGACGCGCGCTGCCACCCGCCCTGCTGCGCCCGCAGCGGCCCCTGTCGCCGCGCCGGCACCTGCGTCAGCCCCTGCACGCCCTGCGGCGGCCGCGCCTGCGGTAAACCTTGGGGCACGACCGCCCAGCATCACGCGCCCGGCGCGCAGCCCTCAGGCGGCGGAAACCGCGGCGCCTGCTCCGGCGCCCAAGGCTGCGCCCTCGACGGCGGGCCGCCCACCCGCGCGACCGCAGGATCTGTCGCAGCTGGAGGAAGGCAGCGCCGCCGAGGATGACGCCCCGCGCCAGTTGACCCAGGCCGAACGCAGCCTGCTCGAGCGGCAGCTGCGCGATCTGCGCACCGCCCAGGCCGGCAATGCCGGTTTCAGCGCCAAGGAACGTGGACTTGTCTTCCGCCTTGCCGATGCCCGCCCGGTGCGAAAGCCGGTCTCGGTCAGGGGGCCGTCGCAGAAGGCGGTCGAATCCGCCGTGGCACAGGCTGTCAGCAGTGGTCGTCCCGAACCCAAGGCCGATGCCCCGAAGGCCGACAACGCCCCCCCTGCGGTCCGGGCCACGGCTTCCGGTGCCATCGCCGGTTCGCAGCGTCCAAGCGCCAAACCCCGCAGCAACGGTTCGGCCAGCCTGTCGTCGGCGGCTGTCGATGCAGCCGTCGCCTCGGCCATCGAAGATCGTCCCGCGGCGGGTTCAGTCGCGCTGACCTCGCTGGCGTCATCGGCGCTGCCGCCGCGCCGCGCCGCGCGCGCGGCCCCGGCGGCTGCCAATGCCATGGTGGCGACTGCCGCACCCGTGGCGGCAGCCATGGCGCCCTCGGCTGCTGATCGCCAGGCAGCCGAACAGGCGGCCGCCATGGCCGAACAACGACGGCAGGATGAAGAGCTGCAGGCCCAGGCCGAGGCACGCGCCCGTTCGCAGGCCGCAGCCGACGCCCGCGCCGAGGCGCAGGCCCGCGCTGCCGCCGAAGCCCGCGCCCGCGCTCAGGCCGAGGCCGAGGCGCGCGCCGCTGCCGCCCGCAACCAGCAGTATCGCCCCCCCGAGATCGACGCCGAACCCGATGTCGTCGCAGCAATCCCGCAGGGGGCCAACGGCTCGGCCGGGTCCAGCGCGACGGTGAAGGATGGTATCAAGCTGAACAGCACACAAATCATCGGCACCATCGGCGCCGGCCAGGCCAGCCGTGCCTTGGTGCGCCTGTCGAACGGGCGCGTCCTGACGCTGCGGATCGGCGACAAGATCAACGGCGGTCAGATCACCGCCATCGGCGATAGCCGCATCACCTATCAGAAGCGTGGTCAGGCCTATGCCCTGGGCGTTCTGAACGGCCAGTGATCACGAGACCCTGCGCAACTGCGCAGGGTCAGCCATCCAGACGCTGGATGTCGTAACCCTGTTCCTGAAGCAAGTTCAGGACACCAGCCTTGCCGGGCAGGTGCAGCGCACCGAAAGCCGCGACGATACCCTTGCCATCAGCCTTCGCGTTCTCGGCCCCCGTGGTCAGCACCTCGATCCATTTGCGATTGCGGCTGTCCATCAGGCGATCCTGCGCCAAGGCCATCTGGGCATCGACCTCGGACTTGGGCAGGCCCGAATTGTCATAGGCGTCGAAGCGCCCAAATTCCCAGATCCGCCAGACGTCGCCGCTGAAATAGGCGTCCGTCAGGGTCACGGCGTAATCGTCGGCATGGGCGGCCGAGGGCAAGGCCGCGCGGATCATGTCGACCTCTTGCGCAGGTGACAGGTCGGAATAGAGATCGAAGATGGTGTCCCAAGGCTCCAGCGCATGAATGGGCTTTTCCTGCTGTTGCGCCTGATGCACCAGCAGGTGATCCAATCCGCCGGTCTTGCCACCCGATTGCGCCATCGCATCCAGCATGCAGGGCGAAATGCCCAGCATCATCGACACATACCAGGGCCGCAGACGCGAGGTGATGACCGCAGGCGATCCGCGATCCGACATGGCCTGCGACAGCCGTTCCCATTCGTCGGGCGACAGTCGCTCGGGCAAGGTGGGGCCGTCGGCATCGACCATCAGGCCGGGATCGGACTTCAGCGCCTCGGTCAGGCGGGCCTCCTCACGCGGGCCGGCCTCGACATAGAGCGCGGCGGCATCGGCGATGACGGGTTGCAGGCGTTGCACCATGGCAGCATGGCGGTCGTCGCCGAAATGATAGGTTCCCACCAAGGTAATCTGCCGGTCCCCCTTGCTGGCGCGGTACAGCAGCCCCTCGCGGAACGGCACGTCGCGCACGGCTTCGTCGATCTGCGCCTTCTTGTCAGCAGGCATCGTGTCGAACAGGTTGCGACCTTTGCATTCATCGGCCCAAGCGGGCGCCGACAGGGACAGGATGGCCAGCGCGGCGGCTTTCAGGACATGTCGCATCGCGTCTTTCCAAATGCGTGGCAGATGTCGCGCAGGCTGTCACGAAATGCCCCCGGCTTCCAGCGGACCGATGCAAAATCCCCCCTCAAGCCCGTTGACAGTGTCGTGTGTCGGCCCTAGATCAACGTCATTGGCACTCGCAGCCGGTGAGTGCCAACAACGAAACACTGCAACCTGAAACATCGGAGTGTTCACATGGCATTCAAACCGCTGCAAGACCGCGTTCTGGTCCGCCGCGTCCAGTCGGAAGAAAAGACCAAGGGCGGTCTGATCATCCCCGACAACGCCAAGGAAAAGCCCGCGGAAGGCGAAGTCGTCTCGGTCGGTGATGGCGCACGCAAAGACTCGGGCGAGCTGATCGCACCCTCGGTCAAGGCAGGCGACCGCGTGCTGTTCGGCAAATGGTCCGGTACCGAAGTCACGGTCGACGGCGAAGAGCTGTTGATCATGAAAGAAGGCGACATCCTGGGCGTGATCAGCTGATCCCCGGATAGTCCCTTTCTTCAAACAAACTTCAGGAGATTCAAATGGCAGCTAAAGAAGTCAAGTTCGGCACCGACGCACGCGACCGGATGCTGAAAGGCGTCAACGTCCTGGCCGACGCCGTCAAGGTGACCCTGGGCCCCAAGGGCCGCAACGTCGTCATCGACAAATCCTTCGGCGCACCCCGCATCACCAAGGACGGTGTCTCGGTCGCCAAGGAAATCGAACTGTCCGACAAGTTCGAGAACATGGGCGCCCAGATGGTCCGCGAAGTCGCTTCGCGCACCAATGACGAAGCCGGCGACGGCACGACCACCGCGACGGTGCTGGCCCAGGCCATCGTCAAGGAAGGCATGAAGGCGGTTGCCGCGGGCATGAACCCGATGGACCTGAAGCGAGGCATCGACTTGGCCACCTCGAAGGTCGTCGAGGCCATCAAGGCCGCTGCACGTCCCGTGAACGACACCGACGAAGTCGCCCAGGTCGGCACCATCTCGGCCAACGGTGAAGCCTCGATCGGTCGCCAGATCGCCGACGCCATGCAGAAGGTTGGCAACGAGGGTGTCATCACCGTCGAAGAAAACAAGGGCATGGAGACCGAAGTCGAAGTCGTCGAAGGCATGCAGTTCGACCGCGGCTACCTGTCCCCCTATTTCGTGACCAACCCCGACAAGATGGTCGCCGAAATGGAAGACGCCTACATCCTGCTGCACGAGAAGAAGCTCTCGTCGCTGCAGCCGATGGTTCCGCTGCTGGAAGCCGTCATCCAGTCGGGCAAGCCGCTGGTCATCGTCGCCGAGGATGTCGAAGGCGAGGCCCTGGCCACGCTGGTCGTCAACAAGCTGCGCGGCGGCCTGAAGATCGCAGCCGTCAAGGCACCGGGCTTCGGCGACCGCCGCAAGTCGATGCTGCAGGACCTCGCGATCCTGACCGGCGGTCAGGTCATCAGCGAAGATCTGGGCATGAAGCTGGAAAACGTCACCATCGACATGCTGGGCCGCGCCAAGAAGGTCACGATCAACAAGGACAACACCACCATCGTCGACGGTGCCGGTGAGAAGTCCGAGATCGAAGCCCGCGTCAGCCAAATCCGTCAGCAGATCGAGGAAACTACCTCGGACTACGACAAGGAAAAGCTGCAGGAACGCGTTGCCAAGCTGGCAGGCGGTGTCGCAGTCATCCGCGTCGGCGGCATGAGCGAAATCGAAGTGAAAGAGCGTAAGGACCGCGTCGATGACGCCCTGAACGCAACCCGCGCAGCCGTCCAGGAAGGCGTCGTCGTCGGTGGCGGTGTTGCCCTGGTCCAGGGTGGCAAAGCCCTGGAAGGCGTCACCGGTGCAAACGGCGACCAGGACGCAGGCATCTCGATCGTTCGCCGCGCGCTGGAAGCTCCGATGCGCCAGATTGCCGAGAACGCAGGCGTCGACGGCGCTGTCGTGGCCGGCAAGGTCCGTGAATCGACCGACAAGGCCTTCGGCTTCAACGCCCAGACCGAAGAATATGGCGACATGTTCAAGTTCGGCGTGATCGACCCCGCAAAGGTCGTCCGCACCGCGCTGGAAGACGCAGCTTCGGTTGCCGGTCTGCTGATCACCACCGAAGCCATGATCGTCGAAAAGCCCGAGCCGAAAGGCCAGGCCGGCGGCGGCATGCCCGACATGGGTGGCATGGGCGGCATGATGTAATCATCCCCCTGCCTACCGGCAGATACCAAGAAGGGCGCCCTGCTGGGCGCCCTTTTTCTGTTCCGGATATTGACGATGGCACGCGCCGATGGTCGGTCCCGAACCGACGGCATTCGTCAGCCGCACATCGAACACCTTATTGGCAAGGCACCATGCGACCGCCGCACTGCATCATTCGGGGCGATCGATGAAAACTGCCAACCGGGGACATGACCCGGTCGGGTTGCTCATATCGGCGCACGCTCCGCGAAAGATGCGCGGAGTGTCAGGTTATGACGCCCTCGACCTTCATGGATTTGCACAGCGACTGGAAACGCGACCGGGCGACCTCGCCCATCAGGGCACGCCCCGTCCTGGTCAGGCGCAGCGTCACGCTTTCGCCCGGCACATGCTTCAGCGAAGCGGCGCCCGCCAGATCGTCGATGGCGAACATGGCACCGAAACGCATGGCCTTTCCCAGGATCTCGGCTGCCAGGATCTCATCCTCGGAGAGCAGCGCGAACAAGGGCGCGAACTGCGACTGCGCGCGATTGTTCTTGTAACGGTGCAGAAGCGCCAGTCCCAGATATATCCGCTCGGGGTGGCTGAGGGCGGCCATGTTGGCGCGCGTGACATTGTCGAAACAAGCTTCGGCGCGGTAATCGGGATGGGCGCGCCAGGCCGTGTCGTGCAGCAGGCAGGCCGCCTGCATCAGGCGATCGCTTTCGGGCGCAAGGTCCGGAAACAGAGGCAGCAGGAAGTGATACAGCTTCTTGCCGAAACCGGGCATGCGCGCCATCTGCTTTTCGGTGAAGCGCGCGGCCTCGATCAGCGGATCCCGACGGCGCAACGTATCGGACATATGTTCGTAAAGCAGACCTTCGCGTATCCCGAAGCTGGAAACCGCCAGCTCCTTCGGGACGAAGACGTCGATCAGCTGCGACAGGACCTTGCTGGCCAAGGGCACCAGTTCGATCCGGGACGAGGATATGCCGACCTTGCCGCGCAGCGTGTTCAGGTCGTATTGTCCCATCCATTCGATCGTCTCGGCGACCGAATCCGGGCTCATCCGGTATTCATGCAGCACGGTCATCGGATAGTCGGTGCGCTCCATGTCCAGACGCGCGATGGCCCGCCAGGACCCCCCGACCAGATAGATGCGCTCGTGATCGGTGCCGACCTGATCGGCCAGATCGGACAGGATCCCCGTGATGTGATCCTGCAGCTTGTCCGGCGGAACCTGCTGCAGGCGGAACGGCCCAAGCTGCGAGGTGACGCGCTTGCCAACCTTGCCGTTTTCCACGACCGCCAGTTCCAGAGAGTTGCCGCCAATGTCGCAGACCAACCCCTTGGCATCCGGCCAGCCCAGCAGCACCCCCTGCGCCGAAAGCCGCGCCTCCTCCTGACCGTCGATGACGAAAAGCTTCAGACCGGTTTCCTTCTCGACCCGCGCCTGGAAGGCGGGGCCGTCCTCGGCCTCACGCACGGCGGCGGTGGCGACGCAGGTCAGCGGCTGGATGTCCATGCTTTTGGCAAGGGCCGCGAAACGGGCCAACGCGGAAAACCCACGCTCGACCCCCGCGGGGTTCAGGCGGCCGGTGGTGGCCATGTCCTGCCCCAGCCCCGCCATGACCTTTTCGTTGTAGAAATAGGCGGGCGACCTGGCCGCGCCGTCGAAGACGACAAGACGGATCGAGTTCGACCCGACATCCACGACGCCGACCCGTTTCAGTGACCGCTTGGGCAGCTTCGAGAACTTGCGACCGAATGGCTCGATCTTCTGTCCGCTGGTGGTTCGCACCCCGTTCATGGTTCAAGCCTTTCGCTATGCCCTCAAGGTTCCTTGGCCCGGCAAGGCCAGGTCGTCAATCGGAAGAATGTGTCAGCGCCGGAACGTCCCGCGCCCCTGCCGTGCCCCGCCCCGACAGCGAGGGGTTCTCCATGAAGAACCGGTGGCAGTTGAACAGATCGTCGCGTCCCTGCGGGAGGTAACGCAGGAAGCGGCCATCTGGCTGCAACAGCCAGCTTTGCGCCTCGTCGGCCATGTTGGCGGCCATGACCTGGTTGACGATCTGCGCCTTGACCGTGTCGTTGCGGCATTCGACCAGCGTTTCCACCCGGCGGTTCAGGTTGCGGTCCATCCAGTCGGCCGAGCTGATGAAGACCCGCGACTTGATCGATGGCAGCCCGTAGCCGTTGCCGAAACAGACGATGCGCGAATGTTCAAGATAGCGCCCGACGATCGACTTGACGCGGATATTCTCGGACAAGCCCTTGATACCGGGTCTGATCCCGCAGATTCCACGAACGACGAGGCTGATTTTGACGCCTGCCTCGCTGGCGGCATAAAGTGCCTCGATCACATCGGTCTCGGTCAGCGAGTTGACCTTGACCCAGATTGCGGCGGGACGGCCTTGGCGGGCAAATTCCGCCTCGGCTGCGATCAGCGCGATCAGATGGGCCTTCAGATCGATGGGCGAGATCGACAGGTTCTCAAGACCCGCCGGCTGCACATAGCCCGACAGATAGTTGAAGACCTTGGTCGCATCGCGGCCCAGTTCAGCGTCGCAGGTGAACAGCGACATGTCGGTATAGATCCGCGCCGTGATCGGGTGATAATTGCCCGTCCCATAGTGGGTATAGGTGACCAGCGCGTCGCCTTCTCGCCGCACGATGGTGCTGATCTTGGCGTGGGTCTTGTAGTTGACAAAGCCATAGACGACATGCGCCCCCGCCCGTTCCAGCCGCCGCGACTGGCGGATATTGGCAGCTTCGTCGAAACGCGCCTTCAGTTCGACCAGCGCGGTGACGGATTTCCCGGCCTCGGCCGCCTCGCAAAGCGCATCGACGATGGGGCTGTCGCGGCTGGTGCGATAGAGCGTCTGCTTGATCGCCAGCACGTCGGGATCGCGCGCCGCCTGCGCCAGAAAGCGCACCACCATGTCGAAGGTCTCATAGGGGTGGTGCAGCAGCATGTCCTTTTGCCGGATGGCGGCGAACATGTCGCCGTCATGGTCCTGCACGCGTTCGGGCACGCGGGGCGTGAAGACGGGCCACAGCAGATCGCGTCGGCTGTCCAGCACCAGTTCCGAGAGGTCGGCCATGCCCAGCAGGCCCTCGACCTCGATCACCTCGTCGGCGGTCACCTCCAGCTCGTCCATGATCAGGCGGCGCAGGCGGTCCGGCGCGCCGGATGTGATCTTCAGCCGGATGACGCTGCCGCGTCGGCGGCGCTTCAGCGCGGTCTCGAATTCGCGGACCAGATCCTCGGCCTCCTCCTCGACCTCCAGATCGCTGTCGCGCAGCACGCGGAAGCTGCAATGCCCGACGTCGCGATAGCCCGGGAACAGGCTGGCCAGATGCATCAGCAGCAGATCTTCAAGGCGCAGGAAGCGTTCGCCCCCCGGCAGGGGCACGAAGCGCGGAAGCTGCGCCGGAATGGGCAGCAGCGCCTGCATCTGCCGCCCGTCGGTCTCGCGTGCCAATTGCAGCGCCAGTGAGAAGCCGGTGTTGGGGATGAAGGGGAAAGGATGCGCGGGGTCGATGGCCAGCGGTGACAGGACCGGAAAGACGCGGTTCTGGAAATAGCCGTGCAGGAATTCCTCTTCGGCGCGGGTCAGGCGCTGGCGGGACAGGATGACGATGCCCGTCTGCTCCATCTCGCGGCGCAACCCGTTCCAGACGCCCTGCTGCGCCGCCATCAGCCGCCGCGCATCGGCGTTGATCAGCGCCAGCTGTTCGGCAGGCAGCAGCCCATCGTCCGAGGGGGTCGTACTGCCCTCGCGCACCAATTCGCGCAGGCCGGCCACGCGGGTGGTATAGAATTCGTCCAGATTGGTCGCGCTGATCGACACGAAGCGCAGCCGTTCCAGCAGCGGCACGCGGGGATTGCGCGCCTCGTCCAGGACGCGCCAGTTGAAGGACAGCCAGGAAAGCTCTCGGTTGAAGAAGCGGTTGGCCCCCTGCGGCACACCGCCCGGCAGCACCTTGGGTTCCGGAAAGGGCGAGCGGAGGAAATCGGCTTGGGTCATGTTTTTCCAGGGACGTCGGTTGGGGCGATCATGCGTCAGCCTCGGACAGCTTGTCCAGCAGCTCGGCGGCAATGCGGCGGGTGACGGGGCCTTTCTGCGCCATCGCGGCGTGATCCATCGCCGTGACCAGCCGACGGGCCAGCCCCAGGTCGCGGTCCATGTGCAGCGACAGCCAGTCGATCAGCCCGGCAGACACGGCCAGCTGACGGTCGGCGAACAGCTTGACCAGCACCGCCGCCAGCAGCGCCTGATCCGGGGGACCAAGGTGGACCTGCGGCATGGCATCCATCCGCGAACGCAGGTCCGGCAGCACCAGCCCCCAATCGCGCGGGGGCCTGCGCGCCGTGATCAGCAGCAGGCAGTCGCGCGGCCCGCAGAGGTTCCACAGGTGGAACAGTGCCTGTTCGACCCCGGCGGCAAAGCCCGCGTGATCGGCATCCTCGACGACGATGGCGCCACCCTCGGAGGCCAGCATGTCGGGCGCATCGGGCCGCAGGGCTGCCGCCGCAATCCGACGCGCGCCGTTTTCCGCCGCCCAGAAGGCCGCCATATGGGTCTTGCCCGCGCCCTCGGGGCCGATCAGCAGCATCCGCCCGTCGGGCCAGGACATGGGCGCATCCAGCACCGCCAGCGCATCCCGGTTGGCCGGGGCGGGCAGGAAGTCGGACCTTGCGTGGGCCGGTGGCGTCGTCAGATCTAGGGTCAGCTGGCGGGAGGACGAGGTCGGGATCACGCAGCCTCCGGGTCAGTCCGTCGACCGGCGAAGCAGGTCTTCCTGCATCACCTCGATTTCCTGCTGGCCACGGGCGTGATCGGCGGCCAGCCGGGCTTGGCGCATGCTGTCGCGGACAGTGCCGGCCGGCACGATTTCCACCAGGATCGGCATGTCGGGATCTGAAGGCGCCACCTGCCCGGTATAGAGCGAACTTTCGCGATAGCGCGCGATCAGGAAGCGCGCCAGCACCCCAAGCGCCGCCGCCATCGGAACCGCCATGACCAGCCCCACGAACCCGAACAGCGCACCAAAGACCGACAGCGCAAGCAACAGCCAGACCGGGTGCAGGCCGACATGGCCGCCAACGATCTTGGGCTGCAGATAATTGCCCTCGACCACCTGACCGATGCCGAAGATGGCGATGACGGCGCCGATCCAGACAGGCTCGCCCCAGAAGCTGAACAGGGCGACCCCGATGGCCGTCGCCCCGCCGATCAGCACGCCGACATAGGGGATAAAGGACAGGCAGGCGGCCATGATGCCGATGAAGAAACCGAAGGGCAGCCCCACGATCATCAGTGCCAAGGCGTACCAGATGCCCAGGATCAGGATGACCAGCGACTGCCCACGCAAAAAGCCCGACAGCGCCTCGTCGATCTCGGAGGCCAGCTGACGGACCGTGGCGGCATGTTCGCGCGGCAGGTGGCGATCCACGGCCTCGACCATGTTGTCCCAGTCCAGCAGCAGGTAAAAGGCCACCACCGGAACGATGACCAGCAGCGCGATGGTTCCGATCACCCCGCGCACCGACCCAAGGATGGTCGAGGCAAAGCTGCCCGCGCGTTCGCCGATGGCGGTCTGCAGGTCGGCCAGCGTCTTGTCCAGCCCTGCCCCCTGCGGGATGGTGCCCGGAAAGCGGTTGTCGACGAAGGCGCGCGCCTGGTCCAGCATCTGGGGCGCGGTCTCGATCAGGGCGCTGGCCTGACGGATCAGGACCGGCATGATCAGCAGGACCACCGCGACGAAGACAAGGACCACGACGAAGGTGATGACCACGACCGACATGGTGCGCGACAGGCCCAACCGCTCCAGCCGGTCGGCGACGGGGTCCAGCAGATAGGCGACCCCTGCCCCCAGGATGAATGGCAGAACCGCCTGGCCCAGCAACCACAGCGTCAGCAGCAGGGTGACGGCCGCCACCCCCCACCACATGATCTGCTTGCGAACGGGGATGCGCATGAACCTGCCCTTGTGATCTGATCTTCCACCCGAATGTGACCCTCCGCGACGCCGGTTGCAAGCGCCATGCGCCCCCATGACATGCGGCGGCGGGGCCGCAGGTTCTTGGCAAGTGGCCGCCGGTCCTGTAACCCTGCGCCAAACCGCTTTGAAGGACCGTTCCCCATGCGCATGTCGCGTTATTTCCTGCCCGTACTGAAGGAAGACCCCAAAGAGGCGCAGATCGTCAGCCACCGGCTGATGCTGCGCGCGGGCATGATCAAGCAGCAGGCGGCGGGGATCTATTCCTGGCTGCCGCTCGGTTTCAAGGTGCTGCGCCGGATCGAGCAGATCGTCCATGAGGAACAGCAGCGCGCCGGCCACATCCCGATGCTGATGCCGACCCTGCAGCCCGCCGACCTGTGGCGCGAATCCGGCCGCTATGACGATTATGGCGAGGAGATGCTGCGCATCCGCGACCGCCAGAAGCGCGACCTGCTCTATGGTCCCACGAACGAGGAGATGATCACCGACATCTTCCGCAGCCACGTCAACAGCTACAAAGAGCTGCCGATGACGCTGTATCACATCCAGTGGAAGTTCCGCGACGAGATGCGCCCCCGCTTCGGCGTGATGCGTGGCCGCGAATTCCTGATGAAGGACGGCTATACCTTCGACCTGACCAAGGAAGACGCGCTGCACGCCTATAACCGCCACCTGGTGACCTATCTGCGCAGCTATGAACGGATGGGCCTGCAGGCCATTCCGATGCGTGCCGATGGCGGTCCGATCGGCGGCGATTACACCCATGAATTCCTGGTGCTGGCCGAAACAGGCGAATCCGAGGTCTTCTATGACAGCCAGATCACCGACCTGAAGTTCGGCGACCGCCAGATCGATTACGACAGCGTCGAGGAATGCCAGGCCGTGCTGGAGGAATTCACCAGCCGCTATGCCCGCACCGACGAGACCCACGATCAGGCCATCTTCGATCAGGTCCCCGAAGAACGCCGCCGCACGGCACGCGGCATCGAGGTCGGCCAGATCTTCTACTTCGGCACCAAGTATTCCGAACCGATGGGCGCAACGGTCGTCGGACCCGACGGGGCACATGTCCCCGTCCACATGGGCAGCCACGGCATCGGCGTCAGCCGCCTGCTGGGTGCCATCATCGAGGCGAACCACGACGACAAGGGCATCATTTGGCCCGAGGGCGTGACCCCCTTCCACGTCGCCATCGTGAACCTGAAGCAGGGCGACGCCTCGACCGACGGCGCCTGCGAGGCGATCTATGCCGAACTGCAGACGCGCGGTCTGGACCCGCTCTATGACGACCGCAACGAACGGGCGGGGGCGAAATTCGCCTCGATGGATCTGATCGGTGCACCTTGGCGCATCACGGTCGGCCCGCGCGGTCTGGCCAACAACGTGGTCGAGCTGACCGACCGTCGCAGCGGCAAAAGCATCGAGATGTCGGCCCGCGATGCCATCGCCCGCGTCCAGCAGATCTATCAGCCGATCCTGGGCCTTTCGGTTCAGGACAAGTGATCCGGCACGACCGGCGGCCCTGCGTCGCCGGTCGGTCCCCGCATGGCGCGGATTGGCGCAGCGTCACATTGTCAATCTGTCCAAAAACCATGCAGATCGGCGCGACATGGCGCTTTCTTTTTCCCTAACCCGCTTCTAACGTCACCCTCAGGACAACGTTCCAACTGGGAGACGACCAATGAAAAAACTTCTTCTTGCGACCGCCGCCGGTGCATTGATGGCCGGTGCCGCTGGTGCTGAAGAAATCAAGCTGGGCGTATCGCTCGGCTTCACGGGACCGCTGGAATCCATGGCCCCCGCCATGCAGCAGGGTGCCGAAATGGCAATGAAAGAGGTCAGCGACAGCGGCCTGCTGCTGGACGGCACGACCGTCGTGTCGGTCACCGGCGACAGCACCTGCATCGACGCCGCCGCAGCCACCGCCACCGTGGAACGCCTGATCGCCGCCGAAGGCGTCAAGGGCATCATGGGGGGCATGTGCTCGGGCGAGACGATCGCCAGCCTTGAAAACGTCGCCAAGGCGAACGGCATGGTGATGATCTCGCCCTCGGCCACCTCGCCCGCGCTGACCACGATCGAGGATGACGGCCTGTTCTTCCGCACCGCGCCCTCGGATGCACGCCAGGGCGACGTCATGGCCGACATCGTGCTGGGCCGCGACATCAAGTCGGTCGCCGTTACCTATACCAACAACGATTACGGCAAGGGCCTGGCCGACAGCTTTGCCAAGGCGTTCGAAGAAAAGGGCGGCAGCGTCACGGTCAACAGCGCCCATGACGATGGCAAGGCCGACTATTCGGCCGAGGTCGCCGCACTTGCCGCCGCCGGTGGCGACGCGCTTGTGGTCGTAGGCTATGTCGACCAGGGTGGTTCGGGCGTGGTCCGTGCCGCGCTGGATACCGGTGCCTTCGAAACCTTCGTCTTCCCCGACGGCATGGTCGGTTCCGCGCTGGAAACGAACTTCGGTTCGGAAATCGATGGCAGCTTTGGCCAGAACCCTGCCGCCGACGGCCCGGGTCGCGAAACCTTCCTGACGATGGCCGAGGAAGCGGGCTTCGACGGCTCGGGCGCCTTCTCGGGCGAGGCTTACGATGCCGCGGCGCTGATGCTGCTGGCGATGGCCAAGTCGGGCTCGACCGATCCCGCGACCTACAAGGGCAGCGTCATGGATGTCGCCAACGCCCCCGGCGAGGAGATCCTGCCCGGTGAACTGGCCAAGGCGCTGGAGATCATCAACGGCGGCGGCGATGTCGACTATGTCGGCGCCACCGCAGTCGAACTGATCGAGCCGGGTGAATCCTCGGGCACCTTCCGCGAGGTCGAGTTCAAGGATGGCAAGATGGAAGTCGTCGGCTATCGCTGAGCCGGCCTGACCGACAGAAAGCCCGGCATCTTCGCGGTGCCGGGCTTTTCGCAATGATAATAGCCTGTTGCAGGCAGTTCTTCGCCAACGACGTGAAGACAGGGAAACAAAGACATGATCAGGGTCGAAGACCTTCACAGACATTTCGGCGGGTTTCGCGCCGTCGATGGCGCCAGCCTGACGATCGAGACCGGATCGATCACCGGGCTGATCGGCCCGAACGGCGCGGGCAAATCGACGCTGTTCAACGTGATCGCGGGCGTGCTGCCCCCCACCTCGGGGCGGGTCTTCATGGACGGCGAGGATATCACCGGCCTGCCGCCCCACGCGCTGTTCCACAAGGGCCTGCTGCGGACCTTCCAGATGGCCCATGAATTCGCCAGCATGACCGTGCGGGAAAACCTGATGATGGTCCCCGGCATGCAGTCGGGCGAAACCATCTGGAAGACCTGGTTCCAGCGCGGCCGCATCGCCCGCGAGGAAGCCGAACTGCGCAAGAAGGCCGATGAGGTTCTGGATTTCCTGACCATCCGCCATCTGGCCAACGAACATGCGGGCAACCTGTCGGGCGGCCAGAAGAAGCTGCTGGAACTGGGGCGCACGATGATGGTCGACGCCAAGATCGTCTTTCTGGACGAGGTCGGCGCAGGCGTGAACCGCACGCTGCTGATGACCATCGCCGACGCGATCATCCGGTTGAACAAGGAACGCGGATACACGTTCTGCGTCATCGAACACGACATGGATTTCATCGGTAAGCTCTGCGATCCCGTCATCGTCATGGCCGAGGGCAAGGTACTGGCACAGGGCAGCGCATCCGACATCATGCAGAACGAACAGGTGATCGAGGCCTATCTGGGCACCGGTCTGAAGAACAAGGACATGGTGGGCGCATGAGCGGACAGAACAGCTTTGGCAATCGTGGCAATCGCGATGCCTCGGTCGTCAACACCAAGGGCATGGGCACCATCGACGGCACCCGCAGGTCCGGCCCGGTGGGCGAGGGGCGCGCGGGCGATCCCTTCCTGATCGGCGAGGCCATGACCGGCGGATACGGCAAGGGCGCCGACATCCTGCATGATTGCACCATCTCGGTCGAAAAAGGACAGATCGCCGTGATCGTCGGCCCGAACGGCGCAGGCAAATCCACCGCGATGAAGGCCATCTTCGGCATGCTGAACCTGCGTCAGGGCAGCGTGCGCCTGAACGGTCAGGACATCACCGCGCTGAACCCGCAGGACCGCGTCAAGGCGGGCATGGGCTTCGTGCCGCAGGTCAACAACATCTTCCCGTCCATGACGGTCGAGGAAAACCTGGAAATGGGCGCCTTCATCCGGAACGACGACATCCGCCAGACCATGCAGCAGGTCTATGACCTGTTCCCCGCCGTGGCCGAGAAGCGCCGTCAGGCGGCGGGTGAGTTGTCGGGCGGCCAGCGCCAGCAGGTGGCCGTGGGCCGCGCGCTGATGACGCAACCGCAGGTCCTGATGCTGGACGAACCGACCGCGGGCGTCAGCCCCATCGTCATGGACGAATTGTTCGACCGCATCATCGCCATCGCCCGCGGCGGGCTGCCGGTGCTGATGGTGGAACAGAATGCGCAGCAGGCGATGAACATCGCCGACAAGGCCTATGTGCTGGTGCAGGGCGCGAATGCCCATACCGGCACCGGCGCCGAACTGATGGCCAATGACGAGGTGCGCCGCACCTTCCTGGGGGGCTGAGCCATGGATATCCTGAATGCCCTCGTGGTCTTTCTGAATTTCGTCTTCATTCCCGCCGCCGCTTATGGCGCGCAGCTTGCACTGGGTGCGCTTGGTGTCACGCTGATCTATGGCATCCTGCGGTTTTCCAACTTCGCCCATGGCGACACCATGGCCTTCGGCACTGCCGTCGTGATCCTGGTCACTTGGGGCCTGCAATCCATGGGCGTCTCGCTTGGGCCGCTGCCGACTGCGCTGCTGGCCCTGCCCTTCGGGATCGCGGCCACTGCGGCGCTGGTGCTGGCCACCGACCGGGCGGTCTATCGCTTCTATCGCGTCAAGAAGGCAGCACCGATCATCTTGGTCATGGCCTCGGTCGGCGTGATGTTCGTGATGAACGGGCTAACGCGCCTGCTGATCGGCGTCAGCGAATACCGTTTCGACGATGGCGCGCGCTTCATCATTAACGTCCGTGATTTCCGCGAATGGAGTGGCCTTCCCGAGGGTCTGGCCTTGCGCAGCACGCAGGCGCTGACTCTGGTCGTCGCGGTCATCGTCGTGGCGGCTCTGTTCTGGTTCCTGAACCGCACCAAGTCGGGAAAGGCCATGCGCGCCTATTCCGACAACGAGGACTTGGCCCTGCTGTCGGGCATCGACCCCGAACGCGTCGTGCGCCTGACATGGATCATCGCCGCCAGCCTGGCGACCATCGCAGGCACGCTTTACGGCTTGGACAAGTCCTTCAAGGCCTTCAACTATTTCCAGATCCTGCTGCCGATCTTTGCCGCCGCCATCGTGGGTGGCCTCGGCAGCCCGCTCGGCGCCATTGCGGGTGGGTTCCTGGTCGCCTTCTCCGAAGTGGCGGTCACCTATCCTTGGGTGAAGGTCGTAGGCTACCTGGCCCCCGGCTATGAACCGGGCGGGCTGATGCAGCTTCTGGGGACGGAATACAAATTCGCCGTCAGCTTCGTCATTCTGATCGTGGTCCTGCTGTTCCGCCCCACGGGGCTGTTCCGCGGCAAGTCGGTGTAAGGGGGAACGGATATGTCCAACACTCGTCAATCCGCGGGTTACAGCGCTTGGCGCGCGCCCATCCTTTTCGCCGTTCTTGCGATCCTCTTCGTGCTGGAAGGCACCGTTCGGAACAGCATGTTCTCGGGCAGCTGGAACACCTCGCTGGCGATCCTGAACATGGGGCTCTTGTCGGCCATCACCGCCTTGGGCGTGAACATGCAATGGGGCTATGCGGGCCTGTTCAACGTCGGCGTCGTGGGCTTTCTGGCGCTTGGGGGGCTTGCCCCGGTGCTGGTTTCCCTGCCGCCGGTGGAAAACGCCTGGCAGGCCGGGGGCAGCAGGCTGCTGGCGGCGCTGGCCGTGGGCGTGGGGGTCCTGGCCATCGCCAAATTGGTCTGGACAAGGACCCGCAGCGGGCTTGCCATCACGGCGATCCTGATCGCGGGCTTCGTCGCCTATCGCTATCTGTTCGACCCCGCCGTTATCGCGATCGAGGCGAACAACCCGTCTCGCCACGGCAATATCGGCGGGTTGGGCCTGCCGGTGCTGCTTTCATGGCTGGTCGGTGGCCTTTTTGCTGCCGTGGCGGCTTGGGCCATCGGCAAGGTCGCCCTCGGCCTACGCTCAGACTATCTGGCCATCGCCACGCTTGGCATCGGCGAGATCATCGTCGCCGTCATGAAGAACGAGGACTGGCTGGCGCGCGGGGTGAAGAATATTACCTCGATCCCGCGCCCCGTCGCCTATGAGGTCGACCTGCAGAACAACCCCGATTTCGTCGGTTTCGCGCAAAGCTGGGGCTTCCAGGCCGCCGAGGCGTCGGGGATCTGGGTCAAGCTGTCCTACATGACGCTGTTCCTGGTCGTGCTGCTGGTGCTGATCCTGCTGGCCGAACTGGCATTGAAATCGCCTTGGGGCCGCATGATGCGCGCCATCCGCGACAATGAAACCGCGGCCGAGGCGATGGGCAAGGACGTCACCCGCCGCCACCTGCAGGTCTTCATCCTGGGGTCTGCGGTGATCGGCATCGCGGGCGCGATGATGGTGACGCTGGACGGGCTGCTGACGCCCACCAGCTATAACCCGCTGCGCTATACTTTCCTGATCTGGGTCATGGTAATCGTTGGTGGGTCGGGCAACAACTGGGGCGCGGTGCTGGGCGCGGTGACCATCTGGTTCCTGTGGATCAAGGTCGAGGTCTGGGGCCCTGCGCTCATCGGCCTGCTGACCGCCGCCATGCCTGACGGCCCGCTGAAGCTGCACCTCTTGGACAGCGCGCCGCATATGCGCTTCATCGCGATGGGGCTGGTGCTGCTTCTGGTGCTGCGGTTCGCGCCAAGGGGCCTGCTGCCCGAGAAATGAAAAACGGGGCGCCACTGGCGCCCCGTTTCATCTCAGCAATCGTTGCCCAGAACCGCGCTGTGCCACATGCGCCCGTCCGAACTGCGCGCCGATCCCGTCCCGATCTCATAGCTCAGCTGACCCAGAACCTGTTCGCGGTTCGGGCCGGGCACCATCCAGGTTGCCACTGTGGCGGGCGCGCTGCTCCCCGTCCCGACCAATTGCGTCACGCCGCAGGTCGGATAACCGACCGCCCTTGCCCGATCGACCACGTTCGACCCATTCGATCCGGCCACATCGGCACGCCCCATGCGAGCCATGTCGCAGGCATGGGATGCCGCGATGCGGTTCAACAGCTCGCTTTCGGTCAGGGCGGTCTTGCCCTCGGTCGCGCGGGCGGCGGCGATGCCTTCGCGCAATTGCTGGGCCGCCAAGGCGTCACCTGAACATTGCAGGGCCAGCGCCTCTTCGGCGGGGGACTGCGGTCGGCCGAGGCCCGGAAACCCCGATTGGCACCCGGCAAGGGCCACGACGGCAGATGCTGCAATTAGGGAAACCTTGAACATGACGAAACCTCGGTTGCTGACTGGATACATTTCGGCCCAACGCCAAGGGGTTGCACGGGTTCCGCGCGACCACATGGCGCGAAGGTCTTGCAAGGGCGCAAAAGCGCGCTTAAAGCGCAACCATGACCCAGCACCAGCGCCTCTTGATCATCGACTTCGGCAGCCAGGTGACGCAGCTGATCGCGCGTCGCCTTCGCGAACTGAACGTCTATTGCGAAATCCACCCCTTCAATTCGGTGACCGACGCGTCGCTGCGCGAGATGGCCCCTCAGGCGGTCATCCTGTCCGGCGGCCCGGCCAGCGTGACGCAGGAAGACAGCCCCCGCGCACCCCAAGCGGTGTTCGAGATGGGCGTCCCCGTCTTCGGCATCTGCTATGGCCAGCAGGTCATGATGGAACAGCTGGGCGGCAACGTCGAAGCGGGCCATCACGCCGAATACGGCCGCGCCTTCATCGCCCCGGCCCCCGGCCACAAGCAGGACGGCATCTTCGCCGGCCTGTTCGGAACCGGCCGCGAGGAGGTGTGGATGAGCCATGGTGACCGCGTCACCAGCCTGGCCCCCGGCTTCGAGGTGATCGGCACCTCGCCCAATGCGCCCATGGCGATGATCGCGGATGAGACGCGCCATTTCTATGCCGTCCAGTTCCACCCCGAGGTGCATCACACCCCGAACGGCCGCACCATGCTGGAAAACTTCGTCCGGCTGGCGGGCTTCACCGGCGACTGGACGATGGCCTCCTACAAGGACGAGGCGATCCGCAAGATCCGCGAACAGGTGGGCGACCGCAAGGTCATCTGCGGGTTGTCGGGCGGCGTCGATTCGTCGGTGGCGGCGGTCCTGATCCACGAGGCGATCGGCGACCAGCTGACCTGCGTCTTCGTCGACCACGGCTTGCTGCGGCTGAACGAAGGCGACGAGGTCGTCAAGATGTTCCGCGACAATTACAACATCCCGCTGATCGCCGCGGATGAGGCCGACCTGTTTTTGGGCAAGCTTGAGGGTGTCTCGGACCCCGAAACCAAGCGCAAGATCATCGGCGGTCTGTTCATCGACGTCTTCCAGAAATACGCCAGCCAGATCGAGGGCGCGGATTTCCTGGCGCAAGGCACGCTTTATCCGGACGTCATCGAAAGCGTCAGCTTCAGCGGCGGGCCTTCGGTCACGATCAAGTCGCACCACAACGTCGGCGGTCTGCCCGAGAAGATGGGCCTGAAGCTGGTCGAGCCGCTGCGCGAGCTGTTCAAGGACGAAGTCCGCGAGCTGGGCCGCGAACTGGGCCTGCCCGAGAGCTTCATCGGCCGCCACCCCTTCCCCGGCCCGGGCCTTGCCATCCGCTGCCCCGGAGAGATCACCCGCGAGAAGCTGGAGATCCTGCGCAAGGCCGACGCCGTTTTCATCGACCAGATCCGCAAGCACGGTCTCTATGACGACATCTGGCAGGCTTTCGTCGCGATCCTGCCGGTGCGTACCGTGGGCGTGATGGGCGATGGCCGGACCTATGACTTTGCCTGCGCCCTGCGCGCCGTGACCTCGGTCGACGGGATGACGGCGGATTACTATCCCTTCACCCATGAGTTCCTAGGTGAAACGGCGACCCGCATCATCAACGAGGTCAAGGGCATCAACCGCTGCACCTATGACATCACCTCGAAGCCTCCGGGCACGATCGAGTGGGAATAACGGGCGAATGGGAATGACGCGGCACCACGTCGCATGATCATCGGGGAACGCGCGGGGAAACCTGCGCGTTTCTGCGTTTTGGGGGGCCGATGACAAACCTGATCCTGATCCTTGGCGACCAGCTGACCGAAGACATCGCCGCCCTGCGTGCCGCCCGAGAGGGCGATGTCATTGTCATGGCCGAGGTGATGGCCGAGACGACCTATGTCCGCCACCACCCCAAGAAGATCGCGCTGATCCTGACCGCCATGCGCAAATTCGCCGAACGGCTGCGGCAGGCCGGTTGGCAGGTCGCCTACACGACGCTGGACGATCCCGAAAACAGCCAGAGCATCCCGGGCGAACTGCTGCGCCGCGCGGCCGAACATGACGCGCAGGACATCATCGCGACCGAGCCGGGCGAATGGCGGCTGATCCAAGCCTTGTCCGACATGCCCCTGCCCGTCCGCCAGCTGCCCGACGACCGCTTCCTTGCCACCCATGCCGAGTTCGGGGATTGGGCCCGTGACCGCAAGGAATTGCGGATGGAGTGGTTCTATCGCCTGATGCGCCGCAAGACCGGCCTGCTGATGGAGGGCGACGAACCGGCAGGTGGCAAGTGGAACTATGACCACGACAACCGCAAGCCCGCCGCCCCCGACCTGTTCCGCCCCCAGCCTCCGCGGTTCGCGCCAGATGCCGTGACGCAGCAGGTGCTGGACCTGGTCGGGGACCGCTTCGCCGAGAATTTCGGCAATCTGCTGCCTTTCGACTATGCCACCGACCGCAAAGGCGCGTTGCAGGTGCTGGATCATTTCATCAACCATTCGCTGGACCTCTTCGGCCCCTATCAGGATGCGATGCTGACGGATGATCCCTTCCTGCACCATTCGATCCTCTCCCCCTATATCAACTGCGGGCTGCTGTCCCCGGCCGAGGTCTGTCAGGCGGCCGCCGACGCCTGGCAGGCGGGCAAGGTGCGTCTGAATTCGGCCGAGGGCTTCATCCGCCAGATCCTGGGGTGGCGCGAATTCATGCGCGGCATCTATTTCCTGGAAGGTCCGGATTACACCAGCCGCAACGCGCTGGACCACCACCGCAATCTGCCCGGCCTCTATTGGGGGGCGGAAACGCAGATGAACTGCCTGTCCCACGCCGTCGGTCAAACGCGGGATCATGCTTATGCCCATCACATCCAGCGCCTGATGATCACCGGCAATTTCGCCCTGCTGGCGGGGATCGACCCGGCGCAGGTCCATGAATGGTATCTGGAAGTCTATATCGACGCCTATGAATGGGTCGAGGCCCCGAACACCATCGGCATGAGCCAGTTTGCCGATGGCGGTGTCGTCGGGTCGAAGCCCTATGTCAGTTCCGGCAATTACATCAACAAGATGTCGGATTACTGCAAAACCTGCGCCTATTCGGTGACAGCCAAGACCGGCGACAAGGCCTGTCCTTTCAACCTGCTCTATTGGGACTTCCTGATCCGCCACCGCGACCGCCTGCAGGACAACCCGCGCATCGGGCGTGCCTATGCAACCTGGGACCGGATGGAAAAGGACCGCCGCGACACCGTCCTTCAGGATGCCGCAGCGTTTCTGGAACGGATGGAGGCGGGCGAAACCGTCTGATCAGCTTGACGCCACCGCAGTCGCCGGGGATAGCTGGGCCAAAAGGGGACCGACATGAGCTGCGCCTGCGGACATCACCATGCCACCACCACTGACGACAGCGGCACGCCTGCGCGGCTTTCGGTGCCGATGGTGGCGCTGCACGGCAGCCTGACCTGCACCGACATGGCCCAATTGTTGACGGCCCTGTCGCTGCTGCCCGATCACGTCGACCTCAGCCGCGCCGAGCCGGGATGCCTGCGCTTCGACATCGCCCAATCCGAGGACCCGATGGTCTGGACCCTCTCGGAGGTTTTTGCCGATGCCGAGGCTTTCGCCGCCCACCAGGCACGGACCGCAGGCAGCACTTGGGGCCGCGACAGCCGCGATCTGACGCGCGACTTTCACCGCCACGACCTGCACCCCCTGATCCGCGCCGAGGTCCTTGGCGATCACGCCGCGCTGGACCTGCTGTTGATGGCGGCCTTCGGATCCCCCGCCGAGGCGCAGCTGCTGCGCGGGTTGCGTGACAATGGCGATCTGGAGATGTCGCTGGTGGCCCATGCACAAGGCGTGCCCGTCGGTCATGTCGCCCTGTCGCGCCTGACGGCTGATCGTCCGGCACTGGCGCTGGCACCATTGGCGGTGCATCCGGCCCTGCAGGGCCGCGGCCTCGGGACGGCTCTGGTGCATATGGCGCTGCAGGCCGCAGGCGAGCGTCCGGTGGTGGTGCTGGGCGATCCGGCCTTCTATGCCCGCATGGGCTTTGCCCCCGCCGACCTGCAATCGCCCTATGCCGGCCCCGCGCTGCAGATATTCGGTGATCTGCCCAAGGGCAGCGTCATCGCCCATGCCAAGGCCTTCAGCGATCTTTGACCGCCACCCCGCGGGTGCATCTTGCGCCCGCCCCATGCAGGGTCCACATCTGTCGCAACAGACGGAAAAGGATATGACATGGCAGACCCGCAGGTTTTCGACGCAGCCGACACCGCCAAGGCACGCACCGCCCCCGATCTGGGCACGCTTCCCGAATGGGATCTGACCGACCTCTATCCCGCGCCCGACAGCCCGCAGTTGAACGACGATCTGGCGCAGCTTGAGAAGCTGGTCCAAGGCTTTGCTGCCGATTACCAAGGCAAGCTGGCCGATCTGACGCCTGCGCAGATGCTGGAATGCATCGAGACCTATCAGCAGATCGACATCATTGCGGGCAAGCTGATGTCCTATATCGGGCTGCGCTATTATCAGAACACCACCGATCCGACCCGCGCCAAGCAGATGGGCGACCTACAGGCCCGCATCACCGACATGACGACGCCGCTGGTGTTCTTCAGCCTTGAATTCAACCGCATCCCCGAGGCGACCTATCAGGCGATCTTCGACGCCCCTGACGGACCCGCGCGTTATCGACCCGTCTTTGATCGGATGCGTGCCATGCGCCCCCACCAGCTGTCGGATGAGCTGGAACAGTTCCTGCATGACAATTCGGTCGTGGGTGCCTCGGCCTGGAACCGCCTGTTCGACGAAACCACCGCCGCCCTGACCTTCGATGTCGATGGCGAAACGCTTGGCATGGAGGCCACGCTGAACCTGCTGACCGACCACGACCGCGCGCGCCGCGAGGCGGGTGCCAAGGCGCTGGCCAAGGTCTTTGGCGAAAACGTCGGTCTGTTCGCGCGCATCCACAACACGCTGGCCAAGGAAAAGGCCATCGAGGACAAGTGGCGCAAGATGCCGACCCCGCAATATGGCCGCCACCTGTCGAACCACGTCGAGCCAGAGGTCGTCGAGGCGCTGCGCAATGCCGTCACCGCCGCCTATCCGCGCCTGTCGCACCGCTATTACGCGCTGAAGGCGAAATGGCTGGGGCTGGACAAGCTGCAGGTCTGGGACCGCAATGCGCCGCTGCCCACCGAGAACCCGCGCAATATCGACTGGCCCGAGGCCCGCAGCACCGTCCTTGACGCCTATGCCGGCTTCGACCCCAAGCTGGCCGAGCTGGCCGAGCCCTTCTTCGACCACGGCTGGATCGATGCCGCCGTCACGCCGGGCAAGGCGCCGGGTGCCTTTGCCCATCCGACCGTCAGCACCGCGCATCCCTATGTGCTGCTGAACTACCTGGGCAAGCCGCGCGACGTGATGACCTTGGCGCACGAACTGGGCCACGGCGTCCACCAGCGCTTGGCGGCTGGCCAGGGCGAATTGCTGTCGTCGACGCCCCTGACCTTGGCCGAAACGGCATCGGTCTTCGGCGAGATGCTGACCTTCCGCGCCCTGCTGGCCAAGACCACCGATCCGCAGCAGAAAAAGACCCTGCTGGCCGGCAAGGTCGAGGATATGATCAACACGGTGGTCCGCCAGATCGCCTTCTATGACTTCGAATGCAAGCTGCATGCCGCGCGGGCCGAGGGCGAGCTGACCCCCGACGACATCAATGCGCTGTGGATGTCCGTGCAGGCCGAGAGCCTTGGCCCGGTCTTCGAATTCATGCCGGGGTACGAGACCTTCTGGACCTATGTCCCGCATTTCGTGCATTCGCCCTTCTACGTCTATGCCTATGCCTTCGGCGACGGCTTGGTGAACGCGCTCTATGCGGCATACGAGGACGGCCTGCCCGACTTCCAGTCCAAGTATTTCGAAATGCTGTCCGCGGGTGGGTCCAAGCACCACAAGGAACTGCTGGCCCCCTTCGGGCTGGACGCATCCGATCCGGCCTTCTGGGACAAGGGGCTGTCGATGATCGAAGGATTCATCGACGAATTGGAAGCCTTGGAGGACTAAGGCGACGGCGGGGACCGCGTCGGTCCCCGCCGCGTTCACCATATCGCATGCACAAGCTTGCCCCCGTGCCCGTTTCCGGACAGGCTTGATCGGAACGGCGTGGGGGGACTGTCGATGTGGAAGAAGCTTGCTTTGGGGGCCGCGCTGCTGGTCGGATGTGCGGTGGCAGCCTTTCTGACCTTTGCGCCGCCCTATGTCGAACGCATGATGAACCCGGTTACGATGCCCGCCGAGGGTTGGCCCGTCTCGGATCAGGCGCGTGCCCTGCATCAGACGCTGACGATCGGCGATCTGCACGCCGATTCCCTGCTGTGGGACCGTGATCTGCTGCGGCAGGTCGAACGCGGACACACGGATGTCCCGCGCCTGCTGCAGGGCAACATGGCGCTGCAGGTCTTCACGACCGTCACCAAAAGTCCGCGCGGTCAGAACTATGACCACAACAGCGCCGAGGCGGGTGACAACATCACGCCCCTGTTCATCGGGCAGTTGCGCCCGCCACGGTCGTGGTTTTCGCTGCGCGAACGCGCGCTTGTGCAGGCCGAGGCCTTGGCGGATGCCGCCGCCCGCGCCCCCGAACACCTTCGTATCATCCGCAGCCGTCAGGATCTTGAACGCCTGTTGCAGGACCGCGCGAAGGGGCAGCAAGTGCTTGGCGGGCTTCTGGGCTCCGAAGGCGGCCATCCCTTGGAGGGAGATCTGGCCAATCTTCAGGTCCTATACGACGCGGGTTTTCGATTGATGGGGCTGACCCATTTCTTCGACAACCAAAGGGCGGCAGTTTGCATGGGCAGGATGCGGCTGGCCTCAGCGAATTTGGCCGACAGGTCGTCCAGCAGATGGTGGAACGGGGCATGGTGATCGATCTTGCCCATGCCTCGCCCGCGATGGTGCGTGACGTGTTGGCCATCCCCGACACACGGCCCGTCATCTCGCATACGGGGATCGCCTCGCATTGCCCCAGCCCACGCAACCTGTCCGATGACCTGATGGCGCAGATTGCGCAATCCGGCGGGCTGATCGGCATCGGCTTCTGGTCGGACGTCGTCTGCGGCAAGACCCCGGCCGATGTCGCAGGCGCCATCGCCGCGGCCATCCGTCTTGCGGGCGAGGATCACGTCGCGCTCGGCTCGGACTGGGACGGATCGGTTGATTCCCCCTTCGATGCGGCGCATCTTGCGGCGCTGACCCAAGCGCTGATCGACCAAAGCCTGACTTCGGATCAGATCGCCAAGGTGATGGGCGGCAACATGATGGAATACCTGCGGCAGACCCTGCCCGAAACGGACGGATGACGACATGAAACGAACCACCCTGCTGCATGCCGAACTGTCGGGCCTTGTCGCCGCGATGGGGCATGGCGACCTGATCGTCATCGGCGATGCGGGCCTGCCCGTGCCGCCCGGCGTCCGCTGCATCGACCTGGCCCTGACGCGCGGCATCCCCGGCGCCATGCAGGTGCTGGACGCCTTGCTGAGCGAACTGACCGTCGAGCGGTCCTGCATCGCCACCGAGGCGTCTGACGAATTGGTCGACGACTTTATCCGCCGCCAGATCGGCACGGTGACGCGCCTTTCGCATGACGACTTCAAACGCGAAACGGCCAGGGCCCGTGCCATCATCCGCAGCGGCGAATGCACCCCCTATGCCAACATCTGCCTCTGGTCGGGCGTCGCCTTCTGATGCGGAACCCACGGCGGTCGCCTGCGTTTCAACCTCAGATGGCGATCAACAGGAGACTGATCCATGCAAAAAAAGATTCTCGGGCTTAGCGCCGTTCTGGCAATGATGGCACTTTCGGCATGCGAAACCGTGCAAGGCGCGGGACGCGACATCTCGACCGCGGGCGCCGTGGTTCAGCAGGAAAGCGCCGAGGCGCAGGCCGGCATGTAAGCCCCGGCCATCTGACAGGACGGCCCCCACAGCTTGACTGGCGGGGGCCTTCTTATTGGACAGGAACGGCAGACGCCGCCCGTCGTGATTTGCATCACATGCATATCTGTGGAAGCATTCGTGGCGGGTCATCCAATCGTCCACAATGGAGGAGACTTCCCATGCGAATGCTTGCAATCATGCTCTTCGCCCTGCCCCTTCCCGCATCGGCCTTCACAGCCCAGAACGGGATGGAGGCGCAGCAGCTGAACCAGACCGACATCGCCGTGCCGTTTGAAAGCGGACGTCTGACCACCGAATACTGGTGCGCGGCGGGCGATCTGGCCCAACAACAGATGCAGCAGCCGGTGTCCGCCAGCATCTGGCGCGCGACCCCCAAGCCCCGCAACAGCGGCGAGGGGCTGACCTTCACCCTCGATGAAAGCCGCAAGGCCGAAGGTGCGGGCCTTTCTGAATTCGGCTCGGGCGAACACGACGGGGCCATTTCGGTCGGAACGGCCGTATCGGCCTATTGCGACCCGATCATCCCGGACCTGATGAACTGATCATTCGTTCGGGATCCAGATGGCAAACAGGGCCCGCAATGGGGCCCTGTGCGTTTGATTTCGTGACAGCCTGTATCAGCTGTCCATCTTGAGCGCCTGGATAAAGGCAGTCTGCGGGATCTCGACCTTGCCGAACTGCCGCATCTTCTTCTTGCCGGCCTTCTGCTTCTCCAGCAGCTTCTTCTTTCGTGTGGCGTCGCCGCCATAGCATTTGGCCGTCACGTCCTTGCGCATCGCCGACAGCGTTTCGCGCGCGATCACGCGGCTGCCGATGGCCGCTTGGATCGGAATCTTGAACATGTGGCGCGGGATCAGTTCCTTCAGCTTTTCAACCATGGCGCGGCCCCGGCTTTCGGCACGGTCGCGATGCACCATCATCGACAGCGCGTCGACGGGTTCGTCGTTCACCAGAATCGACATCTTGACCAGGTGATCCTCGCGGTATTCGCTGATCTGATAGTCGAAGCTGGCATAGCCCTTGGTCACCGACTTCAACCGATCGTAGAAGTCGAAGACCACCTCGGCCAGCGGCAGGTCATAGACCGCCATGGCGCGGCTACCCGCATATGTCAGGTCCATCTGGATGCCGCGACGGTCCTGGCACAGCTTCAGCACATCGCCGAGGTATTCGTCGGGCACCATGATGGTGGCCTTGATGCGCGGCTCGGTGATGTGATCGATGATCGAGGGGTCGGGCATGTCGGCGGGGTTGTGCAGGTCGATGACCTCGCCGTCGCGCATATGCAGCTTGAAGACCACGCTTGGGGCGGTGGTGATCAGGTCCAGATCGTATTCACGCTCCAGACGGTCGCGGATCACCTCGAGGTGCAGCAGCCCAAGGAAGCCGCAGCGAAAACCGAAACCAAGCGCGGCCGAGGTCTCCATCTCATAGCTGAAGCTGGCGTCATTCAGCGCCAGTTTCTCGATCGCGTCGCGCAGGGGTTCGAAGTCGTTGGCGTCGACGGGGAACAGCCCGCAGAAGACGACGGGCTGCGCAGGCTTGAAGCCCGGCAGAGCCTTCTCGGCGCCTTTCTTCTCGGTCGTGATCGTATCGCCCACGCGGGTGTCGCGCACCTGCTTGATCGAGGCGGTGAAGACGCCGATCTCGCCCGGGCCCAGCTCCGGGATGTCCTTCATGGCGGGCGTCAGCACGGCCAGACGGTCCAGGCGATAGGTCGCGCCGGTCTGCATCATCTTGACTTGATCGCCCTTGCGCACGACGCCGTCCATGACGCGGATCATGACGACCACGCCCAGATAGCTGTCGTACCAGCTGTCCACCAGCATGGCCTTCAGCGGCGCATCGCGGTCGCCCGTGGGTGCGGGCAGCCGGTTCACGATGGCCTCCAGCACGTCGGGGATGCCCACGCCGGTCTTGGCGCTGATGGACACGGCCTCGCTGGCGTCGATCCCGATGACATCCTCGATCTGCGCCTTGACGCGATCGGGCTCGGATGCGGGCAGGTCGATCTTGTTCAGCACCGGCACGATCTCGTGGTCGGCATCGATGGCCTGATAGACGTTGGCCAGCGTCTGCGCCTCGACGCCCTGCGTGGCGTCCACGACCAGCAGCGAGCCTTCGACGGCGCGCATGGACCGGCTGACCTCATAGGCGAAGTCGACATGGCCGGGCGTGTCGATCAGGTTCAACACATAGGTGCGCCCATCCTTGGCAGGATAGTTGATGCGCACGGTGTTCGCCTTGATGGTGATTCCACGTTCCCGCTCGATATCCATGCTGTCCAGCATCTGGGTCTTCATGTCGCGTTCGGCGACAGTCCCCGTAAGCTGGATCAGCCGGTCGGCCAAGGTGGATTTGCCGTGGTCGATATGAGCCACGATCGAAAAATTGCGGATGAGGGACAACTCGGTCATGGCCGGGCTATACTGGGTTGCGCGGGCCGCGAAAAGAGGATTTCGCAGCCCGCACGCGTTTGTTTCGGGCGACGCTGCGACAAGGGGCGCCGGATGCGGCCAAAGGCGCGCGCGTTCGGTGAACGCGCAGCCGGCAAGGCCCCTCGATGGGGCCGTGGCCGGCTTGCCCGTTTCAGGTCAGCGGACCGTTGCCCGGACGCATTGCCCCGGCCAATGGCTTGCGGCGCAGCCCGGCCTCGCGCCACATGGCATAGCCACCCGCCCCCGCGATCAGCGCCGCCCCCAGCAGCATCGGCAGATCGGGCCTTTCGCCGAAGACGACCAGCGCCACAATCAGCGCGAATGCCAGCCGGGAGTAGCGGAAGGGTGCCACCACGGATGCCTCGCCCATGCGCGACGCTGCCACCAGCGCGGTATAACCCAGAACGCCGAAAACCAGCGTTCCCAGCAGCAGCGCCGCCTGCAGCGGATCGGGCATCACCGCAGGCTCGCCCCCCAGCACGGCCAAGACCAGACCGGCAGGCACCATGGCCCCATAGGCCGAGGCCGAGAGCTGGTCCGAGGGCACACCCTTGGGGATCCGCCGCGTGGCCAGATCACGCAGCGTCAGCCCAACCACCCCCATCACCGCCAGCAGCATCGAGGGATGGAACGCCGCCGTGCCCGGCCTCAGGATCAGCAGAACCCCCGCAAACCCCACCGCGACCGAGGACCAGCGCCGCCAGCCCACCTGTTCACCCAGAAACAGCGCCGCGCCCAGCACCAGCGTCAGCGGCAGCACCTGCAGGATGGCCGATGTCGTCGCCAATTCACCCAGCGCCAGCGCCGTGACGAAACCGAAGGCGCCGATGATCTCGCCCAGATTTCGCAGGGCCACCATCGGATGCAGCAGGTCCCGCGTCCACATCGCCTGTCCCTGCATCGCCAGTTTGGCCCAAAAGACACCCAGCGCCGCCAGCCCCGTGATCGCCAGCAATTCCCAGACCGGCATCGTGGCGGTCAGCGTCTTGATGAAGGCATCCTCCAACGCGAACATCGCCATGGATGCGCTCATGAACAGCGATGCGCGTCCATTGTCGGACAGGCGGCTGAAGGCGCTCATGCCGATGCCTCCAGTTCAGCGACCAAGGCGGGCAGATCGCCGATGGTCGCCAATTCGCGCAGCCGTGGATGATCGGGCGTATCGGCATGTTCGGCGATCCATGTCAGCCCATGGGGGATATGGACACCCCAGCCGCCGATCTGCAGCACCGGGATCACGTCGCTCTTCATCGAATTGCCCGCCATCAGGAAGCGCTCGGGCGCAATGTCATGGGTGTTCATGACCCGCGAATAGGCCTCGGGCGTCTTGTCCGCCAGGATCTCGACCGCCTCGAACATCTCGGCCAAAGCGGATGCGGCGACCTTGCGTTCCTGGTCCATCAGGTCGCCCTTTGTGATCAAAATCAGCCGCCGCTCCTGCAGCCCTTCCAGTGCCTTGACGACACCCGGCATCACGTCGACCGGATGGGCCAGCATTTCGCGCCCCATCTCGAGGATACGCCCGATGGTCCGCCCGTCTACGTTTCCATCCGTCAGTTCCACCGCCGTCTGCACCATCGACAGCGTGAACCCCTTGATGCCATAGCCATAGCGGACGAGGTTCGCGCGTTCGACGTCGTACAGGCGGGATGCGATGGTCTCGGCATCGCCGTGATCGGCCAGCAGGGCCGTGAATTCGGCCTCGGTCACGCGGAAGAAGGTCTCGTTCTCCCACAGGGTGTCATCCGCATCCAGTCCGATGGCTTCGATCATCCCGCACCTCCTGCATTCGCGACCATATCTGCACGGAATGCAGTTGGATGACGCCCCATGCAACCCCCTGCCGCCGCCAAGACGATTGAGAAACGGCCCACGTTTTGGTATCAATGGGAACCGCCTGGGCAAGAAAGACCGGAACCAACCGGCATCCCCGGCATCCGAGGACGAGAATCGAGGAGACAGCCCATGCTGAACCGTCTGGTGATCGCGGCAGCCACCATCGTGCTGACCACCCCCCTGGCCATGGCCGGACCCATCGACAATGCCTGCGTGCGTTCCGACCGCGCCCGCGGCAACGCCCCCCTGTGCGGCTGCATCCAGCAGGTCGCCAACCAGACCCTGTCGCGGTCCGACCAGCGCAAGGCCGCCGCCTTCTTCCGCGACCCGCATCGTGCGCAAGAGGTCCGCACCTCCAAGCGCGATTCGGACAACTCGTTCTGGCGCCGCTATCGCAACTTCGCCTCACAGGCTGAGCGTCTCTGCCGCTGACCGATGCGCATCACCGTCCTGACCGGCGCGGGCATTTCCGCGGAAAGCGGGTTGGCGACCTTTCGTGCCAGTGACGGATTGTGGGAAAACCACAGCATCATGGATGTCGCCACGCCTGAAGGTTTTGCCAAGGACCCTGCGCTGGTCCATGCCTTCTATAACATGCGCCGCAAGGCCGCGCATCAGGCCCAGCCGAACGCCGCGCATCTGGCCCTGCCCAAGCTGGCGACGCATCACGACCTGACCTTGGTGACGCAGAACGTGGACGATTTGCATGAACGCGCAGGCAGCCTGGACGTGATCCACATGCATGGCGCATTAAACCGGGCGTGCTGCGCCGCCTGCGGGTATGACTGGCCCGCGCCCATGGTCATGACGCCCCAGGACCCCTGTCCGGCCTGTGGCAAACCCTCGATCCGCCCCGACATCGTCTGGTTCGGGGAAATGCCGCTGCACATGGAACGCATCTGGCACGCATTGGAGAACAGCGACCTGTTCGTGGCCATCGGCACATCGGGCAACGTCTATCCCGCAGCGGGCTTTGCCCAGCACGCCGGGCGCAACGGTGCGAAATGCCTAGAACTGAACTTGGAGGCCAGCGTCAATGCCGATGATTTCGATCAGCAGATCCTCGGCCCCGCCAGCGTGACAGTCCCCGCATTGGTCGATGACCTCTGCGGCGCCTGACGCCCGATAAATCTTGCGTAACGGGGGCGTGATGGGCTAGTGCCATCCTGCCTCGGTTCCGGGTTCGCCCGGTGAAAAGGGAACGCAGTGAAAATCTGCGGCTGCCCCCGCAACTGTCAGCGGTCAGCAAGGTCGGATATGCCACTGTCCCCCGTGGGGATGGGAAGGCCCGGTCAAGCGACGACCCGCCCAGCCAGGAGACCTGCCGAGCGCGATCACCCAAAGCATATGCGGGGCGCATATGTGAAACGGATCTTCCGTCGAGGTGGTATTCGCCGTTGGGGTCCCTTGGGACCGCAACTGACCATACCCGCCCGGACGCAACAGGTCCGGGCATCCCGAAGGATGCAGAACGTGCCCTTGTTGTCCCGCCTTTGCCTTGCCACCGCCCTGACCGCCCCCTGCATTGCCGCCGCGCAGGAAGCGCCCGTCATGCTGCCCCCCATCATCATGTCGGCCAACCAGACCGCGTCCCAGCCGGGCCGCACAGGCGCCGACGTCCAGATCGTCACGCGCGAGGATCTGCATCGTGACGGGACCACGCGCCTGGTGGATTACCTTGCGACGCTGCCGGGGGTCTCGGTCACCTCGAACGGCGGGTTCGGCACGCAATCGACGCTGCGCCTGCGCGGTCTGCCGACGCAATACGTCAAGGTCCTGGTGGACGGCATCGACGTCAGCGACCCCTCGGCCCCGCAGATCCGTTTCGACGCGGGCGCCATGCTGACCGGCGACATTGCCCGGATCGAGGTGCTGAAGGGTCCGCAAAGCGCGCTCTATGGCTCCGAGGCGATCGGTGGCGTGGTCTCGATCACCACGCTGGACGCAGACCGCCAAGGGCTGCACCAGCAGGCGGGCGTGGAATACGGCAGCAACAACAGCACGCGCCTGTCCTATGGCGTGCAGGCCGCCAATGACACCCAGCGCGCCGCCCTGACGGTGCAGCATTACGAAACCGACGGCTTTTCGGTCGCCGATGAAAACGACGGCAATACCGAGGACGACGGCGCCCGGGCGACCCGCGTCACCCTCTCGGCCAGCCAGGACCTGACGCCCGCGCTGACGGTGGGCGTTGCGGGCTTCTGGCAGAAGACCCGCGTGGATACGGATGGCGACTTCCCGGTGCTGGTCGACAATGCCGACCGCAGCGCGGGCATCATGCGCGGGGCACGGGTCTTTGCCGATTACACCATGGGTGCGACCGAACACGGGCTGTCGGTGCAGCGCAGCGAAACCTCGCGGCAGGAAACCTTCGGGGGCTTCACCTATCCCTATGAGGGTGAGCGGACCGAATACGCCTATGACGGGTCCACCCTTGTGGGGCAGGACGTGACACTGGCTTGGGGTGCCAGCCACAGCGACGAACGCTTCCAGGGCGATGCCACCGACGCACGCTATCTGACCAATTCGCTCTATGCCGAGGCACAATGGGTCGCCACGCCCGATCTGGATATCGCCCTGTCAGCACGTCACGATCACAATTCGCAATTCGGCGGCAAGGAGACCGGGCGTCTGGCCATTGCATGGCGGGCAACCGATAGCATCACCCTGCGTGGCCAGCACGGCAGCGGCTATCGCGCACCCTCCCCCTATGAGCTTTATGCCACATGGGGCGGCAACCCGGACCTGACCCCGGAAACCGCCATCGGCACCGAGATCGGCTTGGATTACGCCCCCACCGCCGACAGCAGCTTCGGCGTGACGCTGTTCCGCACGAAGATCAACAATCTGATCGACTATTCGCTGGACGACTTCGATTATCAGCAAATCACCGGCGACAGCCGCACCCAAGGGATCGAGTTGACCGGCGAAACCGCCATCACCGACCGCATCCGCCTGTCGGGCAACCTGACCTATACCGATACCCGCGACCCAAACGGCGATCCGCTGAACTGCGTGCCCGAACGCAGCGCGACGCTTCGGGTCGCGGGCGATCTGGACACCGCCACCCGCGCCAGCCTTCAGGCGGTCTATCAAGACGGGCTACTGGATGACGGGTCGGAAATGCCCTCCTTTACCGTGCTGAACGCCCAGATCGAGCGCGACCTGACCCCCACCACCACCGGCTATCTGCGGGTCGAGAACCTACTGGATCGCGAATACCAGGTGCTGGAGGGCTATGGCACATCCGACCGGGCGATCTTTGCGGGGCTGCGTGCCTCTTTCTAGGCTGGCACTGATGGTGGCGCTGGTGGCGACACCGGCGCTGGCGGCCCCTGCGCGGGTTGTTTCCATGAACCTCTGCACGGATCAGCTGGCGCTGATGCTGGCGGCACCGGGGCAGCTGATCTCGGTCGGCAGCTATGCGCAGGACCCCGACCTGTCGCCCATGGCGGATGCCGCGAAGGCGCTGCCCGCCAACCATGGCCGCGCCGAGGAAATCTATCTGATGGCCCCCGATCTGGTGCTGACCGGACAGTTTTCCGCGGGGCCCGCCGTGCGGATGCTGCAGGACCTGGGCATCCCGGTGCAGATCCTGCCGCCCGCCGATACCATCCCGCAGATCCGCGACCAGATCACCCGGATAGGCGATCTGCTGGGACGGCAGGATGCGGCGCGCGATCTGCTGGCGCGCTTCGACGAGGGGCTGGCCCGGATCCCGCAGCGGACCAAGGGGCGTGCGCTCTTCTATGACGCGAACGGCTTCACCGCGGGGGGGCAGACGCTCTCCGACACCATCCTGACGCGGGCGGGCTGGCAGAACATCGCCGCCGATCTGGGCATCACCGGCCCGGGGGCGCTGCCCTTGGAACAAATGGTCATGGCCACCCCCGATCTGATCGTCACCGGCGCCCGCTGGCCCGGCCAGTCACGGGCCGAGGCGATCCTGGATCACCCCGCGCTGCGCCATGCCGCCAAGGTGCCCACGGTCACCACCGACAACACATGGATCTGCGGCACGCCCTTCATCCTGACCGCCATCGAGAACCTGCCATGACGCCCCTCTTCCGCCTGCTGGTCGCGCTGGTGCTGGCGCTGTTCGTCACTTCGCTGCTGATCGGACCTGCGGGGGTGGGCGCGCTTGCCAGCCTAAAGGCGCTGGTGCTTGGCGGTGACGGCCCCCTGCCCATTGTCATGCGCCAGATCCGCCTGCCGCGTGCGCTGCTTGGAGTGGCCGTCGGCGCGGGGCTGGGGCTGACCGGCGCCGCGATGCAAGGCTATCTGCGCAACCCCCTGGCCGAGCCGGGGCTGATCGGTGTCTCGGGCATGGCGGCCCTTGGGGCGGTGATCGCCATCCAGACGGGGGCCTCGCTGGCCTTCGCGCTGGCGCTGCCCGCGGCGGCGCTGGCGGGGGCAGCCATCGGCATCGGGTTGCTGGTGGCGCTGGCCGGCCCACGCGGAGGCTCGGTCACGCTGATCCTGGCGGGGGTCGCGATCTCGGCCATGGCGGGGGCGGGAACGGCCCTGGTGCTGAACCTCTCGCCCAACCCCTATGCCGCGAATGAGATCATCTTCTGGCTGATGGGGTCGCTGGCCGACCGGTCGCTGGTCCATGTCGCGCTGGCCCTGCCGCCGATGGCATTGGGGGCAGCGCTGATCGCCACCACGGCCCGCGGCCTTGATGCACTGACCCTGGGCGAGGCTGCGGCGCAGGCCCTCGGCATCGACGCCACCACCCTGCGCTGGCGGCTGATCGCCGGGGTGGCGCTGATCGTCGGGCCCGCGACGGCGGTTGCGGGGGCCATCGGCTTTGTCGGGCTGGTGGTGCCGCATCTGTTGCGCCCCTGGGTCGGGGCACGGCCCTCGCGGCTGCTGCCCGCCTCGGCGCTTGGCGGGGCGGCGCTTCTGCTGGCTGCCGACATCGCGGTGCGCGTCATCACCCCCGAACGCGACCTGAAGCTGGGGGTTCTAACCGCCATCGTCGGCGCCCCGCTGTTCCTGCATCTGATCTGGAAAACCCGCAGCGGGGGACGCATCTGATGCTGAGGCTTGAAAACCTGTCGGTGATCCGTCGCAACCGCCCGGTGCTGAAAGGCATCGACCTGACCGTTGGCGCGTCCGAATTCATCGGCCTGATCGGCCCGAACGGCGCGGGAAAATCCACCCTGATGGAGGCCGCCCTTGGCCTGATCCCCGCCACGGGGCAATCGTCGTTGGCACAGTTGCCCGCCGCCGCCCGCGCCCGCCACGCCGCCTATCTGCCGCAGGCGAAAGAGATCGCATGGCCCGTCAGCGTCCGTGATCTGGTTTCGCTCGGTCGTCTTGCATGGCCCGGTGGCGGGGGCACCTCTGCCGACCGGCAGGCCATCGACCGCGCCATCACTCGCATGGGGTTGCAGGATTTTACCCATCGCACCGCGCAGCGCCTGTCGGGGGGTGAGCAAGCCCGCGCCCTGATCGCCCGCGCCTTGGCGCAGGACACGCCCCTGCTGCTGGCGGATGAGCCGATCGCCGGACTAGACCCCGCCCAGCAACTGGCGACCATGCGATTATTCGCGGAATTGGCGCGTGAGAGGCGCGGTGTCGTGGCCTCGATCCACGATCTGGGGCTGGCTGCGCGGTTCTGCACGCGGCTGGTCCTGCTGGCCCAAGGGCGCATCATCGCGGATGGCCCGCCGGATGAGGTGCTGCGGGACGATCTGATGACCCGCGCCTTCGGCATCACCCTGTGCCGTGTCCAGACGCCCGACGGGCTGGCGATCCTGCCGGTCTAAACCTCAAGCCGGGCCAGAACCTCATCGGTCAGGGCGGCCATCTCGGCGCGGGCGGGACCTGACCTGGCGGTCTCGGTGGCGCCCAAGCCCTGCCCAAGCGTCTCGGCATATGCGACACGATTGGCGATCTGGACGTCGGCGACGCTGGCACCCAGTTCCTGCGCCTTTTCAGCCACTTCCGCGGATAACCTCGTGTTCGGGCGCGCGCGGTTAAGCACCACCAGCACATCGGCTTTTTCGCGCCGCGCCAGGTCCAACACCCCCTCGGTCGCCCAGAGGTCCACATGGCTGGTCGCCACCGGCACCAGCACCAGATCGGCCACCTTGAGCGATGGCCGCAGATCGCTGTCGATCTTGGGCGGCGTGTCGATGATGACGAAATCGAAGCGCTTCTTCAGCTTCTCGCTCTCATAACTGGCACCCCAGGCCGATGAGGTCGAGAAGTCCATCGCCTCATCCTCGCCCTGCGCCTGCATGCGTTCCATGAACCAGCGGCCCATGCTGCCCTGCGGATCGGTATCGACAAGGGCCACCGAATGACCGCGCGCGTGCAGCGAGACCGCCAGGTTCACCGCCAGCGTGGTCTTGCCCGAGCCGCCCTTCTGCTGGGCCACGGTGATGATGCGTCCTGCCATGCGCGGTTCCTTCTGCTGTCCCTTGCGGCAAGGTTAACAGGCGGCGGGGCAATTGCACGACTATAATGCAGCTGCAGCATCAGCGGTCGAAGACCGACTGCACCTCGTACATCACGGGCTCGAAGCTTTTGCACATGGCGTGGATCTCTCGGTTGCGGCGGCGCATCTCGGTGCTGCGCAGCATCGCCTGGTAATCGCCGCGCGCGTTCCACTGCGAATAGGTGGCGATCCGGGTCTGTGCGTCGTTCAGATGGATCGCCCCGCCAAGGCAGCCCGGCTGCTGGCTGCTGGCTGATGACCTGTTCCCAGGCCGCCGTCAGCAGATCAAGCACGTCATGCGCGCTGCCCGGGGTCACCTCGAATGTCGTGATGACGGTCTGGCCGGTGAAATCCGGCTGGATCTGTGGCATGTCGGTCCCCCTTCCCGTGATGGACCTTCAGCGTAATACCGTCCCGCGATTCCGCAAAGCCCGCAGATGCCATTGCGCCGGGGCTGCAGGCTGTGCATCTTGCCCCCGAACAGCACAGGAGCAGCGCATATGGTCCGGATCTTCGATGGACATAACGACTTTCTGCAACGCGTGGTGGCCGCCGGTGCGGGCGGCACCGATCTGTGGCTGAAGGGCGACGGCATGGGGCATCTGGACCTGCCCCGCATGCGGCAGGGCGGATTGGCGGGCGGCTTCTTCGCCATCTGGATCCCCGCGTCCGAGGGATACAGCGACCCCGACGCCCAGCAGAAGATGGAGAACCCGCCCTTCCACATGCCCCTGCCTGCCGAAATCCCCGCCGATGAGGCGCTGCCCCAGGCATTCGCCCAGGCCGCCGCCCTGATGGCGCTGGAACGCACGGGCACGCTTGGGATCGCCCGCAAGGCATCCGATCTGACCCGGCTGATGGATCAGGGCCGCATCGCCGCCATCATGCACATGGAGGGGATCGAGGCCATCCGGAACCCCGACGACCTGCATCTGTGGCATGCCGCCGGTCTGCGGTCACTGGGGCCGGTCTGGTCCCGTCCGACGCGCTTTGCCGAAGGCGTGCCCTTTGCCTTCCCCGCCTCGCCCGACATCGGCGGCGGGCTGACACAGGCGGGGCGCGAAATCGTGGCGGAATGCAACAACCTTGGCATCATGCTGGACCTGTCGCATCTGAACGAGGCGGGTTTCAACGACATCGCCGCCATGTCCGATGCACCCTTGGTCGCCAGCCACAGCGGTGTTCATGCCATCAGCGAAAGCTCTCGCAATCTGACCGACCGGCAGTTGCGCCAGATCGCGGACAGCAAGGGGCTGGTCGGGCTGAACTTCGCCTCCAGCTTCCTGCGGCCGGACGGAAAACGCCTGCCGCTTCAGGATCTGGACGTGATGCTGCGCCATCTGGACCATCTGCTGTCGATCCTGGGCGAGGATGGCGTGGCCTTCGGGTCGGATTTCGACGGCGCGCTGATGCCGCAGGACATCCCCGATGCCGCCGCCCTGCCGCGCCTGATCGACGCCATGCGCAACCACAGCTATGGCGAGGCGCTGATCGCCAAGATCGCCTGCGACAACTGGCTAGGCGTTCTGCAGCGGACTTGGAAGGACTGACCGCTGAAACGAAAACTGCCGGGCGCGATGCCCGGCAGTTTCATTATTCGGTGGTTTCGGCCGACTGATCGGGATCTGGCGCGATCTGCGCCATGGCGACCATCTGCGCCAGTTCGGGGTCCGAGCTGACATCGGCCAAAGCATAGCGTTCGGTCAGGCTGTCCGTCGACAGTTCGACCTTGCTGACGACCTGCGCCCCCGGAGCTGCGGGACCATAGGTCTGGCCGTTGACCGCGAAATAGACCGCGCCCGAATTGCCGGTGCGCAGACGGGGCGCCTCTTCCAGCTTGGGCAGGGTGAAGCGTTCGCCCGCATCCATGATCTTTTCCAGCAGCACCGTGCCATCGGCCGAGGTGACGCGCACCCAGGCAGGGCGGACGGCCATCAGCTGCACCTCGGGGGCGTCGGGCGCGACGGTGCGCACGGCGGTCTCGGCCGGGGCAGCCGCTTCGGCGTTGGCCACGCGCGGGCCAAGCTGGGCCTGATCGGCCGTGGGTGCCACGGGACCTGCGACCTCTGCCGCGGTCTGGGGCTGCGGGAACTGGGTGACCTTGCCCGCCGATGCGATAATCGAATCCACGCTCGGGCCGCCATCCAGCAGACCGGGATCGATGGCCGCGATCGGCCCGTCGCGCGCGGTCATCACCGGCGCTTCTAGGATCTGCGGACGATAGAGGCGATCCAGCGCCTCGGGCTGGGGAAGATTGCGGGCGATGTCCGCACCCTCGGCCCCGTCCAGCGAGGGATCGGCCAGACCGGCCCCCTGCGTCGGGTCCAGTTCGGTGACGATGCCCGGCATGTCGTCGCCGGGGGTCAGGGTGACGCGCTGGACTTCTTGCAGGACGGCATAGCCGCCATAGGCCAGACCGCCGATCAACGCCATCAGAACGAAGATCGCCCCGATCGCGCGCGGTTCGATATCCGACCAGAAGCTTTGTTCCTGCGGGATGAACAGCGCACGAGGGTTGGCCAGCGCCTCGGCAGGGTCCGAAGGCCGACGTGCGGGCTTGGGACCCGATGCCGAAGGCGCCATGCCATGCGTGGGCATGAAGCCCGATTCTTGGCAGAAGCGACGGAAGGTCCAATCCGGGTCCATGCCCAGATAACGCGCATAGGATCGGACATAGCCCGATACGAAGCTTGGCGTGTCGAAAGAGGAGATGTCGCAATTCTCGATGGCCGCGACATAGGATGCCCGGATCCGCAATTCGCGTTGCACATCAAGCAGCGATTTGCCCAATGTCGCCCGCTCACCGCGCATCAGGTCGCCCAGACGCGTGTCATCGTCGAGGAACTGGTTGTCGTCCTCCACTTGCGCGAACTCCTCTGCTGGGTGTGTTGCCCGCAGCCTGCTCATCCCGAATGCCTCATACGACGGTTATGCAAGCTCTCCGAATCGGAGAGTCATGCTGCTTCTTTACCCTCACGTTATCACGCGGGCGAGAGCAGTTCACGGGGGGATTTGTCTATGCGCTCAATTCCGCGCGATTCAGCGCGCAATGCGACCAGAGCGTATCCATCGCGCCTACCAGGTGATCGATCTGCTTGGGATCGTGCACCGGAGAGGGCGTGAAGCGCAGGCGTTCCGTGCCGCGCGGGACGGTCGGGAAGTTGATCGGCTGCACATAGATGCCGTAATCGCGCAGCATCATGTCCGACAGCGCCTTGCAGTGGACCGGATGGCCGACATGCACGGGCACGATGTGGCTGCCGTGATCGATGATCGGCATGCCAAGCGACTTCAGCCGCATCTTCAGGATGCGGGCGTGCAGCTGCTGGGCGTCGCGCAGCTTCTGCCCCTCGGCCGTCTTCAGGAAGGCGATGGAGGCTGCCGCCCCCGCCGCAACCGTGGGCGGCAGCGAAGTGGTGAAGATGAACCCCGGCGCATAGGAGCGGATCGCATCGCACATCTTGGCGCTGGCCGCGATATAGCCACCGAAGACACCGAAGGCCTTGCCAAGGGTTCCGTTGATGATGTCGATGCGCCCCGACAGCTTGTCACGCTCGGCCACGCCGCCACCACGGGGACCGTACATGCCCACCGCATGGACCTCGTCCAGATAGGTCAGCGCGCCGAATTCCTGCGCCAGGTCGCAGAGCGCCTCGATGGGGCCGAAATCGCCGTCCATGGAATAGATGGACTCGAAGGCGATCAGCTTGGGGGCTGCGGGATCGTCAGCCTCCAGCAGTTCGCGCAGATGGGCGACGTCGTTGTGACGGAAGATGCGCTTGGCACCGCCGTTGCGCTTGATCCCCTCGATCATCGAGGCATGGTTCAATTCGTCCGAATAGATGATCAGCCCCGGAAACAGCTTGGGCAGCGTCGAGAGCGTCGCATCATTGGCGATATAGGCGCTGGAGAAGACAAGGGCCGCTTCCTTGTCGTGCAGATCCGCCAGCTCGGATTCCAGCCGCTTGTGATAGACCGTGGTGCCGCTGATGTTGCGCGTCCCGCCCGAACCTGCGCCGGTGGCGTCAAGCGCCTCGTGCATGGCGGCCAGGACGACGGGGTGCTGCCCCATGCCCAGGTAGTCGTTGCCGCACCAGACGGTGATTTCCTGCTGCTGACCGTCCGGACGGTTCCAGACGGCTTGCGGAAACCGGCCTTTCGCGCGTTCGATATCGATGAAGGTCCGATAGCGGCCTTCGTCGTGCAGACGCGAGATCGCCTGGTCCAATGCGGCATCATATTTCATTGCGGGCGTTCCCTTGCATAGCTGGCTGGGTGCGATCATGGTCCGACCACGCGCGGCACGTCCTAAATAAGCGGCAAGTCGCGAAAATGACAGGTCAAAAACGTCATGCTGGGACAAAAGGTCCAGTCTGAAAATTGACAAATACGCTCGGAAAGGCGGGAAACATGGTGGAAAACGCATCGATGCAGGACATGCTGACGCAGCTGGATCAGGGTCTGGATGCCGCGCTGGACCGGCTGCAGGACTTCCTGCGCATCCCCTCGATCTCAACCGATCCGGCGCATAAGGGCGACGTGCGGCAGGCGGCGGAATGGCTGGTCGCGCAGCTGCGGAACCTTGGCTTCGAGGTGACGCTGCACGACACGCCGGGTCATCCGATGGTGGTGGCGAAATCGCCCGCGGGCGATGCGCGGCCGGTGCTGTTCTATGGCCATTACGACGTCCAGCCCGTCGATCCGCTGGAACTGTGGAACAGCCCGCCCTTCGAACCCGCCATCGAGGACACCCCCGAGGGTCGCGTCATCCGCGGTCGCGGTGCATCCGACGACAAGGGCCAGCTCATGACCTTCGTCGAAGCCTTCCGTGCGTGGAAGACCGTCCACGGCAGCCTGCCCACCGACCTGACCCTGCTGTTCGAGGGAGAGGAGGAATCCGGCTCGCCCTCACTTCGGCCCTTCCTGCATGAACATGCCGACGAATTGCGCGCCTCGGTGGCGATGATCTGCGACACCAGCCGCTATTCCGACGGCCGCCCGGCCATCACCACGCAGCTGCGCGGCCTTGTCGGGCAAGAGGTCGTCATCACCGGCGCCGACCGCGACCTGCATTCGGGCAGCTTCGGCGGGCTGGCCGCCAACCCCATCATGATCCTGTCGAAGGCGCTGGCCGCGCTGAAGGACGACATGGGGCGCGTCACCCTGCCCGGCTTTTATGACGGCGTGGCGGAGCTGACCCCGGAACTGGCCGCCGACTGGCAGGCGCTTGGTTTTGACGCCGCCGATTTTCTGAGCCGCGTCGGGCTGAAGGACCCCATCGGCGAAAAGGGCCGCACCGCGCTGGAGATGGTGTGGAACCAACCCACAGCCGAGATCAACGGCATTGCGGGCGGCTATGCGGGCGAAGGCTTCAAGACGGTGTTGCCCGCCCAGGCCCGCGCCAAGGTCAGCTTCCGCCTGACCGGCCAGCAGGACCCCGAGGCCATCCGCGACACCTTCCAGGCCCATGTCCGCAGCTTCGTCCCCGCCGATTGCCGGGTGGAATTCCACGACCACGGCGCCAGCCCCGCCAGCAGCATGGACATCAGCGACCCGGCCTTTGCCGCCGCCAAGCAGGCATTGAGCGACGAATGGGAACAGGAGGCCGCCTTCATCGGCGCCGGCGGATCTATCCCCATCGCGGGCGACTTCAAGCAGATCCTAGGCATGGATTCGATGCTGATCGGCTTTGCCCGCGATGACGACCGCATCCATTCCCCGAACGAGAAATACGACGTGGAAAGCTTCGCGAAAGGCGCGCGGTCCTGGGTGCGCATCCTGACCGCCCTGCGCTGACGAAAAGGGGCGGCACCCGGTGCCGCCCCTTCATCATGTCCGATCAGCCCTCGACGCTGCAATAGCTTTGGCTGCTGGTCCAATTCGCGATATCGGCCCGCTTCGAGGCGCTGCGCATCGGCGCCCAGTCCCGCGCCACGCCGCGCCAGCCGTTGCCATCATGGGCGACCGCATTGTCGCGTTCCACCTGATGCGTCATGATCTTGACCGCGCAGGCCATGTTGTCCGATCCATTGCGGATATTGCCCGTGCAACCATAGTTGCGCCAGGTCGCGGGCGCGATCTGCATCAGGCCCAGCCATTTGCCACCGCCGCCCGCCGCCTGCGGGTTGTAGGTGCTTTCATGCTTGGCGACCGCCGACAGCAGACCCGCCCAGAAGGCCTTGCGCCCAGTTTGGGTCAGCTGGCGATAGTTCGGGCAGAATTCGTTGATGTCATGCGGGACGCGCGACATGATCGTCGCCCCCTCGCGGTCCAGCGCGGCCAGCGTTGCGGTGGTCCATGCATCGGACCCACCCTTGGCGTCCCACCGCATCGGCGGCTCGGCGACCAGGGCCAGCTCTTCGGCCTCCGTCTTCACGGCCTCGGCCTTGTCGGCACCCGGCGTCGTGGAACAGGCGGCAAGAACGGCCAGGGCGGCCAGGGACAGCGCAGCGCGCATCGGAACCTCGTGGGTCAGTTTCGTCAGGCATTGGCTTAGAGGAAGCCGGAAATGCCGCAAGCGACGGCTTCGTGCGTCGGCGGGAACGTGCCACCCGTCACGCGATCGAATGACGGATTCCCGCCGATAGGCCACCAGATCACGTAAAATGACACGCGTATTTCGTTTGGTGCCGCCCGTGTCACGATTCGTCGGGCGAATGACAGATGGCAGCGCGGCAGGCCGTGACAATCCCATGGCCTTGCCCTAAAACCCGGCCCAAAGACAGATCCGCCGCACGATGAGGCCCAATCCGATGCTAGACCTGACCTATACCGCCCCGCAGCCCAAGGTGATCCAAGGCGCCAAAAGCGATTGGGAGCTTGTCATCGGGCTGGAGGTGCACGCCCAGGTCGCATCGAATGCCAAGCTGTTCTCGGGCGCCTCGACCGAATTCGGGGCGGAACCCAACAGCAACGTGGCCTTCGTGGATGCCGCCATGCCGGGCATGCTGCCGGTCATCAACGAATTCTGCGTGGCCCAAGCGGTCCGCACGGGACTGGGCCTGAAGGCCGATATCAACCTGCGCAGCGCCTTCGACCGCAAAAACTATTTCTATCCGGACCTTCCGCAGGGCTATCAGATCAGCCAGCTCTATCACCCCATCGTGGGCGAGGGCGAGATCATCGTCGACATGGGTCCGGGCGTCGCCCGCCGCGTGCGGATCGAGCGCATCCACCTGGAACAGGACGCGGGCAAGTCGATCCACGACATGGACCCCAACATGTCCTTCGTCGACCTGAACCGCACCGGCGTCGCCCTGATGGAGATCGTCAGCCGCCCCGACATCCGCGGCCCCGAGGAAGCCGCCGCCTATGTCGTCAAGCTGCGTCAGATCCTGCGCTATCTGGGCACCTGCGACGGCAACATGCAGAACGGCAACCTGCGCGCCGACGTGAACGTCAGCGTCTGCAAGCCCGGCGCCTATGAGCGCTTCCAGGAAACCGGCGATTTCAGCCATCTGGGCACGCGCTGCGAGATCAAGAACATGAACTCGATGCGCTTCATCCAGGCCGCCATCGAATACGAGGCACGCCGCCAGATCGCCATCATCGAGGATGGCGGCGCGGTCGTGCAGGAAACGCGCCTCTATGATGCAGACAAGGGCGAGACGCGGTCGATGCGGTCCAAGGAGGAAGCGCACGACTATCGCTATTTCCCCGATCCCGACCTGCTGCCGTTGGAAATTGAGCAGGCCTGGGTCGACGACATCGCCGCCGCCATGCCCGAGCTGCCCGATGAGAAGAAGGCCCGCTTCGTCAAGGACATGGGCCTGTCGGAATATGACGCGGGCGTGCTGACCGCCGAACTGGAAAACGCCAACTTCTTTGAGGCCGTGGCCGCGGGCCGTGACGGCAAGATGGCCGCGAACTGGGTCATCAACGAGTTGTTCGGCCGGTTGAACAAGGAAGGACTGACGGTCCAGACCTCGCCCATCTCGGCGGCGCAGCTGGGCGGCGTGGTCGATCTGATCGCCAAGGGCGACATTTCCGGCAAGATCGCCAAGGACCTGTTCGAGATCCTCTGGACCGAAGGCGGCGATCCCGCCCAGCTGGTTGAGGAACGCGGCATGAAGCAGGTCACCGACCTTGGCGCCATCGAGGCCGCCGTGGACGAGATCATCGCAGCCAACCCCGCACAGGTCGAAAAAGCCAAGGCCAATCCCAAGCTGGCGGGCTGGTTCGTCGGTCAGGTCCTGAAGGCCACGGGTGGCAAGGCCAACCCCGCCGCCGTCAACGAACTGGTCGCCAAAAAGCTGGCCCAGTGACATCATGACCCCGTCCGCATCGGGCGGGGTCTCTCCTTTTCAAATGGGCGCAGCCCTTTTTTCGTGAATGGCAGGATGCAGATGGGTGTTTCTGAACCGGGCTTTGAATATTCCGTGGTCGCGGCCCCCTCGCGTGGGGAAAAGGACAAGGACGCCAAGACCCCGACCGATCGCTATGCGCTGGCGCTGACCGCACAACTGAACAGCATGGCCGCCGAGGGTTGGGAATATCTGCGCGCCGACGTCCTGCCATCCGAGGAACGCAGCGGTTTGACCGGACGCACCACCGTCTATCACAACGTGCTGGTCTTCCGCCGCGCCACCGGCAAGGCCAAGGCGGCCCCCAAGCCTAAGCCCGAACCGGCAATCGACCCCAAGTTCTAGGGCATCAAGCCACCGCCCGAAGGCTGTCGGGACAGAAGCTGCTGATCTGGACGGTATCGCGTTCAAAGATGCAGAAGCTGCCCGGTGGGACCTCGGACCAATCGGCCTGATCGGTCTCCAGCGGCTCGGACACCACGGCCCATCCCTGCCGCGACGCCGACCAGCGATGATAGAGCGACGGGGCATGATCGTCGCTGCTGTAGCGCAGGGCGTAAAGCCGTTCACCATCCGACATCGCACAGGCGGCGCGGACATGCGGGGCGACGCCACGCTGCCGCGCCAGATCGCCCATCAGACCGATCGCGCCCTGCATCGCGGCCTTCGGATCGCGGTCAAGACCCAGCCCAAGCGCGATCAAAAACAGCGCCTCGCTGTCGGTCGCGCCCTTGCGTTCGCAATAGAGATCATCGGGGATCAGCGCATCGGCATGGCGGCGAAAGCCGTCATAGCCGCCGAACTGCCCGTTGTGCATGAAGCTCCAGCGGCCGACGGCGAAAGGATGGCAGTTGTTGCGGCTGGTCGCCGTCCCGGTCGAGGCCCGCACATGCGCCATGAACAGCCCAGACCGCACCTGCGCCACAAGGCTGCGCAGGTTCGGATCGGACCAGGCGGGCAGGACATCGCGGTAAAGCCCCGGCTCGGGGCGTTCGCCATACCATGCGATGCCGAAACCATCGGCATTGACGGGCGTGGGGCAGCGCATCGCGCCCTGCGCCTGCCGGATCAGCGAATGCGCCGGCAGGCTGACGATATCCTCAAGAAAGATCGACTGGCCCAGATAGGCCGCCCAACGACACATGCCCTGCCCCTTTGCGTCTTCTTTGTGACAGAGCTAGCACAAAGGTATGACGCGATCACCTTATTCCGCAGCGGGCGGCGTTTCCTCGACGATCACGAGGTCGCGTTCGCTTGCGCCTTTGGCATGTGCCAGCGCCGCTTGGTATTCACTGCTGTGATAACAGGCAACCGCGGCCTCGAGGCTGGGGAAGCGGGCGACAACGTTGCGCGCGCGGTCGTTGCCCTCCAGCTGGTGATAGCGACCGCCGCGGGCCAGGAAGACGCCGCCGTGCTGGGCAATGGCGGGACCGGCCTCCTTGGCATAGCGACCATAGGCCTCGGCGTCGGTGACGGTCACATGGGCAATCCAGAGCGCGGTCATGCGGTCTCTCCGATCAGGGTTTCGACTTGGGCGAAGGCCGCATCGGCGGCGTCAAGGCCGGGCGCACCGCCCTGAGCACGGTCGGGACGGCCACCGCCACCCTTGCCACCAAGGGCTGCGGTCGCCGTCTGCACGATGGTAACGGCGCTGAGGCGGTCGGTCAGATCGCCCGTGACGCCTGCGGCCACCGTCGCCTTGCCGTCAGCTTCCGCCAGAACCAGCACGACGCCGCTGCCCAGCTGGGACTTCATCTCGTCGACCAGGGCCCCAAGCTCCTTGCCGCCCACGCCCTCGACCTTGCGGCCGATGAACTTGATGCCGGCGATCTCTTTTGCTTCCGAGGCTCCGCCGCCGCCCATGGCCAGCTGGCGCTTCAATTGCGCAACCTCATTGGCCAGCGCCTTGCGTTCGTCGGCCAAGGCGCGGACGCGGTTCACCACCTCGGCGGATTGCGCCTTCAGGATGCCCGCGATCTCGGTCAGCTTGCGGTCGGCCTCACGCAGGTGGTCCATCGCCGCCTGCCCCGTCAGCGCCTCGATCCGCCGCACACCCGCGCTGGAGGCACTGTCGCCCAGCAGTGCAAAGGCCCCGATATCACCCGTGCGGGCGACATGCGTGCCGCCGCAAAGCTCCAGCGAATAGGTCGCGCCATCGGCGCCCTTGCCGCTGCCGTCCAAGCTGCCCATCGAGACAACGCGAACCTCGTCGCCGTATTTCTCACCAAACAGCGCCTGCGCGCCCAGGCCGCGTGCGTCGTCGGGCGTCATGATGCGCGTGACCACATCGCTGTTCTGGCGAATGAAATCGTTCACCTCGGCCTCGATCTTCGCCATCTCCTCGGGGGTGACGGCGTGATTGTGGCTGAAATCGAAGCGCAGGCGGTCAGGCGCATTCAGGCTGCCGCGCTGTGCGACATGGTCGCCAAGCGCACGGCGCAGCGCCTCGTGCAGCAGGTGCGTGGCCGAGTGGTTGGCGCGGATCGCGCCACGGCGGTCGTGATCGACCGTCAGGGTCGCGCCCTGACCGCGGCTGATGGTGCCCATGGTCACTTCGGCCATATGGATGAAGACCCCGGCGACGCGCTTGGTGTCGGTCACGCGGGCGGCACCCGTGTCGGTCTTGATCAGGCCGGTATCACCGACCTGGCCACCGCTTTCGCCATAGAAGGGCGTCTGGTTCACGACGATGCTGACCGTCGTGCCCTCGCCCGCCTCGGCGGTTTCAGTGCCATCGGCCACCAGTGCCAGAACCTGCCCTTCGGCGGTTTCGGTGTCATAGCCCAGGAATTCCGTAACGCCGTGCTTCTCGGCCATCTCGAACCAGACCGAGGCATCGGCAGCCTCGCCCGAGCCGGACCATGCCGCACGCGCCATGCGCTTCTGTTCCGCCATGGCGCTGTCGAAGCCCTCGGTTTCCACTGCACGGCCCTTTTCGCGCAGCGCGTCCTGCGTCAGGTCCAGCGGAAAGCCGAAAGTGTCATAGAGCTTGAAGGCCGCCTCGCCCGGAAGGTTCGCGCCTTCGGGCAGCTTGGCCAGCTCGTCGTCCAGCAGGCGCAGGCCGCGGTCCAGCGTCTGGCGGAAGCGGGTTTCCTCGGAACGCAGGGTCTCCTCGATCATCGGCTGCGCGCGGGTCAGTTCGGGATAGGCCGCGCCCATCTGGCGCACCAGTTCGGGCACCAGCCTGTGCATGACCGGATCCTGCGCGCCCAGCATATGGGCATGGCGCATCGCGCGGCGCATGATGCGGCGCAGGACATAGCCGCGCCCTTCGTTGCTGGGCATCACCCCGTCGGCCAACAGGAAGCTGGTCGAACGCAGGTGGTCGGCGATGACGCGGTGATGCACCTTGCCGGGACCGTCGGGATCGGCGCTGGTAACATTCGCGCTGGCCTCGATCAGGCTACGCATCAGGTCGGTGTCGTAATTGTCGTGCTTGCCCTGCAGAAGCGCGCCGATGCGTTCCAGACCCATGCCGGTGTCGATCGACTGCATGTCCAGCGCACGCATCGAGCCGTCCTCGAACTGTTCGTTCTGCATGAAGACGATGTTCCAGATCTCGATGAAGCGGTCGCCATCCTCATCCTTGCTGCCCGGAGGGCCGCCCCAGATCTTGTCGCCGTGGTCGAAGAAGATTTCCGAGCAGGGACCGCAGGGGCCGGTCGGGCCCATCTGCCAGAAGTTGTCGCTGGTCGGGATGCGGATGATGCGATCGTCGGTCAGGCCCGCGACCTTCTTCCACATGTCGGCGGCTTCGTCGTCGGTGTGATAGACGGTGACCAGCAGGCGGTCCTTGGGGATGCCGAATTCCTTCGTCAGCAGTTCCCAAGCATAAGGGATCGCCTCGGCCTTGAAGTAATCGCCGAAGCTGAAGTTGCCCAGCATCTCGAAGAAGGTGTGGTGGCGGGCCGTATAGCCCACATTGTCCAGATCGTTGTGCTTGCCGCCTGCACGAACGCATTTCTGCGCCGTCGTCGCACGGGAATAATCGCGCGTCTCAAGCCCGGTGAACAGGTTCTTGAACTGCACCATCCCCGAGTTTGCGAACATCAGCGTCGGGTCGTTGCGCGGCACGAGCGGGCTGCTGTCCACAACGCGGTGGCCGTTCTTTTCGAAATAGCCAAGGAAGGTGGATCGGATGTCGTTCAGACTGGGCATGGCGGGCCTTCATCGCAAATATGTTCTGGCTGCTTCCGGCCGTGCCGGACTTGCTGCTTGGTCTATCGCCAGCCCGTGCGGCTGTCCAGCAATCGCAAACGAAAGCGCGCGGAGGATACCCTCCGCGCGCCCGTCAGATCAGGTCATGACCGGGATCAATCCTCGGTCAGGGCCTCGTTGTCGCCGCCTTCATCGCTGCCGAATTCCAACCCGTGGCTCGCGCGGATCTTGTCCTCGATGGCGAAGGCCACCTCGGGGCGGTCGCGCAGGAACTGCTTGGCGTTCTCACGCCCCTGCCCGATGCGCTCGTCGCCATAGGAATACCAAGCACCCGATTTCTCGACGACGCCGGCCTTCACGCCAAGGTCGATCAATTCGCCAACCTTGCTGATGCCCTCGCCGTACATGATGTCGAATTCAACCTGGCGGAAGGGCGGCGCGACCTTGTTCTTGACGACCTTGACGCGGGTCGTGTTGCCCGTCACCTCGTCGCGGTCCTTGACCGCGCCGGTGCGGCGGATGTCCAAACGGACCGAGGCATAGAACTTCAGCGCGTTGCCGCCCGTCGTGGTTTCAGGGTTGCCGAACATGACGCCGATCTTCATGCGGATCTGGTTGATGAAGATCACCATGCAGTTCGAACGCCCGATGCTGGCGGTCAGCTTGCGCATCGCCTGGCTCATCAGGCGGGCCTGGCTGCCCATCTGCATGTCGCCCATGTCGCCTTCGATCTCGGATTTCGGTGTAAGCGCCGCGACCGAGTCGACCACGACCAGGCTGACGGCGCCCGAACGCACCAGCGTATCGACGATTTCCAGCGCCTGCTCGCCCGTGTCGGGTTGGCTGATCAGCAACTCGTCCAGGTTCACGCCCAGCTTCTTGGCGTATTGCGGGTCCAGCGCGTGTTCGGCGTCGACGAAGGCGCAGACGCCGCCCTTCTTCTGTTCCTCGGCCACCACATGCAGCGTCAGCGTGGTCTTGCCCGAGCTTTCGGGCCCGAAGATCTCGATGATGCGGCCCTTGGGCAGACCGCCGATGCCAAGCGCGATGTCCAGGCCAAGCGAGCCGGTCGAGGTGGCCTCGATCTCGGCCACGGGACTGTCCTTGCCCAGCTTCATGATCGAACCCTTGCCGAACTGGCGTTCGATCTGGGACAGGGCGCTTTCCAGCGCCTTCTGCTTGTCTGCTGTGCGTTTGTCGGTCATGTCGAAAATGCTCGCCTGTGCCATGTCATTCCCATCGTTATTTCACAGCCCACCGGACTGGGCAATCACCTCAACGGAACGAATGTTCACGTCCTGTTCGCACATACATGCGCCATCGCCCCCCGGTTTTCAAGCATGGCGTGGTTAATAATTGATTCGCCTTTTTGACCTTGACCCGCCGCTGGTTAACAAAGCGTTTACACCGTGGCGCACGACAGCTATCCACGGCCCGATTGCAGCAGACCAATGATCGGAGCGACTGCGAATGCTGATATTTTGGGAACAGAGACTGGTCTTTCTTGCGACCCCCAAGACCGCCTCGAGCGCGATCGAGATGTCGCTGGAATCGCTGGCCTCGGCAGCCTTGCAGCGTCCCGCGCAGCTGAAGCACACCGATATAGGCACCTATCACCGCCACCTCGGGCCTTGGCTGAAGGCGCAGACCGGTGAGCGGTTCACCACCGTCGCCCTGATGCGCGAACCCGTCGACTGGCTGCGCAGCTGGTATCGCTTCAAGCTGCGCGACGACCACGAGGATCCCCAGCACGCGATGGACGGCGTCAGCTTTGCCGATTTCGCCAACGACTACGCGCTGGAAGGCGGCCCCGAGGCCTTGGGCATCGGAACGCAGGGCGCCTTCCTGACCGAGGGTCTGCGCAGGGTCGATTGCATCTTCCAATATGAACGCATCCAGGATTTCGTCGATTTCCTGGAAACCCGCCTCGATTGCGCGATCGAGCTGCCGCGCATCAACGTCCCGCCCAGTGTCGATGTCCATCTGGACACCGCCGCCGAACGGAAGTTGCGGCAGGCCATGGCCTTCGATCTGGATCTCTACGACACGCTATAGCGGTCAGTGCGGGTCCGGCGCGGCAAGCTGCGTGCGGACCATTTCGGTCAGTTCGGTCAGCGTGAAGGGCTTGGCCAGAAAGGCCGCATCGGGCACCGGCACCTGCCCGTCGACGAAGATGTCCTCGGTATAGCCGGACATGAAGATCACGCGGGCCTGCGGGATCAGCTTCAAGGCCTCGCGCACCCATGAGGGGCCGTCGAGCCCGGGCATCACCACGTCGGTGACGAAGATGTCGATCTGGCGGTCGCCCTTTTCCAGCAGTTCCAGCGCGGCCTCACCCGAGGCAGCCTCGGCGACCTCGAACCCCTTCAACTTCAACGCGCGGGATGCGAAGGCGCGCACGGGGGCCTCATCCTCGACCAGCAGGACGCGGCCGCGGGGACCTGTCGCCAGCTGATCGGTGCGCGTCGCCGGAACGGCCACGGGTGGCGCCTTCAACAGCGATCGCGCATGCGCCGGCAGATAGATGGTGAAGGTCGTGCCCTTGCCGATCTCGCTGTCACAGAAGATGTAGCCGCCGGTCTGCTTGACGATGCCGTAGGCGGTCGAGAGGCCCAGGCCCGTCCCCTCACCCGCCTTCTTGGTGGTGAAGAAGGGGTCGAAGATCTTCTCAAGGTGATCAGGCGCGATACCGCCGCCCACGTCGCGCACGGTGATCGCGACATAGTCGCCCTGCGCCAGTGTCACCCGGTCGCGATGTTCCGGCGTGGCCAGGTGAACATTCCGCGTCTGGATGAGGATGTCGCCCCCGGCAGGCATCGCATCGCGGGCATTCACCACCAAGTTCATGATCACCTGTTCCAGTTGGCGCTTGTCGGCGCGGATAGCGCGCAGGGCCGGGTCGTGGGTGATGGTCAGGCCGACGCGTTCGCCCACCAGACGGTTCAGCAGATGGGTCAGATCGGCCAGCGTGTCGCGCAGGTCCAACATCTGCATCGTCAGCGTCTGCTTGCGCGAGAATGCCAGCAACTGTCCCACCAGCGCCGCAGCCCGGTTGGCGTTCTGGCTGATCTGGTCCAGGTCGGCGAAATCCGGGTCGCCCTTGTCATGGCGCAGCATCAGCAGGTCGCAATGCCCGCTGATGGCGGTCAACAGGTTATTGAAATCATGCGCGACACCCCCGGCCAGCTGCCCGATGGCCTGCATCTTCTGGCTCTGGGCGAATTGCGCCTCCAGGGTCTTCAACTCGCTGGCGTCGGTCAGAACGGCGATGATCTGATCGGCCGTGAAGGGATCGCGGGCCAGCCCAACCTGGAAATGACGGTCGCGCATCTCGCCGTTGCGGCTGTCCGGGTGACGCAGGCGCAGCATCTCGGTCCGGTTGACGGCGCGCCCGGCGCACATGTCGGACAACCAATCGGCCAGGGGCCTGCCCGGCCCATCCAGCAGTTGCGCGATGTTCTGGTCCAGCGCGTCGGTCAGCATGCCGTCCAGCAGGGCCCGCGCCGCCGCATTCGCGCGGCAGATCACCCCGTCGGACCGCAGCCGCAGCAGCGCCACGGGAATGGCGTCGAATTCGTCGCGATCATCGACGTCGTCCAGATCCAGAGCGACTTGGAAAGGCTCATCCACCTGTCCGGCACGCAGATAGGACCAGATCTGCAGCGGTGCATCCGGCAAAGAGCTGAGCGTCAGGACATCGCCTTCCGGCAGGGACATCTCGGCGCTGCCGAGGCGCAGGGCACGGGTCGACATCTGCCGCAGCTGACCATCGGCATCGGCACGAAAACGGGTCATCAGCGACAGGATGTTGCGCCCGGTCAGATCCTCGAATCCCAGATGGGCGGATTGGTTCTGATAAAGCACCAGCCCATCGGCATCGCAGAGCCAGATCGGTTCGGCGGCGGAGGCGACCTCGGATCGGATCGCCGAAAGCGCACGGCGCGCCGCCATTCCCCGCGACAGATGCGACAGCCCGACCGCCCCGCTCAGCAGATACCAGGCCACGCCGACGGTACCTGCGGCAACCGCCGTCAGCCCTGTCGCGGCCCCCGGCGCCACCGCCAGGATGCCCGCCCCCGCCACCATAGGCGTCAGCAACAGCGGCACGGCCGCCAACGCCCCCTTGGGCAGCCCTGCGTGTTGGTCCAGATGCGCCATTCGAATCGTCCTCTTGCCCCTTGACGATCCTCTGCCTAGCCGACCCGGTCTTAACAGGGCGTTAACTTTGATCCCGCGCCGGGGCATCAGTCGCCGCGCACCAGCACCGCCAGATAGAAGCCGTCGCTGGCCGTCTGCGGCGTCCAGGTCTGCTGCTGTTGCAGGGCAAAGCCCGGATGTCGCGCAAGGAAGGCCCGCAGCTGGTCCCCGTTCTCATCGTCAAGAACCGAGCAGGTCATATAGGCCAGATGCCCGCCCACGCGTACCATCGGTGCGACCTGATCGAGGATCTGGGCCTGCACCTCGGTCAGACGCACCAGCTGATCCTGCGTCAGCCGCCACTTCGCGTCGGGCGTTCGACGCCATGTGCCGGTGCCCGAACAGGGGACATCCGCAACGACCAGATCATAGGTCCCCTCGGGCTTGCGCAGGATGCGGACGGGGACGCCCGCGCGTTCGGCGCGTTCGGGCAGATCGCCCATGCGGGCGGGCAGCGCGTCATGCGCCTCGTATCGGGCCTTGGGCTGACGCGCGGCCAAGGCCAGCGTCTTGCCCCCGCCCCCCGCGCAATAATCCAGCACCCGGTCGTCGGGGCGCAGCGGCAGTGCCGCGCAGGCCAGCTGCGGGGACAGGTCCTGCAATTCGATCCCGCCATCGCGATACAGGCCCGACCGCGCGACGGCGCGTTCATTGCCCAAGACCTTCAGCGCGGTGGGCAGATCGTCGGCGGCGCGGGTGGGAATATCCTCGGCGGCCAGCTGTTCCATGGCGCTGTTAGGGTCGCAGCGCTGCGGGTTCACGCGCAACCAGACGGGCGCGCGATCGGCCATGGCCGCAGCCACCTGCCCCGCCTGATCCCCAAGCGAGGCATGCCAGCGCGGCCTGATCCAATCGGGCAGATCATCGGGCAGATCGGTGGGCGGGACATGGGCCGCCTCGGCCTCGGTCAGGGGGCCGGGCGAATGTCCCTCGCCCGAGAAGAGATCCGCGATCGGCAGGTCGTTGCGACGGGCGTGCCCGATCATCAAACCGCGACCGTCAAGCGACCCGCCAAGGGCCGCCAGACTGTCGCGCTGACGCAGCGCACCAAAAACCAGATCGCGCAGTTTGGCGCGGTCGCCCGAACCGGCGAAGCGGCTGCCCCGCGACCAGCGCAGCAGCGCCTGTTCGGCAGGCATCCCCGCCAGCACCTGATCCAGAACCGAGATCGCGGCGGCAATCCGTGCCCCCGGCGTCACGTGACAGGCCCGTTGTGGGAAAATTCGATGCGCATCTGTCAGCCCCCTTGCAGCCTGCCCAACGTGAACGGCGTCCGGCCTAGCATGGTGGGAACCATGCGCTCAACCGCAGGGCGGCTGCAAGCGGGTCCCCACGTCAGAATACCGTGACCTCAGAAGGCCTGTGGCCGGACGCGCACGAAAGGCAGCCACGCCAGCAGCGGGATCGGCGCCAGGGCGGCAATGTGGATCAGCCCCGGCACGTCGCGCATCACCGCCAGCCGCATCAGGTATCGCGCCATCGCAAGGCTTTCCGAAGGCGCACGCCCGAAGATGCCGTCGATATAATCACGCCCGAACTCCCACACCGGCATCGCGGACGCCCCCGAGATCAGCGCCGCGATCAGCGCCAACAGCAACGGATAGAGCACCAGCCCCAGCAACCCCAGCAGCACCGCACCCGCGATCTTGCAGCCCAGCACGACGTTATAGGCGACACTGGCCTTGCGCAGCACCGGCGACACCGCCAGCACATCCCCCCAGGATGCGTCGAACCATTCCGTTCCGATGGTATCGGCCTGCCGCCCGCGCAGGGCACGGTGGAAGGCGCCCTCGATGGTGCGGGCGCGGCGGTCGTGGATCACGAACTCGATGATCGGCTTTTCGGGAAAGGCCGTCGCCTGTTCGGCCACGCGCGACAGGCCCCGGCTGGAATAGCCGATCTTGATGCGCCGCGGATGGCTGGGAAAGCGGTATCCGTAGACGATGTTGGGATTGGTCGGCGATCCGACGATTACCGTCCGGGACAGGTCGAAGCTGCCGCGCACGGTCCTGAGTTGCTTGCCTTTGACGCCCAAGGACAGGTTCCTTCATGTGCCGGACCCGCGCACCGGGCCTTCTGATGGCCGGCGGTCGTGAAACGTATCAGGAACCAGCCTTAGCCTTTTGAACCGAATTAGGAAAAACAATCGTCCTGCGCAAGAACAAATGGTTAACACTGGCAGTGATTCACACAATCGTTTGCGCGCCTTCGTGCAACCGTCGGGCAGGGACAGCGTTGGGCCGCGAATTCACCGACACCAAGCGGAGATACGCCACGATGACCCATCACAGCACGCCCATCCCCGGACAGCTTGCGCCCCTGATCACGGCCAAGAACCATCAGGACAATGCCTTCGCCCTGCCCGCCACCCCCGACAACCGCATGACGGCGGTCTTCTTCTATCGCGGCATCCATTGCCCCATCTGCAAGAAGCAGATCGAGGAGTTGGCACGCCGTCAGGGTGAATTCCGCGATCTGGGCGTGGATGTCGCCGTTATCTCGATGGACGACCGCGAAAGGTTCGACCGCCAGCAGCAGGAATGGGACTTGGGCGATCTGCACATCGGCCATGATCTGACCGAGGAATCCGCCCGTGACTGGGGTCTGTTCATCTCGGACAAGGAAAAGGACGCCGAGCCCGCGCGCTTTGCGGAACCGGGCATCGCGATCCTATATCCCGATGGGCGGATCTATGCGATGTATCTGCAGAACGTCCCCTTCGCCCGTCCGACGACGGATGACCTGCTGTCCGGGCTGAAGTTCATTCTGGAAAACGATTATCCCATTCGCGGGACTGCATGAACGAAGGGAGGCCGCTGTGGCCTCCCTTTTCCTTCACTGACCGTCGGGGATCAGGGCACCCTCGGTCGCCTCGGGCAGGTTGCCGTTCAGCGCGGCATTCAGCTGGTCGCGATCCAGCGCGCCTTCCCACCGGCTGACGACGACCGTGGCCACCGCATTGCCGATGAAATTGGTGATCGAGCGACATTCCGACATGAAACGGTCCACCCCCAGGATCAGCGCCATCCCCGCCACCGGCACCGTCGGCACCACCGACAGCGTCGCGGCCAGCGTGATGAAACCCGCCCCCGTGACGCCCGCAGCCCCCTTGGATGACAGCATCGCCACCAGCAGCAGCAGCACCTGCTGTTGCAACGACAGATCGGTGTTCGTCGCCTGCGCGATGAACAGTGCCGCCAGCGTCATGTAGATGTTGGTACCGTCCAGGTTGAAGGAATAACCCGTCGGCACGACCAGCCCCACGACGGGACGCGCGCAGCCCGCCCGCTCCATCTTCTCCATCAGCGAAGGCAGCGCCGATTCAGACGACGATGTGCCCAGCACCAGCAGGATCTCGGTCCGCAGGTAGGCGATCAGCTTGAAGATCGAAAAGCCGTTCAGCAGGCAGACGGTCCCCAGGATCACGACGATGAACAGCGCCGAGGTCAGATAGAAGGTGCCGACCAGCGCCGCCAGGTTGGCCACCGCGCTGATGCCGTATTTGCCGATGGTGAAGGCGAAGGCCCCGAAGGCGCCGATGGGGGCGGCCTTCATCAGGATGTCGACGACGCGGAAGATCGCAAGGCTGGCGCTTTCGAAGACGGCCAGCACAGGCTTGGCCTTCTCGCCGATCAGGATCATCGAGATCCCGAACAGGATCGCCACGAACAGCACCTGCAGGATGTTGCCCTCGACGAAGGCCGAAACCAGCGTGCTGGGGATGATGTCCATGACAAACCCGGTCAGCGAGGTCTCATGCGCCTTCTGGGCATAGCCCGTGACCGCGCTGGCATCCAGCGAGGCCGGATCGATGTTCATGCCGCTGCCCGGCTGGATGACATTGGCGACGATCAGCCCGACGATCAGGGCCAGCGTGGAAAACGTCAGGAAATAGGCAAAGGCCTTGCCCACGACCGAACCGACGCCGCGCAGACTGCCCATCCCGGCCAACCCGGTGACGATGGTCAGGAAGATCACCGGCGCGATGATCATCTTGACCAGCTTGATGAAGCCGTCGCCCAGGGGCTTCAGCGCCTCGCCGGTCTGGGGGAAGAAATGGCCGACCAGCGCCCCGCAGATGATGGCGGTCACGACCTGGAAATAGAGGTGGGCGTAGAAGGGCTTGGGGGTGCGCGCCCGAGGTTGCGCGGATGGATCAAACTGCATGAGGTCTCCTCCTACCTTTGCGTGTGACGGAAATGTTGCGGGCAGGATAATGATTGCGCGGAACATCCGAAGGGCTGGCGCGCATGACTGCAATGCGTTGAAAACATGGCTTTCCTGCCCCGGACTCGAGGGTAGGATGTGTGGTTTCCCACACGCGGCGACCCTGCTAGTGTGGAAAACGAAACAGCCGCCGGACACGCTCCCCTGATGCCGATCCCCCTGAGAGACGATGATTCGCCCCGCCTGACATCGCGGCGTCTTGCCATGAACGCGCTGGCCGTTGCGCTGATGGTGGTCGTGCCGCTGGCGACATGGCATCTGACAAGGACCGCCGCCATGGCACGCCTGACGCAAGAGGCGGCTGCCATCGCCCAGACACGCGTTCTGGCGTTGGACAGCGTCCTTGATCGCCAACGCGCCGTGGCCGTGGTCCTGTCGGTCGACCAGCAGGTCATCGCCACCCTGCGCGACGGGCGCATCTCGGACCCCGAGGTCTCGGCCAAGCTGGATCTGCTGCGCGCCGAGACGCAAAGCAGCGTCATCTATTTGATGGATGCCCAAGGGCGGGCGGTGGCGGCGTCGAACTGGGATCAGCCGACCAGTTTCGTCGGCCACGACTATGGGTTCCGCGATTATTTCCGACAGGCGATGCAGAACGGTACGGGTCAGGAATATGCGCTTGGCACGGTCAGCGGTCGGCACGGGCTTTATCTGGCCCATGACATCCGCGACGAGGGCCGCCCCATCGGCGTCATCGTCGTCAAGATCGAGTTCGACCAGCTGGAGCGCGCATGGGCCCGCGACAGCGACGCGACCTTCGTGATGGGCGGCGATGATCGGGTGCTGATCTCCAGCCGGCCCGAGCTGCGGTTCCAGCCCCTGCCCACATCCCGCGGTGTCCTGACCACCCGTGCGCCCCTGCGCCGCAGCGACTGGCAGTTGGTCGTGCAGACCTCAACCGCGGGGCCGCGCCGTCTGGCGGCACTGGCTGCGGGGACGGCGCTGCTGGTGGTGATGCTGGGCGGGATCATGGCCGCGCTGATCGCGGCCCGGATGCGCCGCGCGGCACGGCAGGCCCGCGCCCAGGCCGCCTATCGCGCCGATCTGGAGCAGGCGGTGCAGGCCCGCACGCGCGACCTCTCGGATGAGATGCGCGAACGCAAGGCGGCCGAACAGCGCCTGATCCGCCTGCAATCCGATCTGGTGCAGGCCAACAAGCTGGCGACCCTCGGCCAGATCACCGCAGGCGTCGCGCACGAGCTGAACCAGCCTCTGGCCACCATCCGCCTGCTGGCGCAGAACGGTCAGGCCCTGCTGCCCGCCCATGCGGCGCAGGCCACCGGAGACAACCTGACCCGCATCATCGGCATGACCGACCGCATCGCTACCATCACCGACCGCCTGCGCGGCTTTTCCCGCAAGGCGACGGGCGCGATGCAGGCGGTCTTGCTGCAAGGGTCGATCCAGGCGTCGCTGATGCTGACGGCCAGCCGACGGCGGGCCAACGCCATGCGCTTTGACCTGCCCGATCTGCCCGACGATCTGTTCGTCCATGCCGAATCCGTGCGGTTGGAGCAGATCCTGGTGAACCTGCTGACGAACGCCCATGACGCCCAGCACGACCGCCCCGACCCTTGGATCCGGCTGCGGGCCAACTGGGACGCTGCGACCGTGACCCTGACGATCACCGATAACGGGCCGGGGCTGGATGCAGATGGCGCGGCGCGGCTGTTCACCCCTTTCGCCACCGACAAGCCGCAGGGCATGGGGCTGGGGCTCGTCATCTCGCGCGATATCGCCCGCGACTTCGGGGGTGACCTGACCCTCGATCCCGCAACCCCCGGTCAGGGGGCCACCTTCCGCCTGACGCTAAGGAGAGCCTGATGCCCCAAGCCCCCTGCATCTGCCTGATCGACGATGACGACGACCTGCGTGCAGCGCTGGCGCAGATGCTGACCATTGCGGGCATCGCCGTGCGGGACTTTGCCACCGCCGATGCGGCCCTGCAGATCCTGGACCCCGACTTCGACGGCGCGGTTCTGACCGACGTGCGCATGCCCGGCATGGACGGGTTGCAGCTGTTCCAGCATCTGCACGACATGGACGCCGATCTGCCGGTGATCCTGCTGACGGGGCATGGCGATGTGGATATGGCGGTCAGGGCGCTGCATGCGGGCGCCTATGACTTCCTGACCAAGCCCGTCGACACCGAGGTTCTGACCGCCGCCCTGCGCCGCGCGCTGGCGGCCCGCCGGCTGGTGCTGGAAAACCGCCGCCTGCGTCAGTCGCAAAGCGATATCGCGCTGGCACATCCGCCGCTGATGGGCGACAGCCTCGCGATGCGGCAGCTGCGCGACAGCCTGACCCGCGTGGCCGAGGCGCAAAGCGATGCGCTGATCACCGGCCCCGGTGGGGCGGGGAAATCGCTGGTGGCACAGGCCATCCACCGGCATGGCCCCCGCCGCGCCAAACCCTTCGTCGTGCTGGATTGCGCCGCCCTTTCGCCCGACCGGATCGACGCCGCGCTGCTGGGGTCCGAGCCCACGCCGAATGCCAGACACGCCCGCACCCCCGGCCTGCTGGAGAAGGCGCATCGGGGCGTCTTGTGCCTTGATGACGTGGCCGCCCTGCCGCAAGCCGCCCAGACCCGCCTGCTGAAGCTGGTCGAGGCGGGCGAGTTCTGGCCCGCAGGCGCCGCAGCCCCCCGCCCCCTGGACCTGCAGATCATCGCCACCGCCGAAAGCGAAACCCAGGGCGATCTGCATCCGGGTCTCTACTATCGGCTGTCGCGTGCCATCGTGACGGTGCCGCCGCTGTCGGCGCGCGCGCAGGACGTGCCGGCGCTGTTCCGCCACTTCCTGCAATCGGCGGCGGATCGACTGTCGCGCAGCGTGCCGCCCCTGACCGATCTGGTGCTGGCCCATCTGGCGACCCACCGCTGGCCCGGCAACCTGCGAGAGCTTCAGGCCTTTGCCGAACACCACCTTCTGGGGTTGGAGGGCGCGCCGGGCCACACGCCCCCCGCCCGCCCCGCGCTGGCCCAGATGGTTGCCACCTACGAGGCCGCGCTGATCCGCGACACCCTGCGCGACTGCCAGGGGCATGCGACGCAGGCGATGCAGATGCTGGGGCTGCCGCGCAAGACCTTCTATGACAAGCTGGCGCGCCACGGCATCAGACCCGGCAGCTTTCGCGACCCTGCGTAGGCGGCCCTTGGTGGAACGCTTTCGGCGGATCGGGTGTTATGGCTTCGCCCGACTGGACAGTCTGCGACGATCGTTGATGCGTATCGGGATCCGCGTTGCAAGGAATACCGATGCCCGTTTTTCTGCATGGCCTGTCGACCGCACTTCCACCCAACCGCCTTGACCAATCCGATGTCGAAGCCCGTGCCGCCCTGATTTTCGGCGACCGCTATCCCCAGTTCGACCGCCTTGCGCGCACCTTCGGAACCTCGGGGATCAAGCATCGGTATTCGGTCATGCCCTTGGACTGGTTTTCCCAAGACCATGGATGGAAGGACCGCAATGACGCCTATCTGATCGGCGCGGACCAGATGTTCGTCGATGCCGCGGATCGGGCCCTGAGCGATGCCGGATGGCGGGCCGATCAGGTCGATTGCGTGGTCACCGTGTCATCGACCGGCATCGCAACACCCACGATCGAGGCTCGGGTCTTCACCCGGATGGGGTTCCGCGACGACATTCTGCGCGTGCCCTTGTTCGGGCTGGGGTGCGCGGGCGGTGTCTCGGGGCTGTCGGTCGCCCAACGTCTGGCGGATGGGGCCGATGCCCCCAAGGTCCTGCTGGTCGTGATCGAGGCCTGCTCGCTGTCCTTCCGCACCGACCGCCTGCAAAAGGCCGACATCATCGCGACCGTCCTGTTCGGTGACGGCGCAGCGGCGGCTTGCCTTTCGTCCGATCTGCCCGCCAAGGGGCCGCATGTGCAGTTGGGCAAGGGTTTCCAGAAGATCTGGCCCGATACGCTGGCGATCATGGGGTGGGACGTGGATCAGACCGGCCTCGGCGTCGTCTTCGACCGCTCGATCCCGAACTTCGTTTCCGAGCATTTCACCCAGGCCGCGGATCAGGCCCTGTCCGCATCCGGGCTGACGCGCCACGACATCGACCGCTTCGTCTGCCATCCGGGCGGCGCAAAGGTGGTCGAAGCCATCGAAGCCTCGCTGAACCTGACACCCGGCGTGCTGGACGCCGAACGCGAGGTGCTGCGCGACACCGGCAACATGTCCGCACCCACGGTGATGTTTGTGCTGAAATCGGTGCTGCAATCGGGCGGCACTGGCCAGATGATGGCCTGCGCGCTTGGGCCGGGGTTCACCGGGTCCTTCCTGCCGCTTCACGTCTCGGCGGGGATCTGATGCCGATGGCGACGCTGCTGTTTCTAGGCTTCATCCTGCTGCAGCGCGGGGCCGAGCTGGTCATCGCCCGCATCAACACGCGCCGCCTTCTGGCCCGCGGGGCACATGAGGTCGGCGCCGACCACTATCCCTTCATGGTCGCCATGCATGCGCTGTGGCTGATCTGCCTGGTCGTCTTCGGGCACGACCGCAACGTCGATCCATGGTGGCTGGGCGCCTTCGCGGTCCTGCAGATCCTGCGGCTGTGGATCCTGGCCACCCTGGGGTCGCGCTGGACCACGCGTATCATCATCCTGCCCGAGCCGCTGGTCCGTCGCGGCCCCTTCCGCTTTCTGCGCCATCCCAACTATACCCTAGTCGTCGCCGAGATCATCGTCGCGCCGATGGTTCTGGGGCTGGTCTGGGTCGCCGCGCTGTTCACCCTGTTGAATGCCCTGATGCTGTGGGTGCGCATCAGGGCGGAAAATGCGGCGCTGGCGCCGCTGCGCTAGGGAAGTCGGTCAGCGCTGCTTGCAGGGCCGACCGGCGACATAGGTCTGCGCCACGGCCCGGTCGTCGCCCATGATCTGCAGGATGAACAGCTCTTCCGCCAGCGTTTCGGCGCGTTCCATTCGCAGGTCCATGGCGGGCGTCGCGCGGGCGTCCAGCACCACCAGATCGGCGTCGGAACCCGGCGCCAGCGTGCCGATCCGGTCCTGCATGCCAAGGGCGACCGCATTTCCGCGCGTGGCCCAATGGAAGGCCGACAGAGGGTGCAGCTTCTGCCCGCGCATCTGCAGGACCTTGTAACCCTCGTTCAGGGTTTGAAGCATGGAATAGCTGGTCCCACCGCCGACATCGGTTGCGATGCCGCTGATGACGCCCGCCTCGCGCAAGCCCGCCTCGTCGAACAGGCCCGATCCCAGGAACAGGTTCGAGGTCGGACAGAAGACCGCACGGCTGCCGGTTTCGGCCATGCGGGCGATCTCTCGCGGATGCAGATGGATCGAATGGCCCAGCAGCAGCTTGTCGGACAACAACCCGTTCTGTTCATAGATGTCCAGGTAATCCCGTGCTTTGGGATAGAGGGAAAGGGTGAAGTCGATCTCGTCCCGGTTTTCGGACAGATGCGTCTGGATGTGGCAATCGGGATGCTCGGACGCCAGCTGCCCGGTCATGGCCAGCTGTTCCGGGGTCGAGGTGATCGCGAAGCGCGGCGTAATCGCATAGCGTTGCCGCCCCTTGCCGTGCCAATCGCGGATCAGGGCCTTGCTGTCGTCATAGCCCTGTTGCGGCGTGTCCAGAACCGCGTCGGGCGCATTGCGATCCATCATCACCTTGCCCGCGACCATCGCCATGTCGCGGTCATGGGCAGCGGTGAACAGAGCCTCGGCGCTGGTCTTGTGGCTGGAACAGAAGGCGACCGCCGTCGTCGTTCCATGCGCGGTCAGCTGGTCGAGGAACAGCCCGGCCATACGGGCCGCATGGTCGGGGTCGGCGAAGCGTGCCTCCTCGGGGAAGGTGTAGGTGTTCAGCCAGTCCAGCAGCTGCGCACCCCAGCTGGCGATGACCTGCACCTGAGGAAAATGCAGATGCGGGTCGATGAAGCCCGCCATGATCAGATGCGGACGGTGGTCCGTTTCGGGCAGGTCGGGACGTGCCAGATCGGCATGATCGCCCACGGCGACGATCTGGCCGTCCTGGACGACGATCGCACCGTCTTCCCAAAAGCGGTGATTGTCCTGCGTTTCGGCAGGATCGGCATGAAAGTCGAGGACGCGGCCCCGGATCAGATGCTGCATGGGTCTTTTTTCGGAAGGGGTACTGCGGTGAGCCTGCCGATCACTTCGGCGGCGGTGAAGGCGGCGATGACCTCGGGGCGCTTGTCCGCCGATTGTCCCGCGCCGATGGGGCAGACCAGCCGCGAGGTGTCGATGCCCGTGGCAAAGCGTGCGAACTGCGCGCGTTTCGTGGCACTGCCGATCATGCCGACATAAGACAGATCGGGGCGTGACAGGGCCTCGGACGCCAGCAGGAAATCCAGCGCATGGTCATGGGTCAGAATGATGATTGCCGTGCCGGGACGGGCATCACGGATCAGCGCCTCGGGCAGCGGGGTCACACGCGTCACGATGCCAGGGGCCGCCAGCGACAGTTCCTGCGCCCGCTGGTCGATCAGCGTAGCATTGACAGGCAGCGGTTGCAGCGCCAGCGCCAGCGCCCGCCCGACATGGCCCGCGCCAAAGATCAGCGCGTCGGGATGATCCTGCGGGGTTGGTCCCTGCCGGTCCAGCTCCAGCACGACCCGCCCACCGCAGCATTGCCCGATCTCCGGACCCAACGGCACATCCATCCGATCCGTTTCCGACCCCTGCAACAGCATGACCCGCGCGCGGTCGATGGCCATGTATTCCAACTGGCCGCCACCGATGGTCCCTTGGACGCTGTCGGGGCCGACGAACATCTCGGCCCCCACGTCGCGCGGGGTGGACCCGCGGGCGGATATGACGCGGATGCGGATCATCCGCGCAGGCGGTCCACCGCCATCAGCACGCGTTCGGGCGTGGCGGGCGCATCAAGGCGGGCCGGTTCGCGGTAATCGGCCATGGAGGCGACGGCCATGTTGATCGCCTCGAAGACGCTGATGCCAAGCATGAAGGGCGGCTCGCCCACGGCCTTGGAGCGTTTGATGGTGCGCTCGGCCGCCTCGGACCATTCGACCAGCTTGACGTTGAAGACGCGCGGTCGGTCGCTGGCCAAGGGCACCTTGTAGGTCGAGGGCGCATGCGTGCGCAGCCGGCCCTTGTCGTCCCACCACAGCTCCTCACTCGTCAGCCAGCCGGTGCCTTGGACGAAGGCACCCTCGGCCTGGCCCTTGTCGATGGCCGGGTTCAGGCTGCGGCCCACGTCATGCAGCACGTCGGTCCGGTCGATGACATATTCACCGGTCAACGTGTCCACCGAAACCTCGGATACCGCGGCACCATAGGCATAGTAATAGAACGGCCTGCCCCGCCCGGTCGAACGGTCCCAATGGATCTTGGGCGTCTTGTAATGCCCCGATGCGGAAAGGTTCACCCGCGCCATATAGGCGGCGGCGATCACCTCGGTGAAGGGGATGGCGGTATCGCCCGCCATGACGTGGTTCGGCACGAAGGCCACCGCATCAGGGGCCACCTGCCAGCGTTCGGCAACGAAATCCACCAGCCGCGCCTTGATCTGCTCGGCCGCGTCCAGCGCCGCCATCCCGTTCAGGTCAGTCCCCGAAGACGCTGCAGTGGCCGAGGTGTTGGGCACCTTTTCCGTCGTGGTCTTAGTGATCTTGACGCGGGCGATGTCGCATTGGAATGCCTCCGCCACGACCTGCGCGACCTTGGTGTTCAGCCCCTGCCCCATTTCGGTGCCGCCATGGTTCAGCATGATCGAGCCGTCGGAATAGACATGGACCAGCGCACCGGCCTGATTGAACCATGTCGCGGTGAAGCTGATCCCGAACTTGACCGGTGTCAGGGCGATTCCCTTGCGAATGACGCCGCCCTTCGCGTTCCAATCCAGCACAGCCTGACGCCGCGCCTGGTAATCGCTGCTGGCTTCCAGCTCGTCCAGGATGCGTGGCAGGATCTGATCGTTGACCTCCTGGTGATAGGGGGTCAGCTGGCCGTTTTCATAGAGGTTCGCGCGCCGGACCTCCAGCGGGTCGCGGCAAAGGGCATAGGCGATCTCCTCGATCATGCGTTCGGCCACGATCACGCCCTGCGGACCACCAAAGCCGCGGAATGCGGTGTTGCTGACCGTGTTCGTCTTCATCGGATGGCTGCTGACGCGCACATCGGGATAGAAATAGGCGTTGTCGGCGTGGAACAGCGCCCGATCCGTCACCGGCCCCGACAGGTCCGAGGCGAAGCCGCAGCGCGCGTACCAATCGCCCTGAACGGCGCGGATCTTGCCCGTGTCGTCGAAGCCGACTTCGTAATCGACCACGAAATCGTGGCGCTTGCCGGTGGCGATCATGTCGTCGTCGCGGTCGGGGCGGATCTTGACCGCCCGCTTCCAGCGCTTGGCGGCGATGGCGGCCACGCAGGCAAACAGGTTCATTTGCGTTTCCTTGCCGCCGAACCCGCCACCCATGCGCCGAACGTTCACGACGACCGAATGGCTGGGCACCGTCAGGGCATGGGCGACCAGATGCTGCACCTCGGACGGGTGCTGGGTCGAGACGTTGATGGTCATGTCATCGTCCTCGCCCGGCACGGCCATGGCGATCTGCCCTTCCAGGTAGAAGTGGTCCTGCCCGCCGATCTCGAACCGCCCGCTGATCCGGCGCGGGGCGGCGGCCATGCCCTGATCGGCGTTGCCCCGGCGCAGGGTCAGGGGCTCGGTGACATAACCCATCCCCGCATCACGTGCGGCAATCGGGTCCAGCGCATGGGGCAGTGCGTCATAGGTGATCTCGGCCTTATGGGCGGCCCGACGCGCCTGATCGCGGGTCTCGGCCACGACGGCAAAGACCGGCTGTCCCCAGAACAGGACGGTTTCTTCGGCAAAGATCGGTTCGTCCTTCTTGCCATTGGCCGAGACGTCGTTGATGCCCGGAATGTCCTTGGCCGTCAGCACGCCGATGACGCCGGGATGGGCCAGAGTCTCGCTGAAATCCATGCTGGTGATCGTGCCATGCGCGCATTGCGACAGCCCCAGATAGGCATGGACCAAGCCGTGCGGTTCGTTCAGGTCGTCGGTATATTCGGCGCGGCCCGTCACATGCTTGGCGGCGCTGTCATGGACGGTGTCCTGATGGGCCTGCCCGCGCAGGATGGTATCGTCTTTCATGGTCAAGCCCCCAGGGTTTCGGTCAGGCGGACCGGCAGGCCCGGCTCGGATTGTTCCAGCCAGAAGCGGCGGAACAGGTTCTGCGCCACGCGGGCGCGATAATCGGCGCTGGCGCGCATGTCCGACATGGGCGTGAAGTCATCGGCGACGGCGCGGGCAGCGGCCTCGAAGGTCGCCTGCGCCATGGGCTGCCCCTGCAGGGCAGCCTCGGCGCGGGCGGCGCGTTTCGGGGTGGCGGCCATGCCACCGAAGGCCACGCGGGCATCTTCGATGATGCCGTCCCGCACCGTCAGGCAGAAGGCGGCGGCGACCGCCGTGATGTCGCTGTCGCGCCGCTTGCTGACCTTATAGGCGGCAACGATGGCATCGGGGCGCGTCGGGATGATGACGGTCTCGACGAATTCGGCCAACTGGCGGTCCTGCTTGCCGTAATCGATGAAGTAATCCTGCAGCGGCAGCTCACGACGCTGGTCGCCTCGGCGCAGCACGATCCGCGCCCCAAGCGCGATCAGCAGCGGCGGCGTATCCCCGATGGGCGAGCCATTGGCGATATTCGCCCCGATCGTGCCCATGTTGCGCACCTGCCAGCCACCAATCCGCAGCCAATAGTCATAGGCCGCCGGAATGTGCTGGCGGATCAGCGGCGCGGCCTCGGAATAGGTGACGCCTGCGCCGATATGCAGTTCTTCGTCAACGACTTGCACCGACTTCATCAGGTGACCGATGAAGATCGCCGGGCTGATGTTGCGCATGAATTTCGTGACCCACAGGCCCACATCCGTGGCACCCGCGACCAGCGTCGCCTTGGGTTCATCCAGCAGCACCTGCGCCAGATCGTCGGCATCGGCGGGAATGATGGCGCGGTCGCCGTCGCGGTCCAGATCGACACGTCCCGCAGGCATCGCGGCCAGCCGCGCGGCCACGGCATCGCGTTCGTGCATCAGCGCATCGGCGGCCTGCCCGCCTGCGCGACCGGCGGCAAGGGCGGCGGTGATGATCGGCTCGTATCCCGTGCAGCGGCAGATGTTGCCCTGCAGCGCGATCTCGATATCAGTGGCACTCGCATCGGGTTTGGTCATCCACAGGCCATAGAGCGCCATGACGATGCCCGGCGTACAGAATCCGCATTGACTGCCGTGATGTTCGACCATTGCGGCCTGAACCGGGTGCAGCCCGCCATCGGGGCCTTGCAGATGTTCGACCGTGACGACATGGCAGCCGTGGCAGGATGCCAGCAGGCGGATGCAGGCGTTGATCGGCTCATAGACCAGCCCGCCTTCGGTCGGACGCCCCAGCAGCACGGTGCAGGCGCCGCAGTCCCCCTCGGCGCAGCCCTCCTTGGTGCCTCTCAGGCGGCGCGCGATCCGCAGATGATCCAGCAGCGTGTCCGAGGCGCCGACCTGCGACAGCGCAACCTCTTGGTCGTTCAACAGAAAACGCAGCTGGGTGGTCATGGTGTTCCTTCCTGGCGGGCATCGCGTCGGGCAGCTTATGCGGGAAAAGGGGATTGCGGAATTGGCAGCGACGTAGAAGACTTTACATGAAACGTTGAAAGCCAACCACCACCATGTCCTATCTTGAAAGCCTGCGGGTCTTCGTTCGCGTGGTCGAGCTGGGCTCGATCACCGCCGGAGGCAGGGATTTGCGCCTTTCACCGGCAGTTGCCTCGAATCGTATCAAGGATCTTGAAAATCGCTTCGGGCTGCGCCTGCTGAACCGCACCACCCGCAAGCTGACCACGACCGAGGTTGGCCGCGCCTTCTATGACCACGCCCGCCGCGTGATCGAGACCCTGGACGAGGCCGAGGCACTGGTCAGCAGCTTTTCGGGCAAGCCGCAGGGCGTGATCCGCCTGACCGCGCCATTGGGCCTGGGGCGAAGGCTGGTCGCGCCGCTAATCCCGGCCTTCTGCGCAGACAACCCCGGCGTCGAGTTCCGCCTGCGCCTGTCGGATCGCAGCGTCAATATTGTCGAGGATGCCATCGACCTTGCGTTCTTCCTGGGCGAGCCTGCGGATTCCGCGCTGAAATGGCGCAAGATCGCGGATTGCCCGCGGGTGCTGGTGGCATCCCCGCGCTATCTGGCCGAACACGGCACGCCGCAGGTGCCCGATGATCTTTCGGCACACAACTGCCTTCTGCTGCGCTATCCGCGCAGTCCGGAATATTTCTGGACGCTGACGACCGAGGACGGGCCGCGCAAGATGATGGTCTCGGGGCGGTTCGATACGGATGACGGCGATGTGCTGACATCATGGGCGCTGGACGGGCACGGCATCGCCAACCGCCCCGAATACGAGGTCTCCGATGAACTGCGCGAGGGTCGCCTGATCCGCCTGCTGCCGCAGACGCCGCCGATCCCCGCGCAATTCGGCTGCCTTGCCCCCCACCGCCGGCTGCAGGACCCCAAGGTCCGCATGTTCGCCGATTTCGCGGTCAGGGAATTGAAGCCGGTGTTCCAGCCGGTCAGCCAAATACCCGCCTGAACGCAGGCACGCGGGTCAGCAGCAACCGGTCGGCCAGAAGGGCCGCCACCATGGTGACCCCCGCCATCGGAAAGACCACGCCGATCACGCAGCCCAAGACGACCGCCCCGCGCCACAGGGGCATGTCCGAGGGCATCGGCGGCGGCACCAACCGCATCTGCCCTGCGGGCCGACGCTTCCACCACAAGACCACCCCCGAAACGCACAGGAAGATCACCGCAAGGCAGAAGGCGGTATTGGCCAACACGCTCCACAGTCCCAAGGTGCCCATGTGCAGGGCAATCCCGACCGCCATCGCCTTGCCCGCCCATGAATAATCCCCAAATCCGACGTCGGCCAGGATACGGCCGCTGTATTGGTCGATATGCACGGTCCGGTCGGTCGTGGGGTTCAGGCTGTCGGTGTTCATCGAATCCCGGGCCAGCGTCCAGACGCCGGTGTCGCCCTTGGGCATCATCATCTGATAGCGCCCCTGAAACCCGATGCTGCGGGCCAGCGCATCAACGCTGTCGATGGTGACGGGCTGGCCTTGGGGAATGCCCGTGACGCCCGCCTCTGACCCTGACGCGGGCATCGGGGTCTGTTCCAACGCCCAAGCCACCTGCTTGGGGCCGTCATTCATGCTGCCATGGGTCACGTCGGACAAGGGCACCGCGTCCCATTTGGCGGCAGGAAAGGTGGACCAGGCCTGAGTCAGCTTCTCGCCCCAGACACCGGACCATGCCAGTCCCGAGACCAGAAAGAAGACCATCACGACCGAGATCCAGATCCCCACAGTACCATGCAACGACCGCCACAGCGCGCGACCGCGTGCCATCGGGTTCGGGATCAGCGCGCGCGCCCATCCGCCTTGGCGCGGCCACCACATGTAAAGCCCCGTCGCCATCAGCACGACCCCAAGCGAGGCCGCGATCTCTAGCATCCGGTCGCCGGTCACCCCCAGCAGCAGCGAGGAATGGATGTTATCCGCCAGATCATACCACCCGCTGCGGCGCGGGAAGCTGGTCACGACCTGCGCCGTATAGGGGTCGACGGCGACGGTCTGGGCGCCCGATGGGCTGTCGATGCGGAAGATCGCGGCCAGGTCGGGGCTGCGGGGTGCGACGTATTGCACTGGCTGGCCATCGGGAACGGCGGCGATCGCCACCGCCGCCTGCAGATTCAGGCTGGTCGTCTGGCCCTGTGGCGTGACAGGGATGCGTTCGCCGTCGCGCCCATCCAGATGGGCGATCCACAGCATCATCATGCCGGTCACCGCCAGCACCAGAAAGAACGGAACGACGAACAGCCCCGCATAGAAGTGCCAGCGCCAGGCAGCACGATACAGCTTGGCGCCCTTGTTGGCGGCGTCCAGCGCCGCGGTTCGGGTGGTTGTCATGGCAGGTCACGACGCGAAGCGCCGCCCTCCGGGATGGAAGAAATTCGGGTCATGGGATTGGTCCTTGGGCATGGCCGCGCCATGCTGGTTTCACTGTCAGACGATGGGTTCTGATCAGGCGCGCGGTGGTGCGCGGGCGAAACCGTCCAGAGGTGCCTGCATCGGCCGCCACAGGTGATCGGCGGTCCGGGGTTGAAAACGGCTGGCCAGCCGGACCCACAGCGGAGGCATCGGTGTGGCGACATGATCAAGGGCATGAACCAGCAAGCAGACATGGTCATGAGTGGCGGCGTTTTCCTTTTCCGTGTCACGCCGATCCAGCGAAACCTCGACCAATCCATGACCGGTGCAGATAACCACCGCGTGGTCGTCGATGACACCCATATCCGCAAGCGCCGCCGAGGATTTCGGCAGCACCACGCCAAGGATCACCCCCAGCAGCAGAACAAGGCGAAGCATATGCATCATCGCGTCCTGTTACCGCGCCGCAACCCGCCTGTTAAGCCGAAAATGCCGTCAGAGACCCGCCATGCCAAAGGTGCCGACCTGGCGGAACCAGCGGATGATCTGGCGACGCTCGTCGTCCTCCATGCCGGTGATGTTGGCGGGGGGCATGGCGTCGGTCAGCCCCGCCTGAACATAGACCTGACGCGCGGCCCGCGCGATGTCGGTGGGCGTTTCAAGAAACAGCCCGCGCGGGGCGTGATGGATCCCCTCCCACGCGGGTTCGCGGGCATGGCACATGGAACAACGGCCGATGACGGTCTGCGCGACGTCCTCGAAACCCTCTGCTTCGGCGAATTTCGCCTCGGCCGGGGTGAAGGGGCGCGCCATCGCGTCCTCGTAACTGTCCTGGTTCAGCCCAAGCGCCGAGAGCCACATGATGGCCACGAACAGCATCACCGTGACCGCCCATGTCCACCACTGATAGCCCTTGCGCGCATGCATCGTGTTAAAGAAATGCCGGATGGTCACGCCCATCAGAAAGATCAGCGCCGCGATCAGCCAGTTGTATTCGCTGGCGAAGGCCAGCGGATAGTGGTTCGACAGCATCAGGAAGATGACCGGCAGCGTCAGATAGTTGTTATGCGTGGACCGCAGCTTGGCGATCTTGCCGTATTTCGGGTCCGGCGCGCGTCCGGCCTTCAGGTCGGCGACCACAATACGCTGGTTCGGCATGATGATCAGAAAGACGTTGGCTGTCATGATGGTGGCGGTGAAGGCCCCCAGATGCAGCAGCGCCGCGCGCCCCGTGAAGACTTGATCGTATCCCCAGCCCATCACGACCAAGGCCACGAACAGCAGCAGCATCAGCACTGTCGGGCGCTGACCCAGTGGCGATTTGCACAGGCCGTCATAGATCAGCCAGCCGATGGCCAGTGATCCACCCGACACCAGGATCGCCTGCCAGATGGCCAGATCGGCCTTGGCCGGATCGATCAGGAACAGGTTCGCCCCTGCCCAATAGGTGACCATCAGCAGCGCGGCCCCCGACAGCCAGGTCGAATAGCTTTCCCATTTGAACCATGTCAGATGCTCGGGCATGCGCTCGGGGGCGACCAGGTATTTCTGGATGTGATAGAAGCCGCCGCCATGGACCTGCCATTCCTCTCCATGGGCGCCTTTCGGCATGCCGGGGGCCTTCTGCAGACCCAGATCCAGCGCGATGAAGTAGAAGGACGACCCGATCCAGGCGATCGCGGTGATGACATGGGTCCAGCGGACGGCGAAGGCCAGCCATTCCCAGATGATGACGGTATCGGGGATCATCTCAGCTGCCCCTGTAGGTCGAATAGCCGAAGGGAGAGATCAGCAGCGGCACATGATAGTGGTCATCCTGCGACATGCCGAAGCGGATCGGAATGACGTCCAGAAAGCGCGGGCTTTCGGGCGGGATGCCCGTGGCGTCCATCCAATCGCCCGCATGGAATTCCAGCTCATAGGTTCCGGTGGCGAAGTCGGATTGCGGCAGGATCTGGCTGTCGGTGCGGCCGTCGTCGTTGGTGACCAGACGCGCGATTTCGGTCCGGGCGTCGCCGTCGAGGCGGAACAGGACCACCGTCATGCCGCGTGCCGGTTGGCCGCGCGCTGTGTCCAGAACATGGGTGGTCAGGTAACCCGGCATCTTGGTCCTCCGCTGATTATGCTCGGTTTGTTGATAACCGATCCTTCCTTGCGCACGAGATGGCCTGCGCGCAAGGCAGTCTTTAGAATTCCTGTATAATCGACCCTCAGTGATCGGCCAGCTTGCCGGCGGCGCGCAGTTCATCCTCATCCGCGGCGGGGGCACCGTTATAGAACCAGTTCAGCAAAACCGCGCTGATCGCCGCCAGCAGGATGCCCGAGTGGATCAGCGGGTGGATGGCATGTGGCATCCATTGCTTGAAATCGGGGGCGACCACCGGGATCATCGCCATGCCGATGCTGATGGCCACCACGAACAGGTTGTGCCGGTTGCCGGTGAAGTCCACCCGCGACAGGATGCGCACGCCGGTCGCCGCGACCATGCCGAACATGACCAGCCCCGCTCCGCCCAGGACCGTGGTCGGCAGGCTTTCGACCAGCGCGCCCATCTTGGGGATCAGCCCCAGCACGATCATAATGACGCCGCCCGCCACGCAGACAAAGCGCGACCGGACCCCCGTGACGCCCACCAACCCGACATTCTGGCTGAACGAGGTATAGGGGAAGGTGTTGAAGATGCCGCCCAGCATGGTGCCCAACCCATCGGCGCGCAGGCCCGCGGCAAGCTGCTTCTGGGTGACGGGACGGGCGCACATTTCGGACAGGGCCAGGAACATGCCGGTGGATTCGATCATCACGACGATCATCACCAGCACCATGGTCAGGACCATCACCAGGTCGAAGGTCGGCAGGCCGAAGTGGAAGGGCGTGATCAGCGCGAACCATTGCGCATCCGCCACGCGGTCGAAATGCATCATGCCCAGCATGGCAGCCGTGATGCCGCCGACGGCGATGCCGATCAGGACGGCGATATTGGCGATGAAGCCGCTGGCAAAGCGCGACACCAGAAGGATCGTCCCCAAAACCAGCGCCGCGATGGCGATATTGCCGCTTGCCGCGTAAAGCGGGTTGGCGACGGTGGGGGCCAGACGCACGCCCTCGGGGACGTCGCCTGCGGCGATGGCCTGTTCCAGCCATGCGGCCTGCGCGGGGTCGACCAGCTTAGGTGCGGTCGGGCCGACCTGCAGGCCGAAGATCCAGTTGATGCCGATGGGCATCAGGCTGATGCCGATGGCCAGAATGACCGTGCCCGTCACGACGGGTGGAAAGAACCGAAGCATGCGGCTGATCAACGGTGCCAGCAGGATCGCGATCAGACCCGCCGCGATGATCGCACCGAAGAGCGCCCTCGCCCCATCAGATCCGGGGTTCCCCGATGCGATGGCCACCATCGGACCGACGGCGGCGAAAGTGACGCCCATCATCACGGGCAACCTGATGCCGAAATACTGCGTGGCACCAAGGCTCTGGATCAGGGTGGCGATGCCGCAGACGAACAGATCGGCCGAGATCAGGAAGGCCACCTCGGATGGCGACAGTTGCAGCGCGCGGCCCACGATCAGCGGCACGGCAATTGCGCCCGCATACATCACCAGAACATGCTGGAACCCAAGCGTGATCAGCTTGGGTGTCGGCAGACGTTCGTCGACGGGATGCACCCCCGCCGCGCCGGTTGTTTCGCTCATGTGATCACCCCCTCTGGCAGTATGTCGCGACAAGTCTGCGCCCGGCCCCTGGCAGGGAAAACGGATTTCATGCCGTGGGACGGACGAATACCGGCAATGCCTGCAGAATTTGCAAACCGGATGACCTGACGCGATGTGGCCGCGCCCTCCTCGGCGCCGGAAAAGCGTAGCATCGGCCTTGGCATCGCGCCATTTTTCTGGAAAAAGCCTGCGCATCGTGGAAGAAAGCGAAAAGCGCTGCAAGCTCAGCAGCTTGCGTTTTCCAATAGCCTCTGCGGATTTTCGCCCCGCAGCACATGCAATCTTAACGGAGCATAGAGAATGGCCGATCCGATCCGCCGCCGGGGCCGCCCCAGGAAATCGCAACCCGAGGCCCCCGGCACCGTGCAGGCTCTGGATCGCGCCCTGGACCTGCTGGACCTTCTGGCACTGCGCTCGGGGCTCACCCTCAGCGAGATTGCGGAACAGGCGGGGCAGCCGCCCTCGACCGTGCACCGCGTCCTGCACACACTGGCGCAGCGCGGGATGGTGGAAAGCGATCCGACCACGCAGGCCTGGAACATCGGCCCGGCGACCTTCCGCCTCGGCTCGGCCTTCATGCGCCGCTCGGGCATCGTCGAACGCGCCCGCCCGATCCTGCGGGCGCTGATGGAACACACGGGCGAGACCGCAAATCTTGGCATCCTGCAGGGCGACCACGTGCTGTTCGTCAGCCAGGCCGAGACGCAGGAGACCATCCGCGCCTTCTTCCCGCCCGGCACGCGGTCGCCGCTGCATGCCTCGGGGATCGGCAAGGCGCTGCTGGCCTTCGGTCGCGACGACATCTTCGACGCGCTGGTCCGGTCCGGCAGACTGGAACGCTTCACCGACAAGACGCTGGCCGATCCCGATGATCTGCAGGCCGATCTGGCCCGGATCCGCCACCGCGGATTTTCCTTCGACGACGAGGAAAAGACCCGCGGCATGCGCTGCATCGCGGCCCCCGTCTTCGATCTGTCGGGCGAGGCGATCGCGGGCATCTCGGTCAGCGGGCCCGCGCATCGGATCGGCTCCGAACACGTCAAGACGCTTGGCGCGGTGGTCGCGGCCGCAGCCGCATCCCTGACCGAGGCGATGGGCGGCGCGACCCGCTGACCGCGCCCGCCCCCTGTGATCAGTGGCCTGTGATCAGTGGCCGCCGAAGAAGGCGTATTTGGCGACGAACAGCGCGGCGATCACCCAGGTCGCCGCATGCACCTGCCGCGCCCGTCCCGTCAGCAGCTTGACCAGCGCATAGCTGATGAAGCCGAAGGCCAGGCCGTTGGCGATGGAATAGGTGAAGGGCATGGCGATGGCCGTCAGGACGGCAGGCGCGGCCTCGGTCACGTCGTCCCAATCGATCTCGGCCAGCTCGCGCAGCATCAGCGTGGCGACATAGAGCAGCGCCGGAGCCGTGGCATAGGCCGGGACAGACCCCGCCAGCGGCGCAAAGAACATCGCCAGCAGGAACAGCACGCCCACGACCACCGCCGTCAAGCCCGTGCGACCGCCCGCCTGCACGCCCGAGGCGCTTTCGACATAGGCCGTCGTCGAGGAGGTCCCCAGAAGCGACCCCGCCGTGATCGCGGTCGAATCCGCCATCAGCGCCCGGCCAAGGTTGGGGTTGTCCTGCGTCGGACCCTCGGCCAGCAGGCCCGCCCGCTTGGCCACGCCGATCAGCGTGCCGGTGGCGTCGAAGACCTCGACCAGGACCATGACCAGCACGACCTGGAAGATGCCATAGGTCAGCGCCCCCATCACGTCCAGCTGCAGGAAGGTCGGCGCGACCGAGGGCGGCATCGAGATCACCCCGCCGAACTGGCTGACGCCCAGGGCGATGGCCGCCACGGTGATGACCAGGATGCCGATCAGGATCGACCCGGTGACCTTCAGCGCATCCAGCGCCACGATGATGAAGAACCCCGCGATGGTCAGCAACGTCCCCGTAGCCGTCAGATCGCCCAGGGCCACCAGCGTCGCGGGGTTGGCCACGATCAGCCCCGAGGATTTCATCGCGATGATCGCCAGGAACAGCCCGATCCCCGCCGCGATGGCGCTGCGCATGGATGCGGGAATGCCCGCGATCAGCCAGCTGCGGATGCCGGTGATCGACAGGAACAGGAAGATGATCCCGCTGATGAAGACCGCCCCCAGCGCCTGCTGCCAGGAAAAGCCCATGACGCCCACGACGGTAAAGGCGAAGAACGCGTTCAGCCCCATGCCCGGCGCCATGCCGATGGGCCAGTTGGCCCACAGCCCCATGACCAGCGACCCGACCGCCGCCGCAAGGCAGGTCGCCACGAAGACGGCGTCGCGGTCCATGCCGGTCGTGGACAGGATGTCGGGATTGACGAAGATGATATAGGCCATGGTCAGGAAGGTGGTGATCCCTGCGATCACCTCGGTCCTGACGGTGCTGCCCTTGTCTGACAGCTTGAAGAAGCGTTCCATGATTGTCCCCCTGGCGCGGCTCTGACGGCCGCCTTTGGGGCGCAGCTTGGTGGCTGCGTCAGGCGGTCGCAATTCTCCCCTGCCCGTAAGTCTTTCAACGCGATTTTGAAAGACCCCGGCGATCTTTGCCTTTTCCTTGATACAGAATTCTGCATCCGGCGCTTGTTCCCGCGCGCGCGACGGGCTTTGGTGACGTTGCGACACCAAAGCCCGGAGGACTATATGCGCTACAGCCGCGATCTGTCAGGATATGGCGAAACCACGCCAGACCCCCAATGGCCCGGCGGCGCGAAGATCGCCGTCCAGTTCGTCGTCAACTATGAAGAAGGCGGCGAGAACAGCATCGAACACGGCGATGCCGCATCCGAGGCCTTCCTGTCGGAAATCATCGGCGCCCAGCCCTGGCCCGGCAAGCGGCATTGGAACATGGAATCCATCTATGACTACGGCGCGCGTTCGGGCTTCTGGCGGCTGCACCGTCTGCTGAAGGACATCCCCGTCACCGTCTATGGCGTCGCTACCGCGCTGGAACGCAGCCCCGAACAGGTCGCCGCCATGAAATCTGCCGGATGGGAGATCGCGACCCACGGGCTGAAATGGATCGACTATCGCGACATCCCGCGCGAGGTCGAGGCCGATCACATCGCCCGCGCGATTGAGCTGCATCGCCAAGTGACCGGCGAACGCCCCTATGGCTTCTATCAGGGCCGCACCTCGATGAACACGGTCGCGCTTGGCTGCGAGGAAGGCGGCTTCGCCTATCTGGCCGACACCATCGCCGACGACCTGCCCTATTGGCATGTCCACGACAGCAAGCCGCAGCTGATGGTGCCCTATACGATGGACGCCAATGACATGCGCTTTTCCAGCGGCCAGGGCTTCGGCACGGGGCAGGAATTCTTCGACTATCTGCGCGACAGCTTCGACATGCTTTATGCCGAAGGGAAAGCCGGTGCGCCAAAGATGATGTCCATCGGGTTGCACTGCCGCCTTGCGGGCCGCCCCGGACGCGCCAAGGCCATCCAGCAGTTCCTGGACCACTGCCGCGCGCATGAGGGCGTCTGGTTCGCCAGCCGCCTCGACATCGCCCGCCACTGGGCCGAGGTCCACCCTTACCAGCCCCGCACCCGCCCCTCCGAAATGTCACGCGACGATTTCGTGGCCCGCTTCGGCGGCATCTACGAACATTCACCCTTCATCGCTGAACGGGTCTGGGACGCCGAGATGGGGGCGGTCCACGACACGCCCACGGGCCTTTCGGGCCGCATGGCGCAATTCTTCCGCGCCGCCAGCGACGAAGAACGCCTTGGCGTGCTGACCGCCCACCCCGATCTGGCCGGAAAACTGGCGCAGGCCAAGCGCTTGACCGCCGACAGCAGCGCCGAACAGGCCAGCGCGGGACTGGACGCCCTGACCGATGCCGAGCGCGCCGAATTCACCCAGCTGAACGACGCATACGTCGCCAAGCACGGCTTCCCCTTCATCATCGCGGTGCGCGACCACGACAAAGCGGGCATCCTCTCTGCCATGCAGGCTCGCATCGACAACGACACCGCGACCGAACGCGCCACCGCCGAGGCGCAGGTCATCCGCATCGCAGAACTCCGCCTGAAAGAGGCCCTGACATGAACGACCAGCCCCCCAAAGGCGCCCCCACCGGGGACATCGCGCAACTGCCGCCCGAACCCGCGCAGCGCATCCCCTATGCCGGTCCCGTCGCGGGCCTGCCGCCCCAGACCGGGATGACGACGGATACGGCCATCTTCACCGATGCCTATGCCGTTATCCCCCGCACCGTCATGCGCGACATCGTCACTAGCTATCTGCCCGGCTGGCACGGCATGCGCATGTGGATGCTGGCCCGCCCCCTGACAGGGTTCGCGGAAACCTTCAGCCAGTATATCGTCGAGCTGGCCGAGGATGGCGGCAGCGACACCCCCGACGACGACCCGCAGGTGCAGCACGCTATCTTCGTCACCGGTGGCGATCTGCAGATCACCATCGACGGCACCGATCACCAGCTGACGCCCGGTGCCTTCGCCTATGTCCCGCCCGGATCGCCTTGGAAGATCTGGAACCGGACCGCAGGACCTGCAGGCTTCCACTGGTGGCGCAAGCGTTGGCAGCCCGCCGCGGGCGTGTCGAAACCCGACCCGATCGTGGTGCAGGAACAGGACATCGCCCCTTCGATGATGCCCGACACCGATGGCGCATGGGGCACGACGCGCTTCATGGATCCCGCCGATCTGCGCCACGACATGCATATCACGGTCGTGACCTTCAAGCCCGGCGGCTCGATCCCCTTTGCCGAAACCCACGTGATGGAGCACGGCCTCTACGTGCTGGAAGGCAAGGCCGTCTATCGCCTGAACCGGGACTGGGTCGAGGTCGGCCCCGGCGACTACATGTGGCTGCGCGCCTTCTGCCCGCAGGCGTGCTATGCAGGCGGGCCGGGTCCGTTCCGCTATCTGCTCTACAAGGACGTCAACCGTCACGCACCGCTCTGGGGTCATCGCTGACGCCCACAGCAGGGGGTCCGGGGGGCGCGCAGCTCCCCCGGACGTCGCGGGACGCAATCAGACCTTGGTGGCCCCCACGACCGGAGTCTTCATCCGCGCCTTCAGCCGCGCCTCGCGCCAGGTGATATAGCTGATCGCCCCGATCATCAGCCCGCCGCCCAGGATCACCCAACCGTCCAGAGGTTCGCCGAAGACCAGAACCCCGATCAGGCTGGCCCAGACCAGCTGCAGGAAGGTCACCGGCTGCGTGACCGTCAGGGGGGCCGCAGCAAAGGCCCGTGTCATGGTGTAATGCCCGGCCGTTGCAAAGACCGCGACCAGCCCCAGCCAGCCCACCTGACCCCAGGTCGGCGTCACCCATTGCGCCCATGCCAGCGGAGCCAACCCCACCGCCACCGTCAGCGACATCATCGCGACCACCACCGACGCCGGCACGCGTTCGGACAGGCGCTTGGCCACCAGATAGGACGACCCGAAGGCGACCGAGGCCATGACCTGCGACAGATGCCCGACATCCAGCGCCCTCAGCCCCGGACGCAACACGATCAGCGCCCCCAGCAGCGCCACCGCGATGGCGGCGATGCGGCGGGCGGCCAGTTTTTCTCGCATGAACAGGGCTGCGCCGATGGTGACGATGATGGGGTTCAGGAAGCCGATGGCCGTCACCTCGGCGATGGTGATGCGCGACATCGCAAAGAACCACGCGACCACCGCTACCACGTGCAATGCGCCACGCAGGGCGAACATGCCCCAGACGGGCGCGGGAAAGCCGCGCCGCAGGGCGGGCCAGACCACGGGCATCAGGAAGACCAGCCCGATCACAAAGCGGATGAAGGCCGCCTGTGCGGCGGGCAGCGCCCCGTCCAGCCCCCGCACGATGGTGTTGACCGCCACGAAGCAAAGCCCCGTGGCCAGCATCCAGCCGATCCCGATCATATCGCGCGAGGTGGTGTTCTCATTTTGCATGATCTGCACCTGCCGCCTTTCCAGCGACAAGGCAAGTGCGTTCGGTGTCAGTCCAGCGCCAGCCGCAGCGCAATGGCCCACATGACACAGCCGACGCCGAATTCCAGCCACTGCCAGGCGACGGGTTTGCGGAACAGCGGCTCCAGCAGACGCGCGCCATAGCCGAGCGAGAAGAAGAACAGGAACGAGCCCGTCACCGCCCCTGCCCCAAAGACCCCGGGCGAAGGCCATTGCGCCGAGATCGCCCCCAGCAGCACCACGGTATCCAGCCAGACATGCGGGTTCAGCCAAGTCAGCGCCGCGATGGTGGCCAGCGATGCCCCCAGCCCGCGCATCTGGCCCTCGGGGCGCAGGGCCTCGCCTCCGCGCCAAGCTGCGCGGAAGGCCCGCAGGCCATAGACGGCCAGAAAGACCACGCCGCCCCAACGCATCGCCTCGAACAGCCACGGCCAGCGCAGCCCCGCTGTCGCCATTCCCGCGACGCCCAGCACGATCAGCAATGCATCCGACAGCGCGCAGAACAGGCAGATGGCGAAGACATGCCGCCGCAGGATGCCCTGCTTCAGGACGAAGGCGTTCTGCGCCCCGATCGCCAGTATCAATGACATCCCGGTGCCCAGCCCCGCAAGATATGACAGCATCCCCATCCCCCGTCGTGAAAGATCGCCGGCGCAGCCTTGCCGCCCGGCGATCCCTGTCTTCGGCGATACCCGTGATCCTACAGGCTGGCCGCCAGATCCTCCGAGATGTCGAAGTTGCCGATGACGTTCTGCACGTCGTCGTCATCCTCCAGCGTGTCGATCAGCTTCATCAGCTTCTGGGCCGTTTCCACGTCGGTGATCTCGGTCGGGGCCTGCGGCTTCCAGATCAGCTTGGCGGTCTCGGATTCGCCCAAGGATGCTTCCAACGCGGTCGCGACCTCGTTCAGGTCCGTGTCGGCGCAATAAATCCAATGGCCCTCATCATCACTCTGGACGTCGTCGGCGCCCGCCTCGATGGCGGCCATCATGACGGTATCGGCATCGCCCACGCTGGCGGGATAGACGATCTCGCCCACGCGGTCGAACATGAAGGCGACCGAGCCGGTCTGCCCCATGTCACCGCCCGACTTGGTGAAATAGCTGCGGACGTTGGATGCCGTGCGGTTGCGGTTGTCGGTCATCGCCTCGACCAGCAGGGCGATGCCGTTCGGGCCGTAACCTTCATAGCGGATCTCGTCGTAGTTGTCGCCCTCGCCTGCCTGCGACTTCTTGATGGCCCGGTCGATCACATCCTTGGGGACGGATTTCGACTTGGCTTCCTTGACGGCCATGCGCAGGCGCGGGTTCTTGTCGGGATCAGGGTCGCCCATCTTGGCGGCCACGGTGATTTCCTTGGCCAGCTTCGAGAACAGCTTCGAACGCTGAGCATCCTGCCGGCCCTTGCGATGCTGGATGTTGGCCCATTTTGAATGACCTGCCATGTCGGGTCGCCCTTCACAATTCCATTGAAAACCTCGCGCGCTTTTAGTCCACAGGATGGGTGCATCGCAAGACGAACCGGAATGCCACCTGCCGCGTTCGATGCGACGGCCCGGACGATGGCCCGCAAGAGGACACACATGACCCCCCAACAGATGATGCTTTTCGCCCTTCTGGGCCTGATGATCGCGATGATGCTCTGGGGGCGGTGGCGATACGACCTCGTGGCCTTCGGGGGGCTGATGGCGGCGGTCCTGATGGGGATCGTCCCATCCGAGGATGCGTTTTCCGGTTTCGGCAATCCCACGACGCTGATCGTGGCGCTGGTGCTGATCGCGACGGCGGGGTTGAACCGGTCGGGCGCCGTGGCGCGGCTGGCGCGACTGATCGCATCGCGGCCCCGCGGCACCACGGCGCATGTGCTGATCTTCGGGACGGTCGGCGGGATCCTGTCGGGCTTCATGAACAACATCGCGGCCCTTGCCATGCTGATGCCCGTCGATCTGCAGACCGCGCGCAAGGCGGGCCGCCAGACCGGCCTGACGCTGATGCCCCTGGCCTTCGCGACCATCCTTGGCGGCATGCTGACGCTGATCGGGACGCCGCCGAACCTGATCGTTTCCGGCTTCCGCGCCGATGTTCTGGGCGAGCCCTATCGCATGTTCGATTTCCTGCCCGTGGGCGGGGCAGTGGCCGTGGCGGGGATCGCCTTCATCGGGCTGGTCGGCTGGCGGCTGATCCCCGGCGCGCGGGGCGACGGCCCAAGCGACGCGGACGGTCCGCAGCGCCGCTATGTCGCCACCCTTGTCGTGACCGAGGCCAGCCTGACCAGCGCCCGCCTGATCGCCGAGGCCCGTGCCGAGGCCGCCAAGGCCAATGTCCGTATCGTCGGCCTGCGTCGCCACGGTCAGGACATCGCGGGCAATCTGGACGAACAGACCATCCTGGACGGCGATGTGATCATCCTGCGCGCCGACCCGCAGGCCCTGGACGAGTTTCGATCAACCAACGACCTCGCCTTCCCCGATGGCCGGATGGAGCCGCGCGCCCGCAAGGATGCCGAGGGTCAGCAGCTGATCGAATGTCTGGTGCCGCGCGCCTCAGCCATCGCCGCCCGCTCGGTCCAGTCCTTCGGGCTGACGAACCGCCATGACAGCGTGATGATCGGCATGCGCCGCCAAGGTCTGGCACAACGCCGCGACCTGTCGCGTCAGACGCTGCAATCGGGCGACATGCTGCTACTGCTGGTTCCCGAAAGCCGGATCGAAGACATGCTGGCCGCCACCGGCCTGCTGCGGATCGACGGCGGCAGCCTGTCGGTCCAGCGCGAACGGCACATGCGCTCGGCGGTGGGGCTTTTCGCGCTGGCGGTTCTTGCAGCCTCGCTTGGGGTGACGACCATGCCGATCGCGCTTGGCTGCGTGATCATCGCCTATGTCCTGTTCGGCGTGCTGTCGATGCACGAGCTTTACGACCACGTCGATTGGCCGGTCATCGTGCTGCTGGGCTCGATGATCCCCCTGGGCCTGGCGCTGGACCAGACCGGAGGCTCGGCGCTGATCGCCCAAGGTTTGGCCAGCCTGACGCAGGGCTATCCCGCCTGGATCGCGCTGGTGCTGCTGATGGCGGCCACGATGATGCTGTCGGATGTGCTGAACAACAACGCCACCACCATCATAGCGGCCCCGGTCAGCATCCGCTTGGCCGAACAGCTTGGCGTCCAGCCCGATGCCTTCCTGATGGGGGTGGCGGTGGCGGCCTCCTGCGCCTTCCTGACGCCGATCGGGCATCAGAACAACACGCTGATCCTAGGCCCGGGGAATTACCGCTTCGGCGATTACTGGCGGATGGGTCTGCCGCTGGAGATCATCGTGATGGCCGTATCCGTGCCGCTGTTGCTGATCGTCTGGCCCCTGTAACGCAAAACACGGCCCCGAAAGGGCCGCGATACACGTCTGCGGTCAGGCCGCAAATGGCTTACAGTGCGGCCGAGCCGCCCAAGATCCGACGGATCTCGCTTTCGCGGGTCGTGCCCTTGGCCGCCAGGTCCTCGTCGGACAACTGGCTCAGCTTGTTCAGAGAACGCATCTGGGGGCTTGCTTCGGCCAAGGTGACCATGAAGCGCCCGATGGCACGGAACGGAGCCAGCAGAGCGCTGGTCGGAAATGCTGCGGTCTTGTGGCCGGCAGTTGCGATAGTCGCCATGTGGAAACTCCTTGCGATTAAGTCGTTTCCTCCCCTGCCGCTATAGATCGTCGTTCCGGCCCCGGATCACAACCGACGATGCTGCATGGCAGCATTGCGGCCCGCGAAAGGTTACGCAAGGGCGTCAGAGCGGCCAGATCAGCGGGATCAGCATGGATGCCACCAGCGCCATCAGCAGGTTCAGCGGCAGGCCGACCTTGATGAAATCGGCAAAGCGATAGCCGCCCGGACCATAGACAAGCGTGTTCGTCTGATAGCCAATGGGCGTGGCGAAACTGGCCGAAGCCCCCATCATCACCGCCACCACCAGGGGCCGCGGATCGACACCGAGCGAATTGCCCAGGCTGATCGCCAGGGGTGTCACGATGACCGCCACGGCATTGTTCGTCACCGTTTCCGTCAGCGATGTCGCCAGCATGTAGACCGCAAGCACCAGCGCCCAATGCGGCAGCGTTGCAAGCCAAGGCGCGACCTGATCGACGACCAGCTGCACCGCCCCGCTGTTTTCCAGCCCCGCGCCCACGGCCAGCATGGCAAAGATCAGCGCCATCAGGCGGCCATCGACAAAGGACAGCGCCTCATCGGCGTCGATGCAGCGCGTGCCAAGGACGACCGCCACCCCGATGAAGGAAAGCAGCAGAATGGGCGCGACCTCGAAGGCGGACAGAACGACGACGCCGACCAGCGTCGCCACGACGATGGGCGCATGGCGGCGGCGATAGGCACGGTCCGAGGGGGCCGTCACCTCGACCATGTCCATGTCGCTGGCAAGGCGCTGGATGTCGGTCGATGCGCCCTCCAGCAGCAAGGTGTCGCCGACGCGCACGACCAGATCGTCCAGCTGACGGCCGATGTTCTGGTTCTTGCGGTGGGCCGCCAGCACATAGACGCCATAGCGGCGGCGCAGACGCATCGACCCGAGGCTGCGCCCGACCATGTGGCAGCCCGGCGTGATCAGAACCTCGACGGTCGAGGTCTGGACCGAGGACAGCTTGTCCACCATCCGCAGTTCCTTGTGGGTCTGCAGGCCCAGAACCTCGGACATGGGGGTGCGGAGGACGACGCGGTCGCCTTCCTCCAGCAGAACGGATTCGAGGTCGCGGCGCAGCGAGGCATCGCCCCGCAGCACGTCGATGACCCGGGCACTGTCCCGGGCGAAGATGTCGACCTCGTCCAGCGATTTGCCAATCAGGGCCGAACCTTCGGGAATGGCGACCTCGGTGAAGAACTTCATCTTGCTGCGGCCCGACAGCAGCTGCGACATGGAATCGCGGTCGGGCAGCAGGCGCGGCGCGAAGATCAGCAGATAGGTGACGCCCACGATGGCCATCGGCAGGCCCACCCAGGTGATCTCGAAGATGGTGAAATGCTCCATCCCCGCCGTTCGGGCGACACCGTCCACCAGCAGGTTTGTCGAGGTCCCGATCAGGGTCATCGTGCCCCCCAAGATCGACAGGTAGGACAGCGGGATCAGCAGCTTCGAGGGGGATTTCCCCATTTCCTTGGCCAGCTGCATGAAGATCGGCATCATCACCACGACCAGCGGCGTGTTGTTCACGAAGGCCGACATCGCGCAGACCAGAACCGACACGGACCCCAGGGTCAGGATCGGATGTTCGCCTGCATGGCGGGCGGCGCGTTGCCCGATCCAGTCCAGCGCACCGGTCCGCACCAACCCCCCCACGATGATGAACATGAAGGCGATGGTCCAGGGGGCCGCGTTCGACAAGACGCCCGAAACATGGCTGACGTCCAGGATGCCGAGGCAGAGCAGCGTGACGGCGCCGATGATGGCCGTGACTTCCGGGGGGTATGTCTCTCGGATGAACAAGGTCAGCATGGCGATGATGATGAAAATGGTCACCACCGCACCGGTCATCCCGGTCAATTCAAATCCGAACATTCAAAACCTATTCCCAGGGCGGGCGCCGCGTCCCGCATTCGCGGCATATTGCGCCGGAAGACCGAAGCCCCGCAAGCGGTCTTAGCAACTGCGGCACCCGGTCCGTGGCACCCATGACCACGGACCGGGCAAAGGTGTCAGGCGGGATGCGTCTGCGCCAGACGCCCGCCGTCGCGCACCGGATGGATGGCCTTTGCCATGCCGGTCCTGTCGTCGGTTTCGACCAGCACGCCCGACAGCGTCGCCTCGCCGTCGGCGGGGGTGAAGCGGTCGCGGGGCATGCCGGTGATGAAGCGGCGCATCGGCTCGGTCTTTTCCATGCCGATGACGCTGTCGTAATCGCCGCACATGCCGGCGTCCGACAGATAGGCCGTGCCACGCGGCAGGATCTGCGCATCGGCGGTCGGCACATGGGTGTGGGTCCCCACGACAAGGCTGGCACGCCCGTCGCAGTAATGGCCCATGGCCATCTTCTCGCTGGTGGCCTCGGCGTGGATGTCGACCAGGATGGCCTGCACCATCCCGCCCGGCGGATGGGCGCGAAGCACGCCGTCCAGCGCCGAGAAGGGATCGTCATAGGGCCGAGACATGAAGACCTGCCCCAGGGCCTGGGTGATCAGCGCCTTGCGGCCCCGCGCATCGCTGATGATCGTGGCACCCCTGCCCGGCGCGTCGCGGGCAAAGTTCAGAGGGCGGACGATCCGGGGTTCCTTGTCGATGAAGGGCATCATGTCCTTTTGATCGAAAGCATGATCGCCAAGCGTCAGGCAATCCGCGCCCGAATCGAGAAGCAGCTGCGCGTGACCGGCGGTCGCCCCGCGCCCCCCGCTGGAGTTTTCGGCATTGACCACCACAAGGTCGGCCTTCAACCGTGCCCGCAGACCCGCCAGACGTTCGGAAATCGCACGACGGCCGGCACGGCCCATCACATCGCCTAGAAACAGAATTCGCATATGGTCGTGCTAAGCCAAACTTGCCCGACCCTCAAGCCGGGACGCCAGAACGGAAAAAGGGCCACCCATGCGGGCAGCCCTTCGAAACGTCGCATCCAAAGGATGGATCAGGCGAACTGAACGTTCGTTGCCGATTCGCGACCGTCGCGGCCACGCTCCAGCTCATAAGTCACCTTCTGGCCATCGGCGGGAGCCGACAGACCAGCGCGCTCAAGAGCGGAGATGTGCAGGAACACGTCCTGGCGGCCGCCTTCCGGTTGAATGAAGCCGAAGCCTTTGGTGCTGTTGAACCATTTCACGGTGCCGTTGGCCATCGTGAGATCTCCTGTCAGTTATGCCACCCGCAGTATGCAGTGGCTTGGCCGGTCAGATTAACAAAGCAGACTGAAGCCGGAAGCAGACAGGATGCAGAGAATTTAACGTAGCAAGGCACCATATAGGGCAAACTGCCCCAGCTGACAAGTGTTCATCAGGAAATCTTGGTGCCGGCTGAGGGATTTGAACCCCCGGCCCCCTGATTACAAATCAGACGCTCTACCACTGAGCTAAGCCGGCATTCCCGTTGCAAATATCGCGCGTTCACGGCTTGCGCAAGTCATCCTTGCGACCACCGAGGTTGGTCCGTGCCAGAAGCGCGACCGCCAGGATGCCCACGGCCATCACGACCAGGGCGGCGGGGGCGGCATTGCCCAGATCCTCAAGACTGGCGCGTTCATGGGTGCGGGTGGCCAGCGTTTCGTAATTGAAGGGCCGCAGCAGCAGCGTGGCGGGCAGCTCCTTGACGCAATCGACGAAGACCAGCAGCAGCGCCGCCCCCACCGATCCGCGCATCAGCGGCAGATAGACGTCGCGCAGCACGCCCGCATTATCGCGTCCCAAGGATCGCGCAGCCATCGGCAGGGATGGCGAAACGCGCGTGAAGGCCCCGTCGATGGCGCCCTGCCCGATGGCGAAGAAGCGCACCGTATAGGCGAAGACGATCGCCGCCCCCGTGCCGGTCAGCATCAGCCCCGGATCGGTGCCGGTCAGCGCCAGCCATGCGTCGGCCAGACGGTGATCCAGCGCCGCCAGCGGGATCAGGATGCCCACCGCCAGCACCGCCCCCGGCGCGGCATAGCCGACCGTCGTCACCGGCTGCAGCAGGCGCGGCAGCGCCCGTCCCGACAGCCGCGTGCCATAGACCATGACCAGCGCCATCGTGACCGTCAGAACCGCCGCCATCGCGCCCAGACTGACCGTGTGCCATGCGGCCTTGCCCAGCCCCGGCGATACCCAGCCTTCGGGATAGGCCAGCGCATAGGACAGGATCACCCCCACCGGCAGCACGAACCCCATGGCGAATGGCAGGATGCAGGCCAGCATCGCCCCCAGGCCCGGCACCAGCGACAACCGCTGACGCTGGATGGGGCGCGGCTGGCGGGCGCTTTGGTGATAGCGGGCGTTCCGGCGGCCAAAGCGTTCCCACAAGGCCAGAACGACGACGATCAGCAGGATGACGCAGGCGATCTGCGCGGCCCCGCCGGCATTGCGGCGTTCAAGCCAGGTGGTGAAGATGCCGGTGTTCAGCGTCTGGACGCCGAAATAGCTGACGACGCCGTAATCGGCGACGGCCTCCATCATGGCGATGGCCGAACCCGCCACGATGGCCGGACGCGCCAGCGGCAGCCCCACGCGGCGGAACAGCCCCCAAGGGCCGGTGCCAAGGGCGCGGGCGACCTCGTAGGCGCTGCCCGATTGTTCATGCAGCGCTGCGCGCGTCAGCAGATAGACATAGGGCGCCTGCGCCGCCGCCATGACGACCACCGCGGCCTCCAGCGATCTGATGCGCGGGAACCAGTAGTCGCGGGCGGTTTCCCACCCGAACCAGCCCCGCAGCGCGATCTGCACCGGGCCCGAGTAATCGAGGAAATCCGCCAGCGCATAGGCCCCGATATAGGCCGGCACCGCCAGGGGCAGCAGCAACAGCCATTGCAACCAGCGCCGTCCGGGAAAGTCGTACATGCTGACCAGCCAGGCCGAACCGGTGCCCATCGCCGCAGCCAGGGCCCCCGTCCCCACGGCCAGGATGACCGTATTTCCGAAGTATCGCGGCATCACCGTGGACAGCAGATGCGGCCAGATGTTGTCGGTCGGATTGGCGGCGATCCAGACCACCGCCAGCACCGGCATCAGCACAAGTGCGGCCACGATGACGGCGGCCAGGGACCAGCCCATGCCACCCCCCTGTCGCAGGGCGGTGTCGTGACGGCGCCGGGGCGTTCGGTCTGAGGCGGTGCTGGTCATGCCGGTTGCGATATGCCAAAGCGGTTTGACTGTCCACGGCGGACAGGTAATCTGCACCCGAAAGCGGGCCGCAAGGGCGCGCCAATGACAAGACGGGACAGCGACGATGCAGATGGTTTTTCACATGGGCGTTCACGCCACTGACGGTGACCGGCTGCTCAAGACCCTGCTGAACAACCGATCCGCGCTGCAGAAGGCCGGGACCGAGGTCGTGACCCCGAACCGCCATCGCGGCATGTTCGACGAGGCGTTGAAGTCGCTGGACGGCGGCTCGGCCACCGTCGAGATGGAACAGATCATGCTGGACGCCATGCTGGACAGCGACCACACGTCGCGGGTGGTGATGTCCACGCCGACCTTCATGGGGGCGCCGGGTCGTGCGGTGGGTCGGGACGGGCTTTATCCGCAGATGGGCGCGCGGGCGGCGGCGCTGGCGCGGCTGTTCCCCTCGGCGCAGGCGGAATTCTACGTCGCATTGCGCAATCCCGCCACGCTGCTGAGCGATATCCTGCCGCAGGTGGCGGGGGGCGACTACACTGCCCTGATGCAGGGCTGCCATCCGCTGCAGCTGCGCTGGCGGACGGCGATCCAGAACCTGGTCCGCGCCGCGCAGGGCCGCCGCATGGTCGTCTGGTGCCACGAGGATGTTGCCCTCATCTGGCCCGAGATCGTGCGCATCGTCGGCGGCCTGCCCGCCAATGTGCCGCTGTCTGGCGGGTTGCTTTACATGCATGAGATCCTTGGCGACATCGGCATCGCCCGGCTGCGCGACGCGATGGGCATCCAGGACCAGGTCTCGGTCACGCAGCGGCGCCAGATCTATGGTGACGTGCTGCAGAAGCACGCCCTGCCCGGCACGCTGGACCAGGTCATCGAGCTGCCAGGTTGGACGCAGGAAATCGTCGATCAGGTGACCGACAACTATCGCGCGGATGTGGCGGAAATCGCCGTGCTGCCGGGCGTCGAATTCATCATGCCGTAAGGGACGCCGTACGGGACTGGGGGCCGGGACGACGCCCCGGCCCCTTGGATCAGCCCATGCCCAGGGCGGTCTTGTACATCTCGAGGATGGCTTCCTCCTCGGCGATATCGTCGCGGTCGCGTTTACGCAGGGCGATGATCTTCTTCATCACCTTGGTGTCGTATCCGCGGGCCTTCGCCTCGGACATGATTTCCTTCTGCTGTTCGGCGATGTCCTTCTTTTCGGCTTCCAGCTGTTCGAACTGTTCGATGAACTGGCGCAGTTCGTCTGCGGCCACGCCATAGGCTTGATCGTCCGACATGTCATTCTTCCTTCCTGAGCTTTTGGACGATGTGTTAGGCGGTCTTGTTGCGGGGTGCAATCGCCGCTAGGGCGGCGCGAGGCGTGAATACGAGGGGATGCGACATGACGATTTTCGATTGGCTGATCTGGACGGGTGCTGCGCTGACCGTCGTGGGCCTTGCCGCATTGGTCTGGTGCATCTGGACGGTCGCGCGCGCCAAGGCGCAGGGACTGGACGATGAAACCCTGCGCGTCCGCATGCGCAAGGTGCTGGCCGTGAACATGGGCGCGCTGGCGGCATCCTGCATCGGACTGATGATGGTCGTCGTCGGCATTTTCCTGGCCCCCTGACCCGAAGGGAAACCGAGATGAGAGTTCTTGTCCAACGCGTCTTGGAGGCCTCGGTCAGGGTGGATGGCGACATCATCGGCCAGATCGGCGAAGGTTTGCTGCTGCTGGTCTGCGCCATGCAGCGCGATGACGAGGCCGCGGCCGACAAGATGGCCGCCCGTGTCGCCAAGCTGCGCATCTTCCGCGACTATCAGGGTCGGATGAACCGCGCCCTGGCCGATACCGGCGGTGCGGCGCTGGTGGTCAGCCAATTCACGCTGGCCGCCGATCTGCGCAGCGGCAACCGCCCCGGTTTTTCGCAGGCAGCAGTCCCCGAACTGGGGGAAAGGCTGTATCGGCGCTTTGCCGAAAGCCTGCGCGCGCAGGGGATCGCGGTCGAAACCGGGCGCTTTGGTGCCGACATGAAGGTGTCGCTGCTGAACGACGGGCCGGTCACCATCTGGCTGGACAGCGCAGACCGCGCTTGACTTTCGGGGCAGGCTGCCCCATCTGCACCCCATCGCCAACCGCTGCCGCGTGAGCAGTCGCAAGCATCGCTTGTCATGGCGGCGATACCCATTCCAGTTTCCCATTCACGCGGGGAGGCATGCAGGCACCCTCGTATCTCGCCTGCACCCCTGCAATACGCCGCGACATCGTTTGCGCGGCCCATGCCTTTGCGTCCGATACGAGGGATGCATGGCTTGAAAGTCCTTGATGGAACAGACCAACACCCGCCGCCGCCCGAACCGTGGCGGCAAATCCGCCCCCCGCCTGTCGCCGCAAGCCATGGCCAACGAAGGCCGCCGCGCCCCCGCCCGCGATCCGCTGGCCACCGGTCCCTTTGCCGATATGGGCATCGACCACCGCATCAATTCGAACATCGACGCGATGGGCCTTAAATCGCCCACTCCGATCCAGGAACAGGGCATCCCCGCCATCGTCGAGGGTCGTGACGTGCTGGGCCTGGCGCAGACCGGCACCGGCAAGACCGCCGCCTTCGGCCTGCCGATGCTGACCCGCCTGATCAAATACGGCAAGAAACCCGACCCGCGCACCTGCCGCGCGCTGATCCTTGCGCCGACCCGCGAACTGGCCACTCAGATCGCCACCAACATCGACGCCTATGCCGAAGGCACGCCGATCCGCAGCTATCGCGTGGTGGGCGGTGCCTCGATCAACGTGCAGACCGAGCGTTTGTCGCGCGGCGTCGACGTGCTGATCGCCACCCCCGGCCGCCTGATGGACCTGATCGAGCGTCGCGCCATCAGCCTCGAGGCCACCACCTATCTGGTGCTGGACGAGGCTGACCAGATGCTGGACATCGGCTTCATCCACACCCTGCGCAAGATCGCGCGGATGCTGCCGCGCGAACGCCAGACGCTGATGTTCTCGGCCACCATGCCGAAGCTGATGCAGGAACTGTCGGACACCTATCTGACGAACCCGGTCAAGGTCGCCGTGAACCCTCCGGGTCAGGCCGCCAAGAAGATCGAACAGGGCGTCCATTTCGTCAGCCAGGGCGACAAGGCCACCCTGCTGGCCGAATACATGTCCAAGCACACCGGCGAATTGTCGATGGTCTTCGGCCGCACCAAGCATGGTTGCGAGAAACTTTCGAAGCTGCTGGACAAATGGGGCTTCGCTGTCGCCGCGATCCACGGCAACAAGAGCCAGGGCCAGCGTGAACGCGCGCTGGAATCCTTCCGCAAGGGCGAGATCAAGGTCCTGGTCGCCACCGACGTGGCAGCCCGCGGGTTGGATATCCCCGAGGTGGCGCATGTCTACAACTACGACCTGCCGAACGTGCCGGAAAACTATGTCCACCGCATCGGCCGCACCGCGCGTGCCGGTCGCGACGGTCGCGCCGTGGCCTTCTGCGCCCCGGCCGAGGTCGGCGAGCTGCGCGCCATCGAGAAGGCGATGAAGAACGCCATCCCCGTCATCGGCGGAGAGGTTCCCTTCGGTGCGCCCCCTGCAGGCGGCCCGCAGCGCGGTCGCAAGTTCGGCGGTCCGGACAACGGCGGCAACAAGCGCCCCGCACGCCGCCCCTCGCGTGCGCCGAAAGGCCGTCAGGCCTGAGGCATCAGCAGGAATGAAAAAGGGCCGCAGGATCAGCATCCTGCGGCCCTTTTTTCATGCAGCCTTCAGGCCGCGCGCAGGCGCAGCCTCGGCAGGGACAGCGCCGCCGTGGCCCATGCCAGACCCGCGCAGGTCGCAATGGCCGGCACCATGGTCGATGCGGTGTTGTTCATGAACGGCCCCGTCAGCGCGATCATCAGACCGCCCGTCAGCATCTGGAACGTCCCCCCAAGCGAGGATGCCAGCCCCGCGATATCGGGATGCGGGTCCAGCGACATCACCATGGCGGTGGGCATGACCAGCCCCAGGAAGGCATAGGACAGGAACAGCCCCGCCATCACCACCGGCAGCGCGTTAAACCCCGACCAGACGACCAGCGTGGTCAGCAGCGCCATTCCCGCAAAACCGGTGATCGCGATCGAGATCACCCGCTCCATCCCGAAACGCTCTGCCAGCCGTCCCGCAAATTGCGATGCGCTGAAGAAGCCGATGGCATTGGCCGCGAAGGCCAGCGAAAAGCCCGTGGGGCTGAGGCCATATTGCTGCGTATAGACGAAGCTGGCGCTGGAGAGGAACACGAAGAAGCTGGCCATGCCGAAGCCTCCGATCATGGTCAGCCCCATGAAGCGGCGATCCGACAGCAGGCGCTTGGCACCCGCCCACATGACGGCGCCGCGCACCGGATGTCGGCGTTCGGGCGGCAGGGTCTCGGGCAGGGCAAGGACGATCAGGCCGAAACTGAGGATCGATGCGACGGCCAGCACGGCAAAGATCTCGCGCCAGCCGCCCCATGCCAGGACCAGCGATCCGGTCAGCGGCGCCAGCATGGGCGAGATCGAGATCACGATCATGATCGCCGCCATCATCCGCGCGGCCGCGGGTCCGGTCGCCACGTCGCGGATGACCGCGCGCGGCACCGCCATCAGCGCCGCAGCACCCAAGCCCTGCACCGCCCGCGCGGCGATCAGCCAGCCAAGTGTCGGCGCCATCGAGGCGGCGATGGTCGCGATGCTGAACACCCCGACCCCGATCATCAGCGGCCGCTTGCGACCAAGCGCGTCCGCCATCGGGCCATAGATCATCTGCGCCAGCCCGAAGACCAGGAAATAGGCCGTCAGCGTCAGCGCCGCGCCCGCCTCGGAGGTCCGCAGATCGCGCGCCACCTCGGGCAGCGCGGGCAGATACATGTCGATGGCAAAGGGGCCGACGGCGGACAGAAGGCCCAGCACCAGGGCCATGCGGAAGAAGGGATCACGCATCATGGCTGACCTTGTGAAAATTCGGTTGATGGAAATGGGCCGGATCTGCCGACACCCGTGGTTCTGACATGCGCGCCGCGTCAGGGCAACCTTGATGGCCGCCCGGGACGGCGCTATGGGCTGACGGATGGCCAAGCTCTATTTCAACTACTCGACCATGAACGCGGGCAAAAGCACGATGCTGCTGCAGGCGTCCTACAACTACCGCGAACGCGGGATGCAGACGCTGCTGCTGACGGCGGCGCTGGACAGCCGCGCGGGCACTGCCCGCATCGCCAGCCGCATCGGCATCGCCGACGAGGCGCAGGTCTTCGACGAGGGGACCGACCTTTTCGCGCTGGCGTCTGGCGTCATTCCCGGCATCGCCTGCGTCTTCATCGACGAGGCGCAGTTCCTGACCCGCGATCAGGTCTGGCAGCTGGCGCGGGTGGCCGACGATCTGGGCGTGCCCGTCATGTGCTATGGCCTGCGCGTCGATTTCCAGGGCGAGCTGTTTCCAGGATCGGCGGCCCTTCTGGCCCTTGCCGACGACATGCGCGAGGTGCGCACCATCTGCCATTGCGGCAAGAAGGCCACCATGGTCATCCGCCGCGACGCCGAGGGCCGCGCCATCACCGAAGGCCAGCAGGTGCAGGTCGGCGGAAACGAGACCTATGTCTCGCTCTGCCGCAGGCATTGGCGGCAGGCCGTGGGGCAGTGAACAGGAACCGGTGATCAAATTTTCCCCATCGCGGGAAGGGCGCGTTGCGGGCCGGGGGGTCATGATGTAACCATCTGCCCAAAAGAGGCAGAGGACATATCATGCGCGCATTTTTCCTGAAGGTCGTAGCCTTGCTGGCACTGGCGGCACCCGCGCAGGCATTCGACACCAATGCCACCTCGGCATGGGTCTATGATGTGCAGACGGGCACGGTCCTGATGGAAAAGGATGCCGACAAGCCGATCCCGCCCGCCTCGATGTCCAAGCTGATGACCCTCTACATGCTGTTCGAGGCACTGGACGAGGGCCGCGTCCAGATGGACACCCAGCTGCCCGTCAGCAGCCGCGCCCGCGCCATGGGCGGCTCGACCATGTTCCTGAACGAATTGGACCGCCCCACCGTCGAACAGCTGATCAAGGGCATCATCGTCCTGTCGGGCAACGACGCCTGCGTGGTCGTCGCCGAAGGCCTGGCCGGGACCGAGGACGCCTTTGCCCGCCAGATGACCGAACGCGGCAAGCAGCTCGGGCTGGAAAACTCGACCTTCCGCAATTCGAACGGCTGGCCCAACCCCGAACACCGCATGTCGACGCATGATCTGGGCACCGTCGCCCGCCTGCTGATCGAGAAGTTCCCCGAGTATTACGAGTTCTTCGGCATGACCGAGTTCCAATACGAGGATCGCGCCCCCTCGAACCGCTACAACCGCAATCCGCTGCTTAAGCTGGGCATCGGCGCGGATGGCCTCAAGACCGGCCACACGCAGGAAGCGGGCTATGGTCTGGTGGGATCGGCCGTGCAGGACGGACGCCGGGTGATCTTTGTTATCAGCGGTCTGGACAGCGACCGCGCCCGCGCCGAGGAATCCGAGCGTATCGTCAACTGGGCGTTTCGACAGTTCACCATGCAGAACCTTGTTCCGGCTGGCGAAACCGTCGTCGATGCCCCGGTCTGGCTGGGCACCGACAGCCATGTCGGCCTGACCAGCGAAAAGGGCGTCAACGTGCTGGTCCCCGCCGGCGCGCAGGATCAGGTCAAGGTCGAGGTGGTCTATGACAGCCCCCTTCCCGCCCCCATCGCAAAGGGCGAACAGGTCGGCAAGCTGGTCGTCACCATCCCCGGCACCCGCGACACGGTGACGCCGCTTGTCGCCACCGAGGACGTCCCCGAAGCGGGCTTTCTGGGCCGTATGAAGGGTGCCGTGATGCAACTGGGTCAACGCGCCTACAGCGCCGTCCGCAGCTGATGCTGATCAGCTTCGAAGGGATCGACGGCTGCGGCAAGTCCACTCAGGCCCGCCTGCTGGCCGATGGTCTGCGGGCGCAGGGGCGCGACGTCCTTCTGACCCGCGAACCCGGCGGTAGCCCCGGCGCCGAAGAGATCCGCCGCCTGCTGGTCGAAGGTGCCGGTGAACGCTGGTCGCCGGAAACCGAATGCCTGCTGTTCACCGCCGCCCGCCGCGACCATCTGGAACGCAGCATCCGGCCCGCCTTGGCCGCCGGTCAGGTGGTCGTTACCGACCGTTTCGCCGACAGCACCCGCGTCTATCAGGGCGCGGCGCGGGGCGATCTGCGTCAGGTGGTGGACCGGTTGCACGACCTGATGATCGGCACCGAACCCGACCGCACCTTCGTCATCGACATCGCCCCCGAAACCGGGCTTGCCCGCGGCATGGCCCGCGGCGGGTCCGAGGATCGCTTCGAGAGCCTCGGCCTTGGGTTCCAGCAGCGTCTGGCCGCGGGGTTTCGGGCGTTGGCCGCCGAATACCCCGACCGTGTACGGCTGATCGACGGCAGCGGCACCCCCGATCAGGTCGCCGCCCGCGTGATGGCGGCGCTGTGAAGACCGATCCCGACGATATCCCCGAACCCGACCGCGTTCCGGGCGCACCCCATCCGCGCCACACGCCACGCGTCATCGGGCAGGATCACGCCATCGCGGAATTCGTGCAGGCCGCGCGCAGCGACCGCCTGCACCACGCTTGGCTGCTGACCGGCCCGCGCGGCGTGGGCAAGGCCACCATGGGATGGGCCATTGCGCGCTGGCTGCTGTCGGGCGCCGAAAGCGCCGACATGCGCACCGATCCCGACACCCCCGAGGCGCGTCGCATTAGCGCCCTGTCCGAACCGCGCTTGCAGCTGATCCGCCGCCCTTGGGACGACAAGACCGGCCGCCTTCGCGCCGAGATCACGGTCGATGAGATCCGCAAGCTGCTGTCCTTCTATCACCTCTCGTCCGCCGAAGGCGGGCGCCGTATCGCCATCATCGATGCGGCCGACGACATGAATGTTCCCGCCGCCAACGCCCTGCTGAAAGTGCTGGAGGAACCGCCCAAGGACGCGCTGATCCTGCTGATCGCGCATCAGCCCGCGCGCCTGCTGCCCACCATCCGTTCGCGCTGCCGCACGCTGCGCCTGATGCCGATGAAGCCCGCGCAGATGGGCGGTATCCTGGCCGATCAGGGCATCGACGAGGACGCCGAGGCGCTGGCCGCCCTCTCCGACGGATCGGTGGGCGAGGCGCTGCGTCTGGCGGGCCAAGGCGGGCTGGACCGCTATCAGCAGCTGGTCGATCTGTTCGCCACCCTGCCCCGCATGGACCGTCTGGCGGCGGCGAGATTCGCCGATGGGGCGGCGGGTCGCGCGGGGGCCGATGGCGATCCCTTCGATCTGACCATCACGCTGCTGGATCGCTTTCTGGTGCGGCTGGCGCGTGCGGGTCTGATGGGCGCACCTCTGCCGCAGGCTGCCAAGGGCGAAGGCGCGCTGATGGCCCGCCTGTCGCCCGACGATCTGGCCGCCCGCACATGGGCCGAGGCGCAGGCGCGCCTGTCCGCCCGCGCCCGCACAGGTCGGGCGGTCAACCTTGACCCTGCGGCGCTGGTGATGGATATGGTTCTGGAACTGGCGCAATTGCCGCCCGCGCAATCCGCCCCGACAGCCAAAGGATGACCTATGCAAGACGCGGCCCCCCCGCCGATCGTGGACAGTCATTGCCATCTGGATTTCCCCGATTTCGACGGCGAACATGACGACCTGATTTCCCGTGCGCAGGCGGCCGGCGTGTCGCGCATGGTGACCATCTGCACCCGCCTGCGGCTGGAACCCCAGGTCCGCGCATTGGCCGAGGCGCATGACAGCGTCTTCTATGCCGCCGGCACCCACCCGATGAGCGTGGCCGACGAACCCATGGCCTCGGTCGAGGATCTAGTCGCACTGGCAAGCCACCCGAAATTCGTGGGCATCGGTGAAACCGGACTGGATTACCACTACACCGCCGAAAGCGCCGTGGCGCAGCAGGAAAGCCTGCTGATCCATATCGAGGCCGCGCGCCAGACCCGCCTGCCCCTGATCATCCATTCCCGCGACGCCGATGACGACATGGCCCGTATCCTGACCCGCGAACACAAGGCGGGCGCATTCAGCTGCGTCATGCATTGCTTCAGCAGCAGCGCCGAGCTGGGCCGCGCGGCGCTGGATCTGGGCTTCTATTTGTCGATGTCGGGCATCGCGACCTTCCCGCGGTCCCAAGACCTGCGCGACATCTTTGCCGCCGCACCGATCAACCGCATCCTTGTTGAAACCGACAGCCCCTATCTGGCCCCGAAACCGCATCGCGGTCGGCGGAACGAACCGGCCTATGTCGCTAGGACGGCCCAAGTGGGGGCCGAGGTCTTCGGGATGGATTACGCCGATTTCGCCGCGCAGACGACCGCGAACTTCGACCGCCTGTTCTGGAAGGCCGCACGATGATCCGCGCCACGATCCTTGGCTGCGGATCGTCGGGCGGCGTGCCACGCCTTGGCGGGCGTTGGGGCGCCTGCGATCCGCAGAACCCGAAAAACCGCCGCCGCCGCTGTTCACTGCTGGTGGAACGCGACGGGCCGGACGGCACCACGCAGGTGCTGATCGACACCGGACCCGATCTGGTCCCGCAGCTGCTGGATGCGGGCATCGCGACCTTGGACGCTGTCGTCTATACCCATGCCCATGCCGACCATGTCCATGGCATCGACGACCTGCGCCAACTTGTCTTCAACGCCCGTCGCATCCTGCCGCTCTGGGCGGACGAACCCACCGCCGAGGCACTGCAATCACGCTTCGGCTATGTCTTCGAAACGCCCGAGGGCAGCTTTTACCCGCCCATCTGCCAGCTGAACCCGATCGCGGGACGCATCAGTATCGACGGCCCCGGTGGCGTGATCGAGATGATCCCCTTCCGCGTCCAGCATGGCGAGATCACCGCATTGGGCTTCCGCATCGGCGGTCTGGTCTATCTGCCGGACGTCTCGAACATCCCGCAGGCCGCCTGGCACCTGATCGAGGATGCGCCCATCTTCATCGTCGATGCCCTGCGCTATGAACCCCATCCCAGCCACGCCCATCTGCAACAGGCGCTGGACTGGATTGAGGCATCCCGCAGCCCGCAGGCGGTTCTGACCAACATGCATATCGACATCGACCACGACACGGTCGCGCTTGAGACCCCCGACCATGTCATCCCGGCCTTCGACGGCATGACCATCACGACGACCGCCGAAACCCCCGATCTGCCCCCCGCGGCATGAGCGCGCTTTTCACGATCATCCTGCCTGTCTTCCTGATCGTGGGCTTCGGCTATCTGGTGTCATGGCGCGGCTGGTTCCGCCCCGAGGGCGTCGACGGGCTGATGTCCTTCGCGCAGAATTTCGCCGTGCCGACGCTGTTGTTCGCATCCATGGCACGACTGGACCTGGGGACCGAGTTTCGCATTCACCTGCTGATCCCCTTCTATGCAGGCGCATTCAGCAGTTTCCTGGTCGCATGGGCAGGCGCCAGGTTCATCTTCAAGCGCCCGCCCGTGGATTGCGTCGTCATCGGCTTCGTCTGCCTGTTTTCCAACACGCTGCTGCTGGGAGTGCCGATCACCGAACGCGCCTATGGCCCCGACGCATTGGCGGGCAATTGGGCAATCATCTCGATACATTCTCCGCTGCTTTATACCTTCGGGATCACGATGATGGAGTTCACCCGCGCCCGTGGCAGCGACCTGTCGGTGGGCCGGGTGGCGCTCAGGGCGCTGTCGGGCGTGCTTCGGACGTCCCTGGTCATCGGCATTCTGCTGGGGCTGGCCATGAACCTGCTGATGCAGGCGGGGCTGGTGATGCCGACGGGCTTCTGGGACGGGGTGGACATGATCGGGCGCGCGGCATTGCCGGCGGCGCTGTTCGGGTTGGGCGGCGTGCTTTACCGTTATCGCCCCGAGGGCGACATGGCGACCATCGCCATGTGCTGCGCCTGTTCGCTGATCCTGCATCCGGCCATCACCTTCGGGATGGGGCATCTGTTCGGGCTGGATGTGGCGGGGATGCGTTCGGCGGTGCTGACCGGGGCCATGGCACCGGGGATCAACGCCTATCTGTTCGCCAACATCTATGGCGCGGCAAAGCGGGTCGCGGCCTCGACCGTGCTGGTCGCGACCGCCATTTCGACCCTCAGCATCTGGATGTGGCTGGCGATCCTTCCCTGACCGCCAACCGACAGGTCATTGCGGGGACAGCCCGCGGATGCGTTCGGACCGGCGGCGCAGCAGTTCCACCGTCGTCAGCAGCGCGATCGAGAAGATCACCAGCAGCGTCGCCACCGCCAGGATGGCGGGGCTGATCTGTTCGCGGATCCCGTTCCACATCTGGCGCGGGATGGTCTGCTGTTCGGGACCGGCGATGAACAGCACGGCCACGACTTCGTCGAACGAGGTGACGAAGGCGAACAGCGCCCCGGACACCACGCCCGGCAGGATCAGCGGCATGGTGACCCGGAAGAAGGTCACCCGCGGGTTCGCCCCCAAAGATGCCGCCGCGCGGTTCAACGACTGATCGAAGCCCACCAGTGTCGCCGTCACCGTGATGATGACGAAGGGAATGCCAAGCGTGGCATGGGCCAGGATCACCCCCAGATAGCTGCCCGCCAGCTTGCCGCATTGCGGGTTCAGGCCGAAGATCGTCAACAGCTCGCAGGGGTTCGAGTAGAAGAAGAACATCCCCGTCGCCGTGATGATCAGCGGCACGATCATGGGCGAGATCAGGATTGCCATGATCGTCCGGCGGAAGGGCATTTCCGGACGCGACAGGCCAAGCGCCGCCAAAGTGCCAAGCGATGTCGCCACGATGGTCGAACAGACGCCGATGATGATCGAGTTCTTCGCCGCCTTGACCCATTTCGCATTCGCCCAGGCATCCGCCCACCACGACATGTCGCGGGCTGCGTCGGGCGCCTGCATCCCGAAGGTCAGCAGGCTGTCGTACCAGCGCGTGCTGTAGCCTTCGGGGTCGAAGGACAGCATCTTTTCAGTGAAGGTGAAATAGGGCTCGGCGTTGAAGGACAGGGGCATGATGACGATGATCGGGGCGATCAGGAAGAAGAAGATCGCCACGCAGATCGCCACATAGGCATAGTGCCAGACACGCTCCAGCGGGGTTGCATAGGATGGTACGGCCATATCGGTTACCCCAGCTTCAGGTTGTCGACGCCCACCAACCGGTCATAGAGCCAGTAGAGGACAAGAACCGCACCCAGCAGCAGGGCGGCAAGGGCGGCGGCCATCGACCAGTTCAGGGTCGAGGTCATGTGCTGCGCGATCATGTTCGAGATCAGCTGCCCCGAGGAACCGCCGACCAGCGCGGGCGTGATGTAGTAGCCGACCGCCAGGATGAAGACCAACATGGCCCCTGCCCCCAGCCCCGGCAGCGTCTGCGGGAAATAGATGCGGCGAAAGGCCGTCCAGCTGGTCGCGCCAAGGCTGCGCGCGGCCCGGACATAGGACGGGTTGATCGTGCGCATCACGGAATAGAGCGGCAGGATCATGAAGGGCAGCAGGATATGCGTCATCGCGATGATGGTGCCCGCCTGGTTGTAGATCATCTGAAGGCGCTGCCCGCCTCCGATGACGCCCAGCCAGACCAGGATGTCGTTGATCACGCCCTGCTGCTGCAACAGCACCATCCAGCTGGTGGTGCGCACCAGAAGCGATGTCCAGAAGGGCAACAGCACCAGGATCATCAGCAGGTTCGATTTCCGCATCGGCAGGGTCGCCAGCAGATGCGCGATGGGAAAGCCCAGCACGAAGGTCAGCGCCGTGATCAGCCCCGACAGCCAGAAGGTCCGCCAGAACAGCATCAGGTAGACGCGCTGGTTTTCGTCGACCTGCTGGATGTTTCCGTCCGCATCGCGGGTCCGGTCGACCGACGCCAGGTAGAAGTTCGCGGTATAGGGGGTCGAGACCTCGCGCATGGTCGCCCACAGCTGCGGGTCGGCCCATTCCTCGTCGATCTCCAGCAGGGTCTCGCGATAGGGCGGCTCGATCCCCTTGCGGACCTTGCGCCCGGTCGAGGTGAACAGCGAGCGCGTCCCCGGCATGTCATAATTCACGCGGGTGCCGACGACGCCGATGTTGCGCGCCTCGGCCGATGCCTGAAGGTCGGCGGCCAGCGCCTGCCACGCCGCGTCATCGGGCTGGGTCCCACGCTCGGTCTGGGCGAACCAGGCCGAGATGTTCGGCATGTTGGCCGAGAATCCGTCGTTGTGGAAGGATCGCTGCAGCATCTGGCCGATGGGCACCACGAAGGTGATGACGATGAAGGCCAGCAGGGGCAGCACCAGAAGGAATGCCTTGCGGCGCGCGCGCGACTGGCTGCGGGCCAGGGCCCGGACCAGCGGCTTGCCGTCTGCGGTGGTCAAGGGCTGCGTCGCGACACCCGATGCGGTGGTCGTGATCGCAGCATGCGGATCAAGTGCGGTATTCGCCATGTCGTCCCCGATATTCGGAGCCGTCACCCCATGACCGGGATGACGGCGTTTTGCATCAGGAAGAGGCGAGCCAGCTGTTGAAACGCTCGCTCAGTTCGGCGGCGTGGTCGGCCCAGAATTCCGGGTCGTCCAGAACGGCGCTTTCAAGGTTCTCGGGCGAGGTGGGCATATGAGGCGCCATCTCGGTCTTGCCGTCCTTGTACATGCCGACCAGCTCGGCCGAGGATTTGCGCGCCGGACCATAGCTGATGTACTGCGCCTGATCTGCCAACCGTTGCGTGTCGGTGGCGAACTTCAGGTATTCCATCGCGGCTTCGGGGTTCGGGGCATCGACCGGGATGACGAACATGTCCAGATCCATGTACTGGCCGTCCCAGATCACTTCAAAGGGCTGACCCTCGCCGACCATGGCGTCGAAGATGCGGCCGTTGTAGGCGGTGGTCATGCTGACCTCGCCGTCGGCCAGCAGCTGGACGGGCTGGGCGCCGGCTTCCCACCAGACGACGTCGTCCTTGATGGTGTCCAGCTTGTCGAAGGCACGCTGCACGCCCTCATCGGTGCCAAGGACGTCATAGACCTCGGCAGCGGGCACGCCATCGGCGATCAGCGCCAGATAAAGCGTGCGCTTGGGGTTCTTGGGCAGGCCGCGCTTGCCGGGGAAGGTCTCGGTGTCGAAGAAATCGACCGCCGAGGTCGGGGCGTTATCCGTGAACTTGGTGGTGTTGTAGGAGATCACCGTGCCCCAGACGATGTTCGCCACGGCGCAATCCAGCAGCGCACCGTCGACGAAATCATCGGCGGCGGCGGTGCCATCGGGGGCTGCGGGCAGCATGTCCGGATCGATCTCGACCAGCGCACCTTCGTCGCACAGGCGGATGGCGTCCGAGACCTCGACGTCGAAGACATCGCCGGTGACGTTGCCGGCCTCGACCTGCGCGCGCAGGGGCGTGGCGGGGTTGTCGGCGGCGATCATGTTGACCTTGATACCGGTCTCTTCGGCGAAGGGCTTGTTGTAGGCTTCGACCTGGCTGGCCTCATAGGCGCCGCCCCAGGAGACGACGTTCACTTCCTGCGCCGAGGCGCCGAATGCGATGCCGGCCAATGCGGTGGACATGATAAGCGTGGTTTTCACGGTAAGCTCCCTTGTGGAATTATGCCGGACTTTCCGTCCGTTTCATTTGCCCCCGTGGGGGCGTGGCCGTCCGGCAAGGATCGCCGGACCGCAATTCGTGGGTGGCGATCCCGATCAGACCGGGTCCAGCGCGCGGGCGTCCTCGGGGTGCCAGCCGATGCGCACCGACTGACCGGCGTGCAGATGGGTCTGGCCGATGGTGTTGCGCATCTTCATGACGAAATTCTCGGACCCCGCGACCCGCAGGCGGGCGCGCAGGATGTCGCCCATGTAGATCACCTCGATCACCTGTGCCTCGATGGTATGGGCACCGTGGGGCATCATCTCGGGCTTGAACTCGACCCGTTCGGGCCGGATCGAGACCGTGGTGCGCTGCCCCTTCTCGCGGATGTTGACGGCGGTCGCATCGATCAATCCGCCATCGTCCAGACGCACCAAGGCTTTTTCGCCGTCCAGCTGTTCGATGGTCCCCGCCAGCGCGTTGTTTTCGCCGATGAAGCCCGCGACAAAGCTGTTCTGCGGCCGTTCATACAGCTCGGCCGGGGGGGCAAGCTGCTGGATGCGCCCGTCGTTGAAGACGGCCACGCGGTCAGACATGGTCAGCGCCTCGCCCTGGTCGTGGGTGACATAGACGACGGTGATGCCCAGCTGTTCGTGCAGATGCTTGATCTCGAACTGCATGTGTTCGCGCAACTGCTTGTCCAGCGCGCCAAGCGGTTCATCCATCAGGACAAGCTGCGGATCGAAGACCAGCGCGCGCGCCAGGGCGATCCGTTGCTGCTGACCGCCCGACAGTTGCGCCGGACGGCGGTTGATGAACTTGCCCATCTGCACCATGTCCAAGGCCCGCTTGACGCGGGTCTCGCGTTCGTCGCGCGGCATGCCGCGCACCTCCAGCGGGAAGGACAGGTTTTCGCCCACGGTCATATGAGGGAACAGGGCATAGTTCTGAAACACCATGCCGATGCCACGCTTGTGGGGCGGCACCTGGTTGATCGGCTTGCCATCCAGGCGGATTTCGCCATGGGTGGCGGTCTCGAAGCCTGCCAGCATCATCAGGCAGGTGGTCTTGCCCGAACCCGACGGTCCCAGCATGGTGACGAATTCGCCCTTGCCGATGGAAAGGTTCAGGTCTTTGACGACAAGTGTCTGTCCGTCATAGCTTTTTTGCACATGCTCGAATGCGACGAAAGCCTCGCCGTGTCGGTCGTCCAGCAAAAGGCGCTCTCCCTGTTGTCGGTTTCTTGTTCAGCGCAGGTGCAGGTTAAGCGGGCATCCGCCCATCATGCAACAAATATTGTATGCCTACATGACGATATGAAAACGCGCCCGACAGGCCTGTCAGACCTGGGGCGCGCTTGTTTCTTCTGGTGATCGGTGTGCCAGCGGCTTTGCCTGAAATTCAGTCAGGACGCCGCCGAAGCATGCAGATCAATCGGGGCGCTTGCCGCCCTTGCGGTGGGGCTTGCCGCCCGCGGGCTTGTCGAAGCGGGGCTTGCCCTTGGCGGCCCAAGCGGGCTTGCCGGCACCGCCGGGCTTGCGCGGACCCGCGCCATCGGCCGAGGACTTCTTCTTCCACGCCTTCACCGCAGGCTTGGGGCCTTCGGTGCGCGGATCGGCCAGACCGGCATCGTCGGGAATCCAGCCACCCTTGGCGGCGCGGACGCGATCCTGGTGACCCACGTCATCCTTGCGGCGCGGCGCAGGCTTGCCGCGTGCGGGACGATCTTCGCGCGGGCCGTCGTAACGGGGGGCACGGGGCGCGCGTTCGACCGGCGCATCCAGATCGGGTGCACGTTCCATGCGGCGCATCGTCACCTCGGGGGTGATCTCCATGAAATCGCCGAAGCGGTCGGCGACCTCCTGGGCGATCTGCACATAGCTCAGGTCCTGCTTGACGCGGATCGCGCCGATGCCGTCGCGGGTGATCCCGCCCGCATCGCAGATCTTGGGCAGCAGCCAACGCGCCTCGGCGCGGCCCGAATGGCCGACCGACATGGTGAACCAGACCGAGGGGCCGAATTCGCGCGGCGCACGGGGTGCCATGGGCGCGGGCGGGGCCTGCGTCTCCATCAGCTCCTCGGCGGCGGGACGGCCTTCGCGCCACATGCGCAGGAAGGCGACGGCCACCTGTTCGGCGCCGAACTTTTCCAGCAACTGAGCGGCCAGGGGCGCGTCTTCGCCCGGCGCGTCGCGCAGGGCTTCGTGTTCCAGCATGCGCTGGTCGTCGCGTTCGCGGACCTCGTCGGCGGAAGGTGCCTTGGCCCATTCGGCCACGACCTTGGCGTTCTGCATCAGGCGCTGCGCGCGCTTGTAATCCGAGGACGGCACGATCAGCGCCGAAACACCCTTGGACCCGGCACGGCCCGTGCGGCCCGAACGGTGCAGCAGGGTTTCGGGGTTGGTCGGCAGATCGGCGTGGATCACCAGCTCCAGCCCCGGCAGGTCGATGCCGCGTGCGGCGACATCGGTCGCGATGCAGACGCGGGCGCGTCCGTCGCGCAGTGCCTGCAGCGCGTGGGTGCGTTCCTGCTGGCTCAGCTCGCCCGACAGGGCGACGCATTTGAAACCACGGTTGGACATGCGGGCCAGCAGGTGGTTCACATTGGCGCGGGTCTTGCAGAAGACGATGGCGGTCTGCGCCTCGTGCATCCGCAGCAGGTTGAAGATCGCCGGTTCGCGGTCGCGGGCCGTGACGCTGTAGGCGCGATAGGCGATGTCGCCGTGCTGGCGCGCCTCGCCCATGGCGGCGATGCGCAGGGCGTCGCGCTGGAAATCACGGGCCAGCTTCTCGATCGCGGGCGGCACCGTGGCCGAGAACATCAGCGTGCGGCGTTCCTCGGGCGCGGCGGCCAGGATGTATTCCAGGTCGTCGCGGAAGCCCAGGTCCAGCATCTCGTCGGCCTCGTCCAGGACGGCGGCGCGCAGCGAGGTCAGATCCAGGCTGCCCCGGTCGATGTGGTCGCGCAGACGGCCGGGCGTGCCGACGACGATCTGTGCGCCCTGCTGCAGGTTGCGCCGTTCGGTGCGGTAGTCCATGCCGCCAACGCAGGTCGCGATGCGCGCTCCGGTGCCGGCGTAAAGCCACTCCAGTTCCCGCGCGACCTGAAGGGCCAGCTCGCGCGTCGGCGCGATGGCCAGCGCCAACGGGCGGTCGCCATCAAGGCGCTGACCGTCCAGCAGCAGGTTCGCGCCGATCGCCAGGCCGAAGGCCACGGTCTTGCCCGAGCCGGTCTGCGCCGAGACCAGAAGGTCGCGCCCCTGGGCCTCGTCGGCCAGAACGGCGGATTGCACGGAGGTCAGGCTGTCATAGCCTTTGGAAGCCAGCGCCGCCTGAAGCGGTGCGGGGAAGTTCAATTCGGTCATTTGATTCGCCAAATGGGGGGTGTCATTCACCCGATGAGCGGCACCCCGTCCCTGCGACCGGCCCACCCTGCACCCGCCGCCCCGGACATGCGGAGCCAAAGAGGGGTTCCTAGTGCAGGCGCGTCGCAAAGTCCACCGATGATCTGAACTGATTTTCCCCCCGGCTTTTCCTTGACTTGGCACCGTCGCGCGGCCCTGATGCGCGCGCCCCCCGGACAGAGGTTTTCGATGCCCGAAACAGCCCATCCCCCGATCAAGGATGCCGTCGCCACATGGGCACGGATCGCCGCGCTCAGCTTCGGCGGGCCTGCGGGCCAGATCGCCGTCATGCACCGCATCCTAGTCGAGGAACGCCGTTGGATCGACGAGGATCGCTTCCTGCACGCGCTGAACTTCTGCATGCTGCTGCCCGGCCCCGAGGCGCAGCAGCTGGCCACCTATATCGGCTGGCTGATGCATGGCGTGCGCGGGGCGCTGATCGCAGGGGTGCTGTTCATCCTGCCCGGCGTGGCGGCGATCATGGCGCTCAGCATGGTGTATGTCACGCTTGGCGATGTGGGCATCGTGGCGGGGATCTTCTTCGGGCTGAAGGCGGCGGTGCTGGCGATCGTGGTGCAGGCGGTGATCCGCCTTGCCGGGCGGGCGCTGAAGGGACCGGCACTGCGGATCATCGCCGGGGCGGCCTTCGTGGCGCTTTTCGCGCTGGATGCGCCCTTCCCGCTGGTCATTGCCATGGCAGCGCTGGCAGGCGCGCTGATGGGCGGCAGCGTCCCCGCCCCAAATGCGAACCCCCTGCTCGCGCAGAACGCGGGCGCGGCCCGTCGGGCGGCGGGTTGGGCGCTGGTACTGTGGATGGCGCCGGTGGCGGCGCTGATGCTTCTGGCGCCCGGAAGCGTCTTCACCGACATCGCCACCTTCTTTTCGCGACTGGCGGTCCTGTCCTTCGGGGGCGCCTATGCCGTCCTGGCCTGGGTCGGGCAAGAGGCCGTGGGCCATTACGGCTGGCTTGAACCCACCCAGATGCTGGACGGGCTCGGCATGGCCGAAACCACCCCCGGACCGCTGATCATGGTGCTGCAATTCGTGGGTTTCATGGCGGCATACGGCGCGGACCAGGCCCATCCGCTGCTGGCCGCCGTGCTGGGCGGGCTGCTGGCAACCTGGGTGACATTCGCGCCCTGTTTCGCCTTCATCTTCCTCGGCGCCCCCTTCATGGAGGGGTTGCGCCGCAGCGCCCGCCTGTCGGCCGCCCTGCGCGCGGTCACCGCCGCCGTCGTGGGCGTCATCCTGAACCTTGCGGTGTGGTTCGCCATCCACCTTATCTGGCAGCAGACCGTTCCTTGGCGGGCAGGCCCGATCCGGATGGATGTGCCGGTCATGACCTCGTTGGACCCCGTGGCCGCGCTGCTTTCTGCCGCGACACTGGTTGCAGCCCTGTGGCTTCGACCGGGCATGGCGACCCTTTTGGGCGGGGCGGCGCTGGCGGGGATCGCGCTGCAGATGGCGGGGCTGACCTGATCCCCCTTGCGGGCCATCCATCATCCCGCTAGCCTTCAGATGCAAACCGTTGGGGTGCCCCGTCACAGGGGCTGAGAGGCTTCAGCCAACCCATCGAACCTGATCCGGGTCATACCGGCGGAGGGAACGGTGCAGATGATCGCGGGTCCGCCCCGCCCTTTGTTCCCCCTTGCGCCGTCATGTCCCCCGACCGCACAAGGAGGCCATCTTGACCGCTATCGCCCTGACCATCGCCGGATCGGACTCCGGCGGAGGCGCCGGCATCCAGGCCGACCTCAAGACCTTTTCCGCACTTGGCGTTTATGGCGCCAGCGTCGTCACCGCCCTGACCGCCCAGAACACCCGCACCGTCGTCAGCGTCCAGCCCGCTGGCCCCGCCATGATCGCGGCGCAGATGGCGGCGGTCTTCGACGATCTGGACATTGGCGCCATCAAGCTGGGGATGCTGGGCGATACCGATGCCATCCGCACGGTGGCAGAGGGGCTGCGAGGCTGCGACCTGCCCATCGTGCTGGACCCGGTGATGGTGGCAAAATCGGGCGATACCTTGCTGCCCGATGATGCCATCGGCGCATTGCGCGACCTGCTGCTGCCCCGCGCGACCCTGCTGACCCCGAACCTGCCCGAGGCCGCGCGCCTGACCGGCACCGCCACTGCCCGAACCCGTGATCAGCGTCTGGATCAGGCGCAGGCGCTGATGGGCATGGGCGCACAGGCGGTGCTGATGAAGGGCGGGCATGCGGAAGGTCCCGAGTGCCTCGACCTGCTGGTCACACCGGACGGCGTGGTCGAATTGACCGCCCCGCGCCACCCGACGCGCAACACCCATGGCACCGGCTGCACCCTCTCGGCGGCCATCGCGGCGGGCATGGCGCAGGGGCTGCCGCTGTCCGATGCCGTCACGGCGGCCCATCGCTATCTTCAAGGCGCGATCGCGGCGGCGGACAGCCTTACGGTCGGACATGGGCACGGTCCGGTGCATCATTTCCACGCGGTCTGGTCCCATGCGTGACATCACCGTCATCGGCGCGGGCGTCGCGGGGCTGTTCGCGGCATGGCACCTGTCGCAACAGGGCTGGCACCCGCGCATCATCGACCGGAACGGTCCCCCCGGCCCGCATGGCTGCTCGTGGTGGGCTGGCGGCATGCTGGCCCCGATCTGCGAAGGCGTCACCGCTGATCCGCTGATCGCCCGCCTTGGGGCGCAGGCCGCCGATGACTGGGCGCAGGTCACGACCGTCACCCGACACGGCACGCTGGTCGTCGCGCTGGACCGCGACCGGGCCGAGCTGTCGCGCTTTGCCCGCCGTGCGCCGGGCCACGTCATGCTGGACGGCGCGGCGCTGGCCGAACTGAAGCCCGATCTGGCCGACCACCGCCACGCCCTGCATATCCCGCCCGAAGCTCATCTCAACCCCCGTCAGGCCCTTGCCGATCTGCTTGCCGCCCTGCAGGATCGGGGCATCACCGTCGAGACCGCCGAAGCGGACGCGCAGGATATCGCAGGCCCGGTCATCGACGCCCGCGGCATGGCCGCCTCCCTTCCCGACCTGCGTGGCGTCCGGGGCGAGATGATCGTGCTCCATGCCCCCGACATCACCCTGACGCGCCCCGTGCGGCTGCTGCATCCGCGCCATCCACTGTATGTCGTGCCGCGCGGCGGTGGCATCTTCATGCTAGGCGCCACCCAGATCGAGAGCGACGCCCGTCGCCCCATCACCGCCCGCGCCCTGCTGGAGATGCTGTCGGCCGCCTATGTGCTGGACGCCCGCTTTGCCGAGGCCAGCGTGCTGGAAACCGGCACCGACCTGCGCCCAGCTTTCCGCGACAACATCCCGCGCGTGACGGTTCGGGGCCGCGTGCTGCATCTGAACGGCCTCTTCCGTCACGGCTATCTGATGGCGCCCGCCCTTGCCCGACAGGCCGCCGACTATCTGACCCACCAAACCCGTGGAGAGTTGATCCATGAAGATTGAGCTGAACGGCACCCCCCGCCAGATCACCGCCACAACAGTTGCCGATGCGCTGGTCGAATTGGGCTGGGCCGATGCCCGCGTCGCCACCGCGTTGAACGGTGATTTCCTGCCCGCAACGGCCCGCGCCACGCAGCCACTGCAGGACGGCGACCGGCTGGAGGTTCTGGCCCCCATGCAGGGAGGGTGAGCCATGCGTGATTTCTATGGCGTGACGCTGGACAGCCCGCTGATGCTGGGTACGGCGCAATACCCCTCACCCGCCGTGATGCAGCAGGCCTTTGCTGCCTCGGGGGCCAGCGTGGCGACGGTATCGCTGCGACGCGAAAGCGGTCAGGGGCAGGCCTTTGGCCAGATCGTACGCGACCTGGGCATCCACATCCTGCCCAATACCGCCGGTTGCCACAACGCGCGCGAGGCGATCACCACCGCCCGCATGGCCCGCGAGATCTTCGAGACCAACTGGATCAAGCTGGAGGTAATCGGTCATGCCGACACGCTGCAACCCGATCCCTTCGGCCTGCTGGAAGCCGCCGAGACGCTGGCCGCGGATGGCTTCGAGGTCTTCCCCTATACGACCGAGGATCAGGTTCTGGCCCAACGCCTGATCGACGCGGGCTGCCGCGTGCTGATGCCCTGGGGTGCGCCCATCGGGTCCGGCATGGGTCTGAACAATCGCTATGGCCTTCGCACCCTGCGTGAGGCTTTTCCCGACATTCCGATGGTGATCGACGCAGGCATCGGCCTGCCCAGCCACGCCGCCGACGCGCTGGAGATGGGCTTCGACGCCGTCCTGCTGAACAGCGCCGTGGCGCAGGCGGGCGATCCGGTGGCGATGGCGCGCGCCTTCGGGCTGGCCGTGCAGGCCGGGGCCTTGGCCGCAGGGGCCGACCCGATGGGGGTTCGCGACATGGGCGCACCCTCGACCCCGCTGATCGGAAAGGCATGGCTGTGATGTTGCCGCGTTTCTACCCGATTTTCGATGATGTCAGCTGGCTGGAACGCGCCCTGCCTCTTGGCGTCAAGCTGGTGCAGCTGCGTATCAAGGACCGGCCCGTGGATCAGCTGCGCGACCAGATCCGCCGATCACTGGCGCTGGCGCGTCAGCATGGCGCGACGCTGGTCGTCAACGACCACTGGCAGATCGCCATCGACGAGGGCGCCGATTGGCTGCATCTGGGGCAAGAGGATCTGGACCATGCCGACTTGCCCGCCATCCGCCGCGCGGGCCTGCGCTTGGGGCTGTCCACGCATGATCATGCGGAATTGGAATGGGCCCTGGCCTGCAACCCGGATTACATTGCATTGGGGCCGGTCTATCCAACCATCCTGAAGAAGATGCGGTGGCATCAGCAGGGGCTGGAGCGTGTCACCGAATGGAAGCGCCTGATCGGCCCCATCCCGCTGGTCGCCATCGGCGGCTTCACGGTCGACCGCGCCAAGGGGGCCTTCGATGCGGGCGCCGATGTCGTCGCCGCCGTCACCGACATCACCCTCAACCCCACCCCCGAGGCCCGCATTCGCGAATGGCTGACGACATGAGCCGCTATGCTCGCCAGATGATCCTGCCACAGATCGGCGCCTCGGGTCAGGACCGGCTGTCGCAGGCCCACGTGCTGATCGTCGGCGCGGGGGGCTTGGGTGTCCCTGCGCTGCAATATCTGGTCGGCGCAGGCATCGGCCGGATCACCCTGATCGATGGCGACGTGATCGAGGAGACGAACCTGCACCGCCAGCCGATCTATCCGATGCACGCCATCGGCCAGCCCAAGGCGCAGGTTGCGGCGCAGGTGATGGCGGCGATGAACCCCGAGGTGCAAATCGACGCCCGCACCGAATGGCTGGACCCCGCCAATGCGGCCAGGCTGGTCGCGGGGGCAGATGTCGTGCTGGATTGCGCCGACAGCTTCGCGGTTAGCCTGACGCTGTCGGATGCCTGCCTTGCCGCAGGCGTGCCGCTGATCGCGGCCTCGGCGCTGGCGATGTCGGGATATGTGGCGGGCTGCTGCGGGGGCGCACCCAGCCTGCGGGCGATCTTTCCGGATCTGCCCAAGGGCGGCGGGACCTGTGCGACGAATGGCGTCATGGGACCGGTCGTGGGGATGATCGGCGCACTTCAGGCGCAGATGGCGATGGCGGTGCTGCTGGGCCTGCCCGACAGCCCCTTGGGTCGGCTGATCAGCTTCGACGCCGCAACATGGCGCATGGGCGGGTTCCGCTTCGACCGCGCGCCCGAGCCGAAGGATCCTCTGCCCTTCATCGGACGCGCTCAGATCACCGACCAAGACCTGCTGATCGACCTGAGGACCGAGGCGGCACCCTTCCGCCCCGACGCCCACCACATCCCGCCCGAGGACATTGCTGGACTGTCCCCGCCCGACAACCGCCGTGTGGTGCTGGCCTGCCGGACGGGGCTACGGGCGCATCATGCGGGGCAGGCCCTGCGCGATGTCTGGGCAGGCAAGATCGCTCTGATGGCCCTGCCCGAGGCATGAAAAAAGGGCCGCCCCATCGGGACGGCCCTGAGCGCGTTACCAAGAGGTGAGGACGGCGCCTTCGTATTTCTCGTCGATGAAGGTCTTGATCTCATCGCTCTGATAGGCCTCGACCAGGGTCTTGACCCACGGCTCGTCCTGACGTCCCTCTTGGACGACGATGATGTTCACATAGGGGCTGTCGGCCTTTTCCATCGCGATGCTGTCATTGCGCGGCGACAGGCCCGAGGCCAGCGCATAGTTCGTGTTGATGATCGCGATATCGGCATCGGCCAGCGCGCGGGGCAGCTGGGCGGCGTCCAGTTCCAGGAAGTTCAGGTTCTTGGGGTTGTCCTGCACGTCCAGCGGGCTGGGGACCAGACCCGTGCCCTCGGCCAGCGTGATCACGCCCAGATCCTGCAGCAGCAGCAGCGCGCGGCCACCGTTGGTCGGGTCGTTCGGAATGGCGACCTGCGCGCCGTCTTCCAGATCGTCGACCGATGTCAACTGGTCGGAATAGATGCCCATGGGCGTGGTGATGGTGGTGGCGACCTCGGTCAGGTCGAAGCCGCGATCCTTCATCTGGTTTTCCAGATAGGGGCGGTGCTGGAAGCTGTTGGCGTCCAGATCGCCGTCCGCCAGCGCGGTGTTCGGCACGACGTAATCGGAGAACTCGATGACGTCGATGTTCAGGCCCATCGGCTCGGCGACCTTGGCGACTTCTTCCATGATCTCGGCGTGTTCGCCGGGGGAAACACCGACCTTGATGTCTTCGGCCATGGCAGCGGTCCCAAGGGCAAGGGCGGAAACGAATGTGGTCAAACGCAGCATTGGGGCGTTCCTTTCTTGTCTGTTCGGAAAATCAGTGGCCGCGGTTGCGGGCGGCGCGGCGGTCGACGCGGGCGGCGATCCATTCGCCAAGCGACTGGACCAGCTGCACCATGACGATCAGAATGACGACAACGGCCAGCATCACCTCGGGCATGAAGCGCTGATAGCCATAGCGGATGCCCAGATCGCCAAGCCCCTGCCCGCCCACGGCCCCGACCATGGCCGAATAGCCGATCAGGCTGACGGCGGCCAAGGTCAGGCCCAGGGTGATGCCGGGCAATGCCTCGGGGATCAGGACCTTGCGGACGATCTGCATCGGCGTCGCCCCCATGGCGCGGGCGGCCTCGATCAACCCGGCCTCGACCTCGCGGATGGCGTTTTCGACCAGGCGGGCGATGAAGGGCACGGCCGCCAGCGTCAGCGGCACGATGGCCGCGTTGGTGCCGATGGACGTGCCGACGATCATCCGCGTGAAGGGGATGATCGCCACCACCAGGATGATGAAGGGCACCGAGCGTGCCGCGTTCACCACCAGGCCCAGCACCTTGTTGATCCAGGGCGCCGACAGCAGCTCACCCCGCTGCGAGGTTGCCAAGAAGACCCCCAGCGGCAGCCCCCCAAGCGTGCCCAGCACCGCCGAGATGGCGACCATGTACATCGTCTGCAGCGTGGCTTCCCACAGGATCGGGATCAGGTTAGCGGACATATCCCAGCACCTCCGTCGTCAGGGCGTGGCGTTCAAGAAAGGCGCGGGCCTCGGGGGCACGCGGGGCGTCGATGGACAAAAGCAGATTGCCGAAGGGATGGGGGCCGATCTCCTCGATGGCACCGGCCAAGATGTTGGCGGCGATGCCCAGCTCGGTCGCCAGCATGGCCAGCATCGGGTCGGTGGCATGCTGCCCGGCGAAGGTCACGCGGATCACCTCCTGGGCGGGACCGTCGGGGCGGTCCAGCGTCATTCGGGACGCGACGAAGGCCGGCAGGGTCGCGCCGGTGACGCCCGACAGGAAGGACCGCGTGGTGCCGTGGTTCGGCTTGGCAAAGACATCATAGGTCGGGCCGGATTCGACGATGCGGCCACCCTCGATGACGGCCATATGGCTGGCGATGTCGCGCAGCACGGCCATTTCATGGGTGATCAGCAGGATGGTCAGCCCCAGGTCGCGGTTGATCTGGGACAGCAGCTCCAGCACGGTCTGGGTGGTTTCCGGATCCAGGGCGCTGGTCGCCTCGTCCGACAGCAGGACCTTGGGGCTGGTGGCAAGGGCGCGGGCGATGCCGACACGCTGCTTCTGACCGCCCGACAATTCCGCCGGATAGCGGTCGCGCAGTGCCGAAAGGCCCACCTGATCGACCAGCTGATCGACCCGCGCCTTGATCTGACCTGCGGGCGTGCCCGCGATCTCCAGCGGCAGGGCGACATTGCCCCAGACTGTCCGCGAGGCCAGCAGGTTGAAGTGCTGGAAAATCATCCCGACGTCGCGGCGGATGGCGCGCAGGTTGCTGCCGCGTGCGCCGCCGACATCGCGACCGGCCACCTTGACGCTGCCCTCGGTCGGGCGTTCCAGACCGTTCACCATGCGCAGCAGGGTCGATTTCCCCGCACCGGACCGGCCGATGATGCCCGTCACGCTGCCCGTCGGAACGGTCAGCGACACGTCCTGCAACGCCATGACCCGGTCGCCGCCGGATTTCGGGAAGGATTTGCCAAGCCTGTCGAAGATGATCGCCGCATTGTCTGGGGGCGTACCGCTCATGGTGTCCTGCTTATCCTCGGTGCAAAGGGCGACCGGATGCCTGAAAGCGCGGCCATGTGCAAGCGCACCCGGCGACCGGGTTTGCCAGACCGCAGAACGCGGTGCGGCGATCGGGTGTTCCATGCCGAACATGCGGTCTTGGCAAGGCCACCACATGGAACGGCCTTGCCGCGACCAGCGCGCTGCCGGAACGCTGTTCTTATTGCGCGGCCTGCACGAAATCGCGGGCCAGCAGGCCGGTCAGGATCGAGCGCAGCATGTCGGGGCGGAAGGGCTTTTCGATCAGGGGCGCCTGATCGTATCCCTCGGGCAGATGTTCGCGCCCATAGCCCGAGACAAAGCAGAACTGCACCCCGCGCTGCGTCAGCAGGGCCGCGACGTCGTGGACAGGTTCACCTTTCAGGTTGCCGTCCAGCAGCGCGATATCGACGTGATTGCTGCGGATCTTTTCCAGCGCCTCGGCGACGGTGCGGGCGACGGCGACGACGGTCGCACCCGCGTCCTCCAGCTCGTAGCGCAGGTCCAAGGCCACCAGGGGTTCGTCCTCGACCAGCAGGACGCGGCAATCCGACAGGCTGGCGGGGCGTTCGGCAACGGGAGACGCGGCGGGTTCGGAACTGGGCTGCAAGGTCTTCAGGCGCGTGACGCCGTCGGACAGACGGATGGTCCAGATCACCCCCTCGGGGTTCCATTCAGCACTGGCCGAGGCATTGTCGCCCCCACCCGCCGCCGTGATCAGCGTGGTGCCGAAACCGCTTTGTTCGGGCGCCGTGACGGTTGGGCCACCGATTTCGCACCAAGTCAGCCGCAGTTGGCCCTGCTCCAACGCCCAATCCAGATGCACCATGCCCCCCGGCACCGACAGCGCGCCGTATTTCGCCGCGTTCGTGCCCAGTTCATGCAGCGTCAGCGCAAGGCGCAGCATCGTGTCGGGGGCCAGATCCACCAGCGGGCCGTTCCGCCGCAAGCGTTCGCCGTCCAGCGTTCCGGAACTGATCTGATCGTCGATCAGCTGATCCAGCGGCGCGCTGGTCCAGGTCGCATCCGACAGGATCGAATGCGCGCGGGCCAAGGCCTGAAGGCGTCCGCCGAAGCTGGTCTCGAACTGGGAAAGGCTTTCGGATTGGCGCAGGCTCTGGCGGGCGATGGCCTGAACATTGGCCAGCGTGTTCTTGATGCGGTGGTTCAATTCCCCGATCAGAAGCGAGCGGACCTCCTCGGCCTGCTTGCGTTCGGTGATGTCCAGGATCTGCAAAGACAGCGACTGCTGCCCCGCGCCGTCCGACAGGACCGAGCCATAGACTTCGCAGCTGATCGCTCCGATGTCGGCGTGATCCAGCTGCAATTCGCCGGAAAAGCGCGGGGCGCTGTCGGATGGGGCCTGCAGCCATGCCGACAGCAGCCGTTCGGCGTCCTCGTCCAGCCAGCCGCATTCGGTGCCCTTGGTGCCCAACAGATCGGCCTTGCTGCGCCCGAACATCCGTTCGGCCCCCTGCGACCAGTCGCGGATGCAGCCCTTGCTGTCCAGCGTGACGAAGGCCAGCGGAGAATTGTCGGCATGGGCGCGCAGCTGCGCCATGGCGCGGTCGCGGTGCATGGCGATCTCGCGCAGCTCGTCGCGCTGGCGGGCCAGCTCCTTGGCCTGCTTGCCAATGCGGAAGAACACCTCGGCCTTGGATTTCAGGATGACCGGGTCGATCGGCTTGAAGATGTAATCGACGGCCCCGGCCTCGTAGCCGCGGAAACGACGTGCCTCGTCCATCTCGGCGGCGGTGACGAAGATGATCGGCACGCTGCGGGTCCGCTCGGTCGAGCGCATCAGCTCTGCCAGCTCATAGCCGTCGGTGCCGGGCATCTGCACGTCCAGGAAGGCCAACGCATAATCGTGCATCAGCATCAGTTCCAGCGCCTCGCTGGCCGATCTGGCCCGATCGACGATCAGGCCGTCGCGCCGCAGCAGGGCCTCCAGCGCCATGATGTTCTCGGGGATGTCGTCAACGATCAGGAATCTGATGGGGTTATGGGGCATTCAGCATCTCCTGGTCGGCGTTGCGGCGCCAGATCCGGTCGGGTTCGTCAAAGGTCGAAAAGGCCGCCGCATGGGCGGAAAAGCGCAGCGTTTCATGGGAACCCAGCCCTAGGAAACCGCCGCGGGTCAGCGCCTCGGCAAAAAGCCCAAGCGTGCGGTCCTGCAGCGTGGTGTCGAAATAGATCAGCACGTTGCGGCAGGATATCAGGTGCACTTCCGAAAACACCTGATCGGTGGCCAGGTTGTGTTCGGTAAAGACCGTGCGCGACCGCAGTTCACGGTGGAAGGCCGCGCGACCATAGGCGGCGGTGTAATGATCCGACAGCGACCCGCGACCACCCGCTTTCTGATAGTTCTGCGAAAAGACCGGCAGGCGGTCGATGTCATAGACCCCCGCCTCGGCGCGGGCCAGGGCACGGCGGTTGATCTCGGTCGCGTAAAAGAGGGTACGGTCGAACAGCCCCTCCTCCTTGAACATGATGGCCATCGAATAAAGCTCTTCGCCATCGGCGCAACCCGCCACCCAGACCTTCAACGAGGGGAAGGTCTGCAGATGGGGCAACACATCGCGGCGCAGGGCCAGATAGTAGGCGGGATCGCGGAAGATCTCGCTGACCTGCACGGTCATGGCGTCGATCACGTCGGGCAGCACCGCCGGTTCGTGCAGCAGACGGCCCTGCGCCTCGGACAGGGTCGCGCAGCCCAGCCTTTCGCGCGCCAGATCGGCCCGCCGCGCCAGGGACGCCCGCGAATAGGACCGGAAGTCATAGTGGAACCGCCGGTTCAACGCCTCGAGGAACAGGTCCAGTTCGATGTCTTCGCCGGGTCCGGCGGGAACGGGTGCGACGCTCATCGTGGCATCCAGACACGGGTCAGGGACAGCAGCTTGTCCACGTCAAGCGGCTTGGGCAGGTAATCGTTGGCGCCTGCCGCCAGGCACTGGTTCTGATCCTCGGCCATGGCCTTGGCGGTCAGCATGATGATGGGCAGCGTCTTCCAGCGGTCGATCTTGCGGATCTCGCGCGTGGCGGTCAGCCCATCCATCTCCGGCATCATCACGTCCATCAGCACCAGGTCCACCTTCGGCGCCGCCCCATCGTTGATGCGGCCAAGGGCGTCCAGCGCCTCGCGGCCGTTGCGGGCGATCTGGACGGTGGCACCGTGCGGTTCGAAGACGCCGGTCAGGGCATAGACGTTGCGGATGTCATCCTCGACCACCAGGATGCGGCGGCCCTCCAACTGGGCGTCGCGGTTCAGGGATGCGGCCAGCATCTCGCGCTGTTTCTCGGGCAGGTCGCTGACCACCTGATGCAGGAACAGCGTGACCTCGTTGATCAGGCGTTCGGGCGATTTCGCGCCCTTGATGATGATCGACTTGGAATAGCGGCGCAGGCGCTGCTCCTCTCCCTCGGAGAGGGCGCGGGCGGTATAGACGATGACCGGCGGGAAAGAGGCCGTGCCGTCCCCGTCCAGCTGTTCCAGCAGATCGAAGCCCGATGCATCGGGCAGCGTCATGTCCAGCACGATGCAATCGACGGTTTCCGTGCGGCAGACCTCCAGCGCGGCGGCGGCGGTGCCGGCACCCACGGTCTCGACCTCATCGCTGGCCAGAAGCGCCTTGAGGCCTTCCATCTGGGCGGGGTCGTCCTCGACGATCAGCACACGGCGCAGGCGCTGCTCCATGCGGCTTTCCAGATTGCGGATCGCGGTGGCCAAGGTATCGCGCTGGATCGGCTTCATCATATAGCTGATGGCCCCCTGGGCCAGCGCCTGCTTGGTGTAATCTTCGGCCGAGACCATGTGCACAGGGATATGGCGCGTGCTGGTATCGCGCTTCAGACGGTCCAGCGCCGACAGGCCCGAATGGTCGGGCAGACCCACATCCATGACGATGGCATGCGGCAGGAAGTGGCGCGCGGCGCGCACGGCATCATCGGCGCGGCCCACACAGATGCAGCGGAACTGCAATTCCTGCGCCAGTTCGTAAAGAAGCTGTGCGAAAGCGGGATCATCCTCGACCACCAGCATGACGCGGTCGCCGGGGCGGGTGATCTCGCGGTCATCCTCGATCCCGTCCAGCGCCCCCAAGGTGATGCTGTCATCGGTGATTTCGGGGGCCGCGGGCGCGGTCGGCATGGCACGCGAGGCGGTGGGTTTTCGCGATGCGGGGGCGTTGGGCAGGATCAGCGTGAAGACGCTGCCCTTTCCGGCCTCGCTGCTCAGCGTCACGCGACCGCCCAGCAGATCCGCCAGTTCGCGCGAGATCGAGAGGCCAAGCCCCGTCCCCCCGAAGCGGCGCGAGATCGTGCCGTCGGCCTGGCGGAAGGCCTCGAAGACGGCCTCCTGCTGGTCGGGCGCGATGCCGATGCCGGTGTCATGGACGGCGAAGGCGATGCCCTGCGCCACCCGCGTGACCTTCAGCGTGATCCGCCCGCGTTCGGTGAACTTCAGCGCGTTCGAGATGAAGTTGCGCAGGACCTGCTCCAACCGCTGCCCGTCCGTTTCCAGCGTGGCAACGTCGGGCGCGACCTCGGCGGTCAGTTCCAACCCCTTGGACTGGGCCTGCACCTCGAAGGCGCGGACCAGCTTCTTGGCGACATCCGCCGGTTCGATGGCATCGCGGGCGACCTCCAGCTTGCCGGCCTCGATCTTGGAGAGATCGAGGATATCGTTGATCAGCAGCAGCAGATCCTTGCCCGAGCTTTCGATCGTTTCGGCCCAACGCACCTGTTCGGGCGTCAGCGTCTTGCCCCGGTTCTCGGCCAGCAGCCGCGACATGATCAGAAGCGCATTCAGCGGCGTGCGCAGTTCATGCGACATATTGGCGACGAATTCGGACTTGTAGCGGCTTTCGCGCGCCAGTTCGGCGGCCTGATCCTCCAGCATGCGGCGCGAGCGGGCCAGCGTGTCGCGCTGTTCCTCAAGCTCCTGCGTCTGGCTTTCCAGCAGCGCGTTCTGCTGTTCCAATTCGGCCTGCTGGGCTTCCAGCCGTTGCTGGCTGTCCTGCAGGGCGCGGGTCTGCTCCTCCAGCTCCTCGTTCGAGGAGGCGAGTTCTTCCGAGTGGCTGCGCAGTTCCTCGGCCTGGAGGCGGGTTTCCTCAAGCAGTTCATGCAGTTGCGCGCGATATTGAACGGACCGCAGCGCGATCCCCAAGCGGTCCGAGGTCCGGTCGAACAGATCGCGCACGCGTTCCGGCACCGGCTTGTCGAAGCCCATTTCCAGAACGGCGTTCACATGCCCGTTGTCCAGCAACGGCACCAGCACCACGCGCCCCGCGCGACCCCGCGTCAGACCACTGGACCAACCAAGCGCGGCGTCGGAGGGCAGGTCCAGTTCCAAGACCTCGCCCTCGGTGATGCAGCGGCCCAGATGGCCCTCCGCCGCCGACACGCGTTCGGCAAGGGCGGCTTCGTCGACGCCCCATGTGGCCAGCCGGTGCAGGCTTTCACCCTCGCGCGCGTAGATGACGCCTGCTCGGGCATCGACGCGCTGTGCCAGGCTGCGCAGGACCTGCTGGCCGAAACGCTCGGCCGAAAGTTCGCCTTGGATGGCACGGCCGATCGCTACCTGCCCCTGCTGCACCCATTCGGTATGGAGCAGACGCTCGCGTGTCCGGATCATAGCCTGACCGCCGATCCCCAGGCCCAGATAGACCAGCCCCGCCATGGATCTGTTGGCAATCGCCACGCCGGTCCCGAAAGAGGCCTCGTCGAACATGAAGCCAAGCCCCATGCCAGCGCAGGCCACGACCGCCACCAACACCGGCGCCACGGGCCAGGGGCACATGAACGACAACACCAGCGGCAGCAGGTAGATCAGCCAGACAGCCGTCCCCAGCGGGAACATCAGATCGAGGGCGAAGACACCCCCCAGTGCAAGAACGACCGCGGCAAGGATCGTCAGGTTCTTCTTGTCGTACACGAGGGCTCCTGCAGGGTCGACGCCATCCGCCAGATCGACGGTTCCCGTCGAACGCGGCTGGACGCCGTTTTGTTCATTCGATGTGAGTAAATATTTGATAATATTGCGGCGGTCGTGGAACCAGGCCGATGCCGTCCAACGGCGCATCCTAGGCATGCCCCGGATCGAAGTCGACCGCAAAGCATCAACCGCTGCCGCAGCGTCAGTCCCGACCGCCGATCGGCCACATCCGCGACCAGACCCCGTCGCGACGGATCAACGCATGATGCAGCGCCGCCCCGATGTGCATGGCCAGCAAGCCGATCAGCAGGAATGCCGCGACTTCGTGCACTTGGCTGGCGGCTTCGCCGAAGGCCTTATTGCGGGCGACCATCGCCGGAACGCCCAGAGCGTCCAACGCCTCGATCGGATAGCCCCCTGCCCGAACCCGCAGATAGCCGGTTACAGGCATCACCACCAGCAGCACATAAAGCGCCAAATGCGATACAGCGGCGATGCGGCGTTGCCAAGCCGGCATCTGTGGCGGCAGGGGCGGAGCGGGATGGGTTGCCCGCCAGACGATCCGAAGGACCACGATCAGGAAAAGGACCACGCCGATGTTCTTGTGAAACAGGAACAGCGCATCCTGCAGCGCCCGTGGCAAACCGTCGCGCACCATGATCAGCCCTGCGGGGATCATCAGAAGAATACCGATCGCCACCAGCCAGTGCAGGACTTGCGCGGTCGTGCCGTATCGAGTTGCTCTGTCAGCCATTCCACCATGGTATCACGACCGCGCCACGGGGCAAGCGTCTGCTTGACGCCGCCAAGCGCTGCCATATCCTTGCGCGATGCACGCAAGGCCCCTTCCATGACAGCCCACCCTGAAACCGGACAGCACAGCGGCCTGCCTTCGGGCATGCTGCCCTCGGGGGTGGCCGCCCTTGCCCTGACCTGGGCGACGGCGCTGATGCTGGGACATCAGCAGCCCCTTCTGGCGCCCGCGCTGTTCCTGCCCACCTTTGCGGCGGTGGCTTGGCTGACCCAGCGCCATTATCCGCATGTCCGGTTCGGGGCGGCCAATACCATCACCCTGCTGCGGGTGTCGCTGACGGTGGCGCTTCTGGTCTCGGTCTGGATCGGGCCGGTGACGGGGTGGACGGTGGCAGGCGTCGCCGCGGTCGCCTTGGCGTTGGACGGGGTGGACGGCTGGCTGGCGCGGCGACAGGAACTGACCTCGGGGTTCGGTGCCCGCTTCGACATGGAGGTCGATGCCGCCCTTGCCCTGATCCTGGCCTTGCACGCCCTGCGCGGCGATCCCGTCGGCCCCGAGATCATGGTGCTGGGCGTCATGCGCTATCTGTTCATCGGTGCCGCATATCTGCAGCCCTGGCTTTCCGCGCCGCTTTATCCCAGCTGGCGGCGCAAGGCGATCTGCGTGCTGCAGATCGCGACGCTGATCGCCCTGCAACCGCCCATCATGCCCGACGGCGTCGGCATCATCCTGGCGCGCATCGCAGCCGCGGCCCTGATTTGGTCGTTCCTGCGCGACATCCTGTGGCTGAGGGCGGAGCGGTGATGCGTCTTCTGGCCGCCCTTCTGTTGCTGCACGTCGCGACCACCCTGCCCGATCCACGCCAACTGCCCGGGCTGGACATGGCGGTCCTGGCGCTTCTGCTGGCCATCTGCGGGCGCAGCGCCTTGGGTCGTCTGCTGCAGGGGTTGGCGACGATGGTGTTGATGCTGATCGTGATCCTGCAGCTGGCCGATCTGACCATGGCCGAGAGCCTAGGCCGCCGCTTCAACCCCGTGGCCGATCTGCCGTTGATCGACGCGCTGGTGCGCCTGCTGGCGGGCACCGTCGGCGTTCTGGCGGCGATCGGTGCCTGCATCGGGGCACTGCTGGTCGGGGGTCTGCTGGGATGGGCGATCTGGTGGTCGCTTGGGGTCGTCCGCCGCGCTGGCAAGTGGTCCTTTCTGTCTGTCTTGGCCATCGGCGCCCTGGCGGCGATCAGCCCCACCACGCCCGGTCTGACCTTCGCCCAGGACCGTCTTCAGCTTGCGGCCCGCACCGTCACCCAGCTTGCCGAGTTCCGCCGTCAGAGCGAGACCGATCCCATGCGTCGGCTGGCCGCCCCCCTGTCGATGATCGACCGCGATGTGCTGGTCATCTTTCTGGAAAGTTACGGCCGGACCAGCTTCGACACGCCCTTCTATGCCGATGTGCATCTGCCCAGACTGCAAGACGCGCAGGCGCGGCTTTCCGCGGCGGGACTGGCAATGCGGTCGGGTTTCCTGACCTCGTCCACGCATGGCGGACAAAGCTGGCTGGCCCATGCCACCTTCCAGAACGGTCTGTGGATCGGCGATCAGACGCGCTATCAGGCCTCGGTCGCCAGCGATCGCTGGACGCTGTTCGATCACGCCCGACGCGCCGGCTTCCGCACGGCGGCCATCATGCCCGCCATCACCCGCCCCTGGCCCGAGGGCACGCGCATGGGCTTCGACACCGTCCACGCCGCCGACGATCTGGGCTATGCCGGTGAACCCTTCAACTGGGTTACCATGCCCGACCAGTTCACCCTGACCGCGACCGACCGCATCCGGGAACAAGGGGATGATCCCCGCAGGCTGTTCGCACAGGTGGCGCTGATCTCCTCGCACGCGCCTTGGACGCCGGTGCCACGGATGGTGAATTGGTCCGATGTGGGCGATGGCACGGTCTTCAACCGAATGGCCACCGAAGGTCCCACCCCCCGTCAGGTCTGGCGCGACCGGGAAACCGTGCGCCAGCATTACCGCGATGCCATCGACTATACCCTGCAGGCGGTCATGGAATATGCCGAACGCAATGCCTCGGACCCGCCGCTCTTGGTGCTTCTGGGCGACCATCAGGCAGCCAGCAGCATCGGTCTGGATCAGCGCCGCCAGGTACCCATCCATGTGATCGGCCCTGAGGCGCTTGTCGCACGCAGCGCCGAATGGGGGCTGACGCCGGGCCTGATCCCCCCGGCAGACGCAGCCCCCATTCCGATGGAATCCATGCGCGACAATCTGTTGCGGAGCTTTTCGCCCCCCGAGGACGTTCCCCCCGCATGACCCTGACCAAAGCCCTGCAAATGCTGACCGCCCTGCTGCTGCTTGGCCTGCTGTTCGCGGGGCTTGATGGTGGACAGGCCCTGTCCCTGCTGAAGCAGGCGGATCTTGGATGGCTGGGCGCAGGGTTTCTGGCATTGACGGTGCAGACCCTGCTGTCGGCGTGGCGCTGGCAGTTCACCGCGACCCGGCTTGGCCAGCGGCTGAGGATCACCCGCGCGATCCGTGAATATTACCTTGGACAGGTCGTCAACCAGTCGCTGCCCGGAGGGGTTCTGGGCGACGCCGGCCGTGCCTACCGGGCCCGCCATGACGCAGGTCTGGGGCGTGCAGGGGCGGCCGTGATGATCGAGCGTGCCTTCGGTCAGTTCGGCCTGCTGGCAATCATGCTGACGGCTTGGGTGGCCCATGATGGTCCGGCGTTGCCCCGGACGATCAGCGGCCTGGTCGGCGCGATCTGCCTTGGTGCCGGGCTTCTGGCAGCGGGCCTGCTGATCCTGTCATGGTGGAAAGGGTGGCTGGCGCTGGTCCGGCCCGCCATTCTGGGCGGTGGTGCACTGCCCATGCAGATCGGCCTGAACATCGCCATTGCGGGCCTGAACATCGCGGCCTTCGCCTGCTGCGCTTATGCGACCGGCACGCCGATCGGCACAGGGCAAGCCGCGCTTTATGTGCCGTTGATCCTGCTGACGATGGTCGTTCCGGTGACGATCAGCGGTTGGGGCATCCGCGAGGGTGCCGCCGCCAGCCTGTTCCCGATGCTGGGTGCCAGCGCCTCGGCGGGTTTGGCGGCCAGCACGGCCTTCGGATTGCTGTTCCTGCTCAGTACGCTGCCCGGGCTGCTGGTGCTGATCCGCCCGGGTGATGCTGCGCCCCGGTATCCCGAACCAAAGTTGACGGTGGACCCATGACCCGACCCGCGAATTTCGCCCTGCCTGGCGACATCACCACGCTGACCGGCGGCTATCTCTATGACCATCAGCTGGTCCAGGGGTTGCGCGACCAAGGAAGGCCGGTACAGGTCGTGCAGTTGCCCGACAGCTTTCCGACACCGGATGATCGCGACATGGCACGGGCCATCGACCAGCTGCGCGCCCTGCCAGCCGATCAGCCGGTCATCATCGACGGTCTAGCTTTCGGTGCGCTGGATACCAAGGCGTTGGCTTCGGTGCGTGCGCCCATCGTCGCGATGATCCACCATCCGCTGGCGCAGGAAAGCGACCTGCCCGACGACCTTGCCGACCACCTGTTGCGGACCGAGCGTGCGAACCTGAGGCTGGCCCGCCATGTCTTGGTCCCCAGCCCGCATACCCGCGACATGCTGATCGAACGCTATGATGTGCCCGCCGACCGGATCACCATCGCCCGCCCCGGAACCAAGGCCCGCCAGCCGCGGCAGGTCCGCAAGGCACACCCTGCGCTGATCCTCTCGGTGGGGATCCTGCATCCGCGCAAGGGACATGACGTACTGGTGCAGGCGCTTGGGATGCTGGGCGATCTGGAATGGCAGGCGCAGATCGTGGGCAACCCTTGGGACGACGCCCATGTCACCCGGTTGCAAGACCTGATCGCCCGCAGCCCCCTGGGCGACAGGATCACCCTGGCGGGGCGAGTGTCCGACGACCGGCTGCAGGACCTCTATGGACAGGCGTCGGTCTTTGCGCTGGCCACCCGGTACGAGGGCTATGGCATCGTCTTCGACGAGGCACTGTCCCATGGGTTGCCCATCGTCAGTACCACGGCGGGCGCCGTTCCCGGCACTGTTCCCGCCGATGCCGGTCTGCTGGTCGCCCCCGATGATGGCGCAGCCTTGGCGGATGCCCTTCGTCGCATGCTGACCGATGTGTCCTTCAGGGAAAGGCACGCGGATGCGGCACGTCAGGCGGGTCTGGCTCTGCCCAGCTGGGACGACACCGCCCGCATCGTGGCGCGTGTGCTGGACGATGTCATGGACGCGCCTGCCCAGTAGACAGTTTGCAGATCCTGCATCACCATGCGCCAAATCACCGACCGGAGAACGCCATGAGATCCCTGTTCCACCTTGCCATCCATGTGACCGATCTGGATCAGGCGCGACGCTTCTACGGTGACATCCTAGGCTGTGCCGAGGGGCGTTCGACGGATACATGGGTCGATTTCGACTTCTTCGGCCACCAGCTTTCCCTGCATCTGGGCCAGCCCTTTGCCACCACGCGCACGGGCAAGGTGGGCGACCACATGGTGATGATGCCGCATATGGGCGTGGTCCTGGCCCTGCCCGATTGGCTGACACTGGCGGAACGCCTGCAATCGCATGGCGTCGAATTCGACATCCCGCCCGTCATCCGCTTTCAGGGCCAGCCGGGCGAACAGCGGACGATGTTCTTCTTCGACCCCTCGGGCAACCCGATCGAGGTCAAGGGTTTCGCCGATTTCGAAGGGCTTTTCGCGTCATGAAGCTGCCCGTTGTAATGCAAGCAACCCTGCCAATCCACGACAGCGCTGATCGTTTCCCCGTGCGCCGCATCTTCTGCGTCGGCCGCAATTATGCCGATCACGCGCGCGAGATGGGCCACGACCCCGACCGCGAGCCGCCGTTCTTCTTTACCAAGCCCGCCGATGCCGTGCTGACCGACGACGACGATCTGCCTTATCCGCCCGCGTCATCGGATCTGCATTACGAGGCAGAACTGGTCGTCGCCTTGGGCGCGGGCGGCACGGAGATCGCGCCGCAGGATGCCACGGCGATGATCTGGGGCTATGCGGCGGGGAACGACTTCACCCGGCGCGACCTGCAGGCGCAGGCCAAGAAGATGGGGCGACCGTGGGACATGGCCAAGGGGTTCGACCTTTCGGCGGCCATCGGCCCGCTGCATCCGGCTTCGCAGACCGGCCCGATGGACAAGGGCCGGATGCAGCTGCTGGTCAACGGCGACATCCGGCAGGATGCCGATCTGTCGCAGATGATCTGGCCGGTGGCGGATATCATCAGCCACCTGTCGGGGTTGGTACGCCTTGCCCCCGGCGATCTGATCATGACCGGCACGCCCGCAGGCGTGGGTGCCGTGACGCGCGGCGATCAGGTGACGGTGCGGATCGAGGGCCTCAGCCCCCTCTCCACCCGCATCACCTAGCCCAGGGAATATCCGGTGCCGCGAACCGTACGCACCGGATTGTCGCCACCGTTCTGCATCAGCGCCTTGCGCAGACGCCCGACGTGGACATCGATGGTGCGCGTATCGACATAGATGTCGCGCCCCCAGACCCGGTCCAGAAGCTGTTCACGTGTCCAGACCCGCCCCGGCTTCTCCATCAGGGTGGACAGCAGGCGAAACTCGGTCGGGCCCAGGTGCAGCGACTGGCCCGCGCGGAAGACGCGATGTTCGGATGCATCGAGGATGATGTCCGCGAATGACAGCCTTTCGCCCATGCTGGCGGGGCGCGTGCGGCGCAGCTGGGTACGCAGACGGGCCATCAGCTCGACCACGGAATAGGGTTTGACGACGTAATCGTCGGCCCCCGTCTCGAGGCCGCGGACGCGGTCGACCTCTTCGCTGCGGGCCGACAGCATGATGATGGGGATATTGCGGGTGGCGGGGTCGGCCTTAACCTGACGGCAGACCTCGATCCCGGACACCTTGGGCAGCATCCAGTCCAGCACGATCAGATCGGGCATCTCTTCCTGCACCAGCAGCAACGCGTCCTCGCCATTGTCGGCCACGACGCATTCGAACCCTTCGGCTTCCAGGTTGTAGTGAAGCACTTCGCGTTGCGCGCCCTCGTCCTCGACGATCAGCACGCAGGGGGCTTGGCGGGACATGGATCAGCCCTCCTGGATCGTGTCGACCATCGGGACGCTGTTGCTCTTGGGGCGGGCCTCGTCGGGCAGTTCGCCCGTCACCAGATAGACCACCTGCTCCGAGATCGAGGTGGCGTGGTCGCCCATGCGTTCGACGTTCTTGGCAATGAAATGCAGATGCATGCAAGACGTGATGTTGCGCGGATCTTCCATCATGTGGGTCAGGAATTCGCGGAACAGCGCATTGTACATCTGGTCCACCTCAAGGTCGCGCTGGCGCACGTCCTGCGCCAGATCGGCGTCGCGGCGGATATAGCTGTCCAGCGCATCCTGCAGCATCTTGTTGACCGCCGTGCTCATCCGGCGCAGGGCCATGCCCGCGCCCTCGATGGCGGGCATCTGCGACAGGACCGAGGTGCGCTTGGCCATGTTCTTGGCGTAATCGCCCACCCGTTCCAGCGACGCCGAGATCTTGATGACGGCCAGCACCATCCGCAGGTCGGTGGCGGTGGGCGCGCGCAGGGCGATCAGGCGGGCGGCGTCCTCGTTGATCTGCACCTCCAGCGCGTCGATGGCCTTGTCGCGGCGGCGGACTTCCTCGGCCAGTTCCTCGTCGCGGGTGTCCAGCGCGGTCGAGGCATCGGTGATGGCGGCTTCCACCATGCCGCCCATCTTGACGACCAGGGCCTGGATGGTTTCCAGGTCGCGGTCGAACGCCGAGGAAATATGCTTGTCGCGGTTCATGATCGCTTCCTTCTGACGGTTCAGCCGATCCGGCCCGAGATGTAAGCCTCGGTCCGGCTGTCACTCGGTTTCGTAAAGATGTCGTCGGTATCGCCATATTCGACCAGGTTGCCCAGGTGGAAGAAGGCGGTCTTCTGACTGACGCGGGCGGCCTGCTGCATCGAGTGCGTGACGATCACGACCGAGAACTGTTCGCGCAGCTGGTCGATCAGCTCCTCGACCTGTCCGGTGGCGATGGGGTCAAGTGCCGAACATGGTTCGTCCATCAGCAGCACCTCGGGGGCGGTTGCGACGGCGCGGGCGATGCACAGACGCTGCTGCTGGCCACCCGAAAGGCCGGTGCCGGGTTCATGCAGGCGGTCCTTGACCTCGGACCAGAGGGCGGCACCGCGCAGGCTCTTCTCGACGATTTCGTCCAGTTCGGCCTTGTTGCGGGCCAGACCGTGGATGCGGGGGCCATAGGCGACGTTGTCGAAGATCGACTTCGGGAAGGGGTTCGGCTTCTGGAAGACCATCCCCACCTTGGCGCGCAGCTGCACCGGATCGACGCGGCGGTCGTAGATGTCGTCGCCGTCGATGCGGATCTCGCCCTCGATGCGGGCGATGTCGATGGTGTCGTTCATACGGTTGATGCACCGCAGGAAGGTCGACTTGCCACAGCCCGAAGGGCCGATGAAGGCGGTGACGGTCTTGTCCAGGATCTCGACGTTCACGTCCTTGATGGCGTGCTTTTCGCCATAATAGACCTGCACGTTCCGGGCCGAGATCTTGATGTCTTGCTGGCTCACGGCGCTCTCCGTTCGGGTCGTGTCATACATGTTCTATACGGCCTTCTTGTGCAGGTTACCAACGGCGCTCGAACTTGCGGCGCAGGAAGATGGCCAGCAGGTTCATGCACAAAAGGAAGATCAGCAGGATGATGATGGCACCCGAGGCCCGCTCGACGAAGGCGGGGTCGCTGCGCTGCGTCCAGTTGTAGACCTGGACCGGCAGGGCGGATGCGGGGTCGAACAGACCCTCGGGCGGGGCGGCGGGGAATTCGCGCACGAAGGCCACCATCCCGATCAGCAGCAGCGGCGCGGTTTCACCCAGGGCCTGCGCCAGACCAAGGATGGTACCGGTCATGATGCCGGGCATGGCCAGCGGCAGGACGTGGTGGAAGACCGACTGCATCTTGGACGCACCCACCCCAAGCGCGGCGTCGCGGATCGACGGCGGCACCGCCTTCAGCGCCGCACGGGTCGAGATGATGATCGTCGGCAGCGTCATCAGCGTCAGCACCAGGCCGCCGACGATGGGCGCCGATTGCGGCAGGCCCGCGAAGTTGATGAAGACCGCCAGACCCAGGATGCCGAAGACGATGGACGGCACGGCGGCCAGGTTCGAGATGTTGACCTCGATGATGTCGGTCAGGCGGTTCTTGGGGGCGAACTCCTCGAGATAGATCGAGGCGGCGACCCCGATCGGCACCGACAGGAACAGCACCACCAGCATCATGTAGAGCGAGCCGAGGATCGCGATGCCGACGCCCGCAGCCTCGGGGCGCTGGTCGGATGCGTCGGGGTTGGTGATGAATTCGCGGTTGAAGCGGGTGACCAGCACGCCATCCTCGGCCAGCGCATCCGCCAGCATCAGCTGCTGGGGCGAGGTGTTGCTGTCACGCTCGGCGCTTTCCTTGCTGACGCGGCCCTTGAAGTATCCGTCGATCCGGCCATTCACCAGCACGTTCACATCGACCGTCTGTCCGACCAGTTCGGGGTCGGCCAGCACGCGGTCGCGCAGCTGGGCCGATGCCTCCTTCGAGACCAGGCCGGTCATGTCCTTTTCCGACAGGCCCTCGATCTGCGTATCCATCTGGGCCACGGCCGCATCCAGCGCGTCGTCCAGCACGCGGCCATAGGCCAGCGTCAGCACCTTGGACATTTCCGCCGGATCGCGGTTTCCCTTGGGGTCCAGCTTTTCGGCGCTGAGCGCGACGGGCATCGACAGGTAGGTCTGGCGGAAGGCCCCCGAACCGTCACGAAGAATGGTTCCGACCAGCAGGACCAGCGCGATGACCGCGATGCAGATGGCAGTGGCCCCATAGGCGCGGAACCGCTTTTCGGCAGCATTGCGGCGGCGGGTGCGGGGATCGACCTCGAACAGGGAAATCCGTGAGGCGTGGTTCGACATATCGGTCATTCGTACTGCTCGCGGTATTTGCGCACGATGATCAGCGCGACGATGTTCAGGCACAGGGTGATGACGAAAAGCGTCAGCCCCAGGGCGAAGGCGACAAGCGTCTCGGGCGAGGAGAAATCGTTGTCGCCGGTCAGCTGGCTGACGATCTTGACGGTGATGGTGGTCATCGCTTCGAGGGGGTTCAGGCTCATGGTGGCGGCGGCACCGGCACCGAGGACCACGATCATGGTTTCCCCGATGGCGCGGCTGGCGGCCAGCAGGACGGCACCCACGATGCCCGGAAGTGCCGCGGGCAGCACCACCTGGCGCACGGTCTCAGAGGGCGTGGACCCAAGGCCAAGGGCGGCGTCGCGCAGGCTTTGCGGCACGGCGTTGATGATGTCGTCGGACAGCGAGCTGACGAAGGGGATCAGCATGATGCCCATGACCAGACCTGCCGTCAGCACCGATGACGCCGAATTGCCCAAGCCCAGGGGCTGCGCGATCCAGTCGCGCAGCATCGGACCCACGGTGATCAGCGCGAAAAGGCCATAGACGATGGTGGGGATGCCCGCCAGCAGCTCGACCATGGGCTTGGCAAAGCTGCGGATGCGGGGGCTGGCGTATTCCGAAAGGTAGATCGCGGCGAACAGCCCGATCGGCACCGCCACCACCAGCGCGATGAACGAGATGTAGAGCGTCCCCCACAGCAGCGGCAGCATGCCGAGGCGCGAATTGCCGTCAAAGCGCGGTGTCCATTCCAGGCCAAAAAAGAACTCGTGCCAGCTGTATTTCTGGAAGAAGCTGCCTGTTTCGAAGATCAGCGACAGCACGATGCCGACGGTGGTCGCGATGGCGATCAGCGAACAGATGATCAGGACGGACATGACCATGCGCTCGACCGCGCTGCGGGCCTGGAAGTCGGCTCCGATGCGGCTGATGCCCCAGCCCAGCCCCAGGATCGCCCCGCCCAGAACGGCAAGCCCCGCCACCCCGCCGGTTGTCGGGTCGATCTGGCCGGTCATCCGCAGCAGCAGCGCCAGAACCACGATCACCGCCGCCGGACCGAAGGTGGTCAGTGCGACGCTGACGCCGTGATAGGTCGGGCGGCTGTGCAACATCCGCACGTCGGGGCCAGCGGCACCCAGCGCACGGTTGCGACCGATCAGGTATCCGGCGACGGCCAGAAGCAGGCTGGCGATCAAAGCCCAGGACAGTGGCATCGGTGCTGTTCCTTGCTGTTGGAAAAGGATCGGACCGCGGGATCATGCCCCGCGGTCCGCGTTGCGTCTTACTGCATGGTCGCTTCGTCGGCCACGGCAGCCTGGGTCTCGGCCAGCTCGGGGTCGGAAACCAGGCCGTATTCGGCCAGCGGGCCGTCGGGGCCTGCGATCTCGTCCGACACGAAGAATTCGGCGAATTCCTTCACGCCCGGTACTTCGGAGATGTGGGCCTTCTTGACGTACATGAACAGCGGACGCGACACGGGGTATTCGCCCGAGGCGATGGTCTCGGTCGAGGGGGTCACGCCGGACATGGTCGCGACCTGCAGCGTGTCGGTGTTGTTCTCATAGAAGGACAGACCGAAGACGCCGATGCCGTTGGGCGAGCTGTTGATGCGGGCCAGCGTCTCGGTGTAGTCGCCGTCGATGTCGACCGACTTGCCGTCCGTGCGCAGCGTCATGCAGGCGGCTTCGGCGTCATCTTCGCCCATCTCGGCGGTGAAGACTTCCAGCGCGCCGCTGTCTTCGCAGCCCTGCAGGATGACCTTTTCCTCGAAGACTTCGCGGGTGCCGTGACGGGTGCCGGGCACGAAGGCCAGGATTTCCTGATCGGCCAGGTCGGGGTTCACCTCGGACCAGTTGGCGGCGGTGTTGTCGACGATCTTGCCGTCCTCGACGACCTTGGCCGAAAGGGCCTTGAACCAGTCGGTGGGCGTGAATTCGAAGGCATTGCCGTCGGCCAGGTTCGCGAAGACGATCCCGTCATAGCCGATGCGGACTTCCATGATGTCGGTCACACCATTGGCGGCGCATTCCTCGACTTCGCTGTCGCGGATCTTGCGGCTGGCGTTGGCGATGTCGATGGTGTTTTCACCGACGCCTTCGCAGAAACGGCGCAGACCGGTGGACGAGCCGCCCGATTCCACGACCGGGGTCGCAAAGTCGCTGTTCTCGCCAAACAGTTCGGCCACGATGGTCGAATAGGGCAGCACGGTCGAGGAACCTGCGACCTGCACCTGATCGCGGGCAGCGGCAGCGCCTGCCGACAGGGCGATCACGGAAATGGCGGTTGCGGTAAAGCCGATGGTCTTCATGCGTGTTCTCCGGGATTGGATGGAACGGAATGTCATGACGGCAGGCCTAGTCAGTTCTGATGACGCCTATGTATGATTTTTGTGACAATCACATGACAGTCACCGGGGTTCGGCAAAGAAAAAAGACCCCCGCGTCGCATGACGCAGGGGCCTTTTCTGCAATGAATGCGGGTGTCTCAGCCCCAGTCGGCCTGAAACTCGCGCCATTCGCGCGCGCCCATGCCGCTGTCTTCCTGTGTGACAGTTTCCCCCGCAAGGCGACGCTTCAGCACGGCCGCGGCCTGCGCGGACAGGCTGACGGCATCCATCCGGTAATCGCGGAAGGCGCCGAAGGCGGCCGGCACCCAATCCTTGACGATGTCGCAGATGACATCGGCATAGGCCCGGATTTCATACTGCGCATGGCTGTCGGCACGCAGGCGCAGGAAGTGCAGCAGGTTGTGCAGATCGACCTTCCAATACCATTGGGTATAGATGTTCGTCGGCAGGTTCATCCGCGCCAATTCGCGCGCCAGCCCCTGCTGTCCGTCCTGGCTCAGCATCGATTCATAGTTGTCATAGCTGCGCATCGCATCCTCGCGCAGCAGGTTCAGCACGCGCTGCGCTTCCTCGCCCTGCAGCACCTCGCCCCGGCCCTGATGGTTCTGGCTGGACTGCGCGGCCAGCTTCTCCTCAGCCGGGATGTAGAATTCGCGGTCCATCACCGAATAGCGGCCCGAGTATTCGTTGATGTTGGCCGTGCGGTGGCGGATCCACTGGCGGGCGACGAAAACCGGCAGCTTGACGTGCAGCTTGACCTCGCACATCTCGAAGGGGGTCGAATGCCAGTGGCGCATCAGATAGCGGATCAGGCCTTCGTCGTTCTGAACCGACTTGGTGCCCCGGCCATAGCTGACGCGCGCCGCCTGACAGATGGCTGCGTCGTCGCCCATGTAGTCGATGACCCGCACGAAGCCATGATCCAGCACCGGATAGGCGGTATAGAGATGCCGCTCCATCCCTTCGGCGACGGTGCGAAGGGTCTGGCGGGGGGATTGGCGCTGTTCGTCGATCTGGGCCTGCTGTTCGGGCGTCAGGGGCATTGGGGGACCTCATGGATGGCAAGCCTTCCTTTGCCATGCTGCCGCCTCGGCTGCAACCGCGCTGCGCCCGGCGACGTTGCATAGCCCGAAGGTGCGTGCCACCCTGCGCGTCACAAGACAGGAGATCCCATGAAAGTCCGCTATCTGCACAGCATGGTCCGCGTAAAGGACCTGAAGAAGACGATGGAGTTCTTCGGCCTGCTGGGGCTGAAGGAAACCCGCCGCATCGACAACGACAAGGGTCGCTTTTCGCTGATCTTCATGGCCCCCGAAGGCCAGCCCGAATGCCCGGTTGAACTGACCTACAACTGGGACGGCGATGAAGGCCTTCCCTCGGACAGCCGCCACTTCGGTCACCTGGCCTATAGCGTCGGCAACATCTATGAGATGTGTCAGAAGCTGCAGGATGCGGGCGTGACCATCAACCGTCCCCCGCGCGACGGGCACATGGCTTTCGTGCGCAGCCCCGACAACATCTCGATCGAGCTGCTGCAAGAGGGCGACAGCCTGCCCCCGCAGGAACCCTGGGCCAGCATGGAAAACACCGGCAGCTGGTAAGCCGGCCCCGCGCGCATTCGCAAGGATGCGCGCGAGACCCTAATAGATATAGCGGATCTGCTCCGTCCAATATCGCTCGATCCGGCGGTTCTGCAGATTGACCAAATCCAGCATCGGATCCTCGAGCACCCCCGACATCGCCAGATCCTCGGCATGGCGGATGAACATGCCGCGCACCATGTCACGCACCATCTGCCCCTCGGGCGTCAGGCGCACACGGACCGATCGGCGATCGGCGTCGCAGCGTTCGTGATGGACATAGCCCATCGTCACGAGCTTCTTCAGGTTATAGCTGACGTTCGACCCCTGATACATGCCGCGGGACCGTAGTTCACCGGCGGAAACCTCCGCCTCGCCCAGGTTATAGAGGATCATGGCCTGCACCGGGGTCAGATCGCCACGGTGCAGACGTTCGAATTCATCCTTGATCGTGTCCAGCATCAGCCTGTGCATCCGCTCCAGCAGCTGCAGCGATTCAAGGTAGGCCACGGTCAGGTCGGACGTGTCGTCCGCAAGGGGGCTGTGGTCTTTGGTCGGGCGCGGATCGCGTGGGGCCTGTGCGAGCATGGCGGTAAGATGTCCTGTCCTGTTCGTCATGGACCGACATTCGCGCGAAAAAGGAAATCTTGAGTTAATTCCCGCGCACCCGACCTGCATGATTCAAGACAATTTTAGCGATCTGTCGCGAATCTTTCACCTGCATGGGCCGCGATGCGGTCCAGAAGCGGCGCGAACATCGCGGCAGCGGGATCGCGCGCGGCCTGCGTGTCCTGACCGATGCGCGCGGTGACCCACAGATACAGGTCCTGATCGTTTTCACCCAGCATCCGCTCATAGAGGTTCAGATCATCCGCCGACAGCGCAGCCAGCTGATCGTCGGCGAAATGGCCCAGGATCAGGTCCATCTCCTTCATTCCGCGCCGCCAGCTGCGCATGTGCAGGCGCTTCAGGCGGTTTTCGGGGGTTTCCATCGTGTCAGCCATGACCCAGAGCCTCTTCCATGCGTTCGATGCGGTCGCAGACCTCGGCCAGCAGCTGGCGCAGATCGCGCAGTTCCGACCGCAGGGCCTGACCTGCTGCGGTGTCTTGGGGCCCGGCGCCCTCTCCCGTCAACAGCCAAACGGGGGAAACCCCCGCGATTGCGGCGATCCGTCCCAGGATCGAGGGCATCGGCTCGGCCTGATCGACCTCCCACCCTTCCAGCGTCTCGGGGCGCAGGCCCAGCTGTTCGGCCATCTGATCGACCGACAGGCCCACACCTTCGCGTGCGGCGGTCAGCCGGTCGCCCATCGTCGCCACCGGATCGGCATAGCTGTCCATCGTGATCAAACCCCTGCTTGTGGCACATATCGGCAAAGCGTATGCCAAGCCTGTGCGCAGTTCAAACGCAGTTCAAACAACGACAGGTGCATCATGGCATTCATCTCTGACCGGCTTGCCCGCATCAAGCCCTCGCCGACCATCGCCATGACGACCCGCGCGGCGGAACTGCGCGCCGAAGGCCGCGACATCATCGGCCTGTCGGCGGGCGAGCCGGACTTCGACACGCCCGAGCATGTCCGCGACGCTGCCAAAGCCGCCATCGACGCGGGCCACACGCGATATACGGCGGTCGATGGCACCCCTTCGCTGAAACGCGCCATCGCGGATAAATTCGCGCGCGAGAACGGGCTGGACTATGCGCCCTCGCAGATCACGGTCGGCACGGGCGGCAAGCAGATCCTGTTCAACGCCCTGATGGCGACGCTGGACGAGGGCGACGAGGTGATCGTCCCCGCCCCCTATTGGGTCAGCTATCCCGACATGGTGCTGCTTGCGGGTGGCACGCCGGTGGTGGTCGAATGCGGCATCGATGTCGGTTTCCGCCTGACACCCGAGGCGCTGGAAGCTGCGATCACGCCCCGCACCAAGTGGCTGATCCTGAATTCACCCTCGAACCCCTCGGGGGCGGGATACGACCGCGCGCAGATGCAGGCGCTGTGTGATGTGCTGCTGCGTCACCCGCAGGTCTGGGTGCTGGCCGACGACATCTATGAACACCTCGTCTTCGACGGCTTCGAATTCTGCACCCCCGCGCAGGTCGAGCCGCGTCTGAAGGACCGCGTGCTGACCATGAACGGGGTCAGCAAATCCTATGCCATGACCGGCTGGCGCATCGGCTATGGTGCTGCACCCGAGCCGCTGATCAAGGCGATGGCCAAGCTGCAGTCGCAATCGACCTCGAACCCCTGCTCGGTCAGCCAATATGCCGCCGAGGCCGCGCTGACCGGTCCGCAGGATTACATCCGCGACAGCCGCGCGGTCTTTCAGCGGCGTCGCGATCTGGTCGTCGCAGGGCTGAATGAATGCCCCGGTCTGGAATGTCCCGTCCCGCAGGGGGCGTTCTATGTCTATCCCTCGATGGCGGGGCTGATCGGGGCGACCTCGGCGGGGGGCACGCTGATCCGCGACGACGAGACCTTCGCCAACGCCCTGCTGGACGAGGAAGGCGTCGCCGTCGTCTTCGGGGCTGCCTTCGGCCTCAGCCCGCATTTCCGGATCTCTTATGCGACGGGGGACGATGTCCTGCGCGATGCGGTCGCAAGGATCCGCCGGTTCTGCGAAGGGTGCAACCGCCCCTGACCGGGGCGCGTTGGGTCCGGAACACAACCAGGAAAGGACCTCTCATGCTGCCCCATAACGCCATGGTGGTCGTCGCTGACGGCCATTCCGCAAAGATCTTCCGCAATGTCGCCAAATACGGGATCGAACTGTCCGAGACGCACCATGTGACCCCGGCCTCGCTGGCCAGCCCCGCCCATATGGCGATCCCGGATGAAGCAGCCGCGAACAGTGATCATGACGAGGCCGTCTTTGCCGTCGATCTGACCCATCACTTGAATACGATGATGCTGCAGAACGATATGGACGACGTGGCGATCATCGCCGATCCATCGACCCTTGGGATCATGCGCAAGCATTACCACAAGGAACTGCAGTTGCGCCTGCGCCGCGAGGTCGCCAAGACCATGACCAATTCGGATGTCCGCAGCGTCCAGACCGCGCTGAACTGAGATCGCCTACAGAACAACTGAAAAGGGCGCCCCGATCGAACGGGGCGCCCTTTTCTGAATCAGAAGATGCCAAGAACATAAAGAATGACGATCACGACGACCGGAACACCCAGAAACCAGGCTGCGATACCCTTCATTGCGCTTCTCCTTACGCGATATCTCGGGTAACGCGGCGTTCTGTCGCGGGTTCCGTTACAGCGCCGTCCAGCCGCCATCGACGCTGATCGAGGTTCCCGTGATCTGGGCGGCCGCATCGCTGCACAGGAAGACCGCCGTGTCGCCCAACTGGTCCGTCGTGGCGAATTCCTTCGAGGGCTGGCGTTCCAGCAGGATCTTCTCGATCACCTCGTCGCGGCCCATGTCATATTTCTTCATCGTGTCGGGGATCTGCGATTCAACCAGCGGCGTCAGGACATAGCCGGGGCAGATGGCGTTGCAGGTGATCGGCTCGCGCGCGGTTTCCAGACCGGTGACCTTGCTGAGGCCAAGGATGCCGTGCTTGGCCGCGACATAGGCCGATTTGAACGGGCTGGCCGTCAGACCATGCGCCGAGGCGATATTGATCACCCTGCCCCATCCCGCCTTGCGCATCATCGGCAACGCCGCCGCCGTCGTATGGAAGGCCGAGGACAGGTTGATGGCGATGATCGCGTCCCATTTCTCGGTGGGAAAATCGGGAATGGCGGCGACATGCTGGATGCCCGCATTGTTCACCAGGATGTCGCAGGCCCCCGCCTTTTCGATCAGCGCGCGGCACTCATCGCCCTTGGACATGTCGGCCTTGATATAGCGGACGCTAACGCCATGTTCGGCGGCCATGTCGCGGGCCAGTTGATGGTCGCCCTCGCTGTCGGTGAAGCTGTTCAGCACGACATCCGCACCCGCCTTTGCCAGACGGTGGGCCACGCCCAGCCCGATGCCGGAATTCGATCCGGTGATGATTGCGGTCTTGCCTGTCAGGAATCTTTCGAACATCGGCTGCTCCTCGGGGTTGGCCTCGTCCGGCGCATCGGCCGGGCGATGTTGCAGGCGCAGCATGGGCAAAAAAAAACGCCCGCACAAGGCGGGCGAAGTTATGAGGCAGGTTTCATACAGGCAAGAAACCTATCGAGCAGTGCCCTATTTATACGCGAGGAACCGCCCGAGTCCAACAGACTTCTTTCCCCCTTGGTTGACGCCCCCTCGGCGAGCCTGTTGATAATGCGATCAAAGAACGACAAACGGGGCGGTGGGCGATGCGAATCTGGGAAATCCTTAACAATTACGGAACGGATCGTATCCTTCCCGTGATCGCGGCCTTGACAATCGGTGTTGCAGCAATGCCTCTGGCAAGCCTTGCCGAACCTGCACATGGTCTTGCAATCTATGGCAAACCTGCGCTTTCCCCTGATTTTTCCCATCTTCCTTACGCGAATCCTAAGGCGCCGAAGGGCGGTGCGATTCGGCTGGCGGAACCGGGCGGCTTCGATTCCCTGAAGCCCTGGGTGCTGAAGGGCAATCCGGTCTGGGGCGTGGGCGTCCATGTGGCGGAAACGCTGGCCATGCGGTCGATCGACGAGCCTTTCACCGTCTATGGCCTGCTGGCCGAGACCATCGACACCGCCCCCGACAGGTCCTGGGTCGAGTTCACCCTGCGCCCCGAGGCCCGTTTTTCCGACGGCAGCCCGGTCACTGTCGAAGATGTGATGTGGTCCTATGAGACTCTTGGGACGAAGGGCCACCCGCGCTATCTGGGGACCTGGTCCAAGGTCGCCAGCATGGAACAGACCGGCCCGCGCAGCATCCGCTTCACCTTCACCGAACAGGACCGCGAACTGCCCCTGTTGATGGGTCTGCGCCCGATCCTGAAGAAGGCGCAGTGGGAGGGGCAGGATTTCAGCGATTCTAGCCTGGAACCGCCCATCGGCACCGGCCCTTATGTGGTCGACCGGGTCGATCCGGGCCGTGCCATCACCTTCCGCCGCAACCCCGACTATTGGGGCAAGGATCTGCCGCTGATGGCCGGGATGAACAATTTCGACACCATCCGCTATGACTATTTCGGCGATGCCAATGCCATGTTCGAAGCCTTCAAGGCAGGCGAGGTGAACGCCTGGCGCGAGCTTTCCGCCCAGAACTGGGCCAGCGAATACGACTTTCCGCTGGCAACCTCAGGCGGGATCGTCATGGATCAGATTCCGAACGAACGTCCCTCGGGGATCATGGGGCTGGTGATGAACACCCGAAATCCGATCTTCGACGACTGGCGGGTGCGCCAGGCGATGATCGAGATGTTCAATTTCCGCTTCATCAACCGCACGCTGAACGGCGGGGACGATCCGCGGATCACCTCGTATTTCTCGAACTCGGTGCTGGCGATGTCGCATGATGCGGCGACGGGAAAGGTGGCCGAGCTGCTGGAACCCTTCGCGGACGACCTGCCCCCCGGCACGCTGGAAGGCTATGACCTGCCCGAGGGCAGCGAACGCCCGATGGACCGCCCCGCCGTGCGCCGCGCGCTGGCCCTGATGAACGATGCGGGGTGGACGGTGCAGGACGGCAGGCTGGCCGATGCCGAGGGCCGCCCCTTTTCCTTCGAGATCCTGCTGAACCAGAACGGATCGTCCATGCGGACCGGGTCCGAGACGCAGCAGATCGTGAACATCTATGTCGAGGCCCTGCGCCCGCTTGGCATCACGCCCCGCGTCACCCTGCTGGACAGCGCCCAATACATCGAACGCACCAACAACTATCAGTTCGACATGACCTGGTACGAACGCGGGCTGTCGCTGTCGCCGGGCAATGAACAGCGCCTCTATTGGGGCAGCGAGGGCGTCGACACCCCCGGCAGCCGCAACTGGATGGGCATGGACAGCCCCGCCGCCGAGGCGATGATCGACGCCATGGCCACCGCCGAGACGGGCGAGGATTACACCGCCGCCGTCAGGGCGCTGGACCGCGTGCTGACCGCCGGTCGCTATGTGATCCCGGTCAATTTTTCACCCTTTTCGCGTCTGGCGCATTCGTCGGACCTGAAATACCCCGAGGAAATACCGATTTACGGAGACTGGCCGGGATTTTTACCGGAAGTCTGGTGGCAGGAGACGAACTGATGCGCATGTTCTGGGTTACATTGCTGGCCTGCATCACGCTGGCCGGATGCAACACGATCGCCGGCATCGGCGAAGATATTACCGGAGTGGCCCGCTGGTCCCAAGGCGGCATATCCGGAGGAGGTTATTGATGAAGTGGCACCACGTTAAGGAAAACTGGCCTGCCTTCTATGAAGCCATCATCGACAAATGGCCTCAGGTCGACGAAGCCGATCTGGACGAGATCGACGGCGATCAGGGCGCCTTTGTCGACTATCTGGTCGAGGCGACCGGGCAGGACCGCGAGGAGATCCGCGAGGAGCTGCGCGAATGGCTGGTGGGGGAAATCCCCTCGGACATCGTCATGGACCCCAGCCATGACAATCACTCGATCGCGCTCAGCGCCAAATATGTCAACGAGGGCGAGGACGAATACAGCGACGACGCCGCATTCGGCGACGACGGAGAAAGCCCCGACGACGATTGATCGCCGGGAACCGCAGCCGCCCAACCCCATGCGGGTCGGGCGGCGCAGCGGATGTCACTGAATGATCTGCCTGTCGCTCAGCCGCGACAGCTTGCCGATCCGGGACACCATCAGCGCATAGATCACCGCATAGAGCCCGGCGACGATCAGGCCGACCCATTGGATCTCGAACGGGGTGAAGAAATAGGCCCCGACCAGCGCCAGCTGCAGCAGGAAGTGCAGCGGGTAGTATTTGCGGTCACCCAGGCTCTTGCGCGACCAGTTCAGGTTCGCGGAATACAGCCGGATCAGGCTGTCCAGCGAATTCACCACGAAGACCACGCCGACGAAGATCATGAACCAGTTCAGCCATCCGGGGATGACGACATGCCCCTGGTGATAGACGAAGAGGACGCAGAACCACAGCCCCAGCGGAATGGCGGGAAGGATGACCATGGCGGCCGCCAGCTGCCAGACGAGCAGGCCGCTGACGAAGCGGGCGACGAACTGGCCGATCATGATGCTCCAGGCGAACCACCAGAACAGGTAGAACTCGTGATAGTCCGAGATCGGGGTGGCAAAGCGGCGGATGTGGACGAAGTAGTCCATCAGCAGCCCGATGTTGGCATAGAAGTCGTCCATTCCCACGCGACTATAGACGAAGGCGATCATTGCCAGCGCGGTGAAGGCCAGCATCCCGAAGCCATAGCTGGACAGGATCGCCAGCCATTTCATCACGCGCATGTCGCCGCTGCTGATGACGGCGGTCGCGATGACCCCGATGACCAAGGCCCAGACCACGCCCATCGGCAGATCGGGGGCATAGGTCGGCAGGTTCGTCATGAACAGATAGCAGGTGAAGGAACAGGTCGCGATGACCGTCAGGTTGTAGACCCACTTGATGACCGGGATCTCGAACAGCCTCAATCGCGGCTCGATCGCGACGAAATAGAAGGTCGTGACGAAATACATCAACCAGACCAGGGGACCCCACATGCCGAATTCCACAGCCAGCGCATTGGTGAAATCGAAGGCGGCATCGGCCTCATAGACGGGAAATTCGCCCAAGGGTAGCATCACCAGTCCCATGTCCAGACCGGCGGTGAAAAGAAGGGCAATCAGCGTGAACAAGCCGACGGGCTGTTCCCCCTGTACGCGCATGTTGGGCCAGCGGATCAGGACGAACAGCGCGCAGGCCAGCACGCTGAGATAGGCAATTGTGATGATCGGCGTCATAGACGATCCTTTTCTTCTTTCGGATTTCTCCGCGACGGAGACCGACCCGCATCCGCGCAGTCGCAACCGAAAGGCACAACCACCGGATCGATGCCGGCACGGCGCAAAGGCGCCGCTGGTTATCTTGGTTCGCCGGCGTTATCCGGTAAATTGAGTGATTAGTCAATCAAGAAACCGGACAGCCCTGGGCGCGGTTCCCCTTCCGTGGTCCTATCCCGCATATTGGACGCCTCGAAGGGTTGAGCTTGCAGCCACGATCTGACAAATGCTCGGCGCTTAACGTCGGGCTGACGGACAAAGGAGCCGTGACCGTGTCGAGCACGCTGAAAATCGCCTTGGGCAGCATTCTGGTCGGAATCGTGGTGCTCGGGCTCAAGACGCTGGCCTGGCATCTGACGGGTTCCGTGGCGCTGCTTTCGGACGCGCTGGAAAGCACGGTCAACGTCGCGACAGCCCTTGCGGCGGTCATCGCCATCCGCGTGGCGCAGCGTCCCGCCGATCAGGGCCACCCCTACGGCCACCACAAGGCCGAGTTCTTCAGCGCCGTGCTGGAAGGCGTGCTGATCATCGTCGCGGCCCTTCTGATCCTGCACGAGGCGTGGTCCGTCTTCCAGAACCCCCGCCCCATCGAGGGTGCCGGCCCGGGTCTTGCCATCAACGCGGTCGCAGGCGTCCTGAATGCCATCTGGTGCAGCGTGCTGATCCGTCATGGCAAACGCCTGCGGTCACCGGCACTGGTGGCAGATGGCAAGCACCTGCTGAGCGATGTTGTTTCCTCGGGCGGGGTGCTGCTGGGCGTCGGCCTGTCGGTGTTGACCGGATGGTGGGTGCTGGACCCTGCGCTGGCAATGCTGGTCGGCGTCAACATCCTGTGGTCGGGCTGGAAGGTGATGACCGCATCGCTGAGCGGGCTGATGGATGAGGCTGTGCCCGACAAGACGCTGACGATCATTCGCGACATCATCTCGGACAAGGCCACCGGCGCGATCGAGGCGCATGACCTGCGCACCCGTCATGCCGGCAAGGTCACCTTCATCGACTTCCACCTTGTCGTGGATGGTCAGACCACGGTCTGCGACGCCCATGAAATCTGCGACCGGATCGAGGCCTCGTTGAAGGCCCGCCTGCCCGACGCGCAGATCACCATTCATGTCGAGCCCGAGCACCATGCCAAGCACTCGGGCGTCCTGGTGATCTAGGCCTCCAGTCGCACCCAGACCGGGACGTGATCGCTTGGCTTTTCGCCTGCGCGGGCGTCGCGGTCCACGCCTGTTTCGCGCATCAGATCGGCCGCCTGCGGCGACAGCAGCAGATGGTCGATGCGGATGCCGTCGTCCTTGTTCCACGCCCCGGCCTGGTAATCCCAGAAGGTGAAGGGCCCGCGCGTGGCCCAAGGATCACGGGCGCGGATCGCCTCGGTCCAGCCCTGGTTGAGGATGGCGCGGAATGCGGCGCGGCTTTCGGGGCGGAACAGGGCGTCGTCGACCCATTTCTGCGGATTGGCGGCATCGCGCGCCTCGGGGATGATGTTGTAATCGCCCAGCATGACCACGGGCATTTCCATGGCCAGCAGTTCGGCGGCGCGCAGGCGCAACCGTTCCATCCATGCCAGCTTGTAGTCGTATTTCGGTCCCGGCGCAGGGTTGCCGTTAGGCAGATACAGCCCCGCGATGCGCACGGCCTGATCGCCCACCACCGTCGCCTCGATATAGCGGGCCTGTTCGTCGCCGTCGTCGCCAGGCAGGCCGCGGGTCACATCCTCAAGCGGCAGCTTGGACAGGATGGCCACCCCGTTGAAGCCTTTCTGGCCGTGGGTTTCCACCGTCCAGCCGAGGTCCTGAAAGTGTTCGCGCGGGAACCCTTCGTCAACGGACTTGATTTCCTGAAGGACGACGACGTCGGCATCGGTCTGGGCCAGCCAGTCGGTCAGCGCCTGGATGCGCGCCTTGACACCATTGATATTGAAGCTTGCGATTTTCATGGCCGCATCTTTAGCGTGACCCATGCGTTTGGCAACCGGAACCGCGAAAGGATCACCATGCTGCGCATCCTGATGCTGGCGACCGCCCTGCTGCCGACCGGCACATATGCCGAACCGCGGCCTGCGACGGGGTTGCTGTCGAAACAATCACCCCTTCCCGCGACGATCCCCCTGCAGGTTCGAACGTCCAAGGGGCATGACTATGCGATCAGCCTGCAGGACGACAAAGGGTCACCCGTGATCAGCGGCTATCAGCGCGGGGGCGACTTTTTTCGTCTGCTGGTCCCACCGGGGCGGCATGACGTCACGATCACAGCGGGCCTGCCAAAGGACTGGCAGTCGGATCAGGGCTTCACCACGGGAATGAAAGCCTCCGTCGCAATGGACTTCGCCATACGCGCCAACCGGCGAGAGGGGCATCAGATCACGGCAAAGGTCGTGAACGGTGAACTGCGGCTTGGCGATCGGCGGGATCAGACCATCTGCCAGATCGCGGAATGGGACAGCATTCAGAAAGAGACGACCGAAGGCGGCATCCCGCTGCGCTATCTGGACCAAAGCCTGGATACGCGCAGCAGGTTCTGCGACTGATCACATCGAGAAGGACGTTCCGCAGCCGCAGCTGCTGGTCGCATTGGGGTTCTCGATGACAAAACGCGCGCCAATCAGCTCATCGCTGAAATCGATGACGGCACCGGCAAGGAAGGGCAAGGATACCGGATCGACGACGACGCGCTGGCCCTCGTTCTCCAGGATCAGGTCGTCATCCTCGGGCTGATCGAAGCGGATGTCGTATTGGAACCCCGAACACCCCCCACCCGACACGGCCACCCTCAGCGGCAGTGCATCGCGGTCGGCGTTGATCTGGGCAAGGCGCTGAAACGCGCGTTCTGTGACTTTCGGCGGCAGGTTCATGGGGCGTTCCCGTTTTCGTCCGTAGGGTTGGAATATAGGGTTTCCGACGAACACTCGCAAGGAAGGGCCCTGTCCCGTGACTGCACTAGCGCCTTATGCCTGCCAGCCCGCCGACAGTCGCGGGCGGCTTCACGCTGAAAAGCTGTCCACCTTCCGGTCGCCCTGGCAGCGCGACCGCGACCGGATCATCCATTCCAGCGGCTTCCGCCGGTTGAAGCACAAGACGCAGGTCTTCGTCGAACATGACGGAGACGCCTATCGCGGGGATTATTTTCGCACCCGCCTGACCCACACGATTGAGGTCGCGCAGGTCGCCCGCACCATAGCCGGCGCGCTTGGGCTGAACACCGACCTGGCCGAGACCGTCGCGCTGGCACATGACCTCGGCCACCCGCCCTTCGGCCATACCGGCGAAGACGCACTGGCGGAACTGATGGCACCTCATGGGGGCTTCGACCACAACGCGCAGGCGCTGCGGATCGTGACCAAGCTGGAGCGTCATTACGCCGATTTCGACGGGCTGAACCTGACATGGGAAAGCCTTGAAGGCATCGCCAAGCACAACGGTCCGATCACCGGCGATCTGCCCTATGCGCTGGCCGAAGTGAACGCACAGTGGGATCTGGAACTGCATACCAATGCCAGCGCCGAGGCGCAGGTCGCGGCCGTGGCCGATGACGTCGCCTACAACCACCACGACCTGCACGACGGGCTGCGCGCCGAGCTGTTCACCGAGGCCGAGCTTTCCGAATTGCCGATCATCGGTCCCGCCTTCGCCGAGGTCGACCAGCTCTATCCCAGCCTCGACCCGACCCGCCGCCGCTACGAGGCGCTGCGCCGTGTCTTCGGCGTCATGGTCGAGGATGTGATCGCCGTCGCCCAGAATCGCCTGACCGGACTTCAGCCGCAGTCAGTGGATGACATCCGCAACATGGACGGCCCGATCATCCGCTTTTCCAAGCCGGTCTATCAGAACATCAAGGCGATCAAGTCCTTCCTGTTCCAGCGCATGTATCGCGCCCCTTCCGTTGTGGTCGAGCGCAACAATGTCACGCGCATGCTGCACGACCTGTTCCCGCTGTTCCTGGACGATCCCTCGAAGCTGCCCGATCAATGGGGGCAGATGGCGCGGCAGATGGACGACCGGACGGAACGGGCGCGGCTGGTGCTGGACTATGTCTCGGGGATGACGGACCGCTATGCCATTGCGGAACACCAGCGCTTGATCGGACACGGTTGAACCATCCGGCAGGGGGCCGCGTTGACCGGGCGAAACGATGAACAAGGAAGGATCCTGTCATGATCAATCGTACCGGTTCTGCGAAATGGGAAGGCGGCCTGAAAGAGGGCAAAGGCCAGGTCTCGACCGAATCCGGCGCCCTGTCGGCCCAGCCTTATGGCTTCAACACCCGCTTCGAAGACAAGGCAGGCACCAACCCCGAGGAACTGATCGGCGCGGCCCATGCTTCCTGCTTCTCGATGGCACTGGCCATGATGCTGGAGCAGGAAGGCGTCACGGGCGTCAGCATCGAGACGACCTCGAAGATCTCGATGGACAAGGAGGGCGAGGGTTTCGCCGTCAAGAAGGCGCATCTGACCACCCAGATCACCGCCGATGCCGATGAGGCCAAGGTTCTGGAAGTCGCCGACAAGGCCAAGGAAGGCTGCCCCATCAGCAAGCTGCTGAATGCCGAGATTACGATGGACGCCAAGGTCGCCTGACCCCGCCCCATCCCAATGCTAAACGCCGGCGCGATTGCGCCGGCGTTTTCATGTCAGACCATCATTTCCTTGGTCGAGGTCAACTTCACGTCCGGATGGTCGCGCCCGACCCGGTCGATGTCCCACTGCAGGCGCGTCAGATAGACCAGATCGCCGTCGTGGTCATGGGCCAGATGGCCCTTGTTGCTTTCGGCGAACGCATCGACCTTGGCCTTCGGCCCCGCAACCCAACGGGCGCTGGTGAACTGCGACCCCTCGAAGCGGACGGGGATGCCGTATTCCAGCTCGATCCGGCTGGCCAGAACCTCGAACTGCAGGGCACCCACGACGCCGACGATGAAGCCCGAACCGATGGTGGGCTTGAAGACCTTGGCGGCCCCTTCCTCGGCGAATTGCATCAGCGCCTTCTCAAGGTGCTTGGCCTTCATCGGATCGGTCGCCCGCACCGATTGCAGCAGTTCCGGCGCAAATGACGGAATGCCGGTGAAGCGCAGCGCCTCGCCCTCGGTCAGGGCATCGCCGATGCGCAGCTGGCCGTGGTTCGGGATGCCGATGATGTCGCCGGCCCAGGCCTCCTCGGCCAGTTCGCGGTCGGCGGCCAGGAACAGCACCGGGTTCGAGATTGCCATCGGCTTCTTCGTCCGCACATGGGTCAGCTTCATTCCACGCTCGAAATGCCCCGAGGCCATGCGCACGAAGGCCACGCGGTCGCGGTGCTTGGGGTCCATGTTGGCCTGAACCTTGAATACGAAGCCCGTGACCGTGGTTTCCTCGGGCGCGATTTCGCGATCCGCGCTGTTCTGCGGCTGCGGAGGGGGACCGTATTCGCTGATCCCCTTCATCAGCTCCTGTACGCCAAAGCTGTTGATCGCGCTGCCGAACCAGATGGGCGTCATATGCCCTTCCAGAAAGGATTTGCGGTCAAAGGCGGGCAGCAGTTCGCGCGCCATCTCGACCTCTTCGCGCAGCTTGGCCAGCAGGTCGGCGGGCACGTGATCGGCCAGCTTGGGATCGTCCAGACCGTCGATGGCGATGGATTGCGCGACCTTGTTGCGGTCTGCGCGGTCCATCAGCTCCAACCGGTCATGCAGCATGTCGTAACAGCCGATGAATTCCCGCCCGACCCCGATGGGCCAGGATGCGGGGGCCACGTCGATGGCCAGGTTTTCCTGGATCTCGTCAATGATCTCGAAGGTGTCGCGGGATTCGCGGTCCATCTTGTTGCAGAAGGTCAGGATCGGCAGGTCGCGCAGGCGACAGACCTCGAACAGCTTGCGGGTCTGGCTCTCGACGCCCTTTGCGCCGTCGATCACCATGATCGCGGCGTCCACCGCCGTCAGCGTGCGATAGGTGTCCTCGGAAAAATCGCTGTGACCGGGCGTGTCGACCAGATTGAAGCGATGTCCGTCAAAATCGAACGACATTGCCGAAGCCGAGACCGAGATCCCGCGATCCTGTTCCATCTTCATGAAATCCGACCGCGTGCGCCGCGCCTCGCCCTTGGCACGCACCTGTCCGGCCATCTGGATGGCACCGCCATACAGTAGGAATTTCTCGGTCAGGGTGGTTTTGCCGGCATCCGGATGCGAGATGATCGCAAACGTCCGGCGGCGTGAAATCTCGGGCGGGAGTTCGGGGCGATTGGTCATGTTTGCGGCTTTATCGCGCAAAATTGGGCATGGCAATCGCCGTAATACTTGACCTTTAAGACAAGATTTGAATTTTCCGCATCCAAAACTTGAACGTTTGTGAGAATAACATGTTCATTCGTGTCGTTAACGAGGGAGCATGTGATGCATCAGTCAGTCCAACAATTGGCACATATGGTGTCCGCGCGCGGCATGGACTGGCTGCAACGCAAGATCCTTGCCCTGCCCGAAGCATGCGCCCCCGACCATCCCGACATGTCGGGCCTGGCCACGGCCGCCCGCATCGCGCCCATTCTGTCAGGTTTCCGCGGGCGCATCTCGCCCTTGGAAATCGTCGTCAAGCGGCGTGTGTCCGGCGACATGATCCGGCAGGCCGCGCAACGATGTCTGAATGGTGCACGCGATTTTCCGACACTGCAACTGTTCCAGGCCGGAAATTTCCTGACACCCGAAGATCCCCTGTGGCAGCTTGCCTGCCGCACCTTGGCCGAGGATGGCGAAACGCCCTTGGCCCGCCGACTGTGCGCCTGTCGCAATGACACGTTGGAATGCGTGGCCGAGGTGGCGCTGACCCGGCCCTTCAGGGACATGACCACCGATCAGGTAACGGCCTATGCCCATATCGTCCTGCTGAGCTATGACTTCAGAACGGGTCGCATTCGGGTTTCGGACAAGCGATCCGTCACCAGGATCTATGACAACCTGTGCCAGATGGCCGATTGGGCCTTGCAGGAACGCTGTACCTCTTCGGTTGCCTGGACGGCCTTCTGCCTGCGCCTGATCGATTCCGATCACGACATCACCGAGGCCATGGCCGAGTTGATGCAGTTCCAACGCAGCGACGGATCTTTTCCCGCCCGCCTGGTCGAAGGTGATGAGCGTCAGGAATTCTCCGATGGCGCCTATCCGACCCTGCTGGCCGTCTTGGCGCTGCACAGCGCGCTTTATCGCCGCTGGCGGGGGCCGCTGCCGGTGCCGACCCAGAGCAGGCCCCTGCACGCCGCGATCAGACAAGCGGCTGACGCCGCCATCGTGCAACTGGGTGAGGCTCGCCCAACGCTGGAGCAAGCCGTCATTCTTTCCCGCGCAACGGGCCGCGACTGGATCGCCCGTATCGGCGTACCGTTCCGGACCCTGTCGCCAAAGCGCTCTATTCACATCGCCACGCTGTGCTTCCGCGATCCGATATCCGCGCGACACGTGCGCAATCGCATCAGCCTGCGCGAGATGCCGGGGCTGAATGATATCGGTCAGGCCGAGGTCAACTGGCTGCAAGGCAGGCCCGTCGTCATCACTGACACGCTGCCCGAGGCGCTGCTGGCGCTGTGGATGCGGGCGGCAGACGCCGATGACGCCGATGCCTTCATGCATTGCACCCGACTGGCGGCACATTTCCATCTGTGCCCCCTGCCCTCGGCGATCGTCAGAATGGCCAACCGGCTTGCGGCTGCCACGATCGATCTTGACGTCGATGCGACGCTGGACGACAGGCTGCACCAGATCCAGCGGCTGAACATGATGGCCCAGATCTTCGAGCCTGCCGAAGAACTGGCGGCAGCCGCCTAGAACAACCCCTCGACCTGTCCTTCGGGGTCCAGGCCGATCACCTCGGCTGCGGGGTTTCGCGGCAGGCCGGGCATGGTCATCACCTGCCCGCAGATCGCGACGATGAAGCCTGCGCCCGCATTCAGCCGCACCTCGCGCACCGGAATGACGTGGCCTTCCGGCGCACCGCGCAGTTCCGGATCGGTCGAGAAACTGTATTGGGTCTTGGCGATGCAGATCGGCATATGCCCATGACCCGCGTCTTGCCACGCCTGCAGTTGTTCACGGACACCGGGGGCCGCTTCGGCGTGATCTGCATGATGGATCTGGGTGCAAATGGTCTGCACCTTGTCCCACAGCGGCATATCGTCGGGATAAAGCGGCGTGAAACCACCCTCGGCCTGATCGACGATCGCGACCACGGCATTGGCCAGATCCTCGGCCCCGGCGCCGCCTTCGGCCCAGTGGCGCGCCACGATGGCCTGCACGCCGCGCGCTGCGCAGTAGTCCTGCATGGCCGCAATCTCGGCCTGACTGTCACCGGCGAAGTGGTTCAGCGCTACGACCACCGGCACGCCGAAGCTGCGCAGATTGTCGATGTGACGGCCTAAGTTGGCGCAGCCACGGGTCACGGCGCCCACGTCTTCGGCACCCAGGTCCGCTTTTGCCACGCCGCCGTTCATCTTCAGCGCCCGCACCGTCGCCACCAGCACCACCGCCGAGGGTGCCAGCCCTGCCAGACGGCACTTGATGTTCATGAACTTCTCGGCGCCCAGATCGGCGCCGAAGCCAGCCTCGGTCACGACGTAATCCGACATCCGCAGCGCGGCCTTGGTGGCGATGACGCTGTTGCAGCCATGGGCGATATTGGCAAAGGGGCCGCCGTGCACCAGCGCCGGGTTGTTTTCCAAGGTCTGGACGAGGTTCGGCTGCAGCGCGTCCTTCAACAGCACCGTCATGGCACCGTCCGCCTTCAGATCACCCGCCGTCACGGGATTGCGGTCGTCGTCATAGGCCACGACGATCCGCCCCAGACGGTCCTGCAGATCTTCCAGATCGCGGGCTAGGCACAGGATCGCCATCACCTCCGAGGCCACGGTGATGTCGAAACCGGTCTGACGGGAATAGCCGTTCATCGGGCCGCCCAGACCCACGACCGTATCGCGCAACGCCCGGTCGTTCATGTCCACCACGCGCCGCCAGGTGATGCGGCGCGTGTCGATCCGCAGCGCGTTCCCCCAATAGACGTGGTTGTCGATCATCGCCGCCAGCAGGTTGTGGGCCGAGGTGATCGCATGGAAATCGCCGGTGAAATGAAGGTTCATATCCTCCATCGGGACGATCTGGGCATAGCCGCCGCCCGCAGCCCCGCCCTTCATGCCGAAGTTCGGGCCAAGGCTGGCCTCGCGGATGCAGATGATGGCACGCTTGCCGATGCGGTTCAGCGCATCGCCCAGGCCCACGGTGGTGGTGGTCTTGCCCTCGCCCGCGGGTGTCGGGTTGATGGCGGTCACAAGGATCAGCTTGCCCTGCTTACGTCCTTCAAGCCCTTTGATGGCATCATGGGTTATCTTGGCCTTGTCATGGCCATAGGGCAGGATCTGCTGTTCGCTCAGTCCCAGCTTGGCTGCGATCTGCGCGATCGGGCGCTTGACCGCGGCGCGGGCGATGTGAAGATCGGTCGTCATCTGTCTGATATTCCCGTTCTTTTCCTGACGGTAGCCCTCAGCGGACCACCATGACCGAGACGGGCGAATGCCGGACCACGGCATTGGCGTCGCGGCTGACAAGGATGCTGCGCAACTCGTCGGGCTGATGGCTGGCCATGACGATCAGATCGGCCTGATACTTGCGCGCGGACTTCAGGATCGTCTCGGCCACGTTGCCATGCCCGACATGGGTGCGGATGCGCGAGGGATCGTCGAAGTGGGCGTCAGCGAAGGCGTCCAACGCCTCTTTCATGGCCTGCAGGACGCCGGTCTCGTATCCCTTGGGCAGGAAGGTCGCCACCATCGAGCTGCCGAAGTCGTGGACGACGCCCAGAAGGTGGATGGTGCCGCTGTCCCCTGCCAGCCGCTTGGCGACCGGCAGGGCTTTTTCCCAGCTTTCAGGGTGCTGAAGATCGATGGGCAGCAGAATGTTGTCATGCATGGGCGTGATCCTTTCGCGGGGCCGGGTCCGACGGCAGACGCCGCCGTTGCGCCCAGACCACCAGCATCAGCAGCAGGAAGGAGGGGATATAGATCCAGTACTTCGACGGCGCCTGAACCGGGGCGTTGACCGACATGATGGTCTGATCCCAATCAAGACCTGCCTCTTGCGCAGGGCTGTCGAAGGCGACGTTGTCGATGATCACGCTGTCCCCGTCGGTGATCAGATCGATCCCTGCCGCGGCCAGGCGATCCTCGCCCGTGTCGCCCTCGGGGACCTCCAGCAGGGCCACGAATTCGACGGGGCTGCCGATTTCGTCCAGACCCGAGATGCGCAGCCGCAGGCCGTCGCCGACCTCGCTGTCCTCCAGCGCTTGCACGAATTCCGTCGCGGGGCGTTCCTGATAGGAGGGGAAGGCGTATTCCCAGAAGAAGCCGGGACGGAAGATGCTGAAGGCGATGACCAGCAGCAGCACGGTTTCCCAGATGCGGTTGCGGGCCAAGAACCAGCCTTGGGTCGCCGCCGCGAACAGCAGCATGGCAATGGTCGCCGTCACGAAGACGAAGATCCCGTGCAGGAAGTCCACGTTGATCAGCAGCAGGTCGGTGTTGAAGATGAACAGGAACGGCAGGGCCGCCGTGCGCAGGCTGTAGAAGAAGGCCACGACGCCGGTGCGGATGGGATCGCCCCCCGACACGGCGGCAGCGGCGAAGGACGCCAAGCCGACGGGCGGCGTCACGTCGGCCATGATGCCGAAGTAGAAGACGAACAGGTGCACCGCGATCAGCGGCACGATCAGCCCGTTTTGCTGGCCAAGGGTCACGATGACCGGCGCCAGCAGCGCCGAGACGACGATATAGTTCGCGGTCGTCGGCAGCCCCATCCCCAGGATCAGCGACAGCACCGCCGTCAGCCCAAGGATGGCCAGCAGATTGCCGCCCGACAGGACCTCGACCACATCGGCCAGGGCCGATCCGACGCCGGTCTGGCTGACCGCGCCCACGATGATGCCGGCGGTCGCCGTGGCGATGCCGATGCCGATCATGTTTCGCGCGCCTGAAATCATGCCGTCGACCAGGTCGTTGACCCCGGCACGGATGGCATGGCCGGTCGTGCTGTTTCCGGTGCGGTCGCTGCCGCGCAGCAGCACCATCAGCGGGCGCTGCGTGACCAGGATGAAGATCATGTAGGCCGTCGCCCAGAAGGCGGAAAGGCCGGGCGACAGGCGGTCCACCATCAGCGCCCAAACCAGCACCACGACCGGCAGGATGAAGTGCAGGCCAGACCGCACCGTCGGTCCCGGCAGGGGCAGTTCGGTCACCGGCGCGTTGGGATCATCGATCTCCAGCGGTTCCTCGCGCGACGCGACCCACAGCAGGCCGACATAGGCGGCGGTCAGCAGCGCGAAGACGATATAGGGCGACGCCTCGCCAAAGGCGGGACGGATCCAGCCCATACCATAATAGACCGCGATCGACAGCGCGCAGATGCCCGCGATGATGAAGGCGGCAGTCAGCAGACGGCGCAGGATCGGCGGCGGGGTATAGGAGCGTGCCAACCCCTCCATCCCGGCCTTCATGGCCTCAAGGTGGACGATATAGACCAGCGCGATATAGCTGATCGTGGCGGGCAGGAAGGCGTGGCGGACGACGTCGAAATAGGGGATGCCGACATATTCGACCATCAGGAAGGCCGCGGCCCCCATGACCGGCGGCATGATCTGGCCGTTGACGGATGATGCGACCTCGACGGCACCGGCCTTTTCGGAACTGAAGCCGACTTTCTTCATCAGCGGGATGGTGAAGGTGCCGGTGGTGACGACGTTGGCGATGGAGGAGCCCGAGATCAGGCCGGTCATCGCGCTGCTGACCACGGCCGCCTTGGCGGGACCGCCCCGCATGTGACCCATCAGCGAAAACGCCACCTGGATGAAGTAGTTGCCCGCCCCTGCCTTGTCCAACAGCGCGCCGAACAGCACGAAAAGGAAGACGAAGCTAGTCGAGACGCCAAGTGCGATGCCGAAGACGCCTTCGGTGGTGATCCACTGGTGGTTGGCGACCTCGGTCAGCGAATTGCCGCGATGCGCGATGATCGAGGGCATGTAGGGGCCGAGGAAGGTATAGACCAGGAAGACCGTCGCCACGATCATCAGCGCCGGCCCAAGGCTGCGGCGCGTCGCCTCCAGCAGCAGCAGGATGCCGACGACAGCCACCATCAGGTCCGGCGTGATCGGCGCACCGACCCGGCGGCCCAATTCGTCGCTGTAGACGAAGACATACATGGTGGCGACAACCGACAGGATCGCCAGCGCCCATTCCCACCACGGGATGCGGATCTTGGGGCTGCCCATCAGGACGGCCGCGACGACGCCCGCCGCCGCCATGCCGATGAACCAGACCGGCATGCTGGAGGGTGCGCCATAGATGAACAGGCCAGCCAGCAGCACGGGAACGGCGACACCCAGACCGATCTGGAATGGCGACTTTTCAGCGGGATAGGCCATGAAACCCAGAAACATCGCGAAGGCCAGATGGACGGCCCGCGCGTCGGTCGCGCTGATGATCCCGAAGTTCAGCATGAACGGCAGAGGCGAGGCGATCCACAGCTGGAACAGCGACCAGCAGAAGGCCACGACCAGAATGAACTTGCCGACGAAACCGGGGGGCGTCCGCGCGCCCGTGTCCGAGGAGGCGACCAGTTCGTCCAATTCGGCCTGCGACAGCTCTCCGCGGCCCGCTGCCTGCATCTCGACCGCGCTGGCCTGCTGCTGGCGCTTCTTGGTTTCGTCTTCGTCCATCCTGCCCCCTCGTCAATTCGTTGTTTCAATGGCTTCTTATTGAAAGGGCGGCCCCGAAGGACCGCCCCGTTCAGACCAGGATCACTCGACCCAGCCCTGTTCGCGGTAATACCGCTCGGCGCCCGGATGCAAGGGGGCGCTGTTGCCATCGGCAATCATTTCTTCCGGTTCGAGGTTGGCGAAGGCCGGGTGCAGGCCCTTAAAGCGGTCGAAGTTGTCGAAGACGGCCTTGACGACCTGATAGACGGTCTCCTCGGGGATGTCGGCCGAGGTCACGAAGGTCGCCTTCACGCCGAAGGTCTCGGTGTCCTCGTCGTTGCCCGCATACATGCCGCCGGGAATGGTGGCCTTGGCATAATAGGGGTTGTCCTCGACCAGCTTGTCGATGGCCGGGCCCGCGACGGTGACCAGCTTGGATTCGACCGTCGAGGTGGCTTCCTGGATCGAGCCGTTGGGATGGCCGACGGTATAGGTGATCGCATCGACCTGGTTGTCGCCCAGTGCCGCCGACTGTTCAGCCGGACGCAGTTCCGAGGACAGCGAGAAGTCGTCCATCGACATGCCCATTGCGTCCAGAACGATCTCCATCGTGCCGCGCGAGCCGGAACCCGGGTTGCCGACGTTGACGCGCTTGCCTTTCAGGTCCTCGAAGGTCTCGATTTCGCTGTCGGCACGGGCCACGACGGTGAAGGGCTCGGGGTGGACGGCAAAGACGGCGCGCAGCTTGTCGAAGGCATCGCCTTCGTAATCCGAGCTGCCGTTATAGGCGTGATACTGCCAGTCGGACTGGGCCACGCCCATCGTCATGTCGCCCGCCTTGATGGCGTTGATGTTGGCGATCGAGCCGCCGGTGGCGGGCGCGGTGCAGCGCAGGCCGGTTTCGGCGGTCTGGCGGTTGACCAGGCGGCAGATCGACTGGCCGACGACGTAATAGACGCCGGTCTGGCCGCCGGTGCCGATGGTGATGAACTGTTCCTGCTGGGCAAGCACCGGCGATGCGGACAACGCGAATGCGGCCCCCATCAGGATCGGTTTCATTTTGCTCATGCGGTTTCTCCCTTGGTTTTATGACGGGGCTGCCTTCCGGCTGCCCTCATGCCTGCCGCCAAGGTTAAAGCACCGGGCGGCTTTGACAATCCCCAAGGGCAACCGCGCGGCATGTCGCCCGGTTCCCGCCCTATGGGGGACATCCGGTTTTTCCTGTCATGTGCAGGGTTTAAGGGTCATTTCGTGTCAAATTGGCGACAATGAACGCTGGCTATCGGGGCACGGTGCGGGCCATCGTGGCAAGGGTGGACAGCATCCGCCCGTCACCCTAATGTCGCCCCGTGCAGCGACCGACTGCTGCATGGCATGCCTCGCGCCCAGTTTATTTCGGTATTACAAAGCCATGCTAGAGTTTGACAGCGTCTCCAAGTCGTTCTGGACGGGGAAACAGCACAAGATCATCCTTGATCGGGCCTCGTTTCAGGTCGAACTGGGCAATTCGCTTGGCATCCTGGCCCCGAACGGCACGGGAAAGACGACGCTGATCAACATGATGTGCGGGTTGGAGCAGCCGGACGAAGGCCGTATCAGGCGCAATTGCCGGGTGTCCTTCCCCCTTGGGTTCATGGGCGGGCTGATCACCCGGCACACGGGGAACGAAAACGCCCGCTATATCGCGCGGATCTATGGTCTGGACCCGGATTACGTGTCGGCCTTCACGCGCTGGTTGACCGATATCGAAGAATATTTCGACATGCCCGTCGGCACCTATTCCAGCGGGATGAGGCAGCGTTTCACCTTCGCACTGCTGCTGGCGCTGGACTTCGACATCTACCTGATCGACGAGGGCATGCCCCAGACGACCGATGCGGAATTCAACCGCAAGGCGGGCCGCGTGCTGTTCGACCGGCTCAAGACCGCGACGACCATCGTCGTGTCGCATCAGCCGACGACGATTGAAAAGTTCTGCAACCGGGCCGCCATCCTGCGCGACGGCAAATTGTACATGTTCGAGACCTTGGACGAGGCGAAGCAATACTATGACTACACCTCCTAAAGCGCGCCGCTATCACGCTTCGATTTCGGAATCGGTCACGCCCGGATCGGCACCGCAGACCCATGATCCCGAACCGGCGGCCACGCCGAATGCCGCGCCCGCGCCCAAGGTCCACCTGGAGGTCAGCCGCAAGACACCCCCGCAGGACGAGGACGAACGCCTGAAGAAGTTCATGACCACCGAGCCGGTCGAGGACGGCTTCGGTGATCTGCGCATGACGCAGCCGCAGGACAAACCCACCGCCACCGCGGCCGATCAATCCGAGATCACCGAGGAACAGCTGGCAGCCGTGCGTGCCGAAAAGCTGACCGAACGCCAGCTCCGCATTGCCGGACGGATCGCAAACCTGCACCAGATCGCGTTTTCGTCGAACGAGGAGGCGATCCTGCGCCTGCGCGAACGCGGGATCGATCCGTCGCAACGCAGCGCCGTCGGGCGCATCCTGTCGTCCGAAGGCAGCCGCGCCAAGGGCAGCGAGGCACCCCGCGATCCGAAATCGGGCATGCCGGCCCTGCGTGCCGCGGGTCCTGCAAATCCGGGGCCCAACAGCCTGCCTGCGCTGACCCCCGGCGACAATCGCGGCAAGACGCCCGCCCTGCCCTCGCGCGAGGATCTGACCGAGGATAGGCGCGCCGCCGAAATCTATCGCATCCAGAAGGACCTGGCCCGCCGTCGCCGCAAGCGGATGATGATGCTGGCCTTCCGCCTGCTGTTCTTCGTCTTCATTCCGACCTTTGCCGTGGGTTGGTATTACGGCAAGGTCGCATCGCCTCTCTATGCGACCTTCACGCAGTTCCAGATCCAGACCGCCGACGGCGGCGGTGGCGGTGGCGTGAGCAGCCTTCTGGGCGGATCGGGCATGGGAACCAACACGGATTCCGTCGCGGTGCAAAGCTATCTGACCTCGCGCGATGCGATGCTGCGGCTTGATGCCGACAAGGGCTTCAAGCGGGCCTATCAGGACCCCAGCATCGACCCGATCAAGCGCCTGGACGACGACGCGACGAATGAGGCGGCCTTCGACGTCTATCAGGATTCGGTCAAGATCGGCTATGATCCGACCGAAGGCGTCCTGAACATGGAGGTCATCGCCCCCGACCCGCAGCTGAGCGTCGAATTCTCTCGCGCGCTGATTTCCTATGCCGAACAGCAGGTCGATGCGATGACCGCGCGCATGCGCGCCGATCAGATGGACGGCGCGATCCAGACCTACGAGGATGCCGAGGCCAAGATGCTGGCCGCACAGCAGCGCGTGCAGGAATTGCAGCAGACCCTCGGCGTTCTGGACCCCGTGGCCGAAAGCAGCGTCGTCATGGGCAAGGTCAGCGAGCTGGAAAGCCAACTGACCGCCAAGCAGCTGGAACTGGGGCAACTGTTGGCCAACCCCCGCCCCGTCCAGAGCCGCGTCGATGCCGTGCGTGGCGATATCGAACGTCTGCGCAGCCTTGTCGCCGAAACCCGTCTGCAACTGACCGAAGGAAACGACACGCGCAACTCTCTGGCCGCCATCGGCGGGCAACTGCGCGTCGCGGAGGCCGAGATGGCCACCCGGCAGGAAATGCTGGCGGCATCGGCCGCCCAGATGGAGGCTGCGCGCATCGAGGCGAACAAGCAGGTCCGCTATCTGTCGCTGTCTGTATCCCCCATCGCGCCCGACGAGGCGACCTATCCCAAGGCATTCCAGAACACGATCGTGGCCTTCCTGATCTTTTCGGGTATTTACCTGATGATGTCCCTAACGGCCTCGATTCTTCGCGAACAGGTATCCACATGACACAACACAAACACGTCCGCATCGGTCATCTGACCTGCGGAAACGACCTTCCGCTGACCGTCATCGCCGGTCCGTGCCAGCTTGAATCGCTGGACCACGCCATGATGATCGCCGAGCGGATGGCCGAAGCCTGTGCCAAGGCCGGCGCCGGTTTCGTCTTCAAGGCATCCTACGACAAGGCCAACCGCACCTCGCTGTCGGGACGCCGCGGGCTTGGGATCGAGGAAGGGCTGGACATTCTTGCCACCGTCCGCGAACGCCTCGGCTGTCCGATCTTGACGGACATTCATGACGCAGAACAGGCCATCCGCGCCGCAAAGACGGCCGATATCATCCAGATCCCGGCGTTCCTGTGCCGCCAGACCGACCTTCTGCTGACGGCGGGACAGACCGGTGCAGTCATCAACATCAAGAAAGGTCAGTTCCTGGCCCCTTGGGACATGCCCAATGTGGCAGCCAAGGTCGCCTCGACCGGCAATGAAAACATCCTGCTGACGGAACGCGGGGCAAGCTTTGGCTACAATACGCTGGTCGCCGATATGCGGTCGCTGCCGATCATGGCGCGCACCGGCTATCCGGTGATCATGGATGCGACCCATTCGGTGCAGCAGCCCGGCGGACAAGGCGGGTCGTCGGGCGGTCAGCGCGAATTCGCACCGGTCATGGCGCGCGCGGCAGTCGCGCTTGGCGTGGCCGGCGTCTTCATCGAGACGCATGAGGACCCGGACAACGCGCCCTCGGACGGCCCGAACATGATCCATCTGGACCGCATGCCGACGCTGGTCGCTTCGCTGATGGAGTTCGACAAGCTGGCAAAGGCCGATCCGCTGTCCGCATGATCCGCGTTCTGCTGTTCATCCTGATCGGGCTGATTGCCGCCCCTGCCATCGCGCAGGGGCCACCGGCGCAATCCGCGCCAAGCGGCGCCATCGCCACCCACGACAACGTCAACACCGATCTGGCGATTCTGAACCGGATTTCCAGCATTCTGGCGCAGTTACCTGATTTCGATCAAATAAATGCGCAGGTCGATGCGGGTATCGTCACCCTCAGTGGCGAGGTGACCGAGCAGCCCACCGTCGAGCGCCTCAAGACACTGATTGCCCGTGTCGAGGGCGTCGTCGCCATCGAGGACAGCGTCCAACTCTCCACAGACCTGACGACGCGACTGGAATCGGTGCGCGAAAGGTTTCAGTCGCGACTGACGCAAGTGGTCGCGGGCTTGCCCTTCATGGGGCTTGGCCTGGCCGTCGGCGCGGTTATCGTGCTGGCCGGTGGCTGGCTGTCGCGGCGCGAACGGACCTTGGCCAGCATCGCGCCGAACCCTTTCATTGCCGGTTTCCTTGCGCAGGCCATCCGGCTTTGCACCTGGATCGTGGCATTGGTCGTCGCATTGGACCTGATGGGCGCCCGGGCATTGCTGGGGACGCTGCTGGGTGCGGCAGGTATCTTCGGCCTCTCGCTCAGCTTTGCCGCCCGCGACACGATCGAAGGCTTCGTCGCGACCATGCTTCTGTCGCTGCGCCAGCCATTCAACCCGAACGACCTGATCGAGGTGAACGGCCTGCGCGGTCGTGTGATCCGTTTGACCAGCCGCGGCACGACGCTTTTGACGCTGGACGGCGACCATATCCGGATCCCGAACCAGATCATCTACAAGGCGGTCCTGGTCAACTATACGCTGAACCCGGAACGCCGCTTCATGGTGGATCTGACCATCGACCCTGCTGCCGATCTGGGTCGCGCCCGCGATCTGGTCGTGCGTGCCTTGAACAACATGGATTTCGTGCTGAAGCGCCCCGAACCCGTGGCCTGGCTGGACGCCGAGGGCCCCGAGCATGTGGTCATCCGCGCCGGTGGCTGGGTCTCGCAGGACGGGACCGATTTCGACCTGGCGCGGGGCGAAGCCTTCCGCCTTCTGCGTCATGAATTGGACGCCAAGGGCTATCTGCTGCCCGAACCCGTCCATCGCATCAGGCTGGAGCAGCCCGAGGAAGAGGCGCCTTCACGGGTCCGTCCGGTGCGTCCGGCAGACCGACGTCTGGCCGATTCCAGCCCGGATGAGGCTTTCGAGGAAATGGTCGAACGCGGGCGCGTTGATGACGGACGCGATCTTCTGTCGCCGGGGACGCGCTAGGGCGCCCGCCCCGCCGCATCCGCCGATGCCCAAGCCCATTGGAAGTTGTATCCGCCCAACCAGCCGGTGACGTCCACGCATTCGCCGATGAAATAGAGCCCCGGCACCTGCCGCGCCTGCATGGTCTTGGCATCCAGATCGCGGGTGTCGATCCCGCCAAGCGTGACCTCGGCGGTGCGATACCCCTCGGTTCCAACGGGTCGCAGCGTCCAGCGGTTGATCCGCTTGCCCAAAGCATCCAACACCTTGTTTGGCTGATCGGCCAGACGCGCCTTTGCCAATCCCATCTCGGCCGCCACAGCCTGCGCCAGGCGTTCCGGCAGCAGATGGGTCAGGGCAGTAGAAACGGCGATCTTGCCGCTTTCCTGCTTGCGCTGCTTCAACGCCGCCGCAACATCAGCCTGCGGGCAAAGATCGATTTCCAAGGGTTCGCCGCTTTGCCAGAAGCTCGAGATCTGCAGGATCGCAGGTCCGCTCAGGCCACGATGGGTGAACAGCAGGGCATCCCGGAACGATCCGCCCTTGTGATCGATCCGCACCTCCAGCGAGACGCCGGCCAAGGGTTTGCACAGCGCCAGATCCTGTTCGGCAAAGGTCAGCGGCACCAGTGCGGGGCGCGTATCCGTCACCCGCAAATCGAACTGTCGTGCAAGATCATAGGCGAAACCCGTCGCCCCGATCTTGGGGATCGATTTTCCCCCCGTCGCCACGATCAGGCGATTCGCGCGAATCGCGCCGGTCGATGTGCGGATGACGAAATCATCCGAATCGCGGGCTACCGATTCGACGTTCGTGCCCAGCCTCAGTTCGGCGCCGGTCATGCGCTTCAGCAACATATCGGTGATCTGCGTCGCCTTTCCGTCGCAAAACAGCTGCCCCAAGGTCTTTTCATGCCAAGAAATACCGGCCCTATCGACAAGCCTGACAAAATCAGCGGGCGAATAGCGCGCCAAGGCGCTAGCGGCAAAGCGGCGATTCCCGGACAGGAACCGATCCGGCGTCGTCGCCATATTCGTGAAATTGCACCGGCCGCCCCCCGAGATGCGGATTTTTTCGGCCGGGGTCGCGGCGTGATCCAGCACCAGAACGCGCCTGCCCTGCCCCAAGGCCGAGCCCGCGCAAAAGAGACCGGCAGCCCCAGCCCCCATAATAACGACGTCAAACTGTTCCATGGGCTGCCGGATAGACCCGAATGAAAAAAGTGGCAAGATTTCTGCAAATTTCGACTTGCACCCCCCGAACAGCTTGGCTATTCACCCTCTCACAAGTTGGGGCGTGGCCAAGTGGTAAGGCATCGGTTTTTGGTACCGTGTACCGTAGGTTCGAATCCTACCGCCCCAGCCAATATCTTCTAAGTCGTTGAACTAAATAGTCTTATCGAAGACGGACAGCCGATATGGACCATTGTCCATCATCACTGTCCATCATGGCATTTATGTCCCCAGCCAAAGGGACCCGTCATGGGCATCGCCAATTTCACATTTCGCCGGGGCGCGATCTACACTTGGCGTCGCCGCATTCCCAGACGTGCCGATTCAGACGCATCGAACCTGCAGGTGTCCCTTCGCACCGCTTGCCCGTGGACAGCGCGCAGGCTGGCCGTCATCGTAACAGCAGAGAGTGAGAAGGTATTCGACCGCATGGGAATGGATGGTCTGACGCCCGATGTGGCGCGGCAGTGGCTTCAGACGGTAATCCGCGACGAGTTGGAAGATACGGCACGGCGCACCCGCGCGGCCTTCCACCTACCGAAAACTGGCAATTCTGTGGAAAGCGTTCACCACGATCGAGTGGTTGGCGAAGCCCTGCGTCTGGTGGCGCGCAAGGGTGCAGAGGTGGACCTGGATGAGGACGAGTGTCGCAAACTGACCGCACGCGGCTATTCCAGCGCCGATCTCGACTGGATCAACCACTACCAGCACCACCTTGGGCGGGCGGCCGCCACCGAAGCGATGGAGAGCAAGGTCAGCCGCCATGTCGCCGAGATTGCAAGGCAAAGAGCGCATTAGCGAGCATGAATTATTCGACGCCAAACGCATCTATCTGAAAGGACGCGCAGTCCCCTAGACTACTACCCGTCCTTTGAAAAGAATTTGACGTAAAGTAAGCTATTTGTTGCACCTGTTGATCGGGTTGGTTGAAATCGTTTCTCTACCAAGCCACCAGTACTGGTGGCTTGCCGCCGAGGACTGAATGAGGGCCTGGTGATTGCAGAAGGTCGTTCATTTCCGGATGGCCGCCTTCATCTCCGATCCTGTCTTCTGATCATGCCGGTCAACGCGCTCGTATTTCGCTGCGCGGTCCTGCGGTTCAGGAAGCGCCACAGCCCCTCATTAGAGACGTGGTCGAAGGTGGGCTTGCGAACGCCCTTCCTATACATGGATATTTGCACGCTGGAGCAGCGGCGCCGATTTGCCCAGGCAAAGGACGTGAATTGCGATCCCTGATCTGTATTCATGATTTCGGGTCGGCCGAACTTGTGGATGGCCGAGCGTGATTCATGACCACGACAATCGCCCACCCTGCGGCGCGTGTCGAAATTTCCGTGCCACGGGCGACCGCCTTTATTGTGTCGATCGGCCAAACCCCAACCGGGTTCAAGTGGCAGCTGAATGTATGTGCAGCCGCAGGGCCATGCTGTCAGGCCCCGCGGCAATCTTTCTTGATGGCAACTATTCAGGCAGCGCCGATATTGGCTGGGAGGCACCCAGTGTTTCGCGCATCCGGCCGACCTTTGCCGGGGCAATGGCCGCGGCCTGGTTGCCCCATGAATTGCGGACATAATCCAGGACGGACGCGATCTGCGCGTCGTCCATCTTCCAGGCGAAGCTGGGCATGCCGGCGGCCGTCCTCGCACCTTCGGTATAGGGCGCGCGGGCGCCGTTCAGCATGACGTGGATCAGGCTTGACGGATCGGCAAGCAGTGCGTTGTTGCCCTTGAACGCCGGGACCGCATTGACGATCCCCTCGCCGTTCAGCCCGTGACAGGCCGAGCAGTTCACCTCGTAGGCCAGTTCCGCCGAGTCGGCGATCTTTGCGGGGGCGGTCCGTTCCGCGCCGCTGTCCTCGACCGACAACAGATAGTTTGCCATCGCCAGCCGGTCATCCACGGTCAGGTATTGCAGCGAATGCTGGACGGCTTCGGCCATCGGGCCCGAGGCCACGGCAACCCCGTCGGTGCCCGTTCCAAGATATCGCGCCAGATCCTCGGCCGAGGTCCCGCCGACCCCCATGGCGGCGTTCGAGGTGATGTCCGGCGCGTGCCAGCCGTCGACATTTGCGCCATGCAGATAGGCGCTGCCCTGCTCGGCACCCAGGATGTTGCGCGGGCTGTGGCAGGCAGAGCAATGCCCCGCCCCGTCGACGATATAACGGCCTCGATCCGCGACCGGATCGCCGTCGAAGCCCTCGTTCTTGAAGAACAGCATGTCCCAGCCTGCCATCGCGAGGCGGATGTTGAACGGGAAGGGCATTCCCGCATTCTCGTCGATGTCGTTCTGCACCGGCTCGACCGTGGACATGTAGGCCCAGAGGTCGTGCATGTCCGCATCTGTCAGCTTGGCATAGGCCGTGTAGGGCATTGCCGGATAGAGCAGACCATGCTGACCGATACCTTGGCGCAGCGCGTTGAAGAAATCCCGCTCGGTCATTTTGCCGATGCCGGTTTCGGTATCGGGCGTGATGTTGGAACTGACCAGCTTGCCGAAGGGCGTCTCGATCTCGTATCCGCCGGCCATCTCGCCCTGCCCGCGCGTGTGACAGGCCGCGCAGTCGCCCATCCGCATGACGTATTCGCCTCGCTCGGCCGCCTCGGGATTGGCCTCGAACGTGGCCAGGGTCACGTTGTCATCCGCCACGTCCGAACGTGACGTCTCCAGCGTTTCATATGCCCAGGTCCCCGCTCCGATCGCCGCGACTGCCGCGATTGCACCGGCGCCCGCCCCGATCTTCTTCCAGTTTGCCATGAGTTACGCCTCCACCAGCGGGCCGGGATTGTTCACATAGGTCGAATGGATCGCCTTGGCCGCGCGGATCGCCAGCGCGCCGATCGTGACGGTCGGATTGTATCCCGCGTTGTTCGGGAAGCAGTTCGCCCCGACCGAAAAGACGTTGTGGCAGTCCCAGCTTTGGCAATAGGGGTTCAGCGCCGAGGTGGTCGGGTCCGCGCCCATCACCAGCCCGCCGATCGTGTGCGAGCTCAACTGGGTATAGGGGTTCCAGCTGTTTTCCGTCTGCAGATCGGTTGTCATCGCGTCGGCGCCGGCCTCTTGCATGATGGCTTGCGCCTTGTCGGTGATATGGCGCATCATTGCCTTGTCGTTGCGGTTCCAGTCGAAGGTGATGCGCAGCAGGGGTTGGCCGAAACGGTCCTCGTACGTCGGATCGAGCGACAGGTAGGCATCGCGCGTCGACATCGAGGTGCCCTGATTGAACAGCGTGGCCGCCTCGTTGTAGCTTTTCGAGAAGCCTTCCTTCCACCCCGAACCCCAGCGGCTTGTCCCCGGGCGCAGCGTGTTCGCCAGCGCGATGGGTCGTCCCTGCGTCTGCACCGACATCATCCCCGCACCCCCGATGAAGTCGAGATCCGCGTGATCGAAGTTGTCGCCGTTCAGGTCGTCGATCTGCACCGCCATCGCGCCTGCCGAAATGAACGGGTTCATCTTCGCGCCGTCGAAATAGCCCGTCACCGACGAACAGGTCTGATAGTTGTAGTTGCGCCCGATGGTGCCCTGCATGGTCGAGGGGTCGTACTGCTCTCCGATCCGCGACAACAGCATCAGCCGGACATTGTCCATCTGATAGGCGGTGAAGATGACGATATCGGCGGGCTGGAAGCCTTCGCCTTGCCCGTCGCTGCCGACATATCGAACCCCGGTCACTGTCTTGCCGTCCTCGGACTTGACTGCGTTCAGGGCCTGGGTCTCGGTCAGGACGGTGAAATTCGGGCGACGCATCAGGACCGGCAGGATGCAGGCCTGCGGGCTGGATTTGGAATAGTTGCCGCAGCCGTGGAAGTCGCAGAACCCGCAATAGGTGCACGGCCCCATGCTGACGCCCAGCGGGTTCACATAGGCCTGCCCCAGGTTCCCCGCCGGAATGGTGAACGGGTGATAGCCCATCCGCGTGGTCGTATCGCGATAGCGCGCCATCCAGTAGCTGTCCTTCAGCGGCGGCGTCGGGTAATCCCGGCTGCGCGGCCCCTCGAAGGGATTGCCGCCGGGCCGGATCTCGCCGTTCAGGTTGCCCGCGATGCCCGAGGTTCCGGCGATACGCTCGAACCGGTCGTAATCCTCGGCCAGGTCGTCATAGGTGATGCCCCAATCCTGCAACAGCAGCCCCTCGGCCCGCAGCGCATCCAGTCTTGCGCGGCCGTAGCGATCCTCGGTGCGGGTCGCGACCTCGAAGTCCCAGGGCGAGAAACGCCAGGACATGCCCGCCCAATGGGTGCCCGCACCGCCGACATTCTCGCCGAACTGGAATGCGGACCATTCGCGTGTGGGCGCCGCAGTCTGCGACGAGCGGTTTCGGAAGGTGTACGTCTCGCGGCTGGGGGCGGCCAGCATCTGGCGCCGGGTGTGCCATTTCAACTCGTCCGGATCGACGGCGGGCGGAAAATCGGTCGAGGTGTCGCGCCACTTTCCCCGCTCGATCGCGACGACGTTCAGCCCCGCGCGCGTCAGTTCCTCGGCCATGACGGAACCCGCCCAGCCCAGCCCCACGATGACCACATCGGCCTTGGGTCTTTCATTTGCCATGGGAACGGCTCCTTCAGTTCGACGGGATCAGGCTGACCGGAGCCAGCGCAAGGTCTTCGTTGTGGCGGTCGACATAGGCGCGATAGTCGTAGCGCGCGCCCGGAAAACCGATCATGGTCCAGCCTGCGAAATCGCGGTTGCCGCCATAGATCGGGTCCGACAGATACCCTTCGCGGGCGTTCTGCAGCATCAGTTCGAAGAATGCCTGGCCAAAGACCCCGCCCGGCAGGTCGATCCGTCCCGCCTCCATCCCGGTCAGGATCTCGTCGATCCGGTCGGGCGACAGTGCGGCAAAGCTCGCGCCGTCATTGTCCTGTGCATATTGCTCCAGCGCCTTCAGACCCTTGGCATAGCGCTGGCGCGGGGTTTCCAGGAACTGCTTTTGCCCCATGACCTCTTCCTCGTGGCCGGGCTGAAGCGGGCCTTCCAGGTAGTAGGCCGCCCCATCGCCATAAGGTCCGGCAAGCTGCGCATCCAGGAAATCAAGAACCCCCGCCTCGGATGCCGAGGGACCGTGGTCGTCGGACGGGATCAGCCGGTCGAAGACGGCCTTCAACGTCGCGTGGTCGGTCTGATCGGTGAACACCTTGAAATCACCGCCGCGCACGATGGGACCCGGCATGTGATCTGCGGTCTGGGCGGTCGCGGCGGGTACCCCGCGCAGTTCGGCGGCACTGGCACGCCCTGCAATGCCTGCACCCGCGGCCGCTGCGCCGATCGAGAAAAGCGCTTCGCGTCTGTTCATGAACGATCCTTTCGGTTCGATGATGGGATCCCCGCCGGACCGGACGCCCGGCCCCTTGCAGCTGCAGGATCGCCTGCTGTGAGTTGTGAAGTTTACCGGCAACCTCGAAGCACATCCGCGTGGTAAAAACCCCTGCCGAGGACGCTGGCATTCCCCTCGAATGTCATGTGCCAGGCCGTAGGACCGCGGCACGATGCGGACAAGGCATCGCCTCCGCCCACGGCGCGAATTGCGGACGTTTGCTGCAGTTCGTCTCATCCGGAGCGAAACGTCTCATGCCCGCTGTTTCAATTTGACATCCGGGCCCCATGTCGCCGCGGCCTTGACAGTCCCGCGCCCAAGGTCAAATTGCCCCTGTGGGAGGATCGACGCCCCGGCGACAGCCGGGCTTAACCGGGCAAGTTGCGTGGCAGGACCGACCATTTCAGAACTTGCGGCAGAAGCCGGGGTCAGCAAGAGCACCGTGAACCGCATTCTGGCAGGGCGGGGCGCGGTCCAGAAAGTCACTGTGGCACAAGTGCTGACGGCCGCCGAGCGCATCGGCTATCGCGGCACCACGGTCATCCGTCCACAACTGCACCGGGCGTCCCCGGAACGCCGCTTCGGCTTTTTGATGAACGGTCGCGACAGGCTGCTCTACCGAGAGCTTGCACGATATGTCGAGATGCAGGCAGGCGCCATTTCCGAACTGAAGGTAGCGACCGTGGTCAGGCATCTCGACCGTCCCGACCCGACCGAGACCGTCGCCGCGCTGCGCCACCTTGCACAAAGTTGCGACACCATTGCGGTCGAGGCCATCGACCACCCCGAAGTGACCGCCGAGATCGCCGCGATCGAAGCGCAAGGTACACCGGTCGTCGCCTTTATCTCGAACCTCTCCAGCCCGGAACGCAGCGGTGCGATCGTCGCGAACGAATGGCAGCTAGGTCGGACCGCCGGGCGTTTCGTGTCTCTGATGGCGCCCAGAAGCGGCAAGGTGGCGGTGCTGAACGGCGATTTCGGCTATCTGTGCCAGCAGTCCGAGGATGCAGCCTTTCGGGGCTATCTGCAGGACCGGTGCCCGGGGCTGGTGCTGTTGCCCACCATGAAGACGAATGAATGCGATACGCACGCGCGGGCGATCATGCTTGATCTGCTGCACGCCCATGGCCAGGCGCTGGTCGCGGTCTTCGTGACCGGAGGCGGGCTTGAAGGGGTGGTCCAGGCGCTCGAGGATGCAGGGCGCTGCGATCTGATCCTGATCGGGAACGAGCTGACCGAGACGACGCGCGCCGCCCTTGGTCGGGAAACCGTCAATGCGATCCTGAAGCATCCTGTCCGCAGGATGATCGACGAAGCGCTTGATGTTATGGTTCGCCTGACCGGTCCCACCTCTCCGCCCAAGCCCATCCTCCGCGAGCTGCCCTTCGAGATACTGCTTCCCGAGAATTGTTGAACTTGAAACGAGGCAGGGGCACCTTTGAAAACCCGGCCCCGCCACTTGGATCATTTCAGCGAACGGTCGGGCGCGAGCTTCCTTCCGGTTCTGTCCCGCAATCCCGCAATGCATGGTTCGGACGCTCTGCAATCATGGCACATGCTGGCGTCCGTCCGAGCCAATTTTCCGATCTAAAACCCGAACTCATCCGAAGTGATATCGAATCCATATCCTTCCGAATATCGCCCTGTCCCTTGCCGATCCAATGCTGTTTCGAAAAGGTTTTGGTCGAGGCGCAAACCTTGGATGCGGGTCGACAACCACAGATTGAGGCCGCGCAGATTCTGCGCCCCTCCAAGCTGAAATGATGCCCGCAGGACCTACCCTTATAGATAGGTCATTGAAACAGAAGCATTAAATTTTTCGGCCAGCTTAGATAAGCATAGACATATAAAATATTAACGGTATGTCCTTGAAGCCGGGACAGCGTCGGTCGACGGGCTTCTGAGGCCTGACGACCGACCCCGGAACTGGCGGTTCAAGATGCCCTGGCCAGACCTCCGGATGAGTTTTTCGGTTTGCCTTCGGGGCGCTTTAGGGACGACAATCATGACATATTATTACAAGAAGTACGAGTGGACCGCTTTCACCGAGGCGGACCTGCTGGCCAGCGGCAAGAACGGCTGCGATTTCGGCAAGGGCGACTCGTTCGTGATGAGCCACGCCACCGTCAAGATGTCGACCTATGACAACGACAGCAAACTGTCGGGCGACAGCTGGTACGACTGGTACGACTATTCCGAGGATCGTTCGGGCCAGGACGGCTATGTCGACGGCAAGGCCACCGGCTGCAAGATGTTCGCCGAACAGTATCACGTGCTGCACGGTTCGGACGGCAAGACCTACTACATGATCGAGATCAAGATCGAGGGTCACGATTCAGCCGGTGCCGGCAACGGCTATTTCACCTACTATGGTGCACAGCCCGCCGCGGGCGTGGAACTGACGGTCGTGAACACCTGCAACGTCGCAGGTTCCTGGATCGACTACTCTTGCCTTGGCGCGGGCAAATCCGCCCCCCCGAACACGCCCCCGACCTTCACCAACGTCCCCGCGAACGGCGTCTTCTGCGTCGATGAGAACATCAAGCTGGTCGTCGACCTGAACGCCAATGATGCCGATGGCGATGCGCTGAACTTTTCGCTGGTGGGTGGCGAGGATGCCGCCCTGTTCGAGATCGACGCCAAGACCGGCGTGCTGACCTTCAAGGCCGCCCCGGACTTCGAGGCCCCCGGTTCCAAGGATGGCGACAACCTCTACAAGGTCATCGTCGCGGTCGACGACGGCAAGGGCGGCGTCAAGCACGCCGAGCTGTCGGTCTGCGTCAAGGATGTGGACGAGACCCCCAAGTGCGTCGTCTATGAAGCCGAGGACATGAAGCTGTCCTGCTATACCGTGAAATGCGCATCAAGCGCGTCGGGCGGGGAATACATCGCGCTGACCGGCTATCACGGCAGCGCCTCGCAGGTCTTCGACGGCGCTTCGGGCGACTACGACCTGACCCTGCGCTTCTGGGATGCGGCCCGCGGTGACGGCTATGTCAAGATCCTGGTCAACGGCCAGGAAGTCGGCGTCGCCCGCCTGAACGCCGAAAACAACCAATGGTCCGAGGTCAAGATCGAGGATCTGAACCTGTCCAAGGGCGATGTCGTCACGCTGAAAGGCTATGGCGTCGGCTGCGAATACGCGATCATCGACAACATCAAGCTGTGCCCCGCCGATCCCGCCATCAAGCCGGGCGCGCTGGAAGGGCGCCTGTTCCTGGATGCCGACAAGGACGGTTTGGACAATGCCGAGGCCGGGGTTGCCGGTGTGACCGTGCAGCTGCTGGACAGCGCCGGCAACGTGGTTGCGACCACCACCACGGGCGCCGACGGCGACTATCGCTTCGACGGCCTGCAGCCGGGTGAATACCGCGTCGCATTCCCGACCGAGGTCGAGGGCCGCGTGCTGACCGATCAGAACGTCGGATCGGACGACGGCATCGACAGCGATGCGGACACCGCAACCGGCATCACGGATGTCGCAACCGTTCTGGAGGGCCAGATCACCAAGGACGTCGATGCGGGCCTGAAGGATCCCGGCACCGCAGCCGTCGAAGGCCGCATCTTCATCGATGCCGATGACAACGCCGTGGACGATGCCGAAGCCGGCGCTGTCGGCGTGACCGTGCGCCTGCTGAATGCAGCCGGTGCCGTCGTCGCGACCACCGTGACCGCAGCCGATGGCTCCTATGTCTTCGATGGGCTGGATGCGGGCGATTATGTCGTCGAGTTCCCCACGACCGTCGACGGCCGCGTGCTGGTCGCGGCCAACGTGGGCGCCGATGACACCATCGACAGCGATGCCGACACCGCAACCGGCCGCACCGGCACCATCAGCCTATCGATCGGTCAGGTTTCCTCGGACAACGACGCCGGTCTGAAGGATCCGGCGACTGCAAGCCTCGGCAACCTCGTCTTCCTGGATGCAGACAAGGACGGCGTGCAGGATGCCTCCGAGGCGGGCGTTCAGGGCGTGACGGTCACGCTGTTCTTGGGCGGCGTGGCGATGGCCACCACGACCACCGATGCGAACGGCAACTATCTGTTCACCGGTCTGAAGGCGGGCACCTATACCGTCGGCTTCACCGAAAAGGCGGGCTTCGACTTCACCGCCGCCAATGTCGGCGCCAATGATGCGCTGGACAGCGACGCCGACGCGGTGACCGGCATCACCGGCCCGATCACCCTTGGCATCGGCCAGACCAACCTGGACGTGGATGCCGGCCTGGTGATCGAGAACCGCGCCCCCGAGGCGATGGACGATGTCGCCAAGACCTGCGCCGACGATGCGGTGACGGTCGACGTGCTGGCCAACGACGGCGATCTGGACGGCGATGCGCTGAGCATCACGCAGGTTGCAGGTCAGGACATCGTCGAGGGCGGATCGGTCGACGTGGATGGCGTCTCCATCGCGCTGGTCGACGGCAAGCTGGTCTTCGACGGATCGGCCGCCTATGCCGATCTGATCCTGGGCCAGAAGGCGACCGTCAGCTACAGCTACGAGGTCTCGGACGGCAATGGCGGCTTCGATACCGCGAATGTCGACATGACCTTCTGCGGCGCCAAGAACACGCTGGACACGATCAAGGACAGCCTGCCCACCAGCGGCAATCTGGTGCTGACCGCCGATGCGTCCTTTGACGGTGGCTTCTACGGCGTCACACTGTCGGGCACGGGCGACGACCGTCTGGACGGCAAGTTCTTCGACATCACATACTGCGTTTCGGCCTATGAACCGATCCTGCCTGACGTGACGGTCCCCTACAGCGTCTATCTGGCGGATGCAGCCTCGGTTCCCTCGGGCGTCGTCGCACGACCGCAGAACCTGGACGCCGTCAACTGGATCCTGAACCAGGGCTTCGAGGATGTCGACAATGGCGACGGCACGGGTCAGACCTATACCCAAGCCGAAATCCAGGGCGCCATCTGGGGCCTGACCGACAACATCGTCTTCGTGAACAGCGCCATGGGCACCGATGCCAACGCCCGCGAGATCTATGATCTGGCGCTGGCAAACGGCGAAGGCTTCCAGGCAGGCGAAGGCGACATCATCGGCCTGATCCTCGATCCGACCGCCGAGGCAGAGGCCGCGGGCAACCAGCAACCGCTGATTGTCGGCGTCGAATGGGATGTGCTGGAACAGGACTGCTTCTGCTTCGCCTGATCGCCATCGCAGCGGTGCCCCCGGTCGGGGCGCCGCTTTCAATTCCGGTCGTCCAAGGGCCGGAATCGGGTCACGCAGCCCGTGATTCCGCCATGTAAAGGACGGCACCTTGGACAGCCGTCCGTTGTTTTCGGAGTTCGAACCTTATGAAGATCTTCTCGATTGCCACTGCCGCCGCCAGCATCTCGGCCTTCGCCACGGGCGTCGCCCATGCAACCGTCGCAGGCTTCGGCCCCCCGCCCCCGTCGGTCACCCCGGTTCCGGAAATCAGCGCGCTGGAAGGCACCGCCGCCCTGGCAGCCCTGGCCGCCATCGTGCTGCTGACCTGGGAGCGCCGCCGCCGCGCCCACTGATCGCGCGTTTCCACGGCATCAAGCTTGACAGGCCTGCCGTCCGGCGGGCCTGTTCGTCTGAAGACCACCCGATCCCCCGAAGGCCCATGATGAGCGACATGCCCGCCCCTCCGCTTCGTCCCCGCGTCGCGCCCTGCGCCTTGGCAGCCGGGCTTCTGGCGCTGGAATTCCTGGTCATCGGGATGATCTTCAAGCATGTCATCGATTTCGACTGCCGCGGGAACTGGGGCGTCACGGCCTGCGGCACCGCCAGCAAGAGCCTTGCCGCGCTTTACTGCATGATCGCCGCCGTCGGGCTGTTCTCGATGCTGCGGCCCGCGCTGTTCCGCGACCTGCTGAGCGAGGCAGGGCATGACGCGCGCCCCCTGCTGCTGAACCTTGCGGGCTTCGTCCTTGCGATGATCCCCGTCCTGATGCTGCAAGGTGCGACGGGAACCGCGATGATGGCACCGGCCTTTGCCCTGTGGATCGCGGGAATGGGCCTGATCCTGACCGGCCTTGCGGGTTGGCTGGCGCCCCGGTTCCGCTGGCGGGCATTCCTTGGGCAGACCGGCCTGCCCCTGGGTGTCGCGCTGATCGCCAGCGGCCTGGCCCCCGCCCTGGCCGTGCGCCTGCAGCCGATCTGGCAGATCGAACGCATCTCGGACGTGACCTTCCGCGTCGTCACCATGCTGATCGAGCCGTTGGGCTATGACCTCTATGTCGACCCGATCCGCAAGCACATCGGCGAGGGCGACTTCATCCTCTCGATCGCGCCCGCCTGTTCGGGGATCGAGGGCATCGCGCTGGTGATGATCTTCGTCAGCCTCTACCTGTGGCTGTTCCGGTCCGAACTGCGGTTTCCCCGTGCCTTCCTGCTGTTCCCGGTCGGCATCGCCGCCAGCATGGTGCTGAATGCGGTGCGCATCGCGGTGCTGCTGTTGATCGGCCTGCACGGCCAGCCCGAACTGGCCGTCGGCGGCTTTCACAGCCACGCGGGCTGGATGATGTTCACCATCGTGGCGCTTGGCATCATCCTGATCGCCCGCCGCGTTCCCGCGCTGCATCGCGCGCCCGTCCTGCGGGCCGCACGCACCGAGACGCTGCCTCCGCTGTGGCGCGATCCGGTCGCCGCGCGCATTCTGCCTTTCGCCGTCTTCATGCTGACCGCCGTGGTCGCACCCGCCATCAGCATGACGCCCGCGATGCTCTATCCCCTGCGGGTGATTCTGGTGGCGGCCGCCGTGGCGCTGGTCTGGCCGGTCCTGCGAAACCTTGTCTGGCGCATCTCGCCCTTGTCTTGGCTGGCGGGCATCCTGGTTGGCGTGATGTGGGTCCTGATCCCCGTCGCCCCGACCGAAGGCCCCCTGCCCTATGGCACGCTGTCGGGCGGCATGGTCGCGCTGTGGTTCCTGTTCCGCGGCATCGGCACCGTGCTTCTGGTTCCCCTGGTCGAGGAGCTGTTCTTCCGCGACTATCTGGAAACCCGCCTGCGCGGTTCGGAACCCGACAGTCCCGCCCCGATGGCCCGCGTGATCCTGGCGGCGCTGATCACCGCCGGCCTTTTCGCGGCCCTTCACGACCGTTGGGCCGAGGCCTTCGTCGCGGGGCTGGTCTTCTCACTGGTCGCAAGGCGCAGCGGGCGCATCTCGGACGCCATCGCGGCCCATGCGGCGGCGAACCTCGTGGTCTTTGCCGTGGCCGTGGTGACGGGAAACCTGGCCATCATCTAGGCGACCCCGACAGATCGACCTGACGTCGCAAACGGGCTTGTCGATGGCGCAAATGTCGGGGCGCGTCGATCTCGATCGCGGCAAGACTGCGCGCAAACGGGCCGGTCGAAGGGAAAACCAGCGTGATCAGCGTTCTATCGTCAGTCTGGGCTCTTCTTGTCGGCGTCGTGCTGATCATGCTGGGCAACGGCATGCATTTCACGCTGATCGGCCTGCGCGGCGGGATCGAGGGTTTCACCTCGGTCGAGCTGGCCATCGTCACCTCGGGCTATTTCGTGGGCTTTCTGTCGGGGGCGCGGCTGACGCCGGTGATGATCCGCCGCGTGGGGCATGTGCGGGTCTTCGCGGCCTTGGGCAGCTTCACCTCGGCGGGGTTGATCGCCCTGCCCCTGCTGGCCGAGCCCTGGGCCTGGACCATCCTGCGCGCGCTGATCGGCTTTTGCATGTCGGGGATCTATGTGGCGGCGGAAAGCTGGCTGAACGCGGCCTCGACCAACCAGACACGGGGCAAGGTGCTGTCGGCCTACATGATCGCGCAGACGCTTGGCATCATCGGGGCGCAGGCGCTGCTGACCTTGGGCGATGCGGGCAATTCTGCGCTGTTCATCGTGGCCTCGATCCTGGTGTCGATCTCATTCGCGCCGATCCTGCTGTCGGTGGCCCCCGCCCCCGTGGTCGAGGTCGCCCGCCCCATGTCGCTGACCGCCCTGATGAGGGCTGCGCCGCTCAGCACCGTGGGGATCTTCCTGCTGGGCAGCGTCTATGCCACGCAATCGGGGATGGCGGCCGTCTTCGGCACCAAGATCGGCATGACGGCATCGCAGATCGCGCTGTTCGTGGCGATGCTGTTCGCGGGCGCGCTGGTGCTGCAATACCCCATCGGCTGGCTGTCGGACCGCATCGACCGTCGCAAGCTGATCTTGGGCGCCGCCGCCCTGGGCGCGGGCTGTTGCGCGTGCGGCGGCATGGTCGATGGCGCGCTTTGGCCGATGATGGGCGCGGCCTTCTTCGCGGGTGGTGTCACCACGCCGCTCTATGCGCTGTTCCTCGCTTATACCAACGACGCCCTCACGCCTGAGGATATGCCCGCGGCTTCGGGCGGGTTGGTCTTCACCTTCGGGCTGGGCGCGATCGCGGGTCCGGTCGCGACGGGCTGGGCCATGCAGGCGACGGGACCGGGGGCGTTCTGGGTGGTGCTGGGCGGGCTTTTCGCCGTCATCGCCCTCTATGCGCTCTATCGCATGACGCAGCGGGCGCCGGTGCCGGTCGAGCAGACCGAAAGCTATCTGGGCGTCCTGCCCACGACATCGCCGGTCGCGGTCGAGGCCGCGGGCGCATGGTCCGCCGAACAGGCCGAACAGTCCGAGGCCCCCCAGACACCCTGATGCCCCACCCGCAAAGGCGGATGGGGCGTCGGTCCTACCAGTTGCGGCGCAGGGTGGCGGAAACCTCGCGTCCGGCGTTGTAGAAATCGGCGTAGAGCCCGCCGTATGCCGAATATTTCTCGTCCGTCAGGTTGCTGACATTCACCGACAGTTCGGTCCGGTCGTCCACCTGGTAGGTATAGGCCGCATCCAGCAGCACATGACCCGAAGTCGAGGCCGTGTTGGCATCGTCATACTCATAGGAACCGACATAGCGCGCACCCAGCCCGAAGGTCATCTGCCCAAGGTTCGGCGTGGCATCCAGCCGATAGTTCACCCAGACCGACCCCGAATGCTCCGGGATCAGCGCAAGGCGGTTGCCCTCGTTCCCGGCGGTGCCGTTCTCGACGATCTCGCTGTCGACATAGGAATAGGCGGCGGTCATCGTCAGGTTCGGTGTCAGCTCGGTCTTGGCTTCCAGGTCCAGCCCGCGCACCCGGACCTTGCCGATGGTCGCCGCCATGTTGGTCACGGGATCGGTGCGGGTGATATTGTCCTTGGTCAGGTCATAGACCGCGGCGCTGAAGATCGAGCGGCTGGAGAGGGGTGCATATTTCACGCCCAGCTCGTATTGCTCGCCCCGTTCGGGGGCCAGACCCGTGCCGGCAGGGACGACCGATTGCGCAAAGCTGCCATAGACCGACAGCTCGTCCGTGGCCTTGTAGGTCAGACCCACCCGGCCCGTCGTCTCGCTGATGTCGTCCCTGCTGGTCGTGCCCGCAAGCCGGTCCTCGATGCGGGTGTCCAGCCAGTCGTGACGCAGCCCCAGGGACAGGACATAGCGATCCGCGAAGGTCAGTTCCTGCTGTCCATAGATCGCGCGACCGCGCGTGCGCGTCAGGGTGTCGGTGATGACCGGAACGCTGTCGGGCGCCCCCGTGTAGACGGGGTTGGTCCAGTCGATGTCGGGGGCCGCGCCGAAACCATAGATCTGGCCCTCGGTCGACTTGCTGTATTCCACGCCCAGCAGGCTGCGGCTGTCGATGCCGTTCAGGGTCGTGTCATATTGCAGATGCGCCTCGCCGATCAGCTGGTGATCGTGGCTGTCGTCGGTGAAATAGGCGCGGTTCGCGATGGTCCCCGATCCGCCCGAGACATAGGCATAGCCGAAATCGCTGTCGGTATCGCTGTAGCGCAGGGTCGAACCGACACTGAGCCCTCCGCCCAGATCGCGGTTCATGATCAGCGTGGCCGTGGTGCGATCCGTGCCGCGATAGTTGAAATCGGGTTCGCCGAAGAAATCACTGCGGTCGAAATCGCCGCCGACGGGGAAGCCGCCGCTGCCCGGAACGCCGTCGCGGTCCAGCACATCGACCACCAGGTTGACGCTTGTGGCGTCGTCGGGACGCCATGTCAGGCCGCCCATCAGGAATTTTTCGTCGTTGCGGGATTGTTCGTAGTCGGATTCGCCGTCCCGCAGCTTGCCGGTCAGGCGATAGGACAGCGTATCGTCCCGGGTCAGATTGTCGCCGATGTCGAAGCCTGCCTCGACCCGGTCGTTCGATCCGACGGTCGAATAGACCTCGCCGAAGCGGTCCGACTTGGGCAGCTTGGTCTGGTAATTCACCACGCCGCCGGGGTCCGAAATGCCGAACGAACTGGAGTTGGCACCCTTGACGATCTCGAACCGGTCATAGGCATAGGCTTCCTCGCGGATGGCACCGAAGGGGGTGCCAAGCGGCAGGCCGTCGCGATAGGTGTTCGGATCGAAGCCGCGCACCTTGAAATAGTGGAAGCGGTCATCGGCGCCATATTGGTCGGTGACGACGCCCGCGGTATAGGACAGGACATCCTCGACCGTCTCGGCGCCGCGGGCGCGGATCTCGGCCTCGGTCACCACCGATACCGATGCGGCGCTGTCCAGAAACGGCGTCTCGAGCCTGCCCGCCCCGTTCGACTGCAACGCCACGATAGAGCCGTTGTCCTGACCCTCGACGACGATGGGGTCCAGAACGACCACCTCGTCCTCGGTCTGCTGCGCGTGAAGGCCCGTGGCCATCACCGCCAGGGCTGAACTGCATCCAAGCAGGGTCGCGATGAACGCCCCGCGCCGACGGCCCGTCACGGGGCCGTTCGCTGTCATGATCCGCATGAAGATCTTCCACAATATCGATTTGTTGTCGTGCTGGCCACCGGATGGGCCGCGCTGCCTCACGCGGCCTATGCCGGATCGCTGATGGACGGGCTTCTAAAGCCTCGGGCCGCAAACGTCTTGCTTATTCCTAGTGTTTTTGTAAGAAACTGCGGGACTGTCGCAGAAATGCGACGCATGACAGCCAGACGATCCGAAAAACCCGGATCAAATTCGTTCATATTCAACGGAGTGTCGCCGATGTGGTGTCGTTTCCTGCCCTGCGCAACGGCCATGGCCGCCTGCCTGCCCCTGCCTGCCCATGCAGAGGAAGCAACCTATCCGCAGATCGTCACCCATGCTCTTGGGCAGACTACCATTCCCGCGCGCCCCGAACGCATCGCCACCGTAGGGTGGGCAAACCACGAGGTTCCCCTGGCCCTTGGCATCCTGCCCGTCGGCTTTGCAGGTGCAGGCTTCGGCGATGACGACGGGGATCGCATCCTGCCTTGGGTCGGCGACGAGCTGCGGCAGATGGATGCCGCGCCCCCGCCCCTTTTCGACGAAACCGCGGGCATCGACTTCGAGGCCGTCGCCGCCACGCGCCCCGACGTGATCCTGGCGGCCTATTCGGGGCTGGACCGCTCGGAATATGAGACGCTTTCGATGATCGCCCCCGTCGTCGCCTATCCGCAGTCGCCCTGGACCACGGACTGGCGCGACATGATCCGGCTGGACAGCGCGGGGATGGGCAGGGCCGCCGAAGGCGGTGCGCTGATCGCCGAAACCGAGGCTCTGATCGCACAAACCCTTGCGCAGCATCCGCAGATCGAGGGCAGGACGGCAATGTTCGCCACCTTCCCCGACCCGACCGACCTCAGCGTCGTCAGCTTCTACAACGACAACGATCCCCGGGTTCGCTTCCTGCACGACTTGGGGCTGGTATCGCCCGACAGCGTGACGCAGGCGACCGAAACGGGCCAGTTTGCCGGATCCGTCAGCGCCGAGAGGGTGGATCTGTTCGACGATGTCGACATCATCGTGACCTATGGCGGGCAGGACATGCTTGATCTGCTGAAGGCCGATCCGCTGCTGGGGCGCATGCCCGCCATCGCCGATGATGCGGTGGTGATGCTGGGCACGGGACCGCAGGCGGCGGCGGCGAACCCGACACCCCTTTCCATCCCTTACGTCCTGCCGGACTATGTCGAGAAGCTGGCGCAGGCCGCGCGGAAGGCGCAATGACGATCCGCCACCCCCGGCGCATCTGGCTGGCCGTGATCCTGCTTGTGCTGGCGGCGCTCTGCGTGCTGTCGGTCGTGGTCGGCACGCGGCATGTGGGGATGGCTGACATTCTGGCGGCCCTGTCGGGCGGGACCCAGACGATGGGCCAGGCCGCCGTCGCCACGCGCATCCCGCGCACCATCCTGGCCGTCATGGCGGGGGCGGCACTGGGACTGGCGGGGGCCATCATGCAGGGCGTGACCCGCAACCCGCTGGCTGATCCGGGGATCCTGGGCGTCAACATGGGCGCATCGCTGGCGGTGGTCATCGGCATCGCCTGGTTCGACATGTCGTCCCTTGCGGCCTATGTCTGGATCGCGATCCTCGGCGCGGGGGTGGCGGCGGTATCGGTCTATGCCATCGGATCACTGGGCCGGGGCGGCGCGACGCCGCTGAAGCTGGCCTTGGCGGGCGCTGCGACCTCGGTCGCGCTCTCCTCGATGGTGATCGCGGTGGTGCTGCCGCGCAACGACATCGCGGGCGGCGTGCGGGCCTGGCAGATCGGCGGCGTGGGCGGCGCGACCTTCGACGCGATCGCGCAGGTGGCGCCCCTGCTGGCACTGGGCCTGCTGCTGGCGATCCCCACCGCCCGCCGCCTGAACATGCTGGCCCTGGGCGAGGATCTGGCCCGCGGCCTTGGCGAAAGCCCCGCCGTCGCGCGCGGTCTGGCGGCGGTCTCGGCCATCCTGCTCTGCGGTGCGACGACCGCGATCTGCGGGCCGATCGGCTTTGTCGGTCTTGTCGTGCCGCATGTCTGCCGCCTGCTGTTCGGCGTCGATCACCGCTGGCTGCTGCCCCTGTCGGCGCTGACGGGGGCCTGCCTTCTGCTGGCCGCCGATACGCTTGGCCGCATCCTGATCAGCCCCACCGAGCTGCCGGTCGGGATCGTGACGGCCCTGATCGGCGCGCCTTTCTTCATCTGGATCGTCCGTCGGCAGAGGATCTCAGCCCTGTGACCGATCAATCCATCCCGACGCGTCTGCGCAGCGCCCGCCTGCAACGGTCCAACGGTTATCGCACGGCGGTCGCCTGCCTGGCGGGCCTGTTGGCGCTGGCCGTCATGATCACGCTGTGCGTCGGGCAATCGGTGACGCCGCCCGGCGACGTGCTGCGCGTGCTGGCGGGCGTCGATGTGCCGGGCGCATCATTCACCGTGGGACAGCTGCGCCTGCCGCGTGCGGTGCTGGCGGTGCTGGCGGGCCTGTGCTTCGGCCTTGGTGGCGCGGCCTTCCAAGTGATGCTGCGCAATCCCTTGGCCAGCCCCGACATCATCGGCATCAACGCGGGCGCCAGCGCGGCGGCGGTCTTTGCCATCGTCGCGCTGTCGCTTGGCGGGCCATCGGTCGCGCTGATGGCGGTGGTCGCGGGTCTGGGGGTGGCCGCGCTGATCTTCGGGCTGTCGTTCAGGAACGGCATTTCGGGGGGACGGCTGATCCTGGTGGGAATCGGCGTATCCTCGATGCTGGACAGTGCCATCGCATTCCTGCTGGCGCAGGCACCGGCCTGGGACCTGCAACAGGCGATGCGTTGGCTGACCGGCAGCCTGAACGGCGCGACGCTGGACCAGGCGCTGTGGCCCGCGCTGGCCTTGGCGACCTGCGGCAGCCTGCTGATCGGCCAGCGGCGCGGATTGGAGATGCTGAGGCTGGGCGATGACACCGCAGCGGCCCTTGGCACGGATGTCGCCCGCACGCGGCTGATCGTCATTCTGACGGCGGTGGGCATCATCGCGGTGGCGACCGCCATCACCGGCCCCATCGCCTTCGTGGCCTTCCTGTCCGGCCCCATCGCCGCGCGCATCGTGGGGCCGCGCGGATCCGTGCTGATCCCCGCCGCGCTGGTCGGTGCGCTTCTGGTGCTGGCAGGCGATTTCGCGGGCCAGTTCCTGCTGCCGGGGCGCTATCCGGTGGGTGTCATGACCGGCGCCATCGGGGCCCCCTATCTGATCTTCCTGATCATCCGCGCCAACAAGACCGGAGCGACCTGATGCCAGACCGCATGACCCAGCACAGCCTTGCCGCCCATGACCTGTCATCGGGCTATGCCGAGCGGATGATCTTCCAGGGGCTGAACCTGCAGATCCCCGCGGGCCGGATAACCGCCATCGTGGGGGCGAATGCCTGCGGGAAATCCACCCTGCTGCGGACCATGTCGCGGCTGATCGCGCCCAAGGCCGGGCAGGTGCTGCTGGACGGCAAATCGATCCACGCCATGTCGCCCCGGCATCTGGCCCGGACCCTTGGCCTGCTGCCGCAATCCCCCATCGCCCCCGAGGGCATCACGGTGGCCGATCTGGTCGGGCGCGGCCGCCACCCCCATCAGGGGTTCCTGTCGCGCTGGACTGCGCGGGACGATCAGGCCGTGGCCGAGGCGCTGCAGGCGACCGGCACGCAAGATCTGGCCGAACGCGCGGTCGACGAATTGTCGGGCGGCCAGCGTCAGCGGGTCTGGATCGCCATGACGCTGGCCCAGCAGACCGACCTTCTGCTGCTGGACGAACCGACCACCTATCTGGACATCTGCCACCAGGTCGAGGTCCTGGACCTGCTGGTCGACCTGAACCGCGCGCGCGGCACGACGGTGGTGATGGTGCTGCACGACCTGAACCTGGCGGCGCGCTATGCCGATCACCTGGTCGCGATGCGGGCGGGCAGCATCGACGCCGTCGGCCCGCCCGACCAGGTGCTGACGCGCGACATGGTGCGCCGCGTCTTCGGGCTGGACAGCATGGTGATCAGCGACCCGGCCTCGGGGCGGCCGCTGATGCTGCCCCTGGGGCGGCACGGGGTGGCGCAGCCCGCCGCGCGTTCGGCCTAGTGGAAATCGCGGCTGGGGAACAGCTGACGGGCCTGATCGCGGGGATGGCGGGGGCCGCCGCGCATGCTGCCCCCCACGGGGCGGCGGGTTTCGTCGGCGCGTCCGTCGTTCACCTGCAGCGTGACGGGATGGCCCAGATGCGACAGGCGGGGTGAGAGGTCCTCGATTCGTTCGGCAATGATATGGACGACCTGCCCGTCGCGCTGGACGCGACCATGAACCCGCAGCAGGCGCCCCGTGACGACCTGCTGGCGGAACGCCTCATAGACCTTGTTCCAGACGACGACATTGGCATTGCCGGTCTCATCCTCCAGCGTCAGGAAGATCACGCCCGATGCCGTGCCGGGGCGCTGACGGGTGATGACCAGACCCGTGACCGAGATGCGCCCCGACGCCTGCCCCAGCCGTTCATGGGGCACGCAACCCGGCAGATCGGGGCGCAGCAGTTCCAGCGGATGGGCGCGCAGCGACAGGCGCAAGGACACGTAATCCTCGACCACCTCCTGGCCAAGGGACATGGGGGGCAGGATCATCTGCGGCTCATCCCCGCCCTCGCCATCCAGGCCGAACAGCGGCAGGGGTTTGGGGGCATTCAGCGCCTTGGCCGCCCAGAGCGCATCGCGCCGCGTCAGCCCCAGGGCGGCAAAGGCATCGGATTCCGCCAGCCGTTCCAGCGTGGCGGGCGGCACGCCGGCGCGGCGCCACAGGCTCTCGACATCGGCATAGCCGTTGCCGCGCGCCGCCCCGATCCAGGCCGCATCCTCGGCTTTCATGCCGCGGATCAAACGGAACCCCAGACGGATGGCCAGCGACCCGTCTTGGCGTGGTTCGACCGTGCAATCCCATTCGGAATGGTTGACCGAAACCGGACGCACCTCGACGCCGCGGTCGCGGGCATCGCGGACCAGCTGGGCGGGGGCATAGAACCCCATCGGCTGGCTGTTCAGCAGCGCGCAGGTAAAGATCGCCTGGTGGTGGCATTTCAGCCAGGCCGAGACATAGACCAGCCGCGCGAAACTGGCCGCATGGCTTTCGGGAAAGCCGTAACTGCCGAACCCCTCGATCTGGGCAAAGCAGCGCTGCGCGAAATCCGCGTCATAGCCCCGCGCCAGCATCCCCGACACGAAGCGGTCGCGAAAGCTGCCGATGGTGCCCATCCGCTTGAAGGTCGCCAGCGACCGGCGCAGGCGGTCGGCCTCGGAGGGGGTGAAGCCCGCTGCGACCACGGCGATCTGCATGGCCTGTTCCTGAAACAGCGGCACGCCATAGGTGCGGCCCAGAACCTCCATCATTTGGGGGCCCAGATCCTCGATCGGTTCGCGTTTCTGACGGCGGTTGATGAAGGGATGGACCATGCCGCCCTGGATGGGACCGGGACGGACGATGGCGACCTCGCAGACCAGGTCATAGAAGGCGCGGGGCTGCATGCGCGGCAGGAAATTCAGCTGCGCGCGGCTTTCGACCTGAAAGACCCCCACCGCATCGGCGCGGCACAGCATGTCATAGACCCGCGGGTCATCCGCAGGCACGTTGGCCAGCGTCAGCTTCTGGCCGCGGTGATCAGCCAGGAGGGCAAAGGATTTGCGGATCGCCGTCAGCATCCCCAACGCCAGAATATCGACCTTCAGCAGGCCAAGCGTGTCGATGTCGTCCTTGTCCCATTCGATGATGGTCCGCCCCTCCATCGCGGCATTCTCGATGGGGCAGAGTTCGTCCAGACGGTCGCGGGTGATGACGAAGCCGCCGACATGCTGGGACAGGTGGCGGGGAAAGCCGATGATCTGGGAAATCAGCCAGGCCGTCTGGCGCAGCCGACGGTCGCGCGGGTCCAGCCCCGCATCGCGCAGCCGGTCGTCGCCCGGTGCCGCAGAAGACCAGCCCCAGATCTGCCCCGTCAGCCGCGCCACCACGTCCTGCGACAGGCCCATGACCTTGCCCACCTCGCGGATGGCGGCGCGCGACCGGAAATGGATCACCGTCGCGGTCAGCCCGGCGCGTTCGCGGCCGTATTTTTCATAGATCCACTGGATCACCTCCTCGCGCCGTTGATGTTCGAAATCAACGTCGATATCGGGCGGCTCGCCCCGGTCCTTGCTGATGAAGCGTTCAAAGATCAGCGTGATGGATTCTGGCGGAACCTCGGTGATGCCCAGCAGATAGCAGACCACCGAATTGGCCGCAGACCCCCGCCCCTGGCACAGGATGCCCTCGCTGCGGGCAAAGGCCACGATGTCATGGACAGTCAGGAAATAGGGGGCGTATTCCATGTCGGCGATCAAGGCCAGTTCCTTGCCGATGCCGTCCAGAACCTTCTGGGGGGCGCCTGCCGGATACCTCCAGGCCACGCCTTCGCGGGTCAGGCGTTCCAGCCGCTGCTGGGCGGTTTCGGAGCCGCTGTCCTCTTGCGGATACTGGTATCGCAGATCGTCCAGCGCAAAGGTGCAGCGCGCCGCGATCTGGATGCTGCGGTTCAGCGCGGCGGGATAGCGGTGGAACATCCGCGCCATTTCCGCCCCCGATTTCAGGCGGCGTTCGGCATTGGGCAAGCGGGCGCTGCCGATGTTGTCGATGGTCCGGCCAAGGCGCAGGCATGTCAGCACATCGGCCACGGGACGGCGATAGGCGCGATGCATCAGCGCGTCCCCCACCGCCACCATCGGCAGACCCGTCGCGGCCGAGACCTGCGCCAGCGCGTCCAGCCGCGCCTGGTCGCGCCCGTCATAGCGGGGTGCCGCGCCCAGAAAGGCATGGCCCGGAAAGCGCCGCGCCATGGCCAGCAGGTCGTCCTTGTCGGGGCCCTCGCCCAAAGGGTCGGGCGGCAGCGCGATCAGCACCATTCCCGCCCCCCATTCGGCCAGATCGGCACGGGTCAGGTGGCATTCGCCCTTGGGGGCACGCCGCTTGCCCAGTGACAGCAGCCGCGTCAGCCGGGTCCATGCCGCCAGATCGGTCGGCAGGGCGATCCATTCGACCGCGCTGTCGCTCAGCACCAGCCGACTGCCCGCAATCAGGCGCGGCAGGGTCGGGCCGGACAGTTCAGGCGCGGGCGTCTGGCCGGTGAAATGCGGCACCACTTGGCGGCTGGAATGGTCGGTGACACGCTGCGACCGAATGGTGGGCCCTGCCTCGGCCTCAAGGCGGCGCAGTTCCTTCAAGGCCGAGAACGCCCGCACCACCCCCGCGACGGAATTGCGGTCGGTGATGGCGATCGCCTCGAGGCCCAGTTCGGCGGCGCGGGTGACCATTTCCTCGGGGTGGGAGGCGCCGGTCAGGAAGGTGAAATTCGTGGTCACGCAGAGTTCGGCATAGCGGGTGTGGGGGGTGGTCATGCGAATTCCCCCGCCACCTGCCAGCCGGGATCCTGGGGCGTGTGGAACAGCCACAGCCGCGGCCCCTGATGCGTCTGGATGCGCCAATAGTCGCGCAGCCCCGTGCGCCAGTCGGGATCGTCCAGCCACCATTCGGGCGCGATCCGTTCCGGACCCGCCGCGCGCAGCGTCGTCAGCACCTGCCCCTGCCAGGAAAAGCCCGCGGGGGGCGTTCCCGGACGCGGGTCCGATGTCGGCGCGACCGGGCGCGGCGGGAACAGGCGCAGGGGGCGTGCGGGACCGGTGCCGCCAAACCCGCGCGCCGCGCAGGAATAGGCGGCTGCGGCCAACTGGAAGCTGCGTTCGGGGATCAGGCTGTCCATCGGCAGGAAGCGCAGCACCGCATCGAAGCCCAACCGGTTGCCCAAGCGCGACAGCAGGTCGGCCATCGCATCGGCACCCTGCCCCGCCTGCCCCATGACGATCTGAGCGGGGGCCAGGGCCTCGGTGACGGGGGCGGTCAGGCGCATCGCCTCGATCCCGAAACCGGCGTCGATGTCGTCCAGGCCGCGCGCGAACAGGGCGGCCATGCGACCGGCGTCGCGCATGGCGCGGGCCAGGCCGATCTCGACCGTCAGGGTCTCGCGGTCGACGCGCGACAATTCCAGCCGCAGGCGCCGCGCGCCATACTGGTGGTGGGACAGGTGATCGCACAGCCGGTCCAGCAGGCGTTCCAGCCCCGCCATGACATCGACCGTCAACCCGATCGGTTCGGGCAGGGTCAGTCGCACGCCGAAATGCGGAGCCTCGGGCTCGGCGGCGACGGGTTCGGGCTGGTGGCCCAGCAGCTGGTCCAGCCGCACCATCAGATCAGCGCCGAAGCGACGGGCCAGCGGCGCGCGCGGCAGGGCCGCCAGATCGGCCACATGGGTCAGGCCCGCACGCCCCAGGGCCGCAGCCGTCACCGCATCGATGCGCAGCGCCTGCACCGGCAGATGCATCACCCCCTGCATCAGCTGCCCATCCGGCACGATCCCCCCGCCATGACGGGCCAGCGCATGGGCCGCCGCCCGCGTGCCCGCAATGCCCGCGACGGCGGAAAGCCCCGCCCGGGACAACCCGTCGTGCAGATCTGCCAGCAGCTCGGCCTCGCCCCCGAACAGATGGGCCGCGCCGGTGATATCGGCCAGCAGCCCGTCATCGCCATCCCGCGCCACCAGCGGCGAATAGCGCATCGCCCATCGGCGCAAGCTGGCCAGCGCGGCCGCCTCGGCAACCGGATCGGCGGGACGGGTGCAGAGGTCGGGACAGATGGCGCGGGCATTGGCCAGCGCCATGCCGCGATGCAGCCCCTGCCCCTGTGCATCGGCGTTCAGGCAGTGCAGCTGATCGGCATTGCCCACCCGATGGACAAGGGCAAAGGGCCCCTCGACGGGTCGGCGACGCTGGCTGGCCTCGCTTGCCAGCCGTGGAAACCAGATGCCAAGCAGCCGCCGTCCCATGATCCTTTCCCATCCATTGCTGTTTGTTCACTATCCGTTCTCATTACGGAACATCTTTCCGCAAGTCGAGTCCAGCATTTCCGCATCTGCGGACTTTACTTGTATGGAAGTATGGCATAGTTCGAGATGCAGGAGATCACGATGCCCGAACACACGATCCTTGCCCGACCGGCCTCGACCGCCCAGCAGGTCCACGACTGGCTGTATCAGCGCATCATCCGTGGCGATCTGGCCCCCGGCGCCCGCCTGTCGGAAACCGAGATCGCCGAGACCATCGGTCTGTCCCGCCAACCCGTGCGCGAGGCGTTCATCCGGCTGGCCGGCGAGGGACTGGCCGAGATCAAGCCGCAGCGTGGCACCTATATCGGCAAGATCTCGATCCGCGCGGTGCTTTCGGCCCGCCTGATCCGCGAGGCGGTGGAGAGCGATCTGGCCCGCATGGTGGCCGATGCCCGCCCCGATCTGACCGCGATGCAGGCCGAGATGGAGGTCCAGGACCGCACCGACAAGGCAGGCGATGTGGCCGAATTCATCGCCTCGGACGACCGCTTCCATCAGGCCATGGCACTGGCTGCCGGTCAGCCCGCCGTCTGGCAGGATCTGGAGCGGCTGAAATCGCAGATGAACCGGATGCGCCACATGTCGATGCGCGTCTTCGACCGCAGCCAGACCATCGCCCAGCACCGCACCATTCTTGACGCGCTGCTGGCGGGCGATGCCGACACGGCGGAAACCGCCATCCGCGCTCATCTGCGCCAGATGCTGACCGAGCTGCCGGAAATGGCCGCAGCCCATCCCGACTACTTCACCGACTGAGAGATACCCGATGCGACAGACTTGGCGCTGGTTCGGCCCGAACGACCCCGTATCCATCGACGACATGCTGCAGGCCGGCGTGCAGGGCGTGGTCAGCGCGCTGCACCACGTCCCCACCGGACAGGTCTGGACGCCCGATCAGATCCGCCAGCGTCAGGACCAGATCGCCACCATGCGCGACGGCACCCCTTCGGGGCTGGCATGGGAGGTCGTCGAAAGCCTGCCCGTCTCCGAGGCGATCAAGACCCAGACCGGCGATTGGCGGGCGCATGTCGACAATTGGATCACCTCGATGCGGAACCTGCATGCGGCGGGCATCCGGGTCATCTGCTACAACTTCATGCCGGTGCTGGACTGGACGCGGACCGATCTGCAATGGCGCAGGCCCAATGGCGCGCGCTGCATGCGCTTCGATCTGACCGATTTCGCGGCCTTCGACCTGCACATCCTGGAACGCCCCGGCGCGACGGACGACATCCCGCAGGATCTGCAGGACGCCGCCGCCCGCCGCTTTGCCGATATGGACGACGCACGTCGCACGCAATTGACGGGCAACGTGGTCTTCGGCCTGCCAGGTGCCGCCGAACACATGACGATGCAGGACGTGCGCGACCATCTTGCCAGCTATGCCAAGGTCACCGATCCGGTGCTGCGCGGCAATTTCCACGCCTTTCTGGAACTGGTCGCGCCTGTCGCGCAGGACCTCGGGATGCGGCTCTGCTGTCACCCCGACGATCCCCCCTTTCCGCTGCTGGGCCTGCCCCGCGTCATGTCGACCGAGGCCGATTTCGCCGAACGCATCGCCGCCGTCGATCTGCCCGCCAATGGCATCACCCTGTGTTCCGGATCCCTTGGCGCACGGCATGACAACGATCTGACGGGCATGATGCGGCGCTTGGGCGACCGGGTGCATTTCCTGCACCTGCGCAACGTCCGCCGCGACGGCGACACCATTCCCGCCTCCTTCTTCGAGGACGAACACCTGGGCGGTCAGACCGACATGGTGGCCCTGATCCAGGCGGTGGTCGAGCAGGAGGCCGCCCGCCGTGCCGCCGGACGCGAGGATGCCGTCATCCCCATGCGCCCCGATCACGGGCAGGACATTCTGGACGACATCGGCCGCGGCGGTCAGCCCGGCTATCCCGCCATCGGTCGCCTGAAGGGCCTCGCCGAACTGCGCGGCGTCGAGGCCGCATTGACCCATCGAAAGGAGGGCTGACATGTCACGCATCATCTCGATCGGCGAGGCCATGGTCGAACTTTCGGCCAGCGATCAGCCCGACCTGTGGCGCCTTGGGGTCGCGGGCGACACGCTGAACACCGCTTGGTATCTGCGCCGCCTGATGCCGCGCGACTGGCAGATCGATTACCTGACGCGCGTGGGCACCGGCGAATTTTCCCAGAAGCTGCTGGATTTCCTGCACGTCGAAGGCATCGGCACCGACCACATCGCCCGCGACCCCGAGCGTGAGATCGGCCTCTATGCCATCAGCCTGAAGGACGGCGAACGCAGCTTTTCCTATTGGCGCGACAGTTCGGCGGCACGCAGGCTGGCCGATGATCCGGGCGCGCTGGCCCGTGCGTTGCGGGGCGCGCGCATGGCCTATCTGTCGGGGATCACGCTGGCGATCCTGCCCGAGGAGGGCCGCGCAAGCCTGATGCAGGCCCTGACCGAGGCACGCGATGCGGGCACCACCGTGGTCTTTGATCCGAACCTGCGGCCCCGGCTGTGGAAGGACGGCGAGACCATGTGTCATGTCATCCAGCAGGCGGCGTCCCATGCCGATCTGATCCTGCCCAGCTTCGACGATGAGGCGGTGCATTTCGGTGACAGCGATCCGCAGGCGACCATCGACCGTTATCTGGCCGTCGGTGCGGGCCATGTCGTAGTCAAGAACGGCGGCGGTCCGATGGCCTTCGATGGCGCTGAAGGCGCGGGCACCCTGCCCGATCTGTGCCCCGAAGCGGCAGTGGATACCACCGCCGCGGGCGACAGCTTCAACGCAGGCTATCTGGCGGCTTGGCTGCAGGGGGCGGATTGCCATGCCGCCATCATGGCGGGCCACGACCTAAGCCGCCGGGTGATCCAGCATCGCGGCGCGCTGGTGCCGCAGGCCGTGGGTTAGACCACGGCCCCGATTTGCCAAGGCAGGAATTCATTGTCGCCAAGCCCCAAGGCCTCGCTTTTGGTTTCCTGCCCCGAGGCCACCTCCAGGATCATCGCGACGATCTGGCGGGCCTTGTCCTGCAGGCTGACACCCGACAGGATATCGCCGCAATTCAGGTCCATGTCGTCGCGCATCGCGGCATAAAGCGCGTCATTCGTGGCCAGCTTGATCGTCGGCGCGGGCTTTGACCCGAAGGCCGATCCGCGCCCGGTGGTGAACACGATCAGCTGCGCCCCGCCCGCGATCTGGCCCGTGGCCGAGACGGGATCATAGCCGGGCGTGTCCATGAAATTCAGCCCCGGCGCGGTGATGGGTTCACCATATTTTAGAACCGCGTTCAGCGGCGTCGCCCCCGCCTTGGCCACCGCACCCAGGGATTTCTCCAGGATGGTGGTCAGCCCGCCGGCCTTGTTGCCGGGGCTGGGATTGTTGTCCAAGGACGCGCCGTTCCGGGCGGCGTAATCCTCCCACCAGCGCAGGCGGGCCAGCAGTTTGTCGGCCAGTTCTGGGCGCGACACACGGTCCAAAAGCAGACGTTCGGCACCAAAGATCTCGGGCGTTTCGGACAGCACGACCGATGCGCCCTGCGCCGCCAGCATGTCGCAAGCCACCCCAAGCGCCGGGTTCGCCGTGATCCCCGAAAATCCGTCCGAGCCGCCGCATTGCAGCCCGATCTTCAGCGCCGATGCGGGCGCAGGCGCACGCCGCGCCTGGTCGACCTGCGGCAGCATCTGCCGCACCCGCTCCTTGATGGCGTCGATGGTGCGCCGCGTGCCGCCGTTTTCCTGGATGGTCAGCCCGTGGAACCGCGCGGCCTGCCCCAGTTCGCGCTTCATGCGGGAAATCTGCATCACCTCGCAGCCCAGACCCACGAACAGCGCCGCGCCAACGTTGGGATGGCCCGCATGGCCGGTCAGCACCCGTTGCAGCACCTGCCAGCCCGGCCCGCTGTCGGCCATGCCGCAGCCCGTGCCATGCGCGAAAGCCACCACTCCATCGACATGGCGGTAAGGGTCCAGCGCCCCTTCGATCCGCAATTCCTCGGCGGCGCGGCGGATGACGGTGGCCGAACAGTTCACGGTGGCAACCAGCGCGATGAAGTTGCGGGTGCCAACCTGTCCCCCGTCGCGGTGATAGCCCTGAAAGACCATTCCCCCGTCTTGATACGCCGCCAGCGCGGCCTGCGCTTGGGCCAGCCCTACGCCGGGGCGATAGTCGCGGTCATGCTCGCCAAAGGCGCAGTTGTGGCTGTGGACGTGATCGCCCGCGGCGATATCGGCGGTGGCATAGCCGATGGTCTGGCCGTATTTGACCACCGCCTGCCCTTGGGCGATACCCGCGCGGGCGATCTTGTGACCGGCAGGGGCGGCGCCCTTTTCGGTCAGGATCGCCACGTTGTCGGCGGGGTTCAGGACCAGCGGATCACGCATCGGCTACCGCCTGCGCCGCCCCCTTGTTGCAAAGCGCCGTCAGTGCCGTAGTCAGGTCGCGCGCAAAACCCGCGTCGTCACGCAATGCTGCCGGAAACACCTGTTCCAGTGCCAAGAAGCCCGCGACCGTTTCGGCGGGATCATCGCGCCACAGGGCGGCCAGCCGGTCGGCCATCGGGTCCTTGACCTCGATCGCCGCACCTGCCAGATCGACGCGCGAAACATAGCGCATCCAGGCCGCCACCGCCAAGGTCAGACCCGGAACCGCCCGGCCCGCGGCGCGGCCTTCGGCGATGGAGCCCAGGATACGCTGCGGCAGCTTCTGGCTGCCATCCATGGCGATCTGCCAGGTGCGGTGCCGGATGGCGGGGTTGGCATAGCGGTCGTGAAGCGCATCGGCGTAGCTGGCCAGATCCTCGCCCGGCGGCGGGGTCAGGGCCGGAATGATCTCGTCCCGCCACAGCATGCGCACGAAGCGCGAGAAGACCGGATCACCCACCGTTTCGGCAATCGTCTGATGCCCCGCCAGATAGCCCAGATAGGCCAGCGAGGAATGCGTGCCGTTCAGCATCCGCAGCTTCATGTGTTCATAGGGCGTGACATCGGCGACCAGCTGCACGCCGACGGCGCCCAGATCGGGGCGGTCGCCGCCCACGAAATCATCCTCGACCACCCATTGGCGGAAGGGTTCGTGCATGACCGGGGCCTCGTCGCGCAGGCCGGTCAGTTCGGCCACGCGGTCGATGTCCTCGGGACTGGTCGCGGGCACGATGCGGTCCACCATGGTCGAAGGGAAGCGCCCCTCTGCCGCGATCCAATCGGCCAGATCGGGGTCGATCAGCCGCGCCAGTTCCAGCACCACGCCGCGCAGGACGCGCCCGTTCTCGGGCAGGTTGTCACAGCAGAGCACCGTGAAGGGCGCGATGCCAGCAGCACGACGCAGCGCCAGGGCACGGACCAGAAAGCCGGGGGCCGAACAGGGCAACGGGCCCGCCAGATCCTGCGTTATATCAGGATGATCGGCATTCAGCCTGCCGGTCGAAGGTTCGTGGCAATAGCCCTTCTCCGTCACCGTCAGGCTGACGATGCGGACGGCGGGATCGGACATGGCCTTCAGCACGGCCTGCGGGTCCTCGGGGGCGACCATGACGTCGCGCAGGATGGTCACGACCTGCGGACGTTCGCCCGTGGGCGCCAGTTCGACCGCGGTATAGGACCAACCCTGCGGGCGCAGCTTGTCGCGCATGCCCGGCGATTTCAACGACACCCCGATGATGCCCCAATCGCCGCCGGCCGCAGCCATCGCTTCTGAGACGTAGATTGCCCCGTGGGCCCTAAAGAACGCCCCCAGACCCAGATGCACAATGCCCGCGGGGGCCTCGGATGGGGTGTGATGCAGCCTATCTTGCAAGCCAGCCTCCATCGACGTTCAGGATCGCGCCGTTGATGTAATCGGACGCAGGTGCCGCCAGGAAGACGGCGGTCTGGCCGATGTCGTCGGCCTTGCCCCAACGGCCCGCGGGGATGCGGTCCAGAATGGCGCGCGACCGGTCGGGGTCGGCGCGCAGGGCCTCGGTGTTGTTCGTCTCGATGTATCCCGGCGCGATGGCGTTGACGTTCAACCCCTTGGCAGCCCATTCGTTCGCCATCAGCTTGGTCAGCCCCGCCACGCCATGCTTGCTGGCGGTATAGGAGGGCACGCGGATGCCGCCCTGAAACGACAGCAGCGACGCGATGTTGACGATCTTGCCCATGCCGCGCGGCAGGGCGGCACGCGCAAAGGCTTGGCAGGTAAAGAACAGCGCCTTGGCATTCACGTCCATGACGTCGTCCCAATCGGCCTCGGAGAAGTCGACGGCATCGTCGCGGCGGATGATGCCTGCGTTGTTCACCAAGATGTCGATGCGCTGTTCGGCAAAGACGTCGCGCGCGGCCATCGGGTCGGCGAAGTCCAGGCGCATCGCGCGCCCCGACCCCATCATGGCCAGGGTCTCATCGCAATCGCGACGTCCGGCGGCGATGACATCGGCCCCCGCCTGCGCCATGGCGACGGCAATGGCTTGACCGATGCCCGTGTTGGCACCGGTCACAAGGGCGGTGCGGCCTTCCAGCGAAAAGGGGCTCAACGCATGTCCTCCGGCTGGATGAAGTCCATGTCGGTGTAATCGACGTTGTCGCCTGCCATGGCCCAGATGAAGGTGTATCCGCCGATGCCCGCGCCCGAATGGATCGACCAGGTCGGCGACAGGACGGCCTGTTCATTGGCCACGAACAGGTGGCGCGTTTCCTGCGGTTCGCCCATCAGGTGCAGGACGCGCGATTCCGGCGCCATGCCGTGGTACAGGTAGGCCTCCATCCGGCGGTCGTGGACATGGCTGGGGATGGTGTTCCAGACCGAGCCATCTTCCAGCGTGGTATAGCCCAGAACCAGCTGGCAGCTTTCCATGACCAGCGGGTGGATGAACTGCTTGATGGTGCGCTTGTTGCTGGTTTCGACCGCGCCCATGTGGACGTGCTTGGCCTCGGCCACCGTGACCAGCCGATGCGGCAAAGCGCGATGCGCGGGCGCCGAGGTGATGTAGAACCGCCCCTGCCCCGAAAACGTCACCGCCCCCGCGCCCATGCCCAAATATAGCACGTCGCCCGTGGCCATGTCCCAAGCCTCGCCCGCGGCCTCGACCCGACCGTCGCCGCCGATGTTGACGATGCCCATTTCACGGCGGTCCAGGAAGCTGGGGGTCTTCGTTTCGTCGATGGCGTCCAGCGTCAGGGGGGCGCCGTTCGGCACCACGCCGCCCACGACGAAGCGGTCGTAATGGGTATAGGTCAGGCGGATCTGGCCGTCCTGGAACAGACCCTCGACCAGGAAATGCTGGCGCAGGGCCTCGGTATCCATCGTCTTGGCATGGGCGGGGTGAATGGCGTGGCGGGTTTCGACTTGGGTCACGGAAGGTCCTTTCACAGAAAATCGTCGCGGCGGGGGGTGAAGCTGTCGATCAGCTCGCCCGCCTCAAGACACAGGCAGCCGTGTTCGGCGCCCGATGGGATCACGAAGGCATCGCCCGGCCCGACCTCGAAGTCGCGGCCGTCCTGGGTGAAGCGATAGCGCCCCGATTGGACATAGGTGGATTGCACATGCGGATGGCTGTGCAGCGCGCCCCGGTCGCCCGCCGCAAAGGCAAAGCGGACGACCATCAGTTCGGGCGAATGGGCAAGAACGGTGCGGATGGGATCGCTCATTTGAACACCGAAGGCAGCCAGAGGGACAGGGCGGGGACATAGGTGACCAGCATCAGAGTCAGGAACGCCGCGCCATAGAAGGGCCAAATGGTGCGCATCGCCTGCCAGATGCTGATGCGTCCGACCGCGCAGCCGACAAACAGCACCGCCCCCACGGGTGGCGTGCAAAGCCCGATGCCCAAGTTCAGGATCAGGATGACCCCGAAATGCACCGGATCGACCCCGAAGGCTTGCGCCACCGGCAAAAAGATCGGCGTGGTGATCACGATCAACGGCGACATGTCCATGAAGGTGCCAAGGATCAGCAGGATCACGTTCATCAACAGCAGGATCACCAGCGGATTGTCCGAGACGCTTTCCAACAGCGCGACCAGTTGCGTGGGGACACGCAGATAGGCCAGCAACCAACCGAAACAGGCCGCGCAGCCGATGACCAGCAGGACCATGGCGGTGGTGCGCACGGCGCCCTTGGTCGCCTCGACGAATTCGGACCATGGCAGGCTGCGATAGACCAGCGCCGTGATCAGCAGGGCATAGACCACCGCGATGTTCGAGGATTCGGATGCCGTGAAGACCCCCGACCGGACGCCGCCGAAGATGATGGCGATCAGGATCAGCCCCGGCAGGGCCGAAACGAACAGCGTGCCCAGCATGCGCAGACCGGGGAAGGCCTCGGTAGGATAGCCCTTCTTACGCGCGACATACCAGGCGGCCGCCATCAGCATCAGCGCCAGCAGCATCCCCGGCAGAATCCCCGCCGTGAACAGGTCCGCAATCGACAGGCGCCCGCCCGCGGCGATGGAATAGATGATCATGTTGTGGCTGGGCGGAATCATCAGCGCGATGATGGAACTAACGACCGTGATGTTGACGGCATAATCGACGTCATAGCCGCGTTCCTTCATCTGGGGGACCATCAGCCCGCCGACCGCGCTGGCGTCGGCCGCAGCAGATCCGCTGACCCCGCCGAACATCAGGCTGGCCATGATGTTGACCTGTCCCAGGCCCCCGCGCATGTGCCCCACCATCGCCCCCGCAAGGGCCACCAGCCGCCGCGCGATATCGCCGCGCACCATCAGGTCGCCCGCGAAGATGAAGAAGGGAATGGCCATCAGCGCAAAGACGGAAATGCCGCTGTTCAGCCGCTGGAAGACCACCACCGGCGGCAGCCCCAGATAGAGGATGGTCGCAAAGCTGGCCGCGCCCAGGCAAAACGCCACCGGCGTGCCGATCAGCAGAAGCGCGGTGAAGCTGCCGAAGAGTATCCAAAGTTCCATCGCGTCATTCCTTGCCGGATTTCAGGACGTCCAGCGCGGCGGGGCCTTCGGCCACTCCGTCCAACTGGCCGTCGGCGGCGTCATCCATTTCACCAAAGCGGGCGGTCTTCAGGCCGGCGGCGCGGCGCAGGATGCGCTCGATCGAAAACAGCATCAGCAGGACGCCGCCGCCCACCAGAGGCGCAAAGTCCCACAGGCGGGAAATCCCCAGACCCGGCACCACGCCCGAGGCGACCCGTTCGGCCAACTGCCAGCCATAGAAGGCCATCCCAAAGCCGAAGGCCGTGACGACCAGATCGGACAGGCTGTGGAACCACGGGCGCCAGCTGGCCGGGACCAGCATCAGCCCCACGTCGAAGGACAGGTGATAGCCTTCCTTGACGCCCACGGCGGCGCCCAGAAAGATGAACCAGCCCATCAGCATGACGCTGGCGGGTTCGGCCCAGAACAGGCTGCTGCCGATCACGTAGCGAAAGACCACCTGGGCAAAGACGAAGGCGGTCATCAGCACCAGCCCGATGCCTGCCAGCCACAGGCCCGCGGTGGCGACAGCCCCCGTCATCCGGGCAAGCCGGATCAATCCATCGCGCATGGCGCGTTCCCTTCAAGGTTCGAAAGGGCCGCCCGCGGATCGCGCGGGCGGCCTGATGTCACTGCGTGTCCTGGATGCGCTTGACCAGGTCCTGCGCGTCCGGGGTGGTGACGTATTTCTCATAGACCGGGGCCATGGCCTCGATGAACGGGGTCTTGTCGATCTCGGTGATGATCTCGGCGCCGGCGGCCTCGACCTTTTCCTGCGAGGCCTTTTCCTGTTCGGCCCAGAGCTCGCGCTGGACCTGCGCCGAATTGCGGGCGGCCTCGCGGATGATCTGCTGATCCTCGGGGGTCAGCTTGTCCCAGCTGGCCTTCGACATGGCGACCAGTTCGGGCACCATCAGGTGTTCGTCCAGCGTGAAGTACTTGGCGACCTCGGCATGGCCCGAGCTGTCATAGCTGGGGAAGTTGTTTTCCGCCCCGTCGATGACGCCGGTCTGGATCGAGGAATAGACCTCGCCGTAAGGCATCGGCGTGGCATTGGCACCAAGCGCCGACATCATGTCCACGAAGACATCGTTCTGCATCACGCGGAACTTCATGCCCGCCAGATCCTCGATCGAGGTGATGGGCTTTTGCGAGTTGTAGAAGCTGCGCGAACCGCCGTCGTAATAGGCCAGCGCGATCAGGTCGTTCTCCTCGAAGCCCGCGCCGATCTCCTCGCCGATGGGGCCGTCCATGACCGCGTGCATGTGATCGACCGACCGGAACAGATAGGGCAGCGACATCAGCTGCGTGACCGGCACGATGTCGTTGAACGACCCGAAGCTGGCGCGGACCATGTCGATGACGCCGAACTGGGTCTGCTCGATGGTGTCCTTTTCCTCGCCCAGCTGGGACGAGGGGAAAACCTCGATGCAGATGCGGCCATCGGTCTTTTCCTTGACCTCGGTGGCCATGGCCTTGACGCCCTCGACCGTGGGATACCCGTCGGGATGCGTGTCCGAGGACCGCAGCGTGATCTCGCACGCGCCCGCAAGGCTGGCCGAGCACATCAGCCCGGCAATCGTCGTCATCAGGAACTTCATCTTATCCTCCCAAATAAGCAGTTCAGAGTTTGTAGGCCCGTTTCGCCAGGCCGTAGGTCAGGTCACGCGCCACCTCGGGGGCCTCGTCTTCCGCAAGACGACCCGTGGCGACCAGCGTGGCCAGATAGGAACAATCCACCCGGCGCGCGACGTCGTGGCGCGCGGGGATCGAACAGAAGGCGCGGGTGTCGTCGTTGAACCCGACCGTGTTGTAGAAGCCCGCCGTTTCCGTCGTCATCTCGCGGAAGCGGCGCATGCCTTCGGCGCTGTCGTGGAACCACCATGCGGGACCAAGCCGCAGGCAGGGCCAGACGCCGGCCAAGGGGGCCAGTTCGCGCGCATAGGCGGTCTCGTCCAGCGTGAACAGGATCACCGTCAGGCGCGGGTCCATGCCCACCGCGTTCAGCAGCGGGCGCATCGCGGTCACGTAATCGGTGCGCCCGGGAATGTCGAAACCCTTGTCGCGGCCGAACATGGCCATGACCTGATCGGAATGGTTCCGGCGCGATCCGGGGTGGATCTGCATGACCAACCCGTCCTCAAGGCTCATGCGGGCCATTTCGGTCAGCATGTGGCCGCGGAAGGCGTCGGCTTCTTCCGCGGTGCAGATGCCGCGCAAGGCCTTGTCGAACAGCGCCGCCGCATCGGCCTGAGGCAGATCCTCGGTCCGGGCGCTGGCGTGGCCGTGATCGCTGGAGGTTGCGCCATGTTCGATGAAGAACGCCCGCCGCGCCCGATGGGCGTCCAGATAGCCCGCCCAGGTCGTCGTGTCGAAGCCAGTCTGCTGGCCCATCAGGGCGACGTTGTCGGCGAAACCCGCCATCTCGGGGTCGATGACGCCATCGGGACGATAGGCGGTGATGACCCGTCCCTGCCAGCCGCTGTCGCGGATCATCGCGTGCCAGCGCAGGTCGTCGGTGGCAGCCTCGGTCGTGGCAATGGCCTCGATGTTGAACCGCTGGAACAGGGCGCGGGGGCGGAATTCGGGCTTGGCCAGACATTCCGCGATATGATCGTAATACCAGTCGGCGGTTTCGGCAGACAGGCGCCGGTCGATGCCGAAGACGTCCTGGAACGCATGGTCCAGCCACAGACGCGACGGCGTTCCGCGCAGCAGGTAATAATTTTCTGCGAACCGCTGCCAGATGCGGCGCCCGTCGGCCTCGGTCGACCCGCCATCCACACGCGGCACGCCCAGGTCGGTCAGCGGCACGCCTTGCGAACACAGCATCCGGAAGACGTAATGGTCGGGCGTGACGAACAGCTGCGCGGGGTCGGGAAAGGGCTGATCCTCGGCGAACCAGCGCGGATCGGTATGGCCGTGCGGGGACAGGATCGGCAGTGTCCGCACGGTCGCGTAAAGGTCGCGCGCAAGGTCGCGAACACCTGTTTCCGTTGGAAAAAGCCTGTCTTCGTGCAAAAGCGCCACCAGTTGATCCCCTGCCCTGCTTGTCTTGGCTGTGGTCAACTAATATGCTAGTTTACAAATTGCGTCAACAGGAGCCGCATATGTCCCCTTCAAGCCTCAAGGCCTTGCCAAGCATGGATGAACTGCGGCCCCGCACGGTGACCGATCAGATTTTCGACGTGCTCTATGACCGCGTGGTGAACCTGACCCTGCCCCCCGGCACCAAGCTGTCCGAATCAGAGGTGGCCGCGCAGATGAACGTCTCGCGGCAGCCGGTGCGCGATGCCTTCTATCGCCTCTCGCAGCTGGGCTTCATCCAGATCCGCCCTCAGCGCGCCACCACCGTCGTGCCGATTTCGCAAGAAGCCGTGCTGCAGGCCTATTTCATCCGCAGCGCTCTTGAGGAACAGACCATCCGCCATGCCGCGACCACCTTGACGCCGGCGCATCTTTCGGATCTGAACGCGCTGCTGGACAGGCAGGAGGCCGCGATCAAGACCGACAGCTTCGCCGAGTTCCATGCCCTGGACGATCAGTTCCACCACGACATCTGCAAGGCGGCGGGGCTGGAGTTTGTCTGGGCGCTGGTGCGGGACAACAAGGGCCACATGGACCGCGTACGCTATCTGAGCCTGACGTTCGGGGCCGAATTCGCCTTCAGCGAACATCGCACCATCATCGCGGCCCTGCAGGACCGCGACCCCGATGCCGCGGCGGCGGCCATGCGGGGGCACCTTGGCCATATCAGCGACATCCTGGCACGCCTGCGCATCGACCGCCCCGAGGTCTTTGGATGACCCCCTTCAGGGGATCGTGAAGCGATAGTCGGTGGCACGGCGATAGGTCTGCCCCGGTCGCAGGATGACATCGGGATAGCCTGCGCGACCGATCGCATCGGGCCAGGCCTGCGTTTCCAGCGCCAAACCGGCACGCGGCCCATGGACACGCCCCTCCAGCCCCGCGAGCCCCGCGAGCCCGTCGAAATGGGCGCCGTCATAGACCTGCAACCCGGGTGCATCGCTGTGCACATCCATCCTCACGCCGCTGGCCCCCTGCAAGGTCGCCACGCAACGCATCCCCCCGCCGTCCGGAGGGCAGAAGTTGTGGTCGATGCTGACGCCCGCCAACCGGCGCGGCTGCCGGAAATCGAACTCGGTCCCCGCGACAGGCTGCGGCGCGCCCAAGGGGATAAGATTTGCATCCACCGGCAGATAGGATGCCGCGGGAACCTGCAGGCGGTGACGGTCGATGTCATCGCTGCCATCGAGGTTGAAGTAACCGTGATGGACGATGTTGCAGGGCGTGGGCGCGTCGGTCGTGGCGGTGATGCCGATATGAAGCGCATCGGGACGCAGGGCGATCACGGCATTCATGGTGATCCTGCCGGGAAAGCCCATATGTCCGTCCGGCAGGGTCAGCGACAGGCAGACCTGATCGGGTTGCACATCGCTTGCCTGCCAGATCTGCACCGCCGAACCGTCGCGCCCGCCATGCAGGCAGTGACGCCCGCGAAAGTTCCTGTCCAGATGGCAATGCCTGCCATCCACCACCGCGCGCCCCTGCGCGATGCGATTGGCGCAGCGCCCCACCAAGGCGCCGACATAGAGCCCGCCCTGCAGGTAATCCGCGACATTCGCACAGCCCAGCACCAGCGGATGCGCGACCTTGTCATGACGCAGGTCCTGCACGATGCCCCCGAGGGTCAGGACCTGCGCCTGCATCGGACCGTTCCGCAGCGCGATCACCTGAACGACGCGACCGTCGGGCAATTCGATATCGGGCATGCGCTTTCCTTTCCACCGCATCGTTCAGACGTCTTGATGGCCCATTCCGGCATCCTCGGAAAGAGCAAGTCTGGCGGCCACCTGCGCGACCAACCGCGCCACGCCTTCGACCCGTGCGGTCATGGGCCGATCCTTGCGGCTGACAAGCCACAGCTGGTGATGACGCTTGTGGGGCAGATCGGCGATGCGCAGCATGGCCCTGTCCGGGTGGGTCTGGAACCCGCTGCGCGGTAGCAGCGTATAGCCGATGCCCTGCACCACCGGCGTCGGGATCTGGCCGATCTGGTTGACGAAGGCGCGCTGATGCAACCCCTCGGCCCCCGTGAACCGATCCGGATAGTTCAGGGCAAACAGCTCATCGGCATAACCGAAGCCGTCGGGATGGGCGATGAACCCCGCCTGTTGCAGATCATGAAAGGTTGGTCTGGGGTTCTGATCGGCGGGGATGACAAGACACAGCTGTTCCTGCCCCAGATGGCGTGCGTCAAGACGCGGATGGGCGGGGTCGTGACCCAGAACGCCCAGGTCGACCCGTCCCTCGTGCAACCCTTGCAGCACGCTGGCCTGAGGCGCCGCGTCCAGCCTGATCGACAACCCCGGTGCCTGCTGCATCAGCGGCAGCAGCGCGGGCATCAGCGGCAGCGCGAAGCTGCCTGAACAAGCTATACGCACATCGCCCTGATGCGGGTCGTCGGTCTGCAGCGCCTGCATCAGCTGGCGCTCCTCCTCGCGCCGAGATTGCGCCAGTTGCAGCACGGCCTCGCCCGCGGCGGTCAGGGTAAACCCTTTCCCCTGTCGGATGATCAGCGGATGGCCCAGCTGCGCCTCCAGCTTGCGCAGGTGCTGCGACACGCCCGGTTGCGTCATCCCAAGGTTCTGCGCCGTCTTGGTGAAATGCCCCGTCCGGCACAGTTCGGCAAAGGTCCGCAGCCAAGCCGCATTCAGCATCATGACGATCCGTTATCAAAACCATGCCGAATGATAATTTCACATATGGGATGACGATGTCTAGCTGAGGGTCAGCAGAACGAAAGGATATCACCATGAACCCGACACCCCGCAGCTTTTCGCATATCGGTCTTTCGGTCCCCGAGCTGGACGCCGCCGTCAAATTCTATTCCGAGGTGATGGGCTTTTATACCATCATGGAGCCGACCGAGGTGACCGAGGATGACAGCGACATCGGGCAGATGTGCACCGACGTCTTCGGACCCGGTTGGAACCGCATGCGCATCGCCCATCTGGCGACCGCAGACCGCATCGGTTTCGAACTGTTCGAATTCGACGGCAACGAGGCGCCCGAGGACAACCTGCCCTTCCGCCGCCACGGCACCTTCCACTTCGCCATTCAGGACCCCGACCTGGAAGGTCTGCTGGCCCGCATCGTCGCGGCAGGTGGCAAGCAGCGGATGCCCGTGCGCGAATACTTCCCGGACGAAAAGCCCTATCGCATGGTCTATGTCGAGGACCCCTTCGGCATCGTCTTCGAGATCTACAGCCACAGCTACGAGCTGACCTATTCCGCCGGCGCCTATTCCTGACAGCACAACGAAAAAGGGCGGCCCTTGCGGACCGCCCTTTCAACAGAGAGACGACTGATCGGGTGATCAGAAGCCGTAGACCACTGCCAGACCGAGCGAGTTGTCGGTGCGGATCTTGCGGTTTTCCTGGTATTCCGTGGTGTAGCTTGCACGGGTTGCCAGCTGCTCGGACAGGCGGAAGTTCACGCCGAACTCGTTGGTGATGACGTCGTCGGCATCGCTCGACCCCAGATAGTCGGTGTCGTTGGTGATGAAGACGTTCTCGTTGATGCGGTGGTACAGACGCGAGGACGCGATGTAGCCGACCTCGGTGTCCGAGCTGTCGCTGACGGTGTTGCCGTCGAAATCACGGCCGGCATACTGGGCACCGGTCTGCGTGTAGCGGACGCCGACACCGGCCTGAACGCGCCAGGTGGTGGTGGGGGTGTTCAGAACGCGGTAACCCGGACCGAAGCCCAGGAAGGCGTCGCGGCGCAGATCGCTGAATTCGGCTTCGAAGTCATCAGCCGACTGCGCATCGCTGTCACGCTCGCCGTCGACCAGACCGTTCTGGCTGATGCGACCCAGGGCGAAGGCATAGAACTGATCGTTGAAGTAGTACTGCGCGTCGTAGATCGCGTTGGCTTCTTCCTGATCCTTGTCGCCGTTTTCGTCTTCGCCGAATTCGATCGACAGGCCGACGCTCTGGGCGAACTGGCCCTGATTGTAGTTCACGCGGCCAGCGACGGCCAGATCCTGGTTCTCGTTGTTGCCGGTGCGGCCCGAGTAGCTGAGCGACATGGTGCCGAACAGGCCCTGGCGGCGGTCTGCGGGACCGAAACGGTCGGCGTCGACGGCGCGGTCGAAGCTGTCGGTGACGTTGTCTTCGATGTCGGTGATGCGGTCATCGATGGCCGACACGCCGGTTGCATCTGCACCGGTGGCGATTTCGCTTTGGGCAAAGGCAGGGGCCGACAGTGCGGCAAGAATGGCGGCGGTGCCGGTCAGCAGCGTAACTTTTTTCATGTCATGTCCTCACGAGCTGAGTTTGGAGTGTCCCGTCCCCGACATGGGCCCGGTGCATCTCTGCTGGTGGATCAATTAACGAGTGCCCCTGCCGGTTCAAAGGCCTAACGCCGGAAACGCCTGCTAGCGGAAATGTGAGCAGCCTCGGCCTTGACAATAAATGGCAGAAACTTGCCGAAAAACCACTGAAACATAAAGTGATGCAACCAATTGCCCATTCTGCCAAGTGCCGCGCATGCGGGCGCAATTCGGTGTTCCGGTTTGGAAGATGGGTGACCTTACGTTACATGCAGATTGAAACATCACCGTGACTGTTCAATTTTCAGGCAGTGAAATGCAGCGCTGACGACAGCGTGATTGTTGCACAGATACCACGGTCGCTACGTCATCTTGCAGCCGGGCCACGGGGCAAATGTGCAGGCTTGGGACCCAGACTGACGCAACATGGGCCAAAATCAAGAAAAAAGGCCCGGACCTTCACGGGTCCGGACCTTTTCGTTGTCAGGTTCCAGGTCGGATCAGTCGAACGAGTCGGGCTGCAGCGACCGTGCCATGTGGTCGAGGACGGCATTCACGAACTTGGATTCCTTGCCCTCGGCGAAGAAGGCCTGCGTCAGGCGGACGTATTCGGTGATCACGACGCGGAAGGGTGCGCGGTTCAGGACCAGTTCGGCCCCGGCGGCACGGAAGACCGCGCGCAGCACCGGATCGATCCGCTCGATCGGCCATTTCGCGACCAGCCCCTTGTCGGTGGCCTGGTCGATGCGCGATTGCCACATCACGGCGTGATCGACGATACGCTCGAACAGCTCCTCGTCGGCCTGGGCCGTCGGACCATCGCGATCCTCGAAGTCGATGCGATAGTTGCGGAATTCACGCGTCACGCGGTCGGAGGCCTGACCCATCGCCTCCATCTGGAACAGCGCCTGAACGGCATAGAGCCGCGCCGCGCTGCTGAGCGTCCGGCGGTCGGGGCGCTTGGCGCCCTCGTGTTCGATATCGCTCATGCTTTGCCTTGCCCTTCCAATTCGCCCGCCAGGCGGATCACATCATGCGGGGCGGCGGCGTCCTTGCGCGTGCCTGCCCATCTGCGGGACAGCGCGACCAGATGCAGCGCCGCTGCGGCCGCCCCGCCCCCCTTGTTCTGTCCATCCGGATCGGCACGGACCTGGGCCTGGCCCAGGTTTTCCACCGTCAGGATGCCGTTGCCGATGCAGACGCCCTGCAGCCCCAGCAGCGTCAACCCGCGCGAGCTGTCGTTGCAGACCGTGTCGTAATGCGTCGTTTCCCCGCGGATCACGCAGCCCAGCGCCACAAAGCCGTCATAGTGGCCGCTGCGCGCAGCCATGCCCACGGCTGTCGGAATTTCCAACGCGCCGGGCACTTCGATGACGTCGAACACGGCACCGGCCTGTGCCGCGGTTGTACGGGCGCCCGCCAGCATCCCGTCGGTGACGTCCTTGTAATAGGGCGACACGACGGCCAGCAGCCGCACCGGCGCGTCAAACTGCGGCAATGCCAATTCGTGATGTTGCGTGTTCGAGGCCATGTCTCAATCCTTGGGGATAGGCCGGGTGGAATGGATGGAAAGGCCGTAGGCGTCAAGCCCCACCACCTTCACCGGCGCGGAATTGGTCAGAAGGATCAGTTGCGACAGGCCCAGCGCCGACAGGATCTGCGCCCCCAGCCCATATTGACGCAGAGTATGGGGCCCGGCTTCGGTCGCATCGACGATGGCATGGGTCAGATCGCGGATCAGGACGACCGCGCCGCGGCCTTCCTCGGCGATGGCCTTCATGGCGGCACCGATGCTGCCCGATGCCTCGCGTCCGACACCCAAGACATCATGCAGCGGGTCCAGCGCGTGCATGCGCACCAGCACGGGTTCGTCGCCCGTCACGTCGCCCTTGGTCAGCACGATATGTTCGGTGCCCTGCGTCTGATCGGCAAAGACCCGCATCGTCCAGTCGCCCCCGAAGGCCGAGGTGACCTGACGTTGGCTGCGTTCCACGATCAGGTTGTCGTGACGGCGACGATAACGGATCAGATCGCTGATGGTGCCGATCTTCAGGTCGTGGCGTTTCGCGAAATCCACAAGGTCGGGCAGACGCGCCATGCTGCCGTCGTCGTTCATGATCTCGCAGATGACGCCCGAGGGGTTCAGGCCCGCCAGCCGCGAGATGTCGACCGCAGCCTCGGTATGGCCCGCGCGGACCAGCACGCCGCCGTCGCGGGCGCGCAGCGGAAAGACGTGGCCGGGGGTCGCAATGTCTGTGGCGCCCTTCGACGGGTCGATCGCAACGCTGACGGTGCGGGCGCGGTCGTGCGCACTGATGCCCGTGGTCACGCCCTCACGCGCCTCGATGGAGGCGGTGAAGGCGGTCTCGTGGCGGCTGGAGTTCTTGGGGCTCATCAGGGTCAGACCCAAGGCCTCGATCCGTTCGGCGGTCAAGGACAGGCAAATCAACCCGCGTCCGTGGGTCGCCATGAAATTGATCGCATCGGGCGTCGCCATCTGGGCGGGAATGACCAGATCGCCCTCGTTTTCCCGATCCTCGTGGTCGACCAGAATGAACATGCGACCGTTGCGGGCCTCGTTGATGATCTCCTCGGTGGGGGCGATCACCGCCGACAGATCGCTTTCGACCGGACCGGGTTCTTCGAATTTCATCTGGCTGTCCTTTGATGGCCCTGTCGGCGGGGTGGGTTATCCGGCTTCGGCAAGCCGCGCGACATAGCGGGCCAGCGTGTCGATTTCCAGGTTCACGGCGTCACCTTCACGGGCGTCGCCCCATGTGGTGACCTGCTGGGTATGGGGGATCAGGTTGATGCCGAAACGATTGCCCTCGACCTCGTTCACAGTCAGCGAGGTGCCGTTCAGCGCGACCGATCCCTTGGGGGCCACAAAGCGGGCCAGTTCGGGCGGCGCCTCGAAGGTCAGGCGCAGGCTGTCGCCATCGTTCACCGCCGAGACGATCCGCGCCACGCCGTCGACATGGCCGCTGACGATATGGCCGCCCAGCTCATCCCCCACGCGCAGCGCCCGTTCCAGGTTCAGGCGCTGGCCGACCTGCCAGCCGTCGCTGCCGATGTTGGTCTTGGATAGCGTCTCGGCCGAGATGTCGACATCGTACCAGTCGTCGCCCTTGGCCACCACGGTCAGGCAGACGCCGTCCGAGGCGATGGATGCCCCCATGTCCACGCCCGACATGTCATAAGCGCAGCCAATGCGCGCCCGCATGTCGCCGCGCATCTCGACCGCGCGAACGATGCCGATATCCGTGATGATCCCGGTGAACATAGCCATCCCTTTCCGTCTTTGCGTTTGACCTAGGCCATCACCCCTGCCCGATCAAGCACCAAGCCCGCGCCGATGGAATGATCGGCATTTGCATCATTGGCAAAATTCGCTGGATCGAGGGCCGGCTTCATGGCATCCCATGATGTAACGTATCGGTGAGGATACGACCCTGTTGCAAGTTGCCCTTTCAATGATCCGGTATGATCCGCAGACCGTCAGCGCCGCCAAGGCCGATCCGCCCTCGGGCGCGACCGGAAAGGTGGATGTGGCTGGCGGCCGCGAAGGGCGCGTCTTCCTGATGCTGCAGGGGCCGCATGGTCCCTTCTTCGACCGGCTGGCGCGCCTGCTGCGGGCCACGGGCGCCGAGGTCTGGCGCTGCGGCTTCAACGCCGGCGACGAGTTTTTCTGGAGCGACAAGCCACGTTTCATCCGCCACGAAGGCAGCGTGCTGGAATGGCCCGATCACCTGGCCGCGTTGATCCGCGACAAGGGCGTCACCGACATCGTGCTTTACGGCGACGTCCGTGCCATCCACGACACAGCCCGGTCGCAGGCCGCCGCGAACGGCATCCGCTTTCACGTCTTCGAGGAAGGTTACCTGCGCCCCTATTGGATCACCTATGAACGGCACGGGTCGAACGGCAACTCGGCACTGTTGGGCATCGGCCTGGCCGAGATGCGCGCCGCCCTGCGCGAACAGATCAACGAGGTTCGCCGCCCCCCCGCCCATTGGGGCGACATGCGCCAGCACAAGTTCTATGGCGCCTTCTATCATTTCCTGATCCTGATCGCGAACGGCCGCTATCGCGCCTATCGCGGGCATCGGGCCATTTCGGTCGTTCAGGAATTCCGGTTGAACCTGCGCCGCTTCGTGCTGGCCCCGGCCTACAACATCGGGCGGGCGGTCCAATGGCGGCGGCTGCGGCTGTCGGGCTTTCCCTATGCGCTGGTCCCGATGCAGCTTGAACACGATTCGAACTTTCTGGGCCATTCGCCCTTCACGAAGAACGCGCAGTTCATCCAGCAGGTCGTCGCGGCCTTTGCCCGTTCGGCCCCCCGGCATCATCACCTGGTCTTCAAGGCCCACCCGCTGGAGGATGGGCGCGCGGGAAACCGCAAGGCCATCCGCGCCGCAGCCGAGGAGGCGGGCATCGCCGAACGCGTGCATTACATCCGCGGCGGCAAGCTGGCCGAGATCCTGTCCCATGCCCGTGCCGTGGTGACCGTCAATTCCACCGCAGCCCAGCAGGCCCTATGGCGCGGAATCCCGGTCAAGACCCTGGGGCGCGCGGTCTATGAAAAACCGGGGCTCGTGTCCGAACAGACACTGGACGATTTCCTGCAATCGCCCGATGCACCCGATCCGCAGGCTTACCGCGTCTTTCGCGATTACCTGCTGCAGACCAGCCAGGTGCCCGGCGGATACTATGCCGGAAGGTCGCGCGCCCATGCCCTGCGGCAGGTGGCAGACATGATGCTGTCGCCCGAGGACCCCTATCAGGCGCTGGCATCGGGGCGAACCCTTCCGCGTCAGCAGCTTGGCGATCGGGACGGATGATGCCGCAATGGCAATATTCCGTGGCCTGCCGCGTGCAGGAACGCTAGAATGACAACGAACCGGTCGACAAAGACCGGAACTGGATAACAGGAGTAAGCGAGGTGACAGTTTTGTTTCGGTTCAATGCCCCGGTAAGGCTGCTTCTGATTGCGTCGATGACACTTGTCTCGGCCTGTGCGCTGCCGCGTTCGGGCCCCAACAAGAGCGAGATCTTCGATGGCGCGGTCGAACGCGGCGGCAACACTCAGGTGATCTATGTGAATGATCACGTGACCAGGGCCGCCAATTTTGCACCCTCCTACGGTTTCTCGAACAGCTTCCGTTCGGCCGGTCAGGTCGGGGCGGACGAAATCCGTGCGGGCGACGTTCTGGGTCTGTCGATCTGGGAAAACGTCGATGACGGCCTGCTGGCATCGCTTGGCAGCAGCTCGACCCAGCTGACCGAGATCCAGGTGGACAGCGCGGGGTATATCTTCGTGCCCTACGCGGGCCGCGTCCGCGCCGCAGGCAGCACCCCCGATCAGCTGCGCCAGACGATCACGCAGCGCCTGTCCGCGCAGACCCCCGATCCGCAAGTGACGGTGCAGCGCATGGCAGGCGACGGCGCGACCGTTTCGGTCGTCGGCAGCGTCAGCGCGCAGGGCGTCTATCCGATCGAACGCCCGACCCGCAGCCTCTCGGCGATGCTGGCGCGCGCAGGCGGCGTCGCCATCGCCCCCGAGGTTGCCGTCGTCACCGTCAAGCGCGGCAACGACAGCGGTCGGGTCTGGCTTACGGATCTTTATGCCAGCCCCTCGAACGACATCGCGCTGCGTCCGGGCGACCTGATCGTGGTCGAGGAAGACCAGCGCAACTTCACCGCGCTTGGCGCCCTTGGCGGCCAGACCCGCGTGCCCCTGGGCAATGAGACCATCAACGCAGCCGAGGCGATCGCCATGGTCGGCGGCCTGAATTCGACACTTGCCGACCCGACCGGTGTCTTCGTTCTGCGCAACGAACCCGAATCCGTGGCAAGCCGGGTGCTGGGCAAGCCGGTGATCGGTTCGCAGCGTTTCGCCTATGTGCTGGACCTGACGCGCCCGAACGGGCTGTTCCTGGCCCGTGACTTCGTGATCCGCGACGGCGATACCGTCTATGTGACCGAAGCGCCCTATGTGCAGTGGAAGAAGACCCTGTCCGCCGTCACCGGCAGCGTGGCCACGGCCGACAGCCTCAGCTCGATCGGCAATTGACCTTTCGATGACAGGTGAAGACGACAAGGCCGCCGGGACCCCTCGGCGGCTTTGCATTTACAACCTCGGGTTCCTGAACCGCCCGCGGTTGGCGCGCATCCTGAGGCTGGCCGGATGGCGTCCTGTCATCGGCCTGCCCCGGGCGGGACAGCCCGTGGGCATCTGGGGCGCAAGCCCGACGGCGTGGCGCGGCAAGGCCGTCGCGGAACGCTGCGGCAGCCCCTTGATCACGGTCGAGGATGCCTTCCTGCGTTCGATCCTGCCCGGTCGCAGCAAGGGGGCGCTGGCGCGTCGCGGCCCCATCGGCCTGCTGATCGATCCGGTGGGGCTGCATTTCGACCCCACCAAACCCTCGCGGCTGGAACAGCTGGCGCAGCGACCGCTGACGTCCCATCAGATCGCGCAGGCGGAAATGGCGCTGGAGCGACTGCGGGCGCTGGACCTGTCGAAATACAACATGCACGACCCGGAGCTTGCGCCGCCACCGCCGGGGTATGTTCTAGTCGTCGACCAGACGCGGGGCGATGCCTCGTTGCAGGGCGCGGGTCGCGAGCGGTTTCTGCAGATGCTGACCGCCGCGCGCGATGAAAACCCCGGGAAGCGCATCGTCATTCGCACCCATCCCGAAACTGCCGCCGGACTGCGCGCCGGGCATCTGGGGCGCGATGACCTGCGACCGGGCGACCTGATCAGCGATGGGCCGGTCTCACCCTGGCGGCTGGTCGAAAATGCCGATGCGGTCTATGCCGTCAGCTCTCAGTTGGGATACGAGGCTATGCTGGCGAGTCATCGGCCACGCCTGTTCGGTCAACCCTTCTATGCGGGTTGGGGTCTCAGCCGTGACGAATTCCCCCTTCCCGTCGGGCGGCGCGGTGCCGCGACATGGCAGGCTCTGTTTGCCGCCAGCCATCTTGACGGTCCGACCTGGTATGATCCCTGCCGCGACCGGCTGACCGATTTCCACGGCGCATTGGACCAGATGCAGGCCGAGGTGCGCGCCTTCCGTCAGGACCGCCACGGCCATCTGGCCTATGGCATGCGGCTGTGGAAACGCCGCTTCATATCGCGCGAGTTCGGCGATGCGGCACCCTTGCACTTTGCGTCGGAACCTTCGGCGCAGGTGACGCTGGCATGGGCCGGACATGCCGCCGCCGTCCCCCAGGCCACGCGGGTCGAGGACGGCTTTCTGCGCTCGCGCGGCTTGGGGGCGGCCCTGACGCCGCCCCTGTCGGTGGTCGCGGACGACATCGGCATCTATTTCGATCCGACTGCGCCGTCGCGGCTGGAACAGCTGATCGCGGATGGACCGCCCCCCGACGGACGGGACCGGGCCAAGCGGCTGATGGCATCCCTGATCGCGGCACGCCTGTCAAAATATAACTTGGCCGGCGCGACCGACCTGCCCCCGCGCGACGGACGCCTGCGCATCCTGGTGCCGGGACAGGTCGAGGATGACGCTTCGATCCTGAAGGGGGCGGGGCGCGAACGGAGCAATCTTGCCCTGCTGCAACGGGTGCGGGCGGAGAACCCCGATGCCTGCATCATCTACAAGCCGCATCCCGACGTCGAGGCGGGGCTGCGTCCCGGCAAGATCGACGCGTCGGCGGCTGACAATGTAGCGCTGCTGGCCGACCCCATCGCGCTGATCGAGGACGTGGACCAGGTCTGGACCATCACCTCGACCTTGGGATTCGAGGCGCTTTTGCGGGGGGTGCCGGTGACGACGCTTGGGGCGCCCTTCTATGCTGGATGGGGGCTGACGCGCGATCTTGGCCCCATTCCGGACCGCAGGCAGGCACGCCCCGATCTGGCGGCATTGGTCCACGCCTGCCTGATCGCCTATCCCCGCTATCGCGATCCGCTGACCGGCCTGCCCTGCCCGGCCGAGGTCGCCGTCCAGCGCCTGCGCGAAGGCGTCAGCGGTCAGCCGCCCAGCCTGCGTTTACTTGCCAAGGCCCAAGGCGCACTGGCCGGTCACGCTTGGATCTGGCGGCGCTAGATCGCCCGCCAGCGGTGGAAAAGGTCGGGACCGATGGTGCGTGTCTCGACCAGCCGGAAGCGCGGGGCATCGGCCAGACGGTCCCACCCGGTCGGCCCGACAAAGGGGCGCGCGTCCGACCCCAGCATCAACCCAGCGCTGTAACCGATGACCTGATCGACGAGGCCAGCCGACAGCAGGCTGGCGGCAAGGCGGCCGCCCCCCTCGCAGAAGACGCGGGTGATGCCGCGACCGGCCAGATCAGCCATGATCTGATCGGGCGGACCTTCGACGCGCCACAAAGGCCCGTGATCGTCGTCCTGCGGCGCAAGCGCGGGCAAGGCCTGACCCGAGACCACGATCCGCACCGGCTGCTGCGGCGTCCGGATGCCGCGCACGTTCAGCTGCGGCAGGTCGGCGCGCGCGGTCATGCCGCCCACCATCACCGCATCATGCTGGGCGCGCAGCGCATGGACATGCGCCCGCGCATCCGGCCCGGTGATCCAGCGGCTTTCCCCGCTGGCCATGGCGATGCGGCCATCGAGGCTGCTGGCCAGCTTCAGCGTCAGGAAAGGCCGCCCGCGGGTGATCCGGCTGAGGAAACCCGCCTGCAACTCGGCGGCCTGATCGGACAGCACGCCCTGGGTCAGTGCGATCCCCGCCGCCCGCAGCATGGCATGCCCCTTGCCCGCCACGCGCGGATCGGGATCGGTCAGCGCGGTCACGACGCGTGCCACACCCGAGGCCGCCAACCCTTCTGCGCAGGGGGGCGTCCGCCCGTGATGGGCGCAGGGCTCCAGCGTCACATAGGCCGTGGCCCCGCGCGCCAGATCGCCCGCCTGATCCAGCGCCATGCGTTCGGCATGGGGCCGCCCGCCCGGCTGTGTCCAGCCCCGACCCACGATGCGGCCATCGCGCACCAGCACGCAGCCGACGGCGGGATTGGGCCAGACATTGCCAAGCCCGCGGCGCGCAAGGCGCAGCGCATGGGCCATGTGGCTGGCATCGCGTGATGGATCAGAGGTCAATCTTGGTGGCGCCGGGGCGCAGTTCGGATACGAATTTGTCGAAGTCATCCGCATCCTGGAAGTTCTTGTAGACGCTGGCGAAACGCACATAGCCGACGTTGTCGATGCGCGACAGGGCCTCCATCACGATCTCGCCGATGGCCTTCGAGGGAATGTCGGTCTCGCCCGTGCTTTCGAGGCGACGGACGATGCCGCTGATCATCTGCTCGATGCGCTCGGGCTCGACCGGGCGCTTCTGCATGGCGATCCGGATCGAACGGGCCATCTTGTCGCGGTCGAAATCCTCACGCTTGCCGTTGGATTTGACGACCACCAGATCGCGCAGCTGCACGCGTTCATAGGTGGTGAACCGCCCCGAGCAGGACGGGCAGAACCGGCGTCGGCGGATCGCCACATTGTCTTCGGCCGGACGCGAGTCCTTGACCTGAGTATCCACGTTTCCGCAAAACGGGCAGCGCATTCCGTTGTCCCTTCGATCCGGCAATCCGCAGCCACTATAGGGATCTTGGCAGGGCTTGGGTAGCACTATCCGTGGCACACAAGATGGGCGTTTCGGAACCTGTGACGTGAAAGCCGCGTTCGAGGGCAGCTTTTCCACGGAATTTCATAGGATTGGAAAGACAATGGCCAAGACCCTGTTCATCACCGGCGCATCATCCGGCATCGGCGCCGCAACCGCGCGAAGCGCCGTCAAGGCGGGCTGGAACGTCGCGCTCTTTGCCCGGTCGGAAGACAAGCTGTCGGATCTGGCGCAGGAACTGGGCGACAAGGCGCTGGTCGTCACCGGGGACGCGACCGACATGCAGGCGCTGACCAATGCCGTCGCCCAAACCACAGATCGTTTCGGCGGCATCGATGCGGCCTTCGCCAATGCCGGGCGCGGGCTGTCCAAACCCGGCACCGAGGCGGGCGATCTGGACGACATCAAGGGCATGGTCGATCTGAACGTCATGGGCGTCATCATGACCGCACGCGCCACCCTGCCGGAACTGCGCAAGACCAAGGGCACGCTGGTCCTGACGGGATCTGCGGCGGGGCGCAGGCATATCTCGGGCTCGATCTATGGGGCGACCAAGTGGTTCGTCCACGGCTATGCGGGCAACCTGGCCGAGGAGATGCGCGAATGGGGTGGCCGTTGTTCGGTGGTGGCACCGGGCATGGTTGATACCGCCTTCTTCGACGACGGCGCGCCCGACAAGCTGCAGGCGCAGGACGTGGCCGAAGCCGTGATGCAGATGATCCAAGCGCCCGCCCGCGCCGTCATCCGCGAAACCTACCTGATGCCGCAGAACTAAAGCGGCTGGAACATCGCCGCGACCTGACGCCTGTGCGGTGCGCGGCGATGTTCGACCAGATAGATCCCCTGCCACCGCCCCAGCATCATCCGCCCCTGCGACACCGGCACCTGCAGGCTGACCGGCAGGACCGAGGCCTTCAGATGCGCGGGCATGTCGTCGGGGCCTTCGTAGCGATGCGTGATCCACCCCATCGACAGATGATCGGCGGGCGGCGCAATCCGGTCCAGCCATCCCAGCAGGTCGACCTGCACATCGGGATCAGCGTTTTCCTGAATCAGCAGCGAACATGAAGTATGCTGCACCATTAGCGTCAGCAGGCCGTCGGCGGCACCGCTGTTCCGCAACCAGTTTCCGACCTCTCGGGTGAATTCGTGGCAGGCGGGGCCTTGGGTGTCGATGGTAAATTCAGTGATCATTCCGCAGCCTCGGGTCCGGACAAGGCCTCATCGTCGCCGCGATCATGGTCCAATGCAATCTGCTTGGAGGTCCGCGCCCCGAGCCCGCGCAGCATCTCGACCTGGCGGATGACGTTGCCCGATCCGCGCGTCAAACGATCCATCGCCTGCCCATGGGCGCGGTTGGCCTGATCCAGCGCCTTGCCGACCCCCTCCATCGCGTCGACGAAACCCGCGACCTTGTCGTAGAGCTGCCCCGCGCGCCTTGCGATCTCCATCGCATTGCTCTCGCGCCGTTCGACCGCCCAGATATGTTCAATAGTCCGCAAAGTCAGCATCAGCGTGGTCGGCGTCGTCAGCCCCACACGCCCCTCCATCGCGAAGGAGGCCAGCGTCGGATCGGCCCGCAGCGCGTCCGAGAATGCGCCCTCGATCGGGATGAACATCAGCACATAATCGACCGAGGCGTCATCCATCCGGTGATAGCCCTTGGCCGACAGCGTCGAGATATGGGCGCGGATCGCGGCGACATGGCGGCGCAGGGCCGCCTGCGCTTCGGCGGGGTCGTCATGGGTCACCGAAACCTCGTAATCGTTCAGCGAGACCTTGCTGTCGATCACCATGACCTTGCCGCGCGGCATCTTCACGACAACATCGGGTCGCCACAGCTTGCCGTCGTCATCGCGCCAGCTGGATTGCAAGTCGTAATGCGTGCCATCCATCAGGCCGGATTCTTCAAGGATGCGTTCCAGCACCATCTCGCCCCAGGCTCCCTGCCGCTGCTTGTCGCCCTTCAAGGCCCGCGTCAGGTTCATCGCCTCGCGTGAGATCTGCTCAGATCGGTTGTGCAGCGACAGGATCTGTTCGCGCAGCCGGGCGGATTCCTCGTCCAGGATCTTATTACGGGTCTGCATCTCGGTCTGGAAGCGGTTCACCTGGTCGCGGAAGGGGTTCAGCAGCGCGTTCAGCTGATCGTTCTGCGCCTGCTGAATCTGCCCTTGCTGCACACGCAGGGTTTCCGCGGATAACAGCTTGAACTGCGCCGTCATCTCGGCCCGCATCTCGCGCAGAGTGGCAATCTCGCGCGCGGCGGCCTCGGCGTCCTTTTCGGCACCAAGGCGATGCTGCGCCAATTGGGTTTCCAGCCGATTGGTAGATTGATGCGCCCGGTGCAGCGCATCGGTCAGGCCGTCGCGCTCTTCCTCAAGCTGCGACAGGCGGTCGGCCAGCAAATCATGCCGCGCCTGCAACTGGCCCAAGGCCACGTCACGTTGGTGCAGTTGAGCTTGCAATGCCGACAGATCGGCGGCGCCGCGACGCTGCTGTCCCGCCGCGCGGAACCAACCCATGATGGCGATCAGCGCGACCACGCAGGCAAATGCCAGCGCTTGACCGCCCTGCCACCAGATCATGTCCTCAAATCCCTGCATCGCCGCACTGTCCCTTGATATTTCGGCCAGTGTTCACTTTTCGTGCCCGGCCTGCAAGGGCAGCCGTCAAATGGCGATGGATACCAGAAAGGCCACCACCGCGCCCGCGTAATCCTGCGGACGCACGGTGGATTTCCCCGAGCTGGCGAACCAATCCATCAACGAGGCGCGATCCTTGTCGGAAAAACGCATCCGCCAATCCTGGAACCGGCGCAGGTCCAATGCGCCCTGATCCAGAATGGTAATATCCTCGTGGCGGTCGTCTTCAAGGATCAACTCGACGACCTCGATCAGCCCTTCCTTGGGGCCTTCCAGCCACTGGAAGAACATCCCGTCCTCGAAGTGCAGGCAGCCCGTCAGGCCAAGCGCCTGATTGCGGTGACGCGCCGAACGAAGAATGTCCTGCGTGTCGCCGCTGCTCAATCCGGGTGCGGCAGAGCTGCGATACAAGAAGTACCCCAGCCCATCGACTTCTCTCAGCTCATTGATCAAGGAAAGACCGCAGCTTTCTGCTGCGCGACGGATGCTTCAGCTTGCGAAGCGCCTTGGCCTCGATCTGACGGATCCGTTCGCGGGTGACGCTGAACTGCTGGCCGACCTCTTCCAGCGTGTGGTCGGTGTTCATGCCGATGCCGAAGCGCATCCGCAGAACGCGTTCCTCACGCGGGGTCAGGCTGGACAACACGCGGGTCGTCGTTTCCTTGAGGTTTTCCTGAATGGCGCTGTCCAAGGGCAGAACGGCGTTCTTGTCCTCGATGAAGTCGCCAAGCTGGCTGTCTTCCTCGTCCCCGATGGGGGTTTCGAGGCTGATCGGTTCCTTGGCGATCTTCATCACCTTGCGAACCTTTTCCAGCGGCATCTGCAGCTTTTCGGCCAGTTCTTCCGGGGTCGGCTCGCGGCCGATCTCGTGCAGCATCTGGCGTCCGGTGCGAACCAGCTTGTTGATCGTCTCGATCATGTGGACCGGGATGCGGATGGTCCGCGCCTGGTCCGCGATCGAGCGCGTAATCGCCTGACGGATCCACCAGGTCGCATAGGTCGAGAACTTGTAGCCGCGGCGGTATTCGAACTTGTCCACGGCCTTCATCAGGCCGATGTTGCCTTCCTGGATCAGGTCCAGGAACTGCAGACCGCGGTTCGTGTACTTCTTGGCGATGCTGATGACCAAGCGCAGGTTGGCCTCGACCATCTCCTTCTTGGCCTGGCGGGCTTCCTTTTCGCCGCGCTGGACCTGCGCCACGATGCGGCGGAATTCCTCGATGTCGACGCCGACATACTGGCCGACCTCGGCCATGTCACCGCGCAGCTTTTCGACCTGGTCGCGCGACCGGTCGAACAGGGCCTGCCAACCGCGACCGGCCTGACCCGACATGCGATCCACCCAGGTCGGGTCCAGTTCGCTGCCACGATAGGCGTCGATGAATTCGCGACGGTTGATGCGGGCCGCATCGGCCAGCTTGACCATGCCGCTGTCGATGGTGACGATCCGGCGGTTGATGCCGTAAAGCTGGTCGACCAGCGCCTCGATGCGGCCGTTGTTCAGGTGAAGCGAATTCACCAGCACGACGATCTCGCTGCGCAGGGTCTGATAGTCGGTTTCCGCCGTGGCCGAGAAGCTGTCGTCCTCGTTCATGGTGGCCGACATGCGCTGATCCTGCATGTCGGACAGACGCTCGTAATAAAGCGCGATGGATTCCAGCGTTTCCAGAACCCGCGGCTTCAAGCTGGCTTCCATCGCGGACAGCGACAGGTTGGCGCCTTCGTCCTCGTCATCCTCGTCGTCGGTCCGCAGAGGATTGCCGTCGGCGTCGTATTCCTCGCGCTTGGTGGTCTCGGCGGCGCCAGAGTTCGCGGTGGTCTCGCTGCCTGCGACGGGAACGACGACTTCCTCGCCCTCCTCGCCTTCCATGGATTGACCAAAGGTGGTTTCCAGGTCGATGACGTCGCGCAGCAGGATGTCTTCGTCCAGCAACTCGTCGCGCCACAGCGTGATGGCCTTGAAGGTCAGCGGGCTTTCGCAGAGGCCCGCAATCATCGTGTTGCGACCGGCCTCGATCCGCTTGGCGATGGCGATCTCGCCTTCGCGCGACAGCAATTCGACGCTGCCCATCTCGCGCAGGTACATGCGGACGGGGTCGTCGGTGCGGTCCAGCTTTTCGGTTTCGGTGGTCGCGACCGCGACCTCGCGGTTGCCGCTGCCGGTGGTGGCCAAGGCGCCGCCTTCGGATTCCTCGGCTCCGTCCTCGTCCTCGATGACGTTGATGCCCATTTCGGACAGCATCGACATCACGTCCTCGATCTGTTCGCTGCTGACCTGCTCGGGCGGCAGGACGGCGTTCAGCTGGTCATAGGTGATGTAGCCACGTTCACGCGCCTCGGCGATCATCTTCTTGACCGCAGCCTGGCTCATGTCCAACGAATGGGCGTTGTCGTCCTTGTCGGTCTTGTCGTGGTCGTCGTCCTTGGCGGCCATCCAGGGCTCCTTCTCGGCGCGGTCTTGGGCAGGCGATTCGGCCGATTTGGCGAATCACTGCAAAATTATATCGTTTCTAGCGCGGTTCCCGGCCGATTCAAAGGCCGTCCGCGCTGATGATTCGCAATCCCGGCATCCGGTGATTCGCGCCCGCCGCGCAGGTTCACCGCCCCGAGGGCTTGCGCCAGATCTCTCCGTTCAGCCATCCCGACAGCTGTGCCGACAGGGCATTGCGGTCTTCGTCCATGTCGCCGCTGGTCTCCAGTTCAGGACGTTCGGCCAAGTGACGGGCGCGGGTGGTCTGGCTGATGCGCCAGGTCAGCCCTTCGTCGGCCTCGCCCTGGATCTCGCTTTCGGCGCGGGCCAGTTCGTGGCTTGTGGCACGGGCCGCTTCCAGCCGGTCCAGAAGGTTGTGCAGGATTGCGGCGGCGGCGGTATCCTCTTGCTGCTGGATCACGTTCGGGGTCAGACCCAGATGGGCGTCGCGGCGCAAGGTTTCAAGGCAGCGCCGCCCCATCTGGCTTTCGCCCTGGGTCAGCAGATCGTGAAGCAGCGCGCCGCGTTCGGCATCGCGCGGGACCAGGCGTTCCAGCCGTGCCTCGACCATCGCCACCATCGAGGGGCGCAACGCGCAGATCAGCAGGGCCGCCCCTTCCAGCAGATCCTCGCCGTGTTCGGGCATGTTCAGGTTGACCGGCGGCAGGGGCCCGCGCGGGACCGAGGGCTGGCCGCCCCGCTTGCCGCCTGCATTGCGGCCGTTGGCTGGCTGCCAGTTGGACTGCGCCTTCTTGCGGGCGCCGCCACCAAAGGCCTCCCACCGCTTGCGGCGGATCTCCTCGGTGTAATGGCCGCGGGTCAGCTCGTCCGGGATGCGGGCGACGGCTTCCTGCAGGCGGCGGTCCAGCGCGGCCTTGCGCTCGGGGCTGTCGAAGACCTGCCCTTCGGTTTCCCGCGCCCAGAGCAGATCCAGCAGCGGCTTTGCCCCGTCCAGAAGCGCCCCCATGGCACCCGGCCCCGACGATTTGATCAGATCGTCGGGGTCCTGCCCCGCGGGAAGGATGACGAAACGCAGGGCCTGCCCCGGTCCCGTCATCGGCAGCGCCAGGTCGATCAGCCGTTGCGCCGCCCGCTGCCCCGCCGCATCGCCGTCCAGCGCGATGACCGGCTCGGGCGAGACGCGCCACATCAGGCGCAGCTGGTCTTCGGTGATGGCCGTCCCCAAGGGGGCGACGGCCCCTTCGAAGCCCGCCCGCGCCAAGGCGATCACATCCATATAGCCCTCGGCCACGACAAGGCGCTGGCCCTTGGCGACCGCACTCCGCGCGGGCCCGAGGTTGTAGAGGTTGCGCCCCTTGTCGAAGAGCGGCGTTTCCGGGCTGTTGAGGTATTTCGCCCGCGCGTTCGGGTCCATCGCGCGACCGCCGAAGCCGATGCAGCGGCCCTGCCCGTCACGGATGGGAAAGATGATGCGGTCGCGGAAGCGGTCATAGATCGCGCCGCCGTTGTCGGGCTTGGCCGACATGCCGGCCTGAATGATGAGCGCCTCGGGGAAGCCCTTTTCGCGCAAGGCCGTGGTCAGCGCCTGGCGGCTGTCGGGGGCAAAGCCGATCTCGAAGCGTTCCAGCGTGGCCGCGTCCAGCCCACGACGGTCCAGATAGTCGCGCGCGGCGGCGGCCGATGATGTCTGAAGCTGCAGGCGGAACCAGCGGCAGGCGGCCTCGGTCACCTCCAGAAGCTTGCTGCGCAGGTCGGTGCGTTCGCGGGCGCGCGGGTCGGGTTCGGGCATCTGCAGCCCGGCCTCGGCAGCCAGCAGCTTGACGGCATCCATGAATTCGAGGCCGTCGGCCTCGCGCAGGAAGGTCAGGGCATCGCCCTTGGCCTGACAGCCGAAGCAGTAATAGAAGCCCTTCTGGTCGTCGCAGTGGAAGCTGGCGGATTTTTCCTGGTGGAAGGGGCAAGGCGCCCACCAGTCGCCCCGCGCCTGGTTCGACTTGCGCAGATCCCACACCACCTTCTTGCCGATCACGCGGCTGATCGGAACGCGATTGCGGATCTCGTCGAGGAAACCGGGAGGGAGGGCCATGGTCTGATTATCTGCGATGATGCGCCCTGCGGCAAGCTGGGCGGAATGGGTATTTGGGCAACCGAGAAGATGCGATCAATGCGCCCCTACGGCACCGCGTGCAAGTCCCCAGTAGATATCCGCGATCCGGTCGCGATCAAGACGCCCGCCCTCGCGGTACCAGTTGGTGACGCCGGTCAGCATCGCGATCAGCGCCAGGGTGGTCAGCTTGGGGTCCTCGAGCCGCATGACATTCGCGGCGTTGCCGTCGCGCAGGATGCGTTCCAGCGCGGCCTCGTAGCGGCCGCGCAATTCGGCGATGGCGGCAAAGTTTTCGGGGCTGAGGTTGCGCAGCTCCATGTAGGACAGGAAGACCGCGTCGGGATGGTCCAGGCTGAAGCCGATGTGGAAGCGGACGAAACGTTCAAGCCGCGTCAGGGCGTCGGCCTCGGGGGTGTCGGTCCAAGCCGCCAGCAGGTCCTGCATGTGGCTTTCCAGCAGATCGTGCAGCAGCGCCTGCTTGTCAGGCGTATAGGCATAGAGCGCCCCCGCCTGCACACCCACCGCCGCCGCGATCTGGCGCATGGACACGGCCGCATAGCCCTGTCTTGCGAACAGGCGGCGGGCTTCGTCGCGAAGCAGGGGGCCGGTGATCTCGGCGCGGGAACCTTGGGTGCGGGCCATGCGCCGTTCTAGCCCGCGCGGGGGGCGGTGAAAAGGCATCAGGGCCGTTGCCGCCGCCCCGGCCTGCGCGTAATCATGTGGCCATGACACATGCACCCCGCCTTGCGCTGATCCTTGTCGCTGCCCTTGCTGCCTGCGGGGGTGATGGCGACTACCCCGAGCTGCTGCCGACCAGCCAGCTGCTGGCAGAACCCGCGGTGCCGGTGCATGCGAGGGCCGCTGCCGCCGACCCCGCCCCGGTCGAGGCTGCCACCGCATCGCGCGCCGAGGCCCTGCGCGCCCGCGCCCGCGCCCTGCAGGGGCCCGTCGTCCCCGAGGCGTTGCGCCGCGCCGCGATGCGGTGATTGCACGCGGCGGGGGGCGCTGCTACCAATTTGCCTGCACATGGGGAGGATGGGCGACATGGGGGTGATCACCTCGATCGAGGATCTGAAGAGGCTGCATCGGGCACGAACGCCCAAGATGTTCTATGATTATGCGGAATCGGGCAGCTATACCGAGCAGACCTTCCGCGAGAACACGACCGATTTTGCCAAGCTGAAGCTGCGCCAGAAGGTGGCCGTGGACATGTCTGACCGCAAGCTGGGCGGCGACATGATCGGCATGCCGGTGACGATGCCGGTAGGGCTGGCCCCGGTCGGCATGACCGGCATGCAGCATGCCGACGGAGAGATCCACGCCGCCCGCGCCGCCGAGAAGTTCGGTGTGCCCTATACGCTGTCGACCATGTCGATCTGCTCGATCGAGGATGTGGCCGCCCATACGACCAAGCCCTTCATGTTCCAGCTGTACGTGATGAAGGATCAGGATTTCCTGTCGGCCATCATCGAACGCGCCAAGGCCGCCAATTGCAGCGCGCTGGTGTTGACGTTGGACCTGCAGATCCTGGGGCAGCGTCACAAGGATCTGAAGAACGGGCTCTCCACGCCGCCCAAGATGACGCTGCCGACGATGCTGGATCTTTCCACGCGCTGGCGGTGGGGCATGGGCATGCTGAAGACCAAGCGCCGCTTCTTCGGCAATATCGTCGGCCATGCCAAGGGGGTCGGGGACACCAGTTCGCTGATGGATTGGACGCACAAGCAGTTCGACCCCAAGCTGGATTGGGACAAGGTCGCCCGCATCCGCGAGATGTGGGGCGGCAAGCTGATCCTGAAGGGTATTCTGGACCCTGAGGACGCCCGCATCGCCTCCGATTTCGGCGCGGATGCGATCATCGTCAGCAACCATGGGGGGCGTCAGCTGGACGGGGCGCTCTCCTCGATCCGCATGCTGCCGCATATCGTCAAGGCCGTCGGCGACCGGGTCGAGGTGCATATGGACAGCGGCATCCGGTCGGGTCAGGACGTGCTGAAGGCGCTGGCGCTTGGGGCGCATGCGACATGGATCGGGCGGGCCTATATCCACGGCCTCGGCGCCATGGGCGAAGCCGGCGTCACCACCGCGCTGGAGGTCATCCGCAAGGAGCTGGATATCAGCATGGCGCTTTGCGGGGAACGCGACCTGAAGAACGTCGGGCCGCAGAACCTGCTGATCCCGCGCGGCTTTACCGACGAATACCCGATAGCCTGACCGCGACCGCCTTCTGCGCCCAGACCACGGCGAAAGGCAGCGCGATCCCCAGCACAACGGCGACCAGCAGGTCGTCGACCCCGATCAGCGGCAGACCCTGCAGCACGATCACATGCATCACGTAGATGCCCGCAGCCGCCGCCCCCAGAGGCAGGGTCGTTGCGGGCATCGGGATGCGCCGGACCAGCAGGAAGATCGCCGGACACAGCAGGAAATGGCCCAGGGGGATCTCCAACAGCGGGTCGTCGCCAACGCGGGCGATCCAGAACATGTTCTCGGCCACGGTCAGGGCCAGCCCGACCGCAGCGGCCAGTGCGACCAGACGCATCCGCGCGCCCTCGGCCAGCAGCCAGCCCATCGCCAGATAGGGGTAAAGATACATCGGGCCGTTGCGGTAATGCTCGATCGGGACCTGCGACAGGCCAGTCATGCGGGCGTATTGCAGCCCCAGCCCCAGCAGCGCGAAGCCGATGGCAGATACGATCACCGCCCGCCGCCCCATCATGCGAAACGCCCCCAGCATGATGCCCGCGATGGCGATGCCCTGCAGGAACCACAGGTGCATGAAGCCCAAGACCAGCTCACGCAGGGTGTCACCCACCGGACGCGCGCTGAAATAGGGCCAGAGGAACAGCAGATAGACCCCCGACCAGATGGCATACATCGCCAGCAACTGCCCCACCCAAGGCGACAGCCGACCCCGGCGCAGGGTGGCTGCCAGGAAATAGCCCGCGATGATCGTGAAGACTGGCACCGCCACGCGCAGGATGCTGTTGCCAATGGCCAGCCCGGTGTCGCCGATGGTATCGCGGGCAAAGCCGGAATGCCCCAGCACGACGAACCCCGCCAGAAGGACGCGCAGATAATCGATCGACATGATCCGGCCTTGCACGTGTCGCCCCCGTTCCCGACAAGCTGTTGGACAGGGGCGTTATCTGCGATTGCCGCGCCAAGTCAAACCGAGGTTGCACCCCGCCCTCGCAAGACACGCGAACGTCATTTTCGACCTTCACAACCCGGGGCGATTGCGTTATGGGCACCGCTTGGTCGCCGTGCACCCTTGGAGGACGGCGTCATCACATATGGTTAAGGATAAATAACATGGCCAAAGAGATTCCGGATCTGGTGGCTGAGGCACGCGCGGGGACAGGCAAGGGGGCCGCCCGCCAAGCTCGCCGTGACGGCAAGGTGCCCGGTATCGTGTATGGTGGCGGCGCAGAGCCCGTCGCGATCGCGTTCGACTTCAACAAGCTGCTGACGCAGCTGCGCAAGGGCCGCTTCATGTCCACGCTGTGGAACCTGCAGGTCGAAGGCCAGGACGACGTCCGCGTCATCTGCCGCGGCGTGCAGCGCGACGTCGTCAAGGATCTGCCGATCCACATCGACTTCATGCGCCTGCGCCGCACCTCGAAGGTGAACCTGTTCATCCCCGTTGAATTCATCAACGAAGACAAATGCCCCGGCCTGCGCAAGGGCGGCACGCTGGTGACGGTTCGCAACGAAGTCGAGATGATCGTGACCGCGGGCGACATCCCCGACCACATCACCGTCGACTTGGAAGGCGTCGACATCGGCACCTCGATCCACATCAGCAGCGTCAAGCTGCCGGAAGGCGCGAAGCCGACCATCGACCGCGACTTCGTCGTCGCCAACATCGCCGCTCCGTCCGCCCTGCGTTCGGAAGGTGATGACTCGGAAGGCGAAGAAGCCGAAGCAGCCGCGGAATAATCGTTCCCCGCGCTTGGGTCGCATGACCGACGGGGCGGTGCCACAGGCGCCGCCCCTTTCCTTTTGGGCCGTGCTTTGCTAGCTCCGCCCCGCATCCCTTGCAGGAGATCCGCATGGAACCCGTCCACATCATCGGCGCCGGCCTTGCCGGGTCCGAGGCCGCCTGGCAGATCGCACGCGCAGGCGTCCCGGTCGTGCTGCATGAAATGCGCCCGACCGTCGAAACCTTCGCCCATAAATCCGGCGATTGCGCCGAGATGGTCTGTTCCAACAGCTTCCGGTCCGATGACGACGTGATGAACGCCGTGGGCCAGCTGCATTGGGAAATGCGGGCCGCGGGCGGTCTGATCATGGCCATGGCCGACAAGCACAAGCTGCCCGCAGGTGGCGCGCTGGCCGTCGACCGCGAGGCGTTCTCGGCGTCCGTCACGGCGGCGCTGAAGGCGGAACCGCTGATCACCATCGTCCCCGGTGAGGTTACCGAGCTGCCGACCACCGGCAACTGGATCGTGGCGACGGGTCCCCTGACCTCGGACGCGCTGGCCGGTGCCATCCGCAAGATCACCGGCGCCGAGGCGCTGGCCTTCTTCGACGCCATCGCCCCCATCGTGCATGCCGATACCATCGACATGTCGATTGCATGGGAACAAAGCCGCTACGACAAGGGCGATACGCTGGAGGAACAGCGCGCCTATATCAACTGCCCGATGACCAAGGACGACTACGAGGGTTTCATCGACGCCCTGCTGGCCGCCGAAAAGACCGAGTTCCACGAGGGCGAGACCGCCGGTTACTTCGACGGCTGCTTGCCGATCGAGGTCATGGCCGAGCGCGGTCGCGAGACCCTGCGCTTTGGCCCGATGAAGCCGGTCGGCCTGACGAACGTCCACAAGCCCGATGAAAAACCTTACGCAGTGGTTCAACTTCGCCGTGATAACGCATTGGGCACGCTGTATAATATCGTCGGTTTCCAAACCAAGATGAAATACGGCGCCCAGACCGAGGTCTTCCGCCGCATCCCCGGTCTTCAGGACGCCAGCTTCGCGCGCCTTGGTGGCATCCATCGCAACAGCTTCCTGAATTCTCCCACGCTGCTGGACGACCGGATGCGCATGAAGCGCCAGCCGAACCTGCGTTTCGCGGGTCAGGTCACCGGCGTCGAGGGCTATGTCGAAAGCGCCGCGATGGGGCTGCTGGCGGGCCGGATGGCGGCCGCACAGGCCAAGGGCCAGGACCTTGCGCCCCCCGCCTTCACCACCTCGATGGGTGCGCTGGTCAACCACATCACCGGCGGGGCCGAGGCCAAGACCTTCCAGCCGATGAACGTGAACTTCGGCCTGTTCCCGCCGGTCGAGGAAGGCCGCAGCGGTCGCCGTGGCCGCAAGGACCGCTATCCTGCCTATACGCAGCGCGCCAAGGATGATTTCAACGCATGGCTGGCCGCCCAGTAACGCGCTTTGCGCCCTCGCCCACGGGGCTTCTGCACCTCGGGCATGCGTTCTCGGCGCTGACGGCGGCGCGGGCGGGGGATTTCCTGCTGCGGATCGAGGATATCGACCGCGACCGCTGCAGGCCGGAATATGAACAGGCGATCCATGACGATCTGGCGTGGCTGGGGCTGGACTGGCCCCGCCCCGTCATGCGCCAGTCGGACCGGATGGAGGCCTATCGCGACGCCTTGGCGCGTCTGGCGCGGCTGACCTATCCCTGCCGCTGCCGTCGTGGCGATATCCGTGCGGCGCTCTCGGCCCCGCAGGAAGGCGCCCTGCCCGCTGGACCGGATGGGCTGATCTATCCTGGCACCTGTCGCCACCGCCCGATGCGCGACGCCGGTCCCGACGACGTGATCCGGCTGGATGTGGGCCGCGCCTTCGATGCCCTTGGGGTCGACCGCATCGGCTTTGTCGAACAGGGCACCCCGCACCGGATGACCCGCAGCCAGTTTCTGGACGGCATCGGCGATGTCATCCTGTCACGGCGGGGAATGGGCACCTCCTATCACCTGGCGGTGGTGGTGGATGATGCGGCGCAGGGGATCACGCTGGTCACGCGCGGCAAGGACCTGTTCGACAGCACATGGATCCATGTCCTGCTGCAGCACCTGCTGGACCTGCCGACGCCCGCCTATCTGCATCACCGCCTGATCCGCGACGAGGCGGGCAAGCGGCTTGCCAAGCGCGACGACGCCCGCGCCATCCGCCACTATCGCGACGAGGGCGCGACCCCCGCCGATATCCGCGCCATGGTCGGGCTTCAGGACATCGGCTGAAGGATCTCGACCTCGGCTCCGTCGCGGATGGCGGTATAGAAGCAGCTGCGGCGGTTCGTGTGACAGGCGGGACCGGTCTGGCGCACCAGAACCAGCAGGCAGTCGGCGTCGCAATCGACGCGCATCTCGACCAGCTCCTGCACATTCCCCGAGCTTTCGCCCTTGACCCAGAAGGACTGGCGCGACCGCGACCAATAGGTGACGCGCCCGCTTTCCAGCGTCCTGGCGACGGCCTCGGCGTTCATCCAGGCCATCATCAGCACCTCGGCGCTGGAGGCATCCTGCGCGATGACGGGGATCAGCCCCTTGGCATCATATTTCAGGCTGAGGGGATCGAACATCGGGTTTCCTTTCACGGGGCGCATACCTATCTAACCCTGAGAACAGGTGCCGAAAAGACCGCAGGACAGATTATGGCCGACAGCGACCTCATGCAGCTTTACTCGCGCCGTATCCTGGCGCTGACCACCGCGATCCCCCATCAGGGCAAGCTGGAGGATGCGCAGGCCAGCGTGTTGAAACGGTCGCCGCAATGCGGATCCTCGGTGACGGTGCATCTGTCCGTGACGGATGGGGTGATCTCGGATTTCGCGCAAGAGGTGCGGGCCTGTGCGCTTGGGCAGGCCTCGGCCTCGGTGCTGGGCCAGGCGGTGATCGGGTTGGATCGGGATAGCGTCGTCGCCGCGCGTGACCAGTTGCGCGCCATGCTGACGCAGGAGGGTCCGCCCCCCGCCGCCCCCTTCACCGACCTAGAGGCGCTGATCCCTGCACGCGCCTATCCCAACCGCCATGCCTCGATCCTGCTGGCATGGGACGCGACAATCGAGGCGATGGACAAGGCCGCCGCCTGACCTTTTCGAGACAATGAGAATGAAAAAAACCGGCCCCTGCCAGGGCCGGCCAAGTTGCGCGTGCTGGACAGTGGCGGCGCACAGGCAGGGCGCCGCATCGCAACGCGGGGCAGACGAAACAGTCTAGGCTTGCAGGATCGCGGGCAGCCAAAGCGTCACGACGGTCGTGGTCGCCAGGGCGGTAACACCAACAAGGTCACAGATAAAATCGCGGGTCATGGGCAGCAACTCCTTTTCCGTTGCTGCTTTGTTCTCATGTTCCTGCGATTCTGTAAAGAACATTTTAAGAACATTATGTGTTGTCAGCCGACCTGGACCAATCGAATCGCCTGATCCTGCTGCATCAGCCACATCAGGTGCCGCATCGCCACGCCACGCGGGCTGTCCAATCCGGGGTCGCGTTCCAACAGTGCACGCGCATCGTTGCGGGCCACTGCCATCAGCCCGGACTGATGTTCCAGATCGGCGATGCGAAACCGCGGAAGGCCCGATTGCGCCGTGCCGATGACGTCCCCCGCACCGCGCATCTCCAGATCGACCTGGGCGATGCGAAAGCCGTCCTCGGTGTCGCGCAGGGTGGTCAGGCGGCGCGCGCCGGTTTCGTTCAGCGGCGGGTGATACATCAGCAGGCAGGTCGAGGCCCCCGCCCCTCGCCCCACCCTGCCCCGCAACTGGTGCAACTGCGACAGGCCGAAGCTTTCGGCGCGCTCGATCACCATGATCGTCGCCTCGGGGACATCGACGCCAACCTCGATCACCGTGGTGGCCACAAGGATCTGCGCCACGCCCGAGGCGAAATCGGCCATGGCCGCGTCGCGTTGTTCGGTGGGCAGCTGGCCGTGGACCATGCGCACCAGATCGCCGAATTGCGCACGCAGCGTGGTAAAGCGGGCCTCGGCGGCGGTCAGGTCGCTGACTTCGCTTTCATCGACCAAGGGGCAGACCCAATAGGCACGCGCGCCCTGCGCCAGCGCCACCCGCAGCCGTTCCGTCACCTGACCAAGCCGCTGATCGCTGATCATCACCGTCGTGATCGGCTGACGCCCGGGCGGCTTTTCATCCAGCACCGAGACGTCCAGATCGCCATATTGCGACAGCGCCAGCGACCGCGGGATCGGCGTCGCGGTCATGATCAGCATGTCGGGCGGAACATCGCCCTTGGCGGCCAGCTCCAGCCGCTGACCCACGCCGAAGCGGTGCTGTTCGTCGATGATGGCCAACCGCAGGTCGTTGAAATGCACGTCCTTCTGAAAGACGGCATGGGTGCCGACCAGGATATCGATGTGGCCCCCGGCCAGATCGGTCAGGATCTGCTGGCGCGTGGCGGTCTTATCGCGCCCCGTCAGTGCGGCCAGTCGCACCCCGGCCGCGCGGGCAAGGGGTTCGAGGGCGCGGGCGTGCTGGCGGGCCAGGATCTCGGTCGGGGCCATCAGGACGGCCTGCCCGCCCGCCTCGACCGCGACCAGGGCGGCCAGCATGGCGACCAGCGTCTTGCCCGCGCCGACATCGCCCTGCAGCAGGCGGTTCATGCGGCGGTCGCTGGCCATATCCTCGGCGATTTCCTGCACCGCACGGGCCTGCGCCCCCGTCGGAGGCCATGGCAGATGGTCCAGCACCGCGCGGCGCAGGCCGCCATCACCTTGGCTGGGTCGCCCCTTGAGGCGGCGCTTCTCACGACGCACCAAGGCCAGCGTCATCTGATGGGCCAGGAATTCGTCATAGGCCAACCGCGCCCTTGCGGGACTGTCCGGCGACATGTCGGCAGGCGATTGCGGCGCATGGGCCTGCGCCAGAGCGTCCCGAAAGCCCGGCCATTTGCGGTCCCGGAGCAGCTGCGGGTCGATCCATTCCTGCATCTCGGGCACCCGTTCCAGCGCCCCCCTGACGGCCTTCGCCATCACCCCCTGGGTCAGCCCCGCCGAGAGGGGATAGACCGGCTCGAACTGCGGCGGCAGGGGGTCGGCCTCGGGCAGGATATGGTCGGGGTGGACGATCTGGGCGTGGCCGTCGAACAGTTCCAGCTTGCCGCTGACGATGCGGCGCTGTCCGGCGGGCAGCTGCCCCTCGATCCAGTTTTCGCGCGGGCGGAAGAAGACCAGCGTCAGGTCGGTCTTGCCATCGGTGCAGTGAACCCGCCACGGCCTGCCCCGGACCTGCGGCGGGTAGTGGCGGAGAATGGTGATGGCGATGGTCACGATCTCGGGGGCGCGGGCCTCGTCGATGGCGGTGATGCGGCGGCGGGTGATGCCGCTGGCAGGCAAGGTCATCACCAGGTCGCGTGGCTTTTCGATCCCAATCTGCTCCAACGCGGCACGGCCCTTGGGGCCGATGCCGGCAAGCGTGTCGATGCTGGCGAACAGCGGAAACAGGGCGGGCGGGCGGCCCTTGGGCTGGGTCATTCGACCCCCGCGATGCGCAGCCATTCATCCTCGTCGATGACCTTCACGCCCAGATCGGCGGCCTTCGTGGCCTTGGACCCCGCCCCCGGCCCGGCGATCAAGAGGTCGGTCTTGGCGCTGACGGACCCCGCGACCTTGGCCCCCATCGCCTCGGCCTTTGCCTTGGCCTCGGCGCGCGACATGCGTTCCAGCGTGCCGGTGAAGACCAGCGTCTTGCCCGAGACCTCGGTCTGGGCGCTGGCCCTGGCCTCGACGGGTTGGACCGTCAGCTGCGCCAGAAGGCGGTCGATCCCCTCGCGTTCGGCGGGCTGGCTGAAGGTCGTGACCAGCGAATTGACCAGAACGCCGCCGATGCCGTCGATGCCCGTCAGTTCCGACCAATGCGGGCTTTCGGCCAGAACCGCGCGCCGTTCCTTGTCGTCGGCGACCTTGAAGGCGGGTTCTGCGGCGGCACCGTCGATGGCGGCGATCAGCGCCTCCCACGTGCCGAAATGGCGGGCGAGCGTCGCGCCTGCAACCTCGCCCAGATGGCGGATGCCAAGGGCGAAGAGCAGGCGCGACAAGGGGATCCGGCGCTTGTCGTCGATGGCGTCGAACAGCTTGCGGGCCGATCGTTCGCCAAAGCCGTCGCGGTTCTTCAGGCGGGTCAGCTGCGCCTTGTCGCGCGCCTCCAGCGTGAAGATATCGGCGGGTTCGCGGATCGGCAGGATGGGATCGGCGAAGAACATCTCGATCTGCTTGGCGCCAAGCCCGTCGATGTCGAAGGCGGCGCGGCTGACGAAATGCTTCAGCTTCTCGACCGCCTGCGCGGGGCAGATCATGCCGCCGGTGCAGCGCCGGACGCTGTCGCCCGGTTCGCGGATGGCCTCGGACCCGCATTCCGGGCAATGCGTCGGAAAGACATAGGGCGTATTGTTGTGCCGCCGCGACAGGTCCACATCGGCGATCTTGGGGATGACGTCGCCCGCGCGATAGACCTTGACCCAATCGCCCTCGCGGATGTCGCGCCCCTCGCGGATGGCTGCGCCGGTGTTGTCGCGACCGGCGATGTAATCCTCATTGTGCAGTGTCGCGTTCGAGACGACGACGCCGCCCACGGTCACAGGCTCCAACCGTGCGACGGGCGACAGGGCGCCGGTGCGGCCGACCTGGATCTCGATCCGGTCAAGGCGCGTCCAGGCGGTTTCGGCGGGAAACTTATGGGCTATCGCCCAACGCGGCGTGGTCGCCCGAAACCCCAGACGCGCCTGATAGGCCAGATCGTTCACCTTGTAGACGACGCCGTCGATGTCATAGCCCAAGGTCGCACGCTGCTGTTCGATCCGCGCCCAGACCGCGATCAGCCCGGCGGCATCGTCGCAAACCTCGGTCAAGGGGTTCGTCTGAAAGCCCAGATCCGCCAGCCGCTGAACGGCCTGCATCTGCGTGGAGGCCAAGGGTTCGGACAGCTCACCCCAGCTGTAGGCGAAGAAGCGCAAGGGGCGGCTGGCCGTCACCTTGGGGTCGATCTGGCGCAGCGATCCGGCGGCGGCGTTGCGCGGGTTCGCAAAGACACGCCCGCCCTCGGCGCTGTTCAGCGCTTCGAAATCGGCATGGGTCATGTAGACCTCGCCGCGCACTTCAAGGATGTCGGGGACATCACCTGTCAGGCGCTGCGGAATGTCGTCGATGGTCCCGGCATTGGCCGTGACGTTTTCACCGACCGTGCCATCGCCTCGGGTCGCCGCCTGAATCAACCTGCCCTTTTCATAGCGCAGCGACAGCGACAGCCCGTCGATCTTGGGCTCGGCCGTGACCTGCAAGGGCGCGTCGGCACCAAGCCCCAGAAAGCTGCGGATGCGGGTCAGGAAATCGGCGACATCCTCGTCCGAGAAGGCATTGCCAAGCGACATCATCCGTTGCGCATGGGTGATCTTGCCGAAGCCCTCGGCAGGCGCGGCGCCCACCTGCGCGGTGGGGCTGTCTGGCCGGGCCAGATCGGGGAAGGCATCCTCCAGCAGCGCCAGCCGCGCCTTGGCGGCGTCATATTCGGCGTCCGAGATGACCGGCGCATCCTGCCCATGATAGGCAGTATTGGCGGCGGCGACCTGCGCCGTCAGTTCCGCGATCTCGGATGCGGCCTGATCATGATCCAGATCCGCCACGGGCGGCCGCCCTGCCACATTCTGCGCCATCTTATCCTCTCCGGCTCGGCATGGCCGGAAAGCGTCCGGCCACATATCCTCGTCAGATCAGGGTATCGCCCAAGGTGGCGCGATCGTCCAGCGCCAGCGGGCGATCAGGCGCCGATCGCAATGCGTTGATCCGCACCCGAGGACGGATCGCGCAGGACATAGCCCCGGCCCCAGACCGTCTCGATGTGGTTTTCACCACCCAGGGCTTCGGACAGCTTCTTGCGCAACTTGCAGATGAAGACGTCGATGATCTTCAGTTCCGGTTCGTCCATCCCGCCGTAGAGGTGGTTCAGGAACATCTCCTTGGTCAGGGTCGTGCCCTTGCGCAGGCTCAGCAGTTCCAAAATTTGGTATTCCTTGCCCGTCAGGTTGACCGGCTTGCCCTTCACCTCGACCGAGCGCGCGTCCAGGTTGACGGTGATTTCTCCGGTCCGGATCAGGGCCTGGCTGTGCCCCTTGGAACGGCGGATGATGGCTTGGATGCGGGCCTGCAGCTCTTCGCGGTTGAAGGGCTTGGTCATGTAGTCGTCCGCCCCGAAGCCGAAGCCCCGCAGCTTGCTTTCGGTATCGTCCGAGCCCGTCAGGATCAGGATCGGCGTGTCGATCCGGGCAAGGCGCAGGTGACGCAGAACCTCCATCCCGTGCATGTCGGGCAGGTCCAGATCCAGCAGGATCAGGTCGTAATCATAGAGCTTGGCCAGATCGATGCCTTCCTCGCCCATGTCGGTCAGGAACACGTTGTAGCTGGCCGCCGTCAGCATCAATTCGATCGCACGTGCCGTGCTGGGATCGTCTTCTACCAAAAGAATGCGCATGGCTGATCATTTCCCCCGATTCGCCGCAATGTCATGGGCCGACATTCTGATGAATAGGTTAACATGCGGTTTACCGGCCCCATGACCCATGCATGATCGAACAACCTAAAGTTGTCTATACTTTTGAAGCGACGTCGTCTTCAAAGCCGGCGCACCGTGTTTTTCGAACGCCATGCACCAGCCGTCGAACTCCTCGGGCGACAGCCCGTAGCGGCGCAACGCATCATCCCGCGAAATTAGACCGTTCTGCACCGCCAGAACCACGATCTGCTTGCGGCTGGCCACCCAACGGGTCTGCGGCGATGGCAGATCGGCCACGCTGATGATGCGCCCGTCATCAAGCGCCGCGATGCGCGGTCCGGTGGTCTTCTTCACGAACATGGATGCCGTCCTTTTCTTCCTGTCCCCCTGTTCGTGACGCAAAGCTTTTAAGTCCGGGTTAGTGGCAATGGCTTTTCTGCCCCGCGCGGGGTTGAGAATGCAGGGCATTTACATATATTTTGACGCACTTCCGCATTGAACGCCCAAAGCCCCGCGGGGGCGAAAGATCACCCGATGACCATGATTGCCGTCGAACGTGCCGAAGCGCGTGATACCGAATTGAACAGCCTCGGCTTTGCCAAGCCGCCCGCGCAGACGCGGGTCGTCGTGGCCATGTCGGGCGGCGTCGACAGTTCGGTGGTCGCGGCCAAGCTGAAGACCGAAGGTTATGACGTTGTTGGCGTCACCTTGCAGCTCTACGATCACGGTGCGGCGCTGGCCAAGAAAGGCGCATGTTGTGCCGGTCAGGACATCCATGACGCCCGCCGCGTGGCCGAGCGCATGGGCTTTCCGCATTACGTCCTCGACTATGAAAACAAGTTCCGCGAATCCGTGATCGACGAATTCGCCGATGCCTATCTGGCGGGCGCGACACCGGTGCCCTGCATCAGGTGCAACGAACGCGTCAAGTTCCGCGACCTGCTTGAGACCGCCCGCGATCTGGATGCCGATTGCATGGCGACCGGCCATTACATCCAGCGCAAGGACGGTGCCGCCCGGGCCGAGCTGCACATGGCCGCTGACCCGAACCGCGATCAAAGCTATTTCCTGTTCTCGACCACCCAGGAACAGCTGGATTTCCTGCGCTTCCCCCTGGGCCACCTGGTCAGCAAGGATGAGACTCGCGCCTTGGCCGCTGAATACGGCCTGTCGGTTGCCGACAAGCCTGACAGCCAGGACATCTGCTTCGTCCCGAACGGCGATTACGCCGCCGTCATCGAAAAGCTGCGCCCCGGCGCGGCCGATCCCGGCGAAATCGTCGACATGGAGGGCAACGTTCTGGGCACCCATCGCGGCGTGATCCATTACACCATCGGCCAGCGTCGCGGCTTGGGCATCGGCGGTCTGGGCGATCCGCTTTATGTCGTTAGGCTGGAGCCCGAGACGCGCCGCGTCGTCGTCGGACCGCGGGCAGCGCTCTCCACCAAGACCGTCAACGTCACCGAGGTGAACTGGCTGGGCGACGACACTTACGAAGGCGAGATCCCCTGCCTTGTCCGCATCCGCTCGACGCGCCCGCCGCGTCCCGCAATCCTGCGCCCCCTGCCCGGCCGCCGTGCCGAGGTCGAACTGCTGGACCCCGAGGACGGCGTCAGCCCCGGACAGGCCTGCGTGTTCTACGAACCCGAAGGGACCCGCGTGCTGGGCGGCGGCTGGATCAGCTTGCGTCGGCGGCCAGCAGCCTGATCCGCTCGATCATGGCGCGAACCCCGTTCGACCGCTGTGCCGACAGATGTTCGTCCAACCCCAGCCGTGCCAGCGCGGCGGGGGCATCGACGCCCTCGACCTCGGCCACGGGCAGCCCCGAATAAAGCGCGTGCAGGACGGCGATCAACCCGCGCACGATGATCGCGTCGCTGTCGCCCTGAAAATCGAACGTGCCATCTTCGATCTGCGGCAGGATCCAGACCTGGCTGGCGCAGCCGTCGACCTTGGTGGCGGGCACCTGAAAGGCGGGGTCCAGACCGGGCATGGCCTTGCCCAGTTCGATCACATGGCGATAGCGTTCCTCCCAGTCATCCAGGAATTCGAACGTTTCGGCGATATCCTCGAAAGCGGCGGTGGGCATGGGTCTCTCCGTTTTGCGCAAGAAGGCCTAGCCCGCCCGCGCCCCAAGGTCAAAGAGGCTTTTCCGCGCGGCCCGTTTCCCCTATCACCAAGGGCAAATGCCGAAGGGATGCGCCATGACCAGACTGACCCTGCCCCTGTTGATCGCCGCCGCGCTGGTGTCCGGATGCGGACGGTTCGGGGATAGCGGCTGGAACCCGCTGTCGTGGGGCGGAGGACGCAGCGCGCCCGCATCCTTGGCACCCGAGGGCGGCTATGTCACCGCGGACGATCAGCGCCCCGCCGTCCCCCAGATCCTCTCGGCCGAATGGGAACCCCTGTCCGAGGGACGGCTGCTGGTCGTGCGCGGCATGGCCCCGACCAAGGGCTATCACTCGGCCGAGCTGGTCTCGGTCCGCCCCCAACCCGGCAACCGCATGACGCCCGATGCGGATGGCGTCCTGCGCCTGCGCTTCGTGGCCAGCCCACCCCCCGCCGACAGCCCCGCCGCCCGCCTGCCCGCCAGCCCCGCCACCGATCAGATCATCGTAGGCCTGCCGCTGAGCTTCTTGCAGCTTGGCAAGATCTATGCCGTCGAGATCGCCGGCGCCAACCAGGTCGTCAAGCTGTCGCGCTAAGTCCCTTGCACCGCCCGCCCCGCCGCGCTAATCCGCCAATGTCGGAGGCGTGGCAGAGTGGTTTAATGCACCGGTCTTGAAAACCGACGTGGGTGAAAGCCCACCGTGGGTTCGAATCCCACCGCCTCCGCCACTCCTACGCAGAAACGATTGTTTTATAACAATTATTTAAGGTGGATGGTTCTCAACCCCCCCAATTCTCCCCCCAGGTGTGCCGGGTAGTAGTGGGACCGCTTGAGAACCAACATGCTCAGAGCAACGCGGTTGCTTAGGCTTTTGCATTATCGATCTTCTTCAGGCGCGCTCTCACTTCGTCCCGCGGAGAGGAAGGCGTCAGCCTCATCCTACCGCAGGATACTGCCGAGGTCTCGGGTCTTTCAGAAGTTTCTGAGCCCATGGCCAAGATCACTCGGGAAGCTTACTCATCGCCGACGGCGGTAGTCTCCAATGCTCCGGATAACTGCGGCATTCCTTGCAGCATGGTGGTGGCGTTTCACAAGGATCACGTCTTCGTGCTTTTCCAGTCGGCCGAGGCCCCGATGGCCGCACTCCTCAAGTTGTAGAGTAGCACCCAGAGCCAAGTCTTCTAGACGGGAGTTTGCTGCGGCTCACATTAATGCCCCTGTGAGCATTCGCCGGCGCAGCATCACCGACATGGACGGCGGAGAGCGGACCTTCGCCGCAGCAGCGAAGGCGCCACTGCCAAACCGCGGAAGCGGACATTCAGGCGAGAACCAGGGCCGCAACCCGCTTGATCGACATCAGGGGCGGTAAGCAGGCCTTCGCTTTGATCATCTCGAATGATCGTTTAGCGAGAGTGAGCGGTCATTCAGCCCTTAGGCGGCATCGCGCCTTCTGTTCTGAAACATTGTCCGATCAGATTTCGTTGCCCCGAAAACGTTTGGCAACGACCCAAGGCACCGTGACGCAATCTTGAACGCATCTTCCCGTTCCGGAGTGTCCGGAAGCGGTCTCGCGGCACGGGAAGATCGCCAATTGCATTTGCATCGTGAGAGTGAAATTCGCCCCGATCAGTCTTCCATCGCCAGCTCTTCGGAACGGGCGCGTGCTGCAGCGACGCCCCGAAGACACAAGGAGGACAGTCCGGCGTCAGCTTCGAACACGGCAAGCCCTGCTTCTGTCGTGCCGCCCTTGCTTGTCACCGCCTGCTTCAGGTCCAGCGCAGAGCGTGCATCGGCGCGCAGGAGTTCTGCCGCTCCAAGCAGTGTCTGGCGCACCAGAGTGTCAGCGAGATCCCCCGGAAGCCCCTCGGCTTTGGCGGCCTCTGTCATATAGTGCGCGAAAGCAAAAATGTAGCCGGGACCACTGCCTGCAACCGCTGTGACGATGTCGATCTGAACCGCTCCGGGTTTACCGGAGGCTGATTTCGGTTAGTTACGCGGCCACGGCTTCTGTTTCCATAGTGGCGTAGAAGTTTGCCTCTGCTTCTGCCGGCGGGATGTTCCCGATCGGCTCGAGCAGGCGACGGTTGTTGAACCAGTCGACCCATTCGAGGGCGGCATATTCGACGGCCTCGAAGTTGCACCAAGGACCGCGACGGTGGATGACCTCGGCC
>NZ_PYWA01000029.1 GCF_003056335.1 Paracoccus indicus | reverse complement strand
AATCCAGATCCGCATCGCCATCATGAACCGCTTCTCGGCCCTTGGCAGGGCCGAGATCGAAGCCGTCCGCTGAAGAATGGCGGGAAAGGGGGCAGTCATGCTCGGGGCTGATTTGCGCAACATCGCCGATGAAAATATACGAAAATTCATTTTACCATGCAGGTTATGATAGCAAAGATAGTGACAATTTAATTATTACGCTAACCTCTAGAACTTCAAAAAAAGAAGAAACGTTTTTTGGGGAAGTGTTTTTTCAAAAAACCTCTTACGATGTGATATATATCAGGTCAAATGTTAATGACTGGTATGTTGGCGGTGAGTTTAAGAAGTGCCTTCAGGAAATCGGAAAAATAATTTCAACAAAAAACTACAAAAATATAATTGCATACGGAACATCTATGGGGGGGGTATGGCGCAATATGCGTGACCTCTGTTATCAAGGTTACGCATTTAATTTTAGCAGCTCCCATCTGGAATATTCATGCCGACTATGAGCGTAGAAGACCTTGTTGCACATCTCAGTGATGGGGATTCACTGAGCGCGTCCTGAGGGTTAGGTCGAGGGCATGCCGAAGCCTTCCCCGATCCGCTACCGCACGACGAACTGGTCAGACTACAATGCGGCGCTG
>NZ_PYWA01000028.1 GCF_003056335.1 Paracoccus indicus | reverse complement strand
CGTTCTTCAGCTTGTTGAAGCAGCGCTAGACGAGGTTGCGCAGCCTGTAGAGGGTGCGATCCACGGTGACACGGAGCTTGCGGGTCTTGCGCATGGGGATGACCGGCACAACGTTGCGCGCTTCCATTGTTTTGCGAATCTTGTCAGAGTCATAGCCGCGATCCGCCAGCAGGACGCAAGGTTCCGCCAGGTTGTCGTCCATGACCAGATCGAAGCCCAGATAGTCCGATGTCTGGCCCGCCGTGATGTCCGACCTCATAGGGAGCCCTGCGCCGTTGACGCGGAGGTGGATCTTGGTCGTGAAGCCACCCCTTGAACGACCAAGACCTTGTCGCGGAGTCCCCCTTTTGCGCCCGCTGCCTGATGATGGGCCCGGACCACGGTGCTGTCGATCATCTGAAGGGCATCCGGGACCAGTCCGCTCTCGTTCAGCGCTTCCATGATCTGCTCCCAGAGCCCTGCCAACGTCCAGCGCCGAAACTGGCGGTAAACACTGGACCACTTGCCAAACTCTTCGGGCAGGTCACGCCACGGCGATCCTGTCCGTGCAATCCAGCAAATTCCATCAAGAACAACGCGATGGTTGATTGGTTTGCGTCCATTCGGGGCGCGGATGGCCAAGATAAAACGCTCGTGAAACGCCTACTCTTCGTCCG
>NZ_PYWA01000027.1 GCF_003056335.1 Paracoccus indicus | reverse complement strand
CCAGAGGGCGATCTTCCGGCGGGCGTCATCCAGGGTGTCGAAGATCTCCTCGTTCAGCAGTTCGTCACGCAGGCTCTCGTTGAACGACTCGATGAAGGCCCTCGCCATGGTCCTTGGACCAGTGGCGTCCCATGGCTTCGATCCCAGAAGATCCTTGGGCACGATGTTGTCGAGCATCGCGTCAGCCAGAAGCCGTTTCAGCTTGCCGTTCTCGTCCTCCAGCGCCCTCAGCCTCTGGGCATCGGACACGTCCATGCCGCCATACTTGGCCTTGAGCTTGTAGAACGTCGCCGCGCTGAGCCCATGACGGCGACAGACCTCCGCCGTCGCCATTCCGGCTTCCAGCTCCTTGATCATCCCAATGATCTGCGCCTCGGTGAAGCGGCTTTTCTGAACCGCGCCGGGTTTGCCGGAGGCTCCAACTCCTGAGTAGGATGGAGCATCATGAGCAAGACGACGAACAAGTTTTCCCCCGAAGTGCGTGAACGCGCGGTGCGGTTGGTCTTTGATAACGAGGGTGGCCATGAATCGCGGTGGCAGGCAGTCATGTCGATTCCCGCGAAGATCGGCTGTGCGCCCCAGACCCTGAACGAGTGGGTCAAGAAGGCCGAGGTCGACAGCGGAAAGCGCGCTGGCATCCCGGCAGACATGGCCGAGAAGATGAAGGCGCTGGAGCGGGAGAACCGAGAGTTGCGCCAGGGTGAGGAGGGTCA
>NZ_PYWA01000026.1 GCF_003056335.1 Paracoccus indicus | reverse complement strand
GGGGTCGAGCCGATCTGCAGGGTTCTGCCGATCGCCCCATCCACCTACTACGATCACCTGGCGAAGCGGGCCGATCCGGCCCGGTTGTCGGATCGTGCCCGGCGCGACGCAGTCCTGCGGCCCGAGATCGAGCGCGTCTTCGAGGAGAACTGGAGGGTCTACGGTGTGCGCAAGGTCTGGCGTCAGCTGGATCGGGAAGGCTTCGATGTCGCCCGTTGCACAGTCGCCAGGCTGATGAAGGACATGGGTATTCAAGGCATCATCCGCGGCAAGCCGCACAGAACGACGGTGCCGGATAAAAAGGCCCCATGCCCTTTGGACAAGGTGAACCGGCAGTTTCGCGTGCCGGCGCCGAACATGCTCTGGGTCAGTGATTTCACTTACGTCGCCACTTTGAGGGGGTTCGTCTATGTCGCTTTCGTCATCGATGCCTACGCGCGCCGCATCGTTGGCTGGCGGGCGAGCCAAACAGCGCACGCAGGCTTCGTTCTCGATGCCCTCGAACAGGCTGTCCACGATCGCCGCCCAGTCAAGGGCGCGGGGCTCGTCCACCATTCCGACCGAGGGTCGCAATACCTGTCGATCAAATACACTGAGAGGCTCGGCGAGGCCGGCATCGAACCTTCCGTCGGCAGCGTCGGCGATAGCTACGACAACGCCTTGGCGGAGACAATCAATGGCCTGTTCAAGGCCGAGGTCATCCACCGTCGCGGTCCTTGGTGCAACTTCGAGGCCGTCGAATATGCCGCCCTCGAATGGGTCGACTGGTTCAACAACCGTCGCCTGCTCGAGCCGATCGGGAACATCCCGCCGGCA
>NZ_PYWA01000025.1 GCF_003056335.1 Paracoccus indicus | reverse complement strand
CCGATCCGGCCCGGTTGTCGGATCGTGCCCGGCGCGACGCAGTCCTGCGGCCCGAGATCGAGCGCGTCTTCGAGGAGAACTGGAGGGTCTACGGCGTGCGCAAGGTCTGGCGTCAGCTGGATCGGGAAGGCTTCGATGTCGCCCGCTGCACAGTCGCCAGGCTGATGAAGGACATGGGTATTCAAGGCATCATCCGCGGCAAGCCGCACAGAACGACGGTGCCGGATAAAAAGGCCCCATGCCCTTTGGACAAGGTGAACCGGCAGTTCCGCGTGCCGGCGCCGAACATGCTCTGGGTCAGTGATTTCACTTACGTCGCCACTTTGAGGGGGTTCGTCTATGTCGCTTTTGTCATCGATGCCTACGCGCGCCGCATCGTTGGCTGGCGGGCGAGCCAAACAGCGCACGCAGGCTTCGTTCTCGATGCCCTCGAACAGGCTGTCCACGATCGCCGCCCAGTCAAGGGCGCGGGGCTCGTCCACCATTCCGACCGAGGGTCGCAATACCTGTCGATCAAATACACTGAGAGGCTCGGCGAGGCCGGCATCGAACCGTCAGTGGGCAGCGTCGGCGACAGCTACGACAACGCCTTGGCGGAGACCATAAACGGACTCTTCAAGGCCGAGGTCATCCACCGTCGCGGTCCTTGGCGCAACTTCGAGGCCGTCGAATATGCCGCCCTCGAATGGGTCGACTGGTTCAACAACCGTCGCCTGCTCGAGCCGATCGGGAACATCCCGCCGGCAGAAGCAGAGGCAAACTTCTACGCCACTATGGAAACAGAAGCCGTGGCCGCGTAACTAACCGAAATCAGCCTCCGG
>NZ_PYWA01000024.1 GCF_003056335.1 Paracoccus indicus | reverse complement strand
GGCGATGTTGCGCAAATCAGCCCCGAGCATGACTGCCCCCTTTCCCGCCATTCTTCAGCGGACGGCTTCGATCTCGGCCCTGCCAAGGGCCGAGAAGCGGTTCATGATGGCGATGCGGATCTGGATTTCGGCGGTCTGGCGGGCGGGGTCTCGTGACATGATCCTCTCGCCGAAGAGCTTCAGGCAGTTCATCAGAGCTTCGACCCGACTTCGGACGTGATAGCCGGTCCACTTCTTCCAGAGCGCCCGGCCCAAGCGCCTGGTTGCCCGCAGGATCTCATTTCGCGCGGCAGCAGCGGGACAGTCTTCTTTCCAGGCGCGGCCATTGCGCCGGATCGGTATGACGGCATCCGCTCCTCGGTCGATAATCGCGCCATGGCATCGTCGTGTATCGTAAGCACCATCTGCGGTGACCGTGCCGATCGTCTCTTCCGGCGGGATCTGCGCCAGAAGCTCCGGCAGCAGCGGGCTGTCGCCTTGGCGGCTCAAGGTCAACTCGACCGCGCGCACATCCCCGGTGCCCGCGTCCATGGCGAGGTGGACCTTTCTCCATTGCCTCCGGCGTGACGGGCCATGTTTGCGGGCCTGCCACTCGCCGTCCCCGCGGAACTTGATACCGGTGCTGTCGATCAACAGGTTCAGGGGCTGCCCGGACGCGCGATACGGGACCTGCACCGCGATCCGCGCCTGCCGGCGGCACAGCGTCGAATAGTCCGGAACCGGCCAATCAAGCCCCGCCATCTGGATCAGGCTTTCAACCAGCCCGACCGTCTGCCGGAGCGGAAGCCCGAAGAGCACTTTCAGGGTCAAGCAGGTCTGGATGGCAGCGTCCGAGAAGGTCTCGGGTCGCCCGCGCTTGCCGGTCTTGTCGGCGTGCCAGACCGTCTCGGGATCGAACCAGACCGACAGCGAGCCGCGCTTGCGCAGCGCCGCATTGTAGTCTGACCAGTTCGTCGTGCGGTAGCGGATCGGGGAAGGCTTCGGCATGCCCTCGACCTAACCCTCAGGACGCGCTCAGTGAATCCCCATCACTGAGATGTGCAACAAGGTC
>NZ_PYWA01000023.1 GCF_003056335.1 Paracoccus indicus | reverse complement strand
TTTTTTTTTCAGTAATATCAACAAAGTTCTTGAGCTATTGTTATCTCTCAAGATAACCCCTGTATCTGGGAGGATAACAATAATGATTGGAGGGCAGGATGAAGAGTGAGGAGAGAGGTCTAACAGGGCGTCCAGACAAGACGTTCGATGTGAAGACGGGTGAAGTTCAAGACGGTGCTCTTGTGTGGGTGCCAAGAAAAAACATTTCGCAGTTCGGGAGGGGATGGTTCCAAATGGCTCAAAACACGATGAAAAGGCTGAATGCTGAGCGTAAGACCCTTGGTCTCGAAGGAATCGTGGTCTTCAATGCGCTCATGGCTCGTCTCGACTTTGAGAATTACATCCAAGTATCGCAGGCTGAAATTGCTGAAGAGCTTGAGATGAAAAGGTCGAACGTTTCGAGGGCCGTGAAGCGGTTGGTGGATCTCGGATTCATCAAAACAGGCCCGAAAGTCGGCAGGAGCTTCACATACCAACTGCATCCTGAACTCGCTTGGAAAGGTCGAGGACAGAACCATTTCAAAGCGAGAGAAGCCGCAAGGGCAGCTGGTTGGCAGGTCATTGACGGTGGACACCAAGCAGAAATGGACCTTTCAGCGTCTCCAGAATAACAGCCCTGCGGGCTGTGGGCTTGGTGTGTCTTCGTTCCTTGACGACTGCGCCACACCAAGCCCATCGGGGGGCAAGCCCCCCAAACCCCCCATTCAATGAATAAGACCACGCCAGGGCCGTGCCCAGCCTGCCCCAGACCAGCCGCCATTCATGGGGCTGGGCTGGGCTGGGGCAGGCTGTGTGCGGGCCGGAAACTTGGTGCGAGGGTTTTTCTTGAGCCTGATCTATATATTATCAGGCCCCCAACTTTGGGGGCTTGATAATATGGCCGTAAGGGGGGTTTACACCCCTTTAAGGCCCGGCGTTCCCCGCGTAGTGGGGGACGCGTGCCGGACTGCGTAGCGGTCCAGGCACCCGACGAGACAGGCCCGCAAAGGGCCGAGGCGAGGAGGCGCCACGGATGGAGAAACGGAGCAAGGGCGGAGTAAATCCGAACGTGGGAGCACTGATGAGCCGCCCCCAAGCAACAGCGTCGGGGGTCGAAATCAGTGCGACGACGACGACGAAGGAACGGCTTTTCGCGGCTGTCAAAGCCGTGAGAAGCCACGCCATGTCGTCGGCTGTCGTGGACATTGTCAACGCCGAGAAGGCCACGAGCGAGACGACGCGGGCGCAATATCGGCGGATCATCGCACGCAGGATGAAGAATGGGGTGCCCGATCTCGAGGGGCTGTCGCGATCCTCGTGGTATCCGACAAGGGCCGCGTTGAAGGTCGGGCTGGCCGAGCGCGTGCGGGATGCGATGAAAGCACAGGATAAGGCACAGCGGGGGGGTGATTTCGAGACGGCGGAAAGGCTCGTGAAGGTGGCGGCAAAGGCTATTGAGCAGCTCGAAGCACTCGAAAACGCCAAGGCTCCACCGCCCGAGAAGGTCCAAAATTCAGCACGGAAACGGCTTCCGAAGGCTCGCGGAGATTCTTGGCAGGCCAAGGTTTACGACGCGGCGACGGAAACGATGCGGCCAGCGATCGCGGTGATGTGGGCAACAGGTGCGCGGCCGGCTGAAATCGGCATGGGTGTGGATATTGAGCGCGTCAAAGGCGGTTTGCGGGTCAGAATCCCAGGCGCAAAGGTCAACGACGCGAAGGGTTCGGGCCAAAAGGTCCGTGTTTTGCTGGTGAATGAGGACACGCCAGCAGGTCGCGCATTGGCCGAAAGTCTCGGAGACGCCAGCAAAATCACGGTGAAACGCAAGGCGGCACGGATCACGAAGGACTTCACGGACCATATCCGGCCCCGTCTGCCCGCCTCCTATCAGGTCTCGGCCTACTCATTCAGGCATCAGGCAGCGGCTAATATGAAGGCCGATCTTGGAGATGCTGAGAAGGTTGCGTCCGCGATGGGCCACCGAACAACTCGGTCTCAGCAGCATTACGGAACGGCACGGCAGAGCCAGAGCGCCGGTGGCGCTGTGATCGACGCCCGTGCGACGCATCAGCCCAAAGAGACCCGTGGGATCAGGATTTCACCACCGAAAAAGCCTGAATCTGGCCCCAATCTCTCTTGAGAACGGGGGGTTCGGGGGGGCTTGCCCCCCCGTCTTGGCATGCCAAAGGCATGCCTTTTTTACAGATACAGAAGGGGGATGTTTTTTTTTCAGTAATATCAACAAAGTTCTTGAGCTATTGTTATCTCTCAAGATAACCCCTGTATCTGGGAGGATAACAATAATGATTGGAGGGCAGGATGAAGAGTGAGGAGAGAGGTCTAACAGG
>NZ_PYWA01000022.1 GCF_003056335.1 Paracoccus indicus | reverse complement strand
GGGGGACGTGTCGGGGGGGCTGTCTGTGGTGATGTCTGGGGGGACTGTCTCGGGACTGTCATTGGGCAGTTGAACGCGAGTGCGTCCATCGTTTCCGACCGTGCGCGGCCAATGTCTACGCATCGCGCGTTTTTTGACGCTATCGGGTTTGATGCCAAGGCGTTTTGCGGCCTCGGCGTATGTGAGCCATGTCCCTGCCATGCGGCGACATTAACCGTGGACATGGGGCGGGACAATCGGGGATGTGTCCCGCCCCGTCAGGCGTGTAGTCCTCAAATAACGAAACGCCTGACGGGGCACAGCCCGAAGGGCTGTTAGAAGCTGTGCGGGTCTTTGAAACGCGCTGCGACCTGCGGTGAAAGTCCGAATCTGCGGTATGATCCAAGAACTTCAAGCAGGGCAGCACGGTTTTCGGGGTCTGCTTTCCTGATGAGTTCAAGCATTGGGTTGCTCTCAATGTTCTTGAGAAAGTCGGCCAGCATATCGGCAAACCCGCCACCGCAATCAACGGCGTCCAACAACACGGCGTTTGCGTCCTCATATCGGGCCTTATCCGTGTCTGCCGTTGCTTCATCCTTCAGTTCCTGCCGCACTGCGCCTTTCAGCTTCTGCATTGCCATTGTGTCTTCCATCATTAGCCCTCCTTATCGTGCGTCGCGGGTGTAGAGCGTGACAAGGTGCTTGCCATCATGTGCGGTTTCCCACGTCAGCAAGAACGCAACCTCTTTCCCATTGACCGTCGCGCGGAACGGATGCGTTCTATCGGTCGGAAAATGATAATCGAGGATTTCCCCATCGCCGTTGCGGCGAAGATCGGAATCTGAAGTCGCTTCGATCTCATTCAATGCTTGGTTGAAAAGTTCGATAGCGATTTCCGGCGTTTCTTGAACCGTCTCCGCCATGCGCTTTGCGTCGGGGTTCATGGGGCCTTCCCGAAGCGGAAACGAGCGAATTGCGAGTTGATCAGTGCTCACTTGTTCGCCACTTTTCGCGGCTTTCAGGATATAAGGCTCGCCCATAGTGAGCGCTTTCCGCATCTCGGTCGTGAAATGTCGGACCCACTGACGAGATTCAAGTGCTGTGGTTTCCATAGTTATTTTTCCTCTGTGGTTGATTGGTCGGTGATTTCGCCCGTTTCAGGGTCGAATGGCAGAGCCTGCTGTCCTCGTTTTTCGAGGGTTTCGGCCTTGTTTGTCCGCTTGTTCCTGATCTCTGTGACGAAACGAACCCTGTCGCCATTGAAGAAAATGGCCGGATTTATGTAGAACAGCGGCGTTTGTGTGGACGGCGCGATGAACCCTTTTCGGATAAGTTCATCTAAGGCGCGGTAGTATGTGGCAGTCGTCGGGGGCTTGATTCCCGTCTTCTCCATGGCCTCTGTGATCGATTTTTCGGACAGATAGACCTGATCCCCTTCACCGATCCTGATCTTGCCCAATGTCTGAATGAGGATCGTTGTGATCCTCAACGCCGTAGGTGTCAGGTTGAAGAACCTGTCGAGTTCTGCCGTGAAAACTTTGACGAACGGCTCTGAATCGACAGTCGTGATCCTCCTGATCTCAGCCACAGCAATCCGCTCATCTCCCGAGATAAGCGCCGTAGGCGCTTGGGTCTCGAGGACCTCTGAACGCCTACGCACTGGCACCCGAAACCCTGCTTCGTCCGCAAACGGATTCTCGTCATATTTCTTTTTTATTAGAGATATTTTTCTCATCCCTGACCCTCGCCTTGAGAAACCTTCTTCCACCCCTATATAGCCGTTTTCTCAAAAATCAAGTGATTCGTGAGAAAAAAACTGATTCTCAATGAGAAAAACCCTATGATGAATGAGAAACCGGATTCAATGATTACAATGACTTAGATACCTTCTCTATTCTTTCTCTTATTGGGGAATCCGGGGGGCACCCCCGGACCCCCAGTGCCTTCGGCACATCCACAAAGAAGATGAAGGCATGAAAACAGACAGCAGCACTCAACACACTTACCCACCCTCGCCAGCCCCAGCCCGCCGTGAGGCGGTCTGGCGAGCGTGGATAAGTGTTCGGCACCGTTCGAGCAGAACAACCATCCGCAAGGTTGCGTTGATGATGGCGATGAGGGTGAAGACGTCTGTGAGCATTTGGGTCTCCCTGTTTTATGGCTCACAGAGAAGATACGGTTTGGCGTTTTCGGCCCTGCTGGCTAAGCATCCCCGAAGGGCCGAAAGGTTCCAAGGACAAGCGGCGCGGGTCCTGGGCTGGTTTCGAAAGGATCGCAGATCCTTCGCCGGAGCGGACATAACCGAAAAAACCGCAAGGGATTTTCATGGTTATGTCCGAGTAGGTTAGGAAGCCCATTTTTCTGGGCGTCCTAACCTGAAGGAACCATCATGGAGGAAACTAAATCCAACCCCCGCGCGGCCTCTGTTCGCGTGCTGTCGAAAAAGGCGTCGGCGTATAAAGGCCAGCGGGTTCACGACCTGCGGCACGGAAAACAGCCGGATTATGTGAACGGTGATCTTACGCACTTGAACCGAACGCTGATCGAGCCGCCGACCCCCGCCGCAATGACCAAGATATGCGCCGCCCGTCGCAACAGCCGTGAAACTAAACGGGCGATGAAAAGCGGCACCAACATCGCTTTCGTCGGGATCATCACATTCGGGGCAGAAGCCCAAGCGTTATTCCGCGAACTCGATGAAACGGCCCAGGATGCGGCTTATCTGGAAGTCGCGCAGGCCGTCGCGGATCGGCTCAACACAACGCTGGAGGGGCTGGTCGTCCACAATGACGAATCCGCACCCCATGCTCATATGACATTCCCGGCGTATGATCTGGACGGCCAACCCCTGACGAAATCGGTGAAGCGTTCCGCCCTGCTCAAGATCCAGGACGATGTTGCCGAGATCATGGGCCGGCACGCCCCCGGCATCGAGCGCGGTCGGTCGAGGGAAGCCAGGATCAAAGCCGGCGCGAGCGTGGTCGAGACGATCAACAGAAGCGTCCGGGAACTTCACGCTGATCTTCCAGCCGAGATCGAGACGAAAAGGCGTGAGCTGGCCGAAGCGTCGGCCCGTGTCGATGAGATGCGGGGACGTGTTGAAGGTTTAGAGGCCAAGGCAGAACTGACGGACAAGGAGGCCAAGCGTCTCGAGACATACCGTCAGCGCCTGGCTGATCGCATAGAGGCCGAGGAGTCAGCGAAAGCTGAAGCGGAGCGCCTGACCGCCCTTGAGGTTCTTCGCGCAGAAGAGGCCCGCACGATAGCGGCGCAGGCAGAAGAGGACGCACGTCGCATTTCCGAGAAGACGGGGGCCCTCTTGACGGCATCGGCGGCGATGGTGGCTGAACTCAACGCCGGAACGCTCCGACGCACCGAAACGGGGAAGGTTATGGCGCAAAACCCCTCTGCGATGCGTCCAGGTCTCCCAGACCTTAACGCATTTCTACAATCCGGCGCCGATGCTGGTGAGGCGCGGCATCGGGCGGAAGCCGAAGCGCAAAAGAAACGCGAAAAGGCTGACGCTGATCTTCGAACGGCCAAAACGCTCTTGGACGATTTTAAGGCGTATTATCAGGCCATTCGATCCACGATTCCGAAGATTCGGGCGATCCTGACCCAAGATGCTTCAACTGCTGCCGAAAAGAGTAAGGCTAAGACCGACAGGCGTGAGGTCGTGAAAACCGCACCTTTCATCCGCAAAATCGTCAAGGACGCTGAAAAGCGGTTCGAGTCAGCGAGTGCGACCAAGCAATCGGTCCCAGAAACCCCCGACGCCTCCGACGATTTGACGATGTGAGGCGGCTTGTGCGAGTGCGTCTCGCATCGCATCACGGTCGGCCGTTAGATCGGCTACACGCTCGCGAAGAAGGCGCACTTCGGTCTCTGCTGCGATCATGCGTTCTCTCGTATCGTCAGCACCTATGGGGGACGTGTCGGGGGGGCTGTCTGTGGTGATGTCTGGGGGGACTGTCTCGGGACTGTCATTGGGCAGTTGAACGCGAGTGCGTCCATCGTTTCCGACCGTGCGCGGCCAATGTCTACGCATCGCG
>NZ_PYWA01000021.1:2500-5449 GCF_003056335.1 Paracoccus indicus | reverse complement strand
GATTTGCGTCTCTTTCCAGGTCTGGCGGTGACCTACTCTCCCACGTCTTGAGACGCAGTACCATCGGCGCAGCGGCACTTAACGGCCGAGTTCGGGATGGGATCGGGTGTTTTGCTCGCGCTAGGGCCACCAGACCAGGAAAGAGACGCTCAGCGTGGGCTATTGCCCATGTTGTCCAAGGATGCATTTGGAAGGAGGCTGAAGTCTGCCTTCTTCCGGATCAAATCAAGCCTATCGAGCCATTAGTACCGGTCAACTGAATGCATTGCTGCACTTACATCTCCGGCCTATCGACGTGGTGGTCTTCCACGGCTCTCAAGGGAGACCTTGTTTTGAGGGGGGCTTCACGCTTAGATGCCTTCAGCGTTTATCCTGTCCGTTCATAGCTACCCAGCACTGCCGTTGGCACGACAACTGGTCCACCAGTGGAACGTTCACCCCGGTCCTCTCGTACTAGGGGCAACTCCTCTCAAGTCTCCAACACCCACGGCAGATAGGGACCGAACTGTCTCACGACGTTCTAAACCCAGCTCACGTACCTCTTTAAACGGCGAACAGCCGTACCCTTGGGACCTGCTCCAGCCCCAGGATGAGATGAGCCGACATCGAGGTGCCAAACGATGCCGTCGATATGGACTCTTGGGCATCATCAGCCTGTTATCCCCAGCGTACCTTTTATCCGTTGAGCGATGGCCCTTCCACTCGGGACCACCGGATCACTATGGCCGACTTTCGTCTCTGCTCGACTTGTCAGTCTTGCAGTCAGGCTGGCTTCTGCCATTGCACTCAACGAGCGATTTCCGACCGCTCTGAGCCAACCTTCGCGCGCCTCCGTTACTGTTTGGGAGGCGACCGCCCCAGTCAAACTACCCACCACGCAGGGTCCCGGACCCGGATAACGGGCCGCGGTTAGACATCAAGAGTGCGAAGGGCGGTATCTCAAGGATGGCTCCACGGGAACTGGCGTCCCCGCTTCAAAGCCTACCGCCTATCCTGCACATCGCAATCCTGATGCCAGTGCGAAGTTGTAGTAAAGGTGCATGGGGTCTTTCCGTCTAACCGCGGGAAGTCTGCATCTTCACAGACAATTCAATTTCGCTGAGTCCACATTTGAGACAGCGGGGAAGTCGTTACGCCATTCGTGCAGGTCGGAACTTACCCGACAAGGAATTTCGCTACCTTAGGACCGTTATAGTTACGGCCGCCGTTTACCGGGGCTTCAATTCAAGGCTTGCACCTCTCCTTTTAACCTTCCGGCACCGGGCAGGCGTCAGACCCTATACGTCGTCTTACGACTTCGCAGAGCCCTGTGTTTTTAGTAAACAGTCGCCACCCCCTGGTTTGTGCCCCCGGCCTCTGCTTGCGCAAAAACCGGGCCTCCTTCTCGCGAACTTACGGAGGTATTTTGCCGAGTTCCTTAAATGTGGTTCTCTCAAGCGCCTTGGTATTCTCTACCAGTCCACCTGTGTCGGTTTAGGGTACGGTCTTGTGGAGGGCTATTTCCAGGGACCCCTCAGCAGCCCATTCAATCCGATAAGGATGAACTACCTCTGGGATCCGTCACCATCTCCTGGCCCAGGAATATTAACCTGGTTCCCATCGACTACGCCTTTCGGCCTCGCCTTAGGGGCCGGCTTACCCTGCTCAGATTAGCTTTAAGCAGGAACCCTTGGACTTTCGGCGACAGGGTCTCTCACCCTGTTTGTCGCTACTCATGTCAACATTCTCACTTCTGATCACTCCACCGGTTGCCTCACGGCCCGGCTTCACAGTCAGAACATTGCCTCCGTTGCATCCGAGGACGCAAAAGAGGCAGCGTTCTATATCACAGAACGCTCCGCTACCACGCACAACAAGTGTGCATCCAAAGCTTCGGCTCGTGGCTTGAGCCCCGTTACATCTTCGCCGCAAGACCTCTTGATTAGACCAGTGAGCTGTTACGCTATCTTTAAAGGATGGCTGCTTCTAAGCCAACCTCCTGGTTGTTTTGGAAGTCTCACATGCTTTCCCACTTAGCCACGAATTGGGGGCCTTAGCTGTTGGTCAGGGTTGTTTCCCTCTCCACGACGGACGTTAGCACCCGCCGTGTGTCTCCCGGACAGTTCTCTTGGGTATTCGGAGTTTGCTTAGACTCAGTAAGGCTGTGGGCCCCCATCATCCATGCAGTGCTCTACCCCCCAAGGAATACATCCGAGGCGCTACCTAAATAGCTTTCGCGGAGAACCAGCTATCTCCGAGTTTGATTGGCCTTTCACCCCTAGGCACAAGTCATCCCGACCTTTTTCAACAGGTGTGGGTTCGGACCTCCAGTACGTGTTACCGTACCTTCATCCTGCTCATGCCTAGATCACTCGGTTTCGGGTCTGATCCGTCTAACTTGTTCGCCCATTTAAGACTCGCTTTCGCTGCGCCTACACCTAACGGCTTAAGCTTGCTAGACAGACCAAGTCGTTGACCCATTATACAAAAGGTACGCCGTCACCCCTCGAGGGGGCTCCGACTGCTTGTAGGCGTCCGGTTTCAGAAACTGTTTCACTCCCCTCGTCGGGGTGCTTTTCACCTTTCCCTCACGGTACTGGTTCGCTATCGGTCAGTAAGGAGTACTTAGCCTTCGAGGGTGGTCCCCCGATCTTCAGACAGGATTTCACGTGTCCCGCCCTACTTAATGCGTCCCATCGAGCTTCCGATACGGGGCTGTCACCCGCTATGGCCAGACTTTCCAATCTGTTCTCGTCACTCTCAAGGCTCGGCTGGTCCGCGTTCGCTCGCCACTACTAGCGGAGTATCTGTTGATTTCCTTTCCTCCGGGTACTTAGATGTTTCAGTTCCCCGGGTTTGCTTCTTTAACCCTATGTATTCAGGTAAAAGATACCTGGTTAACCCGATTGTTGAGTGCCGCGAACGGCAACAACAACCAAGTTTCAGGTGGGTTTCCCCATTCGGAAATTC
>NZ_PYWA01000020.1 GCF_003056335.1 Paracoccus indicus | reverse complement strand
TAACTAGTTGTAAATACCTAGTCGAACCCCTCCGAGACCTAGTCGTTACCACGCCCAACTCTAGTCGTTACCACGCCCAACCCTAGTCGCGAGCACTCTCAATCCTAGTCTTCAGCCCTCCGAAGCCTAGTCTTCAAGCCTTCTAGTGTCAGTGTCGGGTGTCGCGGGGAGCGAAGCGACACGCGACACGCGACACCCGACACTCAGATTTTTCGAGGTGCTCAGTGCACCCAGTCATCCCCGTGATCATGGCTATGGCCCTTTTCCTCGACCACCGGCTCGGGCGTTTCACGAACCACAGCCGTTTCGCGCTCGTGGACAGGTTGAACATGCTGGGGAAGATCGAGGCCCAGGTAGCGGTTGTAGCGCTCCACCAATTCCGATGATCTTTGAGGCCACAGCTCGTCGACCGTGAAGTGCTTCGAGCGGTCCGCGATGGCGACATTGCAGATGAAGGCTTCGGCATGGGCGCAGAACTGGGCGCATTTCGCCACGACCGCAGCCAGGTGCAGCCGATCGGCCAGGGCCGGGAACCACTTCCGGCCATTCTCGTGCCCATCGGGCTTCGCCAAGGCCTCCGGTCCCATGCCGCAATCATAGGCCGCATTCACGACCCTGTAGGCGCCGCTGCGCAGCGCATCGATCAGGGGCCAGCGCCTGGCCCCTGATCGAGCGGCCTGTTCGGCGTCGGCCGGCTCCATGGCGCCCTGCGGCGGCTCGTAGCTGTGGGGGTTTTCCTTGTGACGGCTGATTTCACCCCTGAGCAGCAGGTAGTCGCGCAGCTCGTCGGCATCGTCCCAGGACACCTCCACGGACTGCAATAGCTTCAGGAGGCTCCTGGAGGGCTGCTGGACGGCCTCACGGGCCTTGTCCATGACCGCCCCATAGGTTTCCGGAGAAAGGTGCTCACGGGCCGTCAGCTCGCGTCTGAGGCCCCGTTCGATCTTGGCATCGAGGTTGGTGGCGCACCAGGCCGCCCAGGAGGTCTGCAGGGCGGAGTATTCGTTCCGCTCCCCCGTGGCCGCCTTCAGCTCGTTCAGGGGCTTCTGGGTGGAGATGATGGGCTTGCCGCGGCTGTCGCGCACCGGCGCGATCATCAGATCCACCACCGCGCCGCCCTTCTCGTCCAGATCGAGGCGGACGCCGAAGACCGCGCCCTTGCCCGCCCAGCTTTCCGCCCAGGCCTTCGCCTGGTCGAAGAGGGCGATGTTGCGGGGGTTGGCGCGGTCGTGGACATCCCCCGCCTGCTGCACCCATTCCGGGGAGACGACGCAGAGGGCCTGCATGGCGATGGGGGCGTTCTTGCGCTCACCCGCCCCCAGCTCGGCCTTGTGGGCCTTGAAGGCTGCCAGGTAGTCCCGGTCCCCCTCGGCCTTCGACCAGGCAAGCGCCTCACCGGCCACGGCACCCTCCCGGACACGGGCACGCCCGACCTCGTCGGTCCGCTCGGCGTGGTGGGTCAGACCGCGCAGCTGGGCGATGGTCTTGATCTTGTTGACGCGGATGGCTGCCTTGAACATGGCCCCAGGGTAGAGGCTAAGGGTAGAATTGTCATTTGAAAATGACAACCCACTAGGCAATCCACTTCGTGCCGCTCCGCTGATTGCCATGGACCGGAGGCGCTGCGCCCTCCTGGACCTCCAGCGAGAAGTCACCCTTTGGACAGCTGTGCGCTGTCCCAGCCATAGGATTCTGGCTTGGGGGGGGTTAGGAATCCCGAATATCCAAGTGTTCTGGAATGCGGGTTTTTCCGCTGTAGTTGAAGATCGACCAACGAAATGCATCGCGTCGCATCTCCAACACCAAATCGTTTTGTGCTGTGGCGAGCGCTTTGTATTCTGGAGCGAGGGCCGGACTGTCTGGCGACAGTTGTGTATGCGCTTCACGATACTTCTGGTACAGGACACCCCAAGCCACTGTCACCGACTTGTCGGCGTAGAACAGAAGGCTTGGCAGGCGCTCCATTGCAGGGCGTAGTGTCGCGATGAATTCCTCTTCTGTTGTATCGTCATAAGTGTCGTCCAGAGGAGGGAGCGAACTCAAGAACTCTAGGTAGTGCTTCCGTTTTTCGGATAGGATGCGCTCAGATTCCGCATAGAACCTGCCGGTTATGAAGCCTAGAGTGGTTAAGGCGAGGCCACTAATGAATGTTAGGATGCTTAGCACATCGCCTCGTCGTCGTTCTCCCAAGCCCCTTCAGAGATCATCCTGTTCAAGACCGAAACAGTTGCTTTGCGCTGAAGGCCCTCGGACGTCGAGCCAGCGTTGTGGGAAAAAAAGTTGGCAGCTTTCGTGTGAGATAGCGTGTCGTCATTCTGAACATAGATCTGCTCTCTGGTCTCGTTCAGCTTAATGACGTCGCCAACCTGAGATATCAGAATTTCGTATGCTTGTTCGAGTGTCAGCTTGAAGCTGAAGCTCCAGCCCCCCTCAGAGACTGGAACCGTCACCATCTGGGTTGTGTCCATACTGATGCTCAGCCTGCTATGAGGTGGGACGATGACTAAGCTCCGGGGCTCAGTCATCGTCCTCCAAATCCGCAAAGAGATCATCGATGGAAGCGACACGGGTCACATCTCCGGCTCTCGATGCCTGAAGAGCGGCGACCGTTTCCTCGTTCGGGGCCTTCACCTCAAACGGAAGGGCTCTCTCTGCCACAGCTTGAACCAGCATCATGCGGATCGCATCCGACACGGTGATCCCCATTGCTTGGAACAGCTGGGTAGCTTGTTGCTTCGTCGCCGGGTCGATCCTTGCGCGAACAACTGCATCTGCACCAGCCATATCAAACATCCATGTAGTTACATTGTAGCTACAACTAAGATGATGATATTAGGGATTCGTTGCAATGCCCCTCCACCCCCTTCCAAACCTACCCGTGAGCACGAGCAGAACGAGTAGCACCATCAGTACATGCAGAACGTTAAGCACTGTCGGGGCTAGTGTTAACTACCTGATTTTACTTATAAATAATATGCCTTTCTGAAACATATGTTGCATCTGATAGGCTTGTGTTGATTTATATTGAAATGATACGAACACCCAAGTCTACTGAATGATGCATATCGATTTTTGCAAGAAGCTATCTAAGTTATTGAAAATAAACAATATTGAGGTCATATTCGATTTGAAAGGATGAACGACATGGCAAGTAAACCCACTTCTACCCGAGAGGCTTCTGCGATCGCTAAGAAACAGCTGGCGATCAGGGAGCTGCACTGGCCCACAGCCGATCCCTATTTGTGGGATCGCAAGGCGCACAAAGGCTTCACGACAATCCCGAAGACGATGCCCATGATTTTGAAGATCATGGACGAGATGACGAAGGGGGCTCCGGTCTCCTCCACCTATCTTACGCTTTGGTGCAATACTTGGGACAACTCCTTTGTAGTGCTTAATAAAAATGGAGAAATGGCCAACGCCTCCGGCTTTGGAGGGCAGAGAGGGGAGCACACCTGGCTCACTCGTGTGAAGAAGCTTCAGGATTTGCATTTTATCGATGTAAAGCCGGGGCGGTCTGGACCAATGGGGAATGCGATTATTTGGAATCCCCACCTCGTGATCCGTTGGCATCGAGGGCAGGGAACTCCTGGTCTTACAGCAGCTAGCTACAATGCGCTTTTGGAACATGCCTTGGAGATCGGGGCGCAGGATATGACCAGTGGCGATGTTCCGGGCTTCACGGCTCTTAGCCAAGAAGTCAGTCGTGACGAAGGAGAGAAGGCGAAATGAAGGCTCTGGATCGCACGACTAAGTTCCGGCGGGACCTTAAGAGAGAAATGAAGACCGACCCTGGCATCCAGAAGATTTTGAAGCCTGTGATTTCAGACCTTTTGGAGGGCAAGGCGCTGCCTGAGAAGATGAAAGACCACCCCCTGAGCGGGGACTGGAAGGATCATCGCGACTGCCACCTAAAGCCTGACTTGGTGCTGATCTACAAAATTGGTGAGGAGGCCGTTACGTTCGTGCGCTTGGGGTCCCACAGCGAACTCTTCTAGGAGGATTATCTATCGCCAAGCTACTTGGTCTTCCATGGCCAAACCCATCGTGGGCGATCTGCTAGTTTGTTCGCAAGATCACGCCAGTGATCCCGATCTGTTGCGGTTGTCGCCAACCGTTCTTTCAGCTGAGCATTTTCGGCTCGTGCTGCTGCGAGTTCTGATGCGATTTCCGGCTGGGCATGGATAAGTACTTCAGGTGGGCGCTGCTCTCTGGGCGCCCACTGAGCCGCTGCCCATCTATCAGCGTCTTCAGCGCGAACTTTCCAATGGTTCTTATTATCTCTTATGGCCTTCAGATCATGGCCTTCAATAGCTCGCATTACGCTGCGCCGACTGGTGTCGCAACGCTGGGCGACCTGTGCAGGTGATAGCATTTTTTGAGTGGGCGCGCTCATTGGGCGGACTGCCCACCCTGCCCACTTGCGGCAAAGGCTATCTCTCGAATGATCCGCTCCGGTCGTGGCTGCATGACACCGCCGATTTCAGCCTCCCGGCCCACTTGGTCACTCCAAGTGTCTCGTTCAGCTTCGCTCAAATTTTCCCACCAGAACCGCGCCGCTTCCTTCGAATCCGCGATCATCGGCGGAGCGTCATTAGTGGCCTGTCGCTTGCGCCGCGTAGAACTGTGCCGCTCGTTCTCGGTCGCAGTCTCAACCGCATCATGCGGGTCCTTCCAGCGCCAGTCGAAGCGAACTGCATGAACGGATCGTCCACGCTTCTCAGGGGTCATCTTTACCGTGACAGTCCCGTAGTCATTAATCGCTTCCAAAGCCGGTTCGAGAACCCATTGCCGGAAGTTGTTCCATCGGGAGTAGGACTTCTTGTCATCGACTCCCAACAGGGCGCGAAGCTCTTCCACGCTGAATGTCCAGTAAGGGCGTCCGAGACGTTTTTTGTCTGCTAGGATCGCATAGAGGCGGCGTCCGTGGCCGCTCAACTGGTGCGCGGCAGTGGCCTCAATCTTCGTGAAGGTTGTCGGACTACGAAGAGCATGGACGCCAGCAGGCGGGATCAGGAGGCGAGCAATACTTCCGCCTTGAACGATGTGCCATTGAGCTAGAACGACAGCGCCCCAAGGATCGCCTTTGTGCTCACCTGAGAGTTCGACCTTTGTCAGTCTCCGTAGGCACTCACGCAGCCAGACGTTATCAGCTCTCGATCCCTCACCGCGCAGCCGCTTTGTGGAGACTTCCAGCCACACGGCATTCTCCAGTGTTGCTGGTATACGCTGCTCATCCAGGGTCGCTGCAATTTCCCAAATGGTTGAAACCATCGCCGGGGCGAGGGGCAAATCGGATCGAAGCGCAACAACGCTGGATGGCACGGTAAGCTCTCTCATTAGACTAGGTTAGTTTGCAGGTAACTAGTTGTAAATACCTAGTCGAACCCCTCCGAGACCTAGTCGTTACCACGCCCAACTCTAGTCGTTACCACGCCCAACCCTAGTCGCGAGCACTCTCAATCCTAGTCTTCAGCCCTCCGAAGCC
>NZ_PYWA01000002.1 GCF_003056335.1 Paracoccus indicus | reverse complement strand
CCAGAGGGCGATCTTCCGGCGGGCGTCATCCAGGGTGTCGAAGATCTCCTCGTTCAGCAGTTCGTCACGCAGGCTCTCGTTGAACGACTCGATGAAGGCCCTCGCCATGGTCCTTGGACCAGTGGCGGACACATGGCTCGATGCTGCGGTTTGCCGGGATCGATGTAGTGCCAGGCGACGTCGTTCTGCTCGGCCCATATCAGAATGGCCCTACTGGTGAACTCCGTCCCATTATCACTGACGATACAGTCAGGCTTGCCGTAGACCCTGACCAGCGCATCCAGCTCGCGCGCAACCCTTGCGCCCGAGAGGCTGGTGTCGGCGACCAGACACAGGTTCTCGCGGCAGCAATCGTCGATCACCGCAAGGATCCGGAACTTGCGCGACGCCCCGAACGTGTCCGCCACGAAATCCAGCGACCAGCGCTGGTTCGGCATCAGGGCCAGGGGCATCGGCGTGCGTGTGCCACGGGCCCGTTTGCGGCCCCGCCTGCGTCGGACCGACAACCCTTCCTTGCGATAGAGCCGATACAGCTTCCTCGAGTTCATCAGCATGCCCCTGCGTTCCAGCAGCAGTCCGATCCGCCGATAGCCGAACCGGCGACGCACTGCCGCGATCTCCTGCATTGCCTTGCGGATCTCTGGGTTGTCGGGCGCGTGCTCGCGCCGCACCGTCTTCGGATCGACACCGACCAAGACACAGGCCCGGCGTTGCGAGATGACGTGATCCCGCATCGCCTTGAGCACTGCGTCCCGCCGCGCGTTCGGTGTCGTCAGGCCTCAGTCATGGTCCTTGGACCAGTGGCGTCCCATGGCTTCGATCCCAGAAGATCCTTGAGCACGATGTTGTCGAGCATCGCGTCAGCCAGAAGCCGTTTCAGCTTGCCGTTCTCGTCCTCCAGCGCCCTCAGCCTCTGGGCATCGGACACGTCCATGCCGCCATACTTGGCCCTGAGCTTGTAGAACGTCGCCGCGCTGAGCCCATGACGGCGACAGACCTCCGCCGTCGCCATTCCGGCTTCCAGCTCCTTGATCATCCCAATGATCTGCGCCTCGGTGAAGCGGCTTTCCCTCATGTCGTCTGCTCCTTCGTCGTGGAGCAAACTCCACATTAAACCGAGGGACGTTCCGGCGCGCAGGTCACCCTGTAAACACTGTAGGTTTTCTCGATACTGTGGCGCCAGCTCTCGCGATCAAGGACAATATGCACGCTTCGATATCCGTATCGAACACGCGTTTCACAGATATCTTTGATCCGCGCCTGTCACACGCTGCCGGATCCGTGCGGCGGGACTGGTATTGGTAGCTGAAGCAGTCCAATCGCAGGGCACCGTCGTCATGGCTGCTCGGACCAATGGCGCACCCATGGCTACCCCTGCGGATCGAGACCGCCCAATCTGCGCACATACCACAGACAAGTTTACGCGACCGTTCCGGCTTCAGAGCTTTCGCCGGATGACGTCCGTTCGCGTGCTCACTCGGACCGATGGCGTTCACACGCTCGCCATTTCGCGGTCCAGCGTCAAATCCGCAACGTTCTTCTTTAGCCGCGAATTCTCGTCCTCAAGCAGCTTCAGTCGGCGCATCTCGTCGGGCAGCAGCCCGCCATATCTTTTCTTCCAGTTGAAATAGGTCGCCTGACTGATCCCAGCCTTTCGGCAGATCTCGGCAACCGGCATCCCGCCTTCACCTTGCCGCAAGATGAACGCCTTTTGCGCGTCCGTGGACTTCGATGCTTTCATGCGTTTCCACTCCCCTCCCAACCAAGAAAGAGTGACCGAAAACTCCAGCTTGCAACGGTCCAGTTCTAAGGGGGCAGAGCAGGCCTCGTGGATGTAAAGCGCGTCGGTGACACCATGGATCCCGATGAAAACGTCGCCTGCTGGCAGGTCACTCAAATTGATGGCGCACAGAAGCACTCATGTGCGAAAAGGACCACGACCAAGATGTTTTCACTTTTGGAGAGCATCCGTGCGTCGGCGGCAAGTGCCCCCACCCTCCCATTCCTCCCTACAGAATGGGAGGCGCCCAAAACGTAGATCGGCGTAGGGCCGCCATTTCGTCGGCGATATCTGCCAACCGGCACGGCCTAGCCTATCACTTGTCACGGATCCCGTTGCCATGTCGGTTTAAACTGCACCACACGATTACGGCGAAATGGCAAGCCGGAACATTGAGACCAGCGCCTATATCCTTCATAAAGAAAGGGTAGATACGATCCGCCAGCATCGTAGGACGGCGACTATGGGGACTCGATGCTGCCTGTCGGCAAGGGCATGACCGAACTGCGGACACATACACCCGCAGTCCAAGCAAGAGAAGTTGAATGACCACTGTTTATCTGCACGTCGGGATGCCCAAATGTGCATCCACTGCCCTGCAATCCTTTCTGCACCGCAATGATGGGCTCCATCGCTCTGAGGGGCTGTGCTATCCGATGACCTGCCGCGAAGATACCGGCTATTTCAGCCACCGCCCGCTTCACAATCTTCAGCCGGTCGAAATCCCCACCGCTATCGAAAAAATCGCCCGGGAGGCTGCGGCTGCCGATTGCGACCGAATCCTCATCTCATCTGAGGAGTTTGTGAATTCTTTGTGGGATTGCGAAATCACCGGCCACATAGTTGACGCATTGAACGTACGCTTCGGGGTCGAGAATGTGCGTATCATGATCCTGTTCAGAAATCCCTTTCCATTCGTCGAATCGGTATACGCTCAGTTCCTGAAAGGCGGCATGTTCCGCACGCCAGGCGAAGCTTTCATGAAATCTCGGGCCAACGACATTCAGGCTTTTGCGATGAACTTCCGAATGCGGCATGGCTTCGATTTCTTCAGCTATTCCGCCTTTGTCGAACGGCTTCGCTTTCATGCGCCGTTCAACCCCTTCGACATGCTTTCGATCGAGCGTGCGGATTGGGACGGAGCGGATATTCTGGACGTCCTGTGCCGGCGTCTGGGGATCACGCGTGGCAACCCCGAGGTTGCTGCCAACGAACGCTACTCGGAAACCGCACTGCATTTGCTTCATCATGCGCGAAGAACCCACGGCTTCCAAAAGACCAAGGCGAGACGCGGGATCATCGCGGCCCTGTTTCCCAATCAGGATGGGCTGTTCTCCAAGTTGATCCATGTTCATGGAGATCTGTTCGACCAGATCCAGGATTCCGCGGAACGTGACCGACGATATTTTCAACGTCATAGCAGCGAGCCCAATGACCATCTATTCCGGACACCAAACGGGTATGAGAAGTCGAGGGACCAGAAAGATCAGCTGATCGTTCCTACTTGGCAGTTGAAGCTAGCAGAACGCATCGTCACTCGGGGTGAAATGTCCATGGCGTTCGCACAAAAGATGAAGTCTATCATGCAACGCAAGGCTGAACAGGCATAGTAGTTTGTCTGAAAAGCTGAAACGAAAGTATACAGGCCAAGAAGTTCATGAAACTCTCGCAGCGCAGTGCCAATCTTCTGAACGAACATCGGATAGAGCCTTTCGATGGGCCTATTCGGCGCAAGTTCCACGCCGGGCACGAAGTGATCACCCCAAACCACCTGCAGCTTGAACCCTATTCCAGACATCCTCAGGGTTGCCTGATGTCGCTTGGGGCATTCAGCTAAGTGTCGCTTGCTTCGCGCGATACAGTCAGAATGCGAGTTGGTCGATACTGCAGCATTGCAAGAGGCGTAAATATCGTTTCTGGCAATCATCCTATCGCGGCAGTTTCCACCAATCCCTTCTTCTACGGGCGCTATCATACAAAGCATATGCCGGAAGTGGTGAACCAGCTTGAGCAACCGAAATTCAGCCGTGACCTTGGCTATGTGGATATCGGCCATGATGTCTGGATCGGGGGGTATTGCGTGCTCAAAGGGGGCATCAGGATCGGGACGGGGTCCGTGATCGCGGCAGGCAGCGTCGTCGTCAAAGACGTGCCCGCCTATACCATCATGGGCGGCAACCCCGCCAAGCCAATCCGCCCTCGCTTCGATGAAGACACCGTGCAACTGTTGTTGAAATCTGAGTGGTGGAACGTTGAACCCCAAGCGATTCGCGATCTGCCAATGTTCGATATACCCGCGTTCTGCAGTTCACTGGGCGAACTACGTGCAAAAGGGCTTGCCCCCTCCTTCAATCCGCCGCTGTTGACATTGCAGGACGGCGAGATCGTCGTGAAGAACTAGTTAAATTCGCCACGCAATTTTTGGATGCTGGCGAAGCTATCTACCGCACGCATCCCCCGGAGGACGGAACGGCTTTGCGCAGATGCCGCCTCCAACGCGCGCAAGCGCTGGTCCAGACCGTTGACCGCGCGCTCCAACGACTGGTTCTGCCATTGAAGCACTTGGCCGTCGATATCGCCTCGGCGCAGTCTTTCTGCTACGGGCCAGATCTGCTTATCTTCGTTCTGCGCGGCCAGCTGCAACCAGATGTCGTCGGGAATTCGCTGAAGTGTACCCGCTGCGGCCTTACCATAACGATACCGCGCCCCTGGAGCTAAGCGTCCAATGTGCCACATCATGTTGTTCAGCAACCAGCGGCAAGCCCCCAGGATGCCATCCCGATCCTTGCGGGACAGGCCGTTCAAAATCGTGTCGAAATGGGTGAAGAAAGCCGTCAGCTCGATCCCGGTCGAGGCCATGGTCTGCCCGGGACGGTTGATCCGATGAAAGCAGGTGACGGCATTGACGAAGCCGATGCTGCCCGCGGCCAGGCAGACGGCCCAATGGAAGGGATTGTCCTCGAAGAAGAAATCACCTTCGGGAAAGCGCAGGTCGTTCCGCAGCAGGAAATCGCGGCGATAGAACTTGCGCCAGGGGACGGCGATCAGCTCCAACCCAAGGCGGCGGCTTTCGTCCAAAGGCAGCCCGTTCGTCAGCGGCGCCCAACGCTGTGCATCGGCGGGGTGGCGGGTCGCATCGCCCTGCTGGTCGTATTCGAGATAGTTCGTGAACAGGATGTCGGTCGGATGCATCGCCCAATGCGCGCGGGCACGCTGAAACCCCTCGGGCTGGATCCAGTCGTCGCCATCCACGAAGAAGATCGTGTCGCGCGTCGCCTCGGCCATGCCGATATTGGCACCGATCCCGACACCGCCCATGGTGTTCGTGCCCAGGTAGACGGGACGGAACGACACATCGGCAGGAAACCCGGTCTGTTCGGCAAAGCTGCGGATCGCCTCGACCGTGCCGTCGTCCGAGCCGTCGTCGACCACGATCACCTCATCTCCGCCGCGCGCGACGCGGGCGACCGAGTCAAGGCAGGTCCCGACATAGTCGCGGATGTTGTAGGTGGTGATGATGAAGCTGATGGTCATGTCAGGCCCCTTCGGACAGCAGGAACTGGACGATCTCGGCGGCACGGTCGGGCTGGGCTGCGGCGAACAGCCGGAACTCGGCCGGGGTGAAGGCCAGATAGCTGTCCACCGCCAGGCGGCGGAAGTCCGGCACCAGATCCTGTTCGACCTGCGCCAGGTTCCAGCGGAAGATGCTGTCGACGAACTGGATGAAGCGCTGCACCATCACTGCATTGCCGTGAGCCGCCCGGATCTGATGCGTCAGGTCTTGCAGGATACCGGCAAGGCACAACCGGTCCGCGCCCTTGCGTGCGGTCAGGTGATGACCGCGTTCGCCGATGACGTGCTGGGCGCCGATCAGCGCCGAGGCCTGGATGTCGCGCGCCTTCAGGAAGCTGAGCCAATGCAGCCGGATATCGTTGTGAACCGGCGTTTCGGAACAGGTGATGTCATGATCGCGCAGGAAATCGGTGCGATAGATCTTGTTCCAGGGATAGTTGCTGATCAGGACCAGATCGGCCCGCTCCTGGGCCGACAGCATATGCGTGGTGCGGTTGCCTAGGGCGCGGTTCCACATCGCCTCTTCGGTCGGGAAGGTGCCTTGGCGGCCCTCTGCTGCCTCGACGCGGGTATCGCTGTGGCGGAAGATCGTGAAATCGGGGCAGCCGGCCTGCAGGTGCTGCTGCCAGATCAGCGGCAGATCCTCGCACAGGCGATCGTCGGCATCGAAGAACAGCACGTTCGCCGCGGTGACGGCCTGCAGCCCCATGTTGCGCGCATGCCCCGCCCCCTGCTGGGAAGGCGACCTGAGATAGATGACATCCAGCGACGCCAGCATCTGCGTCAGCCCCAGGGCCTGCGGCGAAAGATCGGGTTCCGATGCGTCATCGGCAATGACGACCTGCGAAAAGATGCGCATCTGCACGATCTGTCGCAGAAGGGCGGTCAGATCGTCGGGAAGGTTCCAGACCGGGATGACGATGGCCAGCTGACCCTGGGGCATGGACGGGGTCACACCGCGAACAGGCGCAGATCCAGCAGGTTCAGGCTGACATCGCCCGACCGGAAGAACAGGATCAGGTCGCGCCATTCCGCCTGCTTGGGAAGGTCGGGATTGCTGGAAAGGTCCATGACGTCCAGATGTGTGCTGGGCTGAGCAAAGGACACCATGGTCTTGGGAAAGAAGCTGTCGACGAAATGATCGCCGTTGCCGGACCGCAGGCAGACCCGCGTGGTGATCGAGGCCGGAGCCAGGCTGCGCGCCACGATGCCGAAGACCGCTGCTTGACCCAACCGCAGGTCGCCCAGCTCGATATGCAGCGCCTGCCAACGCGGATTCCCCGACGCTTGCATGCGAAGCTGCAGCATGTTGTCGGCGCCTGACTCATACCGCCCCCCGATGGCCGCATCGGGGTCGCAGGACAGATAGACCCCGTCGCTGACCTTGTGCTTGCCACGCTGGACCGCACCCTTGCCCTGAAAGGCGCGCAGCATCTGAAGGTTGAAGCGGCCATGAGCATCAGGCCCGATGAGAAGATTGTCGTGCATGCGTTATCGCCCAAAAATGCCGGATTTCTGTGCAGCTTAGCGGCGAAGGCCCGTGACTGCCATAGGCAAGTCACGGGCCTTCGTGGGACGCTCAGTTGTTGCGGAAAAGATCGCGGGTGAAGATCTTGTCGGGAATGTCGGCGATCTCGTCGGTGACGCGGTTGGCCACGATGACGTCGCAGATTTCCTTGAAGCGGGCCAGATCGCGTTCATTGGGCGAGTTGATGAAGCTGTCCTCTGCCATCGTCGGTTCATAGATGATGACCTCGATGCCCTCGCCCCGGACCCGCTTCATCAGGTCCTGGACCGAGCTGTCGCGGAAGTTGTCCGACCCCGCCTTCATGACCAGGCGATAGATCCCCACGCGCCGCGGGTTCATGGCGATGATGCGGCTGGCCAGAAAGTCCTTGCGGGTCTGGTTCGCCTCGACGATGGCACGGATCAGGTTCTGCGGCACGTTCTGATAGTTTGCCAGCAGCTGCTTGCTGTCCTTGGGCAGGCAATAGCCGCCATAACCGAACGAGGGGTTGTTGTAATGCCCGCCGATGCGCGGATCCAGGCTGACGCCCTCGATGATCTGGCGCGCATCCAGCCCATGGCTGAGGGCATAGCTGTCCAATTCGTTGAAATAGGCCACGCGCATGGCAAGGAAAGTGTTCGCGAACAGCTTGATCGCCTCGGCCTCGTCGGAATCGGTCAGAAGGATCTCGACGTCCTCTTTGATGGCGGCGTCCTTGAGCAGCTGCGCGAAACGCCCTGCCCGCTCCGAGCGCTCGCCCACGACGATCCGCGAGGGGTGCAGGTTGTCATGCAGCGCCTGGCCTTCGCGCAGGAACTCGGGCGAGAACATGATCTTGTCGCACCCTGTCCGGGCGATCAGCCCGGCGGTATAGCCGACGGGGATGGTCGACTTGATCACCATGATCGCTTCGGGGTTGATGCGGGTAACCTGGGCCACGACCGCCTCGATGCTTTCGGTATTGAAGGCGTTGGTTTCGGGATCGTAGTTCGTGGGGGTCGCGATGATGACGAATTCTGCATCCGCATAGGCCTCGACCGGGTCCAGCGTCGCCTTCAGCGACAGGTTGCCTTCCGCCAGGAAACGTTCGCATTCCTCATCCACGATGGGCGAAATGCCGGCCAAGACCATCTTGATCTTGTCCTGCACGACATCGACGGCAGTGACGTCGTGCTGACGCGCCAGCAAAATGGCGTTCGACAGGCCGACATAGCCAAGCCCCGCAACCGCAATCTTCATGGTTACTCATCCTTCCACAAACACGCGCGACACATTGCAGAGTTCGCTGCGATCATCCAGAGACCCCCGCCATATTTCCGGCAAAGCGTTGCAGCTTGGCCCGCCAGCGTCCCCACCAAGGCGGCGAATGCCCGATCCGGCGTCAGCATTCCAGCCCAAAGGCCGGTCCGAAGCCTGCGCACAGCCTGAATTGTTTTCAAAAGTCGCCCGGACAAGCCATCGACGTTCTGTGGGTAAGACCCTCGGCATGGAACCGGACGCATGGGCGGCCGAAGAAATCGCGATCTGCCCGTTCTGTTCGATGCGATCATCTTCGCGTGGTCTGCGACTCATCCAACCGGCCAAGAACGCTGATCACCTTCTTGGGCTGATACAAGCGCGGTACGATGGATCGGGGTCTGGCCGCAGCCACAGGCATGGGGTTTGTCGGCTTCATCGCCCGGCAGAACCACTGGTGGCAAACCCCCGAGATGCCGCAGGCCCTTCGCGCGGCGACAGAACATCTGACGCAGGGTCAGGACATCATGCTTTTCGGCCGTTCGATGGGCAGTGCCGGTGCCTTGCTGGCAGCCCGGTCCCTGCCGGTGTCGACGGTGCTTGCGGTCGCCCCGCCGATCATTGTCGATGAGCAGCATGCTTCATGGGAACTGCGCTTTCAGACCGTCGCGCATCTGGCCCGCCAGATCCATGGGCTTGAGCCCTACACCGATCCGCGGACGCGCACCTATGTCGCCTACGATCCCTTCCGTCGCGATGACGTCAATTACCTGCAGTTGCCGGATGCGGCGGGTCGGACCTATGTCAGATGGCCGGTCCCCTTATCGGACCACAGGCCGATGGTGGATGTCTGGAAGGCCGGGCTGTATCGGAATTTACCTCCGCATTCTTCATCCGGCGCGACATGCAGGCCGCATGGTCGATCCTGCGCCGGGCGCGCGCATGCCGTGGCATGATCCAGTTGCATTGCCTTCAGCGCCGCAGGTTTCCGCGGGCGCGGCTGCTGCAACCCGGATATACCACCGGTCTGAACGCCTTGATCGAATGTCATGGCGATCAACCCGAGATGCTGCTGGAACGTGGTCGGGCGCTGATGCGGCAAGATCGCGCCGATCTGGCCCTGCCCGATTTTCAGAAGCTGCAGCAGTTCGAGGACCGTCGCCGTTTTCGCAATCTGGTCGAACAGGCGCAGATGGCCATGACCGCGCGGACCTAGCGCGCCCGCTGCAGGGTGGCTGAGGGCAGCTCTCCGAACAGCTTGCGATAGTCTTGGGAAAACCGGCCGAAGTGCCAGAAGCCGGCCTTTGTCGCGGCTTCGGTGACCGTGTCGCCGTCCAGGAGGCTTGCGCGGGCCGCATTCAGCCGCAGGGCGCGCATATAGTCCGACGGCCCCAGCCCGACCTGCTTCTGCAGCGCGTATTGCAGGGTGCGGCGGCTGACGCCCAAGGTTTCGCAGGCGTCATGGATGCTGGGCGGCTGGTCGCGGTCGGGATCGGTGGCAAGGCGTTGCAGGTCGTCCACCAGATCGGCCGCGCGAGGCGTCACAGCGACCGGCGCGGGGGTGGCCAGCGCCTCGGCCAGAAGGGGCATGATGTCATTGACCTCGGCCATGCCTTCCATAAGGTCGCGCATCACCCGCCCCAGCCGGACGAACAGCGCGGGCGGCAGGTCCAGAAGATGCGCGCGCTGCAGGCGGGATGCGAGAGCCTGCACCTCGGGGGCATCCAGATGCGCATAGAGCGCCGCGCGGGGAATGACGATCCCCATGATGTCGAGATCCGAGGGCGTGTGGAACTGAAACCCCTCATCCCCGGAAAACACGTGCAACTGATGCCCGCCGCAGGGTGATCCGCAGAAGCGCGCCGGACCCTTGATGGCCACGGGAATACCCACGGCCAGCACATCCGCGCCGACGATGCCGCCCTGCAACAGGCTGCGACTGGTCACCTCGCGGAACAGATAGGCGTCGGGCAGCCGCGCCTCGGACAGCATGCCGGTGAAGGCGCCGCGCGACAGCTGGGCATAGCGCTGGTTCCAGCCGGCCAGCAGGGTCGACTGCTCCTCGACGGTGGTGGTGTGCCGCAGGCGAACGGGGGGCTGTTCCACATGCATCGGCTGATCCTGTCATGACAACTTGCGCCACATGCCGCCCGGGACCCCCGCCGCGCAACATCCGGCGCGGACCCATCAACGACCCTTGGCGACGGCTGCCTATATTAAAGGCAGTTGCCGCAACCATGCCTGCATCCACGGCGGGCGCAAACCCCCACCAATGTCGGCATTGCCGAAATCGGATAGCGGCCCGCCCGCGATTCGCGCCAGCCATGGGGCACACCACAGAAGATGACGCCAAAGGCGCAATCCTGACAGGAAGGGAAACGCAGATGACGCAGACACAAGGCGAAGGTCAGCCGCAGCTGGCCAAGACCCTCTCGACCGTGCAGCTTTGGGGGATCGCCGTCGGGCTGGTCATCTCGGGCGAATATTTCGGGTGGAGCTATGGCTGGGGGTCGGCCGGCACGTTGGGCTTCATCATCACCGCACTCTTCGTGGCGATGATGTACACCACCTTCATCTTCAGCTTCACCGAGCTGACCAGCGCCATCCCCCATGCGGGCGGCCCTTTCGCCTATGCCCGCGCGGGCCTGGGCGAGACCGGCGCCTATTTCGCCGGGATGGCGACGCTGATCGAATTCGTCTTCGCGCCCCCGGCCATCGCGCTGGCCATCGGCGCATATCTGAACATCCAGTTCCCGGGCCTTGATCCCAAGGTGGCCGCGGTGGGTGCCTATGTCGTCTTCATGGCGCTGAACATCGTGGGCGTCGCCTTTGCCGCCACCTTCGAGCTGGTCGTGACCCTGATCGCCATCTTCGAACTGCTGGTCTTCATGGGCGTCGTGGCACCGGGATTCGAAATGTCGAACTTCACCACCGGTGGCTGGTCGGGGATGGACAGCTTTGGCTGGGCGGCCATTCCCGGAATGTTCGCGGCCATTCCCTTTGCCATCTGGTTCTTCCTTGCCATCGAGGGCGTCGCCATGGCCGCCGAAGAGGCCAAGGACCCCAAACGCTCGATCCCGCGCGCCTATATCGCGGGGATCCTGACGCTGGTGGCGCTGGCCATGGGCGTGATGGTCTTTGCAGGCGGCGCGGGCGACTGGACGCAGCTGGCCAACATCAACGACCCGCTGCCGCAGGCCATGCGCTATATCGTGGGCGACAGCAGCGGCTGGCTGCACATGCTGGTCTGGCTGGGGCTGTTCGGGCTGGTGGCGTCCTTCCACGGCATCATCCTGGGCTATTCGCGCCAGATCTTCGCCCTTGCCCGCGCCGGATACCTGCCGCCCGCACTTGCCGCCATCCATCCGCGCTTCAAGACGCCCCACCGGGCGATTCTGGCAGGCGGCGTCGTGGGCATCATCGCCATCTTCAGCGACAGCTTCATCATCATCGGCGGCCAGCCCCTGACGGCGAATATCGTGACCATGGCGGTCTTCGGGGCGATCGTGATGTATATCCTCAGCATGGCCAGCCTGTTCCGACTGCGTCGCACGCAGCCCGACATGCCGCGCAGCTATGTCACGCCCTTCTATCCGGTCTTTCCGGCCTTCGCGATGGGCGCGGCGGTGATCTGCCTGATCGCCATGACCTATTACAACTTCACGGTTGCGGTGATTTTCGTGGCGATCATGCTGCTGGGATACGTCTACTTCCGCATGACGCGCAGCCAGCGCAGCGCCGCCGCCATGCCGCAGGTCGGCTGAGACGACAGGTCGGTGCGGCCATCGCCCCGACCATCCGCAGGACCAAGGGGGGCAGGATGCCAAGCTATTCACATACCATCGGCGGCCAGACATGGCGCTTCGACACGTTGGCCCAGCTGATGGCCAAGGCCACGCCCGAACGCTCTGGCGATCACTTGGCGGGCATCGCCGCCATCGACGCCGAGGAGCGCGCCGCCGCCCAACTGGCGCTGGCCGATCTGCCGCTGGCGGCCTTCCTGCACGACGCCGTCGTCCCCTATGAGGATGACGAGGTCACCCGCCTGATCATCGACACCCATGACGCCCGCGCCTTTGCGCCCGTGGCCCATCTGACCGTTGGCGGATTTCGCGACTGGCTGTTGTCGGATGCCACCGATGGCGCGGCGCTGGAGGCCTTGGCCCCCGGCCTGACACCCGAGATGGTCGCCGCCACCAGCAAGATCTGCCGCAACCAGGACCTGATCCTGATCGCGCGCAAGGTCCGCGTCACGACGCGTTTCCGCAATACGCTTGGACTGCCGGGGAGGCTGTCGACGCGGCTGCAACCCAACCACCCCACGGATGATCCGGCGGGGATCGCGGCATCCATTCTTGACGGGCTGATGTTCGGCAATGGCGATGCGATCATCGGCATCAACCCGGCCTCGGATTCCCTGCCCGCCGCCACCCGCCTGCTGCACATGCTGGACGAGGTGATCGCGCGCTATGACATCCCCACGCAATCCTGCGTGCTGACCCATGTGACAAATTCGATCGAGCTGATCCGCCGCGACGTCCCCGTCGACATCGTCTTCCAATCCGTCGCAGGCACGCAGGCCGCCAACAGCAGCTTCGGCATCGACCTGGCCCTGCTGGCCGAGGGTCGCGCCGCCGCCCTGTCCCAAGGGCGCGGCACCCTAGGCGACAACGTGATGTATCTGGAAACCGGCCAAGGATCGGCCCTGTCGGCCAATGCCCATCACGGCGTCGATCAACAGACGCTCGAGGCCCGCGCCTATGCCGTGGCCCGCACCTGCAAGCCCTTGCTGGTCAACAGCGTCGTGGGCTTCATCGGGCCGGAATACCTCTATGACGGGCGCCAGATCATCCGCGCGGGGCTCGAGGATCATTTCTGCGGCAAGCTGCTGGGCCTGCCGATGGGCTGCGACATCTGCTATACCAACCACGCCGAGGCCGATCAGGACGACATGGACAACCTGCTGACCCTTCTGGGTGTTGCGGGCATCACCTTCATCATGGGCATTCCGGGGTCCGACGACGTGATGCTGAACTATCAGACGACCTCGTTTCACGACGCACTCTACGCCCGCAAGGTGCTGGGCCTGCGCCCTGCCCCCGAATTCGAAGCATGGTTGCAACAGCACGGCATCTTCGACGCGCAGGGCCGCATGGCAGACGAATTGCCGTCGATGTTCCGCCAGGCGATCACGGGTGCCGCATGACCAGGTCCGACGTGACACCAACGCCATGGACCGCCCTGCGCGGCCTGACGCCCGCCCGCATCGCGCTTGGTCGCGCCGGCAGCAGCCTGCCCACCGCACCGCATCTGGAATTCCAGCTGGCCCATGCCCGCGCCCGCAAGGCGGTGCATCTGGGGCTGGACCTGCCCGCCCTTCAGGCCGATCTGGCGGGGCTGGAACTGCCGATGCAGACCGTCGCAAGCGCCGCGACCGACAGGGCGATGTATCTGCAGCGTCCCGACCTGGGACGGCAGCTGGACAGGGCGTCGCGCGATGCGATCGCCGCCCCCGAAGGCGGCTGCGACCTTGCCATCGTCATCGCGGACGGGTTGTCGGCCTTGGCGATCCAGTCGAATGCCGCGTCTTTCCTGTCGCTGGTCGTGCCGATGCTGCGGCAGATGGGGCTGACGCTTGGCCCCCCGACGATCGCCACGCAGGCGCGCGTCGCCATCGGCGACGAAATCGGCGCCAGCCTAAGGGCGCGGATGGTGCTGGTTCTGATCGGGGAAAGGCCGGGCCTCAGTTCGCCCGACAGCATGGGCCTCTATCTGACCCACGACCCGAAGCCGGGCCGCACGGATGAGGCGCGCAACTGCATCTCGAACGTCAGGGCGGCGGGGCTGTCCTATCCCGAGGCGGCGCAGAAGCTGATCTTCCTGATCACCCAGGCCCGCAAATTGGGGCTGACCGGCATCCACCTGAAAGATGAGGCCGAACCCCTGGCGGCCATCGAGCCACGGCGGAACTTCCTGATCGAATAGGTACCACCGCCCGAAGCGGACTCTGCGGGCTTGGCGACAAGCCCGCGGGACATCGTGCCAGTGCAAACGCATTAAGGCGCAGGATCGTCTTCGATCTGCGCTGTCGTTTTCTTTTTCAGAAGTAAGTGGCAGCCCGTAGGGGAATCGAACCCCTCTTTCCAGGTTGAAAACCTGGCGTCCTAACCGATAGACGAACGGGCCACTCTGTGTCGCTGCCAGTCTTGCTTGGCTGCGTTGAAGCGGTGTTTAGGCAAAGCGTTCGGGGGGCGCAAGCACAAAAAACACCTTTCGACGAAAAAACTTCGAAAAACCGAAAAACCCCAATAAATCCTGCGATAATAAGGCGTAACGGCGCGGCCCCTTCCGGGCGCACCGGCCCGCGCCGTGATTCCCGACCAGAATCACGCATCCCGACCGGGGACGAATGCAGCCCTTATCCCCAAGCGGCAGCTTGCGGCCTTTCGCGCGGGGTTGTAGACCCGCGCCCAACGAAAGGAGACGTCATGTCGATCACCGAGGACGAGGCCCGCAAGGTCGCCCATCTGGCGCGCATCGCGGTCGATGACGCCCAACTGCCGGCGCTGGCGCGCGAGCTGAGCGGCATCCTGCACTTCATGGAACAGCTGAACGAGGTCGATGTCGAAGGCATCGAACCGATGACGGGCGTCACGCCCATGCGCCTGAAGCGGCGCGAGGATGTCGTGACCACGGGCGGCATGCCCGAACGCATCCTGTCGAATGCGCCCGACGCGCGCGAAGGCTTCTTTGCCGTCCCGAAGGTGGTGGAATGACCGATCTGAACAAACTCTCCATCGCCGAGGCCCGCGACGCGCTGGCCAAGGGCGATGTCACCTCGGTCGAGCTGACCGACGCCTGCCTGACCGCCATCGAGGGCGCGGGCGCGCTGAACGCCTTCGTCCACAAGACCCCCGAGATGGCGCGCGACATGGCCCGCGCGGCGGACACGCGCCTGAAGGCGGGCGATGCGACGGCCCTGACCGGCATCCCCCTTGGCATCAAGGACGTCTTCTGCGTCAAGGGCGTGCCGGGACAGGCGGCCAGCAACATCCTGAAGGGCTTTGTTCCCGAATACGAATCCACCGTGACGCAGAACCTGTGGAACGCGGGCGCGGTGATGCTGGGCAAGCTGAACCAGGATGAATTCGCGATGGGTTCGACCAATGAATCCAGCAGCTATGGCCCGGCGGTGAACCCTTGGCGACTGGCCGACGGCACGCAGCTGACGCCGGGCGGTTCCTCGGGCGGGTCGGCGGCAGCTGTTGCGGCGGATCTGTGCCTTGGCGCGACGGGCACCGACACGGGCGGATCCATCCGCCAGCCCGCGGCCTTCACCGGCACGGTGGGTCTGAAGCCGACCTATGGCCGCGTCAGCCGTTGGGGCGTGATCGCCTATGCCTCCAGCCTTGATCAGGCGGGTCCGATGACGAAATCGGTCCGCGACGCCGCGATCATGCTGGGCGCCATGGCATCCGCCGATCCGCAGGATTCGACTTGCGCCGACATTCCGGTGCCGGATTTCGAGGCTGCTCTGACCGGCGACATCCGCGGCAAGCGCATCGGCATCCCCCGCGAATACCGGATGGAGGGCATGCCTGCCGAAATCGACGCGCTGTGGAAACAGGGTGCGGAAATGCTGCGCGATGCCGGCGCGGAAATCGTTGACATCAGCCTGCCGCATACGAAATACGCCCTGCCCGCCTATTACGTCATCGCCCCGGCCGAGGCATCCTCGAACCTGGCGCGCTATGACGGGGTGCGTTACGGCCACCGCGCCAAGCTGGGTGCAGGCGACGGGATCGACGATCTCTATGCCAAGACCCGCGCCGAAGGTTTCGGCCCCGAGGTACAGCGCCGCATCATGATCGGCACCTATGTGCTGTCGGCGGGCTTCTATGACGCCTATTACAACCGCGCCCGCAAGGTCCGCGCGTTGATCAAGCGCGACTTCGACAATGTGTTCGCCGAGGGTATCGACGCAATTCTGGCGCCCGCGACGCCGTCCTCGGCCTTCCCGCTCGGGTCGGTGGACAAGGGCGATCCGGTGCAGATGTATCTGAACGACGTCTTCACCGTGACGCTGAACCTTGCCGGTCTGCCGGGCATCTCGGTTCCGGTCGGGCGCGACGGCAAGGGCCTGCCGCTTGGCCTGCAGATGTTCGGTCGCCCCTTCGGCGAGGCCGATCTGCTGAACCAGGCACTGGTGCTGGAGAAGGCCGCAGGATTTGTGGCCAAGCCGGATCGCTGGTGGTAACGTCCGTCTGGAACCTGGTATCGGAGGCATGATGCGCGGCTGGTTGATCTTATCTGTGCTGGCCGTCGCCGGCTGTGGGGAACACCGGGGCTGGAACCCGAACTATCGGTTCGAGGACAACGCATACGGCAAGTATCGCACCGCGCGCGAGGCGGCGCTGGTCGCAGGCACCGCGCCCGCGATGACGATCCCGGTCGCGCGTCCGTTCTACAGCCCTTCGCCCGCCAAGATCGCGGGGCAGGATCCGGTGCCGGTTCCCGCGACCATGGGACTGCCCGCGACCCAGCCCGCGGCGGATGGCAAGGTCAAGGCGGTGGTGGTCAGGACGACCGTGCGCGACCCTGACGCGCCGATCCCGATCGTGTCGCCGGACATGATGCCCTGATCCCATGGACGGTCCCAGCCCGAACCACGGCGACCGCCGCGGCCAACGGCCCCGGCTGATCGTCCTGCATTACACTGGCATGGCGGATGCAGCCTCGGCCCGCGCCCGCCTGTCGGACCCCTTGGCCGAGGTCAGCGCCCATTGGCTGATCCACGAGAATGGCTTCGCCGACATGCTGGTGGCCGAAGATCGCCGCGCCTGGCACGCAGGCGACGGCAGCTGGCAGGGCCAGCCCGACGTCAATTCCCGCAGCATCGGCATCGAGATCGCCAACCCCGGCGACCGCCCCTTTGCCGCGCGACAGATGGATACGTTGGAAAACCTGCTGGGCCGCATCATGAGCCGCTGGCAGATCGGCCCCGAGGGTGTCATCGCCCATTCCGACATGGCCCCCGGCCGCAAGGTCGATCCCGGCCCGCGCTTCGATTGGGAACGCCTGGCGCGACAGGGGCTGGCGATCTGGCCCTCGGACCGGCGCGGGCCTGCCCTGCCCCTGCACGAATGTCTGACCCGTATCGGCTATCCCGATGTGGATCCCGCCAAGCGGCTGGCCGCCTTTCGCCTGCGATTCCGCCCTTGGGCGCATGGTCCCGAAAGCGATGAGGACCGCCGCATCGCCGCCAGCCTGCTGCCGGTCTAATCCATCATTGACGCCGCATTATATCCCCGCCATACCGACCGCGCGCGGAGGGCTGGATGACCGCGGCGGTTCGCCCGTCGAGGAAAGTCCGGACTCCATGAGGTGATGGTGCCGGGTAACGCCCGGCGGGGGCAACCCCAGGGAAAGCGCCACAGAGAACAGACCGCCTGTCTTCGGACCGGTAAGGGTGAAACGGTGAGGTAAGAGCTCACCGGGGGGCTGGTAACAGCGCCCGCATGGCAAGCCCCACCAGGAGCAATGCCGAATAGGGATCGCGCGCGGCGCAAGCCGCAGGGCCACCTTGCCCCAGCAGATCCGGGTAGGCAGCTAGATCCGTCCGGTAACGGACGGACCAGAGGAATGGTCATCCAGCCGCGCAAGCGGTGGACAAAATCCGGCTTACAGGCCCTCCGCGCGTTTCTTCAGGTCTTCTTCGTCTTGTCGGTCTCGGCGCGGGCCTCGGTGGCCTTGGCGATGGCATTGGTCGCCTCGTCCTGCATCTTCTGGGCAAAGCTGACCATCTGCGCTGCATAGGCCTCGGACCAAGCGGCGAAATCTCCGCCCTTCATCTTGCTGGCGGATTCACGCATCTCCTCGCCGCGGGCCTTCATGGCGGCGAACTGATCCTCCCAGGACTTCTGCATGTTCTCCCACTGGGCGCGGGCCTGATCGCCGGCCTGGTCGAAGTATTCCTTCATCTGGCGCTGCATCTGTTCCTGACGCTCGGCCGCCGATTCCTGCCATTTCCTGATGCCGGCCATCATCTCGTCGTTGCGGGCGGTCATTTCCGATTGCCAGTTGGCCGAGCGTTCCTCGAACATGCGGGCGTTCTCGGCAAGGCTGGAAAACATGTCGGACAGTTTCATGCGTGTTCCTCCATCAGCGTCGGGCCAATGAAAAAGGCCCCCGAACGCAAGCCTGCGTCCGGGGGCCGTTTTTGTCAAATGCCGATGGCGCTTACTGGTCGGTCTGCACCGGACTGTCGGTCGGCAACCCGCGCGAGCGTTCGATCTCGCGCCAGCGGGCGACGGCGGCATTGTGTTCGTCCAGCGTGCGCGAGAACTGGTGCCCGCCCGAACCATCCGCGACGAAATAGATGTAATCCGTCTCGTCGGGGTTCAGCGCCGCATTGATCGCCGCGCGCCCGGGGTTGGCGATGGGCGTCGGCGGCAGCCCGTCGATGCGATAGGTGTTGTAGGGCGTTTCGGCGTTCAGTTCCGACCGACGCAACCCGCGGTCCAGGATGCCCTGCCCGTTCGTCACGCCATAGATCACCGTCGGGTCCGTCTGCAGGCGCATGCCCTGACGCAGGCGGTTCACGAAGACGCTGGCCACCTGTGGACGTTCACCCGCCACGCCGGTTTCCTTTTCCACGATCGAGGCCATGATCAGCGCCTCCTCGGGGGTGTCATAGGGCAGACCGAAGGGGCGCGCCTCCCATTCGGCGGCCAGGATATCGGCCTGACGCTTGGCCATATCGGCCAGGATCGCGTTGCGGTCGGCGCCCTTCTTCAGCAGGTAGGTGTCGGGGGCCAGGCTGCCCTCGGCCGGCGTCTCGGCGATATCGCCGGTCAGGAAGCTGGCCGCGTTCAGCGCCTGCACGACCTGCCAGCTTGTCACGCCCTCGGCCATGACCAGCGACAGGCGGACGTCGGCCAGTTCCTCGGCGTCGGCGATGGGCTGCGGACGCTCCTCGGCGCCGGGGACATAGCGGGCCATCTCCTCATAGGCGCCGGTTTCGGGGTTCATGTCGCGCAGCAGCACGGTGTTCTCGCGCACGCCGACGCGGACCAGAACCTCGGTCCCGCAGGTCGAGGGGCCGCCCGCCGTCACCGTATCGACGATCTGTTCCATGCTGGCATTGGGCTGCATCAGAAAACTGCCGAACTTCAGATCGCGCGACTTGCCAAGGTAATCGGCGCCCGCGCGAAAGATATAGGCGTTCGAGATCGCGCCCTGCTCGGCCAGCCGGTTGCTGACCGCGTTCAGGCTGGCACCGGGCGCGATCTGCACGCATTGCGCAACATCGCTTGGTCCGGGACCGCTGAACTCCGACTTGCCCCAGGCGATCAGCCCGGCCAAGGCCGCCAGCAGCACGATCGCCAGCGTCAGAAAATTCGAGGCGATGTTGCGCCAGATCATTCGGCGACCTTCCCCATGACCAGGCTGGCGTTGGTGCCGCCGAAGCCGAAGCTGTTGGACAGGACGACGTCGACCTTGCGGCGGACGGCGGCATTGGCGGCCAGGTCCAGCTTGGGCGTGACGGCGGGGTTGTCCAGGTTGATCGTCGGCGGGCAGATCTGGTCACGGATCGCCAGAATGCAGAAGATCGCCTCGACCGCACCGGCGGCCCCCAGCAGGTGGCCGATGCTGGATTTGGTCGAGGACATCACCGCGTTCGAGGCATGATCCCCCAGCAGGCGCTCGACCGCACCCAACTCGATGGTGTCGGCCATGGTGCTGGTGCCATGGGCGTTGATGTAATCGATCTGCGAGGGATCGACCTTGGCCGAACGCAGCGCCGCCTGCATGGCGCGGAAACCGCCATCGCCATCTTCCGACGGGGCGGTGATGTGATAGGCATCGCCCGAGAGGCCATAGCCCAGCACCTCGGCATAGATCTTGGCGCCGCGCGCCTTGGCGTGCTCGTATTCCTCCAGCACGACGACGCCCGCGCCCTCGCCCATGACGAAACCGTCACGGTCGGCGTCATAGGGGCGGCTGGCCTTGGTGGGATCGTCCTCATGCTGGGTGGAGAGCGCCTTGCAGGCGTTGAAGCCCGCGATGCCGATCTCGCTGATGGGGCTTTCCGCACCGCCCGCGACCATCACGTCGGCATCGCCCAGCATGATCATGCGGGCCGCATCGCCGATGGCATGGGCACCTGTCGAACAGGCCGTCACCACCGCGTGGTTCGGCCCCTTGAAGCCATAGCGGATCGACACCTGACCCGAGATCAGGTTGATCAGCGCGCCCGGGATGAAGAAGGGCGACACGCGCTTGGGCCCGCGCTCCTTGATCAGCACCGCCGTTTCCGCGATCGAGGTCAGCCCGCCGATGCCCGAACCCAGCATCACGCCGGTGCGCAGGCGGTCTTCCTCACCCTCGGGCATCCAGCCGGCATCCGTCACGGCCTGATGGGCCGCCGCCACGCCGTAGAGGATGAAGTCGTCGACCTTGCGACGATCCTTAGGGGCCATCCAGTCGTCGGGGTTGAAGGTGCCGTCCGTGCCGTCGCCGAAGGGGATCTCGCAGGCGTATTTCGTCACCACATCCTTGGCGTCAAAGCGCGTGATCGGTCCCGCGCCCGATTTTCCGGCCAGTATCCGTTCCCAGGTCGCTTCCACGCCCGAGGCCAGCGGCGTGACCATTCCCAATCCGGTGACAACAACCCTGCGCATCGGCATTTCCTTCAGCTCTTCGCAAATTTCCAACCTGATACACGCGCCGCGCCAGCCGCGCAACGTCACGAAGCCGAGATCGACGGCAGCGACAGGACGGCAGCGACGGGGCGGGACAGCGGGGGGTCCGGGGGGCCGGCCCCCCGCCCGTCGCGGGACGCAAACTCAGATCAGCCCCTCGGCCCGGAACTCGGCCATCACGTCACGCTCGGGGCGTGCGCCGACATGGGCGATAACCTCGGCGGCGGCGATGCAGCCCATGCGGCCCGCGACCGCCAGCGGATGCCCCATCGCCAGACCATAGATCAGACCTGCGGCAAACTGGTCGCCCGCCCCCGTCGCATCGACCGGCACGACCTTGTGGACGGGGGCCGTCACACGCTCGCCGTTGCGGATCAGGATGGCATCCTCGCCCGAGCAGGTGCAGATCACCGTCCCGCAATCGGCGGCGGCAAGGCGCAGCGCCTCCTCCAGATCCTCGACCTGGTAGAGCGAGGTCCACTCGTGGATGTTGCCGATGACGTAATCCATCGGACCGGCGACCAGTTTGCGGAAATCCTCGCGGTGGCGGTCGACGCAGAAGGGGTCCGACAGCGCGATCCCCGCCTGCCCGCCCGCATCGTGGCAGGCCTTCGCGGCCTTCAGGAAGGCGTCCTTCCCTTTCGGCTTGTCGAACAGATACCCCTCAAGGAACAGCCAACCCGCGCCCTGAAAGACCGAAGGGTTCACATCCTCGGGGCCCAGCTCGGCGGAAATCCCCAGATAGGTGTTCATCGAGCGCTCGCCATCCGGCGTCACCATGATCATGCTGCGCGAGGTCGGCAGCTGATCGCCCCCCACCGGCGGGTTGACAAAGACCGTGCCCGCAGCCTCGGTCTGCTCGGCATAGGACAACCCAAGCGCGTCCTCGGCGACCCGCCCGATGAAGGCGGTCTTGAGGCCCAGCTTGCCGATCCCCGCCAGCGTGTTCGCCACCGATCCGCCCGGGATCAGCCGCGCCCGAGCGCCGCTGCCCAACTGACCCTCGGCGGCCATCAGCTCGTTCGAGCGGTCCAGATCGACCAGCTGCATGATGCCCTTCTGGATGCCAAGCGCCGCCAGGCGATCCTCGGCAACGGGGGCGATCACATCCATCACGGCATTGCCGATCCCGATCACATAGGGGGTGGTCATTGGGTCTTCTCCTCATAGGGGCACAGGTCGGCGATCGGACAGATCGCGCAGCGGGGCCGTCGGGCCTGACAGATATAGCGGCCATGCAGGATCAGCCAGTGATGCGCATGGACCTGGAAACGGGCGGGGACATGGTCCTCGATGGCGCGCTCGACCTCGTCGACGTCCCGGCCGGGGGCGATGCGGGTGCGGTTGCCGACGCGGAAGATATGCGTATCGACCGCCTGCGCGGGATGGCCGAAGGCGCAGGACAGCACCACATTCGCGGTCTTGCGGCCCACGCCCGGCAGGCTCATCAGGGCGGCGCGGCTGTCGGGAACCTGGCTGTCATACTGATCGACCAGGATCTGCGACAGCGCCATCACGTTCTTGGCCTTCTGCCGGAACAAGCCGATGGTCTTGATATGCTCGGTCACGCCCTCCAGCCCCAGGGCCAGCATCTTTTCGGGCGTGTCGGCCACCGCGAACAGCCCGCGCGTGGCCTTGTTCACCCCCACATCGGTCGCCTGCGCCGAAAGCGCGACCGCCACGACCAGCGTGAAGGGGTTTACATAGTCCAGCTCGGTTTCAGGCGTCGGATCGGCGGCCTGGAGCCGCTCGAAGATCGCGACCTGATCGGCGAAGGGCAATGCGGCAGGGGGTTTCTTGGGATTGGCCATGCAGATGCTTTTGACCGCCCCGCCCCGGCAATGCAAGCGCAGGACATATCCTATGCCCCGCTGTCCTGAATGTGACACCATTTCAGGGCATTCAACGAAACATTGACTTTCTTTCGCGCCGGAACTGCGACAGCGTGCCACGCGTTAGCTGCGTATCCCGGAATCGGGAACGCCATCAGAACATCCGCGCGCCGGCGTCCCTCGCATGGTCGCGCAGTCAGAGGAAAGGGAGCCCGATGAAACTCCGCACAACGTCCCTCCTTGCCGCCTCCAGCCTGCTGGTCCTTGGGGCCTGCGCCGATACCGGCATGATGGGCACCACCGGCGGCGACAACACCCGCACCAAGCAGGGCGCCTTGGCCGGTGCCGCAGTGGGCGCCATCTATGGCGCGACCCGCGACGACGACAGCAACAACCAGGGCCGCGATGCTGCACGCGGTGCCATCATCGGTGCGGCAGCGGGCGCCTTGGCCGGCAACATTCTTGACCGTCAGGCCGCGGCGCTGAAATCCTCGATCTCGAACCCGAACGTCCAGATCGTCAACCACGGCTCGTACCTACAGGTCGTCCTGCCCGAGGGCATCCTGTTCGCCACCGACAGCGCCGCCGTTTCGGGTCCCGCCCAAAGCGACCTCTATGCCGTCGCGCGCAACCTGAACCAATATCCCAACAGCCGCGTCGAGGTCATCGGCCATACCGACAACACCGGTGCCGCAGCCTACAACCAGGATCTGTCGCAGCGCCGCGCGCAATCGGTCGCGGGCATCCTGGCAGCCGCCGGTGTCTCGCAGAGCCGCCTTGCCGCCACGGGCCGCGGCATGACGCAGCCGGTCGCCTCGAACGACACCCCCTCGGGCCGCGCCCAGAACCGCCGGGTCGAGATCATCATTCGTCCGACCCAGTAATCTGGCAAACCACCGACGTGAAGAAGGCCGGGCCATTGCGCCCGGCCTTTTTCCATGCCGGAGGCCCGGACAGGAAAAAGCCCCCGGTGCCTTGGGCATCGGGGGCTTTGAAAGGCGATCCGTGGTTGCGGATCAGTTCAGGCGGCGTGCCACGTCTTCGATGGCATCGTCGATCCCGGCCGAGCGCTGGCCCGCGTTCACCTGACGCATCAGGATCTCGGAGGCGGCGGCGACGGCGGTTTGCACGGCGCGGTCACGCACGGCGCGAACCGCATCGTTTTCGGCGCTGGTGATCTGATCCTGCGCACCCTGAAGGCGACGCTCGATCGAGGTGGCCAGATCTTCCTTGGCCTTGGCAGCCTGTGCCTCGGCCTCGCGCTTGGCGTTGGCCACGATCTGATCGGCCTGCGTCTTCACTTCGCGCTGGCGACGCTCATAGCTGGCATAGATCTCCTGCGCTTCCTCGCGCAAGCGACGTGCCTCGTCCAGATCGTTGCGGATGCCGTCGGCACGCTTGTCCAGCAGGCCGCCCAGCAGAGCGGGGACCTTGAAATAGACCAGCACGCCGATGAACACGATGAACGCGATCAGGACGATGAAGTTCGTGTTGCGCAGCGAGAAGAACGGACCGGTCGCCGCAGCGGCAGGACCGGCCGCCAGTGCGGCAGCAGCGGCGATTGCGAACAAACGGGTCATTGCACGGCCCCTTTCATGCGGTCCTCGACGGCAGCCGAGACTGCGGCGTCATCGGCATTACCACCGAAGCTGGCGACCAGCTGCGCGGTGACGTCGCGAGCAACTTCGCGGGCGCTTTCGTCGGCCGATGCACGGATCTCGCGGATGCGCGCCTCGGACTCCGCGGTGCGGGCCGAGATCTCGGCGTCGGCCTTGGCGATGGCTGCGTCCAGCTCGGCCTGGATCTCGGCGCGGTTCTGCGCGACGATGGCCTGGGCTTCGCTGCGCGCGTCGGCCAAGGCCTTGTCGTAAGCTGCCTCGGCCTCCTTGGCCTTCTGCTTGAATTCTTCTGCGGCCATCAGATCGCCGGTCACGGCACCCTGACGATCCGACAGGACCGACGCGATGCGCGGCAAGGCGATCCGCGACAGCACCAGATAGAGAACCACCAGCGTGACGACCAGCCAGAAGATCTGGTTGCCGAAGGTGGCGATATCCAGCTGCGGAAGGCCCGCGGCTTCGGCGGCATGGCCCGCTGCATCGACCCCGTGGGTCGCGGCATCGGCGCCGTGGGCTGCTTCGTCGTGAACGACGACGCCCTCAGTGGTTTCGACCGCGGTGTGGGCGGCCTCTTGCAACAGGCTGAACATATCCTACCCCATGGCCTTGAATATCACGAAGGGGTGGGGGTTGCCCCCACCCCGCCGCAAGGATGGCGATGGATCAGACCGCGAACATCAGCAGAAGCGCGACGAGGAACGAGAAGATCCCCAGTGCTTCGGCGAATGCCATACCGATGAACAGCGTGGCGGTCTGGCCGGCTGCTGCCGACGGGTTGCGCAGGGCGCCTGCCAGGAAGTTGCCGGCAACATTGCCCACACCCAGAGCAGCCATGCCCATGCCGAATGCGGTCAGGCCGACGCCGATGTACTGGCCCAGTTCTCCGATATTGCCTTCCATGGTATTTCTCCTTGCGGTTGGAAGTTTGGCTTTAAACTTGTTGAAGCGGTCTCGGAATGACACCGCCCGGGGGCCGCAGCCCGTCACCTCAGTGCGACGGGTGCAGCGCATCCTTGAGGTACACGCAGGTCAGGATGGTGAAGACATAGGCCTGCACGAAGGCGACAAGCACCTCGAAGGCATACATCCCGACGACCGCGATGATTGCGACGGGGGCGACAGCGGCGATGGCTGCGAACCCTGCGAAAACCTTGATGACGGCGTGACCGGCGATCATGTTGCCGGCCAGACGAATGGACAGCGACAGCGGACGCACGAAGTAGCTGATCACCTCGATGACGGCCAGGATCGGACGCACGGCCAGCGGAGCCGAGCGGACCCAGAACAGGTCAAGGAAATGCGTGCCGTTCTTGATGAAGCCGATTGCCGTCACGCCCAGGAACACCGCCATCGCCAGCACGCCGGTGACGGCGATATGCGAGGTGACCGTGAAGGCCATCGGCAGCAGGCCCAGCAGGTTGGCAAAGACCACGAACATGAACAGCGTCAGGACATAGGGGAAGTAACGCAGACCGTCCTTGCCCGAGATGTCCTCGATCATCTTGTAGACCAGGCCGTAAGCCATCTCGGCCATCGACTGCGCGCGGTTCGGCACGATGGCACGGCCACGGGTGCCCAGAACCAGCAGCGCGATGGCGGCAAGCGCGGTCAGCGCCAGCCACAGCGTCACGTTGGTCGGGGTGTACCAGTGAACCTCGCCAGCACCGAACAGCGGCTTGACGATGAACTGGTCCATAGGGTGGAATTCAAGGCCGCCGCCAGTCGCTTCCGTCGCCACGATCAATCCCTCTCGTCACTGCCCGGCTGGTCGCCGGATTTCCTGTCAAGCTCGGCCGCGGTGCGCATCATGGATTTGACGCCGGCCGCAAGACCGAAGAATATGAAAAGGACCATCAGGAAGGGCTTGGTGCCCAACAGATAGTCCAGCCCGTAACCGACCGCGAAACCCAGCCCCAGGCCGGTCACGAATTCGATCACCATCCGCCAGGCCAGATTGGCCTGTTCGTATTTCCCCATCGGGTTCGGACCCGACGGCTTGGGCGCCTTTGCGGCAAGCTTGGCTTCCAATGCGGCCAGACGTTCGGCATCCGCCGCCCTGTCCCTGTCGCCTTGGGGCCCGCTGGCCATCTTTCACGCCCTCGTGTTCGTTGGGCGTTGTCTAGGGGCAAGGGCCGCCCAAGTCAAGCGCGCGCAAGATTATTTCAAGCCATTGAAATCGCGTTATTATCCTAGTGACAGGATTCATCCGCACGGGTTGCAATCCCGCCGCCGCCCCGACATTATTCAACCGCCCGGTTGAGCATCACCGCTCGGGCCGCGTCCCAGTATGACAGGCGATCCCATGACCCACCTGCCCCAGACCGACCGGCTGGACCTGATCTTCGCCGCGCTGGCCGACCCGACGCGGCGCCGCGTCCTGTCGATGCTGCTGGAAGACGACATGGCGGTCAGCGATGTGGCCGCGCCATTCGACACCAGCCTTGCGTCGATCTCGAAACATCTGGCGGTGCTTGCAGCCGCCGGTCTGATCCGGCAAGAGCGGCGCGGCAGGATCACATGGTGCAAGCTGGACCCCGACGGGATGCGCGGCGCCTCGGTCTGGATGCAGGGCTTCGGGCAGTTCGACCCGATCGACCTGGATGATTTCGAACGGTTCCTGGAAACCGAGCTGAGGGATGATGATGACCGACAAGCACCCTGATATCCTGTGCATCGGCGCGATGCTGTGGGACGTGATCGGACGCGCACCGCGCCGCATGGCCCAAGGCGCGGATGTTCCCGGCCGCATCAGCCACATCCCCGGCGGCGTTGCGCTGAACGTGGCTGTGGCGCTGGCGCGTTGGGGGCTGACGCCCGCCGTGCTGTCCGCCGTGGGCCGCGACCCCGAGGGCGAGGCGCTGACCGCCGAGGCCGCCCGTCTTGGCGTGCGCACCGATTGGCTGACCCGCGATACCGGCCTGCCGACCGACTGCTATATGGGCATCGAGGACAGCGAGGGCCTGATCGCCGCCATCGCCGACGCCCACAGCCTGGAGGCCGCGGGCGACACCATCCTTGCGCCCTTGGCCGACACGCTGGCCAATTGGACCGGCCCCGTCGTCCTGGACGGCAACCTGACCGAGGAGCTGCTGGCCACCATGTCGCGCGACCCGCGACTGGCCGGTGCCGATCTGCGCGTCGTGCCCGCCAGTCCCGGGAAGGCCGAACGGCTTGAGCCGCTGATCGCCGCCCGCCGCGGCTGCTTCTATCTGAACCGGCTCGAGGCCGAGATCCTGGCCGGACGCGCCTGCCCCGATGCCGCCACCGCCGCGCAGGCCGTGGTGGCCCGTGGCGCGGCCCGCGTGCTGGTCACCGACGGCCCGCACAGCGCGGCGGATGCCTTGGCGAACGGCCCGACGCTGGTCGTGACCCCGCCGCGCGTCACCGTGGCCCGCGTCACCGGCGCGGGCGACTGTTTCCTTGCCGCCCATCTGGCGGCCGAACTGAAGAACCAGCCGCGCGATGCGGCTTTACGGCAGGCGGTCGAGGCCGCTGCCGCGCATGTCTCTGGAAAGGACGTTCCGTGACCACCATGACCGATGCCCCCATGACCTTCGCCCCCGAAGTGGCCGAGGCGCTGAAAGCCGGACGCCCCGTCGTCGCGCTGGAATCGACCATCATCACCCATGGCATGCCCTGGCCGCAGAACCTGGAAATGGCCCAAAAGGTCGAGGATACCATCCGCGAAGGCGGTGCCACCCCCGCCACCATCGCCGTCATGGGCGGGCAGATCCACATCGGCCTGACGACCGAGGCGCTGACCGCGCTTGCGCAGACGCCCTCGGATCAGGCCATGAAGCTGAGCCGCGCCGATCTGGCGGTCTGCCTGGCCAATGGCCGCACGGGCGCAACCACCGTCGCCGCCACGATGATCTGCGCCGAACTGGCGGGCATCAAGGTCTTTGCCACCGGCGGGATCGGCGGCGTGCATCGCGGGGCGGAACTCAGCTTCGACATCTCGGCCGACCTGCAGGAACTGGGTCAGACGGCCGTGACGGTCGTCGCCGCCGGTGCCAAGGCCATCCTGGACCTGCCCAAGACCTGGGAAGTGCTGGAAACGCTTGGCGTGCCGGTCATCGCCTATGGCCAGGACGAATTGCCGGCCTTCTGGTCGCGCGCCTCGGGAATCAAGGCGCCGCTGCGGATGGACAGTGCGACCGAGATCGCCGCCGCCGCCGCGATGCGCGCCCGCTTGGGCGTCAAGGGCGGCCAGCTGGTCTGCAACCCCATCCCGGCCGAGCATGAGATCACCCGCGACGTCATCATGCCGGTGATCGAGCAGGCCCTGTCCGAGGCCGAGGCGCAGAAGATCGCTGCCAAGCAGGTCACGCCCTTCCTGCTGCAGCGCATCTTCGAACTGACCGAGGGCCGCTCGCTGGCCTCGAACATCGAACTGGTGCTGAACAACGCGCGGTTGGCCGCGGCCATCGCGAAGGCCATGGCCTAATCGAAGGGGGTCGGCGGGAAGAACTGCGACAGATCGAAACTGTCGCTGACATTCAGCTTGTCGGCGTGATCGGTCAAGAAACGATCCGCCGCCGCCTGCCCCGCCGTCTTCATTGTGGCCAGCATTCCCGGACCCGGCATCAGCTTGGTCCGGGCCGTCAAATCCACCATCAGCGCATCATCATCGATCAGGTGGACCAGCACGTTCTTCATCCTGTCGGGTTCGACGCGACCCTCCTCGATCAGCCGCTTGACGAAGTTCACGGCGCGCAGCTGCCCCATCAGCGATGAATTGAAGCTGATCTCGTTCACGCGGTCGGCGATCTCGACCGGAGTGCGGGGAAGGACGTCGCGCATCAGCGGGTTCAGCGCCACGATCATCACGTCGCGGGGAAAGCGGGTCGCATAAAGCGGGAACAGCGCCGGATTGGCCGAATAGCCTCCGTCCCAATAGGCCTCGGTCAACCCGGTCACAGGGTCGGTCAGCTCGACCGCCTGGAACAGCGTCGGCAGGCAGGCAGAGGCCATGACCGCCTCGGGCGTGGCATCCGCGCCGGTGAAGACGCGGACCCGCCCCGTGCGCACGTTGGTCGCGGCGACGAAAAGCGCCGGTCCCGCTTGACCGGTGAAATCAGGATGAGGCAACCCCCGCAGCAGCCCCCCAAGCGGATTGACGTAAAGCGGGCCGTAATCATAGGGGCTGAAGATGCGCGTCAGATTGTCCAGCCATGCGGCGGGCGAGACCATCTGCGTCCAGCGCTGCATTCCACGCGGCATGGGCATCAGCGATTGCATCCAGCGGATGACGCGGTTGTCGCTCATGGTGCCGACCTCGGACCAGAGGGCGTCCAGATTGCACCGCGCCGCCTCACGGCCCGCGCGGCCACGGTGCGCCGCCAGCCCCGCCTTCAGCGCCGCCCCGTTCAGCGCCCCGGCCGAGGCCCCGCTGACCGCCGCGATCTGCAGCCATGGTTCGTCCAGCAGCCGGTCCAGCACGCCCCAGGTAAAGGCGCCATGTGCGCCCCCGCCCTGAAGCGCCAGGTTCAGATGCTTGTCGTCCATGGCCATGATCCCATCCTCAGCAATAGCTTTCCGGCCCGACGGCCATCGCGCCACCATAGCGCGGCCCATGCGCCCAGCCAGCAGGCAACAGGCCGTCGATGCGCGTCAACTGTTCTTCGGTCAGGTCCAGCTGCGCCCCGCGCGCCAGTTGCCGCCAATGCGCGATGTCGCGCGACCCGGGCAGCGCGATGACATGGGGCGCGCGCGACAGCACCCATGCGATGGCAAGGCTGGCGGAGCTTTCGCCCATGTCACGGGCCAGATCACCGAAGGCCCGCAGGCGGATCAGGTTCCGCGCCCAGTTTTCGGGCTGGAAACGCGGCATGGTCGCACGCAGATCGCCGGGCGCGAAAGCCGCAGGATCGGGCGGCATGTCGGCGAATGCACCGCGGCCCATGGGCGAAAACGCCACCATGGCCGCACCGTGGCGCGCGCAGGCATCGACCAGCCCCAGTTCCGGCTGACGCGTCCAGAGCGAATATTCAGACTGCACCGCCGCCACCGGTCCCACCGCCGCCGCGCGTTCCAGCGTGGATGGCGCAACCTCGGACAGGCCGATGGCGCCGATCTTGCCCTGATCCCGCAGGCGCAGCAGGGTCTGCATCGTTTCCTCGATCGGGTGGTCGGCCTGACGGCGGTGAACGTAATACAGATCGACACGCTCGACCTGCATCCGCTTCAGGGACGCTTCCAGCGCGCGGGTCAGATAGGCGTCGCTGTTGTCGAAAGGGTGGTCCGGCTGTCGTGTGATGCCGCCCTTGGTGGCCAGCGTCACGCGGTCGCCATGGGTCTTCAGGAAACGCGCCAGCAGCTCTTCGGCCCCGCCCGCGCCATAGACGTCCGAGGTGTCGATATGGTCGATGCCCATGTCCACGCATTCGGCCATGCAGCGCAGGCTGGCATTGGGGTCGGCGGGACCATAGGTGCCAAGAAAGTTCATCGTGCCAAGCGCGACCGCACCCACCATCGGGCCGCCCTGCCCCAATTGCCGCTTTTGGATCATGCGCACCCCCGAAATGAAAAGGGCACCCGCCGGGGTGCCCTGTTGGATCAATCCTCGCCCTGCGCCTCGGCGCGGGATTTCCCGGCCACGTCTAGGGCCAGCGTGGCGGCCATGAAGCGGTCCAGATCGCCGTCCAGCGTGCCTTGGGTGTCGCTGGTCTCCTCTCCGGTGCGCAGGTCCTTCACCATCTGGTAGGGGTGCAGGACATAGGACCGGATCTGGTTGCCCCAGCCCGCATCGCCCTTGGCGGCGTGCTGGGCGTTGATCTCGGAATTCCTGCGGTCCAGCTCCATCTGGTACAGGCGCGACTTCAGCGCGGCCATGGCGTTGGCGCGGTTCTGGTGCTGCGACTTTTCCGAGCTGGTCACCACGATGCCGGTCGGGATGTGCGTGATCCGCACCGCCGAGTCGGTGGTGTTGACGTGCTGGCCGCCCGCGCCCGAGGACCGATAGGTGTCGATGCGGATGTCGCGGTCTGCGACCTCGATCTCGATGTTGTCGTCGACGACCGGATAGACCCAGACCGAACTGAAGCTGGTGTGACGACGCGCGGCGCTGTCATAGGGGCTGATGCGGACCAGGCGGTGAACGCCCGATTCCGATTTCAGCCAGCCATAGGCGTTGTGGCCGGTGATCTTGTAGGCGGCACTGCGGATGCCCGCCTCATCGCCCGAGGTCTCGGACAGAAGCTCGACCTCATAGCCCTTCTTCTCGGCCCAACGCACATACATGCGCGCCAGCATCGAGGCCCAATCGCAGCTTTCGGTGCCGCCTGCGCCTGCGTTGACTTCAAGGAAGGTGTCGTTGGCGTCAGCCTCGCCGTTCAGCAGGGCCTCAAGCTCCTTCTGGGCGGCGAGTTTCGCCAGTGCCTTCAGGTTCGCCTCGGATTCGGCGACCAGATCGGGGTCGCCCTCCATCTCGGCCAATTCGACCATCTCGGCATTGGCCGCAAGATCGCCCTCGATCCGGCGATAGGTGTCGATGGCATCGGACAGCGACTGGCGGTCGCGCATCAGCTTCTGTGCGCGGGCGGGGTCGGACCACAGATCGCCATCCTCGATCATGGCGTTCATCTCTTCCAGGCGATGGGGCGCGGTCTGCCAGTCAAGGCGCTGGCCCAACAGGGTCAGCGAACGACGGATGGCCTCGATGGTGGACTGCGTTTCGGCGCGCATGTGCGGGCTCCCTTCGGTCTGGCGTCAGGTCCGGGGTGATAACGCGGCAGGCGGCCTTGGGCAAGACCACCCGCCGCCGCGATCAGTAAAGACCGCCCGAGGACATCGACCCGAAATCGGCCCGCTTGGGGATCACCCGCTTCTGCCCGGTCGAGGTGGTGATCGAGGTGGCGGCCGCGGCCCCCGCCTCCCACGGCAGGATGACGTTGTTGTCACCGAAGCCCGAGACGACATAGGGCGTCAGCCAATCGGGATCGGTGCCGTCGCGGAAGTATTCCGAGATGACATTGGGACCCGAAGCATCGTCGGGCAGGCGCTGACCGGTCACGCGGTCGATCTTGACCCAATAGCCACCCGGCGGAACCTTGAATTCCGTGCCGCCAAGCTTGCGCACCGCGTCGCGCATGAAGGCGTTGAACACCGGCACGCAAAGCGTCCCGCCATAGGCGCTGTTGCCAAGCGAGCGTGGCTGGTCGAAACCGATATAGCATCCCGCAACGATATTGCTGGAATAGCCGATGAACCACACGTCCTTGGCGTCGTTCGTAGTGCCGGTCTTGCCCGCGATGGGCACAGGCAGGTTGACGCCCTTGCCCGATCCGCGCTTGACCACCCCCTCCATCATCGAGGTCAGCTGATAGGCGGTGACGGCATCCATGACCCGTTCGCGGTTGCTGTCGATGACCGGGCCCTGACCCACGGGCAAGGGCTGCATGCCGCAGGTTTCGCAGACCCGCTGATCATGGCGATAGACGGTGCGCCCGCGGCGGTCCTGCACGCGGTCGACCAGCGTGGGTTCGACCCGTTCGCCGCCATTGGCGAACATGGCATAGGCGGCGACCATCTTGAAAAGCGTCGTTTCCTGCGCACCAAGGGCGTTGGCCAGGAAGGGGCGCAGCTTGTCATAGACGCCGAAATCCTCGGCATAGCGGGCGACCTGATCCATGCCGATATCGTCGGCAATGCGGATGGTCATCAGGTTGCGCGACTGTTCGATGCCGGTGCGCAAGGGCGTCGGCCCGTAGTGCTGCCCCGAGCTGTTCTTGGGTTCCCACAGGCCCTGCGGCGTGTTCACGCGGATCGGTTCGTCGACCACGATGGTCGCGGGGGTATAGTTGTTGTCCAGCGCCGCAGCATAGACGAAGGGCTTGAAGGACGACCCCGGCTGGCGCTGCGCCTGCGTGGCCCGGTTGAAGACCGAGCTTTGGTACGAAAACCCGCCCTGCATCGCCAGCACGCGCCCGGTGTTAACGTCCATCGCCATGAAGCCGCCCTGCACCTGCGGCACCTGCCGCAAAGTCCAGCGGATGAAGCTGCCGTCGCTGTCGCTGGTCATGGCGCGCACCAGAACCACGTCGCCCACGTCCAGCAGGTCGTCGGCCACCTGCGCACGGGGGCCGAGGCTGCCGTCGGCATTGCGCTTGCGGGCCCATTGGACGTCCTTGGCGGGGATCCAATGGCCGTCGGCGTCCTCCTCGATGCCCTCGATGCCGATGCGGGCGTCGCTGGCGCCCATTTCCAGCACGACGGCGGGGTGCCAGCCGGGGATGTCGCGCGGCAGGCGCAGGTCCCACAGGGCACCGCGCCATGCGACCTGGTCGGTCAGTGCCTCGGGGGGCAGGACCTCGCCGGTGCCGCGCCAGACGCCACGACCGCGGTCGTATTGCTCCAGTGCCTCTTGGAGGGCGGTGGCGGCTTCGGATTGCAGGTCGGGATCGACGGTGGCGCGGATGGTCATTCCGCCGCCGAAGAATTCGTCCTGACCGAATTCGCGGCTCAGCTGGCGGCGGATCTCATCGGTGAAGTAGTCACGGTTCGGCAGCTGGTTCTGGAATGACTTGAAGTCGCCGTTCTGGACCGAGCGCAGCGGCAGCTTGGCCTCGGCCTCATAGGTGGCCTCGTCGATATAGCCGTTCTGCCACATCTCGCGCAGGACATAGTTGCGACGTTCGGTGACACGCTCCTTGGCGCGCACGGGGTGATAGCGGCCCGGCGCCTGCGGCATAGAGGCCAGCATCGCGGCCTCATGCGGGGCCAGTTCGGTCAGCGACTTGTTGAAATAGGTCTGGGCGGCGGCGGCGACGCCGAAGCTGTTCTGGCCCAGAAAGATCTCGTTCAGGTACAGATCCAGGATCTGGTCCTTGGAGAGCGTCTGTTCCAGCCGCGATGCCAGGATCAGTTCCTTGACCTTGCGTTCGACGCTGCGGTCGCTGGACAGCAGGAAGTTCTTCATCACCTGCTGGGTGATGGTGGACGCGCCGCGCACCTGCGATCCGCCGCTGGCCGCCGCCTGATAGGCCGCCCCCAGGATGCCGCGCAGGTCATAGCCAGGGTGGGAATAGAAATTCTTGTCCTCGGCGCTGACGAAGGCCTGCTTGACCAGATCGGGCACCTCGTCGATGGGTACGAAGATGCGGCGTTCATCCGCGAATTCGTCGATCAGCTGGCCTTCGGCGGAGTAGATGCGGCTGATCGTCTTGGGCGAATATTGGGCCAGCGTCTCATGGCTGGGCAGATCGCGGGAATAGACCCAGAAGATCCCGCCAAGCGTCAGGGCGATGAAGAAGCTGGCGGTCACGAACCATGAAAAGATCGCTCCGATGAATGAAAGTATGGCTCGCAGCACGTCATGTCGCCTTCTGGAAATCCCAAGGCCAGTCTATAGCGGCAGAGGCCCCCACGGTCAAAGCAACACTGGGTGTGTCACCGGCGCAGCAGGGAACCGCGCGCGGCCTCGTCGTGCCACCAGCCAAGGGTCGCCTCGGTCACGGCGCGGACCATGCGCGCGCGCCATAGCGGATCGGACATCTTCGACAGGTCGTCATTGTCGGTGATGAAGCCCAGCTCCAGCAGGACCGAGGTGATGTCGGGCGACTTCAGGACCGAGAAGGCCGCCCCCTGCACGGGACGCCCGTGCAGCCCGATCCCCATCAGCGCCATGCGCGAGATCAGCTGGCGGGCATAGGCCTCGGACCGGGGCTGGGTGTCGGTGCGGGCGAAATCGATCAGCGCATGGGCCAGCGCGTCGTCCTGGCCCGACAGGTCCATCCCCAGCAGCAGGTCCTTGCGTTCGTGGCGCGCGACCAGCTGGCGGGAGGCGCGTTCATCGGCCGATTTGCTCCAGACATAGACGGTGGCGCCTGCCGCCTGCCCCTTGGGCAGCGCATCGGCATGCAGCGAGATCATCAGATGCGACCCCGCCTGCCGCGCCGCCGTCATCCGATCCTCCAACGGAACGAAGACGTCCTTGTCGCGGGTCATGTTGACCGTGACGCCCTTTTCGGTCAGCGCATCGCGCAGCTCCTGCGCGAAGGTCAGGACCAGTTCGGCCTCGGTGGTGGCACCGGCCTGCGCGCCCGGATCGAAACCGCCGTGGCCGGGATCCAGCGTGACGACCAGCCCCTCGCCCCGGATGGGGGTGTCCGAGAGTTCAGCCGGATCGGGCAGGTTGCGCAGCGCCGCCGCCGCCGAGGGACGCGGACTGAAGTCGTCGGGCGAAACCGGCCAGAGCGCGACGTTCAGCCGCGCCTGCGCACCGCGCGTGTCCATCCCCGCGCTGGCCACGCGGAAGGGGCCGGGCAGCTCCATCACGATCCGCGACCAGCCGCGGCGAAAGCTGCCGCTGCGGATGGCTGGCAGCAGCTCACCTCCGAAGATGGCCGAGAAATCCTGCCCGACCATATTGGCACCCTTCAGGTCGATCACCAGCCGCGCCGGATCGCCGACCAGGAACACGCGATAGGGCACCGCCTGATCGATCGCCAGCGACAGGTCCAGCGCACGCGGCCCGAAAAGGCGCTGCCACCACCCCGCATCGCGCTGCGTCACCGAAGACGCGCCCAGATCGATGCGCGCCGGACCCTGCGCCAGCGCGGGCGGCGCGATGGCCAGCATCAGGAACAGAAGGGCCGCGCGCAGGATCATCGGCGGGCCATGTACTCGGTCAGGCGGCGCAGGCCCTCGGCGATGTCGGCGGTCGCCCGGGCATAGGAAAAGCGCAAGGTCTGCCCCCCGCGCACAGGGTCGAAGTCCAGCCCCGGCGTGACGGCGACGCCCGCATGTTCCAGGATCTCGGCGGCCAGCGCCACCGAGTCATCGGTCAGATGCGACACATCGGCATAGATATAGAAGGCGCCCTCGGGCGGCGCGATGCGGTCGAAGCCCGCCTTGGGAAGTTCCTGAAGCATCAGGCGGCGGTTCTCGGCATAGACGGCCAAGTTGGCCTCGGCCTCATCCGCGCAGTCCAGCGCGGCCAGTGCGGCGATCTGGCTGGCATGGGGCGGACAGATGAACATGTTCTGCGCCAAGCGTTCCACGGTGCGGACCTGTTCGGGCGGCACCACCATCCAGCCGATCCGCCATCCGGTCATGGAAAAGTATTTGCTGAAAGAGTTTACGACGAAAACCTCATCCGTCACCTCAAGCGCGGAATGGCAGCGGTCGCCATAGGACAGCCCGTGATAGATCTCGTCCGAGATGACGGCCACGCCCTTCGCCTGCGCCGCATCTGTCAGGGCGCGCAGTTCCGGCACGTTCAGCACCGTGCCCGACGGATTGCCGGGCGACGCCAGGATCAGCCCTTGCACGCCGTCCGGAATGTCGGTCGGGCGCGGCTGATAGCGGTCCTCGGGGCGGGTCTGGATGCCCACGGGTTCCAGCGACATCGCCTTCAGGATCTGGCGATAGCTGGGGTAGCCGGGGAACCCCATCGCCACCTTGTCGCCCGCATCGAAGAGCGCCGAAAACGCCAGCAGGAACGCCCCGCTGCTGCCCGAGGTGACGACGACGCGGCCGGGGTCCAGATCGACCCCGTACCAGCGCCGGTACAGGTCCGCGATCCCCTGACGCAGCGTCGGCAGCCCAAGCGCCGAGGTGTATCCAAGCGGCTGATCCAGCGCGCCTGCCAAGGCACGGCGCGCGCCTTCGGGGGCGGGGGTGCCGGGCTGGCCGACCTCCATGTGGATGATGTGGCGACCCTGTGCCTCGGCGCGTTGGGCGGCCTCCATCACGTCCATGACGATGAAGGGGTCGACCTGTCCGCGGGTGGAATGTCGCATGCTGCTGCCCCTGTTCTTCTTGTTCTGCGGCCCGGTGATAGCGCGGGCCGACCCGACCATCCAGCCTTTTGCGCGCGCCTGCGACCGTCACGCAGCCTTGTTCGCAGGCATTCTTGCCATCGCCGGGCACGCAGTCCAAGCTGCCGCAAAGACAAACCGAAGGGTTCCCACCATGAAACGCCTGATCGCCGCGCTTCTTCTTGGCGCGACACCTGTCCTGACCGCCCCCGCCATGGCCTTCGACATCGGGGCGATGACCGATGCCGAAAAGGCCGATTTCGGCGCGGCGGTCCGCGAATACCTGATGGCCAACCCGCAGGTCCTGATCGAATCGATCAACGAGCTGGAAAGCCGTCAGGCCGAACAGGCCGCCAAGAACGACGTCGATCTGGTGGCCGAAAACCACGATGCTATCTTCGATGATGGCCACAGCTGGGTCGGCGGCAATCCCGATGGCGATCTGACCATGGTCGAATTCATGGACTACCGCTGCGGCGTCTGCCGCCAGTTCAACCAGGAGGTCGTCGATGCCGTCGAGGATGACGGCAATATCCGCCTGATCATCAAGGAATTTCCGATCCTCGGGCAGGACAGCGAGGCCTCCAGCCGCTTTGCCATCGCCGTCAAGCAGATCGCGGGCGACGAGGCCTACAAGGCCGCCCATGACGCGCTGATCACCCTGCGCAGTCCAGCCAATGAAGACGCCCTGCGCAAGCTGGCCGATCAGATCGAGGTGGATGCCGACAAGGTCATCGCGCAGATGACCTCGGACGAGGTGACGCAGGTGCTGGTCAAGAACCGCGAGTTGGGCGAGACGATGGCCATCCAAGGCACGCCAACCTTCATCATCGGCCAGCAGATGCTGCGCGGCGTTCCCCGCGCAGGCGTTGCCAGCGCCATCGAAGAGGTGCGCGAGGCGATGTAAGACGGCCCCGCCCCGCCATGGCGGCGGGGCGGGCGCCCGTCAGTCTGCGCTGCTGCGGGAATAGACGTCCTCGTAGCGGATAATGTCGTCCTCGCCCAGATAGCTGCCGGTCTGGACCTCGATCAGGACCATGGGCACCTTGCCGGGGTTCTCCATCCGGTGGACGGCACCAAGGGGGACGTAGATCGACTGGTTTTCCGTCACCAGCGTGACGTTCTCATCCACCGTGACCTTTGCCGTGCCCGACACCACGATCCAGTGTTCGGACCGATGGACATGGCTTTGCAGCGACAGCGCCGCGCCGGGTTTCACCACGATGCGCTTGACCTGGAAGCGGTCGGCAAGGGCCAGCGTCTCGAACCAGCCCCAGGGGCGGTGATCGCGGGGGAAGGTCTGCGCCTGCTTGGCGCCCTTTTCCTTCAGCGCGGTCACGGCCAGGCGCACGTCCTGCGCCCGCGACTTGTCGGCCACCAGCACCGCATCCGATGTCGCCACCACCATCACGTCCGACAGGCCGATGCCCACGACCTCCAGATCGTCGCTGTCGGACCGCAGCAGCACGTCGCGGCAATCGATCGCGGTCGAGTTGCGGTCCGTGACCACGCCCAGATCCGAGGGCGCATGGCCCAGAGCCTCGCGCCAGACGGCGTCCCAGCCCCCAAGGTCCGACCAGCGTTCCGAAAAGCGCACGACGCTGAGGTTGTCGGCTTTTTCCATCACCGCATAGTCGATGGATTCGTCGCGCAGCCCCTGCCAGGGCACCTTGGCCAGCCGCAGGAAGCCCAGATCCATCTGCGCCTGATCCAGCGCCGCCTGCACGGGTTCGATGTAATCGGCAGCATGGTCGCGGAAAGCCTGGATCATCGCGCCGGCGCTGAACAGGAAGATGCCCGCGTTCCACAGGTAGTTCCCGGCCTCGACCATCTGCGCGGCGCGTTCGGCATCGGGCTTTTCGACGAAGCGCGCCAGCGGCTGCGGCCCCGCCCCGTTCGAGGCCAGCTCGAGATAGCCATAGCCGGTCTCGGGGCGGTCGGGGGTGATGCCGAAGGTGACGATGCGGCCCTGCTGCGCGGCCTCGGTCCCGTCGCGGACGGCAGCGACGAAGGCTTCGGCGTCGGGAATAACGTGATCCGAGGGCGCGACCAACACCAGGCCGTCGGGGTCATCGGCCGCGACCATCATCGCGGCGGCCAGGATGGCGGGCGCGGTGTTGCGGCCCGCCGGTTCGATCATGATCCGGCCGGGCTGAATGGCGGCCTGTTCCAGCTGCTCGGCCACGATGAAGCGGAAGTCGCTGTTGGTCATCACTACCGGATCGTTGAAATCCGGCCCCGAGAGGCGGCGCGCACTGGCTTGGAACAGCGTCTCATCCCCGATCAGCGGGGCGAACTGCTTGGGAAAGCTTTTCCGCGAGACCGGCCAAAGCCGAGTCCCCGAACCCCCAGCCATCAGAACAGGTGTAATCTTGACCATCACGAACCCCCTGGCGCCAAGCGCCCCATTGTCATTGCGCCGGGCCGCGGGGGCCGACGATACCCGCGCAATGAACGATGAACCGCATATGCGCGTCAAGTCGGCCCCGCGTCCCGCTGCCCCAGCCTAGCGCCATGTCGTTGCGGACAAAAGAAAATCCGTCAGGGATGGCCCAGACTTCAGGATGTGCCGCCTGTCCATCCGCATGTGCCGCAGCGGCAGGACGTGCCCTCTTGCCGGATGCTGTCGTGACCGCAGGCGGCGCAATACCGCAGCGCGACCTGCAGGGCGGTCTGACCCTGCGTGGCGGCACCGCCCTGAAGGACCATCAACTCCTGCGGCACGCGCTTGCGCAGATAACCCGCGCTGCTGATCTGGCGCAGCATGGTCAGCGGCTGCATGGCGGGATCGGCCTTGGGCGCCTCGCCCTCGCGCTCGCCCTCGCCCAGGTCGTCGAAGCTGGCGCCTGTGGGTTTGACATGGGCCAGATCGGTGCGGTCCAGATAGCTGACGGCCAGTTCGCGGAAGACGTAATCCAGGATCGAGGTCGCATTCTTGATGCTGTCGTTGCCCTGAACCGCCCCCGCCGGTTCGAAGCGGGTGAAGGTGAAGGCGTCGACGAATTCCTCCAGCGGCACGCCGTATTGAAGGCCCACGGACACCGCGATGGCGAAATTGTTCATCATCGCACGAAAGCCCGCGCCTTCCTTGTGCATGTCGATGAAGATCTCGCCCAGATTGCCGTCGTCATATTCGCCGGTCCGCAGATAGACCTTGTGACCGCCGACGCTGGCCTTCTGGGTATAGCCCTTGCGGCGCAAAGGCAGCTTCTCGCGCTGAGAGCGGATTTCCTTGACGATGATCCGCTCGACGATGCGTTCGGCCATGATGCTGGCGCGCTGGCGGGGCTGGGCGTCGATGACGGCTTGCAGATCCGCGTCCTCGCCGAACAGCGATTGGGCCATGGGTTGGGACAGCCGCGAACCGTCGCGGTGGATGGCGCTGCACTTCAGCCCCTGTGCCCAGGCCACGTCATGGATGGCCAGCGTGTCGGCAATGCTGGCCGCGTTCGGCAGCTGCAGCACCTTGGCGATCCCGCCCGACAGGAAGTCCTGCACCGCCGCCATCATCCGCAACTGGCTGTCCACCGACAGTTGGCGCGTGCCGCAGGGGCTGGCGCAATCGAAGACGGCCAGATCCTGCGGGCGCAGATCAGGGGCGCCCTCGATCGTCATGGTGCCACAGACATGATCGTTCGCCGCCTCGATCTGCGCCTGCGAGAAGCCCAGATGCGCCAGCAGGTCGAAGCCCGGATCGGCCAGCAGTTCGGCCCCTATGCCCAAGGTTCCGCGGCAGAAGTCCCGCCCCAAGGTCCACTGGTTGAAGACGAAGCGGATATCGAAGGCGCCCGCCAGCGCAGCCTCGATCCTTTCCAGTTGTACGGGGCCGAAGCCCTTGGCGGCCAGCGCCTGATGACCGATGGTGGGGCAGCCGACCAAGGTGCCATGACCCGTGGCATGGGCCGCGATGCGGGCGATCTGATCGTCGTCATAGCCAAGCGCCGCCAGACCCTGCGGGATCGCGGGGTTGATGACCTTCTCGGGCATCTGCCTGTTCTGAACCGCGAACTTGACCTGCGCATGATCGGGGTCCAGCCCATGGGTGTCGCAATCAAGGGCCAGCATGACGTCATCCGGGCGGGCCAGCAGGCTGGCCTGCGCATTGCGGAACCCATGCGTCCGACCAAGATCAAGCGCCATGTCCCACGCTTGCCGGGCCTGCGCGACCAGTACCTGATCGGGGCAGGCATCGGCGTTCAGCGGCACCGGCGGCTGGTTCAGCCCGGCGCAATCGCCTGAGCCATACGCCGCGGCGCGGTGGTTGGCGATGACCCGCAGCATGTCGTCCGCATTGCGCGCATGGCCCGCGAAGGCCCCCACCCGTGCCGCCATCTGCGCGCTGGTGGCATAGGCGGTGCCGGTCATCAGCGCCGTGATCGCCGCACCGACCGCGCGCCCCTGATCGCTGTCATAGCCCAGCCCCATCCGCATCAGCAGACTGCCAAGGCCCGAATAACCCAACCCCATGGGGCGGAACTCGAAGCTGCGCTGCGCGATGCGGGCCGTGGGGAGTTGCGCCATCGCGACCGAGATCTCGGACGTCAGGGTCATCAGGCGAGTGGCATGGGCGAAGCCCTCGGCATCGAAGGCGCCGTCCTTCAGGAAGGTCGGCAGGTTCAGCGTGGCGGTGATGCAGGCCGTGTCGTCAAGGAACAGGTATTCGCCCGCCGCACTGCTGCCCCGGATCGGGCCATCCTGCGGACAGCTGTGCCACGCGTTGATCGTATCGTCGAATTGCACCGAAGGGTCGGCGCTGGCCCAAGCGGCATTGCCGATCTGTGCCCAAAGCTCTGCGGCATCGACGGTCTGCGCGATGCCACCATCGGTCCGGCGCAGCAGCGCCCAAGGGGCGCCTTGCTGAACAGCCCGCAGGAAGGCGTCGCTGACGCGGACCGCATTGTCGCTGTTCTGACCCGAGATGCTGGCATAGCCCGCCCCGTCCCAATCCGTGTCGAACCCGGGGAACTGGATGCTGGTGAAGCCCTGCTGACCATATTGCAGCACGCGCAGGATCATGCCCTCGGGGATCATCGCATCGCGCGCATCGCGCATGGCCTGCGTCAGCGCGGGATTGCCCGCCGGATCGGCGCCCCCCTCGGCGGCAGCCGCAAGAATCGCGTTCAGGTGGCGCTGGTGCAGATGCGCCCCCGCGATCATGCTGGAAAGCTTGTTCTCCTCCTCCAGCTTCCAGTCGATGAAATCGCCGACCTCGGGGTGGTCGATATCGCAGATGGCCATCCTGGCGCTGCGCCGCTTGTGGCCGCCGGGCTTGATCGCCCCTGCCGCACGGTCGCCGACGCGCAGGAAATCCATCAGCCCGCTGGAGGAGCCGCCCCGCGACAGGGCCTCCTCCGCGCCGCGCAGATCGCTGAAGTTCGTGCCGCTGCCGCTGGGCTGCTTGAACAGCCGCGCCTCACGCTGCCACAGGTCCATGATGCCGCCGTCTTCCAGCAGGTCGTCGCTGACCGACTGGATGAAGCAGCCATGCGGACGGGGATGACAGGCCTCGGCGCGGACGGGCGCGCCCGTGGCCGGATCGACCCGGAACCCCTGCGGTCCGCTGGCGATGCCATAGGCCCAGTGCAGCCCCGTCGTCTGCCATTGTTCCAGCGAGGGTGCCGCCATCTGGCGGGCCAGCATTGCGCGCATCTCGTCGCTGTAGACGCGGGCCTGATCCGGGGTGTCGAAATAGCCGCCCTTCCACCCCCAATAGGCCCAGGCCCCCGCGATGCGGTCGAAGACCTGCCGTGCATCGGTTTCCGCGCCGAAACGCTGATTGGCGGGCAGGTCCTGCAGGGCGGCCAGATCGGCCTCGTGCCGCCAGAGGAAGTCGGGCACGCCCTCTTCGGGGACGGGCCTGACGATCGCGGGAACGCCTGCCTTGTGGCAATAGGACTGCGCCATGACCTCGGTCGCGATCTGGCTGAAGGCGGCGGGCACCGTGACGGGATCGCCGGGGTGCTCAAGATCCTCGGAGGCGGGGGCCACCATGCGGGTCACGAAGGCAATATCGCCATAGGCCCCATCGGGGGATTGGTGGAAACGACCTTCGATCTGCATGTCAGCGCGTCCTGTATTTGCCTGCCCTCGGACCGCGCGACGCGTGACGACCATTCACGCACCGAAGGCGCGCACTGCCGGTCGCCCCCGGTTTGCTGGACGTGCGCCCCTTGCGCATACCCTCTGCCGCTGCGGCATATCGCGTCAGGTTGCCGCCGCCCACCAATGGGTTCAACGAATTTATTTCCACAAAACCATGGGTTTGTGCGTTGACAGGTCGTATGGGGCACCTCGCGCGGATTCGTGCACAGGATCGCCGCGGTTTGACACCGCCATCAGGAACAGATGCCAAAAACCGCAGCCGGTTCAGACGCTTGCGGGCGGCTGTCCCAAGGATATCCACAGGATTGACCAACGGTCATCCCCAGCTTGCCAACAGCCGATACCCAAATGCCACGCGACGCCGATTTCAGTGAGGTATGGTCAGGGTTTCACGGTCCGTGACGATCAGATCAAGCGGCTGGTCGTAATCCTCGGCCGGAATGGCGGGCAGTTCCTGGCAGGCAAAGGCAATGCCGATGGCCGTCACCGGCCCCGATTCGCGCAAGGCCTGCAGGGTCCGGTCATAGAAGCCTCCGCCATAGCCAAGCCTGTTGCCCTGCCTGTCGAAGCCCGCCAGCGGCACGATCAGCACTTGCGGGGTCAGTTCCGGCGCGTCCGGCGCGGGATGCGAGGTGCCGAAAGGCCCCACCTGCAACGGCTGCCCCTGCCATGCGCGAAAGACCAGCGGTCGGTCCTTGCCTGTCACCACGGGCAGGCACAAAGGGCCGTCATGGGCGGCCATGGCGGCGCGGGGGTCGACCTCGTCCCGCATCGGCCAATATCCGGCCAGCACTGCCCCGCCATGGGGGGCCAGCGCCGTGATCAGGTGGCGATCCAGCGCCGCCTGATCGCCCCCCTGCCCGCGCGCCTTCAGGGCCATGCGCCGCAGAACCGCCTTGTCGCTCACAGCAGCACCGCCGAGGCCAGCCCTAGGAAAGCCATGAAGCCGATCACATCTGTCATCATCGTCACGAAGGTCCCCGAGGCCAGCGCCGGGTCCGCCCCCAGCTTGTTCAGCGCCAGCGGCACCAAGATCCCCGCCAAGGCCGCCACCATCAAGTTGATGACCATGGCCATGCCGATCACCGCCGCCAGCCAGGCGTCCTGGAACCACAGGAAGGTGATGACCGCCATGATCGCGCCGAAGACCAGCCCGTTGATCAGGCCCACCGTCATCTCACGCCGCACCACCCGCAGCGCGTTCGAGGACGACAGGTCGCGCGTCGCCAGGCCGCGCACCGCGACGGTCAGCGTCTGCGTGCCCGCATTGCCGCCCATCGAGGCGACGATGGGCATCAGCACCGCCAGCGCCACCAGCTGGGAAATCGCCCCCTCGAACAGGGCGATGACGGCGGCGGCGGCCAGGGCGGTCGGGATGTTGGTTGCCAGCCAGGGCACACGCTGGCGCACCGTCTGCACCACGCTGTCCGAGATGCTGGATTCGTCGCCCACACCGGCAAGGCGCAGGATGTCCTCTTCGTGTTCCTCGTCAAGGACGGCCATGGCGTCATCAATGGTGATGACGCCGACCAGCCGGTCGTCGCTGTCCACCACGGGGGCGGAGATCAGGTGATACTGGTTGAAGATATAGGCGACATCGGCTTCCTCGGCATAGGCGCTGATGGTGCGGAAGCTGTCCTCGGCCATGTCGCGCAGCACGGCATCGCGGCGCGATGCCAGAAGGCGGCCAAGCGTGACATAGCCGATGGGGTGGCGGCGCGGATCGACCAGGATGATGTGATAGAACTGCTCGGGCAGCCATTCCTCACGGCGCATGTAGTCGATGGCATCGCCCACGGTCCAATGCTCGGGGGCGGTGACGACCTCGGACTGCATCAGGCGGCCGGCGGAATATTCCGGATAGGCCAGCGATTGGCGCACGGCGGCCTGGTCGCTGTCGTCTAGCGCCGACAGGATCTCGTCGCGGTCGGTGTCGTCCAGATCCTCGACTAGGTCGACGACGTCGTCGCTGTCCATCTCTCGCACGGCATCGGCCAGGACGTGGCGGGGCAGCAGCTCCAGCACCTCTTCGCGGATGGATTCGTCGATCTCGGACAGGATCTCGCCGTCGATCTCGGCGCCGTAGAGTTCCAGGAACAGGCGACGACGACCGGGCGAGAGCTGCTCGATGATATCGGCGATATCGGCGCCATGCAGCTTTTCCAGCAGCGCGTTCAGACCCGGCTGATCGCCCTGGTCCAGGATGTCGTCCAGGCGGTCTAGGAATTCCGGGCTGGTGACGTAATCCCCGTCGCCCTGTTCCGGGGTCGGGGTCTGATCGATCTGCAGGCGGTCGTGGTCGGTCATGCTGCCCCTTCCTTCGGATGTCGTGCTGGGTGGCGGTGGTTCAACCCGCCAACAGCGCCAGTGCGGCTGCGTGCAGTTCGGGGCTGGCGGCGGCGATGACCTGCCCGCCCTGCGCCGCAGGACCGCCCTGCCAGTCGGTCACGATGCCACCCGCCGCCTGAACGACGGCAAGCGGTCCCGCGATGTCATAGGATTGCAGCCCGGCCTCAATCACCAGATCGATCTGACCAAGCGCCAGCAGCGCATAGGCATAGCAGTCCAGCCCATAGCGCGTCAGCCGCACTTGGTCGGCCACGCGACGAAAGGCCTGCGCTTCGGACGGGGTGCCGACCTCGGGGAAGGTCGTCATCAGGGTCGCGCGATCCAGCGCAACGTCGCGGCGCACCTTCAAAGGGCGGCTGCCATGGGGGCCGGTCAGCTGGGCGCGGCCCAACCCGCCCTCGAACCTTTCGCCGGTATAGGGCTGGTCGATCAGGCCATAGATCACGTCTTTCCCGTCCGACACCCCGATCAGCACCCCCCAGCTGGTCGCGCCACTGATGAAGGCGCGCGTGCCGTCGATGGGGTCCAGGATCCAGGTCAGACCGCTGGACCCGGCGCTGTGGCCGAATTCCTCGCCCAGGATGGCGTCATCGGGGCGGTTGCTGGCCAGAACCGCGCGCATCGCCTGTTCGGCGTCGCGGTCGGCCTGAGTCACGGGGTCGAAATCGGCAGGACGCTTGTTGTCTGCGACCAGATCGTCGCTGCGAAACAGCGGCAGGATCGCCTTGCGGGCGGCGTCTGCCATGTCATGCGCGGTTCGAATGATCTGCGATGCGTCCTGCATGATGGTCCCCTGTCGCCAATTGACGCAGGTGTAACCCGAATGCGGCGCAGGGGCCAGACGCGAACGGGGGATGCCGGCCCGCGCGCATCCGCCGCGGAACGACAGTTTCGTGACCGGTCAGGCGGCGTCCGACAGGACGCGGGCCAGTTCGAAGATCTGCCGACGCTGCGCTTCCGGCATGGCATAGTATGCACGCACCAGTTGCAGGGCTTCCTTGTCGGCGAACATGTCGCCTTCGACGATCTGCGACATGGCCCCTTCGTGCAGCCCTTCGAAGAAGAAGCTGACCGGAACATCCACCGCATGGGCGATATCCCACAGACGCGAGGCGGAAACGCGGTTCATCCCGGTTTCATACTTCTGGATCTGCTGGAACTTGATACCGACCTTGTCGGCCAGTTGCTGCTGAGTCATTCCGATCATCCAGCGACGATGACGGATACGCTTACCAACATGAACATCAACACTATGCTTCATCGTTAACCTCACTCAATCTGTAGCGGTGGTACGACGAGAAGGCACAATTCTACAGTGTCATCTTGGTTAACAGGCCCGATCTTGACCAAAAAGACAGGTCTGTGACAGCCTTCCGGGCGTGCCGGACCGAATGGTTGGGCTAACGTGAGCGTCAACACCGTCCTGCACGCGTCTTCCCGGGAGGAAACATGATTCGCCAAGCCCAGATTCTCGCCCTTGGTCAGGGGCCCGTCGTCACCTCTGTCCCGCCCCCCGTCGCAGGTCCGGGGCAGGTCCTGGTCAGGATGGGCGCCTCGGCCTTGAATTTCGCGGATTTGCTGAAGGCGCAAGGCAGCTATCAGGAACCTCAGGACCCGCCATTCACCCCCGGACTGGAAGGCGCGGGAACCGTGATCGAGGCCCCGGCGGATTGCGATCTGGTGGCGGGAACAAGGGTCGTCGTGTCCTGCCCCGGCACGATGGCGCAGATCATCGCGACCGATCCCGCCAATCTGCAGCCCATTCCCGACAGCATGAGCTTCGAACAGGCGGCCGGCTTCCAGGTGGCTTATGGGACAAGTCATCTGGCCCTCACCGGTCCCGGTTCCCTGCGCCAAGGCCAGACCCTGGTGGTGCTGGGCGCCGCCGGAGGGGTCGGCCTGACCGCCGTCGAGATCGGCGCCGCACTTGGCGCGCATGTCATCGGCGTGGCCCGCGGGGCCGAGCGGCTGCAGACCGTCCGCGAGGCGGGCGCCCATCAGGTGATCGACAGCGCCGAGTGTCCCGACCTGCGGCAGGCGCTGCGCGAGATGGGGGGTGCCGATGTCATCTATGACCCCGTGGGCGACGCACCCGGTGCCGCCGCCTTCCGCGCCCTGCGCCCCGGAGGCCGCCATCTGATCATCGGTTTCGCGGGCGGCAAGCCTCCCGCCCTGCCTCTGAACCATGCCTTGGTCAAAAACATCGCCATCCACGGTTTCTACTGGGGCGGGTATCGCAAGCACGATCCCGACGCGCTGCGCGACAGCATGCAGGCGCTTTTCGGACTGTTCGAGGAAGGCAAGCTGACCCCCGTCATGGGCAAGGTCCTGCCCCTTGATCGCATTCAGGAAGGCTATGATCTGCTGCGGGATAGGCGGGCCGTCGGAAAGGTCATCATAACCCTGTAATTGCGGCCATCCGTCGCATCACCGGCATTGAAATGAAACGCCGGACATCCGATATTCAGGGTCACGAAGGGGCATGTCCCCGATTGCCTCACAGAGGAGAGTTCGATGGCAGATTTCAACACTTATCGCACCGCGCAGGGTGTCGGCACCCGCAGCCACGCGGCGGTCGATGAAGGCCTGCGGGCCTACATGAACAAGGTTTATGGGCTGATGGCGGTCGGTATGGGTGTTACCGCCGTCGCCGCCTTCGGCATCTCGACGGCCGCCGTCACGGCCGATGGCCAGCTGACTGGTCTTGGCGCGGCGATCTATACCTCGCCGCTGAAGTGGGTGATCATGTTCGCGCCGCTGCTGATGGTCTTTGCCTTCGGCGCGGCCCTGAACCGCCTGTCGGTCGGCGCGGCCACTGGCCTGTTCTATGCTTTCGCAGCCCTGATGGGCGTCTCGATCAGTTCGATCTTCTTGGTCTATACCCCGTTCTCGATCGTGCAAACCTTTCTGGTGACGGCCATCGCCTTCGCGGGCCTGTCGCTTTGGGGCTATACCACCAAGAAGGACATCTCGGGCTGGGGCAGCTTCCTGATCATGGGCGTGATCGGCCTGATCGTCGCCTCGATCGTGAACATCTTCCTGCAGTCTTCAGCCATGCAGTTCGCGATCTCGGGCCTTGGCGTGCTGATCTTTGCGGGTCTGACGGCCTATGACACGCAGAACATCAAGAACACCTACCTGCAGATGGCGGGTTCGGATGCGGATTTCATCGGCAAGTCGGCCATCATGGGCGCGTTGCAGCTGTATCTGGACTTCCTGAACCTGTTCATGTTCCTGCTGCAGTTCATGGGCAACCGCGAATAATCGCAGGTCATGTCCTGACACAAGAAGGCCCCGCCGGTCATCCGGCGGGGCCTTTTTCATGTGCCTCAGGCGGCGTTGGCCATCGGCAGGTCGGACATTACCTCGGCGGCGATCTCGAAGCTGCGCAGGCGAGCCTTGTGGTCGTGGATCTGGCCGGTCAGGATCACCTCGTCGGGGCGATGCTGTTGCAGCAGGGCGGCCATCTGGTCGCGCACCTGTTCGCGCCCGCCGACGGCGCTGATCCGCAGGGCCCTATCGACCCCCTGCCGGACCGAGGCACCGATTTCCGCATCGATGTCACGCACGGGCCGCGGCAGCTTGCCGGGCTGGCCCGTCCGCAGGCGGGCGAAGGCCAGCTGCATGGTGGTCCGCAAATAGGCGGCCTCGCCGGGATCGTCGGCGGCAAAGACATTCGCGGCCATCACGACATAGGGCTTCTGGCCCCAGGGCGAGGGGCGGAACCGTTCGCGATAGATGGCCAGCGCGCGCTCCATATCGTCGGGGGCGAAGTGGCTGGCGAAGGCATAGGGCAGGCCCAGATGCGCGGCCAGTTGCGCGCCAAAGGTGCTGCTGCCCAGGATCCAGACGGGCACATGCGTGCCCTCGCCGGGGATCGCACGGACGGCAGCATCGGGGCGTTCGTCGCCGAAATATTCCAGCAGCTCGACGACATCCTGCGGGAAGCTGTCGGCCATGGGGTCGCGGCGCAGGGCGCGGATGACGGCACCATCGCCCCCGGGCGCGCGGCCAAGGCCAAGGTCGATGCGGTCCGGAAAGGCGGTGGCCAGCGTGCCGAAAGCCTCGGCCACGGTCAGGGGGGCGTGGTTCGGCAGCATGATGCCACCCGCGCCGACCCGGATACGGCTGGTCGCCTGCGCCACCAGCCCGATCAGGACGGCGGTCGCGGCGCTGGCGATGCCCGGCATGTTGTGATGTTCGGCCAGCCAGAACCGGCGATAACCCCATTCCTCGGCGTGCTGCGCAAGGTCGATGGTGTTGCGAATGGCATCCTGCGCGGTGCTGCCCTCGGGGACAGGCGACAGGTCCAGAAGCGAATATGGGATGTGCTGTGTCATGTGCAGGATTTAATCGCGCGCCCGGCTTTTGCAATGCCCCGAATGCACGATATGCAACTGCCGCATGGCGTCTGAACAGGGGACGCGAACGCCCCCTGAACCCGGTCAGGCCATCTTGCGCAGATAGGTCCAGGTCGGCACCCGCGCATCGCGTGCCACCGACCAGCTTTCCGCATCGCCCAGATAGACGAAGCCGCAATTGGTCAGCACCCGGGCCGAGCCGGCATTGTCCTGAAACGCCTCGGCGAACAGGGTCCGCGCGCCATGCGGATTGGCCGCGACCAGCGCCGCGACGGCCTCGGTCGCGAAGCCGGTGTTCCAGAAGCCCGCACCGATCCAGAAGCCCAGCTCGGACTGATCGCCCTCCATCCGGGTCAAGGACACGACGCCCAGCAGTTCGGACAGCTTGTTCTGCGACCCGTCGATGGCCCAGACATCCTCGGTCCGGTCGGCGGCCAATGCGCGCGCGACGAAGCTTTCCGAGGCGCCATGCGGCAGCGGATGCGGAATGGCGCGGGTGCCTTGGGCCACGCGCTTGTCGGCGGTATAATGCGCGATCAGGCCCGCATCCGACGGACGCAAGGGGCGCAGGGTGAAGCGCGCGGTTGGAATGATCGGCTGGCTCAATTGCGCCGGATCATTCGCCTTGAGGTCATCCAGACGGGTGCCCTCTCTCATCGGTGCAGACATGACCATGTTCCCTCCCCCGGAAACTGGCTGGAAATCGAAAATGATGAAACAGCTGGGGGGACCGGCTTGCGCCGATCCCCCCTTTTAACATCGAAATGTTACGCTCGGGTTACTCGGCAGCTTCGACCGTCGCGGGGACGATCGAAATGAAGGTGCGCCCTTTCAGGCCCTTCTTGAAGCTGACGTGACCATCGGTCAGCGCGAACAGGGTGTGATCCTTGCCCATGCCGACGTTCGTGCCCGGCCACCAGGTGGTGCCGCGCTGACGTGCGATGATGTTGCCCGCGATGGCTGCCTGGCCACCGAACAGTTTGACGCCAAGACGGCGACCGGCGGAATCGCGACCGTTGCGCGACGAACCGCCTGCTTTCTTATGTGCCATGGGTGGTTCTCCTTAGGCTTCAGCTGCGTCTGCAACCTTGGTGCGTGCACCAATGGCTGCCTTGACGCCGGTTTTGTCCGCGCCTTTTTCAAGCACGTCGGTCACGCGCAGCAGGGTCAGCTGCTGGCGATGGCCACGGGTCCGCTGCGAGCTGTGCTTGCGGCGACGCTTGACGAAGGTGATGACTTTGTCGGCCTTGATCTGGTCGATCACTTCGGCCTGGACGCAGGCGCCTTCGATCATGGGCGCACCCAGGGTCGAGCCGACCATCAGAATGTCATTGAACTGGACCTTGTCGCCAGCTGCGGCATTCAGCTTTTCAACGCGCAGGACGTCACCCGCCTGCACCTTGTACTGCTTGCCGCCAGTTTTCAGAACCGCGAACATCGCTTCTTATCCTTTATCAACCGCATCCTGTGGTCCCGACCCTTGGGCCGAAGTTCATGGGTTTCCCCACCGTCGGACAGCGCACCCAACGAAGGGTGTCATTGAAAACAATCAACCGGCCAAGGGCAGATGCCCGGCCGGTGCGTGCCAATTGGCCCATCGCGCCCGCAAAGTCAACCCTTGCGAAAAGAACCGACCTTATGCCGATGGCAGGAACCTTGGGGCGGCCGTCGCGCTTGTGCCATGCCACGAACCGACCGGAACCCCGATGCAACGCTTCACCTGTCCCGCCTGCGGGACCCGCGCCTATTTCCACAACCTGACCTGCATCTGCGGGGAACAGCTGCATTACGATCCCCGTTCCCGTGCGATGGTGGTCGATGCGATCCCCTGCAGCAACCGCCAGACAATCGCCTGCAACTGGTCCACGACCGCGGAAGGCACGCGCTGCGCGTCCTGCGCGATGTCGCATGTCGTGCCGGTGCTGCATGTGGGCGACAACCTGAACCTGTTGTCGGCGACGGAACGCGGCAAGCGATGGGTGCTGGCGAACTTGGCGCAATGGGACTGGTTCAACGACAATGATGCCGGTCGCCGCCCGCAGTTCCAGATGCTGTCGGAAAACACCGGCGGTCGCGCCCAGCAGATCATCATGGGCCACGCGGCAGGCGAGATCACCATCAACGTCACCGAGGCCGATGAGCTGATCCGCCTGAAGCGCCAGCTGGACCTGGGAGAACAGTACCGGTCGATGGTGGGGCATTTCCGGCACGAGATCGCGCATTTCCTTTTCGACCGGCTGGCCCGCAGCCCCGATTTCCAACCGGCCTTCCGCGACCTGTTCGGCGACGAACGGCAGGATTACGGGCAGGCGCTGAAGCGGCACTATGCCGAACCCCGCGATCCCGGTCGCGATTTCATTACCGGCTATGCGACGGCCCACCCCCACGAGGACTGGGCCGAAACCGTCGCCCACCTGCTGCACATGGTGGATTTCGCCGACAGTTTCGTCAGCGCCGGACTGTCGATGTCCAGCGTCCCCGAAGGCTTCAGCCCCTATCAGGAAACCGACACGCAGCGGCTGCTGTCGGTGGCGACCGAAATCGCCATCGCGGTCAACGACATCAACCGCGCGCTGGACAACCCCGACCTCTATCCCTTCGTGCTGACCGGACCGGTCCGCACCAAGATCGCCTTCGCGCATGAATGGCTGCGCGATCACCTGGACCGCGGGGTCTAACCCGCGGCCTTCTCCTCCAGCACCAGCCATTCTTCCTCGGCGTCGGCAAGGGCGGCCTGCCGTTCGCTGAGGGCAAGGCTGGCCTTTTCGAACTTGGCGGGCGCCTTGGTGAACAGCTCGGGGTCGGACATGAACTCGGTCAGCTTGGCGATCTCGGCCTCAAGGCGTTCGATCACCGCGGGCAGTTCCTCCAGCCGGTGCTTCTCGGTGAAGGTCAGCCCTTCGCGCGGCTTCTCGGCTGCCGGGGCGGCCACGGGCTGCGCTTGACGCGGGGCGGGTGCGGGCGCTGCGGGTTCGGGCTGCTGGCGCTGGTTCTGGTAATCGCTCCAGCCGCCGGCATAGACGGTGGCGCGGCCGTCGCCTTCCATCGCGACCGTGGTGTCGGCGACGCGGTCGATGAAGTCGCGGTCGTGGCTGACCAGCAGCACGGTGCCGTCGTATTCGCCCAGCAGATCCTGCAGCAGGTCCAGCGTTTCCACGTCCAGATCGTTGGTCGGTTCGTCCATGACCAGCAGGTTCGAGGGCTTGGCCATCAGCTTGGCCAGCAGCAGCCGCGCCTTTTCACCGCCCGACAGGCTGCGCACGGGCGCACGGGCCTGCGCGTCGTCGAACAGGAAATCCTTCAGATAGGCCACGACGTGCTTCGGCACGCCCCGCACCATGACCTGATCGGCGCGTCCCGACACGCTCATGTCCGGGTCGCCGGTGAGGGATTCCCACAGCGTCTGGTTGGGGTTCAGCGCCGCACGGGCCTGATCGAAGACCGCGATCTCAAGATTGGTGCCAAGGGTGACGGTGCCTTCGTCGGGGGCGACCTCTCCGGTCAGCATTTTGATCAGCGTGGTCTTGCCCGCGCCGTTCGGGCCGACAAAGGCGATGCGGTCGCCGCGCTGTATGCGCAGGTCGAAGGGGCGCAGGATCACCCGGTCGCCGAAAGCCTTCGAGATGCCCTGCACCTCGATCACCTTCTTGCCGCTGGTCGGGCCGGATTCCAGCGCCATGGCGGCGGTGCCCTGACGGCGGATCTGGCTGCTGCGTTCGGCGCGCAGATCGGCCAGCGCGCGGACGCGGCCCTGGTTGCGCTTGCGCCGCGCGCTGATGCCCTCGACGGCCCAACGGGCCTCGGCCTTGATCTTGCGGTCCAGCTTGTGGCGGGCGTCGTCTTCGGCGGCCCAAGTGGCTTCGCGCCAATCCTCGAACCCCTCGAAGCCGCGTTCCTGGCGGCGGACCTGACCGCGGTCGATCCACAGCGTGGCCTTGGTCAGGCGGCGCAAAAAGGCGCGGTCGTGGCTGATCAGCACGAAGGCCGCGCGGGTCTGGAACAGATGTTCCTCCAGCCAGCCGATGGCCTGGATGTCCAGGTGGTTGGTCGGTTCGTCCAGCAGCATCAGTTCGGGCGCACGCGCCAGCAGACGCGCCAGCGCCGCGCGACGGCGTTCGCCGCCCGATGCGGTGTCGACGGGGCGGTCGGGGTCGAATTTCAGCCCCTCGGCGGCCATGTCGACCAGATAGCCTTCGCTGTCGTCCAGCCCGTCGCGGGCGAAATCGCCAAGGGTCGCGAAGCCCGAAAGGTCGGGGTCCTGTTCCATGTAGCCGGTCGAGACGCCGGCCGAGAGGACCACGTCGCCGCGGTCGGCCTCGACGAAGCCTGCCATGACCTTCATCAGGGTCGATTTGCCCGACCCGTTGCGGCCGACCAGCGCGACGCGGTCGCCGGGCTGGACGTTCAGGGACAGGCCCTCGAATACGGGATCGCCGCCATAGGTCAGCGAGATGTCGGATAGTTGGAGAAGGGGTGCTCTTGCCATCCCTGCGCCCTAGCGCGACGCCCCTGCGCGGTCAATGGACCCCGTGCGGGCGACGCCACTAAAGACGGGATGACGCACCGCAAATTCTTGACAGCTTTTCTAAGCCATTCTATCGCGGGTCCACAACATCACGACAGGAGCTATCATGCGTCACCTGATCCTCGCCTCGCTGCTTGGCGCCACCGCCATGCCTGCACTGGCCGAAGAAGTGAACGTCTATTCGCATCGCCAGCCCGAGCTGATCCAGCCGCTGTTCGATGCCTTCACCAAGGAAACCGGCATCGCCGTCAACACCGCCTTCGTCGACAAGGGCATGGTGGAACGCCTGCAGGCCGAAGGCGACCGTTCGCCCGCCGACCTGGTCCTGACCGTCGATGTCGCCCGCTTGGGCGAGGTCAAGGAAGCCGGCGTCACCCAGGCCGTCGAGGACGAGATGCTGGACGTCATCCCCGCCGATCTGCGCGACAAGGACAACCAGTGGTTCGCCCTGACGACCCGCGCCCGCATCGTCTATGCCAGCAAGGACCGCGTGACCGATGGTGATGTCACGACCTACGAGGACCTGGCCGATCCCAAGTGGAAGGGCCGCATCTGCACCCGCAGCTTCACCAACGACTACAACGTCGCGCTGACCGCCGCCTTCCTGGCCCATCACGGCGAGGAAGAGACCCTGGCTTGGCTGCAGGGCATCAAGGACAACCTGGCCAAGCGCCCCGAGGGCGGCGACCGCGATCAGGTGAAATCCATCTGGGCCGGCGAATGCGACATCAGCCTGGGCAACACCTATTACATGGGTGCGATGCTGAAGGATGACGAACAGAAGGAATGGGCGGAATCCGTCCGCATCGTCTTCCCGACCTTCGAGGATGGCGGCACCCATGTGAACGTGTCCGGCGTGGCGATGACCAAGGCCGCCCCGAACCGCGACGCGGCGCTGAAGCTGATGGAGTTTCTGGTCAGCGACGAGGCCCAGCACATCTATGCCGAGACGAACAACGAATTCCCCGTCAAGGAAGGCGTCGACAAATCGGAACTGGTCGCAAGCTGGGGCGAATTTACGCCCGACGATCTGCCCCTGTCCGAGATCTCGGACCTGCGCCCCAAGGCGCTGGACCTGATCGAGCAGGTCAACCTGGACGGCTGATCGGCAACACCGTGACGTAACCCCCGAAAGGCGCAGGCATATCGCTTGCGCCTTTCGTCATGCTGGCGCAATCATCCGCACATCACGCAGATCAGGAGGATGGATTGGCGCAGAAGATCATCATCGACACGGACCCCGGCCAGGACGACGCCGTGGCCATCCTGCTGGCGCTGGCATCACCCGAGCTGCAGGTGCTGGGCATCACCGCCGTGGCGGGCAACGTGCCGCTGGATCTGACACAGGTGAATGCGCGCAAGATCGTCGAACTGGTGGGTCGCACCGACATTCCCGTCTTTGCAGGCTGCGACCGGCCGCTGTCGCGCGATCTGGTCACCGCCGAGCATGTGCATGGCAAGACCGGCCTCGACGGCATCGCCCTGCCCGACCCGACCATGCCCCTGCAGGACATGCATGCCGTGGACTTCATCATCCGCACCCTGCGCGACGAACCCGCAGGCAGCGTCACGCTGGTTCCCATCGGCCCCCTGACCAATATCGCCGAGGCCTTCCGCCGCGCCCCCGACATCATCGGTCGCGTGCAGCAGATCGTCCTGATGGGCGGGGCCTATTTCGAGGTGGGCAACATCACCCCCGCCGCCGAATTCAACATCTATGTCGATCCCGAAGCCGCGGCCGAGGTCTTTGACGCGGGCGTCCGGCTGGTCGTCCTGCCACTGGATGTGACCCATTCGGCGCTGACGTCGCGTGATTGGGTCGATGCCATGGCTGCCCTGCCCGGTCGCTGCGGCCCTGCCGTCGCGGGCTGGACCGATTTCTTCGAGCGTTTCGACAAGGAGAAATACGGCAGCCTCGGCGCGCCCCTGCACGACCCCTGCACCATCGCCTGGCTGCTGCGCCCCGATCTGTTCAAGGGCCGCCACATCAACGTCCAGATCGAGACCGAGGGCCGCTATACCACCGGCATGACCGTGGCCGACTGGTGGCGCGTGACCGACCGCGAACCCAATGCGCTGTTCCTGCGCGAGGTCGACCGCGACGGTCTATTCGCCTTGCTGGCCGAGCGGATCGCCCGCCTGCCCTGAGCCTTCGGCCTCTGCCTCCTGCGGCAGGGGCACGGCACCTTCGCCGTCGCCCAGCTCATCGTTCAGCAGCGTGATCAGATCCTGCGTAACGTCGATGGCATCCAGCGATACGAACAGCGTGCGCCGGTCCAACACCGCCACCGCGCCGTGTTCCTGCATGATCTGACCCATGACCGGCAGGGCCGCGCGGAAAAAGGCGCTGCGGTCGGCCTCGGCCCAGGCATTCAGCTGCTGCACGGCCTGCGCGCGTTCGCGCCGCACCTCGGTGGCGCGCAGATCGAAGCTTTCGGCCAGCTTGCGGAATTCGGCGGGCGGCAGGGTGCCGCGCTGTTCGGTCAGCTGCGTCTCCTCGGACGACAGCAGCTTGGTCAGACGCTCGTTCTCGGTCGAGATCACGTCGCCCTCGGCCTCCAGCTGGGCCTGCGCGCGCTTGCCCCAATCCGACGACAGATAGAGCACGTCCTGATCCAGCGTCAGGATCGGCGCATTGACCGCCTGTTCGGGCATCCCCTGCGTGCTGATCGTGCTGCTGGGAAGGGGCGCTGTCGGTTGCGCGAGGTCCGATCCGGGCATCTGTGGCGTCACCTCGGGGTCCTGCGCCAGAACCGGACCCGAGGAAAGGGCGGCCAGGATCACCCCGACGGCCCCCAAATTGCGCCATTCCGCCATCATCCGGCGCATCAGAACCGGGTCTGGATGGTCAGGTCGAAGTTCTGTTCCTCGTCGTAATCTTCCTGCTGCACCGCCTTCGAGAAGTTGAAGCGCAGCGGGCCGATGGGCGTGGTCCAGAAGATCGAGGCACCCACGGCAGCGCGGACATACATGTCGTCATCGACCTCGGAATTCCCCGCGGTGTTGTCCAGGCCCCAAAGCGAGCCGACATCGGCGAACAGACCGCCGGTGATGCCGTATTCCTCGGGCAGGCCGACGGGGAACTGCGCCTCGGCGCGGGCCGCCCAATAGTAGTTGCCGCCGATGGCATCCTGGTTTTCCGCCCCCAGGTCGCGCGGGCCATAGCCGTTGCTCTCGAAGCCGCGGATGCGGTTGCCGGTGCGGAAGCGGTCCAGGATCCAGGTCGAATAATCGCCATAGGTATAGATGGCGCCCGCTTCGATCTCGCCGCGCAGGGTCACTTCCTCTCGCCAGGCGGTGCTTTCGACACCAGCCAAGGCCGTCGTCGTCACCGTCTTGGTATCGCCGCCCGCGCCCGCGAAATCCTGCGAGAAGCGGAAGCGATAGGCCGTCAGCGGGTCCAGACCCGTGCGGCGCGAGTCCCAGGAATAGGTATAGCCAAGCGCCGAGGTCACGCGCGAGCCTTCCTCGTTCTGCAGCAGGATCGAGCTGTCCTCGGTCACGTCGCGCAGCGTGTCCTTGGCGATCTTGTAGCGCAGCTCGATCCGGCCATTGGCCGAGATGGGGAATTCGATCGACGGCTGGATCTGGATCGAGCGGGTGTCGTAATCGGAATTCAGGCTGTCCGTTTCATTGTAATTGGCGCTGAAGCCGAACCGCAGGTCGCGGCCAAGGAAGAAGGGCTCGGCGAAGGTGATCCCCGCCGCGCGGTCCCCGCTGGCGGTCGAGATCTGCAAGCCGACCTGCTGACCGCGGCCAAGGAAGTTGTCCTCGGTGATCGAGGCATTCAGGCCGACACCCGAGTTCACGCCATAGGAGGCCCCGAAGGACAGCGAGCCGGTCGGCTGTTCCTCGACCGCGACGCCGACGATGACCTGATCGGGACCGCTGCCCTGACGCGTTTCCACCTGTGCATCGGCGAAATAGCCAAGCGCACGGACGCGTTCGGCGGAATTGCGGATCTCGCGCGGGTTGAAGGGGTCGCCCTCGACAGTGTTGAACTGGCGGCGGATCACCTCGTCCAGCGTGGTCGTGTTGCCCTCGATGTCGATGCGCTCGACGAAGATACGCTCGCCACGGGTCAGCGCGAACGTCAGGTCCAGCGTCTGGTTCGAGGGGTTGCGCGTGATGCGCGGCTCGATGTTGACGAAGTTCAGGCCCTGCTGGATGGCGATGGTCTCCATCCGGCGGATGGTCGTGTCGATGACCGAGGGGTTGTAGACCGCCCCCCGCTCGACCCGGTTCTGTTCGGCAAAGGCCGCCGCATCCACGCCCGGGATCTCGGATACGGTATTGACCTGCCCAAAGCGATAACGCGGGCCTTCACTGATGTTGAAGGTGATGAAGAAGGCATCGCGTTCGCGCGCGATTTCAGGCGCGACGGCCTGCACCTTGAAGTCGGCATAGCCGCGCGACCGGTAATAGTCGGTCAGCAACTGCTGATCCAGCGGGATGCGTTCGGGCGCGAAGGTGTCGCGGCGGATGAAGGTGCGCAGGATGCCCGCCTGCTTGGTCTGCAGCACGTTGCGCAGACGACGGTCGGAAAAGGCGCGGTTGCCGGTAAAGCTGATGCGCTCGATCTCGGTGACGTCGCCTTCCTTGATCTCGAAGACCAGATCGACGCGGTTGCCGCTGCGGCGGATGATGCGGGGATCGACGCGGGCGGCCAGACGGCCTTCGGTCGCATAGATCTGGGCGATGGTCTGCGCATCCTGGATGGCCTGGCTGGGCTGATAGACGCGGCGCGACTGGCTTCCCACGATCTCGGCCAGGCGGTCGTCCTTCAGCTTGCGGTTGCCCTCGAACGAGATGCGGTTGATCGTGGGATATTCGCTGACGGTCACGACAAGGCGGTTGCCTTGGGGGGTCAGTTCGACGGTCTCGAACAGGCCCGAACCCTGCAGGCGCTGAAGGGCATCGTTCACCTGACCGGGCGAGACGTCGCGCCCCTGGGGCAGGTTCAGGAAGGACAGGATGGTCGCGGTTTCGACCTGGTTGTTGCCCTGGATGGTGATGTCGTTGAACACAAGCGCCATGGCGGGCGCCGGCATCAGACCCGCAGGCACCGTGATCGCCAAGGCCGTCATCAGCGCCACCGCGCCCTTGCCCAGTTTCCGTGTCATCGAAGCCCCTCTTTTCAGCCTTCACGCGCCCGTCGCGGGCTTGTCGTTTTGCCCTATCGTGTAGCCCTTTCGACAGGGGGCTGTCAAAAGCGCATCGCGGGTCAGGGGCAGAAAAGATCGTTCGTCAGGCCGAAAATCATCAGTCCCAGCACCAGCGCCATGCCGACCGTCGTCAGAAGGTTCAGCGCCCGGTCCGAGGGCGGACGGCCGCTGATCGCCTCGTAGACATAGAAAACCAGGTGCCCGCCATCCAGAACCGGGATGGGCAGCAGGTTCAGGAACCCGATGGCCGCCGACAGCACCGCGATCCACCACAGGAAGTTCGCGCCCCCCGCGCTGGCCGCCTGCCCCGTGCTTTCGGCGATGCTGATCGCGCCGCCCAGATTGCAGCTGCCAATCTGACCCGAGATCATCGCCCACATCCCCGTCAGCGACGACACGATGATCCCCCAGGTCTGGGCGACGCCAAGGCCGATCGCCTCGATCGGGCCGGCGCGGCGCATTTCGGGGGTAAAGAAGCTGTTGCCGCCGGTCACGCCGATCAGCCAGCGCTGTTCATATCCACCGGCCTCGGCGGGCAGGTCCGACAGCTTGGGGCGCAGCGTGACCTGGATGGGATCGCTGCCTGCGCGCCAGACATCCAGCACCAGCGGATCGCCCTCCGCAGCCTCGACCGCCTCGCGCATCTGGGTGAAGCGTGTGATGGGCTGGCCGTCGATGGCCGTCACCACGTCACCGGCCCGCAGACCGGCATCGGCCGCCGCACTGCCCGGCGCCACGCCCGAAACCTGCGCAGGCATCGGATCGGGGCCCGCGACGGTCATCTGCTGGCCGTCACGTTCCACGCGCCAATCCTGCTGGGCAGCGATGGGCAGGTCCTGCGCGGCGCGGCCGACATCGCCCCAGTTCTCCAGCGCGATGTCCCCCACGGCCAGCAGTTTGTCGCCCGGCAGCAGCTGATTGGTGATGGCGGGCGGCGCCTCGGAGACCTGACCCACCCGCAGATCGGGCGAGGGCAGACCCTGGAACAGCGCGAAGCCGCCGAAGATCAGGATCGACAGGATGAAGTTGAAGACCGGCCCCGCCAGCAGCGTGGCAAAGCGCCCCCACAGCGGCGCGCCCTGCAACGTCTGACGCCGCAGCGCCGGATCGACCGTTCGCCCCGGCCCCGCGCTGGCGGCATTCTCGTCGCCGAGGAAGCGGACATAGCCGCCCAAGGGCAGCGCCGCGATCTGCCAGACGGTCCCGCGCTTATCCACGCGCGATGCCAGACGCGGGCCGAAGCCGACCGAGAACACCTCGGCCCTTATGCCGGACCAGCGGCCCACGATGTAATGGCCGTATTCATGCACCGTCACGATGACGGCCAGCGCCACCACGAAGGATGCCAGCGTCCACAGGGTGCTGCCTGCGCCAAGGATCAGATCGGTCATGCGGCGGCCTTCTGTCGCGCAAGCGCGTCCCATTCAAGGACCGCCTGCAAGGTGTCGGGATCATCGCCAAAGCCCGCTTCGGCCGAGAGGCTCTCGAGCGTGGCTTCGACCCGGGGGGCCATGTCGGTGAAACGGATGCGGCCCGCGATGAAATCGTCCAGCGCCTGTTCCTTGGCGGCGTTGAAGACCGCGCCTGCGGCTCCGCCCGCGGCCATCACCTCCCGTGCCAGGCGCAGGGCGGGCCAGCGGATCTCGTCGGGGGCGCGGAAGGTCAGGCTGCCTGCGCGGGCCAGATCCAGCGGCGGCACCGGAAGCGCGCGGCGTTCGGGCCAATGCAGCGCGTAACCGATGGCGTGGCGCATGTCGGGCGCGCCCAGATGGGCGATGCTGCCGCCGTCGATATGGTTGACGATGGCGTGGATAATGGATTCGGGATGGACCAGCACGTTGATCTGGTCGGGGGCGAGGCCGAAGAACTCCTTGGCCTCGATCACCTCCATCGCCTTGTTGAACATGGATGCGCTGTCGATGGTAATGCGTTGGCCCATCGCCCAGTTCGGATGGGTAGAGGCCTCGGCCACCGTCGCCGCCGCCAGCCGTTCCAGCGGCCAGTCGCGGAAAGCCCCACCCGAGGCGGTGATGGTCACATCCTTGACGCTGTCGAGGCTTTCACCGCCAAGCGCTTGGAACAGGGCGGAATGTTCGCTGTCGACCGGCAGGATGGTGGCACCGCTGTCCCGCCCCGTGCGGCGCAGCAGATCGCCCGCGCAGACCAGCGATTCCTTGTTGGCCAGCGCCAGCACGCCGCCCTGCGCCAGCGCTGTCAGACCCGGGGCAAGCCCGGCGGAACCCACGATGGCCGACAGCACCCAATCGGCGGGCATGGCAGCAGCCTCGGTCAAGGCAGCTTCGCCCGCGGCGGCGCGGACATCGCTGCCTGCAAGGGCCGCGCGCAGGTCTTCCAGCAGATCGGGATGGGCGGTCACGGCAACCTTGGCGCGCAGGTCGCGGGCCATCTGCGCCAGCCGCGCAATGTTGCGTCCGCCGGTCAGCGCCACGACGTCATAAGCATCCGCCCCGCCGCCCCGGCGGATCAGATCGACGCCATTCGCACCGACCGAGCCGGTCGCACCGAAGATTGAAATGCGTCGCATCGGTCAGTTCACCACGGGCAGGCTTGTCAGGAACCCGATCAGCATGGTCGCCAGAACGGCCCCCGTCACTGCGTCAAAACGATCCATGAAGCCGCCGTGCCCCGGGATCAGGTTGCTGCTGTCCTTGACGCCCGCGCGCCGCTTCAGCCAGCTTTCGGCGATATCGCCCATCTGCCCCGCAAAGCAGACCAGCGGAGAGATCCAGATCAGCGTGGCGTTCCCCTGCCCCGTCGCCCACAGGATGACGCCCAGAAGGCAGGCGCCGATCCAGCCGGCGATGGTGCCGGACCAGGTCTTCTTGGGGCTGAGCGCGGGCCAGAACTTGGGGCCGCCGATGATGCGGCCGAAAAAATACCCCGCCGTGTCCGAGATGATGATCACCCCCATCAGCCACAGCACGAAGTTCAGGCCGAAGCTTTCGCGGAACATCACCAGTTCATAGGCGACCAGCATGATGGCAATGCCGAAGATCGCATAGGTGCCGCGGTCACGCTTGGCGGCCCCCGGCAGGCCCAGCAGGATCGGTACCAGCAGCGCAAGCCAGGACCACGACCCGAAGGATGTCAGCGCGACCGATTGCGACACACCTGCGATGGCGGCCAGCGCCACGGGCCGGCTGCGGCCGAACAGGGTGACGTGGCGGGCCGGATATTTCCAGCCCGTCATCGCTGCAAGTTCCCAGAAGGTGATGGCCGAGATCACGGCCATGCCAAGCCGCAGCCATAGCCCCTGCGCCACGGCCAGCAGCACGCCGATCGCCAGCAGCACCAGGGTCGAGGCGACGCGTCGGGACAGATCGCCCCAACGGCCCGCCGCGACGATGGGCCTTGTCCTGATCATACGCCCCCGAAACGCCGGTCGCGCATGCCGAAGCGATCAAGGATGGTCGACAGGTGATCGGGGGTGAAATCCGGCCAGAGCGTCGGCGTGAATTCATATTCCGCGTAAGCCGCCTGCCACGGCAGGAAGTTCGAGGTGCGGGTTTCACCCGATGTGCGGATGACCAGATCCGGGTCAGGTTGGTCGGCGGTATCCATGCAGGCGGCCAGATCGCTTTCCGAGGGCTGCGCGACCTCGCCCGCCGCGATCTTTTCCGCAAGACGGGTCGAGGCGCGCAGGATCTCGTCCCGCCCGCCATAGTTGATCGCCACCGTCAGGTTCAGCCGCGTGTTGCCGGCCGTGCGGGCCTCGATGGCGGCCATCAGGGCCTGCAGCTTGGGGTCCAGCCGCTCGCGCCCGCCGATGAAGCGCATGCGCACCCCTTCGGCGGACATGCCGACGGCCTCGCGTTCGATATAGCGGCGGAAGATCTTCATCAGACCCAGCACCTCTTCGGTCGAACGCTTCCAGTTCTCGGTCGAGAAGGCATAGATCGTCAGCCAGTCCACGCCCAGGTCGGGACAGGCCCGCACGATCTGCTTGACGCGTTCGGCCCCACGACGATGGCCGACCAGGCGTGGCCAGCCCCGTTCCGTGGCCCAACGCCCGTTGCCATCCATGATGATGGCGACGTGCCGGGGCCGCGCCCCGTCACCCGATGCCACTGCTGCCTCCCTTGCCGCTGCCATTCGGCTCAAACCTGCATGATCTCGGCCTGCTTGGCCTCGAGCGCTTCGTCCACGGATGCGATCATCCGGTCGGTCAATGCCTGGATCTCGGTTTCCCAGAACTTCTGGTCATCCTCGGGCATGCCGTTCGACTTGCCCTTCTTGACCTTGTCCATGCCGTCGCGGCGCACGTTGCGCATGGAAACGCGGGCGCTTTCGGCGTATTGGGCGGCGACCTTGGTCAGCTCGCGGCGGCGCTCCTCGTTCAGCTCGGGGATCGGCAGCATGATGATGGTGCCGTTCAGCTGCGGATTGATGCCAAGGCCGCTTTCGCGCAGCGCCTTTTCCACCTTGCCGACCATGCCCTTGTCCCAGACATTGATGGTGACCATGCGGGGCTCGGGGACGTTCACGGTGCCAAGCTGGTTGATCGGGGTCATCTGGCCATAGGCCTCGACCTGAACCGGATCGATCATCGAGGCGGATGCCCGCCCCGTGCGCAGGCTGGCGAATTCGCTGCGCAGGCTTTCCATCGCGCCCTTCATCCGGCGTTCCAGATCGTCAATATCGATTTCGATGTCCTCGGCCATGTGGGACTGCCTCTACGTTTGGATTTCGTTTGCTTGTAACTGCATTGCCGGGGGTTGGCAAAGCCTTTGCCCAACCTTGCGGCAGTGCGCGGCGGGTGTCAGCCGGGCGGCCTGTCGTCATGGTCACGCTGTCGCGCCAGCATCGCCTCGATGGCGGTCAGACGCTCCAGCACCTGGTCGCGATAGGCCTCGGTGGCGGCGGTCTCCTCCTCCTGGTGGGCCTCCTGCATCGAATTCACGATGAGGCCGACGACAAGGTTCATCACCGCGAAGGTGGTGACCAGGATGAAGGGCACGAAGAACAGCCAGGCCTGCGGGAAGACCTCCATCACCGGGCGGACGATGCCCATCGACCAGCTTTCCAGCGTCATGATCTGGAACAGCGAATAGGCCGAATTGCCCAGGTCGCCGAACCAGTCGGGGAAGGCGGCCGAGAACAGCTTGGTCGCCATCACCGCGAAGATGTAGAAGATGATCCCCATCAGCAGAAAGACGCTGGCCATGCCGGGCAGCGCCGACAGGAAGCCCTCGACCACGCGACGAAGGCGCGGCGTGACCGAGACGATGCGCAGAAGCCGCAGGATGCGCAGCGCGCGCAGCACCGACAGCCCCTGCGTCGCGGGCATCAGCGCGATGCCCACCACCACCAGATCGAAGATGTTCCAGCCGTCGCGGAAGAACGCCAGGCGGCGTGCGAACAGCTTGGCCGCGATCTCGGCCACGAAGATGGCAAGGCACAGCCCGTCCAGGATCAGGATCAGCGGGCCCACCCGTGCCATCACCGTCCCCGAGGTTTCCAGCCCCAGGATGACGGCGTTGAACAGGATGACGCCCATGATGAAGGCCTGGCCCGAGGGGCCATGGACGATGCGGTCGACCCGCGCGCGCAGGCTCATGATGTCAGTTGTGGACGCGGGTATAGGTGCCGCGGCCCTCCAGGATCGTGCGGAAGCCCCCCAGCTGATCCAGCGAGAAGACGATGATCGGCAGGCGGTTGTCGCGGGCCAGCGCGATGGCGGATGCATCCATCACGCCCAGATGCTTCTGCAAGACCTCGTCATAGCTGACCTCGCCATAGCGCTTGGCGTCGGGGAACTTGACCGGGTCCTTGTCATAGACGCCATCGACCTTGGTGCCCTTGAAGATCGCCTCGCAGTTCATCTCGCTGGCGCGCAGGGTGGCTGCGGTATCGGTGGTGAAATAAGGGTTGCCGGTTCCGGCGGCGAAGATCACGATCCGCTTCTTTTCCAGGTGGCGGATGGCACGGCGGCGGATGTAGGGCTCGCAGACCTCATCCATGCGGATGGCGCTGATCACGCGGCAATGCAGCCCGTGCGCTTCCAGCGCGGCCTGCATTGCCAGCGCGTTCATCACGGTGGCCAGCATCCCCATGTAGTCGGCGGTGGTGCGCTCCATCCCCTGCGCGCTGCCCTGCAACCCGCGGAAGATGTTGCCGCCGCCGATTACCATGCAGACCTCGACGCCCATGGCCTGGACGGTTGCGACCTCATTGGCGATGCGCGCGACGGTGGGCGGGTTCAGGCCATAGCCCTGATCGCCCATCAGGGCCTCGCCCGAGATCTTCAGCATCACGCGGCCATATTGCTTCGGTGTCTCGGTGGTCATCTGGGGCTCCTGTCGCCGGGTCGCTTTCATCGCGCCGTTAAATGTCGCAAAAGACCCGCAGGATCAACTGTCCGGATAGCCAATGCTGAAACTTGACCTGACACAGATCGACGGCTCGCGCCACCTGCTGATCGCAGGACCGACCGCCAGTGGCAAATCGGCACTGGCGATGGCGGTCGCGCAGGCACAGGGCGGGCTGATCGTGAACGCCGATGCGCTGCAGGTCTGGTCCTGCTGGCGGGTGCTGACGGCGCGGCCTTCGGCGGATGACGAACAGGCCGCGCCCCATGCGCTTTACGGGCATGTGGGGCCGGACCAGACCTATTCGGTGGGCGACTGGCTGCGGCAGGTCGGCGATCTGCTGGGCCGGCGGCTGATCATCGTGGGCGGCACGGGGCTGTACCTGTCGGCGCTGACACGCGGGCTGGCCGACATCCCCGCCACCCCCCATGCCATCCGCGCCGAGGCCGACGCACGCCTGCTGCAACCCGGCGGGCTGGCGGGCATGATCGCCGATCTGGATGCAACGACGCGCGCCCAGATCGACCTGAAGAACCCCGTCCGCGTCCAGCGCGCGTGGGAGGTTCTGCAGGCCACCGGGCGCGGCATCGCCGCATGGCAGGCCGATACGCCCCCGCCCCTGATCGCGCCGCAAGACTGCCAGCGCATCGTCGTCACCTCGGACCGCGACTGGCTGGCCGATCGTATTGCGGCCCGTTTCCGCATCATGCTGGATCAGGGCGCGCTGGACGAGGTCCGCGCCATGCTGCCCCATTGGGACCCTGCCCGACAATGGGCCAAGGCCATCGGCGCCCCCGATCTGGTGGCCCATCTTCTGGGCGGGCTCGATATGGCGCAGGCGACGGAACTGGCGATCATCGCCACGCGTCAATATGCCAAGTCCCAACGCATCTGGTTCAGGAACCGCATGAAGGACTGGCAGATGTGGCACGCAAGCCACGAAGGGATGCATCCGCTCGACATCAGGTGAAACCGGAAGCACGGTTGTTGAGTTCTGCTTCAGATAGGCGATAATCCGCTTATCCTGAATCCAGGGATGCCGACGATGTCACTTTGGGAACGCACGGGCTGGACGGGAGGATTCCCGTTTTCACAAACGAACCTCCGGCCCGTGGGCCGTGGATCGGCGAAGGGCATCGACGTTACCGCCGCCACCGTCCCCGAGGCTGGCACCGCCCCCATCCGCCATCGCCCCTGGCTGCGACAGTCCGCGCCCACGGGCAGGATCGTCGTTCCCGACGCGCTGAACGTGCGCATTGGCCCAGCCTCGCGCCGCCATGCCCCGCGCAAGGCCAGCTTGCGCCTGTTCCCCTTGGGCGGCTTCACATGGGGCAGCCAAGGCCATCCCATCCGCCCGCGCACCCGTCCCGATCACACGCTGATCTGGGTGACGGGTGGTGCCATGCGCCTGGATCTGCCGCGTCAGTCGCTGCTGCTGCAATCGGGCGACGTGCGCTACATCCCGGCGGGAACGGCCTTCGCCGCCATCCCGCAAGAAGGCGCCGAGGGTCACGTCCTGACCATCTCGCCCGAGCTGACGCCCGAGGTCGATCCCGCCCTGCCGACGCAGATGACGGCGGGCAGCATCGGGCAATCGGGCGCCGCCCTGCTGGTGAACCTGCAGGAACTGGTGCGCGAGGCGACGAACAATCCGGACCGCAAGGCCCTGACCTGCCACCTGAACCTGTTGTCGTTGCGCCTGTCGCGGCTGGACCCTGAACGCCAGCCCCATGCTGCAAGGACGACCCCTGCCGCCGACCGCCCGCTTGTCGACCGCTTCCTGACGCTGGCCGACCAGCAGTTGGGATCATGGCAGACGCTGGCCGACATGGCCCAGCAACTGGATGCGACGCTGACCCAGCTGGATCGCGCCTGCATCGAGGCCAAGGGCCGTCGTGCCGTCGAGCTTCTGCATGAATTGCGGCTGGAGCGCGCGGCCGAGTTGCTGCACCACACCAACCGCCCCGTCGGGCGGATCGCTCTGGATCTGGGCTATGCCAGCCAGACGCATATGACCCGCGCCTTCGTCGCGGCCACGGGCCGCACGCCCGAGACCTTCCGCATCCAGATGCGTCAGCTGTCGTCGGCCTCGCCCGCCTCGGCCTGAATGCCGCGACCGTGGAAGCAGGTCGCCACGACGAACTTCTCGGACGAATCACTGCGGCTTGCAGGCGGCTTGACGTTCACGACCTTGGTGAAGTTCTTCTTCAGCATGGTCTGCATGTCGTTTTCCGCACCACCGGCCAGAACCTTGGCGACGAAGGTGCCACCCGGCTCCAGCACGTCGAAGGCCAACTGGGCCGCAGCCTCGACCAAGGCGACGATTCGGATGTGGTCGGTCCCCTTGTGACCCGAGGCCGAGGCCGCCATGTCCGACATCACCACATCGGCAGGTCCGCCCAGCCAGCCCTTGACCAGATCGTCGGCGCCCTCGGACAGGAAATCCAGCTGATGGATCTCGGCGCCCGCGATGGGATCGACCTCCTGCAGGTCCAGACCCAGCACACGGCCCACGGATTTTCCCGACTTCTCGCCCAAGGCGTTCACGCGGGCGACGGCGACTTGGCACCAGCCGCCGGGGGCGCAGCCAAGGTCCACCACCCGCGCGCCGGGCACCAGGAAGCGATACTTGTCGTCCAGTTCCAGAATCTTGTAGGCCGCCCGCCCGCGATAGCCTTCGCGACGGGCGCGCACGACATAGGGGTCGTTCAACTGCCGTTCCAGCCACAGCTTGCTGGACATCTTGCGGCCCTTGGCGGTCTTCACGCGGACCTTCAGGTCGCGCTGGCCGCGGCCGCTTGTCTTGCCCGACCGGCTGATAGGTTGTTTTGTCATTAGGCCACTCCGTTCAGTCCGTCAGGCGTCAGCACCCCATCGCGCACCATCTGGGCATAAAGCAACCCCTCTCGCAGGCCGCGATCGGCAACCGACAGCTTATTCGTCGGCCAGACGCGCATCAACGTCTGCAGGATCGCCGCCCCCGACATGATCAGCGCCTGACGTTCGCGCCCGATGCGCGGGTCGGACCGCCGCCCGTCGGGACCAAGCTGCAGATAGGAATGGATCACGCGGTCGATCTGGTCGCTGGTCATCTCCAGCCCGTCCACCTTGGTTCGGTCATAGCGGCGCAGGTTCAGGAAGCTGGCCGCCACCGTCGTCACCGTCCCCGATGTGCCGATGATCTGGAACCCCTCGTCGGGCGATCCGTCGGCATAGGGGCTGAAGTTCGCCAGTGCTTCCTCAAAGAACCACGACATCAGGGCGAAGCGGCCCTGATCGTCCTGAACATCCACGAACTGATCGCGCAGGGTCGCCACGCCCAGGGGCACGCTGATCCAGTCGACGACACGCGCGCCGCCGGGCTGCGGATTGCCGAAGCCTTCCGACAGCCGCATGATCGCGCGGGGGCGTTCCTTGGGTTCGACGTCCTCCAGGTCGATCCAGACCAGCTCGGTCGATCCGCCGCCGATATCGACGACCATCAGCGTCTCGGTCTTGTGGCTGACCAGCGGTGCGCAGCTGATCACGGCCAGACGCGCCTCTTCTTCGGCGCCGATCACCTCGACCGGCAGGCCGGTTTCACGCCGAATGGACCGCATGAAGTCGCGGCTGTTCCGCGCACGACGGCATGCTTCCGTGGCCACAAGGCGCATGTTCTGCACCTTGTGCTGATCCAATTTGCGCTTGCAGACCTGCAGCGCATGGACGGTGCGCGCCATCGAACTGCGGGACAGCCGTCCCGAAGCTTCCAGCCCATGACCAAGCTGCACGGGCTTGGAGAAGCTGTCGATGACCTGGAACTGACTGCCCGTCGGACGGGCAATCAGCATCCGGCACGAATTTGTGCCAAGGTCGAGGGCTGCATAGAGCGCCCCCTCCTCGGATTTCAGGGTGCCTGACGGCTCTACCGTTTTTCTCGGGAACGCGTCTGCACCCGCAGGACGCTTGGGCGTCATGTTACGCCCTCCGATGACAAGTTAATCAAAAGGTAACGTGCCGGGGTGGCCCAATCAAGAGCCAGCGGCCCGCTTGCTTGAATTGGTTGCCGCAGGGTCAGTCGCAGGCCCGCCGACAGACGGGTCGTGCCTGCATCAGGGGGCGGCAAATGGCGGCGCCATGTCGCAGGGCGCTTGACGACCGGCGGGGGCTTCGTCAATCAGGTCCGATGATCGACCTGCGCCCCGTAGCCCATCCGATTGGCAAGATCGTCTTCGCATTGGGCGGGTTCATGCTTGCACCCATGCTGATCGATCTGTGGAACGGCGATCCGCATTGGCTGGTCTTCCTGGAATGCGCCATCATCACCACGGTCTGCGGGCTGCTGACGGTGGTGGCCACGCGCGGCGAACAGAAGACGCTGAAGATCCAGCAGGCGTTCCTGCTGACCTCGGGGATCTGGGTAACGCTGCCGGTCTTCGGCGCCCTGCCCTTCATCCTGGGCGCGCCGCACGCCAGCATCGTCGACGCCTATTTCGAGGCGATGTCGGGCGTCACCACCACCGGCACCACCGCGTTTCCCAAGCTGGACGGCCTGCCCGAGGGCACGCATCTGTGGCGCGCGCTGCTGCAATGGATCGGCGGCTTGGGGATCGTCGTGGTCGCCATGGTCTTCCTGCCGGTCATGAAGGTCGGCGGCATGCAGTTCTTCCGGTCCGAGGGGTTCGACACCCTCGGCAAGGTTCTGCCCCGCGCCGGAGAGATCGCGACCGAGATGACCATGGTCTACCTTCTGATGACGGGGGCATCCGCGATCACCTTCATGCTGCTGGGCATGACCGGTTTCGACGCGGTGATCCATGCGCTGACGACCTGTTCGACGGGCGGCTTTTCCAACTACGACGCCAGCATGGGGACCTATCTGGGGGGGCCGGAATGGGCGGCCTCGGTCTTCATGGTCATGGCGTCGGTCCCCTTCATCCGGCTGGTGCAGGCGATGCGCGGGAACTACGTCCCGCTGTGGCAGGACCGGCAGGTGCGGACCTATCTGCGCTGGATCTGCTATGTCTGCGCGATCATCATGATCTATCGCCTGACCTTCATGCATCAGGACAGCGACCTGCCCGAGATGCTGCGCGAGACCGTCTTCAACACCATCTCGGTCTTTTCAGGGACGGGTTTCGCCTCGACCGACATGTCGGCCTGGGGGCATCTGCCGCTGACGCTGCTGATCATCGCGGGGCTGATCGGCGGCTGCACGGGATCGACGGGCTGTTCGGTCAAGATCTTCCGCTACCTGGTGCTGCTCGAGGCCGTGCGCGCCCAGATCCGCCGGATGCATTCGCCCCATCGCGTCTATCCGCTGCGCTACGAGGGCCAGCCGCTGGACAAGGGCATCATCGATTCGGTCATGGCCTTCTTCACGCTGTTCATGCTGACCTTCGGCCTGCTGATCGTGGGGCTGGCGCTGACGGGGCTGCATCCGCGCACCGCCCTGACCGCCGCATGGACGGCCATCGCAAACATCGGCCCACTCTGGGGCCCCGAGGTGTCGTCGAACGGGTCCATCGTCGATTTCCCCGCCGCCGCCAAATGGCTGATGATCCTGGGCATGTATCTGGGCCGGCTGGAGCTGGTCTCGGTGCTGGTCCTGCTGATGCCCAGGTTCTGGCGGCCCTGAGGCCCCCGTTCAGGGGGCCGTGGTTTCGGGTTCCTTGGCTTCGGGGCCCGTGGCGGGTTCGCCCGGCAGGGCCGCGGGGGCCATGTCCTCGTTCTGGCCGGGGGCCTTGCGGGTCAGGCTGTCGCTGATCTCGGCCAGGATGCGGGCCTGATCCTGCTGGTCGGCGGTGGGCCAGATCAGCACGAAACCCTCGGCCCGACCATCGCGGACCCAGCCTTCCGCCGCGCCGATGTGGTCGTCGTTTTCCCCGCGCAGCGTGACATGGCCGCGCTGCACGTCGCGTTCGGGCTGAGGCACCCAGCCAAGCGCCGTCACCAGCCCTGCAAGGTCCAGCAGCTCCTGCTGTCCGCCGGGCTGGCTGAAGAGGATCATCGCCGCCCCCGAGCCGTCCTTGGGCCCATAGATCGACAGCGCCCGTTCCGCGCGGTCGAATTGCAGCGCCCCCATCGGCGCCGTCACCGACAGGCCCGTCGCCTGATCGTCCAGCTGTTCCAGCCCCATCGCCTCGCGCCATTCGGCACGGCGTTCCGCCAGAAGGCGCATGGCCGTCCCCGGATCGGTCGAGGCGCGGGCGGATAGGATCTCGGCCTGGATGGCGGCTTGGGTCTTGGGACCGTCGCGCCCGTCGATCCGGCCGTCGTAATGCCCCGCCCATCGCAGCGCGCGCTGCACCTGGTCCAGCGGAGGCATCGGCTCGGGGTCGCCCGAGGCGCCAAGCTGCGGTGCCTCGCCCTCGTCCAGCGCCTGCCCCAGGTCGGCGGCCTGCGTCACCAGCGCGTCGCGCGGGATCAGCTTGCCGGATTTCAGCACCGGCAGCCAGTCTCGGGCGACGTCATCCTGCACGGGGCCAAGGGCGACGGTGAACCAGCCGTTCGGCAGCTGCCAGAGGCCCGCACCGGGAAATTCCTTGCGGTTGCGTGCCAGCGCCTCATCGGCCTCGGCGCGGTCCTGGAAGGACTCCAACTGCAGATAGCTGCCTTGCGGCGCCGGTTCCGCGGGCGTTTCGGCAACTTCGGGCTCTGCCACCGGCTGATCGGCCTTGGGGGCCTCGCCAAGGCGGGTCAGTTCGGTTCCAGGTGCCGCTTCGGTGACGAAGGCATCGCCCGGAACGACGCCCTTGGCCTTCAGATCCGCCAGCCGCGCCAAGGCCGCCTCGCGGTCCATCGGCCCAAGCGCGATCCCCGTCCAGCCGCCCTTCAGGGGCAGCGTCACCACGTCGTCGAAGCGTTCCGCCCAGCCCGCCGCCGTCGTCGCCGCAAGCTCGGGCGCGCGCTTCGCTTCCAGCCGGATCAGCGCATCCTGCGCCATCGCCGCGCCGGGCAGCGCCGCCGCCAGAACCATTACCGCCAACTGCCGCATCGCAGCCTCCTTGAATGTCTTTGCCGTCGCGGGGGTCGTCCCGCCTGCGGGCCTTTATTGACCCTGTTCCTTCCCGCGCCTAGAAGACGCGAAAGCCTCGCCCGATCTACGCAAAAGGATGGCCCGATGACCAGCCCCAACCGACCCCGCAGCTTCCAGGAGATCATCCTGCGCCTGCAGACCTATTGGGCGACCAAGGGCTGCGCGATCCTGCAGCCCTACGACATGGAGGTCGGCGCGGGCACCTTCCACCCCGCGACCACGCTGCGCGCTCTTGGCGGCAAATCCTGGGCCGCGGCCTATGTCCAGCCCTCACGCCGCCCGACCGACGGGCGCTATGGCGAAAACCCCAACCGCTTGCAGCATTACTACCAGTATCAGGTCATCATCAAACCCAGCCCACCCGACCTGCAGGACCTCTATCTGGGCAGCCTGCGCGCGATCGGCCTGGACCCGATGGTCCATGACGTCCGCTTCGTCGAGGATGACTGGGAATCCCCCACCCTCGGCGCATGGGGCCTTGGATGGGAGGTCTGGTGCGACGGGATGGAGGTCAGCCAGTTCACCTATTTCCAGCAGGTCGGCGGTCACGACTGCAAACCCGTCAGCGGAGAGCTTACCTATGGCCTGGAGCGTCTGGCCATGTATGTGCTCGGCGTCGAACATGTCATGGACATGCCCTTCAACGACCCTGACAGCCCCACGCCCCTGACCTATGGCGACGTCTTTCGCCAGACCGAGCAGGAATATTCCCGCTGGAACTTCGATCAGGCCGACACCGAGATGCTGTTCCAGCACTTCAAGGACGCCGAGGCCGAATGTGCCCGCATCCTGGAAGCTGCCGAAACCGACAGCGCCGGTCGCCGCATCCCGATGGCGCATCCCGCCTATGACCAGGCGATCAAGGCCAGCCATCTGTTCAACCTGCTGGATGCCCGCGGCGTCATCAGCGTGACCGAACGTCAGGCCTATATCGGCCGCGTGCGGGCGCTGGCCAAGGGTTGCGCCGACCTTTTCCTGACCACGGATGCGGGCGGTGCCACCGCATGAACTGGGGCAAGGTCGCAGCCGCATCGATCACGCTGGCCGCCATCGCGGCGGGCGCAGGCATGTGGTATGCGCAGGAATACGGCTATTACGACCGCATCGACGCTGACGGTCACGATGCCCGCATCGCCGTGACCACCCCTGCGGGAACACGCGACCTGACCCTGACCGATTTCAAAGGCATCGACGCCGACAGCTCGCCCCTGCGCTGGCGGGCCTGCGCGGTGGCGGATGACGTCCCCGCCGATGCCCTGCCCTTCGACGATCCCACGCCCCTGATCGCGCCCCGCTGGTTCGACTGTTTCGACGCCCAGCAAATCGGCGCAGATCTGGAATCCGGTGCCGCCCGCGCCGTCCTGTCCATGGCCGAGATCCGGCCCGACGTGGACCGCGTGCTGGCCGTCTATCCCGACGGCCGTGTCTTCGGCTGGCACCAATACAACGACAAGACCCCGGAACGCGGAGTGATGGACTGACATGGCAGACCTGCTGATCGAGCTTTTCTCGGAAGAAATTCCCGCCCGCATGCAGGCGCGTGCCCGTGCGGATCTGAAACGTCTGGTGACGGACGGTCTGGTTCAGGCCGGACTGACCTATGCCAGCGCCGGTGCCTTCAGCACCCCGCGCCGCTTGACGCTGACCGTGGAAGGGCTGACCGACCACAGCCCCACCACGCGTGAGGAACGCAAGGGCCCCCGCACCGACGCCCCCGAAAAGGCGCTCGAAGGCTTCCTGCGCTCGACCGGCCTGACCCGCGACCAGCTGGAGGCCCGCGACGACAAGAAAGGCCAGGTCTGGTTCGCCACCATCACCCACGAAGGCCGTCCCGCCGCCGATATCGTGGCCGAGGTGCTGGAGGATGCGATCCGCAACTTCCCCTGGCCGAAATCCATGCGTTGGGGCGCGGGGTCCATGCGTTGGGTGCGCCCGCTGCATTCGATCCTGTGCATCCTGTCCGATGAAGCTGGCGCTACCACCGTCGATCTGACCGTCGACGGCATCACTGCAGGCAACACCACCCGCGGCCACCGCTTCATGGCCCCCGATGCCTTCACCGTCACCGGCTTCGACGATTACGCCGCGAAACTCCGCCGCGCGCGCGTCATGCTGGACGCCGAGGAACGCGAATCCGAGATCCGCCAGCAGTCCGAGAACCTGGCCTTCGCCCGCGGCTGGCAGGTCGTCCCCGACGAGGCGCTCCTCTCCGAGGTGGCGGGCCTTGTCGAATGGCCCGTGGCCCTGATGGGCGTGATCGAGGACCGCTTCCTCGACCTCCCCCCCGAGGTCCTTCAGACCTCGATGAAGGAACACCAGAAGTTCTTCTCGACCCTGAACCCCAAGACCGGCCGGATCGAGGGCTTCATCACCGTCGCCAACATCGAGACCCCCGACGATGGCGCGACCATCCTGGCAGGCAACCAGCGCGTCTTGGCCGCCCGCCTGTCCGACGCCGCCTTCTTCTGGGAAAACGACCTTCGCGAGGCGAGATCGGGCATGCAGGCATGGGCCGAGGGCCTGAATTCCGTCACCTTCCACAACAAGCTCGGCTCGCAATCCGACCGCATCGCCCGCATCGCAGCCTTGGCCCGCGAGATCGCGCACCTCGTCGGCGCGGACCCCGATCAGGCCGAACGCGCCGCGCGTCTGGCCAAGCTGGACCTGCGTTCTGCGATGGTTGGCGAATTCCCCGAACTGCAAGGCACCATGGGCCGCTACTACGCGCTGGAAGCCGGAGAGCCGGACGCCATCGCAGATGCCGCCCGCGACCACTACTCGCCCCTCGGCCCTTCGGACGCAGTGCCCACCGCCCCCGTCTCGGTCGCCGTCGCGCTGGCCGACAAGCTGGACACGCTGACGGGGTTCTGGGCAATTGACGAGAAGCCTACCGGTTCGAAAGACCCCTTTGCGTTGCGCCGTGCGGCATTGGGGGTGATCCGCTTGATCGTGACGAACAAACTTCCCATCCCTCTGTCCGATGTACTCACAAACATCGTCAACAAATCCGATCTGCTCCATGCCGAGAATGAAGGTGGAGTTTCAGGCCCGACGCCAGTTCAATATCTTCCCGACCTGATTTCCTTCCTCCACGACCGCCTCAAGGTCTATCTCCGCGACAAGGGCATCCGCCACGACATTATCGACGCGGTGCTGGCGCAGGACGGCAATGACGATCTGGTGCAGGTGGTCGACCGTGCCACGGCACTGAACGCCATGCTGACAACGGCGGACGGCCAGAACCTGACCCAGGGCCTGAAACGCGCCAGCAACATCCTGACCCAGGCCGAGGAAAAGGACGGCGTCGAGTACAGCTTCGGCGCCGACCCGAAGTTCGCCGAAACCGATCAGGAACGCGCCCTCTTCACGGCCCTCGACAGGGCCGAACCGGCCATCAAAACGGCAATGAAGAACGAAGACTTCCCCGCCGCCATGACCGCCATCGCGGCCCTCCGTGCCCCCATCGACGCATTCTTCGAGGCCGTGCAGGTCAACACCGACAGCCAGGTCATCCGCCGCAACCGCCTCAACCTGCTGTCGCGTATCCGCGAAGCAGGCCGCCAGATCGCGGATTTCACCAAGATCGAAGGCTGATCCCCACCCGCACCAAAAGCAAAGGGCCAGAGGCGAAATCCTCTGGCCCTTCTCTGTTGTGCAAATACCCTCGGGGGTCCGGGGGCAGACAGCCCCCGGTCGTCACCATCAGGCCGAACGTTCAACCATCATGTGCTTGATCGAGGCAATGGCCTTCGCAGGGTTCAGACCCTTGGGGCAGGTGTTGGTGCAGTTCATGATCGTGTGGCAGCGATACAGCTTGAAGGGATCTTCCAGCTCGTCCAGACGCTCGCCCGTGGCCTCGTCGCGGCTGTCGATGATCCAACGATAGGCATGCAGCAGGGCTGCCGGTCCAAGATAGCGGTCGCCGTTCCACCAATAGGACGGGCAGGCCGTCGAGCAGGACGCACACAGAATGCACTCGTACAGCCCGTCCAGCTTCTTGCGATCCTCGATGGATTGCTTCCACTCCTTGCCGGGCGTCGGCGACTTGGTTTGCAGATAGGGGTTCACCGAGGCATGCTGGGCATAGAAATGCGTCAGGTCGGGGATCAAGTCCTTGACCACCGGCATATGCGGCAGCGGATAGATGGCCACATCGCCCGCGACCTCATCGATGCCGAAAATGCAGGCCAGGTGGTTGCCGCCGTCGATGACCATGGCGCAGGACCCGCAGATGCCTTCACGGCAGGACCGGCGGAAGGACAGCGTCGGGTCGATCTCGTTCTTGATCTTGATCAGCGCGTCCAGCATCATCGGGCCGCATTTGTCCAGATCGACGAAATAGGTGTCCAGACGCGGGTTCTCGCCGGTCTCGGGGTCCCACCGATAGATCTTGAACTTCTTGACGTTGGTCGCGCCCTCGGGCTTGGGCCAGGTCTTGCCAACGCGGATCTGGCTGTTCTTGGGTAGCGTGAACTGGACCATTGGGTGCTCCTTTCAGAGAGTGCCTTCGGACGGCATGTCAGCCGTGAACAGGTGTTGCGAACGCGTCACCAGATCGACGATCCGGCCCCGCGCATGGGGGTTGAGCGCCAGCCCGTTGAGCCGGCGAAGAAATTCGGTCGAGCCGTCGTTCAGACGCTCCATCCCGCGCGATTGCAGCGGTGCCAGGGCTGCGGCACGATCCGCGGGAATGCCGGCAAGGGCCAGCAATTGCAGCCCGGGCCGGTCGGGATCGGTCTCGGCCTCCAGCGCAAGCCGGGTCACGCGGTCGGCGCCCAGCTGCTTGGCCAGCCGCCGTTCCAGATCGCCCCAGCCCGGCAGGCCCTCGACCTGGGCCATGAACTCGGCCCGCGTGCCGGCATAGCCGTCGGTGCGGACGGCCTGCGCCCAGACCGAGGACTTCCACGCCTGCATCCGGCGGGTATAGAAGACGAAATGCGCATCAAAACCGCGCGCCCGCGCGACTTTGTCCAACTGCTGCAGCATCTGCGGCAGGGCCGGGTAGAGCCGCGTCTCGCCACCGTTGCCCGGCATCGCCCCGGCAAGATTTTCGTGACTGATCAGCACCGTCTGCGGACCATCCGGCAGGCCGTCCAGCACATCCTCGAAAGCGACCTTCAGCGCCTTTCGCAGATCGTGGCTGTCGCCCAGGCTGGCGGCGATGGCGGCGCGACCCAAGGGGCGCATCGGAGTGCCTTCCTCGGGGGTGCGGATCACCAGCAGGTCGGACAAGGTGTCCGCGTTCAGCTTCAGGAACCGCTGCAACGATGTCGTGCCGGTCTTCTGCACGCCAAGATGCAGCACCAGCCTGCGCCCTGCCCCGTCCCGCGACATCAGATACGCCCCCGCCAACCGGGTTGATCGGCCAGAGCGCGCTGCGGCATCTGGCCCGAGCGGCGCATCACGCAGCGATCGAAGACCTGCGCCGGATCGCGCCCCGCCAAGTAATCGCCGCTGATCTGCATGCCGATCCGGCCGAAACCCTGTGTTCCGCCCGAACCCGTGCCGATGCCCACCGTCACGTCGGTGCGTGGCGCGCGGGCCAGATCGGCGTCGCGCAGGCAAACCCTCTCGGCCTGATCCACCCGGATCGGACCACAGGCCGAAAGCACCGCCAGCAGCGGAACCACGGCCCAGGGGGTTGCCTGCATGCTCATGCCATCAGGCCGTGCGTGCCGCGGCCGCGATGCATTGCGTCGTGGCAGGACGCGAGACGATCGAGGCGACGCTGTCGGCCGTTCCGCTGGCACCGGCGCGCGACATCTGCGCGATGTCGATCATCTCGGCGGTGGTGGCGTTGTTCACCACGCAATCGGTATAGGGCGCGACGTTGACGCCCGGCAGACGCTTCTGCATCTCGGAGTTGACGACATTGCGGGCGACCTGGCGCGAGGCCGCGTCCAGTACCGTCGGCGTGGCCGGCGTGGCGGTGGGGGCCGAGGGAACGGCCGGACCCGCGACGGGAACCGGAGCCACGCAACCGGCCAGCGTGACGGCGGAAAGGCCGATGGCCGCGATAAGATTGAAACGCATCAGTAAACCCTTTTCTTCGGAGCGATCTTGTTCATGTCGATGCCGCCCTCTTCCGTGGTCGTCAGCGGATCAAGATGGACGGGACGATAGTCCAGTTTAACCTTGTTCCCGTCGATGCGTGCAAGCGAATGCTTGCGCCAGGTGGCGTCATCCCGCTCGGGGTAGTCTTCGTGGGCATGGGCGCCGCGGCTTTCCTTGCGTGCCTCGGCCGCGACGATGGTCGCAAGCGCGTTGGGCATCAGGTTCGTCAGCTCCAGCGTTTCCATCAGGTCGGTGTTCCAGATCAGACCGCGATCCGTGACCTTGATGTCGTCCATCTTGGCGGCGATGGCCTCCATCTTCTCGACGCCTTCGGCCAGGGTCTTGTCGGTGCGGAAGACGGCGGCATCGGCCTGCATGGTGCGCTGCATCTGGTCGCGCAGTTCCGCAGTCGAGATCGAGCCGTCCGCGTAACGCAGCGCATCGAAGCGGGCCAGGGCCTTGTCCACCTGCGACTGGTCGGTCGAAGGGATCGGACCTTCGCGGTCGATCACGTCGCCCGCGCGGATGGCTGCGGCACGACCGAAGACCACCAAGTCAATCAGGCTGTTCGAGCCGAGGCGGTTCGCGCCATGGACCGATGCGCAGCCTGCCTCGCCCACGGCCATCAGGCCGGGGAAGGTCGCGTCGGGGTTTTCTTCCGTGGGTGCAAGCACCTCGCCCCAATAGTTCGTCGGAATGCCGCCCATGTTGTAATGCACGGTCGGGATCACCGGGATCGGCTGCTTGGTGACATCGACACCGGCAAAGATCTTGGCCGATTCACTGATGCCTGGCAGACGCTCGGCCAGGCTTTCGGGCGGCAGGTGCATCAGGTTCAGGAAGATGTGGTCCTGTTCGCCGCCGACGCCGCGGCCTTCACGGATCTCCATGGTCATGCAGCGGCTGACGACGTCGCGGCTGGCCAGATCCTTGTAGGTCGGCGCATAGCGTTCCATGAACCGCTCGCCTTCCGAGTTGGTCAGGTAACCGCCCTCGCCCCGCGCGCCTTCGGTGATCAGGCAGCCCGAACCATAGATGCCGGTCGGGTGGAACTGCACGAACTCCATGTCCTGCAGGGGCAGGCCCGCGCGGGCAACCATGCCGCCGCCGTCGCCGGTGCAGGTATGGGCGCTGGTCGCGCTGAAATAGGCGCGGCCATAGCCGCCCGTCGCCAGCACCACCATCTTGGCGTTGAAGACATGCATGGTGCCGTCGTCCAGCTTCCAGCAGACGACACCGGTGCAGCGGCCATCGGTGATGATCAGGTCCAGCGCGAAATACTCGATGAAGAATTCCGCGTTATGCTTCAGCGACTGGCCATAGAGCGTGTGCAGGATGGCGTGGCCCGTGCGGTCGGCGGCGGCGCAGGTGCGCTGCACCGGGGGGCCTTCGCCGAATTCGGTGGTGTGACCGCCGAAGGGGCGCTGATAGATGCGGCCATCCTCGGTGCGGCTGAAGGGAACGCCGTAATGTTCCAGCTCGTAGACGGCCTTGGGGGCCTCGCGCGCCAGGTATTCCATGGCGTCGGTATCGCCCAGCCAGTCCGACCCCTTGACGGTGTCGTACATGTGCCACTGCCAGTTGTCGGGGCCCATGTTGGACAGCGAGGCGGCAATGCCGCCCTGTGCGGCGACGGTATGCGAACGGGTCGGGAAGACCTTGGTCACGCAGGCCGTGCGCAGGCCCTGTTCGGCCATGCCAAGCGTCGCGCGCAGCCCTGCGCCACCGGCGCCCACCACGACGACGTCATATTCATGCGTTTGGATTTCGTATGCAGCCATGTCGTCCTCAGATCGCGGGGGTGGTGAAGGCCATCTTTGCCAGCGCAAAGATCGCGGCGGCGATGACGCCCCACCCGAAGATGTTCGAAGCGATGATCGCCAGCTTGTTGGCCGAGCCATAAACGTAGTCGTCGATCATGATCCGCGTGCCCTTGATGAAGTGGATCATGCCCACGACGATGAACAGCGCGGTGATGATGCCGGGGAACGGGCGGCCGAAGTGTGCCGCGACCGCGTCCTGCGGCAGGCCGATGGCGCCGCCGACGGCGATCATGAACAGCGGCGTCAGGATGACCAGCGCATAGCTGCTGACGGTCATCTGCCAGTGATGTGCGGTGCCCGAGCGGGCCGAGCCCAGACCTGCGGCGGCCTTGCGTGGGGTGATATAGCGCATGATGTCCCTCGCCTCAGCTGATGAAGAAGATGATCAGGCTAAGCAGCGTCAACGCGACCGAACCGATGATGATTGCCCAGGAAGCCTTCTTGGCCTCCTCGATTTCCAGGCCCAGGCCCTGATCGTAGAACAGGTGGCGGATACCCGACAGTGCGTGGAACCACAGCGCCCATGCCGAGGCCGTCAGGATCAGGAAGCCGAGCCAGGACCGCACCAGCCAGTCGGCGGCGGCGAAGGCGCCGGGGCTGCTGACGGCGGCGACCAGCCACCAGACCAGCAGCAGGATGCCCGCGACCAGCGCGTGGCCGGTGATGCGCGTCATGATGGACGTGATTGCCGGCAACGGCAGACGATAGACCTGAAGGTGGGGGGAAAGCGGCCGGTTACCCCGGTTCACGTCGGCCATGGTCGGCCCTCCTATGTCGGTTCTGGCATGTCCCGTCGCAGGTGCCCGATGACTGACGTGGGCTGGCCGCGCGGGCTGGCGATTGGCGTCTTTATTGATCGTGATACTGTCACCTGTCACGGAGAGATACCACCCCGCGCGGTGAAATGCCGCGGATTTCCGCCTTTGTGATCACACGGGCAACGCGTGTGATCACATGGCTGCAGGTCCTAGTGAACTGAATCGCCGTTCATGGGCATCAGCGCCCAGTAATCCAGATCCAGCAGCACCTCGGGGGCGTATTTACCGTCCGCGCCACGCAGGGTGAACTGCGCGCTGTCGCCCTTGGTGGCGACCAGGCGCAGGCGGATGGCACCGACGCCGGGGGTCCCGGTCTCGGCCTTGTCCAGCACCTCGGACCAGGCGCGGATGGTGTCGCCCGCAAAACAGGGGTTGGCATGGGCGCCGCCGTTCAGCGCCACGATCATCTGCGCATTGGCCAAACCGTTGAAGGACAGCGCCCGCGCCATGCTGATGACATGCCCGCCATAGATCAGGCGGCGGCCATCATCGCGGTTGGTGGCGTCGAAATGCACCTTGGCGGTGTTCTGCCAGAGGCGCGTGGCCAACATATGCTCGGCCTCCTCGACGGTGACGCCATCGACGTGGTCGATGCGTTCGCCGATGGCGTAATCGCCCCAGCAATGCGGCTCGCCCGCAAGGCTGAAGTCATAGTCGCTGAAGTCCAGCGCCTCGGGGATGGCCAGATCGGCGGCATCCACGGCGTCGGGCAGATCGGGGACGACGGTTTCCGGCGCGGGGCTGCCGGGATTGCGCTTGCGCACCATGACCCAACGGACAAATTCCAGCACCGGCTCATCCACCTGGTTCAACCCGCGCGTCCGCACCCAGACCACGCCCGATTGCCCGTTCGAATTCTGCTTCAGCCCGATCACCTGGCTTTCCGCCCGCAGCGTATCGCCCGGCCAGACCGGTTGCAGCCAGCGCCCGTCGGCATAGCCGAGGTTCGCCACCGCGTTCAGGCTGATGTCGGGGACCGTCTTGCCAAAGACCGTATGGAAGGTCAGCAGATCATCCAGCGGGCTGCCATCCAGCCCCGCCGCGATCGCAAATTCATCCGAGGAATGAAGTGCATGCCGCATGGGATAAAGCGCGTGATAGAACGCCCTTTCCCCTTCGGCCAGGGTGCGGGGAACGGCGTGGCGGATGACCTGCCCCAAGGTGTAATCCTCGAAGAAGCGGCCCGGATTGGTCTTGGTCATTGCTGCCCCAGCTTCATATCGGGATGGTATTCGGCATCGACCACCTTGGTGACGGCCTGCCCGCAGCGCATGACGCCCCGCGCGGCATCGAAGGCCATGGAAGGATCGCCCTGCAGCGTCCAGCCCTTGGAGAGCGCCTCGGAGACACGGTGGCAGAATTGCACGGTGTCATCCTCGGTGATGAAACGATAGATGGTGGGCATCATGCACCTCCGAAGGGGTTGGGGCCGACAAGGCCGTGGATCGCGCCAAGAACCAGCAGCACGATGACCGCGCCAGCCAGTGCCATCAGCTCTTTCTTCATGGGGAAGGGACCGGTGGGCCGAACCCAATCCGAGACGCGGTTGATGACCTGCATCTCGACGAAGGCCCAGACCAGCAGCCCGCCGAACAGGATGAACGAGGGCGTATCACCGTTCACCAGCAGATGCGCGACGGCCCAGAGCGCAAAGCCCCAGAGCATCGGGTGGCGGGTATAGGCAGTCACGCGTGTCTTCATGCCACTGGCCGCGAACAGGTAGATCGAGACCAGCATCAGCAGGTTGTTGATGCCCGTCATGGGTGCCGTCCGGCCCCAGAAGAAGGCGCCATCCGCCATGCGATAGCCGACGATCATCAGGATCACCGAAAGGACCAGCAGCCCCGTGACCACCTGGCGGCCCTTGCCGCCCATGGCGGCGCGTTGCGCGGGTGCGGCGCGTTTGTACAGATGGGCGGCCCACCACAGGGCGACACCAAGGATCAGGATCAGCATCTGGCTTCCTCTTGCTGGAATGCGTTTGGCCGCACCTTGCGCCTATTGCGCCATGGCCGCAATCGCATCCGCCCGATCCAATGTGTCGCGCGCCGTGGCGACATGCAGGTTCTCGACGATCTTGCCGTCGACGACGGCGACGCCCTTGCCTTGGGCAGTGGCCTGATCGAAGGCCTCGATCTGGCGGCGGGCAAGGTCGATCTCCGCATCCGTCGGGGCGAAGGCCTCGTTCGCGATGACCAACTGGGCGGGGTGGATCAGGGTCTTGCCGTCAAAGCCCATGTCGCGGCCCTGATCGCATTCGGCGCGCAGCCCGTCATCGTCCTTGAAGGCATTGAAGACGCCATCGACGATGACCACCCCATGCGCCTTGGCCGCCAGCAGGCACAGCCCCAGCCCCGCCATCATCGGCAGGCGGTCGGCGCGAAAGCGGGTCCCCAGATCCTTGGCCAGATCGTTGGTGCCCATCACCATGCCCTGCAGCCGCGGATGGGCCGCGATGGCGGCGGCGTTCAGCATGCCCAGGGGCGTCTCCATCATCGCCCAGAGGGGGGTGTCGGGGATCAGATCGGCCACGGCATCCAGATCGGCGGGGCCGTCCACCTTGGGGATCAGCACCGCATCGACCATGCCCGCCAGATCGCCCCCGCAGGCCAGCGCGTCATCCCTGCCCCATTCGGTCGCCAGCTCGTTGATCCGCAGGATGCGCGCACGCGGGCCATAGTCCTGCGCCAGCGCCTGCTTCAGCGCGTCGCGGGCGGCGGCCTTCTGGTCGGGGGCGACCGCATCCTCGAGGTCGAAGATGATGGCATCGGCGGGCAAGGCGCGGGCCTTCTCCATCGCGCGGGCGTTGGCGGCGGGGATATACAGGACAGAGCGGTAAGGGCGGGCCATGGCATCCTCTGGGTAACATTGTTGCGCCACGCTGCAACGTGGCGCCACAAATGGCAAGCATAAATGCGCTGCACTGCGGCATCAGCCCGCCAGCGCCTGCCAGATCAGCCTGACCGAGACGATCAGCAGCCCCCATGTGATCAGCCGATAGAACAGCAGCGGCGGGATGATCCGCACCAGCCGCAGCCCTGCCCAGACCGCCACCAGCGACACGGGCACCAGCGCCGCAGCCGTCGCCAGATTGGCCGCCGACAGCTGGCCCAGAAGCGCATAGGGGATCAGCTTGACCCAATTGCCGATGGCAAAGAACCAGGTCGTCGTGCCCGCATAGACCAGCGGCGACAGGCGCAAGGGCTGGGCATAGACCTGCCACAGCGGCGCACCCGCGTGGCTGACGAAACTGGTATAGCCCGCAAGCCCACCCCAAAAGCTGCCTGCGGCATAGGTGGGGCGGCGCGGGGCCTTGTCCAGCTGCGGCCGGATCAGCGCGTTCAGCGCGAAACCCAGGCCGATGACGCCCACGATCAGCGTCACCCCACGGACAGGCACGATGGACGCCGTGGCCCAACCGATGCCGATGCCCAGCAGTGCCCCGGGCAGGGACCGGACCAACACGCCGCGGTCGAAGTTGCGCCGGAAGGCGATCAGCCCGCCGATGTCCGAGACGACATAGACCGGTAGCAGCAGCCCCGCCGCCTGCACCGGCGACATGACCAACGACATCAGGGGGACCGAGATGATTCCCACCATCGCCAGCCCACCCTTGGACAGTCCCACCGCCGTCGCCGCCACCACGGCCAGAATCCAGCCCGTCACCGTCAGATCCAGCATTCCACGCCCCCCTTGCATGATGTGCAAGGCTTGGCGCGGCGCGCCTCCGATGGCAAGTGTTAGCCCAATCAACGCCGCAGCGCAGCAGGTCACACTTGCGATTCATTGCGCGACGGCTTAACCACCACGCAACATTCCATAATGTATTCGGAGGTTACCCATGGCCCGACCCAAAATCGCACTGATCGGTGCGGGGCAGATCGGCGGCACGCTGGCCCATCTGGCCGCGATGAAGGAACTTGGTGATGTCATCATGTTCGACATCTCGGAAGGCACGCCGCAGGGCAAGGCCCTGGACATCGCCCAATCCGGTCCGTCCGAGGGTTTCGACGCCCGCATGAAGGGCACCAACGACTATGCCGACATCGCGGGCGCCGACGTCTGCATCGTCACCGCAGGCGTTCCCCGCAAGCCGGGCATGAGCCGCGACGACCTCTTGGGCATCAACCTCAAGGTCATGAAGGCCGTGGGCGAGGGCATTGCCAAGCATGCCCCCGACGCCTTCGTCATCTGCATCACCAACCCGCTGGACGCGATGGTCTGGGCGCTGCGCGAATTCAGCGGCCTGCCCCACAACAAGGTCTGCGGCATGGCCGGCGTGCTGGACTCGGCCCGCTTCCGCCACTTCCTGTCGCTGGAATTCGACGTGTCCATGAAGGACGTCACCGCCTTCGTTCTGGGCGGCCACGGCGACACCATGGTCCCGCTGACCCGCTATTCGACCGTTGCAGGCATCCCGCTGCCGGATCTGGTCAAGATGGGCTGGACCACGCAGGACAAGCTGGACGCCATCGTTCAGCGCACCCGTGATGGCGGCGCCGAGATCGTCGGCATGCTGAAGACCGGCAGCGCCTTCTATGCGCCCGCCACCAGTGCCATCGAGATGGCCGAGGCCTATCTGAAGGACCAGAAGCGCGTCCTGCCCTGCGCGGCCCATGTCTCGGGCGCCTACGGCCTTGACGGCATGTATGTCGGCGTTCCGACCGTCATCGGCGCCAAAGGCATCGAGCGCGTGATCGAGATCGACATGGACAAGGACGAACAGGCCATGTTCACCAAGTCGGTCGACGCCGTGAAGGGTCTGGTCGAGGCCTGCAAGGGGATCGACGCCTCGCTGGCGTGATCGCCTGACGCTTGCAGCTTGCGGAACGGCGCGCCATGTTTGGCGCGCCGTTTCCATGTCAGGACATCCCCGATGCGCCGCCTGCTTGCTGCAATGACACTGATCGCAAGCCCCGCGCTTGCCGATGACACCACCACCTCGGGGATGATCGCACGGGACGGGATCACCGCGACCGCGCAGACGCTGGTCGAGCAGCCCGCCTCCCCCGACCGAGACATGGCGCTGTCCGCCGTGACTTTCCTTCACACCGCGCAGACGGCGTTCCAGACCCGCTGGCGGATCGGGGCGACGGACCCGCTGGTGCCCCTGCCCCTGCTGGGCGCGCCCCTGCCTGCCAATCCCGACCCGCAGCCGATGACCGCCGATGTCATCGCAACGCTGATGACCGATCTGTCGGATGCGATGCAGGCAACCCGCGACCAGATGCCGACGGACGATGCGGCGCTGGTGCTGGATCTGGACGACCTCTGGCTGGACATCGACGGCGACGGCAGCCGCGCCCCCTCCGAGGCGCTGGCGGACCTGGCGGGCCTGCCCCGGCCCGAGGGGCCGCGTGTCATCCGCTTCGACCGCGCCGATGTCGAATGGTTGCGGGCCTATACCCATCTGATCCAGACCGTCGCCTCGCTGACGCTGGCCTTCGACCCGACGCCGGCGCTGGCCGATCACATCGCCCTGCAGCAGGAGCTGACGCGCCAATTCGCAGAACCGCCGGGACAGATGGCGCGGGCGCCCAACATGCAGATGCAGGCCCAGGCCTTCGGGCCGATCATAGACCGCGTTGCCGTGGTCCTGCAGACCCTGCGGCACCAGCCCGACCCCACCCTGACGCGGCAGGCCCGCGACCACCTGCGCCAGATGATCGCCGCCAACCGCGACTTCTGGACGCTGGTCGCGCAAGAGGATGACGACGACCGCGAATGGATCCCGAACGATACCCAGAAGTCAGCCCTGGGCTTCGATCTGCCGCAGGGGACCGGACCCCAGTGGATGGCTCTGCTGGAAGAGGTCGATCAGGCCCTGCAAGGCAAGATGCTGATCCCCTTCTGGCGCTTCGCCCCGGGCTTCGGGATCGATCTGAACCAATGGCTGCAGGACCCGCAGCCTGTCGATGTGACCGCTTGGGTGCAGGGAACGGCCGCCCTGCCCTATGCCCGCCCTGGACTGACCGTGGGCGGCGACAATTGGGACGGGTTCCTGTCGATGTTCGGCGGGCGGGCCGGTCTCTACATGCTGCTGCTGAACTGAACCGGTCCTGCCGGCATCCGAATCGAACTGCCGACCGGCACGGGTGGCGCTTTGTGATCACACGTAGAATTCATGTGATCACATCAAGCAGGAACCCGCCGCTTTTTGGAATTTTACGGGAAAATCGTTTTAGTGGTGCCCCAAGGTATGCCACAACACCGCCAAATCTGTCGAACCGAATGAGGGGGTCGAGATGAACATCCACGAATACCAGGCCAAGGCGCTGCTGCGTCAATACGGCGCGCCCGTCAGCGAAGGTCGCATCGTGACCAAGGCCGACGAAGCCAAATCCGCCGCGGGCGAGATGGACGGCCCGCTTTGGGTCGTGAAGGCGCAGATCCACGCAGGTGGTCGCGGCAAGGGCCATTTCGCCGAAGCCGAAGCCGGTGAGAAGGGCGGCGTCCGCCTGGCCAAATCGGTCGAGGAAGCCGAGGAACTGACCCGCCAGATGCTGGGCCGCACGCTGATCACGCATCAGACCGGCCCTGCCGGCAAGCAGGTCAACCGCATCTATATCGAGGACGGTTCGGACATCGCCCGCGAGCTGTACCTGGCCCTGCTGGTCGACCGCCAGACCAGCCGCGTGTCCTTCGTGGCCTCCACCGAGGGTGGCATGGACATCGAGGAAGTCGCCGCCAACACCCCCGAGAAGATCGTCAGCTTCAGCGTCGATCCCGCCTCGGGCCTGTCGGACTTCCACGGCCGCCGCGTCGCCTTTGCCCTGGGCCTTGAAGGCCAGCAGGTCAAGCAATGCGTGGCCCTGGTCAAGAACCTGTATCGCCTGTTCATCGACAAGGACATGGAGATGCTGGAGATCAACCCGCTGATCGTGACGCCCGAAGGCAACATCAAGTGCCTGGACGCCAAGATGGGCTTCGACAACAACGCGCTCTATCGCCAGTCCGACATCATGGCCCTGCGCGACGAGACCGAGGAAGACGCCAAGGAACTGGCAGCCTCGAAGTTCGACCTGAACTACATCGCGCTGGACGGCGAGATCGGCTGCATGGTGAACGGCGCGGGCCTGGCCATGGCCACCATGGACATCATCAAGCTGAAGGGCGCCGAGCCTGCCAACTTCCTGGATGTCGGCGGCGGCGCCACCAAGGAAAAGGTCACCGAGGCCTTCAAGATCATCACCAGCGACCAGAACGTCAAAGGCATCCTGGTCAACATCTTCGGCGGCATCATGCGCTGCGACATCATCGCGGAGGGCATCATCGCCGCCGTGAAGGAAGTCGGCCTGCAGGTCCCGCTGGTCGTCCGTCTGGAAGGCACGAACGTCGAACTGGGCAAAGAGATCATCGCGGGCAGCGGTCTGAACGTGATCGCGGCCGACGACTTGTCGGATGCGGCCGAAAAGATCGTGAAAGCGGTCAAGGGCTGAGCCTGATCCTCTTGGCCGCGCCCATCACGGCGCGGCTTGCCGGAAACATCGGTGCGCCAAGCCGCACCCCTACGCAAGGAGGCCATGATGGCCGTTCTCGTTGACAAGAATACCAAAGTCATCTGCCAGGGGATCACCGGATCCCAGGGCACCTTCCACACCGAACAGGCGATCGCCTATGGCACGCAGATGGTCGGCGGCGTGACGCCCGGCAAGGGTGGCCAGGATCACCTGGGCATGCCGGTCTTCAACTCGGTCCACGAGGCCGTGGCGAAGACGGGCGCCAATGCGTCGGTGATCTATGTCCCGCCCCCGTTCGCGGCGGATTCGATCCTGGAAGCCATCGACGCGGAAATCCCGCTGATCGTCGCGATCACCGAAGGCATCCCGGTTCTGGACATGATGCGCGTCAAGCGCGCCCTGATGAACAGCAAGTCGCGCCTGATCGGCCCGAACTGCCCGGGCATCATGACGCCGGACGAATGCAAGATCGGCATCATGCCGGGCAGCATCTTCCGTCGCGGTTCGGTCGGCGTCGTGTCGCGTTCGGGCACCCTGACCTATGAAGCCGTCAAGCAGACGTCCGACGTGGGTCTGGGCCAGTCCTCGGCTGTCGGAATCGGCGGCGACCCGATCAAGGGCATGGAGCATATCGACGTGCTGCAGATGTTCCTGGACGATGATGAAACCGAATCCATCATCATGATCGGCGAAATCGGCGGTTCCGCCGAAGAAGAGGCCGCCGAATTCCTGGCCGAGCAGAAGCGCAAGGGCAAGTGGAAGCCGACTGCCGGCTTCATCGCGGGCCGTACCGCACCTCCGGGCCGTCGCATGGGCCATGCCGGCGCGATCGTCTCGGGCGGCAAGGGCGACGCGGAATCCAAGATCGAGGCCATGAAGAAGGCCGGGATCGTGGTTGCCGACAGCCCCGCAGGCCTCGGCGAGGCCGTTCTGAAGGCGATCAAGGCCTGATGATTTGACTGTCCGCCCCCCGGGCATAAGTATGGGGGGCGGATGGCACGAAGGGAAAGGACCGTGACAGTGACCGGAGAGCGCGCCCCCGAGCCGCAGCCGAACCTGATGCCCATGGCGTCGGGTCGCGGCGTTCCCATGTCGCTGATCGCCCTTCTGACCCTTGCTGCCTGCGGTGATCGCATGACCGGGGACATCCTGCCCGGCGGCATTCCTGCCCGGACCAACCTGCATCAGGTAAGCGGTCTTCCGCCCGCCTCGGTCAGGACGGTGGCCCGCAGGGATTTCGGCTGGCGGGTGATCTATCAGCCCTCGGCCGCACCTCCGAATGCCGAAAGCCAGGCCGCGGTGGCGCTGTGCGGATTGGAACGACGGGCGCCGCTGCGCATTGTCCACCAGCCCCGCATCGATCCATTCGCCGATCCCGGCGCCCGAATCTTCGATATCCACTGTGCCTGACAATCCTGCCTGACACCGCCATTTCCTTCTTCTTGCCCTGAACGGGGACCAGCATGACCGACCAGCCGAAAAACTCCGATTTTCACGACTCCTCGTTTCTGCAGGGCCATAACGCGGCCTATGTGGAACATCTTTACGGCCAGTGGGCCAAGGACCCGGCTGCGGTCGATCAGGCGTGGGATGCATTCTTCCGCGAACTGGGCGACGCCGAGGCCGATGCCGTCCGCGAGGCCGAAGGTGCCAGCTGGAAGCGCGCCGACTGGCCGCCCCTGCCCCAGGACGACACCACCGCGGCCCTGACCGGCGAATGGCCCGGCGCATCGAAAAGCGATGCCGATGCCGCCATCAAGAAGATTGCCGCCAAGGCCGAGGAGAAGGGCGTCAAGCTGACGACCGACCAGATGCGTCAGGCCGTGCTGGACAGCATCCGCGCGCTGATGCTGATCCGTGCCTTCCGCATCCGGGGCCATCTGCACGCCAAGCTGGACCCGCTTGGCCTGCGTGACGTGCCCGACCTGGGCGAGCTGAAGCCCTCGACCTATGGCTTCGGCCCCGAGGACATGGATCGCCCGATCTTCATCGACAACGTGCTAGGCCTCGAGGTCGCCTCGATCCGCCAGATCGCGGACCTGATGACGCGCACCTATTGCGGCACCTTCGCGCTGCAATACATGCACATCTCGAACCCCGAGGAAGCCGCCTGGCTGAAGGAGCGGATCGAGGGTTACGGCAAGGAGATCGCCTTCACCCGCGAAGGCCGCCGCGCCATCCTGAACAAGCTGGTCGAGGCCGAGGGCTTCGAGAAGTTCCTGCACGTCAAATACATGGGCACCAAGCGCTTCGGCCTTGACGGCGGCGAAGCCCTGATCCCCGCGATGGAGCAGATCATCAAGCGCGGCGGCGCCCTGGGCGTCAAGGATATCGTCATCGGCATGCCCCACCGCGGCCGCCTGTCGGTTCTGGCCAACGTCCTGTCCAAGCCCTATCGCGCCATCTTCCACGAATTCCAAGGCGGCAGCTTCAAGCCCGAGGATGTGGACGGTTCGGGCGACGTGAAATACCACCTCGGCGCATCCAGCGACCGTGAATTCGACGGCAACAGCGTGCACCTGTCGCTGACCGCCAACCCCAGCCACCTGGAAGCCGTGAACCCGGTCGTCCTGGGCAAGGCACGCGCCAAGACCGACCAGATGGGCGACCGCAAGGATCGCACCTCGGTCCTGCCGATCCTGCTGCACGGCGATGCGGCATTTGCCGGTCAGGGCGTCGTAGCCGAATGCCTGCAGCTGTCGGGCATCCGTGGTCACCGCACCGGAGGCACCATGCATATCGTGGTGAACAACCAGATCGGCTTCACCACCGCGCCGCATTTCAGCCGCACCTCGCCCTATCCGACCGACATCGCGCTGATGGTCGAGGCGCCGATCTTCCACGTGAACGGCGACGACCCCGAGGCCGTGGTCCATGCCGCCAAGGTTGCGACCGAATTCCGTCAGAAGTTCCGCAAGGACGTCGTTCTGGACATCTTCTGCTATCGCCGCTTCGGTCACAACGAAGGCGATGAGCCGATGTTCACCAACCCGGCGATGTATCACAGCATCAAGGGTCACAAGACCACGCTGCAGCTTTACACCGAACGACTGGTTGCCGACGGGCTGATCCCCGAGGGCGAGATCGAGGACATGAAGTCCGCCTTCCAGGCCCATCTGAATGAAGAGTTCGAGATCGGCAAGAACTACAAGCCCAACAAGGCCGACTGGCTGGACGGCAAGTGGACCGGCCTGTCGCGCGAAGGTGCGGAATATGTGGCGGGTGAGACCGGCATCTCGCCCGAGGTGATGACCCAGGTCGGCCGCGCGCTGACCACGGTTCCCGAAGGCATGAACCTGCACAAGACCGTGGGCCGTCTGCTGGAAGGCAAGAAGCAGATGCTGGAAACCGGCGAAGGCTTCGACTGGTCCACCGCTGAGGCGCTGGCCTTCGGGTCGCTGGTCACGGAAGGCCACGGTGTTCGCCTGGCCGGTCAGGACAGCACCCGCGGTACCTTCAGCCACCGCCATTCGGCCTTCATCGACCAGAAGACCGAACAACGTTACTATCCGCTGAACAACATCACCGAGGATCAGGCCCGCTACGAGGTCATCGACTCGATGCTGTCCGAATATGCGGTGCTGGGCTTCGAATACGGCTATTCGCTGGCCGAACCGAACAGCTTGGTGATGTGGGAAGCGCAGTTCGGCGATTTCGCCAACGGTGCGCAGATCATGTTCGACCAGTTCATCAGTTCGGGCGAGAAGAAGTGGCTGCGCATGTCCGGTCTGGTCATGCTGCTGCCCCACGGCTTCGAGGGCCAAGGTCCGGAACACAGCTCGGCCCGCCTGGAACGCTTCCTGCAGGGTTGCGCCGAGGACAACTGGATCGTGGCGAACTGCACGACGCCCGCGAACTATTTCCACATCCTGCGCCGCCAGATCCACCGGGGCTTCCGCAAGCCGCTGGTGCTGATGACGCCCAAATCGCTGCTGCGCCACCCGCTGGCCGTCAGCAAGGCCGAGGATTTCCAGACCGGTTCGACCTTCCACCGCGTGCTGTGGGACGATGCGCAGCGCGGGCTGTCCCCGACCAAGCTGGTGTCCGACGACAAGATCAAGCGCGTCGTCGTCTGTTCGGGCAAGGTCTATTATGACCTGCTGAAGCAGCGCGACGAGGCCGGGATCACCGACGTCTACCTGCTGCGCCTGGAACAGTTCTATCCCTTCCCCGCGCAGGCGATGATCAAGGAGCTGGGCCGCTTCAAGCAGGCCGAGGTCATCTGGTGCCAGGAAGAGCCCAAGAACCAGGGCGGCTGGACCTTCGTCGAGCCTTACCTGGAGTGGGTGCTGGAGCGCCTTGGCGCCAAACATTCGCGCGCCCGCTATGCCGGCCGCAATGCCGCCGCCTCGGTCGCGACGGGCCTCGCCTCGCGCCATAAAGCTGAACAAGAGGCGCTGGTCGCCGAAGCACTGAACCTTGAAGGATGATCCGATGACAACCGAAGTCCGCGTGCCCGCACTGGGCGAATCCGTCACCGAGGCCACCATCGCCACCTGGTTCAAGAAGCCCGGCGACCGCGTCGAGATGGACGAGATGCTCTGCGAGCTGGAGACCGACAAGGTCACAGTCGAGGTGCCCAGCCCCGCAGCCGGCACCCTGGCCGAGATCGTGGCAGCCGAGGGCGAGACCGTCGGCCCCGACGCGCTTCTGGCCCAGATCGACGAGGCGGGGACTGCTGCCGCCGCACCTGCCAAGCCCAAGGCCGATGAGGCCGAACCCGCTGAAAAATCCGAAGGACAAGACAAGATGACCGGCAAATCCGTGGACGTGATGGTTCCGTCCCTGGGCGAAAGCGTGACCGAAGCCACCGTCGCCACCTGGTTCAAGAAGCCCGGCGACCGCGTCGAGATGGACGAGATGCTGTGCGAGCTGGAGACCGACAAGGTCTCGGTCGAGGTTCCCGCACTGGCTGCGGGCGTCCTGGCCGAGATCCTGGCCGAGGAAGGCACGACGGTCGATGCCAAGGCCAAGCTGGCCCTGATCACCGAAGGGGCCGAAGGCACGGCCAGCGCCCCCGCCACCGCGCAGGAAACCGTGCTGAAGAACGCCGGCCCCGAGGAAACGCGCCTGCGTTCGGATGTCGAGGATGCACCCTCGGCCAAGAAGGCCATGGCAGAAAAGGGCGTCAGCCGTGACCAGGTTCAGGGTTCGGGCCGCGACGGTCGCGTGATGAAGGAAGACGTGGCCAAGGCATCCGCCGCCCCCGCGCCTGCCGCCAAGGCACCCGCCGCCCCCCGTTCGGCCAGCGATGCCGACCGCGAAGAGCGCGTCAAGATGACCCGCCTGCGCCAGACCATCGCCCGCCGTCTGAAGGACGCGCAGAACACCGCCGCGATGCTGACCACCTACAACGAAGCCGACATGTCCGGCATCATGCAGCTGCGCAACGAATACAAGGACGCCTTCGAGAAGAAGCACAAGGTCAAGCTGGGCTTCATGTCCTTCTTCGTGAAGGCCTGCTGCCATGCCCTGAAGGAAGTCCCCGAGGTCAATGCCGAGATCGACGGCACCGACATCGTCTACAAGAACTTCGTCCACATGGGCGTCGCTGTCGGCACGCCGACCGGCCTGGTCGTCCCCGTCGTCCGCGACGCCGACCAGAAGAGCTTTGCCGAGATCGAGAAGGAAATCGGCGCGCTTGGCCTGAAAGGTCGTGACGGCAAGCTGTCCATGGCCGAGATGCAGGGCGGCACCTTCACCATCTCGAACGGTGGCGTCTATGGTTCGCTAATGTCCTCGCCCATTCTGAACCCCCCGCAGTCGGGTATCCTGGGCATGCACAAGATTCAGGAACGTCCGATGGTCGTCGGCGGTGAAATCGTCATCCGCCCGATGATGTATCTGGCACTGTCCTACGATCACCGCGTCGTGGACGGCAAGGGCGCCGTGACCTTCCTGGTCCGCGTCAAGGAAGCCCTGGAAGATCCGCGCCGCCTGCTGATGGATCTGTAATCCGATCTTCGGGGGCCGTGGCGACATGGCCCCCGTTGCCTATCCAACGGGACGTCAGCCAGCGGACCCCTGCCCCATGAACCTGCGTTCCTGTCATCCGCCTGTTCTGTTTTCCGCACATCGCGGCGGGATGTGCCCCCTCAAACCGGAGCATGGATCATGCAGCTGATCGTTCGCTATACCCATCAGGACGCCACCGCCTTCCGCACCGCCTTCGATGCCGATGCAGAGGATAGGGGCCGCAACGGCCTGTCGCTGTTGCAGCTTTGGCGAGAGGATGACGGCCATTCCTGGGCGCTGTTCCAGGTCAGCGACGCCAAATCCGCCCGTGAATACCTGTCCGGTGCGGCCAAGGTCTTCGAGACTCAGGCCGGCGTGACTGCATCCGCCCCCCACTTCCTGGAGACCGTCTGACCATGCCCGCCGAAATCACCGTTCTGGCCTTGGCCGGTCTTTTGCAGACGGTCCAGTTCGCGACCTATTCCGTCATGGCGCAGCGCCAGATCGGATCGAAGGCCGCCATGAGCCCGCGCGACAACATGTCGACCCAGCTGCAGGGAACCGCCGGACGCCTGCAGCGGGCCTTCAACAACCATTTCGAAGGGCTGATCATGTTCACCCTCGCGGTGGTGGTGGTGACCATGGGCGGTGCCGCATCCTGGTTCACCGCGCTTTGCGCCTGGATCTATCTGCTGGCCCGTATCCTCTATGTCCCGGCCTATGTGCTGGGCTGGGTGCCGGGCCGTTCGATCATCTGGATGATCGGCTTTGCGGCGACGGTTCTGATGATCATCGCGGGCCTTGTGTCGTCCACCGTCTAGAAATATCCCGCAGGGGTTCGGGGTGGCGAAAAGCCCCCGTCCTGCGGTCCGAATGAAAGGAATTCCTATGTATGATCTGATCGTGATCGGTGCCGGCCCCGGCGGCTATGTCTGCGCCATCCGGGCCGCACAGCTGGGCCTGAAGGTCGCCTGCGTCGAGGGCCGCGAGACCCTGGGCGGCACCTGCCTGAACGTCGGCTGCATTCCGTCCAAAGCGCTGCTGCACGCCAGCCACATGCTGCACGAAAGCCACGAGAATTTCGCCAAGATGGGCCTGATGAACGCCAAGGTCGACGTCGATTGGACGACGATGCAGGGCTACAAGCAGGAAACCGTCAACGGCAACACCAAGGGCATCGAATTCCTGTTCAAGAAGAACAAGATCGACTGGATCAAGGGCTGGGCGCAGATCGAGGCCCCTGGCAAGGTCAAGGTCGGCGACACCGTGCACGAGGCGAAGAACATCGTCATCGCCACCGGCTCGGTCCCCTCGGAACTGAAGGGCGTCACGGTCGACAATGCGGGCGGCGTCATCGTCGACAGCACCGGCGCGCTGACCCTGCCCAACATCCCGAAATCGATGGTCGTCATTGGTGCGGGCGTCATCGGGCTAGAACTCGGCTCGGTCTACTCGCGCCTTGGGGCGGATGTGACCGTCGTCGAATATCTGGACGTGATCACCCCCGGCATGGATGCCGAGGTTCAGAAGCAGTTCCAGAAGATGCTGACCAAGCAGGGCCTGAAGTTCGTGATGGGCGCCGCCGTCAAGGGCGCCGAGGTGGCGGGCGGCAAGGCCAAGGTGACCTATGCCCTGAAGAAGGACGACAGCGAGCAGGTGATCGAGGCCGATTGCGTGCTGGTCGCCACCGGTCGCCGCCCGACGGTCGACGGTCTGGGTCTGGACGCGCTTGGTGTCAAGATGACCGACCGCGGTCAGGTCGCCATCAACGACCACTGGGCCACCAACGTCAAGGGCATCTATGCCATCGGCGACGCGGTCCCCGGCCTCATGCTGGCCCATAAGGCCGAGGATGAGGGCATGGCCGTCGCCGAGGTGATCGCCGGCAAGCATGGCCACGTGAACTACGACGTGATCCCCGGTGTCATCTATACCACCCCCGAGGTCGCCAGCGTCGGCCTGACCGAGGAAGCCGCCAAGGAAGGCGGGCGCAAGGTCAAGGTCGGCAAGTTCCCCTTCATGGGCAACGCCCGTGCCAAGGCGATGATGCAGGCCGACGGCTTCGTCAAGCTGATCGCGGACGCCGAGACCGACCGCATCCTGGGCTGCCACATCATCGGCCCCTCGGCGGGCGATCTGATCCACGAGGTCTGCGTGGCGATGGAATTCGGTGCCTCGGCCGAGGATCTGGCCCTGACCTGCCATGCCCACCCGACCGTCTCGGAAGCGGTGCGCGAAGCAGCGCTGGCCTGTGGCGGCGGCGCAATCCATGTCTGACGCCCCTGCGGCGCAAAACGTGGGGAAATCCTCACCTGTGATGGGGCGGCGTCTTGCCGTCCTTTCGCTGCTGGCGCTTGGCGCCTGCGGGGGCGGCGGCGCCAAACCGCCCGCCGGTCTGCGCCAGAACGGGCTTTATCCGAACGAAACGCCCTATCTGCGCCAGCGCATCAACTTCTGGGCGCGCCATTACGGCGTGCCTTCGGCGCTGGTGCAACGGGTGGTCCTGCGGGAATCGCAGCATCGCCCGGACGCCCGCAACGGTCCCTATTACGGCTTGATGCAGATCGCGCCGCAGACGGCGCGGACGATGGGCTATCGTGGTCCCGACGCGGGGCTTCTGGATGCCGATACCAACCTGCGTTACGGCGTGAAATACCTGCGTGGTGCGTGGATGGTCGCGGACGGCGATCCGGATGCGGCCGTCGGCTGGTATTCGCGCGGCTACTACTATGAAGCCGAGCGCAAGGGTCTGCTAAAACGGACCGGTCTTCGCAGCTGAAGGAACAAGGGCCCCATCGGGGCCCTTTCAATTCGGCGATCAGCCGCCCGCGATGATCCGCACGTAATTGCGGGTTTCGCGATAGGGCGGGATGCCGCCGTATTTCTGCACCGCCCCCGGCCCGGCGTTATAGGCCGCCAGCGCCAGGTTCCAATTGCCGAACTGATTATACATCATCCGCAGATAGCGCGCACCGCCGTTCAGGTTCTGGACCGGATCGGCAGGGTTCACGCCCAGCTTGGCCGCCGTTCCCGGCATCAGCTGCGCCAGGCCCATCGCGCCCTTATGGGACTTGGCATTGGGGTTCCAGCCCGATTCCTGCTGGACCAGCCGCAGGAACAGATCCTCGGGGATGCCGTTCTTCTGGGCCGCCGCGCGGGCATGGGGCAGATAGGCCGTCCGGCGGCCGGTATAGCGCGGGATGCGGACGGGTTCCTCGGGGACCAACGCGTTGCGCGCGGCGCCACCGGGCTGCAGTCTGGCCGAGCGTTGGTATTGCGTCGACAACCGCGAATCCATCAGGCGGGTCTGTCGGGCGAATTGATCAGCGCGGGATTTGGAGGAACTGCCCGACAGGCGCAGCCCCTCGGCCATGGCGGGCACCGCGGTGGCACTGATCAGTGCCACGCAAAGTGCCGCCGTCACAGAATGTCTGATCCGCATGTATCGGCCCCTCGTTGGTGTCGGCTTTGACGATTGCCGGTTTTGGCGATGATCATACACGAAAATCCGGCAGGTGCCACCATGCTTGCCCGATCCGCGCACGGCCTTCGGCAGCATCCCGCCCCGGTGCGTGCGGGCGAACCGCTTGCAGGCGATGGCCGCCCTGCGATAGACCCCTTTGAACCCATAGAGACATCACCAAGGAATTCCGTCATGGCAGGCAGCGTCAACAAGGTCATCCTGATCGGCAATCTGGGCCGCGACCCGGAAATCCGCAGCTTCCAGAACGGCGGCAAGGTCGCCAATCTGCGCATCGCCACCTCCGAGCAGTGGAAGGACCGCAACACCGGCGAACGCCGCGAGCGGACCGAGTGGCATACCGTCTCGATCATGTCCGAGGGCTTGGTGAACGTGGTCGAGCGTTTCCTGAAGAAGGGCAGCAAGGTCTATATCGAAGGCCAGCTGGAAACCCGCAAATGGCAGGACCAGTCGGGCGCCGACAAGTACAGCACCGAGATCGTGCTGCGCGGCTTCAACGGCACGCTGCAGATGCTGGATGGCCGCGGTGAAGGCGGCGGCGGCATGGGTGGCGGCAGCATGGGCGGCGGTCGGGACCAAGGCGGCTATGACAGCTATGGCTCGGGTCCTTCGGGCGGGTCGCAGGGCGGCGGATCGCAGGGCGGCGGTCGCCCCGATTACGACGACGAGATCCCGTTCTGATCACCGCCACCACGGCGATTCGATTTCGGCAAGGGCGGCCCTCGGGGTCGCCCTTCGTCATTGGGGCGCATCGAAATATTGCCGCCCGCCGGGGTCCGACGCATGACAGTTGCGCGACAGGGGCAATGTCTTTGCAAATGATCCTGCGCTTGCATCGCGTCACGGAAGGCGCTTTCTGATCGCCAATCTTCACGCAGATTCACCCTGAGAAGGCACAGCCGATGGCACTGACACTGACGGAAATGACCGCCCCCGAAGGCTTCGAACAGCTGGTTCTGGCCGAGGATCCCGACGTTGGGCTGCGGGCGCTGATCTGCGTGCATTCGACGGTTCTGGGCCCTGCGGCAGGCGGCTGCCGGATGTGGCCCTATGCCGATGATGCAGAGGCCATCCACGACGTGACGCGGCTGGCCCGTGGCATGACCTACAAGAACGCCATGGCCGATCTGGGCCTGGGCGGCGGCAAGTCGGTCATCATCGGCGATGCGCGCCGCGACAAGACGCCTGATCTGATGCAGGCCTTCGGTCGCGCCGTCGATACGCTGGCCGGTCGGTATTACACCGCCGAGGATGTGGGCATCTCGCCCGAGGACATGGCGCATGCGGCCAGCCAGACGCCTTACGCGGTGGGCCTGTCGGGCGCATCGGGCGACCCCTCGCCCTGGACCGCCGAAGGCGTCTTCCGCTGTCTTAAGGTCGGGGCAAGCCATGTCTTCGGAACCGAGGATCTGACCGACCGCCGCGTGCTGGTCCAGGGGCTTGGCCACGTCGGCATGTCGCTGGCCGAAAAGCTGCATGCCGCGGGGGCGCGTCTGATCGTCAGCGATATCAACCAGGCAACGCTGGAGGACGCGCAGACACGTCTTGGCGCGACCGTCTGTGCCACCGATCAGGTCTTCGAGCAACCGATGGACATCTTCGCCCCCTGCGCCCTGGGTGGCGTACTGACCCCGGAAAGCGTCGCGCAACTGCAGGCGCGTCTGATCTGCGGCGCCGCCAACAACCAGCTTGCCGATGATACCGTGGCCCAGATCCTGGCCGACCGCCAGATCACCTATCTGCCCGATTACGTGGTGAACGCCGGTGGCATCATCAGCGTCGCAAGCGAGATCCACGGCAAGCCCGACGCCTGGCGCCTCGAACGCCTGATCGCCATCGCGGGTCGGGTCGACCAGATGCTGACGCGCGCCCGGGCCGAGGATCGTCTGATCCCGCAGATCGCCGACCATATGGTCCACGAGATGCTGACCGGCCGCAAGGCCGCCTGAGCCGACCTCGGTGGCGGAACCGGACGGCAAGGCCGTCCAGCGCCGCCGTTCCCCTCAATGGGGGACGGCGGCGCTTGCCTGTTCAGATCAGCGGGCGTCCTTCAGGACCTGCGCCAATGGGCCGGCCTGCACCGCATCGCTGACGAAGGCGTCGCCGATGCCACGTGCCAAGACGAAGCGCAGCTGGCCGTCCACGACCTTCTTGTCCTGCCCCATCAGGTCGATCAGGGCCGCATCATCCGGCAGATTGCCCGGAATATCCGACAGCCGCGCGGGCATGCCCATCGCGCGCAGGTGTTCCAACACACGGCTCGGGTCCTCCTGGCTGCACAGGCCCATCCGCGCCGACAGATCGAAGGCCAGCGCGCAGCCGATCGCCACGCCCTCGCCGTGCAGCAGGCGGTCGGAATAGCCTGTGGCCTGTTCCAGCGCATGCCCGAAGGTATGGCCAAGGTTCAGCAGCGCACGCTCGCCTTGCTCGGTCTCGTCGCGGGTCACGATGCCCGCCTTCATGGCGACCGAATGGGCCACCGCATGCTGGCGCAGTTCGGGGTCGTCGCGCAATGCGGTCGCATTGGTCTCCAGCCAGCCGAAGAAACTCGCATCGCCAAGCAGCCCGTATTTCACCACCTCGCCATAGCCCGCCAGGAAGTCGCGATCCCTCAGCGTCTCCAGCACGGAAATATCGGCCAGCACCAGCGAGGGCTGGTGGAAGGCGCCGATCAGGTTCTTGCCTTGGGCGCTGTTGATGCCGGTCTTGCCGCCCACGCTGCTGTCGACCTGCGCCAGAAGCGTGGTCGGAAGCTGCACGAAGCGCACGCCGCGGCGCAGGATGGCCGCCGCAAAACCCACCAGATCGCCGATGACACCGCCACCCAGGGCCAGCACGACATCGCGACGCTCGACCTTCTGTTCCAGCAGCCATTCGACGCAGCGGGTCAGATGCGGCCAGCTTTTCGTCGCCTCGCCCGCAGGCAGGACCAGCGCCTCATGGGCGATGCCCTCTCCCTTCAGCGCGGCCTTCAGCGGTTCCAGATGCAGCGCCGCGACGTTTTCGTCGGTGACGATGACCACGCGGGGTCGGGCCAGCAGGGGCGCAATCTCGGCCCCTGCGCGGCCGATCAGCCCGGTGCCGATGCGCACGTCATAGGCGCGATCGCCAAGGGGGACATGGACGGTGACGGGCTGGGTCATGGCGTATCCTCGATCAGGGTGGGGTCGGTGGCGCGCAGCTGCGCGATCAGCCGGTCGGTCGAGGTCTCGATGCTGTCGCCGGGCTGGGACATGAACTCGACCTCGGCCTGGGCATAGAGGGGGGCCCGTTCGGCCAGCAACGCCAGCAGCGTGCCCTTGGGGTCGGCGGTCTTCAGCAACGGCCTCGTGCTGCGCTGGCGCACGCGGTGCCACAGCAGTTCAGGCGGACAGTTCAGCCAGACCGAGATGCCGCGCGCCGCGATCGCCGTCCGGTTTGCGGGCCGAAGCCATGCGCCCCCTCCGGTCGAGATGACGCCCGGAGGCCCCGCCAGCAGCCGCGTCAGAACCTGGCTTTCGCGGTCGCGGAAGAAGCTTTCGCCGTCGCGGGCGAAGATCTCGCTGATGGACATGGCCGCGGCGGATTCGATCTCGGCGTCGGAATCGGTGAAGGGCACGCGCAATCGTCGGGCCAGTTCGGTCCCCACGGCCGTCTTTCCGGCCCCCATCATTCCGATCAGCACGATATGGCGCGCAATCCGCTTGGTCATCAAAGCCCCCGTCAATCGGGTGACTGAATGACGTGATCTTTCGGAAATTGCCATATATATTCGGGACAAGCCGGCGTAGAACCGGCCCGAGCCAAATAAGACACGGTCGAGCAAAGGCGAATTCGATGCGGAAGATCAAGATACTGGTGGTGCTGATTCTGGCGGGGCTGATCGGCCTTGCGGGTTATGCCTACCTGGGGAACATGGACCCCAACCGGACCGAGACCCGCACCCAGCTGCAACTGGGCGCGCAGGACGACACGGCCGAGCCTGCCGCCGATTCTGCCGCCGACCCTGCCGGTGAGTGACCCCGGCCCTGCCCCGCGCCACCTTCTGGCGTTGCTCTTGACCGGCTGCCTGATGGCGCAGCCGCTGGCGGCGCAGCAGCCGCTCTCGGCCAGCGACTGGCTTTCGGGCAGCGTGCGCGGACCGCAGCGCGAAAGTTCGGCCTGGCGGCCGGGGGACGGCAGCAGGCGCCCGGACCGCAAGGGTCAGCCAAGCAAGCGTGCGGTCGCCGAAAGCGGCGCGGTCGGTCCCGTGCAGGTCACGCGGCTGGACCAGACGAACCCCGACCATACCGGCACCCAGAGCGCGCGCCGCGCGGGCCTGCCCCCCGATCTGTGGCAGGGCAGCGATCCTGCCGCCTTGGCCCAGCAGGTGCTGACCACCCCCGCCCGCCTGCCCGCCATGCAGGGCCTGATGCGGCGCATCCTGACCGCTCAGCTGACCCCGCCCGAATGGACGCCCGATCAGGCCACGCCAGGCGCGCGCAGCACCCGTGGGCAGCTGTTCCTGGCGCGAGTGGACCGGCTTCTGGACATGGGTGCGCTGCAACCGGCGCAAGGCCTTCTGGCCGCCGCCGGTCCGGGCGAGCCCGAGATCTTTCGCCGGATGTTCGACATCGCCCTGCTGGAAGGTGACGAATCGGGTGCTTGCGCCATCATGGACAACACCCCCGGCATCGCGCCCAGCTTCACGGCGCGGATCTTCTGTCTGGCGCAGACCGGCGATTGGGCTGCGGCCGCCGTCAGCCTGCATGGCGCCGAGGCGCTTGGCCTGATCGACGAACGCCGCGCGGTCCTGCTGACGCATTTCCTGGATGATGCCTTCGTGGACAGCGAACAGCTGCTGGCCCCGACCGACCGGATGACCCCGATCGAGTTTCGCATCCACGAGGCGATCGGCCAGCCCCTGCCCACGACGCCCCTGCCCGTGGCCTTCGCGCAATCGGACCTGCGGCTGAGCAGCGGCTTCAAGGCGCGTGTCGAGGCCGCCGAACGTTTGGTCCGCGCCGGTGCGCTTTCGCATCAACAGCTGCGCAGCATCTATTCCGAACAGCGGCCCGCGGCTTCGGGAGGGGTCTGGGAACGCGCGGGCGTGATGCGCACGCTGGAGGCCGCGCTGGCCAGCGGCGATCTGCGCCAGGCCCTGCCCCGCGCCTTCGACGAATTTCGCCGCGCCGACATGGCCGACCTGCTGGCCGGCATGGTCGCGCAGGATCTGCCCGAGAGCAAGGACGAAGAAACCGCCCGCATCACCGCCCTGCTGCAGGCGTGGCAGGGGCTGCGACCGCTGCCCGAAGGCGTCGAACCGTTGGAGGCCCTGCCCGTCCCAGATGCGCCCGCCACCGCCAAGGGCGAGGCGCTGATGACCGCAATGACCGACATCGACGCGGCACTGGAGGGCGATCTGGCCCGCGCCGCGCGGGGTGTTGTCATGATGCGCGCGCTTGGGCTGACGCAGGACGCCGATCTGGCGGCGGCGCAGATCGCGCTTCTGCCCGAATTCTCGGGGGAGGCGGGATGAGCGATCATCGCGCCATTTCCGACTTTCTGGACGCGCAGGCGGCCGAGGCCGGGGCCGCGCGCAACACCCTGCTGGCCTATGGACGCGACCTGCGCGACCTGTCGGACTGGCTGGCCAACCAGCGGTTGTCGCTGGCCAATCTGACCCGCGAGCAGGTCGAGGATTACCTGACCCATTGCGATGCCCAGGGGTTGTCTCGCGCCACCCGCGCCCGCCGCCTGTCGGCCATCCGCCAGTTCACCCGCTTCGCGCTGGAAGAAGGCTGGCGCACCGATGATCCGGCGCTGCGCATTTCCGGCCCGGGTCGCGCCAAGCGCCTGCCCAAGACGCTGGACCGCGCCGAGGTCGAGGCGCTGCTGGAGGCCGCAGGCCGCATCGGGCGCACGGAGACCGACCGCGCCCGCAACCTCTGCCTGATCGAATTGCTCTATGCGACCGGCCTGCGGGCCACCGAACTGGTGTCCCTTCCGGTGGCGGGCTGTCGCGGCGATCCGGCGGTGCTGGTCGTCAAGGGCAAGGGCGGCAAGGACCGGATGGTGCCGCTCAGCACCCCCGCCCGCGCGGCGCTGCGCGAATGGATCACCCTGCGCGATGCCGCCCCGCACGGCAGCGCCCTTCACCGCATGCTGCAGGGGCCGGGTGCCCGCTGGCTGTTCCCCGCCATCGGCGCCGAGGGTCACATGCCCCGCCAGAGCCTGTCGCGCCTGCTGGCCAACATGGCGATCGAAGCGGGCATACCCCCCGCCCGCGTCACGCCGCATGTCATCCGCCATGCCTTCGCGACCCATCTGCTGGAAGGCGGCGCCGATCTGCGCAGCATCCAGATGCTGCTGGGCCATGCCGATCTTGGCACGACCGAGATCTATACCCATGTGCTGGACGCGCGAATGCGCGATCTTGTTCTGAACCATCACCCGCTGGCGCAAGTTGCCAACGAAAGCCGCAAGACCGGCGATCCCTCAACCTGATCTGGACCCATGGACGATCCTTCAAGTACCTTCGACGCCGCCCTGTGGCTGACCGCCGCCGCCATCATCGTGCTTCTGGCGATGTCGGCCTTCTTCTCGGGCTCGGAAACCGCGCTGACGGCGGCAAGCCGGGCCAAGCTGCGGTCCCGCGCGGACAAGGGCGACACCGGTGCGCAGGCCGCCATCGCGGTGTCATCGGACAGCGAACGCCTGATCGGCGCCATCCTGCTGGGCAACAACGTCGTCAACATCCTGTCGGCCAGCCTTGCGACCGCGCTCTTCACCCGCATCCTGGGCGGCAGCGGCGTCGCCATCGCCACCATCGTGATGACCGTTCTGGTGCTGATCTTCTCCGAGGTGATGCCCAAGACCTATGCCATCTCGGCCCCTGAGAAAGTCGCAAGCCTTGTCGCGCGGCCCATCCGGTTGATCACCGTGATCCTGTCGCCCGTCGTCACCGTGGTGCGTCTGATCGTGCGCGGCATGCTGAGCATCTTCGGCCTGAAGACCGATCCCAGCTCGCATATGTTCTCGATCGAGGAGGAGATCGCGGGCGCCCTGTCCATCGGCCACGCGCAGGGGGCGGTCCACAAGGAGGACCGCGATCGCCTGCTGGGCGCGCTGGACCTGGGCAACCGCACCGTCGAGGAGATCATGCTGCATCGAAGCGAGATCCAGATGATCGACGCCGATCTGCCGCCCGAAAAGATCCTGGACACCATCCTGGCCAGCCCGCACACCCGCCTGCCCGTCTATCGCGACGAACGCGAGAATGTCGTGGGCGTCGTCCATGCCAAGGACCTGCTGCGCGCCGTGAACCGCGCCGTGCGCGAGGCGGGCGATCCGACCGCGGCCGCGCGTTTCGACATCATGTCGGTCGTCATGTCGCCCTATTTCGTGCCGGAAACCAGCGCGCTGGACGAACAGATGCGCGAATTCCTGAAGCGCCGGACCCATTTCGCCTTGGTCGTGGACGAATACGGGTCCCTGCGCGGGTTGATCACACTCGAGGACATCCTAGAGGAAATCGTCGGAGAGATCGCCGACGAGCACGACACCGAGGCGGATCAGACCCTGAAACCCAACGCGCAGGGCGATTACCTGGTCGAGGGCGGGATGACCATCCGCGACCTGAACCGTCAGCTGGACTGGAACCTGCCGGACGAGGAAGCAAACACCATCGCGGGCCTTGTCATCCACATGGCGCAGTCGATTCCCGAACAGGGACAGGTCTTCTCGTTCCACGGATACCGTTTCGAGGTCGTCACCCGACGTGAAAATCGTATCACCCGGTTGCGCATACGACCATTGGTCGGCCCTCGCGGGGCCGAAACTTAGGTCGCGCCGCAGGCCGCGCGGCTTGCAACCGCGCGACTTCACCCCTAACACAAGCCCATCAATTTCAGCCGCAAGGGATCGTCATGGACATTGCCGAACGCCGCACCGCCAACCCCGACCACTGGAACCTGGCCAGCGCGATCCGCGTCCTGTCCATGGACGCGGTCGAGGCCGCAAATTCCGGCCATCCCGGCATGCCCATGGGCATGGCCGATGTTGCCACGGTCCTGTTCAGGAACCATCTGAAGTTCGACGCCTCGGCGCCGCATTGGTTCGACCGCGACCGCTTCATTCTGTCGGCGGGCCACGGCTCGATGCTGATCTATTCGCTGCTGCATCTGACCGGCTACGAACAGATGACGCTGGATCAGGTCCGCAACTTCCGCCAGATGGGCTCGATCACCGCAGGCCACCCCGAATACGGCCATGTCGAAGGCGTCGAGACGACGACCGGCCCCCTGGGTCAGGGCATCGCCACCGCCGTCGGCTTCGCCATCGCCGAAGAAGCGATGCGCGCCGAATACGGGTCCTCGCTGTGTGATCACCGCACCTGGGTCATCGCGGGCGACGGCTGCCTGATGGAAGGCATCAGCCAAGAGGCCATCGCCTTGGCCGGTCACCAGAAGCTGGGCCGCCTGATCGTCATGTGGGACAACAACGACATCACCATCGACGGTCGTGTCAGCCTGTCGGATTCGACCGATCAGCACGCCCGCTTTGCCGCCGCCGGATGGCGCGTCCTGTCTTGCGACGGCCATGACGCCGCCGACATCGACCGCGCCCTGACCGAGGCCGCCAAGGACGACGGTCGCCCGGTCCTGATCGACTGCAAGACCATCATCGGCTTCGGCGCGCCCAACAAGGCCGACACCAACAAGGCCCACGGCTCGCCCCTGGGCAAGGATGAGATCACCGCGACCCGTGCCGCCTATGGCTGGGACGCCGAGCCCTTCCAGATCCCCGATGCGATCATGACCGAATGGCGCAAGATCGGTCAGCGCGGTGCCGAGGAACGCAAGGCCTGGAACGACCGCGTCGATGCGCTGTCCGCCGACCACCGCGAGGAATTCGCCCGTCGCATCGGGACCGACACCAACCCGTCGCTGGAAAAGATCATCGCCGACTTCAAGGCGAAGACGCTCGAGGAAAAGCCCAAGCTGGCGACCCGCAAGTCCAGCGAGAACGTGCTGGGCGTGCTGAACGCGGGCATGCCGGAAAACTTCGGCGGCTCGGCCGATCTGACCGGCTCGAACAACACCAAGACCAGCGATCAGGGCGTCTTCAGCGCCGATGACCGCATGGGCCGCTACCTGCATTACGGCATCCGCGAACACGGCATGGCCGCCGCGATGAACGGCATCTGTCTGCACGGCGGCTTCCGCCCCTATGGCGGCACCTTCATGACCTTCACCGACTATGCCCGCGGCGCGATGCGTCTGTCGGCGCTGATGGGTGTGCCGGTCGTCTATGTCATGACCCATGACAGCATCGGTCTGGGCGAGGACGGCCCGACCCACCAGCCGGTCGAACATCTGGCCATCTGCCGCGCGACACCGAACACGCTGGTCCTGCGTCCCTGCGACCAGATCGAGACCGCCGAGGCCTGGGAGATCGCCCTGTCGCAGGACAGCACGCCCTCGGTCATGGCGCTGTCGCGTCAGAACCTGCCGACCCTGCGTCAGGACGGCGGCGAGAACCTGTCCGCCAAGGGCGCCTATGTCCTGCGCGAGGCCGTCGGCGGTGCGCCCAAGGCCGTGCTGATGGCCTCGGGCTCCGAGGTCGAGATCGCCGTTGCAGCCCGCGAGGCGCTGGAGGATGCAGGCATCCCGACCCGCGTCGTTTCGGTTCCCTCGATGGAGTTGTTTCGCGACCAGCCCGCAGCCTATCGCGAGGAAGTGCTGCCCGCGCAGACCGTCCGCGTGGCCATCGAGGCCGCCGTTCGCCAGCCCTGGGACTGGCTGCTGCTGGGCGAGCGGGGTCAGGAGGCCAAATCGGCCTTCGTCGGCATGGAAGGTTTCGGCGCGTCGGGCCCCGCGCCCGAGCTTTACAAGCATTTCGGCATCACCGCCGAAAACGTCGTCGAGCGCGTCAAAGGCATGCTGTGACGCGACTTTCCGCCTCCGGCGGGGGTATTTGGACAACCGAGAAGCCTGCGCTTCCGGCTTGTCCGGATACCCGTGATCTTTCACGCTGATGCGGGTGCTTGCGCGCGCATCAGCGCTGATGGGACGCGAAAGGGACGGGTTGCGGCAACCGCGATCCGACCACGCGCGGGGCATCGCCCTGCTGCTGGCGGCCATCCTAGGCTTCACGCTGATGGATGCGACGGCCAAGCATCTGACCCAAAGCTATCATCCCGCCCAGGTCATCTGGATGCGCTTTGTCGGCAACCTGCTGATCTTCGCGGCGATCTTCCGGCATCGCATGGTGCCTTTGATGCGCACGCGGCAGCCTGCCATGCAGTTGGGGCGGGCGCTGATGCAGTTGGGCTCGGTCGGGCTGTTCTTTACGTCACTGCAATACATCGGATTGGCCGAGGCGACGGCGATCATGGATCTGAACCCTGTTCTTATCACGCTTGGGGCGGCCCTGTTTCTGGGCGAATCCATCGGCCCGAGGCGCGTCGCCGGGATCGTGGTGGCCCTGATCGGTGCGCTGATCATCATTCGGCCCGGGCTTGGCGTCTTTCAGCCAGCGGCCCTGTTGCCCTTGGCGGGGGCCTGCACATTCGCGGCCGGGGCGCTTCTGACGCGGATCGTGCGGGCGGATTCGGTGGCGACCTCGGTCATGTGGTCGGCAGTGGTGGGCACCACCATCACCAGCCTGATCGTGCCCTTCTTCTGGCAGCCGATCGCCGCGGGCGACATCTGGGCATTCGTCCTGCTGGGCATCTTCGGCACCGCCAGCCAGTACCTGCTGGTCCGCGCCTTCAGCGCTGCTGAGGCGGGGGTTCTGGCGCCCTTCGGCTATACCGGTCTGATCTGGGCAGGGGTCTGGGGCTGGTTGTTCTTCGGTCAGTTGCCCGACGGCTGGACCATCGCGGGGGCGGCGATTATCGTGACGGCCGGTCTTTATGTCTGGTCCCGCGAGGCCCGTATCACAAAGGAGGCGTGATGCCGGACGACAAACCCGCGCTGGTGGATCGCATCGGAAACGCGGCCTTTCTGGCCATTATGGGGCTGGCCCGCCTGCTGCCCTATGAGCGTCGCATCCCCACGATTGGCTGGGTGTTTTCGCATCTGATCGCACCCGTGGCGGGCTGGCGGCGGCGCATCCGCGACAACCTGCGCCTTGCCCGCCCCGACCTGTCCGATGCCGAGGTCGAGGATCTGGTCCGCCGCGTTCCCGACAATGCCGGTCGTTCGCTGGCCGAGATCTACTCCGGCGATCAGTTTACCGCCCGCATCCATCAGGCCGATCCGCTTGAAGGGCCCGGCCTTTCCGATCTGGAGAACGCCTTCGAAACCGGGCGGCCCGTCATTCTGGGTTGCGCGCATTTCGGGAATTACGACGCGATGCGGGCGGCACTGTCGGGACGCGGCTGGCCGGTCGGCGCGCTTTATCGCCCCATGAACAACGAGGCCTTCAACCGCCATTACGTCCCAGCCATCACCGCCATCGCCGAGCCGGTTTTTCCGCGGGGCCGCTCCGGGCTGGCCGCGATGCTGCGGTTCCTGCGGGGCGGCGGCTGGCTGGCGCTTGGCTTCGACCAATTCGCCCATGACGGGGCCGAGCTGCGGTTCTTTGATCTGCCCTCGCGCACGGTGCTGACGCCTGCGGAACTGGCCAAACGATACGAGGCCCTGCTGGTCCCCATTGCCGCGATCCGGCAGCCTGATGGCCTCAGCTTTAGTGTTCATGTCGGCGCGCCCATCGAACATGACGAACCACGCCGGATGATGCAGGCGCTGAACGACGATCTGGAACAGCTTGTCCGGCAGCACATGGACCAGTGGTTCTGGATCCACCGCCGCTGGAAGCGCTGACACGACAAAGGCCCGGGGTTTCCCCCGGGCCTTTTCGTTCATCCCGTCCGGTGATCAGACCGCCTTGGCGGCCAGATCGGCGGCGGCGCCTTCGCGGCGCGCGCGCAGTTCCTCGGCCACCAGGAAGGCCAGTTCCAGCGACTGGCTGGCGTTCAGGCGCGGATCGCAAGCGGTGTGATAGCGATCCGACAGGTCCTCATCGGTGACGGCGCGAACGCCGCCGGTGCATTCGGTCACATCCTTGCCGGTCATCTCGAAATGCACGCCGCCGGGGATCGTGCCCTCGGCCTTGTGGATGGCGAAGAATTCGCGGACCTCGCGCAGGATCGAATCGAAGGCGCGGGTCTTGTAGCCGGTCGAGGACTTGATGACGTTGCCGTGCATCGGGTCGCAGGACCAGACGACATTCGCGCCCTCTTCCTGAACGGCCTGGACCAGGCGCGGCAGGTGATCGCCGACCTTGCCGGCGCCGAAGCGCGCGATCAGGGTCAGGCGGCCCGCCTCGTTTTCGGGGTTCAGCTTGGCCATCAGCACCTTCAGGTCCTCGGCGGTGGTCGAGGGACCGCATTTCAGGCCGATCGGGTTCTGCACGCCGCGGCAGAATTCGACATGCGCCCCGTCGGGCTGACGGGTGCGGTCGCCGATCCAGATCATGTGACCCGAACCCGCCACCGGCAGACCCGAGGTCGAATCGACCCGTGCCAGCGCCTCTTCGTATTCCAGAAGCAGGGCCTCGTGGCTGGTGTAGAAATCGACCTTGGACAGCTGATGCGCCGTGTCCGAATTCACGCCCGCCGCCTGCATGAAGGCCATCGCATCGCTGATGCGGCCCGCGATCTCGCGGTATTTGGCAGCTTCGGGGCCACCGACGAAATCGGCGATCCAGCTCTGGACGCGGTGCATGTCCGCGAAGCCGCCGGTCGAGAAGGCCCGAAGCAGGTTCAGCGAGGCCGCGGCTTGGGTATAGGCCGACAGCATGCGCTGCGGATCGGGGATGCGGGCCTCGGCGGTGAAGTCGAAGCCGTTGATGATGTCGCCGCGATAGCTGGGCAACTCGGTCCCGCCGATGGTCTCGGTCGGGGCGCTGCGCGGCTTGGCGAACTGGCCCGCCATGCGACCGACCTTGACCACGGGCATTTGCGCGCCCCAAGTCAGAACGACGGCCATCTGCAGGATCACCTTGAAGGTGTCGCGCAGGTTGTCGGCGCTGAATTCGCCGAAGCTTTCGGCGCAATCGCCGCCCTGCAGCAGGAAGCCGCGCCCTGCGGCCACATCGGCCAACTGTGATTTCAGGCGGCGCGCCTCGCCGGCGAAGACCAGCGGGGGATAGCGGCGCAGTTGCGATTCGACCGCCTCCAATGCGGCGGGATCAAGATAATCCGGCATCTGGACGCGCGGATAGGCACGCCAGCCGGCCTTGTCCCAGCTTTGGGTGGCGGCGGTCTTGCGGATATCCTGCGTCATGTCCTGCGCTCCTTGGAAAAATGGTCGGATTTGTATAGTCGCAATGACCGGTCAGGGAAAGACCCTGCCGTCCGCTTCATCAGCCTTTCGGGGGATGGCGCACGAACGCTTGCCGTGGCGGCTAATCCCTGTTTGGGTGAGCGGCGAAATCCCTTGCGAAGACAAGCCCATGGCAACCGACAAACCGCGCCGCTTCACCTTCCTGCTGCTGGACCGTTTCACCATGCTGCCCTTTACCGCCGCGATCGAGCCGCTGCGGCTGGCGAACCGCGCCGCAGGGGCGACGCTCTACGACTGGCGGCTGGTGGGGGCGCGGGGCGACATGTCGGTCTGTTCCAACGGCGCGCGGGTCGTGCTGGACGGGGGGCTGGAGGGCGATGCCCCGCCGCCGGGCCGGGACGAGGTCGTGATCGTCTGCGGCGGCACCGAGATCGCACGCGAAGCCACGCGCCCCGTTCTGGCATGGCTGCGCAGGCAGGCGCGTGGGGGTGCTTCCATGGGGGCGGTCTGCACGGGCGCATGGATCCTGGCCGAGGCGGGTCTGCTGGACGGGCGCAAGGCCACGATCCACTGGGAAAACCACGACGGTTTTGCCGAGGCCTTCCCCGAGGTCGATCTGTTCCGCTCCGTCTTCGTGCATGACGGCAACCGGCTGACAGCGGCGGGCGGGACCAGTTCCATCGATCTGATCCTGCATCTGATCGCCGAGGCGCATGGCGATGCCCTTGCCGCCGACGTGGCCGACCAGATGCTGCACACCGCCATCCGCACCGAACAGGACCGCCAGCGCCTGTCGATCCCGACCCGCATCGGCGTGCGCCATCCCCGCCTTGCCGCCGTCATCGCGCGGATGGAGGCGAACCTTGAAGACCCGATCAGCCCCGCGCAGCTTGCGCTGGACGCCGGCATGTCCACCCGCCAGCTGGAGCGGCTGTTCCGGCGATACCTGAACCGCAGCCCCAAGCGATACTACATGGAGACGCGACTGGCCCGCGCCCGCAACCTGCTGATGCAGACCGAGATGTCGATCATCGAGATCGCGCTGGCCTCGGGGTTTTCCAGCCCCTCGCATTTCTCGAAATGCTACCGCGCGCAATATGGCAGCACGCCCTATCGCGAACGGGGGACATCCTCGGTTCCTGTGGTCTAGGACAGCCCGACCAGCGCGCGGGCGAAGTCCCGCGCGTCGAAGGCATCCAGATCGTCGATCTGTTCGCCCACACCAATGGCATGGATCGGCAGGCCGAAGCGGTCGGCCAGCGCCACCAGCACGCCACCGCGCGCGGTCCCGTCCAGCTTGGTCATCACCAACCCCGAGACATCGGCCAGCTTGCGGAAGGTCTCGACCTGGTTCAGCGCGTTCTGGCCGGTCGTGGCGTCCAGCACCAGCAGGGTGTTGTGCGGCGCCTCGGGGTCCTTCTTGCGGATGACGCGGACGATCTTGGCCAGCTCCTCCATCAGGTCCTGGCGGTTCTGCAGGCGTCCGGCGGTGTCGATCATCAGAAGGTCTGCGCCATCGGCCTCGGCCTTGGTCATCGCGTCCCAGGCCAGGCTGGCGGGATCGCTGCCGTGGGGCGCGACCATGACCGGCACGCCCGCACGGTCGCCCCAGACCTGCAGTTGTTCGACCGCCGCCGCGCGGAAGGTATCGCCCGCCGCGATGACCACGGATTTCCCCGCCGCCCGGAACTGGCTGGCCAGCTTGCCGATGGTGGTGGTCTTGCCCGCACCATTCACGCCCACGACCAGCACGACCTGCGGCTTCTTGGCATAGATCGGCAGGGGGCGGGCCACGGGGGCAAGGATGCGGGCGACCTCGGTGGCCAGCAGCTCCTTCAGCTCGGTCGAGGAGACGCGACGCCCCATGCGGCCTTCGGCGATATTGGCGCTGACCCGAAGGGCGGTTTCCACGCCCAGATCGGCCTGCACCAGCATATCCTCGAGGTCTTCCAGCATCGCGTCGTCCAGCGCGCGGCGGGGTTCTTCGGGCTGCGGGGTCCTGCCGAACAGACGCCCGACCAGACCAGGCGTGGCGCTTGGCGCAGGGGTCGGCGCGGGGGCCTCGTCGATCAGGTTTTCGACCGGCGCGGCGGCAGGTGCCGCAGGTTCCGGTGCCTCGGCAACGATCTCATCCAGATCCGAGCTGATCTTCGTCGAAGACCTGCCAAGTCGTTCGCGCAGTTTCGAGAAAAACGCCATGATCGGCCCCCTGTTTTTGCGGGGCCGACCCTAGCTGTTCGGACGGCAAAGGAAAAGCCGTCAACTTGTTGCGCCGACCGTCAGCCGCGCGCGGCCACGATCAGCGAGGCAAGCTTGAGCGTCGAGGGATCATGCCCCGGCGCGTCCTGCCCCTTCAGCAGGGGTTCCACCTTCAGCGCCAGTTCCTTGCCCAGTTCCACGCCCCATTGGTCGAAGCTGTTGATGCCCAGAATGACGCCTTCGACAAAGACGCGATGTTCGTAAAGCGCCACGATCTGGCCCAGCACATAGGGCGTCAGCTTTTCGACCAGCAGCGTCGTCGAGGGGCGGTTGCCGGGGAAGACGCGGTGACGTGCCTGGCGTTCCAATTCGGCCCCTTCCAGCCCCTTGGCTTCCATCAGGGCGCGCGCCTCGTCCAGGCTGCGGCCGCGCATCAGCGCCTCGGACTGCGCAAGGCAGTTCGCGGCCAGCAGGATGTGGTGATGCGCAAGGTCGGGTTCATGGCCCTTGGCCGCCAGAATGAACTCGCAGGGGACCGGCGTCGTGCCTTGGTGGATCAGCTGATAGAAGGCGTGCTGGCCGTTGGTGCCGGGTTCGCCCCAGACCACGGGCCCCGAAACGACCTCCAGATCGCTGCCGTCCATGGCGACGCGCTTGCCGTTCGATTCCATCTCGAGCTGCTGCAGATAGGCGGGCAGACGCAGCAGGCGGTTGTCATAGGGCAGCACCGCGCGGGTCGGATAGCCGCAGACCTGATGGTTCCAGATGCCCGTCAGCGCCAGCATCACCGGCAGGTTTTCCGCCAGCGGTGCCTTGCGGAAATGGGCGTCCATGGCCGCGCCGCCCGCCAGGAACTGATCGAAGCCCTCGTCGCCGATCGCCAGCATCAGCGACAGGCCGATCGGACCCCAAACGGAATAGCGCCCGCCGACCCAATCCTCGAACCCGAAGACACGCTCGGCCGAGATGCCGAAATCGGCGGCCTTGGCGGCGGCGGTCGACAGGGCCACGAATTGCGCGCCCGGTTCATCGACCGATGCCGCCATCCAGTCGCGGGCGGTCTTGGCGTTGGTCATTGTCTCGATGGTGGTGAAGGTTTTGGATGCGACGATCACCAGCGTCGTCGTCGGGTCCAGCCCCTTCAGCGTGTCGGCGATATCGGCGCCATCGACGTTGCTGACGAAATGCGTGCGCGGCCCGTCGTGATAGGGTGCCAGCGCCAGCACTGCCATATAGGGCCCAAGGTCGGACCCGCCGATGCCGATGTTGACGACATCGGTGATCTTGCCGCCCTGCCCCGTGAAGGCCCCGGACCGGACGTCACGCGAAAACGCGGTCATGCGGGCGTGGGTGTCGCGCACGGCGGGCATCACGTCCTGTCCGTCCACCGTCACGCTGCCCGAGAGGTTGCGCAGCGCGGTATGCAGCACGGCGCGGTCTTCAGTTTCGTTGATGCGCTGACCGGTGAACATCGCCTCGCGGCGGTCCTCGACGGCGGCGTCGCGGGCCAGGTCCAGCAGCAGGTCGCGGGCCTTGGCGTCGATGCTGGTCTTGGACCAGTCGAAGACCAGACCGTCGGCGCTGGTGCTGAAGGCCGTCGCGCGATCGGTATCCTCGGCGAACAGCGCCTCGATGCGCAGATCGCCCTGCGACCGGCGGTGGGAATTCAGAAGGGTCCAGTTGTCGGACATCATGCTCATCCTTAGTTCATTCGGCCCAATGGACGGTGGCGGCATCGAGGAAGGCGCGGATCGGCGCCTCGATCGGCGAAAGCTTCTGCGCGCGTTCCAGCGCCTCGCGCTTTTCGGGGCCCATGATCAGCACGTGGATGTTAATCGCATCGGCCAGGATCGGGCGGGTCAGGGTGATGCGCGGCTCTTCGGCGCCATCGGCGCGGATCGCCATGACGGGGGGTGCATCGGCGGCCATCGCCGCCTCGAGGTGATCGGCACCGGGGAAGAGGCTGGCGGTATGCATGTCGTTGCCCATGCCCAGCAGCGCCACGGTCAGCGGCAGATGCGGCTGCAGGCGCTGCGCCAGCCCCTCGGTCGCCATGTCGGGCGCGGCATCGCCCGTATAGAGGTCGATGTAATCCGCCGCGGCCGCCTTGTCCTTCAGCAGGTGACGGCGCAGCAGGCGGCTGTTCGACCGCTTGTGATCGCCGTCCACCCACCGTTCGTCGCCCAGAACCACGGTCACACGGCCCCAGTCGAGATCGGCGCCCGAAAGCGTCTCGAAGACCGGCGCGGGCGAGGTTCCACCCGGCACGCAGAGCGTCGCGCCATCGTGCCCGCGCAAATGCTGCGTCAGCTGCGACGACAGCTGATCGGCCAGCGACAGGGCCAGCATTTCCCGATCGGGATATTCCTTGAACTGCATGGTCATGAGCGGATCTCCCTCCAGCGGCGGTTGTCGCGGTGCATCAGGCGCAGCGCCTCCTCGGGGCCCGAGGAACCGGCGTCGTAGGGCTCGGGCTTGCGTTTGCTGTCTTCCCAGGCATTGATGATCGGATCGGTCCAGGCCCAGGCAGCCTCGACCTCGTCTCCACGCATGAACAGGGTCTGGTTGCCACGGATCACATCCATGATCAGGCGTTCATAGGCGTCGGGCATGTCGGCGCCTTCCGGCCCCAGGGCATCGGCGAATGACATGTCCAGCGGCACCTGGACCAGGCGCATGCCGCCGGGACCGGGCTCCTTGATCATCACCTTCATGTTCATGCCCTCGTTCGGCTGAAGGCGGATGACCAGCTCGTTCGCCTTGGGCGTGCCGCTGTCGTCGAAGATCGAATGCGGCGGCTCCTTGAAGGTGATCGCGATTTCGCTGGTGCGCGAGCGCAGCTTCTTGCCGGTGCGCAGGTAGAAGGGCGTGCCCTGCCAGCGCCAGTTCGAGATGCGCACCTTCATCGCGACATAGCTTTCGGTGCGCGAATCCGGATCCTCGGCATCTTCCAGATAGCCGGTGGCCCCCTCTTCGCCCTGATACTGACCGCGCACGATATCGGCGGGTTCGACAGGCTCCAGCGCGCGGATGACCTTCAGTTTCTCGTCCCGCACGGCATCGGGGTCGAAGTGATAGGGCGGCTCCATCGCGATCAGGCACAGAAGTTGCATCATGTGGTTCTGCACCATGTCGCGGATCGCGCCGGACTTGTCGTAATAGCTGCCGCGCCCGGCGACGCCGACGGTTTCGGCGACCGTGATCTGGACGTGGTCGATGAACTGGGCGTTCCACAGCGGCTCGAACAGGATATTTGCAAAGCGGACGGCCATCAGGTTCTGGACGGTTTCCTTGCCCAGATAATGGTCGATCCGATAGATCTGCTGTTCGTGGAAATGCTGGGCCAACGTGTCGTTCAGTGCCCGGGCCGAGGCCAGATCGCGGCCGAAGGGTTTTTCCACCACGATGCGGCTGTCGTCATCGGCGATGCCGTGACCGGCCAGCCGTTCCGCGATGTCGCCGAACAGCGCCGGCGCGACCGAGAAATAGAAGGCATGGACGGCACCCTTGCGCATCCGCGACTTCAGCTCCTTCCAGCCGCCTTCGCCGCGCGCGTCGATGGGGACATAGCCCAGCAGCTCAAGGAACTGCGTCAGCTGCGGATCGTCCTGTGCGACCTTGGCGAATTCGCAGATGGCCTTTGAGGCCTCGGCGCGGAAGGCATCGTCGTCCTGTTCGGTCCGAGCAGCCCCGATGATGCGGCTGGTGGCCGGGAACTGGCCCGCCCTGAAGCGCCGGAAAAGCCCCGGCAAAATCTTGCGATGCGCCAGGTCGCCCGTGGCGCCAAAGATCACGAGGTCGAAGTCTTCGACCGGAATGACACGCGAGACCATGCTGTCCTCCTTATGGGTGGCTTCCGCCATAACTCTTGTTAGCGATAACGGCAACGGCGTTCAACCGCCCACTGCCTTGGCAAGTCGCGGCAGCTTGCCTCGTTTCAACATCTGCACGGGGGTCATGTCACCCCCCATCGCGACGGCCTTGTCGCAGGCGGCGCGAACGATGCGAGTGACCGATGCGGGATCTTCGCGGAACAGGTCCAGCAGGAAGGCATCGGGGTGGATGGCCCGCAGGCCCAGCCCTGCCATCAGGCCTTGGGGAAAATCGCGCAGGTTCGCCGTGACGATCAGCGACGCCTGCCCTGCCAGCGCAGCCTCGGCGACATGGCGATCGGCGGGGTCGGGGAAATTCAGGTCGATGACCGCCTGCCCGTCATCGGGCAGGATTGCATCCGGAAAGCGCAGACGCAGCATGGCGATCTCGGCCCCGGCAACGGCGCCCGCATCGGGGCCGATCCGCAGGGCGGCACGGCGCCATTCCTCGAGGATACGTTCGGACCACAATGCCGTGAACCGCCCCTCCTGCGCCAGATCGCAGAGGATCTCGCGCAGGATGGTGGGGAACAGGACATTGGTGTCCAAAACGGCGCGCATCAATCCAGCCGGAAGAACAGCGACTTGAGGTAGCCCGTTTCCGCCAGCTGCGGCAGCGTCGGATGGTCGGGACCGGCCTGCCCCGTATGGATCAGCACGCCGCGACGACCGCCGCGCCCGATGCCCCGCGCGCTGGAGTTGCGGAAGGCCGTCAGATCGGCGGCATGCGAGCAGCTGCAGAGGCCCAGATAACCGCCCGGCGCGACCAGCGGCGCGGCCAGCTTGGCCACGCGCTCATAGGCCCGCAGGCCCGCGTCCAGCGCCGATTTCGATGGTGCGAAGGCGGGCGGGTCGCAGATGACGACATCGAATTGACGGCCCTGTTCGGCCAGCGTTTCCAGCGCCTTGAAAGCGTCCGACTGCATGGTCTCGAAGCGGTCGGCGGCACCCATCGCCTCGGCCCCACCCTGCGCCAGCTTCAGCGCGGGCGCGCTGCCGTCGACGGCGGTCGCATGGGTTGCGCCGGCTGCCAGAGCCGCAAGGCCGAAGCCGCCCACATGGCTGAAGACGTCCAGCACGGTCGCGCCCTTGGACAGGCGCTGTGCGAAGGCGTGGTTCGGGCGCTGGTCATAGAACAGACCGGTCTTCTGACCGCCCATCATGTCGGCCAGATAGATCGCACCGTTCATCGAGACCTGCACGGGCGCCTCGGGCGCATCGCCCCGCAGCACGTCCATACGCTCGGCCAGACCTTCCAGACCGCGCGCACGGCCTTGGCCATTGGCGATGACGGTCTTGATGCCCGCGACCTCGATCAAGGCGTCGGCGATCTCATTGGCCATGTTGTCGGACCAAGCGGCATTAGGCTGGATCACGGCGGCATCGCCGAAACGGTCGATGATCAGGCCCGGCAGGCCGTCGGCCTCGGCATGGACCAGGCGATAGAAGGGCTGGTCGTAAAGCCGCTCGCGCATCTCCAGCGCGCGGGACAGCTTGGCGCGCAGCCATGCCCCGTCGATCTGGGTATCGACATCCAGATCCATGACCCGCCCGATGATCTTGGACACGGGGTTCACCGTCACCAGCGCAAGGGGACGACGCTCGGCATCTTCCAGCACGGCGAAACCGCCCGCAGGCAGGGCCTTGGTGCGGCGGTCCAGCACGGCCTCATCGGCAAAGACCCATGGGAAACCGTGGCGGATGGCCTGGGGTTTCGATTTCGGACGCAGGCGCAGGACGGGCAGATCATTCATTGGAAAAAATCCTTTCGCGGGTGATCTGACACGGGACCACCCGTCGCACAAGCCGCCCCGGCCCGCCGATCCGGCGAAATCGCGCGAATTTGCGGCACAGGGGGCACGATCTGCACAGGCAGCGGTTGAACCGTTAACGCTAACGGATTATAGTCGCCGCAAATGAACAGGAGGCCCGCCATGACCCTTCACGCCACCATCGACCGGGTGACAGACCGCATCCGCGAACGTTCGCTGAAATCCCGCACGGCCTATCTGGCAAAGATCGCCCGCGCCGCCCAGGAAGGTCCGGCCCGCGCCCACCTGTCCTGCGGCAACCAGGCCCATGCTTATGCCGCCATGTCCGACAAGGAGGACATGGCAACGACGCGCAAACCGAACATCGGCATCGTCTCGGCCTATAACGACATGCTGTCGGCGCATCAGCCCTTCGAGCACTACCCCGAACGGATCCGCCAGGCGGGACGCGCGGCGGGTGCGACGGTGCAGGTCGCGGGCGGCGTGCCCGCGATGTGCGACGGCGTGACCCAAGGCCGCCCGGGGATGGAGCTGTCGCTGTTTTCGCGCGATGTGATCGCCTTGGCGGCGGGCGTGGCGCTGTCGCACGACTGCTTTGATTCGGCGATGTATCTGGGCGTCTGCGACAAGATCGTGCCGGGCCTGATCATCGCGGCGGCGACCTTTGGTCATATCCCGGCCGTCTTCGTACCGGCGGGTCCCATGCCCTCGGGTCTGCCCAACGACGAGAAATCCAAGGTTCGCCAGCAATTCGCCACCGGCGAGATCGGTCGGGATGAGCTGATGAAGGCCGAGATGGCCAGCTATCACAGCGCAGGCACCTGCACCTTCTATGGCACCGCGAACACCAACCAGATGCTGATGGAGTTCATGGGCCTGCACCTGCCCGGTTCCAGCTTCGTGAACCCCAACACCCCCCTGCGCGAGGCGCTGACCGTCGCTGCCGTCGAACGCGCCGCCGCCATCACCAACCTTGGCAACGATTATCTGCCCGCCGGTCAGGTTCTGGACGAGCGCGCCTTCGTGAACGGCATGGTGGGCCTGATGGCCACGGGCGGTTCGACCAACTTGGTCCTGCACCTGCCCGCCATGGCGCGTGCTGCAGGCGTGCTGCTGGATATCGAGGATTTCCACGACCTCTCGGAAAACGTGCCGCTGATGGCGCGCGTCTATCCCAACGGGCTGGCCGACGTGAACCATTTCCACGCAGCCGGCGGTCTTGGCTACATGATCGGTCAGCTGCTGGAATCGGGCCTGCTGCATCCCGACGTCAAGACGATCAATGGGACGGGGCTGGACGGCTATACCGCCGAACCCAAGCTGGACGATGGCCGCGTGCGTTGGGAAGCCGGCGCCAAGGACACGCTGAACGACCGCATCCTGCGCTCCGCCTCGGACCCCTTCGCCAAGACCGGCGGGTTGAAGCAGCTGGAGGGCAACCTGGGTCGCGGTGTCATCAAGATCAGCGCCGTCGCCCCCGAGCGTCACGTGATCGAGGCAAAGGCCCGCGTCTTCTCCGACCAGGAATCGGTCAAGACCGCCTTCCGCGCCGGAGAGTTCACCGAGGACACCATCGTCATCGTCCGTTTCCAGGGCCCGCGCGCCAACGGCATGCCGGAGCTGCACTCGCTGACGCCGACGCTGGCGGTGCTGCAGGATCGGGGTCTGAAAGTGGCGCTGGTCACCGACGGGCGCATGTCGGGTGCCTCGGGCAAGGTACCCGCAGCCATCCACGTCTCGCCCGAGGCGGCGATGGGTGGGCCGCTGGCGCGCGTGCAGGATGGTGACCTGGTGCGGCTGGATGCGGCATCGGGACGGCTGGAATGCCTGGCGCCCGATTTTGAAAGCCGCGAACCGGTTGCCTTCGACAATTCGGACAGCAGCGAAGGCCTGGGCCGCGAGATGTTCGCAGCCTTCCGCGCCGTTGCCGGTCCCGCAACCGAAGGCGCAGGCGTCGTCGTCTGATGAACACTCTTTCCCTCCGCAGGGTGCCTGCGGGGGGATAACCCTTAAGCTGCCGCTGCAACCTCGCAGACCACGCGCCGCAGATAGCCTGCGAAATCGGCGGCGACATGGCGGGCCGGACCATCTGCCACGTAGACGTTCAGCCATGTCGGCGGCAACGGCGGCAGCGTCCCGCCATGGTCCACCACTTCCAGTCCCGGCTGAGTGATGCCGCGCGGCAGCAGCGTCACACCCAGGTCCGCCGCCGCCAAGACGCGCCAGGTCTCGCTTCCGCCATCGCTGGCAACCTGCAACCACTCGATCCCCGCCTGATCCAGCGCTGCCATCCCGACGGGGTGGTATGCGCAATGGGCGCTGTCGGCGACGGGCAGCGGACGCTGGCGCCATGCCTCGCCCCCGACGGCCCCGAACCAGGCCAGATCGACCTTGGCCAGATGGATCGCCCCCGGTGGCGCGTCGAATTCCGTCGTCAGGATCACGTCATGTTCGCCACGCTTCATCTGCACCCGCAGATCCTTGCTGCGGGCGTGGTTCATCACCAGTTCGACCCGCGGCTGGTCCTGCCGGAAGGCCCGCACCGTCTGTGCCACCTTGGTAAACAGCCAGTCGGTCGTCAGCCCGACCCGCAGCCGCGTCGCAGGCTGCACGCCCGTGAAGCGCGAGAGGATCGCATCGTTCAGCGCCACCAGCTTGCGGCTTTCACCCAGCAGATCCAGCGCCAGATCCGACAGCACGACACCGCGCCCCGCCTTGGTCAGCATGGGCCGCCCGAACAGATCCTCCAGCCGCTTCATCTGCATCGAGAGCGCGCTCTGCGTCATGTTCAGCGATTCGGCCGCCCGCGTGACGGTGCCGTATTCGGCGACCGCCTGAAGCGAGCGCAACGTCGCAATGTCCAGATTTCGCATGCCCAAGCCAACCTTTCACGATCCGTGATGGGACCCATCAAAACCATTCGTTTCTCGAATAGGAAAACCGCAGCTATTGATCAATAACCAAGATCGGAAATTCCCGATCCATCACCAAATCTGATGCATTCGATCAACGGAGTTGAAGCATGTCGTCCACATCCCTCGTCCGCGTCGTCACCGGCCATGGCATCATCCCCCGCACCCACTGGCTGGAGCGGTTGCTGACTATCTTCGACGTCCGGCGCACGCGCATCGATCTGGCGCGGCTGACGGATGCCCAATTGCAGGATATCGGGGTGACGCGTGCCCAGGTAGAACAGGAGCTGGCCCGCGCGGCATGGGACATCCCCGCCGGATGGAAGGGGCGGCGCTAGTCCGTCAGCCTGGGGCCGAAACGTTCCAGCATCCGCTTCTCGATCTGGTCGCGGGTCTGGCGATAGGCGGCCAGCTTGGCCTCGCGCCCCTCGGCCAGGCCGGTCGGGTCCATGATGGGCCAGTATTCGATATCCAGATGGGCGTGGCGCGTCATTTCCAGCGCCATGCGCTGGCTGGCGGGCGACAGGGCGATGATCAGGTCGAACTGGCCCAGGTCGTCGCCCCAATCCTGCATCTCGTCGAAGCTGCGGCTGCGGTGATTGGCCAGCGGGATGCCCACCTCGTCGCAGACGGCGATAGCGAAACCGTCCACATCCATGTCGTTCTTGACGCCCGCGGATTGGACATAGGCGGCATGACCATAGAACTTCTTCATCATGCCCTCGGCCATGGGCGACCGGATGGCATTATGGTCGCAGCAGAACAGAACCGACGAGGGAAACGTGTTCTGCGCCATGATCTCAGCTTTGCGGGATCAGGGCGCAGATCAGGGTGAACAGGCGCCGGGCCGTGTCGATGTCCAGCGTGGCCTTGCCCTCCAGCCGTTCCTGAAGGGTGCGCGCGCCCTCGTTGTGGATGCCGCGCCGGGCCATGTCGATCGCCTCGATCTGCGCGGGGGGCAAGCGTTTCACCGCGTCGAAATAGCTTTGGCAGATCTGGAAGTAATCCTTGACCACCTGCCGGAAGGGGCCAAGCGACAGGTGGAATTCGGCAACCTTCTCGGCGGTCTCGGTTTCCACGTCGAAGACCAGCCTGCCCTCGCGAATGCAGAGTTCCAGCACGAAGGGGCCTTCGGGCGCATCGGCGCCATCCCGTCCGGGCACCGCGAAACTGTTGTCCTCGATCAGGTCGAAGATCGCGACGCGGCGCTCCTGCTCCATTTCCGGGGTGGCGGGCGCAATGGCGCTGTCGTCGATCTCGATCCGGGTGATGCGGCTCATTCGCGTGGCCTTTCGTTCAGCGTCCCCAACCGAGCCTGAACCGAAGCGCCATGCGCCTGCAAGCCCTCGGATGCGGCCAGACGCACGGCGGCGGGGCCGATGGCGGCCAGTGCCCCCGGTGTCAGCCGCGCCATGGTGGTACGCTTCAGGAAATCCATGACCGACAGCCCGGAACTGAACCGAGCCGAACGCGCCGTGGGTAGCACGTGATTCGGCCCGCTGACGTAATCGCCGACGGCTTCGGGGGTATGCGCGCCGAGGAAGATTGCACCGGCGTGGATGCATTTCGCGGCCAGCGCCTCGGGGTCGACCACGCAAAGTTCCAGGTGCTCGGGGGCAATGCGGTTCGAAAGGCGCGCGGCCTGATCCAGATCCTCGACCACGATCAGCGTGCCGTAATCGCGCCAGCTGGCCCCCGCGATGGCGGCGCGGTCCAGCGTCGGGATGATGCGTTCAACCTCGGCGGCAACGTCGCGGGCCATGGCGGGATCGGTGGTGATCAGGATGGATTGCGCATCGGCGTCATGTTCGGCCTGCGCCAGCAGGTCCCAAGCCAGCCATTCGGGGTTCTGTTCGCCATCTGCGATGACCAGAACCTCCGAGGGGCCGGCGATCATGTCGATGCCGACGCGGCCAAAGACCTGACGCTTGGCAGCGGCGACGAAAGCGTTGCCGGGGCCGGTGATCTTGTCCACGGGCGCCATCGTGTCGGTGCCATAGGCCATCGCCGCCACCGCCTGCGCTCCCCCAATGCGATAGATCTCGTCGACGCCGGACAGCTGCGCCGCCAGCAGGACCAGCGGGTTGATCACCCCGTCCGGCGTCGGCACGCAGATGACCAGACGTTCCACCCCAGCCACCCGCGCCGGGATCGCGTTCATCAGCACGCTGGAGGGATAGGCCGCCTGCCCGCCCGGCACGTAAAGCCCCGCCGCCGATACCGCCGACCACCGCCAGCCCAGAGTCGCGCCTTCGGGGTCGGTCCAGCTGGCGTCCTCGGGCATCTGGCGGGCGTGATAGGCGCGGATGCGCTCGGCGGCCAAGGCCAGCGCGGCGCGATCCTCAGGCGAGACCTTGGCCACCTGCTCCTCGACCTCGGCTGCGGTGAAGCGCAGGGTTTCGGGCGTCAGCTCCAGCCGGTCGAAGCGCGCGGTCAGCTCGCAAAGCGCCGCATCGCCGCGATGGCGCACATCGGCGATGATATTGGCGACGGTGGTGTTGACGTCGACCGAGTCCTCTCGCTTGGCGTTCAGCATTCGCTGGAAGCCCTGTTCGAAATCGGCATCCGTGATGTTCAGCGTGACCGGCATGTTCTTCGTTCCTTGCAGCCTTGCGGCTTTCCTTCGGCCCGTCACTCGGGGTGACTGGGCGCCTTCCCCGAGACGGCGCGATAGGGTCGCGTCACGTCCCGCAGGTCCAGGTTGATGCATTCGACCTCGGCGACGATGGTGCCGTCGCCTGCGAAATCCAGCGACAGGCGGCCCGTGCCGTCATCGCCCGGCGTCCAGCGCAGCGCCAGCAGCGACAGGACCGTGTCCGCATCGCGGTCCACGCCGTCGCTGACCAGACGCATGACGTCGTTGACGACCAGCAGCGACTGGACGCGTTCGAAATCGCGTCCCTCGGTCCGGGCGGCATCGGCGTCCTCCCACCGGAAGCGGTTCAGCAGCAGCGCCAGGCGGCGTGCCTTGGGGTCGTGGCTGATCTGGGTCGCGGGCAGGATCGCATCCTGCGCCAGCGACGAGAGGATGCGCAGATCGACCTCATCCTCGGCCCTGATGGTCAGGGGACGGGGGTCGGCATCGCTGAAACGGGCATCCTCGGCCATGATCACTCCTCCTTGACGCGTTCGATATGGGCACCGACGCCGCGCAGCTTGCGCACGACGTGTTCATAGCCGCGATCCAGGTGATAGACGCGGCTGACGGTGGTCTGTCCCTCTGCCGCCATCCCCGCCAGAATCAGGCTGACCGAGGCGCGCAGGTCCGTCGCCATCACCGGTGCACCGCGCAGCTTTTCCACGCCCGTGACGGTGGCATGTCCGCCGTGAACCTCGATCTGGGCGCCCATGCGGGTCAGTTCGGGGGCATGCATGAAGCGGTTCTCGAAGATGGTCTCCTCCAGCACGCTGGTGCCCTCGGCGGTGCACATCATCGCCATGAACTGGGCCTGCAGGTCGGTCGGGAAACCGGGGAAGGGTTCGGTCGTGACGTTGACGGCCTTCAGGCGGCCGTTCCGGCGGCTGACCTTTAATCCGCGCTGCGTTTCCTCGACATCGACGCCGGCCTCGTTCAGTTTCTCGCAGAAGGCTGACAGCAGGTCGATGCGGCCGCCCAGCAGTTCGACCTCTCCGCCGCACATCGCCGGGGCCAGCATATAGGTGCCAAGCTCGATCCGGTCGGTGACGACGGGATGGGTCGCGCCGTGCAGGGACTGGACGCCCTGAATGGTGATGGTGCCGGTGCCCTCGCCCTCGATCTGGGCGCCCATGCGACGCAGGCATTGCGCCAGATCGACGATCTCGGGTTCGCGGGCGGCGTTCTTCAGCACCGTGGTGCCGCGCGCCAGGGTCGCCGCCAGCAGCGCGTTTTCCGTCGCCCCGACCGAGACGATGGGGAATTCGAAGACCGCGCCCTTCAGACCGCCCGCCGGTGCCTTGGCATGGACATAGCCGTCGCGCAGATCCAGCGTCGCGCCAAACGCCTCCAGCGCGCGCAGATGCAAGTCCACGGGCCGCGCACCGATGGCACAGCCACCGGGCAGCGACACCTCGGCCACGCCATCACGCGCCAGCATCGGACCCAGCACCAGAATCGAGGCACGCATCTTGCGCACGATGTCGTATTCGGCGCGATGGCTGGTCATGTCGTGGCTGGACAGCGCCAGCACCTGCCCGTCCTGCAGGCTGGCCACCTCGGCGCCCAGGCTTTGCAGCAGCGCGGTCATGGTGCGGATATCCGACAGTCGCGGCGCATTGGTCAGCGTCAGCGGCTGATCGGTCAGCAGCGTCGCGGGCATCAGCGTCAGGCAGGCGTTCTTGGCACCCGCGATCGGGATTTCGCCCTTGAGCGGGCCGTTGCCCTCCACGATGATCTGATCCATCAGCTGTCGTCCTTGCCTGTCTTGTCGGCCGTTTCAATGGCGGCCTTGTTATCGGGTTCCGAATCGTCCGCACGCGCCCTCGCCTGCGCCTTGCGGCGCGCCAGATTCGCGCGCAACGCCTGTCGCAGGCGATCATCGCGGCTTTCCGGGGCAGATTTGTCTTTGCGTCGATCCGTCATGGTTCATCTGTTAGCGCCCGCCAGCGTCGCAGTCCAGCAAACGCAAAGCCTAGCGGGGGGCAATCGGCAAAATCTGGAAAAAATTCGAAAATGCTCTTGCAGCCACTTGGGGCATTGGTTAAACGCCCCTCCAACGATGCTGTGGTAGCTCAGTGGTAGAGCACACCCTTGGTAAGGGTGAGGTCGAGAGTTCAATCCTCTCTCACAGCACCAGTTATTCTCCAATATTTTGAATAACTTGTGTTAAATCAGAGACTTGATGACCCCTCGGTGGTATACAGAGGTGGTCAACATGGCCCTTGGAATGCCCAGACCCACGAAGCACCCGAAAACCGGCGTCTACTATTTGAACGCCAGAGTTCCGTCCGATCTGGTGGCGCAGCTTGGCAAATCCCACGTCAAGAAAACGCTTGGGACCAAGGACCCAAAGGTTGCCAAGGAACGCTTCCCTGTTGAGTTGGAGGCGCTCCGAATGCAGTGGCAGGCAGCCCGCACAGGCCCACAGGCAATTCCCCATAAGCAGCTTGTAGCTATCGCAGGCGAAGAATACCGCGACTACATGGCGATGCTGGAGGATGAACCGGGCGAGCCGTCCTTCTGGATGACGATGGAAAAATTACATGACCGCGTCGCCTACTCGTCCGATACTCTACGCAATTGGTATGGTGGCACAGCCGACCGTCTGCTTGCCGAAAAGGGTCTGAACGCTGACTCTGCAAGCTATGATCGCTTGATCGGTGAAATACACCGCACGGCGGTTCAGTGAGCGGCTCAACAAAAGAAACGAGCAGATGGCAACTATAGCCCTGATCCTGCCGCGAACAGGTTTCCAGAGTGGGAACGTCCAGAGGCTACCAACAACGCGGCTGTAAGCATCAGCGATCTATTCAGGGCGTGGGAGCGCGACCACCTTTCTGATGGTAAATCACCCCGAACCGCATCGGACTTCCGGCACAAGGTTGAATCGCTGATTACATATCTTGGGCATGACGACGCGTTGCGCGTTGGGCCGATCAATATCGCAGATTGGTGCAGCCATCTCAGGCACGAACAGGGGCTATCGGGGCGCACTGTCAGCCAGAAATACCTTGCTGCGGTCAAGGTGATCTTCCGCATTGCTGTGGAAAAGCAGAAGCTGTCAGTGAACCCGGCTGCCGACGTGAAAGAACCATACAGCAAAGCCCTCAGAACGCGGTCCAAAGGTTTCACGGATGCGGAAGCGCAGGCAATTCTTAAGGCCGCGCTGGCTGATCCATCGACCCTTGGCCGACGTTCGGATTTGAATAAGCGGGCCATTCGCTGGGGGCCTTGGATTTGCGCGTTCACAGGCGCAAGGATCACAGAAGTAATGCAGATGCGGGCAGAAGACCTCATCGTGACGTTAGGCATTCCCTGTTTGCGCATCACTCCAGACGCTGGGTCGGTGAAATCCGGCTCTTACCGTGTCGTGCCGATACACCCTCAACTGATAGAGATGGGGCTTCCCGACCTATTCCAATCCCTGAAACCCGGGCCTGTGTTCTATTCCACCGCCCCGCATCGTGGCAAAGCGGCTGATCCTGTTGAACGTGCGCAAGCTGCTGGCGGGAAGGTCGGCCAGTGGGTCAGAAATGATGTAGGTGTCAAAGGCAACGTGCAGCCCAATCATGGATGGAGGCATCGCTTCAATACGTTGGGACGGGACGTCGGCATCGGTATTGAATATCTTGATGAAATCCAAGGTTACGAGGATGGACGGGCGTCATCCGAATATGGCGACACTTCAATCAGGGCGTTGTGGCGCGAAATCCAAAAGCTTCCGCACATTCAGGTCTGAAGCGCCACCACGATAAGACAAATTCAATGACACGCAGGGCTGCGCAATGCGCCCTCCTGGTCGGTGTATAGGAGGCCTGCAATCAAGCTGTTCCAGACAGGCACCGGTAAACACTGGACCGCGCGATACCCAAGCGTTTGGTAATCTGGGCAGGTCCAACGCCCTCTGCTTGTAGTGCTCTGATCTTGTCCCCATCAATTGATGGCTTCCGTCCGGTATAGATACCTTTTGCTTTGGCTTTGGCGATCCCTTCCATTTGCCGTTCTTTTCGGAGATTGGTTTCGAACTCTGCGAAGACCCCAAGCATCTGGAAGAATGCCTTCCCCGCGGCACTGCCCGTATCGACAGGCTGTTCGGTCGCACGAAGTGTGACACCTCTGTCCTGTAGCTGGCGAATGATCGTGGTTAGGTCGTCCATCGACCGGGCAAGGCGATCAAGGCGGGTGACGACCAGTGTGTCGCCATCTCGCATGAACTCCAGCAAGGTTTGCAATTCGTCGCGCCCTTCCATCTTGGTTCCGCTGCGCTTCTCTTCGCGGATCACCTCGCACCCGGCTGCCATCAGTGCGTCACGTTGGATCGTCAAATCTTGGTCAGTGGTCGATACGCGGGCATAGCCATAGGTCTTCATCAAACTGTCCTTTTTGGGTTTAGACCTTGAAAACATCATGTCCGAAAACCCTCAAGTCAACCCTATTGAGACAAGTAAAGCGTCCGATTGAACTGTTCGTTTAGAATATACCCCTATCGGACACAGCCCAGATTACTTCGACGCATCGCCACACCCCTGATTGTCAAGTAAGGCAACCGCTTGTCGTGTTCGTGCTAATAGCAGACAGTATCTGTAGCTATCCCAAGCGATAGCCGAAGCCCTATAGTTGTCTCATCCCGCATAGAAAACTGTATCGCCGACCCGATAGCGGCAATCATATGAGCTCCGCCTGATCGCCGAAGAATAGAGGACGACGTTGCGGCATCGGGCGCGGGGGCTGTCAGCTTGACCTTTGGGTTCTCGTTTCAAAGATTGATGCAACTTGGATAGCAACCATCCCCACCCTGTCCACAAAACAGCCATCCGACGCTGGGCGATGCGGAGCAAGGAAGCGAAGCAGACCCCAAGCTTGCGTGAGATTACAGGCCATTCATCGGATGCAGACCGGTGGTGGGGGTAAATTGCGCCCAGCCGCTATAGCGATAGGGCTTTCAAATATGCGACCCAAAACCAGTCTGTATGCTCTGTAATACCGCTAGTGAACGCGGCGGACCTATATGCCTATGGCTTTGTTCCTTTCATCTTCCAGCTCCTTCACCTTTTTCATCAAGCCCCGCAGTCGCAGCAAAGCCTTTTCGGCCTGCACTTTTTCGCGCGAAAGACGATCCAGTCTTTCTTTCAGAATATGAAGGGCCGTTTGGCAAACTTGGTTCTCGTCTATTTTCATGGGTCGCTATCCTTCTAGGTTTATCATGAATACCCCACCCCCATCGCGTCGCAGATCGACAAGACGGGAGGGGAATTTGTTTCGGCTATTGCAATGGGGGGTCTTAATTCCGCTACGGAAGATCTGAGGCATCGCCTTGGGCCGCATATGATCCACATTGATCGTGTGCTGCATGGCTCTGATCCTGCTTCGCAACAGGCCTACGGTTTCCATTCCCGTTCAGGGTCTTTGTAGTCCGGAGGACACGAGGCAAGATGTATGGAAGGGAGAGAGTTCGCGCTTCATACATCTCCTCGATTAGCCTGCACCGTTCCGGTCCAAGTTGGAGGGTGGGTAAGACGGGGAGGCAGGGAGGCAGGGAGGCAGGGAGGCAGGGAGGCAGGGAGGCAGGTTAGAAGCTATGGCACTTCAAGTAAGAACCAATGTGCCCCTGTAGCTTTCCCTTTAGCTTTTACCATATATGTGCGGAGGGTGGATTGCAGTTTTGCTCTATCGGGTCTCGTTGGCCTGCCACTTTGCACCAAGCAATTGACGATAATCCCAACCCTGAGGCATGGCGGGCGGTGGTGGGATCGCCATCCTAGTTCCTGCAACATATGTGGGCTGAGGGTTGTCAGGCAGTGGCACATCGGCCTTGATGGCCCTCTTCACATCGAAGCCCCACCGTGCTTTGCAATATGAATGTGCCAGTTTGGAAATATTGTAGATCGCCAGATCCTTGTCCGCAGAACCACACTTGCCAATGCTTGAGGTTCGGCTAGCCCCTAAGAGCTTTGGGGCTGTGAATATATTTCTCAGATGTGCATCAAAATCTCTTGCTGCTAGGATGAGTTGACCGAGAAATTGCATCTGAGCCGTTGGCGCCATCCTGTGCAGGTCGTAGCACAGCCATTTGGCGCGATTGTAATGGTATCGGTTTCGCTGTCGTGCCTCATACTTGCGACTGCCACGGTTAGAATTCCTACTTGCCGCTGCCTGACAAGCCTTCCCACAGTAACGCTGGTTGCTGCGTTTCTTGATGAAAGTGATGCTACATCTTGGGCATTCGGAGGGGGATTGTGACGATTTCGGAATAGGTCACGTCCTTTCTTGAGGGATAAAGATGAAAAACCGCTGGCGACTTGGCCAACGGTTGGTTTCTGGATTGCTGAGTTGAGTGATGAAGATTGTGCTAGAGGCAGTAGCCTTCAGCGGCCCCCGCCACCGTGATGCCAGGAAGCCAAGGCATGGTGCTTCAGGATCATCGGCGACCCGTTTGGTCCTCTGTCACCTCGGCGGGTGAACGCTGGGGTGTTCGGCTCCTTGCAATGGGGGGCGTTAATTCGCAAGACGACGTATGCGAGCCACCATTCAAGCAGGCGAAACACCCGTGAATCCAAGAGGCAGATACGATCACGGATGATGACTGGGAATGCCAAGGCGGTGGCCACCCTTGCGGGGATTTGACCAGCCGCCTGACCCAGCATTCCTAGGCGGCGAACCTGCCATCTTCGAACATGCGAGCTTGTCCCAGCGCGGTCAGGCTTTCAAGCAGGGGCTGCACGGTCGTGGCACGGCCTCTGGCGAACTGGCGGGCGATCTGTTCCGGGGTCGCGATGCCAAGCTCACCCAGCTTGCGCTGAACGGCAGACAATTGGTCGGGCAAGGTCTTCGGCCACGGCGTCTTAGTGGTCGCAGCAGCGATCCCAAGGTCCATTGCGCCTTGGCCTGCCTTTGTCGCGACTGCCTTGCCATCGGGGTTCTGATAGTCCGGGCGCAGCCAGCGGATCAGGCCTGTCGCCTCCTCAGCGGCCCGTTCCCGGTTCAGGTCCACAAGGCGGTGAAGGATGTCGTCGTCGGACAGGTCCGCAGGCCAGCCATAGGCCTCTGCCACGGCTACGTCGATGCGGTCGTGAAGATCACGAAGGATGCCAACGAGGCCTTGGTCATAGACCTCCTTATCCTTCCCTTCGATCTTCGTCCCGGCCCGGACTTTTTCCAGCAAATTGTAGAGGCCGGTCAGGGTCAGCTTGGGATGCGCCGCCAGCCGGTCCTTGCGATGCGCGTCGAGTTGTTCGCCTAGGCTGCGGAGAGTGGCGGTCTGGGCATCCGTGGGTGTCGGGAAGGGGAAGGGCAAGAAACAAACGGAATGGTTATAGCGTGGTCGATCTTCTAAAGTTCCGCCAGCAGCAAGAGACCATGTGATGTGGTATCGCGAAGACAAAGTCGCCATAATTGATTGGTCATCGACTGTGATATTGATGATCTCGCTTTCGGTAAGGCAATCATCTGGGAGCATCTGAAAGATGCGATGCTTGGCGGTTCGAGTAGTGCCAATATGCCTGCGAAGTTTTGCAACTGCAGTCCTGAGTTCCGGGCGGGTCTTACCGAACAACCACCATTCTTCAGCGTACTTTGCAGCATCTTTGGAATTTCCAGCCTTTGCAGCGCGGTCAGGTTTCACATGATCCATTAGGTGTTGGACTAACTGTGGAAAGTGGGCCTGCGCGTCTTGCAAACTTAACCCAAACAAGTCGATTACGAATACCCCTCGCGAACTTTGGGCCAAATCCCGTCCGTTGAAAAAGCGCTTGAGGTGGTCGTCTAGTTTCTCCGGCGCGTCTAATGCAAGCGTTTTGGCTTGTTCGTTCGACACTAAGAACCCAGTACCATGTAGCTTCACGCCCATATGAGCTAGACCTTCATTCGCTTTTAAAGGCACCGCTCCCGCAACATCCGCACCCAATCGCAAATTGGCAAACACTTTGCCCTTCTCAATCGAAAACGAGACTTGGCGGCCCTCTGCTTCCTGCTCACCTCTTGTCTCATTGATGATCGTCAACAACCGCCCCGGCTCACTCGCCGGCCCTGCCACCGTCATTGCGATCCGCACAGCCGCGCCATCCCCAGCATCCACCCACGGATGATCCGGCACGGCGAACAGCAGCGACAGCGGCGTCTTGCGGTCGTTCAGGTGCGGTTCCAGCACACGGCGGTTAAAGGTCTGACGCAGAGAGTTGGTTGTGATGAAGCCCATGCGGCGGCAGCCCTTGGCCTTCGCCTTGTCGGTCGCAGACCTGTAGGCGCGGGTCGCAAGAGCGGCCTTTTCCCACCAGAACATGACGAAGTCGGCGCTATGGGGCATCTTGGGGTAGGCCTTCCACAGCGCCTCTGCATAGCCATCGCCAAGTGCGTCCCGCATCCGGCTGGCCCCGATGAAAGGCGGGTTGCCGACGATGAAATCAGCCTCGGGCCACTTAGCAGATTTCGGGTTTGAATAGTCAGGGACACGCACCCGTGCATCCGGGTCGGGTATAGGCTGGCCGGTGATGTGGCTGGTGATCATCGTCTCGCCGTCCCAGCGGGTGACGGGCTGGCCTGCTTCGTCCAACCGGGGTGTCATCGCCTCCCACGTCAGCACTGCGTCCCGGTTTTCGATGTTCTTGAAGTCGCGCAAGACGGGTTCGGCGGGGCTGGCCTTGCCGTGGGTGCGGAAGTGCCATTGCAGGTATCCGATCCACAGCACCAGTTCCGCCACCGCAGCGGCCCAAGGGTTCAACTCGATTCCCAAGAACTGATGGGGGTCCACCGTATGGCCCGCCAGTGACAGCGCGACCTGATCCTGCCCCAAATCGGCCATCAGTGCCGTGACCTCTCCCTCCAGGCGTTTCATCAGTTCAAGCGCGACGTAAAGGAAGTTGCCCGACCCGCAGGCAGGGTCCAGCACACGGATTTCGCACAGGCGGCGGTGGAAAGCCTCAACCTCGGCCAAGGCCTCTTTGTCCTTGCCTTGGTTCACCAGCGTCAGAGCGGCCCCCTGAACGGCCATCCAATCGGCCCGCAAGGGTTCGATGACGGTCGGCTTAACTAGCCGTTCGACGTAAGCACGGGGCGTGTAATGTGCGCCCAGCTTGTGCCGATCTTTGGGCGACAGGGCGCGTTCCAGCAGAGTGCCGAATATCGCAGGCTCAACCTCTTTCCAGTCATGCTGTGCAGCCGTGATCAACAGAGACAGCTGGACCTCGGAAAGTGGCAATGCGGAAGCGTTCTTGAATAGCCCCCCGTTAAACCGCTTCAAGTCGCATGTCAGGGTGGGAGAGAAGCCGCCCGTATTCATCGTCTCCCACAAACTTTGCAGGGCTGGTGCTGCGTGTTCCGGATGCCCCCGGAGCTTGATCAGCAGGTCTTTGAAGGAATCCGGTGGGATCAGATGCACGTCTTCTGCGAACATCGTGAACAGACAGCGCATCAGGAAACGCGCCACGTCCTCTGGCCGGTGCCCCTGCCCCTCAAATGAACGGCCAAGTGCTGCAAGTTGGTTGGCGACACCGCGTGTAACTTCGGCACTGATTTTGGCGGGGTCCAGTGAATGGGGATCGGTCCAGATCGCCCTGAGGCGTTCAACTGTCTTAGGGTCGTTCAGGTCGTCCAGCGTTATGCGATAGCGGGCACCGTCAGGGAACTGGGTATAGCCTTGGCCTTGGCCGCTGAAATCAGCGTAGACTTCCAGCACATGGCCTACGTCCGCAATGATCAAGAATGGGGGCCAGCCATCGCTTCGAGCAACGGCGCGGGCATAGCCGTCGGCTTGGTTCTTGGCCCGCAGCATTGTGTCATCCCACCGCCTTGACCCCCTCACTCCGTGCCCCTGACGCTGTATCTTGGGCAGGTCGGATATGAGGGACAGTTGGTCTTCGTCGGTCTGGGTAGATTGGCCGGTGCCCTGCTTCGCCTCCATAACAAAGCACCCGCGCCTGTAGAGGTCGATGAAACCGCGCGACTGTGCCCCAGTGTGAATAAATGTAACGGGCCGCTCGAAGCGGTAATCGTCGTTCTGCGAGTCTGCTGTTGCCGGTTTGGGCGCTGGGACGTTCAAAAGCTGGGTTAACTCAATTGCGAACTGCTGAAAATTCGCCCGCTCACTACCCCCAGATGCTTTCCAGCGCTCTGTAAATTCCTTGATAGACAACCCAATGCTCCCCAATCCAATGATCTCATCATTGCCCATTTGAATGAGTGGGGCCAACTGCAAAAGAGCATGGGATCATAAGCTATAGCGAAGGCGCTGGGGTAATGTCTGATGTTCGAGTGAGGGTTACACTGGTGGGATACACGCCTTTGACACCGCAAACTTAAATAGCTAAAAACAAAGGATATTTGCAACAGACTGCCGAGTTCAATCCTCTCTCACAGCACCAGTTTTCCCTTGAAGAACTGATGCGACACAAGCTGCGGATATCCGCGGCTTTTTTCATGTCCGGATGTGAAAACGGGCCGGTTTCCCGACCCGTTTCCGCTTGGCTCAGTCCGCGCGGCCCTTGGCCAAGGCGGGTGGCGTCACCATCTTTCGTTGCCAAAGGAACAATGCGACGGCGACGGCCAGTCCGACCACATCGCTGATCCAACCGACCGAGATCATCGACAGGGCTGCAATGATCAGCACGATTCGCATCCATCCGGCGGCATGGCCGAAGAAGTAGCCGATGACGCCCGCCGACAAGAGGAACATGCCCAGCAGCGCGGTCAAGGTGGCATGGACGATGTCCAGCGTCTCGCCCTGCATCAGCAGCTCGTGCGAGCCGAAGAACATGAAGGGGACGATGAAGGCGGCAAGGCCCAGCTTGAACGCCTCGACCGAGGTCTTCATCGGGTCCGACCCCGCAAGCCCCGCACCCGCATAGGCGGCCAGCGCGACGGGCGGCGTGATGGCCGACATGACGGCATAGTAGAACACGAAGAAATGCGCGACCAGGACCGGAACGCCCAGCTGGATCAGGCCCGGCGCCACGACCGCAGCCGCCACCGCATAGGCCGCCGTCGTGGGCATGCCCATCCCCAGGATGATCGAGATGCACATGGCAAAGAACATCGCCAGCAGTTGGTTCTGGTCCGCGATCGTCAGCAGCAGCGCCGAAAAGCGCGCCCCCACCCCGGTCAGTGCGATAACACCCACGATGACACCTGCGGCGGCACAGACGGCGACCATCTGGATCGACATCTTGGCACCCATATCCAGCGCCTTGAAGATCTGGCGCGGCCCCATCTTGTGGGGCGTCAGCCAGCTGACCATCGCGGCGGCCGCCATGCCCATGGCACCGGCGCGGATCACGGAATAGCCCGCGAAGAGGGTATAGATCAAGATGATGATCGGCAGGAACAGATAGACCTGTTTGATCAGGTCGCCGAATTTCGGCAGCTCGGACCGCGGCAGGCCCTTCATGTCCAGCTTCAGCGCCTGAAGATCGACCATGAAATAGACGGACACGAAATAGAGCAGCGCCGGGATGATCGCGGCGATGACGATGTCGGTATAGGGGATGCCCGTGACCTCGGCCATGATGAAGGCGCCCGCGCCCATGATCGGCGGCAGGATCTGCCCGCCCGAGGAGGCCGTCGCCTCGATCGCGGCGGATGATTTGGGCGAATAGCCGACCTTCTTCATCAGCGGGATGGTCAGTGATCCGGTCGACACGACGTTCCCCGCCGAGGTGCCGTTGATCATGCCCATCAGGCCAGATGCGAAGACCGCGACCTTGGCCGGACCACCGCGCGCCTGACCCGCGCAGGCAAAGGCGAAGTTCACGAAGTAATCACCGACCTTCGACGCCTGCAGGAAGGCCGCAAAGACGATGAAAAGGATGATATAGGTCGAGCTGACGGCGATAGGGTCGCCCAGCACGCCTTGGTCGGTAAAGATATAGGTGAAGAACCGCGTGGCCGTATAGCCGCGATGGTTCAGGAAGCCGGGTAGCCACGGCCCAAGGAAGCTGTAGGCGATGAAGACGCCGACGATGGCGACCAGCGCCAGACCGGTCAGGCGGCGCGTCAGTTCCAGGATCAGCAACACGCCCGTGACCGCAGCCCAGAGATCGCCCGGCTGCGCCATGCCCGTGCCCGCCCGCATCCTCAGTGCGCCGACGACGAACAGGATATAGCCCAGCACCGCGACCGAGGCGACGCACAGCAGCAGGTCGCCCGCATAGATGCGGCTGCGGTCGCGCGACGAAAAGCGCCAACCCGCGACGATGGCCGCGACCGTGCCGATCGCCAGCGGCAGGCCGTAAGTCGCGAAACCGAAGGACGGTGGGCGGGCGACGCCGGCCAGCCACCACGCCAGCCAGGCATAGGCGATGATGACGAAACCATAGCCGATGCCAAGCGCACCGACGCCCAGCAGCGCAAGCTCGGCGGGGCCGCGCTTGATATCAGGGGCGGTTTCGTCGGTCTGGGTCAGGGCGGAATAGGTCAGGAACCCGATGACCAAGCCGCCGCAAACATGGATCATGCGGTATGCCCAAGTCTCGAGCGGATAGACCACCATGACGGTCAGGTGAAAGACGGTATAGGCGGCGCAGAGGATGGCGATGATCAGGCCCGCCCGGGCGCGGGCGTCGCGTTGATTGGGGGCCATCGGCTCGTCATCGACGCCTTGCGCGATGACAGGGCCGTTCTGTGCCGCATGGGCATCAGTTGCGGACATGGGAAACCTCGGTCGGGGCAAGCCGGGGATGCGAACCGCGTGGTCAGTCCGACGCGTTCATCCCAGGATGAAATCGGGGGAATGCCCCGACGCCACTTGCGGGCGTCGGGGCGGCGGGCATCAGCCGCGCAGGTCGTCGGGGATCTCGATCCCCTTTTCGTCGAAGTACTTCACGGCGCCGGGGTGGAACGGCAGGAAGGTGTTCTTGTCGGCATTTTCCGGCAGGGTCTCGGCGGATGTCGCATGGATCTGCATCATCGCCTCGTTGTCCTCCATCACCAGCTTGGTGATCTCATAGGCCAGGCTGTCGGGCATGTCGGCATGCGTGATGGCAAAGTTCCACATCGCGACGGTACCGTGACCTTCGGGAAAGCCCTGATACATGCCGCCCGCGACCTCATAGGCGGCGACTTCGGGCATCGCCTCAAGGATCTTGCCGCGCTGTTCCTCGGTGAAGCCGAAGATGTTGACCTCGTTTTCCGCTGCGATCTGGGCGAAGGCGGAAATCGGAACGCCGGCGGCAAAGGCGAAGGCATCGATCAGCCCGTCCTTGACCTGGCCCGTCGCGTCGTTCGCACCCGAATAGCTGATGGTCGCATCAACCCCCAGCACGTCGAAGAAACGCGGCCAATAGGTCGCGGCCGTACCGCCCGCGGGACCGACCGAAACGCGCTTGCCGTTCATGTCCGCAACATCGGCCACGCCCGAGGACTTCAGCGCCACCGCCTCGAACGGGGTCTGATACATCGGGAACAGCGCCCGCATCGAGGCATGTTCGACACCCGGTGCCAGTTCGCTGTTGCCCGACCATGCCTCGTATGCGGGGCCCATGGTGACCAGGCCGATCTGGTGATCGCCGGTTTCGACCAGCGTGGCGTTCTGGACCGGGCCGCCCGTCACCTCGGCCGAGGCGTTGACGCCCAGCTTCTGCGTGATCAGGCCGGCCAGGCCCGTGCCATAGATAAAATAGGTGCCGCCCTGGCTGGCCGTGCCGACCGTCAGGCTCGAGGGCCAGTCGGACCGATCCTCTTGCGCGAAGGCGGGTTGCATGGTCAGGGCGGTGGTGGCCGCAAGGGCGGCTGCTGTCAGGAAACGCATCGAAATCCTCCCAGATTCTTGGCGAACGGCCGGTGACCGGCCTGTAAGACGTGGCACCAGCTAAGGCCGGCCATGTCCTTGGCGCAATGCCGCCATGCAACCCGCGCAGGATAAAATGACATGTCGGGCGGTGCGATGGGTGGAAACGGTAACATCACGCCCGCGCGATGGGTGGATATCCCCCCAGTCAAACCTCGTGGTCGACGTAATGGGTCTTGTCGATCCGGTATTTCTGCATCTTCTCGTAAAGCGATTTGCGCGACAGCCCCAGTGATTCATAGACCGGCTTCAGCCGCCCCCCATGTGCCGCCAGCGTCGCCACGATCACGTCGCGTTCGAACATCGCGACACGGTGGGCCAGCCGCATCTGGTCGGGGCTGCGATCCTCGGCGGGTTGCAGGGCGATGCCAAGGGCGTGGCGGTCGGCGGCATTGCGCAATTCGCGGACATTGCCGGGCCAGTTGCGCTCGACGATCTCGGCCAGCAGGGTCGGCGGGACGGCCACGGCGGGTCGGCGGTGGCGGGCGGCGGCCTCCTGCACCAGCTTGATGAACAGCAGCTGGATATCCTCGCGCCGGGCCGACAGTGGCGGGACGTTCAGCGTGACCACGTTAAGCCGATACAGAAGGTCGGCGCGAAAGCGGCCCCGCGCGACCTCATCCTCCAAGGGCTGGCGTGACGTCGCGATGAAGCGCACGTCCAGCACCCGGTCCTCGTTCGCACCAAGGGGAGAGATGACGCGGTCCTGTACCACCCGCAGCAGCTTGCCCTGCACGTCCAGCGGCATCGAGCCTATCTCATCCAGCAGGATGGTGCCGCCGCGGGCGTGTTCGAACTTGCCGTATCGCGGACGCAGCGCGCCGGGAAAGGCGCCCGCCTCATGGCCGAACAGCTCGCTCTCGATCAGCGAGGCGGGCAGCGAGGCGCAGTCGATGGCAATGAAGGGCTTGCCCGCGCGGGGTGACAGGTCGTGCAGGGCGCGGGCGACGACCTCTTTTCCCACGCCGGTCTCACCCTCGATCAGCACGTCGGCCTCGGTGGGGGCGATGGTGCGCAGGCGTCGCCGCAGGTCGATCATCACGTTGGACCGACCCACCAGCCGGGTTTCCAGATCATCCACCTGCCCCGCCGCCGCCCGCAGCACGCGGTTTTCCAGCACCACGCGGCGGTAATCCATGGCGCGGGCGGCGATCTCGGACAGCTGCTGGCCGTCGAAGGGTTTCTCGACGAAATCATAGGCGCCCTCGCGCATCGCGCGGACCGCCAGCTGGACGTCGCCGTGCCCCGTTACCAGAATGACCGGGATATCGGCATCGATGTCGCGGATGCGGCGCATCAGGGTCATGCCGTCCATGCCGGGCATGCGGATGTCGGTGATGACCACGCCTGCAAAGCCGAAGCCCACGCGGTCCAACGCCGCCTGCGCATCGGCGACATCCTCGACCTGGAACCCTTCCAGATCCAGCGATTGCGCGGTCGAGAGGCGCATGTCGTCTTCGTCGTCGATCAGCAGGATGCGGCCCGATGTCATGGCAAGTCCCCTTCAAGGCGTGGCAGGTCGATGACGAAGCATGCCCCCTGCCCGTCACGCCGCAGACGCAATTCGCCCCCGAAATCCTTGATGATGTTGAACGAGATCGACAACCCCAACCCAAGCCCGCTGCCGACCCCCTTGGTGGAAAAGAACGGATCGAAGACGCGGTCGTCCAGCCCTTCAGGGACGCCGGGGCCGTTGTCGCGCACGGTCAGGATCACCCGCCCTTCCGTTTCCTGCGCCGTGATGTCGATGCGGGCATCGGCACGCCCGTCCAGCGCGTCCAGCGCATTCGACAGCAGGTTCACGATCACCTGCTGGAACCGCACCGGCCCCGCCATGACCCGCAACGGCTGCGGCGGCAGGTCCAGGTTCATCGCCACCTGCCGCTTGCCGATGCGCCATGCGATCACCTCCAAGGCGTCGCGCATGACGTCATGCAGGTCCACCGGGCGCAGTTGTGCGTTTGGCTTGCGGGCAAAGTTGCGCAGGGTGCGGCCGATTTCGGTCATGCGGTCGGTCAATGACAGGATGCGGGCCAGATTGGCGCGGGTGTCATCGGGGCGGTCGCGATCCAGATATGTCACGGCGTTGGCCGCGAAATTGCGCACGGCCCCAAGCGGCTGGTTCAATTCATGCGACAGGGCCGCCGACATTTGGCCAAGGGCTGCCAGTTTGGCCGATTGCACCAGATGGCGCTGCGTGCGGCGCAATTCATCCTCGGTCGCGCGGCGTTCGGTGATCTCGGCGCTGAGGCGGTCATTCAGCTGGGCCAGTTCGCGGGTGCGGGCCTCGACCCGGCCCTCCAGCTGAGCCTGCGCCTCGGCCTGGATCGACAAGCGTTCGCGCAAGCGTGCGCGACGCTGCATCCAGGCCATCAGACCCGCCAGAACCGCACCTACGATCAGCAGCGCCGCGACGGTGCCCTGCAACGCCTGCCTGCGGGCGGGGGCCGTATCCAGCAGGACCTGAACGCGCCATCCCGCCTCGGGCATGGTTTCCGAGACCGATACGAACTCGCGACGGTCATCGCCCGCCTGCCACCGCAGCATCTGGTGGCCTGCCACCTGCCCCATGCGCTGCAGCGGCAGCATGTCCAGCGGTTCGTCGTCATAGCGCCGGGTGGCCGCGATGCGCGCCCGGGCCTGTGCGCCCAGTGGTCCAAGGGACCGGAACTGCCAGTCGCGGCGGCTGGCCAGAAAGACGATGCCCTCGCTGTCGGTGACGATCATCTCGTATTCGGCGGCGCGCCAGCTGTCCTCGATGGCGTCGACATCGACCTTCAGCGCCAACACGCCCAAGATGCGGCCCCGGTCGCGCACGGGCGCCGCAAAGTAATAGCCGCGCTTGCCCGAGGTTGTCCCAAGCGCGAAGAACCGCCCCCGCCCGCCCGCCAGCGCCTGCGTGAAATAGGGGCGATAGGCGAAACTCTGATCGATGAAGCTGAAGTCGCGGTCGAAATTGCTGGCCGCCACCGTCACCCCTTGGGCATCCATGACATAGGCATCCGACAGCCCCATCAGCCGCGTCACATGCCGAAGATAGAGGTTCGCCGCAGCCATCTGCGCAGGGGCCGCGTCGGGGTCCAGCGCGTTCGACAGGACGGGCGCGCGTGCCAGCAGGTCGGGCAGGCGTTCGTGGCGGGCCAGCTCGCCCCGCAGGCCTGAAACCGCCAGCCGCAGGATATTCTCGCCCTGCGGGATGGTGGCCTTGATGTGCTGACCGGCCAGCCAGCTGCCACCCTGCACCAGCATCGCCCATGCCAGGATCAACGCCAGTCCCAGCGCTGCAAGCCTGCGCCTGCCCAGCCGTGTCGTGGCCTGCTGCATGATCCCCCCACCGGCGAAAACCGCCCGCGCCATCTTTCCAGCGCACGGCGGGGCGGGGCAAGCCCCCGGATCCCATCGCCTTCGGCCCGCGTCTTGCCACCGGGGGCCGCGCGTGGAAAACCTGATCACGACACGAAAGGCCGCACCATGACCCAAACCACGACCCTACCCGACCTGCTGGACCGCCTGAGCGATCTGGCGAAATCGGACAAACGCCATCTGGTCGCACTGGCGGGTCCTCCGGGTGCGGGGAAAAGCCACGTCTCGGATGCGCTGGCAGCAGGGTTGCAGGCGCAGGCGCCGGGGCGGTCGGCGATCCTGCCGATGGACGGCTATCACCTAGACGATGGTCTGCTGTCGGCGCGGGGCGATCTGGCGCGCAAGGGGGCGCCCCATACCTTCGATCTGGACGGCTTTGGCGTGATGCTGGACCGGCTGGCCGCCGATGACGGTCGCAAGGTGCTGGTCCCGGTCTTCGATCGCGCGCTGGAGATTTCCCGCGCCGCCGCGCGCGAGATCGATCCCGCCGCCCGGCTGATCGTGGTCGAGGGCAACTATCTGCTGCTGGATCAACCGGGTTGGCGCGATCTGGCCCGGCATTTCACGCTGACGATCTTCCTGCAGGTGCCGCAGGATATCCTGCGCGACCGTTTGCTGGCGCGCTGGCAGGACCTACCGCCTGACGTCGCCCTGCAGAAGGTCGAGGCGAACGACCTGCCCAACATGCGCCTCGTCTGCGCCGAAAGTCGCCCCGCCGATCTGGTCCTGAACAACGCGTGAAGGCCGCCCCCGCAAGGGGACGGCCATGTCTTCGTCAGCAATCCGCGATCACTGCGCGATTTCGCGCACGACCTCGCCTTCCGGGGTCAGGTGCAGCATGACCTTTTCGCCGTCCGGGTTGGTCGCCGTCACGGCAGCGCCCGGACCGGCGCGGCGGATGTCGCCAAGGTCGGTATAGCCCGCATCAGACAGGGTCGAGGTCACGGCATCGACGTCCAGCCGGGGCGCATCGGGACGGTCGCCGCCCTTCATGCCGTGATCGCCGTCGCGCGGACCGCGGGCGTGATCGCCACCTTTGCCGCCATGCTTGCCACCACGGTCGCCGTGATCGCCATGCCTGCCGCGCTTGCCATGTTCGCCGTGATCACCATGCTTGCCATGCATCCGGCCACCGTCGCGACCACCCTCGCGGTCGTCATCGCCGCGGCCAAAGCGCAGCAGGTTGCCGTCCGTGTCGAACTGGGCGCGCAGATCCTGTCCATCGGCGTCCTGACCGGCCATCATGATCATGCCCCGACCCGACATGACATGATCGACAACGGCGAACTGACCCGTGATATCGGCATCACGAACCGTCTGCGGCAGCAGTTCGTTCAGCAGATCCTGCGGCACGGCAGCGTCATCCATCGCAATCCCCGTCAGCTTGCCCGAGGCGTCGAACATCAGGCGCAGATCCTCGCCGTCCTTGCCCTCGCCCTTCAGACCCAGCATCTCGCCGCGGCTGTGCAGCTCTTCGATCTTGGCAAGCATGTCGAAGGCATCGGCATCGCGGACGGCTGCGGGAACGGCAGCTTCTAGCACGGGGGCGGGAAGGACGCCGTCGTCGGCCTCGATCACCATCAGCTTGCCGTCCTTGTCGAAGCGCGCCTCGATCTCGGTGCCATCGGCCATCTCGCCTTCATAGCGCATCTCGCCGTTGCGGCCCTTGCGGCTTTCCATGTCCTGCAGGTCCAGACCCTGCAGCACGTCGGGCATCTGGCTGGCGGTCGCGGTTTCCTGCGCCGAGGCGCTGCCGGCCATGGTCAGCATGGGCGCGCCGGCAACCAATGCGATCAATGCGGCCGAGGATGCGAGTTTGCTCAGGTTCATGTCAGTCTCCTATCGTCTTCTTCAGACCGGCTGTTCCGATCTTGGACGAATCACACCTATCAAAAGGTGGCCGAACGAAACGCCAATGCGCCATTTGGTTTCCATTTCGCTTTCGGCGTTCATAATCCACCCATGATGCGCGCCCTGTCCCTTTTGATTCTGACCGCCCTTCCGGTGGCCACGCTGCCGATGCCGGGCGGGGCGCAGGACATGCCGCCCTTCGCCTCGATGCCCGAATTGGCAGATTTTCGCCCCATGCCGCCCCGGCAGGTGGTGCGGCGGGTCACTGCGCGCTATGCGGGGCGTCCCATCGCGATCGAACTGGTGCCGCCCTCCCCCTCGGAATGGGACATGGGCGTGCAGCTGGTCTATCACGTGCGCCTGCTGACCGAAGCGCGCAACCTGCTGGACATTCGGCTGGATGCCCGCGACGGACGTTTCCTCGAGGTGGCGGGCCGTGGTCAGCTGACGGCCAGGCGTCGGGCCGGAAAAGGATAAGGATACCCCAAATGCGCGCTTTGATCGTCGAGGATGACCCGACGCTGGCCGAACAGCTGTCGCAGGCGATGATCGCCGCGGGCTTCGTCACCGACATCGCCCATGACGGCGAACAGGGCGAATTCCTTGGTGCGACGGAAACCTATGACGTTGCCATCCTTGATCTGGGGCTGCCGACCCTGTCGGGTATCGAGGTTCTGACCCGCTGGCGCGATCAGGGCGTGACGATGCCGGTGCTGATCCTGACGGCGCGGGGCGACTGGACCGACAAGGTCGCGGGGTTCCGCGCGGGTGCAGATGATTACGCCGTCAAGCCCTTCCGGCTGGAGGAGGTGCTGCTGCGCGCGCAGGCCCTGATCCGCCGCGCGGCGGGCCATGCGCGTCCGGTCATTCAGGCGGGCAAGCTGCAGCTGGACAGCCAGCTGGGGGTCATCACCCATGACGGATCGCCTTTGAAGCTGACCGCCTTCGAGGCGCGCATCCTGACCTATCTGATCCACCACCACGACCGCATCGTCAGCAGGACCGAGCTGTCCGAGCATCTCTACGAGGCCGAGACCGACCGCGATTTCAAATCCATCGAGGTCGTTATCGGCCGCCTGCGCAAGAAGGTCGGCGAGGGCGTCATCCAGACCCGCCGCGGCGAGGGTTACGTTTTGCGGACCGCGCCGTGATCCGCAGCATCCGCGGGCGGCTGTTGCTTCTTGCGGCGGTCTGGCTCTGCGCGGCGCTGCTGGGGGCGTTCCTGCTGATATCCTCGCTGCTGCGCGATTTCGTCACCGACCGCTTCGACGCCGAGGCCGCCGCCATCGCCGACAGCCTGATCGGGCAGTTGCAGGTGCAGGACGGGGCGGTCACGCTGGACGACACCCCCGTGGACGCGCGCTTCCTGTTGCCGTTTTCGGGCTGGTATTGGCAGGTCGATGCCGGTGACAGGCTGATCGACCGCTCCGCCTCGCTTCTGGACGGACGATTGTCGGGACCGGCAGGCGATTTCACCGGGGGTGCAGGGCGCGACAGCGACGGTGCGGGCCTGCGGACCCTGCGCCGCGAGGTGACCCTGCCCGACAGCGAGGCCATGGTTGCCATCACGGTCACAGCGCCGATGGATCAGATCCGCGACAGCCTGCGCCAGATTGTCCGACCGCTGGCCGTGGCGCTGGCCGTGCTGGGACTGGGGTTGGCAGCGGCCAGCGTCATCCAAGTGACGGCGGGGCTTAAAAGCCTGGTCCGCTTGCGGGTCGATCTGGCCCGCGTGCGCAGGGGCGACAGCCCGCGTCTTGCCATGCCCGACGTCACCGAGCTGCGCCCTCTGGCCGCGGAGATCAACGGTGCGCTGGACCAGAACGCCGTCCTGCTGACAAGGTCGCGCCAGCATCTGGGCAATCTGGCCCATTCGCTGAAGACGCCTCTGACGGCGTTGTCGAACGATCTGCCGCAGGATCATGCCGGACAGGCGCTGATTGCCCGCATGGACCGGCTGATCGGCTGGCACCTGCGCCGCGCGCGTCAGCAGGGTGGCCGTGTCCTGGGCCAGCAGACGCCCATCGCACCGGTGATCGACGACATTCTGCTGGTGCTGCGCTGGCCGATGCAGGACAAGGGCATGACAGCACAGATCGACTGCCCGCCCGATGCCGCCTTCCCCGCCGAACGGCAGGATCTGGAGGAGATCGTCGGCAACCTCTGCGAAAACGCCGTCAAATGGGGTCGCAGCCACCTGCGGATCAGCGTGACGACGGGGGCGACACTGCGTCTGGCGGTGCAGGACGACGGCCCGGGCTTGCCCCCCGATCAGGCACCCAAGGCCCTGGCCCGCGGAGGGCGGCTGGACGAACAGGGGCCGTCCGGCGCCGGTCTGGGGTTGGCCATCGTGGCGGATCTGGCGGCTCTGCACGGGGGAGAACTGCTGCTGGAGCGGTCAGAACTGGGCGGGCTTGCCGCCATCGTGGACCTGCCTGCCTGAAATATCCGCAAACCCTGCGCAGCATAATTTTACCATTTGATAAAAAATCGGACCTGTGCCAGCCTGATTCGACCAACAGGTGAGCCAGGAGACGAAAATGTCCCAAGCAAGACTGTCGCCCGGTGTCGTGCCGGGTCGACTGACCCCCGAACAGATGGCGGCGAATTTCGTCGATGTCGCGCCCCCTCTGGATCGGCACGAGGCGCATGTCGCCGCCGACCGGTGCTATTTCTGCCATGACGCGCCCTGCATCACGGCCTGCCCGACCAGTATCGACATTCCGCTGTTCATCCGGCAGATCGCGACCGATACGCCCGATGCCGCCGCCATGACGATCTTTCACGCCAATATCCTTGGCGGCATGTGCGCCCGCGTCTGCCCCACGGAAAACCTTTGCGAGGGCGCCTGCGTCCGGGAAACCGCCGAGGGCAAGCCCGTCCAAATCGGCGCGCTGCAACGCTATGCCACCGACGGGCTGATGGCGCAGGAAGGTCACCCCTTCACCCGCGCCGAAGCCACCGGCAAGCGTATCGCCGTGGTGGGGGCCGGTCCCGCGGGGCTTTCCGCCGCACACCGTCTGGCCGCTAAGGGCCATGACGTCACCATCTTCGAGGCACGCCCCAAGCCCGGCGGCCTGAACGAATACGGCATTGCCAGCTACAAGGCCGTGGACGGCTTTGCGCAGGCCGAGGTCGACTGGCTGCTGGGCATCGGCGGCATCACCATCAAGAATGACCACGCGCTTGGCCGGCAGATCACGCTGGAAAGCCTGCAGGCCGATTACGACGCGGTCTTCCTGGGCATGGGCCTGGGCGGCGTCAACGCCTTGCGTGCTGCGGGCGAGGATCGCCAGCATGTCACCGACGCGGTCAGCTTCATCCGCGACCTGCGACAGGCGACCGATCTGGTTACCCTGCCCGTCGGGCGCGACGTGGTGGTGATCGGCGGCGGCATGACGGCGGTCGATGCGGCCGTGCAGGCGAAACTGCTGGGGGCGGAAAACGTCACCATCGTCTATCGCCGCGGTCAGGACCGCATGGGCGCCAGCCGTCACGAACAGGACCACGCCACCGCATCGGGCGTCCGCCTGATCTGCAACGCCGCCCCCGTGGCCATCCACGGCAACGGCGCCGTGGCCGAGATCGAGTTCTGCTATACCGCCAGCAGCCCCGACGGGCTGACCATGACCGAGGACCGCTTCCGCCTGAAGGCCGATCAGGTGTTCCGCGCCATCGGCCAGACGCTGGACGGCACGCCCGAGGCCATCGCGCTGGAGGGCGGCAAGATCGCCGTCTCCGGTCCCGGTCGCACCAGCATCGAGGGTGTCTGGGCGGGCGGCGACTGCACGGCGGGTGGTGATGATCTGACGGTGACCGCCGTGGCCCAGGGCCGCGACGCCGCCGAGGACATCGACGCACATCTGACCGGTCGTCCCGTCAGCATCCCGGGCTGAGGCCCTTCCCATTCGCGCATGAAAAAGGACGCTGAACATGGCAGATCTGCGCAGTAATTTCATCGGGATCAAATCCCCGAACCCCTTCTGGCTGGCCTCGGCCCCGCCCACCGACAAGGAATACAACGTCCGCCGCGCCTTCCAGGCGGGCTGGGGCGGTGTCGTCTGGAAAACCTTGGGCTCGGAAGGCCCGCCCGTCGTCAACGTCAACGGTCCCCGCTATGGCGTGATCCACGGCGCCGACCGCCGCGTCTTGGGCATCAATAACATCGAGCTGATCACCGATCGCCCGCTGGAGGTGAACCTGCGCGAGATCAAGTCGGTCAAGCGCGACTATCCCGACCGCGCGCTGATCATCAGCCTGATGGTGCCCTGCGACGAGGACAGCTGGCGCGACATCCTGACGAAGATCGAGGATACCGGCGCCGACGGGGTCGAGCTGAACTTCGGCTGTCCGCACGGCATGGCCGAACGCGGCATGGGCGCCGCCGTGGGCCAGGTCCCCGAATATATCGAAATGGTCACGCGGTGGGTGAAAAAGCACAGCCGCATGCCCTGCATCGTCAAGCTGACCCCCAACATCACCGATGTGACCAAGCCCGCCGAGGCCGCCAAGCGCGGTGGTGCGGATGCGGTCAGCCTGATCAACACCATCAACTCGATCACCTCGGTCGATCTGGACCTGTTCGCGCCCCAGCCCACCATCGACGGCAAGGGCAGCCATGGCGGCTATTGCGGCCCGGCGGTGAAACCCATCGCGCTGAACATGGTGGCCGAGATCGCGCGCAACCCCGCCACCGCCGGCATCCCCATCAGCGGCATCGGCGGCGTCACCACCTGGCGCGATGCGGCGGAATTCATGGCGCTTGGGGCGGGCAACGTTCAGGTCTGCACGGCGGCGATGACCTATGGCTTCAAGGTCGTGCAGGAGATGATCAGCGGGCTGCACGACTATCTGGATAGCCATGACATGGAGATGTCGGACCTGATCGGACGGGCGACGCCCAATGTCACCGACTGGCAGCACCTGAACCTGAACTATGTCACCAAGGCGGTCATCGATCAGGACGCCTGCATCAGCTGCGGCCGCTGCTATGCTGCCTGCGAGGATACCAGCCACCAGGCCATCGCCATGAAACCCGGCCGCGTCTTCGAGGTGATCGAGGAGGAATGCGTCGCCTGCAACCTCTGCGTCGACGTTTGCCCCGTCGAGGATTGCATCACCATGCGCGAACTGGACATCGGAGAGATGGACAAGCGCACCGGCATCCCGCGCGGCGAATACGCCAATTGGACCACGCATCCGAACAACCCGATGGCCGCACGGGCCGCGGAATAAGGAAGGGGGGCAGATCGCCCCCCTTTTTCACAACCCGTAGATGCCTTGGAACTTGTCTTCCAGATAGGACAGCAGCGGTTCGGGACTGATCGGCTGGCGCGAGGCTTCCTCGATCAGTTGCGCGGGCGGCAGCAGGCCGCCATGACGCTGGACGTTTTCACGCAGCCACTCGGTCCCCTGCGAGGCATCGCCTTGCGCCAGACCTTCGTCCAGATCCGGCACATCCTCCCGCATCGCCTGGTTCAGGCAGCCCGCATAGACGTTGCCCAAGGCATAGGTCGGGAAATAGCCGAACAGACCCACCGACCAATGGACATCCTGAAGGACGCCATTAGCAGGCCGGTCCACCGCCACGCCGAAATCGCGCAGGAAGCGGCTGTTCCACGCTTCGACCAGATCCTCGGTGTCCAGCCGCCCCGAGATCAGATCGCGTTCCAGATCAAAGCGCAGCATGACGTGCAGGTTGTACTGGACCTCATCCGACTCGGTGCGGATGAAACCGGGGGTGACGCGGTTGACGGTCGCGTGGAAGGCGTCGGCATCGGCAATGTTCAGCCCGTCGAAGGCATGCGACATGCGGTCGAACAGCCAGCCGGTGAAGGCACGCCCCCGCCCCATCTGGTTCTCATAGATGCGGCTCTGGCTTTCGTGCACGCCCATCGACACGCCGCGCCCCAGGGGCGTGAAGGCGTAATCGGGGTCGATCCCCTGTTCATAGCTGGAATGCCCGACCTCGTGGATCGTCGAATAGAGGCAGTTGAACGGGTCCGTTTCCACGACGCGGGTGGTGATGCGGCTGTCCTGCCAGCGGCCACTGCTGAAGGGATGGACCGCCAGATCCATCCGCCCCCGCGTCCAGTCGTAACCAAAGGCGCTGGCGCAGGCACGTGACAGGCGCATCTGGGTTTCCTGCGGGAAATGCCCCGACAAAGCCTGCGGCTGGCGTTCGGACCCCAGCACGTCGTCACGCAGCGCGACCAGACGCGGGCGCATCTGGTCGAACAGGCTGGCCAGACGTGCGCCAGTCATGCCGGGCTCGTAATCCTCCAGCAGCGCATCATAGAGATCGCCGCCATCGGCCAGCGCGGCAGCTTCCTCGCGCTTCAGCATCAGGACCTGATCCAGCGTCGGCAGGAAATCGGCGGGGGCGTCCTTGGCCCGCGCATCCGCCCAGATACCTTGTGCCAGCGATGTCAGCCGCGCCAGTTCGGATGCCAGCCGCGCCGGGGTGCGGTTGGTGCGCGCGTAATCGCGAGCGATCAGGTCGACGGCGCGCTGGTCCGAGGGCGTCACGGGTTCGGCGGCGTCCAGCCATTCGCCGATGCGCGGATCGGTGCGGCGTTCGTGCAGCACCTCCTCGATTGCGCCCATCTCCTCGGCGCGCTGTTCGGTGGCGCCGCGGGGCATCACGGTTTCCTGGTCCCAGCCCAGTCTCTCGGCGACCGAGGACAGCGCCTCGGTCTGGCGCTGGAAGGCAAGCAGATCGTCAAGCGCGCTCATCGCAGGGTCCCCCTGATGGATGTTTCAATCGGATAGCGGGCATGGTGACGCGCCCGCAGGATCAGCGAAAACAGCACCACGGCCCCGACCTGATGCGACAGCGCCAGATCCAGCGGCGAGGCATGGATGACGTTCATGATGCCCAAGCCCACCTGCGCGGCCACCGCCACGATCATCACGGTAAAGGCGCCGCGCGTGACCTTGTGCGGCGATTTGCGCGACCGCATCCAGACGACCACCGCGAAGATGGCGACCAGATAGCCGGTCATGCGGTGGATGAACTGCACCAGCGCGGGGTTTTCAAAGAAGTTGCGCCACCCCAGCGTGCCGTCCCAGATCGCAGACGGGATCCATTCGCCCCCCATCGTCGGCCAGCCGGTATAGGTGCGGCCCGCGTCGATGCCCGCGACCAGCGCCCCGATCAGGATCTGCACGAAGGTCAGGTGCAGCAAGCCAGTGGACATGCCGAACAGCTTCGGCTCGCCCGCGCGGCGGGCGCGGATCAGCTCGGCCTCGGACCGCGACAATTGCAGGGCATACCAAGCGATCAGGCCGAGGATGACGAAGGCGATGCCCAGATGGGTGGCCAGACGGTACGAGGCGACGCGGGTCATCCCCTCGACCAGGCCCGAGCTGACCATCCACCAGCCGATCGCACCCTGCAGACCGCCAAGCGCACCAACCGCCAGCAGGCGCGATTTCCAGCCTGTCGGGATGCGACCCGTGGCCCAGAAGAACAGGAAGCCCACGGCCCAGACCAGTCCGATCAGGCGGCCCAGCAGGCGGTGCGACCATTCCCAAAGATAGATGTACTGAAACTCGCTCAGCGACATGCCCGCGTTGACCTCGGTGTATTGCGGAATCTGCTTGTAGGCCTCGAACTCGGACTGCCAGTCGGCGTGGTTCAGGGGCGGCAGGGTGCCGGTGACGGGGGCCCATTCGGTGATCGACAGGCCGGAACCCGTCAGCCGCGTCGCGCCGCCAAGCGCGATCATCGACAGGACCATCGCGAACAGCACCATCAGCCATAGCCGGATCGCGCGACGCGCGCCCTTGGGGCGGGCGTCGATCATGCCGGTGGTCTGGACGGGGCGGCGGGCAGAGGTGTCCGAGACCTCCTCGAAGACGGGGCGCTTGGCCATCGCTTGCTCCTTTGCGTCGGGCGAAGGTTAGGGTCCGCCTAGCGGCGGGTCAATTGGCGCAGCACGCCGTGCAGCATCCGCACGTCGCCACGCGTCAGGTTCAGCCGCGACCACATGTTGCGCATGTTCAGGCGCATAGATGCGGCCTTGGTTTCGGGAAAGAAGAAGCCGGCTTCGGTCAGCTGTTCGTCATAATGGTCGCCGAGGCGCTCGATCTCGACCCGGTCGGCGATGTCCTGTGCGTCGCTGCGCCGCAGATGGGGGTGCGGTTCGGGCGGCAGGATGTCGCGCCCGTATTCGTAACCCATCAGCAGCACCGCCTGCGCCAGGTTCAGCGAGGGGAACTCGGGGTTCACCGGCACCGTCACGATGGCGTTCGCCCGCGCGATGTCGTCGTTCTCCAGCCCCGTGCGCTCGGGGCCGAAGATGATGGCGCTGCGGCCGTCGTGGTTGCGCGCCTGCTCCATCGCGGTGGCGGGCGTATGGACAGGCTTGGTCAGTTCGCGTCCGCGCGCGGTGGTGGCATAGGCATAGTCGATGCCCTTCATCGCCTGCGCCAGCGTTGGATAGACCTTGGCCTGGTCCAGCACGCGCCCTGCCGCCCCCGAGGCCATCGCGACGGCCTTGGGGTTGGGCCAGCCGTCGCGCGGTTCGACCAGGCGCATCTCGGTGAAGCCGAAATTCAGCATGGCACGCGCGGCGGCGCCTATATTTTCACCCATTTGCGGGCGAACCAGAATAATGACAGGATGACGTTCGATTTGCATGATCTGGCAAATAGTCCGTCTGGCGGCGCGCGGCAAGCTGCGCTATCTGCGACACAAAGGAGACACGCCATGACCGATGCCTCGCAATTGTACCTGATGACCCCTGCCGGCGCGCAGGCCCATGCCCTTGGTCCCATGCTGGCCGAGGTGATGGACCGCTTCGCCCCCTCCTGCCTGCGCATCCGCGGCGGCGGCGAGGAGGACGAGCTGGGCCGCCTTGCCGACATGGCGCGCGAGATCGCCCATGCCCGCGACGTGGCCGTGGTGATCGACGACCACGTCAAACTGGCCCTGCGCCATGGGCTGGACGGGGTGCATCTGAACGACGGGTCGCGCAGCATACGCTATGCCCGCAAGGAACTGGGCGATGATGCCATTGTCGGCGCCTTCTGCGGCGCCTCGCGCCACGAGGGCATGACCGCCGCCGAACTGGGGGCCGATTACGTGTCCTTTGGCCCGGTGGGCGATTCCGCGCTCTACAAGAACGAGGTCGTCGATCTGGAACTGTTCCAGTGGTGGTCCGAGATGATCGAGGTTCCGGTCGTGGCCGAAGGCGCCATCACCCGCGACCTGATCGCGCAGCTTTCGCCCATCAGCGATTTCATCGCCCTCGGGCCGGAACTCTGGGCGCAGGACGACCCGATCACCGCCCTTTCGCAGCTTTGGGGCTAGGACCCGCAGGGGGCTGTCAGCCCCCGCGCAGGCGGCTTTCGAACAGCAGCCCCTCCTCGTCCAGGATCGGATGCGCGACCGAGATGAAATGCGCGTTGATGCGTTTCAGGTCGCGCAGGATGTCCAGATGCACCGATGAGGTCTCGCGCGTTTCCTGAACGCCCTCGCGCAGCCGGATCAGGTGGCGCTGCGAGGATTGCCGTTCCAGGTTCCTGATCTCGACCTTCAGCTCCATCAGGCGGCGGGCCAGTTCGCTGTCGCGCGTCATGAAGACGGTCTGCGCCAACCGCAGGACCTCGAAGGTCTGCAGGAACATGCTGTCCAGCTCCTGGTACCCCTCGTCGGAAAAGCGCAGCTGCAGGCCGATCTTCTTGCGGACCTGCACGGCCAGCCCCCGGTCGATGATGTCGCCCACATGTTCAAGGTTGATGACGTAATCGAGGATGTTGATCGTGTGGCGACGCTCGGCCTCGGTCGCGCCACGGCCAAGACGCGTCAGATAGGTCTTGACCTGCTGCTGCCGCTGATCGACGCGTTTTTCCAACGTGACGACCTCTTCCAGGGGCGCATCGTCGCTCTTGCGGAAGGCAAGGCGGGTCTGCTCCAACATCCGGTCGATCATGTCGCCGATTTCCATCGCCTGGCGACTGGCACCGGCCAAGGCCATCTGCGGGGTCTCCAACGCGGCTTCGTCCAGCCATTGCGGGGCGTTCTCGCCCTGCGGTTCCTGGTCGGGCAACAGCTTGCGCAGCATCACCGTCAGGGGCCGCGCCAAGGGCCAGACCAGCACCGCCAGCAGCAGGTTGAACCCCAGGTGCGCCATGACTGCCAGTCCCGCATAGGGCATACCCGTCAGAACCTGCCCCGCCAGCCCCGCGAAGGGCAGCGCCAGCAGCGATCCGCCCGTCCGCACGACCAGGTTGCCGATAGTCAGACGGCGCGTCGCGGCCTTGGACCGCAGCGTGGCCAGCACCGGGGGCACCGCGCCGCCAATATTGGCGCCCAGAACCATGACCACGGCCAGCCCCGGAGGCAGATCCAGCGACAGCACCAGCAGCACCGCCGCCAGCGACGAGGAACACATGATCGCCAGCCCCGTCGCGAACAGCAGCGCCACCGGCCAGGCCTGATCCAGCAGCACGATGAAACCCGCCATCGCCGGGGCCTCGCGCAGGGGCTGCGTGGCGGCGCCCAGCAGCGACAGGGACACCAGCATCAGGCCGATGCCCATCAGTGCCCTGCCCGTACCCGACCAAGTGGCATCGCCGCGCTTGGACAGCGCATAGCCCAGCAGCATCAGGAAGGGGCTGATCGCCTCGATCCCCGCCGAGACGATCAGCGCCGTCAACGCGGTGCCGACATTCGCCCCCAGCAGGACGATCTGTGCCATCCGCCCCCGGATCATGCCCCGGTCGACGAAGGATGCGGTCAGCAGCGCCGTCGCGGTCGAGCTTTGCAGCCCCAAGGTCGCGACCAGCCCCGACAGAAACGCCCGCCAACCCGTGCGCGTGCCCAGCCCGATCGCGGTCTTCAACCGCAAGCCGAAAGCCTTGGTCGCACCGTCGCGCACCAGCCCGAGGCCGAACAGCAACAGCGCCACCGCCCCGCCGATCTGAATGAATGCCAGGACCGAAGCCACCGCAGATCCTTTCCGTCCCGCTGCCATCGTCCGAGGCCCGGGACCCTTCGGAAAAGTTTGCCAATTTGCCCGTTCAGGTCAAGCCATGACATGCCAACGCACTACGGGATTGCAGCATTGCCACAATCGGCAGCCAACAGTGATGTATTCGATGAAATGGTGCCCGGAGACGGATTTGAACCGCCGACACGCGGATTTTCAATCCGCTGCTCTACCAACTGAGCTATCCGGGCCCCTTGTGACGCAGATTGCCGCGTCGGGTGAGGCGTATTTACGAGGGGGCGCGGGGACTGTCCAGACCCAAAAACACCTTTTTTCAATCGGATCCGTTTTCATCGGACGATACGTCGTCCAAGGGCGTGCCGGGGATCACATAGGACCCCCGCAGCCACTTGGCCAGATCCACATCCGCGCAGCGTTTTGAACAGAACGGGCGGTATTGCGGGACGCTCTCCTTGGAACAGATCGGGCAGGCCATCACGCCTCTCCGCTGGCCGTGGCAAGACGCGCCAGGGGGACGCGGTCGCGCTTGCGGTTGAGTTCGTAAAGCCCCATCGCGGTCCAGCCGACCAGCGTGGTTTCGGCGCCCGCATTGCGGAAGGCGGCGCCAAGCACCTGGTCCAGCGTCGCGCGGTCGCGCTTGGGCATGGGGGCGAAATCGACCACGATCTGCCCGCCAAGACCCCGCAGCGCCAATTGGCGGGGCAGTTCACGGGCCAGCGCGATGTTGACCTTTAGCCCTGCCGCGGCAGAGCTGTCGTTGCCGGTGTTCACATCGACGGCGACCAGGGCGCGGGCCTGCTCGATGAAAGCATCGCCCTGCCCCTGCAGGTCGATCCGCGCCGACAGCAGCGCATCGACGGCGTCCAGAACGCCGCAGCGTTCGAAGCTGTCCTCGCCCTCTTCGATTGCATCGGGGGCGGGTTCGGCCCAATCCATCCAAGCCTGCTCCCACGGGGTCGGCGCGTCCAGCAGAAGTTCCGGCTTGCCGGAGGTCTCGGCGCAGATGCCGTCGGCCAGTTCCAGCAGTTCGGCGATCTCATCGGTGATGTCCTGATCGTCGGCGGCTTCGGCGGCGCTGCGCAGGATCAGGCCATGGCTGCGGTCGCCCAAGGCCTGCTGACCCAAGGCTTGCAGTTCGTCGCGGCGATCCTCGATCCGGATCTGGCGCGAGACGTTGACCCCCGGCTTGCCCGGTGTCACCAGCACATGACGACCGCGGAAGATCAGGCGGGTGGTGACGGGAACGGCCTTGCCATCCTCGGCCACGCCCGCGACCTGAACCAGCAGCGGCTTGCCCTCGGCCACGCCCTTGCGGTCGCGCAGATAGCCGGTCTGACCGTCGGGCAACTGGACGAAGATGCCCCCCTGCCCCTTCATCAGGCGGTCGGCCTGCGCCCGGCAGATCGCGCCGGGTGCCAAGGGCGCCACGGCATCGGTGGCCACCAGCAGATCGACCAGCTGGCCATCAACCATCAGGGCGGCGGCCTCTTGACCGAAGATCTGGCCCAGAACGACTTGGCGACCAATCATGCGGATGCTCCTTCAAGGCGGGGATGGATGCCGATCGCGGCCAGCATGGCGGCGGTTTCGGACAATGGCAGGCCGACGACGGCGGAAAACGAGCCCTGGATCCACGGGATAAAGGCCGCAGCCGCCCCCTGGATCGCATAGGCGCCCGCCTTGCCCTGCCAGTCGCCCACGTCCAAATAGGCCTGCAACGTCGCCTCATCCAGCGAGCGCATGCGGACGCGGGTCTCGACCAGGCGCACCGCAAGGCGGTCGCCGTGGCGCAGCGCCATCGAGGTCAGGACGACATGCCGCCGCCCCGACATCAGGCGCATGAAGTCGGCGGCCTCAGCACGGTCGGCGGGTTTGCCCAGAATGCGGCGTCCGACCATCACGGTCGTATCGCCGGTCAGGCATGCCTCGTTCAACTCAAGGGCGATGGCCTGCGCCTTCTCGACCGCCATGCGGCGAACATAGGCGCGCGCCGCTTCCCCCGGTCGCGGTGTCTCATCGATGTCGGCGGGGCGAAGCGCGTGCGGCGTGATGCCGATCTGCGCCAACAGTTCCAGTCGGCGCAGGCTTGCCGATCCCAGCACAAGCCGGGGTGGGCGCAGTTCGGCCATGTGGCGGCCTCCGTTGGTGGCGTCAGCCGTCCCTTGGGACAGCTTACTTGAAGCGGTAATTGATCCGCCCCTTGGTCAGGTCATAGGTGTTCATTTCAACCTGAACCTTGTCGCCGGCCAGAACGCGGATGCGGTTCTTGCGCATCTTTCCTGCCATATGTGCGATGATCTCATGGCCGTTTTCAAGCTCGACCCGGAATGTCGCATTAGGCAGGAGTTCTTTCACGACGCCGGGGAATTCGAGCATTTCTTCCTTGGCCATGGTCACTCCATACTTGGCATCCCGCAGGATTCGGGACCGCTGTTAGATGCGTCCGGAACGCGCGGATTTCAAGGCTAAAGCGTCATATCAGCGGGCTTGGCGCAGGATCGTTGCGTTTTCGGTGCCCTCGGCGGGGGCTGCGACGGCCGTTCCGGGGCGGAAGGGGTCGGGCTGGGCCAGATCCTCGGGTGGATCAGGGATAGGGGTGGCACGGGCCGGGGTGGAGGTTTCGGCGGCGGGCGCGGCATCGCGATCCCGCAGGCGGATGGCATGACAGCCCTCGGCCTCGCCGAATTTGCCGGCGGCAAGGATCTGGCCATCGGCCGTTTCCAGCCGCGCATCGGTCAGGCAGGCGCGCGGCAGTTGCAGCACGCGCCCCGGTGCCAGCCCACGCAATTCGGCCAGCGACACCTTGCGGCGGCAGAGGACGCCGACGACCTCGACCGGGGCCTGCTGCATGGGTGCCCCAAGCGAAGGCTTGATGACCGTGGCCGCGGGGGTAGCGACCGGCGCGGGGGTCGGCTGCGGCTTGGGGGCCGGCTGCTTGCGCGCCTGCGGCAGGACAAGCAGCACCTGACCGTCGCGCAGATCCGTATCGCCGATCCGCAGATCGAAGGTCAGGCTGCGCAGCGGCTTGTCCTCCAGCATCAGCGCAAGGGGGCGCGGGTCGTCCAGCGCGGTCAGAAAACGGTATCCGGCGATGCCTTGGAACCCGTCCAGCCCCTCCGTCTCTGCCGCCAGTTCGGTCAGCAGCATGTTGATGAAATCGGCGCAGAGCGTGGCATCGCTGCGGGTCGGGCGGCGGCGTTCCAGCGGGCGGGCGGTGACGCGGCCCAGGGCCTGGATCTCGATCAGGCTGGCGACCGTCTGCGGGCACAGCGAGATCGCGCCCAGGTTTTCGCCCGGTCCCTGCAGCATGACGACCAGCGGCAGGTCCGGCAGAACCTCGGGCAGTTCGGCCAGCGTCATCACGCCCTGCGCCACCTTGACCGAGGCGATGCCCAATCCATAAAGGCGCTCCGCCGCGCGCCCTATGGCCGTGGCTGCCGCCTTGGCGGGTGTCGGAGGGGGCGCGGGTGGCAGCACCGGCGCGCGGGGCGGTTCCGCTTGGCTGCGACTGCGCAGCATCCGCCGCAAGACGCCGCCCGCCTGTCCACCCTGGTCGCCATCTTCAGCATCTGCCATGGTCATATCTTGTCCGAATCACGCTGTCCCCGTGGCCTCAACCTGCCCCCTCAGGGTTGAGAAAATGTTAATCAGACCCCGAGCCGACCGGCGGGCGCTGCGGCAGCACGATGCGGAAGGCAGCACCCCCCTGCCCCGGCAGATAGGCGATGTCGCCGCCCAGGTTCAGCATGATCTCGCGGCAGATGGCCAGCCCCAGCCCCGCCCCGCCTGCCCGCGCGGGGTCGTTCAGACGGGCGAATTTCTCGAAGATCAGGGACTGGCGGCCGCTGTCGATGCCGCTGCCATTGTCGATCACGTCGATCACTGCCCCGCCGCCCTGCGGACGCTTGACGCGGATGGTCATGACGGGATGATCGGCGTCGCAATATTTGCGCGCATTGCTGATGACGTTGATCAGCACCTGCAGCAGCCGGTCGGCATCGGTGATCAGGCCCAGATGCTCGGACGGCAGATCGCGGTCGATCAGGAAGCCGCGTTCGGGCCGCGTGGCCGAAGCCGCCGTCACCGCCCGCGTGATCACATCGTGCAGGTTCACCACCGAGATCGTCAGCTGCGCCCGCCCGCTTTCCAGAACCGACAGGTCCAGCAGATCATCCAGCAGCCGCGTCAGACGGCCGGCCTCCTGGTGGATGATGCCCGCGAAACGCTGGCGGTCGGCATCCTGCAGATCGGCGTCCATCAGGATCTCGGAAAAGGCGCGGACCGAGGTCATGGGCGTGCGCAATTCATGGCTGATCTGGCCCAGGAAGGCGTCCTTTTGCACCGACAGCGCGGTCAGCTTGTCGTTGGCCTGATGCAGCTGGCGGGCGGTGCGGGCCAGCTCGGCGCGGGCGGCTTCCAGGCGCTGCGTTTCCTCCTTGGCGCGCTGCGCCTCGTCGGCGACCTGCAGCAGGTCCGAGACTGTCAGTGCCACGCCCCCCGCCACGCGGTCGATCATGGCATGGGCCGTCGCCGCCCCGATGGAGCCCGCCAGCCGCCGTTCCAGCCCGGTCAGGAAATCCGGCGTCAGATCGGGCAGATAGCCGGATTTCCCCTGCGCGCGCGCCTCGGCCTGGAAGAACCGCAGGGCGGCGTCGGGCCCCCAGATGCGGCGGGCCATGGCCAAGAGCGGCTCGGCCCGGTCGTCGGCGCTGCGGGCGCGGCTGTGGCGCAAAGGCTCGATGGCGCTGACGAAAGACAGGCCCTGAAAGCGTTCCACCGGATCAGGGAAGCCGAAGATCGAGACGCCCACGAAGGCCAGCGTGTTCACCGAAAGCGACAGCGCCACGGCAGCCGTCCAAGGGTCCATCCCCGGCAGCACCGTCATATCGCCCCCCACCCCGACCGAGGGCAGAAAGACCAGCCCCATCCACAGCACGAACCCTGCCCCGATGCCCGCATAGGCCCCTTTGCGGTTCGCCCCGCGCCACAGCAGGCCACCGACCATCGCAGGCAGGACCTGCGCCATGCCGCTGAAGGCCACCAGCCCCATCGCCGCCAGCGCCGCCGCCCCGCCCGAGGCCTGGTGATAGACCCAGCCCGCCGCCACGACCGCCAGGATCGCCAACCGCCGCGCGTTCAGGACGAAGCCGCGCAGATCGTCCATCTCCTCGCTGGCCGGGATGCGGCGCAGGGCCAGCCAGGCGGGCACCAGCCAGTGGTTCGACACCATGGTCGCCACCGCGATCGCGCAGACGACCACCATGGATGTCGCCGCCGAGAAACCGCCCAGAAAGACCAGCAGCGCCAGCATGTCCTGCCCCGCCGCCGCAGGCAGCGTCAGCACGTAGAGGTCGGGATTGGCATCCGCGGGCATCAGCTCGCGACCCATCACGGCGATGGGCAGCACGAAAAGCGACATGGCGAACAGATAGGCCGGGAAGGCCCAGCCTGCGACGTGCAGGCGTTCCTCGTCGGCGGCCTCGACCACCAGCACCTGGAACATGCGGGGCAGGGTCAGGATCGCCGCGCCCGAGATCACGATCAGCGCCGTCCAGCGGTCGGGGCGCAGCAGCCAGCCCTCGGCGACGCGGGGGTCCAGACTGGCGCGGCTGATGCGGTCCAGCATGTCGGATGGCCCGTCGGCCAACCCCCAGATGACGAAGACGCCAAGCGCGATGAAGGCCGCCAGCTTGACGACGGCCTCCAGCGCGATGGCGGTGACGACGCCATGGTGGCGTTCGTCGGCGGCCAGGTTGCGCGTGCCGAAGAGGATGGTGAAGACCGCCAGCCCCGCCGCCACCCAGAGCGCCGTCCCGCCAAGCGCGTCCGACCCACCCATGCCGCGCGGATCGGTGGCGAAGACCTCGAAGGACAGGCGCACCGATTGCAGCTGCAGCGCGACATAGGGCGTCGCCGCGATCACCGCGATCAGCGTCACCAGCGCCGCCAGCCGGTTCGACTTGCCGAACCGCGCCGAGACCAGATCGGCGACCGAGGTGACGTGATGCATCCGCGCCACCCGCACCAGCCGGCGCAGCCCCCACCATGCGCCGCAAAAGACGATGGTCGGCCCCAGGTAGATCGTCAGGAACTCCAACCCCGAGCGCGAGGCATAGCCGACCGCCCCGTAGAACGTCCAAGCCGAGCAATAGACCGACAGCGACAGCGTATAAACCAGCGGATGATCCAGACATCGCACCCGCCCCCGCGCCGCCGCCCGGTCGGCGGCATAGGCGACGGCGAACATCAGCGCCACATAGGCCAGACAGGCCAGGACCAGCGTCTCAAACGGCATCGGGGTCCTGTCCGCTGGCGGGTGGCGCGGGGTCCTGGCTGGCGCGCAGGGTTGCGGCCTCGGATCGCAGCAGCGCGCGGTGTAGCAGCCAGACGGCAAGGATCAGCACCGCCCATGTGCCGAAGATCCAGACCGCCCCCGCCGCATAGGACAGGCTGGCGGGCACCCACCAGACCGGCAGCAGCATCGCCAGCATCGCCAGCACGGGCAGCACCCGTGCCGCATCCCCAAGCCGCCGCCTGCGGAACGAGGCGCGTTCCAGGAACAGCGGCCGGTCGGACATCAGCCCAGCATCCCGCGCACGATGGCGCGCAGATCGGCATTGTCGAAGGGTTTGGACAGCACGTGATCGGCCTGCGCCGCCGCATCGTCCACTTGCCCACGCGCGGTCAGCATCAGCACCGGGGTCGCCGCCAGCTCCGCATCGGGGTCGGCGCGCAGATCGGCCAGAACCTCGGTCCCCGAACGGTTGGGCAGCATCAGGTCCAGGATCAGCAGGCGCGGGCGATGGTGGCGGATGGCCTCGAGGGCGCCTGCGCCATCGGCGTGCAGCGCCACCTGCCATCCCTCGCGCGACAGGATGAAGCGCACCGCCTCGGCAATGTTCACCTCGTCCTCGATCATCAGGATGTCCTGCATCCGCCCCGCTCCTCCCCCTGCGCCAAGCCGACGGATGATGGGCCGGATCACGCGGTCATGTCAAAGGTCGCGTGAAACGGCCCCGTTCCGCGCCGGTTGCGGAACAAGGATCGAAGGCTCGCGCCGGGCCGGGCATTCAGCGCGCGAACAGATGCGGCAGGCGGGACCGATGGCCAGCGCGTCGGCGGGCGCCGGGCCGTCGATGGGCATGAACAGCATGCGCGCCGTGGTCAGCAGCGGCCCCGAAATGCCGCGCGGCTGGCTGCGGGTGGCATGGCTGAAAGTGCGGAAACCGCGTCCGTCGGGGGTGACCACATCGCGGACCAGCGCCATCTGCGGCACCGCCAGCGCCTGATAGAGCGGCAGCAGCGCGCAGCTGTCGCCCGGTCGCGGCAGCGGAAAGCCCGAAGCCGCTCGGCGCAGCGTCAATGCCCCCGAGCCGTCGCAGACCAGAAGGCCCGCGCCCTCGTATCCGGCGGGTCGCAGATCGGCCAGGCGGCGCATCACCAGGTCCAGCGGCATGTCCAGCCGCGCGGCCAGCCGCACGGGATCGGCGCGGGCCTCGGGGTTGGTGACGGCATCGCTCAGCGCCTGATCGGGCAGGACGGCGCGGTCGGCGTCCAGATCGGCTTGAAGACCGGCGGCCATGCCACGCGCCGCATCGGATGCCAGGCGGGTGATTTCGGCATCCGACGCCCCCGAGGCCAGCCAGGCCTCGACCTCTTCCTGGGGGGTGGCGGCGCTGCCCTCGGCCTCGAAGCTGTCCAGATAGGCCACCAGCGCCTGTGCGGTCATCGACAGGCGCTGGCTGTCCTGATGCAGGTTGGTGTGGAACCTGCGCCGCCATTCGTCCGAGATCTCGCCCTCCTCGACCAGGATCGCGGCGGTCGAACGGACGGCGGTGACGGCGGACAGGACCTCGTGCAGGGTGGTCAGCAGATAGGGGTCCTGCGTCATGCGGTCGGACAGATCGACCAGCTGATGTTCCAGCCCCCCTGCCCGACGCGCATGGGCGATCAGCACCTGCCCCCAGCCCGGAAAGCGCGCCAGCAGTTCAGTCACCTGGTCCAGTTCCGGCGACAGGCCGGAGGCGACGGGATGGGCGGCCGCCTCGCGCAGGGCGGCGATGCGGACCTCCTCGCGGCCCTCGGCCAGTTCGTCGGCGGGAACGTCCAGTTCCTCGGCCAAGCGGGCGACCAGTTCAGGGCTGACGGGTCGGCGGTTGTGTTCGATCAGGTTCAGATAGGCGGGCGAGATCCCCACCGCGCGGGCGATGTCGGACTGCCTGCGCGACAGCGACAGGCGGCGTTCGCGGATGCGGGTCCCCGTCAGGACGCTTGGGGTGCTGCATTCGGTCATAGGGGCAGCGTCAGCCGGACCCGGGCGTCACAGCGCCACATCGTGCCGACCCGCAAGGTCCACGAAGAACTGCCATGCGACGCGCCCCGACCGCGCCCCGCGCGTGGCCTGCCACTCGATCGCCTCGGCGCGCAGCTGGTCCGGGTCGATCCGCAGCCCATAGGCCGCGCAATAGCCTGCGATCATCGCCAGATAGTCGTCCTGATCGCAGGGGTGGAAGCCCAGCCACAGCCCGAAGCGATCCGACAGGGAGACCTTTTCCTCGACCGCCTCGCCGGGGTGGATAGCGCTGGCGCGTTCGTTGTCGATCATGTCACGCGGCATCAGGTGACGCCTGTTCGAGGTCGCATAGAGCAGGACGTTCGCAGGCCGCCCGCTGATGCCCCCGTCCAGCACCGCCTTCAGCGACTTATATTGCGTATCGTCATGGCTGAACGACAGATCGTCCGCGAACAGAAGGAACTTGCGTTCGGTGGCCCGCCCCAGGATCGCCAGCAGCCGCCCGACCGAGGCCAGATCCTCGCGCGCGATCTCGACCAGCGACAGCGGCAGGCCCTGCGCCACGCATTCCGCATGGACGGCCTTGACCAGCGACGACTTGCCCATGCCGCGGGCACCCCACAGCAGCGCGTTGTTGGCGCCATATCCGCGGGCGAATTGCAGCGTGTTGGCCAAAAGCGTGGCCTTCGACCGCTCGATTCCGACCAGCTGGGCCAGATCGACGCGATCCACCGCCGGCACGGGCTGCAGGCGGTCGGGATCGGTGTGCCAGACGAAAGCATCCGCCTTGGTGAAATCGGGTGAGGGAACGGGCGGCGGGGCCAGCCGTTCCAGCGCCTCGGCGATCCGGTCCAGGGGCTGGCGGGTCATGCCTCGTCCTCGTCGTCCACCCACAGGCCCTGGGCACGCAATTCGGCCTCGCGCTTCTTCTCGATGCGGCGGACCAGCTGGATCGAGACCTCGTAGAGGCCATAGACTACGGTGAACAGCACCACCTGAGAGATCACGTCGGGCGGCGTGGCCACCGCCGCCAGCACCAGGATCGCCAGCACGGCATAACGACGCACCGATCCCAGACCCGCCGCCGAAACCAGCCCCGCACGCCCCATCAGCGTCAGCAGGACCGGCAGCTGGAAGCTGAGCCCGAAGGCCAGGATGAACTTGGTCGTCAGCGACAGGTATTCGTCGACCGAGCCTTGGAAGACGATCGCCGCCAGCGGATTGTCCGCCGGAACCGCAGGTACGCCCCCCGCCCCGTCGTCGGGCAGCTTCAGCGGCCCCTGCTGGAAGCCCAGGAAGAAGTCGTAGGCCATCGGCAGGATGATGTAATAGGCGAAGGCAGCGCCGATCAGGAACATCACCGGCGATGCGACCAGGAACGGCAGAAAGGCCGCCTTTTCATTGCGGTAAAGCCCCGGCGCCACGAAGCGCCACATCTGGTAGGCGATGATCGGGAAGGCCAGCACGAAGCCCCCCAGAAGCGAGATCCGCACGGCCACGAAGAAGCCTTCCTGCAGCTTCAGCAGGATCAGACCGCATTCCTGGTTGCGCGTTTCCAGCGCGTGACAGATCGGCTGCGTCAGGAAGTTGTAGATGGGGTTCCAGACCGTATAGCAGATCACCATCGCCGTGATGAAGGCGACCATCGACCAGATGATCCGGGTGCGCAGCTCGGTCAGATGCTCGATCAGCGGGGCCGAGCTGTCGTCCGGATTGTCATCGGGTTGGGTCTTGCTGGCCAATTCAGTCGTCTTTCATGTCAGAGCGGCGCACGGCATGCAGCTGACGCTGCGGTGCCTCGGGTGCGGGCGCTTCGGATGCGGCTGCCGGAACCGCGGCATCCGGGGTCGCAGCCTTCTGGGGCGCGGGGGCCGCCGGATCGGGGACGGGCGCCTTCGGGGCGTCGTTCCGGGGGGTGGGACGCTTGGGGTCCCATTTCTCGAACTTCTCGGTCGCGCGGTCCAGCGCGTCCAGCCCAAGCGATTTCTTCGAGGTCAGGCTCTTGACGTCGCGCAGCGAATTCGCAGCCTCGTCCAGACCGGACCCCTTGGCCGCATCCTCCATCGCCGAGGTGAATTCCCGGGCCATGCCACGCGCGCGGGCGGTCAGCCGCCCAAGCGTGTGGAACAGATGCGGCAGGTCCTTGGGACCGACCACGATCAGCGCGACGACGCCGATCAACAGCAGTTCGGTCCAGCCGATGTCCAACATATGGGACGCGCCTTTCCGGGCTTAGCTGCGGTCGGTGGTGTTCGAACCGGCTGCGGGCGTGGTGTGGGGCGTGACGTCGCGGGCGGTTTCGCCGGGCACGGCACGCGGTTCGCTGCGCGGTTCGTCGGCGGCGGATTCGATTTCGTCGGTGCCTTCCTTGATGCCCTTCTTGAACGAGGTGATGCCCTTGCCGACCTCGCCCATCAGGGACGAGATCTTGCCGCGTCCGAACAGGACCAGCACGACGACCGCGATCAGAAGAAGGCCCGGAAGGCCGATGTTGTTCAGCATGACAGACTCCAATGCAGGGTGGTCCGGCCACCCGCGCCCGATATTTATGCCCATGGGCCGGGAATGCAAAGCCCTTTCGGGGAAGGTTGCAATACCGTCACACCCCGCAGGCATCATCGCGGCGCTTGGCAGCCGCCGCGCGGCAGGTGATAAGGGCGCATGGACATGGCCACCTATATCACCGCCTTCGTCACGCTGTTCGTGATCATCGACCCCATCGGGCTGGCGCCGATCTTCATCGCGCTGACGCTGGACATGGATGCCGCGCAGCGCCGTCGCATCGGGTTTCGCGCGCTGTGCATCGCCGCGATCCTGCTGACGCTGTTCGGGCTGGCGGGGGATGCGATCCTGTCGGGGATCGGCATCTCGATCTCGGCCTTCCGGATCGCGGGCGGGCTGCTGCTGTTCCTGACCGCGCTTGACATGCTGTTCGAACGCCGCACCGAACGCCGCGAGGGCAAGGCCGACGAGGATGAGGTCGCCATGGACCCCGGCCACGATCCGTCCGTCTTTCCGCTGGCCATGCCGCTGCTGGCGGGTCCCGGGGCGCTGGCCTCGATGATCCTGCTGGTGGGACAGGGCGAAGGGGTGGCCCATGTGCTGATGGTGCATCTGGTGATGCTGTCGGTTCTGGTCATCGCGATGGTGCTGTTCATGCTGGCGACACCTCTGGCCCGCGGGTTGGGCCGCACCGGCACGATGGTCGTCACCCGCCTGCTGGGCATGCTGCTGGCGGCGCTTTCGGTGCAATTCGTCATCGACGGGCTGCAGGGCTCGGGCCTGTTCGGATGAGCCATGACGACATCGCCCGGCTGGCCTTCTATCTGCTGCTGCTGGTGGTGATCGGCGGTGCGATGCTGTTCGAACTGTCGGGCAAGGGCGGGCGCACCCTGCGCCAGATGCTGGTTTGGGTGGTGATCTTCGCGGGCGTCGCCTTGGGCGCCGACTGGTATCTGGATGCCACCGCCCCCCGCCAGCAGGTCATGCAACAGGGCACCCGCATCCAGATCCCCGTCGGTCGTGGCGGCCATTTCCACCTGCAGGCCGTGGTCAACGACGCGCCCATCGACTTCATCGTCGATACGGGCGCCACGCATATCGCGCTCAGCCGCCGCGATGCGCAGGCCATCGGGCTGGACCCCGACCGGCTGCGCTTCAGCGGGATGGCCGTCACCGCCAACGGTCGCGTCCAGACCGCCCCCGTCACCATAGACCGCCTTGCCATCGGAGAGATCGTGGACCGCGACGTCCCCGCCGTGGTCATCGACAGCCAGTTGCAGGATTCGCTGCTGGGCATGTCCTATCTTCGCCGCTTCGCCACCATCAGCTTTCAGGGCGACATACTGATCTTGGAACGCTGAGCACGCGCCTTGAAATATTCAATTGTCCGCACCTGACCAAGATGGCTATGCTTGGAAAAAACGGGGGAGACATGGACAACGATCCGATCCTGTCGCGGCTGTTGAATTCGGAACTGAGCTATCTGACCTCGATCACGCATATCGTGCTGGCCAACAACCAGGTCACCAACCGCCATATCGAGCGTCACTACGACATGCCGGTGCAATGCTGGTCGACGCTTCATGCGGTCGTGCTGTTTCCGGGGTTGCGGGCGCGCGACGTGATGCGGGTCTTTCCACGACCGCAAAACACGATCAGCCGTGCCGTGAACCTGCTGGAAAAGCGCGGATTGCTGGTGCAGCGCCCCTCGGTCGAGGATGGCCGCGCCAAGCAGTTGTATGCCACCCCCGAAGGGGTGGCCCTGTCGCATGAAATCCGTGCCGCGATCCTGCAGCGCCAATCCGAGATCTTCGATGTCCTGACCCCCGACGAACGTCAGACCCTGCTGACCTTGTGCCACAAGGTTGTCGCGGGTCCGGGCCTGCATCGTTCCATGGCCATGCCCGACGGGGGTTAGGTCGCCGTGATCCGCACGGGAATACCCTTGCTGGCTGGGGTGTCCGAAAGCATGTCGTGGCGGTCCAACGGTGCCAGGGGGTTAAGCTCGGGGAAATAGCCGGCCAGGCAGCCGCGCGGCAGGTCATATGGCACGACCCGCAGTCCCGCCACCTGACGCGCCCCGCCACCCGATTCACCAAGCGTGATCCGCTGTTCGGCCTGCAGCCCCATGTCGTGCATGTCTTCGGGCGACATCATCACCAGCATCCGGTCGCCCTCGATCCCGCGCAGGCGGTCGGACATGCCATAGATGGTGGTGTTGAACTGGTCGTTCGACCGCAGGGTCATCAGGCGGAAGACGCCGTCGTCATCGCCCAGTCCCGTGGCATCCAGATCGCGCGGGAAGGTGAAATTCGCGCGCCCGCTGTCGGTCTGCCAATTGCGTTCGCGCGCGGCATTGCCACGATAGAAGCCGCCGGATTGCGTCATGCGGTTCTCGAAGTCGTGGAACTGGTCGGGATAGGTCGCCTCGATCAACGCGCGGATGCGGGCATAGTCGGCGGTCCAATCGTCCCATGCCAGCTTCGGATTGGCATCCACCGTGGCCGCAGCAAGGCCCGCGACGATGGCAACCTCGGACTTCAGATGCGAGCTGGCCGGGGCCCGCTTGCCGATCGAGGCATGGATATGGCTGAAGCTGTCCTCGATGGTGATCTGCTGGTTGGTGCCGTTCTGGATGTCCTCCTCGGCCCGGACAAGGCAGGGCAGGATCCAAGATGATTTCCCCGGCATCAGATGGGTGCGGTTCAAGCGGGTGGCGACATGAACCGTCAGCGGCATCCGCCCCCAGGCCTGCACCACGCGGTCCTGATCGGGAACTGCACGCGCCAGATTGCCGCCCAGACCCACGAAGCCCTGCGCCTCGCCATCCAGCAGTGCCTGCACGAAGGCGGTGGTGTTCCACCCTTCTTCCATCGGCGGCTCGATGTCGAACAGCTCGCGCAGCTTGTCGTTCGGGACCAGCTTCGGCTTTTCGCTGATGCCGACGGTGCGCTGGCCCTGCACGTTGGAATGGCCGCGCACGGGCGAACAGCCCGCGCCCTTGCGACCGATGTTGCCGCGCAGCAGCAGCAGGTTCACCAGCGCCCCGATGGCATCCGATCCGTGGACATGCTGCGTCAGCCCCATGCCATAGACGCCGATCACCGCCTTGGCCTGCGCATAACAAACCGCCGTGCGCTGCATCTGTTGGCGGGTCAGACCGCTGACCTGCTCCAGCCGGTCCCAAGGGGTATCTGACACCCAATCCATCCACTCCTGCAACCCATGGCAATGTTCGTTCAGGAAATCGTGGTCCAGCACGCCGCCCTGTTCATCCTCCAGTTTCAGCACATGCTTGGCGATGCCGGTCAGGGCGGCGATGTCGCCGCCGGTGCGGACCTGCAGATAGCTGTCGGCGATCTCGGTCGGTGCGGCCACGGTCATCTGCAGCGGGCTTTGCGGGTTTGCAAACTCAAGCAGGCCCTTTTCGCGCAGGGGGTTCATGGCGACGATATGGCAGCCGCGCTTGGCGGCCTCTTGCAGGGGGTGCAGCATGCGGGGGCTGTTGGTGCCGGGGTTCTGGCCGACATGCAGGATCATGTCGCAATGCTCGAAATCCTCCAGCACACAGGTGCCGACCGGCGATCCGATCATCTGCGTCAATCCGACCGAGGTCGTCTCGTGGCACATGTTGGAACTGTCGGGCAGGTTCGTATGACCCCAGGACCGCGCGAAGAGGGCATAGAGATAGGATGCCTCGAGCCCCGCCTTGCCGGAGGCATAGAAGGTCGTCTTCTTCGGGTCCAGCTGCCGCAACTCGGCACCGATAGTCTGGAATGCCTCGTCCCAAGTGGTCTCGACGTATCGATCCTGGCCTGCATCGTAACGCATAGGGTGGGTCAGCCGCCCTGCCCGTTCCAGATCGTATTCGGACCATGTCACCAGATCCTTGACCTGATGGGTTGCAAAGAAATCCGGTCCGCAGCGTGCCGAGGTCAGATCCCACAGGGTGGCCTTGGCACCGTTCTCGCAGAATTCGGCGCTATGGGGATGGGCTGGCTTGCCCCAAGCGCAGGAACTGCACATCGTCCCGCCCGCCTTGTTCTGATGGGCCAGCGTTTCAAGCGCGCCGGGGCCGGCCTTGGCCACCCGGCCCACCGCGGCCATCCCCTTGGCCGATCCCCACCCCCCGACGGGGCCATCGTATTCAGCGGTCTGGGGCAGGTTGTCGTCAGCCATGGGATGTCCTTCGGGTCTTCGCATGAAAGAAAATCGGCATGAAAAAGGCGGCAAGGCTTTCGCCATGCCGCCTGTGGATCACTTCGCGAACGGGTCGGGCAGTTCCGCCAGCACCTTGTCCGGCGTCATCGGGAAGCTGCGCAGCCGCACCCCGCAGGCATTGTAGATCGCGTTTGAGATGGCACCGGCCGCTCCGCAGATGCCCAGCTCACCCACGCCCTTGGCCTGGATGGGCGAGGCGACGGGATCGCGTTCCTCGACGAAGATCACCTCCATCGGGGGAATGTCGCGGTGGACCGGGACGTGGTATTCGGCCAGATCGTGGTTGACCAAGTGACCGTCGCGTTCGTCGAAGGCCAGCTCCTCGGTCAGGGCGCTGCCGATGCCCCAGACCATGCCGCCCAGACATTGCGACCGTGCAGTCTTTTCGTTCAACACACGACCGATCCCGAAGGCCCCCGTCATGCGGCGCAGACGGGTTTCGCCGGTAAAGGCGTTCACGGCAACCTCGACGAAGAAGGCGCCATAGGTGGCCTGCTGATGGCTGTTCGAGGTCTTGCCCGGCTTGATCCGACCGATCTTGGCGATGTCGCCGTCCAAGAGGTCGGTGACGTCGCGCGGCTCGATCCCTTCGGCCCAGGCCTTACCGTCCTGCAGTTGCAGATCGTCGGGGCGGCATTTCAGACGTCCCGCCAAGACGGCGCGGATCGCCTCGCAGGCCCGGAAGACCGCCGAACCGGTCGAGGCCGCACCGAAGCTGCCCCCCGACCCTGCGCCTGATGGCAGGCTGCTGTCGCCCAGTTCGACCGTGGTGCGGTCGATGGGCTGGCCCAGCATTTCCGCCGCGATCTGGCCCAGGATGGCATAGCTGCCAGTGCCGATATCGGTCTGATCGCTTTGGACCAGCACCGAGCCGTCGGCCCGCATCGTCACACGCGCTTGTGCCGGCATGATCATGTTGACCCGCGCAGCCGAGGCCATGCCCATACCGATCCACCATTCGCCTTCACGACGCTGGCAGGGTTTCTTGGCACGCTTGTCCCAACCGAAGGCCTTGGCACCTTCGTCCAGCGCCTCGGCCAGCTTGCGCGAGGCATAGGGCGTGTCGTCGCCTGGCACGGTCGAGGGGATGTTGCGCTTGCGCAGTTTGACCGGGTCGATCTGCATTTCGCAGGCCAGTTCGTCCATCGCGGCTTCCAGCACCTGCATGCCGACAGCCTCGCCCGGGGCACGGACCGAACCTGCCGTCACGCGGCAGATGCGGGCCAGTTCGACCGCCAAGCGGCGGTTTTCCCCGGCATAGAGAAATTGCGTCGCCTGCACGACCGGCTCGGCAAAGCTTTCCTCGGGCAGGTTCGAAACCCAGGCCTCGTGGCCCAAGGCCTGCAGGCGGCCCTTTTCGTCCGCCCCAAGACGCACGCGCTGTTCCGTTTCCGACCGGCGCATGATGATCTCGAAGACCTGCTGGCGGGTCAGGACAACGCGCACCGGACGGCCCAGATCGCGCGCCGCCACGGCGGCGGCGATCGCATCATGCGAGATGCCCAGCTTGGACCCGAACCCCCCGCCGACATAGGGCGACATGATCTTGACGTTGCGCGAGGCGACGCCGAGGCTGTCGGCCAGTTCCTTGACGTTGTAGCGCAGCATCTGGAAGCTGCCCCAGAGGGTCAGCTTGTCGCCGTCCCATTCCGCGATCGAGGCATGAGGTTCCATCGCGGCGCTGGCATGGCCGGGCGTCGTGTAGGTGACGTCGATGGTATGGGCCATTTGCGCCATAGTCGCTTCCAGATCGCCGCTTTCGATGGGTTCGGACCCCGGCTCGGTTTCCTGCCCCTTGGGGCTGAAGGGAACATCTGAGGTTTCCTCGTAGTCGATCTGCAGCGCCTTGGCGGCGGCGGTGGCCTGTTCGAAGGTCTCGGCCACGACCAGCGCGACAGGCTGCATCGGGAAATCGACGATCTGGACGTCCTGCTTGGGGGCCTCGGCGGCCATGCCCTGAGCCGCGCGGCGCAGCATGGCGTCAGCGGCATAGACGCCAAGCACGCCCGGCATCGACATCACCTTGTCGCGGTGGATGGCCGTCACGCGTCCTTGGCTGATGGTCGCGCCGACCAGCACGCCTTCGGCACAATTGGGGCGCTGGTACTCGGCCGCATAGGTGGCCTGGCCCGCGACCTTCAGGTGGCCCTCGGGACGGTCAAGCGGCTTGCCGATCACGCCTTGGCGGGTCTGGTCCAGCATGTTGCGCTGGTCTGGGCGGTCATAGGTTCCGAACATCCGTCACACTCCCGTGGCTTCGGCCAGCACGGCCGCAAGGGTGCGTCGCGCCAGAGGGATCTTGAAATCATTGGCGCCGTAACCTTTCGCATCTTCCAGCAGCAGGTCGGCGGCCTTGTCGAAGAGCGCGGGCGTCGGCGTTTCCCCCTTCAGCAGTTCCTCGATGCGGGGGTCGTGCCACGGTTTGTGGGCCAGACTGCCGAAGGCCAGCTGCGCATGGGCGATGCGGCCTTGATCCATGCGGATCACCGCGGCGACCGACATCAGCGCAAAGGCATAGGACGCCCGGTCGCGCACCTTGCGATAGATCTGCACGCCCTCGACGGGCGCAGGCAGGGTCACGCCGGTGATCACTTCGCCCGGTTGCAGGACGTTCTCGTGCTGGGGCGCATCGCCGGGCAGCACGTGGAAATCGCGGACACGGACGGTGCGGGAATCGCTGCGCCCTGCAATCACCACCTGTGCATCCAGCGCCGAGAGTGCCACGGCCATATCGCCGGGATAGGTGGCAATGCAGGCATCCGAGGTGCCAAGGATGGCATGAATCCGGTTGAACCCACCCTGCGCAGCGCATCCGGTCCCCGGCTCGCGCTTGTTGCAAGGCGACTGGTTGTCCATGAAATAGCCGCAGCGCGTCCGCTGGCACAGGTTGCCACCCGTGGTTGCCTTGTTGCGCAGCTGCGGGCTGGCACCGGCCAAGATGGCCTTGGACAGCAGAGGCCAGTCCTTGCGGACGCGGGCGTCGGCGGCACAGTCGGAATTGGTGACCAGCGCGCCAACACGCAGACCGTCACCTTCGGGTTCGATCAGGTCCAGACCGATGCGGTTGATATCCAGCAAGGCGTCGGGGGTCTCGACCTCCAGCTTCATCAGGTCCAGCAGGTTGGTGCCGCCGGCGATCAGCTTGGCATCGCTTCCGACCGCATCGGGCAGATCGGCGGCGCGGGCGTAATCGAAGGCCTTCATGATGCCACCTCTTTGCCCATCGCGTCCTTGATGGCGGCGATGATGTTGTCGTAGGCACCGCAGCGGCACAGATTACCGCTCATGCGTTCGCGGAGTTCGTCGTCACTGGGGACAGGGTTCGAGGCGACGCCTTCCGTCAGCGCACTGGGCCAATCGGCCTTCAGCTCCTCGATCATGGCGGCGGCGGAACAGATCTGGCCGGGCGTGCAATAGCCGCACTGGTAACCGTCATGTTCGACGAAGGCCTTCTGCAGCGCCGACAGCTTGTCGGGCATGCCGATGCCTTCGATGGTGGTGATCTCGTCGCCGTCGTGCATGACGGCAAGCGACAGGCAGGAATTCACCCGCCGGCCGTTGACGTGGACCGTGCAGGCCCCGCATTGGCCGTGGTCGCAGCCCTTCTTGGTTCCCGTCATGCCCAGTTCAAGGCGCAGGAAGTCCAGAAGGCTGCGGCGCGGGTCGCCGTTGTAATCGTGATAGGTGCCGTTGACGGCAATCCTGGCTGCGGGCGTATGCGCCATGTGAGGCTCCTTGAACCGCTTGTGCTGGGTCAAGGGCAACGTGGCGCCGCGCCGCGGGTTCCATCGTTACGCGGTCAGGATGCGCCCTCGCCCTCGGCCCGCACGATGACCGACATTCCGGGGCGCATGCCCTCGGCGCCGGGCTGGTCGGGATCGATGGACAGACGGACGGGCAGACGCTGCGCGATCTTGGTGAAATTGCCCGTCGCATTGGTCCCCGACAGAAGGCTGTATTCCGATGCCGTCGCCGGCGAGAACGACTGCACCTTGCCGGTGAAGCGGCGCCCCTGCAGCGCGTCCACGGTGAAGCTGATCGGCTCACCCACGGTCAGGCCGGTCAGATTCGTCTCGCGGAAGTTCGCGATCACCCAGAGGTCGGTCCCGACATGCGACACCAAGGCCGTTCCCGGCGTCACATATTGCCCGACCCGGACCGAGACCTGCCCGAGGCGACCGTCCGTCGGCGCGTGGATCACAGTGTTCTCAAGGTCGATCCGGGCCAATTCGACCGCGGCTTCGGCGCTGGTGATGTCGGCGCGGCGGGCGTCCAGGGCCACGCGGGCCGAACGGATCGTTTCGTTCTGGACGTCCAGCTGGGCCTTGGCCTGGGTCTGGGCCGCCAGGGCCTGTTGCAACGCCAGTTGCGCCTGATCGGTCGAGGATTGCGAGGTCACGCCCCTGTCCAGAAGCCGACCCGAACGGTCGGCCTCGGACCTTGCGGTCTCAAGCGCCGATGCAGCCGCCTCGACCGAGGCCTGGTTGGCGCGGGCCGAAGCCTCGGATGAGACGATGTTCTGTTCGGCCGCCTTCAGCGCGGCATTTGCGGCCTGCAGCTGCGCCTCGGCCTGCGCCAGCTTCTGGCGGGGGATGCGGTCGTCGATGCGTGCGATGACGTCGCCCGCCTTGACGGTGGCGAAATCCTGCACCTCGACCGCCGCGACATAGCCCGAGACCTGCGGCGCGATGGTCGTGACCTTGCCGCGCAGATAGGCGTTCTGCGTCGTGGGAACCGAGGATTGGAACGGCGGCAGATGCCAGGCGAACAGCAGCAGAAGGACACCCGCGATCCCAAGGACCAGGGCGATGGCAGTCGGCAGAAGGTTTTCTCTTTTCATGGTTTTGCCCCAGAAGTTTCGGTCTCGGCCCCGCGGGCCATCATGTCGCGCAGCAGGTGCAGCAGCAGCATCGCCGCCGCGATCAGTGCCACGAAGGCGGTCAGAACATAGGCGTCGTCATAGGCCCGCACCCAAGCCTCGGCCGAGGCGGCCTGCACGATCTGGCTGGCGGCCTGCGCGGTGCGCGCTCCGCTGTCGGTGATCTGGCCTGCCAATGCCGCGGCACGACCCGCGACGGCCTGCATGGTCTGCGGATCGCTGGCGGTCAGCTGTTCCGACAGCCCCTGCATGTGGAACGCCTGCCGCTGCGTGGTGAAGGTCGTGAACAGCCCCGACCCCAGCACCCCGCCCAGGGTCTGGGTCGAGATGAAGACGATGACGAAGGACAGCAGGTATTGCGGCCCCTTGGCCAACGCGATCAACAGGCCCGTCATCATCGCGGGCGGGATGAACAGCATGCTGGCAAAGCTGACCAGCGATTGCGACACGATCATCTGCATCGGCCGCGTCAGGGTGCTGGACTGGCTGTCCAGCCAGGACGCGAAGGCGATGACCAGCAGCGCGACCAGATGGAACCAGGCCACCCGCGTCGGGCGCATCCATGCGATGCAGGCCAAGCCGCCCATCAGACTGGCCAGCAGGATGATGGCGAAAAGCCAGCTCATCTGTTCGGGTGCGACACCCAGGATGGCGAACATCTTGGGCGCGCCCGCCGCCTGTTCGGACAGGATCAGGCGGAACAGGAACAACGTCGCCGTGAGGTGCAGGATGGCGGGCGATGCCAGCCAGCGGATGTCCAGCAGTGGCGTCTTGCGGTTCAGCTCGACGATGACGCCAAGCGTCAGGGCCGTGAACCCCATCGCCAGCATCCAGCCGATCCAGGGCATGTCGGTCCAATGATAGATCGGCCCCATGACGAAGGCGCTGATCAGCCCGCCGAAGCCGATGGCGATCAGGCCGAAGCTGAGGAAATCGGTGCCCTCCATCACCTTCATGCGTGGCACGGGCCGCAGGGGCAGGAAGAAGACCAGCATCAGCGACACCAGCGCCAGCCCCAGACCGGTCATATGGACCCATAGAAAGCCCCCGTCCCCGATCAGCGCGGGCGAGACCACCCGCGCCAGCGTCGTGCCGCCCAGCAGCACCGTCAGTGCCAGCGGCAACCCAAGGCGCAGCTTCCATTCGGGGGCCAAGCCTTCAAGCATGTAGAGAAACCCAAGCGTCGACAGCGGCGCCGCCGCCGCGCCGGACAGCACCTGCACCACCACCGCCGAGCGGAAATCGGTGATCCAGACCGAGGCGAAGGCCATGATCACATAGATCACGATCCCCAGTTCGGCAAAGCGGCGCAGACCGTAATGGGTGCGAACCTTGATCAGCAGCACCGGCAGCGCGGCACGCGGCACGGTATAGGCGACATAGAGCCAGGCAGAGGTCGCCGTCGTCACCCCCAGATCACCGGCCAGCGGCGACAGGTTCGCGACCACGAAACCCTGTTGCAAGCCCTGCGACAGCGCGATGATCGTGGCCGCCAGCATATAGGCCACCGCCCAACGCAGCGACAGCGGCGGGTGGCCCGCCTGTGCCTGAGCCGGTGCCGGTTGGGCGGGACCGGGCTGGGCTGGGGTGGCCTGACCGCTCATGTCCGGTCCAATTCGTGGATGTTGCAGGTGATCTGGTCCAGAACGCGCATCACCTGATCCAGATCCTGCCGGGGAATGCCCTCCAGCAGGTCGCGGCGCAGGCGCATGGTAAACTCGACGATGGCGGCATCGCGGCCCCGGTCGGTCAGGAACAAGGCGTTCTTGCGGGCGTCGTCCTGCGTCGGCTCACGGCGGATGAAGCCGTCGGCCACCAACGCGTCGATCTGACGCTTCAGCGTCGGCGCTTCGATGGCCAGGTCGGCGGCCAGCCGGGTCTGGGTGATGCCCTCGTTGCGGGCAAGCGTCGTCAGCGCCTTGGCACGCGACAGCGTCAGCCCCATGTCCCGCGCGCGCCGGTCATAGCAGCGCCGCAGATCGCGCATCAGATGCAGGATCACATCCAGGATCTGATGCGACTGGTCGTCCACGGAATCGGATTGCGGGGGGCGGGGCACGGGATCTCCTGTCGCTGGTTCATTAGCCAGCTAAGAAGATTGCCCCGTGTGGTCAACACCCGCCATCCAAGAAAATTGCACGTCATGCAATTAGCGAATGGCGGGCTTGCGTCTGGCTCAGGCGACCAGCGCCTGCTGCTGGTTCCGGCGCGCGCTGTGCTGGGCGATCATCGCGCAGATCAGCAGCTGCGACATGTGATAGACCAGCACCGGCAGCACGGTCGCCCCCACCGTTTCAGGCGGGAACAAGGCTGCCGCGATCGGCAGCCCGGATGCCAAGCTCTTGGTCGATCCGCAGAAGAACAGCACCGCCCGGTCCTGCATGGGCATGCGGAACAGCCGCCCCGCCCCGACCATCAGCCCGAAGACGACGGCCAAAAAGACCAGCATCACCGCCACCAGCGCCACCAGCGCCGCCGGCGGGATCGAGGCCCAGAGGCCCGACACCGTGCCCGCGCTGAAGGCGGAATAGACGATCAGCAGGATGGCACCCCGGTCGACGATCAGCGTCAGCGTCTTACGCGACTTGACGAAACCTCCGACCCAAGGCCGCAGCACCTGTCCCGCGATGAAGGGCAGCAGGATCTGCGTGCCGATCCGCAACACGGCATCCAGGCTGACGCCTCCGTCACCGGCATGCAGGACCAGCGCCACCAGCGTCGGCGTCAGCACGACGCCGATCAGGTTCGACAGCGACGCCGCACAGATGGCGGCGGGCACGTTGCCACCCGCCATGCTGACGAAGGCGATCGAGGATTGCACCGTCGAGGGCAGCACCGACAGGAACAGCAGCCCCATCGTCACCTGCGGCCCCAGCAGATCGCCGAAGACCGCCGCCATCAGCAGCCCCACCAGCGGGAACATCACATAGGTCGCGATGAAGGTCAGCCCCTGCAGCCGCCAGTTCAGCATCCCCGCCTTGACCGAGCTTGGGTCCAGCTTGGCGCCATAGAGGAAGAACAGCAGAGCCACAGCCCAATAGGTGACATGGGACAGCGCCTCGGCAGCGACGCCCTGCGCGGGCAGCAGCAGCCCCAGCATGACGGTGCCCAGCAACATCAGCATGTAGTTGTCGATGCCGATACGTTTCAGAAATCGTGTCATATCTGCCCCCCGCCCTCAGTATCCCAACGCCATGCCGTCCTTGCGGCTGTCCGAGCCGCCCTCCAGCAGGCCGCTGTCGGCGTCGATGCGGATCGCCTGCGACCCACCCATCGGCGTGGCCAGCAGGTTGATGGCATGGCCGCGCGCCGCCAGATCGTCGCGGACCTCCTGCGGGACCGTCGGTTCAAGATCCAGCCGCCCCTCGGTGGCAAAGCTGCGCGGTTCGTCCATGGCCTGCTGCAAGCCCAGCCCGCGGTCGATCACCGCCGACAGGAAGGCCGCATGGCCCGCCGCCTGATATTGTCCGCCCATCACGCCGAAGGGCATCACGACGCGGTCGCCTTGGGTGACCATGCCCGGGATGATCGTGTGCATGGGGCGTTTACCCGGTGCGATGGCATTGGGATGGCCGGGGATCAGGCGGAAGGAAGCCCCGCGACTTTGGAACAGCACCCCCGTCGCCGGGTCCAGACGGGTCGAGCCGAAGCCGTGGAAAATGGAATTGATGAAGGAGATCGCGTTCCCCTGTTCATCCACCACGCACAGATAGATGGTATCCTTGTGTTCCGGTTCGTCCCACAGGGCGGGCGGCATGGCACGGCTCATGTCGATGCGCGCGCGCAGCGCCGCGATGGCGGGTTCGGACAGCAGCTGTTCAACCAGCCCCGCGCAATGGTCGGGATCGCCCAGCAGTTCGTCGCGGTGGTGATAGGCCAGCTTGGTCGCCTCGGCCTGCAGGTGGATGCGGTCGGCGGGCGACATGGCGGCGATGTCGAAGCCCTCGATGATCTTCAGGATCAGCAGCGCTGCCAGACCCTGCCCGTTCGGCGGGCATTCGTGGATGTCGAACCCGCGATAGCTGGCGCTGATCGGATCGACCCAATCGGCACCGTCGGTGGCATCGGCAAAATCCGCCTCGTTGTGCAACCCGCCAAGGCTGCGCAGATGCGCGACCATCTTCTGCGCCGTCGGACCCTGATAGAAGGCCGCTGCGCCATGGGCCGCGACCTCTGACAAGCGGTCGGCCAGCAGGGGCTGTGCAAAGCGCGACCCGGCCTTCGGTGCCTTGCCACCCGGCAAGAAGACAGCCGCCGCATGTTCGTCGCCCGCGATCAGGTCTGCGGCCTCGGCCCAGTCCTGGGCCACACGCGGCGTGACCGGAAAGCCGTTGCGCGCATGGTCGATGGCGGGGGCAAAGATCTGTGCCAGCGGCAGCGTGCCATGGTCCGCATGCAGGCGGCACCAGGCGGCAATCGCGCCGGGGATGGTCACGGCGTGGGGGCTGGTCTGGGGGATGTGGTCGGTCAGACCGGCGGCCTTCAGCGCCTCGATGGTGGCGGCGGCTGGCGCGCGGCCCGATCCGTTCAGCGCCCTCACCTTGCCGCCAGCGGGCGCGTAAAGTGCAAAGCAGTCGCCGCCGATGCCGGTCATCAGCGGATCGACCACGGCCTGGACCGCGCTGGCGGCAAGCGCCGCATCGACCGCATTTCCGCCCCGTGCCAGCATCGCCAGCCCCGCCGAGGTCGCCAGCGGATGCGAGGTGGCCACCATGGCCTTGCCCGCAAGGGTCGAGGGCCTGCGCCCGGACAGGAAATCGAAACCGCTCATCTGAAACCTCATGGCATTGCGCTTGCGATATGTATACATATGGCGCCGACAGGAATACAATCACCGGATGGGTTGATGACCGCCAGACGTTCCGCCGATCAGATCCACGCCGCGCTTTCTGCCCAGATCGTCAGCGGTCAGCTGCGCCCCGGCGATCCATTGGGCGAATCCGCGCTGGCGGGTCTTTTCTCGCTTTCGCGAACCCCGGTGCGCGAGGCCTTGCAGCGCCTTGCCGCCGAAGGTCTGGTCGAACGCGGCCCCCGTCGCGCCTTCGTCGTCCGTCGCATGACCCCCGAGGCGTTGCGCGATCTGTTCGAGGCCTTGGGTGAGGTCGAGGCCCTTTGCGCCGGGCTGGCCGCCCAACGCATGACCGCCATCGCCCGCGCGGAACTGGCCCAGATCATCGACAGCGACAGCGGCGATCATGCCGGTTACGCCACGCTGAACGCCCGCTTTCACGATGCGCTGCGCCTTGGCGCGGGCAACCGGGTGCTGGCCGCGATGCTGGAGGATCTGAACCGCCGCAGCATGCCGTGGCGCAACGCGCAGTTCCAAGCCAGTGCCCGAAGGATGCAAAGCTCGCGTCAGGAACACCGCGCCATCCTGCAGGCCATCGCGGCGCAGGACGGCGACCGGGCCGCCAGCCTGATGCGCGACCATATGGCGACATCGCTGGCCGTGGTGCTGCAGATGATCCGGGCGCGCGGCTGAAACCCTGCGGGCAGCGCGACGTTGCCCCCCTGTCCCGACCGAAAGGCCCGCCCGTGAGTCTGCAATCCGACCTGACCCTTGCCACAAGCGCCGCCCATCAGGCAGGCGATCTGCTGATACGGCATTGGAACGACCGCGCCCGCCTGATCATCGACGAAAAGCGCCCCGGCGATTTCGTGTCCCAAGCCGACCACGGGTCCGAGGCGCTGCTGCGCGACCGGCTGATCCAGCCCGGCGACGGCTGGTTGGGCGAGGAGACGGATCAACTGGACAGCAACCGCCGCTGGATCGTCGATCCGCTGGATGGCACCACGAATTTCCTGCGCGGGATCGAGCATTGGGCCGTCTCGGTCGCGCTGGAACAGGATGGCAGGCTGGTGCTGGGCGTCGTGCATGATCCGCTGAAGTCCCAGACCTTCAGCGCCATCGACGGGGGGCCTTTGCTGCTGAACGGCCAGCCCGTGACGCAGCCGCCGGTGCCCGAGTTCCACAACTGCCTGTTTGGAACCGGCCTGCCCTTTGGCGACATGCCGCATATCCCCGACCATGCGCAGGATCTGTGCCGCGTCCTGCCCACCTCGGCCGGTGTCCGGCGCATGGGGGCGGCGGCGCTGGACCTGGCCTATGTCGCGGCAGGACGGCTGGACGGTTTCTGGGAACGACGTCTGCGTCCTTGGGACATCGCGGCCGGGCTGGTCCTGCTGCGCGCCGCCGGTTGCCGAACCGAGGGATGGACGCAGGACGCCCCACCCGAGCGGACAGGAACCGTCATCACCGCTCGCGATCCCCATTTCGACCGCTTTGCCAAGCTGTTGCGCCAAACGGCCTGACGGAACACCGATCGCGACAATGCGCCACATAGGGCAAAAGTTTCGGAACCGGGCGCAATCTCGGGTCGTTCCCGTTTTCGTGACCTTGAAACTTGGATGACGGTAGAACATGCGCGCCTATGCTCCGTTCACATTCGCAGATACGGCTGCGCAGACCCCCGATCCCTTTGCCCCCGACCTGTCCGAACGCGTGGCCAGAATGGTATCCGACCTGAGGCTGGGCCTGCCCGCCATGCTGTCGCAGGGTGCCGACCACGCGATGGTCCTGCCGGTCGAGACACTGAGCCCGACCCGCTTTGCCGCGCTGACCGGCGATCTTCACTTGGTTCTGACATCGCATCGTGCCACCGCGCTTGGGATCGATGCGGGGGGCGTTGATGTCGCCGTGGTCCGCCTGACCGAGGGTGTCGATCTGGCGCGGATCAAGGCAGCCGCCGACCCACGGCAGGCCCACGATGGGATGACGCTGCCGGATGATGCGATGCCCGCCGACAACATCCATCGCGCCGCCATCCGGCTTGTCAAACGGGCCGAGCTGGTCCCCGCCGCCCTGGTCGTCACCGGTCCCGTCATCGCGAAGACCTCCGCCCGCCACGGTTTCGACAGTTTGCCCGCCGCCGAAATCCTGGCGCAGCTGGACGCCGCTCGCGACATGCAGCCCGTATCGGATGCACGGGTGCCGATGGCGGCGGCCAACGCGGGACGGTTGCGGGTCTTTCGCGCGCCCGACGGCGGGGCCGAGCACTATGCCATCCAGATCGGAAATCCCGACCCCGACCAGCCCGTCCTTGTCCGCCTTCATTCGGCCTGCTTCACGGGCGACGTTCTGGGCAGCCTGAAATGCGACTGCGGCCCGCAGCTGCATGCCGCCTTGGCGGCGATGAATGCAGCGGGCAGCGGTGTTCTGCTTTATCTGAACCAGGAAGGCCGGGGCATCGGTTTGGCCAACAAGATGCGCGCCTATGGCCTGCAGGATCAGGGCTTGGATACGGTCGAGGCAAACCATCACCTGGGGTTCGACGACGACGAACGCGATTTCCGCATCGGGGCCAGCCTGCTGCGGCAGATGGGTATCAACCAGGTACGGCTGATGACCAACAACCCCGCCAAGATCGCCCGGCTGACCAGCGATGGCATCACCGTCGTCGAACGGGTGCCCCTGATGGTCGGTCGCGGCCCCGAGAATACGCGCTATCTCGACATCAAGGCGCGCAAGTCGGGACATATGATGTGACCGAGGCCTCCGCTCTCTGGATCACGGGCCCGGATCAGGCCGACATCCGCACCGCCGACATGGGGCACGGGTCGCGGGTCGATACGCTTTTCACCGGCATCAGTCGCGGGACTGAACGACTGGTGCTGTCGGGCACGATCCCCGACAGCGAACACGACCGGATGCGTGCCCCGTTCCAGCAGGGGAATTTTCCCTTTCCCGTCAAATACGGCTATTCCAACGTCGGTCGTGCCGTCGAAGGCATCCATGTCGGTCGCCATGTCTTTTCCCTGTTTCCCCATCAGGACAGCTTTCGCCTGCCCGATGATGCCCTGATCCCGCTGCCGCAGGCTCTGCCGCCCGAACGCGCGGTGCTGGCTGCCAACATGGAGACGGCGCTGAACATCCTGTGGGACAGTGGCGCGGGGGCGGGCGACCGTATCACCGTCATCGGCGCGGGTCTGGTCGGGCTGCTGGTGACGCATCTTGCCGCCCGCCTGCCGGGGGCCGAGGTGACCGTGATCGATACCCAGCCTGCCCGCGCGAATATCGTCGCGCAGATGGGTGCCAGCTTTGTCACCCCCGAAGATGCCACGGGCGAACAGGATGTCGTCATCCACACCAGCGCCAGCCAAGCGGGCCTTGTGCAGGCCCTGTCGCTGGCCGCCCCGCAGGCCACCGTGACCGAGGCAAGCTGGCACGGTTCGACGCAGGTCGCCCTGCCCTTGGGTGGTGCCTTCCACAGCCGCCGCCTGCGGATCGTCAGTTCGCAGGTCGGATCGGTTCCCGTGGATCGCGCCCCACGTTGGAGCCTGCGCCGCCGCCTGACCAAGGCGCTGGACCTGCTGACCAACGACCGCCTGGACGCCCTGATCTCCGGGGAAACGCCTTTCGACCGGATCGCGCCGGCCTATCCCGGCATTCTGGCCGATCCCGCCACACTCTGTCACCGCATCGCATATTGACCGCAAGGAGCCTGCATGTTCGCCGTCGAAGTCCGAGACCACATCATGATCGCCCATTCGCTACCCTCGCCGACCTTCGGTCCGGCGCAGGGCATGCATGGCGCGACCTTCACCGTCGATGCCGCCTTTTTCGCCGAAACGTTGGACGACGAAGGTCTGGTCATCGACATGGGCCTTGCCACCCAGGCCCTGTCAGAGGCGCTGTCGCCCCTGCGCTATCAGAACTTGGACGAGGTTCCGGCCTTCAAGGGCAAGTTCACCACCACCGAATTCCTGTGCCAGCAGATCTTCGACAGCCTTGCCGACGCTGCGCGCAACGGGCGCTTGGGTAAGCATCCGGTCAAGCGCCTGCGGGTGACGCTGCACGAAAGCCACGTCGCGCGGGCCTGGTTCGAACAGGACATCTGAGATGGGATTTTCACCGGAATGGCTGTCGCTTCGTGAACCCGTGGACCGTCAGGCCCGCGACGACGCTCTGCTGCAACGCGCCGTTCAGGCGGCGGGGCCGCAGCCGGTGATCATGGATCTGGGTTGCGGCACCGGCTCGACCCTGCGGGCGATGGCGGAGCACCTGCCCTCGGGCACCCGGTGGCATCTGGTGGACAACGACCCGACCCTGCTGCAGATCGCCAGCGATCAGGTTCACGAGGCGCAGACGCATGTGCTGGACCTTGGCGACCTGCCTGCCCTGCCCTTGGATGGTGTCACTCTGGTTACGGCCTCGGCGCTTCTGGACCTGATGCCCGCCGGTTGGGTGCAGGAACTGGCGGCTCTGCTGGCACGGCGCGGCATCGGGTTTTATGCAGCGCTGTCCTATGACGGCATCATGCATTGGGACCCGGCCTTGCCCGACGACGCCGGCATCCGCGATGCCTTCAACAAACACCAGCGCGGCGACAAGGGCTTAGGCCCTGCACTTGGCCCCGAGGCGGCGGCGGCTGCACGTCAGGCCTTCGACCATGCCGGGTTTCATACGGCCATTGCCGACAGCCCATGGCGGATCGACGCGGATCACGCTGAAATGCATGCCATGCTGGTCGAAGGAATTGCCACGGCGGCGGCTGAAACCGGCGTGGCGCAGGCCGATGCTTGGGCGCGTGCGCGCATCGCCACCGGCGGGCTCTGCACCACCGGACATCAGGACCTTCTGGCATTGCCGCAAACGGATCTTGGGGGGTGAACATGGACAGCATTGACGTTTCCAGCCGCGTGTGGGACCGGCTTCTGGCGATCCGCAAGGGTGTCGCCTGCGCCTGCTGTGGCAGCTTTTCCCGGTCCGAGCGTGACGCCCTGCAGGTCTATGGCCCCATCGCCCGACGCGACTTGGGACCGATCATCATCGCTCAGGTCGGGCAGTCGCTGGACGGACGGATCGCCACCGTCAGCGGTGACGCGCGCGACGTATCGGGGCCGGACGGTCTGGCGCATCTGCACCGTCTGAGGGCGCTGGTCGACGGTGTGGTCATCGGGGTTCGCACGGCGCTGCATGACAACCCGCGTCTGACGGTGCGTCTGTGTGACGGGCACAACCCCGCGCGTATCGTCATCGACCCGCGCGGCCGCCTGCCCGACGATGCGCCGGTGCTGACGAATTGTGGGGCGCGGCGGATCATCGTCCAGGCGGTCGACCGCCCCCGCCCCTCCGGGGTGGAGGTGCTGCGGCTGAGTGCCGACGAGGGCCGTCTCGACCCGCGCCAGATCCTAGACGGCTTGCGCGGCATGGGGCTGGGGCATCTGCTGATCGAAGGGGGCGGGCTGACCATCACCGGCTTCATGGAGGCGGGCCTGCTGGACCTGCTGCAGGTCTCGGTCGCACCGCTGATCATCGGGGCGGGCCCGCAGGGGCTGACCACGCAGACGCAGGTTCAGACCCTGTCGCAGGCCTATCGCCCCCGGACCCGTATCTTTGGACTGGGCAGCGACATCGTCTTCGACTGCGCCCTGGGGGCGCATGCCGTGGCGGCGCAGGAGCCCGTCCATCGACCGGGTCACAGCGCCGCCTGCTAGGCCTGTCCTACCGCAGGCGCGCCATCACGCTGGCCGCGATGGCGCCCGAGATATTGTGCCAGACGCTGAAGATCGCCGCCGGAACCGCCGCGACGGGCGAGAAATAGGCTGTTGCCAAGGCCGCCGCTAGGCCGGAATTCTGCATGCCAACCTCGATGGCGATGGCCTTGCGGCGTGCAAGGGTCAGACCGGCGGCGCGTGCCGCAAGAAAGCCGATCAGATAGCCCAAGCCGTTGTGCAGCACCACGACCGCCAGGATCATCAGCCCCGATTCCGCGATGGCCCCCTTCGAGGCCCCGACCACCGCCGCCACGATCAGAACGATGCCCGTCACGCTGACCAGCGGCAGCGCCGGGATCGCCGCCCGCACCAGACCGGGAACCAGCTTCTGCGCCAAAAACCCAAGCGCCAGGGGCAGCAGTACCAGCTTCAGGATCGAGACGAACATCGCCCCCGCATCGACCGGCAGGTATTCGCTGGCCAGCATCAGCATCAGGAAGGGCGTCACGATGGGCGCCAGCAACGTCGTCACGCTGGTGCAGGCCACCGACAGCGCCGTATCGCCCTTGGCCAGATAGGTCATCACGTTCGAGGATGTCCCGCCGGGGCAGCAGCCGACCAGAATGACGCCAGCGGCGACCTCGGGGGACATGGGGATGATCCGGGTCAGCAGGACTGCCAGCAGCGGCATGATCAGGAATTGCGACACGACCCCGATGCCCACATCGACGGGGCGGCGGAAGACCTCGGCGAAATCGCGGCCCGAGATGGTCAGACCCATGCCGAACATGATGATCCCCAGCAAGGGGACGATACACGGCGTCAGCTGGCGGAAGGTCTGGGGCATGAAGAACCCCAGCACCGCGAACAATAGTACCCAGATCGCAAATGTGTTGCCGACAAACCGTGAAATTCGTGTCAGGACCTTCAACTCACCCTCCTTTTGCGCATGAAAGCTGCGCCATCCGTTCGGCGCCGCGCTTAATGGGGTGATGGCGCGGACACAACCGGCGATGCCCGCCCCACGCCGGACCGGAAAGTTTTTCCATGCCCAATGTGCCCCGAGGGCACCACATGACATGAAAAGACCGCGCCCCGTCACCGGGGCGCGGTTCTTCAAGACAACCCGTTTTTGGGATCAGATCTGGCGTTCGGGCAGTTGGACGACCAGGCCGTCCAGATCCTCGGTCACCTTGATCTGACAGGTCAGGCGCGAACGGGCGGGATCGGGCTGATAGGCGAAATCCAGCATGTCCTCCTCCATCGGGTCGCGGGGGGGCAGCTTGTCCAGCCATGCGGGATCGACATAGACGTGGCAGGTCGAACAGGCGCAGGCGCCGCCGCAATCGGCATCGATGCCCGGAACGCCATTGTCGCGCGCACCCTCCATCACGGTCATGCCGGGGCGGACCTCGACGTCGTGACGGGTGCCGTTATGTTCGATGTAGGTAATCTTCGCCATGTCGCTTGTTCCCTTGTTTCCCGGTCGAGTTAGTCGCTTGCCGCCGATTTGAAAAGGGGCAGCCCCGCAAGGCCGCCCCCATTGCTGCATCGCCTTGGCGTCATTCGGCAGGCTGTTCCAGATCGTCCAGGCTCAGCGCCACGAACAGCGGCTCGCCCCCGCGGCGGATCAGCATCAGCACCGATTTGCGGCCCGCATCGCGCGCCTCGGCGACGCGGTCCTGCAACTCCTTGATGGTGGTGACCTTCTGTTGGTTCACGTCGGTGATGACATCGCCCGGTGCCAGACCCTTGTCGGCGGCCGCGCCTTCGGGATCGACGCCGGTGATGGCAACGCCCTTCATGTCACGCGACACGCCCAGTTCCTGTGCCATTTCCGGCGTCAGGGGGGTCAGGGACATGCCCAGCATGTCGGTCTCGGTCGGCTCGTCCGGGGCTGCGGGGCTGCCGCCTTCGCCCTGCGCCGTCTCGCGGCGGCCAAGGGTCACGTCGATCTGCTGCGTCTCGCCCTCGCGCACGACCTCGACCTTGACGGTATCGCCCGAGGGCGCCTCGGCCACGCGGCGGACCAGGCCGCGCGTATCCTCGACGGGCTGACCGTCGAAGCCCACGATCACATCGCCCGTCTTCAGACCGGCATCACGCGCCGGACCTTCCGGCACATCGGTGATCATCGCCCCGCCCTTGGCGTCGAGGTTCATCGCCTCGGCCATCTCGGGGGTGACGTCCTGGATCATGACGCCCAGCCAGCCGCGACGGGTCTCGCCGAATTCGCGCAGCTGGTCGACGACCTGCGACACGACGTTCGATGCCATGGAAAAGCCGATGCCGATCGAGCCGCCGTTGGGCGACAGGATGGCGGTGTTCACGCCGATCACCTCACCTTTCAGGTTGAACAGCGGCCCGCCCGAGTTGCCGCGGTTGATGGCGGCATCGGTCTGCAGATAGTCGTCATAGGTGCCCGACAATTCGCGATTGCGCGCCGAGACGATCCCCGAGCTGGCCGAGAAGCCCTGTCCCAAGGGGTTGCCAAGCGCCAGCACCCAATCACCCACGCGGGCCTCGTCGCTGTTGCCGAAGCCCACGAAGGGGATGGCCTTGTCGCTTTCGACCTTCAGCAGGGCCACGTCGGTGTTCGGATCGGTTCCCACGACCTCGGCGGGCAGGGTTTCACCCGAATAGAACTCGATCTCGATCTGGTCGGCGCCGTCGATGACATGGTTGTTCGTCACGATATAGCCGTCAGCCGAGACGACGAACCCCGACCCGAGCGCGTTCGAACGTTGGGGCGCACGCGGGGACGGTCCGCCCTCGGGCCCGCCCGGCATCCCCGGGAATCCGAATTCGCGGAAGAGGTCGGAAAACGGGCTGCCCTCGGGGAAGGCGGGGCCGCCGCCGGTGGGTTGCGACACGACCGAGGTGGTGGTGATGTTGACCACGGCGGGCGAGACCTGTTCGGTCAGATCGGCAAAGCTGCCGGGCATCACCTGCGCGGTATCGTCCTGGGTGGCATCCATGCCAAGCGGCTGGTTCTTTTCGGCGGCATCCTGCGCCTGCTGGCTGACCTGCGGGGATACGTCGTCATTGGCAGGTTCGGTCTGCTGCGCGCCTGCGTAACCAAGGCCCACCGCAAGGGCCAGTGCCGATGCGGTCATCAGATGGCGCGGGAAAAGCGATTTCATGCTGAACGTCCTCATGTTTCGAAAGCAGCAGGGCAGCGCAAGACCGCGAAGCTGCGGCAGAAGTTGAACGCAAATCGGCGGCGAGTTGCAAATGAACCACGCTCTCGACTTGTGAACTGATCGTGATTTTTGTTGCAGAAACGGGCGAGGGTTTCCCCTCGCCCGTCATGGATTTGCCTCAGTTCGCGGGTGCCGTCGTTTGCGGGTCGGCATCGTCAGGGGTCGCCTCGGGCGCAGGCTCGACGGGCTGCTGTTCGGGCGTCTCCTCGGCTTCCTGATCCGAGGGTTGATCCTGGATCGGTGCCCCGGGGGCGACGATCTCGGATTGCTCTTGCGGCGGGGTCGCAAGGCTTTCGGGAACGGGCGTCAGGCGCACGCCCGCAGCTTCGCCCAAGCGATTGCCTTCACGGTCAGTGACCTCGGGGGTGACAAGATCCTCGTCCTCGGCATCGGTTGCCGGTTTCGGCGCGGCTGCCTTCTCGGCCGAGTTGCCCGGCGGCACCGGCGTCGAGGCCGGGCTGGCGTTCTCGCCTCCGTCGTTCGACAGATAGGTGAAGAACTCGCTGTCGGGTTGGATCACCATCGAGCTGTTGTCCCCGCCAAGCGCCCGCTGATAGGAGGTCAGCGACCGGGTAAAGGCAAAGAACTCGGGGTCCCGGCCATAAGCGTCGGCATAGATCGCGTTGCGCTGCGCGTCGGCCTCGCCTCGGACGATCTCGGCGCGGCGGGTGGCCTCGGACGTCAGCTCGACCACGGTCCGGTCGGCGGCGGCGCGGACGCGCTGCGCAGCCTCGCCACCACGGGCGATCTCGTCTGCGGCCTCGCGCTGACGCTCGGCCCGCATCCGGCCATAGGTGGCGTTCAGGTTCTGCTCGGGCAGGTCGGTCCGGGTCAGGCGGACGTCGATGATCTCCACCCCCAGACCGCCCGAATTGTCGCGTGCCTCGTCGCGGATCTGGTTCATCAGCGTCGTGCGGTCATCCGACAGCACCGTCGTCGACGGCACGGTGCCCAGGACGCCACGGATGGCATCGACCACGATGGGCTGCAGACGTTGCTGGGCAGCCTGCACGCCGGCGGCACCGACAGCCTGACGGAAGCGGACCGGATCGGTGATGCGCCAGCGCGCGAAGGCATCGACCACCAGGCGGCGGTCGTCCAGCGGCGTGACTTCAAGCGGGCTGGTCGGCAGGCCCAGGATGCGGCCGTCGTATTTCACCACGTTGTCGATGAAGGGCAGCTTCATCCCCAGACCGGGGGTTTCCTGTACATCGACGACTCGCCCAAGGCGCAGGACAAGCGCCTTCTCACGTTCGTCCACGATGAACAGCGAGGATGCGGCGACCACGGCCACGACGACCAGCGCCGGAACGGCCAAAACCGAGAGAGCTTTCTTAGCGGATGCCATCAGTTCGTCCCTCCGGAGTTGTTGGATCGCAGCTGATCCAGCGGCAGATAGGGCACGACCCCCTGCCCCGAACCCTCGTTCAGACCCTCGCCGATGATGATCTTGTTCACGCCGCCAAGAACTTCCTCCATCGTTTCCAGATACATCCGGCGACGGGTGACTTCGGGGGCGTTCACATATTCCTCGTAGATCGAGTTGAAGCGCGCGGCTTCACCTGCAGCGTTGTTGACGGCCTGGGCGCGATAACCCTCGGCCTGTTCCAAGGTCTGGGCCGCGTCACCACGGGCCTGGGCCAGAACGCGGTTGGCATAGGCGTCGGCCTCTTTTTCAAGACGGTCGCGTTCCTGCTGGGCCGCCTGAACCTCGCGGAAGGCGTCGATGACCTCCTCGGGGGGGTCGGCGCGGTCCAGGTTGACGCGGATGACGTTGATGCCCGACTGGTATTCATCCAGTGTGGACTGCACCGCCTCGCGCAGGTCGGTCGCGATTGAGCCGCGGTCGCGGTTCAGGATCGGCGCCAGCTCGCTGCGCGCGATGATGTCGCGCATGGCGGATTCGGCCACGGCGCGGATCGTGTCGGCGGGATCGGCCAGGTTGAACAGATACATCTCGGGGTCGCGGATGTTCCAGACGACCTGGTATTCCATGTCCACGATGTTCTGGTCGCGCGTCAGCATCAGACCGCTGTCCATGGGACCGGCACGACCGGTGCCGATTTCCGTGGTGCGTTCGTTGGTGACGGCCACGACCTCGGCGGTGACGAAGGGCCAGGGGGCAAAATTCAGACCCTCGGTTCCCACGGCGACGGAACGACCAAACAGGAACTCGACGCTCTGTTCGTTCGTCTGGACGCGATAGAAGCTGGCGAAGGCCCAAAGCGCCACGGCGGCAAGGCCCGCCACCGCCAGCGTGCTGCGGTTCAGGCCGAAGTTCGGACCCGAAGGCCCACGTCCGCCGCCGGTGCCGCCGCCATTTCCGCGACCGCCCATCAGGACGCGAAGGCGTTCCTGGCCCTTCTTCATCAGCTCGTCGATCTCGGGGCGTTGGGGATCGCCCTGACCGGGACGGCGCGGCCCGTTGGGGGGCTGCCTGTCGCCCCATGGCCGATCGGAGGGCCGCTTGCCGCGATCCTTGCCATCATCGCCGCCGTTTCCTCCGCCGCCTCCGCCCCAGGGGCCCTGATTAGCCATCCGATCGACCTTCTTTCGTTGTAAATTCCGTTAGTTGAAAACTGGGGCTGGCGGGGGAAATGTCAACCCCGCCGGCCCGCCGCTGCTGCGGCCTAGGGCCGCGCCCTGTCAGCCCGGAACCCCTTCGTGACGCCGCGAGGGCTGGCGCATCGTCACCAGTTCCTCGGCTGCGGTGGGGTGGACCGCGATGGTGGCGTCGAATTGCGCCTTGGTCGCGCCCATGCCGATGGGGATGGCGGCCAACTGGATCATCTCTCCGGCCTCGGGGCCGAAGATGTGGCAGCCCAGCACTTTGTCCGTCGCTGGATCGACCAGCAATTTCATCATCATCCGCGCGTCGCTGCCCGCAAACATCGACCGCATGGGGCGGAAGACGGTGGAATAGACGTCGACGGGGCCGCGCAGCACGGCCTCTTCCTCGGTCAGGCCGACGGTGCCCAGTTCGTGCGGGCGCAGATAGACGGCGCTGGCGACAATGCTGTGATCGACGGTCCGCGGGTTGTTGCCAAAGACCGTATCGGCAAAGCTGTGACCTTCGCGGATGGCCACCGGCGTCAGATTGACGCGGTTGGTGACATCACCCACCGCAAAGACCGAGGGCACGCTTGTCTGTGACCATTCATCCACGATGATCGCGCCATTGGGCTGCGTCTTGACCTGCGTGTTCTCCAGCCCCAGGCCCCAGCTGTAGGGATCGCGGCCGGTGGCGAACATCACGGCATCGAAACGATCCGTGCTGTCGTCGTCGAAGGAGACGGTGATGCCGTCCGCATCCTTGTCCAGCCGCGTCGGCGTGATGCCAAGCCGCAGGTCGATACCTTGATGCGACAATTGCAGCGTCGCCAGATCGCGCGCCTCGCGGTCGAAGCCGCGCAGGACCGCATCGCCGCGATAGGCCTGAACGGTGTCCACGCCCAGCCCCGCCAGGATGGTCGCGAATTCGCAGGCGATGAAGCCGCCGCCGACCAGCAGGATGCGCTTGGGCAGCTTCTCCATCAGGAACAGATCGTCCGAGATCATCGCGTGTTCTTCGCCCGGGATGCCGATCTTGGCGGGGCGGCCTCCGGTGGCGATCAGGATGTGCTTGGCGGTCTTGCGCGTGCCGTCGGCCAGTTCGACCGTGTGGTGATCGGCCAGCTTGGCGCGCTGGTCGTGGACCTCGACGCCCGCGCGTTCCAGACCGGCGCGATAGATCAGTTCCAGCCGCGTCAGTTCGGCGTCCTGCTTTTCGCGATAGATCTCCCAGCTGAAATCGCCGGTCTTGGCGTCGGGCCAGCCATAGCCCTGCATCTCGACCTGCATGTTGCCGGCTTGGGATGCGAAAATCATCAGCTTCTTGGGGACGCAGCCGCGGATGACGCAGGTGCCGCCAAGGCGGCTTTCCTCGGCCAGACCGACCTTTGCGCCATGTTCACCAGCCGCGATGCGCGCCGCACGCACACCGCCCGAGCCGCCACCGATGACGAACAGATCATAGTCGAAAGTCACGCGTTCATTCTCCTTCGTGGGCCAGCATGTCGGCATCGATATCGGCATCACGGGCCAGTTCCACAACCGTGCCGTCGGCGCGGCCGACGATGGCCAGATCGCAGGTGCCCAGGAACAGCCCGTGTTCGACCACGCCGGGGATCGCCGCCAGCGCGCGGGCCAGCGCGGGCGCGTCATGGATTTCTTGCAGATGCAGGTCCAGGATATAGTTGCCCTCATCCGTGATCAGCGCGTCGCTGCCGTTCAGGCGCTGCAGGATGTCGCGGTCGCCAAGGTCCAGACCCTCCAGCGCGCGCCGGATCAGCTTGCGTGTGGTCTCGAAGCCGAATTGCAGGACCTCGACCGGCAGGGGGAAGGTGCCAAGCGTTTCCACGACCTTGCCGGGATCGGCGATGACGACCATGCGGTCGCTGGCATAGGCCACGATCTTTTCGCGCAGATGCGCCGCCCCGCCGCCCTTGATCAGATGCAGATGGGGGTCGACTTCATCGGCGCCGTCAATGGTCATGTCCAGCCAACCGATCTGGTCCAGCGTTTCGATCTGGATGCCCAGTTCGGTGGCCAGATCGGCGGTCGCCTTCGAGGTGGCGGCGCAGCGCAGCGTCAGCCCCTCGGCCTTGACCCGTTCGGCCAGCACGCGCACCATGATGCTGGCGGTCGAGCCGGTGCCCAGCCCAAGGCGCATCCCGTCCTGCACAAGGGCGACGGCGGCCTTCGAGGCGGCCAGCTTGGCCGGATCGACCTGCAACGATTGCGACATGACGGTTCCCTCTTGGATGATATGGCCCGCTTATAGGTCATGGCGCCGCGAAGCGCGAGGGGGACCGTCAGCCGCGGGCCAGCCCTTCGGGCAGGATCACGGTGAAACGGCTGCCCTTTCCACGCGTGCTTTCGATGCGCAGGCGACCCCGGTGGCGGTTCACGATATGCTTGACGATCGACAGGCCCAGCCCCGTCCCGCCCTGCGCCCGCGCGCGATGCGTGTCCACCCGATAGAAGCGTTCCGTCAGGCGCGGCAGATGCTGTTCCTCGATGCCCTCGCCCTGGTCGGAAATCGCGACCGCCCAGCCCGGGCCCCGCAGCAGCGGTTCATGCGCGATGCGGCTGACGGTGATGCCGACCTCTTCGCCCGCGGCGCCGTACTTGATGGCGTTCTCGATTAGGTTCTGGAAGACCTGCGTCAACTGGTCGGGATCGCCCGGCAGGCGGATGGCATCGTCCAGCCCCTGGGCGACGACCCGCAGACCGGCTTCCTCGGCGCGGGGCGTCATCATCGCCAGAACGCCCTGCAGCAGCGATGCCAGATCGACCTGCCCCGAGGGCCTGCGCCTTTCTTCGGCCTGCACGCGGCTCAGCGACAGAAGGTCGCTGATCAGCCGGTTCATGCGCCCCGCCTCGCGCTGCATGATGTCCAAAAAGCGGTCGCGGGCGCGGGCATCGTCGCGGGCCGGGCCGCGCAGGGTCTCGATGAAGCCGATCATGCCGGTCAGAGGCGTCTTCAGTTCATGGCTGACGTTGGCCACGAAATCGCGGCGCATCTGCTCGGCCTCTTCCTCGACGGATCGGTCGATGACGGCGATCGTCGCACCGCGCCCAAGGGCCGAGGGCAGCGGCGCCACCGTCACCTCGGCCACGATGTCGCGCCCGTCGGCGGCAAATTGCGCGCGCAGGGTCACGACTCCGTCCGGCGGGGTGGGCAGGGCCGGATCCGGGACGGGCGCGGTGGCGGCATCCGGGTTCAGGACCCAATCGACCGCCTGCACGACGAAAGGTTGGCGCAGCACGGTCACGAAGGGGCGGCCGACCAGATCCTTGCCGAACATCGCCACCGCCTGCTGGTTGACCGCGACGACGCGCGCCGTCTGATCGACCGCCAGCATCGGGACCGGCACGCCGTCCAGAAACCCCGACACGCGACGCAGCGCGCCCATCAGTCGGCGGCCCTCAGCCCGTCGCGGAACCGCACCGCATTGGCACGATAGCGTGCGGCAGACGCCCGCAGCCCGGCAATGGCGTCATCGTCAAGCATGCGGATCATCTTGCCCGGGGCGCCCATGACCAGGGCGCCCGCGGGAATGTCCTTGCCCTCGGCGATCAGGGCACCGGCGCCGATCAGCGCGCCTTCGCCGATGGTGGCACCGTTCAGAACCGTCGCCCCCATGCCGATCAACGCGCCGTCACCGATGGTGCAACCATGCAGCATGGCGCGGTGGCCGATGGTGCAATCGCGCCCGATGCGCAGCGGATGGCCGGGATCGGTGTGCAGGCACGACAGGTCCTGAACGTTGCTGCCCGCGCTGACGCGGATTTCCTCGTTGTCGCCGCGCAGCACGGCACCGAACCAGACCGAGGCCTCATCCTCCAGCACGACATTGCCCATGACCTGCGCGTCTGGCGCCACCCAGGCCGAGGCGGCGATCTGCGGGGCGATACCGTCCAGCGTCCAGATCATCACGCCTCCTCGGACATCAGGTTCTTGACGAAGCCGCCAAGGCCCGCCTGCCGGTCGCGGCGCAGGCGTTCGGCGGTCAGGATGGCACGCAGGTCGGCCTCGGTCCGGTCCAGATCGTCGTTGACCAGGACGTAATCGTATTCTGCCCAATGGCTGATCTCGTCCCGGCTTTTCAGCATGCGACCGGCGATGACCTCTTCGCTGTCCTGCCCACGGCTGCGCAGGCGGCGTTCCAGTTCCGGCAGGGATGGCGGCAGCACGAAGATCGATACCACATGCCCGCCAAGCGCCGAGGCGCGGATCTGTTGCCCGCCCTGCCAATCGACGTCGAACAAAGTGTCGCGCCCGTCGTTCATGGCCTTTTCCACCGGTCCGCGCGGACTGCCATAGAAATTGCCGAAGACCTCGGCGTGTTCCAGCATCTGGTCGGTCTCGATCAGGGTCCGGAACTGCTGGCGATCGGTGAAGAGGTAGTGAACGCCGTCGATCTCGCCCTCGCGCGGGGGGCGGGTCGTCGCCGAGACCGAAAAGCTGAGCGTCGGGTCCCAATCCATCAACCGCCGTGCCAGCGTGGACTTGCCCGCACCCGAAGGCGAGGACAGGATGATCATCAGGCCCGTTCGGTTCATCGTCATCTTGGGTCCTTCCTTCATGTCCCGGCGCTTTTGCATGGGGATGGCCCAAAGCGCGGGCGTCGGTCAACCCCGGATGATGCGGCCTTCGGGCATGGGGCATTCGGCGCGAAATCGGGGGCATTTGAAACAGATGCAACAATCACGTTTAACCATCCGTTCATGAAAGGACTGTGCGAATTGCCGCCTTGGGGGTATTCATGTCATGCGGATCGGGCAGCACAGGCTATGCCCGACAAACTGGTCAGAGGTCATCGGTGCCGGATCGCGACGATACGAAACAGACGCCCACGGGCAAGATCAGGCCGCTGGATGCGGGCCGTGTCCTGCAGATGCAGGACTACGAAGGCTGCAACCCTGACCGCACCCTTCGCGACATTCGCGCCTATTGGCACGGGCTGCGCAAGGGGCGCGCCGTTCCTGCCCGCACGGATGTCGATCCGCGCGGGATCGCGCGGGCCCTGGATTACGCCTTCATCCTGGAACGCATCGCGCCCGGCGCGGGACGCCTGCGCCTTGCGGGTCGGCATCTGATCGACCTGATGGGGATGGAGGTGCGCGGCATGCCGATCTGCGCCTTCCTGAACACCAGTTCGCGCGGGCGCTTTTCGGACGTCCTGGAAAGCGTCTTCAAGGCGCCGCAGATCGCGCAGCTGACCTTGGCGGCCAAGCCGGAATACGCGCGCCCCGAGTTGAAGGCGCAAATGCTGCTGCTGCCGCTGCGGTCGGACCTGGGGGATGTGACGCGGGCGCTTGGCTGCCTGATCGCCACGGGGGAAACAGGCGTGGCCCCGCGCCGCTTCGACCTGATCGGGGACGAGGTGATGCCCGTCATCGAGGGGGGCGCGACCCTTGCGCCCTCACCCTCGGCCATGGGGTTCGCGGAAGGGGCGCAGGATTTCACCCCTGCCCCGCCCGCCAAACTGGCCGAAAGCACGCCCGAGGAACGGCGCGCGATGTTTCGGGTCGTCACGCCCCGGCCGCCCTCGGGCGACCAAGGGTAGGTCGTTTCAGACCGTGACGACCTTGACCGCGCCGTTATGGGCCGAAAGCGCAATCTCGCCCGCGGCCAGCCGCAGCGCGTCATTGCCAAAGACGGTCGCGCGCCATCCGTTCAGCGCAGGCAGGTTGCGGTCGCCGGTCGCGATGGCGTCCAGATCGCCCGACGAGGCGATCAGCTTGGGCGCCACGCCCGCCGCATCGGCCTTGGCCTTCAGCAGCACCCGCAGCAGGTCCGACAGCGCGGCATTGCCGGGCTTGCCGGGTTCGTCGCCCTTGGGTTGCGGCAGATCCTTGGTTTCCAGCCCCGCCTTGACGGCGGCGATAATGCCGGCGGCGATGTCGCCCTTGCGGGCCTCGCGCAGTAGCAGCCGCGACTTGTTCAGATCACCCTCGGACTGCGGCTTGGTCGAGGCGACCTCGATCATCGCATCGTCCTTGTAGACGCGGCTGCGCGGGATGTCGCGGGCCTGGGCATAAGCCTCGCGGAACTTGGCCAGCTCGCGCAGGATCGCAAGGAAACGCGGCGAATTGGTGCGGGTGCGCACCTTCAGCCAAGCCTCCTCGGGGCGGGTGATATAGGTCTCGGGATTTTCAAGGACGGCGACTTCCTCGGCGACCCATGCCTCGCGGCCGGTCTTGGCCAGCTCGGCGGCCAGATGTTCATAGATGACCCGCAGATGGGTCACATCGGCCAGCGCATAGGCCTTCTGCGCATCCGACAAGGGACGCAGAGACCAATCGGTGAAGCGCGAGGATTTGTCGAGGTTCGCCTTGGCGATCTTGCGGACCAGTGTTTCGTATCCAACCTGTTCGCCGAAACCGCAGACCATGGCGGCAACCTGCGTGTCGAACAGCGGCGTGGGGAAGATCTGCGCGTCGTGGAAGAAGATCTCAAGATCCTGGCGGGCAGCATGGAAGACCTTGACCGTGCCGGTATGGCGAAAGAGGTCGTAAAGAGGTTCCAGCGACAGCCCGTCGGCCAGCGGATCGACCAGCACGGCCTCGCCGCCTTCGGCCTTGGCACCCCCGGCGGGCGGCACCGCCAGCTGGATCAGGCACAGCTTGGACCAATAGGTCCGCTCGCGTAGGAACTCGGTGTCGACGGTGACATAGGGGGCGGATTTCGCGGCCTCGCAGAAGCGGGCAAGGTCTTCGGTGCGGGTGATGGTCGGGATGTCTTGGCTCATGCGGGTCTTTCAGATGCGGCGGTTCGTCCGCCTTTCAGCCAGATTTACGCCCCCCCCGTAGGTTTGGAAACCCCCGTTCGTGGCGCGACCCTAATCCTCGGTATTGGCGGGGCGCGACCGCAACGCCTCGGCCACGCCGGGTTCGCAGGCGGTGCCGGGCTTCATGGGAACGCCGGTCCGGAAGGCCGCCCGCCCGATCAGATGCGCGGCCACGGGGGCGGTCAGGACGACGAACAGGAAGGCCGCCATGGCGCGGGCAAAGACCGTCGCCTCGTCGAAGGCAAGGCCCACGGCCAGCAGGATCATCCCCACCCCAAGCGTCCCCGCCTTGGTCGAGGCGTGCATCCGGTTCAGCAGGTCCGGCAGGCGCAGGACGCCAAGGCCCGCGCCAAGGCAGAAGAAGCCACCGCCCACGGTCAGTGCCGCGATGATCAGATCCATGATCATGCCTGTTCCCTTTCCTTGGCTTTCTGCAGGTCGATGGACTTCAGCTTGATCCGCCGCTCCAGATAGCGTGCAAGGCAGACGGTCGCCAGAAAGCCGACCAGCGCCAGCACCACGGCCACGTCCAGGAAGGCCGCGCTGTCGGCCTGCAAAGCCGCCAAACCGCCGAAGGCCACCAGTTGGATCGTCATCAGGTCCAGCGCCACGATCCGGTCGGCCAGCGTCGGCCCCTTGATCAGCCGGATCGCGGCCAGGGTCACGCCCAGGATGACAAGGGCGAAGCCCAGAAGGATTGCGTCGTTCAGAAGGCTCATGATGCTCACTCCGTTGCCTCGCGGACCCAGACCTCGAAGTGGTCGCGGATCTGTGCGCGGATCGCGTCGGGGTCGTCGCCGAACATCGCGTGGATATACAGCGTCTTGCGGTCGTCCGAAACGTCCAGGCTGAGGGTGCCCGGCGTCAACGAGATGAAGTTCGCCAGCATGGTGATCTGCAGGTCCGTGGTCACGTTCAGCGGAATGGCGATCAGCGCGGGCTTGCTGTCCTGCCCCGGCGTGAAGACGTCGCTGACGACCGAGAACGAGCTGACGACCAGCTCATAGATGAACATCACGACCAACCGCGCCCAGTAATAGAGCCGCATGAAATAGCCGCGCGACGAGGGGAACAGCGGGCGGACCAGCCACATCGCGGCCAGGCCGATCAGGAAGCCGGTGATCAGACCCGACAGCGTGACCCCGCCCGTCAGGGCGACCCATGCAAAGGCCAGGAACATGTTGATGGCAAAGAGGTTCACGGCTGCACCCCCAGAACGGTCTCAAGATAGGCACTCGGGTTCAACAGCTGCCCGGCAGCGGTTTCCGCGAACTGCACGAAGGGTTCGGGGAAGATGCCGATGACGCAGGTCATGGCGGCCAGCGTCGCGATGGGCAACATCAGCGCCAGCCGGTGCCCCACCGGAATATCCGACAGCCGCGGCTTGATCCCGTCGGGGTGGTCGGGCCAGAAGGCCGCACCCCAGATCTTGGTCATCGAGAAGATCGTCAGCAGGCCGACCGCCAGCCCCAGCCCCGCGACCACCCACATATCCAGATCTAGCGCCGCCTTGACGACGATGAACTTGGCCCAGAAGCCCGAGAGCGGCGGGAAGCCTGCCAGCGAGAATGCCGGGATCAGGAACAGGAAGGCCAGCAGCGGCGCATGGGCGTAAAGACCGCCGATGCGCGACAGCTCGGTCGAGCCGGCGATGCGCTTGGCGACACCCGCCACGAAGAAGAGGTTCGCCTTCACGATGATGTGGTGCACCAGGTAGAAGACCGCCCCCATCAGGCCAAGCGGCGTGTAAAGCGCCAGCCCCAGGATCATGTAGCCGATCTGGCTGATGATGTGGAACGACAGGATGCGGCGGAAATCATTCATCGCGGCGGCGCCCAGAACGCCCGTCACCATGGTGATGACCGACAGCCACAGAAGGATCGTATGGGTGAAACCGATGTCCTGATCGAAGATCAGCGTGAAGGCGCGGATCAGCGCATAGACGCCCACCTTGGTCAGCAGGCCCGCAAAGATCGCCGAGACCGCGACAGGCGGCGTGTGATAGGATGCGGGCAACCAGAAAAACAGCGGGAACATCGCGGCCTTGACCCCGAAGGCCACCATGAACATCACGGCGATGGTGGTCAGCAGGCCGGTGTTTTCGACCTCGCGGACGGCCAGATGCAGGTCGGCCATGTTCAGCGTGCCGGTGATGCCGTAGAGCAGGCCGATGCCGGTCAGGAACATGATGGTCGAGATCAAGTTCAGCGTCACATACTTGATGCCGCCGTCCAGCTGCTCGCGCGATCCGCCCAGAACCAGCAGGCCGAAGCTGGCGATCAGCATCACCTCGAACCAGACATAGAGGTTGAACAGATCGCCCGTCAGGAAGGCGCCGCAGACGCCGACCAGCAGCACCTGCAACAGCGCGTGAAAGCCCAGCTGTTCCAGACGGCGCGGGATCTCGGCCAGCGAATAGACCACGGTGGCAAAACCGGTGATGGCGGTGATGACCACCATCACCGCGCTGAGGTAATCGGCCACCAGCGTGATCCCGAAGGGCGCGTCCCAATTCGACATCTGCGCCGCGATCACGCCCTGCTGCAACACGTTCGCCATCAACAGACCGCTGGCCAGCAGCAGCGCGCCCGTCCCGGCAAGCGAGATCCAGCGCCCGGCGGGCGAACGGCGGAACAGATAGGAGGCAACGGCGGTCATCATCGGAATGATGATCGGATAGACAAGAAGCCAGCTCATTTATGGGTATCCTCGGGCTCGGCCAGGCGCATTTCGTCGCTGTTGACGGTGCCGAGGGACTTGTAGGTGCGATAGACCAGCGCCAGCGTGAAGGCCAGAAGGCCGAAGCCGATGACGATGGCCGTCAGCACCAGCGCCTGCGGCAGGGCATTGGCGATCTGCCCGTCGGGGGCATAGGCGCCATCCGCGATCAGCGGCGGCGCACCGGCAGTCAACCGACCGGCGGCGAAGATCACCAGGTTGACCGCATTCGACAGCAGCACCAGTCCGAACAGGAAACGCAGCACGTTGCGGTCCAGCATCAGGTAGACGGATGTGGCCACGACGATGCCGATGGTGATTGCAAGCAGCAGCTCCACGATCAGATCTCCCGTTCAAGGGCGAAGACAAGCGTCAGGATGCCGCCGAAAACCGCCATGTAGACGCCGATGTCGAAGAACAGCACCGATGAGATCGGGATGCCCTTGCCGCCATCCTCGGCGAAAAGAAACAGCCATTGGCCGGTGAAGAAGGGCTGGTTCGCAAGCCCCGCGGACAGACCGGAAAGGCCTGCGACGCCGACGCCAAGCATGGCGATATTGGCGGGATCGACCTTCAGCGCACGCGCCGCATCCTCGACCGAGGCCGCGATGGCATAGAGAATGAAGGCCGTGGCCCCGATCAGCCCGCCGATGAAGCCGCCGCCCGGCAGGTTGTGGCCGCGCAGCAGCGCATAGACCGAAAACACAAGCAGCAGGGCGACCAGCAGGCGCGTGGTGGTGGTCAGGATCAGCGACTGCATCTTATGCCTCCCTCTCGTCGTCCGGCACGGCCTTCTTGACGCCGCGCAGCAGGGCATAGGCCGCGATGGCCGCCATGGTGACCACGGTGATCTCGCCGAAGGTGTCCAGGGCACGGAAATCGACCAGGATCACGTTCACGATGTTGCGGCCATGGGCATCGGGATAGGACGCCTTTTCGAAGAACTCGGTCAGCCGCGGATCGAAATCGCTGCCCAGGACCGAGATCATCAGGAAGGTCGTCACGACCCCCACCCCGCCTGCGATGATCGCATGTCCGGTGCGGAAATTCTTGGACGACCGGCGCGGCAGATAGGGCAGCCGCAGCATCACAAGGCTGACCAGCACGACGACCAGAACCTCGACCAGCAGCTGGGTGATGGCGACATCGGGGGCGCTGAAGATGATGAAGATCAGCGACACGCCGATCCCCACCACGCCCATGCCCGCCACCGCGGTCATCCGGCTGTGCGTCCAGACCACCAGAATGGATCCGACCGCGATCAGCGCCAGAACGGTCCATTGCACGGGATGCGCCTCGGCCTGCGACAGGCCTGGCAGGCCGCTGAAGGCGCCCTTGACCAGATAGGTGCCCCCGACCATCACGATGAAGGCGCCGAAGATCACCGCCATATAGCGCTGCAGGCTGCCCGTCTGGATCAGCCCCGTCTGCCATGCGGCAAAAGCCTTGAAGCCGTCCAGCAGGCGGTCCCATCCGGCGTCGAAATCGATCGGGTTTCGGTTCTCGATGCGGGTCAGGGCGCTGCGGATGCGAGTGTGAACCAGATACAGCAGCAGACCGGCTGCGAAGGTCGCCAGCGACAGGTACAGCGCCGCGTTCAAGCCGCCCCACAGGTGCAGGTGCAGATCCTCATGCGGGCCATAGACGGCGCGGGCGCCGGGACCGACGATATATTCGCCCAGCAGGTCCGGCATCAGGCCGAAGGTCAGCGACAGCGCGCCCAGAACCAGCGGTCCCGCCAGCATCTGCCACGGGCCTTCATGCGCCTTGTGGGGCGTCTCGGCCAGCTGCCCGCGGAAGGGCTTCAGCGCGACGATCCCGCCCGCCACGAACATCAGCGCGCTGGCGGCGAAGGTCATCGCCGTCACCCAGATCATGCCCTGATCCAGGCCCAGGCTGGCCTTGTACATGTATTCCTTGCCGACAAAGCCCACCAGCGGCGGGATGCCCGCCATACTCAGCGCCGCCAATGCGGCGGCAAGCGCGGTCAGCGGCATGGCGCGGCCAAGGCCACGCAGCACCGTCGCGTCGCGCGTGCCCGTCGAATGGTCCACGATGCCGATCATCAGGAACAGCGCCGCCTTGTAGAGCGAGTGCACCACCAGGAACAGCATCGCCGCCGAGATGGCGTAATGCGTGCCCGCGCCGATGAACATGGTCAGCGTGCCCAGCGCCATCAGCGTGGTATAGGCCAGCACCTGCTTGATGTCCGTCTGGCGCAGCGCCATGACCGAGGCGAAGACCGCCGTCACGCCGCCAAAGATGGTCAGCACCCAGAACCAGACATCGGTGCCGCCCAACGCCGGGTTCATCCGCGCCATCAGGAAGACGCCCGCCTTCACCATGGTGGCGCTGTGCAGATAGGCCGAAACCGGCGTCGGCGCGGCCATGGCATTGGGCAGCCAGAAATGGAACGGCACCTGCGCCGATTTGGTGAAGGCCCCTGCCAGGAACATCAGCAGGATCGCCAGGTACCAGGGATGGGCGCGGATCATGTCGCCCTGGGGCAGGATCTCCGATAGCTCATAGCTGCCGGCGATGTTGCCAAGAACGATGATGCCCGCCAGCAGGATCAGCCCCCCTGCCCCGGTGACCAGCAGCGCCTGAAGCGCCGAACGCCGCGACGCCGCCTTGTCGGCATTGAATCCGATCAGCAGGTAGGAGGAGATCGTCGTGACCTCCCAGAAGACGAAGACCGAGATCAGGTTGTCGGCCAGCACAAGGCCCAGCATCCCCACCATGAAGATCAGCAGATAGCTGACGAAGCGCGGATAATGCGGGTGATCGCCCAGATAGCGCGACGAATACAGCGTCACCGCCGTCCCGATCCCGGTGATCAGCAGCGCGAAGGTCATGCTGAGCCCGTCCAGAATCACCGACAGCCGGATGCCCAGCGACGGCACCCAGTCGATGCCCCGCATGACCGGTGTTTGGGCGATCTGCGGCAGCAGACCTGCGAAATAGATGAAGAGTGCCGCCGGAAACAGGATCGATATCCACCCGGCAGGCCCGCCCATGAAGCGTGGCACCTTGATATAGTCGTCAGCCATGTCTCGAACCTCTGTCGCGGCATGCGTTTGGCGCAGGGTCTAGCACCCTTTCCGGGGGGAAAACAGACGCCCGCGGGCGCTAATCGTCGCACAAGTCACGAAAATGACATGCCGGCAGGCGGGGTCGGGGATGAAATGCGCCGATGTCGGCAGGGCCGGTCTTGCCGCAGGGCAGGCTTGGTTTCAGTATGGCGCGCAAGCGCGACGGCCCGTCCATCGCGATTCGACAGACAGGAAAAGGATATCCCATGCAGCACGCCAAGACGCTTATCGACACCCGGAACCCGGCCATGCAGATCGGCCTGACCCTGGCGGCGGCGGCGCTGATCGCACTTGGCGCCAAGGTGCAGGTTCCCTTCTGGCCGGTTCCGATGACCCTGCAGACGCTGGCCGTGCTGGTCATCGCGGCGGGGCTTGGGCCGCGCTTGGGGCTGGCGGCCATGGGCGCCTACATGGCGGCGGGCATCGCGGGCCTGCCGGTCTTTGCCGGATCGCCGGAACGCGGGCTGGGGCTGGCCTATCTGGCGGGGCCAACGACCGGCTTCCTGATCGGCATGGCGCTGGCCATGGTCGTGACCGGCGTTCTGGCACGCGGTCGGGGCCCTGGGATGAAGGCCGTGGCGCTGATCGCCGGGACCGTCGCCATCTATGTTCCGGGGCTGATCTGGCTGTCGGGCTTCGTGCCGTCGGACAAGCTGCTGGCGGTGGGCGTGGCACCCTTCATCCTGGGCGATATGGTCAAGATCGTCATCGGTACCATGCTGCTGCAGGCCGGTCGTCGCCTGCGCGGCTGATACCGGCACACGTCCTCGGGTAAGAAAAGCGAACGGGGCCGCCATCGGCCCCGTCCCTGCGTTCTGCCCCTGCGTCATCACAGGCTTTTGCGCTATCGCCCTGACTGCACGACGTGCAAGATGGCCCGCGTCACGCAACCGTTCCCATAAAAGGACGCGACCGACATGCCCCATGACGAACCGCTGCACGGCGACATCATCCGTCGGGTCGAGGAGAGCTTTGCAGCACAGGGCCTGATGCAGCATCTGGGCGTCGAAATCGCCTGCATTCGACCCGGAGAGGTGACGCTGCGCCTGCCCTATGACGCTCGGCTGACCCAGCACCACGGCTTTTTCCATGCGGGCGCGACCTCGGCGCTGGCGGATACGGCCGGGGGCTTTGCCGGCTTCACGCAATTTCCGCCCGACAGCAGCGTGCTGACCACGGAATTCAAGATGAACCTGCTGGCCCCCGCCCGTGGCGAATGCCTGATCGCCGTGGGGCGGGTGATCCGGTCGGGCCGGACGCTGACCGTCTGTCAGCTGGACGTGCATGCTCAGCAGGGCGACGACCGGACCCATGTCGCCACGGGACTGCAGACACTGATCTGCCTGCCAGCCAGCGCTCCGGAAAGCCCCCCACGTGACACCACCCCCGGCTTGTCGTAGACAGCCGCAAAACTGATGTGAACCGCAAAGGGTGGAATGATGGCACAGGCAAATATCGGGCTGATCGGATTGGGGACCATGGGGGCGGCGCTGGCGCTGAACATCGCCGAGAAGGGCTTTCCCATCGCCGTCTGGAACCGCACGACCGAGGTGACGCGCAAGTTCCACGCAACCGCGGGCGATCTGGCCGACAGCGTCATCCCGACCGAGACCCTGGCCGATTTCGTCGCCGCCATCACGCCCCCCCGCGCCATCGTCCTGATGGTGCCCGCAGGTCCCGCCGTCGATGCGCAGCTCGAGGCGCTGACCCCGCTGCTGGATGCGGACGATCTGGTGATCGATGCGGGCAACGCCGATTTCCACGATACCAACCGCCGCAGCGACGCGGGCCTGCCCTTCCACTTCCTGGGCATGGGCGTCTCGGGTGGTGAAGAGGGCGCGCGTCACGGTCCGGCCATCATGGGCGGCGGCGATGCGGCCGATTGGGACCGTGTGTCCAAGGTGATGAACGCGATCTCGGCCAAGGCGGACGATGGTGAACCCTGCGCGGCGCGCATGGGTGACGCGGGTGCCGGTCACTTCGTCAAGATGGTCCACAACGGCATCGAATACGCCGACATGCAAATGATCGCCGAGGTCTATGGCCTGATGCGCGACGGCATGGGCATGGATGCGGGCGCCATCTCGGACGTCTTCGCGGGCTGGAACGAGGGCGTGCTGTCCAGCTATCTGATCGAGATCTCGGCCAAGGTCACGGCAGCCGCCGACAAGCATACCGGCAAGCCCATGCCCGATGTCATCCTGGACCGTGCAGGCCAGAAAGGCACGGGCCGCTGGACCGCCATCGAGGCGCAGCACCTCTCCGCCCCCATCCCCGTGATCGAGGCTGCCGTGATGGCGCGCAACGTCTCGGCCCGTCTGGATGAACGCAAGGCCGGTCAGGATCGCTTCGGCGCCGCCCCCCAGCCTTGCGACATGGACCCGAAGGCGCTGGAGCAGGCGCTGATCGTCGGCAAGATCATGTGCTATGCGCAGGGCTTCACGATGATCTCGGGCGCGTCCGAGCGCTTCGGCTGGACCCTGAACCTGCCCGAGATCGCCAAGGTCTGGCGCGCGGGCTGCATCATCCGGTCCTCGATGCTGAACGACATGGCCGAAGCCTTGGGCGAAAACCCCGACCGCAACCTGATCATGGCGCCCTTCTTTGCCGATCTGATCGAAAAGGGCGTCCCCGCCCTGCGCCAGGTCGTGTCGCAGGGCATTGCCGCCGGTCACGCGCTGCCGGCGCTTGCCTCGGGGTTGATGTGGTTCGACATGATGCGCACGGCACGCGGCACGGCAAACATGCTGCAGGCACAGCGCGACTTCTTCGGCGCCCACGGGTTCGAACGTCTGGACGAAGTTCAGGACAGCCACGGCCCCTGGGGCAGCAACGCCTGATCGAGGATACCGGGATCAGCCGCGCGGGCGGCTGATCTCACCCAAGGTCAGTACGGGCGAGGCATCGATGCCCTGTGCGTTCAGCATGGCGGCCACGCGTTCCAGCGCCGCGACCAGCATCGACTGTTCCCAATCCTGCATGCTCTGGAAGCCCTTGACGAAATGCTGCTGCAGCGCGTCGGGTGCATCGCGCAACGCCTGCGCGCCCCCTTCGGTCAGGATCACATGCAGCTGTCGCCGGTCAGTCACCGATCTTTCGCGCGACGTCAGACCCAGCTTGTTCAGCTGATCGACCAAGGCCGTCACGGTCGCCTGGCTGACCCCCATGCGGCCCGCCAGCGTCGTCGGTGTCGCACGCTGCCCCTCGGCCGCGGCAAGGATCTGCAACACCCGCAGCTTGGCAGGCGTCAGCCGCGCCGATTGCGCCAGTTCGCGTTCGTATTGTTCGGTGGCCCTCAGGATGCGCCGCAGCGCGATCAGAGCGTCATCCGTGCGGGGATATGGGGCGGGCTGCGTCATGGTGTCCATCATGCCATTCGGGTGGGCGGCAAGGCAATGCCGGGTGCTTCATCGGGTAAATAATTTGCTTGACGAACGGGTTTCATCACGGACCCGTGTCGAAAAGCGCGAATAAGCCTTTAAATCTAAGTTACTTAGCTGAAAAGGCCCAAATATTTGCGATTCCCTTGCAACCATAGGGCAAGTTTACTAGTTAGATGGTCGAAGCAATTGAGGACCAGCCGCACATGCCCAAAGACATGCAAGACATCGAACGCCCCCAGCAGCTGACTCTGCGCAAGCCAGACGCAACCGATGGCGCCGCCATCTGGGAGCTGGTGCGCAGCTGCAAGCCGTTGGACGAGAACTCGATGTACTGCAATCTGGTGCAGGCTGAACACTTCCGCGACACCTGCGTCGTCGCAGAGCTGGACGGTGAAGTGGTCGGCTGGATTTCGGGTCACATGATCCCGAACCAGGACGCATTGTTCGTCTGGCAGGTCGCAGTTGGCAAGGAAGCCCGTGGTTTGGGGCTGGGACGCAAGATGCTGACGCATCTGGTCGGACGCGACGAATGCGCCGATGCGACCCGGATCAACACCACGATCACGCTGGACAACGACGCATCCTGGGGCCTGTTCCGCAGCTTTGCCCGCCACATGGGCGGCAAGCTGAGCGATGACCCCCACTTCATGCGCCATCGGCATTTTGCGGGCCATCACGCGACCGAGCATATGGTGACCATCACCCTGCCGTCGGATGCGGCGCAGGCGAAAGCCGCTTAAATTCATTCAGCTATCTAAGCAATTCAGAACGCATCCTGATGCGAAAGGATATCCTATGCCCAACGACATGATGACGACTGACACCGACAAGACCATCTTCACCCGCCGCGAAAGCGAGGCTCGATCCTATTGCCGGGGCATCCCGAATGTCTTCACCTCGGCCAGCGGTTCGATCATGCGCGCCGAGGATGGCACCGAATACATCGATTTTCTGGCCGGCTGTTCGTCGCTGAACTATGGCCACAACGACCCGGACATGAAGGCCGCGCTGGTCGATCACATCACCAATGACGGCATCGCCCATGGTCTGGACCTGCACACCACCACCAAGGCCGACTTCCTGGGTGCCTTCGAAAAACACATCCTGAAGCCCCGTGGCATGGATCATCGCGTAATGTTCATGGGTCCGACCGGCGCGAATGCCGTCGAGGCTGCCATGAAGATCGCCCGCAAATCGACAGGTCGCACCAATATCATCGCCTTCACCAACGGCTTCCACGGCGTGACCATGGGTGCCTTGGCCGCGACCGGCAACGGGTATCACCGCGGCGGTGCCGGCATGGATGCGACTGGCGTGACGCGCATGCCCTATGACGATTACGCCGATGGCGTGGACAGCGCGGCTCTGCTGGATCAGATGCTGTCGGACGCCTCGGGCGGCATCGACGCACCGGCGGCGATCATGCTGGAGACGATCCAAGGCGAGGGCGGCCTGAACGCAGCCTCGGGTGAATTCGTCTGCAAGCTGGCCGATATCGCCAAGCGCCACGGCGCGCTGCTGATCTTGGATGACATCCAGGCCGGTTGCGGTCGCAGCGGCAAGTTCTTCTCGTTCGAGGACATGGGCGTCGTGCCGGACCTGGTGCCGATGGCCAAGTCGATCTCGGGCTTCGGCCTGCCGCTGGCGATGGTTCTGGTGCGCCCCGAACATGACGTTTTCGGACCTGCCGAACACAACGGCACCTTCCGGGGCAACACCCATGCCTTCGTGACCGCCCGCGTCGCCATCGAGAAGTTCTGGTCCGACAAGGCTTTCGAGGCCGAACTGGCCGAAAAGGCCGCGCTGATCGAAAAGCGCCTGACCGAACTGGCCGAAATGATCCCCGGCGCCTACCTGAAGGGCCGCGGCCTGATGCGCGGCGTCGATGTCGGCACCGGCGAACTGGCCGCCGCCATTTGCGCCCGCGCCTTTGAGAACGGCCTGATCATCGAAACCTCGGGGAACGAGGATCAGGTGGTCAAGGTACTGGCCGCGCTGACGACGCCCATCGAAGTTTTCAACAAGGGCTTCGACATCCTGCTGGATGCAGCCCGCGACGTCCTTTCCACGACCAAGATTGCAGCGGAGTAACATCATGATTGTACGCGATTTCAACAAGCTCAAAGACACCGACCGTTCGGTTTCGGACGCCCAGTGGAACTCGGTCCGCATGCTGTTGGCCGACGACGGAATGGGGTTCTCGTTCCACATCACGACACTTCATGCGGGGTCGGAACACCAGTTCCACTATAAGCATCACTTCGAAAGCGTGTTCTGCATGCAGGGCAAAGGCTCGATCACCGATCTGGGTACCGGTGAAACGCATGAGATCACGCCCGGCGTGATGTATGCACTGAACCTTCACGACAAGCACATCCTGCGCGCGGAAGAGACGCTGGTCATGGCCTGCTGCTTCAACCCGCCCGTGACCGGGACCGAAGTTCACCGCGAAGACGGCAGCTATGCCCCTGCCGAAGAAACGGCGTAAGTCATGGCAGACCCGAACAACACACACACGGTCGAAAAGATCGGTGGCACGTCGATGTCGCGGGTCCATGAGTTGCGCGACACCCTGCTGATCGGGGACCGCACGGGGACCGACCTATACGGTCGGATCTTCGTGGTCTCGGCCTTCGGCGGCATCACCAACCTGCTGCTGGAGCACAAGAAGTCGGGCAAGCCCGGCGTCTATGCGGCCTTCGCCAACGGCGGCGGCGACCATGGCTGGCTCGAGGCGTTGGACCGCGTCTCGGACGCCATGATCGAGGCGCATCGCGGTATCCTGGAACATCCCGGTGATCTGGAACGTGCCGACGACTTCGTGCGTGACCGCATCCTTGGCGCCCGCAACTGCCTGATCGACCTGCAGCGCCTGTGCTCCTATGGCCATTTCCGCCTCTCCGAACACATGCTGCAGACCCGCGAATTGCTCTCGGGCCTGGGCGAGGCGCATTCCGCCTTCGTCACCACGCTGATGATCCAGCGGGCCGGTGTTCAGGCGCGTTTCGTCGACCTGTCGGGTTGGCGCGACGAGGGCGAGGTCAGCCTGGACGAACGCATCACCGGTGCAATGGAAGGCGTCGATCCGCATTCCGAGATCCCGATCGTCACCGGCTATGCCCAGTGCCGCGAAGGCCTGATGCGCGAATTCGACCGCGGCTATTCCGAGGTGACCTTCTCGCGGCTTGCCGCCCTGACCGGCGCACGCGAGGCGATCATCCACAAGGAGTTCCACCTGTCCTCGGCGGACCCGAACCTTGTCGGCGCGGATGCCGTCCGCAAGCTGGGGCGCACCAATTACGACGTGGCCGACCAGCTGTCGAACCTGGGAATGGAGGCGATCCACCCCAAGGCCGCCAAGACGCTGCGCCAATCGGGCGTTCCCCTGCGCGTGACCAATGCCTTCGAACCGCATGATCCCGGCACCCTGATCGACGATCAGCCCGCCTCCGAGCCGGGGGTCGAGATCGTCACCGGTCTGGACGTCTTGGCGCTGGAACTGTTCGAGCAGGACATGGTCGGGGCCAAGGGCTATGACGCCTTCATCCTCGAGGTGCTGACCCGTCACAAGGTGCGCATTGTCAGCAAGGTGTCTAACGCCAATACGATCACGCATTACGTCGACAGCAGCCTCAAGGTGCTGCGCCGCGTTGAAAAGGACCTGACCGAGCGTTACCCCTCGGCCGATGTCTCCTCGCGCGCGGTGGCCATGGCCTCGGCCGTGGGACGTGATCTGGACGGTCTGGCAGTCCTCAGCCGCGGCTTGAACGCGCTGGCTGCGGCCGATCTGGAGGCGATCGGCGCGACGCAGGGCCCCCGTCCCGTCGATGTGCAGTTCATCGTCGAACGCGACTCGCTGGCAGGTGTCATCAAGGCCCTGCACCGCGCCTTGGTCGAAGATCAGGCGCAGCTGATCAGCAAGGCCGCCTGAGGCCTATAAGCCAAGAAACCCCAAGGGGGCGTTCCGCAAGGTTCGCCCCCTTTTCCTGTTCCGGGTGAAGCCCCTGCCCCCTTGCAGCCACAGGACCACCGTCCTATATCAGATCTGTTCGAAGCAATTCGGACTATGGACATAAACGCGCTCGTAATAAGCGGATCGGACCCGGGGGCGGTACCCGGCGGCTCCACCAGACAACCCTTCATTGGGGGCGAATGGGGCCGAAACAGGATCGACGAACGTCTAAAGGGGTAAGCTTTGTCTCGGTGAGCTACTACCGTTATCGGTGCAAAACGTACAGTTGCCAATGACAACCGTGCTCCGGTCGCTCTGGCTGCGTAAGCAGTCCGAAAGATCGAAACCTAAGCCCTTGCGCCTAGCAGCGTAAGGCGGGGCCCGCAGGAGCCTGGCAACAGAATCCTGCACCTCATTTCCCCACATGCCCCCCTTTTCTTCGACGCCCATATCCCTATGCTTGGCGCGCAAGATGAAAGGTTGAACCATGGCGCGGTCTGAATTGGATTACGGCGGAATGATGCATCGCGCGATGCAGGGGCTGATTGCCGAAGTGCTGCGCAAGGTCGCGCGCGACGGCCTGCCGGGCGAACACCATTTCTTCATCACCTTCGATACTCGCGACGATGGCGTCGAGATGGCCGATTGGCTGCGCGAACGCTATCCCGAGGAAATGACCATCGTCGTGCAGAACTGGTTCGACAACCTGACCGTGGCGGACGACCATTTCACCATCACATTGAATTTCGGCAATTCCCCCGAACCGCTGCACATCCCCTTCGATGCGCTGCGCACCTTCGTCGACCCCTCGGTCGAATTCGGCCTGCGCTTCGAGACGCAGGACGGCGAGGACGAGGATGAGGATGCCGAGGTCGACGCCGATTTCGACCTCAACGCCGAGGATGACGGCGACGACACCCCCCCTTCGGGCGGCGGAGAGGTCGTCAGCCTGGATCGCTGGCGCAAGTAAACTGGCGACGGGGACGACTGCGATGCATGGATTGTCCGCCTTCCCCATCACCCCCACTGATGATGACGGCAATCCGATCGCTGCGGAACTGGCGGGCCTGATCGACCGCCTCGGGCAGGCCGGCGTCGACAGCATCGGGATCCTGGGTTCGACCGGGGGCTATGCCTATCTGACGCCGGATCAACGGATGCGGGCGACCCAGATCGCCTTGGACGCGGCGCAAGCGCCGGTCATCGTAGGCGTCGGGGCGCTGCGCAGCGACGTCTCGGCGCGGCTGGCCCGTCATGCCGCCGATGCGGGCGCGGCGGGGCTGCTGCTGGCGCCCATGTCCTATACCCCTTTGACCGAGGATGAGGTCTTTCAGCATTTCAGGACCGTCGCAGGGGCCTCGGATCTGCCGATCTGCATCTACAACAACCCATCGACCACGCATTTCTCCTTCAGCCCGGAACTGCTGGCCCGGCTGGCGCAGCTGCCGCAGGTGAGCGCCGTCAAGATGCCCCTGCCCGCCGATGATGATTTTACGGGACGCATCGCAGAGCTGCGCAGCCTGCTGCCATCGGGTTTCGCCATCGGCTACAGCGGTGACTGGGGCTGCGCGGATGCCCTGCTGGCAGGCGCGGATGCCTGGTTCAGCGTCGCGGCGGGTTTGTGGCCGGAGCAATCGCTGGCGTTAACACGCGCGGCCATGTCGGGCGATCACAATCCGACGCAGGAATGGCAGGCGCGGTTCCAAACGCTCTGGGATCTGTTCATCGCCCATGGCAGCCTGCGTGTGGTCCATGCAGCGGCCCGTATCATGGGGCTGACGACGGCCCTGCCCCCGCGTCCGCTGCTGCCCCTGCCCGATGATGCGATGCCACGCTTGGGTTCTGCCATCGACGCACTGCAGGGCTGACGCCGCCCGCATACCGTTGCATACCAATTGCGAATCCGGCCCTGCGCCGCTACAACCCGCGTGAAAACCGCAAGGGAGCGACCCGATGACCAAGACCCGTACCGAAACCGACAGCTTTGGCCCGCTGGACGTCGATGCGTCGAAATACTGGGGCGCTCAGACGCAGCGGTCCATCATCAACTTCCCCATCGGTTGGGAACGCCAGCCCGTCGCCATCATCCGCGCGCTTGGTGCCATCAAGCTGGCCGCCGCCCGCGTGAACCGCACCAATGGCGATCTGCCCGCCGATCTGGCCGATGCGATGGAACAGGCCGCGACCGAGGTCTTCGAGGGCAAGTTCGACGACAACTTCCCGCTGGTCGTTTGGCAGACGGGGTCGGGCACCCAATCGAACATGAACGCCAACGAGGTGATCAGCAACCGCGCGATCGAAATCATGGGCGGCGAGATGGGCTCCAAGAAGCCCGTCCACCCCAACGACCACTGCAACATGGGCCAGTCGTCGAACGACACCTTCCCGACGGCCATGCATGTCGGCATCGGCATGATGGCGCGCGACGTGCTGCTGCCGGGTCTGGAAAAGCTGGCATCCGCGCTGGAGGCCAAGTCGGACGAATTCAAGGACATCATCAAGATCGGCCGCACCCACACCCAGGATGCGACGCCGCTGACGCTTGGCCAGGAATTCGGCGGCTATGCCCATCAGGTCCGCAAGGGGATCGAGAGGGTGAAGGCCTGCCTGCCCGACATCTATGAGCTGGCGCAGGGTGGCACCGCCGTCGGCACGGGCCTGAACACCAAGAAGGGCTGGGACACCGCCATCGCGGCCGAGATCGCCAAGATCACCGACCTGCCCTTCGTCACCGCCCCCAACAAGTTCGAGGCGCTGGCCGCTCATGACGCGATGGTCATGTTCTCGGGCGCGCTGAAGACGGTGGCGGCATCGCTGTTCAAGATCGCCAACGACATGCGCCTGCTGGGGTCCGGTCCGCGTTCGGGTCTGGGCGAATTGATCCTGCCGGAAAACGAACCCGGTTCCTCGATCATGCCGGGCAAGGTGAACCCGACCCAGGCCGAGGCGCTGACCATGGTCTGCGCCCATGTCATGGGCAATGACGCGGCCATCGGTTTCGCCGGGTCGCAGGGACATTTCGAGCTGAACGTCTACAACCCGATGATGTCCTACAACCTGATGCAGTCGATGCAGCTTCTGGGCGATGCGGCGGGCAGCTTCACCGACAACATGGTCGTGGGCACGAAGGCCAACGTCGAACGCATCGAGAAGCTGATGAAGGAATCGCTGATGCTGGTCACGGCGCTGGCCCCCACCATCGGCTATGACAACGCCACCAAGGTCGCCAAGACCGCGCATAAGAACGGCACCACCCTGCGCGAAGAGGCGATCAACCTGGGCTTCGTCGACGGCGAGACCTTCGACCGCGTCGTCCGCCCCGAGGAGATGATCAGCCCCAAGGGTTGATCACCGATCAGGGCGGGGCCATCATGGTCCCGCCCCTTTTCCAACAAAGGCACCGCCATGGCCCGCGTCATCAACCTGCGCACCGCCCGCAAGCAGCGTGACCGCGACCACAAGCGGTCCGAAGCCGATGCCAGCGCCGCAAAGCACGGCGAGGCAAAGCCTGTTTCCGATCTGCGCAAGGCCTTGGCCGAACAGGACGCACGCAGGCTGGACAGGCATCGCACCGATGATTGACCTGCCCCCCATGTCGCCGCCAGCCAAGCGCTCGGTGACGATCGACGGGCACCGAACCTCGGTCTCGCTGGAGGATCCGTTCTGGCGGCTGCTGACCGTCGAGGCCGGTGCCCGCGACATGACCCGCGCCGCCCTGATCGGCCATATCGACCATGCCCGCCCGCCCGATGTGGGGTTGGCGACGGCGCTGCGGCTATTCGTGCTGCACGGCCTGATGACCAAGGATTGACACGATGTCCGAACCCGCCCGCCACCGCGACGCCTATGCCGTCTTTCAGCCCATGCAGACACGCTGGCGCGACAACGACCAGTTCGGCCATATGTACAACGCCACCTACCTTGAGCTGTTCGACGAGGCGATGAACATGTCGCTGATCGACAAGGGCTTTCTGGACCACGCCTCGGACGCACCGATCATGGTGGTGGTCGAGAACGGCTGCCAGTTCCTGCGCGAGGTCGCCTATCCCGACCGCCTGACCATCGGGCTGCGCGTGGCCCATATCGGGCGAACCTCGACCCGGTTCGAGATGGGGATGTTCCGCGCCGATGACCCGACGGAATCGGCGCGGTCGCACTTCGTGATGGTGACCGTCGACAACACGACGCGCCGTCCCGTCCCCATCCCGGACGAACAGCGCGCCGCGCTGGAGGCCATGCGCGCCCCCTAACGCAGGTCGGGCAGCACGTGGTCCTTGAACTGCTGGCGCAGGGTCAGCTTGCTGATCTTGCCGGTGGCGGTCATCGGCATGTCGTCGACATAGACCAGGTCGTCGGGGAACTGCCATTTGGCCAGATGCCGTTCCAGCGTGGTGCAGATCTCCTCCAACGTGGGGCGCGCATCGCCCGCGCATTTCACCACCATCAGCGGACGTTCATCCCATTTCGGATGCGACATGGCGATCACTGCGCATTGGGCCACACCCGGATGCGCCAGCGCCAGGTTTTCCACGTCGATCGAGCTGATCCACTCGCCGCCCGACTTGATCAGGTCCTTGGCGCGGTCGTGCAGGGTCAGCCTGCTGTCCGGCGCGATCGAGGCGATGTCGCCCGTCCCGAACCAACCGTCCTTGTCGATGACCTTCGCCCCCGCCTGCGGGTTGTTGTAATAGCCGCCGGCGACGGTATTCCCGCGGACGTAAAGCTCACCCATCGCCTTGCCGTCATGGGGCTGGCGGCTGCCGTCGTCGCCGATGATCTTCATCTCGACTCCGAAGACGCGGCGGCCTTGGGTCTGCTTCAGGTCCATGCGCTGATCGAAGGGCAATTCGCGCTGCTGGGCCGTCAGCGACCCCTGGCTGCCAAGGGGCGAGGTCTCGGTCATGCCCCAGGCGTGGTTCACGTCGATGCCCAGCTTCTCGAAGCCCTCGGTCAGGCTGCGAGGCATGGCGCTGCCGCCGACGACGATGTGGCGCAGGGCATCGGGCTTGGCGCCGCGGGCCTTCATCTCGGCATAGAGCCCCTGCCAGATGGTCGGCACGCCCCATGCGCTTTGCACGCCCTCGGCTTGGCACAGGTCCCACAGGCTGGCCCCGTCGAGGTTCGGCCCCGGCATGATCAGGCTGGCCCCGATCAGGGGCGCGGTGAAGGGCAGCCCCCAGGCGTTGACATGAAACAGCGGCACCACGGGCAGGATGCGCGGCTGGATGCCCAGATCGGGGCCCAGAACCGCCGCCGTCGCCAGCGAATGCAGCATGTTGGAACGATGGCTGTAAAGCGTCCCCTTGGGATCGCCCGTCGTCCCCGAGGTATAGCACAGCCCCGAGGCGGTGGTTTCCGGAAACTCGGGCCATTCGCGGTCGGTGGCCCGCCCCTCCAGCAATTCCTCGTAGCAGAGCGCATCGAGGATGTTTTCCGGCATATGCGCGCGATCGGTCATGATGACATAGCGCATCGGCGGCAGCTGATCCTTCAGCTTTTCCAGCAGCGGCACGAAGGTCAGATCGGTGAACAGCATCCCGTCGCCCGCGTGATGGGCGATGAAGCACATCTGTTCGGGCGACAGCCGCGGGTTGATCGTGTGGCAGACGGCCCCGATGGCCGGAACGGCGTGATAGATCTCAAGATGGCGGTGGCCGTTCCACGCCAAGGTCGCCACCCGGTCGCCCAGGCCCACGCCCATGTCCTGCAGGGCCAGCGACAGCTGCACGGCACGCGCCCGCGTATCGGCCCAGCCTTGACGATGCAGATCGCCCTCCACCCGGCGCGAGACGATCTCCGATCCGGGAAAGCTCTCTGCGGCGAAATCCAGCAGGCCGCTTTGCAGCAGCGGGCGGTTCATCATCATGCCATCCATGGGCCTCTCCTCCTTCGTCCCTTGGGGTGCATGATGGCGGGAATGAGGCGCGGCGCAACCCGCCAAAGCGGGTTTGCCGCAGGGTCAGTCGCGCATCACGCCGCGCTGATATGGGTCGAGGTCAGGTCCAGCAGCAGCCGGTCCTCCTGATCGCGAACCTCGGTGCGCACGGTGGACAGGCGACGACCACGTTTCACCCATCGTGCCGTGGCGGTCAGCACGCCGTCGCGGCGGTTGGCCAGCAGCTGACCGTTCAGGGTGACGGCGACGGGGAAGCTGTCCATCCCCTCGTGGATCTGTTCGCCGCCCAGCACGAGGTTGGTGGCGATGACATCGGCGAACCAGATCAGCGCGCCCGCATGGATGGTGCCGAACGGATTCAGGATGCCCGGCTGGACCTGCATCTCGCCTTCCGCCTCGGTATCGCTGACACCGATGATGTCGAACTGGATCTGTCCTGATAGGCTGCGCTCTGCCATGGCGGCTCTCCTTTGTCGGGACCTTGCGGCCTTTCGGAAACCCAACGTTCCCCACCGCCCGATCGGTCCACCCCTTCGCCGCGAAATTCCGCGCCTTGCAGGGTGTTCCGGTTGTATCAGCCCAGGCGCGCGATCAGCGCCGAGGTGTCCCACCTGCCGCCGCCCATCTTCTGGATATCCTTGTAGAACTGATCGACAAGCGCCGTCACCGGCAACGATGCCCCGATCTGATCCCCCGTCGCCAGGCAGATCCCCAGATCCTTGCGCATCCAGTCGACGGCAAAGCCGTGGTCGAATTCGCCCCGGTCCATCGTCTGGTGGCGGTTGACCATCTGCCAGCTGCCCGCGGCGCCCTGGCTGATGACCTCGACCACCTGCGCCACGTCCAGACCGGCCTTCTGCGCGAAGGCCAGCGATTCCGAGAGGCCCTGCACCAGCCCGGCAATGGCGATCTGGTTGCACATCTTGGTCATCTGACCCGCGCCGACCTCGCCCATCAGGCGGCAGATCTTGGCATAGGCGTCGATCACCGGCGCGGCGCGGTCGAAGTCGTCCTGCGCGCCGCCGCACATCACCGACAGCTGGCCGTTTTCAGCGCCCGCCTGCCCGCCCGAGACCGGCGCATCGACATATCCGATGCCCGCCTCGGCGGCCTTTTCGGCCAGTTCACGCGTCACCTGCGCTGAAACCGTGGTGTGATCGACGAAGATCGCGCCCTTGGACATGCCCGCGAACGCGCCGTCGGGGCCAAGGCAGACCTGCCGCAGGTCGTCGTCATTGCCCACGCAGGCCATCACGAATTCGGCACCCTCGGCCGCCTCGCGCGGGGTGGCGAAATGCTGACCCTGATGTTCATCCGCCCATGCTGCCGCCTTGGCAGCCGTGCGGTTGAAGACCGTCACCTCATGTCCCGCACCTGCAAGATGGCCCGCCATCGGGTATCCCATCACGCCCAATCCCAGAAACGCCGTTCGTGCCACGCTGTCCTCCTGCCTGTCGCGAATTTCCGAAGGCCTCGGCGCGTTGAACTGGCCGCCGACCTGTCTTATGCAGCACACCATCACCCGCGCGCGCCGGGGTCAACCCGTGCCGCGCCGCCCTGCCCAAGGAACCGCCCCCGCATGCTGACCATGTTCCGCTGGCTTCTCAGGCTGACCGTCGCGCTGATCGTATTGCTGGTGCTGGCCGTCACCCTGATCTGGTATTTCGCCATCCGGTCGCTGCCCGATTACGATGCCACTTACCGGGTCGAGGGCATCTCGGCCCCTGTCGAGATCATCCGATCGACCGAGGATGTGCCCCATATCTTCGGCGAAACCGATGAGGACGTGTTCTTTGCCCTGGGCTTGGCCCATGCGCAGGACCGGCTGTTCCAGATGACGCTGCTGCGCCGCGCGGCCCAGGGGCGTCTGGCCGAGGTGCACGGCACCCGCGCCATCGCCGCCGACGATCTGGTGCGCCGTTTGGGACTCTATCGCAATGCGCAGGCATCGCTGCAGTCGCAAGACGATGCGACCAAGGCGGCGCTCTCGGCCTATGCGGCGGGGGTCAACCAGTGGATCCGCATCGTCAACGAGGGCGCCATGGGCCGTGGCGCGCCCGAGTTCTTCCTGTTCCCCGATACCATCGCCTTCTGGCAGCCCGCCGATTCGCTGGCCATCCTGAAGCTGATCGCCGCCGCCAGCAGCGACGCCGCCCAATCCGAGATCCTGCGCGCCCGCCTGTCGCTGGCCTGGCCCGATCACGGACCCGAGGTCGTCTCGGCCGATCCGCTGCCCGCCTATGCCTCGCTGTTTCCCGGTGCGCGGCTTGGCACACCGGAACGGCGTCGGCGCAGTGGGGCGGACCATCCGCTTGGCTTCCTGCGTCCGGGCATGGTTCTGGGCGGCAATGCCTTCGCGGCCGCCCCCGACCGCACGGCGGCTGGTGGGACGCTGCTGGCCAATGACCTGCATGCGGGGCTGACGGCGCCCTCGCTCTATTACCTGGCGCGGGTGCAGCTGTCCTCGGGCGGGGTCATCGGCGCGACCATCCCCGGCATGCCGCTGATCCTGTCGGGCCGGTCGTCCAAGCTGTCCTGGGCCATGACGCCCGCCGCCATCGACGACGCCGATATCGCCATCGAGGAGGTCCAGCCCGGCAATGCCGATCGCTATCGCGGTCCCCAGGGCTGGACCGGCTTCCGCACCCGGACCGAGGTCATCCGCGTGCTGGACGCCCCCGCCCGTACCATTACGCTGCGCGACACGCAGAACGGCCCCGTGGTCCCGGCGCTGGACGGGGGCTTGCGCGACGTGACGCCCATCGGGCATGTCCCCGCTCTGCGCTGGACGGGCCTGTCGCGGCAGGACACGACCATGTCGGCGCTGATGGGAATGATGCGGTCGCAGACCCCCGATCAGGCGGCGCGCGCCCTGTCCGCCGTAGTGGCCCCCGCCATCAACGTGACGCTGGCCGATCAGGGCCATGTGTCTCATGTAACGGCGGGCGCCCTGCCCACGCGCAGCGCGGATCATCCGACGGGAGGCGCCATGCCCAGCCCCGGCTGGTTGCCCGAAACGGCGTGGCAGGGGGCGACCTCGTTGGCGGGGCAGGCACGCGAACCCGATACCGGCGTGTCCTTCACGACCGAGGAAACCCCCGGCGACCAGATGCGCCTGACCCGTCTGGAACGCCTGCTGGACGACCGCGAGGTGCATTCCCGCGACAGCTTCATCGCCGCGCAACTGGACATCGTCAGCCCCGCCGCGCGCCGCCTGCTGCCGCTGGTCGGGGCCGATCTGTGGTTCACCGGCGATCCCGCAGCCCCCGGCACCCCCGAACGCCAGCGCCAGGACGCCCTGTCGCTGCTGGCCGAATGGGATGGCGCCATGAGCGAGCATCTGCCCGAGCCGGTGATCTATACCGCCTGGATGGCCGCCCTGCAGGACCGGCTGATCCGCGATCAGGTCGGGCCGCTGACCGATGACATCACCCGCATCCAGCCCGGCTTCATCGAGGCTGTCTTCCGCAACCGCAACGGTGCCTCGCGCTGGTGCGACATCGCCCAAAGCGCCGCGACCGAGGATTGCACCACCATCGCCCGTCAGGCACTGGACCGCGCCCTTCTGGACCTGACCGAGCGTTTCGGCCCCGATGTGGAAAGCTGGCGTTGGGGTGACCTGCATGAGGCGGTCCATGTCCACCCCGGTCTGGGCGATCTGCCCGCGCTCGGCTGGATCATGAACATCCGCCAGACCATCTCGGGCGGGGATTTCACTGTCGCGCAAAGCGGTCTGCTGGGAGATGGCGACGATCCGTTCCGCGCGAACGGCGGGGCGGGCTTCCGCGGGGTCTATGACCTGGCCGATCCCGACAGCTCGGTCTTCATCGTCTCGACCGGGCAATCGGGTCATCCGCTGTCGCGCCATTACGACGACCTGTCGGGCCTGTGGCGGCGGGGTGAATACATCGGCATGTCGCTGGACCCCCAACTGGCACGCGCGGCGGCGGCGGGCGTGACCCATCTGACACCCAAACCCTGAAATGCGAAACGGGGGGCCACCGGCCCCCCGTCCGCATCACGTGACCCCGACAGGGATCAGAAGTGGATGGCCCGCCCATAGGCGTCCAGCACCGATTCATGCATCATCTCGGACAGGGTCGGATGCGGGAAGACGGTTTCCATCAGGTCCTGCTCGGTCGTTTCCAGCTGGCGGCCGATGACATAGCCCTGAATCAGTTCCGTCACTTCGGCACCGACCATATGCGCGCCCAGCAGCTCGCCCGTCTTGGCGTCGAAGATGGTCTTGACCATGCCTTCGGGTTCGCCAAGCGCGATGGCCTTGCCGTTGCCGATGAAGGGGAAGCGTCCGACCTTGATGTCCAGACCGGCTTCCTTGGCCTTCGCCTCGGTCAGACCCACCGATGCGACCTGCGGGTTGCAATAGGTGCAGCCCGCGATGCTGCCCGGCTTGATCGGATGGGGATGCTTGCCCGCGACCAGTTCGGCCACCATGACGCCTTCGTGGCTGGCCTTGTGGGCAAGCCAAGGCGCGCCGGCCAGATCGCCGATGGCATAGACGCCCTCGACCCCGGTGCGGCAGTATTCGTCGGTGACGACATGGGTGCGGTCGACCTTGATCCCGGCCTCTTCCAGCCCCAGACCCTCGGTGTTGCCGACGATGCCCACGGCCGAGATCACCGTGTCGAACTCCATCGTCTCGGTCTTGCCGCCCGTCTCGATATGGGCGGTGACCTTGTCACCCTTGCGATCCAGCTTCTTGACGGTCGCCTTTTCCATGATCGTCATGCCCTGCTTGACGAACTGCTTCTTGGCGAAGGCGCTGATCTCGGCGTCCTCGACCGGCAGGACGCGGTCCATGACCTCGACCACGGTGGTATCGGCGCCAAGCGTGTTGAAGAAGCTGGCGAATTCGATGCCGATGGCGCCCGAACCGATGACCAGCAGCTTCTTGGGCATATGCGGCGGGTTCAGCGCGTGCTTGTAGTTCCAGACCAGCTTGCCATCCGGTTCCAGCCCGGGCAGTTCACGGGCGCGCGCGCCGGTGGCCAGGATGATCGACTTGGCGGTCAGTTCCTCGGTGCCCTTGTCGGTCTTGACGGTGACCTTGCCTTTGCCCGACAGGGTCGCCTCGCCCATGATCGTGGTGACCTTGTTCTTCTTGAACAGGTGCCCGATGCCGCCCGACAGCTGCTTGGCGACGCCGCGCGACCGCTTGACCACGGCGGGCAGGTCATAGCCGATCTTGTCGGCGGACAGGCCGAAATCCTTGGCACGCTCCATCAGGTGGAAGACCTCGGCGCTGCGCAGCATGGCCTTGGTGGGGATGCATCCCCAGTTGAGGCAGATGCCGCCCAGATGCTCACGCTCGACGCAGGCCACCTTCAGACCAAGCTGGGCGCCGCGGATCGCGGCGACATAACCGCCCGGTCCGGCGCCAATCACCACCATATCGAAATTCTGGGCCATCATGTCCCCCGGCTGACTAAGAATAGTTCAGCGTTAAACCATTTGCCGCAAGGCGGCAAGCGGCGGGGTCAGCCCCCGTCGCGCGGCACCTGCGGGCCGACATCCTCGTCGTAATCCCCGGCGCCGTCGCTGTCGGATTGCGCCTCGTCGAGGACCGCCTCGACCGCGATGGTCGTGGCGGTGGTGCTGATGACGGCATAGCTGCCCTGTTCCTCGGGGGTCAGAGCGCGGCGCTGCGTCGAACGCCAGCCGGCATAGACGGTCAGGGCCAGCAACAGAACGCCCATGTAGATCCAGTAACCGTCCGGCCCCATGACGCCCATCAGCCAACCCGTGATGACGGGGCCGCCCATCGATCCCAAGCCATAGATGAACAGCAGCCCCGCCGAGGCTGCCGCCATGTCCGACTGATCAAGGTAGTCGTTGGTATAGGCCAGCAGCAGCGCATAGATCGGGTTTGCCATGCCGCCCATCGCGGCCCCCGCCACGATCAGCCCCAGCGTTCCCGGCTGCATGGCCACGACCACCAGCGACACAAGGCCGCCTGCCGCCGCCAGCATCAGCACCAGCCGACGCCGGTCGTAGCGGTCGGAGATCCAGCCGATGGGATATTGCAGCACCAGCCCGCCTGCATAGATCGCCGCCACGAAGATCGAGATCTGCGCCACCGACAGCCCGATCACCGCCCCCCAGACCGAGGACATGCCCGACAGCGAGGCCAGCACGCCGCCCATCAGGAAGATGCCCACGCAGCCCAGCGGCGATGCCCGATAAAGGTCGCCGAAGGACATGCGCTTGATCGTCTCGAACTGGGGCGCGGGCTGGGCCGACAGCAGGATCGGCGTGAAGGCCAGCGAGACCAGCACCGAGGGGATGATGAACAGCAGGTAGCCCGCCGGATCGCCGACGTTCAGCAGCGCCTGCGCGACCACGATGCCCAGCAGTTGCACGATCATGTAGAGCGACAGCGCCTGCCCGCGGTTTTCGTTGCTGGAACCGGCGTTCAGCCAGCTTTCCGCCGAGACATAGACGCCGCAGAAGCAATAACCCAGCAGGAAGCGCAGCAGCGTCCAGCTGATCCAATGCGGCTCGACCGCGTAAAGCACCAGCGCCGCCGAGATCAGCGATCCCAGCGCCGCGAAGACCCGCACGTGGCCCACGTTCTTGATCAGCGCGGGCACCGTCAGGCTGCCCAGCAGGAAGCCGCCATAGTAACCCGCCATGACGACCGACATCAGGAAGGTCGGGATGCCCTCGATGCCGCCTCGGATACCCAGCAGCGTTCCCTGCATGCCGTTGCCGACCATCAGCAACAGGATGCCCAGAAGCAGGGGCCATGTGGTGCGCAACACCGAAATCATCACGGGTCTCGTTCGTCAGGGGTGGGACAGGTCCGGAAACGCTGCCCTATTGTGCAAAGGCCCATGATGCCAGCAGGAAAGCGACCTCAGGGGATCAGCAGCGACGCATCGCCGTAACTGAAGAAACGATACCCCTGCCCGACCGCATGTCCATAGATCGCCATGATTTTTTCCGGCCCCATCAAGGCCGAGACCAGCATCATCAGCGTCGATTTCGGCAGATGGAAGTTCGTCATCAGCGCATCGGTCACCCGGAAGTGATGGCCGGGATAGATGAAGATGTCGGTCGTGCCCTGAAACGGGGCCACGACCCCATCCGCCGTCGCCGCCGATTCGATCAGTCGCAGCGCCGTGGTACCCACCGGGATGACGCGGCGGCCTTCGGATTTGGCGCGGGTGATGGCATTGGCGGCCTCGGCGCTGACCTCGCCCCATTCGGCGTGCATGCGGTGGGTGGTGACGTCCTCGACCTTGACGGGCAGGAAGGTGCCTGCGCCGACATGCAGGGTGACATGGACGAATTCCACGCCGCGCGCCCGCAGTGCCGTAAGCAATTCGTCGTCGAAATGCAGGCTGGCGGTGGGTGCCGCGACCGCACCGCTGTTGGCGGCCCAGACGGTCTGGTAATCCTGATGATCCTGCGCATCCGGTGCCCGAAGCGATGCGATATAGGGCGGCAGCGGCATCGCCCCCACCCGCGCCAGCGCCGCATCGAAGGCATCGCCCGTGGCGTCGAAGACCAGCCGCAGCCCGCCATCGGCAATCTCAGCGACCGTCGCGGACAGATCGTCGCCGAAGCGGATCACCTCGCCCACTTGCAGCTTGCGCAGGGGTTTGGCAAGGGCACGCCAGCCTTCGGATGCAGGCTCCAGCAGCGTCACCTCGATCTTGGCGGTCACATCGCCCTGCGGGGTGGTGCGATGGCGCGCGCCAGTCAGCCGGGCGGGAATGACCTTGGTGTCGTTCAGCACCAGCACGTCGCCCGGCCCCAGGATGTCGGGCAGGTCGCTGACGCGGCGGTCGGCGATGTCGTCACCCTTGGCCAGCAGCAGGCGTGCGGAACTGCGCGGCTTGGCGGGCCGCGTGGCGATCAGATGCTCGGGCAGGTCGAAGTCGAAATCGGACAGTTTCATGCGACGGCTTCTGCGACGACGCGTGCCATCCGTCAAGCACCCGTGATACCCCACGAAAAATGTCGGACTTTACATGACCAACTTTTTCGGTCAGATTACCGCCTGACAGGAGGTCCGCATGATCGTTTGCCAATGCACCGGAATTTCAGACCGCGACATCATCGCTGCCATCGACTGGATGCGCAGCGCGGACCCCGAAACGATCATCACGCCGGGCAAGATCTATCACGCCTTGGGCAAACGCGCCGATTGCGGGGGTTGCATGCCGCTGTTTCTGGACACCATGCGCGCCTGCGATAAGGTAGGGGTCGCACCGCCGATTTTGCGTGCCAGAACAGTCAGCAAGAAGGAACTTCCCGATGAAGGGCGACGCCAAGGTCATCGAATATCTGAACGCCGCGCTGCGGTCTGAACTGACGGCAGTCAGCCAATACTGGCTGCACTATCGCCTGCAAGAGGATTGGGGCTTCGGTCGCATTGCCGACAAGTCGCGCGCCGAGTCGATCGAGGAGATGAACCACGCCGATCGCCTGATCCAGCGGATCATCTTTCTGGAAGGCCACCCGAACCTGCAGAAACTGGACCCGCTGCGCATCGGTCAGGACCTGAAAGAGACGCTGGAATCGGATCTGGCCGCCGAACATGATGCCCGCACGCTCTATATCGAGGCACGCGATCATTGCGACAGCGTCGGCGATTACGTCAGCAAGGTCCTGTTCGAGGAACTGATCGCGGATGAGGAAGGCCATATCGACTTCTTGGAAACCCAGCTGTCGCTCTATGACACTATTGGCGCGCAGAATTACGGCATGCTGAACGCGAAACCCGCGCCCGACGCCGAAACCCACGCCGAATAAGGGGCGCCTGCCCCCTTACGCCAGCCAGTCGCGGGCCAGATCCGGCAGATCGTCGAAATGGGCCAGCAGAGCCTCGGGGGCCAGGCGGGAGATCGCCTCGCCCTCGGGGCCGAAACTGACCAGCGCGACCTTGACGCCCGCAGCCGCTGCCGTCTTGCGATCGGTTTCCGTGTCCCCCACCAGGAAGGATGCCGCGACCTGGCCCCCTGCCCCTTCGACGGCCGCCTGATAGGGACGCGGATCGGGCTTGCGCACCGGCAGCGTATCGGCGGCGATCATGGCACCAAAACGGTCGCGGATGCCCAGTTCCCGCAGCAGGCTCTCGGCCAGGGCGCCCGGCTTGTTGGTGCAGATCGCCAGCCGGAAGCCCTGATCGTCCAACCGGTCCAACGCATCCAGAACACCGGGATACAGCTTGGTATGCACCGCGATGCTGTCGCCGTAATGGCCCAGCAGGCTGTGGTAATCCTGATCCTCGGCCCCCGGCGGCAGCAGGGTATCGGCAGGCATGCGGTCGTAACCGGCCCGCAGCATTGCCTTGCCGCCGTGGAAGGCGATCAGCGCGTCATTGACCGGATGCAGCAGATCGCCCAGACCCCTTGCGCGGAAACAGGCATTCGCCGCCGCGATCAGATCCCCCGAGGTATCCGCCAAAGTCCCGTCCAGATCGAAGACCACCGTGCCCGTCATGCCTATCCCCTTACGAAATGTTCCGAAAACAAAGGTGAATGCGCCGGGCCTTTCCAGCGCGCCCCCACCCGATTAGAACGCCGGGGAACGAATGCAAACAGTCGATGAGGGCGGAATGGCGGAAAATGCAGTAGCGGTGGTGATCCTGGCCGCGGGTCAGGGCAGCCGGATGCAATCGGACCTGCCCAAGGTCCTGCACCGCCTTGGCGGCGTCCCGCTGTTCGGCCATGCGCTGGCCGCCGCCCGCAGCCTCGAGCCCGAACAGGTCATCGTCGTCACTGGCCACGGCAGCGACCGCGTCACCAAGGCGCTGACCAAGCTGGACCCCGAAGCCCGCACCGTCCTGCAGGAAGAACAGCTGGGCACCGGCCATGCCGTCCGCCAGACCCTGCCCGAGCTGGAGGGCTTCGAGGGCAAGGTGGTCGTGCTTTACGGCGACACCCCCTTCATCGGCGAAGACACCTTGGCCGCCATTGCCAGCCACACCAGCGATCTGGTCGTGCTGGGTTTCGAAGCGGCCGATCCGGGCCGCTATGGCCGCCTTATCGTCACCGACAAGGGGCTGGAGCGGATCGTCGAGTTCAAGGATGCCGACGATGCGACGCGCCAGATCGCGCTGTGCAATTCCGGAGTCATGGCGCTGGATGCCAGCCTACTGCGCCAGTTGATCGGCAAGCTGTCCAATGAAAACGCCTCGGGGGAATACTACCTGACCGACCTGGTGGCGCTGGCCCGTGCCGAGGGCCGCCGCGCCGATGTCGTCATCTGCGACGAGGAAGAGACCTTGGGCATCAACACCCGCGCCGAGCTGGCGCAGGCCGAGCAGACCTTCCAGGCCCGTGCCCGCGCCCGCGCGCTGGAGGATGGCGTCACCCTGACCGATCCCGACAGCGTCTGGTTCGCGCTGGACACCTTCATCGGACGCGACGCGATCATCGGCCCGAACGTCGTCTTCGGCCCCGGCGTCACCATCGAATCCGAGGCCGAAGTCCTGCCCTTCTGTCATCTGGAAGGCTGCCATGTGTCGTCCGGCGCCACGGTCGGTCCCTTCGCCCGCCTACGCCCCGGCGCGGAACTGGGAGGCGACGTGCATGTCGGCAACTTCGTCGAGATCAAGAACGCGGTCTTGGACGAAGGCGTCAAGGTCGGCCACCTGACCTATCTGGGCGATGCCCATGTGGGTGAGGCCACGAACATCGGCGCGGGCACCATCACCTGCAACTATGACGGCGTGATGAAGCACCGGACCGAAATCGGCGCCCGCGCCTTCATCGGCAGCGACACGATGCTGGTCGCGCCGGTGCGCGTCGGCGATGATGCCATGACCGGGTCGGGTTCGGTCATCACGCAGGACGTGCCGGACGGCGCACTGGCCATCGCGCGTGCGCGTCAGGCCAACAAGCCCGGTCTTGCAACCCGCCTGATGGCCGCCCTGCGCGCCAAGAAAGAGGCCAAGTAACATGTGCGGAATCATCGGTATCCTTGGGCTGAACGAGGTTTCGCCCCAGCTGGTGGACGGTCTGCGCCGTCTGGAATATCGCGGCTATGACAGCGCGGGGGTCGCCACGGTCGACGCCAATGGACGGCTGGATCGCCGCCGCGCGGTGGGCAAGCTGGTCAACCTGTCGGACAAGCTGGTCCATGAACCCCTGACCGGCCATTCCGGCATCGGCCACACCCGTTGGGCCACCCATGGCGCCGCGACCGAGGAAAACGCCCACCCCCACCAGTCGGGCCGCGTCGCCGTCGTCCACAACGGCATCATCGAGAATTTCCGCGACCTGCGCGCCGATCTGGCCGAACTGGGCATTCAGCCGCAATCCCAGACCGATACGGAAACCGTGGCTTTGTGGACGGCCCATTGCATGGATCAGGGCATGTCGCCCATCGAAGCCGCCCGTGCCACGCTGGCCCGCCTGCAGGGCGCCTTCGCGCTGGCCTTCCTGTTCGACGGAGAGGGCGATCTGATGGTCGCCGCGCGCAAGGGCAGCCCGCTGGCCGTGGGTCACGGCGACGGCCAAATGTTCGTCGGCTCGGATGCGGTGGCGCTGGCCCCCTATACCGACCGCATCACCTACCTCGAGGATGGCGACCATGCCGTCCTGACCCGCGCAGGGGCGCAGATATTCGACGTGGACGGCAACCAGACGCAGCGCCCGCAATCGCGCATCGATGTGGGTGCCACGGCCATCGACAAGGGCGGCTATCGCCACTTCATGGCCAAGGAAATTGCCGAACAGCCCGTCGTCATCGGCGACGTGCTGAACCATTACGTCAAGGGCGACCGGATCGTGCTGCCCGAGGGGCTGGATTTCGCGAACATCGACCGCATCTCGCTGGTCGGTTGCGGCACGGCGCATCTGGCGGGTCATGTGGCGAAATACTGGTTCGAACAACTGGCCGGCCTGCCGGTCGATATCGATGTCGCGTCCGAGTTCCGGTATCGCGAACCGCCGCTGGCCCTCAACAGCTGGTTCATTGCCATCAGCCAGTCGGGCGAAACCGCCGACACGCTGGCGGCGCTGCATTACGCCAAGCCCCATGTCAGCCAGACCATCGGGCTGGTGAACGTCGGCACCTCGGCCATCGCGCGCGACAGCGATTTCGCCCTGCCGACCCTTGCGGGGATCGAGGTCAGCGTGGCCTCATCCAAGGCCTTCACCTGCCAGCTGGCGGTTCTGGGCGTGCTGGCCCTGAAGGCGGCACATGACCGGGGCCGGATCGACGACGCAGGCTTTGCCGCCCATCTGCGCGACCTGCGCTCCATCCCGGGTCTGATGAGCCAAGCGCTGCAGATGTCCGACGAATGCCGGACGCAGGCCGAATGGCTGAGCCAGGCGCGCGACGTGCTCTATCTGGGGCGCGGTTCGCTTTACCCGGTGGCGCTGGAAGGCGCGCTGAAGCTGAAGGAGCTGAGCTATATCCACGCCGAGGGTTATGCCTCGGGTGAACTCAAGCACGGCCCAATCGCGCTGATCGACGGCGACGTGCCGGTGGTGGTGCTGGCACCTTATGACGCGCTCTTCGACAAGACCATTTCCAACATGCAGGAGGTGATGGCCCGCCACGGCCAAATCCTGCTGGTCTCGGACGCGGAAGGCATCAAGGCGGCGGGCGAAGGCGTCACGGCGTCGCTGACCCTGCCCACGGGCGGCGGGGTGTTCCAGCCGATGCTCTATGCGGTGCCGATGCAGTATCTGGCCTATCACACGGCGGTCGCCAAGGGGACCGACGTGGACCAGCCCCGCAACCTCGCGAAGTCGGTCACGGTGGAATAAGCGAAAGGCCCGCCGTGATGGCGGGTCTTTTTCACATGCGGCGGAAGGTGACGTAATGCGGGGGACGACCTTCGCGCAGCGCCTTTTGTTCGTAACGCGTGCTGATCCAGTCATCCCAAGCCTGATCCGTATCGGCGATCATCTCGAAACCGGCAGGGGGCACTTCCTCGCGCGTCTGGCGGATGTAATCTGGGATGTCGCTGGCCACGCGGAAGATGCCGCCCGGACGCATCACGCGCGCCAGCGGGATCATGTGTTCCGGCGTCACGAAGCGGCGGCGGTGGTGACGCGCCTTGGGCCAGGGGTCGGGATACATCAGGAAGGCCCGCTCGATGCAGGCATCGGGCAGCACATCCATCAGGTCGCGCGCATCGCCGGGATGGACGCTGACATTGGTGACGCCCGCCTCGCGGATCTTGCCCAGCAGCATGGCGACGCCGTTGATGAAGGGCTCGCAGCCGATGATGTTGATGTCGGGATAGGTCCTGGCCATGTGGACCATATGCTCACCCCCGCCGAAGCCGACCTCCAGCCAGATGGGGCGGTCGTTGCCGAAGATCGCATGCGGGTCGATCGGCGTGCGGTCCGGGTTTTCCTTGAAGGTCACGTTGCGCGGACGCAGATCGCCCAGATCCTCGGACAGATAGCCCTTCTGGCTGTGGCGCAGCGTCTTGCCGTTCCGGCGGCCATAGAAATTGCGGCGCGGCGGGTTCGGGTCGAAATCGGATGTGGGTTTGTCGCTCATGCAGGGGCAAGTGCCGCAAGCCTGCGTTCCGGTCAAGCCCCGCCGCGAGGCCAGCCCGCGGAAAAAAGGGCGCGCGGTTGCCCGCGCGCCCCTTCGGGATCAGTCGGCCGTCAGGCGGCTGATGATAACGGTGACCTCGGGCTTCTTGCCGATTTCCTCCATCGAGACCTGACGCGCGATCTTGCGGATCGCCTCGTCCATCTTCTCATCGCTGCGGACGGTGCGGGCATCAGCGCGTTCCAGGAACTCGGCGATCTCACCCTCGATATGGCGGGCCAGGTCGGTGCCGCCGCGGGTGGTCTGGTTCAGACCCATCAGCTCGACCCAGGCATCGGGCAGGACGTTGTCGTCCTCGTCCACGATGACGCTGACGATGGCATGGCCGTTCAGCGCCATGCGGATGCGGTCGCGCACGACCCCGTCCATCGCCCCGATCAGGATGTTGCCGTCCAGATACAGGCGACCGGTCTGGACCTGGTCCACGACGCGCAGCTTGTCGCCCGACAGCTCCATCATCTGGCCGTTCACCACCACCTCCGAACGCATGCCCTTGGCGCGGGCCAGCATCATGTGTTCGCGCAGGTGCAGGTGTTCGCCATGCATCGGAATGACGCTCTGCGGCTTGAGGATGTCGTGCATCACCTCGATGTCGGGACGGTTCGCGTGACCCGAGACGTGATAGAGCCCGTCATCCGCGTCATAGACCTCGACCCCGGTCTCGGACAGCGCGTTCATGATGCGACCGACCGACTTTTCATTGCCGGGGATGGTCTTCGAGCTGAAGAGGAAGCTGTCGCCTTCTTTCAGCGACAGGCCCAGGTAGCGGCCCCGAGACAGCTGCGCACTGGCGGCGCGGCGTTCGCCCTGGCTGCCGGTGACGATCAGCATGACCTGGTTGCGCGGCAGCTTGGATGCCTCGTCCGGGCCGATGGTTTCGGGGAAATCCGTCAGGATGCCGCTGTCGAAACCGACGCTGACCATGCGACGCATCGCACGACCCAGCAGGCAAACCTTGCGACCCGAGGCGATGGCGGCATCGGCCAGCGTCTTCAGGCGCGCGATGTTGCTGGCGAAGGTCGTGGCGACCACCATGTTTTTCTGCGCGCCGACCCATTCCATGATCGGCGTGGCGAGAACGGCCTCGGACCGGCCCGGGTGGGTCGAGAAGATGTTGGTGCTGTCGCAGGCCAGAACCTTGATCGGACCGTTCTCGGTCGCGACCTGCTTCCACATGACCGGATCGAAGGCATCGCCCACCACCGGAGTCACATCGACCTTGAAGTCGCCCGTATGGACGATACGGCCCGCGGGCGTGTCGATGATCAGCCCGCTGCTTTCGGGGATCGAGTGGCTGATCGGCGCGAATTGCACCGTGAAGGGACCGACTTCGGTCTTGGCGGGACGCACGTCGACGATGTTCACCGCCTCGGAGGCGGGCAGCCCCATCTCCTCCATCTTCAGGCGGACCAGCGTGCCGGTGAAGCGGCGCGCATAGATCGGGGTCTGCAGACGCCCCCAGAGGTGCCCAAGCGCACCGATGTGATCCTCGTGTCCGTGGGTCACGAAGATCGCGTCAAGCCGGTCCTTGTTCTGTTCCAGCCACGTCAGATCCGGCATGATCAGGTCGATACCCGGGCTTCCGTCCATGTCACCGAAGGTGACGCCCAGATCGACCAGGATCAGTCGTTCCTTGCCGGGCGCACCATAGCCATAAACATAGGCGTTCATGCCGATTTCGCCCGCGCCGCCCAGCGGCAGATAGATCAGGCGCTCAGCCATTGCCCATCTCCTTGTTGTAATCGTGAATAAGACGCAATCCATGCATCGTGAGGTCGTCTTCTATTGCATCGAACAGGTCGAAACCCTGATCGAACAGCGGCGCAAGCCCGCCGGTCGCTATTACTTTCATCGGCCGGTCACGTTCGGCGCGTATCTGGCGCACGATACCTTCGACCAATCCTACGTAACCCCAGAACACGCCCGACTGTATACATGCAACCGTATTCGTGCCGATGACCTTCGCTGGCATCGTCACATCGACATGAGGCAATGATGCCGCACCCATATGCAGGGCTTCAAGCGACAGATTGACGCCGGGCGCGATGACCCCGCCGATATAGGCCCCGTCGACATCAACGACATCGAAGGTGGTCGCGGTTCCGAAATCCACCACGATCAGGTCGGGACCGTGGCGGTCATAGGCGCCCACCGTGTTGACCAGCCGGTCGGGACCGACCGTCGTGCCATGATCCACGCGCGGCGGCACGCGCAGCAGGCAGTCGGGCTTGCCCACCACCAGCGGGCGCGTGTCGAAATAGCGGTTGCACAGGACGCGCAGGTTGAAGACCACCCGCGGCGCCGTCGCGCTGATGATGCAGGCATCGATCCGCAGGTCGAATTTCTGGACCGAGATCAACGTCGAGAGCCAGACGAAATATTCATCCGCCGTCCGCCGGTGATCGGTCCGGATGCGCCAATGCGCTAGGAACTTGCCGCCGTCCCAGATCGAGAAGACCGTGTTGGTATTGCCCGTGTCGATGCACAACAGCATGTCAGGACCCGCTGAAATAGATGTCGGCGGCCGGGATCACGTGACGGCCTCGGGGGCCGGTCAGGATCAGCGCGCCGGTGTCGTCGATGCCGTCGAAACGGCCGGTGGTTTCGGTGGCGCCGGTGCGGGCGACGATCGTCTCGCCCAGCTTGGCGGCGCGGGCCATCCAGGCGTTGCGGATCGGGGCAAAGCCAAAGGTCCGCAACTGGCGATGCCAGGCGTCGAACTGGCAGGCCAAGGCGTTCAGGACATCCTCGGGGGTGACCTCCAGCCCGGTCTCGCCCAGCAGGCTGACGGGGCGGGTGGCGGTCGGTTCGACCTGGGCCGGATCGGGTGCCGCCGCCAGATTGATGCCGATCCCGATGGCCAGGGTCGCCACCTGCCCTGCCGCGCCACTGCTTTCCAGCAGGATGCCCGACAGTTTGCCACCGTTGAGCAGCACGTCATTGGGCCATTTCAGCGCCACGTTCAGCGACGGCCCGCACAGATCGCGCAGCGCGTCATGGACCGAGAGCGCCGCCACGAAGGACAAACGCGCCGCATCGGCAGGTCCACCTTCGGGGCGCAGCGCCAGGGTCGCGGCGAAATTCCCCGGGGGATCGGTCCAGGCGCGACCGCGACGGCCCCGCCCCGCCTCTTGCCTGTGGGCAAAGATCCAGGCCGGCCCGCTGAGTGAGGGGGCCAGCCGGAACGCTTCGGCATTGGTGCTGTCAACACGGTCCAGGACGTGGCGCGCCACGCCCTGCGGCCAGTTGGCCGGTTCGTCATTATTGACCCGCAATGGGGGCGACCGTGTCATTGACCAGCGATTGCGCCGCCGTGGCGGCAGCCTCGTCGATGCCCAGCATCGTCACCGCGCCCAGCAGCAGCGCCGCCGCCGGAACCACCAGGGCCGCATACTGCACCATGCCCATCCGGCTGGTCACCGGTTCGACCTCGGAGCCGAAGAACATGTAATAGACGATCCGCAGGTAGTAGAAGGCACCGACAACCGAGGCGATCACACCGATCACGGCCAGCCAGGACATGCCGCCATCGACTGCCGCCGTCAGAACGCCGTATTTGGCAAAGAAGCCCAGGAAGGGCGGCACGCCGGCCAGGCTGAACATCAGGAACAGCACGGCAAAGCTTTTCAGCGGCTCGGCCTGGGCAAAGCGGTTCAGGCTCTGCATGTCGGTGATCGGCTGACCGTCACGTTCCAGCGACAGGATGAAGGCGAAGGTCCCCACGTTCATCAGCGCATAGATCGCCATATAAAGCAGCATCGCCTGAACGCCATAGGCCGTCCCCGCAGCCAAACCGACAAGGGCAAAGCCCATATGCGCGATCGAGGAATAGGCCATCAGGCGCTTGATGTTCGTCTGACCGATGCCGGCGATCGAGCCGAGCAGCATCGACAGAACCGCAAGGACCGCGATGATCTGGCTCCAGTCGGTGATGACATTGCCGAAGGCGTCGAAGACCAGGCGGCCGATCAGCGCCATGGCAGCAACCTTGGGCGCGGTGGCGAAGAAGGCCGTGACCGGCGAGGGCGAGCCTTCATAGACGTCGGGCGTCCACATGTGGAAGGGCACGGCCGAAACCTTGAACGCCAGACCCACCAGCAGGAAGACCAGACCGAACAGCAGCCCCATCGGCATGACGTCCGCGTTCACCGCCTGGATGATGCCCGCGAAACCGGTTGTCCCGGCAAAGCCATAGACCAGCGAGGTGCCGTAAAGCAGCAGGCCCGAGCTGAGCGCGCCCAGCACGAAATACTTGAGCCCCGCCTCGGACGACTTGACGCTTTCGCGGCGCATGGCGGCGACGACGTAAAGCGCCAGCGATTGCAGCTCCAGCCCCATGTAGAGCGACAGAAGATCGCCCGCCGAGACCATCACCATCATGCCGACGGTCGCCAGCACGATCAGGATGGGGTACTCGAAACGCATCAGCCCATGGCGATCCATGTAGTCGGCGCTCATCGCCAGGACGGCGGCACCGGACAGCAGGATCGTGACCTTCGCAAAGCGCGCGAAGGCGTCGTCGATGAACATTCCGAAGAATGCCGTCTGTTCGGGCCGGTCGGCCATGCCGACGAAAAGACCGGCCACCAGCAGGGCCAGCACGCTGGCCCAGAGGATCGGTCGGGCGATCTTGTCCTGTCCGAAATAGGCCCCCGCCATCAGCGCCGCCAGCGCATAGATGGCAAGCCAGAGTTCGGGCAGGATGGTCGAGATATCGAGCGCGTTCATCTGGCTTTCCTCAATGGCTGACGGTGGCCGAAGCCATGTCGTCGGTGGCCGCCTCTTCGGGCAGCGCGTCGTTTACATTCACCAGCATCGCCTGGACCGCAGGTCCGGTGATGTCGGTCACAAGGCGCGGATAGACGCCCAGGATCAGGGTCATGGCGATCAACGGTGCGAAGATCCACTTCTCGCGCGGGGTCATGTCGGTGATCATCCGCAAGCTTTCCTTGATCAGCGCGCCCATAGTGACGCGGCGATAAAGCCACAGCGCATAGGCCGCCGACAGGATGACGCCGGTCGCGGCGACGAAGGCCACCCAGGTGTTCGCGTGGAAGGCACCCATCAGCGTCAGGAATTCGCCCACGAAGCCCGAGGTTCCCGGCAGGCCGACGTTCGCCATGGTGAAGAACATGAAGATCAGCGCATAGACCGGCATCCGGTTGACCAGCCCGCCATAGGCGTCGATCTCACGCGTGTGCATGCGGTCGTAGATCACGCCTACGCCCAGGAACAGTGCGCCCGAAATGAAGCCGTGCGACAGCATCTGGAAGATCGCGCCATCGACACCCTGCTGGTTCGCCGCGAAGATGCCCATGGTCACGTAACCCATATGCGCGACGGACGAATAGGCGATCAGCTTCTTCATGTCCGACTGCGCCAGCGCCACCAGCGAGGTATAGACGATGGCGATGGCGGACATCCACAGGACCAGACCCTGCAGCTGATCGGCCGCGACCGGGAACATCGGCAGGCTGAAGCGCAGGAAGCCATAGCCGCCCATCTTCAGCAGCACCGCGGCCAGCACGACCGAACCAGCGGTCGGCGCCTGCACGTGCGCATCGGGCAGCCAAGTGTGGACCGGCCACATCGGCATCTTGACTGCAAAGCTGGCGAAGAAGGCCAGGAACAGCAGCGTTTGCACGCCACCCACGACGGTAAAGCCCAGGACGCGGGTGGTCTCGGACGGGAAGTCGAAGGCCAGCAGCTGTACGATGTCGGTGGTTCCCGCCATGCGCGCCATGGCGATCATCGCCACCAGCATCAGGACCGAGCCGATGAAGGTATAGAGGAAGAACTTGAACGCCGCATAGATGCGGTTGGCGCCGCCCCAGATGCCGATGATCAGGAACATCGGGATCAGGCCCGCCTCGAAGAACAGGTAGAACAGGATCAGGTCAAGCGCCGTGAAGACGCCGATCATCAGCCCCTCCAGCACCAGGAAGGCGATCATGTATTCCTTGACGCGGGTGTTCACTTCCCAGGTCGAGAGGATCGTCAGCGGCATCAGGAAGGTCGTCAGCATCACGAAAAGGATCGAGATGCCGTCCACGCCCATCTTGTAGCGCAGGCCCATGATCCAGGCGTGATCCTCGACGAACTGGAAGCCCGTGTCAGCCGGGTTGAAGCCCGCCAGAAGGAACAGTGACACCAGGAAGGTGGCGCTGGTCGCGATCAGGGCCAGCCACTTGGCATTCTTCTGCGCGGCGGCGTCGTCGCCCCGCAGGAACAGCGCCAGGATCCCCGCTGCGACGATCGGCAGGAAGGTGATGATTGAAAGAAGGTTCGTCATGTTATTGCGCGCCCCGCAGCATCACCCAGATCAGCAAGCCCACGATGCCGATGACCATCGCGAAGGCATAGTGGAACAGATAGCCGGACTGAACGCGCCCGGCGAAGCGGGTCATCCGGGGAATGATTCCCATGGCGACCCCGTTGATGGCGCCGTCGATAACGGCTCCGTCACCCGCCGTCCACAGCTTGGCACCGATCCAGCGGGCCGGACGGACGAAGACGGCGTTGTAGATTTCGTCGAAATACCACTTGTTCAGCAGGAACTGATACAGCCCCGACTGCTGTGCGGCCAGCTTGGCAGGCGCGCCGGGGTTGCGGATATACATCAGCCAAGCAAGACCCAGACCGGCCAGCATGGCGATGAAGGGCGAAACCTTGACCCATGCCGGAACGCCGTGCGCCTCGTGCATCACGTGGTTGTCGGGATGCATGTAGATCGCCCCCTGCCCCACGGTTGCGGGATCGACGACGGTCGCATGCTCCTCGCCCTCGGGAGCGGCATGGTCGTCGGCGGCGGCGTGATCCTCGGGCTCGGCATGGCCGGCCTCGACCTCGCCATGACCGCCGCCGTGGCTTGCGGCCACTTCGGGCATCCCGAAGAACTTCTGGACGCCCTCGGTCTCGAAGAAGCTGTTGTACCAAACCATCCCCGAGAAGATCGCGCCAAGCGCCAGAACGCCAAGCGGGATGGTCATGACCCGCGGGCTTTCATGGGCGTGGTCATGCGCATGATGATCGCCGCGCGGCTTGCCGAAGAAGGTCAGGAACATCAGGCGCCAGCTGTAGAAGCTGGTGAAGGCGGCGGCGATGACCAGCATCCAGAAGGCATAGCCCGAGCCCGAAGCATAGGCGCTCTCAATCACGGCATCCTTGGACAGGAAGCCCGCGAAGCCGATATGGGTCAGCGGAATGCCGACGCCGGTGATCGCCATCGTGCCGATCATCATCGCCCAGAAGGTCAGCGGGATCTTCTTCCGCAACCCGCCGTAATTGCGCATGTCCTGTTCGTGGTGCATCGCGTGGATGACCGAACCGGCGCCCAGGAACAGCATGGCCTTGAAGAAGGCATGGGTCAGCAGGTGGAACATGGCGACCGAATAGACGCCGACGCCCGCCGCCACGAACATGTAGCCCAGCTGCGAACAGGTCGAATAGGCGATGACGCGCTTGATGTCGTTCTGGACCAGACCCACCGTCGCGGCAAAGAAGGCAGTCGAGGCGCCGATGATCACGATGAACATCTTGGCCTCGGGCGCGAATTCATAAAGCGGCGACATGCGGCAGACCAGGAAGACACCGGCGGTGACCATGGTTGCGGCGTGGATCAGGGCCGACACGGGCGTCGGCCCTTCCATCGCGTCGGGCAGCCAGGTGTGCAGGAACAGCTGGGCCGATTTGCCCATCGCGCCGATGAACAGCAGGACGGCCAGCAGGTTCGCGGCATTCCACTCGGTCCACAGGAAGGTGATCTGGCTTTCGGCCAGCATCGGCACCTGGGCGAACAGCTCGTCGAACTGGATCGTGCCGGTCATCCACCACAGGCCGAAGATGCCCAGCAGGAAGCCGAAATCGCCGACGCGGTTGACGATGAAGGCCTTCATGGCGGCGGCACCGGCCGACTGCTTCTTGAAGTAGAAACCGATCAGCAGATAGGAGGCGACGCCCACGCCCTCCCACCCGAAGAACATCTGCAGCAGGTTGTCCGAGGTCACCAGCATCAGCATGGCGAAGGTGAAGAACGAGAGATAGGCGAAGAAGCGGGCGCGATAAGGCTCGTCGTCGCTGAAATTCTCGTCATGGGCCATGTAGCCGAAACTGTAGAGGTGAACCAGCGCCGAGACTGAGGTGATCACGATCAGCATGATCGCCGTCAGGCGGTCCAGGCGGATGCCCCATTGGCTGGTGAAATCGCCCGAGACGATCCAGTCCATGACCGGAAGATGCTGCAACTGGCCGTCGAAGGTCAGGAAGACGACCCAGCTGAGGGCGGCAGCGGCGAAAAGGATGCCGGTCGTCAGGACCTGCGCCCCGCGTTCGCCGATCAGGCGCCAGCCGAAGCCCGCGATCAGCGCACCCAGAAAGGGCGCAAAGAGGATGAATTGCGGCATGTTCCCTTATCCCTTCATCACGTTGACATCTTCCACCGCGATCGTGCCGCGGTTGCGGAAGAAGACGACCAGGATCGCCAGACCGATGGCAGCCTCGGCTGCGGCGACGGTCAGGATGAACATGGTGAAGATCTGGCCGCCAAGATCGCCCAGATGGGCCGAGAAGGCGACGAAGTTGATATTGACCGCCAGCAGCATCAGCTCGATCGACATCAGGATGACGATGACATTCTTGCGGTTCACGAAGATGCCGAAGATCCCGGCGACGAACAAGATCGCCCCCACGACAAGGTAATGTGTCAATCCGATCATCTTTTCAGTCCCTCCGGGTTCTCGCACCCGTTGAAATTCCCTTGGCCGGGGGCGCGATGCGCCCCCAACTTACAGCCCCTGACCGGGCTTGACGTCGCGCAGCTGCATCGCCTTGGCAGGATCGCGATGCATCTGGTGGATCACGTTCTGACGCTTGATGTCGCGGCGGTGACGCATCGTCAACGTGATTGCGCCGATCATGGCGACCAGCAGGATCAACCCCGAGATCTGGAACGGCAGCAGGTAGCGGTCGTACATGACCGTGCCGATCAGATTGGTGTTCTTGGGCGCACCCTCGATCGGAACGGCGCGCAGAAGGGCCGATTGATCAGCGCTTTCCCAGCCACCGAAAGCCACGGCCAGCTGCGCCAGAAGCACCAGCGCGATCAGACCGGCCAGCGGCAGGTATCGGGCCAGCTCGCCCTTCAGTTCGGCGAAGTCGACGTCCAGCATCATCACGACGAAAAGGAACAGCACCGCGACCGCGCCGACATAGACGATGATCAGCAGCATCGCGACGAATTCGGCGCCCAGCAGGATGAACAGACCCGCCGCCGACAGGAAGGCCAGGATCAGCCACAGGACCGAATGGACCGGGTTGCGCGACAGCACCACCATGAAGCCCGCGGTGCAGACCGAGATGGCGAAAAGGTAAAAGGCAAAGGTCATCATTCCGGGCTGCTCCCTTCGGATTCGGTAAAGACGCCCTGGGCGATCTCCAGCGCCTTCTGCATCGCGGGGAGGCCGCCGAACATCCCCATCTGATAGATCACCTCGGCGATCTCGCGCGGGGTGGCGCCGGCCTCCATCGCGTGGCGGATGGTCAGGCGCAGCTGCGGCTCGGCCAACGCGCCCTGCACGGTCATGGCGGCGATGGTGACAAGCATCCGCGTCTTGGCATCCAGACCGTCACGGTTGAAGGTCTTGCCGAACCACATCTCCAGCATGTCCGCAGGCATGGTCGGGAACATCTTCTCGAATGCCTTGGGATTGAAATGCTCCACCGCGGGGTTGAAGGCCCGCGCCATTTCCTGCCCTTGGGACATCATCTGCTGGAACATCTTCTGGAATGCGTCGGTCATCGGTAGGGTGCATCCATGGCAAGGTTGCGGGCAATCTCGGCTTCCCAACGGGCGCCGTTGTCCAGCAGCTTTTCCTTGTCGTAGAACAGCTCTTCGCGGGTTTCGGTCGCGAACTCGAAGTTCGGACCCTCCACGATGGCGTCCACGGGGCAGGCCTCTTGGCAGAAGCCGCAATAGATGCACTTGGTCATGTCGATGTCATAGCGCGTCGTGCGCCGCGAACCGTCGTCGCGCGGTTCGGCATCGATGGTGATGGCCTGCGCGGGGCAGACGGCCTCGCACAGCTTGCAGGCGATGCAGCGTTCCTCGCCGTTGGGATAGCGGCGCAGGGCGTGTTCACCGCGGAACCGCGGCGACAGCGGGCCCTTTTCATGCGGATAGTTCAACGTCGCCTTGGGCGCGAAGAAATAGCGCATGCCAAGACCGAAGCCCTTCAGGAAGTCCACCATCAGGAAATACTTGGTGGCGCGTGCGATGTCGAAAGCCATCAGAACTGCTCTCCTTGCTTGGGTGCGGCGAAGCGGTCGAAGGCCGCCACGTAATCGCGCACCCTGGCGCTGTCATGGGCCTGTTCGGCCGTGTCCAGATTGTTGGCCAGGAAATGGGCGAACTCTGCCTTGTCCTGTTCGCTGGCGCGAGCCAGCATGTCGGCGATCTTGTTGGAATTGGCCATGATCACATCCCTGCCCAACGGGCCCAGAAACCACCCAGAACCTCGAACCGTGCCAGGAAGGCGACGATCACGACCCAGGCCAGCGACAGCGGCAGGAAGACCTTCCAACCGATCCGCATCAGCTGGTCATAGCGATAGCGCGGGACCAGTGCCTTCACCATCGCGAACATGAAGAACCAGAAGACCATCTTCAGGAACATCCACAGCGCACCGTCCGGAATGCCGGGGATGGGCGACAGCCAGCCACCGAAGAACAGCAGGCTGATCAGCGCGCACATCAGCCACATGGCGATGTATTCACCGGCCATGAACAGCAGGTAGGGCGTCGAGGAATATTCGACCATGAAGCCCGCGACCAGTTCCGATTCCGCCTCGGGCAGGTCGAAGGGCGGGCGGTTGGTTTCGGCCAGGGCGCTGACGAAGAACAGCACGACCATCGGCAGGTGGGGCAGCCAGTACCAGGACAGCAGTCCCGCGCCGCGCTGCGCCTCGACGATGGCGGTCAGGTTCATCGAGCCGGTCGAGATGATCACCCCGATGATGATCAGACCCAGGCTGACCTCGTAGGAGATCATCTGCGCCGCCGAACGAAGCGACCCCAGGAAGGGATACTTCGAGTTCGAGGCCCAGCCCCCCATGATCACGCCGTAAACCTCGAGCGAGGAGACCGCGAAGATGAAGAGGATACCGACGTTGATGTCGGCCATCACCCATCCCGGCGCGAAGGGGATCGCCACGAAGGCCAGCAGGGCCAGCATCATCGACAGGAAGGGCGCAAGGAAGAAGACGAATTTGTCCGAACCCGCCGGAATGACGATTTCCTTGACCACGAATTTCAACGCATCCGCGAATGTCTGCAGGATGCCCCAGGGGCCGACCACGTTCGGGCCGCGCCGCATCTGCACGGCGGCCCAGATCTTGCGGTCGCCATAGACCATGTAGACCAGCGACAGCATCACGAATGCGATGACCGCCAGACCCTGCGCCAGCAGGATGATCGCGATGCCCCAGGAAGATGTCCAAAAATCAGCCATGATGCCTGTTCCTCTTCCTTATGCCGCGGGGATGCCGCGCGCCTTGCATTCCCGCAAGGTCTCGTTCGTTTCCATGACCCGCAGCCCCATCGGCTTGTCCTGGGACAAGATGAAGGCGGATCCGATCAGCAGCTTGCCGTTCCGTTCGGCCTGCAGGGTGCGGATGTGGCGCCCGTAGGGGGTGCCGTTTTCCTTGGCCCACCCGGCAAGCGCGCAGGTGGCATACGAAAAGGCGATATCCGCGTCTACCCCTTCGCGCAGATTTGCCGTCACCTCGACCAGATCGGTGGCGCGGCCGCGGTTCATCGGCTCGACCTTGGCAGCGATGAACTGTTCGGGCGCGATGGTCTGCGTCTCGGACAGGGTTGGCAGGGCGGGCTGACTGCGGGCGGCGAAAGCTTCCAGCGCCTTTTCCTGCGCGGTCTTTTTCTTGGGCAGGCTGGCCGCGACCAGACCGCCGAAATCCAGATCCAGGTTCGCGTTCAGCGCGGCCAGGTCGGCTTCGCTGATGGTGAAGGCGTCCTGCCCTGCGGGGCTGTCCAGATCCATCGTCGTGACGCTGCCGTCCTCCTCCAGAATCAGGATTTCGCCCGATTTCGTGGAAATCCGCGCCTGCGTCAGCGTGTTGTCCCCGGCCTTCTGGCCGGGCGCGACGACGCGCGCGCTCATCTCGGCGGGCTTGGCGCGGGGGCGTCCGTCGTCCTTGCCGTCGATCATCTGACAACCGGCCAGTCCGATCACGCCAAGCACGGCAAGGGCCGTCGAACGAATGGTTCCGGGGACATGCTGCATGGGCCTACTCCGCTGCGACGGCAGAGGCCTGCCGGGCCGCCGCCATGCGCGACAATTCCCCCATCAGGGGCGAACAGCGCGCGATCGGGTTGGTCAGATAGAAGTCCTTGATCGGGTTCACGAAGTCGGCGCGCCCCAGATCCTTCTGCGGCAGCGGCTGCCAGTCGCTTTCCACGACCGCCCCGATCTGGCCCAGATGCGGCACGGCCTCGATCAGCTTGCGACGCAGCTGCGCGATACTGTCCCAAGGCAGCGTCTGGCCCAGTTCGGCCGACAGCGCCCGCAGGATCGCCCAGTTCTCCTTGGCCTCGCCCGGTGCGAAATTGGCGCGCATGGCCAACTGGGGACGGCCTTCGGTGTTCACGAACAGGCCCATCTCCTCGGTATAGCAGGCGGCGGGCAGGATGATGTCGGCGCGATGCGCACCGCGGTCGCCGTGGCTGCCCTGATAGATCACCGTCGCACCTTCGGCGATCTCGACCTCATCGGCGCCCAGATTAAAGATGACCTGCGCCCCCTCGATGGCGGCATTCAGACCGCCCTGCGTGACGGCACCCACGTCCATCGCACCGACCCGCGATGCGGCGGTGTGCAGCACCATGACGCGGGCGTTCATCGCCTCGGCCAAGGCCATGACGGTGGCCAACACGGCCTCGCCATCGGCTTCGCGCAGGGCGCCCTGCCCCACGATGATCACGCCCGGTTCCTCGGCGGCGGTGGCCTTGTCCAACAGCTTGGACAAGGCCGCGCGGTCGGTGCCTGCATGGGTGTAATCGAAGGTCAGATCGACGGCCTGCCCCACCAGCGTGACATCCGCGCCACGCACCCAGTTCTTGCGGATGCGCGAATTCAGGACCGGCGCTTCCTCGCGCGGGTTCGTCCCGACCAGCAGGATCGAGGATGCCCTGTCCAGGTCCGCGATCGTGGCATTCCCGACATAGCCCGAACGGTTGCCCGCAGGCAGTTTCGCGCCATCGGTGCGGCATTCGACGTTGCCGCCCAGACCCTCGATCAGGGTCTTGAGGCTGAAGGCCGCCTCGACCGGGGCCAGATCGCCGACCAGGCCCGCGACCTTCTTGCCGGTCATGGCACGGGCAGTGGCCGCCAGCGCCTCGGGCCAGGTGGCGGGGCGCAGCTTGCCGTTTTCACGGATATAGGGCTTGTCCAGACGCTGACGACGCAGCCCGTCCCAGACAAAGCGGGTCTTGTCGCTAATCCATTCCTCATTCACGTCGTCATTGTTGCGCGGCAGGATGCGCATGACTTCGCGACCCTTGGTGTCCACGCGAATGGCGCTGCCAAGTGCGTCCATGACGTCGATCGTCTCGGTCTTGGTCAGTTCCCACGGGCGGGCGGTGAAGGCATAGGGCTTGCTGACCAGCGCACCCACCGGGCACAGATCGATGATGTTGCCCTGCATGTTCGAGGCCAGCGTCTCGTTCAGATAGCTGGTGATCTCGCTGTCCTCGCCGCGACCGGTCTGGCCCATCTGGGTGATGCCCGCGACCTCGCTGGTGAAGCGCACGCAGCGCGTGCAACTGATGCAGCGCGTCATGTGGGTTTCGACCAGCGGGCCGAGGTTCAATTCCTCGGAGGCGCGCTTGGGTTCGCGGTAACGGCTGAAATCGACGCCATAGGCCATGGCCTGGTCCTGCAGGTCGCATTCGCCGCCCTGGTCGCAGATCGGGCAATCCAGCGGGTGGTTGATCAGCAGGAATTCCATCACGCCCTCGCGGGCCTTCTTGACCATCGGGCTGTTGGTGCGGATCTCGGACGGGGCGCCTTCGGGCCCCGGCCGCAGATCCTTGACCTGCATGGCGCAGCTTGCGGCGGGCTTGGGCGGACCGCCCACAACTTCGACCAGACACATGCGGCAGTTGCCGGCGATCGACAGCCGCTCGTGATAGCAGAAGCGCGGGATCTCGATCCCGGCCTGCTCGCAAGCCTGGATGAGGGTCATGTTGGGATCGACATCGATCTCGTTGCCGTCGATCTTGATTGTCCGCAGGTCGGCCATGATTTCTTCCTTACCTGGCACTCAGCAGCGATCCAGCGACCGTCTGCCGTGCGATTTCGTCCCGCCCGAGGCGGCAAAATGTTTCCGGCTGTCCGTTCACGACGCCGTTTTCTACCATATAGCGGTCGGCCGCGGCATAGATGCGCTTGCGGTCTTCCTTGCTGTCCAGAAACGCATCGATCTGGTCGTCGCTGTAGCCCTTGTCCAAGGCATAGCGCTTGAGCGCCCGCGCCTCGGAGAAGGCCCGGATCAGGCGGGCGTCGATGCTGGGGCAGCCACGGCGCAGCATGTCGGCCACGCGCGCCTGCACCAGGCGATCATTGACATAGGCCTCGCTGGACAGCGGCTCCAGCGCGGCGGCGGGGCCTGTGATCAGCGATGCGGCGATGGCCATGGCGGCAAAGATGGGACGGGTCATGAAACGCTCCTTGCGATGATGATGTGTCCCCACATAATCATCGTCGCCGCGGAAGGTTCGACAAACCCCCGTGTTCCGCGCGTGAGCGTCATGGCGTCCCGACCCCATCATTCCGCAGCCATCGCCCCCATGCGTCCGGTCTTCTTGGCCTTCAGCCGGTCCTCGATCTCACCGCGGAAGTTGCGGATCAGACCCTGGATCGGCCATGCGGCGGCATCGCCAAGCGCGCAGATCGTGTGCCCCTCGACCTGCTTGGTGACGTCCAGCAGCATGTCGATCTCCTCGACCTCGGCCTCGCCCGAGACCAGGCGGCTCATGACGCGCATCATCCAGCCGGTGCCTTCGCGGCAAGGCGTGCACTGCCCGCAGCTTTCGTGCTTGAAGAACTTGGACAGGCGCCAGACGGCTTTGATGACGTCGGTGTCCTGATCCATCACGATCATGCAGGCGGTGCCGAAGCTGGACTTCAGATCGCGCATGCCGTCGTAATCCATGATGGCGTTTTCGCATTGCTCGGCCGTCAGGATCGGACAGGAGGCGCCACCGGGGATCACGGCCTTCAGGTTCTTCCAGCCGCCGCGCACGCCGCCGCCATGCTTTTCGATCAGCTCGCGCATGGGGATCGACATGGCTTCTTCGACCACGCAGGGCGTGTTCAGGTGGCCCGTCAGACCGAACAGCTTGATGCCCGCATTGTTCGGACGACCGAAGCCCGCGAACCATTCCGGTCCGCGACGCAGGATCGTCGGGACGACGGCGATGGATTCGACGTTGTTCACCGTGGTCGGGCAACCATAGAGACCCGCGCCCGCCGGGAAGGGCGGCTTCATCCGGGGCATGCCCTTCTTGCCTTCCAGGCTTTCCAGAAGAGCGGTTTCCTCGCCGCAGATATAGGCGCCCGCACCGTGGTGCAGATAGAGGTCGAAATCCCAGCCCGAGCCGGCGGCATTCGCGCCCAGCATGCCCGCGTCATAGCATTCGTCGATGGCGGCCTGCAGGGCCTCCTTCTCGCGGATGTATTCGCCGCGCAGGTAGATATAGCAGGCATGCGCGTTCATCGCGAAGCTGGCGATCAGCGCACCCTCGATCAGGGTGTGCGGATCATGGCGCATGATCTCGCGGTCCTTGCAGGTCGCGGGTTCGGATTCGTCCGCGTTGATCACCAGATAGGACGGACGCCCATCCGATTCCTTGGGCATGAAGGACCATTTCAGGCCCGTCGGGAAGCCCGCGCCACCGCGTCCGCGAAGGCCGGATGCCTTCATCTGCTCGATGATCTTCTCGCGTCCACGGCCGATGATCTCGGACGTGTTGTCCCAATGGCCCCGCGATTGCGCGCCCTTCAGGCTGCGGTCACCCATCCCATAGAGGTTGGTGAAAATGCGATCCTGGTCTTTCAGCATCCGTTCCTCGATCCTCTCATCCGCGCGTCAGGCATTCCTGCGCCGCCAGATACGCCAGGTCACGATCAGCGACCAGACAAAAGCGCCGATGGCGGCCAGATCGGCCAGATAGGCCCATCGTCCCGCCCACTCATATTCCTGGCCGATGGCCTGAATGGCCAGCCAGACAAGCATTGCGGCGGCGATCACGATGGCGACCAGCCGCATCTGCTTGGCATCCTTGTCCGCAGGCGCGGCCATCAGGCAACGCCCCGGGATTCTTTTGCCAGTTCCCTGGCCTGTCCGACCCAGTCATCACCACGGATCCGCGCGGCCCCGCGCCCGATCCGGCTGGCGAAGTCGTCGATCGCCGCCTCGTCCCATGCGGCGATCTGTTCGAAACGGGTCACACCGTTCTCGTGCAGAGCCTCAGCGATCTTGACACCGACGCCCTTGATTGCCTGCAGGTCGTCAGGCTCTCGATCAGCGGCATCGGTCGCCTGCAAGTCGCCATAGATGCTGCGTCCTTCGGCCATGCTTTCACGTTCGGTGTCGAACTGCGCGTCGCCCGATGGCGCGATCTCCTCGGTCACCTCGGCGGCGACCTCGGGGGTCGAAAGCGCCTCGGCCATGGGTGCGCTGCCGGGCAGATCGGACGGGATTGCGGCATCCATGTCCGACGCGACCATCGCCTGCGTTCCCATCTCGGCCAGCCAGAAGATCACCGCGCCCAGGAAGGCCGCGAAGACCAGCCCGATGAAGATCGCGGCCAGCCAGCCCGTCGCTCCGGTAATCCCAAGCGCGACGGTCACCAGAACGAATGTTCCCAACGCGGTCATGCGGCTCAAGCTTTGCATCGTGACGGTCACCTTTCTGCTGTCCATCGGCCCCCGGGCCGTTCTGACGATCAGTCCTTCTTGCTGTCGCTCTCTTCCTGTGCCTGTTTTTCCTCACCGCGAACGCCGGCGGGTTCGCGATCCGAAACCGGACGCGCGGCCGAGCTGGCCTGCGCCTCCTGCTCGGTCACGCCGGTCTTGTCGGCGGGTTCGCCATCGGCGGGACGCGGTTCGTCCTCGGGGGTCATGTCGTGACCCGACTGGTCGTCCACGGCGGCCTTCGGCTGATCGCGACGCCATTTGGTCAGGATCGGCACCTCGGTCCCGTCGATGCGCTTCAGGGTTTCGCCCAGTTCATTGGCCAGCTGTACGCTGGCATTGTGATCATGGCCACCCTTGGCATCTTCCAGGCTGGTCAGCCCGGACGCGGGTTCCGAGGCGAAGCGCCCGGTCTGGGACCCCGGCTGCGGAACCTCGCCTGCCGACATGCGGTCGATCAGGGCTTCCAGTGACGCAGGCGTCAGATCTTCGTAATAATCCTTGCCGATCTGGGCCATCGGCGCGTTGGCGCAGGCACCCAGGCATTCGACCTCTTCCCAGCTGAACTTGCCATCGGCCGAGGGCGTATGCGGGGTCGGCGCAATCTTGCGCTTGCAGACCTCGATCAGATCCTCGGCGCCGCAGATCATGCAGGTCGTGGTGCCGCAGATCTGGATATTGGCCACGGTGCCAACGGGTTGCAGTTGGAACATGAAGTAGAAGGTCGCGACCTCCAGCGCCCGGATATAGGCCATGCCCAGGAATTCGGCGACATATTCGATGGCCGGGCGGGTCAGCCAGCCTTCCTGTTCCTGCGCGCGCCACAACAGCGGGATGATCGCCGACTGCTGGCGACCTTCCGGGTATTTGGTGATCTGCGCCTGCGCCCATTCAAGGTTCGCAGGCGTGAAGGTGAAACTGTCCGGCTGGACGGGGTGAAGGCGGCGCAGCATCAGCGGTCAACCTCTCCGAACACGATGTCTTGGGTGGCGATCAAGGCAGGGACGTCGGCCAGCAGGTGGCCTTTCGACATCCAGTCCATCGATTGCAGGTGAAGGAAGCCCGGCGCGCGCAGCTTGGCGCGATAGGGTTTGTTCGACCCGTCGCTGACCAGGTAGACGCCGAATTCGCCCTTGGGCGCTTCGACGGCGGCATAAACCTCGCCCGCAGGAACGCGGAAGCCTTCGGTGTAAAGCTTGAAGTGATGGATCAGGCTTTCCATGTCGCGCTTCATGTCGCCGCGCTTGGGCGGGGTCAGCTTGCCGCGCGCCATCACGTCGCCCGCGGGCTCGGCCCGCAGCTTGGCGATCGCCTGCTTCATGATGCTGGTCGATTCGCGCATCTCCTGCATCCGGCAGAGGAAGCGGTCGTAGCAGTCGCCATTGGTGCCGACCGGGATCTTGAAGTCAAACTCATCATAGCATTCGTAGGGCTGGCTGCGACGCAGGTCCCAGGCCATGCCCGAGCCGCGCACCATCACGCCCGAGAAGCCCCAGTCCAGCGCATCCTGTTCGGTGACGATGCCGATATCGACCAGGCGCTGCTTGAAGATGCGGTTCTCCGTCAGCAGCGTGTCCAGATCGTCCAGCACCTTCGGGAAATGCTCGCACCATTCCTCGATGTCGTTCAGCAGATCGGGCGGCAGGTCCTGATGGACGCCTCCGGGCCGGAAATAGGCCGCGTGCAGACGCGCGCCGCAGGCCCGTTCATAGAAGATCATCAGCTGTTCGCGGGCCTCGAAGCCCCAAAGCGGCGGCGTCAGCGCGCCGACGTCCAGCGCACCCGTGGTCAGGCCCAGCAGGTGGTTCAGGATGCGGCCGATCTCGGAATACAGAACACGGATCAGGCTGGCGCGACGCGGCACGACGGTGCCCGTCAGACGCTCGATCGCCAGGCACCAGGCATGTTCCTGGTTCATGGGCGAGACGTAATCCAGCCGGTCGAAATACGGCAGGTTCTGCAGATAGGTGCGGCTTTCCATCAGCTTCTCGGTGCCGCGATGCAGCAGACCGATATGCGGGTCGGCGCGTTCCACCACCTCGCCGTCCAGTTCCAGCACCATGCGCAGCACGCCGTGTGCTGCCGGGTGCTGGGGACCGAAGTTGATGTTGAAGTTGCGGATGCGCTGTTCGCCGGTCAGCAGATCCTGGCTGCCGTCGTCATAGCTGTTGGTCCGGATATCGCCGTCCATGGCCTTACCCCTTGGTCTTTTCGTCGCCGGGAAGGACGTATTTCGCGCCCTCCCACGGAGAGAGGAAATCGAACTGGCGATATTCCTGCACCAGATTCACAGGTTCATAGATGACGCGCTTCTCGGCCTCGTCATAGCGAACCTCGACATAGCCGGTCGTCGGGAAATCCTTGCGCAGCGGATGGCCCGAGAAGCCGTAGTCGGTCAGCAGACGCCGCATGTCGGGATGGCCCGTGAACAGGATGCCGAACATGTCGAAGATCTCGCGCTCGAACCAATTGGCGGCAGGGTGGATCTTGACCAGCGTCGGCAGCATCTCATCCTCGCGGATGGCCGTCTTCACGCGGATGCGGTGGTTCTGGTACATCGACAGGAAGTGCCAGACCACGTCGAAACGCTGCTGGCGTTCGGGATGGTCGACGGCGGTGATGTCCACCAGGGTCGAGAACCGGCAGCTGCTGTCGCTGCGCAGGAACTCGATCAAATCCAGGATGCCGCTGGCCGTGGCCGTCACCGTCAGTTCGCCAAAGGCGACGGTGGCGTCCAGAACCTCGCCGGGGCGACGCATCTTGATGTGTTCGGCCAGCTGTTCCAGCGCGTCCATGTCGGGATAGATCGCCATCGTTACCTCACCAGCGTTCCGGTGCGCCGGATGCGGCGCTGAAGTTGCAGGATGCCGTAGAGAAGCGCTTCGGCGGTCGGCGGGCAGCCGGGAACATAGATGTCCACCGGCACGATGCGGTCGCAGCCGCGCACGACGGAATAGCTGTAGTGATAATATCCGCCGCCATTGGCGCAGCTGCCCATGCTGATGACATAGCGCGGTTCGGGCATCTGGTCATAGACCTTGCGCAGCGCGGGCGCCATCTTGTTGGTCAGCGTGCCCGCGACGATCATCAGGTCGGACTGGCGCGGCGATGCGCGCGGTGCGGTCCCGAAGCGTTCCAGGTCATAGCGCGGCATCGAGGTCTGCATCATCTCGACCGCGCAGCAGGCCAGCCCGAAGGTCATCCAGTGCAGCGAGCCGTTGCGCGCCCAGTTGATGATGTCTTCGGTCGTGGTCAGCAGGAAGCCCTTGTCCTGCAGCTCGCTGTTCAGCGCGGCGGTCGCGACGTCGCGGTCAGCACCGGCGGTATTCGCCCCTGTCATCACGCCCATTCCAGCGCCCCCTTCTTCCATTCATAGGCAAAGCCGGCGGTCAGAACCCCCAGGAAGACCATCATCGACCAGAATGCCACATCGCTGAGGCCTTGGAAATTGACGGCCCACGGGAAGAGGAACGCAACTTCAAGGTCGAAGATGATGAACAGGATCGACACCAGATAGAAGCGCACGTCGAACTTCATGCGCGCGTCGTCGAAGGCGTTGAAGCCGCATTCGTAGGCGCTGACCTTTTCGGGGTCGGGATTGCGCACGGCAATCAGGATGGCGGACAGCAACAGAAGCAGTGCAAGTGCCGACGCCATCCCCGCGAATACGAGAATGGGCAGATAATCCTGCAAAAGGTTTTCCACGGGCTTTGATCCCCTTGTCGGTCGCGGGGATCTTGGCTCACCTCGCGACGGGTTGGCTGTCTGCGGTTTAGACCCGCCACGCATCGGGGTCAACGGGCCGGACGTGGCGATGCTGCGGCTAATCGCAGCAATCTGGACCTAAAATCACGGGCTGCGGGAATTGTTGGCGGCCTCGGGCCGGACCGGGGCAGGATAAGGCGAGCCTCCCTGCCCCGGCTTGATTCTATTCGATTTCGACCAGCAGGTCCTTGGCGTCGATCTGCTGACCGGGGGTGACGTGGACGGCCTTGATGGTGCCGTCGCGGTCGGCGTGCAGGCCGGTTTCCATCTTCATCGCCTCGATCGTCAGCAGCATGTCGCCCTGACTGACCTTGGCACCGACGACGGCGGCGACCGATGCGACCACGCCCGGCATCGGCGCGCCGACATGACCCGCGTTCGCCGGGTCGGCCTTGGGGCGGGCGGCCGCGGTGCCGGTGGCCTTGCGGTTCGGGATGCGGACCTGGCGGGGCTGGCCGTTCAGTTCGAAGAAGACCTTCATCTCGCCCTTTTCGTCGGTCTCGCCCAAGGTCAGCAGGCGGATCTCCAAGGTCTTGCCTGGGTCGATCTCGACGCTGATCTCCTGCCCCGGCTCCATCCCGTAGAAGAAGTTGCGGGTCGGCAAGGTGCGGACGGGACCATAGGTTTCGTGACGCGCCATGTAGTCGGTGAAGACCTTAGGATACATCAGGTAGCCGTTCAGATCCTCATCGTCGATGGGCTTGCCACCCAACTCTTCGGACAGCTTCGCGCGGACGGCCTCCAGGTCGACGGGCTCCAGATGGGCGCCGGGGCGATCGGTGAAGGGTTCCTCGCCCTTCAGGATCTTGGCCTGGATCGCCTGCGGCCAGCCGCCGGGGGGTTGGCCCAGGTTGCCGCGCATCATGTCAACGACGCTGTCGGGGAAGCTGACATCGACCGACGGATCCATGACCTGTTCGGGCGTCAGGTTCTGCGCCACCATCATCAGCGCCATGTCACCGACCACCTTCGAGGACGGCGTCACCTTGACGATGTCGCCGAACATGCGGTTCACGTCGGCATAGGCCTGCGCGACCTCGTGCCAGCGATCTTCCAGCCCCATCGAACGTGCCTGCGCCTTGAGGTTGGTGAACTGGCCGCCCGGCATCTCGTGCAGATAGACCTCGGATGCGGGGGCCTGCAGGCCGCTTTCGAAGGCGGCATAGCTTTCGCGGACCCGTTCCCAGTAGTTGCTGATGGCGCGGATATGGCCGATGTCCAGACCGGTGTCGCGGGAGGTATGGGCCAGCGCCTCGACGACCGACCCCATGGTCGGCTGGCTGGTGTTGCCCGACAGCGCGTCCATCGCGCAATCGACGGCATCGACGCCCGCCTCGGCAGCGGCAAGGATGGTCGCGCCGCCCATGCCGCTGGTGTCATGGGTGTGGAAGTGGATCGGCAGGCCGACCTCCTCCTTCAGGGCCTTGATCAGCTGGGTTGCGGCGGCGGGCTTCAGCAGGCCCGCCATGTCCTTTAGGCCCAGCACATGCGCACCCGCGGCCTTCAGGTCCTTGGCGGTCTTGACGTAATAGGCCAGGTCGTATTTCGCCCGATCCGGGTCCAGCATGTTGCCGGTATAGCAGACCGTGCCCTCGCAGATCTTGCCGCTCTCGATCACCGCATCCATGGCGACGCGCATGTTTTCGACCCAGTTCAGGCTGTCGAAGACGCGGAAGACATCGACGCCGGTTTCCGCGGCCTGACGCACGAAGGACTGCACGACGTTGTCGGGATAGTTGGTATAGCCGACGCCATTGCTGGCGCGCAGCAGCATCTGCGTCATCAGGTTGGGCATATGCGCCCGGATGTCGCGCAACCGCTGCCACGGACATTCCTGCAGGAAGCGATAGGCCACGTCGAAGGTCGCCCCGCCCCAGCATTCGACGCTGAACAGCTGCGGCAGATTGGCGGCATAGCTGGGCGCCACGCGGATCATGTCGATCGAGCGCATGCGCGTCGCCAGCAGCGACTGGTGCCCGTCGCGCATGGTGGTGTCGGTGATCAGCAGCTGCTTCTGCGCGGCCATCCAGTCGGCCACGGCCTGCGCGCCTCGGGCTTCCAGCAGCTGACGGGTGCCCGGCGCGGGTTCGGCCACGGGCGCGGGGGCCACGGGCTGGCGCGCCTGCGCGGGCGGCAGGGCACGCCCCGAGGTCTCGGGGTGGCCGTTCACGCTGATGTCGGCCAGATAGGTCAGGATGCGGGTCGCGCGGTCCTGACGTTTCTTGAAGGTGAACAGATCGTCCGTCGTGTCGATGAACTTGGTGGTATAGGTGTCATCCAGGAAGGTCGGATGCTTCAGCAGGTTGATGACGAAGTCGATGTTCGTCGAAACGCCCCGCACCCGGAACTCGCGCAGGGCGCGGTCCATGCGCTTGATCGCCTGATCGGGGGTCTGCGCCCAAGCCGTCACCTTGACCAGCAGCGAATCATAATACCGCGTGATGACGCCGCCGGAATAGGCCGTGCCGCCGTCCAGGCGAATGCCCATGCCGGTCGCGCTGCGATAGGCGGTGATGCGGCCGTAATCGGGGATGAAGTTGTTCTGCGGGTCCTCGGTCGTCACCCGGCACTGCAAGGCGTGGCCCGAGAGGGTGATGTCCTCTTGCCGCGCGTGGCCGGTGGCCTCGGCCAGGGTCGCGCCCTCGGCAATCTTGATCTGGGACTGGACGATGTCGATGCCGGTGACTTCCTCGGTCACGGTGTGCTCGACCTGGACGCGCGGGTTCACCTCGATGAAGTAGAACTGCTGGCTGTCCATATCCATCAGGAATTCGACGGTGCCCGCGCATTCGTAACCGACCGCCTGCCCGATCTTCAGCGCAAGGCCGCAGACCTCGGCGCGCTGTTCCTCGGTCAGATAGGGGGCGGGGGCGCGTTCGACGACCTTCTGGTTACGACGCTGCACGGTGCAATCGCGTTCGAACAGGTGATAGAGCCCTCCATGCGTGTCGCCCAGCAGCTGAACCTCGACGTGGCGGGCACGCAGGATCATCTTTTCCAGATAGCCCTCGCCGTTGCCGAAGGCGGCCTCGGCCTCGCGGCGACCCTCACGGACCTTCTCGACCAGTTCGGCTTCGCTGTTGATGGGCCGCATGCCGCGACCGCCGCCGCCCCAGCTGGCCTTCAGCATCAGCGGATAGCCGACCTCGGCCGCTTCCTTCTTGATGGCGTCGAAATCTTCGCCCAAGACTTCGGTCGCGGGGATGACGGGCACGCCCGCCTCGATCGCGACGCGGCGCGCGCTGGCCTTGTCGCCAAGGGCGCGCATGGTTTCGGCCTTGGGACCGATGAAGGTGATCCCGGCTTCGAAGCAGGCATCGACGAATTCCGGGTTTTCGGACAGCAGGCCGTACCCCGGGTGGATCGCATCGGCACCGCATTCCTTGGCGACGCGGATGATCTCGGGGATGGACAGATAGGCCGCCACCGGCCCCAGACCTTCGCCGATGCGGTATGCCTCATCCGCCTTGAAGCGGTGAAGCCCCAGCTTGTCCTCCTCGGCATAGACCGCAACCGTCCGTTTGCCCAGTTCGTTCGCGGCACGCATGACGCGGATCGCAATCTCCCCCCGGTTCGCAACCAGAATTTTCTCGAACATGCGAAACCCCCTTGTATCGATTTGCCAGCATCCTAGCGCCGCCGCAGTGCAGCGCAAGTGTTAGCGATAACTGACGTCACTGCAGAAAAATCCGTGCCGATCATTGATGCAGGTCGCACAAGAATGCCAGCAATCTTGCGCGGGGGCTTGAATGTTCCTGCAATGTTCGCAAAGTGAACTTGCTTTACGGCTGTGCATTCCTATCTGACACGCTTGGGCATCAGGGACACCGCATGGAACATAAGTTTATCGAAGTGCGCGGCGCGCGCGAACATAACCTCAAGGGTGTCGACATGGACATCCCGCGCGACCAGCTGGTGGTGATCACCGGGTTGTCGGGGTCGGGCAAGTCGTCGCTGGCCTTCGACACTGTCTATGCCGAGGGGCAGCGGCGCTATGTAGAAAGCCTGTCGGCCTATGCGCGTCAGTTTCTGGACATGATGGGCAAGCCCGATGTGGATCACATCAGCGGCTTGTCCCCAGCCATCAGCATCGAACAGAAGACGACGTCCAAGAACCCGCGTTCGACCGTGGGGACCGTGACCGAGATCTATGACTACATGCGCCTGTTGTTCGCGCGCGCCGGCACCCCCTATTCCCCCGCGACCGGCCTGCCGATCGAGGCGCAGCAAGTGCAGGACATGGTCGACCGCATTATGGCGCTGCCCGAAGGCACGCGGGCCTATCTGCTGGCCCCCATCGTGCGCGACAGGAAGGGCGAATACCGCAAGGAATTCCTTGAGCTGCGCAAGCAGGGTTTCCAGCGCATCAAGGTCAACGGCGATTTCCACGACCTGGACGAACCGCCGACGCTGGACAAGAAGTTCCGCCACAACATCGACGTGGTCGTGGACCGCATCGTCGTGCGCGAAGGCATGGAAACGCGCTTGGCCGACAGCCTGCGCACCGCGCTGGATCTGGCCGACGGCATCGCGCACTTGGAAACCGCACCGACCGAGGGCGAACCCGAGCGCCTGACCTTTTCCGAGAAATTCGCCTGCCCCGTCAGTGGCTTCACCATCCCCGAGATCGAGCCGCGGCTGTTTTCCTTCAACGCGCCCTTCGGTGCCTGCCCGGTCTGCGACGGGCTTGGGGTCGAGCTGTTCTTCGACGAACGCTTGATCGTCCCCGATGCGGCGCTGTCGGTCGACAAGGGGGCCATCGCGCCTTGGGCAAAGTCGAAATCCGCCTATCTGACCCAGACCGTCAACGCGCTGGCCAAGCATTACGGCTTCGACAAAAAGACCGCCTGGAAAGACCTGCCGCAGGACGCCCGTCAGATGTTCCTGCATGGGTCCGGCGCCGAGGAGATCAAGTTCCGCTTCGACGATGCCGGACGCGTCTATGAGATCGCCCGCGTCTTCGAAGGTGTCATCCCCAACATGGAGCGTCGCCTGCGCGAATCCGACAGCCAATGGGTCCGCGAGGAATTCGAGCGCTATCAGAACAACCGCCCCTGTGGCGCCTGCAGTGGCTATCGCTTGAAGCCCGAGGCGCTGGCCGTCAAGATCGCCGGCGACCACGTCGGGCAGGTCGTCGAACTGTCCATCAAGGACGCCTTGGCCTGGGTCGAGGATGCCCCGAACCACCTGTCGAAGCAGAAGAACGAGATTGCCGCCGCCATCCTGAAGGAAATCCGCGAACGCCTTGGTTTCCTAGTCAATGTCGGGCTGGATTACCTGACGCTTTCGCGTGCGGCGGGCACGTTGTCGGGGGGCGAAAGCCAGCGCATCCGCTTGGCCAGCCAGATCGGCAGCGGGCTGACCGGCGTGCTCTACGTGCTGGACGAGCCCTCGATCGGGCTGCATCAGCGCGACAACGACCGCCTTCTGACCACGCTGATGAACCTGCGCGATCAGGGGAACTCGGTTCTGGTGGTGGAACACGACGAGGATGCGATCCGCCATGCGGATTACGTCTTCGACATGGGCCCCGGCGCAGGCGTTCACGGCGGCACGGTCGTCAGCCATGGCACGCCGGATCAGGTTGCGGCTGATCCAAACAGCCTGACGGGGCAGTACCTTTCGGGCGAAAGATCCATCGCGGTTCCGGAGAAACGCCGCAAGGGCAACGGCAAGAAGGTCAGTGTCCTCAAGGCGACCGGCAACAACCTGAAGAAGGTGACGGCCGATTTCCCGCTTGGCAAATTCGTCTGCGTGACCGGCGTGTCGGGCGGCGGCAAGTCCACCCTGACCATCGAGACGCTGTTCAAGACCGCATCCCTTCGTCTGAACGGCGCACGCCAGACCCCTGCCCCCTGCGAGACGATCAAGGGGTTGGAGCATCTGGACAAGGTCATCGACATCGACCAGCGCCCCATCGGCCGCACGCCGCGGTCGAACCCGGCGACCTATACCGGCGCCTTCACCCCGATTCGCGACTGGTTCGCGAATCTGCCCGAGGCGAAGGCCCGCGGCTACAAGCCCGGCCGCTTCAGCTTCAACGTCAAGGGCGGCCGCTGCGAGGCGTGCCAGGGTGACGGCGTCATCAAGATCGAGATGCACTTCCTGCCCGACGTCTATGTCGAATGCGAGACTTGTAAGGGCAAACGCTACAACCGCGAGACGCTGGAAGTCACCTTCAAGGGTCAGTCGATCGCCGACGTGCTGGACATGACCGTCGAGGATGCGCAGACCTTCTTTGCCGCCGTGCCGTCGATCCGGACCAAGATGGATGCGCTGATGCAGGTGGGGCTGGGCTATATCAAGGTCGGCCAGCAGGCCACGACCCTGTCGGGCGGCGAGGCGCAGCGCGTCAAGCTGTCCAAGGAATTGTCGCGCCATTCCACGGGCCGGACGCTCTATATCCTGGACGAACCCACCACCGGCCTGCATTTCGAGGATGTGCGCAAGCTGCTGGAGGTGCTGCACGAGTTGGTCGAACAGGGCAACACGGTGGTGGTGATCGAACACAACCTCGACGTCATCAAGACCGCCGACTGGCTGATCGACATCGGCCCCGAGGGCGGCGATGGCGGCGGCTTCATCGTCGCAACTGGCACCCCCGAAGACGTCGCCAAGGTCGAGGCCAGCCATACCGGCCGCTATCTGGTCGACATGCTGGCCCCCGCCCGCATCCGCGCCGCCGAATGACGCCCATCGCCTGGCAGCGGATCGAGGGCGTGATGATTGCCTTGGGCGCCCTGCCCTTGGCGGTAATGACCCAGAATGGCTGGCCGCTCTGGGTCTGGCCGCTGGCCCTGCTCGCCCCCGACCTGGGCGCCTTGGGCTATCTGGCGGGGCCGCGCGTCGGGGCCTTCACCTATAACCTGACGCATCTCTATGGCGCGGGGCTGTTGTTGGCACTGCTGGGGTTGGTGGCGGGGCTTCCGGTGCTGATCGCTTGCGGAGCGCTGTGGCTGCTGCACGTGGGGGCAGATCGCGCCCTGGGGCTGGGGCTGAAGCATGACAGCGCATTTCGCGACACCCATCTTGGGCGGATCGGAGGGCAGCGCTGAAAAAATTCACGTCCGAGGTATTTTTCCCCTTGCAGCCCCCGGACGCTTTCCGTAAATCACCGCTTACCGAAGGCGGGACGGGAAACCGGATCGCAGACGGAACGGAGCGGGCGTAGCTCAGGGGTAGAGCATAACCTTGCCAAGGTTAGGGTCGGGCGTTCGAATCGCCTCGCCCGCTCCAGATTACAAAAAGCCGGATCGCAAGATCCGGCTTTTGTCATTTCGGCCCCTTCCCGATCGCCCCAAAAAGTTCGAAATCCGGCCGAAATTTCTGCGCATCCCCCCTTGCAGCCCCCAAACGCTTTCCGTAAATCACCGCCTACTGAAAGCGGAACGGGCAACCGGACCCGCAGACGGAACGGAGCGGGCGTAGCTCAGGGGTAGAGCATAACCTTGCCAAGGTTAGGGTCGGGCGTTCGAATCGCCTCGCCCGCTCCAGACAACAAAAGGCCGGATCCTTGGATCCGGCCTTTGTCGTTTCAGAACTTCCGTCAGACGATTGGCGGCACACCGGACGGGATGCCGCGCCACGATCATCCGTCGATGCGGATGCGGGCGTTCTGGGGATCGAAGGGGCTATCCTCGGCCACGACGGCGTCGAACAGCTGACGGAACATCCGCACTTGCAGCTTGGTGCCCGGCACGGCCAGGTCGGGGCGGACATAGCCCATGCCGATCTGCTTGCCGAAGCCCACCGAATAGCCGCCCGAGGTCAGGCGACCCACGCGGGTGCCATCCAGGAACAACCCCTCGCGGCCCCAGGGGTCGGCATCATCCGGCCCGTCGATCAGCAGCGTGACGCATTGCGACCGGATGCCCACGGCCTGCATCGCATCCTTGCCCTTGAAGTCCTTCGACAGATCGACGAATCGATCCAGGCCTGCCTCCAACGGCGTTGCATCGCGACCCAGTTCGGTGCCGAAGGCGCGATAGGATTTCTCTTGCCGCAGCCAGTTCTGCGCCCGCGCGCCGACCAGCTTCAGCCCTAAAGGTTCGCCCGCAGCCATCAGCTGGTCGAAAAGGTGGTTCTGCATCTCGATCGGGTGATGCAATTCCCAGCCCAATTCGCCCGTATAGGCCACGCGGATCGCCTGCACCGGCACCATGCCCAGCTCGATCCGGCGCGAGGAGAGCCAGGGGAAGCGCTTGTTCGACAGCGCGGTTTCCGGCTCGGCGTCGCGGATCAGCTTGGACAGGATCGCCCGCGACTGCGGCCCCGCGATGGCAAAGACGCCCCATTGCGTGGTCACGTCCTGGATCGAGACATGGGCACCGCCGCCCGCAATGAAGTCCTGCGCGGATTTGATCAGGTTGTCGGCGTCGTAATCCGTCCATGCCCCGGCCGAGACAAGGTAATAGTCATCCTCGGCCCGCCGCACGATGGTGTATTCGCTGCGCGTCGTGCCCGTCTCGGTCAGGGTATAGGTCAGGTTGATGCGACCGACCTTGGGCAGCTTGTTGGTCGTGAACCAATCAAGGAAAGCTGTCGCCCTTGGCCCCGTCACGACGTGCTTGGCGAATGCGGTGGCGTCGATCAGACCGGCGGTGTTGCGGATGGCCTCGGCCTCGGCCTTGGCACACTGCCACCAGCCGCCACGGCGGAAGCTGCGGGCATCATGGTCGTCGAAGCCCTGGGGCGCGAAATAGTTCGGACGCTCCCACCCGTTCACCTGGCCGAACTGCGCACCGCGGGCGGCCTGACGGTCATAGGCGGGCGAGGTTCTCAGCGGACGCGCAGCGGGGCGTTCCTCGTCGGGGTGATGCAGGATGAAGACGTGGTCATAGGCTTCCTCGTTCTTCTTCACCGCGTATTCGGTGGTCATCCACGACCCGAAGCGGCGCGGGTCCAGCGATGCCATGTCGATCTCGGCCTCGCCCTCGGTCATCAGCTGCGTCAGGTAATGGCCGACGCCGCCCGCCGCGGTGATGCCGAAGCTGAAGCCTTCGGCCAGCCACATGTTGCGCAGGCCCGGCGCGGGGCCGACCAGCGGGTTGCCATCGGGGGTATAGCAGATCGGACCGTTGAAATCATCCTTGAGGCCCACCGTCTCGGATGTCGGGATCCGGTGGATCATCGCCATGTATTCCTCCTCGATCCGGTCCAGATCCAGGGGGAACAGATCGGCGCGGAAGCTGTCGGGCACGCCATAGGGGAAGCGCGCGGGCGCCCCCTTCTCGTAGGGGCCGAGGATCCAGCCGCCGCGTTCCTCACGCACGTACCACTTGGCATCGGCGTCGCGCAGGACGGGGTGTTCGGGGTTGCCCTCCGCGCGCCATTTCATCAGCGCGGGGTCGGGTTCGGTCACGATGAACTGGTGTTCGACCGGGATCGCCGGAATGCGGATGCCCAGCAGGCGTGCGGTGCGCTGCGCGTGGTTGCCGGTGGCGGTGACGACATGTTCGGCGCGGATCTCGAACGTCTCGCCCGAGGGGATCAGGTTGCCCCCCTTGTCGACCATGCGCTCGCAGGTGACGATCCACTCGGAACCCGTCCAGGCATAGGCGTTGACCTGGATCTTGCGCTCGATCGCGCAGCCGGCCATCCGCGCCCCCTTGGCCATGGCCTGCGTCACGTCGGCGGGGTTGATGTAGCCGTCGGTGGGATGGAACAGTGCGCCCTTCAGGTCGTCGGTGCGCACCAGCGGCCAGCGCTCGCGGATCTGCGCAGGGGTCAGAAACTCGTGTTCGATGCCGACGGTCTCGGCGGTGGCGGAATAGAGCATGTATTCATCCATCCGCGCATCGGTCTGGGCCATGCGCAGGTTGCCGCAGCGGGTGAAGCCCGCGTTCAGGCCCGTCGCCTCTTCCAGCCCGGCATAGAGCTTGACCGAATAATCGTGGATATGGCTGGTCGCATAGCCCATGTTGAACAGCGGCAGCAGACCGGCGGCATGCCAGGTCGAACCCGCCGTCAGTTCGTCGCGTTCGACCAGCAGCGTATCCCACCCCGCACGCGCTAGATGCAGCGCGATGCCGCAACCGACCGCACCGCCTCCGACGACCAGAACCTTGACCTGCGACTTCATTCCCCGACTCCTGCTGGGCCTTCATTTTGCCAAGTCATGCATGATCGGCGAAACGTCGCGTCAGGTCGGCCCGACCAATGCGGGCGAAAAACGACATGCCGCGGCGCGGCACTTGCCTGCCCGCGCCCCGGAAGCTAGGTTGCCCGTCACGATTTCACCGGGGGGACGACCACAGATGCAGATCTGCCGCAGCACGCAGGCGATGCGCGACTGGCGCAAGGACGCAGGACAGGTGGTTCTGGTGCCGACCATGGGTGCGCTGCACGCGGGGCATCTGTCGCTGGTCGCCCATGCCCGCGACTGGCTGGACCGGAACGGCGGCGGGCGGATCGTGACTTCGATCTTCGTGAACCCGACGCAATTCGGCCCGACCGAGGATCTGGACAAATACCCCCGCGACGAGGAGGGCGATCTGGCCCTGCTGCGCGGCGCGGGCTGCGATTCGGTCTTTCTGCCGCAGGTGGCCGACATCTATCGCCCCGGCGCCCAGACCCATGTCGAGGTGGCGCATCTGGGCGGCATCCTGATGGGACAGCTGCGCCCGGGCCATTTCCGGGGCGTGGCGACGGTCGTGACCAAGCTGTTCAACATCGTCCAGCCGCAGGCCGCCGCCTTCGGGGAAAAGGATTACCAGCAGCTGGCCCTGATCCGGCAGATGGTGGCCGATCTGGACATCCCGGTGCAGATCCTGCCCGTCCCCACCATGCGCGAGGCGGATGGCCTTGCCATGTCCTCGCGCAACCAGCGCCTGTCGCCCCAGGATCGCGCCGCCGCGACCGTGCTGTCGCAGGCATTGGATCAGGCGCAGGCGATGATTGCGGCGGGGGCAGGTCTGCAGGCGGTCCACGACGCATTGCAGGCGCGGCTGGCATCCCAACCCCGCGCCCGGACCCAAAGCATCGACATCCGCGACGCCGCCGATCTGTCCCAGCCAGACGCCATCCTGCGCCCCGTCGTCATCCTTCTGGCCGTGCGCTTCGGGGATGTCCTGCTGATCGACCAGCGCGTCGCCCACCCGTAACCGGAAGGCCAGCCCATGTCCGCCCAAGCCCCCATCAAGCGCATCACCGTCCCGCAGATCGCCGACCGCAAGGGCGGGACGCCCATCGTCTCGCTGACCGCCTATACCGCGCCGATGGCCGCGATGGTGGACGCGCATTCCGACTTCATCTTGGTGGGCGACAGCCTTGGCATGGTGGTCCACGGGTTGCCCTCGACCATCGGGGTGACGCTGGACATGATGATCCTGCACGGTCAGGCCGTCATGCGCGGATCGCAGCGGGCGATGGTGGTCGTGGACATGCCCTTCGGCAGCTACGAGGAAAGCCCCCAGCAGGCCTTCCGCAACGCCGCCCGCGTCATCGGCGAAACCGGCTGCGGCGCCGTCAAGCTGGAGGGTGGCACCCGCATGGCCCCCACCATCGCCTTCCTGGTCGAACGCGGCATCCCCGTCATGGGCCACGTCGGCCTGACCCCGCAATCGACGAACGTCATGGGCGGCTTCAAGACCCAAGGCCTGGACGAGGCCACCTGGGCCGCCCATATCCAGGACGCTGTCGATGTCGCCGCCGCCGGAGCCTTCGCCGTGGTGGTCGAGGGCGTGATGGAGCCTTTGGCCGACCGCATCACCGACGCCATCGGCGTCCCCACCATTGGCATCGGCGCATCGGCACGCTGCGACGGGCAGATCCTGGTGCTGGACGACATGCTGGGCCTCTCGGGGCGTGTGCCGCGCTTTGTCCGGAAATTCGGCGATCTTGGGCCGCGGGCCGAGGATGCGATCGCCGAATACGCCGCCGCCGTCCGCGACCGCAGCTTCCCCGGCGATGGGCAGGTCTATCGTTAGGGCGGCCCTATCCGGCGTCGAAATCGGCGCTGCGGGCCAAGCGTGACAATGCCAGCGGCACGATCAGCAGCAACGCCAGCCCGACATAGATCGGGCCAAGGCCGATCCGCTCGGCCAGCCAGCCGATCAGGCCGGGTGCCAGCAGGATGCCGGAATAGCCCATCATCGTGACCACCGACAGCCCCATCCCCGCCGCCAGCCCCGGCATGTTGCCCGCCGCCGAAAAGGCGATGGGCACCATGTTGGCGATGCCGATGCCCGCCAGCGCAAAGCCCGCGATGGCCACGCCCGCCGATCCGGCCAGACCCGCAAGGGCAAGCCCCGCCATCGCAATCACCGCCGACAGGCGCATCGTCGTCACCGCCCCAAGGCGCTGGCGGATGCCGTCGCCCAGAAACCGCATGACCGCCATGGTCGCCGCACAACCCGCAAAGCCCCAACCCGCCACGGCCAGCGAACTGCCCATGTCCTGCCGCAGATGCACTGCGGCCCAATCAAGGATCGCGCCCTCGGGGATCATGGCGGTCAGCGCCATCACGCCCAGCAGATAGGGCAAGGGCGATCTGGGCAGGCGCAGCGGCGCGCGGGGGGCATCATCGGCGGGCGCGTCCTGAACCAGCGCCGGCAGGGCGATCACCAACACCAGCGCAAAGATCGCAAGCACGATCGCCCCATGCGCCAGCTCCCCGAAATGCTGGATCGCCATGCCGCCGCCCGCCGCGCCGACGAAGGCACCCATGCTCCAGAACCCGTGGCAGGATGACATGATGGCGCGGCTGCGGACCCGCTCGACCGCGACGGCATTGGCGTTCATGGCGACATCCATGCCGCCCAGAAAGCCGCCGAACAGGAAGACCGCCGCAGCCACCGTCCAGATCCCCGGCGCAACCGAGATCACCAGCAGCAGCGGCGCGGACAGCCAAGCGGCCATGCCAACCGCCCGCGCCGAGCCGCGTCGCGCCACCATCGCGCCAAAGACCGGCATGATGCACATCGACCCCGCCCCAAGGCACAGCACGATCAGCCCCGCCACCGATTCCGAGATCTGCAACCGCGCCATCAGCGTCGGCAGCTTTGGCGCCCAGCTGCCGATGGTCATGCCGTTGACGAAGAACAGCAGCGATACCGCCGCCCGGAACGACAGACGCATCGGTCAGAGCATCGAGGGCACGACAAGATCCGGCGGCCGGTGCCCGTCGGCGAATGTCTTGATGTTGATGATGACCTTCTCGCCCATCTCGGCGCGACCCTCGACCGTGGCGCTACCCATATGGGGCAACAGGACCACATTGGGCAGTTCGCGCAGACGCGGGTTGATCTCATGGCCATGTTCGAAGACGTCGAGGCCCGCGCCCGCGATCTCTCCGGCGCGCAGCATGCGGGTCAGGGCGTTCTCGTCGATGACCTCGCCGCGCGAGGTGTTGACGACCACCGCCGAGGGCTTCATCAGCTTCAGCCGCCGGGCGTTCAGCAGATGGAAGGTGGATGGCGTATGCGGGGCGTTCACGCTGACGATGTCCATGCGCGCCAGCATCTGGTCCAGGCTTTCCCACCAGGTCGCACCCAGCTCGGCCTCGATCTCGGGGCGCAGGCGGCGGCGGTTGTGGTAATGGACCTGCATGCCAAAGACATTGGCCCGACGCGCCACGGCCTGCCCGATGCGCCCCATGCCCAGGATACCAAGACGCCGCCCGCCGACGCGACCGCCCAGATGCGCGGTGGGCGCCCAGCCCTGCCAGCGGCCCGACTGCATCTCTGCCATGCCCTCAGGTATGCGGCGGGTGACGGCCAGGATCAGCGCCAGCGTCATGTCGGCGGTATCCTCGGTCACGACGCCGGGCGTGTTGCTGACCAGAACGCCGCGCTGCCGCGCCGACAGCACGTCGACATGGTCCACGCCCGCGCCGAAGTTGGCGATCAGCTTCAGCCGCTCGCCCGCGCGGGCCAGCATGTTGGCGTCGATCTGGTCGGTGACCGTCGGCACCAGCACGTCGACGCCCTGCATCAGCGACACCAGCTCGTCGCGCGACAGGCGGCTGTCATCCTCGCGCAGGACCACGTCGAAAAGCTCGGACATCCGCGTCTCGACGGCCTCGGGCAGACGGCGTGTCACGGCCACGCGCAGCTTCTGGCGGGCAGAGGTCGGGCTGACGGACATGGGTCACCTCACTTTCTCGGGGTCGTGGCAGGGGCGCACTTCCAATGGCGGATCGCTTTTGGCAAACTGCCCGCGATGAGGGGCAGGCACAAGACCCCACAAGGGTGCAGGACCCGACCCGGCATCGGGCAGGCCGCACCGCAAGGAAGACAGGAACGGACAGGCGATGACATCAGTGACGGACATGGGACGGGGCGCGATGCGCGCCATCGCGCTTGCGATCGTATTGGCGGCGGCAGGCCCGGCCATCGCCCAGGACAGCAGCGCCCCCGCCCTGCCGGAACAGGATGCGCAGGTCCAGCGCGGCGCGGTCACGAACCTGCCCCTTCCCCGCTACGTCAGCCTGAAGGGAAGCGAGGGCAACGCCCGCCGCGGTCCTAGCCTGTCGCATCGGATCGATTGGGTTTTCCGCCACGCCGGCATGCCGCTGCGGGTGGTCGCCGAATTCGGCCATTGGCGCCGGGTCGAGGATAAGGACGGCGCCGGAGGCTGGGTCCACTACGCCCTGCTGTCGGGCGTCCGTACCGCCTTGGTGACCGAGGATATGCTGCCCCTGCGCACCCGCCCGCATATGGATGCCGACATGGTCGCCCGCGCGGAACTGGGCGCCATCCTGCGCCTGAACGAATGCGAACCGGACTGGTGTCGCGTCTCGGGCGGCGGTCAGCGTGGCTGGGTGCCCAAGACCTCGATCTGGGGCGTGGATGCGGGGGAACTGCGCGACTAGGACAGGGACCGCCCGCGCGCCGCGTTAGCGGCGCGCCCTCGGCCCGGGCGGCAGCGCGCCGACCATCGGTCGGCACACCCCCTTGCCATCACGCCAACCCGCGACCCTTCAGCAGGGCATCGACCCCCGGCATCCGCTGCCGGAACGCCATCCACAGCTGATCCGCCGGGGCCGACCCGCCACGCGACAGGATCGTCTCCTCCAGCCTGCGGGCCGTCGCGGGGTCGAAGATGTCGCCCGTTTCCTCGAAGGCGGCGAAGGCGTCGGCATCCATCACCTCGGACCACATATAGCTGTAGTACCCGCTGGCATAGCTGTCGCCCGCGAAGACATGGGCGAAATGCGGCGTGGCATGGCGCATCGGGATGGCCTCGGGGCCACCCAGATCCTCCAGCACCTGCGCCTGCCTCGCCATCGCATCGGCAGGCGGCGCGCCACGATGGAACGCCAGATCGACCAGCGCACTTTCAAGATATTCCACGGTGGAAAAGCCCGCATCCGCCTTGCCAGCCGCCAGCATCCGGTCGCGCAGATCGGCGGGCAGAGCCTCGCCCGTTTCATGGTGGCGGGCATGGGCGTCCAGCACGGCGGGCTGCTCCAGCCAGTGCTCGTAAAGCTGACTGGGCAGTTCGACGAAATCCTGCGCGACTGATGTCCCCGAGATCGAGGGCCATGTCACATTCGACAGGATGTGATGCGTCGCATGCCCGAATTCGTGGAACAGCGTATGGGCATCGTCCCACGACAGGAAGGCGGGCGCCCCTTCCGCCTCGGGCGGGGTGAAGTTGCAGACGTTCACCACGATGGCACGTTGCCCCTCGCCCAGCTTGTGCTGGGCCTGAAGCGACGAACACCAGGCCCCCGACCGCTTGGCCGGACGCGCGAAGAAATCGCCCACGAAGATCGCCATCAGCTTGCCGTCGCGGGTGACACGCCAAGCGCGTGCCATCGGATCCCACAGCGGTGCCTGCACCGGCTGGAATTCCAGCCCGAACAGCTTGTAGGCGACGTCGAAGATTGCCCCCAGCATCGCGTCCAGCGTCAGATAGGGGGCGACCTGATCGGGATCGATCTGATGGTCGCGGCGGCGCAGACGCTCGGCATAAAGACGCCAGTCCCATGCTGCCAGCGGCCCGTTGACGCCATCCTCGCGCAGCATCGCGGTCAGCTTCTCGGCGTCCTGATCGGCACGCGACCGGGCGGCGGTCCAGACCTGCAACAGCAGGTCCTCGACGCGCTCGGCATTGCCCGCCATCTGGGTCTCCAGCTTCCACGAGGCGAAATCGGCGTGGCCCAGCAGCTGCGCGCGTTCGTGGCGCAGGGCCAGAACCTCGGCCACCAGGGGCAGGTTGTCGGTCGCCTCGCCCCCCGCGCCGGACCCGGAACCGCGCGCCGTCCACGCCCGGAACGCCGTTTCCCGCAGGGCGCGGTCGCTGGCATTTTCAAGGAATGGCACGATCAGCGACCGGTTCAGCGTCAGCACCTGCCCTGTCATGCCACGCTCCTTCGCCGCCGCCCGCATCGAGCGCAGCAGCCAGTCCGGCAGCCCCTGCAGGCGATCATCGGGGATCGCCATGACGAAATCGCGTTCATCCGTCAGCACGTTCTGGGTGAACTGCGTGGTCAGCACCGCCATGCGGCTGCGAATCTGCGCCATGCGGGCGCGGGCATCGGCATCCAGCCCGGCCCCCGCGCGTGTCAGGTCGCGCAGCGCCAGTTCCGTGATGCGAGCATCCTCGGGCGAGAGGCCCGCGACATTCTCGGCCACCGCCTTGACCCGCGCATAAAGCCGCGGGTCCATGCTGATCCTGCTGCCGTATTCCGCCAGCCTTGGCGCAAAATCGCGCTGCAATTCCTGACGCAGCGGGTTCGAATCAACCGAGGCCAGCGTGTAGAAGATGGACAGCACGCGGTTCAGCCCCTCGTCCGCGGTTTCCATCGCTGCGACCGTGTTCTTGAAGGTGGCCGGCTCGGGATTGGCGGCGATGGCTTCGGCGGCAGCTTCGGCCGCCGCAAGTTGCTGGTCGAAGGCGGGGGCAAAATCGCTGTCCTGGATCAGATCGAAGCGCGGCAGGCCCTCGGGACCGGACCATTGCAGAAGCTCTGGGTTCATGGGGATCTCCTTGTTGGCGATACCCTAGAAGCGGCTTGGCCGTCGTGCCAGCCCTATCCTTGTCCGCAGACCGGACAGTCGGGATTGCGCACCGTTCCGATCATCCGGCTTTCACCGTAAAGCCCGTCCCAGATCATCATGCGTCCGCGCAATCCCTGCCCCGCACCGGTCAGATGCTTGATCGCCTCCAGCGCCATCATGCTGCCGATGACGCCGGGAAGGGCGCCGACGACGCCCGCCTCGGCGCAGGGCGCGTCGCGTTGGGGTGCAGTCGGGAACAGGCAGGCCATGCAGGGACCGCCACGGGCGGGGTCGAAGAGGGTCACCTGCCCCTCCCACTGGCCGATGGCGCCCGACAGCAGCGGCACGCCCGCTGCCACGCAGGCGGCGTTGATAGCCGCGCGGCCCGCGAAGCTGTCTGTGCCGTCGATGACCAGATCATGTTCGGCGATCAGGTCGCGATCTGCTTCGGTGATGCGGCGGATCAGGGGAGTAACGTCCAGATGCGGGTTCAGGCGCAGCATCGCCTCGGCGGCGGCATAGGCCTTGGGCTCGCCCCGTAGGTCGTCTCGGAAGATCACCTGCCGTTGCAGGTTCGACAGGCTGACCGTGTCGTCATCGGCCAGCGTGACATGCCCGACGCCCGCCGCCGCCAGGTAGAGGCAGATGGGCGATCCCAGCCCCCCTGCCCCCACGACCAGCACTCGCGCCTGACGCAGCCGCATCTGCCCCGCGCCGCCAATTTCATGCAGGACCAGGTGGCGGGCATAGCGGTCCAGCTCGGCCTCGGACATCGTCTCGGATTGCGGGGCGGGCGTATCCTCGGGCGTCGCCCGCTGGCGCAAGCGCCGCAGACCGGCGCGATAGGCGAAGACCAGCGCGACCAGACCGCCCAGCACCAGCCAACCGGCGGCATTGCCGCCCATGACCCGCGCGGCACCGCTGTCCGGCACAGCCAGTTGCAACGCCAGCATCAGCAGCCAGACGCCGCCGACCATCGCCCAGACCACCCGTGCGGGCAGACGCGTGATCCGTGCGAAGACCAGCAGCAGCGCGATGATCCACAGGCCCAGCATCAGCCATGCCCCCCGGTCGATCCGAAACCGCCCGCCCCGCGCGATGTCTGGTCAAGGCTGTCGACCAGCGCAAAGCGGGCCTGAGGCGCGGGTGCCACGACCATCTGCGCGATGCGGTCGCCATGCGCTACGGTGAAAGGCTGATCGCCGAGGTTGATCAGGATGACGCCCAAGGGGCCGCGATAATCGCTGTCGATGGTGCCGGGGGTGTTCAGCAGACTGACCCCATGCTTCAGCGCCAGACCCGAGCGGGGGCGCAGCTGAACCTCCCACCCCTGGGGGATGGCCATGGCAAGGCCCGTGGGGATCAGTGCACGGCCAAGCGGCGGCAAGGTGATCCCCGCATCACGCAGAGCCTCGGGGAAATTCGCGCAAAGATCGGCCCCCGCAGCACCCGCGCTTTGATAGGCGGGCAAGGGCAGCGCGGGGTCGGCATCGGGCAGCCGCATCAGCTGGATCTGGGGTATCTGGGTCATCTTGAGGCCACCTTGCAAAAGCAAAGGCCGCGCGGCAATCCCCACGCGGCCCCAGTCATGTCACGTCGCTGCGAAATATCAGCGCGGAAAGATCATCATCACCATCTGGCGACCTTCAAGCTTGGGCATGGATTCGACCTTGCCCAGTTCCTCGACGTCGGCACGCACACGGTGCAGCAGTTCCAGGCCCAAGTCCTGGTGGGCCATCTCGCGGCCGCGGAAGCGCAGGGTCACCTTGACCTTGTCGCCGCCTTCTAGGAACTTCAGCACGCTGCGCATCTTGACATCATAGTCGTGGGTATCGGTTCCGGGACGGAACTTGATTTCCTTCACTTCGATGATCTTCTGCTTCTTGCGCGCTTCGGCTTCACGCTTTTGCTGTTCGTATTTGAATTTGCCGACATCCATGATCTTGCAGACCGGAGGCGATGCGTTCGGCGAAATCTCGACCAGATCCAGCCCGGCGTCCTGGGCCATCTGAAGGCCGACGGCAGGCGTGACGACGCCGACGTTCTCTCCCTCAGCGCCAATCAGGCGGATTTCGGCCACGCGGATGCGATCGTTGACGCGGGGGCCGGTGTCACGGGTGGGCGGTGCATTATGCGGTCGACGGGCTATGGCGGTGCTCCTTTTATAGCCAATACGAAGGGTGACAGGAAAATAAGGGCGCAACCCCGCCGATACAACCGGAATTGACGCCATAAGCGCGCAATCGGGCATGTTTTGTGCCCCGACGCCCCTTCCTGCGGGCCCCTGCGGCTTTTCTGGCCGTGGGGCCTGTGTCATAGAGGGGCAAAGACCGGCTTTCCCGGTTCAAGGGTGCGGAATGCGAAAACTTTTGCCGATCATCGTGATTCTTCTGCTGGCCGTCGCGGGCGGGTGGTACTGGATGCAGGGGCAGACACCCGTGCCCGACCGGACCGCCATGACCGACCTGCCCGAAACCCCTGCAACCCCTGCGGGCGAGGCAGCAGAGGTCGCTGACCAAGCCGCCGACGCTGCCGATGCCGCCGCGCAGGAAGCCGCAGCCGACGAAAGCCGTGCCGCAGCCGAGGCGGCCGCCGACGCCGCAGCCGATGCCGCGGCCATCGCCGCCGATGCCGCGGCCGAAGCCGCCCGCGCCTCGGAGGAGACCAACATCGATCCCGCAAGCGACGCGGCCCAGGCCGCCGAGGATGCGGCAGAGGCCGCCATCGATGCCGCCGATACCGCCGCACGCGCCGCTGTCGAAAGCACCGACCCGCAAGCCGCTGCCAGCACCGCCGCCGATGCGGCTCAGGATGCGGCCGAGGCGACCGCCGAAACCGCGAATGCGGCAGCCGTCGCCGCACAGATCGAATCCCTGCTGACACCCCAGGGCTTCGATGCCGCCCGCGTTCAGCAGATGATCGATCAGGCCCAAATCCCGGACACGCAGAAGGCCACCCTGCGCCGGTTGATCGAGACCGCCGGCGACAATCCGCAACTGCTGCGCGCCGCATTGAAGCAGGTCAAGCAGGTGATGCGCTGATGACAGTACTGCCCGTCCAGGATTTCGATGCCTTCCTGTCCCGCAAGCCTGCCGTGCTGTCCAAGGGGCCGATCGCCATCATCCTGGTCGAAGACGATGTCGAGGTCGCGCGCACCGTCACCCATCACCTGAAGGCCGGCTTCCGGCACATCCTGCTGCTGTCGCGCCTTGCTATCGACCTGCCCGAGGAACAGCTGCCCAAGGTCACGCAGCTGTCCTACGATACCCTGCGCCCGAATGCCCATGTCGCGGGGGTGAACGCGATCATCAAGGCGGTGCCGCCGGGGACATGGCTTTATTACGGGTTCAACGCCGAGTTCCTGTTCTATCCCTTCAGCGAAAGCCGCACCGTCGGGGAACTGCTGGCCTTCCACACCGAGGAACGCCGCAGCGCGATGCTGACCTATGTGATCGACCTCTATGCGCCGGACCTGACGCGCACGCCCAATGCGGTCGACCCCGAGAACGCGATGTTCGACCGGACCGGATATTACGCCCTTGGCCGCAAGGGGTCCGACGGCCACGACAAGGACCGCCAGCTGGACTTCCACGGCGGCCTTCGCTGGCGATACGAGGAATTCCTGCCCGCCGACCGCCGCCGCATCGACCGCATCGCGCTGTTCCGCGCGGCCCCCGATCTGAAGATCACCGACGATCACCGCTTCTCGGTCGAGGAATACAACACCTACGCTTGTCCATGGCATCACAACCTGACGGCGGCCATCGCATCCTTCCGCGTGGCCAAGGCGCTGGCGACCAATCCGGGGTCGCGGGATGTCATCCGCAACATGACCTGGCGCAACTCTCACCGCTTCGACTGGCGGGGGCAGCAGCTGATGGATCTGGGCCTGATGGAACCGGGGCAATGGTTCTGATGGCAATTTGCTTGCCCTTGCGCCATCTTGACCCCAGATGATAGACGCTTCGGCAACCAGAAAACACGACCGGCCCCAAGGGCCGAACATGGAAGGCATGATACGCATGGCGATGACCAAGACCAGCTTCGACCGCGACGACCTGCTCGCCTGCGCCCGCGGAGAGCTGTTCGGCCCCGGCAATGCGCAGCTGCCCGAACCGCCGATGCTGATGATGGATCGCATCACCGACGTGTCCGAGGATCGCGGCGAACATGGCAAGGGCCATATCACCGCCGAATTCGACATCGACCCGGACCTATGGTTCTTCGGCTGCCATTTCCCCGGCAACCCGATCATGCCCGGCTGTCTGGGCCTTGACGGTCTGTGGCAGCTGACCGGCTTCAACCTTGGCTGGCGTGGCTGGGAAGGCCGCGGCTATGCCTTGGGCGTGGGCGAGGTCAAGCTGACCGGCATGGTCCGCCCCGACCGCAAGCTGCTGACCTATCACGTCGATTTCACCAAGGCTGTGCAGACCCGCCGCCTGACCATGGGCGTGGCCGATGGCCGGGTCGAGGCCGATGGCGAGGTCATCTATCTGGTCAAGGACATGAAGGTGGCCCTGTCGGCCAGCTGACACCATTCACATCGAAGGAGGCCCCCATGCGACGCGTCGTCATCACCGGGCTAGGGATCGTTTCACCCATCGGCAACAACGCCGACGAGGTGACCGAAAGCTTGAAGAACAGCAAGTCGGGCATCGTCTTCGCGCCCGAATATGCCGAACACGGCTTCCGCAGTCAGGTTCACGGCATGCCGCAGATCGCGCTGGAAGATCACATCGACAAGCGCAACCTGCGCTTCATGGGTCCGGGCGCGGCCTATAACTTCATCGCCATGGAACAGGCGATCAAGGACAGCGGGCTTGAGGAAGGCGACGTGTCGAACCCCCGCACCGGCCTGATCATGGGCTCGGGCGGTCCTTCGACCAGCAATTTCTTCGAGGCGCATCGCATCGTCATCGAGAAGGGCGCGCCCAAGCGCATGGGTCCCTTCATGGTGACGCGCTGCATGTCGTCCACGAACTCGGCCTGCCTTGCGACGCCCTTCAAGATCAAGGGCGTGAACTATTCGATCACCTCGGCCTGCGCGACGTCTGCGCATTGCATCGGCAACGGGGTCGAGCAGATCCAGATGGGCAAGCAGGACATCGTCTTCGCCGGCGGTGGCGAGGAGCTGGACTGGACCCTGTCGTGCCTGTTCGACGCGATGGGCGCGATGTCGTCGAAATACAACGACACGCCCGAAACCGCCTCGCGCCCCTATGACGCGACCCGCGACGGCTTCGTCATCGCAGGCGGCGGCGGCGTCGTCGTGCTGGAGGAACTGTCCCACGCGCTGGCGCGCGGTGCCAAGATCTATGCCGAGGTCACGGGCTATGGTGCGACCAGCGACGGCTATGACATGGTCGCCCCCTCGGGCGAGGGTGGCGAACGGGCGATGCGCGTCGCCATGGACAGCCTGCCCGAAGGCCGCAAGGTCAGCTATGTGAACGCGCATGGCACCTCGACCCCGGTCGGCGACCTGGGCGAGATTCAGGCCATCCGCCGCATCTTCGGCGAGGGTTCGACCCCGCCCGTCAGCTCGACCAAGTCCCTGACCGGTCACAGCCTGGGCGCAACCGGCGTCCACGAGGCGATCTACAGCCTGCTGATGTTGCAAAATGACTTCATCGCAGCCTCGGCAAACGTGACCACTCTGGACCCCGAAATTCAATCGGGCGAGATTGCCACCAGCCGTGTGGACAACGCAGGGTTGGATTCGATCCTGTCGAACAGCTTCGGCTTCGGAGGGACGAACGCCTCCCTGCTGATGTCCCGCTATCAGGACTAACAACAAAAAGAACATTGGAGCCGGTCATGGGCGATCTTCTAAAAGGCAAGCGCGGGCTTGTGATGGGGGTCGCCAACGACCGCTCCATCGCGTGGGGCATTGCGAAAGCCGCCGCAGCGGAAGGGGCCGAGCTGGCCTTTTCCTATCAGGGTGAGGCCTTCGGCAAGCGGGTCGAACCGCTTGCCGCCTCGGTCGGGTCGGATTTCCTGGTGGATGTCGATGTCACCGACGACGCATCGCTGGATGCGGCCTTCGCCAGCATCGGCGAACGTTGGGGCAAGCTGGATTTCCTGGTCCATGCCATCGCCTTTTCCAACAAGAACGAATTGACCGGCCGGTTCATAAACACCAGCCGCAGCAACTTCAAGCACAGCCTTGAGATCAGCTGCTATTCGCTGATCGAGGTCGCACGCCGCGCCCATCCGATGATGGCGGATGGCGGGTCGATCATCACGCTGACCTATGGCGGGTCGAACCGCGTGACGCCCTTCTACAACGTCATGGGCGTCGCCAAGGCCGCGCTGGAAAGCAGCGTGCGCTATCTGGCCAACGATCTGGGGCCTGACAACATCCGCGTGAACGCCATCAGCCCCGGCCCGATGAAGACGCTGGCCGGTGCCGCCATCGGCGGCGCACGCAAGACCTTCCGCCACACCGAGGCCAACGCCCCCATGCGCGCCAATGCCACGCTGGAGGCGATCGGCGGCACCGCCGTCTGGATGCTGTCGGATTGGGGCGCCTGCACCACCGGTGAAATCGTCACGGTCGACGGCGGCTATCACGTCCTCGGCATGCCGCAATCCGAGAATCTGTAAACAACCCCGGCCCCCTCGCGTCAGATGGAAAGGACAGCAATGCCCCATTTTCATGCCAGCGACGGGGCCAGGATCGCCTTCGACGATCAGGGTCAGGGCCTGCCGGTCCTGTGCCTTTCGGGTCTGACCCGCACCATGGCCGATTTCGACTATGTCGCCCCGCATCTGGCGGACGTCCGCGTGATCCGCATGGATTACCGCGGGCGCGGCGCATCGGAGTGGACCGGGGCCGCGACCTATACCGTCCCGCGCGAGGCGCGCGATGCGGTCGAACTGCTGGACCATCTGGGCATCGATCGTGCCGCCGTTCTGGGAACGTCGCGCGGCGGGCTGAATGGGCTGCTGATGGCTGCCACGGGGCATGACCGGATGCTGGGCCTCTGCCTGAACGATGTCGGCCCCGAGATCGCGCAGGGCGGGCTGCAGCGGATCTTCGACTATCTGGGCCGCAACCCCTCGGCCAAGACGCCCGAGGATCTGGCAGCGCGCCTGCCAGACCTGATGGCGGGCTTTGCAAATGTCCCCGAAGGCCGCTGGCTGGAGGATGTGCGCCGCCATTACCACGCCACGCCTGAAGGGCTGCGGATCAATTACGACCCTGCCCTGCGCGACGCCTTCCTTTCGGCATTCTCGGGCGATCCGGTCGATCTGTGGCCGCTATGGGATGCGACGGCGGGGATGCCTGTCGCGCTGATCCGGGGTGCGAACTCGGACCTGCTGTCACCTGAAACCACCGCACGGATGCAGCAGCACCGCCCCGACATGCTGCTGGCCGAGGTGCCGGACCGCGCCCATATCCCCTGGTTGGACGAGGCGCCCGCCCTTGCGGTCCTGGACCGCTGGCTGGACGCCTGTCGCGCGGCTTAACCGCCGATCGCGCTGAGCGCGAGGAAGACCGCCGCCGACAGGGCCGCCGCGGCGGGCACGGTGATGACCCAGGCTGCCGCGATCGTCATCACGTGCGAACGGCGCACCAGCTTGCGGCGGCTGCGTTCCTCGGGGCCGAGGCGGGGGCGTTCGGGGGTCATGCCCTGGGCTTTGCGCAGGCGACGCTCGGCGTCCCATTCGCGGAAGAAGCCGACGCCGAAGATCGCGCCCACCGCGATATGGGTGGAACTGACCGGCAGGCCCAGCCAGCTGGCCACGATCACCGTCAGCGCCGCCGACAGCGACACGCAATAGGCGCGCATCGGGTTCAGCTTGGTGATCTGGCTGCCGACCATGCGGATCAGCTTGGGCCCGAAGAGGAACAGCCCGAAGGACAGGCCGAAGGCGCCGATCAGCATCACCCAGAAGGGGATCGCGACATCGCCCTCGATCAGCCCCGACTGCGAGGCCTGCACGATGGCCGCCAGCGGACCCACGGCATTGGCGACATCATTGGCCCCATGGGCAAAGCTGAGCAACGCCGCCGAGACGACCAGCGGAATGCCGAACAGCACCTTCAGCGACTTGTTGCGGTTTTCCAGCCCGCGCGACTGGCGGCGGATGATCGGGATCATCGCCAGCCAGCATCCGATGCCCATGACCAGCCCGATCAGCAGCGCCATGCCGAAGCTGACGTCGACGACCTTCTTCAGCCCCTTCAGCGCCAGATAGGCCGAAAAGGCCCCCGCCATGATGCCGATCAGCACCGGCACCCAGACCCGGGCGGCGGCGATCTTGTCGTCGCGATAGATGATCCGCGCCTTGATGAACCACAAGAAACCCGCCGCGATCAGCCCGCCCAGCAGCGGCGAGATCACCCAGCTGGCCGCGATCTTGCCCATCATCGCCCAGTTGACGGCGGCAAAGCCTGCAGCCGCGATGCCCGCGCCCATGACGCCACCCACCACCGAATGCGTGGTCGAGACCGGCGCCCCGACCCAGGTCGCCAGGTTCACCCAAAGCGCCGATGACAGCAGCGCCGCCAACATCGCCCAGATGAAGATCTGCTGGGTGCCGATGCTGTCGGGCGCGATGATCCCCTTCGAGATTGTGCCGACCACATCGCCGCCCGCGATCAGGGCGCCGGCGGTCTCGAAGATGGCGGCGATGGCGATGGCGCCGCCCATGGTCAGCGCATTGGCCCCCACGGCGGGACCCATGTTGTTGGCCACGTCATTGGCGCCGATGTTCAACGCCATATAGGCCCCGAAGATGGCCGCCATGGACACGATCAGCCCGTTGCTGGCAGCGCCGAAGGCCATCAGCGCGCCAAGTCCCGCCAGCAGGACGAAGACCAGCGCGATCCCCGGCGCGACCAGCGGTCGCGACACGTAGGAGGTCGCCAGCTCCAGGTTGGAGAATCTGCCGAGATCGCGGTCGAGCGTATCCAGATGGCGGGCTTCAAGGTCGTTCTGGGCCATGATGTCCTCAAGGGGTATGGGGCAGCGGGTGCCTAGGCGCTATCGGAGGGATGATCAACCGGTGACGTGCCGAATGGCCGGCGGACAGCAGTTGCCCGCGCGGACGAACCGGCCGGAGGGCCCGGTTTCGTGACCATCGACGGCTTGGTTTTGCCTCATGTAATCCTTTTCATCGTCAATGAAACCCATTACATTGAACCAACCCCGGAGGAGAGGGGCCGAATGAGGAGGAACAGATGACGATCAACCCATGTGCACGGTTTGGCGGGATGGCCCTTTTGGCGATGACCGTCGCCGCACCGATGGCTCAGGCGCGCGAAACGGGCGAACTGCCGATCGCGGTCCAGATGTACACGCTGCGCGATCATGGCACCTTGGACGAACAGCTGGCCGCGGTGCAGGCCGCGGGTGTCACCGCCGTCGAGACGGTCGGCATGCAGGACACCGACGCCGAAACCCTGAAGGCCACCCTTGAGGCGCATGACATCGAGGCAATCTCGACCCATGCGCAACTGGCGGATCTGCGCGGCGACCTTGAAGCCGTCGTCGCCTTCAACAAGGCGATCGGCAACGACGTCATCACCGTCCCCTATCTGCCCGAGGATCAGCGCCCCACCGACGCCGCAGGCTGGACCGCCCTGGGCGAAGAACTGGCCGCCATCAGCGACAAGCTGGACGATCAGGACATGACGCTGGCCTATCACAACCATGACTTCGAGATGGCCGAATTCGACGGTCGCACCGCGCTGGAAATCCTGTTCGAGGCGGCAGGCGACGACGTCATGGCCGAACTGGACCTGGCATGGGTCGCCCGCGGCGGCCTTGACCCTGTCGAATACCTGGGCCGCTTCGACGACCGCGTCTTCGCCATCCACGCCAAGGACAACGCCCCCGAAGGCGAGGCCGAGGACGAGCGCGGCTTCAAGGCGCTTGGCGAGGGCGTGCTGGATTGGGACGCGATCCTGCCCGCCGCCGAGGAAGCCGGTGCCGAATGGTACATCATCGAACATGACCAGCCGATCGATGCGGCGCAGGTCGTGATGACCGGTGCCACCTTCCTGACCGAACACCTGCCGGACGGCGCGACGCGCTGAGAATCCTCCCCGCCGGACAAGTCACTTGGGCCGCGCGTGATGCGCGGCCCTTTTTCGTGGCTTACATCGGGCGGACCCAGATGTTGCGATAGCTGACGTCGGCATCGTGATCCTGCAACGAGATCGGCGCGCAATCATGCGCCTGATAGGCAGGATAGCCGATCCATTCCGTAGGCCCCTGTATCTGCGCATGGTTCTGCACGACGACGCCGTTGTGCAGAACCGTCACATAGGCCGGACGACGCAAATCCCCTTCGTCACCGAAGATCGGCGCCTGGAAGATGATGTCATAGCTTTGCCACTCCATCGGCGCGCGCGAGGCGTTCACCAGCGGCGGATGCTGCTTGTAGATCGAGGCCGGCTGGCCGTTCACATAGGTCGGGTTGTCCGACCCATCGAGGACCTGCACCTCGTAGCGTTCCTGCAGGAAGACGCCGCTGTTGCCGCGATCCTGCCCGTCGTGGCCCTGATCGTTGGCGGGCGAACGCCATTCGACGTGCAGCTGCACATCGCAGAAGCTGTCCTTGGTGCGGATGTCGCCCTTGCCGCGCGCGACGGACATGACGCCGTCCTCGACCAGCCATTCGGCGGCCCCGCCCTCCTTCGCCTCCCAAGCGTCGAGGTTGCTGCCGTCGAACAGCACCACTGCATCGGATGGCGGGGCGCCTTCGGGGGTCTGGACGGTTTCGGGGATGGGCTCCCAGATCTCGGTCACGGCGGATTTCGCGACGCGTTCCTCGCGGGCTTCCTGGGCGATGGCTGCGGTGCTGGTCAGGGCGATGCCGGCGGCGATGATGAATGTCGTTTCCATGAATGACCTATGGGGTTGGATAAAGATACGGCCCCGCGCTGGCGGGGCCGTGGAAGGCAGATCAGGTGGCCCAAGCAGGTTCGCCGTCGTAGTCCAGATCGCCGATGTATTCGCCCGGCACCGCCTCATAGCGCAGCACCTGGGTCGCGCCGACCTCGGATGTGAAGAACCCCATCAGTGTCAGCTGCTCGATGGGTGTGTACCAATGCAGCTTGGGCAGTGCCTCGGCCATCTCCGCCGTCGCGGCCTCGCCCGCCTGGTCGGCATTGGACTGCTGGTCCTGGCTCTGCTTGGCGCGTTCCTTGGCCTCCTCGACGAGTTTGGCCTGCGCCCGGGCATCGGGAACCACGCCCTGCAGGAAAGCCAGCCTTTCCTCGGGCGTCATGTCCAGGAAGGGGGTGCCCGTCGACTCGGCCTCGGACTTCAGCTGTTCCATGCCGGCGCGGAAATCGTCCTGTTCCTCCTTGGTGTAACAGTCGCTGACGAAGACGGTCATGAAGGCGCCCACGCCCGCATCCTTGGCACCGGGGGTGTCGGTGGCGGGGATGATCACCTCGGCGACCTCGTCCAGGAAGGCGGCGTCATCGTCGCTGAAGATGTTCGGGCCGGTTTCGGTCGGCAGATAGGCGAAGGCGCGATTGGCGCCGATCATGGCCGTTCCGGTCATGGCGGCGATCATGGTCAGAAGTTGGCGGCGGTTCATCACAGATCTCCTGCTTTGCGGGCCTTGACGGCGTGATCGACGGCGCGGGCGGTCAGCGCCATATAGGTCAGCGACGGGTTCACGCAGCTGGCCGAGGTCATGCAGGCCCCGTCCGTCACATAGACGTTCGGCGCGTCCCAGACCTGGTTGTGCGCGTTCAGGACCGAGGTCTTGGGGTCCTTGCCCATCCGCGCCGTGCCCATTTCATGGATGCCCATGCCGGGGGCGTAATCGCTTTCGGTGGGTCTGACGTCCTTGACGCCTGCCGCCTCGAAGATGTCGACGGCGTCCTGCTGCATGTCCTTGCGCATCTGACGCTCGTTCTCGCCCAGCTCGACGCTGATCTTCAGGACGGGCATGCCCCATTTGTCGGTCGTCGAATGATCCAGCGCGATATGGTTGGCATGATCGGGCAGCATCTCGCCGAAACCGGTCATGCCGATGGTCCAGTCGCCCGGACGCGACAGCGCCTCCTTCATGTCGGCACCGATGTTCAGCTCGGCGATCTCGCGCTTCCAGCCCTGGCGGCTGGCCGAACCCTGATAGCCGAAGCCGCGGGTATAGGGACGTTCCTCTCCGCCCAGGTTGCGGAAGCGGGGGATATAGAAGCCCGCGGGGCGACGGCCGAAGTAATACTTGTCGTCGAACCCCTCGACCCGGCCCTCGGCGCCGACGCGGAAATGGTGGTCCATGACGTTGTGGCCCAGCTCGCCCGAGGACGACCCGAGGCCGCCGTCCCAGACATCCGTGGCCGAGTTCATCATGATCCAGGTCGAATTGAAGCTGGAGGCGTTCAGGAACACCACGTCGGCGGTGTATTCATAGGTCATGTTGGTTTCGGCATCGATGATCTCGACGCCCTTGGCGCGCTTGGCATCCTTGTCATAGATCACCTGCCGCACGATCGAGAAGGGCCGCACCGTCAGGTTGCCCGTCGCCATCGCCACCGGCAGCGTCGCCGATTGGGTGCTGAAATAGGCCCCATAGGGGCAACCCAGCCAGCATTTGTTGCGATACTGGCAGTTGACGCGGTTCTGTTCCGGCTTAGGTTGGGTGATGTTGGCGCAGCGCGAATTGATCAGGTGGCGCGTGCCGCCAAAGGCCTTCTGCAGGCGCGCGGCCACGTCCTTTTCGACGACGTTCAGCGGGATGGGCGGCAGGAACTGGCCGTCGGGTAGCTGTTCAAGCCCCTCATTCTTGCCGGAAATCCCGGCAAAGCGTTCCACGTGGTCATACCACGGCGCGATATCGGCATAGCGGATCGGCCAGTCGGTCGCGATGCCTTCGCGGGCATTCGCCTCGAAGTCGATATCCGACAGACGATAGGTCTGACGCCCCCACAAGAGCGACCGCCCGCCGACGTGATAGGCGCGGAACCAGTCGAAGCGCTTTTCCTCGGTATAGGGGTTTTCCTGTTCGTCGGCCCACATGCCATAGGTCTGTTCGTTTAGCGGATAGTCGCGTTTCAGAACCGGGTAATTGTCCTTCATCTCGACCGTGGCGGTGCCGCGATGGGGGTAATCCCAGGCTTCCTTGTCGGCGTTCACGTAATCGGTCAGATGCTCGATGTTGCGGCCGCGTTCCAGCATCAGGACCTTCAGGCCCTTTTCGGTCAGTTCCTTAGCGGCCCAACCGCCGCTGATGCCGGAACCCACGACGATCGCGTCGTAATGCATGTTATCTGCCATCTGGCTGTCCTTTCGAAATCGCTTGATGCCTCAGACGTCACAGGTGCGGACGGCGTCGCGCAACGCGTCCGCAGCCTGCCGTCCCGTGCCCGAGGGGATGAATTCCTGCGCCACATAGCCTTGAAAGCCCGTGTCGCGGATGGCCCGGCAAATCGCCGGATAGTTCAGTTCCTGGCTGTCATCAGGTTCATTCCGCCCCGGATTACCCGCCGTGTGATAATGGGCGAACCATTCGTGGTAGTCGGTGATCGTGCGGATCACATCGCCCTCCATGATCTGCATGTGATAGATGTCGTAGAGCAGCCCGAAATTCGGCGACCCCAGACGTTTGCAAAGCGCCACCCCCCATGCGCTGCGGTCGCACATGTAGTCGGGGTGATCGACGCGGCTGTTCAGCAGTTCCATCACCAGGGTGACACCGGCTTCCTGCGCCTGCGGCAGGATCTGCGACAGGCCCGCCGCGCAGTTCTCCAGCCCCTGTTCGTCGCTGATCGACCCGCGATTGCCGCTGAAGCAGATCAGGTTGCGATAGCCCGCGTCGGCCACCAGCCGGATGTGATCGCCATAACGGCGGATCAATTCGTCATGGTTGGCGGGATCGGCCCATCCGGCTTCCAGGCTGATCTCAGCGCCGTTGCACATCGAACTGTCCAGCCCGTGTTCCTTCAGCACCGGCCAGTCGTCGGGGCCGCAAAGATCGATCGCCTTCAAGCCCATGTCGCGGGCCATCACGCAGAGATCGGCCAGCGGCATGTCGCCAAAGGTCCAGCGCGCGACGGAATGGTTGATGTTTCCCTTCAGCGCAGTGCTTTGCGCATGGGCCGTTCCGGTGGCGGCAAGCCCCGCCCCCAGGGCCGCGGCCCCCTGGAACAGATGGCGACGGCTAAGGCCGACCGGTGCGGCGATGCGATCCGACAGATCGGTCATGTCATCCTCCCTTCTTGGTCAATTCGCTTGTAACCGTTTACATCACAGGGCGGACGTCCCCTCCTCCAAGGGTCCGGTCCCTGCGACGCGAGGGGGCCCGCGCCGCAGATGGTCAGCCGATCAGTAGGGGCTGTCCTCGAAGTAGAAATCCTCGGCGTTCTCGGGCGTGATCAGCTGCGAGGCGATGATGAAATCGCCGCTGAAGGGCGCCCCCGAGGTCAGGCCCATCGCCGTCATCTCGATCGCGGTCGAGATCATGGCAGGCGGATAGGTCACGTTGACCGGCACCGTCTTGTCGTCGTTGCGGATGCGGTCGACCATTTCCTTCATGCCCGCGCCGCCGACGACGATCATCTCGTCATTTCGGCCCGCCTGTTCGATGGCGGCCAGGGCACCGACGGCCATGTCGTCATCGGCGGCCCAGACCGCGTCGATCTCGGGGAAGCGCGACAGGTAGTCCTGCATCAGGTTGAAGGCGGTATCACGGTTCCAGTTGCCGTGATCCATGGCCAGAACCTCGATCCCCGACCCTTCCAGCGCCGATTCGAAACCTGCGACGCGTTCGTTGTCCACGGTCGAGGCGATGCCGCGCATCACGACGATCTTGGCACCGTCGTCCAGCGTATCGGCGAAATAGGTGCCCGCCGTGCGACCGAAGCTGTCGTTGTCGCCCGCGACATAGAGATCCTCGATCCCCTCTTGCGCCAGGCCGCGATCGACGACCGTGACCCAGATACCGCTGTCGGCAATGCGCTGGATCGGCCCGGTCAGGGGTTCGGATTCAAAGGGCAGGACGACCAGCGCGTCGATGCCGCGGGTGGCGACCATATCCTCCAGGTCGGACACCTGCTGGCCGGGGTCGGATGTCGTGGTCAGCACGAAATCGAGGTCGGGGTTGGCTTCCTTCAACCGCTCGACCGTGCGTTCGGCATGAAAGTTCAGCGCCCCGGCCCAGCCATGGGTCGCCGCCGGGATCGATATCCCGATGGTTTCCGACAGCGCGGGCATGGCGGTCAGCCCGATCAGGGCAATGGTGGCGATCAGGGTCTTTCTCATGGTGGTCTCTCCTCCCACAGATGAAAATCAGCGCGCGGTGCCGGTGTTTCGCTGCAGCACGACGGCAAGAATGATGACGACGCCCTGGATGGCACCGTTCAGATAGGGGCTGACGACGTCGGTCAGGTTCAGCAGGTTGCCGATCAGCGACAGGATCAGCACGCCGACGACGGTGCCCCAGACGCGGCCGAAGCCCCCCTTCAGCAGCGTGCCCCCGATGATGACCGCGGCGATGGCCTCCAACTCCCACAGAAGGCCGGTGGTGGCGGATGCGGATCCGAGGCGCGGAACGTACATGACGACCGCGATGCCCACCAACAGGCCAAGCAGCACATAGGTCGCCAGCTTGACCCGCGTGACCGAGACCGAGGAATAGCGCGCCACCTTCTCGTTCGATCCGATGGCGGCGCAATGGCGGCCGAAGGCGGTGTGGCGCATGGTGATCTCGCCCAGAATGGCAAGGGCGGCAAAGACGATGATCGGCCAGCTGATCCCCATGATGCCGCCGTAATAGACGGGGCGATACATCTCGCGCATTTCATAGCCCAAGGACAGCGTGCCGCCATCGGCCAGCCATGTGACAAGGCTGCGATAGATGCCCATGGTGCCAAGCGTCAGGATGAAGGCCTCGATCCCCGCCCGCGTGATGAGGATGCCGTTGATGAAGCCTGCAAGGATGCCGACACCCAGCGCCAGCGCGATGCCGATCAGGATGACCGGAAGCCCCTGCCCCATGCTGTCGGTCAGCAGGTTCATCACCAGGATCATCAGGCCCGCGACGAAGGCCGCCATGGACCCGACCGACAGGTCCAGCCCGCCCGCGGTGATGACGAAGGTCATGCCGATGGCGATGATGCCAATGAAGGCTGACCGCGCCAGCACGTTCGTGATGTTGGCATAGCTGAGGAAGTTGGGGTTCAGCGCGATCCCGATCAGGATCAGCACTACCAGCGCCACGATGGGCGCGATGACCGGCAGGTTCTGCCGCATGTTGCGAAGGGTGCTCATGCTGCACTGTCCTTTGATGTTCCGTCCATGCCCATGGCCAGGCGCACGATGCCGCCCTCGGTGACGTCCGCACCCGCCAGTTCCCCCGCGATGCGTCCCGCATGCATGACCACCACGCGCGAGGCGAGGCCGATCAGCTCGGGCATTTCCGAGGAGATGACGATGATGCTGCGGCCTTCGGCGGCCAGCTTGGCGATCAGGGTATAGATCTGTTGTTTCGTGCCGATGTCGATGCCGCGCGTCGGTTCGTCGATGATGACGACCTGCGGGTTCGACAGCAATGTCTTGGCCAGCAGCAGCTTCTGCTGGTTGCCGCCCGAAAGGTCGCCCACCGCCATGTCGCGTGCAGGCGCACGGATGGCGAAATCCTCGATGGCGCGGTCCAGCGCCGCATCCTCGCGCTTGCGTTCGATCAGCGGGCTGCCGAAGGTTTCCAGCAGCGGTAGCGTCAGGTTTTCCCGCAGCGACTTGTCCAGCAGCAGGCCCGCGCCCTTGCGGTCCTCGGTCAGATAGGCCAGCCCCGCCTTCATGGCCTGTGCCACGTCGCCCGCAGGCAGGTCGCGGTCCATCAGCGTGACGGTGCCGCTGCGGGGGCGCAAACCTGCGATCGCCTCGGCCAGCTCGGTCCGGCCCGACCCGACCAGCCCGCCGATGCCCAGAACCTCGCCCTTGTGCAGGGTCAGGCTGGCGTCATCGACGATGCCCGGCACGGTGATGTTGCGCGCGGTCAGGATCGGTTCGTCGCTGCCCGTCAACTTGGGCGGGAACAGGTCCGACAGCTCGCGCCCGACCATGGCGGCGGCCATGTCATCCTCGGTCACATCGGCCGTCAGGTCCGACCGGACCATCGTGCCATCCCGCAGGACCGTCACACGGTCGGCGATGCGCTTGACCTCGCCCAGCTTGTGCGAGGTATAGAGGATCGCCACCCCTTCCGCGCGCAGGCGTTCGACCTGTTCGAACAGGATCTCGGTCTCGCGCTCGGTCAGGACGGCGGTGGGTTCATCCATGATCAGCACCCGCGCCTTGCGCGACAGGGCCTTGGCAATCTCCACCATCTGCTTGTCGGGAACCGAGATCCCCGACACCCGCGCGCCGGGATCGACCTTGCAATGCAGGCGCTTCAGCAGATCGGCGGTGCGCTGGCGCATGGACTTGTGATCCAGCCGCCAGCCCTTGGTCAGTTCGCGGCCCAGAAAGACGTTCTGATCGACCGACAGATGTTCGGCCAGGTTGAATTCCTGGTGGATCATGATGACGCCCAGATCCTCGGCCTGATCCGAGCCGCTGAACCCGATGGGCTTGCCGTCCAGCTTCACCTGCCCGCCCGTCGGGTCCAGGTAACCGGCCAGGATCTTCATCGTCGTCGATTTGCCCGCGCCGTTTTCTCCGATCAGGGCGTGAACCTCTCCGGGACGCAGGGCGAAATCGACGCCGTGCAGGATCTCGATGGGACCAAAGGATTTGGTGACGCCGTCCAGCGCCAGAACGGGATCGGTCATGGCATCACCTGCACCCAAGCCGCATCCGCATCGTTCGAGCGGATGCAGGCGTCGATGAAATACATGCCCTCCAGCCCGTCCTCGATCCCCGGCAGGGTGTCGGGGCGGGTGCCGCTGCGGATTGCGGCGGCCGCTTCGGCATAGATGTTGGCAAAGCCTTCCAGATAACCCTCGGGGTGGCCAGGGGGAACGCGGCTGCCCTCGACCAGGCTGCCGGGGCCTGCGCGGCGCAGCTTCTGCGTGGGTTTGCCGAAGGGGGTGAACCACAGGGTCTCGGGCGTCTCATGGGCCCACTCCAGCCCGGCCTTGTCGCCATAGACCCGCAGCTTCAGCCCGTTCTCCGTGCCCGGCGCGACCTGCGACGCCCAGAGCATCCCCTTGGCCCCACCGGCATAGCGCATCATGATATGCGCGTTATCATCCAGCCTACGACCGGGGACAAAGCTGGACAGGTCCGCCGCAAGCCGTTCGGGCAGCATGCCGGTGACGAAACGCGCCAATTGGAAGGCATGCGTGCCGATGTCACCGATGGCCCCGCCAGCGCCCGCCTTGGCCGGATCGGCCCGCCATTCGGCTTGCTTGCTGTCCGTGTCCTCGGTCAGCCAGTCCTGCGCATATTCGGCCTGCACCAGCCGGATCCGGCCCAGATCACCGCGCGCGATCATGGCACGCGCCTGGCGAATTTGCGGATAGGCGGAATAGTTGTGCGTCAGGATGAACAGCGCATCCGAGCCACGGGCCAGATCGGCCAGGGCGCGCGCCTGATCCAGCGTGGCGGTCATCGGCTTGTCGCAGATGACATGGATGCCTTGCGCCAGAAACGCCTTGGCGACCTGGAAATGCAGGTGGTTCGGGGTGCAGATGGAGACCGCCTGGATGCCGTCCGGACGCGCGGCTTCTTCGCGTGCCATGGTTTCGTATTTGCCATAGCTGCGGGCGATGCCGACCTCGGCCGCGCTGGCCGCCGCCTTTTCGGGGGTCGAGGACAAAGCCCCCGCCACCAGGTCGAACTGCCCATCCAGGCGCGCCGCGATGCGATGGACACTGCCGATCATGGCACCTGCGCCACCGCCGACCATGCCAAGGCGGATGGGGATATGTCGGTCCATGATCAAACCTCCAGCCCCAGCATCCGGCGGTTGGCGGCGTCATCGGCGCCGCCATCGGCGAAATCGTCGAATGCGCGGTCTGTGACGCGGATGATGTGGTCGCGCACGAAGGCCGCCCCTTCGCGGGCGCCGTCCTCGGGGTGCTTCAGCGCGCATTCCCATTCCACCACGGCCCAGCCGTCGAAACCCATCGTCGTCAGCTTGGAGAAGATCGCCTTGAAATCCACCTGCCCGTCGCCAAGGCTGCGGAACCGCCCGGCGCGGTCGATCCAAGGCTGATAGCCGCCATAAACGCCCTGCCGCCCGGTCGGATTGAACTCGGCATCCTTGACGTGGAACATGCCGATCCGATCGGCATAGATGTCCAGGTTCTGCAGGTAATCCAGCTGCTGCAGCAGATAGTGCGACGGATCGTAAAGCATCATCGCGCGGGGATGCTGGTCCAGGCGGTCCAGGAACATCTCGAAGGTGGCGCCGTCGTGCAGGTCTTCGCCGGGGTGGATCTCGAAGCAGATGTCGACGCCGCGGCTGTCGGCATGATCCAGGATCGGACGCCAGCGGGCGGCCAGTTCGTCGAAGGCGGCCTCGATCAGACCGGCGGGACGTTGCGGCCAGGGATAGAGATAGGGCCAGGCCAGCGCGCCGGAAAAGGCCGCCATCCGGTCCAACCCCAGATTGGCCGAGGCGTCGATGGTCTTGATGAGCTGATCGACCGCCCATTCCTGACGCGCCTTGGGATTGCCACGCAGCGCGGCGGGCGCGAAACCGTCGAACATTTCATCATAGGCGGGATGGACGGCCACCAGCTGACCTTGCACATGGGCCGAAAGCTCGGTGATGGCGATGCCGTTGGCCGCAGCCTGCCCCGCCAGTTCGTCGCAATAGCCGCGCGACCCGGACGCGCGGTCCAGATCCAGCAGCGCCCCTGCCCCCGACGGCACCTGCACCCCCAGGTAACCGCATCGCGCCGCCCAGGCCGTGATCGCGTCCCAGCTGTCGAATGGCGCGTCCGTTCCCACGAATTGCGCAAGGAACAGGCCGGGGCCCTTCATTGTCTGCATATGTCCTCCCTTGACCGCACGCCATGATCGCACCGCGATGATGTAATCGGTTTCATCAACGCTCTCACAGTCTGAAATGGTTTACAACAGCAATTTTTGCGCTATCCCTGATCCCCTTTTCAGCAGGAGCCATGCCCGCGTGTCAGAACCGTCCCGCCCCCCTCGCATCCATGATGTCGCCAGAGTGGCGGGGGTCTCGGTCGCGACGGTCAGCCGCACCATGTCGAACCCCGCCATCGTGTCCGAGGCGACCAGAAAGGCGGTCGAGGATGCGATCGCGGCCACCGGTTATACGCTGAACCTGACGGCGCGGAACCTGCGGCAGCAGCAGGTGGGCGGCGTGCTGGCGCTGGTGCCCAATATCGCTAACCCCTTCTTCTCGCAGATCCTGGCGGGCATCTCGACGGTGCTGCGTCAGCGCGGGCTCAGCCTGCTGGTCATGGATACGACCGCCGTGGGCGACCAGCCTGCGCTAGCGGTTCTTGGCCCCTATCTGAACCGGTCGCGGTCGGATGGGGTGATCGTCCTGGACGGCAGCCTCGATCCCGGGCTGTTCACCCGCCCCGGCTGCCCGCCCGTCGTGCAGGCCTGCGAATGGATCGAGGGGCTGGACGCCCCGCGCGTGCTGGCCGACAACGTCGAGGGGGGACGACTTGCCGCGCAGCATCTGACGGGCCTGGGACATCGCCGCATCCTGCACGTCACGGGGCCTGCACCGAATACGCTGACCGCATCGCGGCGGCAGGGATTTCTGCAGGGCCTGGCCCAAGCCGGCCTGCCCGCCCCCGGACCGAACGACAGCATCCGCGGCGATTTCGAGACAAGATCGGGCCTTGATGCCGTCCCGCGCATCCTGGCGATGGAACCGCGCCCCACCGCGATCTTCTGCGACAACGACGAGATGGCCATCGGCGTCATCCACGGGCTGAGCATGGCCGGGATCGCCGTCCCGCAGCAGATCTCGGTCATGGGGTTCGACAACATCGAGATGTCGGGATATTGCCTGCCGCCGCTGACGACCGTCCGCCAGTATCGCACGCGGCTTGGGCGCCGCGCGGCCGAACTGTTGCTGGCCCGCATGCAGGGCGATGACGACCGCCAGACCGTCATGCTGGACGTCGAACTGATGGAGCGTGCCAGCACCGCGCCGCCGCCCAAGGATGCATAACATTTGATACCTTGTCGCCCGAAGGCCAAGTTTCTACATTCGCCGCACGGATGACACCGTGTCAGCCGGGACAGGATGCAGATGCCAGCCGCGCAGATACCCGACACGTTGCGGGCGCAATTCACCAAGTCGCATATCGCGCTGTCGCTGGCGACGGCGCAAGACGACATGCCGCTGTGCCTGGTCAACGAAGGGTTCACCACCCTGTGCGGATACGATCAGGATCAGGTGCAGGGTCGCAACTGCCGGTTCCTGCAGACACCGCAGACTCCTGCCGAACAGGTGACCGCCATTCGCGATTTCCTGCACGACGGCGATGCCCACGACGGCCGGTTTCCGGTCCTGAACCGGACAAGGGACGGGCGGGACTTCATGAACCTCGTGTTCCTGTCGAAGCTGCGCCGCGCCTCGGGCGAGACGGTCTTCGTGCTGGCCTCGCAGTTCGACCTGAACAGGGCGCGGCGGAACGGTCGGCAGGCCGAGCATGACGCCAGCCTTGCGCGCAACGTCAACGACGTCAGGCGCGCCGCCGAACAGCTGGGCCTGATCATGGCCGATTCCGCCGAATTGATCGCGCGGTCGATCACGACACTAGCAAGGATCACGATCCGAGATGAATGACGCCACACCGACCTGGACGCAGCAGCGCCAAAGTTTCGCAGTCGTGGGCATCGGTGCCTCGGCCGGCGGGCTGGAGGCGCTGCAGGACCTGCTGCGCGATGCGCGGCGCGAGGATCCGGCGGCCTATGTCATCATCCAGCATCTGGACCCGACCCATGACAGCGTGCTGGCCGAACTGCTGGATCGCCGCACCGCCCTGTCTGTGCAGCAGGCGACCGAGGGCGAGCGTCTGCAGGCGGGATGCGTCTATACCATCCCCCCCGGCGTCGGCATGGCGCTGGAGGACGGCTGCATCCGTCTGACCGAATTCGACCAGCCCCGCGGGCTGCGCCGCCCCATCGACGATTTCTTCGAAAGCCTGGCCAAGGACATGGGGCCGGCCTCGGCCTGCGTCATCCTGTCGGGGACCGGCGCGGACGGCACGCTTGGGCTGCGGGCGATCAAGGAAAACGGCGGCATGTGCGTGGTGCAGGAACCGCGCACCGCACGCTATGACGGGATGCCGCTGTCGGCGGAATCCACGGGTCTCGTGGATTTCGTCCTGCCCCCCGAACGCATCGTCCCCGCCATCCTGCAGTTCTTCCAGTCCAGCGATACCGAACTGGCCGAGGATGCGATGCTGGCCGATGCCCGCGACATCTGCCAGCACCTGCTGGACCAGACCGGCCATGATTTTTCGGGCTACAAGATGTCCACGCTGGTGCGGCGCATCCGGCGCCGCCTTCAGGTGCTGAACATGACCAGCACCAAGGACTATCTGCGCCATCTGAAGCGCACGCCCGAGGAATGCGACGCGCTGCTGAACGAATTCCTGATCAACGTCACCCGCTTCTTCCGCGACCCTGAGATGTTCGAGACCCTGCGCGAGAAGGCCATCCGGCCCATGGTGCAGGCCGCCGACGGCGACGAGATCCGGGTCTGGGTTCCCGGCTGCTCCAGCGGCGAGGAAGCCTACAGCGTCGCCATGCTGATCGACGCCGAGATGCGCGCGGCAGGCGTCAGACCGCGGTTCACGGTCTTCGCGTCGGACATCGACCGGAAAATGATCGACATGGCCCGCGCCGGGACCTATCCGATCAGCGCGCTGGCCGACATCCCCGAGCCTTTCCGCCATGAATATGTCACCCATCGCGATGCGCTGATGCAGATCACGCCGCAGCTGCGCGACCGGGTGCGGTTTTCACTGCACAGCGTCCTGCGCGATCCGCCCTTCGCGCGGGTCGACCTGATCTCATGCAGGGACCTGCTGATCTATCTGGATGAATCCCTGCAGTCGCGGATCCTGCCGCTGTTCCATTACGCCATCCGCCCCGAGGGTTACCTGTTCCTGGGGCCGTCCGAAGGGGTGCGTCGCGAATCCGTGCATTTCACCGAATTGGACCGCCCTGCCCGACTGTTCCAGCGCGACGACAGCACCGCCCGGTTGCCGATGGACCTGCCGTTTTCCCGCCACGAGGCGGGCGACCGCAGCCGCAGTCCCGCGGCCCAGCCGCTGCGCGAACCCCTGTCCCAGAACGGTCAGTCGCAGGGCGCACAGCGTCGGGTGCTGGAACGCTTTGCGCCCGCATCGCTGCAGGTCTCGCGCTCGGGCGAGGTTCTGTGGTCGGCGGGCCGCCTTGGCCGCTTCCTGTCGGTCGATCCGACGGCGCGCAAGCCGGTGCTTGCAGCCTCGATCGTGCATTCGGGGCTGAAGGACGCCGTATCGCAAGCGCTGGAACAGGTCGCATCGACAGGGCGCGCGGTCGTGGTGCGCGATCTGCTGTCGCGGTCGGACATGGGCGCGCAACCCGTGACGCTGTTTGCCGAACCCCTGGCCGATCGCAGCATCCTTCTGGTCTTCTCGGAAACCGGCGATTACCGCGCCACGCCCGAAAACGACGATCTGGACGAACTGCACGTCCGCGAGTCGCGCAACGACCTGCTGGAAGAAGAACTGCGCCGGATGCAGATCGAGCTGAACGGCACCGTCGAGGAGTTGGAGACCACCAACGAGGAGCTGAAGAGCTCGAACGAAGAAATGATGTCGATGAACGAGGAGCTTCAGTCCACGAACGAGGAGTTGAGCACCGTCAACGACGAATTGAAATCCAAGATCGACGATCTGACGGCGGCGAATTCCGACCTGCAGAACTTCTTTCTGGCGACCAAGATCCCGCTGCTGGTGGTGGATCGCGACGTGCGGGTGCGCAACTTCACCTCGGCCGCGACGCAGATCTTCCCGCTGCGGAAATCCGATCACGGGCGGCCCCTTGCCGATGTCTCGAACGTCTTCGCCAGCGACACGCTGCTGAAGATGGCCAGCGAGGTCGCTTCGACGGGCGATCCCGCCAGCACCGAACTGACCGAGGCCGGCCGCGACCGTGTCTGGCGCGTCGACGCCAAGCCCTATCGTGGGCTGGACGGCCATCTGGACGGTGCCATGCTGGTCTTCGAGGATGTCAGCGACCTGCGCGATCTGCGCGTCGAGATCGAACGCCAGGAAGAACGCCTGAATTCCGTCCGTTCGCTGGCCCGTATCGCCGTCTGGCAGTTCGACACCCTGACGCAGACGCTGACCATCGACGACAGCTCGAACCTTCTGGGCATCGGACGGACCGCCGAACTGCCCTTGTCGGCCTTTGCCGGGTTGATCGCGCCCGGGGACCGCGACGGGTTGATCGAGGATCTGACCGCCTGCGGCGAGGGGCGCGACTTCCGCCGGGTCATCGCGCCCTCTTCGAACGCCCTTTCGGACGTGCTGCTGGAAGCGGCCGGTCAGGCCTTCGGATGCGAAGGGGAAAAGCCGCGCGTGCTGGGCGTCATGGTCGATGTGACCTCGGCGCAATCGGCGGCCAAGCTGCGCGAGGCGGTGATTTCCGAGATGGATCATCGGGTCAAGAACCTGTTCACCCAGATCTCGGCCATGCTGCGGATGGCCGCGCGCGAGACCGATGACGCCCAAGAGGTCGTGTCCGAGGTTTCCAGCCGCATCAGCGCCCTGTCGCGGTCCCACGGGCTGACGACCGCGCGGGGCCGGAACGAACATGTGCTGATCGAAAGCCTGGTCAAGACCACGCTGGCCCCCTATCGCGGCGCGCGTGTCGAACTGAGCGGCGATCAGACCGTCATCCAGCCCAGGCAGGTCGTGCCTCTTTCGTTGATCCTGCACGAACTGGCGACCAATGCTTTCAAATACGGGGTGCTGGGCCATGTGAAGGGCCGGCTGACGGTATCCTGGCAGCAGAGCGGCGATCAGATCACGCTGGACTGGACCGAGACCTATGACGAGGAGCAGTCCGATCAGGGCGAGGGCGGCGGCTTCGGTTCGGTCCTTCTGGAGGGTGCGGCGGCCCAGGTCGGCAGCGAACTGGATATCGAACAGACGGCCACCTGCCGCCGCACGCGGCTGGAATTCAAGGGCGCCTCGGACTAGGGCGCCCTGTCGCCACCTTGGGCCAGCATGTCGCGCACCTGACGCAGGTGGTTGCGCACCAGCTGCGGGATCTGTTCGGTGGTGATCGCCTCGTCGTCGCCCCATTGCATCATCGCCTCGCAGAAGGCGCGAACGGCCAGGTCGCCCAGCAGCTGGGCGGTGATCCGCCCATCGGGGCCCAAGCGACGCTCCAGCAATGCGGCCAGTTCCTGCGCAATCTGATCCATCGAATCGCGAAAGACGATCGCCAGCTCGGGCGAGGCTTCCGAGAGGCGATAGATCATGCGGATCAGATCGCGTTCGGGGACGTCGTTGAACAGCAGATCGGTCATGATCGTGACCAGATCCTCGATCAGGGGGTTGTCCGAAGTGACGATCCATTCGTTGTCAGCGGCCTTCAGCACCGGCGGCTCGCCGACGATCGCGGCCTGCTTGTTGTTGTAGTAGTTGAAGAAAGTGCGCGGGCTGATCCCGGCCTCGGTCGCGATGGCTTCGGTCGTGACCGAAGCGTATCCATGCCGGATCGACAGGCGCAGTGCTGCCAGCTGGATGTCGCGCGCAGTCTGTCGGCGACGCCTGTCACGTAGATCGGTGGTCATATTCCGTGCATTCCCCCTATGCGGCGAAAGCAAACATTGCACACTCGGCAATAATATGCAATCAGCGCGCAACAGTGGCGCCCACGGCGGGCAGAATTCGGGACATCGGACGATGCACAAGATCAAACTCTCGACCGGCGCCGCCATGGCGGCCGCCATGTTTCTGGCCTGGCCCGCGGCGGCACAGGCGCCCGGCGGCATGCCCCCCAAGCAGGTGGGCGTGGTCACGCTGAAGCGACAGGACGTGCCGCGCATCGTCACCCTGCCGGGCCGCGCCGTCGCCGCATCGGACGCCGAGATCCGCCCGCGCGTCAGCGGCATCGTGACCGATATCGTCTATGATCCCGGCAAGCGGATCGAGGCCGGTGCCCCGATGTTCACCATCGAGGAGACGACCTATCAGGCGAACCTGGCCAGCGCCGAGGCGCAGGTGTCATCGGCGCAGGCGCAGGTGACGCAGGCGCAATCGTCCTATGACCGGACGCGCAAGCTGCTGGGATCGGGAACGACGCAGGCGCAGGTGGAAACCGCCCTTGCCACGCTGGACCAGGCCAAGGCGACACTGCAATCGGCCGAGGCCGCGCGCACGCTGGCGCAGGCCGATCTGGACTGGACCACCGTCACCAGCCCCATCGCGGGCATCGCCAGCGTCGCCGACATCTCGGTCGGCGATCTGGTCACGGCCAATCAGGCCGATGCGCTGGCCACCGTGACACAGCTGGACCCGATCGAGGTGGATATGTACGAACCCTCGTCGCGCATCCTGAACGTGCTGGACGACATCAGCGACGGTCGCCTGACGCTGAGCGAGTCGCTGAACGCCACGCTGACGCTGGAAAACGGCCGCACCTATCAGGCCGTGGGCGAGATGGTCGCGCCCGGCGTCACCGTCTCGACCTCGACCGGGGCCATCGACACGCGCTTCCGGTTCGAGAACCTCGACAACCTGATCCTGCCGGGCATGTTCCTGCGCGGTCAGGTCGAACTGGGCACCACCTCGGCGATCCTGGTGTCGCAATCCTCGGCAAAGCGCGACAAGGTCGGCAATCTTTCGGCATGGGTGGTCGAGGACGGCAAGGTCAGCCAGCGCCAGCTGACCGAGGAAGGCAGCTATCGGCAGCAGTGGATCGTGACCGAGGGGCTTGAGGATGGCGACATCCTAGTGGCTGACGGCCTGACCGGCCTGCAGGAGGGCATGGAGGTCGCCACCGTCCCCGTGACCTTCGACGAGGAAGGCGTCGTCCGCGAAGTGGCCGACGACAAGCCAGCCGAGGGCGACGCCCCCCCAGCAGATGACGCGGCCCAGCCCGCCGACGCGACGGAGTAACCGCGCATGGCACGTTTCTTCATTCACCGCCCCGTCTTCGCGTGGGTGCTGGCGCTGATCACCATGCTGGTCGGCGCGATCGGCCTGAACAGCCTGGCCATCGAACAATATCCCCAGATCGCACCGACCACGGTGCGCGTCAGCGCCGGATACACCGGCGCCTCGGCCGAGATCGTCGAGGCATCCGTCACCACCGTCATCGAGGATGCGATGACCGGTCTGGACGGGCTGACCTACATGACATCGTCCTCGACGCCGGGATCGACCTCGGTGTCGCTGACCTTCGACGACAGCGTCGATGCCGACATCGCGCAGGTGCAGGTGCAGAACAAGCTGCAGCTGGTGACGCCGCAGCTGCCCGACATCGTGCAGCAGAGCGGCGTGCAGGTGTCGCGCTCGACCTCCTCGATCCTGCTGGTGGGCGCGCTGACGGCGCCGAACGGCGAATATTCGTCGCTGGAACTGGGCGACCTGGTCGGCCAGCTGATCGAGGACCCGGTCAAGCGGACGCCGGGCGTGGGTTCCATCAACACCTTCGGGTCGGGCTATGCCATGCGGGTCTGGATGGATCCGATGAAGATGAACCAATATCAGGTGACCCCTTCGGACATCACCGCGGCCGTGGCGGCCCAGAACACCAATGTCACCGTGGGCGACCTCGGCGCGCAGCCGACGGTGGAAGGCCAGCGGATCACCATCTCGCTTTCGGCCCAATCGCAGCTGTCCACCGTCGAGGAATTCGAAAGCATCCTGCTGCGTGTCGATCCCGACGGATCGACCGTCTTCCTGGGCGATGTCGCCCGGATCGAGATCGGGCAGGAATCCTATGGCGGATCCTCGCGCCACAACGGCAACCCCGCCGCCGGTTTCGCCGTGAACCTGGCCACCGGCGCCAACGCGGTCGATACCGCCGACGCGGTCCGTGAAACCATTGCCGATCTGGAAAGCGCCCTGCCCGCAGGGGTCGAGGTCGTCTATCCCTACGACACCTCGCCCTTCGTCGAGGAATCGATCAATCAGGTCTATCACACCCTGGCCGAGGCCGTGGTGCTGGTCTTCTTCGTGATCCTGGCCTTCCTGCAAAGCTGGCGTGCCACGCTGATCCCCGTCATCGCCATTCCGGTCGTGATGCTGGGCACCTTCGGGGTGCTGGCGGCGGCAGGGTTCACCATCAACACGCTGACGATGTTCGCGCTGGTCCTGGCCATCGGCCTGCTGGTCGATGACGCCATCGTCGTCGTCGAAAACGTCGAACGCGTGATGGAGGAGGAGAACCTGGGCCCCGTCGAGGCCACGGAAAAGAGCATGGACGAGATCACCAGCGCGCTGGTCGGCATCGTGCTGGTCCTGTCGGCGGTCTTCCTGCCGATGGCCTTCATGACCGGGGCGACGGGGGTTATCTATCGTCAGTTCTCGGTCACGATCATCACGGCCATGGTGCTGTCGCTTGGCGTCGCCATCATCCTGACGCCCGCCATGTGCGCCAGCCTGCTGCGTCCGCGCAAGCATGGCGGCGGGATTGCACCCGCACGCTGGTTCAACCGCAACCTCGATCGTGCCACCAACGGCTATGGCGGCGTGGTGTCGCGGCTGATCAAGCGGCCGTTCCGCATGCTGATCGTGCTGGCCGTGATCACCGCCGGCGTTCTGGCGCTTTACGACCGCCTGCCCGGATCATTCCTGCCGGACGAGGATCAGGGCGTCGCTCTGGTCATCATCCAAGGCCCGGACGGGTCGACCACCCAGCAGACCAAGGCCTTGGTCGAGAAGGTCGAGAACTATCTGCTGAACCAGGAATCCGAGACCGTCGAGTCGGTCTTCGCAGCCCTTGGCTTCAGCTTCGGCGGCACCGGTCAGAACAACGCCATGCTGTTCATGAAGCTGAAGGAATACGAGGAACGCGAAGGCCACGACCTGCCCTCGCTGGTGAACCGTGCGAACGGCTATTTCTTCGGCACCAACCGCCAGGGCCAGATCTTCGTGCTGCAGCCGCCGGCGATCCAGGGGCTTGGCACCTCGTCGGGCTTCACCATGTACATGGTCGACCAGGCGGGCCAAGGTCAGGATGCGCTGATGCAGGCGGCCAACACGCTGGTGTCGAACGCCCAGGCAGACGGTCGCGTGACCAACCTGCGCGGCAACGAAAGCAAGACCCAGACCGCGCTGCGCCTGGACATCGACCAGCAGAAGGCCGCCGCCTTCGGGTTGTCGATCTCCGAGGTGAACTCGATGCTGTCGGTGATCTTCGCCGGGCGCGACGTGAACGATTTCGCGCTTGGCAACGACCTGCGGCCCGTCATCGTGCAGGGCGAGGCCGAGAACCGGTCCCAGCCCGACGACATCGACGGCTGGTATGCCCGCAATTCCGACGGCGAGATGGTGTCCTTCGGCGCCTTCTCGACCCAGGAATGGGAACAGGAACCCAAGGCGCTGGCACGCTATGGCGGCAGCCGCGCGCTGGAGCTGAGCGGCGCTGCCGTCCAGGGCCTGTCCTCGGGCGCGGCGATGGACGCGATGGAGGAGATGGTCGGCGAACTGGACGGCAATTACGCCGCCGCCTGGACGGGCCTGTCCTATCAGGAACGCCTGTCGGGCAACCAGGCACCGATCCTCTTCGCGCTGTCGGCGCTGGTCGTCTTCCTGTCGCTGGCAGCGCTTTACGAAAGCTGGTCGGTGCCGATCTCGGTCATGATGACCGTGCCCATCGGCATTCTGGGTGCCTTGGCCGCTGCGCTGTGGTTCGGACAGTCGAACGACGTCTATTTCAAGGTCGGCCTGCTGACGACCATCGGCCTTGCGGCAAGGAACGCGATCCTGATCGTCGAATTCGCCGAGGCCCAGGTCAAGGAGGGCAAGCCCCTGCTGGAGGCCGCACGCGTTGCCGCCCGCCAGCGTCTGCGCCCGATCCTGATGACCACATTCGCCTTCATGCTGGGCGTTCTGCCCTTGGCCATCGCATCGGGTGCCGGTGCGGGTGCGCAGAACTCGATCGGTATCGGCGTCCTGGGCGGCATGACCACCTCGGCCGTGATCGGGATCTTCCTGGTGCCGGTCTTCTATGTCGCCGTGCTGAAGATCCGCGGCCTGGTGACGCGAAAGGAAAAGACCTCGTGATGTTTCCACGCAAATCCCGCCTGGCGGCGCTGTCGCTGACCGCGCTGCTGACCATCTCGGGCTGTGCGGCGGTGGGGCCCGACCCCACCGACCTGCCCGACGCCAAGGTTCCCGCCAGCTTTGCCGAGGGCGAGGGTCAGGCCCCCGCCCAGGTGACGAAGACCGCCTTCTGGTCGAACTATCAGGACCGCGTGCTGTCGCAGATGATCGCCGAAGGACTGGGCAACAGCCTGGACATCCTGGCGGCCAACGAACGCATCCGCGCGGCCGAGGCCGACCTGCGCGCCACCACCCCCCTGGCCGCCCAGGTCACGGGCGAGGCCGCATCCGCCGGCCGCAGCCGCACCGGGGGTGACAATCAACCGACCGGCTATACCAGCACCGCGAACCTCTCGGCGGGCTTCGTCTTCGACCTCTTCGGCGGTGCCCGTCGGGCGCGCGAAGGGGCGGCGGCTGCCTATGCCTCGGCCGAGGCCGAGGCGCAGGTCACGCGTCTTGCCTGGCTGGCCGAGGTCATCAGCGCCTATTCCGACGCCCGCTTCTATCAGCAGGCGCTGGCGCTGACCCGCGACACGATCGAGGCGCGCGAAAGCACGCTGGAGGTCACGAACAACATGCTGTCGCTTGGTCTGGCGACCGATTACGACACCGCCCAGACCCAGGCCCTGCTGGAAACCGCCCGCGCCGATCTGCCGAACTACGAGGCGCTCTACAATGCCCAGATCTATCGCCTGTCGACGCTGCTGAACCAGCAGGCGAACGGGGTAATGGCGCGGATGTCGTCGGGGTCCTCGGCGCTGCGCACGCCTGCGGGACCGGGCACCGGCGTGCCGGCCGACCTGCTGCGCAACCGGCCCGACATCCGGTCCAGCCAGCAGGATCTGGTTCAGGCGCTGGCCGAAGTCGGCGTCGCCACGGCGGACATGCTGCCGTCGTTGTCGCTGTCGGGGTCCATCAGCGATGCGGCGGGGTCGAACAGCTGGGCCTTCGGCCCGCGCATCTCGCTGCCGGTGGCCAATCAGGGCATCCTTCAGGCGACCCGCGCGCGGCGGGTGTCCGAGGCCCGCTCGGCCGATCTGGCCTATCGCAGCCAGATCGCCTCGGCGGTCGAGGATGTGCAGCGCAGCCAGTCGAACCTGCGCCGCTATCGCCAGCGGGTCGCCACGCTGGACCGGGCCGCCGCATCATACGACCGCGCCTATTCGCTGGCCCGAACCAACTTCGAGGCCGGAGCCTTGGCGCTGGTCGACCTGCTGGACGCCGACCGCCAACGGGCCTCGGCGCGTCTGGCCGCGGCATCGGCACGCAACGATGCATCCAAGGAATGGGCCTCGCTGCAGATCGCCACGGGCGCGGGCGCGGCCGTCACGGCCATCGCGAACTGAGCGATCGGGGGCGGTGTCGCGCCGCCCCTGCATCCCGACAAACGAAAAGCGCCGCGCTGGATGACCAGTGCGGCGCTTTTTCGTGAAGGTAGCTCTTGGTGCGGCCGAGAAGACTCGAACTTCCACTCCGGTTAAGGAACAGCGACCTCAACGCTGCGCGTCTACCAATTCCGCCACGGCCGCATCTTGAGGTAAGCGCCTGATAGCCGAGCCATGCGGCAAAGAAAAGCGCTTTTTGCACCCCGCCCCAAGATGCCCGAAAGCCATTGACGAAAGCCCTCCGCCGCGCCACATCGACGCCATGGTGGAATGGATCATCAGCGACGGCCTGACGGGCCATGACGAAGCCGTGGCCTTCATGGAGGCCCGCGTCGCGGCCATCCTGGCGGGCGAGGCCGACGAATGCATCTGGCTGGTCGAACATCCGCCGCTCTACACGGCGGGCACCAGCGCCAAGCCGCAGGACCTGCTGAACCCGCGTTTCCCGGTGCATCCCACGGGGCGCGGCGGGCAGTACACCTATCACGGGCCGGGTCAGCGAATCGTCTATGTCATGCTGGACCTGAACAAGCGCGGCCGCGACGTGCGCGCCTTCGTCGCCCAGCTTGAGGCGTGGGTGATCGCGGCACTGGCCGAATTCGGCGTGACGGGACGGATCAGCGAAGGCCGCGTCGGTGTCTGGGTGCAGCGACCGGAAAAACCCGCCCTCTTCGACGGCTCGATGCACGAAGACAAGATCGCCGCCATCGGCATCAAGCTGCGCCGTTGGGTCAGCTTCCACGGCATCTCGATCAACGTCGAGCCGGACCTGTCCCATTACGACGGCATCGTGCCCTGCGGCATCAGCGGACATGGCATCACCTCGCTTGTGGATCTGGGGCTGCCGGTCGGGATGGACGATCTGGACAACGCCCTGCGCCAAAGTTTCAAGGCGACCTTCGGCCAAGGCTGATCAATTCTTTCGCTGCGACCTTTCGATAGGTGGATTTCCGGCCGCTCCTGCCTGTAGGGTCGGGGAGGAGACATGCCCGCGAAACGGGCCGAGCGAGGAAAACAACATGAAATCAGCCATTGTCGGCGCCTTCATCGGCGCGACCCTAGCCATTCCCGCCGTCGCACAGGATGCAGGCGATGCCGCAGCCGGCGAAAAGGAATTCCGCAAATGCCGCGCCTGCCACATGATCAAGGACGACGAGGGCACCGACATCGTCAAGGGTGGCGCCGTGGGTCCGAACCTGTGGAACATCATGGGCGCCAAGATCGCGTCGCAGGAAGGTTTCCGCTACGGTGACGGCATCCTGGCCGCAGCCGAGGCCAATCCAGACATGGTCTGGACCGAGGAGGAACTGATCGCCTATGTCACCGATCCCGGTGCCTGGGTGAAGGAAAAATCCGGCGATGACGGCGCGCGCAGCAAGATGACCTTCAAGCTGAACCGCAACCAAGCCGATGTCGCCGCCTATCTGACCAGCGTGTCGCCCGACGCCCCGTCCGAGTAAGCGCCCTCGTGCGGCAATCCGCCGCACCGGGGCCACCCCTCGCCCCTGCCGAGTGTGATATTCTGGCAGGGGCATGACAATCTGGCCACTGTGACGCATTGCCCGGTCATCACGGGTGGTCTAAAGAAAGCGTGATAATGCCGGTCTGCCAGGCCGGCTCGACGAGATCTTGCAGGGAGTTCGGGTATGGCAGACGCAGCCGCACACGGCCACGACGACCACCATGACACCCGCGGGTTCTTCACCCGCTGGTTCATGTCCACCAATCACAAAGACATTGGTATTCTTTATCTATTCACCGCTGCGCTGGCCGGTCTGATCTCGGTCAGCTTCACCGTCTACATGCGGATGGAGCTGCAGCACCCCGGCGTCCAGTACATGTGCCTTGAAGGTGCGCGTTTCATCGCGGATTCGGCACGGGAATGCACGCCCAACGGTCACCTGTGGAACGTCATGATCACCTATCACGGTGTCCTGATGATGTTCTTCGTGGTGATTCCGGCGCTGTTCGGCGGCTTCGGCAACTACTTCATGCCGCTGCAGATCGGTGCGCCGGACATGAGCTTCCCGCGCATGAACAACCTCAGCTACTGGCTGTATGTCGCGGGTCTGGCCCTTGGCATCGCATCTCTGCTGACGCCGGGCGGCAACCAGCAGCTGGGTTCGGGCGTGGGCTGGGTTCTGTACCCGCCGCTTTCGACCACTGAAGGCGGGTACTCGATGGATCTGGCGATCTTCGCCGTTCACGTGTCGGGTGCGTCGTCGATCGTGGGCGCCATCAACATCATCACCACCTTCCTGAACATGCGCGCCCCCGGCATGACCATGTTCAAGGTGCCGCTGTTCGCATGGTCGGTCTTCATCACCGCTTGGCTGATCGTCCTGGCCCTGCCCGTGCTGGCCGGTGCCATCACCATGCTGCTGATGGACCGCAACTTCGGCACGAACTTCTTCAACCCGGCCGGTGGCGGCGACCCGGTTCTCTACCAGCACATCCTGTGGTTCTTCGGTCACCCCGAGGTCTATATCATCGTGCTGCCCGGCTTCGGCATCATCAGCCACGTGATCGCGACCTTCTCGAAGAAGCCGATCTTCGGTTACCTGCCGATGGTTCTGGCCATGGCCGCGATCGGTGTTCTGGGCTTCGTGGTCTGGGCGCACCATATGTACACCGTCGGCATGTCGCTGACCCAACAGAGCTATTTCATGCTGGCGACCATGACCATCGCCGTGCCCACGGGCATCAAGGTGTTCAGCTGGATCGCCACGATGTGGGGCGGCTCGGTCGAGTTCAAGACGCCCATGCTCTGGGCCTTCGGCTTCCTGTTCCTGTTCACCGTGGGCGGTGTGACCGGCGTGGTTCTGAGCCAGGCGCCGCTGGACCGCGTGTATCATGACACCTATTACGTCGTGGCCCACTTCCACTACGTGATGTCGCTTGGTGCGGTCTTCGCGATCTTTGCGGGCATCTACTACTGGGTCGGCAAGATGTCGGGCCGTCAGTATCCCGAATGGGCCGGCAAGGTGCACTTCTGGATGATGTTCATCGGCGCCAACCTGACGTTCTTCCCGCAGCACTTCCTGGGTCGTCAGGGCATGCCGCGCCGCTACATCGACTATCCGGTCGAGTTTGCCTATTGGAACAACATCAGCTCGCTTGGGGCATATCTGTCCTTCGCCTCGTTCCTGTTCTTCTTCGGCGTGATGGCCTACACCCTGTTCGCAGGCAAGCGCGTGACCCAGAACAACTACTGGAACGAATACGCCGACACGCTGGAATGGACCCTGTCCTCGCCCCCGCCCGAACACACGTTCGAGCAACTGCCCAAGCGCGAAGACTGGGACCGCAACCCGGCCCACTGAGACAGATCCAACGATGCCATATCAATGGACACAGACGGCCCCGGATGATTCCGGGGCCGTTCTGCAAAGACTGACCCTCTGGCCACATCGGTCGCTGCCGCGAAAGGGCTTCGTCTGGTTCATCGGGACGACTGCCGCGCTGCTGTCACTGCCGATCATCGCCATGCTGGGCTCGCCCGTCCTGTGGGGGCTGCTGCCCTTCGGGGCCATCGTGGTGGCGGGGATCTGGTTCGCGTTGCAGCACAGCTATCGCACCGGCCAGACGCATGAGGAGCTGACGCTGGACAACCGGCGTCTGCGTGTCCGCCGCCTTGATCCGGGCAGGACGCCGCGCGATTGGGACACCAACAGCTATTGGGTGCGCGCGCAGATCCGCAAAGGCCCGGTCGAGGACTATCTGACCCTGACCGACGGCACGCGCGAGATCGAGCTGGGCGCCTTCCTGACCCCACCCGAACGCCGGGAACTGTGCCGCGAACTGACTCAGGCCATCGCCCGGGCGCGGCAATGAAGAAGGCGGGCGGAGTTTCCTCCGCCCGCCTTCTTCAGTCGTCCTCGACGTGATCGGGAAGATCGTCGTGGTCGGTCGATGCGTAATCCTCCAACTCATCCTCGGTCATGCTGTCGTACATGTCCTTGGACGCGCCTTGCAGGTCGCCGACCTTTGTTTCACCGCGCTTTGCGGAGAGCGCCGCGCCGGCGGCGCGTTGCTGGGCCTTGGATCGTGCTGGCATGGGTCACCTCCTGCCGTCAAACGCGCAAGGCCCGCACAGGGTTCACGCCAGCAGGCGATCCTTGACCGCCGGGCCCACGGCGCCGAAGTCCATCTGACCGGCGTGGCGTTCCTTCAGCGCGGCCATGACGCGGCCCATGTCGCGGATGCCCTCGGCGTTCAGGTCGCTGATGGCCTTGTCGATGGCGGCGCGGGTTTCATCGGCAGTCATCTGGCGGGGCAGGAATTCCTGGATGACGGTGATTTCATCTTCTTCCTTCGAGGCCAGCTCAAGACGACCGGCCTCCTCGTAGGCCTTGGCCGATTCCTGGCGCTGCTTGACCATGCGCGACAGGATCGCGATCAGATCGGCCTCGGTCAGGGCGCCGTCGCCATCCCCGCCACGGGCGGCGATCTCGCGGTCCTTGACGGCGGCGCCGATCAGGCGCAGCGTGGACAGGCGGGCGGTGTCGCGCGCCTTCATCGCTTCCTTCGTCGCGGCTTGCAGCTTGCTGCGCAGTTCCATGGTCCGGTCTCCGTTGCTGGCGCGGGATGCGCCGGAAAGCCTGCGATCTAGGCGCATGAGCGGCGCAATTCAAGCGCCCGTGACCGTTGCGGCGGGTTGACCTTGGAACCTGCGGACCTTATTCACCCCAAGATTTCAGATCCAGAGGTGCCGATATGGCTGTAAAACCGACTGCCTGCCTTGCGCTTGCCGACGGGACCGTATTCTACGGCCAGGGCTTTGGCGCCACCGGCGAAACCGTCGCCGAACTGGTCTTCAACACCGCGATGACCGGCTATCAGGAGATCATGACCGATCCCTCCTATGCCAGCCAGATCGTGACCTTCACCTTCCCCCACATCGGCAATACCGGCGTGACCACGGAAGACGACGAAGCGCAGGATCCGGTCGCCAGCGGCATCGTCGTGCGGTGGGACCCGACGCAATCGTCGAACTGGCGCACGACTGCCGAGTTGACCGAATGGATGGCCCGCAAGGGCCGCATCGGCATCGGGGCCATCGACACGCGCCGCCTGACCCGTGCGATCCGCCAGCAGGGCGCGCCGCATGTGGTGCTGGCCCATGACCCGGACGGCAATTTCAACATTGAGGCGCTGGTTGCCCGCGCCCGCGACTGGACGGGTCTGGTCGGGCTGGACCTGGCCAAGACGGTCAGCTGCGCCCAGACCTACAAGTGGGATGAGGGCACCTGGGAATGGGGCAAGGGCTTCGGCACCTCGCCCGAGGACAAGCCCTTCAAGGTCGTGGCCATCGATTACGGTGCCAAGCGCAACATCCTGCGTTCGCTGGTGTCGCACGGTGCCGATGTGACGGTCCTGCCCGCCACCGCCACCGCCGAGGAGATCCTGGCCCACGAGCCCGAGGGCATCTTCTTGGCCAACGGTCCCGGCGATCCGGCCGCGACCGGCGTCTATGCCGTGCCGATGATCCAGTCGCTGCTGGAAAAGGACCTGCCGATGTTCGGCATCTGCCTTGGCCACCAGATGCTGGCGCTGGCGCTTGGTGCCAAGACCATCAAGATGGGTCACGGCCACCACGGCGCGAACCACCCGGTGCGCGACGTCGAAACCGGCAAGGTTGAGATCACCTCGATGAACCACGGTTTCGCGGTGGATTCACAGACCCTGCCCGAGGGCGTGCTGGAAACCCATGTCAGCCTGTTCGACGGCAGCAACTGCGGCATCCGCATGGCCGACCGGCCGGTCTTTTCGGTCCAGCACCACCCCGAGGCATCGCCCGGGCCGCAGGACAGCATGTATCTGTTCAAGCGCTTCACCGACTCGATGCACGCGAGGCGTGCATAAGAGGTTGTTCCAAGGCCGCGCGGGGGACTGATCCCCGCGCGGCCCTTGCGCCTTAACCTTCCGTTAATCACATTCGTGGCATGACGAGGACGCTTCACGGGGAATCGTCCATGGCCATGCTTGCGCCTTTGCCACAGCCGGCAAATCTGAACGACGAAGGCGGCATCGTGCTGCGCGGTCCCACGATCGCACCGCGCACGCTGCGTCCCTTGGGGCAGATCCTGCTGGAAGACGGCGCCGTCGATCCCGCCGATCTGCTGAAGGCCACCGTCATCAGCCAGAAGCAGGGCCAAGCCTTGGGCCCCGTCCTGCTGGCGCAGCGGATGGTCCAGCCCGATGCCATGGCCCGCGCCCTGTCGCGTCAGTGGCGCACCACCGCCATCGACCCCGACCAGAGCCCCGCAGACCCGCGCCTGATCGACATCGCCGGTGCCGGCTTCTGCCTGACCCATGCCATCCTGCCGTGGCGGCGCATCGGCGGGGTGACATGGATCGCCACGGCCCGCCCCGAGGCGTTCGAGGCCCTGCTGCGCCGCCTGCCGCGCGAATTCGGCCACGTCCGCATGCTGCTGGCAAGCGAGGAACAGGTCCAGTCCGGCATCCTTGACTGGCGCCGCACCCGCCTGATCCGCGAAGCCGAGTGCCGCGTCCCCGCCGCCGAAAGCTGCCGCACCCAGAACCACGCCCGCACCGGCCAGCTGGCCTTTGCCTTGGCGCTGACGGTGCTGGCGGGGATCGTCTTCGCGCCGGTCCTGCTGGCCTGGGTGCTGACGGGTTGGGCGGTGCTGACGCTGCTGTCGCAATCGGCGCTGAAGCTGCTGGCCTTCACGGGCTTTCGTCGTGCGCGCAGCGAAAACCAGGAACTGCAGCAGGCCGTGGCACAGGGGCAGCTGCTGCCTTCGGACGTCGATGTGCCTTTGCCGATGATCTCGGTCATGGTGCCTTTGTTCAAGGAAAGCGATGTCGCGGGCAAGCTGGTCGGCCGCCTGGCCCGCCTGCAATACCCGCGCGAGCTGACCGACATCCTGCTGGTGATCGAGGCCAGCGACGATGTGACCGAGGCTGCCCTGCATGGCGTCACCCTGCCCCATTGGATCCGTGTCGTCCGCGTCCCCGACGGTCCCATCAAGACCAAGCCGCGCGCGCTGAACTATGCACTGAATTTCTGCAAGTCGCAGATCGTGGGCATCTGGGACGCCGAGGATCGCCCCGACCCCGATCAGCTGCACAAGGTCGCCCGCGCCTTCCATTTCGCGCCCGCCGATGTCGCCTGCCTGCAAGGGGCGCTGGATTTCTACAACCCGCGCACCAATTGGCTGGCGCGCTGTTTCACCATCGAATACGCCGCATGGTTCCGTGTTCTGCTGCCCGGTGTCGCCCGTCTGGGGCTGGTCGTCCCCCTGGGCGGAACGACGCTGTTCTTCCGCCGCAACATCCTCGAGGAAGTCGGCGCTTGGGACAGCTGGAACGTCACCGAGGACGCCGATCTGGGCGTCCGCCTGAACCGCCGCGGCTATCGCACCCGGATCATCGACACGACCACGGATGAGGAAGCCAACTGCCGCGCCATGCCTTGGGTCAAGCAGCGGTCGCGCTGGCTCAAGGGCTATGCCCTGACCTGGGCGGTCCATATGCGCAACCCGATGCAGCTGCACCGCGACCTGGGGGCATGGCGCTTCTGGTGGTTCCAGGTCCAGTTCTTCGGCGCGGTGTCGCAATACCTGCTGGCCCCGGTCCTTTGGAGCTTCTGGCTGCTGAGCCTCGGCCTGCCCCACCCCCTGCGTGGCCCACTCGAGGCTTTGGGCACATGGGCCGTGCCCGCGCTGTTCACCCTGTTCGTCGCCTCGGAACTGTTGTCGATCTTCGTGGGCATGCGGGCGGTTAGCGGGGCCAAGCATCGGCATCTGCTGGCCTGGGTGCCGACGCTTCACCTCTATTTCCCGCTTGGCTGCCTGGCCGGATGGAAGGCCATCTGCGAGGTGGTGACCAAGCCGTTCTACTGGGACAAGACCGCCCATGGGCTGTTCGTCGAGGCCACAGACATGCCTGCACCGGCCCTGCCCGCCGGGTTGGTCTCGATCCCGGTTCTGGGCCAGATCGGCGGCAGGACCCTGTCCGAGGTTGCCGCCGACCTTCAGACCAGCGCCGAACAGGCCCGCCCCGAGGTCGCCGCATCCGCCCAGCCCGCCGAACGGAACGTGGCGGCGGGATAGGTCGCTATTTCGGCACCTGCGCATCGATCAGGGCGCGGGCGCGGGCGACCAGATCGCGGATACGGTCTGTGATGGTGTCGCAGTCGGGGGCATCAAGCTCTCGCAGCAGGAACTCCTGCGCGCCGCGCCCGATCTCGGCACTGTCCAGCGGGCGGTCGGTCAAGAGCCGACCTGCCGCATGCAGCCGCCAGAAGACCCGCCATGCGGATGACAGCGTCTCGGCCTCGGATGGGTCCAACAGTTTGTTGCGCTTGCCCGCCCGCAGCTGCGCCAAGGTGCCCCGCGCCGGATCGCCTGCCCGCAGCGCGCAAGCCTGCGCCAGCAGATCGATATCCTGCAAGCGCCCCGGACCGTTGCGGACGTCCCAGGGTCCGGCCTCGGGTTTGGCGGCGAACAGCCGCGCGCGCATCTGCGCCAGATCGGGCATGACCCGCGGGTCGGTGCCGCGCTGGCGCAGGACCTGCATGCGCAACACTTCCAGTTGATCGGCCAAGGCCGGGGCATCCGTGCCGGTCCAAGCCACGACGCGGGCGCGGGTCAGGGCCAGATGTTCCCATGTCCACGCCTCGGAGATCTGATAGGCCTCGAAGCTCTGGACCGAGGTCGCGACCGGCCCCTGCCGCCCCGAGGGCCGCAGCCGCATGTCGACCTCATAGAGCCGCCCCTCGGCGGTGGGGGCGGAAAGCGCCGTGACCATCGCCTGTGTCAGCCGCGCGTAATAGGGACGCGCCGCCAGCGGTCGCGGACCATCCGAGGCATCGACCCCATCGGCATCATAGATCACGATCAGGTCCAGATCGGACCCCGCGTTCAGCATCCGCGCACCAAGCGACCCCATCCCCAACACCACGCCCCCCCGCCCCGGAGCAGGACCATGCTTTCGCGCGAATTCATCCGCCGTGACGGGAAACAGTGCGCTAACGCAGGCACCGGCCAGATCGGCGTATTGACCGGCAACCTCATCGGCGTCGATCAGCCCGCGCAGGTGGTGCACGCCGATGCGGAAGTGCCATTCATGCGCCCAACGCCGCGCGGCATCCAAAGCCGCCTCGTATCCGCCCGTGGTCACCGCGTTCCGCAGCACCTGTTCCAATTCGGCGCGCAGACCAGCCTCCTTTGGCCAGGGGGCGAAGAAGCTGCCGCCCAGCACCGCATCCAGAACCGCCGGATGTTGCGCCAGATAGGCAGCCAGCGCGGGGGCGGTGCCGCAGATGTCCACGATCAGGTCGATCAGCTGGGGGTTGGCCTCGAAGAGCGAAAACAGCTGAACGCCAGCGGGCAGTCCCGCCAGAAAGCTGTCGAAACGCGCCAAGGCCTCGGCGGGGTGGCTGGCGCGGGACATGCGGTCCAGCAGAGGCACCTCGATCCGGCGGAAGATCTGCAGGGCGCGGTCGGACCGCAGCGCCGGATAGCCCTGCCAGCGGTCGATGATGGCCTGCGATTCGGGGGACAGATCGGGACGCTTGGCCTTGACCTCATCGGGGGCGAAGAATTCCTCGGTCAATTCATGGACGCGGGCAAGGCGGGTCTTCAGCGCCGCCTGCCATGCCTCGGGGTCGTCGGATCCCATCAGGGCGGCGACCACCCGCAGGCCGTGGTCGTCCTTGGGCAGGCTGTGGGTCTGGGCGTCGTTCACCATCTGGATGCGGTGTTCGATGTCGCGGTGCTGGCGATAGTGGTCGGTCAGCTCCTGCGCGACATCGGCGGGGATCCAGCCTTTTTCGGCCAGGGCTGCCAGACCGCCCACCGTGTCGCGGACCCGCAGGTCGGGGTCGCGACCGCCCGCGATCAGCTGGCGGGTCTGGGTGAAGAACTCGATCTCGCGGATGCCGCCCTGTCCCAGCTTGATGTTGTGGCCGGGAACCTCCAGCCGTCCGCCCAGGCTCTTGTGGTCGCGGATGCGCAGACGCATGTCGTGGGCGTCCTGGATGGCGGCGAAATCCAGATGCTTGCGCCAGACGAAGGGACGCAATTCGCGCAGGAAGCGCTCGCCCGCCGCAATGTTTCCCGCCGCCGCCCGCGCCTTGATGAAGGCGGCGCGTTCCCACGTCCGCCCCTCGGCCTCGTAATAGGCAAGCGCGGCGGCGGTCGAGATGCAGACCGGCGTGACGGATGCATCGGGTCGCAGCCGCAGGTCGGTGCGGAAGACATAGCCGTGCTCCGTCACATCCGACAGGGTCGCGGTCATCCTGCGGGTGGCGCGGATCAGGGCGGCGCGGGCCTCCATCTGGTCGACCTCGGCATAGGCGGTTTCATCGAAGAGCACGATCAGGTCGATGTCCGAGGAATAGTTCAATTCCCCCGCGCCGCCCTTCCCCATGGCCAGCGCGAAGATGCCCCCCGCATCGGCGTCGGTGTCGGGCAGTTTCCCGCGCCGGACCTCGGTCGCGACATGTGCGCGCAAAGCCAGATCGACGGCGCGATCGGCCAGATCCGACAGCGCCTGCGTCACCTGCGCCAAGGGCCAGACGCCGCCCAGATCGGCCAGCGCCGCCTGCAACGCCACCCGCCGCTTGGCGCGGCGCAGCGCCACGCCCAGATCATCGGGCGACAGATCCTGAAACCCCGCCGTTTCGCGGGCGACCACATCGTCGTGGTCCAGCGCGGCGGGCAGCCAGTCGGCCTCCTGCCGGATCAGCCCGGCCAGATAGGGGCTGCTGCCCGCCACCCCCGCGATCAGGTCGCGCAGGCGGGCGGGCGCGTCGGGAAACAGCGCCGCCGCATCCTGCGCGCGGGCGGGATCGACGGGCAACGGATGGCGGGTGATGCGGTCGCAAAAGCTCATGCCTGCCACCTTAGCGGGCGGCCTTGCCGCGTCAACGCGCCCCGACGCGGCCAACGGCACGGCAGACGGAACCGGACGGGTCTTTCCATGCTTGGCCTGTCACGCAAAGGTTGCTAGGCTTCGCACGACCCTGACACAAACGCCACACCGGATATTGCAAGATCCGCATGACCAGCCCTGACCCGATCAGCTGCCGCAAGGGGCGCGTGTGATGCGTCATACCCTGCCCCATGCGCCCCAATTCTATGTAACGGCGCCGCAGCCCTGCCCTTACCTGCATGGCCGCGCCGAACGGAAGCTGTTCACCGCCCTGCAGGGCGACAACGCGGCCGAGCTGAACAACGCCCTGTCGCGCCAGGGCTTCCGGCGGTCGCAGAACGTGCTCTATCGTCCCAGCTGCGAAAGCTGCGTGGCCTGCATGTCGGCGCGGATCCGCGTGGCCGATTTCACCCCCAACCGGACGCAGCGCCGCATCCAGCGACGCAATGCCCCCTTGCAGCGGCTGGCCACCAGTGCCTGGGCCACCGAGGAGCAGTTCGACCTGTTCCGCCGCTATCTGGACCGCCGCCACGCCGATGGCGGCATGGCCGACATGGATATCTTCGAATTCGCCGCCATGATCGAGGAAACCCCGATCAAGACCCGCGTCATCGAATACCGTTGCGGCTCCGACGATCCGCATCGCATGGTCCGCGGCGACGAACATCTGGTGGCCGTCTGCCTGACCGACGTGCTGGATGACGGGCTGAGCCTTGTCTACAGCTTCTATGATCCGGGCTTCCGTCCGGCCAGCCTGGGCACCCATGTGATTCTGGACCATATCGAGATCGCGCGCGCCGCCGGGCTGCCCTATGTCTATCTGGGATATTGGGTGCCGGGCAGCCGCAAGATGGACTACAAGGCCCGCTTCGACGCGCTGGAAATCTACAAGGGCGGCGTCTGGCAGGACATCGGCGACCCGCAGGACCATTCGAACGAGGCCCATCCCCTGTCGGTCGACCCGATCGTCGAGCAGGTCGCCCGCATCGCTTTGCCGCAATTCGACCGATAGCGCCCGACAAGTCGCGAAACAAAATTACAAAACCAAGCGCGACTGCGTCACTTTATCCGCCGAACCCCATTGACCCCGCCCTGCCCCGATCCTAGTTTGCGCCGACGCGGGGGCCACTTCCGGCCCGCGTGAGAAGCATTTTTGATGGAGCAGAACGATGTCCCGAATGATGACGGGTGCGAGAATGGTGGTCGAGGCGCTGCGCGATCAGGGCGTCGATACCGTATTCGGCTATCCGGGCGGGGCCGTCCTACCCATCTATGACGAGATCTTCCAGCAGAACGACATCACCCATATCCTGGTCCGCCACGAACAGGGTGCCGTCCACATGGCCGAAGGCTATGCCCGCGCGACCGGCAAGCCCGGCGTCGTGCTGGTGACATCCGGTCCCGGTGCCACGAACGCGGTCACGGGTCTGACCGATGCACTGCTGGATTCGATCCCGCTGATCGTGCTGTCGGGCCAGGTCCCGACCTTCATGATCGGCACCGACGGTTTCCAGGAGGCCGACACCGTCGGCATCACCCGCCCCTGCACCAAGCACAACTGGCTGGTCAAGGACACGGGCAAGCTGGCCGAGACGATCCACAAGGCGTTCCACGTCGCAACCTCGGGGCGTCCGGGACCGGTGCTGGTGGACATCCCCAAGGATGTGCAATTCGCCAGCGACCTCTATGTCGGGCCCAAGCAGGTCGACAACGGTCCCTATCAGCCGGTCAAGAAGGGCAACCTGGATGCGATCACCCGTCTGGTCGAGATGATCGAACAGGCCGAACGCCCGATCCTCTATACCGGCGGCGGGGTCATCAATTCGGGTCCGGGCGCCAGCCAGCTTCTGCGCGAACTGGCCGAAGCGACGGGCTTTCCCGTGACCTCGACCCTGATGGGACTGGGCGCCTATCCGGCCTCGGGCAAGAACTGGCTGGGCATGCTGGGGATGCATGGTCTCTACGAGGCGAACCTGGCGATGCATGGCTGCGACCTGATGATCAACATCGGCGCGCGCTTCGACGACCGCATCACCGGCCGCATCGCCGATTTCAGCCCCAACTCGGTCAAGGCGCATATCGACATCGATCCTTCCAGCATCAACAAGGTCGTGCAGGTCGAACTGCCGATCGTCGGCGACGTCGGCCATGTTCTGGAGGATCTTCTGAAGGTCTGGAAGTCGCGCGGCCGCAAGCTGAACAGCGCGGGTCTGAAGAACTGGTGGGGCCAGATCGACGAATGGCGCGCCAAGAAATGTCTGGCCTATCGCGGCAGCGACACGATCATCAAGCCGCAGCACGCGCTGCAACGCCTTGAGGCGCTGACCAAGGGGCGTGACCGCTATATCACGACCGAGGTCGGCCAGCACCAGATGTGGGCCGCGCAATATCTGGGGTTCGAGGAACCGAACCGCTGGATGACCTCGGGCGGGCTTGGCACGATGGGCTATGGCCTGCCGGCATCGGTCGGCGTTCAGGCCGCCCACCCCGAGGCGCTGGTCATCAACGTGGCGGGCGACGCCAGCTGGCTGATGAACATGCAGGAGATGGGCACCGCCGTGCAGTTCCGACTGCCGGTCAAGCAGTTCATCCTGAACAACGAACGCCTCGGCATGGTCCGCCAGTGGCAGCAGCTGCTGCACGGCGAACGCTACAGCCAGTCCTGGTCCGACAGCCTGCCCGATTTCGTCAAGCTGGCCGAGGCCTTCGGTTGCAAGGGCGCGCAGGTCAGCGACCCCAAGGATCTGGACGACGCTATCCAGCAGATGATGGATTACGACGGCCCCTTCATCCTGGACGTGCTGGTCGAGAAGCACGAGAACTGCTTCCCGATGATCCCCTCGGGCAAGCCGCACAACGAGATGCTGCTGGGCGAGGCCGAGACCCTTGGCGTGATCGAATCGGAGGGTGCGGTGCTGGTGTGATCCGCACCGCCGTCATCCGCGCTGAAACAGGAAGGGCTTTGCCATGAACGCTTTGAACATCCAGAAGGGCATGTCCAGCCATTCTGCCTATGACCTGAAGGACCCCAACGGCCAGATCGAGGAAAGCCACACGCTGGCGATCATGGTCGAGAACGAACCGGGCGTGCTGGCCCGCGTGATCGGCCTGTTCTCCGGTCGCGGCTACAACATCGACAGCCTGACCGTGGCCGAGGTCGATCACCAGGGCCACCGCTCGCGCATCACGGTGGTGACGCGTGGCACGCCCGCCGTGATCGAACAGATCAAGGCGCAGCTGGGCCGCATCGTCGTCGTCCACGAGGTTCACGACCTGACCGTCGAAGGCCCCGTCGTGGAACGCGAGCTTGGCCTCTTCAAGGTCAAGGGTCAGGGCGAAAAGCGGGTCGAGGCCCTGCGCATCGCCGAGATCTTCCGCGCCAATGTGGTCGATTCGACGCTGGAGAGTTTCGTCTTCGAACTGGTCGGTCCGGTATCCAAGCTGGACGCCTTTGCCGAACTGATGCGCCCGCTTGGACTGATAGATCTGGCCCGCACCGGGCTTGCGGCGCTGTCGCGCGGGGTCTGACAAGAAAGGCTCGGACCGATCGGGTCCGAGCCTTTTTCTATCCGGTCAGCTTCGGTTCAGCTGGCAGCGCTGCTGCGCGGGCGGACATGACCCGAGGTATCGTGATAACCCGGCATTCCGCCCGCAATCGCGCCCTGCGGCTTGTGACCTACATCGCTGCCACAACCATCGACCACCCGCAGTTGCGGATGACGCGACGCAGGCGAAGGTTCCGCCAGCATGCGCGGCAATTCGGGGCAGGCCTGTTCGGAGATCATCGAAACCCGGAGGGCATGGCGAAGGTTGCCGACGGTCTCGGTTTCCAGTTCGACCAGATCGCCGGGCTCGGGCCATTTATCCGGGTCGACCAGGTTCGCCCGGCCTTGAAGATACGCCAAGGTGGCCTGATCCTCGCACCAGATGATCGCTTTCTCGCGCGAAATATTGCTCCAGACGATAACGCCGATCATGGGCGCCCCTTCTTCAGAATCGCCCAAAAAGCGCGATGTGATATGGACAAAACCTGTCCATTTGTATGAACCTGAAGCGACTAAAGCATAAATCCGCCGATATGCCAGCTTTTTTACCGCCGCATGGAACTTTTGTGCAGCTTGCGGTTGCCATGTTACCCGTTGGTCACAACCGCGTCAGCGGCAACGCCCAGTTCTTCGGCACGCAGGCGAACCAGATCGCGCTGACGCTGAATCGCCAAGCCATCGTCAGCATATTCAAGGCATTCCGCCGAAAGACGAACCGCGGGTGCGCCAAAGACCTGGGGCGCCAGGTGAGTCAGAGCCAGCAGACAGTCCTGCACGGCAAGCTGCACCTGGAAGTTTGATGCCCCATCGCGGGCCAGGGGCAACAGGCTGTCGCGCAGCAGGTCCTCGGCGTTCATTTCGACGGCGTAGAGCCGGGGGTAATCGACATCCGGCTGGTACTTTTCCTGCCAGACCGAAAGAATGCGCAGAATGCGCGTGATCACAGATACCGCCGTGCCTGGATCGTTCACCGCGGGCGAGAGAGCCCTCTGCGCGGTTTCCGACAGAACCGTGAAGCCGAAGCGCGGGTCCTGTTCGAAGCTGCGGGTCGGGCGGACGGTGACGCAGGCTACCAGATCGGCGCGGATGGCCTTGGCCTCATCCTCATCCAACGGCAGGTTGCGGACGTGGAACAGGGCGCTGCGCAGATGCACCAGATCGCCCGGCGTGGCGGTCACATAGACGATCAACTGGTGCTTCTCGGCCAGCTCGGACAGGGTCTCCATGTCGCAATTCTGGACATGCCCTACCACCGGCGCGGGCACCACGAGGCTGTCGGGCGGGGGCGACCCGCGCAGGGGGTTCGCCCCCATCCAAGGCGATTGCAGGCGGTTCTTCAGCGCCTTGGTCGTCGTATCCTCGACCCGTGTCATCATGTCGCCGATCAGGCCCAATTCGCCCAAGCGGTTGATCCAGCGCAGCAGCGACACCACGACGATCAGCACGATCAGCAGGGTCGCGACGAACAGCGCCACCCGGCCACCGTCGCCGTAGAGCTGGGTCTTCAGCATGATCAGCCCGACAAGGCTGAAGACGAAGGCGCCGATGAAGGTGGCCAACACCGTCTGGCTGACCGAATCCTTGACCAGCAGCTGGACCGAACGCGGGGTCGTGCTGCTGCTGGCGGTGGCATAGGCCGCCGTCAGGATCGACAGAGAAAACGTCGTGACGGTCAGCATGCTGGAGGCGATGATCGACAGGATCGGGCCGATCGCATCCGCACCGATCTTTCCCGCCAGACCGGGGGGAATGGCATCCTTCAGCAGAAAGCCCAGGATCGCCGAGACCAGCCCCAGAACGGCAAAGGCCGTGACCCGGACCCAAAGCCGCTGCAACAGTTCCCGCACCCGCCATTGCAGCCGGCCGACATGGCCCTTGCGCGCCATGGCTCAGCGGATCCGGCCGGCCTGAACGTCCGATACGGCACGCCGCACCTGCGCCAGCCGTTGTGCCCGCGAAGGGTGGGTGCCAAGGATGTGGTTTCCGGGGTCGGGAATACGCTCGAACAGGCGCGATCCGTTGATCGGGTCGTAATCCGCGTTCAGCGCGATGATGGACCCGAGGTAGTCTGCCTCAAGTTCCCAATCGCGGGAGTAGTATCGCGCACCGACGGATGCGCCGATTTCCTGCGCGCGGGCCACGGCGCTGCCATCCCCGCCATAGGCCGAGGCGATCGTCCCCAGCACGACCGAGGCCGTCGTCGCCGCCCCCGACTTGCGGTCCAGGTGGTTCAGGATGTGGTGGGCGGCCTCATGTCCGGCGACGAAGGCGATCTCATCGGCGCTGCGGGTCTGGGCGATCAGCGACAGGGTGAAGCCGACGATGGGGCGGCCGGTCTTGTCGACGGTCTGGAAGGCGTTCGGCTCCAGCCCCGGGCGGTCGTCGACGATGAAGGCGAAATCGCAGTTGATGGGCCGGGTGCGACGGTTGATGCATTCGCGTTCGACCGCAGGCTCCATCCGGCGCATGACTTGCACGAAGGTCCGCGCGGCATTGCTGGGCGTCGCGTCATAGGGCGCGGATGCCGCGGGCAGCGGCCTGACCGGCGCGGGCGCGGGCGCCTGCACCACCGGGGGGCTTTCGACCGGGACGGCACAACCCGCCAGCGTCAGCAGAACCGCCGTGACCGCAGCCGTTCTGCGGCTTGTGAATAACCTGTCCATCTGCCCTGCCCCGTTGTCGATGCCTGTTCCGCCGACCTTGCCGCCGCCTTCCTTTGCAGTTTACCCTGCCCCGTGGCGGCGTAAACCCCGCCCGCTTGTCGCACCCCGAGTTTCACGCGATTGTCGGGCCTTCCCAAGGAGACTTCGGATGTTCACCATCGAACACGACTTCGACGCCACCGTGATCACCCTGATCGACGAGGCCGAACCGAACACCCGCCCCCTGAACGAGGATGTGGTGATCCTGAACTTCGAGGATCGCGTCGTCCTGGAACAGATGAGCGAGGACGGCGACGAGGTGGTCCGCATCAGCCTGACCATGCACCAGCTGACCGAGTTGCGCCTGGCTCTGAACCTGCCCGAGGGCAACTATCGGCTGGAACCCGGCAAGGGCTGATCCAGACGCACCAGCTTGTCGCGCGCGCCCGCCCCGCGCATCAGCACCAGCCGCGAGGGTGCCACGCCAAGCGCCTTGGCCAGCAGCTTCAGGATCGCCTTGTTCGCCCTGCCGTCCTCGGGCGGGGCGGTGACATGGACCCGCAGGATGCCCTCCTGCATCACGATGCTGTTGCGGCGCGCCCCCGGCGTCGCGCGAAGGGTGAAAACAGTTCCCGGCACCGCCATATGGGTCAAATCGTCCATGCCGCCTTGGACCACGCCCACCCCGTCCCGCGCAAGTCCGCTTGCGCATCGCCCGCCGATCCGCAACATCCCCCCGACATTGCCGGACAGGAGAATGACATGACCACGCCTACCTTGCAGTTTCTGGCAACCCGCCGGTCCCATCCGCCCAAGCTGATGACCGGACCCGCCCCCGACCGTGACCAGCTGACCGAATTGCTGACCCTGGCCGCCCGCGTTCCCGACCATGGCAAGCTGGAGCCTTGGCGCTTCGTCGTCTTGGGCCGACAGACGCTGGACGATCTGGCACCGCGCCTGCATGCGGCAGTGTTGGCCGATGGGCAGGATCAGGCGGCGGCCGACAAGGCGGCCTCGGCCTTCGCCTCGCCCGTCATCGTGGCGGTGATCCATTCGCCGGTCGACAGCCCCAAGGTGCCGGAATGGGAACAGATGCTGTCATCGGGCGCGGTCTGTCTGGGGCTGGTGAACGCGGCGCTGGCCTCGGGGTGGGCAGCGGCCTGGCTGACGGGCTTTGCCGCGCTGAACCAGCGCTTTGCGCAGGACCATCTGGGCGTTGCGCCGCATGAGCGTATCGCGGGCCTGATCCATATCGGCACACCCGGCACCACGCCCCCCGAACGCCCGCGCCCCGATATCGCCGCCAAGACGCAATTCCTGCCATGATGCCGGTCGTTGCCCTGACGCGCGGTTGGGCCGACCTGCTGCGCCCGCGCATCCTGCGGCTGGTGCTGCTGGGTGTCGCGCTGACCATCAGTCTGTTCGTGGCCCTTCAGGCGGTCATCTTCTGGGCGATCCGCCTGTGGTTGCCGGGCGGCTTCACCCTGCCATGGATCGGCCAGGTCGAGCTGTCCCACGTTCTGTCATGGGGGTCGCTGGCGCTGTTCCCGTTGATGGGGATCTTCCTGATGGCCCCGGTGGCGGCGGGCTTCTCGGGGCTGTTCGCCGAACAGGTCGCCGATGCGGTGGAACAGATCCACTATCCCCGCAGGCGCGGCAAGTCGGTGGATTTCCTGGATGGGTTGCTGGAGTCGCTGGCCGTGGTGGCGGCGGTTCTGGCGGTCAGCCTGGCCAGCCTGCTGCTGACGCCGTTCCTGGGGCCCTTGGCGCCGGTGCTGTTCTTCGGCGCGAACGGCTGGTTGCTGGGACGAGAGTTCTTCCAGATGGCCGCCCGCCGTCACATGGACGCGGTGCAGGCCAATGATCTGCGCCGGGCGAACACCCTTCGCATCACCATGACGGGCGTGCTGGTGGCTTTGGGGCTGGCGGTGCCGCTGGTTAACATCATGCTGCCCCTGCTGGCGGCGGCCGCCTTCACCCACCTGTTTCAGGCGATCAGCGGATCAGGTGGTCCAGCTGGGAAATATCGTCGCGGGTGATGTAATTGCCCAGGATGATGAAGGCGATCACGCCCCAGATCGCGGCGGTCACCAGCGTCGTGATCAACAGCTTGCGCCGCCAGGATGCCATGTCCGAGGGCGCGCCCGCATGGGTGCCCGCCACGACGTCTCCGGCGTCGGCCTGGCTGCGCTGGCCGAAAGGCAGCACCACGAAGAGCGTCAGGAACCAGATCGAGGCGAAGAGGACGATACCGCCGGTCAAGTTCATCAGATTTCCTCCAGTTCGATCAAGCAGCCGTTGAAGTCCTTGGGATGCAGGAACAACACCGGCTTGCCATGCGCGCCGATCTTCGGCTCGCCGTTGCCCAGAACCCGTGCGCCCTCGGATTTCAGCTTGTCGCGGGCCTCAAGGATGTTGTCGACCTCGAAGCACATGTGGTGGATGCCGCCCGAGGGGTTCTTGTCCAGAAATCCGCGGATCGGGCTGTCCTCGCCAAGCGGATAGAGCAACTCGATCTTGGTGTTGGGCAGTTCGATGAAGACGACGGTCACGCCGTGGTCGGGTTCATCCTGCGCCGGCCCCACATGGGCGCCAAGCGTGTCGCGATATTGCGCCGCAGCCGCCTGCAAGTCGGGAACGGCAATGGCCACATGGTTCAGTCGTCCGATCATCGATGCCTCCGCTTTCGTTTCATATCTAGGGGCTTTGGGGTGCTGTTGGAAGGAAAAGCATCGTCGTTAACGCTCTGTTCAGCATTCCCCGGCTAACTGGCGACAGGGAAGATGGAACGGGGATCAGACATGCCGACGGATTTCGCCAAGACCCATGACAAACCCTTGCCACAATGGCGTTTATCGCTGCCGGGGCGGCCCCTGACCGGGCTGACCGTGCTGGTGATCGAGGATTCGCGCTTTGCCAGCGAAGCCGTCCGCCTGCTGTGCCTGAAATCCGGTGCGCGGATTCGCCGCGCGGATTGCCTGCGATCGGCGCGGCGTCACCTTGCGGCCTATCGTCCCGCCGTGGTCATCGTCGATCTGGGCCTGCCCGATGGCGACGGGGCCAGCCTGATCCGCGATCTGCATCAGGCGAGGCCGCGGGTGCCGGTCATCCTCGGCATGTCGGGCGACCCTGATCTGGCCGGTCACGCGGTGGCTGCCGGTGCCGACGGTTTCCTGCCCAAACCGGTCGAGAGCCTTGCGGTCTTTCAGCAGACCATCCTTGCCGCCCTGCCGCCCGAGGCGCGCGGCAGCCTGCTGCGTGCCCTGCCCGACGACATGATCCAGCCCGATCAGGCCGGGCTGCGCGACGATCTGGCCCATGCCGCGCAGGTCCTGTCGGATGCCAGCGATACCGAGGTCATCGACTATATCACCCGCTTCCTGGCGGGCGTGGCGCGGTCGTCCCATGATCCCGCGCTGGAGGAAGCCGCCACCGCCCTGTCGCAGGATCGCAGCGGCAATATCGCCGCCGATCTGACGCATCTCAGCTGGATGGTGCAGGACCGTCTGGCGCAGGTCGCGCAGGTCTAGGCCAACATCCGCGGGTCGCTGCCCATCTGCAGGTCGGGGAAGACGCTGCCTTCGAGAACCGCCTTGTCGATGCCGAACTTGGCATGCATCGCCCAAGCGGCATAGGCGCGGATGTCGCGCTGCGGCATCAGGTCCCGCCCGTCATAGAGATCGCCCTCGGCCAGACCCGGCCAGTCGCCCAAGACCCGTCCACCACGAACCGCGCCCCCGGTGACCAGCATCGCACCCCCGGTCCCGTGGTCCGTTCCGGCCGATCCGTTTTCCCGCGCCGTGCGCCCGAATTCGGTCATCGCCATGACGGTGGTCGTGTCCCAGTTCTTCCCCAGGTCCGCCTTCAACGCCAGGATGGACTGCGCCAGCCGCCCCAAGCTGCGGTTCAGCGACCCTGACTGCCCCGAATGCGTATCCCACCCCGCCAGAGAGAAACTGGCGATCCGCGTCTCGCCGTTCAGGCGGTCGGCGGCGAAACGGGCGAGGGCGATATGTTCATCCTCGGGCTTGGCGGGCGCGGGCGCGTTCTTCAGACCCGCCACGATTTCCAGCGCCTGCGCACTGGCGTCGCGGAACAGCGGATCGTCGTGATAGATCTTCATCAGCAGCCGCTCGGCCTGGGGTCCAAGCGTCATCGATGCCTCGGGCGTCCAGCTTTTGGCCTGCGCCTTGCCCTGCAGGATCAGCATCTTCTCGATCCCGACGGAATAGGCGGTTTCCGAGGTCTGTCCCGGCATCACCTGCAGCAGGCGGTTCAGCCAACCGTCCTGCTGGTCGGCCAGATCCATGTCGGTGCCGGTCCCGGCTTCCAGCATGTTCTGCCCGTCGAAATGGCTGCGCTTGTCGCGATAGGGCGTCGAGACCGCAGGCGCGAAGGCCAGCTGCCCGGCCTGCCACAGGGGCAACAGCTCGGACAGGCCCGGATGCAGCGCGAAGAAGCCGTCCAGATCGGTCGCGCCGTGATCGGGGCCCAACGACAACGTCTGGCGCAGGGCGCGCAGGTTCTTGTCGCCATAGGGCTGGAAGGCGTCGATGCCGTCCATCGCGCCCCGCAGGATGATGACCACCAGACGGTTTTCCCCCGGGGCACTGGCGAAGGAGGCCGTGGACATGAGCGGGCTGGCGGCAGCGGAACAGCCGATCAGCGCCGTGGATTTCAGGAACAGGCGTCGGGTCAGCATCGCGTCACCTTCTGTTGAAGTCGGCCGAGGCGAGGACCAGCGCCACGCCCTCGGGGTTGCTTTCGGCGCGCGGAACCGCCCAAGCGACGGCCTCGGAGGCGGTATCGCCAAGCGCATCGCGCAGCAGGTCGCGCGCGTCGGGCAGCTGGCCCAGCAGTTCGGGCGGACTGGTCATGGCCCAGTTGATGCGCATGGCGATGCCTTGGGGGCTGGCCCAATCCTCGGCCCTCTCGGGCCAGCCGTCTGGACCATCTGGGGCGGCCCAGGGCTGGCCCATGATCGCCATCGGGTTCAGCAGGTGGCGGTGCAGCGCGGCGGGACGCAGGGCATCGATCTGCTGGCCGGTCATCCCCAACCCGCGCATCGAGGCAACTAGAAATTCGAACGGCTGGCGCATCTTGCTGCGCAGGTTCTCTTCCAGCTCGGGCGCCTCGGCCAAGGCCAGGTTCATCGCGCCCAGATCGCCGCCCGTGTCCAAAAACACCCCGGCCAGCCGGTCGACCAGCCCCTGCGGCGGATCGTCGGCGACGAAATGCACGGCCATCTTGCGTGCGATATGACGGGCCGTCGCCTCCTGCGTGGCCAAGTTGGCGATCACCGCGCGGATGTCCCCCATCGAGGCCTTGCCCTTGCCGCCATAGGTTTCCCCCAGCACCGTCTCGGCGCCGGGTTCGGCGCGGCGGGCGCGAAAGACGGTGGGCTGGCGCGGGTTGTAGGTCAGGCCGGTCAGCAGCTCGGCCAGTTCCTCGACGTCCTTCTGGGTGTAATCCGCACCGACGCCCATGCTGTGCAGCTCGATCATCTCACGCGCCAGGTTCTCGTTCAGGCCAAGCGCCTTGTCGGGCTTCTGCTTGGCGATCACCGAGTTCGGCCCCACTGATCGCGTCTGGTCCAAGTATCGCAGCATCGCGGGATGCGTTTCGGCGGCGAACATCATGTCGGCGAACTTGCCCGCCAGATGCGGGCGGATGGCGTCCTGAACGATCGCATCCGACATCAGGTTGTAATAGATGCTGCCGCCCGTGACGGTGAAGTGATCGGCCCAGAACCAGACCAATCTTTCGCCGAAGCCCGTCGGGTCATCGACCGCGCGGGCAAAGCGGCGCAGGACGGCGGCCTGAAACAGCGCGCGCATCCGCTGCTTGTGCATGCGGCTGGCCTTGTTCTGTTCCTTGGTGCCGTTGCGGGCTTTCTGGGCCAGCGCTTTCCCCTCGCTCTGCCATTCGCGCAGCTTGTCCAGCGTGATGCCGTTGGGTTCGGGACCAGATTCCGCGACCAGCCGCGCCACCTGCGCGGGGTCGGAGGGCAGCTGGCCGCGCGGCGACAGGCCGAAGCCAAGCCGGATGGCGGCAAGCTGTTCGTAGGGCAAGGGCATGAAGGCGGGCTCCGGACAGGGTGCTGCTGCGCAGCATCCTGCCATGCGAGGGCCCGCCTGTCAGTTCACTCTTTCGGCAAGGCGCGCAGACGAAGATCGCGCATCTGCTCGTTCGTGGGCTCGGACGGGGCGCCCATCATCAGGTCTTCGGCGCGCTGGTTCATCGGGAACATGATCACCTCGCGGATGTTCTGTTCGTCCGCCAGCAGCATCACGATGCGGTCGATGCCCGCAGCACAGCCCCCGTGCGGAGGCGCGCCATAGCGGAACGCCTTGACCATGCCGCCAAAGCGCTTTTCGACCTCGGATGCCGGATAGCCTGCCAGTTCGAAGGCCTTGAACATGATCTCGGGCTTGTGGTTGCGGATCGCGCCGCTGATCAGTTCGTAGCCGTTGCAGGCCAGGTCGTACTGATAGCCCAGCACCTTCAGCGGATCGCCTTCCAGCGCCTCCATCCCGCCCTGCGGCATGCTGAACGGGTTGTGGCTGAAGTCGATCTTGCCGTCGTCGGTCTTCTCGTACATCGGGAAATCGACGATCCAGGCGAATTTGAACTGGTTTTCGTCGATCAGGCCCAATTCGCGGCCGATCTCGGTGCGGGCGCGGCCCGCGACACCTTCGAAGCTTTCGGGCTTGCCGCCCATGAAGAAGGCCGCGTCGCCTTGGGCCAGACCCAGCTGTTCGCGGATGGCTTCGGTCTTTTCGACACCAAGCGCCTTGGCGATGGGACCTGCGGCTTCGGTGCTGCCGTCCTCGGCCTTGCGCCAGATGATATAGCCCATGCCGGGCAGACCCTGCTGTTGGGCAAAGGCGTTCATGCGGTCGGCGAACTTGCGGCTGCCGCCGGTGGGCGCGGGGATGGCGCGAACCTCGGTCCCGTCCTGTTCCAGCAGCTTGGCGAAGATGCCGAAGCCCGAGCCGCGGAAATGGTCGCTGACCACCTGCATCTCGATCGGGTTGCGCAGGTCGGGCTTGTCGGTGCCGTATTTCAGCAGCGATTCCGCATAGGGGATCAGCGGCCATTCGGCATCGACGCGGCGACCGCCGCCGAATTCCTCGAACAGGCCCTGGATGACGGGCTGGACGTTGGCGAAGACGTCTTCCTGGCTGACGAAGGACATCTCCATGTCCAGCTGATAGAAGTCCGTCGGGCTGCGGTCGGCGCGCGGGTCTTCGTCGCGGAAGCAGGGCGCGATCTGGAAATACTTGTCGAAGCCAGCGACCATGATCAGCTGCTTGAACTGCTGCGGGGCCTGCGGCAGGGCATAGAACTTGCCCGGATGCAGGCGCGAGGGCACCAGGAAGTCGCGCGCGCCTTCGGGGCTGGACGCGGTGATGATCGGGGTCTGGAACTCGGTGAAGTTCTGGTCCCACATGCGGTTGCGGATCGAGCGGATGACCTTGGACCGCAGCATGATGTTGTTGTGCAGGCTGTCGCGGCGCAGGTCCAGGAAGCGATAGGCCAGGCGCGTCTCTTCGGGGTAATCCTGATCACCGAAGACCGGCAGGGGCAGCTCGTCGGCTGCACCCAGAACCTCCAGCTCGGTCGCATAGACCTCGATCTCGCCGGTGGGCAGCTTGGGGTTGACCAGCGACGCGTCGCGCAGCTTCACGCGGCCGTCGATGCGGATGACCGTTTCGGCGCGCAGCTTTTCCATGGCCGCGAAGGCCGGGCTGTCGCTGTCGGCCAGCACCTGGGTCATGCCGTAATGGTCGCGCAGGTCGACGAACAGCACGCCCCCGTGGTCGCGAACGCGGTGGACCCACCCCGACAGGCGGATGGTTTCACCGGCATTGGCGGCTTTCAGATCGCCGCATGTGTGGCTGCGATAGGCGTGCATGATCAGTCCCCATTTGTTGACCCCCGCACAAAGCGCGGGACGGGCGGGAAGTCAACCGCTCAGAAGGGCCGCTGGACGTTCCCGGTGTAGAAATAGACCCCCATGCCCACCGCGAACAGCACGTTTCCCGCCACCGCATGCAGCGCCCAGGCCGCGGGAAAACCGTGGCGCAGATAGGCGCGCGCAAAGATCCAGCCGCCGCAGAAGGTCATGAAGGCGACGATCCAGGACCAATACATCAGATGCGCGAAAGAGAAGATGGCCGCGTTCAGCGCGATGGCCGCGCGACCGTCGGGCAGGATCGCGCCATAGCGATGGAAGAACAGCGGGCGGAAGATAAGCTCCTGCGGCAGGGCCGACAGCAGCGGATAGAAGGTCCAGATGACCAGCAGGAAGCCGGGGTTGTTGCGCGGAATGGAAAACAGCGCGCCCGGTCGCATCACCGCCAGGATCGCCCAGCAGATCAGCAGGGTGACGACCGCGATGCCCGCAACCTCCAGCCAGGGCATTCGCCGCCAGCCGCGCACCAGAATGCGCCATTTGAAGCCGCCCGTTATCCACAGCAGGATCATGCCCCCGATGCTGAACAGCGCCAGCGCCGGAAACAGCATGCCTTTGGGCAGAAACAGCGCCATGGCCAGCGGCGCCCCGATATAGAGCGCCGCGAACTCCACCCTCAGCCAGCGATGCGGCCTTACCGCACCATGCGTTGCTGCAACCATCGTGCCCAATCCGAAGCCGAACCCGCGAAGGCGTTCAGGTCCACATCACCCGAGATCCCCGGGACCGACCCCGTGCCGGTATATTGCCAGAAGCCCCAACGCTGCCCCGGATAGGTACGGCTTGGGTGATCGGCGGTCGAACGCAGCCAGAACTCGGTCCGGATGTCGCCCATGCGGTTGTCACGGTAAAAATCGACCGTGGTATAGATGATCGGACGCTGGCCGTAATGGCGGCCCACGATCTGCAGGAAGATCTCGGCCTCGCGCTTGACCTCATAGGCGGGGGGACGGCGCGGGCAGTTGCGCGAATTGGACCATTCCATGTCCAGAACGGGGGGCAGCGAGCCTGCCTCGCGCGGGACGTTCTGGATGAACCAATAGGCGTTTTCCGCACCCGAACGGCAGAAGTAATAGAAGTGATAGGCCCCGCGCGGGATGCGCGCCTGCCCCGCCTCGCGCCAATAGCGCATAAAGTTCGGATCGGTGTGATCGCCGCCTTCGGTCGCCTTGATGAAGGCAAAGCTGATGCCCGCGCCGCGCACGCGGTTCCAGTCGATGTCGCCCTGCCAGCGTGAGATGTCGATGCCGTGGACGGCATGGCCATAGGGGTGGCCGTTCTGCCAGTTGTGGGGGCGGTTGTCGCCCAGTTGCGGGTTCGCGCCCGGTCCCGGGGCGTTGCGATATCCACCGCCACCGGGGGGCGTGCGGGAACACGAGATGGCGAATGTCACCACCATCAATCCCAACAGCAATTTCCTGAAGATACTCATGCCTGCCCCATCGTTTCTGCGTCGACCGCGGCCGCTTCCTGCGCGCCATTGTTTCGCGTTATCGCAAAAGCGTGAAGCTTTGTCATCGGGCGCTGGCGGTCACGTCTCCGTCAGACATGAAATCGCAGCAAAAGAAACGGGCCCGGCATGGCGGGCCCGTTCGGGTGGCATGGATCATGATGAAGCGATCAGTTCGAGGGGGCGGCATCCTCGGGGGCCGAATCCTCGGTCGTGGCCTCGGGCGAGGCATCGGCAGGGGTATCCGCCCCCGGAGAGCCCGGTGCCTCGTCGTCGCCCGTGACGCCTTCGGCATCGGTGACCGGCGTGTCGGAGGGCGGGGCGGTGGTCGCGATGCCGTCGCCTTCGGGTTCGGTCGTTCCCGGCTGGAAGACAAGGAAGACCAGTGCCGCGACGACCAGCGCCACGATGATGGCGATCACGGCAGGCTTGTGGTTCCGGGCCTCGTGACCGGGGTCTTGATCGTTATGGGACATGGTTTCCTCCGCGGAAGTCGGTTGGGGTGTTCATCTTTTCAGCCAACGCCGCCCCGGGGGGGCGGTTCCCCTGCCCGCCGCGGCTTTACGCGCGATCCGGCACCAGCTTGCCGGGATTGAGGATGTTCTGCGGGTCCATCGCGGCCTTGATCGCCCCCATGACCTGCCAGCCGCCGCCGTGTTCGTCCTGCATCAGGGACCGCTTGCCGATGCCCACGCCATGTTCGCCGGTGATGGTGCCCCCCACGGTCAACGCATGCTGGGCCATGCGGCGTGCCAACTGCTTGGCCTGCGCGATGTCGTCGGGGGCTTCGGGGTCGACCAGAAGCAGCGCGTGGAAGTTGCCGTCGCCGACATGACCGACGATGGGACCGATCATTCCGGCGGCCTCGATCTCGGATGCGGCACGCTCAACGGCATCGGCCAGCTGCGACATCGGGACACAGACATCCGTGACCACGCCGACCGCGCCGGGCCGCAGCGCGAAGGCCGCGTGATAGGCGCCGTGCCGCATCCGCCACAGGCGGGCGCGATCCTCGGGGGTGGTGGCCCAATCGAAGCCCGAAGCGCCGCAGTCGCGCGCGATCTCGCCGAAGTTCTCGGCGTCCTGCGCGACGGCACTTTCCGATCCGTGGAATTCGACCATTAGATGCGGCGTCTCTGGCAGGGTGGTGCCCGACTTCAGATTGAAGGCCCGCGCGGTCAGCGCATCGACAAATTCGATCCGCGCCATCGGGATGCCGGACTGGATGGTCATGGTCACGCAATCCACCGCCGCCCGCAGATCGGCAAAGCCGCAGACCGCCGAGGCCACCTGTTCAGGCTGGCCGTGCAGCCGCAGCGTCAGTTCGGTGATGATCCCCAGTGTGCCCTCGGACCCCACGAACAAGGCCGTCAGATCATAACCCGCGCTGCTTTTCGCGGCCCTGCTGCCGGTGCGGATGATCTGCCCGTCGGCCAGCACCACCTCCAGCGCCATGACGTTGTCGCGCATGGTGCCATATCGCACCGCCGTCGTCCCGCTGGCCCGCGTTGCGGCCATGCCGCCAAGGCTGGCATCCGCCCCCGGATCGACCGAGAAGAACAGCCCCGTCGCCCGAAGATCGGCGTTCAGCGCCTCGCGCGTGACGCCGGGCTGGACGGTGACCTGCATGTCCTCGGGGCGGATGTCCAGCACGCGGTTCATTCGACCCATGTTCAGCGTCACGCCCCCCTGGCTGGCCAAGGCATGCCCCTCCAGCGAGGTGCCCGTGCCCCAGGCAATCACCGGAACGCCCGCGCCCGCGCAGGCCTTTACGATGGCCGCGACCTCGGCCGTGGTTTCGGGATAGGCGACGGCATCGGGGGGCGGGGCGGTGTGGAAGCTTTCGGAGGCGGCGTGCTGTTCGCGGTCGCCCCGCCCGGTGGCAAAGCGTGCGCCCAGCAGGGTGGACAGATCGCTGACAAGGCTTTCGGGCAGGGGCATGGGATGTTCCTTTGTTCGTGCCCGCGCAGATTACCCCTCATCCCCATGATGGCAACCATTGCCCCGCCCGCTGGACCCGGTCCTGGATATGTGATCGGGTGAAACCCCGTCACGCATCGCGGACAAGCCCATGCCACCTGCCCCGGACCCGAAGAAAGCCCGCCCCCTGACCGCCCTGCGCAACAGGCTGCGCGACGTCATGCGGCTGATGCGCGACCGAGGCCCCAGCCAGGCGCAATTCTGGCTGCTGGCCCTGCTGATCGGCACGGGGGCGGGGTTCGCGGCGGTGGGGTTTCGCCTTGGGATCTCGGCGGTGCAGCGGGCGGTCTATGGCGCCGATGACGTGACGCTGGCCAGCACCGCGGGCAGCCTGCCTTGGGCTTGGGTGCTGATCGTGCCGATGCTGGGCGGGCTGGCGGTCGGGTTGATCCTTGACCGCTTCACCCCGGATGCGCGCGTCCGTGCCGTCTCGGACGTGATCGAGGGCGCGGCACTGGACGGCGGCCGCGTCGAAACCCGCGAGGGGCTGGCATCCGCCGCCGCCTCGCTGATCACCCTTGGTACCGGCGGCAGTTCGGGCCGCGAAGGGCCGGTCGTGCATCTGGCGGGCGTGATCTCCACCGCCGTTGCGACGCGCATCAAGGCCAGCCCCCTGACCGGTCGGGAACTGCTGGGCTGCGCCGTCTCGGGGGCGGTCGCCGCCAGCTTCAACGCCCCCATCGCCGGCGCGCTTTTCGCGCATGAAGTCGTGCTGCGCCATTTCGCCGTCCACGCCTTCGCCCCCATCGCCATCGCCGCCGTCGCGGGCACCGTCATCAACCGCATGCAATTCGGCGGACTGACCGAATTCATCCTGCCCCAGCGGATGGACATCGGCTTCTACGTCGAGCTTCCGGCCTTCATGCTGCTGGGACTGATCTGCGCGCTTGTGGCGGCGGCGATGATGTCCGGCATCTTCCGCGCCGACCGCACGGGAACCGCGATCATGGCGCGCCTCGGCTGGCCACGCTGGTCGCGCCCGGCCATCGCGGGGCTTTGCCTCGGCGTGATCGCCATTCCCTTCCCGCATATCATCGGCGTCGGCTATGAAACCACCGCCGCGGCGCTCTCGGGGCAGATCGGGTTGACGCAGGCGGTGCTGCTGGCGGCGGTCAAGGCCATCGCCGTGGCCATCACCCTTGGCGGGCGCATGGGCGGCGGCGTCTTTTCACCGGCGCTGGTCATGGGGTCGCTGACAGGACTGGCCTTCGGGATCATCGCGACAGGGGTGATGCCGTCGCTGTCGGGCGATGTCGACGTCTATGCCTTCGCGGGCATGGGGGCCGTGGGGGCGGCGGTTCTGGGTGCGCCCATCTCGACCGCGATGATCGTCTTCGAGATGACGGGCGACTGGCAGACCGGCATCGCGGTGATGACCGCCATCTCGCTCAGCTCGGCCTTGGCATCTCGGCTGGTGCGGCGTTCGTTCTTTTTCAGCCAGCTGGAAAACCGCGGCATCCACCTGGCCGAGGGGCCGCACATCTGGCTACCCCGCAACTTGCGCATCACGCCCGTGCTGCGCGCCTTGGACAGCGAGGCCGCCCCGGCGACCGACCTGGTCCGCAACATCGCCGCATCGGGGGAAACCCTGACCCAAGGCATGACGCTGGAACAGGCCCTGCGCGAATTTGACCGCAGCGGTGCCGCCTTCCTGCCGGTGATGTCGCAGCCCGATCCGGAAACCGAGGCCGAACCTCAGATCATCGGCGTCGTCTATCACATCGACGCGCTGCGTACCTTGAACCGTGCCCTGGCCGAAACCGCAGCCGAGGAACACGCCTGACACAGGGCGCGACAGCGGGGGGTCCGGGGGGCCGGCCCCCCGGCCGTCGCGGGACGCAGATCAACCGCGCCGCAGGGAGGCCATGCCAAGGACGCGTGCGCGCTTGCGGGGATCGCTGTCGAACAGCGCCGCCAGCTGTTCGGTGATCGCCCCCGCCAGCTGCTCGGCATCGGTGATCGTCACCGCGCGTTCGTAATAGCGCGTCACGTCGTGGCCGATGCCGATGGCCAGCAGTTCGACCGCGCGGCGCTTTTCCACCATGGCGATCACGTCGCGCAAATGGCGTTCAAGGAAGTTCGCGGGGTTCACCGACAGCGTCGAGTCATCGACCGGTGCGCCATCCGAGATCACCATCAGGATCTTGCGTGCCTCGGACCGCTTCGTCAGACGGCGGTGCGCCCATTCCAGCGCCTCGCCGTCGATGTTCTCCTTCAGCAGGCCTTCCTTCATCATCAGCCCAAGGTTGGGGCGTACCCGGCGCCAAGGCGCATCGGCGGATTTGTAGATGATGTGGCGCAGGTCGTTCAGGCGACCGGGCTGGGCGGGACGGCCGGCGGCCAGCCAGGCCTCACGCGCCTGCCCGCCCTTCCAGGCGCGGGTGGTGAAGCCCAGGATCTCGACCTTGACGTTGCAACGCTCCAGCGTGCGCGCCAGCACGTCGGCGCAGATCGCGGCGATGCTGATCGGACGCCCGCGCATTGATCCCGAATTGTCGATCAGCAGCGTGACGACCGTGTCGCGGAACTCGGTATCCTTCTCGATCTTGAAGGACAGCGGCATGGTCGGGTTCGCCACCACGCGCGCCAGGCGGCCTGCGTCCAGCACACCCTCCTCCTTGTCGAATTCCCAGCTGCGGTTCTGCTGGGCCTGCAGGCGCCGCTGCAACTTGTTCGCCAAGCGACTGACGGCCCCGCGCAAGGGGTCCAGCTGCTTGTCCAGATAGGCGCGCAGCCGCTCCAGCTCGGCCTCATCGGCCAGATCCTCGGCGCGGATCTCCTCGTCCCAGTTCTGGGCAAAGACGGTGTAATCGGGGCTGGCGTCGCTGACCGGGGGCGGCTGGTCGGGGGGTGCGTCGGATTCGGGCATCTCGGCCTCGTCCGACATCTCGTCCTCGGACTGGTCGTCCATGCTGACCGAGGCCTGCTGTTCGTCCTGCGTCTGTTCCTGGCTGCGTTCCGAGCTGGCCTCGGAATCCTCGCTCTCCTCCTGATCGCGGGATTGGTTGTCGCCGGCTTCCTCCTCCTGCTCGGCGTTATCCTCGGCCTCGTCGTCCTCGGGCTGGTCGGGGTCTTCGCCCAACTGGTCGCCATAGCCCAGATCGGTGATGATCTGGCGGGCAAGCCGGGCAAAGCTGGACTGATCGGCCAGCGCCTTGTTCACATCCGACAGCGATCCGCCCGCCTGGCTTTCCACGAAGGGACGCCACAGGTCGGCCACGTTTTGCGCGCCGGGGGGCAAGGGACGGCCCGTCGCCGCCTGCCGCACGATATAGCCCGCCGCCACCGAGAGGGGCGCATCGGCGGGGGCGCTGATCTGGGAATAGCCCTTCTTGTCGGCATCCGCCCCGATCCGCGCGTCGATGTTCGAAAGCGCACCGGGCATGTCGCGTGCACCCAAAGCCTCGCAGCGGGCAGTTTCCATGGCCTCGTAAAGCTCACGCGCCATGGGCCCCGCGGGGGCGTATTTCGCGTGCGTCGCGGCGTCGTGGTGGCGCACCCGCATGGCAAAGGCATCGGCGGTGCCGCGTGCCAGCAGAACCTCGTCGCGGGCCATGCGGCGGCTGATCTGCGGCAGGCGCATGGTGTCGCCGGACATGCCGGCGGGGTCGGCCGTGAAGGTGACGTTCAATTCATGTTCGTCGGCCATCGCCCGCGTGGCTTGCGTCAGCGCCTTTTTGAAGGGATCGGCGGGATTGTCAGTGGGCTTGTTCATGTCACGTCTTCTCCCCACGCGGCGGCTGTCGGATGGTTGGGGCGGGCGTCATGCCCGCCCGCCAAGGCTGGTCACACGGCGATGCTGGCCGCGCTTTCGGGCAGTTCCTCGTCGAACAGCCGCTGATAGAACTCGGCCACGGTCTGGCGCTCCAGCTCGTCGCATTTGTTCAGGAAGGTCAGGCGGAAGGCATAGCCGACATTGTCGAAGATGCGCGCGTTCTGCGCCCAGGACAGTACCGTGCGCGGCGACATGACGGTGGACAGATCGCCCTGCATGAAGGCCGTGCGGGTCAGATCTGCCAGCGTCACCATCTGGCTGATGACCTTGCGGCCCTTCTCGTTGTTGTAGTTCGGGTTCTTGGCCAGGATGATCGCGGCCTCGGCGTCATGGGACAGATAGTTCAGCGTCGCGACCAGCGACCAGCGGTCCATCTGGCCCTGGTTGATCTGCTGCGTGCCGTGATAGAGGCCCGTCGTATCGCCCAGACCCACGGTGTTCGCGGTCGCGAACAGGCGGAAATAGGGGTTCGGCGTGATCACTTCGTTCTGGTCCAGCAGGGTCAGCTTGCCGTCGGCCTCCAGCACGCGCTGGATGACGAACATCACGTCGGCGCGGCCCGCATCGTATTCGTCGAAGACGATGGCGGTCGGGTTGCGCAGCGCCCAGGGCAGGATGCCTTCGTGGAAGACCGTGACCTGCTTGCCGTCGACCAGCTTGATGGCGTCCTTGCCGATCAGGTCGATCCGGCTGACATGGCTGTCCAGATTCACCCGCACGCAGGGCCAGTTCAGCCGCGCGGCGATCTGTTCGATATGGGTCGATTTCCCCGTCCCGTGATAGCCCTGCACCATCACCCGGCGGTTATAGGCAAAGCCCGCAAGGATCGCCATCGTGGTGTCGGGATCGAACTTGTAGGTGCTGTCGATCTCGGGGACACGGTCGGTGCGTTCGGCAAAGCCTTTCACCTTCATGTCGCTGTCCAGACCGAACACCTCGCGCAGGTCGATCTCTTCGGTGGGTTTGGCGTTCATGTCCAGCATTCGTCCGGCCTCTCTCATCGCGTCCGCGCATTGATCGCGCATTCGTGCCGGACGTGCAAGCGGGGCCGCGTTGACGCCTTGCCGCAGCAACCCTAAGGTGACCCCTGAAATCCTTTGCAATCCCCACAGCAGGACAGGCGCCCTTGACCGACGCACGCAGGACAGAGCTTGAACGCCTCATCTCGCGCATCTCGCTTGGCGACCGGGATGCCTTCGACGCGCTTTACGACGCGACCTCGGCCAAGCTGCACGCGGTCTGCCTTTCGGTGCTGCGCGACCGCCCCGAGGCCGAGGAGACCTTGCAGGAGGTCTATATCCGCGTTTGGCAAAGCGCCTCGCGCTATGCCTCGAACGGCTTGTCGCCGATGACCTGGCTGATCACCATCGCCCGCAACCGGTCCATCGACAAGCTACGCGCCCGCAAGTCGCGCCCCAGCACCGCCCCCGAGGATGCGGCTGCTGCCCTGCCCTGCGACGCGCCCAGCCCCGAATCGGCCACAATCATGGCGCAGGAACGGCGGATGCTGGACGAATGCCTGGCGCGGCTGGCCGATGCGCAGGCCGGTGCCGTGCGTGCCGTCTATCTGGAAGGCGTGACCTATGCCGATCTCGCCCAGCGCGAGGGGATGCCCATCAATACCGTGCGAAGCTGGTTGCGCCGCAGCCTGCTGCGCCTGAAAGACTGTGTTAGCCAATGACCGAAGACGCCCCCCTGACCCCGCAGGAAGAAGACGAGGCGCTGGCGGCCGAGATGGCGCTTGGCCTGCTGGAGGGTGACGACCTGACGGCGGCCACCACCCGCATGGCAGAGGATGCGGATTTCGCCCGCGCGGTGCGCGACTGGCATGAACGTCTGGCCGGCATGGCCGAGAACCTGACCCCGGTGATGGCCCCCGCGCGCGCCCGCCACGCGGTCCGCGAAAGGCTGGGACATGCCAGCCCGCCCCTGGCCAACGACCCGACCGAGCGCCGCGCATGGTGGCGCGGGCCCATGGGCGCGTTTGGCGGCTTGCTGGGTGCCGCCGCGCTGGCGGTGCTGTTCATCCTGCCCGGCCAGGACCCCGCACCCCAGCCCGGCTTCCAGGCGGAACTGCAGGTGCAGGACAGCGAGATGCGCGTCGCCGCCCGCGTCGATGGCCGCGAGATGGAGATCGCGATGGAGGGTGGCACGCCCCCCGACGACCGCGATCTGGAGATCTGGTGGATCAAGCCCGACGGCTCGGCGCCGATTTCCATCGGCCTCGTGCCGCGCGACGGCAATCTGCGCATGACCCTGCCCGATGGGCTGGATCCGGCCGAGGACGTCAAGATTGCGCTGTCGGATGAACCGCTTGGCGGATCGCCGACCGGGCAGGCGACGGGGCCGGTGGTGGCCATTTCCGACCTCACGCGTTCGTGAACGAAAAAACATGGCGGGAAGGTGCAACTTACTTGCCCACCTCTGCGTGATTGTAGGCACAGGGCGCAAGACTGCGTCCGGCACGACAACCCGGAGGAAGATCATGTTCAGCAATTTCACCAAAGTCGGCGCTTCGATTCTTGCAGCCACCGTCGCATTCAGCGCGCCCGCGCTGGCACAAAACACGATGGTCGGCGGGGCCGAGATGTTCCCCAGCAAGAACATCGTCGAGAACGCGGCGAATTCGGCCGATCACACCACCCTCGTTGCCGCCGTCCAGGCAGCCGGTCTGGCCGAGACGCTGTCGGGCGAAGGTCCCTTCACCGTCTTCGCACCCACCAACTCCGCCTTCGAGAAACTGCCGGCAGGCACCGTGGACGATCTGCTGAAGCCCGAAAACAAGGACAAACTGGTCAAGATCCTGACCTGCCACGTCGTTGCGGCCGATGCCATGTCGCCCGCCATCGGAAAGATGATCATGGACGACGGCGGTGCGCATGACGTCCCGACCCTGGGCGGTTGCACGCTGAGCGCCTCGATCAACCCCGACAATAACGCCCTGCAACTGACCGATGAAAACGGGAACGTCGCCACCGTGAACATTCCCGATGTCGACCAGTCGAACGGCGTCATTCACGTCATCGACACGGTGATGCTGCCCGCTATGTGATCTTCCGGCGGCATCGGGGCCCTCTGTTCCCCCGATCGGACGGCCCCAGGCCCGCGCATCCCCCCTCATGCGCGGGCCATTTTCTTGTCCGGTGAACCGGAACCATGTTGGCGGCGTTGCATTTTCCAGACGGCATCGCCCAAAGTGCCACAGACGACACATCCTGAGGGGATAGCACATATGAGCGGCCTGATCGCACTTCTTGACGACGTTGCAGCCATTTCCAAGGTCGCGGCGGCGTCCGTCGACGATGTCGCGGGGCAGGCTGCCAAGGCCGGGGCCAAGGCGGCCGGCGCGCTGATCGACGACGCTGCCGTCACGCCGAAATACCTGCACGGCTTCGACGCCAGCCGCGAATTGCCCATCGTCTGGAAGATCACGCGGGGATCGCTGTTCAACAAGCTGGTCATCCTGCTGCCCATCGCCTTGCTGCTTACGGTCTTCGCGCCTTGGCTGATCACGCCCCTGCTGATGCTGGGCGGGGCTTACCTGTGCTACGAGGGCGCCCATAAGGTCGCCTCGCTGTTTCACCATTCCGACACACACGACAGCGAAAAGCACACGCACACCGATACGCCCGGTGCCGCGCTTGAGGAAAAGCGCGTGGCAGGCGCGATCAAGACCGACTTCATCCTCTCGGCCGAGATCATGACCATCGCGCTGTCGACCATTCCCGCCTCGGATGCGCTGTTGACCAAGGCACTGATCCTGGCCGTGGTGGCGGTCGGCGTGACGGTGGCGGTCTATGGCTCGGTCGCGCTGATCGTGAAGGCCGATGATTTTGGGCTGCATCTGGCCAAGGGCAGGACCGGGGCACTGGCAGCGATCGGGCGTGGCATCGTCTATATCATGCCCAAGCTGATGACCCTGCTGACCATCGTGGGAACCGCCGCCATGATCTGGGTCGGTGGACAGATCATCGTCCACGGCCTGCATGAATTGGGCTGGCACATGCCCTATGAAACGATCCATCATCTGGCCATCGCCGCAGCCGAAGCTGTTCCGGCAATCGCAGGAATTGCCGAATGGGTGACCACGGCATTCTTCGACGGCATCGTCGGGCTGATCCTGGGGTTGGCTTTGCTGCCCGTCGTGACCAAGGTCCTGAACCCCCTCATCGAGACCACCATCGCACCGCTTATTGCCCGGTTTACAAAGGCTTGAACCGATAAGCGCCGCTATGTGACAGCACGATTGACCGTTCAGTCAAAGACTGTCACATTCCCTTTACATCAATGTTGCGTGATTGTCGTCCGGAGGAGTTAGGCGGTGATCACATCGCAACTCCAATGGGGGGAATACCATGATCCGTTACAGCACCGCATCCGCGGTGGCGCTGATTGCGTCGCTTGGGGCCGCCAACGCCGAGACGACCATCGACTGGTGGCACGCCATGGGCGGCGAACTGGGCACCAAGCTGGAAGAAATCGTTCAGGGCTTCAACGACAGCCAGGAAGATTACAAGGTCGTTCCCTCCTACAAGGGCACCTACCCCGAGACCATGACCGCCGCGATTGCCGCCTTCCGCGCCAAGCAGCAGCCCACGATCGTGCAGGTCTTCGAGGTCGGCACCGGCACCATGATGGCCGCCCAGGGCGCCGTCGTTCCCGTCCACCAGCTGATGGAGGAACATGGCGAAGGCTTCGATCCTTCCGCCTTCCTGCCCTCGGTCGTGGGCTATTACACCGACAGCGAAGGCAACATGCTGTCGATGCCCTTCAACAGCTCGACCCCGATCCTCTATTACAACAAGACCGTCTTCGAAAAGGCGGGCCTGGACCCCGAAACGCCCCCCAAGACCTGGGCCGAGGTCGAGGAATTCTCGAAGAAGATCATGGAATCCGGCGCGGCATCCTGCGGTTTCACCACCGGCTGGATCAGCTGGATCCAGACCGAGAACTTCAGCGCCTGGCACAACCAGCCCATCGGCACGATGGAAAACGGCTTCGGCGGTCTTGACGCCCGCCTGTCGGTCAACGGCCCGGTGCAGGTCAAGCATTGGGGCAACCTGAAGACATGGGCCGACGAGGGCCTGTTCAAATACGGCGGCCCGGTCGGCGGCGACAACGCCGCGCCGATGTTCTATTCGCAGGATTGCGCGATGATCATGAACAGCTCGGCCAGCCGCGCGGGCGTGATCGCCAATGCCACCGACTTCGAACTGGGCTTCGGCATGCTGCCCTATTACGACGATGTCGAGGGCGCGCCGCAGAACTCGATCATCGGGGGCGCGACGCTTTGGGTCCTGTCGGGCAAGTCCGACGAGGAATACGAGGCCGCCGCTGCCTTCTTCAGCTATCTCTCCTCGCCCGAGGTTCAGGCTGACTGGGCCTCCTTCTCGGGGTATCTGCCGATCACCTCGGCGGCGGGCGAACAGATGCAGGACTTCTATGCCGAGAACCCCGGTGCCGATACCGGCATCAAGCAGATCACGCTGAACGAGCCGACCGAGAACTCGAAGGGTCTGCGTTTCGGAAACTACGTCCAGATCCGCGGCATCATCGACGAGGAGTTCGAGCAGCTTCTGTCGGGTGACAAGGACGCGCAAGGCGCGCTGGACAGCGTGGTCGAGCGGGGCGACGCCCTGCTGGAAGAGTTCCAGAACCAGAACCAGTAAAACGGTCGAACATCGAAAGGGGCCGCGCGATCCGCGCGGCCCTGTCGCCATTTTTCGGGCAGCGATGCCCCTTCCCGAACCGGGTTTCCGATGAAGCGCACCATCTTCAGCAATCAGCTTCTGCCATGGCTTCTGCTGGCACCGCAGCTGATCATCACCTTCGTCTTCTTCCTGTGGCCCGCAGCACAGGCCGTCCGCCAAAGCTTCCTGCGCGAGGATGCCTTCGGCACCCGCACCAGCTTCGTGGGCCTCGAGAACTTCGCCTACCTGCTGCAAAGCCCCGAGTATTTCAATTCGCTGAAGGTCACGGCGATCTTCGCCGTCTCGGTGACGGTGCTGTCGATGGGGATGGCGCTGCTCTTGGCCATTGCGGTCGACCGGATGATCCGTTCGACCCGCGTCTATACCACGCTGCTGGTCTGGCCCTATGCCGTGGCCCCGGCGGTCGCGGGCATCCTGTGGTGGTTCATCTTCAACCCCACCATCGGCATCATGCCCTATGTGCTGGCGCAGGTCGGCTATGACTGGAACCACATCAGCAGCAAGACGGACGCGATGATGCTGGTGGTGATTGCCAGCGCGTGGAAGCAGATCAGCTACAACTTCCTGTTCTTCCTGGCGGGCCTGCAATCCATCCCCGGCAGCCTGCGAGAGGCCGCCGCCATCGACGGCGCGGGTCCGGTGCGGCGCTTCTTCGACATCACCTTCCCGCTGCTGTCGCCCACAACCTTCTTCCTGCTGGTCGTCAACATCGTCTATGCCATGTTCGACACCTTCGGCGTCATCGACGCCACGACCGAGGGCGGCCCCGCACAGGCCACCAACATCATGGTCTACAAGGTCTATTTCGATGGCTTCATCGGCCAGAACATCGGCAGCTCGGCCGCGCAATCGGTGGTGCTGATGATCCTGGTGCTGATCCTGACCGTGGTGCAATTCCGCTTCGTCGAAAAGAAGGTGGCCTACTGATGATCGAGAACCGCCCCGGCCTGAACCTTCTGGCCCATGCCACGCTGATCCTGGGGGTCTGCATCGTCGCCCTGCCCGTCTGGGTGGCCTTCGTGGCATCGACCCACGGCCCGACCGACTTCATGTCGGGCACCATCCCGATGTGGCCCGGACCGCATCTGGTCGAAAACTACAGCCAGATGCTGGGCGCGGGCGTGTCTACCAGCGGCACGCCGCCCGTCGGCACGATGATGTTCAACAGCCTGATCATGGCGCTGTCCATCGCCATCGGAAAGATCGCCATTTCCATCCTGTCGGCCTTCGCGGTGGTCTATTTCCGCTTTCCGTTCCGGGGGTTGGCCTTCTGGTGCATCTTCGTCACGCTGATGCTGCCGGTCGAGGTGCGCATCGTGCCGACCTTCCAGGTGGTGGCCGATCTGGGCCTGCTGAACAGCTATGCTGGCCTCTCGATCCCGCTGATCGCATCCGCCACGGCCACGTTCCTGTTCCGCCAGGTCTTCCTGACCATCCCGGACGAGCTGACCGAGGCCGCCCGCATCGACGGCGCGGGCCCCATGAAATTCTTCCGCGACATCCTGCTGCCCTTGTCGCGCACCAACATCGCCGCGCTTTTCGTGATCCTGTTCATCTATGGCTGGAACCAGTACCTCTGGCCGCTGCTGATCACGACCAGCTCGGATTATTACACCATCGTTGCGGGGATCAAGCGCATGGCGGATGCCGTGGACGGTCTGCCGCAATGGCATCTGGTCATGGCGACCGCGATGCTGGCCATGCTGCCGCCCGTCGCGGTGGTCGTGGGCATGCAGCGCCTGTTCGTCAAAGGTCTTGTCGAGACGGAGAAATAACGTGGCTTCCATCACCCTGGACAATCTTGGCAAGGTCTATCCCGGCGGCACCCGCGCCGTGGGCGGCGTCAACATCGACATCGCGGATGGCGAATTCATCGTGCTGGTCGGCCCCTCGGGCTGCGGCAAATCCACCCTGCTGCGGATGGTGGCGGGCCTTGAATCCATCAGCGAGGGCGAGGTTCGCATCGGGGACCGTGTCGTCAACAAGATCGAGCCTGCCGACCGCGACATCGCGATGGTGTTCCAGAACTATGCGCTTTATCCGCATATGTCGGTGCGCCAGAACCTTGCCTATGGCCTGAAGAACCGGAAGACCCCCAAGGCCGATATCGAAAAGCGCGTGGCCCAGGCATCCGAGATCCTGCAGATCGGGCCGTTCCTCGACCGCAAGCCCGCGGCCCTTTCGGGTGGTCAGCGCCAGCGCGTCGCCATGGGTCGTGCCATCGTGCGCGAACCGGCGGCCTTCCTGTTCGACGAACCGCTGTCGAACCTGGACGCCAAGCTGCGCGTCGCCATGCGGCTGGAGATCAAGGAGCTTCAGAAGCGCCTGCGCACCACCTCGCTTTACGTGACGCACGACCAGCTGGAGGCGATGACCCTTGCCGACCGGCTGGTGGTGCTGAACGGCGGGCAGGTCGAACAGATTGGCACGCCGCTGGATGTCTATCGCAAGCCCGCCTCGGCCTTCGTCGCCAGCTTCATCGGCAGCCCGGCAATGAACCTGATTTCCGCCAGCGCGGTCCCGCATCTGCCGGGCACCGCCCATGCGGGCCAGATCGGCATCCGCCCCGAGGATCTGACCGTGACCCCCGATGGCCCCATCGCCATGAACGTCCTGGCGGTCGAGGAGCTGGGTGCGCAGCGTCTGGTGCACGGGCAGACGGGGGGCGAGCGCATCACCATCACCCTGCCCTCGGACGCGCCGCTGTCGGACAGCATGAACCTGTCCTATCGCCCCGATGCGTTGCACCTGTTCGACAAGGACAACGGCAAGCGGATGGACTGACGGCTGTAGGGGGCGTCCGCGCCCCCTTACAGCCAGCGCTTCCAGCGCAGGAACAGATAGGTGCCAAGCGTCGTCACCCCCATCAGCAGCAGCGCATAGGGATAGCCCCATGTCGCCTGCAGCTCCGGCATGTTGGCGAAGTTCATGCCATAGATGCTGGCGATTAGCGTCGGCGGCAGGAACAGGGCCGCGATGATCGACAGGATGCGCACCGTGTTGTTCTGTTGCAGGTTGATCATGCCAAGCGTGGTATCGACCGCCAGGCTGACACGGCTGCCAAGGAAGTCGGCGTGAACCTCCAACGCCTGAACGTCGCGCATCTGGGCGCGGGCGACGGGGCGCAGGCGCTTGGATTCGGGGCGATCCTCGATCAGGGCGGTGAAGAAGGCCAGCATCCTTTCGATGGTCAGCAGGCCCAGCCTGACGCGGGCCATGGTCTCGGCCTCGCGGCCCACGGCCTGCAGCGCCGATTGCAGATCGTCCGAGGCCGCCCCCGCCGCCCGCGGATCGAAGACCCCCGATGTGGTCGCATCCAGCGTCCGCCCCGAGCCTTCCAGGATGTCGGCAAGGCGGGCGACGATCTCCTCGACCAGGCCCAGGAACAGGCGGTCGGCGGTCATGCAGCCAAGGGTCGAACGCTCGGCCCGGGTTGGGAAGGTCAGGAAGGGCTTGGGTGAATGGTGGCGCACCGTGACCAGCTGGCGATCCGACAGCACGAAGGTGACGGGCATCGACTGGCGGCCCCCGCCCGCGACCTCCCCGGGCAGCATGGCGGTCATGTAGTCCAGCAGATCCTCGCGATAGAGGCGGTTCGACAGCTCGATCTCCTCCATCTCGGCCAGGGACGGCAGGACGAAGCCCAGATCGCGCAGCATCTGCATCTCGGCGTCGGTGGGCTGGATCAGATCGATCCAGATCGCCCGACGCAGATCGCCGCCGCGCGGCAGCTGAACCAGACGGTTGCCCTCGGTGACATAGGCGTAATGCATGGGGCCAAGCTCCTGCTGGGGTCAGGCGTAGCGGACGAAGACCGCCAGATCCGCGACGTTGGTGCCCGATGGGCCGGTCATGATCAAGCCGCCGACGGCCCGCAACGCGGGTGTGGCATCGTTGCGGCGCAGCACGTCGTCCAGATCGATGCCGTCATCGCGCAGGGCCGTCAGCGTGCGGTGCCCCACGATGCCGCCTGCCGCATCGCCGGGGCCGTCGCGTCCATCCGTGCCCATGGCGGCAAAGCACCAATTGCCGGGGAGGTCGCGCGCCTGCCGGGCAAAGCGCAGTGCCAGTTCCTGGTTGCGCCCGCCCATGCCCTTGCCGGTCAGACGCACGGTGGTTTCCCCGCCAAACACCAGCGGTGTGCCGATGGGCGCGTCACGAACCGCGCCCAGCAAGGCCTTCGCGCAATCCTCGACGTCGCCGGTCAGCGCGGTGGCGCCTTGCCGGCCGCCCGCATCCAGCATCGTCTGCAGGCTGATGCCGTTCGAACCGACCAGGATGTTCTTGGCCTTTGGCACGTCTTGAGGCGCATCGGCGCGGTCCAGCGCATCCTGCACCCGCACCGACAGCCCGTCCCAGATGCCCAGCTCCCGCAGCGCCTGCTGTGCCATCGCCGGCGTTCCAATGGGCGCCACCGTCGGACCCGAGGCCACGACCCGCAGATCGTCGCCCGGCACATCCGACAGGATCAGCGCCGTCACCGGCGCAGGGGTCAGCCGCAGCCAGCCGCCCCCCTTCAGCCGGTCCAGCGATTGGCGCACAAGGTTGGTCTGGGTGATATCGGCACCCGACGACAGCAGCGCCGCGTTCACCGCCTGCAGGTCGGCAAGCTCCAACCCCCGGACCGGGGCGGGCAGCATGGCCGAGCCCCCGCCCGAGATCAGCGCCAGAACCCGGCCTTGGGGCCCTATGCCCGACAGGAACTCCTCGAGCTGGCGGGCGGCGGACAGACCGTCCTGATCGGGTTGGGGATGTCCTGCCCGCAGGACCGTTGCCCCGGCCAATGGCATGTCGTTGCCGCGGTTGGTGATGACCAGCGCGGGTGCGCCGGGCAGATGGGCCAGCGCCGCTTGCGTCATCGCACGCGCCGCCTTGCCCACTGCGACGATGTGCCAACCTGCCTCCTCATCCATCAGCCCCGGCATGGCGCGATCGACCGCCGCACGCGGATCGGCCGCACGGACCCCCAGTTGCAGTAATTCCAATACCCGTCCGCGCATTCATTCCCCGCATGCAAAAAAGGTGCCCCCGTGGGGGCACCCTTTCAAATCAACCGGTCAAGTCAACCCGCGGTTACTTGTCCGCGAAATAGTCGTTGATTTCCTTGTCGGCCTCTTCCTTGGACCAGCCGTATTTTTCCTGCAGCTTGCCGGCCAACTGGTCCTTGTTGCCGTCGATCTGATCCAGATCGTCATTGGTCAGCTCGCCCCATTTTTCCTGGGCCTGACCCTTGAGCTGCGTCCATTTACCCTGAATGATATCCCAGTTCATGATGCGCTCCTTGCATATCGTGTGCGTCTGATTGAACAACACGCGGCAGGGATCGCAGGTTCCCACAACTGGTCGTGATCAGCCGACGCGGTCGGGCGGTTCCTGCCCTGCGGCAAAGGCCGTCAGGTTGGACAGCGCCCGCAAACCCATCTGCGTGCGGGTGTCATCCGTGGCCGTCCCCAGATGCGGCAGAAGCGAGGTATTGGGCGCGTCGATCAGGTCCTGCGGCACCTGCGGTTCCTTGGCATAGACGTCCAGCCCGGCCCCCGCGATCGTGCCCGCGTAAAGCGCCGCGATCAGCGCGTCTTCGTCCACCACATCACCGCGGGCGATGTTGATCAGGAAGCTGTCCGCGCCCAGTGCCGCCAATTCGTCCGGCCCGATCATGCCGCGGGTCGCATCGCCACCCGGCACCGCGATGACGGCCACGTCGCAGCCGCTCAGCATGTCGTGCAGGTCGGGGATCTGTCGCGCCGGATGGTCCAGATCGGTGACGGTCGAGCGGTTGAAGAACACCACTTCCATCCCGAAGCCGAAATGGCAGCGGCGCGCGATGGCCTTGCCGATGCGGCCCATGCCGATGATGCCGACCTTGGCACCGGACATATGGCGGCCCAGCATCTGCGTGGGGTTCCAGCCGATCCATTCGCCCGCCCGCAGCAGGCGCTCGCCCTCGGAGGCACGGCGCAGGGTCATCAGCATCAGTGTAACGGCGATGTCGGCGGTCGCGTCGGTCACGACATGCGGGGTGTTGGTGACGGTGATGCCGGCCTGCCTGGCTGCCTCGATGTCGATATGATTGAAGCCCGCACCGAAGTTCGCAAGGATCTTGCAGCGCAGCGGGCCCTCGAAGGCCTGCGCCGTGAAGGCGTCGCCGATGGTCGGGATGATCGCGTCGTAATCCCGCATGGCTTCAGCGGCCTGCGTGGCATCCAGCTTGGTGTTTTCCAGGAATGTCGCGTCGAATTCATCCATGATCGCGGCACGGGCGCGCGTCGTCATGGGGCGGGTGACCAGCAGTTTCAAAACAGCTTTCCTCCGTTCGGGACGGGTTGATCGGGGCGGATCAGCACCACCTCGTTGTCGGGGTCTGGCACGCCAAGGACCAGCACCTCGGACATGAAGGGGCCGATCTGGCGGGGCGGCAAATTCACCACACATAGCACCTGCTTGCCGACCAGCGCTTCGGGATCATAATGCCGCGTGATCTGCGCCGAGGATTTGCGTTCCCCCAGATCGCCCAGCTCCAGCCACAGCTTGATGGCGGGCTTGCGAGCCTCGGGGAAGGGTTCGGCATGGGTGACGGTGGCCACGCGGATATCGACCTTGGCGAAATCGTCGAAGCTGATGGTCATGCCTCGCCGCGCCCCAAGGCGCGACCGCGATCGGCGGCGGCGGCGACGGTGCGGGTCATCAGGTCGGGCAGATCCTGCATCAGCACCCCTAGCCCCGCGGCCGTCGTGCCATTGGGCGAGGTGACGTTCTGGCGCAGCACGCCCGGATCCTCGTCGGCGTCGATGGCCAGCGCACCCGCGCCCGCCACCGTCATGCGGGCCAGTTCCAGCGACAGTTCGGGCGACAGGCCCTGCGCCTCGCCGGCCTGGGCCATCGTCTCGATCATGTGAAACACATAGGCCGGCCCGCTGCCCGACAGGCCGGTGACGGCATCCATCTGGTCTTCGCTGTCCAACCGCACGACGCGGCCCACGGCGCGCATCAGCGTCTCGGCCAGGTCCAGCTGGGCGGGGGTGGTGGCGGCATTGCCGATCATGGCGGAAATGCCCTTGCCGATGGCGGCAGGGGTGTTCGGCATGACGCGCACGATGGGCGCACCGGGGAAGGCCTTTTCAAAGGTCGCGATCATCGTGCCCGCCGCGACCGAGATCACCAGCGCCTCCGACAGATCGGGCATCCGGTCTAGGGCGTCGCCCATCATCTGCGGCTTGACGGCCAGCACCACCACCGCCGGATCGCGGGGCATATCGCCGTTCACGTTCAGACCCTTGTCCTGCCATTCGGGCGCCAGCTTGGGATCGATGACGGTCACGGATGCCGGGTCCAGCCCGCGCGACAGCCAGCCCTTCAGCATGGCCCCGCCCATTTTGCCGCAGCCGACCAGAACCAGCCCGCGTGCATTGATATCTTCGAAATCGCTCATCCGCTTCCCCCTTGTGTGGCAGGCGGACGTTGCCGCCGTCATGCCCTGCCGTAGGTTTCCCCGAAGGCAATGTCCAGCGCCGGGCGCGGCGCCGTCTGCCCCCATGCGACCAGCTGGAAGGCGGGATAGAACCGCTCGCACGAGGCAAGCGCGCTGGCGATCATCTGGTCCACCTGCCGGGTCGAGGCGATGATGTCGCCCGCCAGCACCAGCCCGTAACGCCAGACCATCTGCCGTTCGCCGCCCCAATAGGTGAAGCCGCCGTCCCAGACCTGATCGTTGGCCAGATTGATCGTTTCATAGATCAGCGGCAAGCGCCCTTCTGGGGGATCGTGGTCGAAGCTGCAGGCAAGGCGCAGAACCTCGTCCTTGGCGACCCAGGCCAGCGTCAGGACATAGTTGCGCCACTGACCCTCGACGACCATGGTGATCTCGTCATCGGCCAGGCGGTCGAATTCCCAATCATGATGATTGGCCACCGCCTCGACGATGTCGATGGGATGGATTTCGTCGCTGGCGATATAGGCGCGGGAAAATGACATCGTCTGCCTTCTGGATGACCGCGCCCCGATCCGGGCATGGCCGCTTGGTAAAAACACAACACAGGGCGTCTGGACGCCTTTCGATTACCATATATCGTGGCGACAGGGGGCATTCCTGTAAAGTCGGTTTCTGGGGATGGATTGCATGGGGATAAGTTCTGCCCTAGCACTCGGGGCGCGAATTAAGGCGGGAATCCAAGATGCAGCGCGATCACGGAGGCAATCTGGACGAGGCGCAAATGCACTTTGGTCCCGGGGTTTGGATCGACTTGTCCACAGGGATCAACCGCCGCCCCTGGCCGGTGCCCGCCATATCCGACAGCGCATGGCGCGATCTGCCGACCCGTCAGGCCGAATCGCGGCTGCTTGAGGTGGCCGCGGCATGGTATGGCTGCGCGTCCGAAAAACTGAGGGCGGTGGCGGGGGCATCGGCGGCCATTCAGTTGCTGCCCCGGGTCCTGCCCGTCGGTCGCGCGGCGGTGCTGACGCCCACCTACAACGAACATGCCGCCAGCCTGACGGCGGCGGGCTGGCAGGTCGCCCCCTGCCCCACGCTAGAAGTGATGCGGGGCGCGGATCTGGCTGTGGTGGTCAACCCCAACAACCCCGACGGGCGGGAATGGCAGCCGCAGGTGCTGCGCGATCTGGCAGGCAAGGTCGGCCATCTGATCATCGACGAAAGCTTTGCCGATCCGCGCCCCGACCTGTCGCTGGCCCGCGACCTGCCCCGGAACTGCACCCTGCTGCGCAGCTTCGGCAAGTTCTGGGGGCTGGCCGGGGTGCGTTTGGGCTTCGTGATCGGCGCGCCCGACCTGCTGGCGCGGCTGGCGCAGGCGGCGGGGCCGTGGTCGGTGAACGGTCCCGCGCTGCAGATCGCCACGGCGGCCATGGCCGATCTGGCTTGGGCCGACGACACCATCGGCTATCACGCCGAGGCGGCCCTGCGGCTGGACCGGCTGGCGGTCGGGGCGGGATGGAAACAGGCGGGCGGCACGCATTTGTTCCGCCTCTATGACACACCCGATGCCAAGGCTGCGCAGGACAGGCTGGCCCGCGCGCAGATCTGGTCGCGGCGCTTTCCCTATTCCGCGCGCTGGCTGCGCCTTGGCGTGCCGGGGAACCGCGCGGAATGGGACCGCATCATCGAAGCCCTGAGCCCCTAGCGCTTGCGCAGGAATTCGGTCCGCAGCACCAGGCCCTTGACCGCATCGTGGCGGCAATCGACCTCGGCGGGGTTGTCGGTCAGGCGGATCGACTTGATGACCGTCCCCTGTTTCAGCACCGTGCTGGTGCCCTTGACCTTCAGATCCTTGATCAGGACCACCTGATCGCCATCGGCCAGCACCGTTCCGGCACTGTCGCGCACCACCCGCGCAGCATCGGCCTCGGCCGCGACCTCGCTGGCGGGTCGCCATTCGCCCGTCACCTCGTCATAGACGTAATCGTCATCGGCCATGGTCTGTCCCTTTTTCCTGCCAGGCGCCGCCGCCGCACCATGCGGATGCGGCACCCTGCCCCACCGGCATTAGGCCCGCGCGGGGCATGGCGCAACAACCCATCGGCAAGGCTGTCATCGCGGCGCGCAAAAGGGCATGATGCGCCCGACGCCAATGATCCACGGGGCCACCATGATCCGCCTGCTTTTCATACTGGGGCTTCTTGCCGCGCCCGCCCTTGCGGATGCGCCGCTGGTCGTGCTGGACCGCACGCAGCTGCCCTTCGACGTGGGACCGGGAAACCCAGCCAACAGCCCCTCGCGCCCCGGCAATGCACCCCATGCGGCATGGAATTCGTCGGGCAACACGGCCAATTCATCGTCTGCCTGGGAAAACCGCCCCTCGAACCCGGCCAATGAAAAGCGGCTGATCTTCACCGCGCAGGGCGACGTGCTGGGATATTACGCGCGCAACGCGGGCGGAGTGCTGAACCTGTTCGATGTGAACGGTCGCCGCGTCGCCTATCGCCCCGCACGCGGGACGCAAAGCCTGTTCACCACCGCGGGCACATGGTGCGGCACCGTGGACAACCTGCGCGACGGCAGCTTCGTCCTGGCGGTCATCCCCGAATGCGTCCGCGAATTCCGCCGCTGACGCGATCCCGTTACATTCCGCGCTTAGACCACGCAGCAAAGCCCCCGGAGACAGCAATGCACGACGACTACAAGGACTGGCTGGAAGCCGAACTGCAGGAGACCCTCGACGAGGATATCGAGCTGGAGCTGGAGGATGCGATGCTGTCGGCCGAGATCCGTCGCATCTATCGCGCCCATCACCCCGACCGGATGGAGCGCAAGACCTATTTCCGCGAATTGCTGCGCCTGCAGTCCGAGCTGATCCGACTGCAGGATTGGGTCAGCCACCACAAGGAAAAGGTCGTCGTCGTCTTCGAGGGTCGCGACAGCGCCGGCAAGGGTGGTGCCATCAAGCGCATCACCCAACGCCTGAACCCGCGCATCGTGCGGGTGGCGGCCCTGCCTGCGCCATCGGACCGCGAAAAGACGCAATGGTATTTCCAGCGCTATGTCCCCCATCTGCCCGCGGGCGGAGAGATCGTGCTGTTCGACCGCAGCTGGTACAACCGCGCGGGCGTCGAACGCGTCATGGGCTTTGCATCCGAGGATCAGGTCGAACAATTCTTCCAGGACGTACCGGAATTCGAACGCATGCTGGTGCGGTCTGGCATCCGGCTGATCAAGTACTGGTTCTCGATCACCGACGAGGAACAGCAGATGCGCTTCCAGATGCGGGTCCACGATCCCCTGAAGCAGTGGAAGCTGTCGCCCATGGACCTGCAGTCCCGCGTCCGGTGGGAAGCCTATACCAAGGCCAAGGAAGACATGTTCGAACGCACCAACATTCCCGAGGCGCCCTGGTACATCGTGCCCGGCAACGACAAGAAGCGCGCGCGCCTGAACTGCATCGACCACCTGCTGGGGATGATCCCTTACGACGACGTCCCGCACGAAGAAGTCCGCCTGCCAGACCGCGTCTTCAACCCCGATTACGAACGCGAGGTCTTGCCGCGGGACCTCTATGTGCCGCAGAAGTACTGAGGGGCGGCCCAAGCGCCCCTGATGTCACCTGCGGCAGGGGGAAGATGCGCGGATGCTGGAATATCATGTCTATGACGTCTTCACCGACCGCGCCTTCAGCGGCAACCCCCTGGCCATCGTCACGGGGGCCGACGGCCTGAACGGCACGCAGATGCAGACCATCGCGCGCCATTTCAACCTATCCGAGACGATCTTCGTGATGTCCCCCGCGAACCCCGCCCATCGCGCGCGCGTCCGCATCTTTCTGCCCCTGGCCGAGATCCCCTTTGCGGGCCATCCTACCATCGGCTGCGCCCTTCATCTGTCCGGAGGACAGGACGGCGATCTGGTGCTGGAGGCCGAGGCGGGCCCGGTCCCTGTCCGTATCTCGGACGGGCTGGCCGAGTTTCGGGCACCGGTGCTGCCCGAACTGGGCGAGGCCGTCGAACCGGCAGCGGTGGCGGCAGGTCTGGGCCTGTCGCCCGATCAGCTGGGCTTCGGGTCGCATCGGCCTGTCGTCGCCCATGCCGGACCGGGCTTCATCTTTGCGCCCCTGCGCGATTTGGATGCCGTGGCGCAGGCCCGCCCGGCCGGTGCCGCCTTCGAGGCGCTGACCGCAAAGACGCCCAAGCTCTACGCCTACGCCCCCGATGGCGAGGGCTTTCGCGCCCGCATGTTCGCCCCCGCCAATGGCATTCCCGAAGATCCGGCCACCGGGTCGGCCTCCGCGACGCTGGCCGCGCCCCTGCTGGCCGCCGGTGCCCTGCCCGAGGGTGAAACATCGCTGACCCTGCGCCAGGGGATCGAGATGGGTCGCCCCTCCCGCATCGGGTTGCGCGTCACCGTTCAGGGGGGCAGACTGGCCGCCGTTCATGTGTCGGGTCGCGCGGTTCGCGTGGCCGAAGGGCGCATCACCATCCCGGAGGCGGAATGACCAAAGCCTATTGGATCGCCCATGTGACGATCGACGACCCCGACGCCTATGACGCCTATCGCCGGGCCAATGCCGTGCCCTTCGCGGAATACGGCGCGCGGTTTCTGGTGCGCGGCGGACCGCAGGAGGTCGTCGAAGGCCAGGCGCGTCAGCGCAGCGTCGTGATCGAGTTCCCCTCGCTTCAGGCGGCGCGGGACTGCTATCACAGTGCGGGTTATCAGGCGGCCAAGGCGCTGCGCGATCCGGTGTCGCAGGCCGATGTCATCATCGTCGAGGGTTGGGCGGGCTGAGGCCCCCGGAAAGGACGGACCATGTTCAAGGATATCCTGAACCTGTTGATGGGCGACGCCCCCAACCCCGAACCCATGGGCAGCCAAGAGGCAGAGCTGGCCATCGCGGCGCTTCTGGTGCGGGTCGCGCGGTCGGACGACAATTACGACGACGCCGAGCGGATGCGCATCGACCGCGTGCTGGCCCGCCGCCACGGTCTGACCCCGGAAGAGGCCGCCGACCGCCGCGCCGAGGCCGAGCAGCTTGAAGCGCAGGCCAGCGACACCGTGCGCTTCACCCGCCAGATCAAGGACCGCATCGCGCTGGAAGACCGCGCAGGCGTGCTGGCCGCATTGTGGGAGGTCGCCTATGCCGACGAAACCCGCGCCGCGGATGAGGAAAGCCTGATCCGGCTGGTCGCGGGCCTGCTGGGCGTGCCCGATCAGCAATCGGCGCTGATCCGGCAGCAGGTGCTGGACCGGATGGGCCTGCCGCGCGGCTAGAAGCCCAAGCGGTCGCGCAACCCGAACCAGGCCATCCCCGCCACCAGCAGCGGTCCGCGCAGCATCGCTCCGCCCGGGAAGGGGCGCGTGGGGACGGATGCCATGACGTCGAAACGTTCGGCCTGACCGGCCACGGCCTCAGCCATCAGGCGGCCTGCCAGCGTGGCCATGGCGACGCCGTGGCCGGAAAAGCCGCTGGCCGACAGGCAGTTGGGCGCAGGTCGCGCAAAGCAGGGCATCCGGTTCATGGTGATCGCCAGCGTGCCACCCCAAGCATGGGTCAGCCTGACGTCGCGCAGCTGCGGATAGACCGACAGCAGATGCGGGCGCACCACGCCCATGATGTCGCGCGGAAAGCGATAGGTGACGGTCTCGCCGCCGCCAAAGACCAGCCGCCGGCGGTCGTCCATGCGCCAGTAGTTCACCACGAATTTCGTATCGGCCACGCCGATGCGGTCCGGCAGGATCTCGGGGTGGCTGTCGCCCAAGGGTTCGGTCGCGACGATGTAGTTGTTGATCGGCATGACCCGGGCGGCGACATGGCCGTCCAGCTTGCCCAGATAGCCGTTGCAGGCCAGCACGATGTGATCGGCGCTGACGCTGCCCTGCGCGGTTTCCACGCGCGACTTGCCACCCGCATGGGCGGCGTGGACGATCCGCGTGACCTCGCTGCCCTCGTGGATGCTGGCACCAGCGGCCTGTGCCTGTGCGGCCATGGCGCGGACCAGCGCCAGCGGATCGACGTGACCCGCGCCCCGGTCCAGATCGCCCCCGACATAGGCATCGCTGCCCAAAGCCCGCGCCATGCCGTCACGGTCCAGCGGCTCCACCCGGTCGTAATCGTAATGCCGCGCCAGATGGTCGGCCATGTGGCGGGCGTGCTCCACCTCGGAGGCGGTGCGGCAGGCATGGGCGATGCCGTCACGGACGGGCACGCCGCCCGCATGCGCCAGATCGCGGACCAGCGCCTTGGCCTCTTCGGCCAGGTCCCACAAGCGGCGGGCCATGTCGCGGCCCATCTGCGCCTCCAGCCAATCGACCTCCTGCCGCTGGCCTGATCCGATCTGACCGCCATTGCGGCCCGATGCACCGAAACCCACCCGCTGCGCCTCGAGCACGGTCACCGACAGGCCGCGCCGCGCCAGGTGCAACGCCGCCGACAGGCCGGTATAGCCCGCGCCCACGACCACCACATCGGCGCGTTGATCCCCCCGCAGCGGGTCCATACGCCCGCTGTCGGCATCCCCGGCATAAAGGCTGGGCGGATATTCCCCCGGCCTGTCGTTCAGATGCAGCAGGTTCATACGTTCAGCAGCAGATGTTCGCGTTCCCAAGGGCTGATGACCTGCAGGAACTCCTTGTATTCGTTGCGCTTCACGGCCTCGTAGACATCGGCGAACTCCTCGCCCAGCACGCTGCGCATGGCGGTGCTTTCCGCCATCAGGTCCAGCGCATCGCCCAGGTTGTAGGGCAGCTCGTCATCCTGAGAGATATAGGCGTCGCCCAGACATTCGGCGCGCGGGCTTTCCTGTTCCAGCAAGCCCAGATAGCCGCAGGCAAGGCTGGCAGCGATGCCCAGATATGGGTTGCAATCCATCCCCGCCAGACGGTTTTCCACGCGCCGCGCCTCGGGCCCCGAAATGGGGATGCGCAGGCCCGTGGTGCGGTTGTCGCGTCCCCATTCAAGGTTGATCGGGGCCGCGAAGTCGGGGACATAGCGGCGATAGCTGTTCACATAGGGCGCCAGCAGCGCGATGGCCGCGGGCAGGTGCTTCTGCATCCCGGCGATGAAATGCATGAAGGCATCCGTCTCGCCGCCCTGATCGTTGGAAAAGATGTTCTTGCCAGTCGCCAGATCGGTGATCGAGTGGTGGATGTGCATCGCGCTGCCCGGCTCGCCCTCGATGGGCTTGGCCATGAAGGTCGCGAAACAATCGTGGCGCAGGGCGGCCTCGCGGATCAGGCGCTTGAAGAAGAAGATCTCATCGGCCAGGGCCACGGGGTCGCCGTGGTTCAGGTTGATTTCCACCTGCCCCGCGCCGCCCTCCTGCAGGATGCCGTCGATCTCGAAACCCTGCGCCTCGGCGAAATCATAGATGTCGTCGATGACCTTGCCGTATTCGTCGACCGCCGACATGGAATAGGCCTGCTTGGCGGCGGCGCGGCGGCCCGTGCGCCCCATCGGCGGGATGATCGGCTGGTTCGGGTCGATGTTGCGGGCGACCAGAAAGAACTCCATCTCCGGGGCGACGATGGGTTTCCAGCCCTTGTCTTCGTAAAGCTGCACGACCCGCTTCAGCACGTTGCGCGGCGCGATGGGCACGGGCTTGCCCTGCTGGTCCAGCGCGTCGTGAATGACCTGCACGGTCCAATCCGCGGTCCAAGGTGCTGCCGTCGCGGTCGAATAATCGGGCGTCATCACCATGTCGGGTTCGGTGAAGGCTCCCGAGGGATTGTCGGCCCATTCCCCCGTGATCGTCTGCAGGAAGATCGAGTTCGGCAGATAGAACTGTTCCTGCCGCGCGAATTTCGAGGCGGGCATCGCCTTGCCGCGCGCCACGCCCGCGATGTCGGCGACGATGCATTCGACCTCGTCAAGGCGGCGGCCTGCGACGAAATCGCGGGCGGCCTGCGGAAACTTGTCGGTCCAATCGGTCATGCGGCACCTTGCGCGTCGGGGCGCGTCAGGGCGCGCGGTTGCTTGAAGAAGGCCTCGATCCGGTCGGCCAGCAGGCCCGAGCCATCCGCCTGCCCCATGCGGGCGCTGGCCTGCGCCAAGAGGTCTTCCGGCACGACGCCCTTGGCACGGGTGTCCATCAGCCCCTGAACGAAGTCGTCTTTGAATTCGGGATGCGCCTGCACCGTGAAGGCCGTATCGCCATAGATCAGCGCGGCGTTTTCGCAAAAGGCGTTGCGTCCAGCGACCTGCGCCCCTTCGGGCAGCGTCACGACCTGATCCTGATGCCAGGCGTTCAGGGTCACGGGCTGGCCGCCAAAGTCGTAATCCTGCGTGCCCACGGCCCAACCGCCCGGATGCTTGACGACCTTGCCGCCAAGCGCCTGCGCGATGATCTGATGACCGAAGCAGATGCCCACCATCGGCACGCCTGCCGCATAGGCGCGGCGGATGAATTCTTCCAGCGGCGGGATGAAGGCGTGATCCTCGTAGGCGCCGTGGCGCGATCCGGTCAGCAGCCAGCCGTCGGCCGCGTCGATGTCATCGGGGAACTGCATCTCCTCGACGTGCCAGATGTCGAAGTCGAAGCCCCGTCCGCCCAGCAGGCGAACGAACATGTCGGGGTAATCGCCCAAGCTGTCCTTCAACTGCGCAGGCGACTGGCCGCATTGAAGTATGCCGATACGCATGGAAAACCTTGATGTTGCTGACAGCCCGAACCTAGTCGCGGGCATGGCGGGGGCGCAAGAGGCACTGCGCCTTTCGCCGCTCTGGCGGGCGCGGGTGTGCCACGCTAGGGTTCGGCCAAAGCCACGAAAGGACGCCCCATGCCCCATCAGCGCCCCGAGATCGACCCCGAGGGTCTGGACGAATTCTCGGTCGTCTTCACCGATCGGTCCCTGAACCACATGTCGCAACGCTTCCAGCAGGTCATGCGCGATCTGTCTGGGATGCTGGGGCAGGTCTATGGCGCAGCGCAGGTCGTCATCGTGCCGGGCGGCGGGACTTACGCAATGGAATCGGTCGCCCGCCAGTTCGGGCGCGACGCCCATGCCCTGATCGTCAGGAACGGCTGGTTCAGCTATCGCTGGTCCCAGATCTTCGAGGCGGGCGGCTTTGCCCGCGACACGACCGTCGTCATGGCCCGCCCCACCGGCAACGCGCCCCAACCTGCCTATGCCCCGCCCCCCATAGACGAGGTCGTGGCGAAGATCATCGAGGCCAAGCCCGATGCCGTCTTTGCGCCCCATGTGGAAACTTCCGCCGGGCTGATCCTGCCCGACGATTACATCACCGCGATGGCCGATGCCGCCCATCAGGTCGGTGCGCTGATGGTGCTGGATTGCATCGCCTCGGGGGCGGTCTGGGTGGACATGAAGGCGACCGGTGTCGACGTGCTGATCTCGGCCCCGCAGAAGGGGTGGTCGGCCTCGCCCTCGGCGGGTCTGGTGATGATGTCGGAACGTGCCGCCGAACGGCTGGCCACCACCACCAGCGACAGCTTCGCGCTGGACCTGAAGAAATGGCGCGCGATGATGCAGGCCTATGAGGACGGCGGCCACGCCTATCACGCAACCATGCCGACCGACGCCCTGCTGGGCCTGCGCGACGCCATGCAGGAGACCATCGATTTCGGGCTGGAAACCGCACGCGATGCGCAATGGGCGCTTGGCCGGGCCGTCCGTGCCGAGCTGGCCGAACGCGGCATCGCCTCGGTGGCGGCGCAGGGCTTCCAGGCGCCGGGCGTCGTCGTCAGCTATACCGACGATCCGCAGGTGAAATCGGGCAAGGCCTTCGCGGCCCAGGGCACCCAGATTGCGGCGGGCGTGCCCCTGGCCATCGAGGAAGGGGACGGTTTCTCGACCTTTCGCATCGGCCTGTTCGGGCTGGACAAGCTGAAGGACGTGGACGGCACGCTTGACCGTTTGCGGCCCGTCTTCGACAAGGTGTTGTAACCGGGAAGATCGCCGGACGCGGGTCACTGCCCTGCGTCCGGCGCCACGAAAGGCCGTCCGAATGACCCCGACCATCCACCGCGAAAGCCCGCTCGGCCCGGATCTGGACCTGCTGTTCCAGCGCCATACCGCCGACATGCAGGCCGACACCCCGCCCGAATCGATCCACATGCTGCCGGCCTCGGGGCTGGCGCATCCCGCGATCGCCTTCTTCGTCATCCGCGACAACGGCACCCCCATGGCGATGGGCGCGCTTAAGGATCACGGCGACGGCCACGGAGAGCTGAAGTCCATGCACGTCCTGGCCGAACACCGCGGGCGCGGCCTGTCGCGCATGATGCTGAACCACCTCGTCGCCCATGCACGCCAACAGGGCCTGACCCGCCTGTCACTGGAAACCGGCGTGCAGCCCACCTTCGTGGCGGCCCGCGGTCTCTACATGCGCGAAGGTTTCAGCGAATGCCCACCATTTGCCGATTACCGCCCCGACCCCAATTCGGTCTTCATGACGCGGGCGCTGGACTGACCTGCAATATGGCTTTGAAAGCCGCCGCGAAGGCGGCTAAACAAACCTTGCGATCCGCAACGGGTCGCCGCGCGGCCCCGTAGCTCAACTGGATAGAGCACGGACCTTCTAAGTCTGGGGTTGGGGGTTCAAGTCCTCCCGGGGTCGCCAACTTTTTCATCAGGACAGTCGATACGACAAGGCGCGGGGCCGTTCGGGAACCGCCCCATACGCTTATTTCAAAGGCACTCCGTCAGTGGGCCGCATCGGCGCGTCAGAATTTTCTAGACATCTCAGTGAAGCTGTCTGAACATGTTCATAAGACACTCAGGACATTTCCATGTTTGACCCGCATTCGCCCTTCACCGCCGCCCCCGATCCGCTGCAACCGCGCCACAAGGCCGATCTGGCCGAGGAACGGCTGCGGCTGGCGGTGCTGCATTGCCAGCTGGCACCCGGCGCGACAGCCCCCGAGGCCGAGCTGGCCGAACGCTTCGGCCTGGGACGCGCGGCCACGCGGGCGGCGCTGGCCAAGCTGTCGGCGCAGGGGCTGATGCTGGCGATCCCGCGCCTTGGCTGGCGGGTCCTGCCGATGACGGGCGCCCATATCGGGCAGGTGCTGCATGCTCTCGCCTTCGCCGAGGCCGCGCTGGCCGATGCGACGCTGACGCCGCGCGACAAGGACCGCCTGCGGGAACTGGCTACCATCGCCCTGCCCCTGCGCGACCGCCCCGAGCCAGCGGCGCGCGACAGCCTGCGCGGCTATGAACGGATGGTGCTGGACCTCGCGGCCGAACGCATCAACCCGCTGATCGGGCAGGTGCTGGGGACGCTCTGGGACAAGGCCGACCGCATCCGGCGCTTTCTGGAACTGACGACCGAGGCCCGCCTGCCCGCCCGCGACATGGCGGGCTTCTGCGATGCGCTGATCCGGGGCGATGCGGAGGCGCTGGCGCGATCCTGCCGCGCCGATCAGCAGGCGCTGCGCGATTTCGCCGCCGACGGGCTGATGCAGACGAGGAACGAGCTGGACCTTCACCCCATCAAGGGCGGCACCAAGACCGCCTCCGCCAAGACGGCATCCCCCGCCGCCGACAAAGGCCGGGACGCCCCCACCCCAACAGTGAGGATAGGATGACATTCCGCATAACCATGGCGCGGGCCGCAACCGCGCTGACGCTGAGCCTTGCCGCCGCCGTTCCGGCGCTGGCCGTCGATTTCACGGTCGATCTTGTGAACGAGCCCTCGTCGCTGGATCCGCACATGCAGTGGAACCCCGACAGCTATTACGTCTATCGCAACATCTTCGACAATCTGGTCACGCGCGACAATGACGGCAAGATCGTGCCGCAGGTGGCGGAAAGCTGGGAACAGCTGTCGGATACCGAACTGCAGATGACCATCCGCGAGGGTATCACCTTCCACGACGGTACGCCCCTGACCGCCAAGGATGTGGCGTTCTCGGTCAAGCGCATCACCGATCCGGAACTGGGCAGCCCGCAGCTGGGTCAGTTCAACTCGATCACCGATGCGGTGGCCAAGGATGACCGGACGGTGGTGCTGACCACCGCCAGCCCCTATCCGGTGTTGCTGGCGCAATTGGTGAACCTGTCCATCGTGCCGCAGCATGTGGTCGAGGAAGTCGGCGATGAGGCCTTCAACGAGGCCCCCGTCGGCAGCGGCCCCTACAAGTTCGGCAGCCTGCGCCGCGGGGTCGAGGTGATCCTGGACGTCAATCCCGACTATTGGGGCGACAAGGGGCCGTTCGAACAGGTGGCCTTCAAGGCGGTGCCCGATGCCTCGACCCGGGTGGCGAACCTGCGGGCGGGGACGGCCGATCTGGTCGTCTCGCTGGACAGCGACCAGGTGATGCAGCTGCAATCGGCGTCGGGCGTCAAGGTGCTGTCGGCACCCACCGAACGCATCGGCTTCATGGGGCTGAACACGCAGCGCGCGCCGCTGGACGATCCGGAAATGCGCAAGGCCGTGGCCATGGCCATCGACCGCGAAGGCATCGTGGCGGGCATCCTGGGCGGCGGCGAACAGGTCGTGGACCAGATGGCGACGCCCGCGCATTTCGGATATATCCCCGACGTCGCGCCCATCCCCTATGACCCCGAAGCCGCCCGCGAGATCGTCGAGGCCAAGGGCGAGGCGGGACAGGAACCGATGGTCATCAAGACCGCCCCGGTCTTCGACCAGCGCATCGTCCAGGCCCTTCAGCAGATGCTGTCCGAGGCGGGCTTCAACGCATCGATCGACATGGTGGACATGGCGACCTATCTGGGCGACAGCCGCCAGGAGGACCGCAGCAAGCGCCCGATCCTGGGCTTCGGCCGCTGGTCCTGCGCCTGTCAGGACGTGGACGGGGTGATCTTCCCGCTGCTGCATTCGACCTCCAGCTGGTCGCGGGTCGACGACCCCGAGATCGACGCGCTGCTGGAAAAGGCACGCGGCACGCTGGATGAAGACCAGCGCATGGACGCCTATCGCCAGATCCAGACCCGGATGGAGGATCAGCGCTATATCCTGCCGCTGTATCAGGCCGTCGCGCTTTATGGCGCATCGGACAAGCTGGAGTGGACGCCGACCGCGAACGAGAGCCTGTTCCTGAACCGCATGACCTGGTCCGAGTAAGGCCGCCCCATGCAGCTGTTCATCGTCAAACGGATCGGCCAGGCGCTGATCGCGCTGTTCGGGGTCATGACGCTGGTGTTCTTCATCCAGCGTCTGACCGGCGATCCGACCTATCTGCTGGTCCCGGAAAACGCGACCCAGGCCGATATCGAGGCGATGCGCCGCACGCTTGGCTTGGACCAGCCTTTGCTGGTCCAATACGGGCGCTTCCTGTGGGACATGACCCATTTCGACCTGGGCCGGTCCTTCGTGCAGAACGTCAAGGTGACGACGATCATCGCCTCGCGGCTGCCCTATACGCTGCAACTGGCGGGGGGCGCGCTGATCGTGGCGCTGGTGATCGGCCTGCCCGTCGGGCTGATCCTGGCGCTTGGCCGCCGCTTCGCCGTCACCCGCGTGTTGATGGGGCTGGTGCTGGCCGCCCAGAGCATGCCGACCTTCTGGAGCGGGATCATGATGATCATGGTCTTCGGCGTCTGGCTTGGCTGGCTGCCGCCCTCGGGGGCGGGGTCGTTGCAACATCTGATCATGCCGTCCATCGCGCTTGGCCTGCTGTCGATGGCGACCTATGCCCGCATCGCCCGCAGCGCGGTGCTGGACGAACTTTCCAAGGATTACATCCGCAGCGCCCGTGCCCGCGGCGTCGGCACGGGGCGGTTGGTCACGCATCACCTGCTGCGCAATTCGGTCATCCCCGTCATCAGCGTCACCGCGCTAGAGATCTCGCAGCTGCTGGCGGGCGCGGTGATCGTGGAAACCGTCTTTGCCTGGCCGGGCCTCGGCCAGCTGACGGTCGAGGCCATCGTCAGCCGCGACTTCGTCGTCGTGCAGGGCGTCGTGCTGCTGGGCGCCTTCGTCACCATCGCGGTGAATTTCGCCGCCGACGTGCTCTATACCGTCGTCGATCCGCGCATCAGGCTGGGGGGATCGCGCCCATGACCCTTGCTGCAACACCGCACCATGTCGGTTCGCGCATCGCCAAGCTCTATCGCATCGCGGGGCCCTTCTCGCTGATCCTGCTGGGTCTGGTGCTGATCGCGATCTTCGCGCCGCTGATCGCGCCGAACGACCCCAATTCGCAGAACCTGATGGGCCGACTGAAGGCGCCGGGAACCGAGGCGCGCGGCACGCTCTATCTGCTGGGCTCGGACGAGCTGGGGCGCGATCTGTTAAGCCGCATCATCTATGGCGCACGGGTGTCGCTGTCGGTGGCGCTCTTGTCGGTGGTGCTGTCGGGCGTGGTCGGCACGACCCTTGGCATGGCGGCGGGATACCTGCGCGGCTGGACCGAGACGGTGATCATGCGGCTGGTCGACATCTTCCTGTCGATCCCTGCGATCCTGCTGGCCATCATCACGGTCGCAGTGCTGGGACCGGGCTTCGTCAACGTCATTCTTGTGCTGGCCCTGACCCGCTGGCCCCGCTATGCGCGCGTGGCCTATGGCCAGACGCTGTCGGTGGCGGGCATGCCCTATGTCCGGCTGGCCCGCGCCATGGGGGCGTCCTGGCCGCGCGTCCTGCTGCGCCACATCCTGCCCAACATCATCGCCGCCATGGCCGTCATCGCCACGCTGGAATTCGGGCTGATGGTCCTGTTCGAGGCGGGGCTGTCGTTCCTCGGCCTCGGCGTGCAGCCCCCGACCCCCAGCTGGGGCGCGACGCTCAGCGTCGGGCGCAACTATGTCACCAGCGCCTGGTGGATCGCGACCTTTCCCGGCGTCTGCCTGTTTCTTCTTGTGCTGTCGGTGAACCTGATCGGCGACCGCCTCAGCGAATATCTCAACCCGAAAACACGTTAGGCGGATCATGGATTTCAAGGATCATTTCCACGGCAAGGGTGTCGTGATCACGGGGGCGGCGGGCCTGTTCGGGCGCGGCCTTGCGCAGACCTTCGCGGCGGCGGGTGCGAAGGTCTGCGTGACCGACCGCGACCAGGGCGCGCTGGACGCGCTGCTGAACGAACTGGATGCGCCCGGGTCCATCGCGGTGGCGGCGGATCTGACCTCGACCCCCGACATGCAGGCGCTGATCGCGGCGGTCGGGCGGGCATGGGGCGCGCCCGACATCCTGATCAACAACGCCGCGATCTATCCCAGCCAGTTCCTGCTGGACATGCAGATCGAGGATTGGGACCGCATGATGGACGTGAACTTCCGCGCGCCCTTCGTGCTGATGCAGGGCTTTGCCAAGCTGATGATCGCAGAGGGGCGCAAGGGCAGCTTCGTCAACATCGGATCGGGCGCCTCGCGCAAGATGCGTCTGACGGCGGCGGCCTATTGCATCTCGAAGACCTCGCTGGACCGGCTGACCAAGGGGATGGCGCAGGAACTGGCGCAATTCGGCATCCGCGTGAACGCGCTGGAGCCGGGTTTCAGCGCCGGATCCTCGGTCAGCAGATTGACACAGGAACATATCGACCGCGTGACCCGCGCCATTCCCCTGGGGCGCACCACCAGCATGGATGATATCGGCCCTGCCGCCCTGTATCTGGCCAGCGATTTCGCCAGCTATGTCACGGGAACCACGCTGACGGTGGATGGCGGCAACTCGATCGGAACCCTCGATGTCTTTCAGGAAAAGAAGACGCCGCTATGACCGGACTGGCACCCGCACCCGCCTATCCCTGGCCCGAAGGTAAGACATCGGCCTTCTGCTTTTCGGTCGATGTCGATGCCCATGCGCCCTGGCTCTGGGCGAACCGGGACCGGGTGCCTAACCTGCTGGGCCATCACGAACAGCGCAGCTTCGGCCCGCGCGTCGGCCTGCCGCGCATCGCCTCGCTTCTGGCGTCGCATGGCATCAAGGGCAGCTTCTTCGTCCCCGCCATCGTCGCCGAGGCCCACCCCTGGATGCTGCCCGCCCTTCTGGATGCCGGGCACGAGGTCGGGTTGCACGGCTATTTCCACGAATTGGTCGCCCAAGTGTCGGACGATCAGTTCACCCATGCGCTCGAGGCCTCGATCCAGCTGTTCAAGGATCAGACCGGGCAAGCCCCGCGCGGCTTCCGGTCCCCCGCATGGGAGATGACGCCCCATATGCTGGCCGAATGCCGCAGGCTGGGGCTTTACGATTCCTCACTGATGGGGCTGGAAACACCCCATTCCGTCGATGGCGTGACCGAGGTTCCTGTCAGCTGGGCCACCGATGACGCGATCTTCTTCAAGTTTTTGGGCGGCGGCGGCGACATGGCACCGCCCCTTGGCACCGATGCCGTCATGCGCGCATGGACCGAGGAGTTGCAGGCCAGCAGGCGCTACGGGACGCTGATGATGCTGACCGTGCACGACTGGATTTCGGGCAAGGCCGTGCGGGCGCAGATGCTGGACAAGCTGCTGGCCCATGTGGCGGGTGCGCCCGACATCTGGATCGCCACGGCGGGACAACTGGCGGGCCACCACCGTGCCCATGCGGCCGACCGCGACATGGTGCAGGCCACGCTTCCCGCAAGCCCGCTGACCCACCCCGCATGGAAGGACGCGTGATGCAGAACTGGACCATCCGCAAGCCGCAGGTCGCCTCGGATCGCGGCATCATCGCCTGCCAGCACTTCGAGGCCGCCGAGGCGGGCGCCCGCGTCCTGGCCCAAGGCGGCAACGCCATGGATGCCGCCGTCGTCGCGGCGCTGGTGCTGTCGGTGGTCGAGCCTTGGCTCAGCGGCATCGGCGGGGGTGGGCTGCTGCTGTGGGCCGATGCGGCAGGCGGTCCGGTGGAAAGCCTCGATTTCAACGTCCGCGCCGGAGAGGACTTCACCGCCGAGGATTACCCGCTGGTCGGCGGCAAGGATGGCGACTGGTTCGACTGGCCGGCGGTCAAGGACGACCGCAACCTGATCGGCTATGGTTCGATCTGCATCCCCGGCGCCATCGCGGGCCTTGCGGAAGCGCTAAAGCGTCACGGCACGCTGTCCTGGCACGACGCCCTGCAGCCCGCCATCACGCTGGCCGAACGCGGGATGCTGGTCGATTGGTTCACCTCGCTCTGCCTTGCCATCGACGCCCGGGGGTTGGCGCAGTTCCAGACCTCGGCCAGCATGTTCCTGCCCGACGGCAAACCGCTGAACAGCGGGGCGCAGACCTATTGCCCGATGCCTGCCAAGGCCGCCACCCTGCGGCGTCTGGCAAAGGCCGGTGCCCGCGATTTCTATGAGGGCGAGGTCGCCCAAGGTCTGATCCGCGACCTGCAGGCGGGCGGATCGCGGCTGACGGCGGCCGATCTGGCGGGCTATCGACCGATATGGGGGACGGCGGCCAGCACCGCCTATGCCGGGCATGACGTCCATGTGCCGCCCGAGCTTTGCGGCGGCCCCAGCATGCTGGAATGTTTTTCCACCCTGCGCGGCGAAGCCCCCTTGGGGACCGAGGCAGAGGCCGCCGCCGCCTATGCCCGCGCCATCCGCACCGCCTATGAGGATCGGCTGAAGACCATGGGCCACGCAAGCCGCGGCGGCAAGGATTGCACCAGCCATCTGTCGGTCGTCGATGCGGCGGGGAACATGGTCTCGCTGACAAACACGCTGCTGTCGCGCTTCGGGTCCAAGGTGACGCTGCCCTCCTCGGGGATCCTGATGAACAACGGGATGATGTGGTTCGACCCGCGCCCCGGCATGCCCAATTCGATCGCGCCGAACGCCCGCCCGCTGGCCAATATGTGCCCGACGATCCTGACCCGCGACGACCGGCCCGTCATGGCCATCGGTGCGGCGGGGGGACGCCAGATCTTTCCGGCGATCACGCAGCTTGTCTCCTATGTGCTGGATCGCGGCATGACGCTGGAGGATGCCTTCCACGCGCCCCGCATCGACGCCAGCACCCCGACCGTGGTCGTGGACACCGCCGCCGCAGATGGCGTGGCCGCCGCCGTGGGACGGCATTACCCGGTGCGCATGGCCTCGAACGGGCTGCATCCGGTGAACTTCTCGATCCCCTCGGCGGTGATGCTGGACCCGGCGACGGGGCAGCGCACCGGCATGGCCCATCCGGTCAGCCCCTGGACCGCCTGCGCCAGCGAAACGGCGGTGCCGCATGACTGAACCCACGCTGCAGATCAGCGGCCTGCAGGTTCAGGTCGGCCCGCATAAGGTCATCGACGGCGTCGACATCACGGTCCAGCCCGGCCAGATCGTGGCACTGGTCGGCGAAAGCGGGTCGGGCAAAAGCCTGACGGCCCTTTCCATCATGGGCCTGCTGGGGGGCAAGCTACGCAATGCGGGCGGGACGATCACCCTCTCGGGGACGCCGCTGGAGCATACCAGCGACGCCGCCATGCGACGGCTGCGTGGCCAGCGCATCAGCATGATCTTCCAGGAACCGGTCGCCTCGCTGAACCCGCTTCTGAGCGTCGGCGCGCAGGTCGGGGAAAGCCTGGTGGCGCATGGCAAGGCCGACGCCGGCAGCGCATGGTCGCGCGCCGTCCAGATGCTGCGCGACGTGGGCATCCCGGAACCCGAAAAGCGCGCCCGCCAACTGCCCTCGCAACTGTCGGGCGGGATGTGCCAGCGGGTCATGATCGCCTCGGCGCTGATCGCCCGCCCCGAGCTGCTGATCGCGGATGAACCGACGACGGCGCTGGACGTGACGATCCAGGCGCAGATCCTGGAGCTGATGCGCCGCCTGCGCGAACAGACGGGGACCTCGATCCTGTTCATCACCCATGATCTGGGGGTGGTCGCCTCGCTGGCCGACCGGGTCTGCGTCATGTACGGCGGCCGCATCGTCGAGCAGGCGGATGTCGACGATCTGTTCGACAACCCCGCCCACCCCTATACGCGCATGCTGCTGGCGACGATCCCGCGGGTGGACAGCCCGCGGAAGCAGCCGCTCTTCTCGATCCCGGGCACCGTGCCCGATCACGACGACTGGCCGCAAGGGTGCCGCTTTCGCACCCGCTGTCCGCTGGCCGGTGACGCCTGCCTGCAGACGCCGCCGCTGGAACCCAAGGCGGCGGGCCATCTGGCGGCCTGCTGGCATTCCGACAAGGTTGCGGGGATGATCGATCATGGCTGAGGACATCACACCCCTGCTGCGCGTCACCGACCTGAAGGTGCATTTCCCCGTCGCGGGCGAAGGGTTCGGCGCATCGAAATCCGTCGTCAAGGCGGTCGATGGCGTGTCCTTCGACGTCAGGGCCGGGGAAACGCTGGCCATCGTGGGCGAATCGGGCTGCGGGAAATCGACGACCGGCAATGCCATCCTTGGTCTGAACCCGGTAACCTCGGGGCGGATCGAATTCGAGGGGCGCGACATGGCCAGCCTGACGCGGGCCGAACGCGCCGCGCAGTGGCGCGATCTGCAGGTGGTCTTCCAGGACCCCGTCTCGGCGCTGAACCCCAAGCGCACCATCGGCCAATCCATCGAGGAGCCGCTGGCGATCCAGCGAGTCCCTGCCGCCGACCGCCGTGCCCGCGTGGCCGAGGTGATGTCGCTGGTCGGGCTGAACCCCTCGCAGCGCGACCGTTTCCCGAATGAACTGTCGGGCGGGCAGCGGCAGCGGGTGGTGATCGCCCGCGCACTGGCCTATCAGCCCAAGCTGATCGTCTGCGACGAGCCCGTCTCGGCGCTGGATGTCTCGATCCAGTCGCAGATCCTGAACCTGCTGCTGAAGCTGCAGCAGGACCTGGGGCTGGCGCTGCTGTTCATCTCGCACGATCTGTCGGTGGTGCGGCATCTGGCCGATCGGATCGCGGTCATGTACCTGGGCCATGTGGTCGAGATCGCCGAGACGCAGACCCTGTTCGACAGCCCGGAACATCCCTATACGCAGGCGCTGCTTTCGGCCGTGCCCCAGCCCGATCCGCGTGCCGAACGAAACCGCCGGACGATCCTGCTGGAGGGCGACCTGCCCAGCCCCATCGACCCGCCCAAGGGCTGCCCCTTCGTGACCCGCTGCCCGATCCGCGAGGCCCGCTGCGCCACCGACCGCCCGCGGCTGGAACCGATACGTCCCGGCCAGCAGGTCAGCTGTTGGGTCCGGGCTGGGGCCTGAACGAGGGGGCTGAAACGAAAAACGGGGGCTGCCGCAAGGCGCCCCCGTTCCCATCCGTCATGTCGCCTGATCAGAAACCGAACGAGAAGCGGCGCGTGACGCCCAAGCGCAGCGAGGGCTGGTATTCCTCCTGCACGACGGGCGAATCCGCCGCATCGCCGATCAGCTTGCCGTAACGCACTTCGCCCAGAAGCGAGGTCGTTTCGTTCAGCTTGTAGCGCGCCTCGAAGGTGATGGCCGCTTCGTTGAAGCCGCCGCCGGGCGCATAGGCGTCCAACCCGCTGGCCGCGCTTTCGTCGCCCGTCACGCCGAAATAGGTGTCGTTGTACTTGTCGTTGCCATAACCGATCTGCGCGCCCGACCACAGGGTGACGCGGTCGCTCAGCTCGGTGCGGTATTTCGCGCCAAGCTCGCCCGTCAGGCCTTCGTGACCGTCAAAGCCACGGCGCACGGTGCCATAGGCCGTGACCGGTCCCACGCCATAGCTGACCCGCAGACCCAGTTCATAGGCGCGGTCGATATCGTCCAGACCTGCCAGATCGTCGTTGTCGTCGCTGTCGCGCTTGCCTTCGGTCCCGAACGAGGGCGAGATCGAGAAGCCCTGCGCCTGATCACCGCCCCGCGTGCCGAAACCGGCATTGCGCCAGATGATCCAGGGGCCAGCCTCGCCATCGTCGGACCCGGGATAATCCGGTCCGTAGGAAACGCCCAGCCCCATCTCGGCCGAGAAGGTGCGACCGCCCTCGGCACCAAAGTCCTGCGCATGCAGTGGGGTCGCGAACAGGACGGCAAGTGCCAGGGCGTATTTCATCGGGCGATTCCAAAAACTGAAAGGGGCGTTGAACCCTATTAGGTGTCGAAACCGCATCGGCACAACCGCCCCGGCGGAGAGGATCCGGGATAGGCGCATTTTCGCAACAGCGCCTAGCCCTTTTCAGCCTGATCCAGCTTCTCAAGGGCAGTCATCCACAGTTCTTCGGCAAAAGCCAGCGCCTTGACGGCCTCGGTGCGCTTGCTGCCCCATTTCTTGGCCTCATAGGGGTCGTTGTAAAGGTTCGGGTCCGCCAGCTTGACGTCCAGCTTGCCCATCATCTCGGTCAGCTTCTGAACGCGTTCCTCGGATTTACGGACCTCGGAGCGCAGGGCCAGGATCGCATCGCGCGAGGGGCGCTTGGGGGCCGGTTTCGCGGCCTCGGCCACCGGCTTGGCGGGCGCATCGCCCGTCAGCAGGAACTTGCGGTAATCGTCCAGATCGCCCTCGTAGGGGCCGACGTTGCCATCCTTGACCAGCCAAAGGCGGTCGGCCACCAGCCCCAGCAGGTGCATGTCGTGGCTGACCAGCACCACCGCGCCGGTGTAATCGTTCAGCGCCTCGGACAAAGCCTCGCGGGATTCGATGTCCAGGTGGTTGGTCGGTTCGTCCAGGATCAGCAGATGTGGCGCGTCGATGGTCGCGATCAGCAACGACAGGCGCGCCTTCTGGCCGCCCGACAGCTGGCGGACCGGGGTTTCGGCCTGCGCCTCCATCAGGCCGAAGCCGGCCAGTCGGGCGCGCTGCTTGGCCTGGCCTTCGTTCGGGCGCAGGCTGCGGATGTGATCCAGCGGCGTTTCGTCCAGATGCAGCTCGTCGACCTGATGCTGGGCGAAATAGCCCACGCGCAGCTTGTTCGACCGGGTGATGTGACCCGACATGGTGCCAAGCCGTTCGGCCAGCAGCTTCGAGAGCGTCGATTTGCCCTGCCCGTTCCGGCCCAGCAGGGCGATCCGGTCGTCCTGATCGATCCGCAGATGCAGCTTTTGCAGCACGGCGCGGTCGCCGTAACCCACCGAGACACCCTCCATCGCTACGATGGGGGGGGACAGCTCCTCGGGCTGGGGGAAGGTGAAGCGGTGGAACTTGGCTTCCTCGGGGGCGGTGATCGGCTCCATCTTGGCCAGCATCTTGACGCGTGCCTGCGCCTGTCGCGCCTTGCTGGCCGTGGCGCCGAAGCGGTCGACGAAGCTTTGCAGATGGGCGCGGCGTTCGGACTGCTTCTTGGCCTCGGCGGCCTGAAGGGCGCGCTTTTCCGCACGGATGCGGGTGAAGCTGTCATAGCCGCCCGTGTAAAGCGTCAGCTGCTTGTTCTCCAGATGCAGGATGTGGCCCACCGCCCGGTTCAGCAACCCGCGGTCGTGGCTGATGATGATGACGGTATGGGGATAGCGCGCCAGGTAGCTTTCCAGCCAAAGCGCCCCTTCAAGGTCCAGATAGTTGGTCGGTTCGTCCAGCAGCAGCAGGTCGGGCTGCGCGAACAAGACCCCCGCCAGCGCCACGCGCATCCGCCACCCGCCCGAGAAGTCGCTGGTCGGTCGCGCCTGGTCGGTGGTCGAAAAGCCCAGGCCGTCCAGAATCGTCGCGGCGCGCGCCTCGGCGGACCATGCGTCGATGTCTGTCAGGCGGGTCTGGATGTCGGCGATGCGATGGGGATCGGTCGCGGTCTGGCTTTCGGCCAGCAGCGCGGTGCGTTCCTCATCCGCATCCAGCACGGTTTCCAGCACGCTGCGGTCGGTGGCCGCCGATTCCTGCGCGACACCCCCGATCCGGGCCCGCGACGGAAGGCTGATCGACCCGCCATCCAGCCCCAGCTGCCCCCGGATCAGCCGGAAGAGCGTCGTCTTGCCAGCCCCGTTCGGCCCGACCAGGCCCACCTTGTGGCCTTCGGGGATAGAGGCCGAGGCCCCGACAAACAGGGGACGGCCCTGCACGTTATATGTGATGTCATCAATACGCAGCATGTGCGGGGCATGAACGATGCCGCGCAGGTCGTCAATGGGACAAGCGCAGTTGCGTATTGTTATGTTATCTCATACAAGGCAAGCGACCTTGACCGAGTGCATGATGAGCCGAACCAGAAACACCCCTTCGGGCAATCTTGGGCAGGTGCCCATGCCCCTCAGGCGCCGAAGCGCCGATCCGATGGCCGATTACGATGCCCTGCCCCCGCCCTTGCGGCACTGGGTGGCCCATGCCGATCTGCCGTGGTCGCCCGCATCATGCCTGCGCCTGTGGCGCAAGTATCGGGCCCGGGGCGCGGCGCCCGACCAGATCCTGCGCCAGCTGACCGACCTGCAGGCCCGCAAGCTGGCCCGGCACAAGGTGACGGCGAATTTACCGCGCCGCTCTGGCCAAAAGGACGCATGCTTCCCAAGTGCCCTGCAGCAACAGACACGAAAGGACATGACATGCGCAGCATCCGATACGACCAGTTCGGCGACCCCGCCAAGGTTCTGGGCCTGACCGACACCGACCGCCCCGAGCCCGGTCCCGGTCAGGTCCTGATGCGCGTCATCATGTCACCCATCCACAATCACGACCTCTGGACCATCAAGGGGCAATACGGCGTCAAACCCGAACTGCCCGCCACCGGTGGCAGCGAAGCCGTGGGCATCGTCGAGGCTGTGGGGCGCGACGTCGATCCCGAACTGCAGGGCAAGCGTATCGCCGCAGCCGGATTGCAGGGTTCGTGGGCGGAATACGCGCTGGCCAAGGCATCGGGCGCCATACCCGTCCCAGACGAGATGCCCGACGAGGCCGCGGCCCAGCTGATCGCCATGCCCTTCAGCGCCATCACGCTGCTAGAATTCCTGAACGTCGAGGCTGGCGACTGGGTCATCCAGACCGCCGCCAATGGCGCGGTCGGCAAGATCATGACCGTTCTGGCCGAATCGCGCGGCGTTAAGCTGCTGAATCTGGTCCGCCGTCAGGGCGCGGCCGAGGAACTGGCGCAACTGGGCATCACCAACGTCATCTCGACCGACAGCGACGACTGGATCGAACAGGCGCGCCGGATCGTCGGCGATGACGGCGCAAGGGCTGCCATCGATTCCGTCGGTGGCGATGTCGTCCCCGGCCTGATCGAGCTGCTGGGCGAGGATGGCCTGATGGTCACCTTCGGTTCGGCCACGGGCGACCCGCTGCAGATGCCGGGCAGCCAGCTGATCTTCAAGCAGCTGACGGTCAAGGGCTTCTGGGGGGCCAAGGTCATGGCCGCCACCAAGCCCGAGGATGCGCAGCGCATGTTCGGCGAACTGATCGGACTGGTGATGAACGGCAAGCTGAAACTGCCCTCGGGTGGCGAATTCGGGCTGGATCAACCCGCCGATGCCGTCGATGCCGCAACCACGCCGGGTCGCGACGGCAAGATCATGTTCAAACCCTGACAAGCTTCGACCCCGCGACATCCGCGCGGGGTCACCCGTCCTTCTGGCCGGTTTCGCGCAGATAGTGACGCACCGCGTCGATCACATGGCGGAACCGGTCGCCCCCCAGATGCTTGCCGCCATACCAGCGCGTGACGATCACGACGTGACCTCGCAACTCGGCCCGTTCCAGCATCTGCAGGATCAGCGCCCCCGCGCCGCTTTCGCCGTCATCCTCTTTCAGCGGACCGTCGTCCAGCACCGCCGCCCAGCTGTGATGCGTTGCCTTGGCGAAGCGCTTGTTGCGGCGCAATTCGGCCAGCACCTGCTTGACCTGCGCCGCATCCGCCACCGCCGCCCCCGAGACCGCATAGCGCGATCCCCGGTCCGAGATGATCTTGTCGAAGACCTGCATCTCAGCGCCGCCGGACATAGAGTTCCAGCCGGTGATGCACGATGTCATAACCCATCTCGGCGGCGATCTCGGCCTGAAGGCGTTCGATGCGGTCATTGGTGAATTCGATCACCTCACCACTGTCGACGTCGATCATATGGTCGTGGTGGCTTTGATCGGCAGCCTCCCACCTTGCGGGTTCGCCCTGGAATTCCAGTTTCTCGATCACCCCCTGCGCCTGAAGCGTGGTCAGTGTACGATAGACGGTGGCCAGCGACACCCCCGCCCCTGCCGTGACCGCGCGTGCATGCAGTTCCGCCGCGTCAGGATGGTCGTCCGCCGCCGCAATCACCTGCAGCAATGCAGCCCGCTGTCGCGTGACCCGCACCCCTGCCTGCCGCAGTGCTTTTTCCAATCTGGTCGCTCGTCCCGTCATGGCGCCATCATGCCGCAGCCAGCCGCCAGTTGCAACTGGTTCGCAACTGTTGACAGTTGCGAACGATTCGCAGATAAGCGAGGACAAGGAGAACCCCATGTTCCGATTCCTGACCGCCCTTGCGCTTTGCCTGCCCGTGACGGCCCATGCCGAACAACTGAAGGTCGCCACCAGTTTCACGATCCTGGCCGACATGGCCCGCAACGTGGCGGGCGATCTGGCGCAGGTGAATTCGATCACGCCGCCGGGGGCCGACATCCACAACTATCAGCCGACGCCGGGCGACATCATCGGCATCGCCAATGCCGATGTCATTCTGGTCAACGGGATGAACCTGGACCTCTGGGCGCAGCGCTTTCTGGCGCGGATCGGCGATGTGCCGGTGGCGACGCTGTCGGAGGGGGTCACGCCGATCTCCATCCGCGGGGGCGATTACGACGGGCTGCCGAACCCCCATGCCTGGATGGCGCTGGATTCGGCGCAGGTCTATGTCGACAATATCGCAACCGCGCTGGCAGGGGCCGATCCCCAGAATGCCGACGAATATCGCGCCAATGCCGACCGCTATAAACAGCAGATCGCCGACACCATCGGCCCTCTGCGCGACCGCGCCCGCGCCCTGCCCGCCGATCGTCGCTGGCTGGTGTCCTCCGAGGGCGCGTTTTCCTATCTGGCGCGCGATTTCGACCTGAGGGAGCTGTTCCTCTGGCCGATCAATTCCGATGGGCAAGGCACGCCGCAGCAGGTGCGCCGCCTGATCGACGACATCCGCCAGGACAAGGCGCCGGTCATCTTTTCCGAAAGCACGGTGTCGGACCGTCCGGCGCGGCGCATCGCGCAGGAAACCGGCGCGGAATACGGCGGGGTGCTCTATGTCGACAGCCTGTCCGAGGCCGACGGACCGGTGCCCACCTATCTGGACCTGCTGCGGGTCACATCCGAAACCATCGTCACGGGGCTTGAGCATGATTGACGCCGACACATTGGGCCTGCAGGTGCGCGACCTGACCGTCGCCTATCGCAACGGTCACACCGCGCTTGGCGATGCCAGCTTCGAGGTGCCGCAAGGGTCCGTCACCGCGCTGGTGGGCGTCAATGGCGCGGGAAAATCGACGCTGTTCAAGGCGCTGATGGACCTGCTGCCGCATGCCTCGGGGCTGGTGCGGATCATGGGGCTGCCCGTGCGACAGGCGCTGGCGCAGAACCTTGTGGCCTATGTCCCCCAGGCCGAGGAGGTCGACTGGTCCTTTCCGGTCCTGGTCGAGGATGTGGTGATGATGGGCCGATACGGCCACATGGGCTTCCTGCGCCGCGCAAAGCCCGCCGACCGCAAGGCCGTCGACGAAGCCATGGCCCGCGTGGGCATCAGCGAATACCGTCACCGCCAGATCGGCGAACTGTCGGGCGGTCAAAAAAAGCGCGTCTTCCTGGCCCGCGCCCTGGCGCAAGAGGCCCGCGTCATCCTGCTGGACGAACCCTTCACCGGCGTCGACGTCCAGACCGAGCAGGCGATCATCGCCCTGCTGCGCCAGATGCGCGACGAAGGCCGGGTGATGCTGGTATCGACCCACGACCTCGGCTCGGTTCCGGAATATTGCGACCGCGTCGTGCTGGTCAAAGGCACCGTGCTGGCGTCGGGGCCGACCGAGACCACCTTCACGCCGGAAAACCTGCGCATCGCCTTTGGCGGCGTGCTGCGCCATTTCGTTCTGGGCGGCACCGACCTGCATCAGGATGAAGACGCACGCAACGTCGATGTCTTCACCGATGACGAACGCCCGCTGATCTTCTACGACGACCAGCACCACCGCGCGGGGGGACCGCGCTGATGCTGGACATCCTGCTGACCCCCTTCACCTATGGCTACATGGCAACGGCGATCTGGGTTTCGGCCCTGGTGGGCGGCGTCTGCGCCTTCCTCTCGGCCTATCTGATGCTGAAAGGCTGGAGCCTGATCGGCGACGCCCTGTCCCATTCCATCGTGCCGGGTGTGGCCGGGGCCTATATTTTGGGCCTGCCCTTCGCGCTTGGGGCGTTTCTGTCGGGCGGGCTGGCGGCGCTGGCGATGCTGTTTCTGAACACCCGCACGGGGCTGAAACAGGACGCGGTGATCGGCCTGATCTTCACCGGCTTCTTCGGCATCGGGCTGTTCATGGCATCGCTGAACCCAGTGGCGGTCGATATTCAGGCCATCACCATGGGCAACATCCTTGCCATCGCCCCCTCCGACATCATGCAATTGGCGCTGATCGGGGGCATATCCCTGGTCATCCTGCTGGCCAAATGGCGCGACCTGATGGTCGTCTTCTTCGACGAAAGCCACGCCCGCACCATCGGCCTGCACCCCGCACGACTGAAGGCGCTGTTCTTCACCCTTTTGGCCGCATCCACCGTGGCGGCGATGCAGACGGTGGGCGCCTTTCTGGTCATCGCGCTGGTGGTGACGCCGGGGGCCACGGCCTATCTGCTGACCGACCGCTTTCCGCGGCTGATCATGCTGTCGGTCGCCATCGGGACGGTGACCTCGGCCATCGGGGCCTATGCCAGCTTCTTCCTCGATGGCGCGCCGGGGGGCATCATCGTGACGCTGCAGACGCTGCTGTTCCTTGCCGCCTTCGTCTTTGCCCCCACCCACGGGCTGCGCGCATCCCGCCGCCGCGCCCGCGCCGCAATCGAGGGTCACCCATGAACGCGCTGCTTCTGCCCTTCAGCTTTCCGGTGATGACCGACGCGCTGATGATCGCCGTCATCGTCGCGATACCTGCCGCCCTGCTGAGCTGCTTTCTGGTCCTGAAAGGCTGGGCGCTGATGGGCGATGGGATCAGCCACGCCGTCCTGCCCGGCATCGTGCTGGCCTATGCGCTTGGCTTTCCGCTGATCATCGGCGCCTTCGTGGCCGGGATGATCTGCGCGCTGACCTCGGGCTGGCTGGACGCCAACAGCCGCATCAAATCCGACACCGCGCTTGGCATCGTCATGGCGGGCATGTTCGCGGTCGGGCTGATCCTGTTCACGGCCATGCCCAGCAATGTGCATCTGGATCATATCCTGTTCGGCAATATCCTTGGCATCGGTCCCGCCGATTTCGCCCAGGCCCTGCCCATCGCCATCGTCGTGACGCTGGTGCTGGTGTTGAAATGGCGCGACTTCGCCGTGCAGGCCTTCGATCCGGTGCAGGCGCGGGTGGCGGGTCTGGCGACGGGGTGGCTGCACTACGGGATGCTGGCGATGATCGCGGCATCGGTGGTGGCGATGCTGTCTTCGGTCGGCATCATCCTCTCGGTGGGTCTGCTGATCGCGCCCGGTGCCATCGCCTTTCTGCTGACGCGCCGCCTTCAGGCAATGATGGCGGTGGCCGTGGGCGTTGCGGTGGGCGCGACGGTGCTGGGTATCTGGTCCAGCTTCTGGCTGGACAGTGCCCCCGCGCCCACCATCATCGTCATCCTGACGGCGATCTTCGTCGGGACCTTCCTCTGGCGCCAGTTCACCGGACCGCGCGGCGTCCGCATCTAGGCCCTTCAAGGCCCCTTCAAGGCGGCGCGGGAACATGCCAGCATGACCCGCCCGCAGGAGGAGAGACCAGATGCTGCCACCCCGTTCCGACTTCCCCGCCGATTTCACCTTCGGCGCCGCCACCTCGGCCTATCAGATCGAGGGGTCGGCCCAGGGCGGCGCAGGCCCATCGCATTGGGATACCTTCGCTGCCACGCCGGGCAACATCATCGACAACAGCAACGGATCGCGCGCCTGCGATCACCTGAACCTCTGGCCGCAGGATCTGGACCTGATCCGCGATGCGGGGTTCGATGCCTATCGCTTCTCGACCTCATGGGCGCGGGTGATGCCGGACGGGGTGACGGTGAACCCCGAGGGGGTGGATTTCTACGACCGGCTGGTCGACGGGATGCTGGAACGCGGGCTGAAGCCCTTCCTGACCTATCACCACTGGGACCTGCCCACCGCGCTGGCCGACAAGGGCGGCTGGCAGAACCGCGACGTGGCCGCGCAATTCGCCGACCTGTGCACCACGATCCACGCCCGGCTTGGCGACCGCATCGCCAGCGCCGCAACGCTGAACGAGCCGTGGTGCATGGCTTGGCTGTCGCATTTCCTGGGCCATCACGCCCCCGGCCTGCGCGACATCCGCGCTGCCAGCCGCGCCATGCATCACGTGTTGATGGCCCATGGCACCGCCGTGCAGGCCCTGCGGGCGGCGGGTGCGGAAAACCTCGGCATCGTGCTGAATTTCGAAACCCAGCACCCCGCCGATGACAGCGAGGGCGCCCGTCGTGCGGCGGATGTGCAGGACGCGATCTACAACCAGTGGTTCATTCGCGCCATCATGGGACAGGGCTATCCCGATGCCGCGCTGGAGGGGATCGGCCCGCATCTGCCCCAAGGCTGGCAGGACGACATGGCGACCATTGCCCAGCCCCTCGATTGGCTGGGGGTTAATTACTACACCCGCCACCTGAACGCCCATGCGCCGGGGCTTTGGCCCAATGCCAAGGACGTTCCCGGCCCCCTGCCCAAGACCCAGATGGATTGGGAAATCCGCCCCGAAGGGCTGACCGAGTTCCTTGTGCGGCTCAAGACCAACCATACCGGCGATCTGCCGCTCTACGTCACCGAAAACGGCATGGCCCATGCGGCGGGCGATCCGGTCACGGCGGATGCGGGCCGCGTGCAGTTCATCGGCGACCACCTGCGGGCCTGCAAGGCGGCGATAGATCAGGGCGTCGATCTGCGCGGGTTCTTCTATTGGTCGCTTCTGGACAACTACGAATGGGGCTGGGGATACGGGCCGCGCTTTGGCCTGGTCCATGTCGATTACGATACGATGGCCCGTACCCCCAAGGACAGCTGGCATGCCTTTAGGCAGATGCTGACCGCCTGATCAGCCCGCCAGACGCGCCCGCCCCGCCGCAAGGATCATGTCGCTGGCCTTTTCGGCGATCATCGTGGCGGGCGCATGGGTATTGCCCGATACGATGAAGGGCATCACCCCCGCATCCACGACCCGCAGCCCCACCAGTCCGCGCACGCGCAGCTGATCATCGACAACGGCCAGCGGATCGCTGCCCATGCGGGTGGTGCCGACGGGGTGGAAGATGGTCGTGCCGACCTCTGCCGCGGCATTCGCCAGATCGGCATCGCTGGTCAAATGCGCGCCGGGCTTCAGCTCTTGCGGGGCGAATTCGGCCATGCGGCGGGTGGCCATCAGGCGGCGGGCATGGCGCAGGCTGTCGATGGCCACCTGACGGTCGCCCTCGGTCGTCAGGTATCGGGGCGCGATGGCGGGGGCCGCCGACGGATCGGCACTGGTGATGTGGCAATGGCCCGTGCTTTCGGGCCGCAGGTTGCAGACCGAGACGGTCAGCCCCGGAAAATCGTGCAAGGGGTCGCCGAACCTGTCCAGCGACAGAGGCTGGACGTGATATTCGATATTCGGCGTCGCGAAGTGATCCGAGGATTTGGCGAAGATCCCCAGCTGGCTGGGCGCCATCGCCATCGGCCCCGTCCGGCGCAGCGCATATTCCAGCGCGATCCCCGCCTTGCCCCACAGGCTGCCGGCACGGTCGTTCAGCGTCCGCGCGCCCCTGATGCGAAAGACGGTGCGCAGTTGCAGATGATCCTGCAAGTTCTCACCCACGCCGGGCAGGTCGTGGCGCGGCGCGATGCCCAAGGCGGCCAACCGGTCGGGCTGGCCGATGCCGCTATGCTCCAGCAGGGCGGGGGAATTGATCGCCCCGGCGGACAGGATCACCTCGGCCCCGGCCCGCGCATGACGCAGCACGCCGTGCTGGGTGATGTCGACGCCGGTGACGCGCCGCCCGTCGAAGGTCAGGCGGGCGACCTGGGCGTCGGTCTCGATCCGCAGGTTGGGACGGTCGCGGGCCGGGTTCAGGAAGGCCTTGCGGGCGTTCCAGCGCAACCCGCGCCGCTGCGTGACGGGGAAATAGCCGACGCCTTCGTTGTCGCCACAGTTGAAATCGCGGCATTCCGGCAGGCCCAGTTCCTGCGCCGCCTGCGCCACGGCATCAAGGATCGGCCAGTTCAGCCGCTGCTGTTCGACCCGCAATTCGCCCTGATCGCCATGCAGGTCGCAAGCCGGTTCGTAGTGGCGCTCGCTGCGCCGGAAATAGGGCAGCACGTCGTCCCAGCCCCAGCCCACGTTCCCCGCCTGCCGCCAACGGTCGAAATCGGCCGCCTGCCCGCGCATGTAGATCATGCCGTTGATCGATGAACACCCCCCCAGCACCCGCCCGCGCGGATAGTTCAACCGCCGCCCGTTCAGGCCCGGCTCGGGCTCCGTCTGGTAACACCAGTCCAGCTTGGGGTTGCCCATCGCGTAGAGATAGCCGACCGGCACATGCACCCAGAAGCGGTTGTCGTGGCCCCCGGCCTCCAGCAGCAGGACGCGGTTCCTCGGGTCCGCCGACAGGCGATTGGCCAGCACGCATCCCGCCGATCCCGCGCCGACGATGATATAGTCGTATGTCCCCAGATCCTGCATTCATTCCTCCTGTCCCCGGGCGCAGGCTAGGGCGCGGTGTCGCGGGCGGCAAGTAGGGCGGTTGCGGCAAGGTGCGCGGGGCGCTATCTGCAATGGGATACCTGGATCAACCGGAAGGCCCGTCATGATCGTCATCGCTGCCCTTGTCATCGGCGCTTTCTTGGGCTGGCGCCGCGCCGCCAAGCTGGGCGGCAACCGGCTTGACCGCCTGCAATATGCGGCGGCCTTTGCGGTCATCCTGGCCCTGGTCGCGCTGTTCATCACCGTCTTCATCGAACGGATGGCGTGATGTTCCTGCCATTCCTCGACAGTCTGCGCCGCCACGGAGTGCCGGTCTCGCTGCGGGAATGGCTGGACCTGATGGGCGGCATGCAGGCAGGCATCGCGGGCTGGCAGGTGGATGGCTTCTATGCCCTGTCGCGGCTGGTGCTGATCAAGGACGAGCGGCATCTGGACCGCTTCGACCGCGCGTTTTCGGAAACATTTTCCGGGCTGGACGAAATTCCGGTGGAATCGCTGGTCAATGAACAGGCCCTGCCGCGCGAATGGCTGGAAAAGCTGGCCGAGAAGATGCTGACGGACGCGGAAAAGGCGGAAATTCAAGGCGCGGGCAGTCTGGATGCGCTGATGCAGAAGCTGCGCGAACGGCTGGCCGAACAGAAAGGCCGTCACCAGGGTGGCAACAAGTGGATCGGCACGGCGGGGACGTCACCCTTCGGCGCCTATGGCTACAACCCCAAGGGCGTGCGGATCGGCCAGGACGAAAGCCGCCACCGCCGCGCCGTCAAGGTCTGGGACAAGCGCGAGTTCCGCGATTTCGACGACCGGATCGAGCTGGGCACCCGCAACATCAAGGTCGCGCTGAAGCGGTTGCGCCAATGGGCACGCCACGGTGCCGATCAGGAACTGGACCTGCCCGCCACCATCCGCGCCACCGCCGATCACGGCTATATCGACGTCAAGACGCGCCCCGAACGCCGCAACGCCGTCAAGGTGCTGCTGTTTCTGGACGTAGGCGGCAGCATGGACGACCATATCCGCGTGGTGGACGAACTGTTCAGCGCCGCGCGGGCCGAATTCAAGCACATGCACCACTTCTACTTCCACAACTGCCTTTACGAAGGCGTGTGGACGGATAACCGCCGCCGTTGGGCCGAACAGACACCCACATGGGACATCCTGCACCGCTTCGGCCGCGATTATAAATGCATCGTGGTGGGCGACGCCTCGATGTCGCCCTATGAGATCGCGGTCCCCGGCGGGGCCAACGAACACATGAACCCCGAAGCCGGAGAGGTCTGGCTGCGCCGCCTGGCCGAGACATGGCCCGATCATGTCTGGCTGAACCCCGTGCCGCAGGATCACTGGCGTCATACCCAGTCCATCGGCATGATCCGCCAGATCTTTCCCGACCGGATGATGCCGATGACGCTGGATGGGCTGACGCAGGCCATGCGGGTCCTGGGATGATGGCCGATCTGGCCGCGCTGCTGCCCCTGTGGGGGCCGTGGCTGCTGGCAGGTTGCGCGTTTCTGTCGTGCATGATGGTGCCGGTGCCGACCTCGGTCCTGCTGGTCAGCGCGGGGGCCTTGGCGGGGACCGGACATCTGCACCTGATCCCGATCGCTGCGGGCGCAGTCATCGGCGCCAGCCTTGGTGATCTGACCGCCTTTCTGCTGGCGCGGCGTTTGCAACCGCTGCTGTCACGCCACGCGCGCCTGCTGGAGCGGGCCCAAAGGCTGGTCGCGCGGCAGGGTATGGTCGCCGTCTTCCTGTCGCGCTGGCTTATCACGCCGCTTGGACCGCCGACCAATTACGTCGCAGGCGCGGCGGGCCTGGCCCTGCCGCGCTTTCTGATCGCCAGCATCCCCGGAGAGGCGATCTGGGCCGCGCTGCATTTGGGCGCAGGCCATCTGGCAGGACGCAGCTTTCGCCATCAAGAGGCCGCCGCCCTGAAGGCCCTGGCCGTCGCCGTACCCTTGGCTGCGGCATTCTGGCTATTGCACCGTTACTGGAAGCGTCGCCATCACGGCCCCATATAGATGCCATGCTGAAGTTCACGCCGATCATCCTGCTGGGCCTCTATCTGGCCGCGATGTGGTTCTTTTCGGCCTGGCGGCTGAAGCGGGACCTGAACGACCATGCCACCCCTCTGAACCACCCGCGCCTGACTCCGATGCTGAAACGCCTTGGCGCGGCGATGGACCTGCCCCCGATCCGCGCCCATATCTACGAGGTCGAGCCGGTGAACGGCCTTGCCGCCCCTGATGGGCGCATTTTCCTGACCCGTGGTTTCATCCGCAAGCTGGACGCCTGCGAAGTTACGCCCGAGGAACTGGCCAGCGTCATTGCGCATGAATTGGGCCATGTCAGCCTTGGCCATTCCCGCCGCCGGATGATCGACTTCGCCGGGCAGAACGCCATCCGCATGGCGCTGGCAGGCATTCTGGGCCGGTTTCTGCCCGGCATCGGCGTCTGGATCGCCAATGCCGTCGCCACCGCCGTCGCCGCCCGCCTGTCGCGTCAGGACGAATTCGAGGCTGACCAATTCGCCAGCGCCCTGATGATCAAGGCGGGTTTCGGCACCGCCCCGCAGAAATCGCTGTTCCAGAAGCTGGACCGCCTGACGGGGGCCATGGGGCGCGGTGCGCCCGCATGGTTCTCGTCCCATCCGCCCGTCGCCAAGCGCATCGCCGCGATCGAAGCACATGAGGCCCACTGGCAGCAGGACTGACCGCACAAGGGCTTGTCGCGCCACGCCTCTGCCCTATTCTGGCCCTGAACCGACCCGAGGCCCGAATGACCGTCCCCTTTCGCCGCCATGTCCTTTATCTGCCGGGTTTCGATCCCATCCCGCCCCGCCGCTATCGCGAGTTGTATCGACGCGAGGCGGCGGATCAGGCGCGGATATCCGGCCACAAGCTGCGGATGAAGAAGGCCCAGCCCGACGGCGGCGGCTTTGCCTGGCGCGTGGGCGCGCATGTCGAGGGTCGCGACGTCGAGACTCGCTTCGAGGTCGCGCTCTGGTCCGACATCGTGCAGGCATCCATGTCGACGGGGATCGTGGGAACCTATCGGCAGCTGTTCCGCACGATGTGGATCTATATCGCCTCGGGCACGATCACCAGGCTGATGCGGCTGCGGCGGGGACCCGTGATCGCGGCCTTCTACCCCATCGCGGTGCTGCTGGCGCAGCTTGCGCTGGCAATCGGCATGGCGGCCTTGGTGACTTGGGGCATATCGGCGGCGGGCGGCGGCCTTTGGGGATTGCCCTTGGGACTGGCGGCAGGTTGGGGCGTTCTGGTCTTGGGACGGCGGCTGGATCACCGGCTGTTCGCCTATTACCTGATGCACGACTATGCCTTCACCGGTGCCCACCACGGCGCCTATCCCCCCGCGCTGGAAGATCGCATCACCCAATTCCGCGATCGGCTGAAGGCGATCCTTGCGCAGGACCTGGACGAGGTGCTGGTGATCGGCCATTCCTCGGGCGCCTATCTGGCGGTCTCGGTTCTGGCCGATCTGCTGCGCGAAGGCCCCCGGCATGGTCCCGCGCTGTCGCTGCTGACGCTTGGCCATGTCGTGCCAATGGCTGGTTTCCTGCCGCGTGCCCACCGGCTGCGCGATGATCTGGCGTTCTTGTCGCAGGCGGATGGCATCTTCTGGACCGATGTCACAGCGCCGGGGGACGCCTGCTGCTTTGCGCTCTGCGATCCGGTCGCGGTCTGCGGCATGGCGGGACCGGACCAGAGATGGCCGCTGGTGATCTCGGCCGCCTATACCCAGACCCTGTCGCCCGAACGCCAGAAGGCGATCCGCAACCGCTGGTTCCGGCTGCATTTCCAATACCTCTGCGCTTTCGACCGTCCGGGCGATTACGATTATTTCGCCATCACCGCAGGGCCGCAGACGCTGGCGCAACGCTTCGGGGCGCGCAACCATTCGCCCGGTCGGATCACCCGCCCCGTCGGCAAACGCAGATGAAGGCACCCCGCCCCACCGGCGCGGAAGGTCGCGGCACCATCCGCACCCTGATGCGCGGCTTTCGGCGCGACCTGCTGGGGGCGCTGCCCGAACGCCTCTATCGCGCATGGATGGCCGAGTTCCGCACCCCCATCATCCACAGCTTCTTCTGCAACGACCCTGCGCTGCTGAAGACCATCCTGCAGGACCGCCCTGCCGATTTCCCCAAATCGAACCGGATGCGCGAAGGCTTGGCTCCGCTGCTAGGCAACGGTGTCTTCATCAGCAATGGCGCGGAATGGGCGCATCAGCGCCGCATCATCGATCCGGCGTTCGAGGGCGGGCGTATCCGCCACAGCTATCCCGCCATTCTGGGCGCCGCCCGCGCGGCGGTGTCGCGGATGCCAACCGGCATCACGGATGTCGAGCCGCAATTGGCCCATGCGGCGGCCGATGTGATTTTTCGCGTGCTGTTTTCCCTGCCCGTCGAACATGCCATCGCCGCGCAGGTCTTCCACGCCTTCCGCGCCCACCAGGAGGCTCAGCCGCTGGTCAATCTGGCCGCCCTGCTGCCCCTGCCGCGCTGGATGCCGCGCCCCCATTCCCGCCGCACGCGGGCCAGCGCCGCGCAGATCCGTGGGCTGATCGCCGATCTGGTCGATGCGCGGCTGGCGCAGATCGCGGATGGCACCGCGCCGGATGATCTGGCCACCAAGATGATGACGACACCCGACCCGGAAACTGGCGCCTGCTTCACCCGGGCCGAGATGGTCGATCAGGTCGCGGTGATGTTTCTGGCTGGGCATGAGACCAGCGCCTCGGTCCTGGCCTGGGCCTTGTGGCTGCTGGCCGCGCATCCCGAATGGCAAGATCGTGTGGCCGCCGAGGCCGTGCAACTGAGCGATGACTTTGCCAGCGTTTCCACCCTGAAGGCGACCCGCGCCGTCTTCCGCGAGGCCCTGCGCCTTTATCCCGCCGTGGCGATGTTCGCACGCGAGGCGACGCAGACCGAAACCTTCCGCGAACGCCGCCTGCCGCGCGGGGCGCAGTTGGTGGTCTCACCTTGGCATCTGCACCGACACCAACGGCTGTGGGACCGGCCCGACGACTTCGACCCTGCGCGGTGGGATACACTCGAAGGCAAGACCAGCGCCCGGACCGCCTATCTGCCGTTTTCCGCGGGACCCCGCGCCTGCCCCGGCGCGGGGCTGGCCATGGTCGAGGGCGTGGTCATGCTGGCCGCCATCACCCGCGCCTTCCGGCTGGAGACGACCGACCGCGAACCCCTTCCCGTGGCCCGCCTGACCATCCGGGCCAAGGACGGCATCTGGCTGAAGATGACGCCGCGATCCTAGCGGAACAGCACCAGCGACCCGGGCGACCAGGCAAGGCGGGTGCGGGTGCCGACCTCTTGCACATCGCGGCCAAAGACGTTGCGCATGGAAATCCGCACGGTGCGCGATTTGCCATCGGTGCGCGCGACCCCGTCCAGACGCAGGTCGTAATAGGTCATATCGCCGTAATAGACGACCTCGTCGATGGTGGCATTGGTTTCGCGCGGCTGGTTGTGGGTGGCGCCCGCACCGACCAGCGTCATGGTTTCGGGGCGGAAACCGATCATCGCGCCCTCGTCATCCTCATTGGCGCGGCTGACCTGCGAATGCGGCAGCTGCACCTGCCCCAGGCCTGGCACATCCACGGTGACGATGCCCCCGATGTCGGCCACGATATGCGCCGGCAGGAAGTTCATCACTCCGATGAAATCGGCGACGCGGCGGGTGGCGGGGCGGGCATAAAGCGCCTCGGGGCCGTCCAACTGGGCAATCTCGCCCTCGAACATGACGGCGATGCGGTCGGACATGACCAGGGCTTCTTCCTGATCGTGGGTGACCAGAACGAAGGTGATGCCGACCTGACGCTGCAGCTTGATCAGCTCGACCTGCATCTGTTCGCGCATCTTGCGATCCAGCGCCGAGAGCGGTTCGTCCAGCAGCAGCACCTTGGGCTTCAGGATCAGCGCCCGGGCCAGCGCGACCCGCTGACGTTGGCCGCCCGACAGCGCATGGGCCGAGCGTGCGCCATAGCCCTTCAGGCCGACCATCGCCAAAGCCTCGTCCACTGCGGCGGCCTTCTCGGCCTTGCCACGCGGGTCACGGCGCAGCCCGAAGGCCACGTTTTCCGCGACCGTCAGATGCGGAAAGATCGCATAGGACTGGAAGACCATGTTGGTCGGGCGCTTGTTGGCAGGCACATCACCCATCTCGCGATCGTCGATCAGAACGACACCGCTGCTGATATCCTCGAACCCCGCGATGGTGCGCAGAAGCGTGGTCTTGCCGCAGCCCGATGGGCCCAGCAGCGAAAAGAACTCGCCCCCCTTGATGGTCAGGTCGATGCCGCGCAGCGCGTGGTAGTCGCCGTAATACTTATGCACGTCACGGCATTCGATCATGGCCTTGGGCTTGGTCACAGCAACCCTCCGGTCGGTGCGCCACCGATGCGGGCATTGCCCCGGCGGCGGAAATATTCGCCGATCGCCAGAAGGACGACCGACAGGATCACCAGCACCGTCCCAAGCGCCATGATGACGGGGATGGATCGCGGAAAGCGCAGCTGGCTGAAGATATAGGTGGGCAAAGTCGGTTCGTTCCCCGCAAGGAAGAAGGCGATGATGAATTCGTCCAGGCTGATCGTGAAGCTGATCAGCAGCGAACTGATGATGCCGGGCATGACCAGCGGCAGCGTGATCAGTCGGAAGGCGCCCCATTTCGTCTCGCCAAGATCGAAGGCCGCTTCCTCCAGCGACCGGTCGAGGCTGGAAAAGGCCGTGGACAGGATCGCGATGGCATAGGGCATGCAGATCAGCGCATGGCCCAGGATCACCGTCAGCAGGGACAGTTGCACCCCCATGCCCAGCAGCACCACCAGCAGCGACATGGCGACGATGATCTCGGGCAGGACCATGGGCAGCATGATGAAGCCCATCATCCCGCCGCGCCCCGGAAAGCTGAAGCGCGTCGAGGCGCGGGTTGCAAATACGCCAAGGCAGGTGGCCAGCACCGAGGCGCTGACCGCGATTGTCAGCGAATTGGTCAGCGCCCGCCGCAGGGTCGCATTGCCCCACATCTGCGCGAACCATTCGGTCGTGAATCCCTGCAGCGGAAAGGCGATGATCGTGCCGGAATTGAAGGCGAAGATAGGCAGCAGCAGGATTGGCGCATAAAGAAACAGCAGATAGAGCACCGCATAGGCCTGCAGGCCCCGCCCTTTGGAATGGTTGCTCATTGGCGCACCTTCAGGAAGCGGCGGTTCAGGAACAGGAAGGTCACGCTGATGACCGCAACGATCAGCATGGCGGTCACCGCCAGCGCCGATCCGAGGGGCCGGTTGTCCAGCGCCAGCATCTGCACCTGGATCATGTTGGCGATCATCGGGATCTTCCCGCCGCCGATCACCTCGGGGGTGACGTAATCGCCGATGGTCGGGATGAAGACGATCAGCACAGCCGCCAGAACGCCCGGCATCGCCAAGGGCAAGGTCACCCGCCAGAAGGTCATCGCCCGGCTTTCGCCCAAGTCCCGCCCTGCCTCCAGCAATGACCGGTCGATCTTTTCCAACGTCACGAAGATCGGCAGGATCGCGAAGGGCGCATAGGCATGGGCCAGCGTGATCACGATGGAATTGACGTTGTAGAGGATGAAGGTCAGCGGCTCATCGATGATGCCAAGGCCCGTCAGCGACGAATTGACGACTCCGTTATAGCCAAGGATCACCTTCCACAGGAAAACCCGGATCAGATAGCTGGTCCAGAAGGGAATGGTGATCAGGAACAGCCACAGCGACTTGCGTTCGGGCCGCACCACGAAGCTGACGTAATAGGCGACCGGAAAGGCCAGCACGACCGTCACCGCCGTCACGACCATCGCCACGATCAGCGACCGCGTCATCACCACACGCACGATGGGATCGGTCATCACCTGGACATAGTTGTCCCAGGTGAAATCGCGGATGATCTCCAGATAGCCGTCGGTCAGGAAGCTGTAGGCAAGGATGGTCAGCAACGGCGCCGCCAGAATGACCAGCGCGTAAAGAAACGGCGGAGCGATCAGCGACAGACCCGCCCTTGCCTCTGCATCGAACCTTGCCATCGCGCCCCTTCCGTCCGGCCCGATCAGCCGGGCCCCTGCCTCAATTCCTTCCATAGCTGCCGCGGAAGGAAAAGCGCTTTCTTCAGCGCCACCACCGCCCGGTCATCGCCAGTCGCGCCAGCGAGGCCCGCCGCTGAAAGGGCGTCAGCGCGATGGTCTCGGCATAGGCATTTACCCGCCCCTGTGCGATCTCGCTTAACAGGCGCGGCACACGGGGGCCGGGATAAAGCGCCGCCGCCGCACGGGAAGGCAGCTTGCGGTGCTGACGCGCCGCCATCCGCAGCCCCTCGCGCGCAAGGGTCGTCAGATCCTTCAGGTGTTCGGGATCGGGGCGGTCCATGCCCAGCCCCATTGCCTGCAATTGCGGCAAGGCGCGCAGCCAAGCGGCAATCCCCGCCCCGCGCGCCTGATGGGCCACGATCTCGCGCGTGCCTTCGGGGGCACCACAGCGATGCGCCGCCGCCCACATCAGCGCACCTGCCGTGGCATCGACGTATTCGACAACCTCGGATGCCGCGTGGAAAGGTTGGCGCTCGCAATCTCGGCGGCGGGCCTCGGTCAGATCCACCAGAGTCCCGGCCTGCGCCCCCCACGCCTCCCAAAGGGGCGTCAGCACGTCATGCAGGGGTGGCGCGGTGCCACGTCCCATCTCGGCCAGCCGGTCGACCCACCATTGCAGGCGCATCTCGGCCAGCATCGGTTCGGCCGACTGGAAGGGGGCACGCGCAATCTCAAGGTTCAGCGCATAGAGCGTGACCAACGCAGGCCGGTCGTCCTGCTCTGCCGCCAGCACGGCCCCGAAGCGATCGGGGTCCTGCTGGCGCAGCATGTCCGTGCAGGCATCAAGCGTCATGCGCCATGGGCCTTGGCCAGTTCCGCCAGGCGTGCCGCATCGAAGCCCGAGGCCAGCGACCATTCGGGACCAGCGGGCGTGTCCTTGACCTCGACCCCGGCGGCGGCAAAGCCGTCGCGGATCGCATCGGCGCGCATAAAGTCACGGGCCTTCCGGGCCTCCAGCCGTGCAGCCAGCAGCGCCTCGATCTGATCCGAGGCCGCATCATCTGCCTGCGCCCAGCCCGACAGTTCCGGCAGCAACAGCCCCAGCATCCGCGCCGAGGCCAGCAGCCCCGGCCCGTCCCCCTTGGCCGCCAACTCGTGCAAGGCCGCAATGGCGCCCGCAGAGTTCAGGTCATCGGCAAGCGCCGCCATCACCGAGGGTGCCGGGCTTGTCGCGGGCTCGATGCCCGCGACAAGCCCATGCCACCGCCGAAGCACCGCTTCGGCATCGGCGGCCTTGGCCTCGGTCCAGTCCATCGGCTTGCGGTAGTGGGTGGAGAGCATGACGAAGCGGATGACCTCGCCCGGGATCCCCTTGTCCAGCAAGTCGCGGACGGTAAAGAAGTTGCCAAGCGACTTGGACATCTTCTTGCCCTCGACCTGCAGCATCTCGTTGTGCAGCCAGATGTTGGCGAAACCCTCGCCCGGATGGGCGCAGCAGCTTTGGGCGATCTCGTTCTCGTGGTGCGGAAACTGCAGGTCGATGCCGCCGCCGTGTATGTCGAAATGCGCCCCCAGCAGCGCCGCCGACATGGCCGAGCACTCGATATGCCAGCCCGGACGCCCACGACCCCAAGGGCTGTCCCAGCCCGGCAGGTCGTCAGACGAGGGTTTCCACAGCACGAAATCCATCGGGTCGCGCTTGAAGGGCGCAATTTCGACCCGCGCACCCGCAATCATGTCATCGACCGATCGCCCCGACAGCTTGCCGTATTCGGGGAAGGACCGAACGTCGAACAACACATGTCCCTCAGCCTCATAGGCATGACCCTTGGCGATCAGATCGGCGTTCATCGCGATCATCTCGGTGATATATTGCGTCGCGCGGGGTTCGTGATCGGGGCGCATCGCGCCAAGCGCATCCATGTCGGCATGATACCAGCCGATGGTTTCGGCGGTGCGTTCGTCGATCAGCGCCTCCAGCGACAACTCGCTGCCAGCCGCACGGCGACGCTGCGCCTCGGCGTTGATCTTGTCGTCCACGTCGGTGAAATTGCGCACATAGGTGACGTGATCGGCGCCAAAGACGTGATGCAGCAGGCGCACCAGCACGTCGAAGACCAGCACGGGCCGGGCATTGCCCAGATGCGCGCGGTCGTAGACCGTCGGTCCGCAGAGATACAGACGGACGTTTTCAGGATCGATGGGCGCAAGGTCCTCCTTGCGCTTCGTGCGGGTGTTCGTCAGTCGGATCTGGACCATCTGGGCCTCTTTCGTGAAGTCGAAAGGGTTTAGCGCATCGCCCCCCGGCTTTCCACCCACTCGATCTGGGCAGGCAGGCAGCGGCTGTGCAAATCATACCCCTGCAGGATCGTGTCGCGCGCCGCCTGGCGCAGGCGCGGCGCATCAGGATCTCCCGCAAGGCCGCGGATCAGCGCGGCTGCCAATGCGTCCACGTCGAAGAAGGGCACCAGCCGCCCGTTTTCGCCGTCCTTGATCAGTTCGCGCACCGGCTCGGTGTCCGATCCGACGACATAGCAGCCCCCCGCCATCGCCTCGGTCAGCGACCACGACAGCACGAAGGGATAGGTCAGATAGCAATGCACCCGCGCCACGCGCAGCAGCGACAGATAGCTGTCATAGGGCACCCGCCCCAGGAAATGCACCCGCGACATGTCCAACAGGCCGCCGACCTCGGCCAGCAGCTTTTCCTTCCAGCTGCCCGCATCGCGCGGCTTGCCGCCATAGCTGACGCCCTCGGCCCCGACCAGCACGACCTTGGCATGGGGCCGCGCCTTCAGGATCTGCGGCAGGGCGCGCATGAAGACATGGAACCCGCGATAGGGTTCAAGCGAGCGTGACACGAAGGACAGGACCTCGTCCTTCTGGGTCAGCACGCTGCCGTCGGGCAGGGTCAGGCTGGCATAGGGGTCGGGACTGACGCGTTCGGTGTCGATGCCGTCATGGATGACCGTGATCTTGTCGCGCAGTTCCGGCGGAAAGCTGTCGGCCTGATAGCGCGTCGGCGCAATGGCCGCATCGGCCTGCAGAACGCCCTGCACCAGATGGGCCGAGCGCGAGATGGTCATGAAGCGCCCCTCGTCGGTGGCGGGGCTGACCTCGGGGTCGAAGCCCACGTCATGGCCACGGGTGCGATACATCAGTTCCGCATAGACCAGCAGGCGGGCGTCGGGCCAGATCTCTTTCAGGAACAACGTCTCGCCCCAACCGGGGTGGCCGATGATGACATCGGGGGTGTAATCGTGCCGGTCCCGCAGCGCCCGCGCCCCGCGTGCAGTCATCAGCCCGCGTTCGGCATGTTCGGAATAGACCCGCCCCAGGGGGCTGTCGGTCTTGACCCCCTCGGGCGATTTGTAGCGCATGGTCCGCACCGGGCTGGGCCGCTGGTTCTTTTCATCGGTCAGGGCCAGAACCTCATGCCCGCGGCGCTGCAGTTCCGCCGACAGATGCGGAAACTGACCCGGAAAGTTCTGGTGCACGAAAAGGATCTTCACGGGCGTCCCTGCGGGAAGGCCGCATTCAACAGGTTGCGGGTATAGTCATGGGCGGGCGCATCGAAGATCTGTGCGGCGCTGCCCTGTTCGACGACCTCGCCGGCGCGCATGACCATGATCTCATGCGACATGGCGCGCACGACGCGCAGGTCGTGGCTGATGAACAGGAAGGCCAGCCCGTATTTCCGCTGGAGGTTGCGCAGCAGATCGACGATCTGCACCTGCACGGTCATGTCCAGCGCACTGGTCGGTTCGTCCAGCACCACCACCTTGGGGCGCAGGATCATGGCGCGGGCAATGGCGATGCGCTGGCGCTGGCCACCACTGAACTCATGCGGATAGCGGTGCATCATGTCGGGCTGCAAGCCGACCTCGGTCATGATCTCGGCGACCATCTGTCGGCGGTCGCGGCCCTTCTCGACCCCGTGGACGCCCAGACCCTCGATGATGATCTGTTCGACCGTCATGCGCGGCGACAAGCTGCCGAAGGGGTCCTGGAACACGATCTGCATGTCGCGCCGCAGGGCACGCAGCTGTTTCGCGCCCCACCCTTGGATGTCCTGCCTCATATAGAGGATCGGCCCGTCGCTTTCGATCAGCCGCATGATGGCCAAGGCCAGCGTGGTCTTGCCGCTGCCCGATTCACCCACGATGCCCAGAGTCTGGCCCGCGCGCAGGTCCAGCGTCGCGCCGTTCACCGCCTTGATATGGCCCGTGACGCGGCGCATCAGCCCGCGCTTGATGGGGAACCAGACCTTCAGGTCACGGGTCTGAACCAGCAGCGGCGCGTCGTCGGGCAAGGGTTCGGCCTGCCCCGTCGGCGCCGCATTCAGCAGTTTCTGCGTATAGGGGTGCTGCGGGTCGGAGAAGATCCGGTCGACGGGGCCCTGCTCGACGATCTCTCCGTCCTTCATGACGCAGACGCGGTCGGCGATGCGGCGCACGATGCCCAGATCGTGGCTGATGAACAGCATCGACAGGCCCTCGTCGGCCTTCAGTTCCGCCAGCAGGTCAAGGATCTGCGCCTGGATGGTGACGTCCAGCGCCGTCGTCGGCTCATCCGCGATCAGCAGGTCCGGCCCGTTGGCCAGCGCCATGGCAATCATCACGCGCTGGCGCTGACCGCCCGACAGCTGGTGCGGATAATCGGCCAGACGACTTTCGGCGTCGCGGATGCCCACGCGGTCCAGCAGCTGCACGATACGCGCCCGCGCCTTGGCCCCCGTCAGCCCCTGATGCAGCGCCAAGCTCTCCGACAGCTGCTTTTCCAGCGTGTGCAGCGGGTTCAGCGAGGTCATCGGCTCCTGGAAGATGAAGCTGATGTCGTTGCCGCGTATCTCGCGCAGGGTCTTTTCCGGCGCGCCGACCATCTGTCGCCCGGCATAGCTGACCGATCCCTCGATTTCAGCCGAGTCCCCCAGCAGTTGCACGGTGCTGAGCGCCGTCACCGATTTCCCGGACCCCGATTCGCCCACCAGCGCTACGGTCTCGCCCCGACCGACGTGGAAGCTGACGCCCTTGACCGCCAGCGTCAGCTTGCCCTCGGACCGGAAACCGATCTTCAGGTCGCGCACGTCCAGCACGGCATCTGACCGCCCCGCATCGGTGGCATGGCCGTCAGCGGTGCCGGGCATGGATGCGCCATGCCCTTCGGCCACCGCCGCCTCAGCGCCGGGCGCGGGGATGGTCGGGTGCAGTTCACCTTGGTCGTCAGGTCCGGTCATCGGAAGGTCTTTCTGGGGTCGAATGCATCACGCACCCCCTCGAAGATGAACACCAGCAGCGACAGCATGATCGCGAAGGTGAAGAACGAGGTGAAGGCCAGCCAGGGCGCCTGAAGGTTCTGCTTGGCCTGCAGCGCCATTTCCCCAAGCGAGGCCGAGCCTGCGGGCAGGCCGTAACCAAGGTAATCCAGCGCTGCCAGCCCACTGATGGTGCCGGTGACGACGAAGGGCAGCATGGTCAGCGTCGCCACCATGGCGTTGGGCAGGATGTGGCGGAACATGATCTTCAAGTCGCTGACGCCAAGTGCGCGGGCCGCGCGGACATATTCGAAGTTCCGCGCCCGCAGGAATTCCGCCCGCACCACGCCCACCAGCGCCGGCCAGCCGAACAGGATCGTCACGAAGACCAGCAGCCAGAAGCTGCGCCCCAGGATCGCGAAGAGGATGATGATGACATAAAGACCGGGGGTGGATGCCCAGATCTCCAGCACCCGCTGGAAGACAAGGTCGGTCCGCCCGCCGAAATAGCCCTGCACCGCCCCCGCCGCGATGCCGATGGTGGATGCGATCACCGTCACGATCAGCGTGAAGAGGATCGAAGTGCGGAAGCCATAGATCACCCGCGCCAGCACGTCGCGCGCCGTGTCATCCGTGCCCAGCAGATGCGCGCTGTCGGGTGCAGAGGGCGCGGTGCCCACGTTGTTGATGGTGCGGAAGTGATAGGGGATCGGCGGCCAGATCATCCAGCCTTGCTCGGCGTCCGGAACGCCTGCGCTGCCGTCCCTGACGGCATCGATATAGCCCTCGGGATCATCCCAGCAGTTTTCCCGCCCGCCCGAGACGATCAGGCATTGCACGGCCTCGTCGCGATAGATGGCCTCGGTTCCGAAATCGCCGCCGAAGGCCGTTTCGGGATAGAAGTTGTAGGCCGGGAAGAACAGCTCGCCTCGATAGCTGACGACGACGGGTTTGTCGTTGGCCACCACCTCGGCGAATATGGCGGTCACGAACAGCACGGCGAAGATCACCAGCGACCAGAAGGCGCGCCCGTTGCGGCGGAAGTTGCGCCAGCGGCGGCGGTTCAGTTCGGACATCGCCATCAGCCCGCCCTCTTTTCGAAGTCGATGCGCGGATCGACGAAGACATACATCAGGTCCGACAGGATGCCGACGACCAGCGACAGCAGCCCGAAGACATAGAGCGTGCCGAAGATCACCGGATAGTCGCGCTGCACCGCTGCCTCGAAGCCAAGGCGGCCCAGACCGTCCAGCGAGAAGATCGTCTCGATCAGGATGCTTGACCCGAAGAAGACGCCAAGGAACATCGCCGGAAAGCCCGCGATCACGATCAGCATGGCGTTGCGGAAGACATGGCCGTAAAGGACGCGCCGTTCGGTCAGGCCCTTGGCGCGGGCGGTCATGACATATTGCTTGTTGATCTCATCCAGGAAGCTGTTCTTGGTCAGCAGGGTCAGGGTGGCAAAGCTGCTGATCGTCGCGGCCAGCACCGGCAGGGTGGCGTGCCAAGCGTAATCCTTGATCTTGCCCCAGGCCGACAGGTCCCCAAAGTTGTCCGATGTCAGCCCGCGGAGCGGGAAGATCTGCCAATAGCTGCCACCTGCAAACAGCACCATCAGCAGGACCGCGAAGAGGAAGGCCGGGATGGCATAGGCCATGATGATCACGCCCGAGGTCCATGTGTCGAACCGCGATCCGTCCCGCATCGCCTTGCGGATGCCAAGCGGGATCGAGATGACATAGGCGATCACCGTGGACCACAGCCCAAGCGTGATGGATACCGGCATCTTCTCCAGCACCAGATCGACCACGCTGATGGACCTGAACCAGCTGGTCCCGAAATCGAAGCGCAGGTAGTTCCACAGCATGGTAAAGAAGCGTTCGACCGGCGGCTTGTCGAAGCCGAATTCCTGTTCCAGCTGGGCGATGAATTCGGGCGGCAGGCCACGCGCGCCCTCGTATCCCGAAGGTGCGGCCTGCCCCGCCTCGGCTCCGCCGCCCGAGATGTTGCGGAAGGCGTCGCCCTCGCCCTGGATCTGGGCGGCGATCTGTTCGATCGGGCCGCCCGGCACGAATTGGGTCAGCGTGAAATTGACCAGCATGATGCCGATCAACGTCGGGATGATCAGCAGCAAACGCCGCAGGATATAGGCGCCCATCAGCCTTGCCCTTCCGTCCCCCTTGCAGGGTCATTCGGGCCTTGGCGGCCCCTTCTGTCGTTGGCCCGACTTGTCGGCAATCGGGCGTCGAAAATCAAGCGAAATGCCCTAGCGCCGCAGGGCACCCGCATCGCGCAACGCCTGTGCCTTCTCGGAGTCGTACCACCAGAAATCCATTTCCCCCAATGCGTAAGGGGGCAGCGTCTCGGGGCGGCCGAACTGATCGTAATAGGCGACAAGGTGGTTGGCGTTGTACCACTGCGGGATCCAGAAGTGCAGGCTGCGCAGGGCGCGGTCCAGCGCGTGGACGCGGGTGGTCAGTTCCTCCTGCGTGGTGGCAGCCTCGACCTGGGTGATCAGCGCATCGATGGCGGGGTTGGCGACGCCCGCCGGGTTGAAGACATCGCCGACATTCGCGGACCCGAAGGCCTGCTGCAGCCCTGCACCCGGAATTTCGGGCTGGCCCAGGTGGTCGCTGATCACGTCGAAGTCGAAGCTGCGGGCGCGGTTTTCATATTCGGCATTGTCGACGCGGCTGTTGCGGGCGTCGATGCCAAGGGCGCGCAGGTTTTCGACGAAGGGGTTGATGACGCGGTCGAAGGTCTGGCTGTCGTTCAGGATCTCGACCTTCAGGACCTGGCCTTCGGCGTTGCGGCGCAAGCCGTCGCTGCCGGTTTCCCAGCCCGCCTCGTTCAGCAGGGCCGCAGCCTTGCGCAGGTTCCCGCGGTCGGTCTGGCGTTCGCCGCTGACGGGGGCGGTGGCGACCTCATCCGTCAGGATGCCGTCAGGCAGATCGGCGGCCAGCGGTTCCAGCAGCGCCAGTTCACCTTCCGAGGGGGTGCCCGTGGCTTCCAGATCACTGTTTTCCCAGAAACTGTCGACCCGGTCGTAAAGCCCATAGAACAGCGCCTTGTTCGACCATTCGAAGTTGAACATCAGCCCGATCGCCTCGCGGACGCGGACGTCGTGGAACTTGGGGCGACGCAGGTTCATCACCCAGGCCTGACCGGATGCGACATTCCCGTCCGGCAGCGTTTCCTGTTTCACCCAGCCCTTCTGCATGGCCGGGAAATCATAGCGGTTGGCCCAGATGATGCTGCTGACCTCGCGGCGGAAGGTGTATTCGCCGGCCTTGAAGGCCTCGAAGGCCGCGTCGTAATCCGAAAAATACTCATAGCGCAGCCGGTCGAAATTGTGCCGTCCCTTGTTGATCGGCAGATCGGCACCCCAATAGTCGGGGTTGCGGCGGAAGGTGATGTTGCGGTTCAGGTCGGCGCTGTCGAAGACGTAAGGCCCGGACCCCACCAGCGGCACCTGCATGGTCTGTTCCAGATCGCGGTCGTTCGCCTCGAAATCGGCGCGGCTGAAGACCGGCAGGCTGCCGACCGACTGGATCACGTCGCGGCGCGGATAATCGGGGGTGAAGGTGAACTTGATGCGGTGGTCGTCCAGCACCTCGGCCTTGGCGACCTGCTGCTTGATCACCACGCGAAAGCTGGACAGCCCCTTGTCGCGCAGGGTCTCATAGCTGAACAGCACGTCCTCGGCGGTCAGGGGCGTGCCATCGCTGAAGCGTGCCTCGGGGCGCAGGTTGAAGATCACCCAATCGCGGCTTTCGGGATATTCGAGGCTTTCGCAGATCAGGCAATAGGCAGCGCCGACCTCATCCGCGGGCGCCTCGAGGATTGATTCCAGCATCACGGTCGACAGGGCCGCCGCCCGGCCGCGGAAGGTATAGGGGTTGTAGTTGTCGAACCCCATCGAGTTCGGGATCGACTGCGACATCTCTCCGCCCTTGGGGGCGTCGGGGTTCACATAGGGCAGGTGGTCGAAATCGGCGGGCAGCGCCAGATCGCCGAAGATGGAAACGCCATGCGTCCGCGTCACGTCTTCGTCCTGAGCCTGGGCCGGGGTGAAGGTCAGGCTGGTCAGCATCGTGGCAATCAGGGCGGTGCGGCGCATGGGGCAGGCTCCTTGGTCACAGTCGGGAAAGGCTAGGCCAGCAGACCGCCGGGCTTCAAGCCGCGTTTTCGTGATGCCCGGTTTTCGCCCACCCTTCAGCCCCGGATGCCGCGCGGCACGAATAAGGGCGCGACCTGCTGGCCGCGCCCCTGTTTCGGGTCGTGTCGTTCTGACGAGATCAGGAATTTTCCTGGATATAGGCGATGACGTTGGCGCGGTCCTCGGGCTTCTTCAGGCCGCCGAAGGACATGGCCGTGCCCGAGACGACGCCGCGCGGGTTCTCGATGAAGTGCTGGATCGCCTCGACGTCCCAGACCGGAACCTCGGCCGCGTGATCGGTCATGGCGCCGGAATAGTTGAAGCCCGCAACACTGGCGACTTCGCGCCCGACAACGCCGTTCAGATGCGGGCCGACACCGTCGCTGCCGTCCAGCGCGTGACAGGACCGGCACTTGGCCCATTGCTTCTCACCGGCCGCGACATCGGCTTCGGCCATCAGGGCGTCGAAGTCGATCTCCTCGACCTCGGCTTCTTCGCCACCGGCGGCGGATTCGGGCACGTCGATCGCATAGGCCTGGGTGATTTCCTCTTCGCCATGACCACCGCCATGACCGGCAGGCCCGACATGGAACAGCGCGCTGGCCGCCCAGTTCGCCAGCATCAGAAACAGCAGTGCGCCGATGAAGGCGCCGGCTGCCTTGGTCACGGTCATGGTGTTGAACATCGCGTGCGGTCCCCGCCTTGGTAAGCTCGTCAATTCGGGGGACATCTATCCGCTTTCGCTTTGGGTGATCAAGGTATAGTTACCTCGGCACGCTGACTTTCTGGCCCGACGGAGGCTTTGCCATGACCACGAATCGCATTGCCTTCCAAGGAGAGTTGGGCGCCTACAGCCATGAAGCCTGCCGCGCGGCCCGCCCCGACATGGAGGCCCTGCCCTGCCCCACCTTCGAGGATGTGATCGAGGCCGTGCGCGGCGGACAGGCCGATCTGGCCATGCTGCCGGTCGAGAATTCGACCTATGGCCGCGTTGCCGATATCCATCATTTGCTGCCTGAATCTGGCCTGAAGATCATCGACGAGGCTTTCGTCCGCGTCCATATCAGCCTGCTGGCCGTTCCCGGAACCCCCCTGTCAGAAGTCCGCCAGGCCATGAGCCACACCGTCCTTCTGGGTCAGTGCCGCGGGTTTCTGCGCCAGCATGGGATCGCCGCGATGACGGGCGCCGATACCGCCGGATCGGCCAAGGAAGTGGCCGCACGCGGCATTCCGTCGCTGGCAGCGCTTGCGGCCCCGCTGGCCGGTGAAATCTACGGCTTGGAACGTCTGGCCGACCAGATCGAGGATCGCCAGAACAATACCACGCGCTTCCTGATCATGTCCCGCCAGGCCGACCACAGCCGTCGCGCCGACCGGATGCTGACCAGCTTCGTCTTCCGCGTGCGCAACATTCCTGCAGCGCTCTACAAGACCATGGGCGGTTTTGCGACGAACGGCGTGAACATGACCAAGCTGGAAAGCTACATGGTGGACGGGGTCTTCACCGCGACGCAGTTCTATGCCGACATCGAAGGCCACCCCGAGGATGAGAACGTCAAGCGCGCCCTGGACGAGCTGGGCTATTTCACCGCATCGCTGGACATCCTGGGCGTCTATCCCGCCGATCCCCTGCGCGAGGCGCAGCGCCAGCAGGGGTGATGTCGCTCAGGCGTGATCGCCGCGCATCTGGTTGACGAATTCCTCGACCCGGCGCTGGAACTTGCGATCCATCTGGCTTTTCCCCAGCTTGGCCGTCTGCAGCATCAGCCGGGCCTTCATGTTGCGCGGCTTGATCTCGGTCTCGAAGATCAGGCGCGATTTCACCCGGCTGAGCGCCACGACCGTCGCATTCACCGTCAGGTCCAGCGCGTTCGACCGTCCGGCCATGGTCACCTGTTCGGGGCGGTCGAAACGCGTCACGGCCAGTCGCAGGTCGCGCCTGCGCCCCCGCCAGTCGAAGCCCACGTTCCATCCCATGGTGATTCCCGGATCCTGCGAGGGATCGATGCGCGACACGCTTGCCCCCCGTCCGATCAGCATACGCTCAAGCGCATCGAAGTCGCCGATCGCCTCGAAAAGCTTCTCGGCGGGAAGGTCCGTATCTATGCGCGTTGAAAATTTCATCGGAAACAACCCACTGACGATATCGACATTGCCACGTCGAACAGTTCCACGCCTGACCGTGATAGTCCAGAAGAGGCTTGGATTTCAACCGATCCGGCCATGCCCCGCCCCCCTTGATGGTGCCCTTGCGCCGCGATCACGGACCCCGGTCATCCATGTGCCGCATGGGCCGGGATGTCACAGATACTGGGCGAGTTTGCTTGGCAAGCGCAATCTTTGATTGTGCGATATTCCGCCGATGGGCTATCCAAGGGTGATAGACCAATCATGCAAATACGGGACGGACATCATGTCTCTTTGCCCAGACAGACTTGCGAATGCCTGACGGCGGTCATCTGCCGGACCGGTCGGACGGCCCCCGCCCCGGCAGCGCGACCGGCCTGCAGCTGCGCATCCTGGCGACCAGCGACATGCACATGCATCTGCTGCCGCATGATTATCTGGCCGATCGGCCCTGCGACAGACATGGCCTGTCACGCGCGGCGGACCTGATCCAGCGATTGCGTGCCGAGGGTCGCCCGTGCCTGCTGCTGGACAACGGCGACTTCCTGCAGGGTTCCCCCATGGGCGAGATGGTCGCCCGTCAGGGCGGCCGCGATGCATCTCACCCGGCCATCGCGGCCATGAACGCGCTGCGCTATGACGCGGTGGCGCTTGGGAACCACGATTTCAACTTCGGCCTGCCGTTCCTGCGGCGCAGCGTCGCACAGGCGCGCTTTCCGGTGCTGGCCGCCAATCTGACCATGAGCCGGGGCCAGGATTTCGCCCGATACTGCATGCTGGATCGCTGGCTGACCGACGATCTGGGCCACGAACATCGGCTGCGAATCGCCGTCATCGGCTTCCTGCCCCCCAAGACCGAGGAATGGGACCAGGACCTGCGTCCGGTGATGCGCAGCCATGACATCATCCTTACGGCACGTCGCCTGCTGCCCCGCCTGAAGGCCGAAGGGGCCGAACTGATCATCGCGCTGGCCCACAGTGGCATCGGCAGCCCCGATCCGCATCCGGGGATGGAGCATGCCGCCACCGCACTGGCAGCCCTGCCCGAGGTCGATGTCGTCATTGCCGGCCACACGCATGAGGTCTTTCCCGGTCCCGGCTGGCAGAACCACCCCGGTACGGATGGCACCCGCGGCACGCTGATGGGCAAGCCTGCCGTCATGCCCGGATACGGCGGGTCGCATCTGGGGGTGATCGATCTGGATCTGCGGATCGGCACGCAGGGGACCATCATTGACGGCTTCAACGTCGAATGCCGCCCGGTCGCGCCCGGCACGCCCAGCCTGCCCCTGCTGTCACGCCCATTGGCACGCGCACATCGTGACACGCTGCGCCAGTTGGGAACGCGCATCGGCCGGACCGAGACGCCCCTGAACAGCCATTTCGCCGTGATCGGCCATGACGCAGGGCTGCGGCTGGTGAACATGGCGCAGCGCTGGCACGTTCGGCACCGTCTTCGGGGGACGGCGCTGGCCGACATGCCGGTGCTGTCGGCCAGCGCGCCCTATCGCGCGGGCGGGCGTGGGGGGCCTGCCGCCTATACCGATGTGCCCGCGGGGCGGCTGGCGATGAGGCATCTGGCCGATCTCTATACCTATCCCAACCGGATCACGGCAATCCGCATCACCGGCCGACAGCTGCGCGACTGGTTGGAGCGTTCGGCCAGCATCTTTGCCACCATCCCCGCCGGTGCGCAGGACGCGGCCCTGCTGGACCCGCAGTTTCCCGCCTATAACTTCGATGTCATCGACGGGGTGACTTGGTGCATCGACCTGTCGGCACCGGCGCGTTTCACGCCGCAGGGCGGCCTGGCCGATGCGTCGTCGCGCCGCATCCGAGACCTGCGCTGGCGGGGGCGTCCGGTGGGGGATGGCGACCAATTCGTGCTGGCGACCAATTCCTATCGCCTGGCCAGCTGCGGCTTGTTCAGCCCGCTGGTCAACCAGAACGAGGTCGTGCTGGACCGCGACGCCCTCAGCCTAGATGTGCTGCGCCGCTATGTCCGGACGCGGCGCAGGGTCGATGTCCCCACCGCCCCCAACTGGCGATTCGCCCCGATGCCCGGCACGACGGTCACCTTCCCCACCGCGCCCGTCGCCCTGACGCGCCCCCTGCCCGTCCCGCTGGATCATCTGGGCACGGATGACGCGGGATTTGCCGTGATGCGGCTTTCGCTGTAAGGCGCATCCCCGGGCTTGCATCCGCGCGCAGCTTTCCCTATTTGTCGGCGCGAGAGGTTGGCGCGGGCAGGTGTCTTGCCAACTCGGTCAGGTCCGGAAGGAAGCAGCCGTAACAGGATCCACCTGGGTCGCTGTCCAGCCTCTCACCCCAGCCCTCCTTTCGATGCAAAGCTGTCATGTCGCCTTGCGACTTGTGACATGCCGCACCCGCCCCCATGTTAGCGGCGGACATGACGAAAGGACGCCCCATGACGCAACCCCGCTTCGACGCCGTGATCTTCGATCTGGACGGAACGCTTCTGGCCACCGAACAGATGGGCATCGAGACGCAGGAGGCCGCGTTGCACCGCATGGGTCGGACCGCCCCCGAGGGGCTGCTGCATTCGCTGGTCGGCATGGACGAACCAAGCGCCCGCAAGATCCTGCGCGACCATATCGGCGCGGATTTCGACTTCGACCAGCTGGACCGCCTGTGGTCCGAGGCCTTGGTTGAACGCCGCGACCGAGATGGCATTCCGCTGCGGCCCTATGTCGCCGATCTGCTGGCGGCGCTGCGCGAGATGGAGATGCCCTTCGCCATCGCCACCTCCAGCACCCGCGATCAGGCGCGCGAAAAGCTGGCCGCCGCAGGGCTGACCGACAGCTTCGACATCGTGGTGACGCGCAGCGACGTGTCCGACCCGAAACCGGCGCCCGACGTCTATCTGCTGGCGGCGAAACGCCTTGGTATCGACCCGACCCGCTGCCTGGCCTTCGAGGACAGCGATATCGGTGCCCGCGCCGCCCGCGCGGCGGGCATGACCGTGGTGCAGGTGCCCGACATGACGCCGCTGTCGGGCGATCACGCCGATCTGATGGCAAAGGACCTGATCGCGGGCGCACGCGGCATCGGATTGCTGGCCGCCTGACGTGATCCGGTTGTGGCAGATGGGACGCGCCGCTAAGGTGGCGCGACGCCCGGGGGATCGATGACCGACACGACAAACGCATACCAGGTTCTGGCCCGCAAATACCGGCCCGAGACGTTCGCCGACCTAGTCGGACAGGACGCGATGGTGCGCACGCTGAAGAACGCCTTTGCCGCCGACCGCATCGCGCAGGCCTTCATCATGACGGGCATCCGCGGGACCGGCAAGACGACCACGGCCCGCATCATCGCCAAGGGGATGAACTGCATCGGCCCCGATGGCGAAGGCGGCCCCACCACCGAACCCTGCGGGGTCTGTGAACATTGCGTGGCCATCAGCGAAGGCCGCCATGTCGACGTGATGGAGATGGACGCCGCATCCCGCACCGGCGTCGGTGACATCCGCGAGATCATCGAATCGGTGCACTATCGCGCGGCCTCGGCCCGCTATAAGATCTATATCATCGACGAGGTTCACATGCTGTCCACCAGCGCGTTCAACGCGCTGCTGAAGACGCTTGAGGAACCGCCCCCGCACGTCAAATTCATCTTTGCCACCACCGAGATCCGCAAGGTTCCCGTGACGGTCCTGTCGCGCTGCCAGCGCTTCGACCTGCGACGGATCGAGCCCGAGGTGATGATCGACCTGCTGAAGCGCATCGCGGGCGCCGAAAACGCACAGATCACCGAGGACGCGTTGGCGCTGATCACCCGTGCGGCCGAAGGCTCGGCCCGTGACGCGACCAGCCTTCTGGACCAGTCCATCAGCCATGGCGCGGGGGAAACCACCGCCGACCAGGTCCGCGCCATGCTGGGCCTGGCCGATCGGGGTCGCGTCATCGACCTCTTCCAGATGGTGCTGCGCGGCGATGCGGCGGCCGCGCTGACCGAACTGCAATCGCAATATGCCGACGGGGCCGATCCGGTCGCCGTGCTGCGCGATCTGGCGGAAATCACGCATTGGATCTCGGTCGTGAAGATCACGCCCGATGCGCTGGACGATCCGACCATTTCCCCCGACGAACGCGCCCGCGGCAAGGAACTGTCGGAGAACCTGCCGATGCGGGTCCTGTCGCGCATGTGGCAGATGCTGCTGAAGGCGCTGGAGGAAGTGTCCGCCGCGCCGAATGCCATGATGGCGGCGGAAATGGCGATCATCCGCCTGACCCATGTGGCCGACCTGCCCGACCCCGAGGCTCTGATCCGCCGCGTCCAGCAGGCCCAGAACGCGGGTGAATTCGCCCGCGGTCCCGCTGTTCAGGGTCAGGTTCCCGATCACGCCCCGCAGGCCATGCGCCGCGCGCGCCCCGCGCCGGTGGTGCAGCCGTCCGGTGCGGCGACCGCGCTGGCCGTGTCGCCGGACGTGCTGCAGTCCTATCCCGATTTCGAATCGGTGCTGGAACTGATCCGCCGCATGCGCGACATGACCTTGCTGGTCATGGTGGAACGTCATGTCGCGCTGGTGAAATACAGCCCGGGCCGGATCGAGTTCGAACCGCGGCTGGACCCGCCCACCAATCTGGCACAGCGCCTGGCCGAACGCCTGCGCGGCTGGACGGGCGGCCAGCGTTGGGCCGTCACCGTGACGAACTCGGGCGGCGCCCCCACCATCGCAGAAACCCGCGAGGCCGACGCGAAGGCCGCCCGCGAACGCGCGCTGGCCCTGCCCATCGTGCAACAGGTCATGGCCGCCTTTCCCGGCGCCACGCTGACCAACATCACCCGCGCCACCCCGCCCCCGACCGTCGTCGAGGATCTGGCGGAGGGCGCAGCCAATCCCCATGACGCGACCCAAGGCCCGGTGGCCGAGGTCGAGGAATGGGATCCATTCGAAGATGAGGATTGAGACATGATCAAGGGTTTGGGCGGCATTGGCGACATGGCCAAGATGATGAAGGCCGCCAAGGAAATGCAGGAAAAGATGGCGCAGATGCAGGAGGACCTCTCCAGCGTCACCGTCACGGGTGAATCCGGCGCGGGCCTGGTCAAGGCGACCTGCACCGTCAAGGGCGAGCTGACCGCGCTGGAAATCGACCCCTCGATCTTCGTGCCCTCGGAAAAGGAGGTGGTCGAGGATCTGATCCTGGCCGCCATCAAGGAAGCGCAGCGCGCCGCCGAAGAAAAGATGCAGGCCGAGATGGGCAAGATGACCGAAGGTCTTGGCCTGCCCGCCGGCATGAAGATGCCCTTTTGATCCATGACCCAGGGCAGCGACGACATTCAGGCGCTGATCGCGCTGATGGCGCGGCTGCCCGGGCTTGGACCACGCTCGGCCCGGCGCATCGTGCTGCAACTGGTGCGCAAGCGCAGCCAGCAGATGACGCAATTGGCGCAGCTGCTGGACCGGGTCGCAGTCAATTCCCGCGAATGCATCATCTGCGGGAACATCACCGACCGCGACGAATGCGCCATCTGCACCGATCCCGCCCGCGCCACGGGCGAGATCTGCGTGGTGCAGGATGTGGCCGACCTCTGGGCGCTGGAACGCGGCCAAGCTTTCAAGGGCCGCTATCACGTGCTGGGGGGAACGCTTTCGGCGCTGGATGAAATCGGCCCCGATGAGCTGGGCATCCCGGCGCTGATCGCCCGGATTCACGGCGAAAACATCTCCGAGGTGATCCTGGCGCTGAACGCCACGGTCGATGGTCAGACGACCGCGCATTACATCGCCGATGCGCTGGAGGGGTCCGATATCTCGGTCACCGGCTTGGCCCAGGGCGTCCCCATCGGCGGCGAGTTGGACTATTTGGACGACGGCACGATCAGCGCGGCCCTGCGTGCCCGACGGCGCCTTTAAACAAGACGCCGCCCGACATTCTTGGAACGTGAACGGGGGTCCGGGGGCAGTCAGCCCCCGGCCGTCGCGGGACGCAGGATCAGGCGTCCAGCTTCTCGATCTTGCTTGCGGCCTTGGCGATCTCGATCCGGCGGGGCTTCAGGGCCTCGGGGATCTCGCGCACCAGGTCGATGTGCAGCATGCCGTCCAGATGGCTGGCGCCCTCGACACGGACATGGTCGGCCAGGGTGAACTTGCGTTCGAAGGCGCGGGTGGCGATGCCGCGATGCAGATAGGTGCGGGTCTCATCCTCGTCGGCCTTGCGGGCCGAGACGATGACGGCACCGTCGCGCACCTCGACGTTAAGGTCGTCGGCGCCGAAACCGGCCACGGCGATCGAGATGCGATAGGCGTCCTCGCCGGTCTTCTCGATGTTGTAGGGGGGATAGGTCGGGGCTGCCACGTCGGCAGAGAGGGTCCGGTCCATCACGTCGGCCAACCGGTCGAAGCCGATCGAGGCGCGATAAAGCGGGGTCAGGTCGAAGTTACGCATGGGTCACATCCTTACGTCAAAGCGATGTCAACAGATGCCCCCCGATCATCGGGCGGGCAGATACCGACGCCATCATGGCCGCCGGTAAGGCTGATTTAGGATCGCCCGGACGCCGTTCAAGACCCCAATGATGCAGGTTTCGGCCCTCCTGTCGCCCAATCCAGCAACTGCACCGTATGGACCACCGGCAGGGCCGTCCCGCCACCGATCTGCATCATGCAGCCGATGTTTCCCGCCGCGATGACCTGCGGCTCCAGCGCCTGCAGGGATGCCACCTTGCGTGTCTTCAACTGCGCCGAAAGCTCGGGCTGCAGCAGGTTGTAGGTCCCGGCAGATCCGCAGCACAGATGCGGGTCGGCAGGCTCGACCACCTGAAAGCCCGCGCGGGTCAGCAGGTCCTTGGGGGCCGATCTGATCTGCTGGCCATGCTGCAGCGAACAGGCCGAATGATAGGCCACGCGCATGCCCCCTGCACCCGCTTCGACGGTTTCGGGCAGGCCAAGCCCGTCCAGAAATTCGGTCACGTCGCGGGCCAGACCGGCGACGCGACGGGCGTCATCCTCCATCATCTCTCCGGCGAACAGATGACCGTAATCCTTGATCGTCGTCCCGCAGCCCGAGGTGTTGATGATGATGGCATCGACCGGCCCCTCGGCCTCGGCGGCCAACAGGCGGGCGATGCTGTCACGCGCCCTTTCGCGGGCGTCGCCTTCCTGCCCCATATGCAGGGTCAGCGCCCCGCAACAGCCGAATTGCGGCGGGATCACCACCTGGCACCCCGCACGGCGCAACAGGCGGATGGTTGCGTCGTTGATGTCGGTGTTCAATGCACGCTGTGCGCAGCCGATCATCAGCACCACCCGTGCCCTCTGCGGACCGATCGCCGCGAAGGTCTGGCCGCGGTCGTTCACGCTGACCGGCGGCACCCGCGCGGGCGCCATGTCCAGCATGGCCCGCAGCCGCGCATCGGGCATCAGCCGGCGGAATGGCCGCGCCAGCCGCGCCCCCGCCAGCGCCAATCGGAACCGCCCCGGATGGGGCAGGATCGCCGTCAGCAGCCGCCGCAGCATCCGGTCGCGCCAAGGCCTGCGATAGGTCGCGTTGATATGGCTGCGCGCGTGATCGACCAGATGCGCATAGTTCACCCCCGAGGGGCAGGTCGTCATGCAGCTGAGGCAACTGAGGCAACGGTCGATATGCCTGACCGTCTTCTCATCCGCCGGGCGGCCCGACTCCAGCATGTCCTTGATCAGGTAGATGCGGCCGCGCGGGCTGTCCAATTCGTCGCCCAGTACCTGATAGGTCGGGCAGGTCGCCGTGCAGAAGCCGCAATGCACGCAGCTGCGCAGGATCTTGTTGGAATGGGCCGTCGCAGGATCGGCCAGCTGCTGCGGGGTGAAATTGGTCTGCATCAGCGCCCCCCCTGAAATATGCCGCGCGGATCGAAGCGGTAGCGCAGGTCGCGCTGGATGCGTTCTGTGACGGGGTCAGGCTTTGGCAGGATGGCGGCGTCGGCCCCCGTGATGCGACGCGCATGCCCCGCAAAAGGCGGCAGTTCCGGCGGCTGGCCCGCGGGCATCGCCGCAAGGATCAGCGCCCCGCCCCAATCCACCAGCATCGGCTGCGGCAGCCTTTCCAGCAGGGATGGCGCCTGCGAGGGGCGGCAGATGATGCGCCAGACGTCATGCCCGGGATCGGCGGGGGTCGGGATATGCCAGGGGTGATCCTCGACCTGCGATGGCGCGCCGAAATCCGACAGCCGTCGTGCCAGCTCCGCACTGCGTGCCGCAACCGAGGCACCCAACCCCTCCAGCCGGATCAGCGCGCCATGGTCCGGCGTCCAGCGTGCCGCGCTGACATCATGGGGACCGCCAAGCGCAGCCGTGAAGGCGCGGATCGCTTCCTCTGCATCCAGATCGGGCAGGCGCAGCGTGGTCGTGACCTGCGGCAGAGGCGTCGTGCGGAAGGACAGCTCGGTCAGCACGCCCAACTGGCCGCGGCTGCCCGCCATCAGCTTGACCAGATCGTATCCGGTGACGTTCTTCATCACCCGCCCGCCGTTGCGGATGATCTGCCCCTGACCGTCCACGAAGCGCACCCCGATCAGCGCGTCCCGCGCCGCCCCCGACAGGACACGCCGTGCCCCCGAGGCATTGGTCGCCGCCACCCCGCCGATGGTCGAACCGGGCAGGTCGTCCGGTTCGAACCCCAGCATCTGGCCCTCGGCGGCCAAAGTGTCCCGCACGGTCTGCAAGGGCGTTCCCGCCCGCACGACCAGCGTCAGCGCCTCGGGTTCGTAAAGCGTCACGCCCGTCATCGCCGTCATGTCCAGACGCGCGCCCTGCCCTTCGCCGGGCCAGAGCCGCGTGCCGCCGCCGATGACCGACAGGGGTGCGCTGGCGTCACGGATCAGCGCGGCAAGATCCTCTTCGGTCTCAGGCCGCATCGGAGGCCGTGCTGTTCAGGCGGCGGTCGCGTCGCGGGGCCGAAACCTCCAGTGGAAAGACCTTGGCGGCGTTCAGCAGCCAATGCGGATCGAAGGCATCCTTGACGCGCATCTGCGCCTCGAGATCGGGGGGATCGAACTGTGCGCTCATCAGGTCGCGCTTTTCGATGCCGACGCCATGTTCGCCGGTCAGGCAGCCGCCGACCTGAACGCACAGGCGCAGGATGTCGGCGCCAAGCGCCTCGGCCCGGTCCAGATCGCCGGGCGCGTTCGCATCATAGATGATCAGCGGGTGCATATTACCGTCGCCCGCGTGAAAGACATTGGCGACCGCCAGCCCGTATTGCCGTGACAGATCGCCGATGCCCGCCAGAACCATCGGCAGCGCCGTCACCGGGATCGTGCCGTCAAGGCAGATGTAATCGCCCATCTGCCCCATCGCCCCGAAGGCGGACTTTCGGCCCAGCCAGATGCGGCGGGATTCATCCTCGGTCCGGCTTTCGCGGAATTCGACGGGATCGAAGCGCATGGCGATCTCGCGGATCAGCGACAGCTGTTCGTCGATTTCCGGAGCGGTGCCCTCGACCTCGACGATCAGCAGCGCCTCGGCGTCGGGATAGCCGGCATGGGCATGCGCCTCGGTCGCGCGGATGCAGGGGCTGTCCATGAATTCGATGGCGACGGGGATGATGCCCGCGCGAATGATGGCCGCGACGCAGGCGCCCGCGGTTTCGCTGCTGTCGAAGCCGATCAGCACGGGGCGCGCGCCCGCCGGACGGGGCAGGATGCGCAGGGTCGCCTCGGTCACGATGCCCATCTGGCCCTCGGACCCACAGACGACGCCCAGCAGGTCCAGCCCGCCGCTTTCGCCCATCGGGCCGCCCAGTTCGACCACGCTGCCATCCATCAGGACCATGGTCACGCCCAGCAGGTTGTTCGTCGTGACGCCGTATTTCAGGCAATGCGCACCGCCGGAATTCATCGCGATATTGCCGCCGATCGCGCAGGCAAGCTGACTGGAGGGATCAGGCGCATAGAAGAAGCCGATCCCTTCGACCGCCGCCGAGACCGAGAGGTTCGTGCGCCCCGCCTGCACCCGGATCAGCCGGTCCTGCGGCGACACCTCCAGCACCTGCGTCATGCGCGACAAGCCGATTACCACCGCATCCGCCGTGGGCATCGATCCACCCGCAAGGCTGGTCCCCGCCCCGCGCGGCACCACCGGCACGCGCAATTCGTGGCAGATCGCCAGCAGTTGCGAAACCTGCGCGGTCGTTTCGGGCAAGACCACCGCCAGCGGCGCACAGCGATAGGCCGAAAGCGCGTCGCATTCATAGGCACGGGTTTCGGCGGGATCGTCGATGACGGCGCCGGGAAGCGCGGTCTTCAGCCTTGCGACGATGGCGCTGCGCTGCGCAAGCACCGACGCATCGGGCACGGGCATCTGCATCATGGCCGGTCCTTCCCTCCCTGCCTGTTCGTTTTCGACGATAGGGGGCCGCCCGGGGGCTTTCAAGCGCTGTGCGCTGGTTCTAAGGTCGCGGCATGAACCCGCTTGACCTGATCATCACCCATCCGCCCGCGCTGCCTGACCTTCTGGCGCTGATCCTGCTGTTCGCGGCCTGGTTCGGCATCGGATGGTTCACCGAACGCCCGCCTGCGGGCAAGCCTTCGGTCTCGGTGCTGATGACGCGGTTCCGGCGCGAATGGATGCGCCAGTTCGTCGAACGTGATCCGCGCATCTTCGACGGCAACATCCTGTCCAGCCTGCGCGAGGGCACGGCCTTCTTCGCATCGGCCTGCATGATCGCCACGGGGGGCCTGCTGGCGCTGATCGGCAATGCCGAACGCCTGCGCGGTATCGCCGCCGAGCTGGAGTTCGACCCCACCGCCGAAACGGGCTGGGAACTGCGCCTGCTGGTGACGATGTTCTTCATCGTCAACGCCTTCCTGAAGTTTGTCTGGGCGCATCGCCTGTTCGGATATTGCGCGGTGCTGATGGCATCGGTCCCCAACAGCGCCGATCACCCCGATGCGACCGACCGCGCGATGCAGGCGGGCGATCTGAACATCACTGCCGCCCGCAGCTTCAACGCGGGCCTGCGCAGCGTCTATTTCGCGCTTGGTTCGCTTGGCTGGCTGGCCGGGGCATGGGGGCTGATGGCGGGGACCGCCATCGTCCTGTGGGTGACGTGGAGGCGCGAGTTCGCCTCGACCTCGCGGCAGGTCATCCTGCGGTCGCTGCCGCCGCCTGCCCTTTCCGACCATGGCGCAACGCCAACGTCCAAGCCACGGCCCCCGCAATCGTAAGCAGCACCCCGACGATGCCCGGGGCGCGCCAGCCCCACCCCGCCGTCAGCGCCAGACCCGCAAGGAAGGGCCCAAGCGCATTCGCGGCATTGAAGGCCGCGTGGTTCATGGCGGCGGCCATGCTTTGCGCCGATCCGGCGACATCCATCAGACGTGTCTGCAGCGGAATGACCAGGCCCGCGCCCGCCGCGATCAGGAAGGACGACAGCACCATCAGCGGCCAGTTGCCCACTGCCAGCGCGGCGAAGCCCTGCGTCAATGCCATCGCCAGCAGGCTGACATAGGCGGCGCGGTCGATGCCGAGCGCCTCGGTCATGCGGCCTGCGCCCCAGGTGCCAAGCGTGCCGCCCACGCCGAAGACCGCCAGCGTGAGCGGCACGACGAAGCCCGGCGCCTCGGTCGTGGCCAGGATCGCCGCTGTCAGGAAGGCATAGACCGAAAACAGCCCGCCGAAGCCGATGGCCCCCACGGCCAGCACCCACAGGACGCGCGGATTGCGCAGCGCCTGCAGTTCATCCCAGGGGCGCGCGTCGGGATTGCCGCCCACGCGCGGCGCAAAGCGCAGGATCGCCCAGGCCGAGGCCAGCGCCAGCACGCCCGGCAGCGCAAAGCCCCACCGCCAGCCGATGCTTTGACCCATCCAGCCCGCCAAGGGCACGCCGACGACATTGGCGATGGTCAGGCCCAGCAGCACCCTTGCGGCACCGCGCGCCCGCTGTCCCGGCGGCAGGGCGTCGGCGGCATAAAGCATCGCCACGCCCAGGAAACCGCCATGCGGCAGACCGGCAAGGAAGCGCATGCCCGTCAGGCTGGCCAGCCCCGGCATGATCGCCGCCAGCAGGTTCACCAGGCCATAGAAGGCCATCAGCGCCGCCAGATACCGCCGTCGCGGCAGCTTGGCCCCCAGGATCGAGGTCAGCGGCGCACCCACCACGACGCCAAGCGCATAGGCGCTGATGACGTGACCGGCCTGCGGGTCGGACAGCCCCAGATCCGCGGCGAAGAAGGGCAGCAGCCCCATGGCCGCGAACTCAGAGGTGCCGATGGCGAATGCACCAAGCGACAGCGACAGGATCGCCGCGCGGAATTCTGATTGTTGGGTCATCGGAGGGTCCTGCGCGCGATTGGGTTTCAACGCCACGAAACAGCTTGGACAGGCTTTGGCAAGACGCCCGCTGCGAAGGTCAGCTTTGCACCACGTGCATGTGCTCTCAGAGCATCCCCCGCTTGACCATCACCCACAGCGCAAGGCCCCCCAGCACCAGCAGGCCCAGCACCACCGAGGCTGCAAAGCCGATCGCCCGCCCCTGCCAGCGCGAGATCTCGCCCAAGGGGCGCAGATGGGCGACCAATGCCGCGTGATCGCGCGCGATGTCGTCAAGCGACAGCTGGCGGGCGACCTTGGGCTGGGCGGCCATGCTGCCCGCCTTCGCCAGACGCGCACCACGACGACGCAACCCCGCAGGCAGGGCACCGCCCCGGCGGCGCATCATCTGCGCCAGCGGCGGACGCTCGCCCCGGCGCGCACCGCCGAAGCGCGATGCCATCAGGACGGCGACCTCATCGGCCATCTCGGGGATATCTTCGAAACTGCTGGGCGTTCGGGTCATGGCGCGCAGAATAGACGGGATGGAAGCTGCGCGCCAGACGCTCTAGGATGGTCGCATGAAGCTGCATCACGATATCATCGGGCCCGAAGACGGCCTGCCCGTTCTGCTGGTCCACGGCCTTTACGGGCAGGGGCGCAACCTCGGCGCTCAGGCCCGCAGGCTGGCGGCCACCCGTCGCGTCGTCACCGTCGATCTGCGCAACCACGGCGACAGCCCGCATGACCCCGACGCCAGCTATGCCGCGCTGGCGGGCGATCTGGCCGTACTGATCGCCGATCTGGGCGGACGGGTCGATCTGGTCGGCCATTCGATGGGCGGCAAGGCCGCGATGATGCTGGCACTGACTCATCCGCAGATGGTGCGCAGGCTGGCGATCATGGACATCGCGCCCATCGCCTATGGCCACGACCAGACCCGCTATATCGATGCCATGCAGGGGCTGGACCTGTCGCGGATCGACCGGCGCAGCCAGGCGGATGCGGCGCTGACCGATTCGGTCCCCGAGGCCGGCACACGTGCCTTCCTGCTGCAGAACCTTGACCTGAAGTCCGATCCGCGCGGCTGGAAGCTGAACCTGAACGCCCTGCGCGAATACATGCCGCAGATCGTCGGCTGGCCCGACGACCTGCCTGCGGGCGCTTTCACCGGCAAGGTCATGGCTCTGCGCGGCGCCCTGTCCGATTACGTCACCGACGCAGGCGAGGACGCCCTGCGCCACCATTTCCCGCAGGTGCGCATCGTGACGCTGAAGAACGCCAGCCATTGGCTGCATGCCGATGCCCCCGAGGCGGTGTCAGAGACGCTGGCGGCATTCCTTGGGGACGGAACCGGCGATTAATCACGGCAGCGCAGATCGACGCGGGCGACGGCGGATGCCGCATGGGCCTGCGTTGTCAGGCTGGCGGGGATCACCCGGCAGCCGGTCGCCTCTTCGGCTGCACGGACCATCTGCATCGGAAGATCGTCCCGATCCTCGCGGGCCACCCGGTCCAGCCGGATGACCTGGGCTTCGGTATCGCGCTGGAAGACCGCGAAGCGCAGCCCGTCGATGGTGACATCGCGACGCTCGACCCCCATGAAATCGACCGAGGGCGAGGCGCAGCCCGCAAGGGCAAGGAAAAGAGGAAGAATCAGGCGCATTCCCGAAGGATGGCCTGAAACTGCTTAACGCTTCGTTAAGATGCGGGCTCGCCGCTGCGCTGTTCTTCCAGACGGTCGGCCAGCGATTCCGCGCGGGCGGCCATTTCGGCCATCGCCTCCTTCAGATCGTCGGGAATGACCGGAACCTCGACCCGCGGCGGGTTCGATTGCAGCCGTGCGGCAAGACGCTCGGCCTTTTCGGCCCGATCCTCGAGCGAGGCGAAACGGTCCGCCAGCATCAGCCCCGCCAGCAGCAGCAGGCGCGGTTCGGGGACGCGGCCCGCCTGTTCCAGGATCTGGCGCGCTTCGCCGTCAAGGATGGCGGCGGCGCGTTTCAGCAGGTTTTCCTCGCCGTCCTGGGCACTGATGCGGTATTCCTTGTGCCCGATGGTGAATTCGACCTCGGCCATGTCAGATCCCTTCCTGGGTTGATGCGGGTTCGGGGTTCTGTTCGGGGTTCTGCGGATCGCTCAGCAGGCGCTCCAGCTCGGCCATGATCTCGGACATCTGGGCCATCTCGGCCTGGCGGGCGGCGCGCAGGGCCTTGACCTCGGCCTCCAAGGCATCGCGAACCTCATCCTCGCCGATGCCGCCGGTTTCCTGCGCCTCGATCAGGTTGCGGTTGGCCTTGGCCAGGTCGTCGTTGGCGGCGGCCATTTCCGCATTGCGCTGCGTGGCCTCGTCCAATTGCCGGCGCGTTTCGTCCAGATCCTGCGACGGCTGTTCGCGGTCCGGCGGCGTTGCGGATTGTTTCAGACGGTCGTTTTCGCCCTGCAGCTGCTCCAGCTGGCGGGTCAGATCCCGGATCCGATCGGCGTCTTCGCTTGGGGCGGGGGCGGGCTGGCTGTCCAGCAGCTGGTCCAGACGGTCAAGCGCGGCGCTGAGCCGGCGTTCGCTGGCAGAGATATCGCTCATGTGCGTCGGTCCTTTGGGTGTCATTCCAACGGTTTTCGCACCCCGAGGGCGATAAGACAAGAACGGGCAGGAAAACCCTGCCCGTTCCTTTAGCGTTACTTCAGCTCACGCTTCTCGGCCTGAAGGCCTTTGACAAGGGCATAGCAGGCCCCCAGCAGCACGATGGTGAAGGGGAAGCCGGTCGAAACCGCCATGGCCTGCGCCGCGGCCAGACCGCCGCCCAGCATCAGGGCGATGGCGACCAGACCCTCGATGCTGACCCAGAAGATCCGCTGCGGGACGGGCGCATTGACCTTGCCGCCTGCCGCGATCGTGTCGATGACCAGCGACCCCGAATCCGAGGAGGTCACGAAGAACACGATGACCAGCACAATGCCAACGAAGCTGGTGATGGCCGAGAGGGGCAGCTGGCCCAGCATCTCGAACAGCTTCAGTTCCAGCGCCGCATCGGTGATGCCCGCGAAACCGCCCAGGGTTTCGTCGATGGCCGTGCCGCCAAGCGCCGTCATCCACAGGACCGAGATGACCGAAGGCACGATCAGCACGGCGATCAGGAACTGGCGCACGGTCCGGCCGCGCGAGACGCGGGCGATGAACATGCCGACGAAGGGTGACCAGCTGATCCACCAGGCCCAGTAGAAGGCCGTCCAGCCCTGACGGAAGTTGTCATCCGTGCGACCGAAGGGGTTCGACAGCGGGATCAGTTCCTGCGCATAGGCGCCCAGGTTGCCGAAGAAGCCGGTGAAGATGGCGACGGTCGGGCCGACGATGATGACGAACAGCAGCAGGATGATCGCCAGGATCATGTTCAGCTCGGACAGGCGCTTGACGCCCTTTTCCACGCCCAGCACGACCGAGGCGCCCGCGACCAGCGTGATCAGCACGATCAGCACGATCTTGGTGGTGTTGCCGTCGGACATCCCGAACAGGTAGCTGAGCCCGGCGGTCGCCTGCTCGGCACCCAGACCAAGCGAGGTGGCCAGACCGAAGATCGTCGCCAGAACGGCGGTGATGTCCACGATGTGCCCCGGCCATCCCCAGATCCTTTCCCCGAAGATCGGGTAGAAGACCGAGCGCAGCGTCAGCGGCAGGCCTTTGTTGTAGGCGAACAGCCCAAGCGCCAGCGCCACGACCGCATAGATCGCCCAAGGGTGCAGACCCCAGTGGAAGATGGTCGCGGCCATGCCCAGACGGCGCGCGGCCTCGGGGTCGTCCAGCGCGGCACCCAGGGGCGCCCAATCGGTGCGGATGCCATCTTCCATGACCTGACCGCCAAGGGCTGCCTGGAAATGGCCCAGGGGTTCGCTGACGCCATAGAACATCAACCCGATGCCCATGCCTGCGGCAAAAAGCATCGCGAACCAGCCGCTCAGGCTGAAGTCTGGCGTCGCATCCGGCCCGCCCAGACGGACCGAGCCCAAGGGCAGCACGATAAGCACAAGGCACAGCAACACGAAGATGTTGCCCGCCATCATGAAGAACCAGTCCAGATTGCCCGTCATTGCATCGCGCAGACCCTCGAACACGGGCTGCAGCTGCGTCGGGAAGATCATGGTGACGACGGTGAAGGCCACCACGGCCAGCGCCGAGATGCCGAAGACCGGGTTGTGGACGTCGAAGGCGAAGGGCGCACGCCCCTCGATGTTGTCCTGGCCGATGGTGTAATCCGTCTCGATGATCTCGGTCGGACCTTCGGGCTCGGGGATGGGCTCGGCGCCTTCCTCGGTCTGGTCCTGCTGGACGGGTTCGGGGGCGGGTTTCGGCTTGTCGCGTTCAAGCCGCCCCTGCAGGGCATCGCGTTCGCGCGCAAGATCGCGGGGCGTCCCCTTCGATCCGGGGGGTTTCGGAGGTGTCTGTGACATCTGTCCCTTTCTGATTATCTTCGATCGGGTGGAGGTCCTTGGACCCTTGGCGGGTTTCCGCCGTATGACATTTGTTTTCTCACAATCACATGAGAAAGACCACCGGAGGGCAAAGGTTCCCCGCAGATCGTCGCAAAACTCCGCTTGACCTCGGCTTCCGCACAGCTACAGCATTCGCGCGTTTTGCCATCTCACGGGGATCTCATGGGCAAGGTCAATCGCAGCTTCGTCGTCATCGGGCTGGGTGCGTTCGGCAGCGTGGTGGCCGCCGAACTGGCGCGTTTCGGCAACCAGGTGCTGGGCATCGACAAGGACCCCCGCCGCGTCGCGGCCTTGGCCGAACAGCTTCCCGCCAGCGTGATCCTGGATGCCACCGACGAGGGCGCGCTGCGCGAGGCGGGCGTCGACCGATACGACGTAGGGCTGGTCTCGATCGGGAACGACCTGGAAAGCAACGTGATCGCCGCCATGAACCTGCGCCTGATCGGGGTGGGCCACATCTGGGCCAAGGCCGACAGCCGCACGCACCACCGCATCCTGTCCAAGATCGGTGCCGATCGGGTGATCCTGCCGGGATTGGAGATGGGGCGCCATACCGCGCAGATGCTGAACAACCCGGCAGTGCAGGATTACGTCAGCCTGGGCAACGGCTTTTCCGTGGTGAACCTGATGATCCCGCAGCGCCTTGCGGGACGCAAGCTGTCGGAACTGCAGGCAGGTCCGGGCGTGCAGATGCTGGGCATGATGCGGGGCACCGAATACCGGTCGGTGCATGGCGACGATCCCGTGCTTCAGACCAACGACCGGCTGCTGCTGCTGGGCAAGCGCGTCGATCTGACGAATTTCGGCGATCGGTTGTGAAACGCCCCCGCGCGCCACAGCGGGCCTTGCGGCGCTGGCTGGCCCGCACCCCGCCCCCTGCCGTGCTGGCCGTGGGATATCTGGCGCTGATCGGGCTGGGCGGGCTGCTGCTGATGCTGCCCCCCATGGCGCGGGCGCCGATCACGCTGATGGATGCGCTGTTCACCTCGACATCCGCCGTGACGGTGACGGGTCTGGCCGTGGTCGATACCGAGCTGACCTTCACCTTCTGGGGCGAACTGATCATCGCCTGCCTCGTGCAGCTGGGCGGGTTGGGCCTGATGACCTTTGCCGTCCTTCTGTGGTCGATGCTGGGCCTGCCCATGGGCATCACGCAAGGCAACTACCTGCGCGAGGATCTGAACCAGACCTCCTACACCCGGCTGACGCGACTGGTCTGGACCATCCTGCGCATCGTCATCATGGCCGAGGTTGCAGGCGCCATGCTGTTGTGCCTGTCCTTCATGCCGCGTCACGGGCTGTCGCAGGGGCTGTGGCATGCGATCTTCCATTCCGTCTCGGCCTTCAACAACGCGGGGTTTTCAACCTTTTCGTCGGGGCTGACGGATTACGCGCTGGACCCCGTGGTGAACACGGTCATCCCCGCGCTCTTCATCGCGGGGGGCATCGGCTATGTCGTCATCGCCGACATCTGGCGCAAGCCGGTCTGGCGCGGCTGGTCGGTGCATACGCGGATGATGGTGATCGGCACGGCGGTGCTGATCGCGGGCGGCGTCGGGATGACCGCATTCCTGGAATGGAACAACCCCCGCACGCTGGGCCAGTTCGACAGCACCACCGCACGCCTGACGGTGGCTTGGTTCCAAGGCGTCACGACGCGGACGGCAGGCTTCAATTCGACCGACATCGGCGGGCTGCATGATTCGACCTCGCTGATGTACATGGTGCTGATGGTGATCGGCGCGGGCCCGACATCCACGGCGGGCGGGCTGAAGGTGACGACCGTCTTCGTCATGCTGCTGGCCGCCGTGGCCTTCCTGCGCCGCCGGACAGAGGTGACGGCCTTCGGTCGATCCATCCCCCTTGGCGACGTGCTGAAAGTCATGGCGCTGATGACCATCGCATCCGGCGTGATCCTGACGGCGATCTTCGTGCTGCTGATCAGCCATGACGGCGAATTCGTCGACATCGCCTTCGAGGTCTCCTCGGCCTTCGGCACCACGGGCCTTTCGCGCGGCTATACCGGACAGCTGTCTGACTTCGGGCGCCTCATCATCATGGTGGTGATGTTCCTGGGCCGCGTCGGTCCGCTGACGCTCGGCTTCTTCCTGGCCACCCGTACGACACCGCGGGTGCGCTATCCGGCAGGTCAGGTTCACCTTGGCTGACCGCCCCGCAGGGCCTATAAGGCCCGCGCGACGAAAGGACATCCCATGCGCCAAGCGACGATCACCCGCAATACCGCCGAAACGCAGATCGAGGTCACCCTGGACCTGGACGGCACCGGCACCTACGACAACCAGACCGGCGTGGGCTTCTTCGATCACATGCTGGACCAGCTGTCGCGCCATTCGCTGATCGACATGACCATCCGCGCCTCGGGCGATCTGCACATCGACGACCACCACACGGTCGAGGATACGGGCATCGCCATCGGTCAGGCGCTGGTCGCGGCGCTTGGCGACAAGAAGGGCATCCGCCGCTATGGCAACTTCCTGCTGGCCATGGACGATTCGCTGGTTCGTGCCGCACTGGACCTGTCGGCCCGCCCCTTCCTTGTCTGGAACGTCGAATTCCCATCGGAGAAGATCGGCAGTTTCGACACCGAACTGGTGCGCGAGTTCTTCCAGGCCCTGTCCACGCATGGCGGCATCACCCTGCATGTCGACCGCCTGCACGGGCTGAACAGCCACCACATCGCCGAGGCCGCCTTCAAGGCCGTCGCCCGCGCCCTGCGCGAAGCGGTGGAACCCGATCCGCGCATGGCGGGCGTTCTGCCCTCGACCAAGGGCGCATTGTGATGCGGGTCGCTCTGGTCGATTACGACAGCGGCAACCTGCATTCTGCGGAAAAGGCCTTCCAGCTGATGGGCCGCGATGCGGGTGCGGATGTCATCGTCACCTCGGACCCCGAGGTGGCGGCCCGCGCCGATCGCATCGTGCTGCCCGGCGACGGCGCCTTCCCCGCCTGTCGCACCGCTCTGGGCGAGGTCGACGGCATGGCCGAGGCCATCAAGGACGCCGTCATCAACCGCGGCATCCCCTTCATGGGTATCTGCGTCGGCATGCAGATGCTGGCCACGACAGGCCATGAATACCGCCCCACCCCCGGTCTTGGCTGGATCGGCGGGCAGGTCCAGGCCATCGCCGCACCCGGCCTCAAGGTCCCGCACATGGGCTGGAACGATCTGGTCATCGACCATCCCCACCCCGTGCTTGACGGCATCACCACCGGCGATCACGCCTATTTCGTCCACAGCTGGCAGTTCGAGGTCGCCGATCCGGCCCACCGCCTGGCGCATGTCGAATACGGCGGTCCGGTCACGGCGGTCGTCGGGCGCGACAATATCATCGGCACGCAGTTCCACCCGGAAAAATCGCAGCAGATCGGCCTGCGCCTGATCGCCAACTTCCTGCGCTGGAAGCCATAAGCGGCTTCTCGGTTGCCGCAAATACCCTCGGGGAAATCCGGCCTTTGCCGGATGGGGGCGGAAGCCCCCCGCCCCGCCCTCAGCCGTTGACGTAATCCGCGTAAAGCGCCGCGACCCGCGCCGTCACCGGCCCGCCGACGCCCCCGCGCATGGCGCGCCCGTCGATGCTGGCCACCGGCGTGATGCCCCCCAGCGTCCCTGTGACAAAAGCCTCATCCGCGCCATAGGCCTGCGCCAGCGTGAAGTTCCCCTCGTGCAGCACGCCGCCCGCCTGCTGCCACAATCGCATCACGGTCGCCCGTGTGATTCCTTTGAAACAGCATGCCCCGTCCGAGGTCCAAAGCTCATCCCCCCGCGCGATGAAGAAGTTGGTCGAATTGCAGCTGGCGACAAAGCCGCGATCGTCCAGCATCAGTGCCTCATCCGCACCCATGCCGATCACTTGGTTCAGCGCCTGGATGAAATTCAACCGGCTGTGCGAATTCAGGCGCAGATCAAACACATCCGGCGTCGAACAGCGGATGGCCGAGGTCATCAACCGCAGCCCTCGCGCCTTCAACGCCGCGTTGGGTTGCTTGTATTCAGCCAGGATCACCACCGTCGCCCCGCCGACCGTGAAACGCGGGTCCTGGTTGATCGTCGTCTTGACCCCGCGCGTCACCATCAGGCGGATATGGGCGCCATCCTGCATCCCATTGGCCGCCAGCAGATCCATGATGCAGCCGGTCAGCGCCGCACGATCCATCCCGATATCGAGGCTGATGGAATGCGCGCCCTCGTACAGGCGGTCCAGATGCGCATCCAGCGACAGGATGCGCCCGCGCACCAGCCGCAGCCCTTCCCACACCCCGTCGCCCAGACCGAAGCCCGCATCGAAGATCGACACGCTTGCCTGATCGCGCGGCACAAGCTGGCCGTTCACATGGACCAGAACCTGATCGTTGCGGTCGTCATGGGCATAGCTCTGGGCGCTGGCGTTCGACATGGGTAACCTTCCTGCTTGATGGTCGCAGGCAAGCATGCGCCCCGCCCAAGGGCAAGCACCTCTGGACCTCCCCCCCGCTTTGCTGTCATGTGGCGCACCAAAAATGATCGGAGCGGCAGAATGGACCAGTTGGAACGGCGGATAGCACAGGCGCGCGGCGACATGCCGGCCGATCTGGTCCTGCGCGGCGGTCAGGTCTTCGACCTTGTGACGGGGGCGATGATCGGCGGCGATGTGGCGATCTGCGGCGACCGGATCGTGGGCATCGGCGCCAGCTATGAGGCTGAACGCATCATCGACGTCACCGGCCTGACGCTGGTGCCGGGCTTCATCGACACGCATCTGCACGTCGAAAGCAGCCTCGTGACCCCTTTCGAGTTCGACCGCTGCGTCACGCCCCGCGGCGTGACCACCGCCATCTGCGACCCGCATGAGATCGCCAATGTCATCGGTCTGGACGGCATCCGCTATTTCCAGGCGGCATCCGAACATCTGCTGATGGACCTGCGGGTTCAGCTGTCCTCCTGCGTGCCCTCGACCGACATGGAGACCTCGGGCGCCGAGATCCTGGCGGATGACATCGCCCGCGTCATGGGCCACCCCTCGGCCATCGGTCTGGCCGAGTTCATGAATTACCCCGGCGTCATCCACCGCGATCCGGCGGCGATGGACAAGCTGCGCCTGTTCGAGGGCGGCCATATCGACGGCCACTGCCCGCAGCTGTCGGGGCGCGACCTGAACGCCTATATCGCCGCGGGCATCCGCACCGAGCATGAGGCCACCACCGCCGACGAAGCGCTGGAAAAACTGCGCAAGGGCATGCGCGTTCTGATCCGCGAAGGCTCGGTCAGCAAGGATCTGGACGCCCTGCAACCCATCCTGACGCCTGCCACCAGCGCCTATCTGTGCCTGTGCACCGATGACCGCAATCCGCTGGATATCGGCGAACACGGGCATCTGGACTACATGATCCGCCGCCTGATTTCACTGGGGACCGAACCGCTGGCCGCCTATCGTGCCGCCAGCCTCTCCGCCGCCGAGGCCTTCGGTCTGAAGGATCGCGGCCTGATCGCGCCGGGCCTGCGCGCCGATATCGTCGCCATCGACAGCCTTGAGAGATGCAACGCACAACTGGTCCTGACAGCAGGCCGCGTCGTCGATGATGCCGCCTTCGCCGCGCGCGGCCATGTCGCCCCCGTCGCGCGGCATTCGGTCAAGGCCCCCCAAGTCACCGCGCAGGATTTCCGCTATACCGGCAACCGCACGGAAACGCCGGTGATCGGCATCCTCGAAGGCAAGATCATCACCGAGCATCTGACGATCGACATCGATCCGCAGGACGGCGACAAGCGCCCCGACCCGTCGCGCGACCTGATGCGGATCGCGGTGATCGAGCGGCACGGCAGGAACGGCAATATCGCCACGGGCTTCGTCAAGGGCTTCGGCATCGCGCGGGGGGCCATCGCTTCGACCGTCTGCCACGACCACCACAATATCGCCGTGGTCGGGGCCGATTACGCCGACATGGCGCTGGCCGCCAACCGCCTGTCCGAAATCGAGGGCGGCTTCGTCGTCGCGCTGGACGGGCAGATCATCGCCGAGCTGCCCCTGCCCGTCGCGGGTCTCATGAGCCTCGAAAGCTTCGAGGATGTCCGCGACCGCCTGGTCATCCTGCGCGACGCCGCCCGCAGTTTGGACGTGACGCTGGAGGAACCCTTCCTGCAACTGGCTTTCCTGGCCCTGCCGGTGATCCCCGCCCTGAAGATCACCGATCGCGGCATGGTCGATGTCACGAAATTCGAGATCATCGCCCGCTGATCAGCGGGCCTTGGCCACCGCCTGAATGGCCTGTTCGATCGCCTGCTGGACGCTCAACGTGCTGGTGTCCAGCACGACGGCATCATTGGCGGGCCGCAAGGGCGCGGTGGCACGTTCGCTGTCACGCCGATCACGCTCCTGCAATTGCGCCAGCATCTCGGCCGGATCGGCGCCCAGCTCGGCGGCGCGCCGTTCCGCCCGCACCTGATCCGAGGCGACGACGTAAAGCTTTACCTGCGCATGCGGGCAGATCACCGTGCCGATGTCGCGCCCGTCCAGAACGGCACCAGGTTCCTGCGCGGCGAAGCGGTGCTGGAACTCGACCAGCGCGGCGCGCACCTCGGGGATGGCGGCAATGCGGCTGGCGGCCTGTCCCGCCTCGGCGCTGCGCAGATCGGGGCTTGCCAGATCATCGGCGCAAAGCCTCTGCGCCGCCAGAACGGGATCGCCGCCCTTGGCACCCGTCGCGCGATAAAGCAGCCCGGTGTCCAGATGGTGAAAGCCGAAATGCGCCGACAGGGCACGCGCGATCGTCCCCTTCCCCGAGGCGGCAGGTCCATCGATGGCAATGATGAAGGGCATGGGCTTGGTTCCGCTGTGACGTGAATGGGATCGGCAACCCTTGGCATATTCACCCAGCCCAGGTCCAGCATTCGCGACCTGATCATCCGTGACGCATTTACCTTGCGCAGAATCTTGAATATTCGAAACACATTGAACTTGGAATATTCAGTCGATTAACATCCCAGTATAACAATAGCATTTTTAACAGTTACGGTTTCATGAAAGATTTTATCAAAGCCATCGTCGACAGTCGCGACGTCGCCGCTGTTCGTGATACGTTCCTGACTGCGACGCGGGATGCCGGTTTCGCCCATGCGTTCTATGCGGCCCGCTTCTCTCTCAGCGTGCCGCCATCCATCGTCCGCGACCCGCCCGTCACCTTCAACAACCTGCCCGGCGAACTTCTGGCACAGGGCGAGGGGCTTTACGGCATCAGCCGCGATGCTTGGGTGGAATGGGTGCTGCAGAACGATGGCGATATCACCGCCACCCGGTTGATCGCCCAGGTCGGCGCGGAAAGGACACCTTCGCTGGCGATGGGGGCGCGCAACGGCATGCGCGCCGTTCAACTGCTGAGCCTGCGCAACATCGTCAAGCACAGCGTCGGGGCGATCATGCTGATGCCCGGCCTGAATGCCGAGGAGGATGACCTGGCACGTCTGTGGGAACAACGCAGCGCCGACATGTGGCTGCTGGCCCGGACCCTGCACATGCGCGTGGCAACGCTGCCACGCGAACACCCCACCTTAACCCTGACCACCCGCCAGCGCGAGGTTCTCAGCTGGCGTTCCGCAGGCAAGACCGTCAGCGAGATCGGCACCATCCTGGGCATCACACCCGCCACGGTCGAAAAGCACATGCGCCTTGCCCGCGAGGCGCTTGGCGTCGACACGACCCCGCAGGCGGTGCTGAAGGCCCATGTGACCGATCAGCTGTTCCATCCCGCCTATGATCCGATGACCCTGCACCTGCCCTCGGGGTAGGGTTTTCCACCGTTTCACAGACCACCCGTTTCAGGCCACATCATCCCGTTCCGTGAGTGGTGGCACGCAAGTGCCAGGAACAGGCGGCGTCCGATCGGGTTGCCTTGGTCGGCGCCGTCCCACGGAAATCGCCCCGCGAAACGAAGAATGCCGGCCCCGAGGGACCGGCATTCGTCTTTTCGATGGAATGCGGGGATCAGGCGCCGCTGAGGGTCTTGGCGACCTCGGCTGCGAAATCCTCTTCCTTCTTCTCGATGCCTTCGCCAACGGCGACGCGGGCAAAGCCGGTGATCGTCGCGCCGGCTTCCTTGGCGGCTTCCGCCACGGTCAGATCCGGGTTGATGACGAACTTCTGGCCGGTCAGCGTGACCTCTTCGAAGAACTTCTTCATGCGGCCTTCGATCATCTTCTCGATGACGGCCTCGGGCTTGCCGGATTCGCGGGCCTGCTCGGTCAGGACCTGCTTTTCACGCTCGACCAGGGCCTGGTCCAGATCGGCTTCACCCAGCGAGGCCGGCGAGGTTGCCGCGATGTGCATCGCGATCTGGCGACCGATCTCGTCGTTGCCACCGTCCAGGCCGACCAGCACGCCGATCTTGCCCATGCCGTCTGCGACGGCATTGTGGACGTAGTGCACGACGCGGGGGGCCGTCACGACGACCATGCGGCGCAGGGTCATGTTCTCGCCGATCTTGGCGATGGCATCGGTCAGGACTTCCGAAACCGGCTTGCCGTCGATCTTTTCGTCCTGCAGCGCCTCGACCGTGTCGACGTTCAGCGCGGCTTCGGCGATTTTGCGGACCATCGCCTGGAATTCTTCGTTCTTGCCGACGAAATCGGTTTCCGAGTTCACCTCGACGGCGACGCCCTTGCCATCCTTGACGGCGACGGCGACCAGGCCCTCGGCGGCAACGCGGCCCGATTTCTTGGCGGCCTTGGCCAGACCCTTGGTGCGCAGCCAGTCGATCGACGCCTGCATGTCGCCGCCGTTCTCGGTCAGCGCCTTCTTGGCGTCCATCATGCCTGCGCCCGTGGTTTCGCGCAGCTCTTTCACCATCGCAGCGGTGATTGCCATGTTCATCTCCTTGTGATCAACGCGTCAGGCGGGGCATATCCCCGCCTGACGACAATTCCATGAAATCGCGGATCCCAGGGGATCAGGCTTCGGCGGCAGCCTCGTCCAGCATTTCTTCGGGCGCGTCTTCCAGCGAGCCCAGATCGACGCCGGCAGCGCCCATCTGTGCCGACATGCCGTCCAACGCAGCACGGCTGACCAGGTCGCAATACAGCGAGATGGCGCGTGCGGCGTCGTCGTTGCCCGGGATGATGTAGTCCACGCCCTCGGGCGAGCAGTTGCTGTCGACCACGGCGACGACCGGGATGCCAAGCTTCTTGGCTTCCAGGATGGCCAGGTCTTCCTTGTTCACGTCGATGACGAACAGCAGGTCGGGAAGGCCGCCCATGTCGCGGATGCCGCCTAGGCTGGCCTGCAGCTTGGTCTGCTCACGCTCGAGCTGCAGACGCTCTTTCTTGGTCAGGCCTTCGGCGCCGCCGCCCATGGTCTCGTCGATCGACTTCAGGCGGTTGATCGACTGGCTGACGGTCTTCCAGTTGGTCAGCGTGCCGCCCAGCCAACGGTGGTTCATGTAGAACTGCGCCGACTTTTCGGCAGCTTCGGCGATCGACTTCTGTGCCTGGCGCTTGGTGCCGACGAACAGAACGCGGCCGCCTTTTGCGACGGTGTCACGGACGACCTGCAGGGCTGCGTCCAGCATCGGCAGCGTCTGCGTCAGATCCATGATGTGGATGCCGTTGCGTTCGCCATAGATGTATTCACCCATGCGGGGGTTCCAGCGCTGCGTCTGGTGACCGTAGTGCACGCCAGCTTCAAGAAGCTGACGCAGCGAGAATTCGGGAAGCGCCATGAGGAGTTCCTTTCCGGTTTGCGCCTTGGCAGGGGATCAAGGGGCGGATGCCCCAACCGGTGGACCTTTGCGACTGTTCCCGCAATGGCCCGCCCCTGCCTGTGAAGTGAGCGCGCATTAGCCCCTGCCCCGCCCGAATGCAAGGGGATTCACGCCCCGCGCCGCGGCTTCCGGGTCGATAGCGGTAACATAGCATTCGCTGCAGTGTCTGTTTCGCTTGCATCAGGGGGGCGGCGGGTTCAGGTTCGGGCCCAAATCAACATATCGAAGGTGCGCCATGACCCCCGAAATCCAGTCGCAGAAATCCCGGGCCCTGTGCCAGCTGGCCCCCGTCATTCCGGTCATCGTCATCAAGGACGCCGCCCATGCCGCCGATCTGGCCCGCGCGCTGGTCACCGGCGGCCTGCCCGTGCTGGAGGTGACCCTGCGGTCCGACGCCGCGCTGGATTCGATCCGCGCCATGAGCAAGATCGAGGGCGGCCATGTCGGCGCGGGCACCGTGCTGACCCCTGACGACGCCAAGCGCGCCAAGGATGCAGGCGCCAGCTTTGCCGTCTCGCCCGGGTTGACCGACCGCCTGATCCAGGCCTGTGCCGATCTGGAACTGCCTCTGCTGCCCGGCGCCGTCACCGCCTCCGAGGTGATGCGTGCATCAGACGCGGGCTTCGACATGCTGAAGTTCTTCCCTGCCGAGGCTGTCGGCGGTGCCCCTGCGTTGAAATCGCTGGCAGGCCCCCTGCCCAAGGTCAGCTTCTGCCCCACGGGCGGTGTCTCGCCCCAGAACGCGGACAGCTATCTGTCGCTGCCCAATGTGGTCTGCGTCGGTGGCAGCTGGATCGTGACCGACGCCGATGTCGCCGCGGGCAACTGGCAGGCGATCGAGGATCGCGCCCGCACCGCAGCCGCCCTTCCCCGCGGCTGACCCGGCCATGACCGACACCCTGTCGCGCACCCGGCGCAACATCGTCATCCTTGTGGCGGCGCAGGCCATCCTGGGCGCGCAGATGTCGGTCATCTTCATCATCGGTGGGCTGGCGGGTCAGATCCTGGCACCCAACCCTTGCCTTGCCACCCTGCCGCTGTCGATGATCATCCTCGGCTCCGCTTTGTCGGCACGGCCCTTGGCACGCTTCATGCAGATGCGTGGCAGGCAGGCGGGTTTCCTGCTGGCGGTGCTGGCGGGGGGACTTGGTGCTGCCATCGCGGCGGCGGGGCTGTGGTCGGGGTCTTTCCTGCTGTTCATGGCGGGATCGCTGCTGACCGGTATCTACATGTCGGCGCAGGGCTTCTATCGCTTTGCCGTCACCGACACCGCATCCGACGAGATGGCCCCCCGCGCCATCAGCTGGGTCATGGCGGGCGGGCTGGCCGCCGCCATCATCGGTCCCGCCATCGTGCGCATGACCAGCGACCTGACGGCCGTTCCCTTCCTTGCCAGCTATGTCGCCGTTATCGGGCTGAACCTTCTGGGGCCGTTCCTTTTCGCTTTCCTCGACATCCCCATCCCACCCGCACCGCGAACCGGCGATGATCAGGGTCGCCCGATGGGGCAGATTCTGCGCAATCCGGTCATCATCGTCGCGATGATCTGCGGGATGGTGTCCTATGCGCTGATGAACCTTGTCATGACCTCGACGCCCCTGGCGGTGGTCGGCTGCGGCTATGCACCAAGCGACGCGGCCAATATCGTCAGCGCCCATGTGCTGGCCATGTTCGCGCCCAGCTTCTTCACCGGCCATCTGATCGCGCGCTTCGGCGCGACCCGGATCGTGGCCATCGGTCTGGCCATCCTGGCGGCGGCGGGGGGCGTCGCGCTGTCGGGGGCCGAACTGCCGCAGTTCTTCGGGGCGCTGGTGCTGCTGGGGGTGGGTTGGAACTTCGGCTATATCGGCGCGACCGCCATGTTGACCCGCGCCCATACCGCCGCCGAACGCGGCCGCGTGCAGGGCATGAACGACCTTGTGGTTTTCGGCGGCGTCTTCGTGGCGTCGCTGTCATCGGGCGGGCTGATGAACTGTGCGGGCGGTTCCCCCCAGGACGGGTGGAGCGCGGTGAACTTGGCGATGCTGCCCCTGCTGGCGCTGGCAGGGGCCTCGCTGATCTGGCTGGTGCTGCGCGGGCGCCAGGACGGCGTGCTACAGAAGTGATTTCTGCTGCGGGTCCACGGGGCGGCTGCGACCCTTGGGCTTGGCGGCTTTTCCCTCGGGGTGGACGGCCACGCGGCCATCGCTGAACTGAACCTCGAAGCGGGCGGTGGTCTGCGCCTCCTGCGCCGAGGTCAGCAGCCCCTCGGGCCCATGTACGACGGCATAGCCGCGCTTCAAGGTTTCCTCATACCCAAGCGTCAGGCGCATGCGGTCCAGCTGGTTCAGCGCCTCGCGGCGCAGTTGCACACGACGCTGCATGGCGCGGTCCATCCGCTGGCGCAGATCGGTCAGCCGGTCTGTCTGTTGGGCGATGGCGCGACGGGTCGTCGCCTCGACCCGCTTCATCGAGTTGTCCAGCCGTTCCTGAAGCTGCGTCAGCCGGTCGCGCGGACGCTCCAACCGGCGGCTGCGGGCGGTGGCAAGCCGCGTGCCAAGCCGGTCCATGTCATGCCGCTTGGTCGCGGTGAACTGGCGCAGGGTTGCGGCAGGCATGGGTCGCGATGCCAGATGCTGACGACGCGTGCGCACCAGATTGCGCAGCGCCGGTTCCAGCCGCACCCCCCAGAGGTCCAGCCGCTGCCGCGCCCCGTCGGTCAGCGCGGCGGGGCGTCCCATGGCGCGGGCCAGATCGCGCAGCCGCTGGCGGGGCCGGTCGATGGCCTGCGCATTGGCCCGCGTCATCCGGATGCCGGTCTCGGCCAGACGCGCAGACAGGTCCGCCCGCACCGGCACGGCGATTTCCGCCGCAGCGGTCGGCGTCGGCGCCCGCCTGTCCGAGGCGAAATCGATCAGTGTCGTATCCGTTTCATGCCCGACAGCCGAAATCAGCGGGATCGCGCTGGCAGCAGCGGCGCGCACAACCGATTCCTCGTTGAAGCCCCACAGATCCTCCAGCGACCCACCGCCCCGCGCCACGATGATCAGATCGGGGCGTGGGATCGGGCCGTCATCGTGAAGTGCGTTGAAGCCTTCGATGGCGGCGGTAACCTGCGGCGCGCAGTCCTTGCCTTGCACGGCCACGGGCCAGATCACCACGCGGGTCGGGAAACGTTCGCGCAGCCGGTGCAGGATGTCGCGGATGACCGCCCCCGAGGGCGAGGTCACCACACCGATCACCCGTGGCAGGAACGGCAGGGCCCGCTTGCGGTCCTGATCGAACAGCCCCTCGGCGGCCAGCGCTTTACGGCGCTTTTCCAGCATCGCCATCAGCGCGCCTTCACCCGCAGGCTCGATCTGATCCACGATCATCTGGTATTTCGACTGGCCGGGGAAGGTCGTCAGGCGGCCCGTCGCGATCACCTCCATCCCTTCCTCGGGGCGTTGCGCCAGCTTGGCGGCCTGCCCCTTCCACGTCACGGCGGCCAGAACCGCACGGTCATCCTTGAGGTCGAAATAGAGATGCCCCGAGGACGGACGCGATACACGCCCCACCTCGGCCCGGACGCGGACGCGCCCGAACTGGTCCTCGATACTGCGTTTGACGGCACCTGACAGCTGCGACACGGTGTATTCATGCGCGTTGCTGCCGGGCTGCGGGTCGTCGTCGATCAGATCCATGCGGCTTGTTCCCTTTCGCCCGCCAGACTAGAACGCCGCAAGATCAAGCGAAAGGGCGGCAGATGAATATCCTGATCCTGGGCGGTGGCGGGCGCGAACATGCGCTGGCATGGGCCATTCGACAGAACCCGAAATGCGACCGGCTGATCGTCGCGCCGGGCAACGCAGGCATCGCCGAGGTGGCCGAATGCGCGGCCCTGGACATCCAGTCCCGCGCCGAGGTGCTGGAATTCGCCCAGGAAAACGCCATCGATTTCGTCGTCATCGGCCCCGAAGCCCCCTTGGCCGCCGGTGTCTCGGACGCGCTGCGCAACGCGGGCTTCCTTGTCTTCGGCCCCAGCCAGGCCGCCGCCCAGCTTGAGGCGTCCAAGACCTTCACCAAGGAAATCTGCGACGCCTGCGGTGCCCCCACCGCCGCATGGGCCTGCTTCACCGATGGCGCATCGGCCCGCGATTACGTCACCGCCCAAGGCGCGCCCATCGTGGTCAAGGCCGACGGCCTGGCCGCAGGCAAGGGCGTCACCGTCGCGGAAACCGTCGAACAGGCCCATGCTGCCATCGACCTGATCTTCGACGGCGAATTCGGCGAGATGTCGGTCGTCATCGAGGAATTCATGGATGGCGAGGAAGCCAGCTTCTTCATTCTCAGCGACGGGGTGAACTGCCTGCCCGTCGGCACCGCGCAGGACCACAAACGCGTGGGCGACGGCGATACCGGCCCCAACACCGGCGGCATGGGCGCTTACAGCCCCGCCCCTGTCCTGACCCAGACCCTGCAGGATCAGGTGATGGAGCGGATCGTCCGCCCCACCATCGCGGAAATGGCGCGCCAGGACATGCCCTTCCAGGGCGTGCTTTACGCGGGCCTGATGATCAAGGACGGCCAGGCGCGGCTTGTGGAATACAACGTCCGCTTCGGCGATCCGGAATGTCAGGCGCTGATGATGCGCCTTGGCGGGCAGATCCTCGACCTGCTGCTGGCCTGCGCCGAGGACCGTCTGGACAGCGTCAGCGCCAATTGGGCCGATGATCACGCGCTGACCGTGGTGATGGCCGCTGAAGGCTATCCCGGCAGCTATGTCAAAGGCACGGCCATCGGGGGGCTGGAGGCCCTGCCCCAGACCAGCTTCCAGATGACCTTCCACGCAGGCACCGCCGAAAAGGACGGGCAGACCGTCGCCACCGGCGGTCGCGTCCTTGCCTGCACCGGGCGCGGCGCGACCCTAGCCGAGGCCCACGCCCGTGCCTATGCGCTTGTCGATGCCATCGATTGGCCGCAGGGCTTCTGCCGCCGCGACATCGGCTGGCGCGCGCTTTGAACGGAAAAGGGCCGGCGCAGGTCGCGCCGGCCCTTTTGCTTCCGGTCCGCCCGATCAGCTGGTCTGGTACAGACCCTCATAGATCGGCAGCAGGGTGTCGGTCTCGAACAGCGAGCTGACCGAGGTGCCGTTCCAGATGTTCAGGATCGCTTGGGTGAACATCGGCGCGGTCGGCACGATGCGGATGTTGGGGGCGTTCTTTACCGCCTCGGTCGGTTGGATCGAATCCGTGATGACCAGAGATTTCATCACCGACTTGCTGACCCGTTCCACGGCGGGACCCGACAGGACGCCATGGGTGATATAGGCGTGAACCTCGGTCGCGCCATTGTCGGTCAGCACCTGTGCGGCCTTGCAGAGCGTGCCCGCCGTGTCGCAGATGTCGTCGACGATGATGCAGGCCTTGCCCGAGACATCGCCGATGACCTTCATCTCGGCCACTTCGCCCGCCTTTTCGCGACGCTTGTCGACGATGGCCAGCGGCGCACCGATGCGGGTTGCCAGTTCACGCGCGCGGGCCACGCCGCCCACGTCGGGCGAGACCACCATCAGGTCGTCCATCCGGCCCTTGAAGTGATGCTGCACGTCCAGCGCGAAGACCGGCGCGGCATAAAGGTTGTCCACCGGAATATCGAAGAAGCCCTGGATCTGGGCCGCGTGCAGGTCCAGCGTCAGCACGCGGTCGACACCGGCCTCGGTCAGCAGGTTCGCGACCAGCTTGGCGCTGATGGGGGTGCGAGCCTTGGCGCGGCGGTCCTGGCGGGCATAGCCGAAATAGGGGATCACGGCCGTGATGCGCGAGGCCGACGACCGGCGCAGCGCGTCCGTGATGACCAGCAGCTCCATCAGGTTGTCATTGGCCGGGTTCGAGGTCGGCTGGATGACATACATGTCCTCGCCACGGACGTTCTCATAGACCTCGACGAAGATCTCCTGATCGTTGAAGCGTTCGACACGGGCATCCAGCAGGCCGACGCTCATGCCGCGGTGCATGGACATGCGGCGCGCAATGGCCTTGGCCAGCGGTCGGTTCGAGTTGCCGGAGATCAGCTTGGGTTCGGTCATGACGGGCATGTGGGAATGGCCTTTGGCGGGTTGCGTCAGATTGCACACGCCTTAGCACCGGGCTAGCCTGCGGGCAAACCTAGAAGGACGGGCCCATGCCGAATATCGACTATTATCTGGGGACGATCAGCCCTTGGTGCTATCTTGCCGGTGATCGTCTGGAACGGATCGCGGAACGCCACGGTGCGACCATCACCTACAAGCCGCTGGACTTGATGCAGCTGTTCGACCGCACCGGCGGCCTGCCGCCAGCGCGGCGCCACCCGAACCGCACCGCCTATCGCAACCAGGAACTGCCGCGTTGGGCGGAGCATCTGGAGATGCCAATCAACCTGAAGCCCGCGTATTTCCCGACGAACATGGCACCCTCGTCCTATGCGATCATCGCAGCGCAGGATGCGGGCGGCGGCGATCTGGCGGGACTGGTGCAGGGCTTTCTGCGCGCCTGCTGGGTCGAGGAACGCAACATCGCCGAGGATGACGTCATCCGCGACCTGCTGTCCGCGAACGGCTTCGACCCCAGGCTGGCCGACAGCGGGCTGTTCACGGGGGCCGAAACCTATGGCCGCAATCTGGAACAGGCGGTGGCCGCAGGGGTCTTCGGCGCGCCCCTCTATATCGTCACCGACAGCGACGAACGTTTCTGGGGTCAGGATCGGCTGGACATGCTGGACCGCCACCTGGCCCGGTCATGAGCGGCCTTCACAAGCGCCATTGGCCGGGCGACCCGGACCGCCCGGCCCTGGCCCTGCACTGCATGATGGCCAGCGGGTCCTATTGGGGCCCGATCGCGCAGGCCCTTGGTGGGGCGGTCGATCTGATGGGCTTCGACATGCCGGGGCACGGGCGCAGCGACGACTGGCAGCCCGCGCCGGGTGATCCGGATTTCCACACCGCCGTCACCCGCATCGCGGCCAGCTTCATCGAGCGTCCCCTGGATCTGATCGGCCACAGCATCGGCGCGACCATCGCCCTGCGCATCGCCGTCGCCGCCCCCGAGGCCGTCCGCAGCCTGACCCTGATCGAACCTGTGCTGTTCGCGGCGGCCCCGGGCATGGGGCAGGATGCGGCGGACCACCGGATGAAAGATGCCTTGCGGTCAGGCGACGACCTGGCCGCCGCGCAGGCATTCCTGTCGGTCTGGGGCAGCCAAGACATCGGCTCGATGCCCGCCGCGGCGCAAGCGACCGTCGCGCGGCAGATCCGGCTGGTGGCGGATACGGGTCCGACGCTGCATGACGATCGCGCCAACATCCTGCGCGAGGGCGGGCTGGAGGCGATCGATGCGCCGGTGCTGCTGATCTCGGGCCAGGACAGCCCGCCGGTGATCGGCGCCATCGCCGATGCGCTGGCCGCGCGTCTGCCCGACGTGGGCCGCGCGCAGGTGCCGGGCGCGGGACATATGCTGCCCATCACCCATCCCGAACAAGTCGCGGGCCTGATCGCGGTCAACCTGGATCGTGCATGACCCCGGGTCCGCAGTTCGTCAAAGGATAAAGTCCTGATCATCCGGCAGGGCACCGATCGCCATCCATTGCACCCGCATCCGCGCGACGCGGGTGTCACCCCAGGTGTGGAAGACGATGTCGAAACCCGCCGAGGTCACGTTCTCGACCAGCAGGTCGCCGCGCTGATTGGTCGAGACATCCAGATCCCACATGCCAAGCGACAGTTGCACCACCGGGGGCGACAGGAAGCGTTCGGAAAATTCGACCCTTTGACGGACGGTCCGTTCGCCCTGCTCGGTCCACATCGGTCCCTGGGTGTCGAAATCGGTGACCAGCGTCAGCTCTCCCTGGTCGATGCCGACCTCATTGGCGGTAAATCGCAGCATGTCCATCTTTCCTTCTGACCCGATAGTGATAGCCGCGCGATCGATCAAAAGAAAAGCCCCGGACGGATGCCGGGGCTTTTCAATCGGGAAGATCAGGCGCGAGCCGTGATCAATCGGGCACGGTCGACTGGTTCGGGTCCAGGCCGATGTGGGTGCCGATCGCCTGCATGTCGCCAAGCATCTTGACGGCTGCGGTGACGAATTCCTCACCCGCATGATCGCGACGCTCTTGCGCGTTGCGATGTTCGCGGTGGGCATCGCGCATCATGTCGTTGAAGACATCCTGCGTCACTTCCTCGCGCGGGTGGCCCCGTTCAGCCAGCAGGCTGACGGAATCGGCGTTGATCTCGGCGAAGCCGCCGGTGACGGCGAATTCGCTTTGCGATCCATCGGCACCGACAAGGATGACCATGCCGGGACGCAGGGTCACGATCGTCGCCGCGTGGCCGGGCATGGCGGAAAGATCGCCATCCGTGCCCGGCAGGCGCACCTCGCGCACGGGAACGGAAGCCAGGCTCCGCTCCGGCGACACGAGGTCGAACTGCATGGTATCGGCCATAATGCCCCCTTACGCGGCTTCGGCAGCCAGACGCTCGGCCTTGGCTTTCACGTCATCGATGTCGCCGACCATGTAGAAGGCCGATTCCGGCAGGTGATCGTATTCACCGGCCACGACCGCCTTGAAGGACGCGATGGTCTTTTCCAGCGGAACCTGAACGCCGTCCGAACCGGTGAAGACCTTGGCCACGTCGAAAGGCTGCGACAGGAAGCGCTGGATCTTGCGCGCACGGGTCACGGTCAGTTTGTCTTCTTCCGACAGTTCGTCCATGCCCAGGATCGCGATGATGTCCTGCAGCGACTTGTACTTCTGCAGGATGCCCTGCACGTCGCGTGCGACCTGGTAATGCTCTTCGCCGACGACGCCCGGATCGAGGATACGGCTGTTCGAGTCGAGCGGATCCACGGCCGGGTAGATGCCCAGCTCCGAGATGGCGCGCGACAGAACGGTCGTGGCGTCGAGGTGGGCGAAGGTCGTGGCCGGCGCAGGGTCGGTAAGGTCATCTGCCGGAACGTAGACGGCCTGGATCGAGGTGATCGAGCCGTTCTTCGTCGAGGTGATGCGTTCCTGCATGGCGCCCATGTCGGTGGCCAGCGTCGGCTGGTAACCCACGGCGGAGGGGATGCGGCCCAGCAGAGCCGACACTTCCGAACCGGCCTGCGTGAAGCGGAAGATGTTGTCCACGAAGAACAGAACGTCCGTGCCGGAGGCGTCGCGGAACTGTTCGGCCAAGGTCAGGCCGGTCAGTGCAACGCGCATACGTGCCCCCGGAGGCTCGTTCATCTGGCCGTAAACCAGGGCCACTTTCGAGTCGGCCAGATTGTCCGGTTTGATGACGCCCGATTCCACCATCTCATGATAGAGGTCGTTGCCTTCACGGGTCCGTTCGCCAACGCCCGCGAACACGGAATAGCCCGAGTGCACCTTGGCGATGTTGTTGATCAGCTCCATGATCAGAACGGTCTTGCCGACGCCGGCACCACCGAACAGACCGATCTTGCCGCCCTTGGAATAGGGGGCCAGCAGGTCGATGACCTTGATGCCGGTGACCAGGATCTCCGAGCTGGTTGCCTGGGCCGAGAAGTCCGGCGCGGGCTGGTGGATGCCGCGACGCTCCGAGACGTCCAGTTCCGCGCCTTCGTCGACGGGCTCGCCCACGACGTTCAGGATGCGTCCCAGGGTGACGTCGCCAACGGGAACGGTGATCGGGCCGCCCGTGTCGGTGACGGCTTCGCCGCGGACCAGACCTTCGGTCGCGTCCATGGCGATGGTGCGGACGGTGTTTTCGCCCAGGTGCTGCGCGACTTCCAGAACCAGCTTCTTGCCGTTGTTGTCGGTCGTCAGCGCGTTCAGGATCGCGGGCAGGTGGTCTTCGAACTGCACGTCAACGACGGCGCCGATCACCTGCGTGATTTTACCAGTGGCCTCTGCCATGTTGTTACCTCTGCGTTACGGTCAAAGCGCCTCGGCGCCCGAAATGATTTCGATGAGTTCCTTGGTGATCGCGGCCTGGCGGGTCCGGTTGTATTCGGTCGTCAGTCGGTCGATCATGTCGCCCGCGTTGCGCGTGGCGTTGTCCATGGCACTCATCCGCGCGCCCTGCTCGGACGCTGCATTTTCCAGAAGCGCCGCGAAGATCTGCGTCGCCACCGACCGCGGCAGAAGCTCGGCCAGCAGGGCCTCTTCTCCGGGTTCATAGTCATAGAGCGAGTTCGCGGCAGGAGCCTCTGCAGGCGCTTCGGCCGGGATCACCCGCTTGGCGGTCGGGACCTGGCTGATCACCGATTCGAAGCGGTTGTAGAAGATCGTCGCCACGTCGAAGTCGCCGCCGTCGAAACGCGACAGCAGTTCGTCGGTGATCTGGCGCGCGTTCTCATAGCCGATGCGCTTGACCTCGGACAGATCGACGTGATGCACGAACAGGTTGCCGTATTCACGCTTCAGCTGTTCGCGACCCTTCTTGCCCACGGTCAGGATGGCCACTTCCTTGCCTTCGCCCCGCAGCCGTTCGGCATGCTGGCGTGCCAGCTTGACGATCGAGCTGTTGAAGCCGCCGGCAAGGCCGCGTTCCGCCGTCATGACCACAAGCAGGTGGCGCCTGTCGTCACCCGTTCCGGCCAGCAGGCGCGGTGCGCCGGCCTGATCCGCGGCATTCGCGGTCAGTCCGGCCATCACTGCGGCCATGCGGTCGGCGTAGGGGCGGGCAGCCTCCGCGGCGTCCTGCGCACGGCGCAGTTTCGCTGCGGCGACCATCTGCATCGCCTTGGTGATCTTCCGCGTGTTCTTGACGCTTCCGATCCGGTTCTTGAGATCCTTGAGACTGGGCATCTATCCCCCCTCAGGCGCGCGTGCGGTTGTATTCGTCCAGCGCCGCCTTGATCGCATTTTCCAGGTCACCCGAGACCTTGCGGTCGTTGCGGGTCATGTCGTCCAGCAGGTCCGACTTCTGGCTGCGCAGGAACTGGAGCAGGCCGTCTTCCCACGCCACGATGTCCTTGACCGCCACATTGTCGATATAGCCCTTGGTACCGGCATAGATGACGATGACGATCTCGGCGTTGGTCAGCGGCTTGTACTGGGGCTGCTTCATCAACTCGGTCAGGCGCGCACCACGGTTCAGCAGGCGCTGAGTCGCGGCGTCGAGGTCCGAACCGAACTGGGCGAAGGCCGCCATCTCGCGGTACTGCGCCAGTTCCAGCTTGACCGGACCCGCGACGGATTTCATCGCCTTGGTCTGGGCTGCCGAACCCACACGCGACACCGAAAGACCGGTGTTCACGGCAGGACGGATGCCCTGGAAGAACAGGTCGGTTTCCAGGAAGATCTGGCCGTCGGTGATCGAGATCACGTTCGTCGGAATGAAGGCCGACACGTCGCCGCCCTGGGTTTCGATGATCGGCAGGGCCGTCAGCGAACCGGCACCGTATTCGTCGTTCAGCTTGGCCGAACGCTCCAGCAGGCGCGAGTGCAGGTAGAAGACGTCGCCCGGATAGGCTTCGCGTCCGGGCGGACGGCGCAGCAGCAGCGACATCTGGCGATAGGCGACGGCCTGCTTGGACAGGTCATCATAGATGATCAGCGCGTCCATGCCGTTGTCGCGGAAGTATTCGCCGATGGCCGTGCCCGAATAGGGGGCCAAGAACTGCATCGGAGCGGGGTCCGAAGCGGTTGCCGCGACGACGGTCGTATAGGCCATCGCGCCGGTTTCTTCCAGCTTCTTGACCAGCTGCGCGACGGTCGAACGCTTCTGACCGACTGCGACATAGATGCAGTGCAGGGTCTTCATGCCTTCGGCTTCGCGGCCGTTGTAGTTCGCCTGGTTCAGGATGGTGTCCAGGGCGATGGCGGTCTTGCCGGTCTGGCGGTCGCCGATGATCAGCTCGCGCTGGCCACGGCCGACCGGGATCATGGCGTCGACCGACTTCAGGCCGGTCGCCATCGGTTCGTGAACCGATTTGCGCGGCATGATGCCGGGTGCCTTGACGTCGGCCACGCGACGCTCGGTCGCCTCGATCGGGCCCTTGCCGTCGATCGGATTGCCAAGGCCGTCAACGACGCGGCCCAGCAGGCCCTTGCCGACGGGAACGTCCACGATCGAGCGCGTGCGCTTGACGGTGTCGCCTTCCTTGATGGCGCGGTCGTCGCCGAAGATCACGACACCGACGTTGTCGATCTCGAGGTTCAGCACCATGCCGCGGACGCCGCCCGGGAATTCGACCATTTCGCCGGCCTGGACCTTGTCCAGACCGTAGACGCGGGCGATACCGTCGCCGACCGACAACACCTGGCCGACTTCAGCAACTTCGGAGTCCTGACCGAAATTCTTGATCTGCTCCTTGAGGATCGCCGAAATCTCGGCAGCCTGGATTCCCATTATCCGACCTCTTTCATGACATTCTGCAGGGAAGCGAGCTTCGAGCGGACCGAACTGTCGATCATCTGCGAGCCCAACTTGACAATCATGCCGCCGATGAGGGTCTCATCGACGCGCGTGTTCAGCTTGACCTTCTTGCCGGTCTTCTCGGCCAGGGTCGTCTTCAGACGCTCCAGCTGCGCATCATCCAGCGCGACCGCGCTGGTGACGTCGGCCGTCATCTCTCCGCGGTGGTCCGCAATCATCTGCGACAACGCGTGGATCAGCTGCGGCAGCACGAAAAGGCGACGGTTGGTCGCCATCAGCTGCAGCGTATTCTTAAGGACCTGCGACAGTTCCATCCTGTCGGCGATCGCGACGATCGTGCGCACCTGCTGGTCGCGCGAATAGATGGGGCTGGCGATCAGGTCGCGCAGCTCGGCGCTGTCGTTCAGCGCTGCATCCAGATCGGCGGTCTGCTGGGCCAGGGCATCCAGCCCCCCATCGTCCTTCGTAAGGTCGAAGACGGCCTGCGCATAGCGTCCGGCGATGCTCTGGGACATGGAAACAGAGTTGGCCACGGTCATCCTTTACGTTTGCGCAAACCCCGTTGGCGGGCCGGATTTCCATCCGGTCTGTCACGGGGTGCGGGTCGCGGCGCACGGCTTATGGAGGGCCGTGCGCAAATCTGGGCCGTCTCTAGCAGGTCGTTTGTTGCGCGGCAACCTTCAAGGTCACGGTTCCGTGCATCTTGGGCGGAAGGTGGCACTGTGTCGCAGGAAGGACACGCGCCCTGTCTCATTACCCCCTGCTGCCCCCGTTTTTCGCAAGCCCGCCAAGGCGATCGGCGCCGGTCACACCCCTTGCCCGGTTCAGCTGCGCGCCCGCCGGGCGCGGCCTTGCGACACCGTCCAGGATCTCCAGCGGGCTGGGGACGTGGATCTTGACGCCGGGTCCGATCGGCGCGCGTGTCTGCTTGGTCAGCTCGACCAGAATCACGCCCGCGACCAGCACGCGGCTGATGCGCGCGCCCGTGCGTTCCCAGAACTGCGCGCTTCGCAGCCAGAACCTGCGATCCGAGGGCGGGATGTAGATGGCAGACCCGCTCCATTCCGGCATCAGGCCCGCAGCGCGCATCTGGCTGATCAACTGCCCCGTCGTATAAGACCGGCCAAAGCCGAAGGGCGTGCGGTCGGTCGCGGCCCAAAGGCCCGCGCGGTTCGGCACGATGACCATCATCCGCCCCCCCGGCCCAAGACAGCGCCATGCCTCGGCCAGCAGCTCGCGCGGGTGGTCGCTGGTCTCCAGCCCGTGCATCATGACAAGGCGGTCGATGCTGCCAGTCTCGATGGGCCAGGCGGTCTCGTCGCACAAGACGCTGTGGTTGGGCATGCCGGCGGGCCAAGCCATGACCCCCTGCGGTCCGGGCATCAGCGTCGTCACCCGCCGCGATCGCGCCAGATAGGGCCGCAGCATGGGTGCGGCGAAACCGAAGCCCGCCACCGTCATGCCGCTGCAACCTTCGGGTGACCAGCGCGTTGTCAGGCGGTCGCGCAGGATGCGCTGCACGACCCGACCCAGGGACCTCTGATAATAGAAGCGTCGCAGCTGGTGGATGTCATGGTGCATTGTGCGGGCGTCCGGCTTTTGTCAGGGTTCAGGTGAACATAAGCGAAGGGATTTGCCAATGCCGCTGGAACTGGTCACGCTGCGCTGTCTGCGGGATAACTATGCCTATCTGCTGCACGGACCGGAAGGCACGATCCTGATCGACGCCCCCGAGGCCATGCCCATCCTGACCGAACTGGACGCGCGGGGCTGGGGTCTGGATGCGATCCTGCTGACCCATCACCACGACGACCACATCCAGGGCGTCGCCGCCATCGTCGAGAAGACGGGCGCCCGCGTCATCGGCGCCGAGGCCGACGCCCATCGTCTGCCCCATCTGGATCAGCAGGTCCGACCGGATCAGTCCATCAAGCTGCTGGGCCAGCGGATCGATGTCATCGACGTCTCGGGGCATACCATCGGCCATGTCGCCTTCCATTTCCCGCAGTCGGGCCATGCCTTCACTGCCGACAGCCTGATGGCCATGGGCTGCGGTCGCCTGTTCGAGGGCGACCCCCAGATGATGTGGGCCAGCCTGTCGCGCCTGGCCGCCCTGCCCGACGATACGCTGATCTGTTCGGGGCACGACTATTGCGCGGCCAATGGCGCCTTCGCCCTGTCGGTCGATCCCGACAACGCCGATCTGCAGCAACGCCTGTCCGACGTGCAGGAATTGCGGACGCCCTGCGCACCGGCGACGCTGGAACTGGAGAAGGCGACGAATCCCTTCCTGCGGGTCAATGCCCTCCGCGGCCCCTTGGGCATGCAGGGCGCGGATGATGCGCAGGTCTTTGCACGGCTGCGAAAGATGAAGGACGAATTCTAGGGGCATCGCCTCTTTGCGCCAAGACCGAATGACGCGGTCGGTGCCTTGCGCTTGAAAACGGGCATCCGTGACATCACATCTGCCTCAACCGTGGGAAAAACTTGGCATCTTTTTCAAAAAGGGCTTGATGCCGACCGGATTCCATCAAATCTTAACTGTATCGTGACAGTCTGGGCAGGTGGACCGCCGATGGGTCCATACCGCCAGTCGACTGACAGGAGACGACCGTGCCAAGTTTCTCGACCTCTTTGGAACAGGCGATTCACCAGGCTCTTGCGCTGGCGAACGAACACCGCCACGAACTTGCAACGCTGGAGCATCTGCTGCTGGCCCTGACCGAGGAACCCGAAGCGGTCAAGGTCATGCGGGCCTGCAACGTCGATCTGGACGAATTGCGCAAGTCGCTGACCGAGTTCATCGAAGATGACCTCTCCACCCTCATCACCGACGTCGAAGGCTCGGAAGCCGTTCCGACAGCGGCCTTCCAGCGCGTGATCCAACGCGCCGCCATCCATGTCCAAAGTTCGGGCCGCTCCGAGGTGACGGGCGCAAACGTGCTGGTCGCGATCTTCGCCGAACGCGAATCCAACGCGGCCTATTTCCTGCAGGAACTGGACATGACCCGTTACGACGCGGTCAATTTCATCGCGCATGGCGTAGCGAAGAACCCGTCCTTCAACGAACCGCGCAACATCGCCGGCTCGGACGATCCCATCGACCACGAAAAGGCCGAGGAGGCGCCCGATGCCAAGGACGAAACCGCCCTTGGCAAATATTGCGTCGATCTGAACGTCAAGTCGAAGAAGGGCGATGTCGATCCCCTGATCGGCCGTGACTCTGAGGTCGAGCGTGCCATTCAGGTCCTCTGCCGCCGCCGCAAGAACAACCCACTGCTGGTGGGCGACCCTGGCGTGGGCAAGACCGCCATCGCCGAGGGTCTGGCGCTGAAGATCACGCGCGGCGAAACCCCCGAGGTGCTGTCGGGCGCGACCATCTTCTCGCTGGACATGGGCGCATTGCTGGCCGGCACCCGCTATCGCGGTGATTTCGAGGAACGCCTGAAGGCCGTCGTCAAGGAACTGGAGGCGCATCCCGATGCGATCCTCTTCATCGACGAGATCCACACCGTGATCGGTGCGGGCGCGACCTCGGGCGGGGCGATGGATGCCTCGAACCTGCTGAAGCCGGCGCTGGCCGGTGGCAAGCTGCGCTGCATGGGCTCGACCACCTACAAGGAATATCGTCAGCACTTCGAAAAGGACCGCGCCCTGTCGCGGCGCTTCCAGAAGATCGACGTGAACGAGCCTTCTGTCCCGGATGCCGTCAAGATCCTGATGGGCCTGAAGCCGCATTTCGAAAAGCACCACGACCTGCGATATACCAACGATGCGATCAAGTCGGCGGTGGAGCTGGCTTCGCGCTATATCAACGACCGCAAGCTTCCGGACAGCGCCATCGACATCATCGATGAAGCGGGCGCCGCGCAGCATCTGGTCGCCGAAAGCAAGCGCCGCAAAACCATCAGCCCGAAGGAGGTCGAGGCCGTCGTGGCCAAGATCGCCCGAATCCCACCCAAGAACGTCAGCAAGAACGACGCCGAGGTTCTGCGTGATCTGGAATCCTCGCTGAAGCGCGTGGTCTTCGGGCAGGATACCGCCATCACCACCCTGTCGTCGGCCATCAAGCTGGCACGGGCCGGTCTGCGCGAACCTGAAAAGCCCATCGGCAACTACCTGTTCGCCGGTCCCACGGGCGTCGGCAAGACCGAGGTCGCCAAGCAGCTCGCATCGACCTTGGGCGTGGAACTGCTGCGCTTCGACATGTCGGAATACATGGAGAAGCACGCCGTCAGCCGTCTGATCGGTGCGCCTCCGGGCTATGTCGGCTTCGATCAGGGCGGCCTGCTGACCGATGGCGTCGATCAGCATCCCCATTGCGTCCTGCTGCTGGATGAGATCGAGAAGGCGCACCCCGACGTCTTCAACATCCTGCTGCAGATCATGGATGCGGGTCGCCTGACCGACCACAACGGTCGCCAGGTCGATTTCCGCAACGTGATCCTGATCATGACCTCGAACGCGGGGGCCGCCGATCAGGCCAAGGCTGCCATCGGCTTCGGACGCGACCGCCGCGAGGGCGAGGATACCGCCGCCATCGAGCGGACCTTCACGCCCGAATTCCGCAACCGTCTGGACGCGATCATCAGCTTCGCCGCCTTGGGACGCGAGGTGGTCATCCATGTGGTCGAAAAGTTCATCCTGCAGCTGGAAGCTCAGCTGATGGACCGCAACGTCCATATCGAACTGACGCCGCAGGCCGCGGACTGGCTGGCCGAACGGGGTTACGACGACCGCATGGGCGCCCGCCCGCTTGGTCGCGTAATCCAGGAGCATATCAAGAAGCCGCTGGCCGAAGAGCTGCTGTTCGGACGCCTGACCAAGGGTGGTTTCGTGCGTGTGAAGATCGAGGACGACAAGCCCGTCTTCGACATCACCGGCCCCGAGGCGCCCCGCATCGGCAAATCCAAGACGCCCTTGCTGACCGCCGAATGAACCTGAAACGCCCCGCCCCCTCCAAAGGGCGGGGCGTTTTCCATGCGACATCCGCGAAGGGTGGCAAAAGCGCGGGCGACCCCTTCGATGGGGGTCGTCCGCGCTTCGCGTTCAGATCAGGCGCGCCGGGATCAAGCCACGTAGGGCGTTGCCGCAGAACAGCCGCCCTTCGGACAGATCCTCGGGCATCAGCACCGCCTCGCGCGCCATGCCGCTGGCCAACAGCTCGGCCCGCAAGACGCCCGGCAGCAATCCGCATTTCACCGGCGGCGTCAGCATCTTGCCAGCCCGCAGCAGAAACAGGTTGGTGATGCTGCCCTCGCAGACCTGGCCAGCCTCGTTCAGCAGAATCACCTCATCGGCCTCGGCCGGCATGGCCGCGCGCGCCGCATCATAGACCCCGCGGGCCGAGCTCTTGATCCCCAGCCAGGGATCGCCTGACCGCAGTCTCTCGGCAGATATCGCGACCCGCCAGTCCTGTGTTGCTTCGGGGGCGGGGGCATGCGTGACCTTGATCGCACCGTCAGAATGAACCACCAGCCTGACACGCAATGCCTGGCCCTGTGGCAGGTCCGCCAATGCCGCCGTGGCGGCCTTGGGATCCATCGGAAAGCCCACGGCCGCGCAGCCGCGCTCCAAGCGCGCCAGATGCAGCGGCCAGCGACGGATGCTGCCGTCGGGCTCGGCGCGCATGGTTTCGAACAGGGTCAACCCTTGGGGGATAGGGTCAGGAATGCGGATTTGCATAATGCTTCCTCCCACTCGGATCCGGTTTCGCTGTCATGGACGATGCCGCCGCCGACGTTCAGGCGCAACCGGTCCGGCGCGATCATCCAAGGCGAGCGGATCGCCACGTTGAACCGCATCGGCCCCGCGGGGTCGATCCAGCCGATGGCCCCGCAATAGACCTCGCGCGGTGCCGCCTCCAGTTCCGCGATGATCTGCATCGACCGGATCTTGGGGGCTCCGGTGATCGAGCCGCAGGGAAACAGCGCGCCCAGCACTTGCGCCAGCCCCACGCCGGGGGCAAGCTGCCCTTCCACGGTCGAGACCATCTGGTGCAGCGTCGCATATTCCTCGACGTGGAACAGCTGCGGCACGCGCACGCTGCCGGGCAGGCAGATGCGGCTGATGTCGTTGCGCAGCAGATCGACGATCATCAGGTTCTCGGCCCGGTTCTTTTCGGATGCGGCCAGACCTTTGGCGGCGGCGGCATCCTCTGCCAGCGTCGCGCCGCGTGCGGCAGTGCCCTTCATGGGCTTCGTCCGGATGACGCCCCGATCGTCGATGGCAAAGAACAGCTCGGGGCTGCGGGACAGGACCGGCGGGCCGCCCAGATCGACGAAGGCCCCCTCGGGTACCGGCTGGCGCGCAGCCAAGGCGGCATAGATCCGCAGCGGATCGCCCGTGACCTCGGCCTCCATCGGGAAGGTCAAATTGATCTGATAGGTGTCGCCGGCAGTGATGTAGTCATGCACGGCGGCGATGGCCGCATCGTATCGCGCCCTGTCCCACAAGGGGCGCGCGGGACCGATGCTGACACCGGCGCGGTCGGGCAAGGGGTCCGCAGGCCGCGGCCTGTCGAAGACCCCCATCAGGATCAACGGCATCTGCCGGTCGCCGGGCATCAGCGGGGCCAGCCGCGGCGACATCGCATGGCCAAGCTCATAAGACAGATAGCCCGCCAGCCACGCCCCCCGGTCCTGCGCGGCCTGCATGGCGGCCAGCGCCGGACCGACGCCCGCGATGGTATCGGCCCGGATCACCGTCTGCGGGGCGATGAAATCGGTCGCGCCGCCAAGCGGGCCGTGGTCGAAGCGGACCCGGCCGCTCACTTGGCGGCCTTGGCCTTGGCGGCCAGATCGCGGGCGATGGCGAAGGCGCCCTTGATGCGGTCGGCGTCCGAATTCCAAGTGCGGCCCACGAAGATCTTGTTGTCGGTGACCTTGGCCTGCCCCTGCTGGTCGGTCAGGAATTCGACCAGACCTGCGGGGTTCGGGAAGCGGTCCTGGTGGAACTGGATCGTCGCACCCTTCGGACCCGCATCCAGCCGCGCGATATTGGCCCGCTTGGCCATGGCCTTGATGCGGATGACCAGCAGCAGGGTGTTCACCTCGCGCGGCAAGGGCCCGAAGCGGTCGATCAGCTCGGCGGCAAAGCCCTCCAGCTCGACCTTGGTGGTCAGTTCGGCCAGGCGACGATAGAGGCCAAGCCGTACGTCCAGATCCGGCACGAAGCTTTCGGGAATGGTGACCGGAACGCCAAGGTTCAGCTGGGGCGCCCATTCGTCGTCGGGGGTGCCCTCGATCTCGCCCGATTTCAGCTTGGCGATCGTTTCCTCCAGCATGTTCTGATACAGTTCGAAGCCGACCTCTTTGATATGCCCGGACTGCTCCTCGCCCAGCAGGTTGCCCGCGCCGCGCAGGTCCAGATCCTGGCTGGCCAGGTTGAAGCCCGCACCCAAGCCGTCGATATTGCCAAGGAACTTCAACCGCCGCATCGCCTGCGGGGTCAGCGGGCTGCGCGGTTTCGTCGTCAGATAGCAATAGGCGCGGGTCTTCGACCGCCCCACCCGTCCCCGGATCTGGTAAAGCTGCGACAGGCCGAACATATCCGCGCGCCAGACGATCATCGTGTTGGCCGTCGGGATGTCCAGCCCGCTTTCCACGATGGTGGTGGCCAGCAGCACGTCATGGCTGCCGTCGTAGAATGCGTTCATCCGCTGATCCAGATCGCCCGCCGCAAGCTGGCCGTGGGCGACGATATAGGACAGTTCGGGCATGTTCTCGGACAGCCAATGTTCGACGTCGGGCAGGTCGGTCAGGCGCGGCACGACGAAGAAGCTCTGGCCGCCACGATATTTCTCGCGCAGCAGGGCCTCGCGGATGGAAACCCCGTCGAATTCGCTGACATAGGTGCGGATCGCCAGGCGGTCCACGGGCGGCGTGCCGATCACCGACAGGTCGCGCACGCCGGTCAGCGACAGCTGCAGGGTGCGCGGGATGGGGGTGGCGGTCAGCGTCAGGACGTGAATGTCGCTGCGCAGCTCCTTCAGGCGTTCCTTGTGGGCGACGCCGAAATGCTGCTCCTCGTCGATGACCAGCAGGCCCAGGTTCTTGAAGCGCACCTGTTTGGCCAGGACCGCATGGGTTCCCACGACGATATCGACGCTGCCATCGGCCAGACCGGCGCGGGTGGCGCTGGCATCCTTGGCGCTGACGAAACGCGACAGGGGGCGGACATTGATCGCCGTGCCGCGGAAACGCTCGGCAAAGCTGCGGTAGTGCTGACGGGCCAGCAGGGTGGTCGGTGCCACGACCGCGACCTGCATCCCCTGGCTGGCGGCGATGAAGGCCGCGCGCATGGCGACCTCGGTCTTGCCGAAGCCAACGTCGCCCACGATGAGGCGGTCCATGGGGCGACCCGCGGCCAGATCCTCGGCCACGTCCTCGATGGCGGCGGCCTGATCGTCGGTCTCGCTATAGGGGAAGCGGGCGGCGAATTGCTGCCATTCGTGTTCTTCGGGCTCCAGCACGGGGGCGGGGCGCAACAGGCGTTCGGCGGCGATGCGCATCAGCTTGTCAGCGATCAGCTTGATGCGTTCCTTCAGGCGCGCCTTGCGGGCCTGCCATGCCCCACCGCCCAGCTTGTCCAGCAGGCCTTCCTCGTGGCCGTATCGCGACAGCAGTTCGATGTTCTCGACCGGCAGATACAGCCGGTCGCCGCCCGCATATTCCAGCGCCACGCAGTCATGCGGGACACCCGCGGCGGTGATCGTCTCGATCCCGGTATAGCGCCCGATGCCATGTTCGACATGCACGATCAGATCGCCAGGCGACAGGGTCTGGGTGTCCTTCAGGAAGTTGTCGGCCTTGCGCCGCTTCTTGGCGCCCCGGATCATCCGGTCGCCCAGCACGTCCTGTTCCGAGATCACCGCGATGTCGCCAAGCGCCTGCCCCCTGGCGACGAACCCCTCGTCCAGCGGCCAGACGGTCAGGCCCAAGGCGCCCTTGCGGTCGGGCAGGTCGCGCAGATCGCCGATGGTCAGGGCGTCGGTCAGGCCTTCGTCCTTCAGAAGCCCCGCCAGACGTTCCCGCGCCCCGTCCGAGAAGCTGGCCAGCACCACGCGGTGATCCTTGCGCAGCGTCCGGACGTGATCGGCCAGCGCGCCGAAGAGGTTGATGGATTCAGCCTGGCGTTCGGGGGCGAAATTGCGCCCGGCCCGGCCGCCGGCATCCAAGACGCCCGGTCCGGGCGGCTGGTTCAGCACCGACAGGCGCAGCACCCGATGCGGCGACAGCCATGCGTTCCATTCGGCGTCCGTGGGGAACATCGCGTCCGGCGGCACGGGCTTGTAGACGGTATCGCTGCGGCCCTTGGCCTTCATGGCGGCGCAGCGGGCCTCGAACTGTTCGCGGATCATCGTGCGGCGGGCGTCGATGACCTGCCCGATATGATCGTCCAGCACGACCGAGGCACCGGGCATGTAGTCGAACAGGCTCTCCATCCGGTCGTGGAACCAGGGCAGCCAATGTTCCATGCCGCTGGTCTTGGCCCCGGCGCTGACGCTTTCATACAAGGGGTCGCTGGTGCCCAGCCCGTATTCGGCGCGGTAGTTCTGGCGGAAGCGGGTGATGGCGTCCTCATCCAGGATCACCTCGGACATGGGGGCCAGCTCGATCCGGGTCAGCTTTTCGGTGGTGCGCTGCGTGACCGCGTCGAAACGCCGCGCCCCGTCCAGCACGTCGCCGAACAGGTCCAGCCGGATCGGGCCGCTTTCACCGGGCGGGAAGATGTCGATGATGCCGCCGCGGATGGCGTAATCGCCCTGCTCGGTCACGGTGGGGCTTTGCACGAAGCCCATGCGGACCAGGAAATGACGCAGCGCGTCTTCGTCGATGCGGTCGCCGACGCGGGCGGTGAAAGCCGTCGCGCGCACCAGATCGCGCGGCGGCACGCGTTGCAGCACCGCGTTCAGCGAGGTCAGCAGCACGAACGGCCCCTTGATGGCACCCTGCGCAAGCGCGGCCAGCGTGGCCATGCGCGCGGCCTGCACCTCGGGGGCGGGGGACACGCGGTCATAGGGGGTCGTGTCCCAGGCAGGGAAGTCCAGGACGACCAGACCGGGTGCCATGAAGGCCAGCGCCGCGCGGGTCGCGGCCATCCGCCGGTCGTCGCGGGCCACATGGATGACGGGGGCGCCGCGGTTTTCGGGTCGCGCGGCCTCGCGGGCGATCAGCGCCGCGTCATAGCCTTCGGGGGCGCCGGAAAGGATCAACTGCTGGGACATGGATGCTCAGGTATAGTGCGAGGATATGAAGTCAAGCGCGTCACAGGCCATTGGGATGCATGATCGCCCAGGCCGAGCCCCAAAGCACCGTGGCCAGAACCGAGACCATCGACAAGACCGTGACCCACCGGCGGTGCCAGGTCATCGCGCGGGCTGCATCGCGGGCGGCCTTTTCGGGGGGGATCTGCCCCAGCTGTGCGGCATCGACCACGGGCGTCACGCGGCGGGCCAGCCGCACGCGCATCCAGAAGAGCAACCAGAAGGGCATCAGCAGCAGGAACACCGCCTGCGCCAACTCCAGCCAGAAGACAAAGCCAAGAACCGCCAGCGAGGTCAGCCCGAAGGACGTCAGGCCAAGGAAGACCGCCCCCTCGGTCGGACCAAGGCGCCAGCGCGGCAGCACCAGCGACAGCCAGTCCAGCAGCGTCATGACCGCCGGATCGTCGCCCTGCCCCGACGCCAGCGCCGCCCGTGCGCGCGCCACGATATCCGAGGGGATGCCCATGATGTTGCGCCCCGTGGCCGACCACAGGCCGACCAGCGCCAGCCAATACCAGATCGTCATGAATGAGCGGCTGTCCAGAAACCCGATCAGGCTGTTGACTTGCGGCACGAGCAGTTCCTTGTCCTTCACTGCGCGCGACCTTAGATCGGGTTTCAACCAAGGGAAAGCCGCCCGGTTGTCCCACCCCAAAAGGCAGGAGCCTCCGCATGGCCAACCCGATCGTCGCCCCCTTCCCCGCAGGCCGCCTGCGCCGCCTGCGCCGCAGCCCCAACATCCGCGCCATGGTCTCCGAGGTGAACCTGACGCCGGCCAACCTGATCTGGCCGATCTTCGTGACCGAGGTGCAAGGTGCCGAGGGCGAGATCGCATCCATGCCCGGCGTGGAACGCCTGACCATCGACGGGGCCAAGCGGGCCGCCGAACGCGCGGCACGTCTGAACATTCCCGCCATCTGCATCTTTCCCCATTCCGACATGGACCTGCGGACCGAGGGCTGCGAACGCGCATGGGACCCAGACAACATCGGCAACCAGGCGATCCGCGCCGTGAAAGAGACCGTGCCCGATCTGGTCGTGATGACTGACATTGCGCTGGACCCTTATAATGCCAATGGCCACGACGGGCTGGTCGTCGACGGAGAGATCCTGAACGATGAAACCGTCGAGGCGCTGGTTCGCATGGCGCTGGTGCAGGCCGAAAGCGGGGCCGACATCCTGGGGCCGTCGGACATGATGGACGGGCGCATCGCCGCCCTGCGCGGAGCCTTGGAGCAGGCGGGCCACAAGAACACGGCGATCCTGTCCTATGCCGCGAAATTCGCCAGCGCCTATTACGGGCCCTTCCGCGATGCCGTGGGCGCCTCGGGGCGGCTGGTCGGCGACAAGAAGACCTACCAGATCAACCCCGCCAACAAGGGCGAGGCGCTTCGCTGCGTCGCTCGCGACCTGTCGGAAGGCGCCGACATGGTCATGGTCAAGCCGGGCATGCCCTATCTGGACATCTGCCGCTCGGTGAAGGACGAATTCGGCGCACCCACCTTCGCCTATCAGGTCAGCGGCGAATACGCGATGATCGAGGGCGCGATCCGCAACGGGTGGCTGTCGCAGGATGTCATGGTCGAAAGCCTGCTGGCCTTCCGCCGGGCGGGCTGCGACGGGGTCCTAAGCTATTTCGCGCCCACCGTGGCCGAGATGCTGGCGTGACCCAGCCCTGTCGCGTATCGTCGCGGGCAATCGGGGCGGAACAAGCCCCTGCATCGTTGAACGAGGGCGACACATGACCAATACGACAAAGCTGTCCCGCCGGACCCTGCTGGCATCGGGCGGCGCGGCGCTGCTGGCCGCTGGATGCACCAATGCGGTCGGCACCAATGGCCCCGCACAACTGGACGGGCGGGTCGATCAGACGCATCAATATCTGGTTTCGACCTATCCGGCATCCGCACCGCTGATCCAGAACGCCCGCGGCGTCCTTTATATGCCGCTGATGACCGAGGCCGCTTTGGGCGTCGGCGGGGCCTATGGCCAGGGCGCGCTGCGCATCGGCGGGCAGACGGTCGATTACTACAGCGCGACGCGGGCCACCGTGGGCTTTCAGGCCGGCGCCCAGCAATACGCCCATGTGCTGATCTTCCAGACCGATCAGGCGCTGGCGGCCTTCCGCGCGGCACCCGGTTGGGTGGCGGGCGCAGGTGCCTTCTATGCCGTGCCCGCGGGTGGCATGGCAGTCGGCGCGGATACCTTCAGCGCTCAGTTCCCGGTCGTCGCGATGATCTTCGGCCAGTCGGGCCTGATCGCCGGGGCCGCGATCGAAGGCACGAAATACAACCGCATCATCCCCTCGACCCTGCCCGAGCTGCGTTTCGGCAACCTGGGCCTGCCGCCCATCGGCCAGCAGGGCTGATCTTCAGGCCGAGGTCAGATGCCTCAGGCCGTGCGTGACATCCGCGCGCACGGCCAGCCGCAGGGCGGGCTCATCCCCCGCCCGCAATGCCGCCAGGATCATCCGGTGGTGGCGCGGCGGCTCGTTCCGCTTCACCCGCCCGTAAAGCGCCCGCATCGTCGGCCCCAGCTGCAGCCAGATGGTCTCAAGCATGGCCAGCATCGCCGGTGCCTGCGCCCGCAGGTACAGCATCCGGTGGAAATCCAGGTTGCAGCGGATATAGCCCACCGCGTCATGGCGATCGACCGCATCGGCGATCCGCCCGTTCATCGAGGCCAACCTGTCGATCAGCGCAAAATGCGCGCGCGGCAGGGCGCGGGCGGCCAGCTCCGGCTCGATCAAGGCACGCAGGGCGGCCAGTTCCTCGATCCGTTCGTCCGACAGCGCGGGCGTGGCGACGCGGCCCGACCCCGACAGCGTCAGCGCCCCTTCGGCCACCAGACGGCGCACAGCCTCGCGCGCCGGGGTCATCGACAGGTGATGTTCCGCCGCCAGCCCGCGCAGGGTCAGCGCCTTGCCGGGCGGCAGTTCGCCCAGCATGATCTGGCTGCGCAACGCACGATACAGCCGTTCATGGGCTGCGGTCTCGGTGGGGCGGGGCGTGGTCATGCCACAGTTTGTGATCACATCCGCCCGGCGCGTCAATCGCGGAATTGCCACAGCATCAGATCGCCGCCATGTGCACGCAGCCAAGCGCGATGGGGCGCGTGATCGGGCATCAGGTCCTGGACCTGCGCCCAGAAGCGCGGCGAGTGATCCATATGCGCCAGATGCGCGACCTCATGCGCGGCGACATAGGTCAGGACCGGCGCGGGGGCCATGGCCAGCCGCCAGGAAAACATCAGGCGACCGTCATGGGTGCAACTGCCCCACCGCGACCGCGTATCGCGCAGGGCGATGGCGCGATAAGGACGCCCAAGCGAGGCCGCAAACCCGTCACAGGCCGGACGCAGACGCGCCAGCGCCACCTGGCGCAGCCAAGTCGCCAAGACCACCCCCGTCGGACGTCCCTGCGGCACCAAAAGCGCCTCGCCCTGGACCTGAACCTGCCGGACCTCGGCGGGGGTGATGGTCAGCGCCCGACCCTCGACCGGGATCTGCGCGCCGGGTCGGGCCGTCTGCCGTTCGGGCACCCGCAGCGCCGCCTGCCGCAGCCAGCCCGCGCGCGATTCCGCAAAATCACGGCCCTGTTCCAGCGGCGCCGTCACCGGCAGCGTCAGGATCGCACCGCTGCCGTCGCGGGGCACGCGCAAGGTTATTCGCCGCGCCCGTGCCGACCGGCGCAAGCGCAACTGTGATCCGTCAGAGAGGGTGATCCGTTGATCCATGCTTGCCTTGCCTGCGCCGTCCTGCCAGATAAAGCCTTTGACACATCCCGGCCTCTGTGGCAGGGGCCATCCCGATTTCCCCTAATCGCGGCTGAAGGAGAATACCATGCCCAAAGAGGAATGGGGCACCAAACGCCTGTGCCCGCATTGCGCAACGCGCTTCTACGATCTGAAGGCAGATCCCATGGTCTGCCCGGCCTGCAACAACCAGTTCACGCTGGACAGCCTGACGGACAGCCGCGGCAAATCCGTGACGCCCGAAAAGAACCAGGCACGCGGCAACAACCAGTCCACCGCGGATGACGACGAGGATATCAGCGACGATTCCAACGATCTGGACGATGATCTGCTGGAAGACGACGATGACGACGGCGATGTTTCGCTGGACGAGATCGCCGACGTCGCCAGCGACGACGAAGACTGATCCCCAAGGGCCGCGCATCACAGCGCGGCCCTTTTTCCATTCCGTCAGGAGACTTGAAGAATGCCGTTCAAAGGTCTTGGTGCCTATCAATCCCAGATGCTGGGCGTCCTGCGTATCGTGTCCGCATTGATCTTCTTTGCCCATGGCACCCAGAAGCTGCTGGGCTTTCCCGCCAGCGACATGAACCCTGCTGTGATGTCGCTGCCCTGGATCGCGGGCGTGCTGGAACTGGTCGGCGGTGCGATGCTGATCCTGGGGCTGTTCACCCGCCCCGTGGCCTTCGTGCTGTCGGGCCTGATGGCCTGTGCCTATTGGATCGCCCATGCCCCCCAAAGCCCCTTCCCGGCGCTGAATGGCGGCGATGCGGCGATCCTCTATTGCTTCGTGTTTCTCTATTTCGTCTTTGCCGGTCCGGGTGCCTTCAGCATCGACCGCGCCACCCACCGCGAGGCATGATCCACGCATCGGCAAGGCCTCCGGGCCTTGTCTTCCCAATGCCTTAAGGGTCGCGGCCCGCTATTTCGGGCCCGTCTGAAAAAATCCACGCAGCGGATGTTTTTTCCGCTTGCACCCCCCGGCGGGCACCCTTATAGACCCCCTCACAGCCAAGGCGGAAGACGCCGAAGCAGACAAGACGTGGGGCCATAGCTCAGTTGGTAGAGCGCTTGCATGGCATGCAAGAGGTCAGGGGTTCGACTCCCCTTGGCTCCACCACGTCTCCTCCCGAATATCATTACGCTTCTACGATTGTTCCGATCGCATGTTCAGCGCACCTGCCATTTGGCCAGTTTGCGTGCCAGCGTCCGGCGGTGCATGCCAAGACGGCGCGCCGTTTCCGAGATGTTGAAATCGGTCGCCAGCAGGGTCTCGTGGATCTTTTCCCACTCGAGCGTCTTGATGGTCGTCGGGCGGTTGGCGGGCTGGACCTCGGCGTCACCTTCGGTCCGGTCGAAGGCCGCAAGGATGTCGTCCGTCCCCGAAGGCTTGGTCAGGTAGTGCGAGGCGCCCAGCTTGATCGCCTCGACTGCGGTGGCGATGCTGGCGAAACCCGTCAGCACGACGATGCGCATGTCGGGGTTCAGCCGGTGCAGGTGATCGACACAGGCCAGCCCCGAATCCCCCGACAGCTTCAGATCGACGACGGCGTGGCTGGGCATTACCGGCATGCGCGATCGGCGCATCTCCTCGGCCGAGGAAAAGCGGCTGACCGAAAAGCCCCGGCGTTCCAGCGACCGCTTCAGGGTCATGGCCAGGTCGTCGTCATCCTCGACGATCAGGATATGGGCATCGGGGGTCATCTGCGGTCTCCGGTGACGGACAGCTTGTCCAAGGGCAGCTTCAGCGTCACCAACGCGCCGCCTGCCTGCAGGTTCGAGACTGTGACATCTCCGCCCAGCTTGCGCACGGCGTTGACGACCAGGAACAGCCCCAACCCCCTGCCCTGCCCCCGCTTGCTTGAATTATAGGGTTTGCCCAGGTTCTCCAGGACGTCGGGTCGAAAGCCCGGGCCGCGGTCCCCCACCCGGAAGACCAGATGTTCGTCGCGCAGCGATGCCGTCAGTTCCACCCAATCCGGGGAAACCTCATGCGCATTCTCGAGGACGGTGCTGACCAGTTGGGTCAACGCCGCATCGGCCAGGATCCTGATGTCGGGCTTGACCTGATTGCGCAGCTTCAGGGGCGCCTGATCGTGGTTTTCCTCCCACTCAGCCAGGATGTCGTCAAGAAAAGCACTGACCGTGGTCGGGACCGGAGCCTCTCCGCGCGGCTCGCCCGAGGATGCAAGGATGCCTCTGACGATGGATTTGCAGCGGTCGACCGCCTTTTGCATCTGGGCGATGTCGTGCTGCAATTCGGGATCGCCCGAGGTCGCCGGCATGGCCCGCCAGTCGCTGAGGATCACCGAGATCGAGGCCAGCGGCGTTCCCAGTTCATGCGCAGCCCCCGACGCCAGAAGGCCCATGCGGACGATGTGATCCTCTTCGGCGGCATGCTGGCGCATCTGGGCCAGGCGGGCGTCGCGGTCGCGCAGGTTGCGGTTGATGCGGGTGACGAAGGTGACGATCAGCACGGCATTCAGCATCAGCGCGACCAGCATGCCCGCCAGGTAGGTCGTGAAGAAGGGCTCGTATTCCGGCAACCGCAGCGGCAGATGCACACGCGTCAGCATCGCGCTGAGCAGCCCTGTCAGCGCGACGAAGCGCCAGCACTGCCCCGGGTGCAACAGCACCGCCGCCAGCGTGATCTGCAGCAGATAAAGCGCGATGAACGGGTTGCGCCCGCCCCCGCTGAGCCCCAGCTGCACCGTCAGCAGCAGGATGTCGATCAGCAGCACCCAGGCAATATTCGGTGCCCGCTTGCGCCGCAGCCAATGCAGGCTGATCAGGTTCAGCGCCAGAAGCGCCCCCAAGGTCATCGCCATGAAGACCAACGGCAGCTGGATGTTCAGCACCAGTTCGACGAAGGCGATGGTGACCAGCTGGCCGGCGATGGCCAGCCAGCGCAGCTGCACCAACAGGCGCAGGTTCTTCAGGTCGGTGTCGGACCCACCCGGGGCCAGCCCGAATGACGTGCCGTCTGCGATCACCTGGTCTCTTGCCTTCGTCCGTGTCTGATCACCAAGAATGCCGCGCCAAGCGTGCCCACCGCAAGGGCGAACCATGTCAGCGCATAGGACAGATGCGAATTGCGGAAGGCCACGACGGTCAAACCGCCCACGGGATAGCCACCGGGATTGGGCGTGGCGTCCGCATCGACGAAGAAGGGCGCCACCGGCCCTTCGCGGTCTGCGGTGATGGCGGCAACGTCGCGGGAATACCAGCGATCGGCCTCGGGGTCGTTCGCGCGCAGGAAGGCCCCGTCGGGTTGCGACATGCGCATCAGCCCCGACACGGTGACCAGGCCCTGCATCTGCCCCTCGGGGCGGGTGGCGGGGTCGCGACGCTCGGGCGGGACAAAGCCGCGGTTCACCAGATAGGTGCCCCTTGGCGTTTCGAGGGGCGTCATGACCCAGAAGCCGCCGCCAAGCTCGGTCACGGCCTTGACCAGCGTTTCGTCGTCGTGGTCGAAGATGCCGCGCAGGGTGACCTTGCGGTATTCATCGGTGGCCTCGGACAGGGTGTCCCATGCGGCAGGCAACGGCGCGGGGACCGGATCTGCGGCAAGGCGGGCATCGACGCGGGCGATCAGGTCCTGCTTCCAATGCAGCCGCTGCACCTGCCAGACGCCAAGCGAGATGAAGAGGATCAGCAAAAGCAACGTCGCCCCTGCCAGGATGGCAAGGGCGAGCGTCGAGAACCGATGGCGGGCGCGGGCGGTCACGACTGCCCCGTCATCCCTTGCGGCATCGGCATCATGTTGGCGTTCATGTGATACATGACCCAGACCGACCCAGACAGCATGATGACCAGAACCACGATGGTGAAGACCAGCGAGATCATCGTCCAGCCCTTCTCGGATTTGCTGTTCATATGCAGGAAATAGATCATGTGGACGACGATCTGGGCGACCGCCATGCCAAGGACGATCATCACCGTCAGCATGCGGCTGGCCAGCCCGCCTGCCATGACCAGCCCGAAGGGGATGGCCGTCAGGATCACCGACAGGAAGAAGCCGGTGGCATAGGACCGGACGCTGCCGTGATCATGGCCGTCTGCGTGGGCATCTGCGTGGTTGTGCATGTCGTGCGTGCTCATCAGATCATCCCCATGAGATAGACGAAGGTGAAGACACCGATCCAGATGACGTCGAGGAAGTGCCAGAACAGCGACAGGCACATCAGGCGGCGCTTGTTGGATGCCGTCAGCCCCGTGCGCGTCACCTGCACCATCAGCGTCACCAGCCAGATGATGCCGAAGGTGACGTGCAATCCGTGGGTGCCCACCAGCGTGAAGAAGGACGACAGGAAGGCCGAACGGCCGGGCGTCGCGCCCTCGTGGATCAGGTGGCCGAATTCATAAAGCTCGATCGACAGGAAGGCCGCGCCGAAAAGTCCGGTGACGGCCAGCCACCCCAGCATCTGCCGCTGGCGGTCGCGGGCCATTTCCAGCATCGCGAAGCCATAGGTGATCGACGACAGCAGCAGCATCGCCGTGTTCAGCGCGACCAGTTCCAGGTCGAACAGCTCCTTGGGTCCGGGGCCACCGGCGTAATTGTGGCCCAGGACCGCGTAGACCGCGAAGAGCACCGCGAAGATCAGGCAGTCGCTCATCAGGTAGATCCAGAACCCCAGCATGGTGCTGTCGCCTTCCGGCAGATGGGGTTCGTGATCCAGGTGGAACTTGCGCGGACCGGTATGTGTGACGGTGGATGACATGGTTTATGCCCCGCTTTCGATCAGCTTGCTGCGCCGTGCTTCGGTATCCACCACGGTCTGGACCGGGATGTAGAAGTCGCGCTTGGTGTTGAAGGTATGCCCGATGGAGACCACGAGGATGCCGATGAAGCTTACGATGGCCAGCCACCAGATGTACCAGATCAGGGCAAAGCCGCAGGCGACGCTGAGACCGGCGATGATGACGCCCGCGCCCGTGTTCTTGGGCATGTGGATCGCCTCGTATCCCGACAGCGGACGCTCATAGCCGTTGGCCTTCATGTCGTGCCATGCGTCGATGTCATAGACCACCGGCGTGAAGGCGAAGTTGTAGTCGGCCGGCGGCGACGAGGTCGCCCATTCCAGCGTCCGCCCCTGCCAGGGATCGCCCGTGACGTCGCGGTTCTTCTTGCGGTCGCGGATGGAGACGGCGATCTGGATCAGGAAGGCCGCGATGCCCACCGCGATCAGCGCCGCGCCGAAGGCCGCGATCACGAACCAGATCTGCAGGCTGGGGTCGTCGAAGACCCGCATCCGGCGCGTCACGCCCATCAGGCCCAGCACGTAAAGCGGCGTGAAGGCGAACCAGTAGCCCGCGACCCAGAACCAGAACGAGATCTTGCCCCAGAATTCGTCCAGCTTGAAGCCGAAGGCCTTGGGGAACCAGTAGTTCATGCCCGCGAACAGCCCGAACAGCACGCCGCCGATGATGACGTTGTGGAAGTGGGCGATCAGGAACAACGAGTTGTGCAGCACGAAGTCGGCAGGCGGCACGGCCAGCAGGACGCCCGTCATGCCCCCCACGGTGAAGGTGATCATGAAGGCGATGGTCCACATCATCGGCAGCTCGAAGCGAACGCGGCCGCGATACATGGTGAACAGCCAGTTGAACAGCTTGGCCCCCGTCGGGATCGAGATGATCATCGTGGTGATCCCGAAGAACGAGTTCACCGAGGCGCCCGACCCCATCGTGAAGAAGTGGTGCAGCCAGACCAGGTAGGACAGGATGGTGATGCAGACAGTCGCATAGACCATCGAGGTATAGCCGAACAGCCGCTTGCCCGAGAATGCCGAGGTCACTTCCGAGAAGATGCCGAAGGCGGGCAGGATCAGGATATAGACCTCGGGGTGGCCCCAGATCCAGATTAGGTTCACGTACATCATGGGGTTGCCGCCCATGTCGTTGGTGAAGAAATGCGTGCCGACATAGCGGTCCAGCGTCATCAGCACCAAAACGGCCGTCAGCACCGGGAAGGAGGCCACGATCAGCACGTTGGTGCAGAGCGAGGTCCAGGTGAAGATCGGCATCTTCATCATGGTCATGCCCGGCGCGCGCATCTTGATGATGGTGACCAGCAGGTTGATGCCCGACAAGGTCGTGCCCACGCCCGCGATCTGAAGCCCCCAGATGTAATAATCGACCCCCACGCCCGGGCTTGCCTCGGCGCCCGACAGGGGCGGCATGGCCAGCCAGCCGGTCATCGCGAATTCACCGATGAACAGCGACAGCATGACGATGACCGCGCCGCCGACCGTCATCCAGAACGAGAAGTTGTTCAGGAAGGGGAAGGACACGTCGCGCGCACCGATCTGCAGCGGCACCACATAGTTCATCAGGCCCGTCACCATCGGCATGGCCACGAAGAAGATCATGATCACGCCGTGGGCGGTGAAGACCTGGTCGTAATGGTGGGCGGGCAGATAGCCCTCGGACCCGCCGAACGCCATCGCCTGCTGCAGGCGCATCATGATGGCGTCGGCAAAGCCGCGTAGCAGCATGACGACACCCAGGATCATGTACATGATGCCGATCTTCTTGTGATCGACGGTGGTGAACCACTGGGACCACAGATAGCCCCAGAGGCGGAAATAGGTCAGCGCGGCGACCGTCGCGATCCCGCCCAGGGCCACCACCGCGAAGGTGGCGACCAGGATGGGTTCGTGGAACGGCAATGCGCCGAATGTGAGGCGACCGAACAGAAAAGAGGTGTTCGGATCTTGCATGGGGGATGTCATGGTTCGGTCCGATTACTTGTTGGCGGGATTGGGCTGGGTGTCAGCGGGCTGGATGGGATCGGGCTGGAACAGGGGCATGAATCCGCCCCCCAGCCCGTGACCGTGCAGCATGCGCCTGTCGGCTTCGGTGGCGGTCTTCTCGGCCTCGGGGGTGTCGGACTGCATCTCGTCCTCGCCTCCGTTGCGGCTGACGTCCATGCCCATCGCCCCGTGGTCCTTGTGGTCCTGCCCGCCGTGATCGTGGCCATCGTGTCCCATGGCACCGTGATCGGCGTGCTGACCGTGCGCCATGTCCATGCCGCCGGATTTGGTATGCATGTCCTTCATCATCATGTCGTCCATGCACATCTGGCCCGGTTCGACGCACATGTTCATGATGTCGTGATAGAGCCCGTCCTCGACACCCGCGAAATGCATCGGCGCGACATTCTCGGAAGGCTGGGCCAGGTCGCGATAGGTGTCGCGGTCCAGCGTGGCATCCTGGGCCTGCGCGTCCGCGATCCACTCCTCGAAGCCGGCCTCATCCATGCCGTGGAACTTGAAGCGCATGCCTGAAAAGCCCGCCCCGGAGTAGTTCGACGAGAAGCCGTCATAGACGCCCTTTTCGTTGATCACGCCATGCAGGGCGGTCTCCATGCCGGGCATCGTATAGATCATGCCGGCCAGCGTCGGGATGTAGAAGGCGTTCATCACCGAGGAGGAGGTCAGCTTGAACTCGATCGGCCGATCGACGGGGGCCGCCAGTTCGTTCACGGTCGCAATGCCGTATTGCGGATAGAAAAACAGCCACTTCCAATCCAGCGACACGACCTGCACCTCCAGCGGTTCGTGATCGTCCGTCACCACCACGTCGCGGGAAATGCGGTCCAGCTTGCGATAGGGATCCAGAAGATGCGTGCCGACCCAGGTCAAACCGCCAAGGCAGATGATGATCAGCAGAGGCGCGGCCCAGATCACCACCTCCAGCTTGGTCGAATGGCTCCAGTCCGGGGCATAGGTCGCATCCTTGTTCGAGGCGCGATACTTCCATGCGAAGAAGACGACGAGGCAGATCACCGGGATGATGATCAGCAGCATCAGCAGGGTCGAGGCGACCAGGACGTCCCTCTGCCGCGCTGCCACGTCGCCGGACGGCGACAGCACCACCGCATTGCATGCGGACAGAAGGGCCGGGATGGTCAACAGGGCGGTAAGGTGTAAACGTTTCAAGGCGTTTCCAGTCCGATGGTCCATGAAATGACGGGTTTCGGGCGGGCCGGGGCCGCGCCAGGTGGCAGCGATACGCCCCATACCTCGGGTCCGACATTGGACAATTTGCCCAATGCACATATCGTGCGAACAGGCGCAGGAACGCCGCTGAATTCATGACAATCGCGAACGGAGCAACAGCGGCATGACCAGCACAGCCTCGACCATCGCCGAAAAGGACGCCCGCGCGCATAACGACGCGCCGGTCCCGCTGGAACCGAGTGAGATTTCCATCGGGGTCGTCATCGGGCGCACATCCGAATTTTTCGACTTCTTCGTCTATGCCATCGCATCGGTCCTGGTCTTTCCCGACCTGATCTTTTCCTTCACCGATCCGCTGCGCGGGACGATCTATTCCTTTGCCATCTTCGCCTTGGCTTTCATCGCCCGCCCCATCGGCACGGCGATCTTCACGCTGATCGACAAGAACTATGGCCGCGGGGCCAAGCTGACCTCGGCGCTGTTTCTTCTGGGTGCCTCGACGGCCATGCTGGCCTTCTTGCCCAGCTATGAACAGGTCGGAGGCTATGCCATCCTGTTCCTTGCCATCCTGCGGATCGGTCAGGGCATGGCGCTTGGCGGCGCGTGGGACGGTCTGGCCTCGCTGCTGGCGATGAACGCCCCCAAGGGCCGCCAGGGGTGGTACGCGATGATCCCGCAGATGGGCGCGCCGCTTGGCCTGATCGTGGCCAGCGGGCTGTTCGTCTTTCTGGTCACCAGCCTCAGCGCGCGTGATTTCCTTGATTTCGGCTGGCGCTATCCCTTCTTCGTGGCCTTCGCGATCAACGTCGTGGCGCTTTTCGCCCGCCTGCGCATCATCGCGACGCCGGAATACGAAAAGCAGTTCGACAACCTGGAACTGACCCCCGTCCGCGCCAGCGAAACCGTCAAGGCCGAGGGCCGCCATCTGCTGCTGGGCGCCTTCACGCCGCTGGCCAGCTTCGCGCTGTTCCACATGGTGACGGTCTATCCGCTGTCCTGGGTGTTCCTGTTTACCGACGAATCCCCCGCAGGCTTCCTGATCATCGAGATCGTCGGCGCCGTCATCGGCCTTCTGGCCGTGATGCTGTCGGGCATCGTCGCCGACCGCATCGGGCGACTGCGCCTGCTGTCGATGTGTTCGATCGCCATCGGTGTCTTCGCGCTTGTTGCGCCGATGCTGCTGAGCGGCGGTGCCGTTGGCGAAGTGATCTACATGGCCGTGGGCTTCACCCTGCTGGGCCTGTCCTTCGGTCAAAGCTCGGGTGCGGTCGCGGCACGTTTCTCCAAGCGCTACCGCTATACCGGTTCGGCGCTGACCTCGGACATCGCTTGGCTGATCGGTGCGGGCTTCGCCCCGGTGGTTGCCCTGCTGCTGTCCAGCACCTTCGGCCTGTGGAGCGGCGGCGCCTATCTTCTGTCGGGTGCGATCTGCACCTATGTCGCCCTGCGCCTGACCAAGCAGCTGGACTTCCAGTCCTGATCCGACAGCCATGCCATCATCGCCATCAAAAAAACGGCGGAGCCTTCGATGCTCCGCCGTTTTTTATGTCGTCGACCCGTGGCAGCTTCAGTTCAGCAGAACACGCGCCAGATTGATGATCGACAGGATCTGCTGGGTCCGGGCGTCGACGCGGATCAACCGGTCGCCGTCGCGGTAATAGCGCCAATCATCCCGACGCTCGATATCATAGCGGTCATAGTCGCGCACCAGCACATAGTCCTGACTGCGAAGCCGATCCCCGACCCGCGTGCCGTATTTGGCAGCCTGTCCCGGCGGAACGCATGTCGGCGTCTTCTTGGCCAGACCCGGAGGGCAACCCTTATGCTGCTGCGACGCTGCATTGTGGTGGTTGCCCGATGCCTGACCGTGCCCGTTACCCTTGCCGGGGTTTGCCAATCCCGGGTTCGCCAGCGACATGAAGCCAAGGCACAGCGCCATGGCCACGGTCTTGCCGATTGCAGATTTCATCGTGTTCATCCTCTCCATTGTGTGCCGCCCGGCAAAGTAAAAGGCGGTCTTCGTGATGAAGGCCGCCCCCGCTGCATAATGCCGAAGATCACTTCGCCGCGGTCTGCAGCAGACCGGTGATGCGGCGCACGGCGACGCGGCGGTTTTCGCGGACGTCGCCTTCCTGCGCGACCTTGGGCGATCGTTCGCCATAGCCCTGCACGACCATGTTCTCGGGCGCGACCTGGAAGTATTCGGTCAGCGCCAAGGCTACCGATTCCGCACGGCGATCCGACAGCGCAAGGTTGGCGGCATCTTCACCGACGGTGTCCGTATGGCCTTCGATCAGGAAGATCTCGTTCGGGTTTTCCTCGATCGCGCTACGGATTACATTGCCCAAGGCGGTCAGCGACTTGGCCTGATCGGCATTGATCGCTGCCGAGTTCGTGTCGAAGGTGATGCCGTTGACGTCGATGGGCGCAACCAGCGACCGGACCTGCGAAATGTCGCGGATCTGGGCCAGGCTGAAGCGACGGTCGATGTCGGCTTCGCGCATCAGCGCCTCGCGCAGTGAACCCTCGTCCATATCACCGCCGGCATTTTCGAAGGCGGGCGCGGGTTGCGGCAGCGTCGCGATGTCCACGGGATCAACGGTCGCGGTTTCATCGATCAGCGCGGTCTGCGTGCCATCGGCCGAAACCAGAGTGCGGCGCAGGATGCGCAGGTCGGCATCGCGAATGGTCACGACACGGCTGCCATCCTCACGCGTGACAATCGTGCGCGAGGAACCATCCTCGAAATTCTCGGTGGCAACGGTCGAGCCGGGCTGACGAAGCAGGGCAACGTCGTCCTTGATCAGCTCTTGGGTGCCATCCGGACGCGTCACCACGACACGGTCCGGGGTCGACAGCTGCACCTGGCGATTGTTGTTCAGCATCGCACCGACGGCAACGCCACCCAGACCCAGCAGCAGGGCCTTGGTCAGGTCGTTGTCGTCATCCGAATCATCATTGGCGGCGTCCTGCTGTTCCGTCGAGGCTGCCTCCTGCATCGTGGTCGCGAAATCCTCGCTCGAGGAACGGCTGTTTTCCTCGGTCACTTCCTCCTCGGTCACCTCGGAGGTGGCGTTGTCATCAAGCGCCGCGACATTCGGAACCTGCGTGGCCTTCGCCGCATCCTCGGCAGCGGCGGGCTGCGCCTTAGCATCGGCTGCCGTGGTTTCATCCGACGCGGCCTCGGTCGCGGGGGCTTCTTCGGTCGCTTCGGTATCCGTCGCAGCCGCTTCGCTGTCGGCAGCAGCATCCGCGGCGGCGGGTTCTTCGGCGGCGGGTTCTTCCGTCGCGGTCTCAGCGTCAGTCGATGCATCCTGTTCCGCCGCCATCGCGGCATCCAGATCGCCGGTCTCGGACTGCGCCTCGGCATCGGCGGCTTCGGTGCCGGTGTCATCGGCGGCTTCGCCCGTCATTTCCGGCACAGCCTCGGATTCGGCGGGAACCTCGGTCATGTCGGCATCAGGCTGAGGGGCGGCTTCGGCCTCCGCTTCAGGGGCTGCGGTCGGTGCCGGATCTGCAGCATCTGGCTGCTCGGCCTCGATAGCCGCCTCCAGATCACCTGCCTCGGGGGTTGCAGTGTCGTCGACGGTGGCTTCGGCTTCCATCGCATCTTGCAACGCGTCTTCGCCTTCCGCTGCGGGTGCCTCGGCCGCTGGCTCATCAGCCGGGGGTGTGGCGTCGGTGGCGCTCGGCTCGATTGGGGTGCCTTCGGCGTCGGTGGCTTCGACAGGTACCTCGGCAGTGGCATCAGCCTGCGTGTCCGCCTCGGGTGCCATCTGGGCCGGCGCAGCCTCGGACGCGGCATCCGCTTCCGGCGGGGTCACCTCGGGGGCTGCCTGCGTGGCGGGCGGCACGACCGTCGCATCGGCATCGGCAGCAGCCTGCGCCGTGGCCATCTGGGGGGCCAGCAAGGCAAGGCAGGCGGCGATGGCGGTGGAATTCTTGAACAGGGTGCGCATGTTTGCTCCTCGAAAAACAATCGCGATCATCTTGCGCAAACAACATGGCACGCGTTGCCGGGTTCCCCACCGCACCCGCAGTGCACGCAAGATTGATCGACGCCCCCTGCCCCATGGACGACCGCAGTGCCAAGGCCGATGCCCACAAAACGCCTCGCCGATCCGGCATGGCGGAGCGTCCGAAAGCCCCGGCGGACAGTCTTGGCTCAGGCCGCGCGCCGCTCCTCCAGATCAAGGCGCATGGTCGCCATGCCCTGCCGACGCGACAGCTCCTCGTAACCGGCCGAGCGATAGGCGTTCAGGGCGGGTGCATTGTCCACCTCGACCTTCAACGTCAGGGTCAGGGCGTCCAGATCACGGGCGGCATGTTCGACATATTCGGTCAGTTCGGCACCCGCGCCGCCGCGCATCTCCTCGATCAGGAAGGCATAGGTCAGATGCCGCACCTCGGGGCCGACCCCGACCCTGAGGGCGAAGAACCCGACATCGCGCCCTGCATCATCCTGCAGATAGAAGGACACGTCATCCAGATCACCCAGCCAGTTGCGGTGCCACTCCATTTCGTCGAAGGGAACCTTGGCGTTGGGGTTGATCAGGGGGATCTCCTCGTCGGGCAGCATCGCTGCCAGCGGTGCAAGGTCGCGGTCGCGGTTCCGGCGCAGGGTAAGCGTCATGGGTCCTTCCTCTGGTCTGTCTGGGCGGGTGTTTTCCGATGCATGAGCGTTGAAGGGCGCGTGCCTGCCATGACTGCCCCCGCCGAGTCAACCATGCCGGGACATGCGGCATCGGCCGCGACGGTTCAGCGGTGCTGATGCAGGATCACGTTACGAACCGGAAGGTTTCGAAGCCTTGGCCCTGCGGCGATCAGTGTAGAAACACGTGTAATAGTGCCATCAGGTTCAAGAAATACTGGTGCCCAATCCGCTCTTAGGCGGACAATGCTGCCATTTTACACAGGTAAAGTTGCCATCAAAAGTTCAACAAAATGGCCGCTCGAAGCGGCCAATTAAGTGTTGTGAGGACGCCGCGGCGATCCGCTTCGTAGGCGCCTGACTTTTTAGATATCAATTCGCAGCGCGTTGAAGCCCTGGTCGCCTTCGGCACGACCGATGTTTTTAACCTCGCCTAAGAAAGTCAGTTGCAGGAGATCGCACATCGGAATCCGGGCACGCTTCGTGCACTGAGTGAGAGTCACCCACTGCACCGGCAGATCTGACATCTCCGGCGCGAGATCGTGTAGCCGGTCCAGCAAGAAATCGACTTCCCAGCTGTCAAACCCACACTTGTCTCGCTTGTTCTCTCCTTGGCTACGGAACAGCGGAGTGAGATAGCCGAGCTCGATCAGGCAACTGACGATTGGCCGCGTCGCGTTCATCCTTGCGGGCAGCGTCACGAAGGGCACGGACCGACTAAGAGCCGCTGCTGCATCCTGCCCCTGTTTGACATCTACAAGGAGGATGGAGTTGGATTTTCCGGTATCGTTGTGAGTGATAAGGCGCCGCTCCATAAGGATCTTGCGCAGCGTCTGGCGATGGACGCCGGCCTCCAGCGCCAGCGACTGGATCGAATATTTGTGGCGCCGCGGGACGCGTTCGCCCAGCAGCTTCCGCCCGACACACACGTCCATGTTCCGCAGAATATAGTTTCGCAGGAGCTGCTTGATCGAACCGTGATCAGAGCGATCGCCCGGCTCCAGCAGCCACCTATGAAGTTGACCGAAGACCGTGGCGTAGTTCTGTCCGCCTTGCCCTCGGTCCATGGCCGAGACATGCAAGGTGTCGAAAGCAGAGTGCAGGCCTGCTTTTCCTGCGGACGTCCATTGCCACCCTGAGCGACCTGCGAGGTCCCAGCCGTCTCGATCGATCGAGCCGAGGTTGATGCTCGTCCCGAACGCCATCACGATGCCGAGCATCTGGGTTGCCTTGATTGCCTGTTCCAGTGTCTGGCCGTCCAGCCACTCGGGGCCCTTGCGACCATCGAGACGATCCAGGACATAGCTTTGCAGGGGCGAGGGTTCGCGGTGCAGGCCGGTCCGCGCAAGATCGAGAAGCGCCTCGGCTCGCTCTGGGACATGCACGAGGAGTTTGTGGCGCATGTTGTCCCGGTGGTCGCGGGCCCGATGGATGAGGGCTAGGCCGTGCGTCGGAAAGGTAGTGACGACCCGCAGGCTCCAAGACAAACGATCCTGCCGCGCGATACCGGGATTGTCGGCACGACGATCATCCTCCAAGAGGCAGAGCGGACAAAAGCGCGTCTCCTCACGCACCATCATCGAGGCGGGAATGCGTTCGCCCCGGAGGACGAAGTTTTGGTATCCCGTGGAGGAGGCGGTATTGCGCCACACCGGTTCCACATCCTGTCCTGCGGCACGACACAGCCGATCGATCACCGCACGGCGGCCATGAAGCAGGTCGGAGGGTGCGATCCCGTGGTCGGACAGGAAAGTCCGCGGGCTGGGACAGCCGTGCAGAACGGAAAGGCGGGCTGCCCAAGAGGCGGGTGTTTCGTTTTCGTGGAACGGCAGGTGAGGGAAGAGATGCGTCATGATCAGTTCCTCCGCCCGCGCCGCCTGGCAGGCGGCTCATCATCGGTGCTGTCAGGATCGATGTCGCGCCAGTCGTCAGCCAGAAAGACGTTCCTTCCCGGCCGACAGCCTTCCAGCATCGCCCATGCCTGCGCAAAGTGGTAATCGGACAGGCAGTCGGCGCCCCCGCCCAGAGCCACTTCGATGGCGTTAAGGGTGGTCTCGATGCTGCGGCCGAACCGAAAGCGGGACGCGTGGAAGAGCCTCGCCACAAGATTTTCGGACAGGTCTGTGTCCAGCCCGGCCTCCTTGCAGTAGGACCTGATCAGATCGTCGAAGTCCTCGCGGTCGGTGGCAGCGCAGACGGGGTGCAGCTGCATCGTCGAGAAGCGGCGCTGGACCTGCGGATCGCTGCGGATGATGTCGTGCAGCCGCTCGGTGCCGGAGAGGATCACGATGACAGCCTCGTCGCCCTGCATGAGCGACTTCAAAGCGCGCAGGATCATGGCGCTGTCCTTGCAGAAAAGATCATGCGCCTCGTCGATCCACAGCACGGAGATCCCCAACATCTTGAGGCGTGTTCTGATCTGGTCCCAGAGGCTCCAGGCCTCCCGGCGATCTGACACAGACGGGTAGCCGCTGCGCCGCAGAATTTCGAAGCCCATGCTCTTGAACGTGGCAGGGCTTGGAACGCTGACACCCATCCAGGTCGGACCATGGGCGCCTGTCTGGAGGGCCGGATGCTTCGCCAGCGCATGGGCCACAGTCGTGGATTTTCCGCCGCCGGGGCCGTCTACCACGAGGATACCGCGCGTCTCGGCGGTGGCAGAAAACCTGACCGCCTCCGACGTCAGGTTGCCGGAGGCATCGCAGCGCAGGAGGCGATCCAAATGGCCCCGAAACTCGTCATCCCGGGGGGCTTTGGCATGGAGCGCGCGCAGTTTCTCCATGATGCGCGCGTTCCGCTCATAGTCGATACCGCTCATTTGTCGAACCTCGACACGCCATCGTTCCTTGTGCCCCGCCTTGCGGTGGTCGCCGATCTGGTAGCGGAGAGGGTGTCGTCACGATCTGGAACGACCGAACGACCGATCCCACCCATGCGTGCGGACCTCTTCGGTGCGGGTCCAGTCTGGAAGCCGATCATCAGCTTCTGTTCCTCCCGGCGCACACGCTCTTCGGACCACTCATCGACAAGCAAGCCTTTCGCCGCCTGAGCATACTCGGAGCGTTCCCGGATATCGCGCAGTGCGTCGAGCACGACCTTCTCGTCGTAACGCTCTCGCTCAGGATCGGCAGCCCGAACGTCGCGAACCGCCGACGTCCAGAGTTGCGCGCTGAGACCGTTCGCTGCCTCTATCACTGCGGGAACGGTCATCCACTCCTTGTCGAGTCGAACCTCGATCTCGCTGATATCACTGGGCAACCAGCGCACCTCCAAGTCGCGGTTGCTCCGGTGTCGCAGGTAAGCCGCGAGGTTCTCGGAGTGGTAACGCACGCCCAACACCGTGATGCCCGTCTTGTCCAACTTCCGCATGAACTTCTCGCCTAAGATCCGCCGGGAGGTGCGGGTGTCGGGAGGAGGTGTAACACCATTTTCGGCGGTGAGCCGCTCCCAGCACTGCAGCGGGGTCTCACCGTCAAGACCCGAGTGCAGGGTGTTGTGGTAGACATCCACAACCCATCGGACGAGCACAAACGCGAGGTCGTTCTCGTTGAGGCATGCACGGTCTGCCGGATTGGCGTCTCCTTTTTCCGCGATGCTTGAGAAGGTGCGCCCAGGTAACTCCGGCAGTAGGCTTGTGCCACTGGTCCTGAAAAAGCGCTCAATGACGCCACGAAGCTCTGGAAGGCCTGCAACGCTGCGGAGGGAAGGAATGCCGAGATCAAAACAAGCAGTTTGAAACTCTTGCGATCTGAACTCCGAGCCGCAGTCTGTCACGATCTCCTCGGGAAGACCGTGCATGTGCCACCGCCCGTTCGCCCTGACGGCGGTGGAGAGCACCCCCTTGTCCGATAGCACCATCTTGAGGGCTTGCACGGCCGCGCTCGCTTTGGCTGACGGCGTCATGATCATGGCCAGGATGCACCTTGTGGTGGCGCAGATTGCGACAGTGAGTTTCCATCGCACCGGCTTTTTCCCGCCTAGCCCGAAGATCTTTCGTTCCTCATCGGTAAAACCCTCGAGCAACCCTGCGTCGGACAGCACAGAAAGAAGGTCAATGTCCCACTCATCAAGCTCGACCCGCTGAAGCGGGCGCGTCAGTTGAAGACCTTTTCCAACCGGAGCGAACATCTTCCGCGCCGCAGCCGCCCCATCGCGCTTCAGTTTCACAGTATATGGGTCAAGGCTGTTGATGGCCCGGCGGACCGCCTCCCGGCTAGGCCGACGGATCTTCGAAAGGCCGTCCTCCTCACGCTTGGCATTGCACTGTGCGAACAGTTCGTCGACCTGCTTGAAGATCGTCATCATGGTGGGGCGACCGGGATCCATATACTTCCTCACCCCTTCCATCAGCAATGAACGACTGGTGTAGCAAAATCCGGGACCTCGATTGCCGCGCCTGTGCTCGCGAAGCGCAAGTCCAGCCAGTCCATGTGCTTCATAGGCCTTCAGCCATTTCCGCAGGGAACGAGGGCTGGGCGCTTCTCTAAAGGTGAAGCCCGCCGAAGCGTGAGTAGCGCCGCGTCCCGCCAGCTCGGCACAAGCCTCAAGAGCTTCAACCCTCAGCTCGCGAATACTTGCCTTGATGGCCTCATCGGTTCGCTTGCATTTCTTCTCGCCCTCAAGTTTCAGGAAGGCTTGAACCCAGATCGCGCGCGCGAACACCCTCTCTTGCTGCTTCTCGTCCAAGAGCGAGATCAAGTTGTCACCTTCATCCAGACGTCGTTGTGCCGCCATTTTGGTGAAGTGGTTGCGGTTCGTCTGGATCCGCCCTGCCGAACCGAGCCGGCTCAACTCGACATGTGGGAATTGGTGGCAGATGCCGTCGTCATCGCAGCGCCGCATAATGTAGCCGACTTCGTTGCTGCTGATCGGGCGCCAATCGACGCCTTCGATCGTTACTCGGTCGAACTGTCCAAAGGCATAGCGATGCCCGTTCGGGTCAAAATGCAGATTCATTCGTCTTCTCCCGCGTGAAACACCTCAATCTCCGGAGCAAGGCGCTCGTAACGGGTCGTGCGCAGGCGCCCACGACCGATGCTCCTGATGATCGCGCGATATCCGCGAGCACCTTGACCGATCTCCGCGGCAAGCTCGGAAACCATGGAGATGCCACCCATCTGCGCGATCACGGCGGCGGCGGCCTCGTCTGCCTCCGCGTCAGGCTTGCGAACGCTGTAAATCAACCTGGCGTTCGACAGCTCGACCGGATCCAAGTCGACATCGGTGAGTAGGCGGACGTCATCCGCGAAGCCGCTATCGACGGCCTGCCTTGCGATAAGCGCGATCTCCGCTTCCAATTCCGGCGTGACGCGCGCTTCCGGCTTCACGGGGCAGGCAAGGCGGGTGCCATCGGCTTGCTCTACAAGCAAGTCGAAATAGTGTGTCCGCCATTGTCCCGATGGAGCTAGCCATTTGAAGGCCACCTGTTCACGAAGTTCCCTCGTCTTGCGGTCGGCATTCAGGCAGTGGGCCCAGCTGTGCTCTAGGTAACTTTCCGTGTAGAGCACCCTGCCTGGCCACGGGCCCACTAGGATGTGTCCAGTAAAATGACCTTTGGAGGCCGTTGCAGGGCGGCGATCAGCGAAGCTTGGTTCGTGGAGGATGGCGTAGCCATCTTTGTCTTGAAGCATATCTGTCTCTCAGCATGTTGGGTCCGCCCCCCGCCCGTAAGTGGGCGAGGAGATCATGCGCGGCTGTAGGCAAAACAGGGTGTTTCAACCCGCGAAAGCAGGATGATCAGCGTTTGCGCTGGCAGCTGTGGATTTGAGGAAAACAGACCAAATGCTTGCGCTTCCAAGCAGGTAACGCTAAGCTTAAGCTAAGAAACTGGCGGATTTAGGTCTGCTTCTGGAAACGCTCGATCTGTTGGCGCAGGTCGGGCGTTCTGCTTTTCTACGTGCTCATGCGGTATCTCCTCGGCTGGACTTCATTGGGCAATGCATATCACAAGTCGGCGCTTTTCGTAATTCTCCTTTGTTCTCAGTATATTGCTGTGAAAATTGGAACTGTCCTGCCTTCCTCAAGGGGGGTAGGTCAGCGGACACGACAGCAGGTAGTTCGCCGTGATGGGCAAACCACAAATATCTGTGCGGCCGCGCCATCGACATCTCCCACAAGGAAATGCGAAAGCGAGTGCCTCGAATTATATTATTGAAGTAGCTGATGCAGAACGGAGCACGCTTAGAGCGCGAAGGCCTGCATCTAAGATCAACTGGTCAGTCATCCGCACTGCGGTGATTCGACCGCTCGCAACACTCTGATGAGCATTAACGGCTGCAGAGTTGCGCAGCATAGACATCAGCAAGATGGGTGAGCTCAGGATCATGGCTACACCATAGAAAGTTTCGCAAGGCGTTGACAAGACTGAAAATGTGACTAGCGAACTCGATGCGAATGAATTCTCATAGACGATCCCAGGCCGACGCCGGACATGGCCCCCATTGCACCGGGTTACGCTAGGCCGCCCAGATAGTGCTTCGTCTCCGGCATACCCTCGAGACTTGAAGCGATTGACTTTCGCCACTCTTCGCGTTGGGAAAGCGCCTGCTCGTAGGCCTCCGCCAGATCGTCGGGACGGTCTTCGGCGAGAACGCGAATGAGAAAGCCAGCCTGAGCACGATCCTTCGAGGCTTGAGCCGCGCCCTTGCCGTCGTGCCGCCTGCTGGCAACCATCAGCTTGTAAATCGCAAAACGCTCGGGTCGCGGGATCTTGACGAGGACACCTGAGCGGTAGAGTGCCAGCGCGGGAATTGGATTTTCAATCAGGAAGTGCAGCTCGTCCAGTGCAGGTGCACTCCCAAGAAAGGTCGGCAGCGGAAAGGCGCACTGCTTCCCGAGCCTCGGTGTCAGGAATTCGATCCCGACCGCGCTGCCGCTCTGCCTCCATTTCCAGATCGGGCGCTCGGACGCCTCCGGGGCAGCCTCGAAACTTACCATCCGCTGGAAGTTTCCCGGAAAATCCCTCATCTGATCATCAACGGCAATCGAGAGCCGCTTGACGTTCAAAGAACCGTTTTCGTCATTGCTTGGTAGCGTGTTCGGAACGATTTTGACCCCCAGTTCGCCCTGATACACCACAAATGCATCGGTTCCGATGAGCATCCCTCCTTGCTGGAAGAGGCCGGCGCGGGCCAAGGCCAGCAACAGCTTTCCAGTTGCCCGATCCGGCGCGATCATCCCTTCCGCCTTGAGAATACGTGCAAGACGCGACATCCTCACCTTCCGGTCCTGCGCATCCACCTTCGAACCTGTCTGACGCGCGAGGCGCCTGCGCAATTCAGGGGTGTCTTCGCCAAGATAACGGCTCTTCATCTTCGTTCCGACCCGGAACCGATCATAGAGATAGGTTCGCCCACTGCGCTGGCGCACCTCGAGGCTGCCACGGACTTCTGAGCTGACGACATCAAGATGCATGCGTAGCAAGTCCTGATATGTAACCTGAGCGGCACGTGAGTGAGACGTAAGTTTCATCCGAGGCCCGAATTGCTATCCATCAATGCAATCATATCAGATGAACTCATGTGCAGCGAATTGGAGTTTGCTGCACATGAGTTCCAACATCCCAGTCATTTTCGCCACGCGATCATGCGCACTGGCGGATCTAAAGGACCAGATGGTCTGTGATCAGATAAAACGGCAACTGCTGTTCCTCCGATACGTGCGCTTTAGATCCAGCATGATGGCTTCAGCGATTCTACATGTGCTGATTTTCCCATCGTGGAGACCAGTAAACGCCAGATCATAGCTTTCGTTAGCAACAATTTTTTTTTGGTGAAACTACCGCGAAACCATTCGTCAAATGGGATTGGCAGATCGAAGTCCAGGTGGGCTTTAAAGATCGCTTTGACCTACGCCTTTTGGACGAAATCTGAGAAACCAAAGGGCGTATATTTGCCCTTTTTTATTGCGATATCGCCGTTCATAGGCCCTCCTCTATAAAGCTGCGTCCGGAAATATGCGCGGCTCTTGCACCGTAACAGTATGCAGGGGGGCTTATGGGAAGAAACATCAGTATACATCCGGATTTCGAGGACAGCTTCTATGATGCCATTAACAAGATGTCCGGTGATTGCGCTGCATGCGCGACAATCACCTATTGCGAGTTGAAAACTCATGATCCGGATAGCAGTGAAAAACGTCATGGCGGTCCTGCTGGGAGCGATCTTTATTCAATTGAGATATCAGGCTGCCTCTCGTGGAGACTGGTGGCTACCGTCAACAACCCAAATGGCGATGTAGACATCTCTCTCTACGGCTTCACTGCGACGCCCGATACGCCCACTGCAGCCGCGGATTTTATTCATCACGGTCCCCCGTGAACCATTGAACCACTTGCAAGTTATATCATCGTTGATATATCGTGTCTAAGTGCTCGGCATGGCTCACACTGAAAGGATACCAGATGACCAGGATGCCAGACTGCGGTGGCGGTGGCGGCGAAGCCCATGACGCCATGTTCAAAAATCACGACCCCATCTTTGAGCGGATGCGCGAGGCGAACCCCGAAGGCGCAGCTGTTCTGGACCGCAATCAAGCCAAAGCCAGTATCGCACTGGCATTGCGGGCCATGCGCAAGAAGCGAAATATGACCCAGTCCGACCTGCAGCGAGCCTCAAGGAAGCATGGACGCCCTTTGACCCAGGCAATGATTTCACGGATGGAGAGCCCGATCGGGCATCTGCCGAACATCGACAGCGTAATGCGCTATGCTCAGGCGTGTGATGGAAAGCTCGATTTTATGTTCGGCCTAGAGGTCGACCCGCTCGGCATGCGCAATGTGCTCGACGAACCGGACGCGCCCGAGACCACAAGTGCGATTAAGGAGCCTGACAATGGGGTCAATGAACCCGATACGGCCAACGCACCTGATCTCATATGCTACGACCGGGTGGAGCTGGTCTGATGCTTTGGGCTGACTTGGCCACGGCCGTGGGCATGCTGCTCTTGGCATGCCCTGTCATTCGGCTGAACAAGAGCAAAAGGCTGCTTTATCAACTGCGCACATTGCACCCCGAGGACACACTAGACGCAATTGGCCAGAAGATGGCCGCTATTGCTGAACAGAAGATGCTTGATCAGATTGCCGACTGGCGCTCTTGGCATCAACTTTGTCTGTTCGGAGGTTACGGCCTACTTGCCGCCTCATCATTGGCAAGGCTTTACTCCCATATGTAGAACGAAATAGGTGCGATTGATTGCTGGCATTTGTTTCGACAGCTTAGAATGACATCAAACGAGGCCGCTGCCACGACCGGCTTGGTGCCAGTCCCGCACGTCAGCAGGGCGACGCGAGACAGGTGAACGATCGCGGGCGGGTGACGGTCTTTGCGACATGTTCTGTTGCAGGCTTTACTAGTCGCCGCCTGTTACAATCCAGTTCTCAAGCCAGCCGCCAAGACGCTCAAAGAGCGCAGCAGGCCCACAAACTCATCATTATCGCAATCGCGCGAAAGCTCGTCACAATCGCCAACGCAACCACCTACACTCGCATAGCTTTGCGGATCCAGCGCCAAAATCAGGCACAGGTGGATAGGCAGGCGCGCATTCTGTGGCTTGTATTCGGACAGTCAGCCTTGCGGATCGACGCCGTTCAATTCGGCAAATTACCGGGACGCCCCGTTTCAACACAGGAAAACATATCCGGAAAAGGTCGCTGCCGATAGACCTTCGGAAAGCCGATGCGAAATACACCACTGGCCCCATCCGATTTCAGAAAACCAATATCCGACATGTTCACCACGTCATCTCGTGCCGTGCAACTTTCTACATTTTGAAGGTCAGACATATCCGCAGGCGTGACATCACCCAGACGGAGAGCACGATCAATGATTGTTTTCGCTCGCGCATTGCCCGGCGCATAAGGTCATTTAACAGTGCGAAGTATCGCGTATGCAATTCTGGAACATTCAGCGATCTGTTCATGAAGCGGATTTGCTCGTGCATGACCATCAAGAACCAATCGGTTGACTGCTTAAGAGCTGCCATTGACAAGCTTCCGCGACCATCACGATCTCCCCGGCGTGGATGATCGGCGATATCCATTCTCTGCATATATTCCGCTGGGTCTCCCAGACCACAGGCCAGACATCTGCTGACAGACCACAATCCGTTACCATTAATCTCAGCCTGTCGGATCATAGCGTGCGTCATCTATCGACTGACACCCCCATTGCCGTCAAGAAACGGGTAAATATAGCTGAATCGATGATGCGCGGCCGGAATCGACAGAATACGCCCGATAACTCCGCGGGTGAGACCGCAATAGCGCATCTCGAAATACCCCATGAATTTATCAAGGTGAATGGAAGAAGGAGGACGGTGCCGCCCAACGACGACCTCTTGTCCCGCGGACCGAAACGCCCCGCGGGAAAAAGGCACGAGCTGTTCCACATTATTGATCTGGCGAAATATTTCCGGCATCTCTGAATAGAGGCGTCGATGTGTTTCGCGAAGCGTATCGAGAAAAAATGGCTCTGGAAAATTGCCCGCGGCCGGCTGCGATTCAATCCATTCTTGAACTCTTATGTGAACGACTGCTTTTTGAGCCAGGGCGTGGTTTGCAAACGCCCGGATAACGCCCATTCGATATCGAGGGGGCAGACTTCATGCTCTTCGATCCGGATTGAATAGTAAGCGTCGCGATCGTAATGATTCTGCTCACTTCGGCAGCAGCATATGGATGGAGCGAACGACCTAGCCGGCGGGATACTTGCTGAAGGCCGAGCGCTAGATCCACCGACGATTTGGGGATATTTCCCTCAATGCCACATGGTTTAATACGGGCCAGTGTCTCGAGCATTTGGAGCTGTGGCGATTACTGAACGCGTATTTGAATATTTTGTGTAGCTCCAGTTCGGATGATACGGCGCATCGCCTTCCATTTGCATCAACACAGTCATAGTCTGCGCGTAGCCATATCGTCTGTTCTCCTTAGATAGCCTCCTCCGACACCTTGCCGCGAAATTAACCTTGGGGACCGTGCCGAGGGGTTCGTTTCCGCGGGCTAGCGCTTCGGTCGCAATGTCGGCACAACGTTGCAGGTGCCGGCGGTCGGTATCTTCGATCATGAGGCCAGCTTTCTGTTTGGTGTTCCGAGAAATTTCCACGTTAAAGCAATTATTGCGGACCGCATCCGTTGCGCTGTCCGCGTCAGCACAAGGCGCTCATCAGTCCAGCGCTGCCGAAATGGCGTCGAATACCACGAGCGGATCGACCGGCTCGCGTCCTACGGGCTTGGGTTGCGCCATATGCGTGGCAATCACAACGTTCCGTTCGGGATTGATGTAGATGTTCTGCCCCTGAATGCCGATTGCGGCGAAGGCGCCGTCGGCGATGGACGGTCCGGTCCAGCCGGGCCACCACATATAGCCATACTCGATCGTCTCGCCGCTTTTCAGCTTCTGCGGCTGACCGGCGGTTTCCGTCCATCCTTAGGGCAGGATAGGGTTGCCGTCGATCTCTCCGCCCTCCAGAAAGAACTGCCCGAACCGGGCGAAATCCCGTAGGGTGGCTGACAGGCCGCTGCCGCCGATCTCGACGCCATCAAGGCTGTCCAACCACCAGTTCGCGTCGGCCTCCATCCCGTAGGGCTGCCAGATCTTTTCTGCCAGATAGTCCGCCAGCGGCATGCCGACGGCGCCGTGAACAACCTCGCCCAGAACCTGCGTCTCTCCGGTGGAATAGGTGTGATGCGTGCCGGGATCATGCGCGCGGGGCAACGCGGCCATCACCTCCATGGCAGAGCCGGGGCGCTGTTCGATCTGCGCGCGCAGCAGATCGCGACGGTCGGACTTCGGATCGGTATAGGTTTCGTTCCATTCCACGCCCGAGGCCATCAAAAGGATGTCGCGGATGCTGACCCCGTCATAGGCGCTGTCGGCCAGCGCCGGGACATAATCGGTGACCATGTCTTCCAATCCGTTGATATAGCCATCGACGATCGCCGCGCCGACCAATGTCGAGGTGATGGATTTGGCCACCGACATCGACATCCAGCGCGTGTCGGGGGTGTTGCCGCGCTGATAAGTCTCGTAAACGACTTCGCCGTCCTTCAGGACGATCATTCCGGCCACGTTGTCCAGCGACAAGAAGTCATAAAGGTCATAGGTCGCGTCATCGACCTGATAGCTTACCATCCCCGGCAGATCGACCAGCGCATCCGACAGTGCTTTGGGGCTATCTGATGCCGGGATGGTCCGGGTCGGGAACAGTCGGTCGATGTTGCGGAAGGTGCTGACCGCCAAATCGGGGGTCAGGTGCCCGTTATAGACATCCTCGACGGTGCCGATGGGTTCGTCAGCATGGGGATAGCCTTCGGCATGCAAGGTAACCGGCAAGGCAAGACAGAGACTGCCTAGCGTCAGCAAGATTCGCGTCCGATACAGCGCGCTGTGGGTCATGGTGTCCTCCATCCGTTTGAACCATCAGACGTCGGATCTGCATAACGCGCAAGTAGTGTGTTCGCCATTGTTCAGCAATGCTGGTGCATCGCTCGCTTACTGCCTTAGTGGCACCATTAGAAATGCCATATATCACACAGAGGCATGGGCCGCGCTCGACATCACAGAGAAGCGGTGCCCCGGTTCGGCATTCCCAGATCCGGCACTTGGCGCTACCACCGCCAAATCACATAGCCAGAGTTGGTTCTTAAGGCCCCAATGATAAGAGAGACAGTAACTCACCAAGTCACCAGATCAAATAATTGGTCTTACCAATCTTGTGATCTTCCCCGCACAGGAAATTCCAAATAACTATATGATATTAATAATTTTATAAAGTTCTTATCATCAACGCACCTCGCTTTTGCGGGGGGTTCTACTGGATAATTGAAAGGGTCGTTGACGGTTCTCTGAGATTGGTAAGAACATTGCCTTACCACGGGAGGGGTGCAGGTGAACGAATGTCCGGAGAGCGATGCCCAACAGAACGGTTCGGACCGTGTCGTATCCTATTTCAAGGAACGTATTTTGAAAGGAGAACTGAAGGTCGGCGACCGGGTAATGCCCGAACGCGAACTTGCGCAGCATCTGGACGTTGGTCGTCCATTGCTGCGCGAGGTGATGAAATCTCTTGTCATGCTGGGGTTCCTCAACGTGCGGCAAGGCAGTGGAACCTATATTGCCAAGGCCGACATTCGTGTGTTGTCGGATTTCTTCACCTTTTGTCTGTCCCAGGAACAGGATGTTCTCGAGGACGTGATGCAGGCACGGATGGCCATCGAATGCCAAGCGATACGGCTGGCTTGTGAACGTGCCAATGAATCAGATCTGGCGCGAATTGGGCAGTGGCTGGGGACTCTGATCGACACGCTAACCGACCCAGAGGCCGGTGGGCGCGCCGATTTCATGTTCCACCAGTCTATCGTCGCGGCCAGTCATAGCCGTGCTCTGACGACCCTTTACGGCGCGATGGCAGAACTGTTGCACCGCAGCCATGTCCAACGCCGTGCCACCACCTACAGAAATCCAGAAATTGTCCGGGTTCTGGTCGATGCGCACCGGGAGGTGTTCCTGTCGATCGTAGCCAAGGACCCTGATCAGGCCGACCGCCGCCTGCGCGACCACTTTGCCATCGGAGACGAACTGCGTCGCCGTAGCCTCATCGAAACGTATCGAGGCGCCCCCGCGAAACAGACAAACTGAACCATCCCAGGGAGGGGACAACTATGTTTATCAAGACCGGACGGCTTCTGGCAATTGCCGCCATCACACTGACCGCCATCCCGGCATTTGCGCAAGATCTACGCTATGCCCATGTCGGTGCCGAGGGGGATATACAAACCCGCTATGCCGCTGAGGCTGCCGAAGAGATCGCGACAGCGACTGACGGCGCCGTGACGGTGCAGGTCTTCCCGGCCAGCCAGCTGGGCGGCGTGTCGGAAATAGTCGGCGGCGTGCAGATGGGCTCGATCCAGATGGGGCATCACGATTTCGCATCGCTTGCGCAGATGATGCCGGACGTGTCGGTGTTCAACGCGCCTTTCATATATCGCGATGGCGCGCATGCTCTGGCCGCAACCGACCCCGCGACATCCCCCGCATTGCAAGAGATCAACGAGCAGCTGGTCGAACAAGGCGGCGTGCGGATTATCGGTCGCATCTATCGCGGCGCACGCCACATCTCGTCGAACTTTGAGGTCAAGTCGCCCGATGATCTAGCAGGCAAGCCATTCCGCGCCGTGCCGTTGGACCTGTGGGTTTCGATGGTAACGGGCTTTGGCGCGACGCCGACCCCAGTCGAAGTGGCCGAACTGCCAACCGCGCTGATGACCGGTCTCGTCGTCGGACAGGAGAACCCGCTGACCATGATCACCTCGAATAGCCTGCATGAGGTGCAGAGCCATGTCGCGATGACCGGGCACATGCAGTCGGTGCTGGCCGTGTTCGTCAACGAGAGCGTCTGGCAGGGCCTGTCGCAGGAAAATCGCACGCAGATCACCCAGGTGCTGGACGCCAAGGCCGAAGAGTCACTGGTCTGGGCGCAGGAATCGGAAGCAGAGTTGGTTGCCGAGCTGACCGAGAAGGGCATGACCGTCGTCACCGAAGAGGGCGGCCTGGACATCGACGCCTTCCGTGAGCGTGTTCTGGCTCAGATCAGCGGCGATTTCCCCAGTTATCAGCCCTATATCGAGCAGATCATGGCGGTCGAATGATCAAGATCCGGTCGGCCTCCGGGCCGACCACCACCCGGGGGGAACTATAATGCGCAAGCTGCTGGAAATTGTCTGCGTGCTGCTGCTGGCCGCATTGGTTGCGGTGCCTTTCATCCAGATCATCGCCCGCGAGGTCATCGGATCTGCCATCGTTGGCGCCGAGGAACTGACGCGCTTTCTTCTGATCTGCACGGTCTTCGCTGCTTACCCGCTGGTTGTCGCCAGCCACGAGAACATTGTCATGTCAGAATTATTGGACAACCTGCCGAGCCGTCTACACCGCGCCCTGCGTTTCGTGATCGCGGCTGCGGGGTTTGCGACCTGCGGATTTTTGGCATGGGTCGCGTTCCAAAACATCCTAGGTAACATGCGCGGCGCAACACCCACGCTTAAGATCCCTTTCTGGGTTTTCATGGGGGCCACGACCTTCGGCTTTGCCGGTTCCTGTCTTGTTCATTTCCTTCAGCTACGCAAACCCGATGCGGATCAAGGTTCGGTGGCACTCTGATGGGCATTGCATTGATCGTTATTTTCCTTGGGCTGTTCGTTCTAGGCTTCCCCGTTGTCTATGCCATCCTGATCCCCGCCATCGGATATGTGCTGGTCGAGGGGTTGCCACTCGGCCTGCTTACGCAGCGAGTGACCTACGCGCTGGACAGCTTTCCGCTGGTTGCAGTGCCAGTCTTCATCTTCGTGGGTAACCTGATGAACCTCGCGGGCGTCACCGACCGCATCTTTCGTTTTGCCGACACTTTGGTGGGGCGATTGCCGGGCGGACTAGCGCAAGTGAACATCTTTTCCAGCCTGATCTTTTCGGGCATGTCCGGCGCGGCGCTAGCCGATGTGGGTGGCCTTGGCCGGATCGAGATCGCGGCAATGCGCAAACGCGGTTTTTCCGCCCCCTTCGCGGGAGCGGTCACTGCAGCGTCAGCCGTCGTTGGGCCGATCTTTCCGCCCAGCATCCCGCTGATCGTCTATGGGTCGGTGACCAGCGTCTCGATCGTGCAACTGCTTCTGGCCGGGATCGTGCCCGCGCTGATTTGTATCGTCCTGCTGATGATCACCGCCGCCATTCTCGCCATCGTCCACAAGATGCCGCGCGCCCACCGTGCCCCGACCCTCCGCGAAATTGGAGCTGACCTGTTTCCCGCCCTACCCGCGCTGTTCGCGCCGGTTTTGATGATATCGGGCATGCTGCTGGGCCTGTTCACGCCGACCGAAGCCGCAGCCGTCACCGTCGCCTATGTCCTGCTGATCAGTGGCCTGTTCTATCGCGAACTGACCTGGTCGCATCTGTGGAACGCCATGCTGATGACGGTCCGCAGCACCAGCGCGATTCTGATCATCGTTGCAGTCGCGTCGCTGTTCGGCTGGATTCTGGCGGTCGAGCAGATTCCCCAAGATTTTGCCCTGTGGATCCTGCAGTTCGCGGACAGTCCCGCCGTGCTGCTGATCATTGCCAACCTGATCTTCTTCATCGCAGGAATGTTCCTGGACAGCACCACCGCGACGCTACTGGTGGTGCCGGTCATCGCGCCACCGATGGTTCTGGCCGGCGTCGATCCGGTCCATCTGGGAATTATAGTGATCTTCAACCTGATGTTGGGCTTGCTGACGCCCCCCATGGGCCTGTCACTGTTCCTTATCTGCGACATTGCCAGGATCACCTTGCGCCAGCTGCTGAGGGCATTGCTGCCCTTCTACGTGCCGCTGCTAGCAACACTGGCAATCATCACCTTCCATGCCGAATTGGTGCTGTGGCTGCCTAGTCTTCTTCGATAACTCTCCGAAAGGTATAAGATATGCGTATTGTCATTGGATCAGATCACGCAGGCTTCCCGCTTAAGGCCACGGTTGTGTCTCACATCCGTGAGTTGGGTCACGAGGTCGAGGATGTCGGCTCTCATGACGATCAACCGGTCGATTTTCCTGACATCGCCCAACTCGTGACCGGTGCGGTTGCTAACGGCGGGGCAGAGCGGGGCCTGCTGGTATGTGGGACGGGTGTTGGAGCATCAATTGCAGCAAACAAGGTCAAGGGTATCCGTGCAGCGGTTTGCCATGATGTCCACTCGGCCCATCAATGCGTCGAGCATGACGACGTCAACGTAATGTGCATTGGCGCACAAATCGTTGGGCCTTGGCTGGCGCTGGACCTGATCGATTCATACCTGAAGGCCGAATTCTCTACAAATGAGGATTTCCGTCGGCGGGTTGAAAAACTTCATCAAATGGACGCTGAGTGCTGAGGCGTGCGGGCACGATAACAATGTCTCGTGCCCGAGGGCCTACAGGGCCTGCAGCAGTCGGCTGCAACCGGTGGTGTTTGGAGAGCCAGATGGCTGCGGTGTGATGAAAGATTTTCAACTGAACGCCATCTCGATCTATTGAATACCGTTCGACCTATTGAATACCGTATAGAAGTCGATAACCATTGCGAAGAAAGCGAACCCCTCCGGCGTCCGGATGTAGGTAATATTATTCGACCATAGTCCACGGACCAATGGTGGGCATGGTCTCGTCCCAAACTTTATCTGGCGCTTTGACATTAAACTGCCGATCAATGCCTCGCCGGTTCTCTTGAACCGGCGGCGTTCACCGGAGCGATGCAGACCACGACCAACGGCTAGCCACCATAACCAGCGGGTCGGTGTTTATAGCTGATTTGCGTTTTGATCCCTGTAGTTTTGCCAGTCGGGGAACGTGGTTCGGACAGATACTTTCGCCATGTTCGACCAGATCGTCATGCAGCTTATGGTATCCGTAGAACATGCCGCTCTTTACCCAAACCTTTACAGCAACTCAGACCGGCGTCTGCCTTCCTGCGCCCGTCCGTTCCAGCGCTGCCTTCAGCCATGACTAGAACCCGCTCGGCTGGACGCGCAGGCAGCAGCACATCGCACAGACGGAAAACTGACCCCGACGCTCAGCCATGAAATTCGACATGACATGGGGCGATAGCTGGGATTTCTCCCCACCTTGGCACACAGATTCTGTCGGGGGAGGGGCGGTTACATCGTTAGAGCCCCCGTGCATTATCATTGACCGAAATTCGATCATCACGATATAATGAGTTGTTCAATAAAAAGGCATTAACTATGAAATTGATTTTAACTTCTGCCGCCTTAGTGGCAGGGCTATTCGTGGCTGGACCGGCCGCAGCAAAACCGTCTGAATGCAGTCTTGTCGTAGCGAAGCGGGATATTTTTTCCGGAACTTGCGAATTCGTTAGTAGCCCCGACGGGACGGGAAGTTTCACCCTGACCTCACCCACTGGTTATTTTGTTTACGTCAATATCTATCCGGAAGAGGTGCTTGGATACTGGAATGGATTAACGAAAGAGTCTCGCGCTCACGATGACCTTGGCTCGCTGATCCGAGAGGACGCCGATCCCGCATGCTGGTCGAATGGTTATGCGCGGGTGTGTGCTCGATGAAAACGGATGAAATGACTGTCGTTTTTGGAAAGGCGTCAGCTGTTACCCGAAGCACTGCTTCGCACGTAACGGGAACAGTCAGAACATACGCGAATGATGTATCTGGAGATATTCGAACACAACAAGTCGATGAAGAGCGCGCTCTGATTGTTCTCGAAAGCGGCCGAGAGGTTCCCGTTCGTATCGTGTCGAGTGAGGCTGTGATGAGGGATGGCGGTGAATATGCGCTGCTGATTTACAAGGATCAGCCGATTATGATCGGAGGGGTTAATAGCGGATCGCGCAAGGAGCTTGAGACTCACTCGGATGATGAAAGAAATTCGCCACCTAGCAATGCCCCTACCCTCCTCGCATTCCCTTTCTTTGTCGTAGCTGCATTAGCCATCCCGTTCGGGGCCTTCCATATGAATGAGGGTTCCGCAAGCGATGGTCAAATTTTCACTTTGTTTGTCGGTGTTGCGGCTTTAATTTTTGCGATGACTCTTGTTCTTGCAAACATGAGCCGGAAAGAATCTTGGAAGGATAGCGTAGAGCAATCGGACAAAGATCGGGAAAAGATACTCATTAGCCGCATTGAAGAATATCTCGCCGGCAGAAAAATTGCCTAGCAACTGTATCCCTCGTGCGGTCGAAGACGTCCATTTCTGACGATTTTTACATAGGCCGTTTTCTAGATTGACCAGTTTCCGGGCGACCGCCGTTATGATGACCTTGTGCGGTTTGCCAGCTTTTCGCAATTGATCCGTAAAGGTCTTTATGGCTGGGTTATAATGCGCGGCGACCAGTGCAGCTTGGAACCTCACATACCTCAGAGCACGGCGACTGCCTGCAATGTTCCGCTTTCCCGCGAAGGGTTCCACCGTCATGCGCCACGGGGGCGAGCCCTACGAGAGCTGCAGCGTGTTCGCCAGTGATGGTGCCAAGTTCAGGCATTTCGGCAATCAGCATTGTGCTGGCCACTGGTCCGATCCCAGGGATGGAGCGCAGAGCATCAGCGGTCTCTGCCAGCAAATCATCGCTGGATATGTCGGCCCTGATCCTGTCTTCCAAAGCCTTGATATGCAGTCGAGCCTTCAGGTCAGTATCGATGCTGTTAAAGATCTCTGCTATGCTAAGCTTCTGATGTGCGTGTATGTGCGCTGACCTGCCCCCCGCGAAATCCCTCACCGTGATGTAGAGTCTGCCCGACCTTGAAGGAGCAGACGAATGCGAAAGAGCCGTTTCACCGATGAGGAGGGACCGTGGCCCCAGTGGGGCCGCGTAAGCCCGACGAACAGATTATCGGGATGATCAAGGAACAGGGTCGACGCACTGCGTCGACGGGATGCCGACGGCGGAGGTATGCCGCCGGCACGGGCTGAGTCCGGCCACGTTCTACAAGCTGAAGTCCAAATACGGCGGCATGGAGGTGTCCGAGGCTGCCAGGCTGAAGGCGCTGGAATGAGGCGCAAGCGCCATGGGTCCGAGCGCCGCGCCGAATGAGAACGCCAAGCTGAAGCGCCTGCTGGCCGATACTATGCTCGACAACGTGGTCCTGAAAGATCTTCTGGGAACGAGCTGACGACGCTGACCAAGCGGCGAGAGGCAGCTCTCAGAGCGATGCGGGATCACGACATCTCGCAGCGCCGGGCCTGCCGGCTTGTCGGTGTCGATCCCAAGACGGTCCGGCGCGAACGCCCGCCGGATTGCCCCGAGGTCCGCAAGGAGATGCAGGAGATCGCCGGCAAGCGGCGTCGGTTCGGCTATCGTCGGATCGGCGTCCTGCTCGAACGCAAGGGCATGATCATGAACCACAAGAAGCTGTATCGGCTCTATCGGGAGGAAGGGCTATCGGTGAAGCGACGACGTGGCCGCAAGCGGGCCCGCGGCACACGCACACCGATGCCGGAGGCGGCGCGCCCAAATGCGCGCTGGTCGCTGGACTTTCTGTCGGACAGCTTCGGTGCTTCACGCAAGTTCCGCATCCTGGCGGTGATCGACGATTGCTGCCGCGAAAACCTGTGCCTGATGGCTACACCAGTATCTCGGGAGCCCGTGTCGCCCGCGAGCTGGATGCACTGGTGCGGGTCTACGGAAAACCAAGTTGCATCGTCAGTGACAATGGGACGGAGTTCACAAGCCGGGCCATCCTGAGATGGGCCGACCAGAGCGATGTGCCGTGGCATTACATCGACCCTGAAAACCGCAGCATCGAGCCATGTGTCCGCCACTGGTCCAAGGACCATGGCAAGGGCCTTTATCGAGTCGTTCAACGGCAGCCTGCGCGACGAGCTATTGAACGAGGAGATCTTTGACACCTTGGACGATGCCCGGCGAAAGCTGGCGCTATGGCGATATGACTACAACGCCGTCAGGCCGCATTCGTCGCTCAGAAACCAGACGCCACTGCAAGCGCGCCGAGCGCTTGAGCTATTTGAGGGCTCCGCGCCCGGCGCGCTTGCCCACGCCAAAACCCATGACTATCAAAATCAAACCCGCAGACTCTCGTTATGAACGAGGGACCCGCAGGGGGCAGGTCATGTCGCGAACCTAATTGGTGGTCGCTCAGGCTTAAAATGCAACGGGTATATTCGGCTTTACCGAGAGTATGTAGTCCGCTTGCTGGCCCTTCCCCGGCTGACGAGTCGGCCACGGCGATGATACGACCCTTCGTGAAGCTTACCTCTTCGCTAATCTGCGTAATTTCAAACCAGCCAGACCGGCGGAGAGCACGCGTTCTCCACAAGTTAATTTTGAGCAACACCCAGGTATGCGCAGGAGGGCGACCTCCATGGTCTGAGCAGACGCAGATTGTTACCAGTCAAATACTTAGCCGCACCGCAAAAAGATGACAGAAGTAATCCCGTTTTCAGGGCACCGACCATCCGCGTTGCGCGCAGATGTGCCTCTCTGCCGGAGTAACAGCGTGAGAGATGAACTCGCTTTGGGTAGTGGGAGGGAGACCTAGCACGCGGATCAGTGCGGCGTCCTTCTTTCCGTGAAGTAGTAGAATTTTCTGCTGTCTGAGCCGGTCTCTCGCGCCGAGAGTGCTGCGCTTCTTGTCAGAGCGGATCCGGCGCATGAAATCCTGTTGGTCTCCTCCTGCCTCTTCTATGATCCGGCGCGCAACGGGCCGATCAAGGACCCCAGCAAAAAGGGTGACGATGCGGTCGTTCCCGGACTGCCCACTGAAAACATCGTCTACCAAGGCAGGAGGCAGGGTCCTCCAAAAGTTCTGAGGGCAAGGCACCGCGTTGAGAAGCCAATAGATCTGTTGGAAGCCGACCGAGGAAAGGGACTTCTTGGCGTCCCTGTTCGCGCCTGAGGTGAGATTTGCCGCATGGGCTACCACAAGGCCAAGGAAGCATTGTGATTTAGCTTCATCGATCGCGGCAACTAGACATACATGACCCACAGCTTCCTTCGGGATCATCCAATTATTGCCGATAGTGAACTTCAGGTCCACGTCGCGGTTCCTGACAACGAAATCCAACCGTCCCTTCGGCAAGTTGAGTTTTGCCCTAGTAAGAATTTCGATCTTGGTGCCGAGGTATGTCTTTTCTGTTTTCTCCAATTCTTCATATGAGCGGCGTCGAGTGCGCGGGGTGTCTACTACCTCATCGACAGCGTCACGAAGCATCTTCGGGAACCAAGCCGCTAGTTCTCGTTGCCCTCCTGCGCGTCCGAATATATCGTCCGCTATGTCGAGGAGCATGTGGAAGTCAGGGTGGCCGGGAACTATTATAGAAGGTGGTATGGCTTTCATGCGACGGCGTAGATTTTTCTTGAAGTAATCGCGAGGCTGAGTTGTTTCGCGACGGCCGCGGCAACCGGCGGTGGGAAAGCGTTTCCGACCTGACGGTAAGCGTTAGTCTTTTTCCCAAAGAACTGCCAGTCATCTGGAAAGCCTTGGATCCGAGCCACCATCCGGACAGTGAGCCGCGGCATGCCAACGAAATCTGGAGCCGGAGCCTCCTCAGCGATTGTCTTGCCGTTCACGCCGAGGGTTTCCCATGCCTTTCGCGCCCTTGTCGGACCGAGGTCTGGGCCTCCGTGCTTCTTAGATCCGCCAACGATAGTCGGCGCAATGTCGTCGGCCCGCTGCGCCCAGGCTGATGCGCCCGGCCAACCGTTCGCCTCCATAAGGTCCTTTAAGGTTTGACCTACGGTAGGCGGGTTGTGATGTAGCTCTTCGGGCCAGCGGAAATTATCTGACAGGTCTTTTCTGACGGCTACAATGATGACCCGAGGTCGAAGCTGAGGGACGCCGAAGTGGGACGCGTTCAGAAGCCGCCACTCGGCTTCGTAGCCTAGCTTTCCTAGCTGCCTCTTCAGGCTGGATCGGTAGTCGATAAACGCAGCATCCAGGAAGCCGCGGACGTTCTCGAGCATCACAGCCTGAGGACGGCTCTCATCGACGAGCCGAACGGCTTCAGGGAAAAGGTCACGCTCATCGTTAGCCCCGAGTTGCTTGCCGGCCTTCGAGAATGGCGGGCACGGCACTCCTCCAGCAACCAGATCTACCCCTGCATATGGTTTACCTGAAAACTCGCGCAAATCGCCCTCAACGACCTTCCAATCTGGGCGGTTGAGGCGCAGGGTCTGACAAGCGTGCTGGTCGATCTCGACGAGGGCGTTGTGATCGAATCCAGCTTGTTCAAGGCCTAAGGCTTGTCCACCGGCGCCTGCACAAACCTCGATTGAGGATAGCGTGTTCTTCATTTGTCCCCCGCGAGATTCTTGCGGGGATTGAATCATACTCTGGAAGAATGTTCCATATGAAAAGGATTCAAGTGCGACAAGAAGTTCCCGGCTACAGCTTCGCGAAGGTCCGCAACTTCGACCTCAGCACTTCAAGATCTTTGACCTCGCACTCCCAGATCGTCAGGATCGACCAGCCCATGCCCTGAAGGGAACGCATGTGCTCCTAGTCCCTCTCCCTGTTTCTCAGCAGCTTCGTGTTCCAGTAGCCCAAGTTCGACTTTGGTGCATGTGCTCGCTTGCACGCAGGATCATCGTGGACATGCCAGTAGCACCCGTGGACAAAGATTGCGGCCTTCCTTGGCCGCATCACGATGTCTGGCTTTCCAGGAAGCTCCTTAGCATGGACCCGGTAGCGGAAACCCATGGCATGCAGGGTCTTCCGGACGATCATCTCTGGCTTCGTGTTCGTGCTGCGGATCCTTGACGTCAGGACGCTGCGCTTTTCGGGTGTCAACGTGTCGGCCATGGGCGGGATATAAGCTAGTTGCTTCACAATAATAAGGTCCACCTTTCGGCGGGCCTGTGCGAACAAACACTGTCCCGGTCTCGGTCTCTGTTTTGGTGTGGCCCGCGAGGTTCGCGCTAGTTGTCGCGATCAGGGTGCAGACCCCGAATTCGCTAGGATCCAGACTCATTGAGTTTCAGAGCCAGAACAAGGCTGTTGCGGCGAGCATGATCGCAGAGAAGAACGTTTCCGGGCACCGGTCGTATCGGGTCGCGACGCGCCGCCAATCCTTCAGACGGCCGAACATGATCTCGATGCGGCTGCGGCGTTTGTAGCGCCGCTTGTCGTGTTTGACGGCCTTTTTGCGGGAGGTCCGTCCGGGGATACAGACCTTTATCCCCTTGTCTCTCAAAGTCTCTCTAAACCAATCAGCGTCATAGCCTCTAACAGCCACAAGCCAACCCGCCTTCGGCAGGCTGCCTAGCAGAGTTGCCGCGCCGGTATAATCGCTGCCCTGGCCAGCCAACATGTAGAACCCGATCGGCCGCCCTTTGGCATCGGCGACAGCGTGCAGCTTGGTGTTCATGCCGCCTTTCGTTCGACCGATCTGGCGACCGCGCCCCCCTTTATGGACGGCCCGCCCCTCCCGCCGATCACCGTGTAGGATGTCGGCGTTCAATGGAGGAAGGAGCGGATCATGAGCATTGTGATCGTTGGCGTCGACCTGGGCAAGAATAGCTGCAGTATCGTCGGTCTCGCCTGCATGGGGACAGTGACAGTGCGACGGCGATTGCGTCGTGACGGCGTCATCGCCTTCGCATCGAAGCTGCCGGCCCGCATCATGGCTATGGAGGCGTGTTGCGGCGCTCATCACATGGGACGGACGCTGGCAGCACTGGGGCATGAGGTCCGGTTGATGTCGCCGGTATATGTTCGGCCTTACGTAAAGGCGCAGAAGAATGATGATCGCGACGCCGAGGCAATTGCCGAAGCGGCAACTCGTCCCACCATGCGCTTTGTCGAACTCAAGAGCGAGGAGCAGCTCGATGTCCCGACGCTGCATCGGGTGCGGGATCGGCTGGTCGGAGAACGCACGTCGCTGACCAACCAGATCAGGAGCCTTCTGCTGGAACGGGGACATGTCGTGGCACAGGGCCATGCCCGGTTGCGTCACTTGCTCGCTGACCTGCTGGACCCCGCCACGGGCAGCCTCAGTGCCCGCATGGCTTTCCTGCTCGGCGACATGCGCACGCGGTGGGACGAGCTTGATCGCCGCATTGCCGCTTTTGACGCCGAGTTCGCGGCCATGGCTCGAACCGATGAGCGAGCACGGCGGCTGACAGGCATTCCGGGCATCGGTGCGCTGAATGCCACCGCATTGGTCGCCGCTGTCGGCAACGCCGCGACATTCACGAAAGGACGCGATCTGGCCGCCTGGCTGGGTCTGGTGCCGAGGCAGGCGACAACAGGAGGCAAACCGAAGCTGCTAGGGATCACGAAGCGCGGCAGTCAATACCTGCGCAAGATGCTGATCCAAGGCGCGCGATCTGCCATGCCAACATTGGCGAAAGCGAATACTGCGATAGGCGCTTGGCTGCGTGCGCTGCTTGTGCGCACCCACCCCAACGTCGCTGTCGTCGCCCTCGCCGCGAAGATGGCCCGCACTGTCTGGGCGCTTCTGCGGCACGGGCGAAACTATGAAACCGTGCCGCAGATGGCGCTTTAAGGAACACGCGCTCGGGCGAATACAGCCGGGCGCAACAAGCTGCGAGTGGTGGAAGGAAGATGGCCTGACAGTTGATCGGCGTTGCAAAAACCTCCGGCGAAAAATGGTCCCCCGAGGCCGGCCCCTTTATGAGGATTGTGACGCGCGGATCTCCATCTTGGCGGCGGTCTTTGTGCCGACATGCCGGATACGTTTGTGCAGACTGATCATGTCATCAAAAATTGCCGCTTGCAGACGGGGCGGGCCATACGTTTTCACCCCAAGGCTCGACGCCATGCGGTGCGCCTTGAGATATGTGAAACCGTCGCGCAGGTGCTGGACTATGCCTCGTGGGTCAGAACCCTGACGACGCCCAAAATCTATGACCGCGCCGAGAAATACCTAGGGAAGCGCTTGGCAACTGCCTTCCTCGATCATTTCGGCGAGGCGATCCCGGAGCGACTGAACGCCAGCCATTCCATGCTGAACGGCGCCAGCGAACTCGACCCCGCCTCTCGCCGAATCGTGGAATACCTGTCGGAAGAACATGGCGTCGCGATCAATACCGTCTTCTTGAACGTTTTCGAGGTCGATGGCCAGGAGTGGCTGACGACTGACTTCCTGCTGGACCAGGAAGCGGTGGAGAAGCGATCGGAACGCAAGGTCCGCGCCCCATGGTCGGGCTACTACTTTGTCAATGCCGGTCTGGGTGAACATCGCTCCTGGGCAGACATGAAACGATATGGCTTCATCTCGGCTGGAGGCGGCGAGTTCTACTCGAAGCGGCTATACCAGCTGAGCGCCGGTGATGAGGTTTTCGTCTATGACAAGGGTAACGGCTATATCGGCTATGGCATCGTGACAGCCGAGGCCTTTCCTGCGACCGAGTTTGTGACGCCTGATGGCCCACTCTTCGACCAGCCGCTGTCCGAGATCCGAATGAAGCGCCTTGGCGAGCCGCCGGAAAATGCAGAGCACGTCGTCGGGATCAAATGGCAGAAAACTGTCGATCCGGCCCAGGCCAAGCGCTTCAAAGGGGCGTTTGCGAACCAGAACATCGTCTGCAAGCTACGAGATGAAGCGACGGTGGACTTCCTGGTCGAACAGTTTGGGGCCACTCGACCGAGCATGGGGTGACGCCTTGACGGGCCGTCCTGCCACTGAGCTCTCCTCCAGCTGCGTCCGAAATCCGGTTTGTTCGCTATGCCTACCGAAATTGGAGTGCGCGGTGTGCGCATCGAGCCGCGCGTGCCCTGCCATGGTGTCCAGATCCCGGCGAAGAAGAACAAGGGCCGCGTTTCGTCCAGCGCGAACCAGTGCAGCGGCTTGCGCTTCGTCACTGGATCTGGCCATGCTCCATATTCGGAGAAAGCCGTCGCCGGCACGATGCAGCGATGGGCAACCCCGAGCCACGGCCGCCAATGCGGGCTGGCGGTGTTGCGGATGTTCGTGACGCCGGTATCTGGGGCGTTCGGCGCCTTCAGGAACTGTGGCGGCGCGGCATGCCCCAGATCAGGGATGCCAGTTCGCGACCGCCGTCCTTGTTGCGGATCACGGGGGCCGGCCGATCCGGATAGACATTGAGCGATGGCTCGAGGTTGCCGAGGCTGTCGGACACCATGCCGACGATGTCGCGACCTCCACATAGGGACAAAGAATAAACATATAACATTGAGTCCCGTCCGAACAGAAGCTCGACACTGCCATGTCTGCGCCTCTCTCCGATCCGGCTCTCGTAGCGCGGCACCATCGGATCGCGGCGATCGAGGGCGATTATACCGCGCCGAATGTGGTGCTGCCCTTCGGCATGGCCGATCTCGACCGCCGCCTGCCAAAGGGCGGACTAGCAGTCGGTTGTCTGCACGAGGTGGCGGGCGGCGGCAATGGCGCCGTCAATGGCGCGGCTGCGGCCTGCTTCGCGGCGGGGATCGCCGCACGTCTACCTGATGCGCCTCGACTTCGTCATCCTGAACGAACTGGGCTATCTGCCCTTCGCCCAGTCCGGCGGTCAGCTGCTGTTCCACTTGATCAAGCTCGCGCAGCGACGCCGACGTGGATTACACCTTCGCGCAGATCGGGGTCGCGATCGTCGAACACGCGGGCAACTGTGGAAACATGTCCTCGACCATCGGCCCCTTCGCGGTGGAGGAGGAGCTTGTCCCATGCCCCACCAATGGTGAAACGGTCGTCCGCATCCACAAAACGAACACGGGCAAGGTTATCTCCGCGCGGTTCCAAGTTAAGGACGGGCTTCCGGTGACGGCGGGAGATTTCAAGCTGGAAGGGATATCGGGGACCGCCTCGCCGATCCGGCTGGAGTTTCTCGACCCCGGCGGTCCAAGACGGGCAAGCTTTTGCCGACTGGCCATCCCGTGGACAGGATTGACGTTCCCGACCTCGGCCCGATCGAAGCGAGCCTCGTCGATGCATCGAACCCCTTCGTCTTCATCGCCGCTGATTCCGTAAGCATGACCGGATCCGAGATGCCGAAGGACATCAATGCCGATGCGGGTCTGATGGTCAAGCTGGAGGCGATCAGAGTGCGTGCATCGGCGATGATGGGCCTGACGCCTGATCTGGATGCCGCCGCCGCGATGGTCAGCATCCCAAAAATCGCAGTTCTGGCTGCGCCTGTGGCGACCTCTACCTTGGAGGAACGAGAAGTGAATCCGGACGAATTCGACATCCTTGCGAACGATCTCCGTCGGACAGGCGCATAACGCCATTCCGCTGACAGGCGCACTGTGCCTTGCCGCAGCGATCCGGACAGAGGGAACGATTGCCAACAAGCGATCCCTTGCGGGCGCAGGGCCAATTCGGATCGGGCACCCCTCCGGAACCATAAGCGTCGATGCCGACACCTCGTGCGACGTGGGAGGGATGCTCGTCCGCCACGCAACCGTATTACGAACCGCTCGACGTCTTTTTGAAGGACAGGTCATCTACGAAATTTAGAAAAACGTAGATGCAAATCGAGCAACCTGTCGGCTGCTAGCCGATGATACCGCTACGATCCAGATGCGGGCGATGCGTGACATTGCAAGTGTCATGTAAGGCGGGTTGGGCAAATCTAGAACCGGTGTTGGGCGTCTATCCAGAACGTGCCACCCCGATGGTCCACAACGGCACAAGCGGTCGCGAGATGGCGCGACTCACATGGGGGATGCCGACCCGCTGCACTTTCTGAAAACGACGGATGCGCCCGATACCGATGTCACCAACATCCGCAATATTGGCGGCGGTGTCTCGAAGTCAAAGGATTCCAGCGAACGGCGGAGATATCCCATCCGCTGAACGCGCGGCGAGCACCATCCACGCTAACACAGCGCTGGCGTCCACCACTTATCAACTCCTTCGATAAGTCGTCATGATCGGCTTCAATGCGGTTGATACAACTCGTGGATGGCGACTGTGCGCCATGAACAATGCATGGCCGCCATCCACGAAGGAAGTGATCTATCAGATGGGGCGGTTATGGCCAGTAGATCCGCATCGGATTGTCCACGAGCAACTTGCGTTGAAGTTCCTCGGTCGGCGCAATCCGAGGAATGATGTTCACCAATTCGCCATCATCGGGCATGTGGGTGGTCATGTTGGGATGCGGCCAGTCCGTCCCCCACAGGACACGGTCCGGAAACCGCTCGACCAGTTTGCGTGCGAACGGAATGACATCGTGGTAATCCGGCGGGCCCGAACGGGACAAGCGCTCGGGGCAGCTCACTTTGCTCACGATGTTCTCGTGCTCGTCCATCAGTTGCTGGAAGCGGCTGAATTCCGGTCCGTCGAGCGGCTTCGTGACATCCGGGCGACCCATGTGATCGACGACTACGGTCGTGGGAAGCGAGGTGAAGAAGTCCCACTTTTCGTCCAGATCGGAGGCTTCGAAATAGATAACGACGTGCCAGCCCAGCGGGGCGATCCGCTCGATGATGGAGTGGTAGTAGGCATCGGGCTTCGGATCGACCAAGCGGCGCACGAAATTGAAACGCACCCCGCGCACCCCGGCTTCGTGCAATTCCGCCAACTCCTCGGCGCTGACGGTATCGCGCACCGTGGCGACCCCGCGCGCCATGCCGCCCGAGGCGCGCAGCGAGTCGACCAGCGCGCGGTTGTCGGCACCGTGGCAGGTGGCCTGCACGATCACATTACGCTCGAAGCCAAGGAAATCGCGCAGGGCGAACAGCTTGTCCTTGCCCGCATCGCAGGGCGTGTATTTCCGTTCCGGCGCAAAGGGGAAGACGTCCCCCGGACCAAAGACATGGCAATGGGCATCCACCGCACCGGCCGGGGGTCGGAAGGACGGTTTGCTCGGATGCGGATCGAAGCACAGCCAATCCGGATCCATGGTGAACGCGCCCATCAAAGCCCCCTCGCCGTCAGTTGCGCATCAAGGCGCGGATAGACGCGCCGTGCGTTCAGTTCGAACACCTTGCGCTTGTCGGCCTCGGGAATCGCCAGTGCGTCGACATAGCGTTTGGTGTCGTCGAAATACTGGCCGGTCTCGGGGTCGATCCCGCGCACCGCGCCGACCATCTCGGACCCGAAAAGGATATTGTCGATGTCGATCACCTTGAACAGAAGGTCGATGCCCGGCTGATGATAGACGCAGGTGTCGAAGAACACGTTCTTCATCACATGTTCGGCCAGCGGCGGGCGTTTTAGCATGTCGGCCAGCCCCCGATAACGGCCCCAGTGATACGGCACGCCGCCGCCGCCGTGCGGAATGATGAACTTCAGTTCGGGGAAGTCCCGGAACAGATCGCCTTCCAGAAACTGCATGAAGGCGATGGTGTCGGCCGCGATGTAATAGGCCCCTGTCGCATGCATCGCGCAGTTGCAGCTGCCCGAGACGTGGATCATGGCGGGCACGTCCAGCTCCACCATCTTTTCGAAGAAGGGATACCAGGCGCGGTCGGTCAACGGCGGTGCACTGAAGCTGCCGCCCGAGGGGTCGGGGTTCAGGTTGCAGCCGACAAAGCCCAGTTCGGTCACGCAGCGTTCCAGTTCGTCGATCGAGGTTTCGATCAACACACCGGGTGTCTGGGGCAGCTGGCAGACGCCGATGAAGGTTTCGGGATAAAGATCGACGACGCGCTTGATGAGGTCGTTCGACCGGCGCGCCCAGACCTTCGCCGCCGGCTGGTCGCCCACATGCGGCGCCATGGCCGAAGCGCGGGGCGAGAAAATCGTCATGTCCGCGCCGCGCTCGCGCAGCAGGCGCAGCTGGTTCGCCTCGATCGTCTCGCGGATCTCGTCGTCGGAGATGCTGGGATAGGCGGGATCGATGTCGCCCCCCGTGCGGATGGCGTCTTCCTGTCCCTTGCGCCAGGCCGTGTGCGCGGCAGGTGCCGTGGTGTAATGTCCATGGCAATCGATGATCATGGTGTCGCTCCCCTCCTCCAACTGGCATGGGGAGGCGAACTCCCATCGGCTCCCCCGCACCTGATCAGGTTTAGCGGCGCGGCCCCGATTCAGGCATATCGGAACGGCTTCCCGTCCATTGGTTTTCCTGAATTCCATTCATTAGTGATGCCGCGGAACATGTCCACGAAGGCCGATTGCAGCTGCGTCGGCCGCCAATCCGTGCGCACCGTCAGCCCCAGTTTGCGGTGCGGCGTTTCGGTGGCACGCCCGATCTCCACCAGCAGCTCGGCACGCCGCTCGAACACGAACTGGTCGCGCGACATGAGGGTCAGCCAGTCATCCTCCAGCATCATCCCGCGGCTGATGACAAGGCTGTTCGTCTCGATATGCCTGGAGGGTGCGGCCAGACCCTTCTCCGCGAACATCGCCTCCCACAAGTGGCGCGCGGGGGCGGCGGCAGTGGCGACGATCCACGGGAAATCCAGAAGGCGCGTGAAGTCGAGGTCTTCGGACGTCGCAAGCGGATGGCCCGTCCGTCCGACGATCACGGGATCGTCGGTGAACAGCGCCTCTTGCATGATGTCCTTGGCCGGTGCCGGATCGCGTAGCGCCCCGATCAGCAGGTCCACCTGACCCGACCTCAAGCCAGCCAGAAGGTCCGAATAAGGCCCCTCGACGATGCCGATACGGGCGGTGGGATAGGTTCGCGAAAAGCGCGACAGGGCGCGCGGAACAAGGATCGACTGGGCCATGGGCAGCGTGCCGATCGTAACCTGGCCCGCCCCTTCCTCCCGAAGGGCCGCGAGTTCGTCCAGGCCTGCCCGAAGTTCGGCAAAGGCCAATCGGGCAAAGCGAAGAAGAACGGTTGCGGCCAGTGTGGGCTGCACCGTGCGCCCCTGCCGGGTCAGAAGCAGCAGCCCCAGCAACTGTTCCAGATCGCGGGCCGAGCGGTGCAGCGCGGGCTCCGACAGCCCGGTCAGCCCCGAGGCGAGCGCGAAACTGCCCGCTTGGTCGACGGTGGTCAGGGTGCGCAGATGGCCATAGGTGATCCGCCGCTCGATATGCGGGAGGGGCGGCAGTCGGGCCGCGCGGCGGACGCTTTGCCCTCCCCGCGCGATATAGCCGAGCGCACGGTCGGCCCGCTCCGCTATCAGATTGCCAGCACGGGTCGGTTGCACGCCGCCCGGTTGCCGGTCCAGAAGCTGGTGACCAAGCTGCGCCTCCAGCTTTGCGATCGCCTGCGTGATGGCGGGCTGCGACAGGTTCATGACCTGCGCGGCCTTGCTGATGCTGCCCAGACGGCCCGCCGCGCTGACCGCTTGCAGATGGCGAAGGTTCATGTCCGGAAGAATGTCCATGTGCGGGACTTAACCACGGCTTATGGGGCGCGCGCAATTCCACTTTGCGTTTTCAGACCGCTCCGTCTCATGTCGAAGACGGAGGTGAACGAAGCGCCACCCTGCCGGAGGGGCGGGACGGCGCGTCGTTCAAACGACACCGGAGGTGTCATGGAGGCGCCGGATCGGTGCAGAGGCCCGTCAGTGCGGGCCTGAGGGAGGAACGACACGTGACACATGCAGACGTCAGCACACCCGCGCCCAGAGGTGCGCCGAGACGGTTCGGGGTTCTGGGCCAGCTTTGGTTCCAGGTCCTCGCGGGGACGCTGATCGGCATCGCGCTTGGCCATTTCGCGCCGGGGATCGGCGTTGCGATGAAGCCTTTCGGCGACGCCTTCATCAAACTGATCAAGATGATGATCGGGCCGATCATCTTCGTGACAGTGGTCCACGGCATCGCCGGCATGAACGACATGAAAAGCGTCGGTCGCATGGCGCTGAAGTCGCTGATCTATTTCGAGGTGATCACCACACTCGCCCTGGTGTTCGGGCTGGTCGCGGTGAACCTCTGGAAACCGGGCGCGGGGATGAACATCGACCCGTCCACTCTGAACGCGGACGCGATCCAGTCCTATGTCGCGACCGCGCACGACCAGTCGATGACGGCCTATATCCTGAACATCATCCCGACCACCTTCGTCAGCGCCTTCACCGAAGGGCATGTGCTGCAAGTTCTGTTCATTGCCGTGCTGTTCGGCATCGCTTTGGCTGCGTTGGGCGAAAAGGGCAAGCCCGTCTATTCCGTGATCGACAGCGCATCGCAGGGCTTTTTCCGCATCATCGGCTACATCATGTATTTCGCCCCGCTTGGCGCGTTCGGGGCCATCGCCTTTACCGTGGGACAGTTCGGCACCGCGTCACTGCTGTCTTTGGGAGAGCTGATCATACAGTTCTTCATCGTCTGCGCGGCCTTCACGGCCATCGTCTTCGGCGGCATCGCCTGGTGGTGCAATGTCAGCCTGTGGCGCCTGATGGGTTACCTCAAGGACGAGATCGTCATCGTCGCCGCCACCACCTCCACCGAAACCGTGCTGCCGCGGGTTGTCCAGAAGATGCGGGCCGTAGGGTGCGAGGAGTCGGTCGTGGGCTTCGTCATTCCGGCGGGCTACTCCTTCAACCTCGACGGGACCTGCCTTTATTTGACCACGGTTGCGGTGTTCCTTGCGCAGGCGACCAACACCCCCCTGACCATCTGGCACGAGCTGACGCTGATCGGCGTGCTGCTGCTGACCTCCAAGGGTGCGGCCGGCGTCGCAGGTGCGGCCTTCGTCGTGCTCGCCGCCACGCTGAACACCACGGGGGTGATCCCCGTCGCCAGCATCGCGCTGATCCTCGGCATCCACCGGATCCTCGCCGAGGGCCTGACCTTCGTGAACCTCATCGGCAACGCGCTCGCCACGATCGTCATCTCGAAATGGGAAGGCAAGCTCGACGAGCGTGTCCTTGCGGACACCGTCGGCAACGCCCGTGCCCGCCGACTTCAACAGCTCTGACATAAGAAGGAACCATCCAATGGGTATCGTTGTCCAGAACGTCGAACGCGCATCGTCCGACATCATCGACCGTCTTGCCGCCGCCGGAGTCGCCACCGTGCACGAGGCGCAGGACCGCCGAGGCATGCTTGGCAGCCACATGCGCCCGATCTATGCCGGTGCGCAGATTGCGGGGTCGGCGGTGACCATTTCCGCCCCGCCCGGCGACAACTGGATGCTGCATGTCGCGATCGAGCAGTTGCAGGAGGGCGACATCCTTGTCCTCGCGCCCACCTCGCCCTGCGACAACGGCTATTTCGGCGACCTTCTGGCAACGTCGGCGATGGCGCGGGGATGCCGGGGGCTGGTGATCGACGCGGGCGTCCGGGACGTGCGCGACCTGACGGCGATGGGCTTTCCGGTATGGTCCAAGGCGGTGTCGGCGCAGGGCACGGTGAAAGAGACGCTCGGGTCGGTCAACGTGCCCGTGGTCTGTGCCGGCGCGGCGGTTGAGGCGGGCGACATCATCGTTGCCGACGATGACGGCGTCTGCGTCGTGAAGCGCGCCGAAGCGGAAGAGGTGCTCGCCGCCGTAGAGAAACGCCTTGCCGCCGAGGAGGCGAAACGCACGCGCCTGGCCGCTGGGGATCTTGGTCTCGACATCTACGACATGCGGCCGAAGCTGGAAAAGAAGGGGCTGCGCTATGTCTGAGGGCATTCCCTGTCTCTGGATGCGCGGCGGCTCGTCCAAGGGCGCCTACTTCCTTGCCTCGGACATGCCGCAGGATGTGGCCGCGCGCGACGCGTTGCTGCTGCGGATCATGGGCTCACCCGACCCGCGCCAGATCGACGGGATCGGCGGGGCGGACCCGCTGACCTCCAAGGTGGCCATCCTGTCGCGATCGTCGCGCGAGGATGCCGATGTGGATTACCTGTTCCTGCAGGTCTTCCCCGATCAGGCGCTGGTCAGCGACAAGCAGAACTGCGGCAACATCCTTGCCGGCGTCGGCCCCGCCGCGATCGAGCGTGGCATGATACCGCCCGCGGGCGACGTGACCCCCGTGCGCATCCACATGGTCAATACCGGCGAGGTCGCGGTCGCGAAGATGGAAACCCCGAACGGCCGCGTGCACTATGACGGAACGGCCGTCATCGCCGGTGTGCCGAAAAGCCACGCGGCCGTGCCGCTCATGTTCCAGAACATCGCAGGCTCCATGTGCGGCGCATTGCTTCCGACGGGGAACGAGGTGGACGTGATCGACGGCGTGGAGGCCACGCTGATCGACAACGGGATGCCCTGCGTAATCCTGCGTGCCGCAGACTTCGGCTTGTCCGGAACCGAAACGCGTGAGGATCTGGAGGGCAACGGGCCGTTGAAAAAGCGGCTTGAGGCCATCCGTCTTCAGGCTGGCCCGATGATGAACCTCGGCGATGTGGCGGAGGCATCTGTGCCGAAGATGACCCTCGTCTCTGCTCCGACCGCAGGCGGGCACTTGTCCACCCGCAGCTTCATCCCCCACCGCGTTCATGCCTCTGTCGGGGTGCTGGCGGCGGTCACGGTCGCCACGGCGGCGCGGCTCGGCTCCGGTCCGGCAGCCGATGTCGCGACGCATCCCGACGGCGGGCTTTACGAGGTGGAACACCCGTCGGGGATGATGGAGGTGCTGCTGGATCTGGATACGAACGGCGCGGTGCAGGGTGCGGGCGTCGTCCGCACGGCGCGGAAGCTGTTCGAGGGGCACGTCTTCCCCGCCCCCGAAGCATGATCGAACGGCGGCACCCCGAAAGGTGCCGCCGCATTTTCACGGCAGCGGCAGCCCGAGGAACACGGCAAACAGGAAGTGAACCACGCCGGGTTTGCCGGAGGCTGATTTCGGTTAGTTACGCGGCCACGGCTTCTGTTTCCATAGTGGCGTAGAAGTTTGCCTCTGCTTTTGCCGGCGGGATGTTCCCGATCGGCTCGAGCAGGCGACGGTTGTTGAACCAGTCGACCCATTCGAGGGCGGCATATTCGACGGCCTCGAAGTTGCACCAAGGACCGCGACGGTGGATGACCTCGGCC
>NZ_PYWA01000019.1 GCF_003056335.1 Paracoccus indicus | reverse complement strand
GCATCGAGGACGCCCCGGCTGCTGTAGGTCCCGTGCAGGATGGAGTTGTCGAGAGTACGCCGCTTCATCGGCATTGGGCGTATCGCGTTCACGAAAGCTGTGCTGGAGGCTGGGGGAGGGCATCGTTAGGTACTGGAGTTCGCGGACGAGTTCCCACAAAGTTGACAAATAATGCTACTTGATAATCCATCAATTGATGTACTAATAGGCGGGACCGTGGCAGCGACCATTCAGGAGATCCGAACGTTCTTGGATGCCTTCAAAGGCATAGTGGAGCGCAGTGGTTTGGACACATGGCCAACCAAGAAGAATGATCAGTTCCTTCTTGATAGCGGCTTTACCTCGGATGATGTCGAAGAGATCGTCCGAAAACTGGAGGTCCGAGACTATGAGTCTGGGCCTCATGATGACGATAAAGAAGGGCTGCGTCAGCCCGGTGAAGTGTGGGTTTTCGGTAAAGAATATGAAGGTTACGACCTTTATATTAAGCTCAAGATGACAAACGGAAACGCAGTAATAGCAGAATGTTTGTCGGCTCATGAGGCCGAGTTTCCAATGAAGTTGCCTATGAGGGCACGCAGATGATTATTAATATTTCAGAAGCTTCTTGCCCGCAGTGCGGTGAGACCGGTTTGCTTAAATTTACAACTCTACAGGATACTGTGGAGGTGCGTGGATTCGCCGTAACCGTTAATAAAGTTAAGCGTCATTGCGACAATTGCGGAGCCGATTTCGAAAACACTAAGGATCACGATTGGAAGCGTGAGGCTTTTGATGCTTATCGCGCCGCTTTTGGAGTTCCTAGCGGAGATCAAATCCGTGCATGGCGTGAAGAGTATAGCTTAACTCAAGCTGAGGTTTCAGCCCTTCTTGGTTGGGGCGAAGTGACTATTGGGCGCTATGAAAAAGGGGCGTTGCCCTCAGAAGCTCAGGCGACTCAGCTCAAAAGTGTGATGTCCAAAGAAGGTCTCTATCGGGCATTAGAAGAAAAATCGGGTGCGGTTGTTCCTGAGAAAAGAGAACTCCTCATGGAGGCGCTAAAGCCTAATGTTATCAAGGCTATGTACCGGAAAATGGTTGGAGATATTTACTGTACCTCTAATGAGGCATACAACGGTGGCCGGCAATTTGTATTTGAAAAGGCCGCTGCGCTGATTTATCTTCTTTCTGAATATAGAGAGCCAGTTACCAAATTTAATAAGCTTATGTTTTATGCGGATTTTTTATCAAAAATCGAGTTGGGTCATTCTATAACAGGAGTTCAGTATTGTAAGTATCAGTACGGCCCTGTTCCAGACAAATTTGATACGCTTTATGACTGCATGAAGGTGCACGAAGTAATTGATATGGAGGAGGCTGTAATTGGAATTTATCCCTCTAAAATAGTTTGCCCTATGAGCATAAGCTATAAAGGTTATCTCTCAGAAGAAGAAGAAAATATTGCTCTACGCGTTGTAAAATTCTTTAAAAAATATAATGCATCAACGATTGCTGATTATTCGCACGAGGAACGGGCTTGGCTAGAGGTTGGCATGAAGGATCCGATACCTTATACATATGCCAATACTATCTCACTGATCGGACGAGTTTAGGTAATAAAAAATGGTGTCAGTATGATACCATTTTTTATTGATATGCATAACCATAGCGCCAGGGTCAGGACGCATTGATTTCTGTTGTGCTGCGTGATTCACACCTCCGAAAACGGAGCGGTGACATGAGCGATCTCTTCTGGCTGACCGACGCGCAGATGGCGCGCCTGGCTCCCTTCTTTCCTAGGTCGCACGGGGAACCCCAAAGTTGATGATCAGCGTGTTCTGAGCGGGATACCTTTATCAATTGCAACGGATTGCAGTGGCGAAATGCGCCCACGAAATATGGCCCGCACAAGATACTCTACAAGCGTCGCAACCGGATCAAGATGATGTTCGGCAGACTCAAGGACTGACGGAGGGTTGCGACCCGTTATGACCGCTACCCACAAATTTTTCTCTCAACAATCGCACTCGCTGCGACCGTAATTCTTTGGCTCTGACAGAAAACGAGCCCTTGACCCTAGGAGATTGGGAAACGCTAGAACGGCCACCATCCACGTCGCTTCGAGGGGTTGCTTGGCGCGTCATGACGCGCATCTGATGGGGGTTGCGAGGGTTGCGCCAAAGCCAAGACCCGCTCTGAAGCGGCATCAAGACGTCGCCGAAGATCTTCAACCGTCTCTTGCTGCCTGCGTGAGTTTTCTCTTTCCTGAGAAAGCATTGCTTCGGTCATGGCAAGCTTCACCTGCAGGATTTCCATGTCTTTCGAGTGTGTTGCAGAAGCTTCTTCATGGGGGTTGCGCAGCGCGTCATGACGCGCTTCTGACGTCCGTTGCGCAACGCCTCGGGGGTAGACCCGGAACAGCTCGGCCGGTTCAATCAGATAGGCCCCGTCATCCTGCCTTGAGGCCGAGATCCTGCCCGCCTTGATTGCACGGCTGATGGTGGACTTCGACAAACCAGTCTCTTTTGCCGCTCGACTGATAGACCAGCTCATCTTCAGACCCTTCCAACGGTTCGGCAGAAATCTGAGAACAGTTTCTCAATATTGCTTGCATCGCGAGAGATCCCTCGCTCCCCTAGGAACCTGCGAAAATCACTCGCGATCTTGGCGTTATCTACATTGCAGCCGGCGGCCCGCTTAAGCTCGATCCAACGCGGCGAATAGGCGATGCTCCCGGTTTCAGGAAAAGCGGCAATGATTGCCTCCGCGGTGCCATCGCGGCGCGCCTTGCGGCCGATTTTCGAGGCTGACAGCTCGCGCTTTGCTGCGCGCGGATCGCCTTTTGCCTCCCAGGCAATGGTGACGCTGGCGACGGCGCGACCAACCTTGTTTGGGGTCGCGGTCAAGGTCAGTCGGGACAGCTGATTGATCTCTGCGACAGCCGGAAGAACCGCACGGCGATTGAAGTCTGCGAAGCGGTCAAGCGTCCCCTCAGGAACGCCCAACAGTGCCCGCAGCTCTGGGACCGTGAACGTTTTGGCGCTGACGTATTCGAGGTTCACCAAGCTGGCGACGTGCTGGAAAAGCAGTACCGAATACTTGCTGGCCAAATGAAAGACTGTCTGCCTGTCCAGGATCGCCCAGTGGTTGGACTGCTCCGCCATTCGCCGAAAGGTGCGCCCGAAGAACCAGCTGACCAAAAGATCGCCGCTGACCTCGTGGCGGTAGTCGATCAAGGCTTCGTCCAGCAAACCGCCAATGGTGACGCGCATTGCAGTCTGATCGTCAAAGGTCATGACGGCTGCCCGCAATTCCTCGAAGAGTGGCGTTAGGCTAGCCCGGTCATGGTTCCTCATGCCGTCAATGCGGCGGATATCTGACAAGCGGAGGTCATGCTGCACGTCCTCGGCCATGCGACCAGCTGCTGTCGCAATCATCAGATGCATGAGCTTGAGGGCCTGAAGGCTTGGGGCATTGCGCATGTACACGCCTCGCGCAACTTCGGCGGGCAGTACAGTTTTCGCCTGATCTAGAGCACGGTCGGCAGCAACCTGGAGTGTCTTTCCCATAGGTGACAAAAAACATGACAATATGTCACCGGTCAATGCGTAAATTCGGCCCCATTTGTCACTTGTCCGGCCCCATTTGTCACTTGTCCGGCCCCATTTGTCACTTTAAAACAGTCAAGCCATTGTAAAAAAATGATATTGTAAGGACGAACTATAGAACTAAGAAGAACAAGAAGGGGCTGCGCCCATTTTTGGTCTGATTTTGGTGTCTGAAAGGGAGGTTAGTCACTTTCCCAGAGTCCTTGACGATCTGAGAGAAGCCTCGCCCTCCGGAAAACCCGACCTGCAGCGCATGGGCGCAAGTCTCGGAATCTTCTGGCTGAGAAAAGGTGGCGCCAGCGGCCCGGAGCGCGCCCTGGATGGGCCGTGCGGTGCGGAACCGCAGGGTGGGAGGCAGGACCCGTCAGCGAGGCTCCTGGCGCCTCTCCGGGGCGCCCATTTTCAACCGGGAGGCGGGGCTGTGGTCCGTAAGCGGCGTTATGACTCGCAATCGGCAGACGGCCCGATCCGCTGCCGGTTGTGAGGTCATGAACCCACACGGGCTTTGCTGGTCCTAATATCGGCAGCGGCGTCAGGCGACGTTGGGAAGGTAAAAAACGGAGACCTGCCCCATGTCTGATCTGCTCATGCCCGATTGGCTCCCTCTCGCTCTTGCCCTCGCCGCGTCGCTCGTCGGCTTGCTGCGCGAACTCTTCGGCTGGTGGCGCGACAGGCGGAAACCCTGAAGGATCGCCAAGTGTAAAGTTGGCGGGAATGATTGAGGCCGGGAATGCAAACCCCCTGTGTTATCCCGGCCCCGTCCCTCGGCGGAGGGAATGCCCAAACGCGGGCGATCGGGCCTAACGCATTTCGTGTTGCCGCCGTCGCTTCGCGCGTTCCTCGTTGTCCCGCTCTACATGCCACCGGATCGCGAAGAACATCCCGATTCCCAGCACGATCAGCTTGAAGGGTAGGAAGATCAGCGGGAAGACATCCGACCAGTGTTCCATCCATTCCGTCCTTCTAATCGGCTGCGCCTCTCCGGGCCGGCTACATGAGGCCGGTCCCGCCCGCAGCGAGGCGGAACGCCGCAGGCAAGGCGCGGATCTAGTCGCGTCCTGCCCTGGCAGAACCGACCCTCGACCGGCGAGCCGCTCCCGGCCGCGGAACGCCCGAAAAGGGCCGCGTCAGAGTTTCACATCCCGACCTGTTCCATACCCTGCAAAGGCAGGCGCTTCGACAGGGTTGAAAGTGTAAAAAATTACATTCCCATTTCTTGCCAATCTTACAGCCTGCCGCAGCGCAGGCTTCAACCCAGGGCGCGGGAAAGGGTCAGTGCCCGTAGTCCCAGGCATCGTCCTTCCGCTTGATCCGATGCTCCGAGCTGGGGCTTTCCTCTACTCTCACCTCTTTGACAGGTGCTGCCCTGCGCTTCTGAGCCTGCTCCTTCAAACCGAGGGTTCGGGGTTCCCGCTTGCGAGACGGTCTGGGGCGCTTGACCTGCTCTTCCATCTTCTCGGCCTTCCTGTTGACTGCCTGCGTGGTCCGGGCGAAGCATTTGGGCTTCGTCCAGGCCCTTTTCGCGGGTGTCTCGATGTCAGTGCGCCTGAACACCCCTCAGAGCGTCCGTGGTTGCCTCTGAGGCCCCCTTGCGCCATTCCGCGTCCGCCTGGTCCCCGCCCAGCCCCAGAACAGCGCCCTTGCGCCTCTCTGGAAGCTCCACGGGTGCAGGGGAGGGGATATGCGCGTAGGCATCCTGTTCTTTGCGGATCATCTTATGCATCGCTTCGGGGGATGAGCCGACGAAGTATTCCAGCCCGTGAACCGCGTTGCTGCGGATCTTCTCGGGGGCGCGCTCCTTCCAAGCATCGAGGACGCCCCGGCTGCTGTAGGTCCCGTGCAGGATGGAGTTGTCGAGAGTACGCCGCTTCATCGGCATTGGGCGTATCGCGTTCACGAAAGCTGTGCTGGAGGCTGGGGGAGGGCATCGTT
>NZ_PYWA01000018.1 GCF_003056335.1 Paracoccus indicus | reverse complement strand
GTGCGGCGCTGACATGGCGATCTACCATCTTCGAGCCTCGATGATTTCCCGCAGCAAAGGCCGCAGCGCCACGGCGGCAATCGCCTATCGCGTGGCGGAGCGTATCGAAGACCGCCGCACCGGTCTTGTCTTCGATTACGCCAAGCGCGGCGGTGTCGATCACACCGAGATCCTCGCCCCGGACCACGCGCCGGATTGGGCCTCCGACCGATCCGAGCTGTGGAACCGTGTCGAGGAAGCCGAGACGCGCAAGAACAGCCAGGTGGCCCGCGAGGTGCGCGTGGCCCTGCCTGCCGAGCTGACCCATGCGCAGCGGATCGAACTGGTCCGGGCCTTCGCCCAGGAACAGTTCGTGGATCGTGGCATGGTCGCGGATATCGCCCTGCACGCGCCGGGGCGCGACGGCGATGATCGCAACCACCACGCCCATATCCTGCTCACCACCCGCGAGATCGACCCCGAAGGCTTCGCCACCAAGAACCGCGATTGGAACAAGGTCGAGCTTCTTGAAGACTGGCGGGAGGCATGGTCGCAGGGTGCCAATCTTGCCCTCGAACGCGCCGGCATCGAAGAGCGCATCGACCACCGCACCCTAGAGGCGCAGCGGGACGAGGCCCTTGAGCTGGCCGCAGAGGCGCGTGAGCGCGGCGATGAGGCCGAGGAGCTGCGTGAAACCGTGCGAGCCGTGGCGCTGGACCGCAAGCCGCTACCGCAGCTTTCCGCAGGGGCGTGGCAGCTCAAGGAGCGCGGCATCGAGGTTGCGGCCGTTCAGGTCTGGCGAGAGATAAAGGCACAGGCCGTCGAGGTGGCCCGCGTGGCGCAAGAGCTGGCCGAGCGGGCGCGTTCCTGGCTGGAACGCGCCGCGGAACGCCTCGTGCTAGAACGGGGGCTGGCTCATGCCGGGGGCCGAAGCGGTCATGCTAGTGGGAGACAAGACCTGGCAGCGCAGATGCGCACTGCATGGGAGGCTCATCAGGGGCAGAGCGATGGCATATCTGGCCGGGGCCATGCCCCTGAGCCTGCCAGCAGCTTGGCCGAGCGCATGCGTGACGCCGCGCAGGGGATCGACCGTGAAGCGCTGGCTGAGCGTGCCGCCGAGTTGCAGCGGGAGCGTCTGACCGAAGATCGACAGCGGGTGGAAGAAGCTGAGCGGTTACAAGAGCAAGAGCGTCTGCGCGAACTGGAGCAAGAAGCCCGACACCGGGACAGGGGCATGGACCACGGGCTATAAACCTTCCTCACCGCTTCTGAGTGACCGCTTTGCGGGACTTTGCTGCCGTTCACTCCTTTGGAACCAACGACCGCTTCAAAGTCCTCGCCAAAGGTCGCACCACGAGGCTTGACCTGCTGAGGTTCATATGTGGCGGATAGATCTTCGAGTTACAGAATTTAGATTGCTAAACGTTTTTTTCGAGGACTGCGCCTAAATAAGAAATCTTCTCCAGTAGCGCTCAGGACAATTTAAAAAATATTGAGGATAGCCGTATGATTGAGAATATTGAGGCAGACGAAACCCCAAAAGTACGTTTTAGCTCGGAAGATTATCGGGAAAGGTTGCTTGAATTTGATGCGGCAGTTTGTGAAGCAATTGCCGTAGGTCAAGCATGCGCTGAGCGACTTGAGGCGCCCGCAATTAGTTACTCTACTTACGTATTCGCAAGGATTTGCGCACATGCGCAAGCCATGATGTGTGCAGCGCCTAAGTCCAGATGGGCCAAGCGGGAGTTCGATATTTGGGATGTATCCACAGTTGCGTCACATGCCCGATCGATTTTGGAAGGCTACCTTTTGTTTCGTTATCTGACCGACGCCCCAGATGATTTAGACACCCAATGCGCGTACGTGCAAGTAATGAACCTTTATGATTGCATGAAGCGGATAAAAATCCTTCCACACGTCCTATCGGGTGAGGAGATTGAGGGACTTCAAGAGCAAGCAAAGGAAATCACGGCACGCCTAGAGGGGATCAAATACTTCTCAAACCTAGACCCCAAGCTCAAAAAAGACCTCTTGTCAGGTAAATTTTTGATGATTACCCCGCAAAAAGATTTAATTGCCAATCTGGAAATTGACCAAGCTGAATTTGATTTTTTTTGGAATTATCTATCTCAATATACGCACGTCCTATCGTTTACATTCTACCGCATTGAACCGAACGGAAGGGGAACCGGGCTGGAGAACGACTTCGACCGCGGCGCACTGTGTATGGTAATGGACTTTTGCACTAATTTTCTTGTCGCTGCAGTAGATCGTCTAGTTGAAATATTTCCCGAGGCAGCCGATTCAAGAAAAGGCATAAACTCGAAATTCTCTCCTGGTCCATCTAAAAATCTCCCGAGGCAAGCGAAACGCGATCGGAAGAAAAGACGATGGTCATAGCGCCGATATAATATTCAGCGTAGTCAAAGCGACCTACTATCTCTCCGTTTCGGAGAGCAGTCAGTTAATTGCTTATAGCCCGTGTACTCACCTGGAGCAGAACTGCTTCGCATAACTGCCGTTGACCATGACGCAGCATCCGGAACTAAGGGCTCTTAGCAGCCGTTGCCGCCCTGTGCTTTATCTTGATCCGGGCAGGCTGCGATCGTGGATGTCTCCGCCCGCCTGGATCAAGCTGCGCGGATGCTCGTATTGCGTTTTTTCTTAGAGCTGCCTCCGAAATCATCTGCCCAAAAGACGCTTCCAAAATCTTTTAGGTGGAGCGCTAGGGAAAACTTCTGAAGAAGCCGCAGATGAAGTCTTTTCTTGTGCTGTTCGGAGGTCGGACAGCAGTCCCGTTGCCTGAGCCCGCCAACGGTCTCGATCCTCTTTCAAATCTGCTGATACTTCTCGTTCACGAGCAAGAGCTTCGCGTTCTCTTTCAAGAAGCTGTTCCAACATGGCGATTTTGCTAGAAGCTTCCGTTCCGGGGCGTTCCGAGTGCGCTTCATGGTGCACCACTGGTGCGCGTTCCGGTGCGTTCTGGGGGAACGCTCTGGCAAGTTCGGAGGGGTCAATCGAGAATGTTCCATCTTCATTTCTGACCGCACTCAATCGCCCTGATTTTATGGCTCTGTTGAGTGTTGATTTGCTTTTTGAGATGGATTTTGCAGCTTGAGATAAGGTTAGGAATGACATGGAATGCTTGCCGTTCTGTGGTGCACCATTTTAGCCGTTCCGGGCGGAACGCGGAACGGCCTCATTCGCCTTCTTCCGTCGAGGGGAGGTCTGGCTCCAAGCCATCGAAAAAAGGTTGGGAAGGTGGGGGCAATCCATCCCCGGCAGGCATCTGGCTTTCATCTCGGAACAGACTGGGAAGGCGGCGCAGAGGTTCCTGGTGGCCCAAGGCTTCTGCGTCCGGCTGTTCGTCACTTGCTGCAATGACGGTTGCGCTAAAGAGGCTGTAACGAATGCCGTCGCGCGCACCACTCCAAGCTACTCGGTCATTGATGACATAGGCGTTCACGGTCCCATTCTGCCCAATTTGGCGAACCTCTATCCATCGGTCTGCTTCGAGAACGGCGAGAGCTGTTTTGACCGTTGTGACGCTCTTCACTCCAAGAAGGCGGGCAAGGGTTTTGTGGGATATAACGACGGCATTGTTCTCCCTGACTCTTGCCGTCAGCAGGTGCATCACCGCCGCCGCTTTTGGAGCTTTTGTGATGAGAGCCGCCCAAGCCTCGTGCGCGGCGCGTTCTGTCTGAACCCAGTTTCCTCGTGTGTTGCGGTCCTGTTGAACTATCTGCTTCACTGCCTACCCCAAGCCAAATTTTTGGCAATTTCTGCCAATCTAGTGGCAATTATTACTGGCGATTTTTGACAAATCAATGGCGATTTTGCACGTCAAATTGGCTACCCCTAGCCAGTAGCTTGCTGGCTAGGGGTAGCCAGCAAGCTACTGGCTACCCCCCCCTAAAAAAATAAACAAAAACAATAACTTATTTTTTTGCCTTCTTATGATCTATAGGCAGGCAAAAAATGCACAGTCCGGGCGCGCTTGCGCGCCGGGGGGGAGCGCCCGCCAGGTAGCTGGCGACCCCCCGCCGAATGGACGGGCTGTGTAGTTTTTGAATGCCGTCGGACGCGAGGCCCCTTGTGGGCCGAGTGGACGACTCCGCGTGCGGATGCGCGCGCGGCGGGTGGGGGTCCGGGGGAGGGGAAGCCTGCTCGACCGCTGGTCTGACGGCAGGGGCGGGATCGGCTTGTGAGACGGCCTGTGTGAAGGCTGCACTTCAACCGGAAGATGCTGATCTGGCGATATTGGGTGTTATGCGCCGGAACTGGGGACAGGGCGGGGATCAGCGTGGGGTTGTGGGGTGGGTCTGCTTGGGACCTTATCAAACCGCTTGTCTCCCAAGGCAGTGCGCATATATCATGCGCATCACTTGAGGAGAAATCCATGCAAGCTCAATCAGCGCCCCGGAAGCCGACGAACCTGACCCTGGACCCTTTGCTCCTGACGGAAGCGCGGTCCTTCGGTGTGAACCTGTCCCAAGCTGCTGAGGCAGGGTTGCGTCGCGCCGTGGCCGAAGCCAAGGCGCAAGCGTGGCAGCGCGCGAATGCCGAGGCCCTTGCCAGCTCAAACGCATGGATCGACGCGCACGGTCTGCCCCTCGATCCCTATCGCCAGTTCTAATGGCTCGTTTCGACGTTTACGCTCGCCCTGGCGGGGCGGGCTATGTTCTGGATGTCCAAGCCGACATTCTGAACGGGCTGAACACCCGCATCGTGGTGCCGCTCCTGCCCTTGTCCGAAGCCCCGATCCCTGCAAAGCGGCTCAATCCCGTGTTCGAGATTGAGGCCGAGCCGCATGTCATGGTCACGCAGTTCATGGCGGCCGTTCCGCGCGCTCTGCTGCGCAGCCCCGTTGCCAATCTGGCCGAGCAGGACAGCGAGGTCATGGCCGCGCTGGACATGGTGCTGGTCGGTTTCTGAACCTCGGAGCAAAACCAATGCCGCAGGATGGGAGGGGTGATCGATGACCGAAGAGACCTTTGCCCGCTACGACAGCGCCGACTACCTCAGGACCGAGGAAGACATTGCCGCCTATCTCGAAGCGGTCATGGCCGAGGCGGGCGATGATCCGGCCTATGTCGCCCGCGCCCTGGGCGTAGTGGCACGGGCGCGGAACATGATCGCCTTGTCGCGCGAGATGGGCGTGAGCCGTTAATTTCCGGACTGCGAGGGCTGGTCAATCCAGAAGGCGCAGAACTTACGGCCCTCGGTATTCGGGATCACCTGCCCACCTGCCGATCGGCAGAAGATGCCGGGGTTCTGGCCGAACTTGTGGGCATCGGCGCGGCCTTGCAGCCAGAAGACCGCCAGAGCGCCCAGGAGCGCCCCTGTGAGGCCCACAGAGGCCAGCCATACCCAGAACCCGCCGAAATAGCGCCAAGCCTGCCTGCGGGCCTCTCCTGCGGCGCTGAGCAGCCGTTCGGAAGCTTCCATGCTCTCGCGATGCGCTTCATGGATGGCATCTTGGGCGGCGCTGGAGGCGGCCTGCATGGCGTGCAGGCGCAGATCTGTGGCCACGGTGAGAAGGCTGTTCTCGATACGGTCCTGGACGGCGGGTCCGACTTTCGACATGCCATCCAAGCCTTGCACGACCTTGGCGTTGAGGGCTTTCGCCTCGGTCTTGTCGAGGCTGGTGCGCTGGAGCTGGTCGATCTGGCGGCGGATGAGGGTGATTTCATCGGCCAGGATCTCGAAGGGGTCTTTGACGCCGCTCATTCCCGATCCCCTTTTGCCTGAGCGGCCTTGGCGTCGAGTTCATCGAGCAGTCCTGCCACCTCCTTGAGGTCCACGTCGCGGGTGACGTTCTTGCGCAAGGTGCCTGCCATCCACCGTGCAATCTTGGGGTCTTTCAGAGCCTCGGTCGTGACCACCGCCCCGACGATGATCTTGCGGCGAGTCTCACTGGCTTTCTGTCTGCTCTTGAGACGGTTCAGCTTCGCCTGCGCCTCGGCAATCTGCTGATCAATGCTGCGTGCCATTTTAAAATCCTGAGTTCTCTCAATGGTTGCAAGTCTGGCCGCAGAGAGGATAGGGTGCAAGACACGAAGTGCCCACTTATACAAACGCTGCGCGTTTGTGTGGGCAAGGGAACACTCGCGTTTCCCTTGAACCCTTAGCTGAGTGCGGCGCTGACATGGCGATCTACCATCTTCGAGCCTCGATGATTTCCCGCAGCAAAGGCCGCAGCGCCACGGCGGCAATCGCCTATCGCGTGGCGGAGCGTATCGAAGACCGCCGCACCGGTCTT
>NZ_PYWA01000017.1 GCF_003056335.1 Paracoccus indicus | reverse complement strand
GCTTCAACAAGCTGAAGAACGCCCGCCGCGTCGCCACCCGCTACGACAAAACCGCAGAGAGCTTCTTGGGGTTCATCGACATCACCTCGATCCGTCTCTGGCTCCGCCATTTGTCAACATGACCTAGCGCGGCAAGGGGCAAGCGCCGCACGCTGAGGCAGCCCAAACAGTTAGAAAATCAGAGGGCAGAATGGCGTTGCGGATTACTGATCGATTCATGATCCCCCCACCATTCAGCCAAAGCGCCAAATGCCTTCTGTTCCTGTGCATGCCACCGAACAATAATCTACCGCCGATTGCTTGGCATACGCGCCCCAAGAGCATAAGCTATGCGATGAAGTTGGGGTGGACCGCCAGCCTGCATCAGCAGCTCTGGAAAACAATTTGCGCAACGTGAAACCGGAAATAATTTTTAGATGAAAAAAATTGTGATTCATATTGGGCAGCCCAAAACTGGAACAACCACTCTACAAAAAGCTCTTCTGCGCAATCGCAAAGAACTGGAAAAACAGGGCTTTATATACCCTCGTCCGAAATTTGGCATAAACCACTCTCAACTCACAATACCATTTTCTAAAAATATTCAGAGATCAATGGTGATTCATGTCGGCAATAACTACAAGAAAGCTAGAAAAGAATCCATTGAGATTTGGAGGGATACTATAGCCCAATTTTCAGGATCAACATTTCACACGTTACTTCTGTCCAGTGAGTTTTTATTCTCTTCCCGTCGCCTTGAAAATTTACCTGACTTCATCAGAGAGAATTTTGACTTTCGTGGCGAAATTGAACTATTTGCATACATGAGAACGCCTTCTGAACACTATGTTTCTCTCATCCAACAACACCTCAAAGCTAGTGGAAAAATTTGCCCACTGCCTGCGATTAACTTGGAAAGATTAAAATTACTTTCCTCCATAGCAAAACTAAGAATTAGAAAATTCTCGAAATCTGGATTAATAGATAATGATATCACCTCAGATTTTTGTTATCACAATAAAATCGATTGTGCGAAATTTTCAAGAACCACGAAGAAAGCCAACGTAAGCCTATGTGCCGAAGGCATGATCCTACTTCAAGAGTATCGAAAAAATAACCATGCAGATAAGCAAAACATCTTCACGGAAGATACAAAGAAACTGATTAATTTAATCAGCTCAGAACAGACACAATACCCAGGTCGATACACCAAACCATCTTTAAAACCAGAATTCTCTAAAATCCTAGATGGTCCAACTCCCACACATTTGTGGCTCAAGGAAATTCATGGTGTCGACCTCACAAAGCGATATCCATTCGCGCCTTCGTTCTCTCGAAACGTTAAAGATGTCGAAGACATAAGCGACCTAATTTATTACGATCACAACGCCCTAAAAAACCTTAGAAGAATAGTTGGAATGCAATGAATTAAACTCCTATCAGTCATCTCCTTTGCGACACACTGCGCTGCAAAGCTCTATTCTGTATTATACTTTCGTTAGCATAAGCTCAGAGAGAATGCACACTCGGGAAGGAACAGATCGGGCAGCTCCAAGAAGTATTCCTTGTGTGCAGCAAACAGATCAAAGTTATGATCAAGCAAGAGTCATCTTTCGTCTACATGATCGTGGCCTAGCCGCTAGGCCTCAACAGTGAAGCCTTGGGCCGAGTGAGTGGGCCGAGCACGGTGTAGCAAATCTTCCAGCTGAAGGGTCGTCAGGTTCGTAAGTACGCTTGGTCTTGCACTGTCACATGCAGGCCATACTTTCCGCCGCCACAGCCCTGACAAGCAAGGTCTATTGACTTGGTCCTTGCAGGCACTGGTAATCGAGCACCACACCTCCGAGCCTCCAGGTCGGCATCTGTTGCGCGCGGCCTAGGCATGCGGACAGAGGCTCAACCTGAGCAGATTCAGATGGGGCAATACAAAAGCATGCTGGAGGCTAGACGCGGATCCAACACTATGTTGACGAACTTGTCTTAAAGTTGTCCAAAGACAATCAATCGTCTAGTGCAAGGCGGCTGAATTTTTTCAAAAAGACGAAGGGCTTTAACCGATGGCAAGCGTAACACTGGCCGATGCTGCAAGAACGCCGAGAATTGGGGTTGCAGGCTCATTCGGCCGCGGGAACTACGGCGACGAACTATACGTGAAGAACTATGAGTACTGGTTCTCACCTTGGGCGAAGCTCTTTCTGATGTCGGGCCTGCCTCAGCAGACCTATCTGTCCAAGTTGAAGAACGAATTCGTGGACATGATGGATGCCATTGTCCTCGGCGGTGGTGATCTTCTTTGTCCATACAGGGAAAAGATCGATCATGACTTCATCAACAGGTCCTATCTAAGACGGCCTGTGCATGTTGCAGGCATTGGCGTTGAGCTCAATCGTAAGGACATTCTTCCGAATGTTTTGGAGCGCTGGACGCGTTTCTTGACGGATGAGAACATCCGATCAATTTCAAATCGCGATGCTGGTTCAGCTGCATGGATCCGGGAGCATGTCCAGCCTAAGGTCAAGGTGACTGATCATCCGGACATGGTGCTTGCCCTGCCCTTGCCAAAAGCGGTTAAACCGGATGGAGCTCCGATTGTTGGCCTGACCACGCGCCATATAAAGCACGAGAAAGAGTACCGCATTATGGAGCGTGCGGCAGCCTATCTTTCGGCGCAAGGGTGGAAAGTACGTCATATTATTGGCGGTGTTGGTGGCCATGGTGCGAAGGACTTCGAAAATTCGAAGCTGCTAAGGCATGAGGGTAAAGAGGTTGTCTATTCAGAGAACCTGAACGACATCAGCAGGGCACTGGGTGAATGCTCCCTCGTGCTGAGTATGAAGCTTCACACGACGATCGTCTCCGCCATGTACGGTGTTCCGACAATCAGTGTTAACCCTGTCGTCAAGGCCAAGGCATTCATGCGCTCAATTGGGTGTGAAGAATTGACGGTTTCCCCCATGACCGATGATCTGATGGACATACTTAAAGCCGGAATTCCTTCTTCTCCCTGGGAGCATGTTCAGCCAGTTAAAGAGCAAGCTGCTGCTTACATGAAGCGGCTTAGCCAAAATATTTGGGATGAGTTCTTGGAGCAGCACCCGGATCTGGCAGCATCTCTGCCGAAGGAAGTTCCGGTTCCTGAGCGCAAGGATTTCTTCTAGCTTCCCAAATATGATCATCACAGCTCAACACATTTCGTCCTCTCAGCTAACGCTGAGGGGCGGTCTTTCTATGCTTGAAGCCCAGTGGGTACCGTGAAAATAGGAATCGCAACCACGACTCCCTTCTTCAAACTGGCCGATCCGACTGATCAGTCATCCCACTTTGGAAGCTCTCCCATGGCCGCGGCAGTCATAGTTGTCTTGTAACGGCCATCTTCCCAAGTCAGGGCATCCATCTGCACGACTACGTCGGAGTCACCTATGTCGAGGAACCCGTCCTCGACATCGACCACTACGGCGACAGGCATGCCAGAGTCATCGATCAGCACGGTTTCAACCTCGCCAATCTTGTTGTCGTTGCTTCCTATGATGGTGACATCATCAAGGCTGGAGTAGCCCGAGACGTCCACCGTCTGCGCGACAGCTGCGCCAGCAAGAGGGATCGTTAAGGCAGCAATGATCGAACTTTTCAGCATGTAATCTATCCTATGGTCGAGTTGCTGTCACAACGCTGGCCAAACCGGGTCGTTCCATAGGCGAAATGCTGCGACTTTTTAGCGCCCCGCATAGTGCTGCTTCTGCCAGATTCATCTCATCTGAATTACAGTTGAGCATTTTGCGGCGAAAAGCTGCACGCCGCGCCGAGTGCGAAGGCCAGATTGGTTTCCAAAAGTGTCTGCGAGTTCTTGAAATACAGTAGCCGATCCCCACCCGTGCTTCCTTCCCAAGCAGTTGGAACTTCGGTTTACGCGGGCTCCTGTCGCGTACACCACCCAACCAACCGCTTCGACGAACCGATCACGCGCCACGCGGCGTGATTGTCCAATCCTTGACGCGTTTGGCGGTATGGGCGGCAAAGGCTTTGCGCGCGGAAATACGCAGCGGGCTGGGCTGAATCGGCGGGCAATCCACCGCATCGAAGCTGTAGCCGGTATGATGAAGCTCCGGCAGAAAGGCGCATTCGACGATGCGTCGGGCCGTGTCGCCGTACATGTCGTGACGGCGGCTGGCCTCTTTCGGGCGTTCGGTGGTCTTGGTGGTGATGTCGCCGATGGCCACGCTTTCGGGCAAGTCCAGTTCGCGGCGGACATGCTCCAGATCTTCGGCCAGATGCTCTTGCCGGATGCAATAATCGTAGAACGGAATGCCCCGCACGCCATAGAGGACGAAATCCGTCACGAATTCGCCCCCTTCGACGAACTTCGTGAACTCGGCGCTGTCTTCCAGACGGCTCTTCTTCAGATAGAAGAACTGCGAGATGATCTTCTCCCAAGGGTTTCGCTCGACCGTGATGATCTTGTAATCGGCAACACGGTCTCCGAACATCATGTAGGGATGGGCGATGTTGGAATGCTCCTTGAAGCCGAACTGCTGACGCTTGCCGCCCTTGTCGATGTCGAACAGGTTCTTCTGCATCGACAGCGCGTTTGCAGGCTCGTTGGCAAAACGCGGTTCACGGCGTTCGGCCAGATCGGTGACGATGTCGCCTTCGGTGCAGGCGCGCGACAGGGCGATCTCGACCGTGGTTCCGGCGGTCTTCTTGGTCTTCACGAAAATGAACTTGCGGGAATGGCAGATGATCATGGAGTGTATTGCCGCCTGATGTGTTGACGTGATGGGCGCCGTGCGGGGGGGCATGCAACAGTCACCCCGGAAGCACCCCTATTTCGATTGCAGCTGTGCAGCCTTCTGCGGTTGTCCGGTGGGCGGGCCGACCTGGTCGATGATGCGCTCGGCCACGATCTGGCACCATTGGTCGTTGCCATGCAGCACGTCCTGGGCCTGATACTCGGGCAGCAGCCGCAATTGATCGTCCCCCGTCTGCGCCCGCACGTCGATGATCCTGACCCCGATCGCCGAAAGCCGGTCGATCATCACCTGATCATAGGCCAGCCAGGCATCCTTCTGATTGTCGGGATAACGACACGCCCCCAACAGGAACGACACCGCCGGTACATGTCGCAACAGTTCCTCGTGAAAGCCGACGAATGTCTCGACATAATCGCCGGCCGCCGCCCGCAGGATCTTGCGCGAGAAGAGCGCCCCGTTGTCGGGATCGGCCGATTGCACACGGCGGGCAAAGCGATAGCTGGCCGCGCCAAGGGACGACACGACCGGCAGGCCCGCCGCCAGGATGGTCTGCAATTGCGCGTCCAGCCTTTCACGGGCCTTGACCATCACCTGGATGACATCGGCATCTGCGCGGGGAAACGCCTCGCGGATCATGGCCGAGGTGATATGCAGCCCCCCCTTCTCCGCGGTATAGAATTGACCGTCGAAATGCTTGGCCGGCGCAGTCATCGAATGACGGAAGACGATCGCGGGGGCCAGGTGTTTCCAGACCGACATGGCATGGCTGTCGCCGATGACGGAAGCCTCCAGGTAGGCGCGCTCGATCCTAGTTTTCATTGTACTTGTCCAGTTCGACCTCGTCGCAGATCGCATCGCCCTCGGCCAAGGCGATATCGGCCCGGGCCCGGGCCTGGGCGTCCTCATCCGGACGCGGCGGCCCTGCATCCATCTCGTCGACGCCAAGTCCCGCAAGGAAGTGGCGCATGACGAAGGCGACACCCTCTGGCGTCACCTCGCGCCGGTCGGCCTCGAACATCGGCAAGGACAGCGCCGGGTGCGAGACGAGTTCGTACGAGGGGAAGTAATCGACATCGTCGTGCAGATCGGCCATCTCGCCTGCAACAGCGCGCAGAATGGATTTAGATTTCACCGTCGAGACCAGCACATGCGCACCCGGCACCGCGGTTGCGGTCAAGGGTACGGGCGACACGGTCAGGATCATCCTCATCCGTGGATTGACGCCATGCAGCAGATCACGGATCTGCTGCAATTGGTCCAGAACCGTGGCGAAGCGGGCGTTGGTGAACTGATGGCGATCGGAGTCGAAATCGCCAGCCTGCGTGCCGGGGCAGCTGGCATAGACAAGACCTGTTTCCCTGTTCGACCACGTCTCGGTCAGGCCCAGAGTGAAGATGAAGACATCAGCCTGCTCGATTCCCCGCCGCAGTGCCGTCAGGGTCGCATCGCGTGCGGCGAACAGATCGTCGACGCTTTCGAAACCGCCGGGTTCGATCGACGGGCGGACCGGGTCATGGAATTCATCGCCCTCCCCCCAGATCTCGCGGTCCATCCGCGACGGATCGGCCATCCATCGAAGCCATTGCAGCAGCATCGAAGCGGTGTAGACATTTCCCGTCCGGAACGAGAACAGGCCATAGCCGAACTGTTCCCGCATCTTTTCGGGCAAGACCGCGGGCGCCTTTTCGACCAGCATCCGGTTCAGCCCCGCCCGGTGCAGGGCCTTGCCGATATGCTGGGCGAAACATGATCCGACCGTCAGGAAGCTGTCTTCCCTGGACAGCGCGATCTTGGGCGACCACAGTTTCGGCAGCAGTTTCCCTGACCCGGCATGACGGGCAACGCCCGTCCGCCAATACGCCTGCGCAGGTAGTTTGCTGTAGGGGTTCATTTCGACCTGACCTCAACTCGTAAAACAGAACGCAAATCCAGACTGACACACCGCGCGATCGACGGCTTACTTGGATGTGGTGGAGACCGCGACCTTCCGTGCCTTGGCGGGTTTGCGGATCAGCCAATCCGCATCGTAGTACTTATCCTCGACGATCAGGGCACATTCCTTGCGCAGCTTTTGTTCGCGATGCTTGGATTCCTTCAGCAGCTTCTTGAACTTTGCATCTTCGGACCGGTCCGCTTCGGCCATCTGCTGCTTCAGTTCGCGACGACTCGCGGCTTCATCGCCGATCTGCTGCCAGAAGACCGCGGCATGCTTGCGCTTTTCGTTCAGCGGTTCCAGATAGTGGTCGAGCGACCGGAACAGGCCGCTACCGACCAGCAGGTCCTCCAGTTCGGCGGTGTGATCGGCTTCCTGCAGTCGTTCGATTCCGTGATAGTGATACATTCGGATCTGCGGGCCGGGCGGGAAATCCTTGCCATCGACGGGATAATTGAACTCGGGGCCCAACTCCTCGTAACGGGCACCGGATCGTGCGATCGCCACCGGCAGGGATGCCTGGTCCAGCCAGGGGCGCTTGGCCTCGTCGTCGACGCTGTCGTCGAAGTCCAGCGTCATGGCGGTATCCAGCCACAGCTCTCCGAAGCGGTCTCCCGAGGGCGTCACCTCCGGGAAGGCCACGAAACCCGCGTTGAAATAGGGTGGATGTTCGCGATCGGTGCGCAGCATCCTGACGCGTTCCTCGGGCGTCTTCAGTCCGAAGATGGCATAGGTCGCATCCCAGACCTCGATGAAGCGCCGCGCAAAGCCTGCCACCGATTCAGGCACGACGCCGACCGCATCGGTCTGGAACAGCCGCGGATCGTCCATCGGGCAGGTGATGTAGGTGTCGGTATCGATGAAGATGCAGAACTCGGTGTCGCGCCGCTCAGCTACCGCCAGGATCTTGTTCCCATGCAGATAGGGCTTGTTGTATCGGCGCCGGTTGAATGCCAGTTCGCGCGTCAATTCGCGGATCGGAGCATTCATATCCTGATGGAACTTGCGCACACGCTCGGGAATGTCCTGCAACGTTCCCTTGGGACAATAGGGAATGATCACTGCATCGGGGTGGTGTTTCCTGAGTGAAATCAACAGCGGAGCAGCTGGCGACACCAGATGCGGCGGATCAATGACATAGATGATCGAGCATCGGCCCGAATCCAGCATGTTATTCAAGCGACCAAACCCGTATTTATTAATATAGACAAAAAGGGAGCTAATCCATTGGACTTTCTTTTAACTTTCACAAAATGCGTCTTTTTGTCGAGTCCTATCGTTAACGGAAGGTTAACGCCGTCATGGAATTGCAGAATTCCCTTTTTCTGAGTTATGGTGCTGACCTGCGCGCCGGAACGTCCCTCGGTTTAATGTGGAGTTTGCTCCACGACGAAGGAGCAGACGACATGAGGGAAAGCCGCTTCACCGAGGCGCAGATCATTGGGATGATCAAGGAGCTGGAAGCCGGAATGGCGACGGCGGAGGTCTGTCGCCGTCATGGGCTCAGCGCGGCGACGTTCTACAAGCTCAGGGCCAAGTA
>NZ_PYWA01000016.1 GCF_003056335.1 Paracoccus indicus | reverse complement strand
CACGGCGATCCTGTCCGTGCAATCCAGCAAATTCCATCAAGAACAACGCGATGGTTGATTGGTTTGCGTCCATTCGGGGCGCGGATGGCCAAGATAAAACGCTCGTGAAACGCCTACTCTTCGTCCGGCATCAGGTCTCGTGCCAAGCTGGTCTCCATCGCAGATACCAGCTTGAATCATGATCAGCGCGCCCTGTGAATCCCTTTCGTCAACATGACCTAGTGATCCTGAACGGCGGCATCCACCTGTCGGCCGGGTCGATCCCGGCGCTATCGGGGGGCGTGGCGGGTGCTCAGAAGCATGGTCGAACTGAACAGCATAGGGTTCATCCTCTATCTGCTGGTCTGGGCGGTAGTCGTGCTGACCCAGTGCGTGGGCGCCACCTCAAGCGCGGTCAACGGCGTACCGATGAACTCTCTTTAATACGGCGGCGGCACCCGCCAAGGCTGACCCCGCCCCCTTCTCCGACCGCCGAAGAGACATGCGGTCGGAAAGATTGGCACTTTCTGCAAACAGTATTTGTCACAGAGAGAGTGGAGATGATGAAGATGACTTTCCGCATACTGACGGCCGATGTGACCACCGTTTCGCTGAGGGCAAGACCGGCCTGGGCCGAAGGGCTGATCACCGTGATCGTTAAAAACCCTGCAAAACCCTGTTGGTTCACCGAAGCGCGAGGTCACGAAAGGCCATCTCCAAGGATCTGGGCAACACCGCCAACTTGGCCGCCCATCGCAGCGATACCGAAAGCACGCTGATCGACACCGCCATCACCAATAAGTCGGTGGCGATCATGCTGCACCCGACCGATGCCAACGGTTCGGTCGGCGCCGTCCATAAGGCCGTCGACGCGGACATCCCGGTCTTTCTGGTCAATGCCGAGATTAACCAGAAGGGTCTGGCAAGGGCGCATCTGCTGTCGAACATCGCCCAAGGTACCACACTTGGCGAACAGGCTTTGGGTCTTGGCAATGGGCAAGGATGGCGGCACCTACGTCGAACTGTTCGGCGCGCCTTCTGACAACAATGTTTAGACACGGTCCAACGGCTATCAGACCGTCCTGTTCCCAGTACCACGAGTTCGTAAAGGACAGCCAAGAGATCGCTAACTGGGACCGCACTCAAGGCTATCAGCGCATGCAGTCGCTGATACAGGCGAACCCGAACATGAACGGCGTGATCTCCGGCAAAAACGAAATGGCACTGAATGCCATCGCCGCCCTGAAAGAAGCCGGCAAGCTGGATGGCGTCATCGTTGGTGGCTTCGATGGATCGCCCGATGCAGTCGAAGCCGTCAAGGCGGGTGAATTGGCCTATACCGTCCTGCAGCCCGTCGCCATCTTCGCCGAAGAGGCCGTGCGTCAGGCCGACAGCTTCATCAAAAACGGTGAAACCGGCGTCGATGCCGAAAAGCAGCCGCTTTACTGCCTGCTGATCACGCCTGACAGTGTCGACAACTGCAGCGCGCCTTTCATTCCGGACGAGTGAGACCACATCGGGGCGGGCCTGACCGCGCGCCCCCTACCCCGTCTGGAACTTATTGTTCATGGCGCTGTTTTTTAACATCAACAACGACCTGAACTGCCACTAGGGCGGTGGTCTTCGACAAATGGGCCGCGTCCTTCCCACGGTACGCAAGCGAGTAAGCCTGCCGTCGCCGCCATCGCCTTGGTTGCACCGCCTTTACCGGACGCGCTGTCGTAAGACGCAGGACGCACCGATCAGCGCTAGCAGTCACGGGTCAGCTGTCTGCCCGCGATCCGGACTGCATCGCGGGGATTTGCGGCGCGATCTTGGGGTGGGCCCCCGAACGCACCGCATCGGAACTGGACCAGTCACGGGCGATGCTGGCGTCCCCGCACCGCCCGAGGCTGGATCAGGCGGCCGTGGCCTGATCCAGGGCAGCCAGCTGCCCCTCGACGGCCAGAACCTGACGCACGGCCTCGGCGGCCTCGGCGCCCTTCTTGACGAAATGATCGGTGAAGAAGGCGGTGTGCAGCTCGGTTTCCTGATAGTTGTGCGGCGTCAGCGAGACCGAGAAACAGGGCACGCCGGTTTCCATGCCGGCCTGCATTAGGCCCGACACCACGGCCTGGGCCACGAAGTCATGGCGATATATGCCGCCATCGACGACCAGCGCCGCGGCGACGACGGCGTCGTATTTGCCGGTCTGGGCCAGCTTTTTGGCCAGAAGCGGCATCTCGAATGCGCCGGGGACGTCATAGGCGTCGATCTGGGCATTGGGGATCAGGCCTTCGGCGGCATCGACGAAACCGTCGTGGGCGCGGTCCACCACATCGGCGTGCCAGCGTGCCTTGATGAAGGCGATACGGGGGGATTGGTTGGTCATCTTATCAGGAACCTTACGTTGCTTGCGTCAGGTCCCAGAGCACGAGCCATGACGGACCCCGGGACAGGATCTGACACGGTTCTCTTCCATCCGGACTATACCGTCGGCCCCGGAATTTCACCGGATCTGCTGACCCCCTTCCATGGGAAGGGGCGCTCGCGGGCTGTCACCGCCGGTGGGGAATTTCACCCCGCCCTGAGAACATCCCGAACATAACGTCCCGTCTGCGCCGCGCAAGAGTGACGCGGCGCAAAATGCATCACAGCGGTTCGATATCGCCCTGCGCACGATCGGCGTGGAATTTTGCCACGAAAGCATCCAATGTGCCCGACGAAATGGCATCGCGCAGACCCGCCATCAGCTGCTGATAGTAGTGCAGGTTGTGCCAGGTCAGCAGCATGCCGCTGATCATCTCGCCCGAGCGGAAGACGTGGTGCAGATAGGCACGGGAATAGCCGGTGCAGGCCGGGCAGCCGCAGGTTTCGTCCAACGGGCGCGGATCGTCCTGGTGGCGGGCGTTCTTGATGTTGACCTGACCGCGATGCGTCCAAGCCTGACCCGTACGCCCCGAACGTGATGGCAGCACGCAATCCATCATGTCGATGCCGCGCTGCACGGCCCCCACGATGTCGTCGGGCTTGCCGACCCCCATCAGATAGCGGGGCTTGTCCTCGGGCAGGAAACCGGGGGCGTAATCCAGCACACCGAACATCGCCACCTGCCCCTCGCCCACGGCAAGGCCGCCGACCGCGTAGCCGTCGAAGCCGATGTCGGTCAGGGCCTTCGCGGATTCTTCGCGCAGGTCGCGGGTGACGCCGCCCTGCATGATGCCGAACAGCGCATGGCCCGGGCGGTCGCCGAAGGCATCGCGCGACCGCTGCGCCCACCGCATCGACAGGCGCATGGATTTCGCGACCTCATCCTCGGTCGCGGGCAGCGCGGGGCATTCGTCGAAGGCCATGACGATGTCGGACCCCAGCAGGCGCTGGATCTCCATGCTGCGTTCGGGGGTCAGGTGATGCTTGGAGCCGTCGACATGGCTTGAAAATGTCACGCCCTCTTCGGTCAGCTTGCGCAGGCCGGCCAGCGACATGACCTGAAAACCGCCCGAATCCGTCAGGATGGGTCGATCCCAGTTCATGAACCGGTGCAGCCCGCCAAGACGGGCCACGCGTTCGGCCCCGGGGCGCAGCATCAGGTGATAGGTGTTGCCCAGCAGGATGTCGGCGCCGGTTTCGCGCACCGATCCCGGCAGCATCGCCTTGACCGTCGCCGCCGTCCCCACCGGCATGAAGGCGGGCGTGCGGATTTCGCCGCGCGGCGTGTCGATGACGCCCGTGCGGGCCGCGCCATCAGTCGCGTGAAGGGTGAAAGAGATGCGTTTCGTCATCATGCTGCCTGTCGCTGGAACCGGACGTATCTAACCGCAGCGTCCTTTGGGCGCAATGCCGGGCCACCACTGGACCGCGGCCCTGGGGTGCCCTATATAATTGGTCGGAATTGAAGGATGATGTGATGACCGAACCCCTGATGGAAGGCGCGCCGCTGATCGCGCCCTCGACCACGGACCATCCGCTCTACGAGGCGATCGTGGAGGCGTGCAAGACGGTGTATGACCCGGAAATTCCGGTCAACATCTATGATCTGGGCCTGATCTACACGATCGAGGCGAACGAACAGAACGAGGTGCGCGTGACCATGACCCTGACCGCCCCCGGCTGCCCCGTCGCAGGCGAGATGCCCGGCTGGGTCGCCGATGCGATCGAACCCCTGCCCGGCGTCAAGCAGGTCGACGTCGAGATGACCTTCCAGCCGCAGTGGGGCATGGACATGATGTCCGACGAGGCGCGCCTGGAACTGGGCTTCATGTAAGCTTTCACGGCCTGCGGGGTTGAAGCACTGCAGGCCGGATGACTATCTTGAGGGTCAGGAAAAGGATCCCGCCATGTTCGCCATACCCGGCACCGCCCCCGTCACCATCACCCCCAAGGCCGCCGCGCAGATCGCGCGTCTGATGGCCGGCAAGGACGCCTATGGTCTGCGGATCGGGCTGAAGAAGGGCGGCTGCGCGGGCATGGAATACACCATGGAGCTGGCCGCGACCCCCGATGCCAACGAGGAGGTAATCGAACAGGACGGCGCCCGCGTCATCATCGCGCCCATGGCGCAGATGTTCCTTTTCGGCACCGAGATCGACTATGAGACCGGCCTGCTGGAATCCGGCTTCAAGTTCCGCAACCCCAATGTCACCGACGCCTGCGGCTGCGGCGAATCCGTCCGCTTCGAACCCTTGGAAGGCAGCCGCGCCCAAAGCTGATCCTTTCGATATTGCGCCTGCACCACGGCGTGTCTAGCCTTCCCGACAGGAGAAGGAGACACCTATGGCACCGCGCAAGATTGCCGCCGGCAATTGGAAGATGAATGGCGACCTGGCGGCATTGTCGCAACTGGACCAGATGGCAGAGGCAATGGACGGCGGCTGCGACGTCGTCATCTGTCCGCCCGCCCTGCTGATCCATCCGATGGCATCGAAGGCGGCCCCCGGCATTCAGATCGGCGGGCAGGATTGTCACGCCAAGACCAGCGGCGCCCATACCGGCGATCTGGCCGCTGTGCAGTTGAAAGACGCGGGCGCGACGCATGTGATCCTTGGCCATTCCGAACGCCGCGCCGATCATGGCGAAACTGATGCCGATGTCAGTGCCAAGGCCATTGCGGCGCATCAGGCCGGTCTGATCACCATCATCTGCGTGGGTGAAACCGAAGGCCAGCGCGACAGCGGCGATACGCTGCAGGTGATCTCGGGTCAGCTGGCAGGCTCGGTTCCCGATTGCGCGACCGCCGAAAACACCGTAATCGCCTATGAGCCTGTCTGGGCCATCGGTACCGGACGCACCCCCAATGACGACCAGATCGCCGAAGTCCATGCCTGCATCCGCGCCGACCTGTCCGACCGTTTCGACGACGGCGCACAGATGTCGCTGCTCTATGGCGGCAGCGTCAAGCCCGCCAATGCGGCCCAGATCTTCGCCCTGCCCCATGTGAACGGCGCCTTGGTCGGCGGAGCCAGCCTGAAGGCCGCGGACTTCACCCCGATCATTCAGGCCCTGTCCAAGGCATAAGGCATTTTCACCATTGCACCGCCTGATCCACATCGGTAATCAGGCGGCAGGCACCCGTAGCTCAGCTGGATAGAGCGCTGCCCTCCGAAGGCAGAGGCCACAGGTTCGAATCCTGTCGGGTGCACCACTTCTTCAAGCGCATATTGATATCAAACGGCTTTCAGGGCTGTTGTGGAAACTGAGCGATCTTGTTTCCACCTTTGCGTTCCCGCTTCGCCCCGAGAACACCCTTCTGGTCGGCCTGGCGCGTGTAGTGCGCGATCTCCGACAGGCTCGCGTGGCCGGTCCAGGCACCGATCTGGGACGCCGTCGCGCCAGCCTCAGCCAAAGCCGCGGCGCGTGCCTTTCGCAACCCGTGGGCGGTGCAGTCGCTGGGCAGGCCAGCTGACGACGCGGCCGCGCTCATCCACTGGGACAAGCCCTTAACGCTTCTCGGTTTGCCGGTCTGCGTGGTGATCCAGATCAGGCGATTGCGCGGCACCGACGCCATGGAGAGTGCCTGATCGGCCTCCATGGTCGAAGCCCAATCGGGCAGCATCGAGATCGGACAGGTCGCGGGGCTACCTGTCTTCACCTAGACGTAGGAAAGCCAGCCGTCGTCGTCGACGCGTTGCCAGCCAAGGCGGACCGCATCCACACAGCGGGCACCGATGCAGCAAATGACTTCAAAAGCGATCGTTTCCAGCGCACCAACGGGTCAATACTCTCTGAACTTGGAGAACTCGGCCCAGGTCCATTGGCGATGCGGCTTGACCTCTCCGCGCTGGGCCTTGATGCCTGCGGAAGGGTCGGCCGGGATCATCCCCTCTTCGACCGCGAATTTCAGAATGGAACGCCACGCCTTGAGGCAGTTCTGCGCTGCACCGGGTGTCAGGGCACGGATATCCTTGCGCAGATGTTCGGCGCGAAGATCCACGACAAGCGCCGCCCCCCTGTCGATGCTGATGCGATCAAGTGTCCGGCGCCAGACTGAACGGGTGCTGGCCGCCATCCGCTTATATTCTTGCGAAGCCAGATAAGCAGCGCAGAGGGCCGAAATCGATCCTTCCCGATGGCGAGGTTTTGGCTGTACCGCGCCAGCAGCGACATAGGCGGCGATGAAGTCAGGGTGATGCTCTGGAAGGTCGGGCAATGCCACCAGCTGGGAACCAACTCGGCGATACTTGTATGGTCGTCCGTCCTTCTTGGTGACGACCTTGTTTCGCTCAGTCCCCGAACACTACGTCGCATGAGTTTTCCCGATGTTCATCCTCGGAAGGCAAGTTCGAGGCGTATTGATCCAATGCAAGACGGTCGTAGAGGCGTTTGGAACCCAGCAGCTTGCGCGGAACGGGCAGACCACTCAGAGTGGAAGCGCTGACCACGAGGTAAGCGGCAGCCTGTGATGAGGGTAGCAATCTTGGCACGAAGGTCAGGTCAGCGCGTGCCATCACGCACTCCTTTTACTAGCGGTGCGCGCCGCCGCACCATACCGTCTGATATCAAAGGGGAATTTATCTTACCCCCTCCGCAGCCCACAAGCTGCCGGTGATGAAATCTGTGACGTCGGCAACGTGCACGAAGCTTGCCGCTGCACGCTTGTGGATCTTGATGTCACCGGCAGCCGCTCAACGATAGAGGGTGGCGCGATGGATCCCGAATAGCTCTTTCACCTGGGCGGGTCGGATGAAGATCGGTGCACCTGCAGTCATCAGCTTTCCTTTGCCACTCGGCGCTGGGCCTTCCGAGCCACGCGCACCGCATGATCCAGCTTTGCAACGGCCATCACCTCTGGCTTCAGATCGGCGGGCGCGTCGTCGTATTTCACGCTCTTCCAGCGGGCGTTCAGCCGGGGCAGCATGCCTTGGGGGGTCGCCTGCCAGTTGGTCTTGTCGTCGTTCAAACATTTCGGGACGTGCTCTTCGAGGATCGGACCGTTCTGCCGTTCCCACATATAGCGGTGCTTGGGCATGGGGCATGTCGCATAACCATTTCATGGGTTCGGTTCATCCACGATCTTCACAACCTAGCCATCTTTGCTATCGATGCGTTCATGCCCCGGCCCGCGATAGTTCGCGGGGCGGTTTCCGCGCTTGAAGGTGGTTGCCATGGTCCGTCCCCTGACCTCGGGCGACATCGGCTTGCCCTTGTTGTGGGACGCCTGCCCTTTCACGAACTGGCCGGTCCGACTGGTCATCAAGCCTTGCCGCTGGCAAAGCGCGGTCAGGTTTGCCTGTGAGACATCGTCTCGCTTCCAGAAGGCGCGGAACAGCTGATGCAGCTCTGCCCGGGGCAGATGCTTGCGCGCCTCGATCCAGACGAGCTCCTCCGGGTGGTAGTTTGTGGCGCGCCCCTTCATTCGGCCTTCCCCTCTATATCGGCAGCCCCACCACCGACCTTGGGCAGCATGGGCATGGCACTGCCATGTCCGGCCCAAAGCTTTGCTGCCTGCAGCTGCGTTCCGGCGTTGTTGATGATTTTGGCAGCCACCGCGGCGATGGCGTCGGCGCGCTTGGCCTCCTGATGGATTTGATCCGGGGTCAAACTTTCATCGCAGAGCCGTTCCAGGGCCGCAGAGCGGTAATTGTTCAGATCGCCCAGCTTTGTTCTTCATGCCTCGACCTCCGAACGTCCTGCCGACCGCTCACGTGCCTCGATGATGCGGCAGCCCTCGGCGCCGAGTTCACGGGCCGGCGGCATGTCGATCGGGTCCAAGCCGCAGTAGCGGTCGATCACGCCGACCATGGCGGCGGTGATCTCATTGCGCTCATCGGCGATAAGGCGGGCAAGAGTCCGGCAGCGGGTATGGGCAGCGTAGGTAGCGATGCGGGGCGAGAAGTCAGTAATGCTCATGCCGGCTTCCTTATCACGATAATGGGATGGTCCTTCAGCTTCTGATGCAGCGTCAGGTTCTCGGTCATCAGCCTGCCAAGGACCGCTGGGCAGGCCGGACGATCGGCAAGGATCGTCACAGCGCACCCGCGACCAAGCGGAGGTCCCAGGTGATCGCGCTGACCGTGCCGCCAACGTGAACCTCGGCGGTGCCAACGGTATTTCATGGGGAACTGCAATCCGCAGCTAACATCTGGCTGGCTTCCTACCGTTTGCAAATGAGGTTCTGTTGTAGAAACCCAACGACGAACGGTGTTGGAAATGTGACGGCAAACCTCAGCCCCGGCGTGTCGGCAGGCAATCGTGCGTATGAAATCGAATTTGTTTCGGGGTCGCCTTCCACGAATGGTCAGACCACTGGCGGCGCAATTCGCATCAGCATCAACGGACAGTTGCGAGGCGTCGCTGCGCATTCCTACCCTGAGTTCAGGACTTGCAACTTCGCGTCCGGTCAAAACCCTGATAGCGGAACGGGCTTGAGGGCATCTGTCTATGACACTCTGTCAATCATTCGCGGCAGAAACCACGATGCGAACCGCTTGGCCATCCGGGCGCGGCTGAACCAAGAATACCGGCAGGGGATGCCGGGCTCATCGACCTTCCGCAAGAGGTGTTCGCGATCCCCGAGGCGCAGCTTGACCCCTATGTCTGGGGCGCGGCACTGCTGGGCCATTTCTCGATCGGGATCTTCCTCACCGCCATCATCGGCGGGATCTGCGGCGCATGGCGCGGCGCGCCAATTGTGGCCCTGGCATATCCCGTCCTCTGGGAGGGTGGCCAGATGGTCCTTGCAGGATTGGGGCTTGCCGACAGCCTGGTCGATACCACGGCGGTCGCCTGCGGCGCGGCAGTCGCTGCCGGGGCCTGGCGCAACTGCGGCGCCGTCGTGGGGCTGGCGATGCTGATCCTGGCCATCATCGGTAGTACAGGCGTGACACGGAGGAGCCGATGAACCCCGAGAGCATCATCGAGGAGATGGGCGGCGGGCTTCCCGCCGTCGTCATCGTGGGTATGGGCTTCGTGGCCATCGCGCTCTGGCGTGAGATCCGGCGCCTGAACGGGGTCCGGATGGAGGACATGAAAGACGCCAACCGGGCGCATTCCGATCTGACGAAGGAAGTCGCGCGCACGCTGGACGACCTGGCGGAGAACATCCGCCAGGCGCGACGGGAGTGACGGCCATGTTCTGGTTCCGCCCCAAGCGCGAGACACGCCGCCAGGCCCGGCAGCGCGAGCTGGCCGAGATGGAGGACCGCAACCGCGAGGTTGCCAGCAAGGTGGATGATCTCGCCTGGCTGCTGGATGAACTGAAGGAAAGGAAGCGTGGTGACAACCATCCTTGAACTGTCGGCATGGGCTGGCGCGCTGATGCTGGCCACGACCATGGCGCTGGTCGCCCGCGGCTTCCTGCCCGTGGCGATGCGGGCCGACGGATCGCCCGTCTATCACCGCTCGGGCGGCGTGGTACTGATCGTCACCGCCTCGACACTGCGGGCGCATTATTGGGATGTTATGCCGCTGGCGCTGGATGCGATGCATGAGGGCAGCTGGTCGGACTGGCACGCCATGGTGGGGCGTCCAATTCCCAACTCCATTCTGGGCCTTCTGTTCATCTGTGGCGGCCGTCACCTGCTGGTGCTGTTCTGGCTGCTGATCCCCAATCACGCCCGAGAGCGGTACAGCTTCCTGACCGCCCCCCTTTTATCCCCCGCTCCGCCCCCATGTGCCGCGCCATCGTTGGCCTGCTGGTCCGCTGGCGGCGGTGACATAGCGCCGCCATCCCACCCCCTCCCGCCCCGCCATCACGCGGAGTTTCATGGGGGAACGATATGTCGAAAGACCCAATCCGGCCGATCTATACCGGACTGATTGGGCTTGACTATGACCTGGGCCGTAGGGGAGCCGACGGCTGGTTCGGCAAGGATACCAAGGCCAAGGCGCAGGCTTGGCTGTTAGTGAGTGGCGCACCCGCACCCACGCCACAAACCCCTGCCCCGCACCCGGCCGGCGGTGCGGTGATCCGCCAAGGCAGTGCCGGCCATCCCGTACACGAGATCATAGTCCACTGCAGTGCGACCAGCCCCGATTGGATGGCCGGCCAGCCGCTGGCCGGTAAGGTTACGAAATCCGCAGCTGGCACCGGGCCAAAGGCTGGCGCGAAATCGGCTATCACTGGGTCATCGACCGCAATGGCAAGGTTCTGGTGGGGCGTCCCGACGCCGAAACCGGCGCCCATGCGGTCGACCGCAACCCCGGCACCATCGGAATTTGCTTGCTGAATGGCTACGGCTCGGCCGCGACCGATCCCTTCGGCGCAGACTACACCCCGCAGCAGGACATGACCCTGTGCAGATGATCGATGCGATCGTATCACGCACCGTCACTAAGTGCATTAGCGGCTACAATCAATACGCCGCCAAGGCCTACCCACCCCTGCTTCAACGCTCCCAAATGGTTCGAAGAAAACCGATCAGGCTGACACGCATTACCCCCACGTTGGCGGCGCTGGCCGCACAACTGATAACAGCCCCCGTCGCAGCTCTTGCTGCCGAGGGTATTCCGCTGGTGGTCGACCACGGCATCACTTGGATGCCAAGCTCTTCGCCTCGACCGTGGCCGGCTTAATCGCCGCGGCGCTGACCAAGGCGCCCAACGCAGCGCTGGACGCCAAAGGCCCGCCACACCATCCAGACGACCATGGAGCGTGCCTCCCGCCTTGGGCCGGCATGGCTACTGGACCAAGCGGCCGACCTTCCGATCGGCTAGGGACTGAGCGCAGCCGCCCACGCGATGCTGCCCTACGTCGATGAACTCACCGGCAATGTGCTGTGGCGCTTCGGCCTCGATCGGTCGCAGGGCGCCCGGCAGCACCTACAGGACACGGCTCGCGCCGGGCCAACCATGCTTCTGAGCACCCGCCACGCCCCCCGATAGCGCCGGGATCGACCCGGCCGACAGGTGGATGCCGCCGTTCAGGATCACTAGGTCATGTTGACAAAAGGGTTTCACAGGGCGCGCTGATCATGATTCAAGCTGGTATCTGCGATGGAGACCAGCTTGGCACGAGACCTGATGCCGGACGAAGAGTAGGCGTTTCACGAGCGTTTTATCTTGGCCATCCGCGCCCCGAATGAACGCAAACCAATCAACCATCGCGTTGTTCTTGATGGAATTTGCTGGATTGCACGGACAGGATCGCCGTG
>NZ_PYWA01000015.1 GCF_003056335.1 Paracoccus indicus | reverse complement strand
GTGGCGGGTTGATGTAGCCAAAGCGCATATGGCAGATATTGTGATGCGTTGCGCCATTTTACCATCCTAGCTGATCAGGTTGTAGAGGATTCACAATCGATTTCACTTCGCCACTACACCCCCCCCCGCCCTCCTCTAGCGGCCGCATACCACCCGCTACGGGCACTGACGAAGGTTGAATGTAACGAATGCCGTCGTGCGCACCACTTCAAACCACTCGATCATTGGTGATATAGGCGTTCACGGTTCCATTCTGCCCAATTTTGCGAACTTTTGTCCATCGATCAGCTTCGAGAACGACAAGAGCTGTTTTGAGCGTTGCGACGCTCTTCACCCCAAAAAGGGGGCAAGGGGTTTGTGGGATATAACTACAGCATTGTTCTCCCTGACCCTTGCCGTCAACCACAGATGGCCGCTTCCGATTAATAAAAGTCTGGAAAAGAGCTCCGCTGGAACTTCACATTCCGCTTCGTTCCACCCCCTGCAAACGCAGGGGTTTCGGCGCGACCGAAAGTGTAAAAAATTACATTCCCATTTCTTGCCAATCTTACAGCCTGCCGAAGCGCAGGCTTCAACTCAGGGGCAGGGAAAGGTCAGTGCCCGTAGTCCCAGGCATCGTCCTTCGGCTTGATCCGATGCTCCGAGGTCGGGCTTTCCTCTGATCTCACCTCTTCGACGGGCACCGTCCTGTGATCCTGGACCTTCCCCTCCGAACCAAGGGTTCGGGGTTCCTGCTTGCGAGACGGTTTGGGGCGCTTGGCCCGTTCCTCCATCTCCGCGACCTTCCGGTTGACCGCCTGCGTGGTGCGGGCGAGGATTTCGGCTTCGTCCAGGCCCTTCTCGCGGGCGTATTTGCAGTTCTCGATGGCGATCGTCTGGATCAGGGTGTTCAGCCTGTCATTCGTCGCTTCCGCCTGCTTGGCGCGCTTGAGGGCCGTATCCAAGCGGCTTTGCAGATCATCGACGAGCTGCGGATAAGCCTGAAGCTTCCGTTTCAGCTGGTCGTTCTCCTCCTGCATCCTCGGGGTGCCTGTCACCTTCTGGTTCAGCACATAGGCCTCGACGGCATTTTCGCGGGCGTCCCGATGCCAGCGCGCCTGAACGCCTTTCAGAGCGTCCGTGGCGGCCTCTGAGGCCCGCTTGCGCCATTCCGCGTCCGTTTCCCCGCCCAGCCCCAGAACCGCGCCCCTGCGCCTCTCGGGAAGCTCCACGGCTGCCAGGGGATCGGTGATATGCGCATAGACCCGTTTCACCCGTTCATGCTGCGCCACGGAGCCTTCGATGCCGCGTTCGAGGCCGTGGGTCCTTCCGACCCGTTCCGCGAAGTCGGTCTGCATGGCGGAGAGCTGCTGACGGTTGCCGACGATGGCGCGAGCATTGAGCTTGCCGCGCTCATCGAGGGGGATCGTCATGACCGACATGTGCGGAGTGCTCTCGTCGCGATGGATGACGGCCGAGAGGATGTTCTCGGCCCCGTGCCGGTCGCGCATCCAGTCCAGGGCGTCGCGGAAGTAGGCGTCCTGTTCCTCGCGGGTCATCTTCTGCATCGCTTCGGGGGATGCGCCGATGAAGTATTCCAGCCCGTGAACCGCGTTGCTGCGGATTTTCTCGGGGGCGCGCTCCTTCCAGGCATCGAGGACGCCCCGGCTGTTGTCGGCCCCGTGCAGGATGGTGTTGTCGGGGGTGCGCCGCTCATCTGCATTGGGCGTGTCGCGTTCGCGGAAGGTGTGCTGGAGGCTGGCCCCCATGTTGCCCAGGTTCTTGATCTTCGCGCAGCGCAGGATGGCGTATCGGCGGAAGCCGATGCCTGTCATCATCCTGGCATTGCCACTGGTGGTGGCCCCGCGGCCCTTGCGCTTCTCTTCGGCGTCGTAGCCGTACATGACCGCACCTCCGCAGGAGAAAGGAGGCTTTATGTGTACTCACTAGACAATTCAGCACAAGGCCAAATTATCCGCTCGCCCCGCCAGGCGGGGAAGCACACATAAACCTTACTGTTTCTGACGCTGGAAGCTTCAGAATTTTCTCCCACTATGCCACCAACCAAGAAAAAATCAGCATTGGCTGCTTGACTCTGCGTTAGTTGCAATGCACTTATATGGCATCGCAAGGAGAATTAGCATGAACGGACAAAAGAGACTGGCCGAACTCGGTCTGAACGCAGTGAAAGCATCGTACTATCTCGAGCTTCCCATCGAGATCATCGCCGAAGCGGCAGCTGAAGATGAAACACCTACGTGGTTGGATTTTTGCCTAACCGCGATGGAAGAAGTAGCTGAGGAAGATGATGATGCCTTTACGTACCTGCAGGTGGGAGAAGACATTCAAGGCACTTCCTGGTCGGAAATCACGGCTCGAAAAGCGATTCCAATCATTGTGGAGTACGCACGTCGGGGAGAAGTGCTGACCTATGCCGATCTCGACCGTGAGTTGAGAGAGCGAGATCCCGAACGCAAGCCAGCCGGAACCCTACCCAAGTATGCGAAGCCTCTAGGTCTGATTGGGAACGTCATTGAGCAGATACGCGAAGAAGCACGTCTCAAAGACGGGGTGGTGCCAAGCGACTATTCAGACATTCCGCCTCTTGAGGTCCTTGTCACTCGTGGCAGGACAGGGATGCCTGGAACTGGAGCAGACGGTTTTCTGGTCAGCTACCTTGAGGCAGTTGGTGAGAAGAACGTCGAGGATCGTCTGCATTTCGAACGCAAGGCACTGTACTCACGTGCTCAGCGTGATGTCATGGAATATAAAAAGTGGGGATTTCTTATCAATTTGTGCAGTAAGTAACAGGATATTTTAAAGAGGATTAATTTAGCATGCGTGCAATTATGAAGCGAGTACACCTAACTCCAGCAGGTGATAAAGATGGTGATCTCAATATAACATGCGACGTAATGGTCGGTGAGTCTGGAGTGCCTTACTTAAAAATGGCATCTTTTGGCGTTCTTGGGGGTTTCAAGGAAAGTTCGGAAACTCTTCTTCCTTTCGTATTAAGGCCAAACGGTGATGTTGATTTTGGTACTGAGTTCGAGGAGGGTGACTATCGATATGGTAAAACAAATTTTCTTTCAGGAAGGGTTCTGGAAGTTGGGGAGCTATTCACTTTCAGATATGATGGGAATGACTGTACGTACAGAGTGGCTGGAATATTCGAAATGTAGTACATTGCGAAGCTTGCGAAATATTTTCATTTTTTTGATAGAGATAAAGATCGAGCGGCGGTGTCGCAGGCATTTATTTCAGTCATCGCCTTCGAGGTAACCGTCATCTAATAGATATATGTTTTTCCCATAACGTCCCTTTTGGCTCAAGTTGGATCAGAAGTAACCATAGTTCGAATTGTTCAGATCACCCGCTGGGGCGGCATTTTTCGCAACGGTAATCAAGTTGGCGACATCGATCTGGCCTCGGCCAGCTTGCGGTCGGCACACCTGCCTGTCGGTGTGCGGGTGTCTAGCTAGTTCGTCAGCGAGCTCTATCGCTTAAGCGCTTCACTGTAGGCTCGCTAATTCCTAGTCTTGTAAGTCGGGGGGTGGGTCTGCACATGATCCGTTCTGCGGATAACAACGAGGTTTATAGTGTTCGCCTGGACACTCTGATACCAGGTATGCTAGGAAGTTGGATAAGCAGCATCTAGGCGGATAAAAACATTATGCTTGAAGTGGTTAAGGGAAATTTCCACCAGGAATCCACAAGCAGAGAGGCCCCCCAGAAGAAGGGCCGCTCGGGTTTGTACACCATGGTTGATCTTTTTGCGGGGTGTGGCGGCTTATCTATGGGCTTTGAGAACGCTCAGTTCACGCCGCTGTTTGTCAGTGAGCTGAACGCAGATGCAATGCAAACCTACCTCAAGAACCGCCACCATGAGCTTGGAGGTGAGATGTTCTCCAGGAACCCTGCATTGCGCTGTCATGACGCACACGAGCTTCAGGGAGAACGTTTAGAGCAGATGGTTGCTGATCTCAGCACTATGCCCGAGGCCGATTTCCGCTTTGACACGGGCAGTCCCGAAAGTGGTAGCGGAAGTTCTCTAGATGTTTTGACTGGAGGCCCTCCATGCCAAGGGTATTCTGGCATTGGCATCCGTCGATCTTATGCTGTTGACCGTAAAGAGATTCCATCAAACGTTCTATACGGGCGGATGGCGCAAATTATCTGCCGGCTGCGCCCACGAATCTTCTTGTTCGAGAACGTTCGTGGCTTGTTGAACGCGAAATGGACACAGGAGGGTGGAGAGCCGATTTGGCCCGACGTCAAGGCGGCATTTAAGCAGATTCCAGGGTATGAAGTTCGCTGGTCCTTGGTATTCGCCAAGGACTATGGCGTTCCCCAGAACCGTCCACGAGTGTTGCTTGTCGGAATCCGCAAAGACATCTTGGAGTCCTGCCCTTCGCTCAAGCCGGAGGCTGATGAAGAAGATGCGATTAGATGCGGTTTTCTTCCTGCCGGTGAGCCGGGTTCGTTCCCAGACTTGCAAGATTTGCTTAGTGATCTGGTAGACGACAGCGTTTCGGCAACGCTGCGGTCTGGTCAATTTGCGCCTGGCCCCTTCGAGACCACAAGCTATCCGCGTCCAGCGCGTACGGCTATCCAGAAGCACCTGCGGACGCCGCCTCCCTGGGAGCCGAATGGCCGGGTGCGGCTTACAGAGCAAGAGTATTCCAAGCACAAGTGGTCGGTGGTCGATAAGTTTGACCACATGCTGGCCAACAACGGCGAAATCCCCGAGCACTATAGGACTCGAAAGTTCTCTCAAAGGGTACTTCCCCCACATTGGGGCAACAAGGAACCGCACATGACGGCGACCTCTTTGCCCGATGATTACGTGCATTACTGCCAGCCCCGCATCCTGACAGTGCGGGAATGGGCTCGGCTCCAGCTCTTTCCGGACTGGTACCGTTTCGCAGGCAAGCGTACGACCGGCGGCATTCGTCGCGCAGGAAATCCGCTCGAAGGCATTTTCGACCGGGAGGTTCCCAAGTACACGCAAATCGGCAACGCGGTGCCAGTGGGATTGGCCCAGAAAGTGGGCGAACACTTCCGAGGCATTTTGGATCAGGCATTGGGCGAGAGGTAGCTAATGCCTCTTCGCCAACTTACCGCCATCGAACGGCAACGGATGAAGCGCCTTACAGCCGAGTCCGTTGATATTACCTTGTTACAGCCGACATGGACCGCTTTGGATAAAGGCTACATGGACGCCACGGCCCCGGTTCGCAATTATCTCAAGGAGAATGGGCTGCACGACTTTGAGTTCCAAGGTAGGGGCGCACGTGAGAACGGGGTAAAAGTCGACGCCTTCCTTGTCAGTGAGCAGGAGCAAATTAAGGCACCCGCGTCCCTCTACAAGCCGAAGGCCAAGCCTACGAAAGACGGCGACCCGCGTATCTGGTTTTCTAAGCTGCATCACCATGCCAACCCGGACGACATGCTGGCCGTCACGGAGCATGCTGGCCAGCTCGTGGTTATCAACCTCACGCAGGTTGACGTGGCCCAAGTGCTGGATGTCCAGCAAAGCGGCCCGTTGTGGGATGTCCTTCGGGATATCAGCGCCGATGCGACCAGCATCGCGGACGAGCTCTTGGGCAAGCTGCGTATCATCGCAGCGGGCGGTTACGTCCCTTCCATCATGGACGAGCGAGCGGATACCGCGATCGGTCGCACCCTTGAGGCCGCGCTTGGCATTGCCATGAACGCGCGGCGGGAGCCCGATTACAAGGGCATTGAGCTCAAGTCGTACCGGCGAAAGCCCAAGTCGCAGGAGAACCGGAAACAGCTCTTCGCGAAGGTTCCCAATTGGGAAATCAGCAAGTTCAACAGCATGACGGACGTGCTCGATGCTTTCGGATACTTCCGGGAAGGCCGAGACCGCCTGAATTGCACGGTCAGCGCCGCTAACGTGAATTCGCAGGGGCTCACGTTCAAGCTCGATGAGAAGAGCGGCATATTGAACGAAGTTTCGACTACCACGAACCATGGCGCTTTCGCTTCGTGGTACCTGTCCGAGCTGCGGGCCGACCTTGAGAAGAAACACGCCGAGACATTTTGGGTCGGGGCAAAGGTCCATCCGATTGATGACCGCGAGCATTTCGAATTCACGGACGTGATACACACGCGAAAACCGATAGGCTCGCAGTTCGACATCCTTATTGAACAGGGCGAAATCACTATGGACCACATGATGAAGCGGCTCGATTCAGGACGTGCGCACGAGCGCGGGCCATCGTTCAAAATCGGGGCCGGTTCGCTCGACCTCTTGTTTCCGCCAAGCAAGACCTATGCCCTCACATGACGAGCGGCGCCCCCCTACCCCGCCGGGTGCCTGACCCTCTCACGCGCGGCCAGAAGGTTCGAATAACCCGCCTGCGTTATCGCCTGTTGGACTGGTACGCGGTGCATGGCCGCGACCTGCCATGGCGGCATGACCCTGCGAACACCTTCGAGCGTATCTGCGTCGAGGTGCTATTGCAGCGCACCAGGGCCGAGACCGTTGCCAAAGTGTATCCTACGTTCTTTGGCCGGCTTCGCTCTTGGGCCGATATTGCCGCCGCACCGGTTGAAGAGCTCGAAGAGCACTTCAAGCCTATTGGCCTCTGGCAGCGCCGTGCCCGGTCGATGAAGGCCTTATCGACATTCGCCGCCGAACGCGGTGGCCAGTTCCCGGACACGGTTGACGGCTTGGCTCATGTTCCAGCCGTTGGCCAATACGTGGCCAATGCAATCCTCGTATTCCAACACGGTGAAAACCGCCCCTTGCTAGATGTGAACATGGCCCGCGTTATCGAACGCTATGTCCGGCCCCGCCGGTTGGCCGACATCCGCTTTGACCCTTGGCTACAAGAAGCCGCGCATTGGCTCGTTCGCGGCGACAAGCCGGTCGACATCAATTGGGCGGTTTTGGATTTCGCGAGTGCAATTTGCACGGCGAGGAACCCTCGTTGTTCCGCGTGTCCGGTTGCTCGGCGTTGCTCGTCCCGGCAGTCATAGCCTCACCAGGAAACGCGCTCGCCTTCACGACCGGGCCAAAGCATGGCGGGGTGTTTCTCGTGGACGAAGTTGCACGGCAACCCGCTTGTTGCCCCGCACAACGCTATCGCCTCGTTCCTGCTATCCGCGAGGGCATATCCCCATCGTGACGGGTGACGTTCTTCTGTTTGAGAGGCTTCGAGTTTCCAGACGCGCATACTGCCTGTCTATATCCTCAAAGTTAACAGAGTCATAACCTTCAAAAAACCACATTTGTGCTTTCGTTCATTTGCGGGTTATTCCTGCCTCATCTTCCAGCTCTTTGGTTCGCGCCTCGATGTATGCTTGCAGTTCACCGACCATTCTCCGGTCGGTCGCACTACAAGCCGTCTTGAACCGCGTGTGCAGGCTAGCCGGTAAGTCGAGGCTCAAGCGCTTTGTCGGTTCATCCGTGGCCGCAGCTTTCGCAACCGGCTTCGATGTCCGTGTAGTGTCGTGCCCAGCCCCGCCTCGCTCGAATGCGAGGATCTGGTCATCCGTGGGATGCTTTGGCTTCGGAGCTGCTGAAAACGTCTTCTTCGACATACCGCTTAACCTCTTCCGTTAGGTGTTCAATCTCGCGGGCGGCACTGCTATCGCCTGCCCACTCAAAAATCGTTTGCCCCATGGTCATGCCTTCCGCGAAGGCGACCCGTTGCTCGATTTCACTTTCCAAAATCGGTAAGCCCGCTTCTGCGGCCATGTTGCGGATATCCCGGCCAATCACAGTTTTCCCTATCTTGCGGGAAACTACAAAACCACATTTGAGGGATGGCTTGAACTCTTGCGCTTCCTTCACTTGACGCACTGTTAGGTCGGATGCCCAGGTCGACAGCCCCGAGGGCTCAATTGGGAGCACCACGAAGTCGGAGGCGACGATACAGGACCGAGCAATCTCTTCGGCATGGGGGGGAGCGTCGATGATAGTATGGTCGTAATCTTGGGCTAGCTTGAGCGCGTCCCGTGCCATGTTCGCGCGCGCCATGCTTACGACCTGAAAGGGCGCATCTTCGCGCAAGCTCGCCCATGTGGAGGCCGAGCCTTGCTTGTCCGCGTCTATCAGCAGCACCCGATGCCCCTGACGCGCCAGACAGCCCGCAACGTTCACCGAGAGGGTGGTTTTGCCGACGCCGCCTTTTTGGTTCAGGAATGATACTATCATGGATCAGCCTCACCACATTAGTGGCTATGAGTAAAGTCACAAAACCACATTTGTGCGCTTTTAGAACTTGTATGCGCCACGTTTCTTACAGAATGCCAGAAAATGTTTGTCTGCGTCCTTCACGTCGATGGCCTTATCGTGAACCCACGAGCGCCACTCGCTTTCGAGCACGTAGACATCCCAGCCAGACGCGAGACGCCGTGCCTCGTCATGCGTGTCGAGTTTTTTGAACCGCAACGCTTGAAATGGCAGGGCAACGACCGCCTCAGCAGCTTTGGGGCGGAAGACGACATTGTCGCCTTCTATGCTCATTAGGTAATCAGGCATGTGGCTGTGCGCCACATCGTCTTCGATAATCTTTCCGAGCAGGCGACGGAATTCCTTCGTGGTCGAGCCTGATCCACACTTGTCTCGCAAGAGATCGATGCCGCATTTCCATCTTGGCTGTGACCCGCAGTGCTTTCGCGCTAGCTCATAGAGCCGCCGTTCAAGGGGCTTACGCAGGAAGAAATATTCCTTGTTCAGCGTTAAAACATGGTTGTTCTCAATGGCGTCGAAAACCCAGTCGGACAGTGTGATCTCAACGTCCTGCATTCGCCCATCACGCGTCTCTCTTACGATTTCCGCAGACTCGATGAGACCAAAAACCCTGAAATACTCCTTGCCGCCCTGGCGAATGTTCGTTTCGATCTGTGTGCCCTGTAACCGCCGGAGCGCGTCCTTGAGCAACTTGTAGCCTTGGCCAGAAGTTTGTCGGTTCGTTGCCACGAGCAGGTCGTGAGCTTTGAACCGGAGCGTCCGGCTAACGGTGCGTCCTTCGTTGAGCGCTGCCATGCACTGGCTGATGCAGTAAATTAGCACATCGCGGTCATGCACCGTGGCCAACCCGTACCGGGACGGCGACACTTCGATGAAGTTCTCGCCATTCTGATACCGTCGAGGCCTCATGTCTGGCTTGGTTGAGAGAGTGAAAACCGGATGTTCCATCGAGGCCATATCGCCCTTAGGGACAGCATCCACGATGTCGCACACGAACAGGTCTCTCTGCGGATGACGGTCAGGCAGCAACGGGGAGCGTGAATTCATCACTTCGCACACTGCCTAGCAAGTTCAAGATTCGTCATTTCGAACACCATGGGTTACTATCGGCATTTCACACACCATACGTCAAGCCTCGTCATTTCACACACCAGAGTCCCTGTGGATAACCTTTGATCGCCTCGTCATTTCACACACCTGAAATCGTCATTCTACACACTAAGATTCGTCATTTCACACACCGGTAGGCATAAATAAACCTGTACGAACAGTAGTTTATGTCGATTTTTTTATAGTGTAACTCTTAACTAACTCTATTTAACTCCCCCAAACTTGGAAGTCACTAATACCCACAAAACCACATTTTTTACGCTTTGTAGCATAACCGGACGCGCTTGCGCGCCGGGGGGGAGCGCCCGCCAGGTAGCTGGCGACCCCCCGCCGAACGGACGGGCTGTGTAGTTTTTGAATGCCGTCGGACGCGAGGCCCCTTGTGGGCTGAGTGAACGACTCCGCGGGCGTATGCGCGCGCGGCGGGTGGGGGTCCGGGGGAGGGTGATCCGTCAAGCGATGCTTCCTGCAGAGAAAATACCGGCTTAGGCTGCAAAAGTACCATGCACAGGAGACGGTTTTCGATGAACCTTGAGGATTTCTCAGCCGGCCTTGCCGAACTGATCGGAAGACCGAGCAGACTGAGGCCCTTCGTGTGTGACGGCTCTCCTCTGAAGTGCTTGGTCTTCATTGTCGGGCACAACCCTGCAACAGCATCGGATCGGGATTTCTGGGAGGATTGGGGCCCTGACGGCTTCGACAAGGAAAGCTGGATGGCGGCCTATATCGAGGAGCGGGCCAATCAACCGCTCAAACCCGGAAAATCGTACAGGCCCAGGATCAGCCCCAGCAGGCGTGTCATCGACCAAGTGGTCGCAGCCGCAGGCATGCCGATCCTCGAGACCAACATCTATGCAGGAACCTCGCCGGACATGCGGTCCCTCGGGGAACGGGACATTGCCCCGTTCTACTACCTGGTCGAGACCATCAAGCCGAACCTGCTCATCACCCATGGGAAGGACGCCAAGGAGGCCGCAGATCGCCTAGTGCTTCCCGGCGAGATCATCTCGGTCCCGCATTTTTCACGGGGCTGGTCGAAAGAGAAAGCGATTGAGCTGGGAAGGGCTCTCCGGGCCAGGTTCTGAGCATCGCGCTTCAACCTAGAGGCGGGGTTGGGGGTTGTAATGGGTCTTATGCGGCAGAAACCGCGCGAGGGGCGCTTCGTGCGGAGGTTGTGGGGCAGGAACGGCCTGAAAAGGGCCGCTGAGAGCTTCAGAAAAGGTGAAGAAGGACGTCCTGAAGAATAGTAGGCTGTGTTGATAAAAGGGATTCACATCAAGCTTTGGGCATGATTCAAGCTGGTATCTGCGATGAAGACCAGCTTGGCACTAGACCTTATGTCGGTCGAGGAATGGGCCTTTTTTGAGGGTTTATCCTCGCCGTCCGCGCCGCAAACGGACGCAAGCCCACCAACCACCGCTTCGTTCTTGATGGCATATTCTGGATCGTACGAACCGGGGCTCCATGGCGCGATTTACCCGGGGAGTTCAGCAAATGGTTGCGTGTCTATCGTCAATTCCAGCGCTGGAAGTTGGCCAGGCTTTGGGAGGTCATCATGGAAGCCCTGAACCAAAGTGTGGCCGTGCCAAGCAGCCTGCAAATGATCGACAGTACCGTGATCCGCGCCCACCATCATGCAGCGGACGCTAAAAGGGGACTCCACGATAGGGTTTCGGGCGCTTGAGCGGTGCCTTCAAGACCAAGATCCACCTCCCTCGTCAATGCGCACGGTTTGCACATGAGGACAGAGATCACGCCGGGCCAGACATCTGACTATCTCGGCTTCGATCTGGTCATGGCGGACAATCTACCCTGTCCCAAAGTGCTGCTGGCAGATCGCGGATATGACGCCAACAGCATTAGGGCGCGTATGCAAGATCGCGATGTCCTGCCCGTCATCCCGATGCGCAAGTCATGTAAAAAGCGCGCTGGTGTGGATTGTTCGCTCTATTGCCTTCGCAACACGCTACGACAAGACAGCCGAAAGCTTCTTAGGCTTCATCGACATCACGTCTATCCGCCTTTAACTTCGTCATTTGTCAACATGAACTAATCACTGACATAAACAAAATTTGTCATACCTTCTTTCCAATTTGAGAATACCCCACGCGTAGGAGCTACAATACTTGCGACCTGACTTAAATCTACTTCTGCGACTAAGCTACTAATAGTACTTTTTTCTAATGAGTAACCGTATGTAGCTTCTGAAAGATGTTGCACTACTTGTATGCATACATCTGAGGTAGGGAAAACTCTTGATAAGTCATGAAGGAAAACTCCCCCAAAGTTAATTATTCCAATTTCATTATAGTCAGTCCAAAGTATTCTTCCTCCTGCATTATAGATCCGAACTCCCGGAATTGAATCTGGATCTGACTGCCATTCAGGAGTAATTTTTGAAGCAATTACGTTTGCGGAGAAAATAAGGTTCTTCGCCCTCTCTATACCTTCGGTGGGGTTGGTAATGGATATGTCGTCCCCCATCGCAAGAAGGAAATCCTGCATAAATTCTTTAAATTTTGGCTTGCTTTTCAGGTGCCAGGTGAAAGGTGCTAAAGAAACCTTATTTATTTTTGCTCTATCCGAAAGGTGAGTGTGTAAAAGGGAATTTTCACTTATCCTTTTTATCTCCATGGCTTCAATTAACTTTACTGCCAGAGGGTTAGATAGTAATTTAATTACGTCCACTTTCAGTGATCTGGTCTTGTCATTAAATTGTTTATATAAATTTGAGAAGCCATCGTCTGCTTTCATGCTAAATAGTTTATGAACGTTGATTCCTCTTTCTGAAGGGCTTCCAGCAGATTCTTCTAAGTATTTTCTTAGCTCTCGATCCTTTTGGAATATTTGATCAATATCAAAGGCGACATTATTAAAAAGATTGACCGTATCTGAAATTTGAACTGATATGGAAGAAGAAATGTTAGATTCATGCTGTAAGCGAGATATGTTTAAAGAGTTTATCGCGAGTATTAATGCTACTAGCGAGGCAACTAGTGCAACTGGAACCCCAATCACAAAGCTAAGTAAATTTGAAGTATTTTGCCATCCGGCTGATGCAGGAGAGGAGCCTGCAGTATTGTTAATCAATAAAAATATGGATGTTGCGATTATTACTGAGAAGGCTATATATGCCATAATTGTGAAAGAACTAATAGATTTTCTTAGCGGTCTTTTCATAAATTTACCTTTTGGGAAATTATATTCTCGCCTCGGGTGCGATTGAGTTTAAGCGGTGGCGGGTTGATGTAGCCAAAGCGCATATGGCAGATATTGTGATGCGTTGCGCCATTTTACCATCCTAGCTGATCAGGTTGTAGAGGATTCACAATCGATTTCACTTCGCCACTACACCCCCCCCC
>NZ_PYWA01000014.1 GCF_003056335.1 Paracoccus indicus | reverse complement strand
TCTCGGGCCGCAGGACTGCGTCGCGCCGGGCACGATCCGACAACCGGGCCGGATCGGCCCGCTTCGCCAGGTGATCGTAGTAGGTGGATGGGGCGATCGGCAGAACCCTGCAGATCGGCTCGACCCCATGCTCACCGCGATGATTGTCGATGAAGTTGACCATCACTTCGACCGGCGGTCGAGCTTCGCCATCGCAAAATACGCGCTCGCCTTGCGCAGGATCTCGTTCGTCGGGAAAACAGTCCCCCGAACTGTTTTCTGACCCTCCTCACCCTGGCGCAACTCTCGGTTCTCCCGCTCCAACGCCTTCATCTTCTCGGCCATGTCTGCCGGGATGCCAGCGCGCTTTCCGCTGTCGACCTCGGCCTTCTTGACCCACTCGTTCAAGGTCTGGGGCGCACAGCCGATCTTCGCGGAAATCGACATGACGGCCTGCCACCGCGATTCATGCTGGCCCTCATTGTCGAGGACCAAGCGCACCGCACGCTCACGCACTTCGGGGGAAAACTTGTTCGTCGTCTTGCTCATGATGCTCCATCCTACTCAGGAGTTGGAGCCTCCGGCAAACCCGGAGCCGTTCAACGGACGCCAAAGGTTGTCGGGCAGCAGAAGCAGTGTCACAACTGGCTGGATGCACCAGGTCGCAACAACACGGCTGACGTCCTGCGTGCATACAGGCAGGTTTGTCATGACCTAATGCAAATCCACACGGCAGTCGCGAAATCCAATGTCGGCGCCGATCTGCCCCCGCTTGGCGAAGGCATAGTTGCCGTCGCCGAGGGCGCCCCGCTGACACTCGATGGAAATGTCCACCTTATCATCGACAACACGGAAGAAGACGCTTCTTTTGAACAAAATGGCCATCTGGCAAAGCTGCGGGATAAGGAAATCTTTGTTCAGGTGGTAGGCATCGATGGCGATCATCGCCTGCAAGGTCCTGCGGCGTGACCGTCACGCTGACCGTTCATCGCGGCACACAGGAGATCGGCGGCACTTGCATCGAGATCGCGCACGGCGGCGGCGCGCGCCTGATCCTCGATGCCGGTCGTCCGCTTGACGCGCCGCGCGATGCGGTGGGACTGCTTCCGACATCGCTGGATCTGGGCCGTCCTGCCACGGTCCTGATCTGCCACGCCCATCAGGACCATTGGGGGGTGTTGCACGAGATGCCGAAGGACTGGCCCGTTTGGACCGGCCCGATGTCGGAGCGTCTGATCCGCCTTGGCTATGCCATGAATAAGCAATCGCTAGACCACGCCATATCGACCTGGACCTATCGCAGGACGTTCCGGGTCGGGCCTTTCGCAATCACGGCGTGGCTTACGGATCACTCTGCGCCGGACGCGGCCATGCTGCTGATCGAAGCTGACTGCAAACGCATCTTCTATACGGGCGACTTTCGAATGCATGGCAGGAAGGCGCGTCTTGTCACAGACCTGATGGCTGCCCCACCGAAGGACATCGACGTGCTAATCACAGAAGGCACGAATATCGGCACCGACAAGCCCACGATGGCCGAAACCGAGATCGAAGAACGATTTGTACAGTTACTGGATCAGGTCTCCGGGCGCCTCTTCGTCTATTGGTCGGCGCAGAACGTAGACCGGACCGCATCGCTGTTCCGGGCCGTGCGGCGACGCAGAAGGCGCATGTTCGTCAACCTCTATGCGGCCGAGGTCATGGATATCGTCGCACCGGGCACGCGGTTGCCGCGTGTATCTTCGGACTTTCCCGAACTGTCGCTTGTCGTGACAAAGGGTCAACGCGCCGTTCGCCGCCTGACGGCCGAAAAGGACCGGCAGGCTGATGAGCTGATCGAACGGTGCAAGGCCACGGAGCAGGCGATCGCGGCCCGTTCGCTGCCAAGCGATGCGGTCGTGATGATCCGCGACAGCTCACTGAAGGATTTCGAAGGTGCGGGCATTCACCCCGGTCCCGACGATGCCTTCGTCTTTTCCGCATGGTCGGGTTATGCCGACACGATCGCTGCCAGAACCTATGCGCTGATGCGGCAAGCGGGCGCGCGGATCGAACATATCCACACTTCGGGTCATGCGTCCGCTGCGGATATTCAGGCATTCATCACCGCACTTGCCCCCGGCACAGTTGTCCCCGTGCATGGAGAGAACTGGGACCGGTCGCAGCACGGATTCCCGCAGCTTCTGCGCCTCAGGGACGGACAAGCGCACGTGATCGACCGCCACCATAACGGTCTGCTCTGAGGCCCGACCGTATCGGATCGTCAGAGTTCAGCGCCGGCTATCCGTCGGCAGCTTGTCTCCAAACGTCCGGAATGCTCGCCCAAACCGATAGCCGCGCCGCGCGGTTTATCGGTGAGGGATGTGCAGACTCATGAAATGACAGACCGCGCCCCGCAATCAGCGCCTTGGCCCGGCCCGCACGCCGTCCGACGCCGATCACGGCCCTGAGCTGCGGCAAAAGATCGAGGAGACGCCCGAGTCTTTCCAGACCCATGGCAAGCTCGGCCCCCTTAATCTCTCGCGTGTCGTTCCACCACGGCACGACGTTCCAAAGCACCGTTTCCTCTCTCGCGATGCCAGCCGCGCGCATGAAGCCGAAGATGGCCTCGGCGGTGGGATCATCATTGTCGCGTGACACGAAGCCCGATCCTATCCTGCCCTTTGCACCCGTGTCGTCCGTCATCGGTCCGGGCTTTTCCATCAGGAACAGCAATCGTGCACGGACGCCGCCGTCCATCGGATCGAACTCGGGCACGGTCCCCGCGCCCTCTGCCCGCAGGCAGGCTGCATAATCCCGCAGGTCTGCGATATGCGGCTGCCCCAGCAGCGCGCGGCGGGACGCGATGGCAATGGGGTCCCTGAGGCTTCGCGGTGCACTGATCGTCATCGTCTATCTTCCTGCTTTCATGCACCGGGGTATCTGTCCATAAGATCATCCATCTGTCCCGACATCGCCAAGGCCAGATCGCGGGCCATCCTGTCAATTAAGTCGTAGCATTCGATCTGTCCTGCCCACCGGAGCTGCCGTGGCTGACCCGGGAACATCAGCCCAAGGGCGTTTCCCGCGATCGCTCCGGTACTGTCACTGTCGCCGGAATGGCTGACCGCAATGGTCAAGCCGTGTTCCAGATCCCGGGCGCAGCGGCAGGCATAAATCGCGATGGCCAGCGCCTCTTCTGCCGTCCAGCCGGCGCCCAGAGCCTCCACCGTTTCTGGGCTGCCATCCGGTACCGCCCGCAGCGCGTTCATAATGGCCTCGCGCGTCTCGCCCCCAAAGGACGCAGCCTGCGCCGACGCGGCCCGCTCCATGTCACCGCCTCGGCCCAAGTCTGCAAGGATCAACGCCCAAGCCGCAGCCGCCTCTTGCCCTGTCGGGTGCCCGTGCGTCAGGGCCGAGCAGTCCATCGCCAGATCCCGTATCCGATCGGCGGGCACAAAGGCTAGCGGCGCGACGCGCATGATCGTCCCGCACCCCTTGGATCTTTTCACCGCCGCATCATCAAAGGATCGCGACCGGCCGAGGGCCTCGAGGCAGGTCAGCCCCGGAGCGCGGCGCGCATGGAGACGCCTGTCGATAATCAGTCCTTCGCGGTCTACCTCGTGCCGCGGGACCTCGCCCTGCGTGACAAGCCATCGCAGCAAGGCGTGATGAACCACCGAAGGCGGATGGCAGATCCCTTTCAGCGCTTCCCGAACGCTTGCCCGCACCAGACCTTCCACGGTGAACAGCGTCATTTGTGTGTCGTCGGTGATCGCGCCCCGTATCCCCTGATGCGGGGGCAGATCACGGAACCCATCGGGAAACCGATCGCGGATTTCTGACAGCGATGCAAATTCGATATCTGCGCCAAGCGCATCGCCCAAGGCCCCGGCCAGCAAGCAGTCATGGATCCGCTCATAAAGATCCGGCATTGGCAATTGCGTGTTCATCTGCATCTGGCTCCTCGTCATGATGCTCGGATCATGGCACAATGGCGCAATACGCAGATGGTCTGTCGGGATTTTCCGCATGAGGCGCCAATCCTTCGTCGGGATCTACTGGACCCGCCCCGTACCCTGGGCAGGGTTCGTGACCCTGCCCGCGAACGCCGATGAAGCAGCCGCGCATAGCCGCACCATTCGCTATCAGCGCGATCTTGCGCGCCGCTATGTTCGCAATGAAATGGGATGCATGGTCGACGAGATCGCTATTCTGGAGCTTGCGCCGGATAGGGCCAGCCCAGAAGGCACCGCCGCGGTCACGCACCTCGTCGCGAAGGCACATCGAGAGTCGATCTTTCTGACGATAGATTTTTCGCAGATGCTGGGCTGGAGGCCGCATCGTTTCCTTTGGGCAAATCTGCCACATGAGCACATGCTGCAGCTGCTGCCCGAGCCAATCCTGATCGACGGCGTGGTCTTCGACCCCATCCGACATTTCAGGAACTGGGTGTCTCTCGACGATGAACACAAGGGCGACAAAGACAGTCACCGCGCCCGGATCTGCGCGGCACTTGCGGACTCGCCTGGCAGTTCGTGGAAAGAAATGGCTCGACAACTGAACGCCGCAGACCTGACCACACACGGGGGAAGATCTTGGACAGCAGATAATCTGCGCAAGTTCATGGCAAACGCCCGATTAGCTATGGCAGGCAAAGTGGAATGATAGTCTAGCCAGACAGATTCGTAATAAAGCCGATCCACCAGATGCCGAGTCTGAACACCTTAGCAATGGACCACGCTAAAATGGGCATATTACTGGTTCACATTGCGGTTCACAATTTGGATCACAGTCTATATTTTTAACGAGCAAAATCAATTAACAGCGTGATGGTTTCAATCTCACCGCCTCCGCCAGACAGATTTTTTACCTAGTAGAAGCATACGAAAACCGTAGTAACCGGCGATTGCCTTCTAGTAAGACAGCCCCGCAAGTTTCCGGCATCGTTCGAAATGCTGAAAGCGTCAAATCGTAGCATCAAACAGGCGGGACTTTTGTCCGGCGCGAATGGAAATCTGGCGGTCGTCCCCCATGATCCTTGGCGCAATCAGCGCGAAACGGGGGCGGCAGGGGTGCTTCCCCATTCAAAAGATCATCCATAAGGACCAGAATTTCTTGCAGTCCTTGCCAACCCGTTGACCTGGCACCACCGTCATACATCCACGAGGGGAGCTCGCGCGGTCATGTTCACGCGCAGCTACGGAAGGATGACGATGAAGACGGGATTGACGTCGGCCACGGCCATCATAGGCACGCTGGCATTCACGGTCCAATTTGCGACCGCACAGGAGCCCGAGAAAGGCAGCCCGTTGGAGGGGCGCCCCGAAACCGAGGCTGCCCAGCAGCTGGCTCCGCAGGCGCCGCCGCCCCTGCCCACCGCCGAAGCCGATCTGCCGACGCTGACCGTTCCCGACGGCTTCAAGGTCGAGGTCTTTGCCAGCGGCATCAACAACGCCCGCACCCTGCGCGTCGCCGATGACGGCACGGTCTTCGTGGGCACATGGCAGGGCAATGCCGTCTATGCCATTCCACCCGGCGGCGAGGCGGTCACGCTCTATGAAGGGCTGGACTGGCCGAACGGGATCGCGCTGCACGATGGCGATCTGTATATCGCGGAGCACACCAAGATCTCGGTCGCCAAGGACATCATGGACAACCTCGACAGCGCGCCCGAGCTGACCGAGATCTATTCCGACCTGGGTGAGCCGCGCCCCCATGGTTGGCGCTATCTGGGGGTGGGACCGGACGACATGCTCTATGTCTCGAACTCGGCCCCCTGCAACATCTGCGAACGCGAGGAAGGCTTCGGAGAGATCCGCCGCATGGGACTGGACGGAAGCGGTGCGCAACCCATTCTGGCGGGCATGCGCAACACCGTCGGCTTCGACTGGCATCCGACGACCGGGAACCTGTGGTTCACCGACAACCAGCGCGACTGGCTGTCCGAGGACATCCCCCAGGATGAGCTGAACGTGGTGACCGAGGAAGGCCAGGACTTCGGCTTCCCCTATTGCCACAACGGTCTATTTACCGACCCGGAGTTCGGATGGGGCCGCAAATGCGAGGAATTTACCGACCCCGTCGCGCTGCTGGGTCCGCACACGGCGCCCCTGGGCATGCAGTTCTATCAGGGCGAGATGTTCGGCGAGGATTACAAGGGCCAGATCTTCATTGCCAAGCATGGCCCGTGGAACCGCAGCGTCAAGGAAGGCGCCGAGGTTGCCGTCGCCTATCTGGACGGCGACACGCAGGTCGAACGGACCGAGCCTTTCCTGACCGGCTTCATCGTCGACAATGAATACGTCGGTCGCCCGGTCGATGTGGCCACCATGCCCGATGGCGCCCTGTTGGTGTCGGACGACTGGAACGGCGCGATCTGGCGCATCAGCCGCGATGAATAAGGCATGGCATCTTCTGGCAAGGGCGGCGTTCATCGCCGGCCTTGCGGCCCCCGTTCTGGCGCAGGAGCAGTTCGCGGACATGAAGGACAGCTGCATCGCCTGCCATGGGGAGGATGCGGCCGAGGATGTCCCGCATTTGGGCGGGCTGGATGCCTATTACGCGCTGCTGCAGCTGGTCGCCTTCCGGGGTGGCCAGCGTCAGAACGACCTCATGTCGGGGCTGGTCGCGGATTTCACCGACAACGATCTGCGTGCGGCGTCCGAATGGGTCGCCACCCTGCCCGCCCCCGATGCGCCGCCGGGTAAACCCGACGCCGATCGCATGGAAGCGGGGGCGCAGCTCTCCAAGGATCACCGCTGCGCATCGTGCCACGGCGCGGATTATACCGGCGGTCGTCAGATGCCGCCCCTGCGCAACCAGCGACAGGAATACCTTGCCAAGTCGCTGCAGGACTACAAGGCGGAACGTCGCATAGGCGATCGCGCCGCCATGGTCGAGATCGCCACTGATTTGTCCGACGACGATATCCGGACGCTGGCCTATTACATGGCCCACCTGGAATGACGGCCGCCCGCCCTGTCGCTGGGCGGGCGACTTCGGGTCAATAGGCGTCCTGATAAAGCCGCAGGGCCGTGGCCTCGTCGACCTCGACGGGGTTGTTGACCAGCAGGCGGGTCTGCAGTATCGCATCGCGGGCCAACATCGGCAGGCTGTCCTGGGGCACCTTCACGTCGCGAAGGCGCCGTGGCGCACCCGAGCGGTTCATCAGATCCTCGATGAAGTCCACGAAGCGGGCGGCACGACCCTGGGTCCCCTCATCCGAAGGCTCCATGACGACATCGGCCAGTTCGGCATAAAGCGATGCGGCCTCGGTCATGTTCAGCCGCAGCACCGGCCCCAGCATCAGCGCATTCGTCAGCCCGTGCGGCAAGTGGAAATGCCCGCCAAGCGGATAGGCCAACGCATGGACCGCCGCGACGGGGCTGTTGGAAAAGGCCTGCCCGGCAAGGTTCGCGCCCAGCAGCATCGCCTCGCGCGCCGCGCGGTTGCCGCCATCCTGACAGGCGGTGACAAGATTTCCCGCCAACAGGCGCAGCGCCTCGCGGGCGAAGACATCCGAGAGCGGGTTTTTCTTGTGACGACCGGTATAGGCCTCGATCGCGTGGACCATCGCATCGATGCCCGTGGCCGCCGTCTGCACGGGGGGCAGTCCGACCGTCAGCTGCGCGTCCAGCAGGACGTGATCAGCATAGAGCCGGGGCGAGACGACACCCATCTTGGTGGTCTCGCCCGTGGTCAGGATCGTGATGTTGGTCACCTCGGATCCGGTTCCGGCGGTGGTCGGCACCTGCACCAGCGGCACGCGCGCGCCCTTGACGTTGTCGATGCCGTACAGCTCGGACAGGGGCTGTTCGGCGATCAGCAGCACCGCCGCCAGCTTGGCGATATCCATCGAGGAGCCGCCCCCCAGCCCCAGAACGACGTCGCAGCCACGATCGCGGCCCATCACAGCGCAGCTTTCGACGATGGCCTCGGGCGGGTCGGCCACGACATCGTCGAAGATCGTGACCTCGAAGCCATGGCCCCGCAAAGAGGTAATGACCGGCTCCAGCATTCCGCTTTCATTGAGAAACCTGTCGGTCACGATCAGCAGGCGCCGCGCCTTGAACCACCCGGACATCAGTTCGCCAAGCCGATGCGACCCGCCCCATTCGACGGTCATCGAACCGGGGGTCCGGAAGGCGAAAGGCTTGATCGCGTCGGTCATGTCCTGTCCCATCTGTCGGTGATGCGGCGGCAGTCCCGCCCTGTCGTAGATGGAAAGCTATCCGCGATCCATGTCCTAAGCCAAGGGCCGCGCGCCCATCAGATCCCGGCGTCCGCCGATGGGATGGGGAAAAAGTTTCACGGTTCTGCATCCACTGCGCGTCCCGTCGCGTCATCGGTTCATACGGGCAGCGGAATGGCCACTGCCCCCGACCAAGGAGCCACCCGATGATGAACAAATTCACCGCACTGACCGTCGCAGGCATGATCTTCGGAACCGCAGGCGCCGCCCTGGCCGACGACCACGCCATGACCGCCATCGGCCTGTCGGGCGACAAGATGCTGCACAAGATCGACGCGACCTCGGCCACCGTGACCGAGTCGATGGAGGTGACGGGTGTCGACCGCCTGCTGGGCATCGACCTGCGCCCCTCGAACGGCACGCTGATCGGCGTCAGCGACACGTTCGAGATCGTCGAGATCGACCCCGCCACGGGCGAGGCGACCGTGGTTTCGACCATGGACACTCCGCTTGAAATCGCCGAGGGCGCGCCGGTCATCGTCGACTTCAACCCGATGGCCGACAAGCTGCGCTTCATGTCCGGCACGACCAACCACCGCGTCGACATCGAAAGCGGCGCCGTGACCGTCGACGGCTCGCTGGCCTTCGAAGAGGCCGACATGCACGCGGGTGAGGAACCGGCCATCGTCGCCGCCGCCTATATCAATTCCTTCGGCAAGCCCGAGGCGACCGCGATGTACGACATCGACAGCACCATCGTCGCGCTGATCCAGCAGACCTCGCCGAACGACGGCACGCTGGCGGCCGTCGGCAAGCTGGGCATCGACGGTGCCGACAGCTATGCCTTCGACATCGCAACCGACGCCGAGGGCACAAACACCGCATGGTTGGCCGCCGGTGGTCAGCTGCACACGGTCTCGCTGGAAGACGGTTCGGTTCAGGACAGCTGGGACATCAAGGATGCAGGCGATGCGGTCCTGCGCGACATCACCTTCATGACCGCCGGGATGTAATTTCCCACAGTCAGTCAAGGGGCCGGGGCGTGTCATCGCCCCGGCCCTTTCGCATGTCTTGCGCCTCAGGTCGGCGCTTGCAGCACCTTGCCGGGGTTCATGATGCCGTTGGGGTCCAGCATCTGCTTAACCTGCCACATCAGCGACAGGACCTCGGGCGATTTCGCGGCGACCAGCCTGGCGCGCTTCTGCAGCCCGATCCCGTGTTCGGCCGAAAACGACGCCCCCGGCGTCGCGGCCAGCGTGGCATAGAACAGATCGTCGATCGGGCCGCGGTCGCGCTTGGCCTCGGGGGTCAGGCCGACGCAGACATGCAGGTTGCAGTCGCCCAGATGGCCGAAGACATAGGACCGGATGTCGGGCATCTGCGCGGCGCGGGCCTCGTCCCAACGGCGCAGGAAATCATCGATCAGGCTGGCTTCGATGCTGACGTCGAAGGAGAGCATCGCCCCCAGGGGACGCGCGATCAGGTCGGTATCCTCGCGGATGGCCCAGATGGCGGCGCGCTCGGCCTCGGATTTGGCGATGACGCCGTCCAGAACCAGATCATCCGCCATGGCAGCTTCGAAGATCGACAGCAGAAGGGCCTCGGCGGCATCGGGGGTGGGGCCGGTCACCTCGACGATCAGATGCATGGCGTCCCCCGGCGGCAAGGGTTCGCGGCCCGCGCAGAGATGACTGGTCGTCAGGCGATAGAAATCGGGCCACATCGCCTCGAACGACAGCAGGTTGCCCGCGGCGATCACCTGCGCCCTCGCCAGCACCGCCTGCGCCGCCGCGACGTCCCTGCAGGCCAGCAGCGCCGAGGCGCTAGCCCCCGGACGCGGGTAAAGCCGCAGCACAGCCGCCGTCACGACACCCAGGGTGCCCTCGGCCCCGATGAACATCTGCTTGAGGTCATAGCCGGTGTTGTCCTTGGGCAGGGTGTTCATATCCTCGATGATACGGCCATCGGCCAGCACCGCCGTCAGCCCCAGCACGTTGTCGCGCGTCATGCCGTATCGGATCACCCGCACCCCGCCCGCGTTGGTGCCGATGGCACCGCCAAGCGTGGCGATGTCGCGCGAGGGGATGTCGATGCCCGTCGTCAGCCCGTGTTCGGCAGCCGCGCGGTCCAGATCGGCAATGGTGGCACCGGCCTCGGCCACGATGAAGCGCTGCAGCGGATCGATGCGCAGGATGCGGTTCATGCGTTCCAACGACAGGGCCAGCTGATCGCCGGTGGTGGCGGTGGCATCGGTCAGCCCCGTCAGCCCGCCTTGCATCACGATCGGCGTGCCGGTCCGGTTCGCCCGTTCGCAGATGGCCGCGACCGTCGCCGTGTCCTGCGGGCGCAGCAGCAGGCCCGCATTGCGGCTGGTCTCGCAATAGCCGGGGTCCAGATCGCGCAGGCGGTCAGGGGTGACGATGGCATCCGGGGGACAGATGTCGGCAAAGAGGTCACGCATCCGCTGTGCCCTTCCAAGCGGCAAGAATAGCCCCGGCGATCATCAGGTCCAAATGCGCGCCTCCGCCATTCTTGAAAAGCGTGATGTCATCGGACGACATGCGACCGCTGCGGCCCGCCTCGAGGTCGTGGAAATCGCCCAGCACGTCGTCGCGCGTGATGACCCCCGCCGCCAGCGGGATCTTCAGCTCGCCGATGTGGTCCAGCGTGGTGTCGCGGCTGTCCACGAAAATGCAGGCGCGGCGCAGAAGGGCGTCGTCTGCCTCGCGCATGTCGGCGCGGAAGGCTCCGACAAGGTCCACATGCGTGCCGGGCCGGACCCATTCGCCGCGCAGCACCGGTTCGCGCGCCATGGTCGCGCTGGCAACGATATCGGCCTGCCCCACCGCCTGCGCCAGATCGGGCGCCGCGACGGCGGGGATGCCATTGGCGGCCAGCGTCTTCGCCAAGGTCTGCGCGGTGGCGGCGGTGCGGTTCCAGATACTGATGCGTTCCAGGCTTGGGAAGATCGCGTGATAGACCCGCGCCAGCGATCCCGCCACCTGCCCCGCGCCGATGATGACCATCTGCCGGCTGTCGGGCCGGGCAAGGTGCCGCGCGCCCAACCCAGAATCCGCCGCCGTCTTCCAATAGGTGACCAGCGCGCTGTCGATCAGCGCCACGGGCGTGCCGGTGACATCGTCGAACAGCACCATCACCCCCTGAACCGAAGGCAGCCCCCGCGCCCCGTTGCCCTGCATCACCGTCACGGTCTTCAGCCCGATGCCCATGCCGTCGATCCATGCGGCCCGGTTCAGCAGCGTGTCACCCGCGCGCGTCAGGAACAGATCGCCGATGCGGGCCGGGGCCAGGCGGTGGCCGTCGGCGATGGCCTGGACCATCGAGGGCCAATCCAGTCGCGCTTCGACGTCACTTGCGCGAAGGTAGGGCAGGTTTGCTGCGGGCATGGGGTTCCTTTCGGCAATGGCTCAGTCCGTGAATGCGCCCAGATAGCTGGCAAGATTGTCGCCAAGCGCGGGCTGCATGTAGCCGCCTTCCTGCACGTTCAGGACCGGCAGGTCCATCGCACGGATCGCCCGTGCGATGGTTGCGAAATCGGCGGTCGTCAGCGTCATGCCCCTGAAGGGATCGCCCTCATGCGCATCGAGGCCAAGCGCCACGACGATGACTGTTGCCCCAAAATCGCCGATCCGGGCCAGCGCCTTGTCCAAGGCGGGCCCGTATTCCGCCATCCCCGACCCGCGCGCCAAGGGCAGGTTCAGGTTGCAGCCTGCCCCCGCGCCCGCGCCGGTTTCCTCCGCAGCGCCTGCATAGAAGGGATAGAACTGCGACGGATCGACATGCAGCGACGCCGTCAGCACATCCGCCCGATCATAGAAGATCGCCTGCGTGCCGTTGCCGTGATGCACGTCGATGTCCAGCACCGCCGGACGATGCCCCGCCGCGCGCAGATATTCCGCCGCGATGGCCGTGTTGTTCAGAAAGCAGAAGCCGCCCGCGATTTCGGCATAGGCATGATGCCCCGAGGGGCGCGTCAGGGCATAGCTGGCATTTGCGCCCTGCAGGATGTCATCTGCCGCCGACAACGCCGTCTGCGCCGACCAATGGATCGCGCCCCAGCTTTGCGGACCGATGGGGCAGGACGTGTCGGCGTTGTGGAAACCGATCTGCGCCTCGGTCCCTGGGCCATAGTGGCGTTGCGGGTCTAGGCAGAAGCGGGTCGGAACCACCTCGGCCAGATCGGGATATTCGACCAGCCGGCGGCGATGGATCGAGGCGAGGTAGTCAAGATATCGCGCGCTGTGCACCGCCGCCAATGGCGCCAGCCCGTGATCGGTCGGGGCGTGGCGTTCCAGACCGGCCCGCATGGCCCCCGCGATCAGCAGGTCCACCCGTTCGGGCCGGTCGGGGTTCTGCGTGACCCGACCGTTCAGCAGCCGGAATTGCGGGTCGTGGGCGCGCTGGCGATCGTCGTGAAAGAACTTCATTCTGCTGCCCCTTTGCCCCCGCTGCATGGTTCCGCCGCGCCTTCGGGCCAATCTGCACGACATGCACCGCCTGCGTCCACCCCCGCCGCGGCGCGTAAAATTTTCGACCGGGCAAGTGAACCCTTCCCGCGCGGCATGCCTTGGGTCAAGACCGGTCCAGATCGGCCCCGAGAGTCCGGCACGTCAAATCGCAAAGGACATGCGCATGTCTCCACTTCAGATCGCCTCGCTCATCCTTGTGCTTGCGGCGGCCTCGGGCAGCTTCAACTATTTCTTCTTCCGGCTGCCGCCCTCGATCGGCATCTTGGTGACGGCGCTTCTGGGATCGATCGCCATCCTTGGCATCGACCTGTACCTGCCGCAGCTGGAACTGGTCGGACAGGTTCGCGACCTGGTCGAATCCATGCAGTTCTCGGGCTCGCTTCTGGACGGAATGCTGGGGCTGTTGCTGTTTGCGGGGGCGCTGCATGTATCCATCGCCGACCTGCGGAAAGAGGCCCTGCCCGTCCTGCTGATGGCCACGCTTGGCATTGCCATATCAACCTCGATCGTGGGGTTCGGCTTTTCCTGGATCACGGAGACGCCCCTCCTGATCGCACTGGTCTTCGGGGCTCTGATATCCCCCACAGATCCGGTGGCGGTGCTGGGCATCCTGCAGGACGCCAAGATCCGCAAGAGCCTGGAAACCAAGATCGCGGGGGAATCCCTGTTAAACGACGGCGTCGGCTATGTGGTCTTTCTGCTGCTGGTCGGGCTGGCCTTCCCATCGGCCGACAGCCACGGGGCCGAGGGTTTCGATCTGGGCACCGCCGTGGCGCTTTTCGCGCAAGAGGCCATCGGCGGCGCGGTCCTGGGCGCGGTGCTGGGCTGGTCGGTCTTCCAGCTGATGCGCCGCATCAACGACTATCCGCTGGAGGTGATGCTGACGCTGGCCCTGGCGCTTGGCGGCTATGAACTGGCGCTTGGGCTGCATGTATCGGCCCCGATCATGGCGGTCGTCGCGGGCCTGATGATCGGCAACGTCGGTCGCCGCGACGCCATGTCCGAAGAGACGCGCACCTATGTCGACGGCTTCTGGCGCCTGATCGACGAAATTCTGAACGCCGCCCTGTTCCTGATGATCGGGATGGAAATCTTCCAGCTGACCATCACCCGCGACATGGCGGTCACCCTGCCCGCCGCCATCGCGCTGGCGCTGGTGGCGCGGCTGATGTCGGTGGCGCTGCCGATCCTGATCCTGCGCCCCATCCGCCACGAGGCCCGCGACGTTGTGCCCCTGATGACCTGGGGCGGGCTCAAGGGGGGCATCTCGGTCGCGCTGGCATTGTCGCTGCCCGACAGCGACTGGAAGGCGCCGATCCTGGCGGCGACCTATGCGGTGGTCGTCTTCTCGATCCTGGTGCAGGGGCTGACACTGGGTCGTCTGGCCCGCTGGCTGGGCCGCCGTCTGGACTACTGACCGCGGCCCACGGTCCGCCTAGATGTCGAAGGCACTGGGCAGGATCACCATGTCGCGGATGGTGACATTGCGCGGACGCGACATCATGAAGATCAGCGCATCAGCGACCTCGGCAGGCTCGATCAGCCCGCCCGCATCCTTGGCGCGCTGCAGGCGGTCGGGTTCCCAATCCGACAGCAGCGCCGAGATCACCGGACCGGGCGACACCTGCCCCACGCGGATGCCGTGCTTCAGCAGCTGACGGCGCATCGTCTGGACAAAGCAGTTGATCGCCCATTTGGAGGACGCATAGACCGGCTCGACATCCACCGCCGTATAGCCGGCAACCGAACAGGTGACGAAGATGTCGCCGGTTCCACGCTTGATCATATGCGGAGCGACCGCCTGCACGTTCTTCATCACGGCATTGACGTTCAGCGTCAGCATGCGGTCGATGGCCTCGGGGGTGGTATCGCCAAGATCACCGCCGATATAGCTGCCTGCATTGCACAGCAGAATGTCCAGATGGCCGACCTTGTCCAATATCTCCGGCACCATCGCGTTGCAGCTGCCGCTGTCCAGCAGATCGGTCACCTGCGCGATCGCCTTGGGCCCCAGCTCAGCCACCAGTTCGTCCAGCGCCTGCCTGTTGCGATCGACCATCACCACGCTTGCGCCCGCCTTCAACAGCGCGCGCGTGGTCGCAAGCCCGATCCCCGAGGCCGCCCCCGTGATGGCCGCGATCTTGCCGTTCAGTTCTTCCGACATTCCTGTCTCCTTCATGATGTGTTTGTATCTGGTCCCGATCAGACCGCTAGAAAGCCGCCGTCCACGGGCAGCATCGCGCCGGTGATCATCGCGGCGTCATCCGACAGCAGCAGCGTGATGGCGCGTGCGACATCTTCGGCCTGCGCGAAGCGTCCGGCCGGATGGCGTGCCATCATCGGGCCGCTCTTGCCCGGATCGCTCCAGGCGGCGGCGGCCAGTTCGGTCATGGTGACGGTGGGGGCCAGGGCGGTCACGCGGATGCCGTGGGGCCCCAGTTCGCGGGCCATGACGCGGGTCGCCCCCTCCAGCCCCGCCTTTGATGCCGCATAGCAGAGATGTTCGTCGAAACCGCGATGTCCCGCGATGCTGGTGACATTGACGATGGCCCCGCCCTTGCCCTCGGCCACGCGGCGGCGGGCAAATTCCTGCGCGCAGATCAGGGCGCTGCGCAGGTTGATGTCCATCACGGTATCATAGCCCGCGTCCGACATCTGCAGCAGGCTTTCCAGCACGTTGGTGCCGGCGCAATTCACCAGATAATCGCAGGACCCGGCCTGCGTCATGGCGGCCCGCGCAGCCTTGGGGTCCGACAGGTCAGCGGCGATGCCCTGCCCGCCGGTCAGGGCGCAAAGGCTGTCCAGATCGGCCTGCGTCCGGCTGATGGCCACGACATGCGCGCCGCGTTCGGCCATGGTCAGCGCGGTGGCGTGGCCGATGCCCTTGCCTGCGCCGGTGATGATGATGGATCTGTCTTGGAACTGCATTGGCGGCCTCATGGGGTCGGGGGCGTGTCGGCGCGGATCTGTCGCGCAACCGCCTGAAGTTGCAGGAATGCGCGATAGCGGCTGTCATGCAGGCGGCGAATGTCACCCTCTGCGGGCTGACAGCTGCCCTGCACGCGGGTCATGGCGGACATGGCGGCGGGAATGTCGACATGCGCACCGCCCGCCACCGCGCCAAGGATGGCCGAACCCAGCAGCACCGGCTCCGGGCAGGCGGTGACATCCACCGGCAGGCCGGTCGCATCGGCCAGCAGCTGCCGGACCAGCGGATGGCGCCCCGCGCCGCCACTGATGGCAATGCGCGACACCTTTGCGCCGTGGTCAGCCTGAGTGTCGATGATCTGGCGCAGGCCATAGCCCAGCCCACAGATCCCCGCGACATAGAGCGCCACCAGCGAGGGGACATCCACCTCCATCCCCTGCCCCATGACGACAGCGCGGGCATGGGGGTCGGCAAAGGGCGCGCGGTTGCCAAGAAATTCGGGCACGACATGCAGATGACGTGCCTGCTTCACGGCGTCACCCGCCGCGCCGGCCTGATCGGCCAGCCATTCGGGCAGCGATGTTCCGGCATCCTGCGCGGCGCGTGTTGCCTGCGCGTGGGCCGGATGCATCGTCACAAGATGGTCGATGGCGGCGCCCGCGACGGATTGGCCGCCCTCGTTCAACCAGGCACCGGGCACCATGGCCGAGAAATAGGGCCCCCAGACCCCCGGCACGAAAGCCGGTTCGCGCGTCGTCGTCATCGTGCAGGACGAGGTTCCGAAGACATAGCCAAGCGATGCGGTGGGATCGCCCGCGCCGACCGTGCCGATCCCGCCCGCATGGGCATCGATCAGACCGGCCGCCACCGCGATGCCGGTCGGCAGACCCATGGCCTGCGCGGCATCCGGGGACAGGCCGGTGCCAAGCGCGGTCCCGGCCTCGACCACTTCCGTGCCGATACGGGCAAAGCCCTCGTCGGCCAGATCGCCCAGGCCGATGGCGCGGAAGTAATCTGCGTCCCACCGTCCCTCATGCGCCAGATAGGTCCATTTGCAGGTCACGGTGCAGACGGACCGGGCCGTGCTGCCGGTGGCCTTCCACGTCAGGAAATCCGTCAGGTCGAAGAAATGGCGCGCCGCGGCAAAGACCTGCGGGCGGTTTTCCCGCAGCCACAGCAGCTTCGGCGTCTGCATCTCGGGCGAGATGCGGCCACCGACATATTTCAGCACCTGATGATCACCCGCGTTGATGCGGGCAGCCTGATCGACGGCGCGGTGATCCATCCAGACGATGATGTCGCGTTCGGGGTGATCAGGGTCACCCACGGGCGAGGGTTCGTCGCCCTGCACCACCAGCGAACAGGTGGCGTCAAAGCCGATCCCCGCGACGCTGGCCGGATCGATGCCTGCCTGCGCAACGGCCTGTCGGGTGGCCTGGCAGACCGCATCCCAGACCTGCGCGCTGGATTGTTCCGCGATTTCGCCCGTGGGGCGGTGCATGTGGATGGGGCGGCTGGCATGGGCCAGCAGATGACCCTTGGTGTCGAAGACCCCTGCCCGTGCCGATCCGGTGCCCACGTCGATGCCGATGAGATGTCGGGTCATGTCAGCGCCACTCCCGCCCGATATAGATGGCAAGCAGGATGATCAGGCCCTTGATGACGTCCTGCATATAGGGGTTGATCCCCATCAGGTTCAGCCCGTTGTTCAGCACGCCCAGCAGGATCGCCCCGATCAGCGTCCCAAGGATCAACCCGCGCCCGCCCGCGATGGCCGTGCCGCCCAACACGACTGCGGCGATGGCGTCCAGTTCGAAACCGACACCGGCGTTTGGCTGGCCGCTCATCAGGCGACCGGTCAGGACGATCGCGGCCAGCGATGCCGTCAGGCCGGAAATGGCAAAGACCGCCAGCTTGACGCGGCCCGTGCGGACACCCGACAGGCGGGCGGCGGTTTCATTGCCGCCGATGGCATAGACGTGGCGACCAAAGGGGGTGCGCTGCAGCAGCACCCATGCCAGTGCATAGATGACCAGCATGATGATGACCGGCACCGGCACGACGCCGATGCGCCCGATGCCGAACCATGACACCCAGCCCGGCAGACCGCTGATCGGATAGCCGCCCGAATAGATCAGCCCCAAGCCACGTGCGATGCCCATCATCGCCAAGGTCACGATGATCGCGGGCATCCGCCCCCATGCGACCAGCGCGCCATTGACCAGCCCAAGCCCCAGCCCGACCAGCAGCGCGGCCGCCAGTCCCAAACCTCCGGGCAGTCCCATGTTGACCATCAGACCCGCTGCGATGGTGCCCGCCAAGGCCATGACGGCCCCCACCGACAGATCGATCCCGCCTGTCAAAATGACGAATGTCATGCCCACGGCCAGGATGCCCACGACCGAAACCTGCCGCAGCACGTTCAGGATATTGGCCAGCGTAAAGAAGTTGTCGCTGGCAAAGCCCATCAGGATGGACACGACGATCAGCCCCACCAAGGGCAGCGCCAGCGGGGAATGCAGCAGCCATTCAAGGGCCTTGCCCTTGCGTGACGTGGCGATTTCGGCGTCATGCGACATGGTCGACCTTTCCGGTTGTGGCATGGGTCATGATCCGTTCCGAGGTGATGGCGTCGCCCTCGACCGTCGCGACAATACCGCCCTGGCGGAAGACGCAGACGCGGTCGGACATCCCGATCACCTCGGGCAGCTCGGACGAGATCATGATGATGGCATAGCCCTGCGCGGTGAAATCGCGCATCAGTTGATAGATTTCGGCCTTGGCACCGACATCGATGCCGCGGGTGGGTTCGTCGAAGATCAGCACGCGCATGTCGTGGTTCAGCCAGCGGGCGATCACCACCTTCTGCTGGTTGCCGCCCGACAGCGTATCGACGCGTGCATGCGGACCCTGCGCCTTGACGCGGACCTGCTGCATCGCGGTGCGGGTGCAATCGCGTTCCTTGCGGAAATCGATGAACCAATGGCCCTGCGCGTATTTCCCGTAATTGTTCAACGAGATGTTCTGCAGGATCGAGAATTCGGTGATAAGTCCCTGTTCCTTGCGGCTTTCGGGAAGCAGACCGATGCCCTGCGCCAGAGCGTCTGCTGCGTCGCGCAGGCGCGTCGGCACACCGTCGATGGCCAGCTGACAACTGGCCGCGCCATATTCACCTAACATCGACAGCACGGTTTCGGTGCGCCCCGATCCGACCAGCCCGGCAAAGCCCAGAATTTCGCCCGCGCGCAGATCAAAGGCGCTGATGGGACCGCCACGGCGCAGCTGCAGGCGGCTGACCTGCAGGACGGTTGCGGCATCCGGGTCGGGGGTGGGCTTCGGTGGAAAGCTGTTTTCGATGCGGCGGCCGACCATCATCTCGACCAAGCTGTCAGTATCGACCTGCGCGACATCACAGTCACCGACGTATTCGCCGTCGCGCAGGACGGTGATGCGGTCGCAGATCTCGAAGATCTCGTCCAGGTGATGCGAGATGAAGACCAAGGCGACACCCGCCGCCCGCAGTTCGCGCATCACCTTGAACAGATGCGCGGTTTCCGACGGGGTCAGCGTGGCGGTGGGTTCATCCAGAACCAGGATGCGCGCATCCAGCGACAGCGCCTTGGCGATTTCCACGAATTGCTGTTCAGCCACCGACAGACGCGCGATGGGGATGTCCAGCGGGATGTCGACCTCCAGCCGCTTCAGGATCTGACGGGCGCGTTCGCGCATGGCGCGACGGTCCAGCAGGCCCAGACCGTTGCGGATCTCTCGCGCCAGAAACATGTTCTCGACCGCAGTCAGATAGGGGATCAGGCTGAATTCCTGAAAGACGATGCCGATGCCCGCCTGAATGGCGTCGTCATAGGTGGGAAAGCTGCGTTCCTGGCCGTCGATCAGGATCGTGCCGCTGCTGGGTTGGATGATGCCGCTGACGATCTTCATCAGCGTCGATTTCCCGGCCCCGTTTTCGCCCAGCAGGGCGTGAACCTCGCCCGCGCGGACGTGCAGATCGACGCCGTGCAGGACCTCGATCCGACCAAAGCTTTTGCGTATTCCGCGCAGTTCCAGCATGACGCCTCCGGTGGTTGTGACCGCGCCCCCTCGATGGGGCGCGGCCGGTTGCAGGGGTCGACTTACCAGCTGAAGTCGGCGGCGTTTTCGGCATCGACCGTGCGCACATCGATCGGCACTTCGGTCGGAACCACGCGGGCACCCCAGTGCTGCGCCAGCGCCATGCCCAGCCCCACGCGGATCTGGTCGCGGGGGAATTGCGCCGTCGTCTGGATGAAGGCGGTGCCGTCGGCGATGGCCTTGACCGCTTCGGGGGCCCCATCCACCGAGGTCAGCTTGATGTCGCGCCCCGACCCCTGGATCGCGGCCAGCGCGCCCATCGCGCCGCCATCGTTGACCGAGAAGATGCCGGCCAGATCGGCATGCGACTGGATCATGTTTTCCACCACACCCAGGGCGACCGAGCGGTCCTGACGGCCATTCTGGGTATCGACCAACGTGATGCCTTCGTGTTCGTCCAGCGCCGCCTTGCAGCCCTCGACCCGTTCCAGGATCGGGACGACGGGAATGCCGTCCAGGATGGCAACCTCGCCCTGCCCGCCAAGCGCTTCGGCCAGATAGCTGCAGGACTTATAGCCGGCATCGCGGTTCTTGGACCCGACGAAGCTGTCGACCGGACCATTGGCATTGGCATCGACCGCGACCACGATCACGCCTTGGTCCTTGGCCATCCGAACGGCCGATTCCACGCCCGCGCTGTCCGTCGGGTTCAGCAGCAGGATGTCGATGCCCTGTTGCAGCATGTCCTCGACGTCCGAGATCTGCTTGGCAACGTCATGGCCCGCATCGGTCACCACGACCTCGGCACCGATGTCGGCGGCAGCTTCGTTCAGCGCCTCTTGCATGCTGACGAAATAGGGGTTGTTCATTTCCTGAAAGGTCATGCCAATCTTCAGCGGCGCGTCCTGCGCCAGTGCCCCGTGGGCGCCTGCGATGGCCAGTGCCGCGATCGAGGCGGTCTTCAGCAGATGTTTCATGTCTTCCTCCCGTTGGTTGTGATTTCGACAATCCTTTTCCGGTCGCTGCGGGCGATCTGGCCGGCAACGTTCGGATGGACTGCGGATGGTTCCCCGTCAGCCGGCCATGCGGACCGTCTGGTTGGCCGCGAAGGTCGCCCGGAAGTCCGAGGGCGACATCTTCTTCAGCTTCAGGAAATGGCGGTTGAAATTGGACAGGTTCGAGAACCCGACCTCGAAGCAGATGTCGGCGATGCGGGCCTGCGGGTCCGACAGCAGCATGTGGCAGGCCAGATCGATCCGCATCTGGTTGCGATAGCGCACCAGCGTCGTCCCGGTATGGGCCTTGAACGACCGCGAGAACCCGCTGAGCGTCTGCCCCGTCAGATCCGCCAGCGTGCTTTCGCTGACCTGATCCAGCAGGTTTTCCCGCAGATGGGCCAAGGCGCGGTTCATGTCCGAATCCTCGGCCCGTTCGACGTCGAGGACGAAGCTGAGGCTGGCCAGCGTCTGCGTGTCCTGCGCCTGCGCCAGCATGTCCAGGATCTGGAAGAACAGCCCAAGGCGACGCACGCCCCGCGCCTTGATCAACTCGTGCATCAGCGGGCCCACGGCGCGGCTGGTCCGGTCGTCGAACAGGATGCCCCGGCGGCTGCGGTCAAGCAGGTGACGGACCGTCTCCATTTCCGGAAAGGCGTCGCGGGCGTTCTCGACGAAGCTTTCGGGAAACTGGATGACGGCGGTGCGGCAGGGAACGATGTCGCCCGGCGTCACGTCGCTGATCCAGTTCTGCGGCAGGTTCGGGCCGGTCATGATCAATTGCCCCGGCCCGAATTCGCCGAAATGATCGCCGATATAGAACTTGCCGTGCGTGGCAACGACCAGGTGGATCTCGTACTCGGGGTGATAATGCCAGCGCACCGTGCGGAACGGATAGCCGTGCTTCCACGCGGCGAAGGACTCGCCCTTGCGGATATGAACAAGCTCCAGATCGGGCTGCATGGTTCCTCCCCTCCTGCGCCAGCCCGGCCCGCCGTGGCGGTGCCGCCTCCTTTGTGGCGCATGTCCAAGGGGTATCACGCCACCCCGGCATGGTTCCACGAGCAGGTCGCATTTTTTCCGATACTTTTTTGCAGGTTCCGGCCGCGGACGACGACCAAAGCCCTGGTTTTTGCTGCATTGCAGCATGAAAAGACCGCCATTGCGCGGGTGAATGGCCCTTGGGGCGCATACTTTCCCGGCGGGCATGGCCTGTTTCGTATCACCGCAACCGGTTTTCCGGTCCCGAGGTGTCGCAGGATCACTGCGCTGCCGTGCGTGTCGAAGAGCACAGATGGTGTGGATCGCCCCCGGTTCGCGATCAGGGCGTCGGCAGATCGCGTCCCAGCTTTCGCAGGCAGCGCAGCAGCACCGCATGTTCGTCAGGTGTCAGCCGTGCCGCCAAGGCCCGGTCATGCTCCAATGCGATCGCTGCCAGATCGGCATAGGCCGCCTGCCCTGCCCGGGTCAGGCACAGGCGCGCCCGGCGGCGATCCTCATCGACCGTGTCGCGCGTCACGAAGCGCTTGGCCTGCAGGGCGGCGACCGCGCGGCTGATCTTGGTCTTGTGGACCCGCGCCATCGTTCCGATCTGCGTGGCATCCATCGGCCCGAACTGTCCCAGATGCGCCAGCACCCGCCATTCGGTGCGCAGCATGCCATAGCGGTCCTTGTAGATGCGGCCAAAGCCCTGCCCGACCTCCTCGGCGGCGTGGTTCAGCAGATAGGGCAGGAAATCCTGCAACCGGAACGGGGTGGCATCGGTCATGGCAACCTGCGCAAAGATCGTTGTTGGTTACAAATACAACCATTACCCCGAAAAGGAAGCCGATAACAGGAGAACGCCATGACATCGCAGGACCCCATCCGGAACGCGCTGGCCGGATCGACCCCCGAATACATGCCGGGCTTCGGCAATGATTTCGAGACCGAGGCCCTGCCCGGCGCCCTGCCCCAAGGCATGAACAGCCCGCAGAAGGTCAATTACGGCCTTTACGGCGAACAGCTGTCCGGTACGGCCTTCACGGCGCCCGGGCATCAGAACGAACGAACGTGGTGCTATCGCATCCGCCCCTCGGTCCGGCATCAGGGGCGGTTCTCGCGCATCGCGCTGCCGTTGTGGAAATCCGCGCCGCATGTGATCGAGAATGTCACCAGCCTCGGCCAGTATCGGTGGGACCCCGTGCCCCATTCCGACGAACCGCTGACTTGGCTGACGGGCATGCGGACCATGACGACGGCGGGCGATGTGAACACGCAGACAGGCATGGCGTCCCATGTCTACCTGGTGACGCAATCGATGCAGGATGCCTATTTCTATTCCGCCGATGGCGAACTGCTGGTCGTCCCGCAGGAAGGCCGCCTGCGCTTCGCCACCGAGCTGGGCGTGCTGGAGATCGGCCCGCAAGAGATCGCGATCATCCCGCGCGGCCTGGTCTATCGGGTCGAGGTTCTGGAAGGCCCCGCCCGTGGCTTCGTCTGCGAGAATTACGGCCAGAAGTTCACCCTGCCCGGACGCGGCCCCATCGGCGCCAACTGCATGGCCAACCGGCGCGACTTCAAGACCCCCGTCGCGGCCTATGAGGACCGCGAGGTGCCATCCACCCTGACCGTCAAATGGTGCGGCCAGTTCCACCAATGCGACATCGCGCAAAGCCCGTTGGACGTGGTGGCGTGGCACGGGAACTATGCGCCGGTGAAATACGACCTGCGGACCTATTGCCCGGTGGGGTCGATCCTTTTCGATCACCCCGACCCCTCGATCTATACCGTGCTGACCGCCCCGAGCGGCATCGAGGGCACGGCGAACATCGATTTCGTCCTGTTCCGCGACCGCTGGAACGTGGCCGAGAACACCTTCCGCCCGCCCTGGTACCACAAGAACGTCATGTCCGAGCTGATGGGCAACATCCACGGCCAATACGACGCCAAGCCCAAGGGCTTCGTCCCCGGCGGGATCAGCCTGCACAACTGCATGCTGCCCCACGGCCCCGACCGCGCCGCCTTCGAGGCCGCCTCGAACGCCGATCTGGCCCCGCAGAAGCTGGAGAACACCATGTCCTTCATGTTCGAGACCCGCTTCCCCCAGCACCTGACGGAATTCGCCGCCCATACCGCCCCCTTGCAGGACGATTATGTCGAATGCTGGGACGGGCTGGACAGGAAGTTCGACGGCACGCCGGGGGTCAAGTGATGGCACTGATGCCAAGCTGGGTCGCCAGCGCCAATGATCCCGACACGGATTTCCCGCTGAACAACCTGCCCTATGGCGCGTTTTCCACCGGTGGTCAGCCGCGATGCGGGGTCGCCATCGGTGACATGATCCTTGATGTCAGCGCAGCGGAAACCGCCGGTCTGACCGACACGCGGGGATTGTGCCAGGATGGCGTCTGGAACCCGTTGATGGCGGCGGGTCCGACGGTCTGGGCCAGCTTCCGGCAGCGCCTGACCAGGCTGCTGGCCGAAGGCTCGGACCACGTCGCCGAACTGACGCCGATGCTGCACCCTGCCGCAGATGCGGTGATGCACCTGCCCCTGACCGTGGCCGAGTTCACGGATTTCTATGCCAGCCGCCAGCACGCCACCAATGTCGGCACGATGTTTCGAGGGGCGGAAAATGCGCTGCCGCCGAACTGGCTGCATATCCCCATCGGCTACAACGGGCGGGCCTCGACCGTGGTGGTGTCGGGGACGCCGATCCATCGACCGAACGGGCAGACCCGCGCCAAGGATGCCGCAATGCCCGGCTTCGGTCCCAGCACCCGTCTGGATATCGAGCTTGAGATCGGGACCATCGTCGGCACCCCGTCACGGATGGGCCAGCCCGTGACGGTCGATCAGGCACAAGGGATGATCTTCGGCCATGTCCTGCTGAACGACTGGTCGGCGCGTGACATCCAGGCTTGGGAATACCAGCCGCTCGGGCCGTTTCAGGCCAAGGCCTTCGCCACCTCGATCAGCCCGTGGATCGTGACCACGGCAGCGCTGGCGCCCTTTGCCGTGCCCACCCCGCCGCGCGACCACGATCTGCTGCCCTATCTGGCCGAAGGTTCGCCGGGCCTCTTCGACATCAAGCTGTCGGTGGCGCTGTCGACAGGCGGCGCAGCGCAGACCATCAGCCGCACGAACATGCAGCACCTCTATTATTCCCCGGCGCAGCAGCTGGCGCATCATGCCTCGTCGGGATGCGCGATGCGGACAGGCGATCTGCTGGGGTCGGGGACGATCTCGGGCGACGATGACGACAGCATGGGATCGCTGCTGGAGCTGACTTGGGGCGGCGAGCACCCGTTGCAACTGGCCGACGGCCAGACGCGCAGCTTTCTGCAGGATCATGACGTGGTCACGCTGGCCGGACATGCGCAGGGCGAGGGCTATCGCGTGGGCTTCGGCAGCTGCACGGGCCAGATCCTGCCCGCGCCGCGCTTTCCCTGAAGGCTACAGATGGCCCAGATCGAAGCCGGGATCGTCCTTGACCGTGCGCAGGACGATCTCGGACCGGACCTGGGCCACATGTTCGTTGGGCAGCAGATGTTCGTGGATGAAGCGCGCAAAGCGTTCCAGATCCAGCGTCCGCAGGTCCAGCACGTAATCCGCATCCCCTGACACGGAAAAGGCCGAGCGCACCTCGGGGTGCAGCGACAGAAACCGCGCGAAGCTGCGTTCGCTGTCGCCGCCATGCCGGCGCAGGTTCACCCGCACGATGGCACGCAGCCCGAAGCCCAGCCTGTCGCCGTCCAGCCGCGCGGCATAGCCCCGGATCAGGCCGCCCTCCTCCAGCGCGGCACGCCTGCGCGAACATTGCGAGGGCGACAGATTCACCATCCCAGACAGCGCCGCATTGGTCAGCGCACCGTCCTTCTGCAGGGCGCGCAGGATCGCGATGTCGAATTCATCCAGCGTCATCATCACCTCTTCCACCAGCCGCCTCATGCGCCATGAACGGACCTGATGCACGGCGTCACGCAGATACCGCGCCCTGACGCATGATACATGCATTGCGATCCATGCGCGATCCCCAGAACGCAAACAAAACGCAGCCGATGGGGTGCATGATGGTGCCAAGTTGAAAACATGGAAGGAGAGCCACATGGGACCGTTCCCGCATGATGCCCCCAAGGCGACCATCACCACGGAAAACCCCGCAGGCACCGACGGCTTCGAATTCGTTGAATATGCCCATCGCGACCCTGCCGTGCTGGACAAGCTGTTCCGCCAGATGGGCTTCACGCCCGTGGCCAAGCACAAGACGCGCGACATCACGCTCTATCGTCAGGGCGACATCAACTATCTGCTGAACGCCGATCCGGACGGCCATGCGGCGCAATTCGTCAAGGAGCACGGCCCCTGCGCCCCCGCCATGGCCTGGCGCGTGGTCGATGCGCAGCATGCGCTGAAGCGCGCGGTCGAGCTGGGCGCCACCGAGTATACCGGCGACGGCAAGTCCATCGATGCGCCCGCGGTCTATGGCATCGGCGGATCGCTGCTGTATTTCATCGACACCTATGGCGATCAGGGCAGCGCCTATAACGCCGATTACGACTGGCTGGATGCGGTCGATCCGCGCCCCGAGGGCTTCGGCTTCTACTACCTCGACCACCTGACGCATAACGTCGTGCGCGGGAACATGGACACCTGGTACAGCTTCTATGCCAAGACCTTCAACTTCAAGGAGATCCGCTTCTTCGACATCAAGGGCAAGCAGACCGGCCTGACCAGCCGCGCGCTGACCTCGCCCGATGGCAAGATCCGCATTCCGATCAACGAAAGCGCCGACGACAACAGCCAGATCGAGGAATACCTGCGCGAATACAAGGGCGAGGGTATCCAGCACATCGCCATCGCCAGCAACGACATCTATGGCGGGACCGACAAGATCGCCGATGCCGGGATGGAATTCATGCCCGGTCCCCCCGCCACCTATTACGAGATGAGCCGCGCCCGCGTGAAGGGCCACGAGGAACCGCTGGACCGCATGCAGAAGCGTGGCATCCTGATCGACGGCGAAGGCGTGGTCGGCGGTGGCCAGACGCGTATCCTGCTGCAGATCTTCTCGAAAACGGTGATCGGGCCGATCTTCTTCGAGTTCATCCAGCGCAAGGGCGATGACGGCTTTGGCGAGGGCAACTTCCGCGCCCTCTTCGAATCCATCGAGGAGGATCAGGTCCGCCGCGGCGTCCTGAAGGCCGAGCCCGCCGAATGATCTGGACCGATCTGTCCTCGGCCCCCGCCCCCGGCACGCCGGTGGTGGGGGTTTCGTCGATTTCGGGCGCACAGACGGTGACCGTGACCACCCAGAAGGGTGACTTTCCCCTGCTGCTGGTCGCGACCGGGGAAGGCATCAAGGGCTATGTCAACGCCTGCCCGCATCAGTTCCTGCCGCTGGACTATCGCAGCCCGCACCTTCTGTCGCAGGGCGGGACGCGGCTGATTTGCAGCGCCCATGGCGCGATGTTCGACGCCGCCACGGGCAAGGGCGTTGCAGGTGAAGGCTTGGGATGCAGCCTGTCCTCCGTCCCACTGAGGGAAAAGGACGGTCAAATTCTTATCGGCGACTAGGTCATGTTGACGAAAGGGATTCACAGGGCGCGCTGATCATGATTCAAGCTGGTATCTGCGATGGAGACCAGCTTGGCACGAGACCTGATGTCGGACGAAGAGTAGGCGTTTCACGAGCGTTTT
>NZ_PYWA01000013.1 GCF_003056335.1 Paracoccus indicus | reverse complement strand
GCCCTAGCGCGAGCAAAACACCCGATCCCATCCCGAACTCGGCCGTTAAGTGCCGCTGCGCCGATGGTACTGCGTCTCAAGACGTGGGAGAGTAGGTCACCGCCAGACCTGGAAAGAGACGCAAATCTCTCTGAAACGATGTCCAATACCCGATCAGGACAAAATTGGCGCGGGGTAGAGCAGCCCGGTAGCTCGTCAGGCTCATAACCTGAAGGTCGCAGGTTCAAATCCTGCCCCCGCAACCAAAACAAGCTACAATAAAAGCCCTCGCCAACCGCGGGGGCTTTCGCATGTCTAGATGCTGGACGATCGCGATCATCGTACTTGACCTCACGTTCACCATTGCAGGTCATGCAAAAATTATACCAGACATCTCTGTAATTGATGGAACGCTGTTCCTGCAGGCTGTATGCCTAGGGAATGATCATCATGGAACCGGCTGAAAAAGCCGGACATGACAACTGAGGTTCAACAGAGACTGGAAGGATTTTTCGCATGAAATATCTCTCGCGCGGCATGATTGCCGTTTCGGCGCTGGCATTGATGACCGTCGCCGCGCAGGCCAAGACCTTCGTCTATTGCTCGGAGGCATCGCCCGAGGGTTTCGACCCCGCGCCCTATACCGCAGGCAGCACCTTCGATGCCTCGGGTCATCCGATCTACAACCGCCTGACCGAATTCAAGAAGGGCACGACCGAGGTCGAGCCGGGTCTGGCCGAAAGCTGGGACGTTTCCGAGGACGGGACCGAATACACCTTCCACCTGCGCCAGGGCGTCAAGTTCCATTCCAACGACAGCTTCACGCCCACCCGCGACTTCAACGCCGATGACGTGATCTTTTCGTATGAACGCCAGGCGGATGCCGATCACCCGTGGCATCAGTATATCGCCGGCGTGACCTATGAATATTACACCTCGATGGCGATGCCCGAGTTGGTGAAGTCGATCGAGAAGGTGGACGACTATACCGTCAAGTTCACGCTCAGCCAGCCCGAGGCGCCGTTCCTAGCCAATATCGCGATGCCCTTCGCATCGATCGTGTCGAAAGAATACGCTGACCAGCTGGAGGCCAAGGGCCGTCAGGAAGACCTGAACAATGCGCCGATCGGCACCGGCCCCTTCAGCTTCCTCGCCTACCAGAAGGACGCGGTGATCCGGTACAAGAAGAACGCCGACTATTGGGGCACCGCACCCAAGATTGACGACCTGATCTTTGCGATCACCCCCGACAGCGCCGTGCGCCTGCAAAAGCTGAAGGCCGGCGAGTGCCACCTGATGCCCTATCCCGCGCCCGCCGACATCGAGGCGATCCGTGCCGACGACAGCCTGAAGCTGGACGAACAGCCCGGCCTGAACGTCGGCTATCTGGCCTATAACACCACCGTGGCGCCCTTCGACAACCCGAAGGTCCGCAAGGCGCTGAACATGGCGATCAACAAGCAGGCCATCGTGGACGCCGTCTTCCAAGGCGCCGCCGAACCCGCCAAGAACCCGATCCCGCCGACCATGTGGTCCTATAACGACGCGATTCAGGACGATCCCTACGACCCCGAGGCATCCAAGAAGATGCTGGAGGAAGAGGGTGTCACCGATCTGTCGATGAACATCTGGGCTATGCCCGTTCAGCGTCCCTATATGCCCAACGCGCGCCGCACGGCAGAGCTGATGCAGGAAGATCTGTCCAAGGTCGGCGTCAGCGCGCAGATCGTGTCCTACGAATGGGGCGAATACCTGTCCAAGTCGATGGAGCCGGGCCGCGACGGCGCCGTGCTGCTGGGATGGACGGGCGACAACGGTGACCCGGACAACTTCCTTTCGGTGCTGCTGTCCTGCGATTCCGCGGGTGATGGTGGTGCGAACCGCGCCTTCTGGTGCAACGAGGAATTCTCGGGGCTGCTGAAGGACGCCAAGACCACCGCCGATCAGGACGAACGCACCGCGCTTTACGAAAAGGCGCAGGAGGTCTTCAAGGATCAGGCACCCTGGTTCACCATCGCGCATTCGACGCAATACGTGCCGATGTCGAACAAGGTCTCGGGCTTCGTCATGAGCCCGCTTGGCGATTACACCTTCGAGACGGTCGATCTGGCCGAGTAATCGCCCCGATCGCTACTCTGCAACCGGACGCGCGGGGCGATTCCCCGCGCGTTCCCTAAGGTAAAAGGGCAAATGGTCCGTTTCATCCTCTCAAAACTGTTGTTCCTGATCCCGACCTTCCTGGGGATCACGATCATCGCGTTCGGCTTCGTGCGCATCCTGCCCGGCGACCCGGTGCTGCTGATGGCCGGCGAACGCGGCGTCACGCCGGAACGGCACGCCGAGCTCAGCGCGCAGCTGGGCTTCGACCGTCCGCTGGTGATGCAATACCTCGAATTCCTGAACCGGCTGTTCCATGGCGACCTCGGCAATTCGCTGGTCACCAAGAAGCCGGTGCTGACCGAATTTCTGGCTCTGTTCCCGGCAACGGTCGAACTGGCCCTTTTCGCCATCATCATCGCCACCGTCATCGGCGTTCCGGTCGGCGTGCTGGCCGCCATCAAGCGCGGCAGCTGGTTCGACCAAGTGTCGATGACCGCCGCGTTGGTGGGCTTTTCGATGCCCATTTTCTGGTGGGGTTTGCTGCTGATCATCTTCTTTTCGGGCATCCTTGGCTGGACCCCCGTCTCGGGCCGGATCGACCTGCTGTATTACTTCCCCGACGCCACCGGCTTCATGCTGATCGACAGCCTGATGTCGGGGCAGGAGGGGGCCTTCACATCCGCCGTCAGCCACCTGATCCTGCCGTCCGTGGTGTTGGCGACGATCCCCTTGGCCGTCATCGCGCGCCAGACCCGTTCGGCCATGCTTGAAGTGATGGGCGAGGATTACGTCCGCACAGCCCGCGCCAAGGGCATGCCGCAGCGGCGCGTCATCGGCGTGCATGCGCTGCGCAACGCGATGATCCCCGTCGTCACCACCATCGGCCTGCAGATCGGCGTGCTGATGGCCGGTGCCATCCTGACCGAGACGATCTTTTCCTGGCCCGGCATCGGCAAATGGATGATCGACAGCATTTCGCGCCGCGATTACCCGGTGGTCCAATCGGGCCTGCTGCTGATTGCGGGCATGGTCATGGTGGTCAACCTGCTGGTCGACCTGACCTATGGCCTCATCAACCCCAGGATCCGTGCATCATGAGCGATACGACCGTCAAACTCTCCGACGCCGCCATCCGCCGCAGGATGCTGGCCGAATTCTGGTTCTACTTCAGCCAGAACCGCGGGGCCGTCGCGGGCCTCGTGGTCTTTGCGCTGCTGGTGGTGGTGGCGATCTTCGCGCCGCTTCTGGCCCCTCATGGCGCGGCGACGCAGTATCGCGACGCGCTGCTGCTGCCCCCCGTCTGGCAAGAGGGCGGCAACAGCCGCTTTCTGCTGGGCACCGATGCGGTCGGGCGGGACATGCTGTCGCGCCTGATCTATGGCGCGCAATATTCGCTGTTCATCGGTATCGTCGTCGTCTCGATCGCCCTTGTCGGGGGCATCATCATCGGGCTGGTCGCGGGCTTCTTCCGGGGCTGGGTCGATGCGATCATCATGCGCGTCATGGACCTGATCCTGGCCTTCCCGTCGCTGCTGCTGGCGCTGGTGCTGGTGGCGGTCTTGGGACCGGGACTGACCAATGCGATGATCGCCATCGCCATCGTCTATCAGCCGCATTTCGCCCGCCTGACCCGCGCCGCCGTCATGGGCGAGATGGAGCGTGAATACGTCACCGCCGCCCGCGTGGCCGGTGCGGGCAACATGCGCTTGATGTTTAAGACCATCCTGCCCAACTGCCTTGCACCGCTGATCGTCCAGGCGACGCTGTCGTTTTCCTCGGCGGTGCTGGATTCCGCGGCGCTTGGCTTTCTGGGCATGGGCGCGCAGCCGCCCACGCCCGAATGGGGCACCATGCTGGCCGAGGCGCGCGAATTCATCCTGCGCGCCTGGTGGGTGGTGACCTTCCCCGGTCTTGCCATCCTGACCTCGGTGCTGGCCATCAACCTGATGGGGGACGGTCTGCGCGACGCCCTCGATCCCAAACTGAAGCGGAGCTGACGAATGGCCATTCTGAACATCCGCAACCTGACCGTCACCTTCGCGACCGCCACCGGCAGCTTCACGGCCGTCAACGGCATCGACGTCCATGTCGACCGGCACGAGGTTCTGGCGATCGTGGGCGAATCCGGGTCGGGCAAATCGGTCTCGATGCTGGCGGTGATGGGGCTTCTGCCCGACACCGCCACCGTCACCGCCGACGAGATGACCTATGACGGGCGCGATCTGCTGAAGATGTCGCCCGCCGAACGGCGCAAGCTGATCGGACGCGAGATCACGATGATCTTCCAGGAACCCGTCGCGTCGTTGAACCCCTCGTTCACGGTCGGTTTCCAGATCGAGGAGGTCCTGCGCATCAACCTGGGCCTGTCGGGGCGCGCCGCCCATGACCGCGCGGTGGAATTGTTCACCGCCGTGGGCATCCCCGACCCCGAGGCCAAGCTGAAGGCCTATCCCCACCAGATGTCGGGCGGGCAATGCCAGCGCGTCATGATCGCCATCGCCATCGCCTCGGAACCTCGCCTGCTGATCGCGGACGAACCGACGACGGCGCTGGACGTGACGATCCAGAAGCAGATCCTGGACCTGCTGATGAAGCTGCAGGAGGATTACGGCATGGCCCTGATCCTGATCACCCATGACATGGGTGTCGTGGCCGAAACCGCCGACCGGGTCGTGGTGCAATACAAGGGCCGCAAGATGGAGGAGGCCGACGTGCTGTCCCTGTTCGAGGCCCCGCAAAGCCCCTATACGCGGGCGCTGCTGTCGGCCCTGCCGGAACATGCGACGGGCGACCGCCTGCCGACCGTGTCCGACTTTTTCCAAGAGGAGCCCGTGCGATGACCCCCGTAGTCGAAGGCCGTGCCATCACCCGCGATTACCACGCGGCGGGTGGCATGTTTTCCAAGGGCAGCACGGTGCGCGCCCTGAAGGGCGTCGACTTTCAGGTGCAGAAGGGCAAGACGCTGGCCATTGTGGGTGAAAGCGGTTCGGGGAAATCCACCCTGGCCCGCATCATCGCGCTGATCGATCCGCCCAGTTCCGGAGAGATCCTGATCGAGGGCAAGCCCGTCGACATCGCGGCCCGCCGCCCCGGCCCCGAGATGCGGTCGAAGGTGCAGATGGTGTTCCAGAACCCCTATGGCAGCCTGAACCCCCGCCAGAAGGTGGGCGATGTGCTGATGGAACCGCTGATCATCAACACCAAGGTTCCCGCCGCCGAACGCCGCGAAAGGGCGCAGGCGATGCTGCAGAAGGTCGGCTTGCAGCCCGAGCATTTCAACCGCTATCCCCATATGTTCTCGGGCGGGCAGCGGCAGCGGATCGCCATTGCGCGGGCGCTGATGCTGAACCCCTCGCTGCTGGTGCTGGATGAACCCGTCTCGGCGCTGGATCTGTCTGTGCAGGCACAGGTGCTGAACCTGCTGGCGGATCTGCAGGATGAACTGGGGCTGACCTATGTCTTCGTCAGCCACGACCTGTCGGTGGTGCGCTATATCGCCGATGACGTGATGGTCATTTCCAAGGGCGAGGCGGTCGAGCAGGGTAGCCGCGAGGAATTGTTCAGCAACCCGCGCCACCCCTATACGCAGCAGCTGTTCGCCGCGACCCCGGCGACCGACCTTGACGCCATCCGCGCCCGGGTGGAACGTCGCAAGGCCGCGCGCTTGGCGGCAGAGGCGTGACCTGATTGTCGCCGCCCTTCGGGGCGGCGGCGCCTTTCAGCGGCGTTTGCCGCCGCGGGGCAGGGTGACGCGATTGTTGCGCGGACCCGTCTGAACCGGCGTGTTGGCGGTGTTTTCCTGATCCAGCTTGCGCCAGCGTTCCAACCGCTCCGCCGAAAGATCGCCCGCCTTGACCGCCGCCTGCACCGCGCAGCCCGGCTCGTGTTCATGGGTGCAGTTGCGAAAGCGGCATTGCGGGGCCAGCTCGGTGATCTCGGCGAAGAGCTGCTCCAGCCCCGATGCGACATCGCTGACGTGCAGCGTGCGCATGCCCGGCGTGTCGATGACCCAGCCTCCGCCAGCGATGGCATGAAGCGACCGCGAGGTCGTCGTGTGACGGCCCTTGGCATCGCTTTCGCGGATGCCGCCGGTCAGCTGCTGCTGGTCCGGCGCCTTGTCGGCCAAAGTGTTCAGCAGCGTCGATTTCCCCACGCCCGAGGATCCGACCAGCGCCACCGTCTGCCCCACGCCACACCAGGGCAGCAGCACGTCCGTGGCATCGGGGTCCTTGGCATTGACCATCACCACCTGCAGCCCGCGCTGCAGTTCCAGCGCCTGATCGCGATAGCTGGCCGGGTCATCGGTCTTGTCGATCTTGGTCAGCACGATGACGGGGGTGGTCCCGGCCTCATTCGCCAGGGCCAGATAGCGTTCCAGCCGCGCCGCATTGAAGTCGTCGTTGCACGAGGTGACGATGAACAGCGTGTCGACATTGGCCGCGATCAGCTGGGGGCCGCGCATGTTCTCGTTCCGGCGGCGCAGCAGGGATGCACGCTCCAACCGGCGTTCGGCGACATGGGTGTCGGGATTGACCAGCACCCAATCACCCACAGCGAAATCATTGGTGGTGACATGGATCGGCAGTTCCAGCCGTATCTGATCCCGACCCGTCTGCGCCGACAGCCGCGACCGATGGACCGAGGCGATGCGCATCGGCACCAGTCCCTGATCCTCGGGGGTGATCTGTTCGTCTTGGAAACCGGTCCAGCCAAGGCCGGCAAGCTGATCGAAGTTCATCTGGGGCACCTGTGTCACACGTCCTGAATGGCCATGCGCGGCACAGGATGCAAGCCTTTCCCGCCGTGGGCGGACAGGGTGGGGTCAGCCCAGCTTTTCCTTGCCGATCAGCGCCGCCTGCGTGCGGTTCGTTGCGCCCAGCTTGCGGCAGAGCGTCTTGACGTGCAGCTTGACCGTCACCTCGGCCAGTTGCAGTTCGTTGGCCATGATCTTGTTGGACTTGCCTTCGCAAAGGCCGCGCAGCACGTCGGTTTCGCGCTTGGTCAGATTGGCGATGGGGTCTTCGGTCTGTTGCTCCATGAAATCATAGGGCACGAAGACCTGACCCGAGGCGATCAGGCGGATCGCGACCCCAAGCGCATTCGCGGGCAGCGTCTTGGGAAGAAATCCGCGCGCCCCCGCCTCGAGCGCCCGCTTGGCGATGCCGGGCGATGCGGTCCCCGAGATCAGGGCGACGGCGGCCTTGGGGGCAAGCTGCATGACGCGCTCCAGCCCTTCAAGCCCATCCATGCCGGGCATGTCGTAATCCAGCAGGATCACGTCGAAGGCCTGATCCTGCTGCGCCTCGATGGCCTCGAGGGCGGATGGCAGGGATGCGACCCCCGTCACATCCGTGAACCCCTGTCCCTGGAGAACAGCGGAAATGGCTTCGCGGACAAGATCGTGGTCGTCGGCAATCAGAAGGCGCATCGTTCAACCCATGCTGTGGCATGCCTGAAGACGGCATATTCTCAGGCGGTGATGCGCAGTGTCGTGCAATCTATCCTTTCGCGCAACAGGGAAGCATCCTTCCGTATCTTTTCGCGCGCCTCCGATGTATCCGCGCCGCGGAAACCCGTTTCCAGCGCGGCCAGGTCCTGGCGCAGACGCTCCTCTCCGATGACGGCGGCGCTGCCCGCCATCTTGTGGGCCAGCCGCGCCAGATCCTCCGACGACATGTCGCTTGGCGCCCGCGACATGAGGTCGAGACCTTCCGCGATCTCGTGCTGAACCCGCGCCAGAAGATCCGAGGCGGCAGCCGCGCCCAGAAGGTCGTGCAATTCGCCGCGTGGTTCGTCGGTCGCGGGTTGTGCGGCGTCCGGAAGATGATCGTGCAGCATGGCCTCCAGCGCGGGACGATCCAGAGGCTTGATCAGCGCGTCGTTCATGCCTGCTTCGCGGAAGCGGGCGATGTCCTCGGGCAGGGCGTGGGCGGTCAGCGCGATGACGGGGGTCGCGACATTCGCGCCCCCGCCCGTGCGAATCCTCTGGGTGGCATCCATCCCGTTCAGGCGCGGCATGCTGATATCCATCAGGATCAGGTCGAATGCCCTTTCCTGAGCCTGCCTTACACCCTCGAGGCCGTCCGCTGCCTCGGTCACGGTGCAGCCATAGGTCTTCAGCATCTCTCGGGCGACAAGGCGGTTGATCTCATTGTCGTCGACCACCAGCACGGCGCTTCCATCGTGGCGGATCTTCGCGCCGGTGGGGGTGGTTTCTCTTGCCGGGGCTGCGTCGTCCGGCTGCGCCGTTTCCAGGGGCAGCGTGACGATGAAGGCGGTGCCTTCGCCCAATTCGCTGACGACGTCGATCTCGCCCCCCATGGCCTCGACCAGGCGCTTGACGATGGCCAGTCCCAATCCGGTCCCTTCGGCCTTGCGGTCGTAGAAGGACCCCAGGGTCACGAATTCGTCGAAGATGCGGTCCAGATCCTCTTCGGCGATGCCGCTGCCCGTATCGCTGACCTGCAGCTCGATCCGTCCCGAATGGCCGATGCGGTCCAGCTGGACGGTGATCAGTCCGTTCTCGGTGAACTTGATGGCATTGCCGACCAGGTTGACCACGATCTGCCGGATCTTGCCCACATCGCCCAGCAGCATCTGTTGATCGGCCCCATGGGCTTCAAATTGCAGGCGGTTGCCACGTTGGGTCGCATTGGCCGACAGGCTTTCCAGCAGATCGCGGATCAGCTCGGCTGGGTCGAAGGCCGTCGGGGTCAGCGTGATTTCCTTTTGGTTCTCGCGCGATGCATCAAGGGCGCTGTTGACGTGCTGCAGCAGCAGCTGCGCGGAATGCTGCATCGCCGACAGATAGCGGCCCTGGGTTTCGGTCAGATCCTCGCGGCGCATCAGGTCCAGCGTGCCGAGGATGCCGTTCAAGGGCGTGCGCATTTCGTGGTTCATCACCGCGATCATGCGGGCCTTGGCGCGCTCGCCTTCCAGCGCGCGGTCGCGCGCCTCGATCAGCTCCGCCTCGGCCTCGACGCGGTTGGTCACGTCGCGGACATAGGCGACCAGCACCTGCCCGTCACGGTCGGCATTGAACGAGACCGAGACCTCGACCGGGATGGTGTGGCCTTTCTTGTGAAGCGCGCGCGATTGGGTGACGCCGAAACTGTTGGCCACCGGCAGGGACTGGCCAAGCCGCATGCGTTCCAGCAGTGCCTGGACCGCCTCCATCCGTTCGGGGGGCGTCAGCAGCTCGCGGATGTCGGCGCCGATGGCTTCGGCGCGGGTATAGCCATAGATGCGCTCGGCTGACGAATTGAAGTTGCGGATGATGCCGTTCTGATCGGCGACGACCACCGCATCGATCGAGGTTTCGAAAAGCGCGTGCAGCCGGTTGCGCGCCCAGGTGATGCTGTCGCGCTGTGCGATGACGGACCCGATGGTGACGAACAGGAACAGCAATCCTCCGGCCAGGATGATGAACAGCAGCAGGATGATGCCGAAGAGTTCGTCCAGGGTGGTCGAGACGACCGAACGCTGCGCATCCGCCGCCTGCGAAAAATGCCTGACGCCTTCCAGCGATATGGTCCGCAGGTCCGGCGTCAACGAATCGAACCGCGCACGCAGTTCGGGTGCCGTCTGCCGAAGGGCGGTGTCCTGCCCATCGATCAGCGGGATGACCGACGTCATTTCGGCCTTCACCCGCCGCAGCGCCTCGGCCACCGATGGTACTTCGCGCAGACCCGCGAAGTTGCGGCCGTATTCGATGGTGTTGATGCGCGAGAAGAGGATGTTGAACCGGTTGCGCAGTTCATCGAGGTCGCTGTCCTCGTCGACCTGCATGGCCAGCGTGGCATTTCGCAGGGCCAGAAGTTCGACCTCGGACTGGGCCAGGAACCACTGCGTGCTGTCGGAATTTGCCGCACCCAGATCCTCGATCTGATCGTGCATGCTGCCGTTGAAATGCCAGATCGTCACGATGGCCGCCAGGACCACCGCAACGAAGGCGCCAAGCGCCATGCGATACCGGTACGAGAGTGACCGGAGCCGCATCAGAGCGACCCACGAACGGGCAGGCATGACCGGTCCCTATTCGGCCAGCGTGATCCGGTCCAACTGCCAGATGCTGCGTGAATAGTTGATCTCGGTCTGGTAATCGACGGACAGATCATAGGGATAGACGATCCAAAGCGGCCCCTTGTCGCGAACGGACATCGTTTCGCCGTTCAGATGATAGGCGATGATGGGGGCAATGTCATCGACCTCGTCCACCGGAATTTCCACCGCGTAGTCGTTGATGGCGGTGGCCATGACGCTGCCTTCGGTGATGCCGGCATCCTCCAGCAGGTCCGACAGCAGCACGCCGGTGAATTCCTGTTCGCCTTCCGTCCAGATGGTCGAGGTCTTGAAGCTGGTCTGCGGCAGGGCCTCCAGCGCGGCCAGATCGTATTCGCGCGATCCGTCCTGCGTGGTGACGGTCATCAGCACGTCGGACATGGGCGAGGCCTGGATCGGGGTGGCGACCAGGGGGATCAGACTGAATGCGGCAATCGCCGCCGATCGAAACAGGTTCATGGCGATATTCCTGAGGAGGGCACTAGGCATGGCTGAATGCCGTCTTATCCCACGCCAGCACCGCCATTGCTAAGTGGCAAAGGTATAAACGACTATGCTTTGGCTTATGTGCGGGCTAATTTTCTTCATCCGATCGCCTGTCGGAACCCCGTCCGATAGCTGCTTGGCGTCATCCCGCGGTGGGCGCGGAACTGGCGTGCGAAATGGGCGGCATCGCTGAAGCCGCAATCGGTGGCGATCAGCCCCATGCTGCGGTCGGTCCGCACCAGCAGCTGGCAGGCCTGCCCAAGCCGCAGCTGGTTGACGTATTGGCTGATCGACATGCGGGTGGAGCGTTTGAAGATGCGCTGCAACTGGCTTTCCGTCAGATTGGCCAGATCGCAAAGCGGGGCCAGCCGCAGCGGCTGACGATAGTTCCGGTGCAGCCAGTCCAGCACGCGCTGCATGCGTTCGCGGTCGCGGGGGATCTGGCTGACGACGATCTCTCCTCCGGCCAGGGGGCGGGCGTCGGGCGCGCGGGCCAGTCGGGCGATGATCGCTTGCAGTTCCAGCACGCGCTCCATATCGGGCAGGGTGCGCAGGGCCAGCATCCGGTCGCGCAAGCCGTCCGAGGTGGCCGCCCCGAAAGCCAGCCCCCGCCGCGCCCGGTCCAGCAGCCCCGCAACGGGGGTCAGTTCGGGCATCAGCCGGGTCAGCCGGCGTGCCCATTCGTCACCGAACCAGCAGACCAGCGCCTGATGCCGGTTGCCCGGGCCGGGTTCGCCCGCCACCAGCGCACTCGATTGCCAGGCGTGCGGCACGTTCGGCGCCAGCAAGACCAGGTCCCCATCGTCATAGGGTTCGATGCTGTCGCCGACAAAGCGCATGCCGCGGCTGTTCAGGGTCAGGGTCAGCTCGAATTCGGGGTGATAGTGCCAGTTGAACGGGAACTCGGGCAGTTGCCGGTCGAACAGCAGCCAGGACTTTCCCTCGGGGATGCCGACCTGTTCGAAGAATGGCTGCATGATGTTTCCGATCGCTGACGGGGTCCGGATATGCGGCAATCGTACAAGAACAGGCCGTCCGGGGGAATGGTGCAAGGCGTGACAGACCCTAGTTTCGGATCAGACCATCGGAGGCTTCATGAATCAGGATATTGCGCCGGATGTGATCATCATCGGGTCGGGCGTCGGCGGCGGGGCCGTGGCTCATCAGCTGGCAGGGACGGGGGCCAGGATCCTGATCCTGGAACGGGGAGACTTCCTGCCGAACGAACCGCAGAATGCCGACCCCGAGGCGGTCTTTGTCCAAGCCCGCTATCGCACAACCGAGGAATGGCAGCACGCCGATGGTCGCCGCTTTCGCCCCGGACAGTATTACCACGTCGGCGGGCATACCAAGTTCTATGGCACCGCGATGTTCCGCCTTCGCGACAGCGATTTCAGCGAGGAGTCCTTCGCGGGCGGCGTTTCCACCGGATGGCCCATCGGCCCCGAGGATCTGCGCGCCCATTACGCCACGGCCGAGCGTCTGTTCGGCGTGCGCGGGCAGGCGGGCGGCGATCCGACCGAGCCTGCCCGCGATCCCTACGACCACGCCCCCGTTCCGCACGAACCCGTCATCGCCGATATGGCCACCCGCCTGCGCCAGCAGGGCATGCGACCCTTCCACATGCCCTCGGCCATCGACTACGGCCCGCAGGGGGCTTGCCAACGCTGCGGGACCTGCGATGCCTTCGCCTGCCGGCTGGATGCCAAGGGCGATGCCGAGACGCGGCTGATCCGCCCCCTGCTGAAGCATCCCGATGTGACGCTCTGGACCGGTGCAAAGGTCACGCGGCTGATCGCCAACGACAGCGACGGCCAGATCACCGGGGTCGAACTGATGCACGGCAACACCCCGCTGCGCATTTCTGCGCCGCTGGTGGTGCTGTCGGCGGGGGCGATCAATTCGGCGCTGATCCTGCTGCGCTCGGCCACGCAGGCGATGCCGCAGGGGCTGGCGAACCGCTCGGGCGTGGTGGGGCGATACCTGATGAACCACCATCTGACCGGGTTGATGGGGGTGCGTCCGTTTGCGACGAACCCGACGCGCTTTCCCAAGACGCTGTCGGTCAACGACTTCTATCACGGGCTGCCCGATGACCCCGATGCGCGGGGCAACTTGCAGATGCTGGGCAACATCAGCGGCGCGATGATCCGCTCGACCTATCCGCAGATGCCGCGGATGATGGCCGACTGGCTGGGGCGGCACAGCATCGACTGGCTGTGCATGTCCGAGGATCTGCCCGACCCCGACAGCCGCGTGCGTCTGTTGCCCGGCGACCGCGTGCAGATCGAATATGCCGCCGGTGGTCGCGAGGGCCACGACCGCTTCGTGCGCCACATGCGGCGCCAGCTGCGCCGCGCGGGCTTTCCGGTCGTCCTGCGCCACAGCTTCGGGATCGAGGCACCCTCGCATCAATGCGGGACGGTGCGGATGGGGGCGGACCCTGCGACCTCGGCGCTGGACCATCTGTGCCGGGCGCATGACCACCCAAATCTGTTCGTCGTCGATGGCGGGTTCTTCCCCTCCAGCGCGGCGGTGAACCCGGCCCTGACCATCGCGGCGCAGGCGCTGCGCGTGGGCGAGCATCTTCGACATCAGTGGCGGCAGATCGCCGCCGCTGCCTGACCACCGACCGAATACCCTGAAGGACATGCCATGAACTTTCTTCTGCCGCTAACCGGCTCGTTCGCCAAGCCCGCCGCCGAGAACCCCACCGTCGCCATGATCGAGGCCGCCTATCGCGACATGGGACTCGATTGGCGCTATGTGAACTGTCAGGTGGATCCGGCCGATCTGGGCGATGCCGTGCGCGGTGCCCGCGCGATGGAGTGGCGCGGCTTCAACTGTTCCATCCCCCACAAGGTCGCGGTGATCGAGCATCTGGACGAATTGGGCACCTCGGCCCGCATCATTGGTGCGGTGAACACCATCGTGCGCGACGGCGACCGGCTGATCGGGGAAAACACCGACGGGCGTGGCTTCGTCAAGGCGTTGCAAGAGGTCTGCGACCCCGAGGGCAAGCGCGTCGTGCTGTTCGGGGCGGGTGGTGCCGCCCGCGCCGTGGGTGTCGAGGTTGCGCTGGCGGGTGCCGCCGAGATCACCATCGTCAACCGCAGCAGGGACCGCGGGCAAGAGGTCGTGGATCTGCTGAACGACAAGACCGATACCAAGGCCAGATATGCCCCGTGGGAGGGGACGTTCAGCGTTCCGGCTGGGACCGACATCGTGATCCACGCGACCTCGGTCGGGCTTTATCCCGATGTCGATGCCATGCCCGACATCGATCTGGACAGCATCACCCCTGACATGGTCGTGGCCGACGGCATCCACAACCCCCCGCTGACGCGCCTCCTGAAGGCCGCGCAGGACAAGGGCTGCAAGACCGCCGACGGGCTGGGAATGCTGGTCCAGCAGGGCGTCATCGGCATCAAGTACTGGACCGGAAAGGATGCCGATCCGGCGGTGATGCGTCAGGCGCTGCTGGACCTGAAGCTTTAGGGCCGCAGATCAGGCATTCCGGTCCAGATGCGCCTTCAGCGCGGTGATATGGGGGGCGTCGATGCCGCAGCAGCCCCCGATGATCGTCGCGCCCGCCGCCAGCCAGCGATCCACCCAAGCGCCATAGCCTTCGGGGTCCAGATCCTTGCGGATGCCGGACAGGACCTCGTTGGCGGCGCCTTCGTCCTCGGCGGTAAAGGCATTGGCATAGACGCCGACCGGGATGTCATGGCCACCGTCGCGGACGACCTGCAGCGCCGCCTCGATCGCGGGCTGCATCGCCTCGGGCATCGAGCAGTTGAACAGCACCGCCTGGGCACCCGCCTCGATGGCCGCCCGGACGGCATCCGCGACGCCTTCGCCCGACCGCAGCACGGGGCTGTCCAGCTGATCGGGCAGTTCGTCGCGCAGAGTATAGGAAATCCACAGCGGCAGATCCGTGCCTTGAACGGCATCGGCGGCGGCGCGGGCCTCGGCGATGCAGCTGAGCGTCTCACCCAGCCACAGGTCGACATGGGGCTTCAGGTTTTCCACCAGCACCGACAGCACCGCCTGCGAGGTGGCGGCGTCGAAGTTCTCGGGCTCGTATGATCCGCCGACGGGGGGCAGGCAGCCCGCCACCCGCACGCCGCTGCCCGTGGCGGCCGCCGCCCGCGCCAGCACGCCCGAGCGTTCGGCCAGCATCGCGCCGTCCTGGTCGAAGCGCGCCTGCCCCAGGTGATAGGGTACCACGGCGTAGCTGTTGGTGGTCACGATCTGAGCACCGGCCGCGACGAAATTCGCATGCGCCTGCTGGACCTTTTCGGGTTCGTTCATCAGGGCCAGTCCCGACCATTCGGGCTGGCGCAGCGTCGCGCCGCAGCGTTCCAGTTCGCGGCTGAGGCCGCCATCGAGCAAGGTGATCTTGGCCATGAGAAAGGCTCCGTTCGTTCGTGTTCAGCGCTGGGTCGGGACGCGGTTTTCCAGCCAGCGCAAGGCAAGGATCAGGATGCCGCTGAGGCACAGATAGACCGCAACCAGCAGCAGCAGGGGTTCATAGGTTAGAAGCGTGGTCTGCCGGATGCGGGTGATGACCGCGTAAAGATCGGTGACTGTGATCGTGGCGACAAGGGGCGTGGACTTCAGCTGCAGGATGATCTCGCCCGCCAGTGTCGGCAGGGCGCGGTGCAGGGCGCGCGGGAACCAGACGCGGCGAAAGACCAGCCAAGGCGACATGCCGACGGCGCGCGCGGCCTCCAACTCGCCATGGGGGACGCCGGTGAAGGCGCCGCGCATCACCTCGCCCTGATAGGCGGCGAAGGATACCGTCAGCGCCAGAAAACCATAGGGCCAGGCCTGCCGCAGATAGGGCCAGGCCCAGGAATCGCGGATTTCGGGGAATTGGGCAAACAGCGCGCCCAGCCCGAAATAGAACAGCCACAGCTGCAACAGCAGGGGCGTGCCACGGATGACCGTGCAGAAGCCAAGCGACAGCCAGCGAAGGGGCGCCGGTCCCATCACCTGAAACAGCGCCAAGGGCAGGGCCAGTGCAAAGCCCACGACAACGCTGCCCGCCAGCATCGCCAGCGTCATCAACAGCCCGTCCCAGAGGCGCGGCAGGTTCGCGGGCAGCCAGTCCCATTGCATGGTCAGCGCCATGGCGGTCAGCCCGGCCAGCGCCAGTGCCGCCATGATCAGGCGGTGCGGCATCATCATCGGGGTCAGGATATTGCGCATCATCGGGCCTGATGGGCGGCGATCAGCCCGCGGCGGGCGCGGACCTCGTATCGGCGCAGGATCACGTTCGAGACCAGCGTCAGCATCAGGTAAAGCGCCCCCGCCGACAGGAAGAACAGGAAATAGGCCCGCGTCGAGGAGGCCGCCTGCCGCGTCACCTGCGTCAATTCGCTGAAGCCGATGACGGCCAGCAGCGCGGTGTCCTTGGTGGCGATCATCCACAGGTTGGCCATGCCGGGGATGGCATGGGGTGTCATGGCGGGCAGGGTGACGCGGCGCATGACCTTCAAGGGCGACATGCCGAAGGCCTGTGCGGCCTCGATCTGGCCATGGGGGACGGCGCGGATGGCGCCGCGGATCACCTCGGTCGCATAGCCGCCTTGGACCAGCCCGATGACGAGGATGCCCGCTGCCAGCCCGTCGACCTCGATGCCCGCGAAACCCATGCTTTGGGCCGCGCGGTTCAGCAGATCAGTGCCGACGTAATAGAACAGCAGCATCAGCACCAGTTCGGGAACGGCGCGGATGACGGTGGTATAGACCTGCGCCAGATCGCGCATCACCAGCCCGCCGTAAAGCTTCGCGCTGGCCCCCAGGATGCCGATGACGATGCCCATGGCATAGCCCCCCGCCGCCAGCTGGATCGACCGCCAGAAGCCCTGCAGCAGCGCGCCACCCCATCCGGGGGCGTCCAGCGCCAGAAGGCTGAAATCGATCGACTGGAACATGGGGCGGGGGTCCTTTCGCGGGTCCGGTCAGGGTCGATCAGTCGCCGTAGATGTCGACGGTGAAGTACTTCTGCGTGATCTGGTCGTAGGTGCCGTCCTCACGGATTTCGGCCAGGGCCTTGTTCACGCGGGCCAGCAGCTCGGTATCCTCCTGGCGCAGACCGGCACCGGCGCCATAGCCCAGGACCTCGGGGTCGGGTTCGACGGCGCCCTTGTATTCGCAGCAGGCCTGACCGGCTTCGGATTCGGCAAAGGGCTGCATGGCCAGCGTGTCGCCGATGACCGCGTCCAGACGACCGGCTGCAAGGTCCTGCAGTTCCTCGTCCAGGTTCTGATAGATGCGGATCGCACCGGCGGTATCGGCGTAATACTTGTTGGCATAGACCTCCTGGATCGAGCCCGACTGCGCACCCACGAAGGCACCGCTGACGCCCTCGGCGGTCGGTTCGATGTCCGAGCCCTTCTGCGTCATCAGCCCGGTCGGCGCGGCGTAATACTTGTCCGAGAATGCGATCTGTTCGGCCCGCGCGGGGGTGATCGTCATCGACCCCATGATCATGTCGATCTTGCCGGTGGTCAGCGCCGGGATGATGCCGTCCCACGCGATGGGGGTGACGACGCATTCGGCCTCGATCCGGGTGCAGATCTCGTTCATCAGATCGATTTCCCAGCCCGACCAGCTGCCGCTGGCATCGGGGGTGAAGAAGGGCGGATAGGGTTCGGCAGACACGCCGACCTTCAGGGTTTCGGCCATGACCGGACCCGCCAGACCAAGTGCCGCGACGGCGGCGAGGGTGAGTTTGCTGAACATGGGAAATCCTTCCAGATATTGGCGAAATTGGCAGCAGGTCACATGACCGACCGGATGAACTGTTTCAGATGCGGGGATTGCGGGTCGCCGAACAGCTGTTCGGGGGTGCCTTCCTCCTCGATCCGGCCATCGCGCAGATAGATCACGCGGTTGGCCACGTCGCGCGCGAAGGCCATTTCATGCGTCACCAGGATCATGGTGCGGCCCTCGCGGGCCAGATCGCGGATGACGCCCAGAACCTCGCCCACCAATTCGGGGTCCAAAGCGCTGGTCGGTTCGTCGAACAACATGGCCAGCGGATCGACCGCCAGCACGCGGGCGATGGCGGCGCGCTGCTGCTGACCGCCCGACAGGTGGATGGGGTGGGTGTCGGCCTTCTCGGCCAGACCGACACGGGCCAGCACCTGACGCGCGCGGTCGATGGCCTGGGCGCGGGGCTGACCCAGGACGTGGATCGGTGCCTCGGTCACGTTTTCCAGCACGGTGCGATGGGGCCAGAGGTTGAAGTTCTGGAAAACCATGCCCAGCTGGGCGCGGATGCGCTGGACCTGCTTGCGGTCGGCGGGTTCTAGTCCGCCGCCACGCGCGGGGCGCATGCGGTAACCCTCGCCCTGAATGGCGATCTGCCCCGAGGTAGGGTGCTCCAGCATGTTGATGCAGCGCAGCAGCGTCGATTTCCCCGACCCCGACCCGCCGATAATGGCGATGACGTCGCCGGGGTGCGCGGTCAGCGAGACGCCCTTCAGCACCTCGAGGTCGCCAAAGCGCTTGTGCAGATCGCGGATCCGTATCGCGGGCTTGTCGTCCATGGCCATATCCTTGTCGCACGCCGGTCCGCCAAGTCTGGCGGCGACGCGTTGGGCGGCTCTTAGGGGGAAAGGCAGGCCCGAGGCAAGAGGAACCGTCCGGCACCCCATCGCAATGGGGTGACCGGTGCAGGCGGGTCAGCGCGGCTGCGGCTGCCCTTGGGTCAGCTTGGCCGGTGGCAGGCCGGGGTCGTGGCGCAGCAGGCGCATGGCGTTCAGCGTCACCAGCACCGTCGCGCCGGTATCGGCCAGAATGGCGATCCACAGGCCGGTGATCCCCAAGATCGAGGTGACCAGGAACACCCCCTTCAGCCCAAGCGCCAGCGCGATGTTCTGGCGGATGTTGGCCATCGTGGCATGCGACAGGCGGATCATCGCGGCGATGTCGGTCACCCGGTCGCGCAGGATCGCCGCATCCGCCGTTTCCAGCGCGACATCGGTGCCCGACCCCATTGCCACGCCCACATCGGCCTGCTTCAGCGCGGGCGCATCGTTGATGCCGTCGCCGATCATCATCACGCCGCCATCGGCGGTCAGATCCCGGATGGCGGCCTGCTTGTCCTGCGGCAGCATCTGTGCGCGATGGTCGGTCCCAAGCGTCGCTGCAATGGCGGCGGCGGTGCGTGGGTTGTCGCCGGTCAGGATCACCGGGGTCACGCCCAGATCGCGCAGCTGTCGCATGGCCTCTGCCGCATCATCGCGCGGTTCGTCGCGGAGGGCGACCATGCCGTGAAGGGTCGCGCCGAAGAGTACGGCGACGGTCTTGCCCTGTTCCTCCAGCCCCTGCGCCTGATCCAACAGATCGCCGGACAGAACGCCGGCCTCGAGCGCGTGGCGGGGGCTGGCGACGGTCAGGGTTTGGCCGTCGATCACCGCCTGCACGCCCTTGCCGGGTATGGCGCGGGCATCTGTCGCTGTGGGCAAAGGCAGGTCGCTGGCGTGGGCCAAGATGGCGCGGGCCAGCGGGTGGCTGGAGGATGCCTCGATCGCCGCCATCAGCGACAGCAGGCGCTCCGCATCGCCTTGGGCGGGCATCACGTCGGTCACCTGCGGGCGGCCATGGGTCAGCGTGCCGGTCTTGTCGATGGCGACATGGCGGATGCGGGCGGCAGCCTCGATCACGGCGCCGCCTTTCATCAGCAGTCCCCGCCGCGCCCCAGAGGACAGGGCCGAGGCGATGGCCGCCGGGACCGAGATCACCAGCGCACAGGGGCAGCCGATCAGCAGCAGCGCCAGCCCGCGATAGATCCAGACATCCCAGGCCTGCCCGAAGGCCAGCGGCGGGATCAGGATGGTCAGCGCGGCCAGTGCCACCACGGCGGGCATGTACCAGCGGCTGAAGCGGTCGATGAAGCGTTCGGTAGGCGCGCGGGACTCCTCGGCCTCTTCGACAAGGCGGATAATGCGGGAGATTGTGTTGTCGGCGGCGGATTTGGTGACGGTGACGCGCAGGACGGCTTCAGTGTTGATGGCGCCCGCGAAGACGTCTTCGCCGGGGCCGCGGGTGACGGGGACGCTTTCGCCGGTCACGGGGCTTTCGTCGATGCCGCTGATGCCGTCGATGATCCGCCCGTCAGCCGGGATGCGGTCGCCGGGGCGGACCAGCACCACCTGTCCGGGTTCCAGCGAGGCGGCGGGCACTTCCCGCGTCCTGCCCCCTTGTTCCAGCAGCGCGGTCTTGGGCACCAGATCGGATAGCGCGCGGATGCTGTCGCGGGCCTTGTTGGCGGCGACGCCCTCCAGCACCTCGCCCACGGCAAAGAGGAAGACGACCAGCGCGGCTTCCTCGGAGGCGCCGATCATCAGGGCACCGGCGGCGGCGATGGTCATCAGACTTTCGATGGTGAAGGGCTGGCCGCGGCGCAGCATGGCAAAGGCGCTGCGGGCGACGGGCGCGACGCCGATCAGGCAGGCGGCGACGAAGGCCCAATGCCCCACCGCGCCCTCGGTGGTCAGCCGGATCACCCAGGCCGCGACCAGCAGCAACCCGGTGACGATCACCAGCCGCCCCTTGGCCGAGGCATGCCACGGCCCGTCCTGCGGCCCGTGGTCATGACCGGCATCGGTGCCGCGCGGCGTGATGCCGAACCCCAACTGGCGGACCTCATCCTCGATCCGGCTGTCGGGGGTGGTGCCGTCGCTGTCCAGCGTCAGCTTTTGCGCCATGACCGTGACCTGCGGCGTGCTGACGCCCGGCAGGCGTTCCACGGCGCGGGTGATCTTGGCGGCGCAACCGGCGCAATCCATGCCGGTGACGGCCCATTCGCGACGATTTCCCATCTGGCGGCCCTTTCCGTGGTGACCTTGTTTCCTGCCCGAGCCAGACCTAAGATCTCTAGCCGCTAGAGGTTCAAGGGGTGAAAATGCCGTCCATCGGAGAAATCAGCCGCCGCACCGGGATCAAGATCCCGACCATCCGCTATTATGAACAGATCGGCCTGCTGCCCGAACCGGGGCGCAGCGCGGGCAACCAGCGCGTCTATGACCAGGCGATGCTGCAACGGCTGAGCTTCATCCGCCACGCCCGCGACCTTGGCTTTCCGCTGGCCGACATCAAGGAACTGCTTGGCATGGCCGATGACCCCGACCGGTCCTGCGCGGCGGCGGATGTCATCGCGACGCGACAGCTGGCCTCGGTCAAGGCGCGGATCGCGCGGCTGACCGCGCTGCAGCAGGAGTTGGAGCGGATGCTGACCCAGTGTTCGCATGGGACCATCGCCGATTGTCGCGTGATCGAGGTTCTGGGCAATCACGACCTCTGTGTCCACGACCACGCCGAATAGCGAAATGGCGCGCCGTTGCGGGCGCGCCATCCGAAGCGTCGAACGGGCAGGGGATCAGCCGATGGTCTGGCCATCCTCGCGCCAGACGGCGATCACGGCCGAACGCGGCTTGCCCTGATTGTCGGGCCAGGAACCGCCGGGGTGCTGGATGCCGACGAAGGCGGTCTTGCGGTCGGGGGACCAGGTCAGGCCGGTGACCTCGGCTCCCTTGGGGGCGGTCATGAAGCGCGCGATCTCGCCGGTTTCGGGGTTGCCGACCAGCATCTGGTTGTTGCCCTGGCCTTCGAATTCTCCCTCGTTGCTGTCCTCGCCGTCGGTCTGGATCCACAGCATGCCGTCCGAGGAGAAAGCCATCCCGTCGGGCGAGTTGAACATGTTGCCCTCGTTGATGTTCTCGGACCCGGCATACTTGTTGTCATAGACGGTCGGATTGCCCGCCATCACATACAGATCCCAGGTGAAATCGGTCGCGCCGTGATCCTCGCCCGTGGGGCGCCAGCGGACGATCTGACCATAGTTGTTCGTCTCGCGCGGGTTGGGGCCGCCGACGGGGGTTTCATCGCCGCCCTCGTTCGGCTTGACGCCGCGGTTCTTGTTGTTGGTCAGGGCGCAATAGGCCTCGCAGCGCAGGGGGTTGGCGGCGATCCATTCGGGGCGGTCCATGGTGGTCGCACCGACCTTCGATCCGGCCATGCGGGCAAAGATCAGCATCTCATCCATGGGCATGCCGGTGGTCTCGGGCGTCAGTGGCAGCCATTCGCCCGACATGTCGTCGTTGAACTTGGCGACATACAGCGTGCCGTCCGACAGCAGCCCGTCGGTCGGCTGCCCTTCGGCCCACGTCCCGTTCGAGACGTATTTGTACATGAACTCGCCGCGTTCATCATCGCCCATGTAGACGACGATGCGCCCGTCGTTGGCCTGCACCATCTCGGCGTTTTCATGCTTGAAGCGACCAAGGGCGGTGTGCTTGACGGGGGTGGACTGGGCGTCCAGCGGGTTGATTTCCGTGACCCAGCCATGGCGGTGGGGCTCGTTCGGCTCGACCGCCAGGTCGAAGCGTTCGTCGAACTTCTCGTAGGCATAGCGGCTTTCGCCACCGATGCCGTAACGCGTCTCGCCCTCGGTCGGCTGGTGGTCGCCCGCCACGCCGAAGTAGCCGTTGAAGTTTTCCTCGCAGGTCAGATAGGTGCCCCAGAGCGTCTTGCCCGAACCGCAGTTGTTCATCGTGCCCTTGGGGGACATGCCCTCGGGGTCGGCCTTGGTCTGCATCAGCGCGGAACCGGCGGCGGGGCCGTCCATGGTCATCTGCGTTTCATGCGTGATGCGGCGGTTGTAGGGGCTGTCGACCACCACCTTGTAGCCATCGTCGCCCTGCGCGATCTCCAGCACGGTGACGCCTTGGATGTTCTTCAGCAGGCGGACCTGATCGGCGGTCTGCGGCACGCCTTCGGTTTCGGCGGGCAGGTTGATCTCGGGGTTGGCGTATTCCGAGTTGATGGCGAGGATGATCTTGTCACCGTCGGTGAAGGTTTCCATCCCGTCGGTGTTTTCGCCGAAGACCTTGTCCGACATGTCCGCCGAGACGCCGTCTTCCGAGGAATAGGCACCCTCGGCGTCCGAAAACAGCGCGTCGCCCCAACGGACCAGCGGTTTCCACTGATAGCCCTGCGGGACATGGACGTCGAAATCGGTGGCGATGCCGATCGGCTGGAACGCGAAGGCCGAGGCCTGGGCACGGGCCGACGTGGCCGACCCCAGGATGCCCGTCCCCATGACTGCCGCACCCGACCCGAAGGCCAGCGCCGCGCCCAGGAAGCCCCGGCGGGACAGGGCGCGCTCGACCACGGCGTCGAAGCCGTTGGTGTCGGCGCGCGGGTCGCGCAGTTCGTCGAATTCGTCCCACGACAGGTTTGCGATGTCCTGCTTGTTCATGGCCAGGCCCCTTTTGCGTCATTATGCAAGGCGGCAGTCAGCGCGACCGCCGGATGCCGCAGGGCCTACGCCTGATTTCCTTCAGTTTTCTGACGGGATTGCGAAGGTTTCATGTCAGCAGACCCGCCATCAGGCGGGCGGCCTCGGGGATGGGCTGGATCAGGGGGCGGGGGCTTTGGGTCGCGATGCGTTCGGCGGCCTGTGCCAAGGGCCCGCCGCCGATGATCACCACCTGCGCGCCCGCACGGGCGGCGTCGTGGACGGCATCCAGCAGTGCCCGATCCAGCCGCTCCGGGTCCGACATGACGGCAAGGGTGGGGCCTTGGGTCAGGAAGCATCCCAGGTAGGGCGCATCCTGCGCGTGCCGCTGCATCGAGGCGTCGATGTCGGCGCCCAGATGCGGCGTCGTCGTGGCGACCGCAAAGGGGCGTCCCCGTGCCGCCCGTGCTGCCGCCGCGCCGATGCCGACGACAGGGCAGTCCAGCCTCGCCGCCAGCCGATCCGCACCCGGATCGCCAAAGGCCGCCACGATCACGCCGCGGCACCCTGCCGGGGGGGCCAGCGCCGCGATTCGATGACCCGCCGCGGTCAGCTGGTCGGGCGTCTGGATCACGTCGGGGCCATCCGGGGCTGTCCAGCCGCGCAGGTCTGGCAGCCAGGGCGCCGCGATTTCGCACATCCGCGCGGTGGTCGCGGCATTGGCGTTCGGATTGGCCAGAAGAATCATGTCTTGTCCCGGGTCATGGGTGATGGACGGGCCGGGATTTCGAATAAGTCCATGCCGGTCGTGGGTTTGCCGGGCGCTTTTTCTGCATTGCAGAAATTGTCAACAATCTGACCGCCTGTTGGGCAGCCGCGCCGGGATCGCCGTTTTGGAATGGTTTTCCTGACCCGCGCCGCGTGCAGTTCCGGTCCGGGACCGCGATGGTCGGCCATGAAAACGGGCGACCAGAACCCACAGCCGATCTGTCCGGCAACATCCTGTCCAACAACGGAGAATGACATTGCTTCACCTCAGAAAAGGCCTTGCCGCTTTGGCGCTGTCGGTTGCGGTGCTGGGCGCCCATGGTGCCAGCGCACAGGGAACGCTGCGCATCGGCATGACGGCATCCGACATTCCACTGACCACCGGCCAGACAGATCAGGGCGGCGAGGGTCTGCGCTTCATGGGCTATACGGTCTATGACGCGCTGATCAACTGGGACCTGACCAGTGCCGACAAGCCCTCGGTCCTGACGCCCGGGCTGGCAACGGAATGGTCGGTCGATCCCGAGGATACCACCAAGTGGACCTTCAAGCTGCGCGAGGGCGTGACCTTCCACGACGGCAGCACATTCGACGCCGAAAACGTGGTCTGGAACCTCGACAAGCTGCTGGTCGAGGATTCCGAGCAATACGATCCGCGCCAATCCGCACAGGGCAAGTCGCGCATTCCGGCCATCGCCAGCTATCGCGCGGTCGACGACCACACGCTGGAGATCATCACCAAGGAACCCGACGCCACGCTGCCCTATCAGCTGGCATGGATCATGATGTCCTCGAAGGCGAACTGGGAAGCGCAGGACAAGGATTGGGAAAAGGTCGCGGAACATCCCTCGGGCACCGGCCCGTGGAAGCTGGAGGCCTTCGTGCCCCGCGAACGCGCCGAGATGGTCCCGAACGAGGAATACTGGGACAAGGACCGCGTGCCGAAACTTGACAAGCTGGTTCTGATCCCGCTGCCCGAATCCAACGCACGCTCGGCGGCGCTGATGTCGGGGCAGGTCGACTGGATCGAGGCTCCGGCCCCCGACACCATCCCCGCGATGGAGGGGAACGGCTTCGTCATCTCCTCGAACGCCTATCCGCACAACTGGACGTGGCACCTGTCGCGGCTGGAAGGCTCTCCCTGGAACGACATCCGCGTGCGCAAGGCCGCCAACCTCGCCATCGACCGCGAGGGGATGGGCGCGCTGCTGGGCGGCCTGATGATCCCGGCAGAGGGCTTCGTGCCGCCCAATTCGCAGTGGTTCGGCAATCCCGATTTCAAGCTGACCCATGACATCGACGCCGCGCAGGCGCTGATGACCGAAGCCGGTTTCGGTCCCGACAACCACCTGCAGGTCAAGGCGCTGATCTCGCCTTCCGGGTCGGGGCAGATGCTGCCCTTGCCGATGAACGAATACATCCAGCAGTCGCTGGCCGAGGCATGGATCGATGTCGAGTTCATGGTCGTGGAATGGAACCAGATGATCAACCTGTGGCGCGCAGGTGCCGATGATCCGGCGGTCGAGGGGTCGCAGTCGATCAACTTCACCTATTTCATCCAGGATCCCTTCACCGGCTTCATCCGCCACCTGGATTGCGACCTGGTCGCCCCGAACGGCACCAACTGGGGCCATTACTGCGACGAGGAGATGCAGGACCTGTTCAAGCAGATCAAGACCACCTTCGACCCCGAGGAACAGGACGCGATCCTGCGCCAGACGCATGAGAAATTCGTCAATGACGCGCTGTTCCTGATGGTCACCCACGACGTCGCGCCGCGGGCCATGTCGCCCAAGGTGCAGGGCTTCGTGCAGTCGCAGAACTGGTACCAGAACTTCTCGTCCATCACGATGGCCGAGTGATTTGAAACCCTGCGCCATCGGCCCCTGGCCGGTGGCGTCATCTTGCGGGACATCACGACGTGCTCAGCTATTTCCTTCGACGCCTGATCCTTGTGCTGCCGGTCGCCTTCGGGGTCTCGGTCGTCTGCTTCATGCTGGTGCAGATCGCGCCGGGCGATCCGCTGACCGCCATCATGCCGGTCGATGCCACCGCCGAACAGCAGGCGGCCATGCGCGCGGCCTATGGTTTGGACAAGCCGCTGCCGGTCCAATACCTGATCTGGATCGCAAACCTGCTGCAGGGCGAGATGGGCCGATCCATCGCTTCGGGCCGCCCCGTCGCGGATGAGGTCTTCGGCGCCGTCGGCAATTCGCTGCTGCTGGCGGGCGCGGCTGCGGTCATCGCCTTTCCCATCGGGACGTTCCTTGGGTTTCTGGCAGGCTATTTCCGCGACACCATCCTTGATCGCGTCATCACCGCCCTGTCGATCACCGGCGTTTCGGTGCCGAACTATTGGCTGGGCATCGTGCTGGTCATCATCTTCTCAGTTAACCTGGGGTGGCTGCCCTCGATGGGCGCGGGGCCGGGCGGGTCGCAGGACTGGCATTGGGACTGGGCGCACATCCGGCATCTGGTGCTGCCTGCTGTGACGCTGGCCGTGGTGCCCATAGGCATCGTGGCGCGCACGGTGAGGGCGCTTGCCGGTGACATCCTGTCGATGGATTTCGTGACGGCGCTTTATGCCAAGGGGCTTGGGCGCGGCGACGTGCTGCGTCATGTCGCGCGCAATGCCGCCGCCACGGCCCTGTCGGTGATGGGCCTGCAACTGGGCTATCTGCTGGGCGGGTCCATCCTGATCGAGACCGTATTCAACTGGCCGGGTTCGGGCTTCCTGCTGTCGAACGCCATCTTCCAGCGCGACCTGCCGCTGCTGCAGGGCACGATCCTGATCCTGGCGATGTTCTTCGTGGGCATGAACCTGATCGTCGACGTGGCGCAGGCCGCCATCGACCCCCGCATCAAGAGGACCTGAGCCAATGTCGCAAACGGAAACCGCCATTCCGGCGCAGGCCCATCGGGGCTATTGGTCGGCCGTCCTGTCGCGTCTGCGGCGCGACCCGGTGGCCATGGCCTGCCTGGCCGTGCTGGCCTTGCTGGTGTTGTCGGCCATCTTCGCGCCCTGGCTGGGCCTGGCCGATCCCTACAAGGGCAGCATGATCGCCCGCCTGAAACCCATCGGCACGCCCGGATACCCCTTGGGCACCGACGAACAGGGCCGCGACATGCTGGCCCGCCTGATCTATGGCGGGCGGCTGACGCTGTTCATCGGGCTGATGCCCGTCGTGCTGGCCTTCTTCATCGGGGGCGCGCTCGGGGTCGTCGCGGGCTATGTCGGCGGTGTCACCAATACGATCATCATGCGCGTGGTCGATGTCTTCTTCGCCTTCCCCTCGGTCCTGCTGGCCATCGCCATCTCGGGGGCCTTGGGGGCAGGGGTGCTGAACAGCCTCGTGTCGCTGACCATCGTCTTCATTCCGCCCGTGACGCGGGTGGCCGAGGCCGTGACCTCGGGCGTGCGCCAGCTGGACTACATCGACGCGGCCCGCTCATCCGGGGCCAGCGCCCTAACGGTGATCCGCGTGCATGTCATCGGCAATGTCGCCTCGCCCGTCTTCGTCTATGCGACCTCGCTGACCTCGGTCTGCATGATCCTGGCGGCGGGCCTTTCGTTTCTGGGCATCGGCGTGCGCCCGCCCGAACCCGAATGGGGGCTGATGCTGAACACGCTTCGCTCGGCCATCTATGTGAACCCTTGGCTGGCGGCGCTGCCGGGCGTGATGATCTTCGCGACCTCGCTGTGCCTGAACCTGCTGAGCGACGGCCTGAGGAGTGCGATGAATGTCCGTGACTGAGAAACCCCTGCTGAGCGTCCGCGACTTGAAGAAGCACTTTCCCATCAAGGGCGGCATCCTTGGCCGCACCCAGGGCATGGTGCAGGCCGTCGATGGCGTCAGCTTCGACGTCGCCCCCGGTGAAACCCTTGGCATCGTCGGCGAATCCGGCTGCGGGAAGTCCACGACGGCCAAGCTGCTGATCGGCCTGACCGAACGGGACGAGGGTGACATTGCCCTGAACGACAAGACCCTTGGCCGCGACATGAACCTGCGGGCGCTGCGGCGCGATATCCAGATGGTGTTTCAGGACAGCTATGCCTCGCTGAACCCGCGGATGACCATTCTGGACAGCGTGGCCTTCGGGGCGCGGGTGCAGGGGCTGGACGACCCGATGGGGCGGGCGCGGCGTCTGATGGACCGCGTGGGGCTGTCGGCGGACCGTTTTGCCCATCGCTATCCGCATGAGCTTTCGGGCGGTCAGCGCCAGCGGGTCAACATCGCCCGCGCCCTGGCCATGTTCCCCAAGGTCGTGGTCCTGGACGAGGCCGTCAGTGCCTTGGACAAATCGGTCGAGGCGCAGGTCCTGAACCTGCTGGCCGATCTGCGGGCGGAACTCGGGTTGACCTATATCTTCATCAGCCACGACCTGAACGTGGTCCGCTATATCTCGGACCGTATCCTGGTGATGTATTTGGGCGAGGTGGTCGAGATCGCCCCCGTCGACCAGATCTGGGCCGATCAGGCGCATCCCTATACCCGGTCGCTGTTCTCGGCGATGCCCTCGATGGACCCCGACAACCGCACCGAGAAACCACCACTGGCGGGCGATCCGCCGAACCCCATCGACCCGCCCTCGGGGTGCCGTTTCCACACGCGCTGCCCGCTGGCCGCACCCGTCTGCAAGTCCCGCCATCCGGTGCTGGCGCCCCGCGTGCAGGGATCGGCCCATTGGGTGGCATGCCATCTGCACGACGCGAACTCAGGCCATCCCGAGGCCGGAAAGGGGATCCCCGCATGACCCGGAACCTGTTGCAGATCGACAATCTGGACGTCCGCTTCAAGGGCGCCCGCACCGTCCATGCCATCAACGACCTGTCGCTGGAACTGAAGCAGGGCGAGACGCTGGCCCTTCTGGGCGAAAGCGGATCGGGCAAAAGCGTGACGCTGAAAACGCTGCTGCGGTTGCTGCCCGAAAAACGCACCGATCTGGGCGGCAGGATCAGCTTTGACGGCACCGACATCATGACGCTGTCGGGCAAGCGGCTGCGGTCCTATCGCGGCGGTGACGTCTCGATGGTGTTCCAAGACCCCGGGCTGGCGCTGGACCCGGTCTATACCATCGGCCAGCAGATCGCGGAAACGGTCATGCGCCACAAGGGGCTGTCGCGCGAGGATGCGATGGATGTCGCACTGGACATGCTGCACCGCGTGCGCATCCCCTCGGCGGAACGGCGGATGAAGAATTACCCGCACGAATTGTCAGGCGGGATGCGGCAACGGGTGATGATCGCGCTGGCACTGGCCTGCCGTCCGCGCCTGCTGCTGGCGGATGAACCGACCACGGCGCTGGACGCGACGGTGCAGATCCAGATCCTGCTGCTGCTGCGCGAACTGCAGAGGGAATTTGGCATGGGGGTGATCTTCGTTACCCATGACATCGGTGTGGCGGTGGAAATTTCCGAACGGATCGCGGTCATGTATGCGGGCCAGATCATCGAGGAAGGCACCACGCATGAGGTCATCCGCAACCCACAGCACCCCTATACTCAAGGCTTGCTGGCGGCGAACCTGCACGACGTGGCGCGCGGCACGCGGCTGGACGCCATCCCCGGATCGCCCCCCGCGTTGGAGACGCGCCCCGACGCCTGCCCCTTCGCACCGCGCTGCCCGCTGGTCATGGATGCCTGCCGCCAAGCACTGCCGCCCGTTCAGCGCCCCGGTCCGCGCCGCCGCGTCGCCTGCCTGCGGGCGGGCGAGGCGATCCCGGCCTGAACAGGCAGCAGATCATTTGCGTGCCGGCCCCATCGCCGGCTGCCGCAGGGTCCGGCAGCAGTCTTTTTTCTTGATTTTCGCTTAAGTTTCAATGGCTTGTTAGATGCACTGACCTGCCCCCCCTTTGGTCCCTCGGTCATAACGAGGGTCTGCCGGTTTGAGATTGGTAGTCGGCGGATGGTTTCCGGGCAAGCGCGCCGGGAGCGGCGCCTTGGGGTGAGGCAAGCGTCCGGCGCGCTTCCAGC
>NZ_PYWA01000012.1 GCF_003056335.1 Paracoccus indicus | reverse complement strand
AATCCAGATCCGCATCGCCATCATGAACCGCTTCTCGGCCCTTGGCAGGGCCGAGATCGAAGCCGTCCGCTGAAGAATGGCGGGAAAGGGGGCAGTCATGCTCGGGGCTGATTTGCGCAACATCGCCAGCGTAGATGGAAAGATGATGCCATTCGCTTATCTAAAAGTCTATCCTTGGCGGAGCTCAATGAAACAACTGTCTATGAACCTGAAATATTGGCGCCAAGAATAAATCATATGCCCAAGATCGCCTATCTTATCCATGATCAACATGGAGTTGATAAGAGGCAGGTTGCTGAGGTAAAAAAGCATATCCCATGCGTTGAAATCTTCGTTCCTTATTCTGGGCACTTCCCACTGTCATCATTAAGCCGCTCTAGAATTTTAAGTAAAACCTTAAGTAAAGTAATCGAAAGCGCAATCGGATCAAAGGAGTGTAGTTCTTCTGGTGAAATAAACTGGCTTGTTCACAGCGTTCGAAAGGACAACAGTAAATATCTCGCCGCTCTTCTAAGGAGGCTAAGGGGAAGGCCGAAGCTTTTTGAAATTGTTATTCAGTATGCTCTGAGAAGACATCCTGGAGATTACTTGATATCAATTGCGCTTATGAGGGCGCATCTTCAAAGAAAAGATGCAAGAAAAGCACTTGAAGTATTAAGAGAAATTGAGAATTATAGGCCTAATACAGTTAAAAAACCAAAAATAATTATGCCATTTTTAATCGAATATATTTCACAGACCGGCGGTCTGCGAAATATTGAAGATATCGCACAAAGCTTTAAGGGCGTTCTTGATAAGATAATGAAAGAAAACGCGAATCCAAATTCGCAACAGGTCGAACTTTACAATTTGCTCGCCCATCATCTGAACCGACATTCCCCAAGTGATTTGCCGCTCGACAATAGATCACCTGACAGTGCCTGTTGAGTAAGCGCTTTTGACCGAAGGGGGGCTACGGTTGGTATACGTCTGGACCCTGGGCCCGGCCTTGCGACGCGGGACTGACGGGCGGGGCCACAAGGTTTGTCGGCGAGGTCCTAGGCGAGCTTGGTAGAGCGCCCTAAATCAACCTATGGCCGCGCTGTGACAGATATAGGAAGGTTTACGTGTACTCACTAGAAAATTTCGCACAAGGCCAAATTATCCGCTCGCCCCGCAACGCGGGGAAGGGGCACATAAACCTTATACTTGGGATGCTGGTGTCCATTCGCATTGCCTTTGGCAGCGATGCAAGTGCGTAAAATACACTCCCATTTCTTACCACTCTGACAACCGTGTCAGGGCTTGCGCCGGTCGCGCAGTAGACCAAGCAGTTCGCGCAGGATTCCCAAAAGAATGCGGATGATAAGAAGAACGTCGGTCATGGTCATGTCTCCCGTTGAACTGTCGAGAGAATGAGGGGCGGGTCACGCCGAATATAAGACTGGCCAAAACTTTTCGCGTGGCGTTCCGAATGGACAACCTGGGCGCAATCCTTAGCGCCGGGGTTTGCCGCCGCATAAGAGCGCTTACAGCCCGAAACCCCGCCTCCCGGTTGAACCGAGGTGCTCAGAATCTCGCCCGGAGAGCCCTTCCCAGCTCGATCGCGTTCTCTTTCGACCAGCCCCGTGAAAAATGCGGGACGGAGATGACCTCGCCGGGAAGCCCCAAGCGATCTGCGGCCTCCTTTGCGTCCTTGCCATGGGTGATGATCAGGTCCGGTTTGATGGTGTCGACCAGGTAGTGGAACGGGGCCATGTCCCGTTCCCCGAGGGACCGCATGTCCGGCGAGGTTCCTGCATAGATGTTGGTCTCGAGGATCGGCATGCCTGCTGCTGCGACCACTTGGTCGATGACACGCCTGCTGGGGCTGATCCTGGGCCTGTACGACTTTCCGGGCTTGAGCGGTCGATTGGCCCGTTCCTCGATGTAGGCCGCCATCCAGCTTTCCTTGTCGAAGCCATCAGGGCCCCAATCCTCCCAAAAATCCCGATCCGATGCCGTTGCAGGGTTGTGCCCGACAATGAAGACCCGGCACTTCAGGGGAGAGCCGTCACACACGAAGGGCCTCAGCCTGCTCGGTTTTCCAATCAGGTCGGCGAGACCGGCTGAGAAATCCTCAAGGTTCATCGAAAACCGTCTCCTGTGCTTTGTACTTTCGCAGTTTAAGCCGGTATTTTCTCTGCAGGAAGCGTCGCTTGACCGATCACCCTCCCGCTGACCCCCACCCGGCCTGCGCGCGCATACGCACGCAGAGTCGTCCCTTCGGCCCACAAGGGGCCTCACGTCCGACAGCATTCAAAAACTACACAGCCCGTCCATTCGGTGGGGAGGCGGCCAGCTCCTTGGCGGGCGCTCCCCCCGGTGCGCGAAGCGCGCCGGGACCGTCATCAATCGCCAGAGCTTGGCGACCGGTCCGAATTCCTGCGACCACCTCTCGCTGCGTGGCGACAAGGCGATCCAAGAGATTGCCGCGAAGCACCAAATGCATCCGGCCCAGATCAGCACATGGAAGCGTTAGGCTGTGAAAGCATGGCCGATGTTTTTGTTCGCGGTGGCAAACAGGAAAGTCCGGCAGACACAGAGATCAAAGAGCTCCATGCCAAGATTGGGAGGCTGGCTGTTGAGAACAATTTTTTCGTCGAAGGGCTGAAGCGGTGAGTCCCGAGAAGAAACGTGCGATGATTAATTGGGATCATTCCGAGTTGAGCATCGGCCAGCAATGCAAACTGGTGCGGCTGTCGCGGTCGTCGTTCTACGATACGCCGGTCGGGATCGGTGCGAACCGCCCGCGGCCTAGCGCGGTTCGTGCTTTCGCCCCCGCTGAGCGTGTTCCTCATCGTCCCGCTGCACATGCCACCTGATCGCGAAGAACATTCCGATCCTCAGAACGATCAGTTTGAAGGGCAGGAAGATCAGCGGAAAGACATCCAACCAATGGTTCATCTGTTCCGTCCTTCCAGCAAGCCGCGCCTCTCTGGAGCCGGGTACAGGAGGCCGGCCGCCCCGGCAGTGAGGCGGAACGCCGCAAGTAAGGCGCGGACCAGATCGCGTCCTGCCCCGGCAGAACAGATCCTTGATCGACGGGACGCTCCCGGTCTCGGAACGTCCGGAGAGAGCCGCGGCGGGGCTTCACATTTCGACCCGTTCCACAACCCGCAAATGCAGGGATTTAGGGGGGCCGAAAGTGTAAAAAATTACATTTCCATTTCTTGCCAATCTTAAAGTCTGCCGAGGCGCAGGCTTCAATTCGGGGCCTAGGAGAGGGGCGTTCTGCGGTCGCGCCAGGATCGCGCTGGCAGGACCAAGGGCTTGGCGAGAGGGCGCAGGACAGATCCGGGATGCGAAGATGCAGAACGGGGCCCTGGGGCGCGTGGAAGCCGATTTTGTAGGATCTGGGTGCAAGAGATGCGCCTGAAGGGGCTTAGAACGCTGCTGAGAGCCTCTAAGCTACCCCTCGAAATTCGGACACTGACATAAGCTACGATTTGCAGTCTGCTGATCTTCGACGAGGCGATCAGAGATGTCGAAACGCAAGCAGCACGCGCCAGAGTTCAAGGCGAAGGTCGCGCTGGAAGCATTGAAATGCGAGGAGACGGCCGCCGAGCTGGTAGGCCGGTTCAGGGTGCAGCCGACAATGATCCATCAATGGTAGCGAGTTCTGCTCGAAGGTGTGTTCGAGCGCGGGAGCCGCGAGAAGCCCGAGATTGAAGGAGCAGGTGAAGGAACTCCACGCCAAGATCGAGGAGCTGGGGGTGGCAAACTCTTTTTTGTAACGAAAGCTGAAGCACTGGGGCGGAAAGTGAGGCCCGGCATGATCGAGCCTGACCATCCCTAGCTATCCATCGGTCATCAGTGCAAGCTGCTGTCGATCGCGCGCTCGTTCTATTACTACGAGCCGAAGGGCGAGTCTGAGCAGAACCTCGGGCTGATGAGGATGATCGACGAGCAGTTCCTGAAGACCCCGTTCTTCGGCGTCCGGCAAATGACTTGTTACCTGCACAACGACGGCCACCTGGTGAACGAAAAGCGTATTCATCGACTGATGCGCCTGATGGAGCTCACGCCGATCTACCAGAAGCCCAACGCGAACAGGCCGGCGAAGGGCCATCAGATCTATCCCTATCTGCTGAGAGGTCTGCGGGTGGAACGTCCGAACTAGGCCTGGTGTTCGAACATCATCTATTTGCGTATGCGTCGAGGGTTCCTCTATCTGGTGGCTATCATGGACTGGCATACCCGCAAGGTTCTGTCTTGTCGCATCTTGAACACGCTGGAATGAGACCGTATTCGCCACCGGTTCAAGAACAGGGTCGAATGACTTTCGTCTTGAGGTGTTGAACGAGGCCATCCATACGTTAGGCCCGCCCGAGATAATGAATACAAATCAGGGGTCCCAGTTCACATCCTTCGCTTGGACGGACCGGCTGCCCCGATCAGCGGTGCGGATATCGGTGGATGGGAAGGGCGTTCGCAAGCTCACCCTCAACAACATCTTCATCGAGAGGCTGTGGGGCACCCTGAACCGCAGGACCGCGTAACGAAATACAAATGCGTTTACTGCATGCTTGGGAGACCGGATCGGAGACGAAAGCGGCGATCCGGAAACGGATGACCTTCTACAACTACCAGCGCCTGCATTCAGCCTTGGACGGCCAGCCCCAAGCGCTGGTCTACTGGCAGAGAAATGATATCAACCAACCCGATCAGCAGGTGCAACGAGTAGCTTAAATTACGTCAGATCCTGCTCAGGAAATGGGGAGTAGCTCAGCCTGTCATCGACCCGAGGCTTGCCGTGGGGCTTGGAGACGAAAGGGGTCAGACGCCCCCATCGCGCGTTGGTCAGCCAGAAGGGATTGCCCATTACACGGCTCGGTCGTCGAGGTCGTGAGTCATGCTGTTCGTGCGCAATCAATCCATCCTGACCCTGACTGTTCCGTTATTCTTCAGCCTACCCATTCGACATGTCAGATAGTTTCGATGCCATGTTGCGATCCGGCTTGGGCAAAGCGCTTGGCAGCGCAAAGCCACGATCAAGGACTGGCGCCTTGCAGCTTTGTCTCGACGGCCCCCTGATGATCTTCGCGGTCGGTTCCATGCTGGCTGGACACAGGCATGACAACTGAACTGTTCCGGCATCATGGTGAAAAAGTCCGAAGGTGGCTTGTGATTATGGCCGTGACGAGTATCCAGTGCCACGCCTTATCGGCCTATGATGCCGCGTCGCCCTGTGACAAAGCAAAGGGCTGCTGCGCTTGACGGTGCAGGGGCTTTGCTGAACTATCCCGAAAAATACCGAAAGGATCACTGCATGAACTATCCGGCGCTGCCCGAGCCCGGAACGGAGACGGCCGAGGCGCTTGTCGCCCGACTTGGCAACCGTTTCGAGGACACGCTTCGCGAGGTGGTCGGAGAGGACCTTTCCCGGCCCTATGTTCTGCTTGATCATCCCGACCATCCGAATGTGGGGGATTCGGCGATCTACCTTGGCGAGGTTCTGGCACTGGAGCGGATATTCGGTCGCCCGCCGGTCTACGTGTGTAAGTTCAGCACTGATTGGGAAGAAATTCGTGCAAGCGTTCCCGATGATGCGGTGATCTTCCTGCACGGGGGCGGTAATTTCGGAGATATCTGGGAATTTTATCAGATATTTCGCGAAAAGGTTTTCCAGCAGTTTTCCCAACATCGCATTATCCATCTGCCACAATCCATTCATTACGGGAATGTTGAACGCATTGCCCAGACTGCCAAGGCCATTGCCTGTGCACGACGCCTGACGCTGCTGCTTCGGGATGAGCCGAGCATGGCCCTTGCGGCTGAACATTTCGACTGCGATCTGCGCCTTTGCCCGGATGCAGCCTTTGCAATCGGAACCCTGCCGCGCCCGGCGCCGCCCCAGGTCGATCTTTTGCTGATGCTTCGGGATGACAAGGAATCCACTGGTCCCAGGTTCGATGCATCCCGGCTGTCGCCCCGGTTCGCAGCCAGCTACATCGTGGACGATTGGGGCGCAGACGCTTCCAATGTTTACAAGTCGGCCACCTGGATGGCACGGACCTTGGCCCTTCGGACAGGACGCCTGTCCGACCTGGGCCGTCCGGCACGGCAGGTCGCTTATTATCGTGCCTTGGCACAGCTGCGGCTGGATCACGGACTGGCCAAGCTGGCGCGAGGCCGCTTCATCATCACCGACAGGCTGCATGTCCACATCATGTCCAGCCTGATGGGCATTCCCCATGCCTTCACGGACAACAGTTACGGCAAGATCGCGCGTTTGTCGGCTGCTTTCGGAAGCTGCTGGCAGGGGGCGACCCGGGCTACGGATCTGGACGCGGCGCTGGCCGCGGCCGAGGTCGCCTTGGCAAGACAAGATGCGGAAGCCGGCACGCAGGCCAAAAGCGCATGACCATCGGCTCTGCCATCGAAGTCTCGGTGCTGATCTGCACCCGGAACCGTCCCGAGGCGCTGGCCAAGGCACTCAGCACTTGGCGCCCGGTGCTGGAAGCCAGCCGCACCGGGTGGGAGCTTCTGATCGTCGACAATGCCTCTGACGTGGATCTTCGTCGCGTGGTAGAGGCTGCGCCCGTGCCTGCCCGTTACATCCATTGCGCGCGGATCGGACTTGGGGCCGCGCGCGACAATGGCTGGCGACATGCGCGGGGCAGGATCGTGGCCTTCACCGACGACGACTGTTATCCCGCCCCGGATTTTGTCGATCGAGTGGCCGAGGTCTTTGCCGAGCATCCCGATACCGGCTGTCTTGGCGGGCGGATCCTGTTGCACAACCCGGACCACGCCCATGTGACGATCAAGGAAAGCGATACGGTCGAGACTTTCGCTCCCTGTCGCTATCTGAAGCCCGGGGCAATCCACGGCGCCAACATGGCGATCCCTCGCCGCATTCTGGAGGAGGTTGGCGGTCTGGATCCCGAGCTTGGCGCCGGAACGCCCTTTCCTTGTGAAGACATAGACGTGATCACCGCGGTGCTTTGGGCGGGGCATCCGGCCCGCTATGATCCGCGCCCCACGGTTCGCCACGACCACGGTCGCAGCGAAGCGGACCGCCCTGCCCTGATGCGCAGCTATGACATGGGGCGGGGTGCGCATTACGCGAAATATGCCGCCCGACAGGACACCCGCCGCGCCTTCCTTTCTGCTTGGTGGCAACGTCGCCGCGATACCCGGTGGCGGTCAGAGCTGCCGCATGTGCATCAGGAAGCAGCCTCGGCCTTGTCTTATCTGGCGCAAAAGCGGCATATAGCGGCGCTTTGCCTTGTCGGGCCGGCCATCGGGCTGGCGCTTGGGGTGATCCATGCCAAAGTGACGCTTCATCACCTGCGCCATCGGCTTGTTTCGCAGCGCGCCTGAGGTCCTGTTTTCAGGTCTTGCGCCCCAGCTTTCTGAGCAGTTTGCCGCCAAGACCCAGCAACTGCTGTTCGGCGCCCTCTGGGCGGCCCACGGCCCACCAAAGCAGGAAACTGGTCCCGAGGTATAAGGCGAACCCCAAGGCCAGGGACAGTGCAACCTCGGCCAGCAGCATGCCCGGCCCTGCTTGGGTCACGTCGATGTCGAACAACCAGGCCTGCATGGCCAGCGTGCCACCTGCCATGCCCATCGCCCCGGCAAGGCTGCGCCAATTGCCAACCACCTGATCGCGCAGTGACATCCGCAGGATGCGCCGCACCAGCACCATGTTGACCCCTGCGGCAATGAGCCCGGTCAGAACGCGGCTGATGATCAGCCCCGGCAGCCCGTAGAGAACAGTCCCTGCAATGATCACTGGCAGCCGGACAAAAAACATCTGCAGGTCACGCCAGAACAGCAGACGGGTGTGACCGGTTGCCATGCCCAATGGTTGCACCATCGACCCGAAGGTTTGCAGCGCAAAGACCACGGTCAGCACCTGCACGACCGGCACCGCACCTAGCCATTTTTGTCCCATGGCAAGAGTGATCAGCGGTTCGGCTATCAGCGACAGTGACAGTCCTAGTGGCAGGGCGGCGTAGATCAGCACGGACTGCGCTTTGCGAAACCCTTGATAGAGCCGTTCGGGTTCGTCCGCGATCCGCGACAGCGCCGGGAACAGCGTCGCGTTGATCGGAGCCAGAGCCTCGCGGGTGGGTAGCTGCGAAAGATTGCTGCCGACGGAATAAAGGCCCAGCACGGACTGCCCCAGAATGTTGCCCACCAGAAGCTGGTCAAAGCGCCAGTTTATGGTGTTGATCGCCCTGCCGAGGCTGAGCCAGACTGAAAAGGACCACATTTCACCCAAGTGCCGCAGGCTGAAGCGCGGCCGGAATGGGATCAATACATAGGAAAGTACGACGTTGACGATCTGCGAAGCTAGCACACCGGCAATCAGCGCCCAGTAACTGCGCAAGATCACGGCAAGCGCCACCGAAGCCACGATGGAAGCGACCTTACCGGTAACCGACAGCACGAACTGCTGCCAGAAGATCAGGTCACGCTCCAGCATCGCCTGACGCGGATTGCCCATTCCGGAAATGAAGATTCCCAAGGCCAGCGCATAAATCACATTGGCCAAGCGCGCATCCTGGTAGATGCCTGCTATGGGCTGCGCCAGCAATGCAAGGATCAACCCAAGAACCGCCCCTCGTCCCACACCCATCGTCCAAGCGGTATGATAGTGGTTCTCGGTCGGATCGCGGTGCTGGATCAAGGCCTGTGCCATGGACAGTTCGGTGATCGCGAGGGCGATCATCTGGATCGATGTGCCGATGGCCACAAGACCGAAATCCTCGGGTGCCAGTAGCCGCGCCATGAGGAAGGTGCTGACAAAGGCCAGCACATTGGTCAGAAGCCGCGCTCCGCTGAGCCAGGCGCTGGCGGTCAACATGCGATCGGTAATACTGCTCATCGACGCGGTCCCGGCTTGGACGGAGATTCAGATGAATGCATCAGGCGCGTCCCATGTCGTCCGGGTAGCGCAGGCGGCGCAGGGTTCCACGCCAACGGGCATGCTCGACGTAATCCGAGACCCAGGGGCGTCCCGCCATCCGCCGCGCAGCTGCCATAATTCGCTTGTGCACGATCATTGCTGTCGCACGTGGTATCGCCGCCTTTGGCGGCGCCGTGACGTCGAAACGCGGATAAAGGAAACCTTGCGAGCGATAGTAGTCGAGAATATAGGCCATGGACTGCCTCTGCGCCGGGATCAGGTGATAGACCGTCGCCCCCCAGACCCAACGTCCCTTGCCCCCTTCGGCCAGCGCGGCCCGAAGCATGGTGCTTTCCTCGCCGCCGATGCGTCGGCCCGGAGCTACCCCGAGATTGGGATCGTAGCGGTGGCGCAACTGCACGTCGCGGCGCACGGCATAGTTCAGGCCAAAGGGTAGTTGCCCCGGCTTCACCTCGGTCCAACTGGGGGTATCGCGGATTGCCAGAAGACTGCCAAGCTGGGCTTCCTGTTCGATGAACCATTCACTGCGCGGCGTATTATAGCGCGGCACGGCTCGGCCCCCGAAAACTGCCACTTCAGGATGATCGCGGAAGGCTTCGAGATAGGCGGCCAGCCAATCCTCATCCACCAGCACGTCGTCATCCGTCCACAGGATGACCCGCCCGCGTGCCGCGTCCAGACCGGCATTGCGGGCATTGGACAGCCCCGGAACCGGTTGGTTGATACAACGGATCGGAAGCCTGTCGGCGTAGCTGGCGACCACTTTTGCTGTGTCGTCAGTGCTGCCGTTGTCAACGATCACGACCTCGAAGGGCAGGCCCGTGCGCGCCTCTGCACGACGGGCGGCCAGCACAAGCGAATCCAGCGTCATCGCAAGCGAAGCGCTGCGATTGCGGGTGCAGATCGTCACGGTAGCCAAAGGTTCGGCAGCCTCGGCGGGCGGAAGGGAAGTGGCGGATGTCATCTCAGGGTCCTCCGGGCGTGCGGGGGTCATGTTGTCGACACTTGGTTCCGCCGAATGCCGGTCCGGTCCCAAAGCCTGCCAAGCTGTCGTTTCAGGCGGCGCTTTATCGTACGGCGACCGTCGACGCCACCATCACCAAAGCGCTGTCTGTCAAGGATTTTAAGAAAGCTTTCCGATGGCGGTTGCGCGGTGGGCAGGGCTGTTTCTGCCATCTGCCAGACCAGCCCCAGCATGCCCTTCCCAAGGATCGGTCCCACCGCTGCCGGGATCTCTGCCGCCGTGCCGATATCACGCCGCCAATGGTCGAAGATCATGGCGCGTGTCACCTTGGTGGCGATGGCGATCATGTCGACGCCGTCCACACCGGGGGCAAGTCGTGTAGTCAGCACTTGCTGCATTGCGGTCACGGCATCGCGCAGTTCTTGAGGAACCGCAGGGTCGTCCATGTTCTCGGGGTCGGGACGCAGCGTAACCGCACCGTCGCTTTCGGGGGGCGAAATGACAATCGAAACCGCGATCCCTGCTGCCTGAGCTGCGGACAGAACCTGCCCCGGAAATCGGGCGAATGCATCGACCTCGTCCATGACGAACTGGTTGAACGCCCGGCGGTCGCCCTCGGCCGTCCGGATCCGGTACTCGACACATAATGCTGCCATCGGATCGTCAAGCTGCAGCCGAAGGATGCCTTTGGCGCAGCCGTTGATCAGCGTCTGCGCGCCAGCCGTGCCCAGGACCAAGGGAAGGCCCTCATTCCTGCGGAGGGGTCGGCTTTCATGCGCGCCATGGACCACTGGCAGCTGCACGGGCGTCTTCGGGTCGGGGGTGAACCAACTCTCGAGGCTTTGCCAGTCGCGGGCGGCAAGCGCCGCATGTATCGCGTGCAGGACATGCCAGTCCACGATTTTATCGTGGCAGGTGCGCAACCTTCCGTCAGGCGTCATGCCTTGCACGATCCGGTCGTTCTCCATGCCTTTTTGCAAGGGATAGTCCGCACAGACTGCTGCCAATCCCTCGAGAAGCACAAGCGCTTCTGGCTCGTCTCGCCGGGTCAGAAGATCGGAAATGAAATCCCAGCCATAGATGAACCGAAGCAAGCCAAAGACGTAGTCGCGCTGGAAATCGATATCGTTCACCGGCATGTGTCGCCCCATGAACGCCAAGGATTTTTGCAAGGAGGCAAGCTTGATCCGATGCGTTTCCAGCCGCGGATCCTTCTGCGACAGGGATCCGCCCCGTCGCCGCCACAGATGGCACCAGCGATCAAAGGTCGCAATCCGCTTGGCGGGTTGAAGCGCCTCAATCAGGAACAGATGATCCTCAGCTACGCGTTGTTCCGGATCGAAACGCACGTTCTCTCGCAACAGAAGGTCGCGATCATAGAGCAGCGACCAGTTCGCAACGGCATAGCGCAGTTCCGGAAGGTCGCGCAGGGTCGCATGACGCTTGCGGCGACCGAAATACGTTTCGTCACGAAAATGCTTCCACCATGCACCGGAACTTGGCTCGTAGATCAGGGACGGCAAATGAACGATCTCGGCTTCGGTACTGCAGGCAAAGGCCAAGACTTCATTCAGGCCGGCCGGCGAGACCAGGTCGTCGGCATCAAGAAACAGCAGGTAATCGCCCCGGGCCGCCTCAATTCCGCGATTGCGGCTGTTTCCGGCACCCATGTTCCGATCGTTGTGCAGGATCCGCAGCTTTTCAAGCCCCTCGAAGGGCGCCAAAAGCGCAGCAGCTTCGGGGTCGGCGGCATCGCTGACCAAAAGTATCTCGCTTACTGCATCCCCGGCGGCCAGAAGGGATCCCAGGCACCGTTCGAGATAGGCGAACTCATCGTAGAACGGAACAACGACGCTCAGCTTCCGATCCGTCATGAGAAAGCGATGACCCCGTGCAGACCTGTCCCTGCCTGCCTGCTGTCACTGCGGGTTGCCAGGGCGCCGGCCATTGATCGGTCAATCTTGTTTATGGCGTTGCTTGTCAGCATGAAAAAAAACACAAGCTCATCGTGAAAGGACGCAGCGCGGAGGCTGGGAAGCAGGGTGATCTGATCAAGCCCCCTTAGGGATGGGAAATGGCTTGCTTTCCCGGGTGCCTCTCCGGCGGACACCGCTGCCAGCCTGTCCCGTAAGGTCAATCAGAGCTGGTAGCAAGGGTCAATCATAAAGGCTTGCGATGACCATTCGTGCATGGTTTCTTCGCCACAAGACGAAGGGTCGAACAATCAAAAATGCTCGTTGTAGGGCCATTCCTTTTCCTGCATGGATCTTGGAAAACAACAAGGACATACCTTTGCCAAGGTTCCGGGCCGCAAAAACTGGGAGCGTTCCGACCACGCGACAAGGCCATGGTGTCGCGTTGCAAGGCCCCTACCCTGCCGCACTGTCTTTCCGATCGCAGGATCTTCTTTCAACATGACAACACCCAAAGCAGACGTCACGCTGGTCACCGACCCTCGTTTCATGGGCGGCACGGCATCGGCATTCCTTGCCGATATTACCGCCTTGAGCCGGGCGGGCTTGCGTTTGGGGCTGCGGCTGGTCCGATCACGGGGGTTCTTCCAGCCCGAAGACCCCGACAACCCCGCATTGACAGCCTTGGCAGAGCGATCCGACATCATCATCGATCCCGACAGCAGCAACTGCCTGTTTCTTCACAATCCGCAGGTTTTCGGCCACGCGCAAGCGGGGCATCTTCCTGTTAGTGCCTTCGGCCGCTGCGATCGGCTTTTCATGGTTGCGCACCATCCGCCGTTCTTGGGTGACGGGGCGCTGTGCTATGATCCTTTAAGCACCACCCGCAGTGCAGAACGGCTGGTTGTGCGGGGGGTGCGCGCCGAATGGCTACCCGTTTCGGGTCTGGTCCGGGCGCAACTGCGCAGCTTCCAGCCGTTCCTGTTGCTGAGCGAGGAGGATTGGGTAAACACCTTCGACACCGCCGAATGGCAGCCGCAGCGGCCAAAGCTTGCCGCAGGTCCGCTTGTCATCGGACGGCACGGTCGTGCGAATGCTGACAAGTGGCCCGACGATCCTAGGGCCATCGCCGCATCTCTGCCAGTGGGACCACAGGTGCGCGTCCATGTGCTGGGGGCCGAAGCAAAGGCTTTCGAAGCTCTCGGAGTAACCCATGAAGCTTGGCGCATCGATCCCTTTGGAAGCCTGTCACCGCGCGCCTATCTTGATGGTCTTGACGTATTTTCCTATTTTTACTCTGCCCGTTGGGCCGAGGCATTCGGTCGAACCATTGCCGAGGCAATGTTGATGGGCGTGCGCTGCATTCTTGATCCGCGGCTGGAACAGACTTTCGGCCCTCATGCAATCTATTGCCAGCCGGCGGATGTGGCCAAAGTTCTGAATGAAATTCGGCAGTCCCCTGATCTTCATCGTGATGCGGCTGCTGCAGCACAGGAATGGGCGCGTGCAACGCTTGACCTTGCCACCGTCATTCCGCGTTTGGCACGATTGCGTGCTACCCCCCCAAGCCGCCGTGGCATGGCCCCGCGTGCTGTTCCGCCCTTGACCACGCTGCGCAAGCTGGTGGGTTTCCACCGGCGATCAATGACCTCCAATGTGCCTTCAGAAGGCGCCTGACTGTGAAAGCCTCCGCCTTGACCCAGCCTTCTCCCCTCCTTGTCGTTGGCGCACCGCGTTCCGGCAATACTCTCGTGCGCCGTGTGCTTCTGGCTTCCGGCCAGATTTACATCCCGCCCGAAACCTATGTCCTGGGTGAGGTCATCGAGCGCTGGAAACGCTGGCGCCGACTTGATTGGCGCGAGAAAGTCTTTCTCTTTGCGTCGTATTTCGACCGGCATGCGAACTGGCCCGAGATGGACGTGCCTTCCTTGGCCGCATTCGTTGCCGAAGCTGTCGGTTGGCCCGAAGAAAAACACGATTTGCGTGCGCTGTTGGATGGGCTCTATGGTTTCCTGGCCAGGCAACACGGCTTCGCTGCACCTCGTTGGGGCGACAAGACGCCGTGGAACACGATGCATCTGAAATCCATCGTCAAGTTCCTGCCCGATGCACAGTTCCTCTATCTTGTACGTGACGGACGCGATTCCGTTGCCAGCCAAGTGAAGGCCGACATGCGGACCGTCGATGTGGCGGTGGACCGTTGGGTGCAGGCAAACTCGGCGTGCGCCCGCTTTCTGCCCCGGGACCGCACGTTGAAGATGTTCTATGAAGACATCGTGACCAAACCCGAGGGTGCCTTTGACAGGATCTTCGGCTTTGCCCGCATGGATTTTGCCCCTGAATACCTGACCCGCGTGCCCGCCAACCTCGGCGATATCGAGCAGCTCGATCACCACGCGGCAGTCCTGAAACCTATCACGCCCGCTTCGATCGGAAACTGGAAGAAAACTTTGAACGAAACGGATGTCGCCCGCTTTCCTAACGCTTTTCGCCAGCACATGACACGCCATGGATACACGGGCTAGACTTTGGGCCGAAAGCATCCCCTTTGCCATTATCCGGGATAAGAAAAGAAGCGCATCCCCATGATATTGTTCAGCAAATATAGATCACCCTGATCCGATTTCAAAAACCTGCCCTGCAGGAAAATTCATCGCATCAACATCAACCACAGGCCTTGCATGGCACGGCGCCAGTCCCGCCTCTGCAGGGCGGCTCGGATATGCCAACGGGATGCTTTGCGAAGGACTGTCATCATTTCAGGACCAGGCGATGACATGTGCATGAGCGCCTTCAGTTCCGATCGCACAGCCAAATCCGAGAACAGCTCGGTCGCCCCCAAGGGCGAATTGGGACTGCGCTCGATCATCTTGCGCTCAAGAGAAGATAGCGGCGCGGGGTCGACGGCCGCCGCCTCTTGCCAAATTCTGGCAGCCTCATGCCACATACGCTGCCGCGCCATGATGCAACCGCGTTTCACCAGCGCAGCACGCCGAAACAAGGGCGATGATAGATGCGCCACATCGCTTTGGGCGAGGATCTCTTCATCGGCAAGATCGTCCAGCAGATCTGTAAAGATGACGCGGTTGAACTGCGCCCACCGGTCAGAGTTTTCCGCTGCAGCAAAGCTCTCGCTTGCAGAGCCGCGCTGACCACTATGTTCGCGGTGCAGGAAAACGACGTCATCGAGCTGCTTTCCACGGTGATGACGAGCGATCCGCATGATCATTTCGTAGTCTTGCGAACGAACGAGACTGGTATTGAACGGGCCCACTGATTCATAAACCCTCTTTCGCACCATGAGCCCTGGCTGAAAGATGAAGCAACCCTCGAGGAGGTCCGGAAATATCTGTTCCGGAGTCGAGTTGCGCATGAAGCCCGGTGCACGGCTATTCCGTGCGCCCGTGAGCTCATCAACCTCGAAATCGATATGGCGGCCCGCGCAAAAGTCCAGATCAGGATCGACCTCGAGCGCAGTCGCCATGATCATGCAGGCATGAGGAAGCATGATGTCGTCGTCATCGACGATCCAGACCAGATCTCCGGACACCTTTTCAAGTGCAAGGTTCAGCGCCTTGGCCTTTCCCCCGTTTTCAATGCGAACGACTGTCAGGCAGTCAAAGCGGGCGAGAACTTCCGGCGTTGTATCCGTGGAACCGTCATCGATCACCAAAATCTCGTCGGGGAGCCGAGTTTGCTCTAGCAAGCTTTGGATCGTCTCTTCGATCAGGTGAGCGCGATTATAGGTAGGAAGGATGACGCTGACGCGCTGCTTCATGCTGCGTTCCGAAATGGGATATTCCTGAGAACCCTATAGTCAGTGGGCTTCTTGGTGACAACCGATCCCTCGCGCAAGTTCCGGACAGTGGGCGGACTGGCAGCAGGTCAAATGCCGTCTGCTTCGGTCAAGCGCAGATCCACTGCTGCTTTCGTCTTCTTGTTGGATAGATGCGCCGCAAGCCGCTGCGCGAGAGCAACGACCGTCAGGGTCGGATTGGAATGTCCAGATGTCGGAAAAACACTGGCTGAGGCGACATACAGATTGTCCACTCCAAAGACCTTGCAGTTTTCGTCCACCATTCCCTTCTCGGGCGTGGCTGCCATACGTGTCGTCCCAATCTGATGATAGCCGTCGTATGCGTTTTTTCGGATGCGTTCTGCCAATTTATCGGGATCAAAATCTGGCATTGATATTCCGCTTCCCGATTCATTAAAAACCTTCTTTAGACGCAGATGAGCCTGGACCGTAAGGCTTACATCTTCATCACTAAAGCTGAACTTAATCGAAAGCGGAGGCAGAGAATTCAACGCCACCGGTCCTTCCACTTGGACCACATTTTCCGCAGAAGGCAGCTGTTCTGCGTGATACCAAAGAGCATAAGTGCCGTCACGCTCTGGCTGAGGATAATCAGGAAGGCGCTGCAGGCCACCAGAAAGCAGTTTTCTCAGCGTACGCACCACCGTTACAAAAGCATCCATTGGACGCTTCTTTATATTAGCAAGATGCGGCCTCCATTCAGTTCGCTGCAAACCAAGCCTCGAATCAAGAGCTTCATCCGTAGAACTTATTTTTAAGGTCTTTGCTACTTTCCCCAGCAAATACTTCGCTGATTTTCCACCGGAACGGTGTTCCGCGTCCCAAAGTGGGAAATTCCCGATCCAGAAAGCCGTACTGTGGCATTGGCCGAACCCGTTTGGCCCAACAAGAAGGCGCTCACGGATGTATTCACCTTCTTCCGGACTTCTCACTCCCCAGCCAGTGCTTTCCGGCTGCACTCTGATTTTCGAACCGGTACCTGTCAGATGGCCCATGTAGTAGCGCCCAAGATGCCTGCCGCCTTCAAATTCTGCACCACGCATCTGCTCGGCCAGAAGAACTCGCGTCGTGCCAAGCCCCGCTGCCGCCAGTACAACCGTACCTGCCGAAAAATGATGAAGTTCAGCGCTTGGTGCTATGCATGCGCGAACCCCGGACACTTTCTTTCCTTGCCCGTAGTTCAGTCCAACAACCTCAGCCCAAAGGACCACATGCAAATTCGATTGTGCCTCAGCTTGCCGTTGCCAAGTCAAGCTGAGATCCCGTGGGAATGCAGCTTGTCTTGAAATACCGTCAAGAAAGACACCATCGCGCCCCACGGCAGGAGGATGAACTTCATTGATGAAGTTGCTTCCACAGCCAAGGAACTTGGCAGCGGCTGGATACCATTGCGCTAACTCGCCATAAGGAATTGGCCATTCGCCTGAGGCGAATTCGCAATCTAGGAATGGGTTGCAATTTCCTCCCCACCAATGGCTGGTTCCACCAAAAGCCCGGCAGGCGACCTTCTCCAGCGGTGCATGCTGCGCCGGGTCATGAATGATTGCCCGATGGCCGTGCTCCGCAACATCGTTGGGGGCCATGCCGCCACTCTCAAGTACCAACGTCGAGAGGCCGGCTGATGCGCAACCAAACGCGACGGCCAGACCTGCTGGCCCTGCACCGACAACACAGATGTCGTAATGCTCTCCTGCAGCAACTACCGGATCTATGATACGCAAAATTTACCGCGATTTCTGAACGTTACCGTCGATAGCAAGTTATAAAAAAAATGAAATCTGTCCACAACAATCGTGTTTCTAGAAAACAATTTAGAATACTGATGCCCATCCTTCGGCAATAGGTCTTTATCCTTCATGAGCTAATCCCTGAGGCGCCCAAACATGATCTTGATGCGGTTGCGCCGTTTGTAACGCCGCTTATCGTATTTGACAGCCTTCTTTCGGTACTTCCGAACGAAGATGCAGGCATTTATCCTTTTTTTTCAAGGCTTCTCTGAAACAATCGGAGTCATGGCCCCGATCTGCCAAAATCCAGCCCGCCTTCGGCAGGCTGCCCAGCAGAGCCGCGCCAGTATAATCGCTTACCTACCCGGACGACATGAAGAACCCGAGCGGCAGCGCCCTCGCATCCGCCACGGCGTGCGGCTTGGTGTTCCGTTCTCAGGCGAAACTGTCCCCTAGACAGTTTCTTTTTTTCTCGAACCATTTGGTTCAAACGATCAGACGACCGCGGCTTCTTTTGACCCCACGGCTAGATGCCGTGCGGTATGCTTTGAGACACTTGCGCAGGCTCACTCGAACGCAAGGCGTTCGCCTGTTCACATCGATCATGATGGTCCTGTTCTCGGCGCTCTGGGCAGCTAGGCCGACCATGGTTCAGGCGAAGACGCCGTGTTCTTGGCTGAACTCGGACCAGTGGCGTTTGCCAATCACGTCCAACGCTTCAAGTGGTTGTAGAGGGTCTTGGCCGGGCCAAATTTCCTCAGCGCATCACATCAGCAAAACACATTGCGATTGATGAAGTTATGTCGCTGAGGGCGCGACGATCATCAACGCACGGCTTGCGATGGCTATTGAGAAAGAATGGCTTCAACCGCGCCATTTGCGCCTCGGTCAGCCCCAAAAGGTTGCCTATCAATCAGGTTTCATCGCGGAGCCTGAAAGACGCCAAAAGCATGAAATCCATGGGTCTGCAGCGTATTACTTATAGATCATTAAGATCTATGCTATTTACCGATGGATGGACATTACCTAAAGTATTTACTATACCTACTTTAATATTTTTAATAAATCCATGCGGAGCCTTTGGATCATTAATCTTTATTCCAGCCCGTTGAAGCTCATAGTGACGCTTTTCTAAGGGGATACGCAGTATGGCGCCCTCTAAAAAATCTTTTCGCATGTTTCTAGGAGTATCTTTCCATACAATTCGGCGCATTTTTTTTGAACTTGCTTGCATATCTAGTTCGCGACGCAGCTTACCTTTGTTAAATCCCAAATTTCGCGTTGTTGCGACTTCATCTTTTGCCCAAGTGGCTAATTTCTCTAAGCAGACATAAACGCGGTCCCGAAGCAGCATGGCACGAAGATCCTCATCAATTCCTGGCGTAATACCCGTTCGAAAAGCAAGTTCTCGGCTAATATTCTTTGACCAAAAAACAGAACCATTCGATAATGCCGTCCATCCAAACAGAGCTAAACGTATTTCCCGTGGTTCATAAATGCGATCTTCATATATACCATCAAAAATTCCGAAATTGCTGTACGTGCCTTTTTTATCTACATCTAAATATTCAATTGACTGATTAATCTGACAGACATTAACGCCCATCTGTTTTGTTATTTCAATACCCCTTTCCATGTACCGAGGAAGTACTTGATTATCATCTTCCAACATGAAGAAATAGTCGGCGTTATATAGGTTATCCTTTAGGAAGCATGCATCAAGATTTTCAATCATAAACTTTTGAGGCTGATTCCTAATATAGCGGATGCGGGGATCATTTAGTTCCTCGACTGTACTTCTGGCGCTACCTTCGGGGCAGTCATCCCGAACCTCGCATATCCATTCCTGATGTGTTTGCGCTTGAAGGCCGCCTAAAGCGCGCTTCAAAAGAGCAGGTCGGCGATAGGTAGGAGTTCGAACCAGAACGAGGGGCATGCTACAAGCTTCCTATGTTTACATATTCACTGAAGAGAGTGTTTATTTTACTTAAATTACCAAAACAATATATTTTGCATTTATTTATATTTTGTGTTCGCTTTCAGTAAATTTTCCAATGCTGTACTTGCTGTCCTGATGAATAATTTTAAACACTGCTTGCTGAATCTTGTGCGTCTTTACCGCTCAGGTATGCCATGGTCGATGAAATTTTCAATGAGACCTGGCTGGGCGACTGCTGAGCAGAACAAACCTGATTGTCATTGCCCTTAGTTGGATATTCAGAAAGGCGCAGCGTCTCAGAAATTAGTTCATCTTGAGCCTCGCCCGGTTTCCATAGCAGATGGCAGCGACGATAGTGCCTGTCGCAATGCTGAACTGATAGAAATACACAACTTCGATCCACATCAGCATGCACAATCGTACCATGAACAGGGCAAAGAAGACCGATGCTGCCGAAGGGTTTCGAATTGCCCAGCCAAGACATGCCGTCGCTGCTCCGAAGAAAATAAGCGTCTGCATCACGGTCATGGGGATGCCGATTTCGACGGCATTCGAGATGATGGTGTTGTGGAAGTGGAAACCCTGCTTGGATCCAATGCCGAAATTGGCCCAAAGCTGTTCTGCTACAGGTCGACCGGGAACCCAGAATGCTTGGAAACCTACCCCAAAGAACGGCCTTTCGGCAATTTGCCCAAGGCCAACGGCCCAAAGATCCGTGCGCCCGGTTAGTGTGATGTCCTTGCCGGTGAGATCCAGGAACATGCCAGCCAGTTGATCGGATATGGATGACAGCAGCACGGCGATTGCCGCGAACAGGACAACCGACAGGCCGATTGTGACCAGCCGCATATGGGGCGTCATGCGTTGCAGCAGCACAATGCCGCCAAAAACCATGACGACACCGAAAGTGCTGACCAATGCTCCGCTTGATTGGCCCATGATCAGAAGCATTGTGCCCATCAGAAGCGATGCCAAGGCGGGAAGCCGCCAGCGCGCTGATAGGTGCCGGTCTACCAGTACCGCCAAGGCCACGATGATCAGCACGGAGCTGGCATCCGCCAAGGCATTCTTGCTGGCGTGAATGCCCAGATATCCCATCCCGTCGCCTCGGTTTCGTCCAATCAGAAGACTGGCAAGCCCTGACATCGTGCTGGTAAGGAAAACGATCTTGACGAAGGCCAGCGGGGCCAGGCGGTAGGCGATGGCCACGGAAATCAGCACGGTCAAGCACAGCTGAATGCCGTAACGCATGCTCAGTGACGCGTAATCCGACCAGGCGAAAGACATCACGCACCACAGCGCAACCAACGCGATCATCCATTCGCGCCTCAGGGCGGCCAGTGCCTGACCGGCGTTGATTGCCACGAGAGCCATTCCAGCCATCAGGAAGAGCAAGGCCCCCTTGGATCCCAGCAGGGGAATGAAGGTCATGCCGAAGACGGCCATGAAAGCGGCAATGGCGTCGGGGGAATAGCTGAACGTCGGGTACCGCCCGCGGCGGGCCGCACGGCGGGGTGTCATTGATGACCGGGGATATGCGGCCCCTGCCATCAGTCTGCCTCGCAGGTGACGGAGCCTTCGAACAGGCAGGATGCGTCCAATGGCGTATAGGCCACCCAATCGACCTGGTATTCCAGTGGACCGTCCTGGGGGGCCGGGCGGCCCATCCAGTCGGTCAGAGTCGCGGTGCTCCAGAACGACATGTACAGCTTTTGCGGATGGTTGGGCAGGGTGCTGTCCGGATCGGTCCTGTGGACCTCTTGTCCGTCCAGATACCAAGTGATGCCCTCGGGGGCCCATCGGAAGCCGACGATGCGGAAATCATCCTCGAAGGACGGATCGGCCGACACCTTATCGCCGTTATGGGGCTTGCCCGCGACATAGGTGTTCATGGTCATCGTGCCGGGATCGCGGGTCAGAATCTCGATGTCGATCTCATCATGCGGGGAACCGTGGACGGGCCCCGCATAGGTGAAGACCGAGGCATTCATGCCGGATTGGCGGGGCGTGCGAATGCGGGCCTCGAAGGTGCCGTATTGCATGAAGGCCTTGGTCTGCACCTCGCCGCACAGCGCCGGGGCGTCGTGGTCCGCGGGGGCGGGAATGTGGAACAGGCTCAGTATGCCGCCGCGCACCTGAACCGCCCTGCCGGACCATTCGCAGTCCTGCCAGTCGCCGTTCGACCACCCGTCCGAGACATACCAGCGGTCCTTGTCCAATCCTTGCAAGAAATCCTCGTAGAAGCCCTTGGCATCGGGATGGGGTTCCGCGGCCAGGGCGGCTGGAACCTGCGCCGCGCAGGCGACGGCAAGTGCAAGGATCGGAAGGGGTGACTGGCGCATGTACAAAGCCTCATGGCCGCGCCGGTTGCCGCGCGGGCGTGCCCGGCTTATGGAAGCCGCAAGCATATGGGTCAAGGGAAAGGCAGTCACATGTCGGGCAATCCGTCGGATCAGAGCAACCTGCCCCCTGCCCCATCGTCCCCGGTGGTTTCGGTGGTGATGGCCAATTTCCGCGGTGCGGAACATCTGGCCGCCGCAATGACCAGCGTCTTGGCCCAAAGCGAGCGCCGGTTGGAGCTGATCCTGGCCGATGATGCATCGGGCGACGACAGCGTGGCCATTGCCCGCGGGATCGCTGCCACCGATGACCGGGTGCGTGTCATCGCCTCGTCGCGGAACGCGGGCCCGGCTGCGACGCGCAACCTGGCGCTGGATGCGGCACGCGGCGAGTGGATCGCGATCATGGACAGCGACGACCTTATCCACCCCGAACGGCTTGAGCGTCTGATTGCGGCCGCCCAAGCGGCGGATGCCGATCTGGTTGCCGATGATCTGGTCTATTTCGGCGCGGTGGCCGAACCGCAGGGTCGGACCCTGTTGCAATCGCTGGCGCTGGCCGCGCCGATGATGCTGGGTGCGGCATCCTATCTGCGCAGCAATGACGGCAATTCGTCCCTGCCCTCCTATGGCTATCTCAAGCCGGTGATCCGCCGCAGCGTCCTTGCCGATCTGCGGTATGACGTCGGGCTGCGGATTGGGGAGGATCACGATCTGGTCCTGCGCATGCTGATCGGGGGCGCGCGCCTTCTGGTGCTGCCTGACCCGCTTTACGCCTATCGCCGACATGAGGGGTCGATCTCGCACCGCCTGTCCATCGCCACGGTCGAGGCGATGCTGGAGGCGCATCGCGCCCTGCCCGCAATGCCGGACCCCGACATGCAGGCCGCCGCCAAGGCCGTGGATCGTCACCTGCGCCGGGCGCTGCGCTATGAGCATCTGGTGGCCGACATCAAGGCGCGCCGCTGGCAAGGCGCCCTGCCTCGCTTGGTCGATCCGGCCATGATCGCACGGCTGATCGAAAGCCTGCGCGATCGCCGTCGCCGCAGTACCGAAAAACTTGTGACATCTGCGACTCCGGCCGACCCGCTGCCGCACATGCCACAGGCGGACGAAAGCTGGTCGCAACCTCCGGCGACCGGGGCCGCAAGGGTGGCGGCCATGGCGATGCGGGGGGATAAGCTGCCCGAGGATGCCCCGTCGTGGGCCACATGGCTGTTCAAGGCAACGTGCAGCGGCCCTTCAGCCTGAGGCCTTGCCCGCCTGCCGCCGTTCCAGCGTTGCCCTGACCGTCAGCGACAGCGCGGCGCGCAGGGCCTCGACGGCAAGGACATGAGGGCGGCCACGTGCCAGCATCCGCAGCATCTGCCGCCGCCGGGGGGCCTCGGCCTCGCGCTGCCAGGGCTGGAACACCAGATCGCGCAGGATGGCCGGATCTGTCGGCAAGCCGGGCAGCGAATGCGCCGGCCAGTCGGCAAGGGCGTTGCCGGAATTGCAGGCCCGTGCCAGCGCGATGCCAAGCGCCAAGGTCTGCCCCTGCCCGCTTCGTTCGGCCACCTTTGCCAGTTGCGCCCGATCCGCAGGGCCAAGCCGCGCCAGCCAATGCGTCAGGTCGGCGACGGCCCATCCGCAGGGTTCATGCGCCAGCAGGGCTTTTGCCAGCGTCACCGTCATCAGCAGACAGCCGTCCACGGGCGACAGGACGGGGATCGTCGCCCCCTCGTGGGTCATGGTCGCCGCGCGGTCCAGGACATCCTCGGCGCCGCGCCAATCGGGCAGTCCCGCCTGCTGCAGGCGGTGGTGCAGGTCGATCACCGCGCCGTCGGTTTCGCGCCGGAAATGCTGTTCACCCAGGAACGAGACCCACCATAGCATCTGATCCTGTTCCAAGGGGGTGAACCCCAGCTGCTGCAGGACAGCCCCCGCCGCCTTGCGGTCGCGCGGCGCCACATAGAGGTCGATGTCCCCCGACGGCCTGCGGAACGGGTCGTCATGCACGATCATCTGCTGGAACGGACCTTTCAGCACGACATGGCGCAGCCCCTTCTGCGTCAGGGCCGTCGTCACCTCGGTCGTGACGTCGATGGCTTGGCGGTTCATCCGTGCGATGTGCATGCGCACCTGCAGCAGCCGTGGCGCCAGCCCCTTGCAGTCGGGCGGCAACAGGGTCGGAGCGACAGGCAGCCAGCCCAGCATCTTGTTCAGTCGGGCGATGTCGAACAGGCGGTCGGGATCGGGAACGCGCCCTGCCGGCCCGCCTTCTGCGGATCCCAGCAGGCTGGCGTCGATCAGCACGCCTATCTCGGGGCCCGAGTCCCCCCGGACCCCTGCGATCATCTCAGGGCTGAACCCCATATTGCCCCCTTCTGCGTTCCGGCCTGTTATCCCTGCGCGATGCCCGTTCCCTTACGGGGCGCCGCGCTTCTCGTACCAGGTTCTACAGAAGCGGACGAAATGGCGCGAGGGGTGCTTGGGTTCGATCTCTTCGTTGGTGCACCAGCGGCGCCATTCGACCTCAAGGTAGCGAACGTCCCATCCCGGCGCTGCGGCGCGCGCCTCCTCATGAGCCTCGGCATCGAGATAGGCCTCGAAGACCTCGGCAATGGGGGCAGAGCCGCGGTTGCGGAAGACCACCTTGGTGTCGTCCGGCGAGAAACGGACCGAGTAGTCGGGCATGTGGGAATGGGCCTCGTCCTCGCGGATGACATTGGCCACCAGGCGGCGGAACTCGAAGCTGGTCGAGGAGGAGCCGCATTTCTTCTGCAACAGGTCCAGGCCGATCACCCATTCGCGCTGGTTGCCGCAATGCTTGCGCGCCAGCTCGTAGAGGCGGCGTTCCAGCGGTCGGCGCAGTCGAAAGTAGTCGCGGCTGATCGTCAGCACCTCATGGGCGCGGATCGCGTTGAAGACCCAGTCCGAGAGCTTGATCTCGATCTCCTGCATGCGGCCCTCGCGAGTCTGGCGCACGATGCGGGCGCTTTCGATCAGGCCGAAGGTCTCGAAGACCTCCTTGCCGCCGGTGGTGATGTTGGTCGAGATGCGTGTCCCGGCTAGCCGCTCCATCGCGGCCTTGAGCAGGTCGTAGCCCCGTCCCGTCGTCATGCGGTTGGTGGCGCGTAGCAGGTCCGAGGCCTGGAACCGCACGATCTGGCTGACCTCGCGCCCGTCGTTCAGCGCGCGGATCAGCTGGCTGATGCAGAAGATCAGGATGTCGCGGTCGTGGACGGTGGCGATGCCGTCGCTGGAAGGCTTGATGTCGACGGTCAGCCCGTTGTGTTCGTAATGGCGCGGGCGAAGGTCCGGCTTGGTCGAAAGCGAGAAGATCGGATGTTCCATCGACCCGACATCCGCCTTGGGTGCCGCGTTGATGATGTCGCAGACGAAGAAGTCGCGTTGCGGATGGCGATCGGGAAGAAGCGGACTGCTCATCGAATCTCACGGAATTAACGACATTTCACCCATAACGACATTTCACCCATAAAACAAGGTTAACGACACTTCACCCATAAACGGCCCTGAAACGACACTTCACCCATAAGGAATCACCACTTCACCCATGAAGAAACGACACTTCACCCATAAGGGGTCAAAGCAAACCCTTGTTTGTGCATGAGAAAAAGGGTCTCTTTCGGTCCTTAACACCTATTTAACACCTATTTAACACCAGAACCCTGTGGATAACTTCCAGAAACCCTGCATGCGGGCACCTGTGGCAGTCGTCGAAATGCTGTAGAAGGTATTAGGATAGGTACCTGACGTCAGCCCTGGTCGATCAGCAGGCGACCGATGCGCGATATGGGTGCAGGTCTGCGGGCGGCAAGCTTGTCGGCAAGGATCCCGCGCGCGATGGGCAGAAGGGTCGCAGGATGGCGCGAGGCGGAGATCAGCGCCCCTGCCCTGCCCAGCCTAGCCCTGCGATCCAGGAAATCGCGCAACAGGAAACGGCGGTGCAGTTCGTTGGCGTGATGTGCCAAAGCCGCATGGGCTGTGTCATCCAGACCATCGAAATCCAGATGGGCTTGTGCCGCGCCGTACAGCGCCTTCAGATCCGCCGTGCTGTGGCGCGAACTGAGGGAGTCCGAACGCCAGCGTGCCGCATATCCGACCTGTGTCGAAACCCGGAAACGCGCTCCTTTCCGAAGCATTCGCACGTAGAGGTCGTAATCCTCGCCCAAGCGCAGGGCATCGTCATAGTGCAGCCCGTTGTCCTGCAGGAAGCTGCAGCGAATAACGGGCTTGAGAAAGCCCCATTCCTGACGGTTGCTGCCCCGGACGGAATGATTGGCCCGAACGAAGCCTGCCAGATCGATGTCGATGACGGCGGGCGTGATCTTCGGCACGGGGGGAAGGTCGCCGGGGGATGCGCTTTCCGCGATGAACAAGATGTTGTCGGCCATCATGTCGGCATCCGGGATTGCCAGAAGCCGGGTGAAACGTCCGGGCATCAGGAAATCGTCCGCATCCAGGACCGCTACGAAGTCACCCTTGGCAACGGCAAGCGCGCGGTTCCGGGCCGCGGCAGGACCGCCGTTGACGGCGCAGGTGATGACGACCAGCCTCGCGTCTCCCTCGCCTGCCGCCTTAGCGACGGCGACCGTGTCATCCCCGGAAGCATCATCGACCACGATGACCTCTGCAGTCTCGGGTTCGGCCAAGGCCGACTTGATCGCGTCAGTTATGGTTCCCGCGGCATTGTGGGCGGTGATGATGACCGAAACGGAGGGAGAAATCGCTGTGCTCATGAATGCTGACGTGGCAAGGCGGTGCGGGAAAGTCCAGCCCGCTGTTCCGGGATGGAGGCATTTGAGGCGGTTTCTACCGTATCCAAAAGAAGAACCCTGCCGAGCAACCGAAATTATCTTGCAACTAACCGGATTTTCAATAATATCAGGTTAGTTAAATTATCGGGTGAAATATGCCGACAATCGTTGTTGCCTCGCCGAAAGGGGGGGCCGGAAAGTCCACGGCCGCGACCATCCTGGGAACGGAACTGGCCCATGCAGGGGCCGCGGTCACCATGCTGGATTGCGACCCCAACAAATCGCTTTCGCTCTGGGCTGAACGCGCGCCTTTACCACCTCGGATCAGGGTCCTGTCAGATGTGGGCGAGGGAGAGCTGGTGCGCACCATCAAGCGCCATGACCTCGACGGAGAGATCGTCATCGTCGATCTTGAAGGCATCGCATCAAGGCTGGTCAGTCGAGCCATCTCTCAGGCCGATCTGGTCATCACGCCGATGCGGGCCACCACGCTTGATGCAACCGTGGGCGTGCGTGCCTTGCAGCTGATCCAGGAAGAGGAAGAGGCGTTGGACCGCAGGATCCCGCATGCCGTGGTGTTCACGATGACACGGGCCATCCGGTCGCGGCAGCACAGCGGCATCGAGACATCGTTGCGCGATCAGGGGGTCGATCTGATCGAGCCGTCCTTGATGGAAAGGACGGCGTTCTCAGCATTGTTCGAGTTCGGGGGAAATTTGCGAAGCATGTCGGCTCAAGGCAACATGGATGCCGCCATCGCAAACGCCGAAGGGTTCGCCCGCGCGGTCTATGCGCGGCTTGCAACCGAGGATGCGTCATGAGCGACAAACCCTTCAGCATCGATCTTGGGCGCCTGCGGTCACGAGAAAAGGATCGTAGCTCTGCCGCGGTTGAACGCGCAGATCGCGTTGGTGAGGAGCTGGGCTTCATCGACCGAGAGCCTGCGAAAAAACGCGGACGCAAGCCAAGCCCGCGTACTGGGCAGGTCCATGCGAAGGTACTGCCACCTGTCGCCGATGAAATCGCAAATGAGGCAAGGCGTCGAGGTGTGCAACAAGGCGTGATCATCGAAGAGGCATGGGATCTTTACAAAAACCAGATTAAATAAAAAATCCGGTAATTATATAAACCCGGTGCTTGTATGCACCGGGTTTTTTGAACAACCTAGAAGCATTTCATGACGCGACTGGCGGTTTGTGCCTGTCTGTTGTGTCAGACGGTCTTGGGCGACATGATGAAGCCGCTTGGATAGTAGGCGATATCGCGGATCAGCATGTCCCCGGAATGACCGCGCCCGTCATCGCTGTTGTACTGCTCGGGCGTATAACTGCCGGGTGCCCTTACCGCGACGTTTGCGATGGGGTAGAGTTCAAGCTTGGTCTTCATGTCCTGATGGCGGGCGTGCAGAACGTGGCAGCCGACTTCGATATCGTCGAAGAAGAAGGTGACTTCGGATTTCAGCGGATCCTTGTCATCATAGACAATGGCGCAGGCCCAGCTGTGATAGCCCTCGTTGAGTGGCCCGGTTTCGGGCAGCCATTGGTTCGCCTCAACTTCGTTTCCGAATGCACCGACGCGTCTGTTCGAACCGGCATCGCCGTAATGCTGTGCGAAGGTCGTCGTATAGTGCGTGTCGGCAGCCCCCCACGAGTGGTTGAACTTCTCCAGAATATCGATTTCCGGCGGCCATTGGGTGTAGCCGCCTGAACCGCCCTTGGGTCCGCGGCCCAGAAGCCAGAAAGCGGGCCAGGAATAGCGGCGGATCGGGATCTTGGCCTCCATCCGCCAGACACCTTGGGCGCCACAGACATCGTCCATGGTCTGGCCTTGGATGACCGCGGCCTGATGACGGAACAGGCGGCTTTCGAACTCGACCCGGGCGTCTGCAGGAAAAGCTAGGCTACGCAGGCGCAATGCCTTTTCTGTGCTGTCATAAGCAATTGGAGACTGTGCGATGCCCGGGAACTTCTCTTCGCTCATGTAGAGGCCGGTTTCCTGGTTTCCGTCCTGCGTGTAACCATGTGAAAGGCGCGATCGCCATGTCGGTCGGCCTTGGGCGTCAAACCCGGAATCCGAAAATTTGACGGTTGCGGCATCGAACTGGTTCTTGCGCTGTGCACCATCGAGTTTCAGTTCGCGAAGCGGACGATGAAACTGTGGAGGCATGTCGGGGTGCTGGGCATCGTCGGCGAAGATGATATCGACATTTCCAAATCTTTGAGAGTCACCCAGTCCCTTCACGTGAATATCGGCACGAAAACTCTGTCCGGCCTTATAGGTCGATCTGGTGACGATCTTGATATAATGCACCAGATCATCGCCTGGGGACCAGCGATACATGGCATCCAGACCTTCGAAGTTCCAAGCCTGACTGGCCGCATTGCCAACGTTGATGCCACCACCCGGTATGTTCACCAAACGGTTGACGTAGCAGTAAAAAGATTCTCTATCAGTGTGATCGACGCTGATCGGAACATAGATTTCGCGTTGACCCGCAGGGACCTGAATCTGTTTGGGAATGGTGATCTTGCTACGGGTCAGGGTCTTCCAAACCGGATCGATCACGGCCGGGGGCTGTGGCTGTTCGGGTGCTGAACCCGTTCCGCCGTCCAGCTTGTCCAGCCGTGCGATGATGCCGGCAAGCTGTGTGTTGAAGCTTTTGAAGATCGGATCCAGATCGGGATCGTAGGCCATATGTCATGTCTCCTGTTGCGAACCTCGGCATGGGTCCGGGTCGAAGATCGACCGTTCTGCATGACCGAAGGAAAATGGGACGTCAGCGGCAAGGTGGATGCTGCCAGAGAAAACTGATCTGCCGGTTGGGACGGCGAGACGACTTAGGGGATGAGCCAGCCTTCATGGTATTGCGTTGCGCGTCGGCAGCGATCGTCCGACAGGCAAAAAATATGAAGCATTGGTTAACGCCAAGTAACGCGGCGTGCGTTGCCCCGCAGGGTGTCGATGCAACAGGAATTGCAACCCGAAGCTGATGTGGCTCGATGCCAGGTGCCTTATGGTTCAGCGGTTCACACTTCCTTGTCGTCACTTTGGAAAACTGAAGCCATTCCGCGGTTTGCGCCTGCAATGAATTTGTCTATTCAAGGGCCAGAGTTTCTTGGGTCGTCGTTTGTTTTCGCAGGATCCGTGTCGAAGCATGCTGTTGTGTTTTTTTGTAGGAGATGTGTTTTTTGCGTGTGACCTATCTTGCCCATGATCTTGACGATCCCTCGATCTGGCGGCGGGTCAGGATGCTGCGCCAAGGCGGCGCAGAGGTTCGCGTCGCAGGTTTCCGGCGGGGGCAGGGGCCTTTGCCGGAGGACGCCACAGTCCTTGGCCATACCGCCAATGGCCGCATGATCCAACGGGTCCGCGCCATTGCGGCTGCATGGCCCCGGATCACAGGCATGATCCCCGCGCAGGATGGTCCCGAGGTGATCCTGGCCCGCAATCTTGAAATGCTGGCACTGGGTGCCCGACTGGCCCGCATCAGGGGCGCCCGCCTGGTTTACGAACTGTTGGATATTCATGCCATGATGCTGGGGCAGGGGACCGCCGCGCGCGTTCTGCGCCGTGTCGAGGCAAGGCTGATGCAGCGCAGCAGCTTGGTGATCCTGTCCTCGCCCGCGTTTCGCACCAGCTATCTGCGCCATTACGATCAGCCCGACGTCCCGACCTTGATGGTCGAGAACAAGCCTTTTGCACGGGCTGAAACCGCACGGCAGGCAGGTGCTGCGACCGATGGTGCAGAAAACGGCGGACCGCTGATCGTCGGCTGGTTCGGAATGTTGCGGTGCCGCTGGTCGCTTGGCGTTCTGGATCAGGTGACCCGCGCGCAACCGGGAAAGTACCGCGTGATCCTGCGTGGACGTCCGGCGCTGGATGTCATGGAGGATTTCCATGACGTGGTGGATGGCAATCCCGACCTTTCGTTCATGGGTCCTTATGATTGGCCGGACGATCTGCCTGCCATCTATGGTCAGATCGATGTCGCCTGGCTGATCGACCGTTATCAGGCCGGGCAGAATTCGGACTGGCTACTGCCGAACCGCCTGTATGAAGGCTGCCTGAATGGCGCAGTGCCCGTGGTGCTGGACGGGACCGAGGTCGGGCGCCGGGTCTCGGCTTGGGATTGCGGGGTTCTTGTTCCTGCCCCTGATGCCGATGCGGTCGCTGTGACCTTGGCCTCGCTCAGCCCCGAAACTCTTGCCGCGCGCCGTGCGGCGGTGGCCGATCTTCCCCGTGACGCGCTCGAAATGGACGAGGCCGAATGCCGCCATCTGACAGCGGCGATCTGCGGGGCAGGGCCCGTCGCCGCGACATGAGGTTCGATATGCCCACCCCCCGCGTTCTGATCGTCATCCCGGCCCTGAACGAGGCGCGTCACATTGATGGCGTCCTGTCGTTTGCCTCGGCCTTCGCCGCCCGTGCCGACGGGTTGGTCGTCGTGGTAGATGGCGGATCGCATGATGAGACCTGCGACATCGTCCGCCGCCGTGCGACCGACGATCCGCGCATCCGGCTGATCGACAACCCCGGCCGTCTGCAATCGGCTGGCGTGAATCTGGCTGTGACGCAGTTCGGTGACGGGGCCGAATGGCTGCTGCGGCTGGATGCGCACAGCGATTATCCCGAAGACTACGGCGACGTGCTGCTGGCCGAGGCGGAACGGCATGATGCCGACAGCGTCGTCGTTGCCATGCATGCCGAAGGGCAGGGGATGCTGCAGCAGGTCATCGCCGAGGCGCAGAATTCGCGCTTGGGCAATGGCGGCTCGGCCCACCGCCTGGCAGGTGGCGGAGCGTGGGTAGATCATGGCCACCATGCGCTGATGCGGCTGCAGGCCTTTCGCGCCGTCGGGGGCTATGACGATCAGTTCAGTCACAACGAGGACGCCGAGCTTGATCACAGGCTGAAGGGCGCAGGCTATCGCATCTGGCTGACGGGCCTGACCGGCCTGACCTATTTTCCCCGGTCGCATCTCGGGCCGCTGATTCGGCAGTATTACAATTTCGGCCGTGGCCGGGCCCGCAACCTGCGCAAGAACAAGACCCGCCCCGCGGCGCGTCAGGCCGTGGTCGCCATGCTGGCCCCTGCAGCGGCACTGGTCGTCCTGACCCCGATCAGCACGATCTTCGCCCTGCCGTTGATTCTGTGGCTTATGGCCTGCTTGGCGGGCGGCGTCATGATCGCGGTCCAGACTGGCCGACCCCGCGGGCTGTTTGCGGGTCTGGCTGCGGGCACCATGCATATGGCCTGGTCGGCAGGGTTCTGGCGGCAATGGCTGGCACCAAAGCCCACACGAGGTGCCGCATGACCGCCCACGTCTTTTATGACAGCGTGCTGATCGGCATATGCACCTTCCGCCGTCCCGAGCTGGCTGCGACTTTGGCCTCGCTCGAGGATCTGACGCCGTGCGGCCTTCCGGTGGCCGTGGCCATTGCCGACAATGACGATCAGCCTTCGGCGCGTGACAGGGTACAGGCGATCGCAGCCGGTCATTCCCTGCCTGTAACCTATATTCATGCCCCCAAGGCCAACATCTCGATCGCGCGCAATGCGCTGCTGGATCATGCGCGCACCACGGGTGCGCGGTTGCTGGTCTATCTGGATGATGACGAAACCGTCGAACCCGACTGGTTGAAACGCCTTGTGCAAGCTCACCGAGATTCAGGAGCGGGCGCAATTCTGGGGCCGGTGCGCGCGCATTATCTGCCTGATGCGCCGGTCTGGATGGATCGCGCAAGGGCGCATGACACGCTTCCGGTTACGGGCAAGGACGGCACGATCACCAGCGGCTATACCTGCAATACTCTTGTCGATCTGTCGGATCCGGCAGCGGCAGACCTGCGGTTCGATCCTGTCCGGGGCCGATCGGGTGGGGAAGACAGCGCCTTTTTTGCCGATTTTCTGGCAGCCGGAGGGCAGATCGCTTTTGCGCCCGACGCCATGGTGCATGAAACGGTGCCTTCGGATCGGGCGCGTCTTGCGTGGCTGTTGCGCCGTCGCTATCGGATGGGGCAGACCCACGCCAGCCTGATTGCCCGGGGACGCTCGCGTGCCGGGCGCATCAAGGCAGCCGGGATCGCGACGACCAAGGCCATGGTCTGCGGCGGGCTGGCAGTGATCGGGGTGGCAAATCCTGCATGGCGCAACCGTCAACTGATGCGCGGAGCCCTCCATCTGGGAGCGGTGTCCCATCTTGGCGGTGCCCGCCAGATCGAAATTTATGGAACCGCGCCGGATGGGTCAGATACTGATCCCCGCTCGGGACGCAAGGAAAACTGATGGTACGCGAACTCAAGCCCTATGAAGGTGGCAAGGCCTATTCCGAGGCCCCGGTCGCGCCCGCCCAGACCATCGATCTGCGCCGGTTGCTGGTCGCGCTGCGCCGCCAGCGGATGACCATGATCTTGCCTGCCGTCTTGCTGGGGATGCTGGGCCTGACCTATGCCATGGCCAAGCCCGAAACCTTCGGCACCTATTCCAGCCTGCTGCTGGACAGCAACGTCAACCGTTCGGTCCAGCAGGTGGGTGGTATCGGCACCGTGGCCCTGCCGGCCGAACGGATCGAGAATGCGCGTGTGGTCCTGCAATCCGACAAGCTGGCCGGTGACGTGCTGGACCGCACCGGGTTGCAGGACAACGCCTCGTTCATGAACCCGCCGCGCTCGGCCTTCACAACTGCGATCGGCCAGGTCGTTTCCTTCGTGTTCCAACCCTTGGTCTGGGTGCGCAACCAGATCGAGGTGCTGACCACCCCGGCCGATGTCGTCGATCCGTCCCAAGTATCGGGCGCTGCGGCACCGACCGACACTTCGATCGAACAGCTTGATCCGAAACGACAACTGGCGATGTATCGGCTGCGTGCCGGCATGCGGGTCGACCGGATCGGGCAAAGTTCGGGTGTGGCCATCAGCTATTCCTCGCATGATCCGGCCATCGCGGCTCAGGTCGCGAATGCCTATGCTGATCTTTACGTCGAGGACATCCTGACGGCCAATCGGGATTCCATCGGCCAGACCAATGGCTGGATGCGCGGTCGCCTGGAAGAACTGCAGGCCCAGGCCCAGGCTGCGGGTGATGCCGCCGAACGGTTCGCTGCGGAAAACAACCTGGTCGAATTTTCCTCGGGGGGGCTGCTGACCGAACAGGCCCTGAACGAGCTGAACTCGAGCCTGACGAATGTCATGACCGAGGCCGCACGCGCGCGCGCCGTTCTGGATACCTATGATCGTGCCGTCGCGGGCGGGGTCGAGGGGCTGATCGACACCAACAGCTCGCTGGCGATCGGTGGCGACATTTCGGACGAACTGCGGTCGCGGCTGGATTCCTACAACAACACCCAAGCCCGGCTGCAGCGGTTGCTGGCGAATTCGGGGCCGAACCATCCGCAGGTCGCAGGCCTTCAGCAGACGCTGAACACCACCGCCGAACGTCTGTTCGTGGAGCTGCAAGCCAAGCGCGCCGAGGCGCAAAGCACGCTGGACGTCGCCAATGCCCGGGTCGAGGCGCTGCAGAAAAGCGTGCAGCAGGCATCCGAACGCAACAGCGACCAGGCCGCGAACTTCGTGCGCCTGCAGGCCCTGCAGGAAGAGGCCGCGACCCTGTCGCAGATCTATCAGCAGACCCTGACCCGCTCGCAGGAGATCGAGCAGCAGCAGTCCTTCCCCGTGTCGAACGTGCGGATCCTGTCCTATGCACAGGTCCCGACCAGGCCGACGGGTCCTGCCGTGCTGCGCACCGCGCTGGCTGCGACCCTGCTGGGGCTTTTCATGGGGATGGCCGTCGCAGCCCTGCGCGAATGGCGCGAACGTTCGCTGCGCACGGCGGCGGATGTGACGGAATATTCGGGACTGCGTTTCCTGGGTCACCTGCCGGTGCTGCCGACGGTGCGTCGTGCACGGACCTCGAACGTCGCCCCGCCGGCACCGGTGCCGGTCACGACCGGCAATCCCGGGGGGCAGACGTTGCCCGTCCCATCCAAGGCGCGGCCCCCCGTGGTCAATGTTCCCGTGCCGGTGCTGCATTATCCGGATTCGGTCTATGCCGAGACGCTGCGCCACGTTCGCCTTGCCATCGACGCGGCCGGGCGGAACCTGCCGGTGACGGGGGTGACCTCGTTCCACCCGCTTGAGGGACGCTCGTCGGTGGCCTTCAACCTGGCGGGCCAGCTGGGTATCGGAATGCAGTCGGTCCTGCTGATCGATGCCGACAGCCGTGGCCGGACGCTCAGCCGGATGTTGGGTCTGGACCGCAAGCCCGGTTTGACGGATGCCGTCGCGGGGCGGGGTGAGTGGCAGGACATGCTGGTCGCCATCGCCGACACCAACCTTGTGGTCCTGCCCTGTGGTCAGGATCGTGGCGGCCCTTCCGATGACCTGCTGACGGGACAGCTGCTGTCGCAGATCACGGCCGAGGCGCGTGACAGCGACTTCAACCGCATCATCGTGGATGTTCCGCCGCTTTACCCTGTCGCGCAGGGCCGTGCGATCCTGCACGAACTGGGGCAATTCATCATCGTCGGCGAATGGGGCAAGACATCGCGGGCGATGGCGGAAACGGCGCTGATCGACGATCACCTGCTGGAAGCGCGCTGCCTGGGTGTGGTCTATGACGGCGTCAACATGCGCAAGCTGAAGTCGTTCCTGCTGCCCGGAGAGATGGAAAACTATCTGGATGGACCGAAATCCTACATGTCACTGAAACGTCGCATGTCCAGAAAGTAACGTTTTTTTAACCATTGTCGCTCATTTTTCTATCGGCCATGCTATAACGGGTCGATCTGAAGAAAGATGCGGTATGTTTGTCATCCGTTACCTGATGGCTGCCTTGGCGACGATCGTGGGTGCCCTTGTCTGGGGACTCACGGCAGGGTTTTCGCTGTGGCAAAGCCTGGGCATGGCATTTCTGGCCGTCTTTTTCCTGCAGATGCTGATTCTGGCCTATGTCGTCATGTCCGTCGGCCGGGCCACCCGCCCGACGCGGAATGTCCCGGCAAAGCGGATGCGCAGGCTGCGCAATCAGCTTTTCATCCTGCCCAAGTAATCCTCGACCTGCAGGCCCTTGCCGTCGGTCCCGTCCGATGGAACCACGCGGCCCGCATCCATGACATAGATCTTGTCGGCGGCCCGGCTGATGGCAGGGCGGTGGGTGATGGCCAGAACCGTCACACGACCGCGCAGACCCTCGATGGCGCGGATCAGGCTTTCCTCGTTTTCCCAGTCCAGGGCGCTTGTCGCCTCGTCCAGCACAAGGATGTCGGGGTCGCGCAGCAGCGCGCGGGCCACCGCGATCCGCTGGCGTTCACCGCCTGACAGAAGGCCGCCCCGGTCGCCGATCATGGTGTCCAGTCCTGCGGGCAGGTTGCGCACGAAGCCCGCCGCAGCCAGATCCAGCACCTGCAGGATGCTTTCGTCATCGACATCCTTGCCCGCCGCCAGCGCCAGGTTGTCGCGGATCGAGCCGTTGATCATGAAGGGCTCCTGCGCGACATAGCCGGTCTGATCGCGCCAGCTGCGCAATTGGTCGTGGCGCAGCGGCACCCCGTCCACCAGCACTGCGCCCTGCTGGGGTTCCAGCAAGCCCATCACGATATCGGCGATGGTGCTTTTCCCCGCGCCCGAAGGCCCGACTAGCACCGTCAGCCGACCGGCCGGCAAGCTGAGGGTGCAATCGCTGACTGCCTCGCGGGTTTCGCCGGGAAAGCGCCAGCTGACGTTCTGCAGCAGGATTTCACGTTTCGGGGCAGGGGTTGGAACAGTGCCCTCCATGGCAGGGTCCTGCTGGTCGCGCAATTCGTCCTGCAGCCGGGTGATGGCGCCCCATGCGGGCAGGTCCACCATCAGCTGCTGCAGAGAGCTTTGCATGCCCATGAAGCGCGGCGCGGTGCGCATGAACAGCAGCAACAGGATCACGATCCGCGCGACATCCAGCTGCGCCCAGTTCAACGCCACCCAGATGAACATCGCGGCACCGCTGACCACGGCGAACTGGAACAGCCCCGACCCGATGGTCGATTGCCGGATGAATTCACGCGCATCCGACTTGGTCTGCCCCAGGATCGAGGAGAACAGCTGCAGATAGCGGCCCTCCAGGTTCATGCTGCGGGCCATCTTCAGGCTGCCCACGAATTCCGACACTGCCGACATCTGCCTTTCGCGCCGGGATTGCAGCCGATCGCCGTAATGGCGCGCCAGCCGCCGGAAAGGGCGCATCAGGGCAAGGGCCACGACGCCGAAACCATAGGACAGCAGCGTCATCGGAACCGAGATCGCAAGACTAAGGACGAAATAGAGCCCAAGCCCGACAAGGTTCTGAACGATGGACAGGATCAGGAAGGCGGCCAGATACAGCCGCTCGATCTCGCCGGTCAGCGCGTGCTCGATGCGGGTGCGCGGGATGCGGGCAACATGCGCCCAACGGGCCTGTGCCACGCTGCGAAACAGGCTGATCCGAAAATGATTGGCGAAATCATGGATCAGGTCGGACAGGTAGACGGCTTTGCTGCGGTTGAAGATTGTCTGCAGCGCCGTCAGACCGATGATCAGCAAGAGCAGCGCCGACAGGGGGATCATCGCGGGCAGCAGCCCCGCGCCGGGGAAGTCCAAACCCGACAGGTCGATGGTCGTGCCCTGCGATCCGACCAATTGCAGGACGGGCAGGAAGGTGATGATGGCCGCCCCTTCGCTGAGGGTGCCCAGCACCAGCAGGCCCAGCCCGATCCACAGGCGCCGTCCCTCCAGATGGCGCAGCGCCCGCCACAGGGACGACAGCTGCCCTTTCGATCCAAGCAGCTTACCGGTCGTCGCCGGCTGTGCCTGAAGGGATGCGGTCGTATCCTGGGGCATGTCAGTCATCGGCAAGATCGCGTTCGATGGCGGCGCGGATGTCGTCGGCCTGATCCAGCCCATCGGCCAGCAGCAACCGCCGGGGCGGGCATTTCCGTGTCACCTGGGCGGCACCGCGGAAATGTTCCGCCGCCGCCGCGCCATTCAGCAGTCCTTCGCCAAAGCGGATGCCATAGGAAAAGCGCAGCACCGAAGACAGGGCCTCGGACGGGGGGATTGCGACGATACTGGTCGGCTGTCCCGCAGGTGCACGTTCCAGAAGATACAGCCGCGATGCCGGGACCGGGGCAGGTGCCAGGCAGTCGTGATCCAGCATGGCGCGGGATTTGTCGATGCCTTCGTGAACATGGCCACGCAGGGTCGAGCCCTGGGGCAGCAGGCCCGCCGCCTCGGCCGAGAGTTTGACCTGCGCAAATCCCGGCAGCATCATCCCGTCGTCGTCCAAGGCGACCAGATCGTCGGCCAGAAGCCGCGCGCCGTTGCGCAGCAGGTTGGTCGCGGTCGTGGACTTGCCGACGCCCTTGTCGGCCAGAAAGGCGATCCCATGTCCCTTGTGAACAACGGCGCTGGCGTGCAGTACGAACAGACCGTTGCGGCGCAAAGCCTCGAACAGTACCGGTCCCAGCAGCGGAAAGGCCAGAAGATCGTCCGAGACATCCGCATTGCGTTCGATGCCGATCTGCCCCCCGTCGGCCGAGACGGAAAACGCACCGACCGCCGGCCACCAGAAGCGGCTTCCCTGGGCGGTGAAGTGACATTCGGGATGCAGGCCGCGCTGGATGTCGGGCTGGGGGGCCTCGACGATGCGTAGATCGACCGTGCCGCCCGGGGTGCGGGGGCTCAGCTCGGGCAGGATGACGTCCGAGGCCACCGCAAGACCATAAGCGGAATAGCAATGGGCGGTCATGGGGTGCAGGGCCGGGTCAGCAACAGTCATCAAACACTCACAACAAACAGGGGGGAAGGACGTGAAACGGTCGGATCCCGGACGACCCGGCGGTCAAGCCAGGCAGCCAGGCACAACGCCCGCCACAGTCGGAAGGCCGTCTGAGGTTCAGGCTCTACTGACATTTTCAGGCATTCGAGGTCGGCGTGCAAGGTCGCAGGATCGACCCAACCCCGCAACGTCCCCTCAAGGGCTTTCAGGCGTCCATGAGGATCGCGGCGCAGCGCCGACCAGAAGCCCGGCATGAAGTCGGCCTTGTCGCCCCGCAGCCGGATCGCTTCAGGCAGCAGGCCGCGCGTCGCATCGCGCAGCAGCGCGCGGGGGCGGCCCTGGTTCACCTTGGCGGCAGCAGGCTGCCAGATGCACAATTCAGCCACGCGGTGGTCATAGAATGGATAGCGCGTCTCGATGCCCTCGGCGCGTGCGACGCCGTGCAGAACCTCGAAGGCGGTGGCGGACATCGGTCCCGCCATAAGCGCCACATGCAGCTGCAAGCTCCGCGGCAGATGGCGGTCGCGCGGGGCGGGGGTGTTCAGATCGCGCTGGCGCTGGATCATGTCGGTGTCGCGGATCAGATCGGGGTGGACAAGGCTGGTCCAGTTGCTGGCCACCAAGGCGTCGCGGTCCAGCAGGCCCAGGATGCCGCGCCCCAAGCGTCCGAAGCCGCGCCGCCCCTTGGCCGCCAGCAGCATGGCAACCGTGTTGGCCACCGGAACCCCGGTAAAGCGCGCGTGCTGCGCGGCAAGACGCAGCGCTTGCGGCCATTGCCGCCCCTGCGCCAGCAGCGCGATGTCGTGGAAGGTACCGCCGATGACCTCATCGCCGCCATGACCGTCCAGAACCGCGTTACAACCCAGATCACGCGCCGCCCGATGCAGCCGATGGTTGCGGTCCAGACCCGGTGCGAACACCGGCTGGTCGTGCCGTTCGAACATTCCGTCAAAGTCGAACAGGTCGTCGTCGGCCGTTTCCCCGGGCAGGAAAACCGGCGACAGCCGATCGCCTGCGGCCTGCAGCACGTCATCGATATAGCGGCCTTCATCCATGGCCGGGTCATGATAGCGGAGCGACAGCGACGGACGCGCATCAGTCGCGCCCAGATGTTCGACCGACATCAGCGACAACGTGCTGGAATCCAGCCCGCCGCTGAGCATGGTCGCCGTCGGACCATCGGCGCAGGCCTGACGGGTGGCATGTGACAGCGCGGCACGCAGTGCGGGCCCTGCATCCTTGACGTCAGGTGGTGTGGATGACTGCAGCCGGTACCATGCGCGCAGGGTAGGGTGGCTGTCCTGCCCGATGACCATCAAATGGCCGGGCGGCAGGCGCAGGATGCCGGCCCAAGCCGTCGCCTGCATGTCCGTGGACTGACCCGACAGGAAATCCGCCACCCAGACAGGATTGATGTCAGGCATGTCTTCCAAGCCTGCGCGAACGGACGACAGCTCGCTTGCCAGAACGGCGCCGGTTGGGGTCAGAGCATAGGCCAGCGGATGAATGCCGAAACGGTCCCGCACTGCGGTCAGGCATCTGGAGCGGCGATCCCAGAGAATGAAGGCAAAGGCTCCGTTCAGATGATCCGGTGCATCTTCGCCCCATCGCAGCCAGGCTGCCAGCACCAAGTCGGCGCTGTCGGTATCTGGGCCCGCGCCTAGGGAACTGCGCAGATCGGCAAGATCGGTCAGCGCGAAATCACCGACCAGGATCAGGTGACCAGAGGATCGAACAGTCGAATTGCCAGTTTGCCACATGCGGATGCCGTGGTCGTCCTGACCGGCAGGTCGGCTGCGGCTGCGATGGGCCAGATTGGCTTCGATACGTCCGGCAACGGGCGTCGCATCCTGACGCTGATCCAGCAGAACGGCAAAGCGCTTCATGTCGTGGGGGTGTCTGCGGATAGGGCGCCGGGCAGGGTAAAATCGTGCAATGGGCGATGCCGGGCATAATCGGCCACCGTCCCGCCCAGCACGATCGTCTGCCCAGAGATCAGCCAGGCATGAGGCGCCAAGGTGCCGGGTTTTTCGGAATTGCCCGGGACCGAGACCCGGATCGTCGAGACATGACCACGCCGCGCCAACAGCAGCTGACCTGCACTGGCCTGCGTCAGGCACGTCGCGCCTGGAACCAGCCGGGCGGCATTGCGCACGGACCAGGCAATTTCGGCCAGATCGGCACGGGGGGCTTCTGCAGGGGTATCAGAGGGCAGGCGATGGGCCTCAATCATGCGACGAAGGGCGTGATGCCTCCCACGCACCAGATGCAGTCGCACCCGAAGGATCGCGCCAAGCGCCTGAACCAACAGGGCGGCCTCGCGTCTGCTGGGCCGCCTGATGCCAAGCGGTCGCTTCATGTCATACCACCTGGATCAGGCCGTTTTTCAGCATGTCGTCCAGCAGATCCTTGATGTCGCCCCGGCATACTTCGGGGGCGACATCATATTCGGACGCTACGGCCTTGGTCAGATCGTCAAGGGAAGCGGGGTTGGCCATGCGGTCCCAAATGGACGTGCCAACCTCATCGAGACTGAAATAAGTATTTGATTTGAGATCAAGAATGGCAACTCCATCCTCAATCGCACAGGAAACGCAATCAGGCGAAACAAGATACGTCATACACAAACTCACTGGACCAAAGGCATGCCATCGGTCTTGAAACAGCCAACACGGCGTCTGCAGCAACACAATCCGCAGCAGTCGGGCATCGCGATGGGAAACAGGATGGGCCTGCGGCGGTTCCCCGCCGCAAAACCCTGTCGTTCTTAGGAGAAGGTCAGGTCGCCGAACGGCGTTCCGGACGGAAACGCGTTGTCCAGGCGGCTGCCCTTGCTGGAACCCTGAGTCATGGCTTCCAGCTTGCCTTGAACTTGAAGAGTGGGGCGAACGTAAGCTTTGTTCATGTTGATCACCTTGTAAAAATTTACGCAGAACTTCCTGCCGTACGCATTCTCTTATGTGCGTGCTTTTTTGCAACCTGACCAAAAAGACAGTTGCGACGGGGGCTTGCAGGAAAATCCTGCGATGACAGCGTCTTAAGTGCGCACAATACACTCAACTTTTTTTGTGCAGCGTATTAACCATATTTTAACGATTGCTAAAATTTTAACTGAATGTTGTACAACCCTCTTCAGTACGAGTGCGACGACCGCCGTGTTTTTGTGTCGTCAACAAATCTTTTTATTGTTATCAAGGGGTTAGCGGTATGATCAGAACGCTTCGTGCGCAGAGGTACTTCGTCTCGGATTGTCAGCCTTCGCTGGCGTCAGGAACCTCCCTTGCCGGTCTTGGCACCGATTCGTCCCGTCGGCCGGACGCCCCTGTCGGGGGCATGGTCAAGCGCGGTCTGGACATCTTGCTGGCAGGAATCGGAATCCTGTTGCTGCTGCCGCTGATCCTGGGGCTGGTCATCATCCTCAAGATGAAGGACTCCGGCCCCCTGCTTTACGGTCATCGCCGCATCGGTTTTGGCGGGCGAGAGTTCCGCTGCTGGAAGTTCCGCACCATGGTGGTGAACGGAGATGAGGTCCTCGAGCGTCATCTGCGCGAAAACCCCGATCAGGCCGAAATGTGGAACGAACAGCGCAAGCTGGTCAACGATCCCCGTGTCACCCCCATCGGCGCGATCATGCGCAAGCTGAGCCTAGATGAGCTGCCGCAGCTGCTGAACGTCCTGTCGGGCGAAATGAGCTTGGTCGGACCGCGCCCGGTCGTTCAGGAAGAACTGGACCACTACGCCAGTTCCGCCCGCCACTATCTGTCCGCACGTCCCGGCCTGTCTGGTCTGTGGCAGATCAGCGGCCGCAGCAACACGACGTATCTGGAGCGTGTCCAGATGGATCGCTTCTATGTCATGAACTGGAACCCGTGGATGGATCTTCGCATCGTCTTCATGACGATCCCCGCAGTTGCGATGTCCCGTGGGGCGCATTGATTGCGTTCTACTTTTGGTAGCTTTCAAAAACTGAATAGCCCCGAGTTTCTTAGACGCCTTCGTGTCTCAGTTTCTGCTGCCGTTCGAAGTCGACGGGCAACAGCATTCCGTTCCGGGCATGCTTACGCTTTGGGTTGTAGAACATTTCGATGTAGTCGAAGACATCCTGTCTGGCTTCTTCGCATGTTCGGTAGATCCGTCGCCTGATTCGCGCTCGCTTCAGTAGATTGAAAAAGCTCTCCGCACCGCGTTGTCATGGCAGTTTCCGCGGCGGCTCATAGAATGCTCCAGATTGTGTATCCGAAGGAATGAAGCCCAGTCCATGCTGGTGAATTGGCTGCCTTGGTCCGAGTGGATCAGCACCTTCGCCTTAGGCTTTTTCCGCCATGTCGCCATGAGCAGCGCTTGCAAGACCACGTCTGTCGTCTGGCGGCTCTGTATCGTCCAGCCTACCACGCGACGCGAGAACAGGTCGATGACCACGGCAAGATAGGCGAAGCCTTCCTGCGTGCGGATGTAAGTGATGTCGGTGACCCATACCTTGTCTGGCACCGCTACATCAAACTGCCGGCCGAGCGTGTTGTCGACGACTACTGAAGGCTTCTCGCCATACTTCCCCGGCCAACGTTTGTAGCCGATCTGCGCCTTGATCCCGGCCAGTCTGGTCAGGCGGGCGACCCGATTCAGGCAGATGCTTTCGCCCTGTTCGAGAAGGTCGTCGTGAAGTTTGCGGTGGCCGTAAAGCCCTGGCGCTGTCAATCCACGCCTCCTTCAGCATCTCGGTCTGCCGATTGTCTTCTTGGGCTCGCCTGCTCGGCGGTGCCTTCAGCCAAGCATAGAACTCGCTCGGCTGTATGCGCAGGCAGCGGCACATGGCCCTGATAGAAAACTGCCCGCGATGCTCGGCTACGAACGCGTATCTCACCTTGCATCCTTGGCGAAATACGCGGTCGCCTTTTTTAAGATATCCCGCTCCTCCGTCACCCTCAGGAGCTCGCGCTTCAGCCGACGGATCTCGGCCTCCTTCTCATCGTCACCGGATGACGCTTTCACGAACTTCTTCTTCCAAGCGTAAAGGGATTACGCGCTGACCCCCAGACGCTCGGAAACTTCCCTGACCGGGTAGCCCCTCTCCGTGATCTGCGCGACGGCATCTCGCTTGAAATCGTCGCTGAACTTGGTGCTGCTCATCATGGCCCCTTGCCTCAAAATAAGCGAAGAAGGCGTCCACGACATATGGGGCTATTCAATACCTGTTCCGGGCTCCAAGATGATTTTTGATCCTTGAGAGCACATACAAGGCAGCTGGAGTGCATTCATAATTTTCGGCAACGGATCAGAAAAACTGCAATTGGCTTCCTGATAATCCCCTACGGCCCCTAGCGATGCCGCTTATCGAAAGTTTAGAGCAATCAGGGTTTCTGCCTTGCTCCGTCTCATTCGCAAAGGCCGGGTTGAAAACAGACCGCATTCCCAATTTTAGAATCAGACATTACTGCAGGCGCACTGAGCAGCTTGACAGTTTTACGCCCGGCGCGCTTGCGCCAGATGAGGAAGCCGAACATCAAAAACTACATTGTAGACCCTTATCATTCAGTGAGGGACCGGCAGGAAACATGGGCTATTCACCTCCACGATGTCGCGGGGCTACCCATGATTTGTACCAGCCATCGTGCAATACCATCGGTAATCCGTTTGATTTTCTTCATGGCAGCTCCGACGAACTCAGATCTGCGCACCGCTTGGTCGAAAAAGAAGCTCATGGCACAGATGGCGCCCAGCAGCAGCGCAGCCCAAAGCAAGGTCGAGTTCAAGTCTTGGGGCTCGGGCTGAACCAGATAAAGCAGGACGTTGCCCCAGGCGAAGGTGAACATGCTTGTGCGCCCGAAGAAGGTCATCCGGGCCCAGCCCGCCTTGCTGCCTACATTCAGGATATCACCCAGCCAGATACAGAACGCTGTCAGCCAAACTGCCATCACTGCACCTATGGCAAAATAGAATGGGTGGCTGATCATCCTGAGGCTCATGTTGCTCATGCCGGCAAAGGTGCCCTGCGGCATGACCATGAAACCCAGCACGGCCACAAGCGTCGATGCGGCAAGCAGACCGGATACGCGTCGGCCCAAGTTCTCGCGCGCAGCGCTGTCAGCCAGGAAAGCACCTAGGCACAGCCCCACCACGACTAGGGTCAATCCATGCATGACCGAGGGCCCTGCCAACGGAAGATCCCCAAATCCGGTCATGAATTTGACGATGCGGGCGGCGTGCAGAGGCAGGCCCAGATCATTCTGTGCATCCGGAAGCTTGCTCAACCAAAGCCATGCCACCTGCCACAGCAGCGATGCCACGATCAGGGGTATCAGTCCCCATTTCTCACGAACCCACAGCAGCAATGGCGCCAAGGCCAGAACGACTGCATAGAACTTCAGGATTTCGGTATAGGGTGAATTGCCCATGAAGAGCACGGTGCCGATGGAAAATGGCAGCGAGTAGCCGTCATCGACCAGAAACAACGCAAAGATGCTGATGGCATAGAGAATCCAACACTGCAGCGCACGCGACATCAACCTGACGGCAACACCTGGTCGTGACGTCGGATCGGCCCACCGCGGGCGATAGACGAACTCGAGCATCGTGCCGAAAAGCAGGATGAACGTAGGCGGGGCGATCTGGAACATGAAGCGCAAGACCAGCGACAGATCGTATGGGGGATAGCCGCCCAGATCGGTTTCAGCCCAGACATGCGAAGCCATCGCCATGGTGATCGCAACACTGCGCGCGACATCCACGCCTACAATTCTCATTAATACGCCACCTTGTAATGATTTTTGCCTCGCTATCTTAAGAGTATACAAATGTAAACGTTTGGGGGCGTTGGGTAGGTACCCTTGATTGAACAGCCTCGTATTTAAAACGTTTCATGGCATTTCGGCGAGGCGCACTCTGCTCTGCCCCCTGAGAACTGGACCGTTTCAAACTGGAGTTTTCGGCTAACCTTCCCTGGCTGGGAGAGGAGCTGAAGACGATGAAAACATCGAGGTTCACGGAGGCGCAGAAGGCGTTCATCCTGAGGCAAGGGGAGGAAGGCACGCCGGTGGCCGAGATCTGCCGCAAGGCGGGGATCAGCCAAGCGACCTATTTCAATTGGAAGAAGCGGTATGGCGGGCTGCTTCCGGACGAAATGCGCCGGCTGAAGGCGCTTGAGGACGAGAACAGTCGGCTCAAGAAGATCGTGGCGGAGCTGACGTTGGATCGGGAAATGGTGAGCGTGTGAACGCCACCGGTCCGAGTGAGCACGCGAACGGACGTCATCCGGCGAAAGCTCTGAAGCCTGGCCGGATGCGCGAACTAGTTCGCGGGATGTGCATCGATTGGGGCGCGTCGATACGCAGGGGTCGTCATGGGTGCGCCATCGGTCCAAGCAGCCGTGACGACGGGGCCCTGCGGTTCGACACCTCCACGTTCCACTACAAGTCCCGGCGCACCGATCAGGCGGCCGTCGCACGACGGATCAAGGAAATCTGCGAAACGCGGGTGCGCTACGGCTATAGGCGTGTCCACGTCTTGCTGCGACGCGAGGGTTGGCAAGTGGATATCAAGAAAACCCGAAAGATTTACAATGAGTTGGGTCTGCAGCTCAGGAACAAGAACCCGAAACGGCGGGTGAAGGCCAAGCTGCGGGACGATCGCCAGGAGGCTGTCGGGCCGAAAGATGTCTGGGCCATGGATTTTGTTCATGACCAACTCGCCCTAGGCAACAAGCTGCGGATCCTGACGATCGTCGACACGCATTCCCGTTTCTGTCCAGCGGCCGACCCGCGCTTCACCTACCGCGGCGAGGATGTGGTCCGGAGGCTGGAACGGGTTTGTTCCCAGGTCGGCTATCCCAAGACGATCCGGGTCGACAATGGCAGCGAGTTCATCTCGCGCGACCTCGATCTTTGGGCCTACGCCAACCATATCACCCTGGACTTCTCACGCCCCGGCAAGCCCACCGATAATGGCTTCATCTTGCGTCGGGAAAACAGTCCCCCAGACTGTTTTCTGATCCTCCTCACATTCAACAGCAAGCTCAGGTCGGAATGCCTGAACGCGCACTGGTTCATGAGCCTTGCGGACGCACAGGAAAAGCTGGAGACTTGGCGTAGGCAATACAACGAGGACCGACCCCACAGCGCGATCGGATATAACGTCCCGATCGCCTTGTATTATCCCGGCGGCGCAGCCAGCCCGTCGCCATGACCAAGCCGGAAAACTCCAGCATCCGGCGGTCCAAGGTTGGGGAGCAGCGCACAAACCAAAGGACTTCGGTTCCGGTTGGATGAAAGTTCAGTGGCAGGTCAGACCAAGGCCAGAAAACCTCTGCTTCGAATGAACCCAAACGCTCTACAAAGCACCAATCTGCAAACCTTGGTTGTGAATAAAGGACTGACTGGGGCAGGTTGAGCATCACAGCTAATACGCGCTTTAGTTACATAATGTAGTTTATGCACGTGTCTTGGCCCACCCAGCCTTTGTCAGGCAGGCGGCCTCAATCGGGCGGTTACCGTGTATCGTTCATTAGTATTGGAAATATCGCGTCTGCGGGAGATGTACCGGAGCCTGGCGGGATTGCAGGAAAAAGGGTGACCCAATGGTATTCCTAGATACAGGAAGTGCTTGTCTGGAAGGTCGCATTTGGCTTTCTTCGCCTCGAAAGGCAGACTACTTACAGAATGCCAAATGGAGACTTGTATGATGAAAATGACCTTGTTGCACATCTCAGTGATGGGGATTCACTGAGCGCGTCCTGAGGGTTAGGTCGAGGGCATGCCGAAGCCTTCCCCGATCCGCTACCGCACGACGAACTGGTCAGACTACAATGCGGCGCTG
>NZ_PYWA01000011.1 GCF_003056335.1 Paracoccus indicus | reverse complement strand
CCAGCTACGACTACCCGGGCGACGACATTCCGATCATCAAGGGTTCGGCCCTGGCCGCAATGGAAGGCCGCGACCCCGAGATCGGCGAGAACTCGATCAAGGCGCTGATCGAAGCCGTCGACACCTATATCCCGACGCCCGAGCGCGCCGTGGACCAGCCCTTCCTGATGCCGATCGAAGACGTCTTCTCGATCTCGGGCCGTGGTACGGTCGTGACCGGCCGCGTCGAGCGTGGCGCCGTCAACGTCGGCGACGAACTGGAGATCGTGGGCATCCGCGACACCAAGAAGACGACCTGCACGGGCGTGGAAATGTTCCGCAAGCTGCTGGATCGTGGTGAGGCTGGCGACAACGTCGGCGTGCTGCTGCGCGGCATCGACCGTGAAGGCGTGGAACGCGGCCAGGTGCTGTGCAAGCCGAAGTCGGTGACCCCGCACACCAAGTTCGAAGCCGAAGCCTATATCCTGACCAAGGAAGAGGGTGGCCGTCACACGCCGTTCTTCGCCAACTACCGTCCGCAGTTCTACTTCCGCACGACCGACGTGACCGGAACGGTGACCCTGCCGGAAGGTACGGAAATGGTCATGCCCGGCGACAACCTGAAGTTCGAAGTCGAACTGATCGCGCCGATCGCCATGGAAGACAAGCTGCGCTTCGCCATCCGCGAAGGCGGCCGCACCGTCGGTGCAGGCGTCGTCTCGAAGATCATCGCCTGATCGGGCGGCCCGCAAGGGCCATCCGCCAAGCGATCGTCCGATGATCGGAAACGGATATCGGGATGAAGAAGGGCCACCCCTCGGGGTGGCCCTTTTGCGTAGCGGGGAATAATGGTGGTCGATATCCGGAAAGCCTGTGAAAGGGATCCCCATGGCGAAATACATCCATTCGATGATCCGCGTGCTGGACGAAGAACGCTCGGTCAAATTCTATGATACCTGCTTCGGACTCAAACTGGCCGAGCGTCTGGATTTCGACGCTTTCACCCTGATCTATCTGTCGAATGCCGAAACCGGGACAGAACTGGAGTTGACGGTCAACAAGGACCGGACCGAGCCTTACGACCTTGGGGACGGCTACGGCCATATCGCGTTCTCGGTGGATGATGTGGATGCCGAGCACGCCCGACTGACCGCCGCCGGATACTCACCACGCAAGCTGGTCGATTTCGCGCCCGGTGGCGAAGTCATCGCACGGTTCTTCTTCATCCGCGATCCGGACGGATATGAGATCGAAGTGCTTCAACGCGCCGGCCGCTATCAATGAAAAAGGCCCGGGGACGATCCCCGGGCCTTCTCAATTAAAATGTCGGCCCGCTTACATCACGGCTGTTTCGTTGACGCCGCCTTCGGCGATGGCCGTCATATGAACGTCACCCTGCTGGGTCTGATCCAGACATTCCTGCAGGATCTTACCGTCAGCATCCAGTTCAAGGCGGTTAGCGAAGGTACGGACACAGCCATAGCCTGCGATCGCGTAATGGGCCAAGCGCTGATACTGCGTGATGATGGCCGCGTCGCGAACGTCGTCGTCGCCGTAAGAGGCCTCGAGCGCGTGCTTGCGGGCCTCGGTCACCAGACCCTCCATGCCCTTGCAGTGTTCGCCAGTCGGATCGACGCCGTGGTCGCTGCACAGCTGGGCGATCTTGTCCATGCCCTCGGAAATGCCCTTGTTGCCCGCGATCAGCGCTTCGGAGAGTTCGCGCAACTTTGCGGCGCGGCCCATTTCAGTCACGACGCCCATTGATTGCTTGCAGGCGGAATAGAGGTCCTGAAGTTGGTCGAGATACAGGTCTTTCAGCGTGTTCATGGTCATGTCGATGCCTTTCTATGTTCCCTTGCGGGTGCTGATGGAACAACGCGACTTGCGCCCGGTCGTTCCACATCGATGACAAAGAACCGCATCGCTTGACTTTGATCGGGGGTGGGGCCAGCAACGGCGCGGACACGACGGGTGAAAGGATGCCAGCATGTTCGGATGGTTCGAAAGACGCATCGACCCCTATCCCATGGCCGAGCCGACCATGCCGCCCGCGGGTCTGTTCCGCTTTGTCCTGCATTACAGCCGCGGGGCCATCCCGTGGCTGGTGTTGCTGGCCATCGGATCGGCCATCATCGCGCTGATCGAGCTGACGCTGTTCGGCTGGCTTGGCACGCTGATCGACCGGCTGGCCGATACGCCGCGCGACCAGTTCTGGGCACAGCAGGGCGGAACGCTGGCTCTGATGGCGGTGGTGCTGCTGATCGTGCTGCCGGGGCTGAACCTTGTGACCTCGATGGTGCTGCACCAGTCGCTGATGGGGAATTTTCCGCAGCGGATCCGTTGGCTGGCGCATCGCTATCTGCTGCGCCAATCGGTGGGGTACTTCCAGGACGAATTTGCCGGGCGCATCGCGCAGCGGTTGATGCAGACCTCGCTTGCCGTGCGCGAGGTGGCGATGAAGGTGATGGACGTCGGCAGCTATGTCGTGACCTATTTCATCGGGGCGATGCTGCTGGCAGCCAGCCAGGACTGGCGGCTGGCGCTGCCCTTCGCAGTCTGGGGGGCGGGCTATGCGGTGCTGCTGTGGCAGATCGTCCCAAGGCTGGGGCGCGTGGCGCAGGCGCAGGCCGATGCGCGCAGCCAGATGACCGGGCGGATCGTCGACAGCTATACCAATATCGCCACCGTGAAGCTGTTTTCCCATTCCGACCGAGAGGAGCGCTGGATGCGCGACGGAATGGACCGATTTCTGGGCACTGTTTATGGCCAGATGCGCCTGGCCAGCATTCAGGACGTGACGCTGAACCTGCTGAACGTCTGGCTGGTGGCCTCGGTCGCGGGGCTGGGGCTGTGGCTCTGGTCGGAAAATGCCGTGGCGGTGGGCGCGGTGGCGGTTGCCGTGCCGCTGGCCCTGCGGATGAACAACATGGCGCATTGGATCATGTGGGAATTCGCGGCGCTGTTTGAAAACATCGGCACCGTGCGTGATGGCATCACCAGCCTGTCACTGCCCCGGCAGGTGCTGGATGCGCCGGATGCGGTGCCGCTGCTGCCCGGACCGGGGGCGGTGCAGTTGCAGAACGTCACCTTCCGCTATGGCGGGGTCGCGGGTGCGCAGCCGATGGCCGTGCTGGACGACCTGACGCTGAATCTGAAACCCGGCGAGCGCGTGGGACTGGTCGGACGGTCAGGCGCGGGGAAATCGACGCTGATCAACCTGCTGCTGAGGTTCCACGATATCGACAGCGGCCGCATCACCATCGACGGCCAGGACATCGCCAAGGTCACGCAGGACAGCCTGCGCAGCGCCATCGGGGTGGTGACGCAGGACAGCTCGTTGCTGCACCGCTCGGTCCGGGACAACATCACCTATGGGCGCCCCGATGCCAGCGACGATCAGGTGCAGGCAGCCCTGCGCATGGCCGAGGCTGACGGCTTCGTCCCCGACCTGTCGGACAGCCAGGGGCGGCGGGGGCTGGACGCCCATGTGGGCGAGCGTGGCGTCAAGCTGTCGGGCGGGCAGCGCCAGCGCATCGCCATTGCCCGGGTCGCCTTGAAGGACGCCCCCATCCTGATCCTGGACGAGGCGACCAGTGCGCTGGACAGCGAGGTCGAGGCCGCGATCCAGTCGCGGCTGGACGTGCTGATGCAGGGCAAGACCGTCATCGCCATCGCCCACCGCCTGTCCACCATCGCCGCCATGGACCGGCTGGTCGTGATGGATCAGGGCCGCATCGTCGAGGAAGGCACCCATGCGCAGCTGTTGGAACGCGGGGGCATCTATGCCCGGCTCTGGTCGCGCCAATCGGGGGGCTTCCTGGCCGCCCATGACGCATGAAGCCTTGCGCGGGGGCATCGTTTCAGGCATTCCGGAATGATGGAAAAGAAACCCGTTCTGGATGCCTTGTCGGCGCTGGCCCATGACATGCGGCTGGATGTCTTTCGCCTGCTGATCAAGGCCGAACCGCAGGGAATGGCGGCAGGCGACATCGCCGCGGCGCTGGACGTGCGGGCGAACACCTTGTCGAACAACCTCAATATCCTGGCGGCGGCGGGGCTTGTCGTCTCGCAGCGCGAGGGACGCTCGATCCGCTATCGCGCGCAGATGCAGACGATGCGCGGATTGCTGGGCTTCCTGATGAAGGATTGCTGCGGCGGGCAGGCCGATCTGTGCGAACCTGTGCTGGAGCAGATCACCTGAACGCCCGTCATAAAAAAGCCCCGGCCTGGACCGGGGCTTTCCAAAGGGCTTACTGCGCGCCGGCTGTACGCAGCAGTTCCGTGATCCGACGGACCGAGGCGCGGCGGTTGCCCCGGATGTCCCCCTCGGCCCGGATGCGTAGAAATTGTTCGCCATAGCCTTGGGTCACAAGATTCTCGGGCGGGACGTCGAAATATTCCGTCAGCGCCAAGGCCACGGATTCTGCGCGACGGTCCGACAGCGCCAGGTTGAAGGCATCGGCGCCGACCGTGTCGGTATGCCCTTCGATCATGAAGATCTCGGAGGGGTTCTCGGCCACCGAGTCCTGGATCACCCGTCCAAGCGCCTGCAACTGCTTGGCCTGATCGGGCCGGATCGCGGCTGATCCGCTGTCGAAGGTGATCGCGTCGATGTTGACGGGGGCCACCAGCGAGCGCACCTCGGGGATGTTGCGGATCTGGGACAGGGTGAAGCGCCGACCGATGTCGGATTCGCGACGCAGGGCGGCGCGCAGCTCATCCTCGTTCATGGGGGCGTCGCTGTTCTGCACCTCGGCGGGGGCGGGCAGTTGGCTGACGTCCACGGGCTGCACGTCGGTCGTGTCGTCGATCAGCTGCGTGGTCGTGCCATCCGCCGAGACCAGCGTCCGACGCAAGACGCGCAGGTCGGCGTCGCGGATCGTCACGACCCGGCTGCCGTCTTCGCGGGTGACGACGGTACGGGACGATCCGTCATCGAAGTTCTCGGTCGTCACGTTCGATCCCGGCTGACGCAGCAGGGCGACCTCATCCTTGATGACCTCCTGACTGCCATCGTCCCGCGTGACGACGACGCGGTCGGGGGCGCTGAGCGCGACCTGGCGGTTGTTGTTCAGGAACGATCCGACCGCCAGTGCACCGGCACCCAGCAGCAGGGCCTTGGTCAGATCGCTGCTGCTGTCGTCATCCTTGGCATCGTCCCGCGACCGGTTGCGGGCGGCATCGTCACCCGCCAGCGCATCGCGAAGGCTGGTGGCAAAATCCTCCGACGAGGACCGCGTGCTGTCCTTGGTGACCTTCTGTTCGGTCATCTTGCCGGACCCTTCCGAGGCATTCAGCGCGGCGGCCGAGACCGGCTGGCTCTGCTTGGCTGCTTCGCGCGCGGCTTGGGTTTCGCGGGTGTCCTCCTCGGCGGCGCGCTGGACCATGTCGCCGGATTTGCCGATCCGGAACATCTGGTTCGCGGTATCGGCAAGGCGGAAGGGGCCACCGCCGTTCGGTTCGATGACCACGCCGCGCGGGGTGATGGCACGATCGCCATCCGCGCAGGGATAGCTGCCGCCCTGCAGGCAGGTCAGTTGATCCCGGGTCAACCCGTCCTGAACTTCCTGGTTCAGGACCTTGGCCAGTCCAGGCATCTGAGCGGCGCGATCGGCCTGCACCTGACCCTTGCCGATGGTCAAGACGTTGCTGTCGGCCTTCGGCTTGGGCGCGGGCTTCTTGTCGTCGGCAGCCTTCTGTTCACGAGCGGCCTTGCCGGGTTCGCCCATGATGCCGGCATTATCCTTCTTGTCCTGCTGATCTGGCTTTGCCTTCGGCTTGGCATCATCCTTGTCGGCCTTCTGCGGCTTGGCCTTGGGCTTCTTTTCGGACTTATCCGCCTTCTTTCGGTCGTTCTTGTCCTTGTTCTGGCCCTTGACGGCCGGACGGGCGTCCTCCTCCTCGGCCATCTGCTTGTCGTCTTGGGCTGCTTTCTTGGCCTGCTGGATGATGGCCGACAGACCTTCCCGCGGCTCGTCCCCGGGACCGTCCTGGGCTGCGGCAATTTGCGGCGCAAGCAGGGCAAGGCAGGTGACAATGGCTGTGGTATTGTGAATGATCCGGCGCATGAAGGCTCCTTCGCGATTGATCGCATCCGTCTGCTTGACGGTTTAACAGGCCGTCTGTGGAACAGTTCCCAAAGATCGCGTGAGTTGCACGTGATGCAGGCGCAGCATTGCACCTGCGCGCCAAGCCCCCTAATCATTCCTCAAGAGAGAAGAGGAGAGGATAATGCTGGTGAACCTGAAAGCCAAAGACGCCCCCGATCTGGGCCGTTTCGATTGGGAGGACCCGTTCCGCCTGTCCGACCAGTTGACCGAGGAAGAGCGCATGATGCGCGATGCGGCCCGCGCCTATGCGCAGGACAAGCTGCAGCCGCGCGTCACCGACGCCTATCGCGAGGAACACACCGACCCCGAGATCTTCCGCGAGATGGGCGAGATGGGCCTCTTGGGCGTCACCATCCCCGAGGAATACGGCGGGATCGGCGCGGGATACGTGTCCTATGGCCTGGTCGCCCGCGAGGTCGAGCGCGTGGACAGCGGCTATCGCAGCATGATGTCGGTGCAGTCGTCGCTGGTGATGTATCCGATCTATGCCTATGGCAGCGAGGAGCAGCGCCAGAAGTATCTGCCCAAGCTGGCCTCGGGCGAATGGATCGGCTGTTTCGGCCTGACCGAGCCCGACGCCGGTTCCGACCCCGCCGGCATGAAGACCGTCGCGAAAAAGACCGACGGCGGCTATGTCATCAGCGGGTCCAAAATGTGGATCAGCAATTCGCCCATCGCCGACGTCTTCGTGGTCTGGGCGAAATCCGAAGCCCATGGCGGCAAGATCCGCGGTTTCGTGCTGGAGAAGGGCATGAAGGGGCTGTCGGCCCCCAAGATCGGCGGCAAGCTGTCGCTGCGCGCCTCGATCACCGGCGAGATCGTCATGGACGGCGTCGAGGTCGGTGAAGATGCGCTGCTGCCCAATGTCGAGGGTCTGAAAGGCCCCTTCGGCTGTCTGAACCGCGCCCGTTACGGCATCAGCTGGGGTGTGCTGGGGGCTGCGGAATACTGCATGCATGCCGCGCGCCAATACGGTTTGGACCGCACGCAGTTCAACAAGCCCCTGGCACAGACGCAGCTGCACCAGTTGAAGCTGGCCAACATGATGACCGAGATCAGCCTTGGCCTGCAGGCCAGTCTGCGTGTCGGGCGTCTTCTGGACGAGGCGCAGGCCGCGCCCGAGATGATCTCGATCGTCAAGCGCAACAACTGCGGCAAGGCGCTGGAGATCGCCCGGATGTCGCGCGACATGCATGGCGGCAACGGGATTTCCGAGGAATACCAGATCATGCGCCACATGGTGAACCTGGAGACGGTCAACACCTATGAAGGCACGCACGACGTCCACGCGCTGATTTTGGGCCGCGCGATCACGGGGCTGCAGGCGTTCTTCTGAGCGGCGAACCCGGGGGCGCGTCGCCCCCCGGACCCCCAGAGGGTATTTCAGCAACGGAGAAGGGCGCAGGAGGTGATCCTGCGCCCTTTTTGCATTGGCGTCGCTGTGATTAGACGCCTTCGCCGACGAAGGCTTTCTCGACCACGAATTCCTTGGGGTCGGAATTGGCGCCCTCGCGCATGCCGAAGTCTTCGAGGACCTTCTTGACGTCCACGTTGAAGGCGAGGCTGCCGCAGATCATCGCGCGGTCTGTTTCGGGGCTGATGGGCGGCAGGCCCAGATCCTGCAGCACCTTGCCCGAGGACAGGTTGTCGGTGATGCGGCCCATGAAAGGCGAGTCCTCGCGCGTGGTGGTGGGGTAGTATTTCAGGCGCTTGGCGAAATCCTCGCCGTAGAGTTCGCCCAGCAGGGGGTCGTTGCGCAGGTTCTGGACCAGTTCCGCGCCATAGGTCAGTTCCTCGGCGGTGCGGCAGGTGTGCATCATGATGATCTGGTCATAACGCTCATAGGTCTCGGGGTCGCGCATCAGGCTGGCGAAGGGGGCAAAGCCCGTGCCGGTGGCCAGGAACCACATGCGCTTGCCCGGCAGCAGCGCGTCCAGCACCAGCGTGCCGACGGGCTTGGGGCGCAGAATGATTTCGTCGCCCGGCTTGATGTGCTGCAGGCGCGAGGTCAGCGGTCCGTCCGGCACCTTGATCGAGTAGAACTCCAGCTCGTCGTCCCAATTGGGAGAGGCGATGGAATAGGCGCGCAGGATCGGCTTGCCGTTGTCGCCCGGCAGGCCGATCATCACGAATTCACCCGACCGGAAGCGCAGCGAGGCAGGCCGCGTCACCCGGAACGAGAACAGTGAGTCGGTCCAATGCGTGACCGAGGTCACCGTCTGTGCGTCGGGAAGCGTCTTCTTGGGGGCAGCGTCAGCCGCGGGCAGATCCAGCGTCATGATATTTCCTGTTCGTTCCGTGCGCCGGGCTCAGCCGGCCAGATTTTCGCGGTGGTCCCATGCCTTCCAGTCGGCGCGGGCCAGCCATTGTTCCTGCGGTTGGCGCGCCGCGATATCGGCGGCCACCTGCACCTCGTCGAAGCCGACGCGGCGGGCCATGGCGTATTGATCGGCGATCAGGCGCCCGGACGCGCGCAGCCTGCCCTTGTAGCCCAGCTCTCGCAGGCGGCGGGCCAGCGTGAAGCCGCGACCGTCGTTGAAGGCCGGGAAGTCGATGGCGATCAGCGGGTGGTGCATGCGGTCGGGCAGGGTAGCGGGGTCGGTGTCGGGGGCCAGGACGACGGGCGCATCCTGATCAATCGGATGGAAGCCGTCGTCGCGGGCCAGGACGTCCTGGGACAGGGTCTCGTCGCTCATGCCGTTGCCTTTCTGCGGACCATCCGTCCGCCGATGAAGTGAATGCCGCATTCGGTCTTTTCCTGACCGCGCCAGCGACCCGAGCGCGGATCCTCGCCCGGTTTGACGGGGGACGTGCAAGGGGCGCAGCCGATCGAGGGGTAGCCCTTGGCGACCAGCGGGTGACGCGGCAGGTTGTTTTCGATCATATAGTCCTGAACGTCTTCCGACCGCCAGTGGGCCAGCGGGTTCACGCGCAGGCGATGCGGGGGTTCGGGCTCGAAGAATTCCAGCTCGGTCCGCTGTCCGCCTTGGAAGCGCTTGCGGCCCGTGATCCAGGCGTCATAGCCCGACAGCGCGTTTTCCAGCGGCACCGTCTTGCGGAAGTTGCAGCAGGCGTCGGGATTGACCTTGTGCAGCGTCCCGTCGGGGTCGTTCAGCGCGATCTCATCCTCGGTGGCGCTGATGACCTGCACGTTGGTCAGCCCCAGCCTCGAGGCGACCTCGCGCTGGTAAGCCAGCGTTTCGGGGAACAGCATCTGGGTGTCGATGAACAGCACCGGCAGGCCGGGGGCCACGACGCTGACCATATGCAGCAGCACCACGGATTCCGCACCGAATGAGGACACCAGCGCCACACGACCCAGATCGGGATCGGTGACGGCACGGCGCAATACCTCGGTCGCGGCGTGGTGGCGGTAGCGGTCGTTCAACCGCCCCGCACGCGTGTCCAGGTTGCCATCAAGCATCGGCCGTTTCCGGATAAAGGGCGGCCTTGAAGGGCGCCTGTCCAAGACGGCGATAGGCGTCGATGAAGCGTTCGTTCTCATCCTGACGCACCTCCAGATAGGCGCGCAGCAGGCGGTCTATGGCGGGCACGACCTCTTCGGCGGGGAAGCCCGCACCGGCGCGCTGGCCGATGGCCGGGATGTCATAGGCATCGCCGCCAAGCGTGATCTGATAGTTTTCGACGCCCGCGCGATCCAGCCCCAGGATGCCGATATGGCCCAGGTGGTGGTGACCGCAGGCATTGATGCAGCCCGAGATGCGGATGTTCAGATTGCCGATCTCCTCCTCCAGCCCCAAGGCGCGGAAGTGGTCGGCGATCTCCTCGGCGATGGGGATCGAGCGGGCGGTGGCCAGCGCGCAGTAATCCATGCCCGGGCAGGCGATGATGTCGCTGGTCAGACCGGCATTGGCAGTGGCCAGACCGGCGGCCTTCAGCTCGGGATAAAGCGCGGGCAGGTCCGATTTGTGGACATGCGGCAGGGCCACGTTCTGGTCGTGCATGATGCGAATGTCGGAATGGCCGAAACGCTCGGCCAGATCGGCGATCAGGCGCATCTGTTCCGCGCTGGCATCGCCGGGCGTCTGGCCGGGCGACTTGAAGGTCACGACGACGCTGGCATAGCCATCGATCCGGTGCTGGTGCAGGTTGGTATCGGTCCAGCTGCGGAAACCGGGGTTGGCCTGACGCTCGGCCTCGAAGCCGTCGGTGGCGGCGTTGCGGAAGGCGGGCGCGCGGAAGCGGTCCTTGAAGATGGCCAGCGCCTCGCGGTCGGCGCCGTGGAAATCACGACGGCGGGCCAGGAATTCTTCCTCGATCTCGGCGCGCATGACGTCCATGCCGCGCTCCATCACGGTGATCTTGATGCGGGCCTTGTACTTGTTGTCGCGGCGACCGGCCAGGTTGTAGGTGGCAATGATCGCCTCGACGTAAGGAAGCAGGTCCTCCTCGGGCAGGAAGTCGCGGACCACCTGGCCCAGCACCGGCGTCCGGCCAAGACCGCCACCGATCCAGACCTCGAAGCCGGTCTTGCCGTCCTGTTCCTTCAGGCGCAGGCCGATGTCATGGGCGGCAATGACCGCACGGTCCTTGGCACCGCTGGAGATGGCGATCTTGAACTTGCGCGGCAGGAACTGGAATTCGGCGTGGTCGGTCGACCAGCTGCGCAGCAGTTCCGCATAGGGGCGCGGATCGGCGGTTTCGTCGAAGGCCGCGCCTGCGAAGGCATCGGTGGTGACATTGCGGATCGTGTTGCCGCTGGTCTGGATGGCATGCATCCCGACCTTGGCCAATTCGTCCAGCATGTCCGGGATGTCCACCAGCTTGGGCCAGTTGTACTGGATGTTCTGGCGGGTGGTCCAATGCCCGTAACCCTTGTCGTATTTTTCGGCCAGCAGCGCCAGCGTGCGCATCTGGTCGGGGTTGATCGTGCCGTAGGGCACGGCCACCCGCAGCATATAGGCATGCAGCTGCAGATAGACGCCGTTCATCAGGCGCAGGGGGCGGAACTCTTCCTCGGTCAGGCTGCCGTCAAGGCGACGGGCGACCTGTTCGCGGAACTGCTGGGCGCGGTGCTGGACATAGTCGATCTCGACGGGGCGGACATCAAACATTGCTGGCCTCGGCTTGCTGTTCGGCCTGTATGCCGTGGAAATAGTTGGAAGGCCCGCGCTGGCGGAACGCTTCGCGGAAATGGACGGGCTCGGGTCCGTTCGGGCCGCGCTTGGCCTCGACGATATAGGGGCCGACGACGCGGTCCGCCTGGCCGATGGCCTGCAGCAGCGCCAGTTCGGCGATGGCCTCGTCCTCATAGAGCGTCGCCTTGCGCGGATCGGGCGTCCAGCCGTCTTCGCACATCCAGACGTTGAAGCCTTCGCGCAGATCGTTGGCGGTGATGACACCGGGCTTGTTTGCCGTCGGGGTGAAGGCTTTGCTCATGACTCGGACCTTTCTGATACTGGTCTCTATATAGAATTTTGTTCTGGATTCTTGCGAGGGGGCACGCGAAATAAGGATGACCTGACCGGAGCGAAAAGAATGTCGGAACCTGTTTCCACAGAAAGCGGCGCAACGCAAATTTCCGTCCGTCTGGACGAGGTGGACCGCAAAATCCTGTTCCAGCTGCAGCAGGATGCCAGCCTGTCGCTGGACCAGATCGCCGAGCGTGTGGGCGCATCCAAGACCCCCGTCTGGAACCGCATCCGCAAGCTGCGCGAGGCGGGCGTGATCCGCAAGCAGGTCGCCATCCTCGACCCCGAGGCACTGGGCCTCGAGGCCTGCTTCTTCGTCCTGGTCCGCACCAGCGAACACGACAAGGAATGGGCGGGCCGTTTCCTGAAGGCCTTGCGCGACCGCCCCGAGGTGGTCGAGGCGCACAGATTGGCTGGTGACATCGACTATATCCTCAAGGTGCAGGTGCGTAACGCGCGCGCCTACGATCGGTTCTATCAGTCGCTGATTTCCGAGGTGAAGATCCACAACGTCACGGCGCTTTTGTCGATGGAGGAGATCAAGGCCTCCAGCGCGCTGCCCATCCCCGACCTGCCGCAGAAGGGGGCATGACGATGACCTATACCATCTGGCACAAGCCGACCTGCTCGACGTCACGCTTCGTGCTGAACGCGCTGCGCGAGGCGGGGGTCGAAGTGACCGTGCGCGATTACATCAAGGACGCGCCCTCGGTCGCGGAACTGGAACAGGCGCTGGCTTTGCTAGGCATCGGCCCCCGGGGACTGCTGCGCCGCAAGGGCACGCCCCATGACGAGTTGGGGCTGTCGGACCCGTCGCTGGACGATGCCACGCTGATCGCGGCCATGGCGGAACACCCGATCCTGATCGAGCGTCCGGTGATCTTAGGTAGTGAAGGGGCCGTGGTCTGCCGCCCCAAGGAGCGTATCTTCGATTTCCTGCCCTAGGGCTTTTCGATGGCGTCGAAAGCCCCGACCGAGATGCCCAGCAGCAGCCAGCGACGCCCCTCCAGCCCGAAGACCAGGTCGAAGCTGACGTGGCGCGGTTCCAGCGGGAAATAGCCGGTCAGGCGCAATTCGCGGGCGCTCTGGCTCAGCTGGGTATCGACCATTACCGGATCGGTGGTCATCACCGGCAGCAGGTCCAGACGCTCGGCCCGGACATCGGTGAAGAGCCCCGCCAAGCGCGTGGGATCATTGGCCTGTGCAAATTCCGGCGCGGCATAGTCCCGCAGCACGGTGTAATTGCCCGTCCAGTTGCCGTGGTTCACCGCCGCCAGCACATCGCGGATCAGGGCGGTGGCATAGCTTGGCTCGACCAGGTTGGTCTGGGCGGGGGCGTCCTGTGCAGAAGCGCCGGCACCCGAAAGTGCCAGCGCCAGGCTCAGGGACGCTGCACGCAGCAGCGCCCCCGGTTTCGATATGCGGCTGCTTACCACGCGTAGGTCACGCCGATACGACCGCCGACCTGGTTGCGGTCGAAGCCATAGGTGACGCCTGCGTCGAACTGGGTGTTGGCGTCAAAGCGATACCCCATCGAGGCTGCCATCGCCGTTGCCCCGTCGAAGGCACCAAGGCTGGTCGAGACCGCGAAGGTCTTGTCCTCGGGGACATAGGGCGTGCTGAGCGCCATGGCCATCGCGATACCTTCCTTGTTGTCCTCGATCGAGGATCCAAGCGAACGCACCCGGCTGTCAAGCTGCGACATCTGCGTGCCGATGGAACGATCCACCGCCAGATTGCCCTGTGCGTCCGAGGTCACGATGCCCACCGGACCCGATTGCGCCGCCGTGCTGGCCGTGGAAGCGATGCCTGCCGCGCGATAGGTGTTCTGCGCATTGCCCAGCACGAATTCATTCGCGCGGGTAGCCGATGCGCCAGCACCGATAGCGACCGAATTGTCGGCGGCGGCAGATGCCTGATCACCCATGGCGATCGAGCCTGCACCCAGGGCCATCGCAGCCTCGCCCACTGCGGTCGAACGAACGCCGGTGGCCTGCGCCAGGTGACCGAAGGCCTGCGCGCGTTCGGCACCTGCGACCGACTGCCAGCCGATGGCCGTCGCGCCGGGACCGGTCGCGACGGATTCGCCGCCGACAGCGGTGGTCGAATTGCCGTTGGCCGCAGCGGTATCACCAATGGCCAGCGCGTCGATGCCGTTGGCAATGGATTCGTTGCCGATAGCGGTGGACATATCGCTCTGCGCATCGGCGTTTTCGCCGATGGCCAGCGAACGGACGCCTTGCGCGGTCGCAAGGTGACCGAAAGCCTGGGCGCGTTCGGCGGTCGCCATGGACTGCCAGCCGATGGCCGATGCGCCAGGGCCGGTCGCGACGGATTCGCCGCCGACAGCGGTGGTCGAATTGCCGTTGGCCGCAGCGGTATCACCGATGGCCAGCGCGTCGATGCCGTTGGCGATGCTCTCATTGCCGATGGCGGTCGAGAGGTCGCTTTGCGCATCGGCGTTCTCACCGATGGCCAGCGAGCGGACGCCCTGCGCGGTGGCAAGGTGACCGAAGGCTTGGGCGCGTTCAGCGGTCGCCATGGACTGCCAGCCGATGGCCGAGGCGCCGGGGCCGGTCGCGACGCTTTCACCGCCGACTGCGGTCGTCGAGGGACCGTTGGCCGCAGCGGTGTCGCCGATGGCCAGCGCATCGGTGCCGTTTGCAACGGTTTCATTGCCGATGGCGGTCGAGAGGTCGCTTTGTGCATCGGCGTTTTCGCCGATTGCCAGAGAACGGACGCCTTGTGCGGTGGCAAGGTGACCGAAGGCCTGAGCGCGTTCAGCGGTTGCCATGGACTGCCAGCCGATGGCCGATGCGCCGGGGCCGGTCGCAACGGATTCGCCGCCGACTGCCGTGGTTGAGGGGCCGTTTGCCGCAGCGGTGTCGCCGATGGCTAGCGCGTCGGTGCCGTTGGCAACGGTTTCATTGCCGATGGCGGTCGAGAGGTCGCTTTGCGCATCGGCGTTTTCACCGATGGCCAGCGAACGGACGCCCTGCGCGGTGGCAAGATGGCCGAAGGCCTGAGCGCGTTCAGCGGTTGCCATGGACTGCCAGCCGATGGCCGATGCGCCGGGTCCGGTCGCGACGGTTTCGCCACCGACAGCCGTGGTCGAAGGGCCGGTCGCCATGGCGACGCCGCCGATGGCCACGCCGTCGACCGAAGTGGCATCGGTCATCGCGCCGTCGCCGATGGCGACCGAGAAATCGCCATCCGCGGTCGAGTTCACGCCGCATTCGACGGAATTGCTGCCTGCGCCGGTGTTGCAATCGGCGGTGGCATCCGCCCGGGCCAGGCCCGCTCCGCCCATCAGCGCGACAAAGGCGACGCTGCTGTAAAGTGATGCGATCTTCATGGAATGTCCTGTGATGGCTGGCATGACGCTCTCCTCAACCGTTGTGCGCAGGGGTCCGAATGCGACCTCTGGAACGGATGACTCGGCGTCGGGCCTGCCGGATGCAGGACGGATCAAAAAAACTTCATCGCCCCGTGATGGGACCGATCATTCGTCCACGACGTTTAGGATCTTGGGCAGCGCGGGGCAGGGCAGCAGCTGGTTCTTGGCGACATCCGCAAGGCTGTGGTTGTGCAGGAAGACATAGACATGCGCCGAGAGGCTTTCCCACAAGCGGTTCGACAGCGTCTGCGCCCGCGACCCCGAGATGCCGCCCGATGCGCCCGCGCCGATATGCATTGCGCTGACGGTTTCATCGACGGCCTCCAGGATCTCGGCGACGCGGATGGTTTCGGGGGCGCGCGCAAGGCGGTATCCGCCGCCCGGACCGCGCACCGAGGTCACCAGACCAGCACGGCGCAACCGCACGAACAACTGTTCCAGATAAGGCAGAGAGATATCCTGCCGGTTCGATATTTCGGCCAGCGAGGTCAGCTCGTCGTTCTTGGCGATGGCAAGATCCACCAGCGCGATGATGGCGTAACGCCCCTTGGTCGACAGTTTCATGGCACAGCCCCTTGGTAACCGGCACCGAAACATGTGCCTTGCATTGACGGGCGCCGTCATCGCGCGCTATGCCCAGCCCAGCATGTTTCTTGCCAAGTCCGCGCGGGCTTCCCAGATATCCCGTCTAGAAGCCGCGCGCGCAAGCGTCAAGAAACCCGAAAGCCCTGTGAAGGAAGACCATGCCCGAGCTGATTTTCCCCGGCCCCGAAGGCCGTCTCGAAGCGCGCTACCACCCCCAGCCCGGCAAGCCCGACGCGCCCATCGCCATCGTCCTGCATCCGCACCCCCAGTTCGGCGGCACGATGAACAACCGGGTGGTCTATAACCTGCATTACGCGTTCCACCGCATGGGGTTCACCGTGATGCGGTTCAACTTCCGCGGCGTGGGCCGCAGCCAAGGTGAATTCGATCAGGGCGTGGGCGAATTGTCCGATGCCGCCTCGGCGCTGGACCACCTGCAGTCGATGAACCCCAACAGCAAGCATTGCTGGGTCGCGGGCTTCAGCTTCGGTGCTTGGATCGGAATGCAGCTGCTGATGCGCCGCCCCGAGATCACGGGCTTCATCAGCGTCTCGCCGCCCGCGAACATGTATGACTTCAGCTTCTTGGCACCGTGCCCCTCGTCGGGGCTGATCGTGAACGGCACCGCCGACCGCGTCGCACCGCCCAAGGACACGCATACCCTGGTCGGCAAGCTGCGCGAGCAGAAGGGCATCACCATCACGCACGAAGAGATCGAGGGCGCGGATCACTTCTTCCGCGACGACGATGCCCACATGAAGCCGATGATCGACATGGTGCAGACCTACGTTCGCAAGCGGCTGACCGAAACCACCCGCTGAGGAAACGACATGACCCACCGGATCGGCCAGCATGTCGCCTTCCTGTGCGCGGCCGACCGGTTGAAATCGGTCACCCGTGCCAATGTCCTGATGGACCTGTCGCGGTCCGAGAACAGTGCCGAACACAGCTGGCACGTCGCGCTTTACGCGATGGTCTTCGGCGCCAGCGATCGCGCCATCGCCATGCTGCTGCTGCATGACCTGGTCGAGATCGACGTCGGCGACCAGCCGATCCATCTGGATCACGACGTCGCGGCCCTGAACCGTGCCGAACTGGCCGCCGCCCGCCGCATCTTCGGGTTGTCGCCCGATGCCGACCGGCTGTTGTCTCTGTGGTCCGAATTCGAAGCTTACGGATCCGATGATGCGGTGATGGCCAAGCGGATGGACCATGTGCATCCTCTGTTCCAGGTGATGCAGGCGCCGCAGCCCGTGCCCGACCATGTGGACGTGGTGCGCGACAACCTCGATCGGGGGCGTGCCGCGCGTCTGAACCACGAATGGCCCGAGGTCATGCAGGCGGCGCGCCTGCTGCTGGACGGTCAGCCCCTGCCGGATGACGATCTGACCCGCCGCCTGGCCTTTCTGGCCGAGGCGGACCAGCTGAAATCGGTCCTGCGCGCCACGACGCTGATCGATCGGTCGCGCCGGGAAAACAGCGCCGAGCACAGCTGGCATCTGGCGCTCTATGCGCTGGTGCTGGGCGATCTGGCGGGGCCGGACGTGAATATCGGCCGCGTCATCCGCATGCTGCTGATCCATGACCTGGTTGAGATCGACGTGGGCGACGTGCCGCTGCATTCCGCAGGGGGGCAGGCGCATGGGTCGGCGCAGATCCAGGCCGATGAAGCCGCCGCCGCCCGCCGCATCTTCGGCCTGCTGCCCGTGGGGCAGGGGGCCGAGTTCCTGGCCCTCTGGCATGAGTTCGAGGAACAGCAGACCCCCGACGCGATCTTTGCCAAGGGCTTGGATCGCGCCCAGCCCGCCATCCAGCATCTGCACGCAGGTGGGCTGGGCTGGATCGAATACGATGTCTCGTTGGCGCAAATGGAAACGCGCGTCGGACGATCTGTCGAACGCGCGTCACCTGAACTGTGGGCCTGGCTTCACGACCGCCTGGCCCGCCATTTTGCCGCAGCCTGATCGGCGGTCACCCGACACGATGGTCGGGTGACGCGCCGGTTCAGGATGCCAGCGGCTGGCTGTTGGCCATGTGGCGCGAGGCCATCTGGCGGACCTTGGCGCCTTGGGCGAAGGGGCGCGCGCTGGCAGGCGATGCCTGCATGATGCCGGGGAAGATCGCCTCGATCTCGGCCAGGGCGGCGGCGCCGAGCGCGCGCAGGGCCTGCGGGCCGGGATAGAGCGATTCGGTTTCGGCACCGTTGGACATCACGACCTCATGGGCGTCGAACATCAGGTGGTGATAGCTGATGGTGGTGACCGTCGTATCGACGTCGATGCCCGGCAGTTCGGTCAGATGTTTCGCGGCCACCAGAACCTCGGCGGCCCCGAACATGCGCTGCGCGATGGCCGAACGCACCAGCACCCGGTGCTGCGGCGACACGACCAGATCGACGGCCGGCATGTCGGCGCCAAGCGCGCCTGCCTTGATGCGGATCGGCAGCAGCTTGGGCTTGGCGGCCAGATCGATGGCATCCAGATGGCTGACACCGACCCAACGCAGCGGCTGGAAGCCGTTGTCACGGGTCCAGATCATGTCGCCTTCGCGCAGGTCCTGAACGGCCACGTCGCCCTTAGCGGTGCGGATCATGGTATCGGCGGCAAAGCAGACGATGACCAGATCGAAGATGCTGGGCTTGAATGACACTTGCGCCACATAAGTGTTGCGGGGCAGCGGATCGGCGTCCAGGATCTGGACCGAGTTCAGTTGGTCGATGTCCTTCCAGGCGTCGACCGTCTGCAGCGAGGGGCGGAAGAACATGTCGCCGTTATACATCTGCATCATCACGCCGGATTGATCCTGCGTCGTGCCATCGGGCATCGTCAGGCGATAGTCCACCTTGGCGAACCCCGTGATCACGCTTTTCACCGCTGCGCCCGAGGTGGGCGAGGTGTAGTTCATGGTGCTGTAGCCGTCGTTATGACCGTTGTAGCTGGTCGCCCAAGCCTTCGTCCACTTGTTGTCGACGACAACATATTTGTTCGCCGCCGAGACGGTCACAGCGCTGATCTGATTGGGGCCAACCGCCTTGTATCCGTTCAGGCTGTCGGCCTGAGCTTCGGTCATGGGGGTGAACGGATTCGCGTTGAACTGAGGCTTGTTGCCAAAGTACATCCATGTCGCGCTGCTGGCAGAGGTCATCGTGAAACCTTCGGGGCTGGTGAAAGCTGCTTCCTAGCAGCCCCGCGGTATTTGTTCTATTTGTCTGTATGTATATGTCTACACTAATTCGTGTCTAATTGTCTGCATTGCCATCCCGCTTCGCATACAATTGCATACCGTCTTCCCATGCGGGCCCATTCAGGCTATAGGCAGGGCATCCAATTCAAACGCCAAGGGGGACCCCATGTCGAAGATCAAGGTCGCAAATCCCGTCGTCGAGCTTGACGGCGATGAGATGACGCGGATCATCTGGGACTTCATCAAGCAGAAGCTGATCCTGCCCTATCTGGACATCGACCTGAAATACTATGACCTGGGCATCGAGGAGCGTGACCGCACCGACGACCAGATCACCATCGATGCGGCCGAGGCCATCAAGAAATACGGCGTCGGCGTCAAATGCGCGACGATCACCCCCGACGAAGGCCGGGTCGAGGAATTCGGCCTGAAGAAGATGTGGCGTTCGCCCAACGGCACCATCCGCAACATCCTTGGCGGCGTCATCTTCCGCGAGCCGATCATCTGCCAGAACGTGCCCCGCCTGGTGCCGGGCTGGACGCAGCCGATCATCGTCGGTCGTCACGCCTTTGGCGACCAGTATCGCGCCACCGATTTCCGCTTCCCCGGCAAGGGCAAGCTGACGATCAAGTTCGTCGGCGAAGACGGCGAGACGATCGAGCAGGAGGTCTTCCAGGCCCCGTCCTCGGGCGTGACCATGGCCATGTACAACCTGGACGATTCGATCCGCGACTTTGCGCGCGCTTCGATGAACTATGGTCTGTCGCGCGGCTATCCGGTCTATCTGTCGACCAAGAACACCATCCTCAAGGCCTATGACGGCCGCTTCAAGGACCTGTTCCAGGAAGTCTACGAGGCCGAGTTCGAGGACCAGTTCAAGAAGGCCGGCATCCATTACGAACACCGCCTGATCGACGACATGGTCGCATCGGCGATGAAATGGTCAGGCGGCTATGTCTGGGCTTGCAAGAACTATGACGGCGACGTTCAGTCCGACACCGTCGCGCAGGGCTTCGGTTCGCTTGGCCTGATGACCTCGGTCCTGATGACGCCCGATGGGCAGGTCGTGGAATCCGAAGCGGCCCATGGCACGGTGACGCGTCACTATCGCGAACACCAGAAGGGCAATGCGACCTCGACCAACTCGATCGCGTCAATCTTTGCATGGACGGGCGGCCTGAAGCACCGCGCCAAGCTGGACGACAACGCCGAGCTGCTGAACTTCGCGCAGACGCTGGAGCGGGTGACCGTCCAGGCCGTGGAAGACGGTCACATGACCAAGGACCTGGCGCTGCTGGTCGGTCCCGACCAGAAGTGGCTGACCACCATGGGCTACCTGGAAAAGGTGGACGAATACCTGAACAAGGCTCTGGCGTAAGCCGGAACCACGAAGGGGCCGGGCGGATCGCCCGGCCCCTTTTGCATTCAAGGGGCCGCGCCCTCTTTCTTCGTGCGGCAAGCTGCGCTATGTCCCGCCCATCCCCGCTGACAGGAGTCCCCGCGATGAAAGCCGCCGTCGTCACTTTCCCCGGATCGAACTGCGACCGCGACCTTGCCGTCGCGCTGGAACAGGCGGGGGCAGACGTCACCCGCGTCTGGCACAAGGACGACAGCCTGCCCGAAGGCATCGACCTGGTGGGCGTCCCCGGCGGTTTTTCCTTCGGCGACTACCTGCGCTGCGGAGCCATTGCGGCCCAATCGCCCATCGCGGCGGCGCTGCGCGCGCATGCGGCGCGTGGCGGTTATGTGCTGGGCATCTGCAACGGCTTTCAGGTGCTGACCGAGCTGGGCCTGCTGCCCGGCGCGCTGATGCGCAACACCGGCCTGACCTTCCTGTGCAAGCCCACGACCCTGAAGGTGGCCACCGCCGACAGCGCCTTCACCGCGGGCTATGACAAGGGCCAGCAGGTCAGCATTCCCGTCGCCCACCATGACGGCAACTATCAGATCACCGCTGACGGGCTGGCGCAGCTGCAGGATCAGGACCGCATCGCCTTCACCTATGCGCCCGCCGTCAACGGCTCGGTTCAGGACATCGCGGGCGTGCTGTCGGAAAACCGCCGCGTGCTGGGCATGATGCCCCACCCCGAACGGGCGGTCGATCCGGTCACCGGCGGCACGGATGGCACGGCCCTGTTCCGCGGGCTGGTCGACGCGCTTGCCCATGCCTGACTTGAGCCGCACGCCGCTTGGTCCTAGATTGCGTCAATCGCGCAAAACGGACGGGCCGGTGTGTGGAGGTTGAAGACGACATCGAGGACAGGGTCGAACGCAGGCGGGCCAGACGGTCGCGCCTGTCGAACCCGTGGTGGCTGCGTTCCACCGTCGTCCTGATTTTCCTGACGGCGCTGGCCACGATCTGGACGACCAACGCCTGGTTGACCGACCGCTTTTCCGAGAACACCCGCGTCAGGTCCGAACTGCGCATCGCGCTCTACAGCGGCAACCTGATGTCGGAACTGCAGCGCAATTCCGTGGTGCCGCTGCTGCTGGCACGCGACCCGGCGCTGATCGCGGCGCTGGTCGGCAACGACTTCTCGACCACATCCGCCCGCCTGATGACCGCGCAGGAGGAGATCGGCGCCGCCTCGATCCGGCTGCTGGATGCCTCGGGGCGGGTGGTCGGATCGACAGACCGCTACCAGATCGGCGTGAACAGCGTCGCCGCCCCCTATTTCGTCGAGGCCCTGCGCGCCCGCGACACGGTCTTCACCGTGTCCGAACTGGCCTCGGGGGCCTATGAATTCGCCTATTCCCGCGCGGTTGTGTCGGATGGCAAGACCCTTGGGGTCATCGTCGTGGGCGCCGACCTGACCCAGCTGGAACGGTCATGGGCGGGCATTTCCGATGCCGTTGCCGTCACCGACAGCGAAGGCAACATCATCCTGTCCACGGAACCGCGCTGGCGGGGGCTGACCATGCCGCAGGCGCTGGCGGTCAGGTCCGCGCCCTCGGCCATCCAGCGGGCGTTCCAGGTCACCGCCGATTGGACCGCGACCCCCGCCGATGCCTATGTCCAGGGCCGCGCCGTGATGCGCTCCGAGGCGCGCGTGCCCTTCCGCGGCTGGCGGATGATCAGCTTCACGGCCTACAGCTCGGTCCGCGAAAAGGTCAACGCGATCCTGGCGTTGGAAATCATGGGCTTCGCCATCCTTCTGGCGGGGACCTTCTGGCTGATGTCGCGCCGCGCGCGGCTGCAATCGGCCGCCTATCGCCGCGAATCCGCCGACCTGCGTGCCCTGAATGCCCGCCTGCGGCGCGAGATCGCGGAACGCGAACGGGTGCAGAAGGAATTGCGCGTCGCCGAACAGACCATGCAGCAATCCAGCAAGCTGGCCGCCCTTGGCGAAATGTCCGCGGGCGTCAGCCATGAATTGAACCAGCCGCTGGCGGCGATGAAGACCTATCTGGCAGGCGCGCGTCTGCTGCTGCAACGGTCCCGCCCCGAGGAGGCGCTGTCCAGCTTCCAGCGCATCGACGACCTGATCGACCGCATGGGGGCCATCACCCGGCAGCTGAAATCCTATGCCCGAAAGGGCGGCGAGGCGGTCGAACCCGTGGACCTGCGCGCCGCCGTCAGCAGCGCTCTGACCATGATGGAACCGCAGCTGCGCACGCGGCCCATCCGCATCATCCGCAACGTGCCGCGCGAAAGGGTCATGGTGCTGGCCGATCGCATCCGGCTGGAACAGGTGCTGATCAACCTGCTGCGCAACGCCGTCGACGCGGTCAAGGACAGCCGCGACGCCACGATCGAGATCACGGTCGAGGCCGGCGCTCACGCCTATGTGTCGATTCGCGACAACGGTCCGGGTGTTTCGGACCTGGAAAAGCTGTTTGAACCCTTTTGGACGACCAAGAAGCCCGGAGAGGGTACTGGACTGGGGCTGGCCATCTCCTCCACCATCGTGGCGGATTTCGGAGGTCGCCTGACCGCCCACAACGAAACCGAAGGCGGCGCCGTCTTCCGGGTCGAGCTGCCCTTGCACCGACCCGGCCAGCCCCGTCAGGCCCTTGCGGCCGAATGACGCCAAACGAGAGGATTGCAGAATGTCCCGGAAACTGAAGATCGCGATCGTGGACGACGAACCCGACATGCGGGAATCCATCAGCCAGTGGCTGGTCCTGTCCGGCTTCGAGACCGAGATCTTCGCCAGCGCCGAGGACGCGCTGAAGGTCATCGGGACCGATTGGCCCGGCGTCGTCGTGACCGACATCCGCATGCCCGGCATGGACGGCATGGCCTTCCTGAAGCGCCTGATGGGGCTGGACAGCAACTTGCCCGTGATCATGATCACCGGCCATGGCGACGTGCCCATGGCGGTCGAGGCGATGCGCCTTGGCGCGATGGACTTCATGGAAAAGCCCTTCAACCCCGACCGCATGACCGCCTTGGCCAAGAAGGCCACGCAGATGCGCCGGATGACGCTGGACAACCGCGCCCTGCGCCGCGACCTGTCCGAGGGTCAGCAGGTCATGTCCAAGCTGATCGGTGCCAGCCCGGTGATGGAACGCCTGCGCGAGGATATTCTGGATCTTGGCCAGGCCGACGGCCATGTGCTGATCGACGGCGAAACCGGCACCGGCAAGACGCTGGTCGCCCATGCGCTGCACGCGGTCGGTCCGCGCGCGTCTAAGAAATTCGTGCCGGTCAGCTGCGCGGCCTTCAATGACGAGGCCCTGGCCACGCGCCTGTTCGGCCCGCTTGAGGAAGGCCTGCCCGCGGTCGAGGAAGCCCGTGGCGGCACCCTGTGCCTGGAAGATATCGAGGCGCTGTCCGAACCCCTTCAGGCCCGCCTGCTGGCCTTTATCAGCGAACAGGGCACGCCCGCCGAAACCCGCATCATTGCCATCAGCAACGCCCGCGGCGAAGGCCGCAAGGCCGAAGACTCGCTGCGGCCCGACCTCTTCTATCGCCTTTCGGCGTTGAAGATCACCCTGCCGCCGCTGCGCGCGCGCGGCGAGGATATCCTGGCGCTCTTCACCCGCATGACCGAGCAGTTCAGCGAGGAATACGGTTGCGAACCCCCGCAGGTCAGCGCGCAGGAGGCTGCCCAGTTGTTGCAGGCGCCCTGGCCCGGCAACATCCGCCAGCTGATCAACGTGGCCGAACGCGCCGTGTTGCAGAACCGCCGCGGATCGGGGTCGATCGCTTCCTTGCTGATGGCGGATGGCGAGGATAACCAGCAGGCCACCACGACCGAGGGCAAGCCGCTGAAGGAATATGTCGAAAGCTTCGAAAAGATGCTGATCGACAACACGATGCGCCGCCACAAGGGCAGCATCGCCAGCGTGATGGACGAATTGTGCCTGCCACGCCGGACCCTGAACGAGAAAATGGCAAAATACGGATTGCAGCGCGGCGACTACCTGTAAGCCCCGCAGCCATCATCGAAAGGCAGACTATATGACCGGCACGTCCGACAAGGACCTCAGCCCGCGCACCCGGGCTGTTCACCATGGCACCCGTCGCAGCCAGTACGGAGAGATGGCCGAGGCGATCTTCCTGACGCAGGGCTTCGTCTATGACAGCGCCGCACAGGCCGAGGGGCGTTTCCAGGGCAGCGGCCCGGATGAATTCATCTACGCCCGCTATGGCAACCCCACCAGCCGCATGTTCGAGGATCGCATCGCATCCCTGGAAGGGACCGAGGACGCCTTCGCTACCGCCAGCGGCATGGCCGCCGTCAACGGTGCGTTGTTCGCGATGTGCAAGCCGGGCGATCATGTCGTGGCGGCCCGTGCACTCTTCGGGTCGTGCCTTTACGTGCTGGACCTACTGGCGAAATTCGGGGTCGATGTGACCTATGTCGACGGCACCGATCTGGACCAGTGGCGCGCGGCCATCCGCCCCGACACCCATGCGGTCTTCTTCGAAAGCGTGTCGAACCCCACGCTTGAGGTCATCGACCTGAAGGCGGTTGCGGATATGGCCCATGCCGTCGGCGCGACCGTCGTCGTGGACAATGTCTTTGCGACGCCGGTCTTTTCGCGCGCCGCCGAACTGGGTGCCGATGTCATCGTCTATTCCGCGACCAAGCATATCGACGGCGGGGGGCGCGCCCTGGCCGGCGTCATCTGCGGCACGCGCCAGTTCGTGCGCGAAGTGGCCGAGCCCTATCTTAAGCATACCGGCGGCGCGATCAGTCCCTTCCACGCCTGGATCATGCTGAACGGTCTGCAGACCATGGACCTGCGGGTGCGGGCGCAGGCCGATGCGGCGGCCACCATCGCAGCGGCCCTGCATGGCCATCCGTCGCTGTCACGCGTCATCTATCCGGGTCTGGCAGACCATCCCCAGCATGATCTGGCCATGCGCCAGATCGGATCGGGCGGGACGATGATCGCGCTTGAACTGGCGGGCGGCAAGGATGCGGCCTTTGCCCTGCTGGACAGGCTGCAGATCATCAAGATCTCGAACAACCTCGGCGATGCGAAATCCATCGCCGTCCATCCCGCGACGACGACCCACCAGCGCCTGTCGGATGCCGACAAGGCGCATCTGGGCATCACGCCCGGCCTGATCCGCCTGTCCATCGGGCTGGAAGACGCGGGCGATCTGACCCGCGATCTGCTGAACGCATTGGCATGAGGTCAGGGCGCATCCCGGCCATGATGCCGCCGGGATGCGCTTTGCACTGACATTTCCCCCAAGGTCGCTTATATGGGCCCCGACGCTGCCCCCCGGAGGCCATGATGACCCAAGCCCGCCCCCTGACGCCTGCCTATCCCGCCCTGAAGCGGACCTATGACGCCGACTTCAAGGTCGATGAGGCTTACAAGGCCGATCTGCCCGACCTGCAGAACGGTCCCGCCAGCCTGATCATCGGGGCCCGGGCACCCATTCAGCACGTGGGCATTTCGAACTTCCGCCTGCCGATCCGCTATCAGACCCGCGACGACGGGGTGAATGGCGGCGAGATCGTTCTGGAGACCAGCGTCACCGGCACCGTCAGCCTGGAGGCCGACCGCAAGGGCATTAACATGAGCCGCATCATGCGGTCCTTCTATGGCCATTCCGAACATCTGTTCAGCCTGTCGGTTCTGGAAGCAGCGCTGGAGGATTACAAATCCCACCTGGATGCCTTGGATGCCCGCATCCAGATGCGGTTCAGCTATCCCATGCGGGTGGATTCGCTGCGTTCGGGCCTATCGGGCTGGCAGTATTACGACATCGCGTTGGAGGTGATCGAACACAAGGGCCAGCGCCTGCGGGTGATGCATGTCGATTACGTCTATTCCTCGACCTGCCCCTGTTCGCTGGAACTGTCGGAACATGCGCGCGAAACCCGCGGCCGTCTGGCGACGCCCCATTCGCAACGGTCGGTCGCGCGGATTTCGCTGGTGATGGAGGGGGCCGAGAAGATCTGGTTCGAGGATGTCATCGACCTCTGCCGCCGCGCGGTGCCGACCGAAACGCAGGTCATGGTCAAGCGCGAGGATGAACAGGCCTTTGCCGAGCTGAACGCCGCCAACCCGATCTTCGTCGAGGATGCGGTGCGTGCCTTTGCCGCGCAATTGCTGGCCGATCCGCGCATCGGTGATTTCCGCGTCATCGCCAGCCATCAGGAATCGCTGCATTCCCATGATGCGGTCAGCCTGCTGACCAGCGGGGCGACATTTGCGCAGGAATCGCTGGACCCGACGACCTTCGCCGCGCTGAAGGCCTGAGGGCGGGGCGGAACGAAATAAGAACGCGGGCTTTTCATGCGACGGCTCTGCGCCTATGCTGAAAGTATGGATGTGATCGACGATTCCGAAGGAAAGACCCCCGTGCCGCTGTCGCAACGCGCGATGGCCGCGCGTCCGATGCCCTATCTGGAAGGGCTGAACGCCGCGCAGCGCGCCGCGGTCGAGGCGCTGGACGGGCCCGTGCTGATGCTGGCCGGGGCAGGGACCGGCAAGACCCGCGCCCTGACGACACGGATCGCGCATTTGCTGATGCAGGGCAAGGCGCGGCCCGGTCAGCTGCTGGCCGTGACCTTCACCAACAAGGCCGCGCGCGAGACGAAGGAACGCATCGCCAAGCTGCTGGGTGAGACGGTCGAGGGGATGCCCTGGCTGGGCACCTTCCACAGCATCAGCGTCAAGATCCTGCGCCGCCATGCCGAGCTGATCGGACGCGACGGGCTGCATCTGAAGCCCAGCTTCACCATTCTGGACACCGACGACCAGATTCGCCTGCTGAAGCAGCTGATCCGGGCCGAGAACATCGACGAAAAGCGCTGGCCCGCAAGGCAGCTGGCGCATCTGATTGACGGCTGGAAGAACCGCTGCCTGACCCCCGCCAATCTGCCCAAGGGCGAAGAGGCGGCCTTCGACGGCAAGGGCGGCAAGCTTTTCGCGCAATATCAGGACCGCCTGCTGACGCTGAACGCCGTCGATTTCGGCGACCTTTTGATGCATTGCGTGACGCTGTTCCAGGCCCATCCCGATGTGTTGCGGCAATGGCAAGACCGGTTCCGCTATGTGCTGGTGGACGAATATCAGGATACCAACGTCGCCCAGTACATGTGGCTGCGCCTGCTGGCGCAATCGCATCGCAACATCTGCTGCGTGGGCGATGACGACCAGTCGATCTATGGCTGGCGCGGCGCCGAGGTGGGCAACATCCTGCGCTTCGAAAAGGATTTCCCCGGCGCCGAGGTGATCCGGCTGGAACAGAACTATCGCTCGACCCCGCAGATCCTTGGGGCGGCCTCGGGGCTGATCGCGGCGAACAGCGGGCGTCTGGGCAAGACGCTTTGGACCGATGCCGAAGCCGGCGAACCGGTGCGCCTGATCGGCCATTGGGACAGCGAGGCCGAGGCCCGCTGGATTGGCGAGGAGATCGAGGCGTTTCAGGGCGGCCATCGCGCGGCGCTTGGGCGGGTGTCTCTGGACGATATCGCGATCCTCGTGCGGGCATCCCACCAGATGCGGGCGTTCGAAGACCGCTTCATGACCATCGGTCTGCCCTATCGCGTCATCGGCGGCCCGCGTTTCTATGAGCGGCAGGAAATTCGCGATGCCATGGCCTATTTCCGGCTGGTCACCAGCCCGGACGACGATCTGGCCTTCGAACGCGTGGTGAACACCCCCAAACGGGGCTTGGGCGACAAGGCGTTGCAGACCATCCAGATGGCCGCGCGGCAAAACGGCGTGAACCTGCTGGAGGGCGCGCGCATCGTCGTCGAGGAAAAGCATGTCGGCGGCAAGGGGCTGGCCAATCTGCGCGACTTCGTGGCGCTGATCGGACGGTCACACATGGAGGTGCTGAACGGCTCCAACCATATCGAACTGGCCGAACGCATCCTGGACGAATCCGGCTATACCGCCATGTGGCAGAACGACAAGTCGCCCGACGCGCCCGGTCGGTTGGAAAACCTCAAGGAACTGGTCAAGGCGCTGGAGGAGTTCGAAAATCTTCAGGGCTTTCTGGAACATGTGGCGCTGGTCATGGACCGCGATGACGGCCAGCAGACCGAACAGGTCAGCATCATGACACTGCATGGCGCCAAGGGGTTGGAGTTCCCGGTGGTCTTCCTGCCGGGGTGGGAGGATGGGCTGTTCCCCAACCAGCGTGCCATGGACGAACAGGGCACCAAGGGCTTGGAAGAAGAACGCCGTCTGGCCTATGTCGGCATCACCCGCGCCGAACGACTGGCCACGATCAGCTTTGCAGGCAATAGGCGGCTTTACGGTCAGTGGCAAAGCTCTCTGCCGTCGCGCTTTGTGGATGAACTGCCCGAGGAGCATGTCGAGGTGCTGACCCCTCCGGGTCTTTACGGCGGCGGCTATGGCGCGGCGATGGCCTCGGCGGGCAGTGCGCAGATGCATGACCGGGCGGCCAAGGCCGATGTCTACAACTCGCCGGGCTGGAAGCGGATGCAGGCCAAGGCCGCCGAACGTCGCGCGCCGGTCCATCGCACCCCTGTCACCATCGATGCGTCCCCCGCAAGCCGTTTTGCGGTGGGCGACAAGGTCAGTCACGCCAAGTTCGGCGAGGGCCAGGTGATGGGCGTGGCCGAGGATACGCTGACCATCCAGTTCGAGGCGGGCTTCAAGAACATCAAGGCCGCCTATGTCCAACCTGCGGGCGGGGTGGATGACGTTCCGTTCTAGGCCCGGCGACTGCGGCCAAGGCGGGGCTTGCGTCCGGCGCGCTCCAGCGCCTCGGCATAGGCGGCGTCGATGTCGCGGTCGGGGTTTTCGCGGGCAAGGCGCAGCAAGGTGAAATGGATCATCGCGACCTTTTCGTAGTAATCGACGAAAGCATAGTTGATCGCCGCCCCCGTGGCGGCCCCGATGACCGGCACCGTCTGCGCCCCCAGCTTGGCCGTCACCCGCGCCGCGAATTCTCCGGCAAAGCGGGTAATCAGCGCCGAGACCGTCTGACCGTTCGTCAGCACGCGGTTGGCAAGGAAGGATTGTGCGGCGGAATCGCCATCCTCGCCCGGTTCGCCGTATTGGAAGACGGCAAGGCATTCCAGCCGCACCTGCGGATCGCTGGTGTCAAAGCCCTGCTGGCGGGCGACCTTCTGGATCGAATTGAAGATCACCGTGGTCGAGGCGACCAGATCCGGCACCAGCCCTGCAAAGCCGAACCAGCCGCCCGTCGCGCCCGAGACGACCGCCGCCGCACGGTTCGCGATCAGCGGCGCATGGCGCACGACGCCGATCTGATCGGTCCGGCCCGACAGGTCGTAGAGCTGCTGGAAGGCGCTCTCCAGAACCTTTTCCAGCGCGATGGGCGACATTCCCAGAACCGTGGTCGCGGCACCTTCGGTCAGGCGGCCCACGGCCTCGACCCCGCGCATCAGCAGGCCGCGCCCGCGAAGATGGTCGGCCGCAAGGCGGTCCAGCTGCCGCGTCAGATCGTCGGCAGCGGGAACCGGAACCGAGGGGGCATTGTCGGGGGCTGGCTGGGGCATGTCGGACAGTCCTGTTCTGGTTGGAACCGTCAGGCCAACGCAGCCCCCCGCGCAAGGGTTGCCTGACGTGACGCGACATCTGGCCCCCGCTTGCGCCCCCATGTTACGCTGAGGTTCGCGATGACGCGGGGAAGGGCAGGGCAAAGGTGGCATTGATCCGGCTGTGGCTGTTCATGTTGGCGGTGCAACTGCTTTTCTATGTGCTGCTGCGGGTCTATGTGCGGTCCGAACGGGTCGAACGCCTGGAAGAACGATGGGACGCGCGCCATCCCGACAGGGCGGGCGACAATGCGGCCCGTCGCGCCTTCATCGCCAAGGCGATGGCGGGCTTCGAGAAAACCCTGAAGGCGCGGCTGACCCTGCTGGTCTTCGTGCTGCCGACGCTGGCCGTTCTGGGCATCGTCTATCTGGTCAACTGGCACTAGGAGCTGCCGTCACATGTATTACCTCCGCGTCGCCATCGGCGTCCTTTTCGGCATCCTGGCCTTTGCCCTGCTGGATTACACCCTGCCCTCGAAGAACACGGTCCGGATCAGCAACACCTACAACCGGCTGACGTCGATCCCGCCCTCGGCCACGATCTTCTGGGCCTCGGACAGCACGGGAACGGTGGAAAACGCGTCGGGCCAGCGCGACGTGCGCTTCATCGACACGGTGCGGCCCGGCGGCAGCGTCTTCGTCTATCGCAACGAGGATACGGGCTGGGTCTGGCCGCCCTATTTCAAATACGACAGTTCCAACCTGCATGCCGAGGCGACGAACCTGAAGTCCCCGGCCGGTGATCCGATCTGGGTCAGCGTGACGGGTTATGGCTGGCGCATCCCGTGGATGTCCACCTATCCCAATGCCATCTCGATCAATACCGTCGCCGGGCCCGACGAACGGCCCATGAACTGGCCCGCCATGGTGATCTGCGTCGTGCTGCTGATGCTGCTGGCGCTGATCTGGCGGATGTGGGCGCAATTCCAGGAACGCGGGCTGACGCCGCTGCGTGACCGGCTGAACCGAAAGGGCAAATGATGACCCAGAACCCCGGAACCGATCTGCGCACCGACTGGTTCGCCGATCTGCGCATCAACACCCCCGCGGTGGAACGACGTGCGGCGACGCTGCCCACGCGGCGTAGCCTGAAGCAGGATCACCAGGCGGCATGGCTGCTGAACGCAGTGCGCTGCATCGACCTGACGACCTTGGCGGGCGACGACACGCCCGACCGCGTGGCGCGTCTTTGTGCCAAGGCCCGCCAGCCCATCGCGGCCGAACTGCTGGAGGCCATGGGCGTCAGCGGTCTGACGACGGGTGCGGTCTGCGTCTATCCGACGATGGTCGGCCCGGCCAAGCGCGCGCTTGGCAATTCGGGCATTCCGGTGGCCAGCGTTGCCACGGGTTTCCCCGCTGGCCTGATGCCACTGGACCTGCGCCTGGCCGAGATCCGCTATGCCCTAGACCAGGGCGCGGATGAGATCGACATCGTCATCACCCGCGCCCATGTGCTGCAGGGCAACTGGGTGGCGCTTTACGACGAACTCCGCGCCATGCGCGAGGCCTGCGGCGCGGCACGCATGAAGGCGATTCTGGCCACCGGCGATCTGAAATCGCTGGAAAACGTCGCCCGCGCCAGCCATGTCGCCATGCAAGCCGGGGCCGACTGGATCAAGACATCCACGGGGAAAGAGGGCGTTAACGCCACCCTTCCGGTAAGCCTGGTCATGTGCCGCACCATCCGCGACTATGGCATGCGCACCGGCCACAAGGTCGGTTTCAAGCCCGCGGGTGGCCTGCGCACGGCCAAGGACGCGATCAGCTGGCAGGTCCTGATGGCCGAGGAACTGGGCCGCGAATGGCTGACGCCCGACCTGTTCCGGATCGGCGCCAGCAGCCTTCTGGGCGATATCGAACGACAGATCAGTCATCACGTGACGGGCCGCTATGCCGCCGCCCATCGCCTGGCACTTGCGTAAGGAAACGGGATGAGCCTTGTGAACGACATCATGCAATCCATGGAATACGGCCCCTCGTCCGAGGATGCCTCGGCCGCCCGCGACTGGCTGGCCCGGCGCGGGACCTTCGGCCATTTCATCAACGGCAGCTTCACGACCCCGGGGCAGGTCTTTGACACCCGCGATCCCTCGACCGGTGATATGCTGGCCCGTGTGACCCAAGGGGCCGCCGAGGACATTGCCGCCGCCGTCAAGGCGGCGCGCAAGGCGCAGAAGTCTTGGGCGAACCTTTCGGGGACGGAACGGGCGCGGTTCCTCTATGCCATCGCGCGCCATGTGCAGAAACGCGAACGCTTCCTCTCGGTGCTGGAGACGCTGGACAACGGCAAGCCCATCCGCGAGGCGCGTGACGGGGACATCCCGCTGGTCGCGCGGCATTTCTATCACCACGCAGGCTGGGCCGAGCTGTGCGACACGCAGTTCCCGGACCACGCCCCCTTGGGCGTCTGCGGTCAGATCATCCCGTGGAACTTCCCGCTGCTGATGCTGGCGTGGAAGGTCGCGCCCGCGCTGGCCGCCGGGAACACGGTGGTGCTGAAGCCCGCCGAATACACCCCGCTGACCGCGCTGGCCTTCGCCGAGATCTGCCAGGAGGTCGGCCTGCCCGCAGGCGTCGTCAACATCGTCACCGGCGACGGCGAAACCGGCGCGGCGCTGGTTGCGGCGGAGGTCGACAAGATCGCCTTCACCGGCTCGACCGAGGTCGGGCGCGGCATCGCGCGGGCCTTGGCGGGCACGGGGCGCAAGCTGACGCTGGAACTGGGCGGCAAATCGCCCTTCATCGTGATGGAAGATGCCGATCTGGACGCCGCCGTCGAAGGTGTCGTGGACAGCATCTGGTTCAATCAGGGCCAGGTTTGCTGCGCCGGTTCGCGCATTCTGGTCGCGGAATCCGTGGCCGAACGGTTCGAGGCCCTGCTGCGCGCCCGCATGGACCGCCTGCGCGTCGGGGCGCCCTTGGACAAATCCACCGATATCGGCGCCATCGTCGATCCGATCCAGAAGGACCGCATCCTGTCGATCTGCAAGGCCGCGACCGATGCCGGGGCCGATCTGGTCGGTGGCCAGCCGCAGGACAGCTGCTTCATTGCGCCGGGCTATCTGAAGAACATCGCCCCCGCCAATCCCGGCATGCAGCAGGAGATTTTCGGCCCCATCGCCACGCTCTCGACCTTCCGCACCGCCGATGAGGCGATCGAGCTGGCCAACAACACCCGCTATGGACTGGCAGGCAGCGTCTGGTCGGAAAGCGCGACGGTCGCCACCGACATGGCCGCGCGCATCAAGGCTGGCGTCATCTGGATCAACTGCGCCAATATGTTCGACGCGGCAGCGCCTTTCGGCGGCTATCGCGAAAGCGGATACGGGCGCGAAGGCGGGCACGCGGGGATGCTGGACTATCTGGCCGCCCCCGGCCCCAAGAACGGGGGCGAGGGCAAGCTGAAGCCCCTGGATGCCGTGACCGATGCCACCGCCGCCAAGCCGCAGGGCATCGACCGCACCGCCAAGATGTATATCGGTGGCGCGCAGAAACGTCCCGATGGCGGGGCCTCCTATGCCGTGCCGGGCGGGCTGGCCCCCCTTGGCAGCCGCAAGGACATCCGCAATGCGGTCGAGGCTGCCTCCAAGGCCGGGAAATGGGCTGCGATGGGTGGTCACGCCCGCGCGCAGGTTCTCTATTTCCTGGCCGAGAATCTGGCCGCCCGCGCCGATGAATTTGCCGCCCGCACCAACAAGCGCGAGGTCGAGGCCGCCATCGACCGCGCCTTCCACTATGCCGCCTGGGCCGACAAGTTCGACGGGCGCAACGTGCAGGCCAAGCCGGGCCATCTGGTGAATACCATCCCCGAGCCGATGGGCATCATCGGCATCGCCTGTCCGAACCGGAACCCGCTGGCGGGCTTCCTGTCGCTGGTCCTGCCCGCCATCGCGATGGGCAACAGCGTGGTGGCGATCCCCGCGCAGAATGATCCGCTGGCGGTGGCGGATCTGTATCAGGTGCTGGACACTTCGGATGTGCCGGCTGGGGTGGTGAACATCGTGACCGGCGCGCGTGATGCGCTGGCTGCGCATCTGGCCCTGCACGATGAGGTCGCGGCCATGTGGTATTGCGGGACGCCGGAAGGTCAGGCCTCGGTCGATCAGGCGGCCAGCGGCAACCTGAAGCCGGTCTGGTCGGTGGCGCATCGCGACTGGACCGGAAACGACGCGCAGGGGCAGGACTTCCTGAACCATGCCGTGCGTCAAAAGACGATCTGGCTGCCCTATGGCGCGCTGCCTTCGGGCAGCGGCAGCGCGGCCTATTGACGTAAAAGGGGGGCCAGGCGGCCCCCCTTTGCTTTACCGGCCCCGAATGCGCGGGTCCATGGCGTCGCGCAATCCATCGCCGATGTAGTTGACGCAAAGCACCGTCAGCGAGATCAGCACACCCGGAAAGACCACACGCGACGGATAAAGCACCATCTGGTCCACCGCATCATAGAGCAGCCGTCCCCATGTCGGGAAATCGGGCGGGAACCCCAGCCCCAGGAAGCTGAGCGCCGATTCCGTGATGATCGCCGTGGCGATGCCCAGGGTCGCGGCCACCATGATCGGCGACAGCACGTTCGGCAGGATGTGGCGCAGGATCATCCGGTGGCTGGGCGTGCCGATGGAACGGGCGGCCAGGATGAATTCACGCTCTTTCAAACCCAACACCTCGCCCCGGACGATGCGGGCGGCCTGCATCCAGCTGGTCGCCCCGATGGCCGAGACGATCAGCAGGAAGATCCCGAAGGCCGCGCCGAAGGTCTGGGACAGCGGCTCGCGGAACAGGGTCACCATCAGCAGCAGCAGCGGCAGCAGGGGCAGGGCCAGGAACAGCTCGGTCACGCGCATCAGCGGGCCGTCCAACCGGCGGAAATAGCCCGCCGAGACGCCGATCAGGCTGCCGATGAAGATGGCGATGGCCATGGCGGTCAGCCCGACCGCGATGGAGACCTGCCCCCCCGCCATCAGGCGGGCCAGCATGTCGCGGCCCAGCTGGTCGGTGCCAAGCGGATGGGCCAGCGTGAAGCCCTGGTTGCGCGCGCGGATGTCCACATAGGTCGGATCGATCCGCCAGATCAGCGGCCCCACCGACACGAAGAGGATGATGCCCACAAACAGCACCAGCGCCACCATCGCACCCCGGTGGCTGCGGAACTGCCGCCAGACATCGCCCCATTGGCTGCGGTTCGGGGCAGGGGCCACGGGCGGCGAGGCGGCGGCGGGGGTGGCCGCGTTGCCGGCGGTCAGGGTGGTTCGGTCGACAGGCTCAGTCATAACGGATCCTTGGGTCCAGCACCCCGTAGAGGATGTCTGCGATCAGGGTGAAGACGACGATCAGGATCGCGAAGATGAAGGTCAGGGTCAGCACCATCGGAATGTCGTTGCCGTGGATGGCGGTGATCAGCAACTGGCCCAGCCCGTTCACCTTGAAGACCTGCTCGGTGATGATGGCGCCGCCGAAGACGGTGGGCAGGCCAAGCGCGATCACGGTGACCACGGGGATCAGGCTGTTTCGCAGCACGTGCTTCAACACCACCACGCGTTCGGACAGCCCCTTGGCGCGGGCGGTGCGGACGTAATCCTGGCCCAGGTTGTCCAGCATGGACGACCGCATGAAGCGGCTGATCTGAGCGGCATTGTACAGCGCCAGCACCGTCACGGGCATCACCATCTGGCGGACCTGCGCCATGAAGCTGTCCCAATCCCGCACCTGCAGCGTGGTGTCATAGACCGAGGGGAACCACTGCAGGTTCACGCCGAAGATGATGATCAGCACCACGCCGGTAAAGAAGGTCGGCATCGAAAACCCGATCATCGACACGAAGGTGCCGATCTGGTCGAACCAGCTGTATTGCTTGTAGGCCGACAGGATCCCGATGGGGATCGCGATCAGGATGCCCACCACATAGGACATGCCGACCACCGTCAGCGTCTGCGGCACGCGCTGCGCGATGACGTCGAAGACGGCGCTGCGCGACTGGAAGCTGATGATGCGCTGCATGCCGTCGCTGAAGCCGGTGCCGAAGACCTGGTCGAACCAGTGCAGGGGCTCGACCCAGAAGAACTGCTTCAGCCACAGGACATAGCGGACGAACCAGGGCTCGCCCAGGCCAAGGGCGGCGCGCATGCGGTCGCGGACCTCGGGGGGGACGGTCAGGGGGACATCGCCAAGCGGATCGCCGGGGGATGCTTCCAGCAGCAAGAAGATCACCAGCGAGATGAACAGCAATGTCGGGATCGCCAGCAACAGCCGGCGTATGGTGAAATTGAGCATGGTGCCTCGGTCGAAGGGTTGCGGGCGGGGACCTGCCCCGCCCTGCGCCAGAGGGACCGCCCCCGTTCAGGGGCGGCCGCTGGTGTCACTCGGCCGCGCGCGACCAGTCCGCGACGTTCCAGATCTCGCTGTCCCATGCGTTCAGCTGAACGCCCTCCAGCGTGTTGGAATGGGCCGAGGCGGTGCCGCGATAGACCAGCGGGATGATGGCGTTGCTATCCTTGGTCAGCATCTCGTTCATCTTGCGGCCCATGGCGGCGCGTTCGTCGGCATCGACGATGCCTTCCAGTTCCGACACCATGCGGTCGTATTCGGGATCGCAGAAGCGGCTGGTGTTCTCACCCTGCCACTGGTTGGCGGGGCTGGGTGCCTTGTTGCAGGTGTGCTTGGACAGATAGGGCGCCGGGTTGTTGCCGTCGAAGTTGTCGGCATACATCTCGATATCGGCATAGAACTTCTGCAGCGTGTCGGGCGAGCCCGCATCCGACCCGAAGAAGACCGAGGCATCGATGGTCTTCAGCTCGGTCTCGACGCCGATTTCCGACCACCACTGCTTGATCAGCGCCTGGAAGTCCTGCCGGACCGCGTTGACCGAGGTCTGGTAAAGGATCGACAGTCGCACGCCGTCCTTTTCACGCACGCCGTCGCCACCCTTGACCCAGCCCGCCTCGTCCAGCAGGGCGTTGGCACCCTCGATGTCCTGGGTCAGGCAGTCGGTGTTCTCGGACGCCCATGCCTCGGGGGCGGGGACATAGTTGCAGGTAGGTTTGCCTGCGGGGCCATAGCCGATTTCCACCAGCAGCTCGCGGTCGATGGCCATGGACAGGGCCTTGCGCACCGCCGGGTCGGACAGGAACGGATGGGGATGTTCCATCGTCGAGCGCGTCTCGGCGGGCAGATTGGGCGAGGGGTCCGTCAGGTTCACGTGCAGGCGTTCGACAAGGCTGCCGAAGGCGGCCGTGACCTTGCCGCGGCCCGCAGCCTCCATGCCGGCGATGACGTCGGGGGCCAGCTGGGTGTTCCAGGCATAGTCGAATTCGCCGGTTTCAAGGACCGACCGCGCCGCACCCGCCGCATCGCCGCCGCCCTTGACCAGCACGGTCGCGAAGGCCGGCTTGTCGGGGTCGCGATATTCGGGGTTCGCCTCCAGCGAGATGGTGTCGTTCGTCAGGAATTCCGTCACGCGGAAGGGGCCGGTGCCGACGGGGTTGAAGTTCTGTTCCGTGCAGGTGGGCGCATTGGCGCCGGTGCAGTTTTCGAACTGCGCCTTCTGCAGGATCGGCGACTGCGCCCCCACGAAGGCCGAGAAGGGGTCCGGGCGCGGCGCGTTGAAGGTGATCTTGACGGTATGGGGATCGACCGCCTCGATCGACTTGATGCCTTCGAACTTGGCCAGCTGCGAACAGCCGCCCTCGGGGTCCATGCAGTAGTTGGCGGTGAAGACCACGTCATCGGCGGTGAAGGGCGTGCCGTCCGACCATTTGATGTCGTCGCGCAGCTTCCAGGTGACCGAGGTCATGTCCTCGGCGATGCCACCGTTTTCCAGGCTGGGCAGTTCGGCGGCCAGGCGCGGATAGATGGTGCCTTCGGCGTCATAGCCGGCCAGCGGTTCCAGCGTCAGGCTGCTGGCGATAACCTCCTTGGTGCCGCCCGACAGATAGGGGTGCATGGTGGTGGGGGCTTGCCACATGATCAGGCCAAGCTGACCGTCGCTGCCGCGTTCGGCGAATGCGGCGGGGGCCATCGTCAGCGACGCGACGGCGCCCATCAGAACGGTTCTCAGTTTCATCAGGCTCTCCTGTTGGGAATGAACCCGCGGGGCATCTGCGCATCGCCGGCCGTTCGTGGGCCGTTTCTTGGTTCGGGTGTCCCGGTCTTCTTGGGCATGTTCGTGATGTCGCCGTCCCTGCGGAATGGGCTCATCATCAGACGAAGCCCAATCCGAAAGCAAGTCCCATCACGCAGGCGCGGCCGTCGCCTTTGCGCTTTGACTTTCGCAGGGCAGCGACTAGCCTTCGGCCTTGGACATTTGCCGGGGGACAGCATGCTTGACGACAAACCGCTCGTTTCGATCGAGAAACTTCGTGTCGAGTTTGAGACGAACGACGGCGTGGTGGTGGGGGTCAAGGATGTCAGCTTCGACATCAAGCCGGGCGAATGTGTCTGCGTGGTGGGCGAATCCGGGTCGGGCAAATCGGTCAGCTCGCTGTCGCTGATGCGGTTGGTGGAATTCGGCGGCGGCACCATCGCGGGCGGACGGCTGATGTTCGACAAGGGCGACGGGCAGGTGGTGGACCTTGCCACGCAGGGCAGCCCGGCCATGCGCGACATCCGCGGCAACCGGATCGGCATGATCTTCCAGGAACCGATGACGGCGCTGAACCCGGTCTTCACCGTGGGCGACCAGCTGGCCGAGGGTCTGATGGCCCATCGCGGCATGACCAAGGCCGAGGCCCGCGCCCGCGCGTTGGAGATCCTGCGCCAGGTCCGCATGCCCGAACCCGAACGCCGTCTGGACCAGTACCCGCATGAGCTTTCGGGCGGGATGCGGCAGCGAATCGTCATCGCCATCGCCATGGCCTGCGAACCGCGCCTGCTGATCTGCGACGAACCCACAACCGCGCTGGACGTGACGATCCAGGCCGAAATCCTGGCGCTGATCGACCGTCTGAAGCGGGAAAAGCAGATTGCCGTTCTTTTCATCACCCATGACATGGCCGTGGTCGCGCAGATGGCAGATCGCGTCGTGGTCATGTATCGCGGCGACAAGGTCGAGGAAGGACCGGTCACCCAGATCTTCGAGAACCCGCGCGAGGATTACACCAAGATGCTGCTGGCCGCCGTGCCCCGCCTTGGCGAAATGACCGGCAAGCCCGCCCCCGAACGCCTGCGCCTGATGGGCGACGGCACCCATTCCGCCCCCGAGCCGATCATCGTCGCCGACCCCAAGCCGCTGCTGACGGTCCGGAACCTGACCACCCGCTTTGCCGTCAAGGGCGGCGTGCTGCGCCGCACGCTGGCCAATGTTCATGCGGTCGAGGATGTCAGCTTCACCATAAACGGCGGCGAAACGCTGTCGCTGGTGGGCGAATCGGGTTGCGGGAAATCCACCTGCGGGCGGTCGATCCTGCGGCTGGTGGAACCGCAATCGGGGCAGGTCGATCTGGGCGGAACCGATGTGCTGGCCCTGTCGCCACGAGCGCTGCGCAAGGCGCGGCGCGACATGCAGATGATCTTTCAGGACCCTTTCGCCAGCCTTGATCCGCATATGAAGCTGTACGACCAGGTGGCCGAGCCGATGCAGAACTATGGCATCGGCAGCCGCAGCGAGCGTGAGGACCGCATCGCGGCCCTCTTCGACCGGGTCGAGCTGCCGCGTCATTTCATGCGCCGCTATCCGCACGAGATGTCGGGCGGCCAGCGCCAGCGCATTGCCATCGCCCGCGCATTGGCGCTGAACCCCAAGCTGATCATCGCCGACGAGGCCGTGTCGGCGCTGGATGTCTCGGTCCAGGCGCAGGTGCTGAACCTGCTGATGGAATTGCAGCAGGACATGGGCATCTCGATGCTGTTCATCAGCCACGACATGGCTGTCGTCGAACGCGTCAGCCACCATGTGGGCGTGATGTATCTGGGCCGGATCGTCGAAATGGGCACCCGCGCGCAGGTCTTCGAGAACCCCCAGCACAGCTATACCCGCCAGCTGATGTCGGCGGTCCCCGTGGCGGATCCGCGCCAGAAGAAAATCTCCGAGGATCTGAACTTCCGCCCGATTCCCTCGCCGATCCATCCGGTCGATTACACGCCCCAGGCTTCGGTCTATCGCGAGGTCGCGCCGGGTCACCGCGTGCTGGTCGATCCCGTCACCCACAGCTGAAAGACGGCAGGCCGGGACTTGCAGATCATGCAGGAACGCGCCAACCTGCCGCCGAAGGAGAACATCATGCCCGTCAAGAACCGCTTTGCCGAACTGCTGCCCGAGATCACCGCATGGCGCCGCGATTTCCACGAAAACCCGGAACTGTTGTACGAAGTGCATCGCACCGCCGGCAAAGTTGCCGAACTGCTGCGCGAGTTCGGCTGCGACGAGGTGACCGAGGGCATCGGCCGCACCGGCGTCGTGGGCGTCATCAAGGGCCGCACCGACACCAAGGGCCGCACCGTGGGCTTGCGCGCCGACATGGACGCGCTGCCGATCAACGAACAGACGGGCGTGGAATATGCCAGCAAGACGCCGGGCAAGATGCATGCCTGCGGCCATGACGGCCATACCGCCATGCTGCTGGGGGCTGCGAAATACCTGGCCGAGACGCGCAACTTCGATGGCACCGCAGTGGTCATCTTCCAGCCCGCCGAGGAAGGCGGGGCAGGGGCCGATGCGATGATCAAGGACGGGCTGGTCGATCGTTGGGGCATCGACGAATTCTACGGCATGCATAACATGCCGGGGATGCCGGTCGGTCAGTTCTCGATCCGGCCCGGCGCGATGATGGCGGCGGCGGATCAGTTCGACATCACCGTGATGGGCAAGGGCGGGCATGCCGCCAAGCCCCATGAATGCATCGACACTACGCTGACCGCCGCCCAGATCATCGTGGCGCTGCAGTCCATCGTGTCGCGCAACGTGGACCCGCTGAAGAACGCCGTGATCTCGGTCTGCGTGGTGACGACGGATTCGACGGCGCATAACGTCATCCCGCAGGTCGTCAAGCTGAAGGGCACCGCCCGCAGCCTGGCCCCCGAGGTCCGCGACCAGCTGGAGGAAGGCATCAAGCGCGTCGCCACCAACATGGCCGCCGCCTTGGGGGCCACCGCGGATGTGAACTATGAACGCGGCTATCCGGTGACCATGAACAACGAACAGGCCACCGAATGGGCCGCCGACATCGCCCGCCAGATCAGCGGCGACGTGGACATGGACATGCGGCCGATGATGGGCGGCGAGGATTTCAGCTATATGCTGAACGAACGCCCCGGCGCCTATATCTGGGTCGGCAACGGCGATACGGCGATGGTCCACCACCCCGCCTACAACTTCAACGACGAGGCGATCCCCGCCGGATCCAGCTGGTATGCCGGCATGGTCGAGGCCCGTCTGCCCGCCGCGTGACGACCCGCCGGGTGGCGATGTCGCGACGCGCATGCCAGCGGTCGCAAACATGATTGTCATTCCCCGGCAATCGTCCGAAATGCAAGGGCGCGGGACGCAAGATCCCGCGCCACGGCAATCAAGGGGACGAACGTCGGATGAAAACCTATACCCTGCGCGTGACCTGCGCCTCGACCCGCGGAATCGTCGCGGCGATCTCGGGCTTTCTGGCCGATGCCCAATGCAACATCACCGACAGCGCGCAATTCGACGATGTTGAAACCGGCCGCTTCTTCATGCGCGTCAGCTTCCGGTCCGAAGGCGATGCCACGCTGGAAACCCTGCGCCGCGACATCGCCCCCATCGCCGAACGTCTGGGGATGGAGATCGGCCTGACCGATGACGCCGTCAAGAAGAAGGTGCTGATCATGGTCAGCCGCTTCGGTCATTGCCTGAACGATCTGCTGTATCGCTGGCGCATCGGGGCGCTGCCGATCGACATCGTGGGCGTCATCTCGAACCACCACGAATACCAGAAGGTCGTCGTCAACCACGACATCCCCTTCCACATGATCCGCGTCACCCCCGATAACAAGGCCGAGGCCGAGGCCCGCCAGATGGAGATCATCGACCAGACCGGAACCGAGCTGGTCGTTCTGGCACGATACATGCAGGTGCTGTCGGACCGGATGTGCCAGCAGATGTCGGGGCGGATCATCAACATCCACCACTCGTTCCTGCCCAGCTTTAAAGGGGCGAACCCCTACAAGCAGGCCTATGAACGGGGCGTGAAGCTGATCGGGGCGACCAGCCACTATGTCACCGCCGATCTGGACGAAGGCCCGATCATCGAACAGGACACCGTGCGCGTGACCCATGCGCAATCGGCCAGCGATTACGTGTCCCTTGGTCGCGACGTCGAGGCGCAGGTGCTGGCCCGCGCGGTCCATGCGCATATCCATGGCCGCGTCTTCCTGAACGCCGCCAAGACAGTGGTCTTCCCGGCCTCGCCCGGCAGCTATGCCAGCGAACGCATGGGCTGAGGCGGCTGGAACAGCGGCAACCGCGGTTGCGCCAGCACATGGGTAGCGTATTCCGCGGCGATGGGCGCGATGCGGTCATGGACCGGGGTCTGCGCGCAAACCTGCCACCAGCGGCGATAGAACGGCATATCGCCTGCCTTGATCGTCTGGTGGGGGTTCAGCCGCAGCGCCCGGTCGCCCGTCTGCGCCAGGTGATCTAGGATCTGCTGTTCCTGATCCTCTGACAGCTTCAGGTGGAAGGGCTTGGCGATGCGGCCCGCGTAATGGACGACCACGGGGTCGAAATCCCGCGGAAAGTCGTGGAAGCGATAGTTGTAGCGGTCATGCGCCCGCAGGTAATTGCTGCCATGGGTCAGCGAATAGAGGCCTTGGTCCCCGAACCCCAGCCCCCGTTCCTGCGCCAACCGCCCGGTCTGAAGATAGGCATCGATGCCGATTTTGTCGCGACGTCGACGGGCCAGATCAATGACCATGACGCCGCTGTTGAACACCCCCTTCGAGATCCGCAGCACCTTGGCATCGGGCAAGGCCCGGCCATCGGTCCGCAGCGCAGGCTTGCACAGGATCGGCGGGGTGGTGGGCGACTCGCGGCAGGCGGCGATGTAATGGCCCAGCAGGGGTTGGGTCGCGAAGGGCAGCAGGTCGCCGGACACCAGCGTGTCCAGCGGATCGATGTAGAGAATGCGCTGCATGGTCGCGGGCAGGTATTCATGCGCGATGTACCACAGGAAGCGCGCCCCGAAGGGCCGGTTGCCAAGCTGGCTGAGCGTCGCGAAATCCTTGCGCTCCTGCACGGTGATCACATGCAGGGTCAGGTTCGGCAGGCCGTCGCAGAAGGTGGCCAGACCGTCCAGCTTGTCCTGCGACAGGCTCAGGTGGAACAGCCAGAAGTCGATCTGATCGCCGGGGTGGGCTTGCGACAGCGACAGCAGCATCACCTGCAGCACATCGGCATCATTGCCGCCGAGCGATGTCATCACGTTCAGATGCGCCGGTTCACGGCGTTCGGAATGGCGACGGCGTTGCAGCGCATCCATGGCGATGGGCCCCAGGGCGGGCAGGCGGCGATAAGCGATTCTGGCCAATTGGCGCGGGGTCAGGGTCGGCATCGGAGGCTTTATCTGGGGCGCGGGCAACAAGATGGCCTGCGACGGTCACGGTTTCGTCACCATGCGCAGGGACCGTGCCATTCGCAAGGCGGCTTGAATGCAGATGATGAAAAAGCAAACGCCCCGCCCTGTCTGGCAGGGCGGGGCGTCGTGGCGTTGTGCGTTGCTTACTGCGGGATCTGCGCGGTGATGCCTTCGACGAAGAAGTTCATGCTTTGCAGGTCGCTGTCGGGGGCGGTTTCACCCTCGGCCAGCCATTCGCTGCCGTCGGCCTTGTTTAGCGGGCCGGTGAAGGGGTGGTATTTGCCAGCGCCGATCTTGTCGCGCAGGGCCTCGGCCTCGGCCTTGACCTCGGCGGGGACGGCGTCGGTGATCTCGCCGATCACGACCTCGCCTTCACCGATGCCGGCCCAGCTGGCGCCGCTTTCCCATGTGCCGTCCAGCATCTGGCCCACGCGCTTGATGTAATAGGGCGACCATTCGTCGATGATGGATGCCACGCGCGGGCTTGGCTTGAAGGCCGCCATGTCGCTGGCTTGGCCAAAGCCGATGGCGCCTGCCTCCTGCGCCTTGGCCAGGGGGGCGGTCGAATCGGTGTGCTGCAGGATCACGTCCACGCCTTCGGCCAGCAGGGCGGAGGCGGCGTCGGCCTCTTTCGCCGGATCGAACCAGCTGTAGGCCCAGACCACCTTCATCTCGACGTCCGGGTTCACCTTCTTGGCGTGGATGTAGCTGGAGTTGATGCCCTGGATCACCTCGGGGATGGGGAAGGACCCGATATAGCCGATCTTGTTCGACTTGGTCATGTGACCTGCGATGGTGCCCGTGACGGCGCGGCCCTCATAGAAGCGCGCATCATAGGTGGCGACGTTTTCGGCCTGCTTGTAGCCGGTGGCATGTTCGAACTTCACGTCCGGGAACTTGGCGGCGACGTTCATCACCGGGTCCATGAAGCCGAAGCTGGTCGCGAAGATCAGCTTGTTGCCGGCCAGCGCCAGCTGGGTCAGGGCGCGTTCTGCATCGGCCCCTTCCGGCACGCTCTCGATGAAGGTGGTCTCGACGCGGTCGCCGTATTCGGCCTCGACCGCCTGACGGGCCTGATCGTGCTGGAAGGTCCAGCCGCCGTCGCCCACGGGGCCGACATAGATGAAGCCGACCTTCAACGGTTCGTCCTGCGCCATCGCGGGGACGGCCAGTGCCATCAGAATTGCCGAGGCCGAGGCAAGAAGGGTTCTGCGTTGCATGGAATGTATCCTCTGTTGGAAGGGTATCCGGCCGCGTTCAGCGCAGCGCGTGAAAGTTGTTGCCCAGTGATCCGGGGGCCGCGCCGCCAGCCTTGCGGCTGTAGGTCTGCCGGGCCGAGATCAGCACGAGAACGATGATCGTGGCAAGATAGGGCGCCATCGACAGAAGCTGAACGGGCACGTCGACCTCGGCCGCCTGCAGGCGCAGCTGCAGGACGGTGACGCCGCCGAAAAGCCATGCCCCGGCCAGCACGCCGAAGGCCGTCCAGCTGGAAAAGACCACGATGGCCAGCGCGATCCAGCCCGCGCCCGCGGTCATGCCTTCGGTCCATTGCAGGACGGTGGCGATGCTGATGAAGGCGCCGCCGATGCCCGCCATCGCCCCGCCAAAGGCGATGGCCGCGGTGCGGGTCAGCCGGACGTCATAGCCAAGCGCATGGGCGGCCTCGTGGTTTTCGCCGACGGCGCGCAGGATCAATCCGCGGCGGGTGCGGTTCAGGAACCACCAGATGACCGGCACCATCAGCAGGCCCAGCCAGACGATCCAGTTGATGCCGAAGGGGCCGTCCGGCATGGGCGGTGCCTTCACGCCCTCGAAGGGCTTGCCGAACATGGCGGCAAGGCCCAGCCCGAACAGGGTCAGCGCCAGGCCCGATGCGACCTGATTGGCCAGAAACACCTGCGTCAGGACGGTATAGAGCAGCGATATCGCCGCCCCCGCCAATGCCGCGACCAGAAATCCGATGAAGGGGTTGCCGGTGGCATAGGCGGCGGCGAAACCGGCCAGCGCGCCGGTGATCATCATCCCCTCGACGCCCAGGTTCAGGATGCCCGCGCGTTCGGCGATCAACTCGCCCAAGGCCGCGAACAGGATCGGCGTGGATGCCGAGAGCAGCAGCAGGAAGACCGAGAGCGGATCGATCATGATTGACCCTTTCGCTGGATGCGGAACCGGGTCAGCACATCGAAGCCCAGCAGGAAGAACAGCAACATCCCCTGGAACACCTGCACGGTCGCGGCGGGCAGCTGCATGGTCAGCTGCGCCAGCTCGCCCCCGATATAGGTCAGCGCCAGCAGCAGCCCCGCCAGCAGGATGCCGACCGGATGCAGACGCCCGAGGAAGGCCACGATGATGGCGGTGAAGCCGTATCCTGTGCCCAGCTTGTCGGTGATCTGACCGGCGGGGCCCGCGACCTCGAACAGACCCGCCATGCCCGCCAGCGCGCCCGACAGGCCCAGGCAGAAGGCGACCAGCGTGGCTGGGTTCACACCCGCGAAACGCGCCGCACGGGGGGCCGAACCGGCCGCGCGGATGTGGAACCCACGGATATGGCGGCTGACCAGCACCCATGTGACCAGCACCGCAACGGCGGCGGCCACGACGCCCCAATGCGCGCCGGTGCCCGCGATCAGTTCGGGGTTCGAGGCTGCAGGATACTGCTGCAGGTTGCGCGAGCCGGGAAAGCCGAAGCCCTCGGGGTTCTTCATCGGCCCGAAGGCCATCCAAGCGGCCACGCGTTGCGCGACATAGACCAGCATCAGCGACACGAGGATCTCCGACGCGCCGAACCAGTTGCGCAGCAGGGCGGGGATCATGCCCCAGGCCCAGCCTCCGGCAGCACCCGCAATCACCATGGCCGGAAAGATCCACGCCCCTTCGGAGGGATAGGCCGCCAGCGCCACCGCGCCGCCGGTCAGCCCGCCGATGATGTATTGCCCCTCGGCCCCGATGTTCCAGATGCCGGCGCGGAAACCGATCGCCAGACCGCTGGCGATCAGGATCAGCGGCGCCGCCTTCACCAGCAACTGAGGGCGGGAATAGGCCGCAGCCGGTCCAAACAGCGGGTCCCAGAAGATGGTGCGGATGGCCGTGACGGGATCGTGCCCCATGATGGCGAACAGGACGCCGCCCGCGATCATCGTGGCCAGAACCGCCATGACCGGCGTCGCGACCTGCCAAAAGGTCGAGGCCGTGCTGCGTGGAACAAGCCGGATCATAGCGCGGCTTCCTGCATGCCATGCGCGCCGCCCAGCATCAGGCCGATCTGGTCCAGCGTCAGCCCCTCGGTCGGGCAGGGTTCGGAAAGGCGGCCTTCGTTCAGGGCGCAGAATTGGTCGGAAAGTTCCAAAAGCTCGTCCAAGTCCTGAGAGATGACAATGACACCCGCCCCCTGCCGCGCCAGATCCAGCAACGATTGCCGTACGAAGGCGGCAGCGCTGGCATCGACGCCCCAGGTGGGCTGGTTGACGACCAGCACGCGGGGGTCTTGCAGGACCTCGCGCCCGATCACGAATTTCTGCAGGTTGCCGCCCGACAGCGCACGCGCCGTGACATGGGGGCCGGGGGTGCGCACGTCGAAAGCGGCGATGACGCTTTCGGCAAAGCTGCGGGCGGCGCGGTGGTCGATCAGGCCGTTCCGGACCAGACCCTTGCGGGCCCCTGCCGTCAGCAGCGTGTTCTCCGTCAGGCTGAAGTCGGGGACGGCCGCATGGCCCAGGCGATCTTCGGGCGCGGTCAGAAGGCCGGCCTTGCGGCGCTGTTCGGGGGGCAGGGGGGACAGGTCGGCACCCTCCAGCGTGATGGTGCCGGAGGCGCTGCGGGTCTCGCCCGTCAGGGCGGCCAGCAGTTCCTCCTGCCCGTTGCCCGCCACGCCGCCGATCCCCAGGATCTGCCCGGCACGCAATTCGAGCGAGACGGATTTCAGCGCCGTGCCTTCGGCATTGGGGGCGGGCAGCGACAGGTCTTGGACCTTCAACAGAACCTCGCCTGCCTGCCGCCCCGAGCGGTCGATGTCGCGCATCTCGCCGCCCACCATCATCGCGGCCAGTTCGCGGGCCGAATGGGCGCGGGGATCGCAGCTGTCGACCACGCGGCCATGCCGCAGGATGGTGGCGCAATCGCAATGAGTGCGGATCTCGTCCAGCTTGTGGCTGATATAGAGGATGGCGGTGCCTTGGGCGGCCAGCTTGCGCAGGGTGGCGAACAGCAGCTCGGCCTCTTGCGGGGTCAGGACGCTGGTGGGTTCGTCCATGATCAGCAGGCGCGGGTTCTGCAGCAGGCAGCGGATGATCTCGACCCGCTGGCGTTCGCCTGCCGACAGGGTGACGATGCGCCGCGCGGGGTTCAGCGGCAGGCCGAAATCATGGCTGACCTTGGTGATACGGGCCGAGAGTTCACGCCGCGGGGGCGGGTTCTCCATGCCAAGGGCAATGTTCTCGGCCACGGTCAGGGCATCGAACAGGCTGAAATGCTGAAAGACCATCGCCACGCCCGCAGCACGTGCCGCACGCGGATCGGCGGGCTGATGGGGCGCGCCCATCAGCGACATCCGCCCCTGGTCCGGGCGCACAAGGCCATAGATCATCTTGACCAGCGTCGATTTGCCCGCACCGTTTTCGCCCAGCAACGCATGGATCTGCCCCGCATCGACCTGAAACGACACGTCGTCATTGGCGCGGACGCCGGGATAGGACTTGCCGATCCCCTCGGCGCGAAAGACGGCAGTGCTGTTCAAATTTCGTCCCCTTGGTCAAAACCTGACCTGCTTAGACCGCAAATCCCCGTAAGGGCAATTGCGCTGTTTGGTCAGGCTGAGATACTGTCCTGATCATGGCCGAAAAATCCCCTCGATTCATTCATCTTCGCACACATTCCGAGCATTCCTTGCTGGAAGGTGCCATTCCCGTGAGCAAGTTGCCCACTTTGGCGGCAGATGCGGGGATGCCCGCCGTCGCCTTGACGGATACCAACAACATGTTCGCCGCGCTGGAATTCAGCGTGAAGGCGAAAGACAAGGGCGTGCAGCCCATCATCGGCTGCCAAGTGACCCTGCAGGGGGATGCCACCGGCCCCGTGGTGCTGCTGGCGCAGAACCAGGCGGGCTGGCTGAACCTGATGTCGCTGTCGTCCTGCCTGTACCTGCGCGAGGGCGGCGCACTGCCGCATGTGACGGTCGAGGAGCTGTGCGAACGCTCCGAGGGGCTGATCTGTCTGACCGGCGGCGCGACGGGGCCCTTGGGGCTGCTGATCGCGCAGGGGCAGGCCGAGAAGGCCGCCGCGCTGGCCGATACTCTGGCGCGCGCCTTTCCGACCCGGCTTTACGTGGAACTGCAGCGGCATCCGGGCGACAACGGTCAGCTGATGCAGGCCGAGGCCGCCAGCGAATCCGGCCTGATCGAACTGGCCTATGCCAAAGGGCTGCCGCTGGTCGCCACCAATGACGTCTATTTCCCGAAACCCACCATGTACGAGGCGCATGACGCGCTGATTTGCATCGCGGAAAAAGCCTATGTCGATCAGTCCCAGCCCCGCCGCCGCCTGACGCCCCAGCATCACTTCAAGACCCCGCAGGAAATGGCGGTCCTCTTCGCCGACCTGCCCGAGGCCATCGACAACACGGTCGAGATCGCCCGCCGCTGCGCCTTTGCCGTGGCCAAGCACGCCCCCATCCTGCCGAAATTCGCCGATGACGAGGTGACCGAACTGCGCCGTCAGGCGCGTGAGGGCCTCGAGGCGCGGCTGAAGGTTATCCCCCATGCCGTCAGCGTCGAGGATTATCACGCAAGGCTGGATTTCGAGTTGGGCATCATCGAGCAGATGGGCTTCCCCGGATACTTCCTGATCGTGGCCGACTTCATCGGCTGGGCCAAGGATCAGGGCATCCCGGTGGGGCCGGGACGGGGTTCGGGGGCCGGGTCGCTGGTCGCCTATGCGCTGACCATCACCGACCTTGATCCGCTGCGGTATTCCCTGCTGTTCGAACGCTTCCTGAACCCCGAACGGGTCAGCATGCCCGACTTCGACATCGACTTCTGCATGGATCGCCGGGAAGAGGTGATCCGCTACGTTCAGGACAAATACGGCGCCGATAAGGTCGGCCAGATCATCACCTTCGGTGCGCTGCTGTCCAAGGCCGCCGTCCGCGACGTGGGCCGGGTGCTGCAACTGCCCTTCGGCCAGGTGGACCGCCTGTCCAAGATGATCCCTGTCGAGGGCGTGAAGCCCGTCAGCATCACCAAGGCCCGCGCCGACGAACCCCGCTTGCGCGAGGCCGCCCGCGAGGAGGTCGTCAAGCGCCTGCTGGATTACGCAGAGCAGCTGGAGGGGCTTTACCGCAACGCCTCGACCCACGCGGCGGGGGTGGTGATCGGCGACCGTCCGCTGGACCGGCTGGTGCCGCTCTATCGCGATCCGGCGTCTGACATGCCCGCGACGCAGTTCAACATGAAATGGGTGGAACAGGCCGGGCTGGTCAAATTCGACTTCCTGGGCCTGAAGACCCTGACCGTCATCCAGAACGCCGTCGACCTGATCAACGGGGGCGGGCGGCCGCTGCACATCGCCGCCGACGGGCGGCAGTTGTACGACCCCGCGCCGGGAACGGAAAATCAGATCAACCTGATCCCGCTGGACGACAAACCCAGCTATGACCTGTTCGCCAGCGCCCGCACGGTCGCGGTCTTTCAGGTGGAATCCAGCGGCATGATGGATGCGCTGCGCCGCATGAAGCCCACCTGCATCGAGGATATCGTGGCATTGGTGGCGCTTTATCGTCCCGGCCCGATGGAGAATATCCCGGTCTATTGCGACGTGAAGAACGGCGTTCGGGAATTGGAGTCGATCCATCCCAGCATCGACTTCATCCTGGCCGAGACGCAGGGCATCATCGTCTATCAGGAACAGGTGATGCAGATCGCCCAGGTCATGGCGGGATATTCCCTTGGCGGGGCCGACCTTCTGCGCCGCGCCATGGGCAAGAAGATCGCCGCCGAGATGGCCAAGGAACGCCCCAAGTTTATCAAGGGCAGCATCGAGAACGGCGTCCCCGAGAAGAAGGCCGGCGAGGTCTTCGACCTGCTGGAGAAATTCGCCAACTACGGCTTCAACAAATCGCATGCCGCCGCCTATGCGGTGGTCAGCTATCAGACGGCCTGGCTGAAGGCGAACCACCCGGTCGAATTCATGGCCGCGGTGATGAACTGCGATATCCATCTGACCGACAAGCTTGCGATCTATAAGCGCGAATGCGACCGCATGGGGATCGAGATCGTGCCGCCCTGCGTCAGCCGCTCGGCGCCGACTTTCACCGTCAGGGAAGGCCGCATCCACTATGCGCTTGGTGCACTGAAAGGCGTCGGCCTTGATGCCATGAAGCTGATCGAGACCGCGCGGCGCGATGAACCCTTCCGCGATCTGTTCGATTTCGCCCGCCGCGTGGACATGAAGCGCGTCGGCAAGCGCCCGCTGGAGATGCTGGCCCGTGCCGGTGCCTTCGACCTGTTGGACGACAACCGGGCGCGGGTCATGAAATCGCTGGACGGGCTGGTCGCATGGTCGGCTGCGGTGCAGGAACAGGCGAACTCGAACCAGACCTCGCTCTTCGGCGGGGGCGAGGATCTGCCGCCGCCCCGCGCGCCCATCGCCGGCATCTGGCTGCCTGCTGAAAAGCTGGGCGAGGAACATAAGGCCGTCGGCTTCTACCTGTCGGGGCATCCGCTGGACGATTACCTGCCCGCCCTGCGCCGCAAGAAGGTCCAGACCCTGGCCGAGATCAGCCAGGAGGCCCTTGGCGGCCCGATGGTCGCCCAGATCGCGGGCACCGTCGCGGCGCGGATGGAACGCAAGTCGGCCAAGGGCACGCAATATGCCTTCGTCAGCCTGTCCGACCCCACGGGCCTTTACGAGGTCACGGTGTTCTCGGACCTGCTGAACGCATCGCGCGACCGGTTGGAGCCGGGGCAGAACGTGGTCCTGCAGGTCAAGGTCGAACCCTCGGGCGATCAGGTCAAGATGCTGGCTAATTCCGTGACCGCGCTGGAGGATGCCGTCGCCGACGCGGGCGCGGGTTGCCTTGCCGTCGAGATGCAGGGCGCCGATACCATTCCGCGCCTGGCCGAGGTCTTGGGCCGCATCCGCAGCGACATCATGGTGCCCTCGCGGTCGCGCGGCCCCGTTCGCCTGCGCCTGCGCGAAGGCGATGAGGTGATCGAGATCGAGATCGCCGACGACGCCCCCCTGACCACCCCCGCCCGCCAGGCCCTGCGCGCCGTCCCCGGCGTGCTCGACGTGCTGGAGGAATAGCGCCTTGGCGGATGTTCGCGCTTCGTGCTAGTCATAAGAAAAAAGGGGGCAGTATGAAGGTCTTGGGCATCGATCCCGGTCTGCGCAACATGGGCTGGGGGATCATCCAGGTGGACGGGTCCCGCATCCGTCATGTCGCCAATGGCACGATCCATTCGGACGGCGATCAGGATCTGGGATCACGGCTCTCGGTGTTGTTCCGCGGGCTTTGCGCGATCATAGCCACCCATGAGCCCGACGAGGCGGCGGTCGAACAGACCTTCGTCAACAAGGACGCGACCGGCACACTGAAGCTGGGGCAGGCGCGCGGCGTCGCCCTGCTGGCCCCGGCCGAGGCGGGCATCACTGTAGGCGAATATGCCCCGAACGCGGTCAAGAAGACTGTCGTCGGCGTGGGTCATGCGGGCAAGGAACAGGTGCAGCACATGGTGCGCGTCCAGCTGGCCGGGGTGCAGTTCGAAAGCGCCGACGCCGCAGACGCGCTGGCCATTGCTATCTGCCATGCACGCCATCTTCAAAGCCGGACGCTGAAGGTCGCACAGCCCAAGCGGGGCGCGGCATGATCGGGCGCATCGCGGGCATCATCATCCATCGCGCACAGGACCATGTGCTGATCGACGTGCGGGGCGTGGGCTATATCGTGCATGTCAGCGAGCGGACGGGGGCGGGGCTGCCCCCCGTCGGGCAGGCGGCGGCGCTTTATACCGAGCTGGTCGTGCGCGAGGATCTGCTGCAGCTGTTCGGTTTCACCACCATGCTGGAGAAGGAATGGCACCGGCTGCTGACCAGCGTGCAGGGGGTGGGGGCCAAGGTGTCGCTGGCGATCCTTGGCACGCTCGGCCCCGAGGGCCTGGGCCGCGCGATCGCGCTTGGCGATTGGGCGTCGGTGCGCAAGGCGAACGGCGTCGGGCCGAAACTGGCGCAGAGGATCGTGCTGGAACTGAAGGACAAGGCGCCTTCGGTCATGGCTTTGGGCGGCAGCTTCACGGTCGATGCCGGCGCGCAGATGGCAGGCGGGGGTGCGGACGAGCCGGGCATCGAGCCCGGCACATCCGCCGCCTTGTCGCCGGGGTCGATCCCCGGCGACAAGGCGCGCCCGGCCACGGATGGGGCGCATTCGGGGCAGGCGATGGCGGATGCTCTGTCGGCGCTGACGAACCTGGGTTACGGTCCCTCGGAGGCGGCGGGCGCCGTGGCCGAAGCGCAGGCGCGGGAACCGGCCGCCACCATGCAGGCGTTGATCCGCGCGGCGCTGAAGGCATTGGCGCCTAAGGACTGATCCGAAGGAAATGCACGATGGCAGGTAACGCGAAGGTCTTCTTGCTGATGGCCGCCATGACCGCGCTGGTCATGGCCTTGGGCTGGATGATGGGCGGGCAGGGGGGCGTCATCATCGCCTTCCTGATCGCGGGCGGCATGAACTTCTTTGGCTATTGGAACAGCGACAAGATGGTCCTGCGCCAGCAGGGCGCGGTCGAGCTTTCGCCCCGGCAGGGGGCCGAGATCCACGCGATGACGGCGCGACTGGCCGAGCGTGCCGGCCTGCCGATGCCGAAACTGTATCTGCTGCCCACCGAACAGCCCAATGCCTTTGCCACGGGTCGCAATCCGGAAAATGCCGCCGTTGCCGTGACGCAGGGGCTGGTGAACACGCTGACGGCGGACGAATTGGCCGGGGTGATTGCGCATGAACTGGCCCATATCAAGCACCGCGACACGCTGACCATGACCATCACCGCGACGATGGCCGGTGCCATCGCGATGATGGGCAACATGATGATCTTTACCCGCCGCGACGACAGGGGCGGTATGCTGGGATCGATCGCCGCCATGATCCTGGCCCCTCTGGCCGCGACCATGGTGCAGATGGCCGTGTCCCGCGCCCGCGAATACGAAGCCGACAAGACCGGCGCCGAGATCTGCGGCCAGCCGCGTGCCTTGGCCTCTGCCCTGCAGCGCATTGCGACAGCCGCGGGCCGCACCGTGAACATGCCCGCCGAGCAGAACCCCGCAGCGGCATCCATGTTCATCATCAACCCCTTGGCCGGTCTGCGAATGGACAAGCTGTTCACCACCCACCCTCCGACCGAGGAACGCATCGCCCGCCTGATGGCGATGACCGCCGCACCCGCTGCCCCCACCACATCGACCCGCATTCCCCGCAGCGGCCGAAGCCGCAGCCAAGGGCCTTGGAGCCATTGATGACCCAGCCCGACCCCGATCTGCGCCCCGAAAAGCTGGATGGCGACGCCGAAGACCGCGCCTTGCGTCCGCAGAACCTGTCGGAATTCGTCGGTCAGGCCGAGGCGCGGGCGAACCTGCGGGTCTTCATCGAAAGCGCCAAGATGCGCGGCAAGGCCATGGATCACACGCTGTTCTTCGGCCCGCCGGGTCTGGGCAAGACCACGTTGGCGCAGATCATGGCGCGGGAACTGGGCGTGAACTTCCGCATGACCTCGGGGCCGGTGATCGCGCGGGCGGGGGATCTGGCCGCGATCCTGACCAATCTGGAAGCGCGCGACGTCCTGTTCATCGACGAGATCCACCGCATGAACCCGGCGGTCGAGGAAGTCCTCTATCCCGCGATGGAGGATTTCGAGCTGGACTTGGTCATCGGCGAAGGCCCCGCAGCCCGAACGGTCCGCATCGAATTGCAGCCTTTCACGCTGGTCGGCGCCACGACGCGGCTTGGCCTGCTGACGACGCCCCTGCGCGACCGTTTCGGCATCCCGACCCGCCTGCAATTCTATGAGATCGCCGAACTGGACCTGATCGTGCAGCGCGGGGCGCGGATGATGGGGATCAGCGCCGAACCCGAAGGCACGATGGAGATCGCCCGCCGCGCCCGAGGCACGCCCCGCATCGCGGGCCGTCTGCTGCGCCGTGTCGTCGATTTCGCGCTGGTCGAGGGCAACGGCCGCCTGACCCGCGAGATCGCCGACATGGCGCTGAATCGGCTTGGGGTCGACGACCTGGGGCTGGACGGCGCCGACCGCCGCTATCTGACCTTGATGGCGCAGCATTACGGCGGCGGCCCGGTGGGGGTCGAGACGCTCTCGGCCGCTCTCTCGGAAAGCCGCGACGCGATCGAGGAGGTGATCGAGCCCTATCTGCTGCAGCAGGGCCTGATCGCCCGCACGCCGCGGGGGCGTCAGTTGGCGTCCCGCGCGTGGGGGCATCTGGGTCTGGACATGCCGACGCCGCCCGGTCAGGCGACGCTGTTTCCCGACTGAGGCCGATTGCGCAAGCGCGGCCCGCGCCTTAGCCTGCCGGGCATGAGCCATGACATCACCCTCCGCGTCTATTACGAGGATACCGACCTTGCCGGTATCGTCTATTATGCCAACTATCTGAAATTCATCGAAAGGGGCCGCAGCGAATGGCTGCGGACCCTGGGCATCGATCAGCTGGCGATGCAGCAGACCACCGGCCATGTCTTTGCCGTGCGGCGGGTCGAGGCGGATTACCTGCGCCCCGCCCGTTTCGACGACCTGCTGACGGTCACTACAGACCTGGCGCTGGGCAGCCCCGCGCGGGTGGTGGTGGACCAGAAGGTCATGCGCGGCGAGGAAACGCTGTTCACCGCCCGTGTCACCATCGCCTGTCTGGACGCCAAGGGCCGGCCCGTGCGTCTGCCCGCCGATCTGGCGGCGGCCCTGCGCGGATGACGCGCCGCATCGCCATGTGGTCGGGGCCGCGCAACCTCTCGACGGCGATGATGCGCAGCTTCGGCGCGCGCGGCGATTGCGCTTGCGTGGACGAGCCGTTCTATGCGCACTACCTGGTTCAGACCGGCCTGCCGCATCCGATGCGCGAAGAGGTCATCACCAGCCAACAGGCCGATTGGCGCGATGTTCTGCCGCTGTTGACCGGGGGCGGGGCGGCTCCACTGCAATACCAGAAGCATATGGTCCAGCATATGCTGCCCGGAATGGATCTGGACTGGACCCGGAAGGTCACCAACGTCTTCCTGGTTCGCGAACCAGAACGGGTCGTTGCATCTTTCGCGCAGAAACGTGGCCTGCCCGATCCGGCGGAACTGGGCTTCGACCGCCAGTGGCAGATGTTCCGCCAGATGTCAGACCGCGGCCCCACCCCCGTGGTGATCGACAGCGCCGACATCCGCCGCGACCCTGATCGCGCATTGCGGGCGCTTTGCACGGCCATCGGCATCGAATTCACCCCCACCATGCTGTCATGGACCCCCGGCCCCCACCCCGAGGACGGTGTCTGGGGCGCGGTCTGGTACGATGCGGTCAACGCCTCGACCGGCTTCGGCGGGCCGGAAGGTCCGCTGCCCAAACTGAGCGGCGAACTGGCCGCGCTGGCGGATGCTCTGCGCCCCTCCTATCGCGACATTGCGGTATATCGGCTGCGCATTGCATAAAAGTGACGCCATTGTGTTGCGCCGGGGGCTGAAACACTTGCTAGGAACGCGGTAAAAGACGCGCAACAGCAGGCTGCGGCAAGCGGCCCTCGAACCTTGATGATAAGGCAGTGATTATGGAACCCATTCAGGCCGCTGAGGCCCTCGATTTCTCGGCTATGGCGTTGTTCTTCCGCGCGTCCCTGACGGTTCAGGTTGTCATGATCATCCTGATCGCGGCGTCCTTCTGGGCCTGGGCGATCATCGTGCAGAAGTTCATGGTCTTCGCCCGCGCCCGCACCGAGGCCGCGCGTTTCGACCGCGCCTTCTGGTCGGGCGAGCCGCTGGACGACCTCTATGACCGCCTTGGCGACCGCCCCAAGGGCGCATCCGAGCGCATCTTCGCCGCCGGCATGACCGAATGGCGCCGCAGCCACCGCGACGACGGCCGCCTGATCCCCGGCGGCATCAGCCGCATCGACCGCGCCATGAATGTCGCCATCCAGCGCGAGGAACAGCGCCTGTTCCGCGGCTTGTCCTTCTTGGCCACGGTCGGGTCCACCGCGCCCTTCATCGGTCTTTTCGGCACGGTCTGGGGCATCAAGACCGCCTTCGAGGGGATCGCCCTGAGCCAGGACACCAGCCTTGCCGTGGTGGCGCCGGGTATCGCCGAGGCGCTGCTGGCCACCGCATTGGGCCTGGTCGCGGCCATCCCTGCCGTCGTCTTCTACAACAAGCTGTCGGGCGACGCGGAACGCATCACCGGCGGATGGGAGGCGTTCTCGGACGAATTCTCGACGCTGCTGTCGCGCCAGATGGACGAGGCGTAAGTCATGGGGTCCTCGGTCGTCAAACGGGTCAGCCGCAAGGGGCGTCGGCGCAACCAGCCGATGTCCGAGATCAACGTCACGCCCTTCGTGGACGTGATGCTGGTGCTGCTGGTCATCTTCATGGTCGCCGCCCCCCTGATGACGGCGGGGGTGCCGCTGAACCTGCCGCAGACCGCCGCCAATGCCGTTCCGACCGAGCGGGAGGAACCGTTGGTCATCTCGATCCCCGCCGAGGGGCAGATGCTGGTCATGGATCAGCCGGTCGAGGACAGGCAGGTCGTCTCGGCCCTGCGGACCGCGCTGGCGGATCGCCAGTCGGGCCGGGTCTTCCTGCGCGCCGACGGGGCCATTCCCTATTCGCGCGTCGTCCAGATCATGGGTGCGCTGAATGCGGCGGGCATCACCGACATCGTGCTGGTCACCGAGGCCGGCGGCCCCCGGATGGACGGCTAGGCCATGGATGATCGTGAAGGCCGCACCGGCTATTGGGTTTCGGGGGTCGCGCATGGGGCGCTGATCCTCTGGGCCATCGTGGGCGGCGCGCTGTTCCGGCCCCAGCCCAGCACGCCGGTCCGCTCGACCCAAGTGTCGACGATCAGCGGCTCCGATTTCGAAAGGCTGGCGGCGGCATCGCGGGGGGCGGGGCCGGTGGGTGCCGATGCATCCGCGGTGGCCGATCAGTCCGAACAGCAGGTCGATGCGAATGGCACGGCCCGCCCCGTGGATGCGCAACCGCCGCAGCCTGCGGATGCCACGCCGCTGGCGGAGCCGGATGCCTCGGAGGGCGTTCCCGACCTCAGCGATTTCGAGGCCGCCGATCCGGTCGAGGTGGCGACCGATCTGCCCACTGCCACTGCCACTGCCGAACAGCAGGATGAGGCTGCGCCGCGCATCCCCGCCGCACCTTCGGCCCCGGCTCCGGCGGCGCAACCCAGCCAGCCGGTTGCTGCCGCCCCGGATGCCGTAGCGGCCCCCGTCGCACCGCGTTCGGCGCTGGCGCTGGATGCCTCGCCCCGTCCGCAGGATCGTCCGGCGGGACTGGTTCAGGACTTCAACCGCCGTCAGGCCGCCGCCGAAGCGGCGCGTGCCGCCGAACAGCGTGCCGCCACCGAGCGTGCCGAGGCCGAGGCTGCGCGCTTGGCCCAGCAGCAGGCGGCCCGGGAAGAAGCGGCCCGGGAAGAGGCAGCTCGTCAGGCGGAAGCCGCCGAGGCGCAGGCCGAAGCCCAACGCCGCGAGGCGGAAGCTGCGCGGCAGGCAGCCGAGGAACAGCGGGCCGCCGAAGCGCAACGCGCCGCCGAGGAACGTCAGGCGGCAGAAGCCGCGCGCCAGGCCGAGGAACGCCGGGCCGAAGAGGAGCGGATCGAGGAGCAGCGGGCCGCCGAAGCGGAGGCCGAGCGTGAAGCGGAACGCCGTGCCGCGGCCGAGCGTGAGGAAGCGGCCCGCCAAGCCGAAGCAGAGCGTCAAGCTGAGGCCGAGCGTCAGGTCGAGGCAGAGCGCCAAGCCGAAATCGAACGCCAAGCCGAGGCGGAACGTCAGGCCGAAGCCGAGCGTCGTGCCGAGGAAGAACGCGAAGCCGAAGCAGAGCGCCAAGCCGAAGCAGAACGCCAAGCCGAAGCAGAACGCCAAGCAGAGGCTGAGCGTCAGGCCGAAGCCGACCGACAGGCCGAAGCGGCCCGCCAAGCTGAGGCAGCCCGCCAAGCTGAGGCCGAGCGGCAGGCCGAGGCGGACCGGCAGGCCTTGGAGGATGCGCTGCGCGAGGCTCAGGCGGGCGACGCGGGCGATCAGGGGCAGGACAGCGCCTCGACCGGGGATGCCTTCGGCGGCGACCGCCAGTCGATCGAGGGCGGCAGCGGTGCCTCGGCGGGGCAGGACCCGCTGGCGGCGGCACTGGCCGGGGCCATGGCCGGGAATGGCGCGGCCGAGGGTGGAAACGATGCTGCGGGTCCCCCGCGCGACCTCATGCAGCTGGTGCCGGTCGTTCCGGATGCCCGCGACGGGCAGGACGGCGCCAATGCCGCCCCCCTGGGCGAGCCGATGTCCTTTGCCGAGCGTGAGGGCCTACGCTTTGCAATCCAGAACTGCTGGAACGTCGGTGCGCTCTCGGTCGAGGCGTCGCGGATGACGGTCTCGGTCGGGTTCAGCTTGACGCCGCAGGGGGTGCCGGACCAGAACAGCCTGCGCATCGTGGACTACAGGGGCGGATCGGAAGCGGGTGCCCAGCAGGCATTCGAGGTCGCGCGTCGTGCCATCCTGATGTGCGGGCGGGCAGGTTTCGACCTGCCGGCGTCCAAATACGGGCGCTGGCGTGATGTCGTGGTGGATTTCCGCCCCGACGGCGTTGAATTTTAACTATAACGGGGATCGAAGGCGATCTTTCGCTTTTGCCCGAGCCAAGGTAATGAGGACGTCATGTTCCGCAAGCTTATCCTCGCACCCGCCTTGCTGATGGCCCTGTCGGTCTCGACCGGCGTGATCGGCACCGCGGCCCAAGCGCAGGACACCCCCCTGCGCATCGAGATCACCGATGGCGTGATCGAGCCGATGGCCATCGCCATCCCGTCCTTTCATGGTTCCGCCGACATGGCCGCCAAGGTGCGCGGTGTCGTGGCCGACGATCTGACCGGCACCGGCCTCTTCCGAGAGATCCCTGCCGAAAGCCATGTCGCCACGCCCGCCAGCTTTGCCGAAGCCGTCAGCTATGAGGATTGGCGCGCGATCGACGCGCAGGCCATGGTCTCGGCCGAGGTGACGCAGAACGGCGACAACATCAGCGTGCGGTTCCGGCTTTACGATGTCGTCTCGGGGCAACCCCTGGGCGACGGGATGCAGTTCGACGCCCGTGCCGCCGATTGGCGTCGCGCGGCCCATAAGATCGCCGATCAGGTCTATGTGCGGCTGACGGGGGAAAAGCCCTACTTCGACAGCCGCGTGGCCTTCGTGCAGGAAACCGGCCCCAAGAACGCCCGCATCAAACGCATCGGCGTGATGGATTACGACGGCGCGAACATCCTGTGGATGACCGACAGCTCTTCGCTGGTGCTGGCACCCAAGTTTTCCGCCGACGGTCGCAAGCTGCTGTATACCAGCTATGACAGCGGTTTTCCCCAGATCCAGCTGATGGATGTGGCGACGGTGACCTCGCGGCCCCTGACCATCGACCAAGGGTCGATGGCCTTCGCGCCCTCGTTCAGCCCGGATGGCCGTTGGGTCGCCTATTCACATGAAAACGGCGGCAATACCGACATCTGGCTGATGGATGTGGCGACCGGCGCGCAGCGTCCGCTGACGACGGCGCCCTCGATCGAGACCTCGCCCAGCTTCAGCCCCGACGGCAAGCGCATCGTCTTCGAAAGTGACCGTTCGGGAACGCCGCAGCTTTACATCATGCCCATCGAGGGCGGCGAGCCCACCCGCATCAGCTTTGCCGATGGTCGCTATGGCGCGCCGGTCTGGTCCCCCAAAGGTGACATGATCGCCTTCACCAAACAGTTGGGCAGCACCTTCCATATTGGGGTGATGCGCACGGACGGGTCTTCGGAAAAGATGCTGACGCAATCCTTCCTGGACGAGGGGCCCACATGGGCCCCCAACGGGCGCGTCGTGATGTTCACGCGCGTCACCCCGGGGGGAAATGGTCAGCCGAGGTTGCATTCCGTGGACATCACGGGGCGGAACATGCGACCGATGAACCTGGATTTTGCCGCCTCGGACCCGTCCTGGGGCCCCTTGATGCCATGAGGATGACATGATGAACATTGCGACGAAGACCGCACTGACGGGGTGCCTGCTGGCCTTGGCCGCCTGTGCCCAGCCAGCGCCGCCTGTGGCGCCGCCCGTGGTCGACCCCTATTCCAACGTCGGAGGGGGCGCGGTGTTCCAAGGCAACCTGAACGGAGGCACGCTCGGGTCGCAGGCGACGGCGCAGTATTTCCAGGGCACGGTCGGCGATACCGTGCTGTTCCCCGTCGATCAGACCACGTTGACGCCCGATGCCCGCACCATCTTGGCACGGCAGGCCGAATGGCTGTCGCAGAACGGCAATTTCACCGCCGTCGTCCAAGGCCATGCCGAGGAAACAGGCACGCGGGAATACAACCTGGCCCTGGGCGCGCGCCGCGCCAGTGCCGTGCAGGAATATTTGGTGGCCCAAGGGGTCGCGCCGGGACGCATCCGGACGCTGTCCTTCGGCAAGGAGCGCCCGGCCGAGACATGCTCGGACGAAGGCTGCTATGCCAAGAACCGCCGTGCAGTGACCGTGGTCAACGACACCGGGGCCGGGGCATGATCCGACAGGCCGCGCTTTCGGTGATGCTGGCCATGACGGCGGCGGGGGCGGCTTCGGCAGCACCCGATGCTGCCACGCTGGCCGATCTGCGCGGTCAGCTGTCGGATCTGCGCGGCCAGCTGCAAACGCTGCGGTCCGAATTGCGGGCCTCGGGGGCGGCGGGTTATCAGGCGGCGGGCGGGGCATCCGCCATCGACCGGATGAACGCGATGGAAAGCCAGTTGATGCAGCTGACCAATCAGGCCGAGCGTTTGCAGAACCGCGTCAACGGCACATCGCGCGACATGGACCGTCAGCTTTCGGATCTTGAGTTTCGGCTGTGCGAGATCGACGAGACCTGCGATCTGTCCAGTCTGACGACGATGCCCCAGGCAAGCGGCAACCCTGAACTGGCCCCCGCCGCGCCTGCGACCCCCGATCAGGGTGCGCCGGCTGCGACCCGGACCGAACAGGAGGATTTCGATGCGGCCCGCGAGGCGCTGGAAAAGGGCGATCACGCCCGCGCGGCACAGATGTTCGCCGATGTCGCCCAGACCCATGCCGGTGGTCCGCTGACCGCCGAAGCCTTGTTCCTGCGCGGGCAGGCCCTGCAGATGGCGGGTCAGCCTCGTGATGCCGCCGCCGCATGGCTGGAAGGTTTCGCCGCCGATCCCGACGGGCCGCGCGCGGGTGAAAGCCTGCTGGGTATCGCCACGGTGATCGAAGGGCAGGGAGACGCCACCGCTGCCTGCCTCTATCTGGCCGAGATCCCCGCCCGCTTCCCCGGCACGCCCGAGGCCGCCACCGCCGAGCAGCGCGTGGCGGAACTGCGCTGCGGCGTGGATGACCTGGGCGCGCTGGACCCGCTGCTGGATCCGGCGCTGGACCCCGAGGCTGCTGCGGATATGGCCGAATACCAGTGACCCCCCGATGACTGATCCCGCCGCCACGATCCGCGCCGCCCTTGACCGGCTGGCGGGCGATCTGCCCGCGCTTGGGCTGGCGGTCTCGGGCGGGGGGGACTCGGTCGCGATGCTGCATGTCGCCGCCGATTGGGCCAAGGGGCGCAAGCTGATGGTCGCAACCGTCGATCATGGCCTGCGCGAGGGCAGCGCCGCCGAGGCGCAATCCGTCGCCCGCACCGCCCGTGCCCTGAACCTGCCGCATGCGACCTTGTTGTGGCAACGCGAGACGCGAACCGGCAACCTGATGGCGCAGGCCCGCGATGCGCGCCTGCGGCTGCTGTCGGGCTGGGCGCGCCGCAATGGGCTGCCTGCCGTGGCGCTTGGCCATACCGCCGACGATGTGGCCGAGACGCTGGTCATGCGGCTTGCGCGCGGGTCGGGCATCGACGGACTGGCGGGGATGGCCCCTTGGCGCGACGCCTTCGACATGCGCTGGCTGCGGCCGATGCTGGAGGTGGGGCGGGCCGATCTGCGCGATTGGCTGCGTCTGCATGGTCACGGCTGGATCGACGATCCCAGCAACGACAACCCCGATTTCGACCGGGTGCGCGTGCGGCAGGCCATCGGAACGCTTGGTCTGGACATCGCGGGGCTGGCGCGTTCGGCCCGCCATATTGCCGATGCCCGCGACGCGCTGTCGGAATTCGCGCTGATGATCGCCAGCGATGCGCAGTTCGACCGTGGCAGCCTGTCGCTGCCGCTGTCGGACCTGCGCGCGGCCCCCCCCGAGATCCGCCGCCGCATCCTTGTCGCAGGCTGTCGATGGGTGACTGGGGGCGATTATCCGCCACGCCGCGCGACGCTGATCCACGCGCTTGAGGCGATGATGGCGCAGGGTCGGGTGACGCTGGACGGGGTGATGCTGTCGCCCGCCGGCGGACGGCTTCGACTGACGCGCGAGGCTGCCTCGGCGGCGCGGGCCGATATCGCCCTTTTCGGGCAGACCTGGGATCGCAGGTGGCGGATCACGGGGCTGCAACCCGGTCAGCACGTCGCGATGCTGGGCACCGATCCGCTGCCCGGATTGGGCTGGCGTGATTCGGGCCTGCTGCGCGACGAGGCCGCCGCAAGCCCCGCGATCTGGCAGGGGGACCGCCTGATCGGCGCGCCGCTGTTGCGACAGGTGCCGGGGATCACGGTTTCCGCCCTCAGGGGCGCGGCAGATTTCCGCAGTCTGGTGAAGGCGCATTGAACCTGTCGCGATAATCCCTATTTTCAATTCAAACCGCATTCCGCCGGAGGACCCGTTTTGGGCAACGCACGAAATTTCGCCTTCTGGGTGGTTCTGTTCCTGATGGTTCTGGCCCTGTTCAATCTGTTCAGCGACGGCTCGACCGCCATGAATGGCCGCCAGATCAGCTATTCCGACTTCATCCAGCGTGTTCAGAACGAACAGGTGTCCAACGTCGTCATCGACGGCGAGGATGTCGCCATGACCGGCGCTGACGGTCAGGAATACACCACCGTGCGCCCGATGGGCGAGGAGATCGCCGACAAGCTGATCGCGCAGGGCATCGACGTCCGCGTGGTCAAGCAGCAAAGCTCGGGGTTGATGTCGCTGATCGGCGTCTGGCTGCCGTTCATCCTGCTGATCGGGGTGTGGATCTTCTTCATGAACCGCATGCAGGGCGGCGGCAAGGGCGGCGCGATGGGCTTTGGCAAGTCCAAGGCCAAGCTGCTGACGGAAAAGCACGGCCGCGTGACCTTCGACGACGTCGCGGGCATCGACGAAGCCAAGGAAGAGCTGGAAGAGATCGTCGAGTTTCTGCGCAACCCGCAGAAGTTCAGCCGCCTTGGTGGCAAGATCCCCAAAGGCGCGCTGCTGGTCGGTCCTCCGGGCACTGGTAAGACCCTGTTGGCGCGCGCCATTGCAGGCGAGGCCGGCGTTCCGTTCTTCACCATCTCGGGGTCGGACTTCGTCGAGATGTTCGTGGGTGTCGGTGCCAGCCGTGTGCGCGACATGTTCGAGCAGGCCAAGAAATCATCGCCCTGCATCCTGTTCATCGATGAGATCGACGCCGTGGGTCGCGCCCGTGGCGTGGGCATCGGCGGCGGCAACGACGAACGCGAACAGACGCTGAACCAGCTGCTGGTCGAGATGGACGGCTTCGAGGCTAACGAAGGCATCATCATCATCGCGGCCACCAACCGCAAGGACGTGCTGGACCCCGCGCTGTTGCGTCCGGGCCGTTTCGACCGCCAGATCCACGTGCCGAACCCGGACATCAAGGGCCGCGAGAAAATCCTTTCGGTTCACGCACGCAAGGTCCCCGTGGGTCCCGACGTCGACCTGCGCCTGATTGCCCGCGGCACGCCCGGTTTCTCGGGTGCGGACCTGATGAACCTGGTGAACGAGGCGGCCCTAACCGCTGCCCGCATCGGTCGCCGCTTCGTCAGCATGGCCGATTTCGAAAGCGCCAAGGACAAGGTGATGCTGGGTGTCGAACGCCGAAGCATGGTTCTGACGCCGGAACAGAAGGAAAAGACCGCCTATCACGAGGCCGGTCATGCCATTGTCGGTCTGTCGCTGCCCAAGTGCGATCCGGTCTACAAGGCCACGATCATTCCGCGCGGCGGGGCCTTGGGCATGGTCGTCAGCCTGCCCGAAATGGACCGCCTGAACTTCCACAAGGATGAAGCCAAGCAGAAGATCATCATGACGATGGCCGGCAAGGCCGCCGAGATCATCAAGTATGGTGAAGAGGGCGTCTCTAACGGTCCGGCTGGCGACATCCAGCAGGCCAGCGCCCTGGCCCGCGCCATGGTGATGCGGTGGGGCATGTCCGACAAGGTTGGCGCCGTCGACTATGCCGAGGCGCATGAGGGCTATAACGGCAGCACCGGCGGCTTCTCGGTTTCGGCAGCGACCAAGGAACTGATCGAGGAAGAGGTCCGCGAACTGATCGAGACTGGCTATCAGGAAGCGCGCCGCATCCTGATCGAGAAGGAGGTCGAGTTCGAGCGTCTGGCCAAAGGCCTGCTGGAATACGAAACCCTGACCGGCGAAGAGATCGGCAAGATTGTCCGTGGCGATTCGCTGGACGACAATGATGACGACACGCCCGCGACCAAGATCCCCTCGGTGACAGCAGTGCCGAAGACCGGCCCAACGCCGGGTGGCGATCCTGCGCCGGCATAAAATGGCCAAATGAAAAGGCCCCCGATCCTGTCCGGATCGGGGGCCTTTTTCATGCCGTCAGGCAAGAACCGGGGCGATGGCCAGGGTATTGCTGGTGGCGTGGGAATAGGGGCAGATGTGATGCGCGCCCTGGATCAGCGCGTCGGCTTGGGCGCGGTCCATTCCCGGTATGGCGACGATGATCTGCACATCCAGGCCGAAGCCGCCGTCTTCGCGCGGACCGATCCCGACCGAAACCTTGACCGAGGTCGACGCCGGAACCTTGACCTTCTGCGAGGCCGCATAGTGATGCAAGGCACCGATGAAGCACGAGGAGTATCCCATGGCGAACAGCTTTTCGGGGTTCATGCCCTGATCGGATGAACCGCCCAAGGCCTTGGGAACCGCCAGATCGAAGCCGGCACTGCCATCGTCGACCTCGGTATGGCCATTGCGACCCCCGCCTGTTGCTGTTGCCGAAGTGCGGTACATGACGTTTGTCAGCATGATTAACCTTTCGCAATAAACAATGGCACGACATATAATCGCAAGATAAATAACGCAAGCCTTGCGATCCCATCGCGCGCAAACTAAGTGAACCCACATGGTACAGAACGACGATACGCCGCTGGAAAGCATGCTCTGTTTCGACGTCTACGCGGTCAACTTGGCCTTTGGGCGTATCTACAAGCCGCTGCTTGACCCTTTGGGGCTGACCTATCCCCAGTATCTGGTGCTGATGTCCCTCTGGGGGCAGGATGGGCAATCCGTCGGGCAGCTGGGCGCGGGGCTGGGATTGGACAGCAGCACGCTGACCCCGCTGATCAAGCGGATCGAGGCTGCCGGTCTGGTCACCCGCAAACGCGATCCGCAGGATGAACGGCGGGTCATCGTGTCGCTGACCGACCAAGGTGCCGCCCTGCAGTCGCATGTGGACCATATCCGGTCCTGTGTGATCAAGGATACGGGCATGTCCATGGCGGAACTGCTGCAGTTGCAGTCAATGATCCGCAGATTGCGCAGTTCGATGGCATTGCAGGATCCCGAATAGGGCCCGAGGCCTTGCGGTTCCCTGCATCAGGGTGCAATGGATCGCCATCATGACACCGACCGACAACATCCCGGACATGCCCGCCCTGCGCCTCGAGATCGATGCGCTGGACGCCGAACTGATGGCCCTGCTGGCACGTCGCCATGCGCTGATCGACCGCGCGGCCCGCATCAAGTCCGGCAACGGCTGGCCCGCCCGCATCCCCGAGCGGGTCGAGCAGGTGGTGTCGAACGTCCGCGCCCATGCCATTCGGCACGGGCTTGACCCCGACCTGTACGACCGGCTGTGGCGCGACCTGATCGAGGCCGCCATCGCGCAGGAAGAACGTCACTTGCACAAGGATCGCCCATGACCGCCCAGATCATCGACGGAAAGGCCTTCGCGGCCAACCTTCGCACGCGCATCGCGACCGAGGTCGCCCGCATGAACGAACAGGGCATCACGCCGGGGCTGGCCGTGGTTCTGGTGGGTGAGGATCCGGCAAGCCAGGTCTATGTCCGCTCGAAGGGTCGGATGACGAAAGAGGTCGGCATGGCCTCGTTCGAACACAAGCTGCCCGCCGATACACCCCAAGCCGACCTGCTGGCGCTGGTCGAACGGTTGAATGCCGATCCGGCGGTCAACGGCATCCTGGTGCAGCTGCCGCTGCCCGACCACATGGATGAGGCCGCCGTCATCAACGCCATCACCCCTGATAAGGACGTGGATGGCTTTCACATCCTGAACGTCGGGCGCCTGGCGACGGGTCAGAAGGCAATGGTGCCCTGCACACCGCTTGGCTGCCTGATGCTGCTGCGCGACCGTCTGGGGTCGCTGGCGGGCAAGAATGCGGTGGTGATCGGGCGCAGCAACATCGTGGGCAAGCCCATGGCGCAACTGTTGCTGCGTGACAGCGCGACGGTCACCGTGGCTCACTCGCGCACCGCGGATCTGCCGGGGCTTTGCCGCCATGCGGATATCGTCGTGGCGGCCGTCGGTCGTGCGGGCTTCGTCAAGGGCGACTGGATCAAGCCGGGCGCGACGGTGATCGACGTGGGCATCAACCGGACTGAAGATGGCCTGGTCGGCGACGTCGATCAGGCGTCGGTGGAAAAAGTGGCGGGTGCCATGACGCCCGTTCCCGGAGGCGTGGGGCCCATGACCATTGCCTGCCTGCTGGCCAACACGCTGACCGCGACTGCGCGGGCCAACGGGCTGCCCGACCCCGAGGGGCTGACGCCCTAAGCCTGCGCGGTCATCCGCGCCGCCAGCCGCAGCGCATGGGTTGGCTGGTCCGAGGCGACCGGCAGCACCGGGTCATAGGCCGCGCGGATCAGCGCGGCCATTTGCGCATCGGCCACGAAGTCGGTTGCGAAGGTCAGCGCCGATTGCATCATCACGCGTTCCGCCAGCTTGGCGGGATGGGCCTCGGCCAAGGGCCCGGACATGTTCAGAAAGATCATGCAGGCACGGATCGAATCGTCGCCGTCATGCCTGAACAGCCGATACTGGCTTGCCTGGCTGCCCTTCAGGCGCTGCGGAAGATCGGGGATGCCAGTCAGATGCGCCAGATCGGGGATATCCGACAGCTCATCCCAGCTGCGCAGGAAGAAGACCATCAGGTTGGCGCCCATCTCGGGGTCGGTTTCGACGACGGGATGACCGGCGTGGGTGAAGCCGGCCTTGATCGCGCTGCGGAAGATGTCCAGCGTCTCATCGGCCAGGCCGAAGATCACCGGCGCAACGGGGCGGCCCCAACGCGCACAGTGGAAACCCTGATCGGTCTGGGTGAAAAGCGCCTCGATCCGTTCGGCGGTCATCGGGTTGTCGGGGGTCATGCGAGAGCTGTCCTATGCGGTCCGGTGCGGCACCCGCACCGGAGAGGACCGGCGCGGGCAGGGTTCAGTCGACGATTTTTGCCTGTGTTGCGGCGCGGATCTGGTCCTCGGAGATGCCTTCGGCCAGTTCGACGATGCGCAACCCGCCCGGCACCACGTCCAGCACGCCGAGGTTGGTGATGATGCGGTCTACGACGCCCTTGCCGGTCAGCGGCAGCGTGCATTCGCGCAGGATCTTACTCTCGCCCGCCTTGTTCTGATGGTCCATCACCACGATCACCCGGCCCACGCCCGCGACCAGATCCATCGCGCCGCCCATGCCCTTGATCAGCTTGCCGGGGATCATCCAGTTGGCCAGGTCGCCGTTTTCGGCAACCTCCATCGCGCCAAGGATGGCGGCGGCGATCTTGCCGCCGCGGATCATCCCGAAGCTGGTCGCGCTGTCGAAATAGCTGGTGCGGTCCAGTTCGGTGATGGTCTGCTTGCCGGCATTGATCAGGTCGGGGTCTTCCTCGCCCTCGAAAGGAAAGGGGCCCATGCCCAGCATGCCGTTTTCGGATTGCAGGGTGATGTCCTTGTCGCCGACGTAATTGGCCACCAGCGTCGGGATCCCGATGCCGAGGTTGACGTACATGCCGTCCTCCAGCTCCTCGGCGGCGCGGGCGGCCATGCGGTTGCGATCCCAACCCTTGGGTGCCTCGGTCATCACGCGTCCTCCTTCTTGCGGGTGGTGCGCTGCTCGATGCGCTTTTCGTGGGTGCCCTGCACGATGCGGTGGACATAGATGCCCGGCAGGTGGATCTGGTCGGGGTCGAGGCTGCCGCGCGGGACGATCTCTTCGACCTCGGCCACGCAGATCCTGCCGCACATGGCGGCGGGCGGGTTGAAGTTGCGCGCCGTCTTGCGGAAGACCAGGTTGCCGGTGTCATCGGCTTTCCAGGCCTTCACGATCGACAGGTCGGCGACGATGCCGCGTTCCAGGATGTAATCCTGACCGTCGAAGGTCTTCACCTCCTTACCCTCGGCGATCATCGTGCCGACGCCGGTCTTGGTATAAAAGCCCGCGATGCCGCTGCCCCCGGCGCGCATGCGTTCGGCCAGGGTGCCCTGGGGGTTGAACTCCAGCTCCAGCTCCTTCGAGAGGTACTGGCGCATGAATTCGGCGTTCTCGCCGACATAGCTGCTGATCATCTTGCGGATCTGGCGGGTCTGCAGCAGGATCCCCAGCCCGAAATCGTCGATGCCGCAATTGTTGCTGGCGATGGTCAGATCCTTGGTGCCCGCATCGCGGATCGCCGCGATCAGCAGCTCGGGGATGCCACACAGCCCGAAGCCCCCCGCCGCGATGAACATCCCGTCGTGCAAGACACCCTCGAGCGCCTCGGACGCCGTCCCGTAAACCTTCTTCATCAGGCCTCCCCCCAAGTTTGCTGAACTTGACCGGTTTGTCGCCCGTGCCCCCGCAAGTGTCAATCGGGCCGGGATGCGACAACGCCGCCGCAGGGTGATGCGGCGGCGCTGATGGCGGGTCCCGTGGGGATCAAGCCTCAGGCGGGGTGTCGTCGGTCTTCGTGGCCCTTGTCGTCTTCTTGGCGGCTGGCTTCTTCGCCGCCGTGGATTTGGCCGCCGTCTTCTTGGCTGCGGGTTTCTTGGCCGCGGGCTTTTTCGCCGCCGGCTTCTTGGCGGCCTTCTTGGGCGATTTCGCCGCCTTGGCCGCGATCAGTTCAAGCGCCTGTTCGACGGTCAGATCCGCCGGTTCGACGTCGCGCGGCAGGGTCGCATTGATCTTTTCCCATTTTACATAGGGGCCATAGCGGCCGTTCATCACCTGGATCGCGCCGCCATCGGGGTGATCGCCCAATTCCTTCAACGGAGCCGCCGCCGCACCGCGACCGCGGGTCTGCTTGGCGGCCAGAACCTCGACCGCGCGGTTCATACCGACGGTGAACACCTCTTCGACATCGGAGAGGTTGGCGTATTTCGAGCCGTGCTTGACGAAGGGACCGAAGCGGCCAATGCCCGCCTCGATCATCACGCCGTCCTCGGGGTGTGGCCCCACCGGACGGGGCAAGGCCAGCAGTTGCAGCGCCTGATCCAGATCCAGCTTGGCCGCGTCCCAGCCCTTGGGAATCGAGGCGCGGGGTGGTTTCGGAAACTCCTCGGTGGCCTCGCCGCGCTGGACATAGGGACCGAAACGGCCGGTCTTCAGCCTGATCTGGTCGCCCGCATCCTCGCCCAGCACGCGGTCGCCCACGGGTTCCTCGCCGTCGGGGGCCGAAAGGGGGCGGGTATAGCGGCATTCGGGATAATTCGTGCAGCCGATGAATGCGCCGCCCGAACGCGCGGTCTTGAGGTTCAGCCGACCCTCGCCACACAGCGGGCAGACCCGCGGATCACCCCCATCCGCGCGGGGCGGATAGAGATGCGGGGCAAGCGCCTCGTCGATGGCATCCAGCACTTCGGTGATGCGCAGTTCGGATGTGCCTTCCAGCGCCTTCGAGAAATCCTTCCAGAAGCGGCTCAGAACCTCGCGCCACAGGCGGTCGCCGGCGCTGATTTCATCCAACTCGTTTTCAAGGTTCGCGGTGAAGTCGTGGCTGACATAGCGCGGGAAATATTTGACCAGGAAGGTCGTGACCAGACGTCCCTTGTCCTCGGGGATCAGGCGGTTCTTTTCCTTGCGGACATAGTCTCGGTCCTGAATGGTCGTGACGATGCTGGCATAGGTTGAGGGGCGCCCGATGCCCAACTCCTCCATCCGCTTGACCAGCGTGGCTTCGGTATAACGGGGCGGGGGCTGGGTGAAATGCTGGCGTGCGGCGGTCGATGCCGCGTCGTTCATCAGCAAACCGGGGGCCGCGCGCTGGCCCTTGGGGGCGTCGGGCAGGGGGTCGGTCTTCTCGCCCGCCTTGGCGAATTCCGCGTCGAAGCCGCTGGCGACCAGCGTCGCGGCCTCGCCTTCGGTGATGGCGGGCAGACGGGCGCTGTCTTCGCCGTCGTCATCGTCGCGGCCCTGGTCATAGACCCGCAGGAAGCCGTCGAACAGCATCACCTGGCCGTTGGCACGCAGACCGACCTGAGCGTCGGGGCTGGTGATCTCGACGGTGGTGCGCTCCATCCGGGCGGCTTCCATCTGGCTGGCGATGGTGCGCTTCCAGATCAGGTCATAGAGCTTGCGCTGATCGTCCGCCGTCAGACGCGCCTTTTCCGGCGACATCATCATGTCGGTCGGACGGATGCACTCGTGGGCCTCCTGCGCGTTCTTGGCCTTGTTCTTGTACATGCGCGGGCTTTTCGGCAGGTAGTTTTCGCCAAATTTCGCCTTGATCGCGTCGCGGGCGGCCATCACCGCCTCGGGGGCCATGTCGATGCCATCGGTCCGCATATAGGTGATCAGCCCGGCCTCATAGAGGCGCTGCGCCGCCGACATGCAGGCCTTGGCGCCCATGCCCATCTTGCGGCTGGCCTCCTGCTGCAGGGTCGAGGTCATGAAGGGCGGCCAGGGGTTGCGGCTGGCGGGCTTGGCGGTGACGCTGCTGACCTTCAGGTCGCGGCTGGTCACGGCGCTGACGGCCATCGCGGCCTGTTCGGCGGTCGCGAGGTCAAACCGGTCCAGCTTGGAGCCTGCCAGCGTGGTCAGGGTCGCGTCGTATTCGTCGCCACCGGGCGTGGTCAGGCGGGCATGCACGGACCAGTATTCGCGGGCCTTGAAGGCCTCGATCTCCATTTCCCGATCGACGATCAGACGCAGGCAGACCGATTGCACGCGGCCCGCCGATTTCGCGCCGGGCAGCTTGCGCCACAGGACCGGAGACAACTTGAAGCCCACCAGATAGTCCAGCGCGCGGCGGGCCAGATAGGCGTCGACCAGCGGCTGGTCGATCTGGCGGGGCTTGGCCATGGCTTCGGTCACGGCGGTCTTGGTGATGGCGTTGAAGGTGACGCGGCTGACCTCGCTGGTCTTCTTCAGCGACGTTTGCAGCGCCTCCAGCAGGTGCCAGCTGATCGCCTCGCCCTCGCGGTCGGGGTCGGTGGCCAGGATCAGGTTGGGGTCTTCCTTCAGCGCATCCTTGATGGCCTTCAGGTGCTTCTTGCTGTCCGAAGCGACTTCCCACTTCATGTCGAAATCATGGTCGGGATCGACGCTGCCGTCCTTGGGGGGCAGGTCGCGGACATGGCCGAAACTGGCCAGAACGCGGTAATCGCCGCCCAGGTATTTTTCGATGGTCTTGGCCTTGGCCGGGGATTCGACGACGACAACGGGCATGGGAACCTCGGACAGCTGCAATGGGGCGGCAACATGGGTGCAGGTCGCGCCACTGTCAACGGGTGGCGGTTCAGGCCAAGGCCAGACGGCCCCCCGCCAGACGCGTGATCCGCCCCTGAAGTTCCAGCGAAAGAAGCGCCGCACTGACCGCCGAGGCGGCCATGCCCAGGTCGCGGATCAGGTCGTTTTCGTCAGTGGGTGAAGGCGTCAGCTGGCCGAGGATACGATCCTCGAGCGGCGTCGCATCGGCCGGAGGCGCGATCCTTTGGCGCGGCGGGGCGACCTGTCTGACCGGGGCGGGCGGCGACAGGGTCACGAATTCGCGCTGAGGCGCCTGTTCCAACGCCTCGGCCACATCGGCTGCGTTGCGCACCAGCGTGGCCCCATCGCGGATCAGCGCGTTGCAGCCCGAGGCGCGGGCATCCATCGGGTGGCCGGGAACCGCCATAACCTCGCGCCCCTGATCCAGCGCGTTCTTCGCGGTGATCAGCGTGCCGGAACGTTGCGCGGCCTCGATCACGACGACGGCGCGTGACAGCCCCGAGACGATGCGATTGCGGGTCGGGAAATGACGCGCGGTCGGTTCGGTCCCGGGCGGCTGTTCGGACACCAGCGCCCCGGCTTCGGCGATCTGGGCGGCAAGCTGGGTATTCTCGGACGGATAGATCACGTCGATGCCGCCTGCCATGACGGCGATGGTGCCGGTCGCCAGGCTGGCCGCATGGGCCGTGGCATCAATGCCGCGTGCAAGGCCGGCGGCGACGACCAGACCCTGTTCGCCCAGGCCCGCAGCCATCCCCCGCGCCATCCGCAGCCCAAGGGACGACGCGTTCCGCGCCCCGATCACCGCCACGACCGATGCCGACAGCAGTCGCGCATCGCCGCGCACCCAAAGGATGGCGGGCGCCCCGTCGATGTCGCGCAGCGGGGCGGGGTAGAGTGGCGAATCGCAGCGGATCAGCTGTGCCCCGGCGCGCCGCCCGGCGGCCAGCTCGGCGGCGGCAACGCCTTCGGGGCAGACCTGATAGCCGCTGACCCCCGATTGGGCCGCAATTTCGGGCAGGGCGGCCAGCGCGGCACGCGCGGAGCCGTGCTCCGCGATCAGCCTGTGAAAGGTGGTGGGGCCGACCCGGCGGGACCGGATCAGCCGCAGGACCGACAGATCGTCGTCGCTGCTGATCGAAACGCTGCTGTTCATCATGCCTCCGGCCCGGTGCCCGGACAGGGATAGCGCGCGAATGGTTAACAGGCGGTTAGCAAATCATGCCCGCAGTTCACCCCGCAGCCGAGCCGCCCACTGTCAGCCCGCCGATCATCAGCGTCGGCTGTCCCACGCCCACCGGCACCCATTGGCCCTGCTTGCCGCAATTGCCGATGCCCGGATCCAGCGCCATGTCGTTGCCGATGCCGCGGATCTGCTGCAGCGCGGTCGCGCCGTCGCCGATCAGGGTCGCGCCGCGAATCGGGTCGCCCACGACGCCGTTCTTCACGCGATAGGCCTCGGTGCATGAGAACACGAACTTGCCGTTGGTGATATCTACCTGACCGCCGCCGAAGCCGACCGCATAGATGCCATCCTTCAGATCGGCCAGGATCGCCGCCGGGTCCGCGTCGCCGCCGGGCATATAGGTGTTGGTCATGCGCGGCATCGGCACATGGGCATAGCTTTCGCGCCGCCCGTTGCCCGTGGGTTCGACCCCCATCAGCCGCGCGTTCTGGCGGTCCTGCATATAGCCGACAAGGATGCCGTCCTCGATCAGCACGTTGCGGGCGGGGGGCGTGCCCTCGTCGTCGATGTTGAGGCTGCCGCGGCGGTCCGGAATGGTGCCGTCATCGACCACGGTGACACCGGGGGCGGCGACGCGCTGGCCCATCAGACCGGCAAAGGCCGAGGCCTTCTTGCGGTTGAAATCGCCCTCCAGCCCGTGACCGACGGCCTCGTGCAAAAGGATGCCCGGCCAGCCCGCGCCCAGAACGACGTCCATGACGCCGGCGGGGGCGGGGACGGACCGCAGGTTCACCAGGGCGATGCGCAGGGCTTCGTCGACCAGACCCTGCCAATGGGCGGGCTCCATCAGGGCGTCCAGCGCGTAACGCCCGCCGCCACCGGCATTCCCGCTTTCACGGCGATCGTTGTTTTCCACGATGACTGCGACATTCAGTCGCGTCATCGGGCGGATGTCGGTGGCCAGACCGCCTTCGGGGCGCAGGATGGCGACCTCCTGCACGCTGCTGCCCATGGAGGCGGTGACCTGCACGACGCGCGGGTCCAGCTGCCGGGCATAGGCGTCGATCTGGCGCAGCAGGTCGATGCGACGCGCGATCGAGATGTCCTGCGCGGGATCGATCGCCGGATAGAGGTTAACCGGCGTCATGGCCGGGGCCGCCGCCATCACGCCGCCGCCGTTTCCGACGGCCAGCCGTGCGGTTTCCGCGGCCCGTTGCAAGGATGGCACAGTGATCTCGCTGCTGTGGGCGTATCCGGACACCTCTCCGCGCACGGCGCGCAGGCCGAAACCCTGACCCGCCATGAAGCTGGAATTGCGCAGGCGGCCATCGTCGAAGACCAGCGTCTCGGACTGGCTGCGTTCAAGGAACAGCTCGCCGTCGTCGGCGCCATGCACGGCCTTGCGCAGGATCGACAGGGCGGTGTCGCGGTCAAGCTGGGCGGCGAAGGGATCGAAGGGCGGGCGGCTCATGCAGGTCTCCTTGCAAGGGCGGGGCAGGGGGCGGAGAAGGGGCAAAGCCGGGGCGCGGCAGCGGGTCGCGTTCCCATCTTGGCCGGAAATGCTGTAGTCATGTCTTGCCCGATTGGGCTAGATATGGTCATAGAGCGGTCACTGTGAAAGGAAAAGGGGCAGCCTGAAGGCAGCCCTTGCGGCCATTGTGGCCGGGCCAACGCAACGGGATGGAATGATGGCAAAAGCGATGATTCGCCGTGCAGTCGCGGCAGGCATGGGGTTCGCATCTGCGGGCATGTTGGCCGGAACTGCATTGGCACAGACGGCATTGGAAGATCTGCCCACGATCGGCAAACCGGTGGCAGGGGGCACGGGCTTCCAGCCTGCCTCGACGGAACTGGCGCGCGACCAGCAGTGGCTGGATCATTTCGTGCTGATCATCATCGCTGCGGTGACGCTGGTCGTCTGCGCGCTGCTGCTGTTCGTGATCCTGCGCTTCAACTCGCGCGCCAACCCGGTGCCTGCGAAGTTCACCCACAACACGCCGCTGGAAGTCGCATGGACCCTGGTTCCGGTGCTGATCCTGGTGGCCATCGGGGCGTTCTCGCTGCCGATCCTGTTCCGCAGCCAGGAAATGCCCGCCGATCCCGACGTCGTGGTCAAGGTCACGGGTCACCAGTGGTACTGGTCCTATGAATATCCCGACAATGGCGTCGCCTTCGATTCGCTGCTGCTGGAAAAGCAGGATCTGGCCGAGGCTGGCTACAGCGAGGATGAATACCTGCTGGCCACCGACACGGCCGTTGTCGTTCCGACCGGCAAGAACGTCCTTCTGCAGGTCACCTCGGGCGATGTGATCCATTCCTGGACGATCCCGGCCTTCGCCGTGAAGCAGGACGCCGTGCCCGGTCGCATCGCGCAGGCCTGGTTCAACGTCGAGCAGGAAGGCACCTACTTCGGCCAGTGCAGCGAGCTTTGCGGCATCAACCACGCCTACATGCCCATCGTCGTCAAGGCCGTCAGCCCCGAGGTCTATGCGGCCTGGGTCACCGAACAGGGCGGCACCCCCGAGGAAGAGGCGCAGACCGCGGCCGTCGTGACCGAAGACGCGGTCAAGGTTGCCGACGCCAACTGATCGACACGATCCCGACCGGGCCGGCATGACGCCGGCCCGGTCCGATATTTCCGAACCGATTGCAGGCAAGATGGCCGATATCAACGCATATGAGCACACCCCCGAGGCGCAGTTCGGCGATTATGTCGCGCTGCTGAAGCCGCGGGTGATGTCGCTTGTCGTGTTCACGGCCTTTGTGGGCCTGTGGGTCGCGCCGGGTCCCGTGCATCCCTTCATCGGCTTCTGCGCCGTGCTTTTCATCGCCCTGGGCGGTGGGGCATCGGGCGCGCTGAACATGTGGTACGACCGCGACATCGACGCCATCATGAACCGCACGCAGAGCCGCCCCATCCCCTCGGGCCGCATCGAACCGACCGAGGCCCTGGGTGTCGGCATCGTGCTGTCGGTGATTTCGGTGATGATGCTGGGGCTGGTGGCGAATTGGTTCGCGGCCGGCTTTCTGGCCTTCACCATCTTCTTCTACGCCGTGGTCTATACCGTCTGGCTGAAGCGCTGGACGCCGCAGAACATCGTCATCGGCGGTGCGGCAGGCGCCTTCCCTCCGATGATCGGTTGGGCCTGCGCCACGGGCGGGATCAGCATCGAATCCCTGCTGATGTTCGCGCTGATCTTCTTCTGGACGCCCCCCCATTTCTGGGCGCTGGCGCTGTTCATGAAGGAAGATTACCACAACGCCGGTGTGCCGATGTTGACGGTGACGCATGGCCGCCGGTCCGCACGCCGCCATATCTTCGCCTATACGCTGGTGCTGGCGCCCTTCGCGATCTGGCTGGGGCTGACGTCTGTCGGCGGGCCGCTCTACATGGCGGTGGCGGTGGTGCTGAACGCGATGTTCATCCATGGCGGCTGGAAGATCCTGCAGCGCAGCGAAGACCAGGCGATCGCCGACGGCTATGCCGTGGAAAAGCGGGTCTTCAAGCTGTCGCTCGTCTATCTGTTCGTTCATTTCCTGGCGCTGCTGGTGCAGGGCTGGATGGGGGGCTGGTGATGCCGATCCAGACGGAACATGAAATTCACGGGCGGCGCCGGTCGCGCAACATCGGTCTTGGGCTGGTTCTACTCTGCTTCGTCGCGCTGGTCTTCGGGCTGACCGTCGTCAAGGTTCGCCAAGGCGGGTTGATCGAGGGCTATGACCACCAGCCCCGCGTGTCCCTGACCCCGCTGGAACCCGAGGGAGAAGCAGAATGAAACGGCTCAGCCCCGAAGGTCGCACCGCAGCCATTCTGGTTGGCGTCGTTCTGACCATGGGCGCGCTGGCATGGGCGGCCGTGCCCTTCTACAACTGGTTCTGCCAGGTCACGGGCTTCGGCGGCACCACGCAGGTGGCCGAGACCGCCTCGGACGAGGTTCTGGACGAAACCGTCCGCGTGCGTTTCGACGCCAATACCGACAGCGATCTGGGTTGGACCTTCCGGCCCATGCAGACCCGCATGGACCTGAAGATCGGCGAGAACGGGCTGGCCTTCTACGAGGCGGTGAACGACACCGACCAGCCGCTGACGGGCACGGCCAGCTATAACGTCGCGCCGGACGTGGCGGGGTATTACTTCATCAAGGTGCAGTGCTTCTGTTTCACCGAACAGACGCTGCAGCCGGGCGAACGGGTGGAAATGCCGGTCAGCTTCTATGTCGACCCCGAGCTGGTGGACGATCCGGATGCGGATTACGTGCGCGACATCACGCTGTCCTATACCTTCCACCTGACAGAGCCGCGCTCGGCGGCGCTTGACACGGCACCTGCCGAAAACATCAACTAAGACGAACTAGGGGAGCCGACGGGGATCCGACATGGCGCATGCTAAGAACCACGACTACCATATTCTTCCGGCCTCGGTCTGGCCCTTCCTGGCGGCGGTGGCGGTCTTCGTCATGCTGTTCGGTGCGGTTGCATGGATGACCGGTCAGGTCACCATCGCAGGCGCCGAGATCACCGGCCCCTGGATGTTCGCCATCGGCTTCATCGGCACCTGCTATGTCAGCTTCGGCTGGTGGGCGGACATGATCCGCGAGGGTGAGCAGGGCGACCACACCCCCGTCGTCCGCATCGGCCTGCAGTACGGCTTCCTGCTGTTCGTCATGTCCGAGGCGATGCTGTTCGTCACGCTGTTCTGGAACTTCATCAAGAACGCGCTGTACCCGATGGGCGAGAACAGCCCCATCACCGATGGCGTCTGGCCGCCCGAGGGCATCGTGACCTTCGACCCTTGGCATCTGCCCTTCATCAACACGCTGATCCTGCTGCTGTCTGGCGTGGCCGTCACCTGGGCCCACCATGCGCTGGTCCATGAAGGCGACCGCAAGACCACCATCAACGGCCTGATCGTCGCCGTGGTCCTGGGTCTGCTGTTCACCCTGCTGCAGGCCTATGAATACAGCCATGCGGCCTTCGGCCTGGCCGACACCTCCTATGCCTCGGCCTTCTACATCGCCACGGGCTTCCACGGCATCCACGTCATCATCGGCACGATCTTCCTGTTCGTCTGCCTGATCCGCCTGATGCGCGGCCAGATGACCCAGAACCAGCATCTGGGGTTCGAGGCTGCGGCCTGGTACTGGCACTTCGTCGACGTGATCTGGCTGGTGCTGTTTGCCGTGATCTATATCTGGGGCAGCTGATCCCCCGACCGTGACATCCGGAACGCGCGGGGGACCTCCTCCGCGCGTTTTTCGTTGCCCTATCCGGAGCGTGTGAATGCGCCGTTACCTGTTCCCCCTGATCCTCGGCATCCTCGGCTGTACCATCCTGATCCAGCTGGGGCTGTGGCAACTGGACCGCATGGCGTGGAAGCAGGGGATGCTGGACAAGATCACCGCGGGCATCCAGGGCGATCCGGTGCCGCTGCCCGACCAGGTCGATCCGTCAATGAAATACCTGCCCGTGACCGTGACCGGCACCACCACGGGGCAGGAAATCGACGTCCTGTCGCAGATGCGCGATCAGGGCGCGGGCTATCAGGTCGTGTCGCGCTTCGTCACCGACGACGGGCGCGCCATCCTGCTGGACCGCGGCTTCATCCCGCAGGAGGCCCGCCATCTGGAACGCGGGCCGACCCGGCTGAAGGTGACGGGCAACCTGCATTGGCCGGCCGATACCGGCAGCTCGACCCCCGCGCCCAATCTGGATGAGAACATCTGGTTCGCCCGCGACGTCGATGCCATGGCCCGCCATCTGGATACCGAACCCGTGCTGGTCGTCGCCAGCTTCGTGGAAGGACAGGCGCAGGGCGTCACGCCCATGCCCGTTACCATAGAGCGCATTCCAAACAACCACCTCTCCTATGCCGTGCAATGGTTCATGATCGCGGCGGTCTGGGCGGTGATGACACTGGCGTTGATCTGGCGTATCAGACAGCGCAGCTATTGAAGGATTTCCGATGCGTTACGTCTCGACGCGGGGTCAGGCCCCGGTTCTGAACTTCGAACAGGCCATGCTGTCCGGGCTGGCCCGTGACGGGGGGCTGTATCTGCCGGAAACCATTCCGACCTTCGAAGGCCTGGCCGACCTGGACGGCCTGTCCTACGAGGAGGTCGCCTTCCGCGTCGTGCGCCCCTTCACGACCGGCAGCTTCACCGATGACGAATTGCGCGGCGCCATCGACCGCGCCTATGCCCGCATCAGCCACGCCGCCCGTGCGCCCCTCGTGCAGCTGGCCCCCGGTCATCACCTGCTCGAGCTGTTCCACGGCCCGACGCTGGCCTTCAAGGACTTCGCAATGCAGCTGATCGCACAGCTGTTCCGCATCGCGCTGAAGCGGTCGGGCCAGAAGATCACCATCGTGGGCGCGACCTCGGGCGATACCGGCAGCGCCGCCATCGAGGCATTCAGCGGCATCGAGAATGTCGACGTCTTCATCATGTATCCCCATGGCCGCGTCAGCGAGGTACAGCGCCGCCAGATGACGACGCCCGCCGCCCAGAACATCCATGCGCTGGCCCTGACGGGTCATTTCGACGACTGCCAGGCGCGGCTCAAGGATCTGTTCAACGACCATGCCTTCCGCGACGACGTGGGGCTGGCCGGCGTGAACAGCATCAACTGGGCACGCGTCGTGGCGCAGATCGTCTATTACTTCACGGCAACCGCCAGCTTGGGCATGCGACCGACCGATTTCTGCGTGCCGACCGGCAATTTCGGCGACATCTTCGCAGGCAGCATCGCGCGGTCGATGGGCCTGCCGATCCGCCGCCTGATCGTGGCGACGAACCAGAACGACATCCTGCACCGCGCGCTGACCAGCGGCGAATACCGGATGGGCGAGGTCGAGCCCTCGATCAGTCCGTCGATGGACATCCAGGTCAGCTCGAATTTTGAACGGGCGCTCTATCTGGCCTATGGCGGCGATGCCGGGGCGGTCGGCCAGCTGATGGACGAATTGAAGTCGGGCGGTTTCACCATCAGCCAGGGCGCGCTGCAGACCCTGCGCGAGCAATACCTCTCGGGCCGTGTGTCCGAGGACGAGACGCTGGACACCATCCGCGCCATGCGCGAGGCGACCGGAGAGATCCTCTGCCCGCATAGCGCCGTGGGCGTGGCCGTCGCCAACCGCCACCTGGAACCCGGCGTACCGATGGTGACGCTGGCCACCGCCCATCCCGCGAAATTCCCCGATGCCGTCGAACGTGCCATCGGGATCCGCCCGGACCTGCCGCCCCATATGGCCGACCTGTTCGACCTGCCCGAGCGCGTGACCCGGGTTGAAAATGACGTCGAGGCGCTTAAATCGCTGATCCTCGAGCGGAGAACCAATTGACCCAAGACCCCACCCCCAGACTGACGACCCTTCCCAACGGCCTGTCCATCGTGACGCGCCAGATGCCCGGCCTGCATTCGGCAGCGCTTGGCATCTGGGTCAGCGCCGGTGGCCGGAACGAACGTGCCGAACAGAACGGCATCGCGCATTTCCTTGAACACATGGCCTTCAAAGGCACGGCCAAGCGCAGTGCTCTGCAGATCGCCGAGGCGATCGAGGATGTGGGCGGTTACATCAACGCCTATACCTCGCGCGATGCGACGGCCTATTACGTCCGCGTGCTGGAGGATGACGTCGATCTGGCCTTCGACGTCATCAGCGACATCGTGTTGAACCCCGCCTTCGACCAGCGCGAGATCGAGGTCGAGCGTGGCGTCATCCTGCAGGAAATCGGGCAGTCCATGGACACGCCCGACGACATCATCTTCGACTGGTTGCAAGAGGCCGCCTATCCCGATCAGGCCATGGGGCGCACCATCCTGGGCCCCGCCGAACGCGTCGGCAGCTTTGGTCGCGCCGATCTGGCGGGCTTCGTGTCCGAAAACTATGGCCCCGGGCAGATGGTGGTGGCAGCCGCGGGTGCGGTCGATCACGACCGAATCGTGCGCCTGGCCGAAAAGGTGCTGGGCCATATGAAGCCCATCCAGCAGGCCCCGCGCGAGGCCGCCACTTGGCAAGGCCGCGAAACGCGCCAGGTCAAGCAGCTGGAACAGGCGCATTTCGCATTGGCGCTGGAAGGGCCGGGATACATGGCGCCCGATTTCTATGCGGCGCAGATATTCTCCTCGGCGCTTGGCGGAGGAATGTCGTCGCGGCTGTTCCAGAAGGTGCGCGAGGAACGCGGCCTCTGCTATACCATCTTTGCGCAGTCCGGGTTCCACGATGACACCGGCATGCTGACCATCTATGCCGGAACGGGCGGCGATGATCTGGCCGATCTGACCAATCTGACCATCGACGAGATGAAGCGCGCCGCCGAGGACATGTCCGAGGCCGAGATCGCCCGCGCCAAGGCGCAGCTGCGTGCGGGGCTGCTGATGGGGCTGGAAAGCCCCTCGGCGCAGGCGGAACGCATGGCGCGGACGCTGGCCATCTGGGGCCGCGTGCCCGACCCGGCCGAAGTTGCGGAAAAGATCGCCTCGGTCACGGCGGCAGATGTGCGCGCCCATGCCGAAGGACTGCTGTCCCGCGCCCGTCCGGCATTGGCGCTTTACGGTCCCGTCGCCAATGCCCCGACGCGCGAGGCGCTGGCCGCCCGACTGGCCGCATGATGCTGGGACGCCGCCGTCCTTTTCGGCTGGAAGCCGAACGGATCGTGCTGCGTCTGCCCACACATTCCGATTTCGGCGCCTGGACGGCGCTGAGATCGGAAAGCCGCGATTTTCTGGTGCCGTGGGAACCCGTCTGGTCGCCCGATCACCTGTCGCGGAAAAGCTTCACCAACCGCGTCTATTGGGCCGCGCGTGCCAGCAAGGCGGGAACGGCCTTTCCGCTGTTTCTGGTGCGCCGCGACGGCGTGTTGCTGGGCGCGATCACCATGGACAACATCCGCCGTGGTCCTGCCCAGTCCGCGACCATCGGCTATTGGATCGGCCAGCCCTATGCCCGCAACGGCTATATGCGCGAGGCGATCGGCATCCTGGTCCACCATGCCTTCACTGAACTGGACCTGTCACGGATCGAGGCGGCCTGCCTGCCGGAAAACGCAGCCTCGCGCGGGGTGCTGGAAAAATCCGGCTTCAAATACGAGGGCGTCGCGCAAAGCTATCTGCAGATCAACGGGCGCTGGCGCAACCATGTGCTGTTCGCCAATCTGCGCAGCGACCGGCGCGGCAAGACCGACATCCGCTGAAGGGGGACCACCATGCTGAATGCCGCCGACAAGGCCCTTGCCGCCCGACTGCCTGACGGTGTTCTGCGCGATCCCGCCCCCCATTATACCGAGGAGCCGCGCGGTCGGTATCACGGGCAGGCGGGTCTGATCGCGGCGCCGCGCAATGTCGAGGAAACCGCCGCCATCATCCGCGCCTGCGCCCAAGCCCGCGTGCCGGTCGTCCCGCGTGGCGGTGGGACGGGGTTGGTCGGCGGTCAGATCATGTCGGACGGTCCCGCACCCCTGATCCTGTCGATGGAACGGATGACTGCCATTCGCGAAACCTTCCCCGAGGAAGGTGTGATGATCGCCGAATCCGGCGCGACCCTGCAGGCGGCGCGGGATGCGGCTGATGCGGTCGGGCGTCAGTTCCCTCTGTCGTTGGCGTCACAAGGCAGCGCCCAGATCGGCGGTGTGCTGTCGACCAACGCGGGTGGCGTCAACGTGTTGCGATACGGCAATGCCCGCGCCCTGTGCCTGGGTGTCGAGGCGGTGATGCCGGACGGCAGCATCCTGCGCGACCTCAAGCGGTTGCGCAAGGACAACACCGGCTATGACATCCGTGACCTGATGATCGGGGCGGAAGGAACGTTGGGGATCATCACCGCGGCGTCGCTGGTGCTGGCCCCGAAGTCTGCCGAAACGGGCGTTGCGATGATGGTCGTGGACAGCCCCGCCGCCGCCTTGTCGCTGCTGTCTTTGGCGCAGGCGCGCATGTCAGGCGGCGTCACGGCGTTCGAGCTGATCTCGGGGCAGGGGCTGCGGTTCCTGGATGCGGCCTTTCCGGAGATGCGGCAGCCCTTCAATACGCGCCCCGACTGGCTGATCCTGACCGAGGTCGGCCTGCCAGCGGGCCTGTCAGCCGATGAGGCGCTGGAAAACCTGTTCATCGCCGCATCCGAGGCGGGACTGGTCAGCGACGGCGTGATCGCCCAGTCCGGCCAGCAGGCCGCCGACTTGTGGGCCCTGCGCGAACATATCCCCTTGGCCAACCGTCATGTCGGCGCGATCGCCAGCCATGACATCAGCCTGCCCCTGACCGAGATCACGCATTTCATCACCGACGCCAGCGCCATGATCGCTGCCGAGGGCGACATGCGTATCAACTGCTTCGGGCATCTGGGCGACGGTAACCTGCACTATAACCTGTTCCCCGCCGAAGGTCGCCAGCGTGGGGAATACGACGATGTCAGGAAAGAGATGTCCCGCCGCATCCACCAGATGGTCGTCGAACGCGGCGGGTCGTTTTCGGCCGAACACGGCGTTGGCCGCCTGAAAGCCGCCGATCTGGCGCATTGGGGCGATCCGGTGCGCCTGCAGGTCATGCGCAGCATCAAGGCGGCGCTGGACCCGGCAGGCATCATGAACCCCGGCGCGGTGCTGGCCTAGGCGCCCTCGAATTCACACAGCGCGTGGACGGGCATTTCCAGCTTTTCCAGCAGGGCGCGACCGCCCAGTTCCGGCAGGTCGATGACGAAGGCGCAGCCCACGACCTCGGCGCCAAGGCGGCGGCACAGCTTGATGGCGGCCTCGGCGGTGCCGCCGGTGGCCAGCAGGTCGTCGACGATCAGCACCTTCTCACCGGGCTTCAGTGCGTCGTCATGGATCTCCATGATCGCCTCGCCGTATTCCAGTTGATAGGCTTCCGAGATGACCGCGCCTGGCAGCTTTCCCTTCTTGCGGATCGGCACGAAGCCGGTGGACAGCTGATGGGCCACCGCGCCGCCAAGGATGAAGCCGCGCGCCTCGAGGCCAACGACCTTGTCGATGCGCGTGCCGGCATAGGCGTGCAGCAGCTGATCGACCGCCATGCGAAAGCCGCGCGCATCGGCGAACAGCGTGGTCACATCGCGGAAGATGATGCCTTCATGCGGGAAGTCGTGGATGGAGCGGACATAGTCCTTGACGGTGCGGTTCATGCAGGGCGGTCCATTTCGAAAAGATCGTGCACGGCCGCGTAATCCTTATAGCCGAGGCGCGCAATCCATCCCCCTGCGGCACGCGGATCGAAACGACCCTCGACCACGCAATCGTCGCGCATGTGCACGCCCGTGACGACGCCGAAGACGGCGAAGTTGTGATCGCCCGCCAGCGGCACGATCTGTGTCATGCGGCATTCCAGGTTCGCGGCGGCATCGGCGACGCGCAGGCAGTCGATGGTGGTGCATTCCTCGGCGGCGATGCCTGCGGCCTCGAATTCGCTGGTGCCGGCGGGCAGGGGGGCAGAGCTGGCGTTCACCGCGTCGCGCAGATCGCCGGTGGCGATGTTGACGCAAAAGACGCCGGTTTCGATGATCTGGGCGACGCTGTCCTTGGTCCCCTTGCGATCCGGCTTGGCCCCGGTCGAGGCGAACATCACCTGCGGCGGCGTATAGGCTACGGCGTTGAAGAAGGAATAGGGCGCAAGGTTGTCCCCCTGCGATCCGCGGGTCGAGATCCAGCCGATGGGCCGGGGCGCGATGATCGCGTTGAAGGGATTGTGGGGTAGGCCGTGTCCGGCTTCGGGGCGATAGAACATGTCGGCCTCCTGTTGGGTTGCGCGCCCAACCTGCCACCGCTTTTGCCGGTTCGCAATGTTCCGCCCGACAAACCGACGTGCTAAAGGGCCGCAGATGCAGCAGGAGGCGCGATGTACGAGATCTGCCCCGAGACCCCGGCCGACGCGCCCGAGGTCGAAGCCCTCTATGATCTGTGCTTCGCGCCGGGCCGCACGGCGCTGTCGTCCTATCGCCTGCGCGACGGGGTGCCTCGCGTGGCCGAACTGTGCCTGGCGCTGCGCAGCGACGGCATCCTGACGGCGGCGATTCGCTTCTGGCCGGTGCGCGTGGGTGGGAAGCCGGTGCTGTTGCTTGGTCCCATTGCCGTCCACCCGACCGCGCAGGGCGAGGGCCTTGGTGGCCTGCTGATGCGCGACAGCCTGACCCGCGCGACGCAGATGGGGTTCGACCGCGTGCTGCTGGTGGGGGATGCGCCCTATTATTCGCGCTTCGGCTTTCAGCGGCTGGACGATGTGCTGATGCCGCCGCCGACCAATCCCGACCGCGTCCTGGGGCTGGAACTTCGGCCGGGGGGCTGGGTTGGGGTCACGGGTGACGTCGAACGCGAGCCTGCAGACCAGCCCGCACCGCCGCCCGTTTCCGGCCATGACGATTGTGTCGTGGTCGAACATCCGAAAGAAGACAGTGATGACGCCGCAAACGCCTCAGGTTCTTCCGCCGATCGCTGACCCCTCGGTTCACGCCCAGATCGACCGCCTTGCCCTGCGATATCTCAAGGCGCAGGGGCTGGGAATGCAGATGATGGCGCGTCTTGGCAACGGGGCCGAGGGGTTGATCCAGCGCCTGCCGTCCTTCGTGCGCAGCCGTCTGGACGGGGCCACGCGGGCCGCGCTGACGCGGGCGTTTTCGGCGGCCTCGGGCAGCAGGCGCGTGCTGCGTGACCGGGGCGATATGTTCAACCGGATGCTCTCCACGGCCAGCGGCGCAGCGGGCGGCGCGGCAGGTTTTGCCGGTGCGCTGGTCGAACTGCCCTTCACCGTCACGCTTCTGCTGAGGGCGATGCTGGATATCGCCGCCGAACACGGGCTGGACCCCGACAGCGAGGCGGTGCGTCTGGAATGCCTGCGCATCTTTGCCGCCGCGGGTCCGATGACCACCGACGATCAGACCGACTTGGGGCTGCTGGCAGCCCGTCTGTCGGTCAGTGGTCAGACGGTGCAAAGCCTTGTCAGCAAGGTTGCCCCACGTCTGTCGGTGTCCCTGGGCCAGAAGATGGCGGCGCAGGCGGCGCCTGTTTTCGGTGCCGTGGCGGGGGCGTCGATCAACTTTATCTTCGCCCGCTATTACCAGGAACTGGCCCGCGTGCATTTCGGCCTGATGCGGCTGGAGCAGGAAACCGGCCTGCCGCCCGAAGCCCTGACCGAGGCGCTGCGCCTGTCGATCGAGGCGCAGCAGGGCCGCTGATCAGTCGTCCTGCGCGTCCAGCGACAGGGGCGTGGCCTTGGCCAGCAGGTCGTCGGTCGAGAGCGGCCCCTCGGGGCGGGCCAACCGTGCCTTGGTCACCCAATACAGCCGTTCCTGCGCCCGAGTGATCGCCACATAGGTCAGGCGCTTCCACAGGGGCACGCCCGCCTCGGCCCGATTGGACCATGCAGCCGCACTGATGTCGGGGCCGAAGACCTGCACCTGCGGCCATTGGCTGCCCTGCGCCTTGTGAACCGTGACCGCTGCCCCATGCAGGAAGGCCGCCCCCATGCGCGCGGCGAAGGGGATGAAGGGTTCCTCCTGTTCCGGCATCTCGATCTTGACGATGGAGGCGGCGGACAGTCTCGGGTCCTCGGCACCGATGACGTGCAGGCGGGAAAAGCCCGGCTTGCGGCCTGGTCCCAGGTAGACGACCTGCGCGCCCTTGATCAGGCCGCGCGCCTCGAGGTCGATGCGCTTCTTGCGGTGCTTCAGCGGCAACTCCAGCCCGTCGCAGATCAGCGGCTCGCCCGGCAGCAGGGCGTCGCCCGGCGCACCGAAGGCCGTGCGGAAGGCGTGGATCAGCCGGATGCGGGTGGCGTTGCGCCAGACCAGCACCGGGCTGCGGGCCATCAGGTCGCTTTCCACGCGTTCCGCCCAGACCACGCGGTCGTCCTTGCGGGCGGCGGCGCGGATCAGGCTCTCGAAATCCTCGAAGTTCAACTGATCGTCGGCCAGCGCATGGGCCAGGTCCAGGATGGGGCTGTCGTCCGCCTGCCGGTGGATGCGGTTCAGATAGAGGCGCTGCGGGGCCGCCAATCGGTCGAAGACCATCTCGCCCGATTGGCCGACGGGGGCCAGCTGGGCGGGGTCGCCAAACAGGATCAGCGTCGGAAAGATCTCGCGCAGGTCCTCGAACTGCTTTTCGTCCAGCATCGAGGCCTCGTCGATCAGCCCGACATCCAACCCGTCCTCGCGCCGTTTCCAGCCGCGAATGAAATCCGATCCGCGCAGCCCCGCCGTCGCCAGCGCGCCGGGGATGGAGGTGTGGATGTCATAGAAGGCCTTGGCCTTGTCCAGGGCGGCATCCGACAGCTCCTCGATCACGGGACGTTCGCCCGTGCCGGTCAGCCATTCGGCGATCTTTTCATATTCCGGATCGTAGACCGGCGTGTAGAGGATGCGGTGGATCGTCGTCGCGGGCACTCCGCGCATCCGCAGCACGAAGGCGGCCTTGTTCGTCGGGGCCAGGATCGCGACGCTGCGGCGGTCCTTGCGGCGGCGGCCCTCGTAGTCGGGGCTGATCAGCTCGACCCCCGATTCCAGCAGCGCCTTGGTGATCTGCGATAACATCAGCGTCTTGCCCGACCCCGCCTTGCCGATCACCGCCATGACCCGACCTTTGCCCGATTGCGGGGGGTGGATCTCCTCTGCGATGATGTCGATGCCGGCCGCGCCGAAGGTCTCGGCCAGCGCATCCCATGCGTCGGCCTGATCGGGCGAAAGAGTCGGGGCGGGTGCGGGGGTGTTCATGGCCTTCCCTTAGCCTGCCTTGGGCCAAAGGCAAAGTGGCCCGCAACTTTTCATGGCGTCCTTGCGTGTCTTGGACCACCAGAAAGGACATGCCGCGATGATCGAGCTGTTTTTCGTCACCTGTCTGACCGCCGATCCGGACCGCTGTCTGGACCACAGCCTGCTGTTCGAGGAACAGAACGGGCTGATGACCTGCATGCTGCAGAGCCAGAACGAGCTTGCCCGCTGGATCGAGACGCACCCCCGCGAACAAGTGCGCGAGTGGAAATGCCGCTATGCCGGAGAGGGCGACCGCAAGGCCTGACCGCGGCTGCCCGATCCTGCGGCAGCGTGGCCGTGGAATTGCCGCGAAAGCGCGCGAAACAGGGCGCGGTGGACCCGCGCTCCCCTGGTTGTTTGGCGGGAATCACCCGGATGCGGCATGCTGCGGGGATGGGAGGGGCAACTGACAGGACTTGCCCATGATCGAACTGCTTTTCGTCGCCTGCATGTCCGGCGATCCCCAAAGCTGCCGCGACCGCAGCATGATCTTCACCAATGATATCGGCCTGATGGGCTGCATGATGGGGGCGCAGGCCCAGCTGGCGAAATGGGTGCAGACGCATCCCGGCCAGTCCATCAGCGGCTGGAAATGCCGCATCGCCGGCGCGGAGGGTCGCGCCGCGTGACGGGTCGGGCCGCCCTTCCGGACGGCCCGCCTGATCGTTCAGCCCTGACCGTTTTCCAGCGCATCCTCGAAGGTGCGCAACCCAGTGCGGGGCGATTGGACCAGCACCGACATGTTGCCGGGCTTGTGCTCGTTTCGATACATCTTCATGTGCGCGGCCGGAATGTCGGCCCAGGGGAAGACCTCGGACATGCAGGGGTCAAGGCGGCGTTCCAGCATCAGCTTGTTGGCGGCGCTGGCTTGTTTCAGATGCGCGAAATGCGACCCTTGGATGCGCTTCTGATGCATCCACAGGTAGCGCACGTCGAAAGTGCAGTTGAAGCCCGTGGTGCCCGCGCAGATCACGACCATGCCGCCCTTCTTGCAGACCAGCGTGCTGACCGGGAAGGTCGCCTCGCCGGGGTGTTCGAAGACGATGTCGACGTTGTTGCCCTTGCCGGTGAAGTTCCAGATGGCGGCGCCGAACTTGCGCGCCTCGGAGAACCATTCCTTGTATTCGGGGGTGTTCACCTTGGGCAGCTGACCCCAGCACTTGAAGTCCTTGCGGTTGATCACGCCCTTGGCCCCGAGGCCCATGACGAAATCGCGCTTGTCCTCTTCGCTGATGACGCCGATGGCATTGCCGCCCGCCGCGTTGATCAGCTGGATTGCATAGGACCCCAGCCCCCCCGAGGCACCCCAGACCAGCACGTTCATGCCGGGCTTCAACTCATGCGGTTCATGGCCGAACAGCATGCGATAGGCGGTGGCCAGCGTCAGGGTATAGCAGGCCGATTCCTCCCACGTCAGGTGCTTGGGGCGTGGCATCAGCTGCTGCGACTGGACGCGGGTGAACTGGGCGAAGCTGCCATCGGGGGTCTCATATCCCCAGATGCGCTGCGTGGTCGAGAACATCGGGTCGCCGCCGTTGCATTCCTCGTCGTCGCCATCGTCCTGGTTGCAGTGGATGACGACCTCGTCGCCGACCTTCCAGCGCTTCACCTTGTCGCCCACCGCCCAAACGATCCCCGAGGCGTCCGATCCGGCGATGTGATAGGGCTGCTTGTGCACGTCGAACATGCTGATCGGCTGGCCCAGACCGGCCCAGATGCCGTTGTAGTTGACGCCTGCGGCCATCACCATGACCAGCACCTCGTTGCTGTCGATGGCGGGCGTTTCCACGACCTCGGGCTGCATGGCCTGATCGGGCTCGCCTTGGCGTTCGCGGCGGATGGTCCATGCGTGCATCTTGGCGGGGACATGGCCAAGCGGCGGCATCTCACCCACGGCATAGAGATCCTTGACCGGTGCGTCATAGGGGGCAATCGGGGTCGGTGCGTCGAGGGCCATCATACTCTCCTGTCATGTGCCGCAGCGCAGAATCGCCGGGTCGATTTCCATCTTGCTACGATATGAGGCGCAATAAAGCAACAATCAAGACTTTATATCAGCAATAATGTGTCGTGAAGGAACGGCAAGCGCCGCAGTGCGGCGAATTGACGTGGTATCATTGTTTCTGTATCGATATTCAAAGCGACACATTATTGCGAGGTTAAGTAATGGCCCAGAAGGACAAACCCTGGCTGTTCCGCACCTATGCGGGCCATTCCACGGCTGCCAAATCGAACGAACTGTATCGGATGAACCTGTCGAAGGGACAGACCGGCCTGTCGGTGGCTTTCGATCTGCCCACCCAGACCGGATATGACAGCGATCACGTGCTGGCGCGGGGCGAGGTCGGCAAGGTGGGCGTTCCCATCTGCCACCTGGGCGATATGCGCGCCCTGTTCGACCAGATCCCGCTGGAGCAGATGAACACCTCGATGACGATCAATGCGACGGCGCCGTGGCTGCTGTCGCTCTATATCGCTGCTGCGCAGGAACAGGGGGCCGATATCGCGGCGCTGCAGGGCACGGTGCAGAACGACCTGATCAAGGAATACCTGTCGCGCGGCACCTATATCTGCCCGCCGAAGCCGTCCTTGGCGATGATCACGGATGTGGCTGCCTATACGCGCGAACATCTGCCCAAGTGGAACCCGATGAACGTCTGTTCCTATCACCTGCAAGAGGCCGGGGCGACGCCCGAACAGGAACTGGCCTATGCGCTGGCGACCGCCGTGGCCGTGCTGGACGATCTGAAGGGCAAGGTGCCCGCCGAGGGTTTCCCGGCCATGGTCGGGCGCATCAGCTTCTTCGTGAACGCGGGCATCCGCTTTGTCACCGAGTTGTGCAAGATGCGCGCCTTCACCGAGCTGTGGGATGAAATCACCCGCGACCGCTATGGCATCACCGATCCGAAATATCGCCGTTTCCGCTATGGCGTGCAGGTCAACAGCCTTGGGCTGACCGAGCAGCAGCCGGAAAACAACGTCTATCGCATCCTGCTGGAAACGCTGGCCGTGACGTTGTCGAAGAATGCGCGGGCGCGGGCGGTGCAGCTGCCCGCCTGGAACGAGGCCCTGGGCCTGCCGCGCCCTTGGGATCAGCAATGGTCGCTGCGCATGCAGCAGATCCTGGCCTATGAAACCGACCTGCTGGAGTTCGGCGACCTGTTCGACGGCAACCCGGTGATCGAGGCCAAGGTCGATGAGCTGAAGGCAGGCGCGCGGGCCGAACTGGACCTGCTGGACAAGATGGGTGGGGCGATCGCGGCCATCGACTACATGAAGTCGCGGCTGGTCGAATCGAATGCCGCGCGGCTTGGGCGGATCGAGACGAATGAAACGGTGGTCGTCGGCGTGAACCGCTGGCAGCAGGCCGAGCCTTCGCCGCTGACGGCGGGGGATGGCGGCATCATGGTCGTCGATCCCGCGGTCGAGCAGGACCAGATCGCGCGGTTGCAGGCATGGCGGGCCAGTCGGGATGCCGGGGCTGTCGCGGAGGCGCTGGAGGCCTTGCGGGCGGATGCGGCGGCGGGGCGAAACGTGATGCCTGCATCCATCGCCGCGGCGCGTGCCGGGGTGACGACCGGCGAATGGGCGGGCGTCATGCGGCAGGTGCACGGCGAATATCGCGGGCCGACGGGGGTCTCGGCCAGCCCGTCGAACCAGACGGAGGGGCTGGAGGATATCCGCGAGGCCGTGGATGCAGTCAGCCACCGCCTGGGGCGGCGGTTGAAGTTCCTGGTTGGCAAGCCGGGTTTGGATGGGCATTCGAACGGGGCCGAGCAGATCGCCTTCCGCGCCCGCGACTGCGGCATGGACATCACCTATGAGGGGATCCGCCTGACGCCCGAGCAGATCGTCGCGCGGGCAGGGGAAGAAGGCGCGCATGTCATCGGGCTGTCGATCCTGTCGGGCAGCCACCTGCCGCTGATCCAAGACGTGATGAAGCGCTTGGCGGAGGCGGGCTTGGGCAATCTCCCGGTGATCGTGGGTGGGATCATTCCCGATGAGGATGCGGTGGCGCTGTCCCGTATGGGCGTGGCGAGGGTCTATACGCCCAAGGATTTCCAGCTGAACACCATCATGCGCGATATCGTGACGCTGGTCGAACCGGCCGAGGCCGTGGGCTGATCTGCGTCCCGCGACGGCCGGGGGGCCGGCCGCCCCCCGGACCCCCCTCGGGGTATTTGGGCAACCGAGAAGGGCGAAACGCCGCCCCGAGGGGCGGCGTCTGCGTATCTGCGATGGTCAGGGCTATCAGAAGCCGAGGCCTGCATATTTGGATTTGAACTTGGTGACGCGGCCGCCAGCATCCATGAGGCGGGTGGAGCCACCGTTCCAAGCGGGGTGCGACGTCGGGTCGATGTCCAGCGTCATCGAGTCGCCTTCCGACCCCCAGGTCGAACGGGTCTGGTAGGTGGTCCCGTCGGTCATCTTGACCTCGATCATGTGATAATCGGGATGGATATCGTTTTTCATCTCGTGACCTCGGTTCAGGCTTTCGCGTCGGATTTGGGGCGGTAGTTGGTTTTCTCGACAATACGTGCCGATTTACCACGACGGTCGCGCAGGTAGTACAGCTTGGCGCGACGGACCTTACCGCGACGGACGACCTCGATCGAGTCGATGTTGGTCGAATAGAGCGGGAACACGCGTTCCACGCCTTCACCGAAGCTGATCTTGCGCACGGTGAAGCTGGCGGCGATGGTGCTGCCGCCCTTGCGCGAGATGCAGACGCCTTCGTAGTTCTGGACGCGCGAGCGGGTGCCCTCGGTCACCTTGTAGCCGACGCGGACGGTGTCGCCGGCCTTGAAGTCGGGAATGTTCTTGCCAAGCTCGGCGATTTGCTCGGCTTCGAGTTCTGCGATCAGATTCATCGCTGTTGATCCTTATCATGCTCGCGGTGGTTCCGCGATTGGTCTGATGCGCCCGAGCGCTGTCGGTCCTTTGCCGGGTCCACATGCGTTTCCGCATATGCCCGCCACAGATCGGGGCGGCGTTCCTTGGTCAGCCGTTCGGCCTCACTTGCACGCCACTTGGCAATGGCCGCATGATTGCCCGACAACAGGATGTCGGGGATCTGGCGGTCTTCCCAAAGGGCGGGCTTCGTGTACTGAGGGTGTTCCAGAAGACCCCGGTTGCCGACGGAAAAGGATTCCTCGGCCAGCGAATCCTGATTCCCCAGCACGCGCGGTATAAGCCGGACCGTCGTGTCGATCAAGACCTGAGCGGCGATCTCTCCTCCGGTCAGGACATAATCGCCGATGCTGATCTCCTCGACGTCATGGGCGTCTAGGACGCGCTGATCGACGCCCTCGAAGCGGCCGCAGATCAGGATGACGCCGGGACCTTGCGCCAGTTCGCGGGCGCGGGCTTGGGTCAGGGGTTTGCCGCGGGGCGACATGTAGATGACAGGCAGGCGCGCGCCAGCCGATGCGTCGCGGATGGCCGCGTCCATCACGTCGGCGCGGATCACCATGCCGGCGCCACCACCGGCGGGGGTGTCATCGACGTTGCGATGCTTGCCGGTGCCGAAGTCGCGCAGGGGGATGGTCTGGATGTTCCACAGGCCCTGCGACAGCGCCTTGCCGGTCAGCGACAGGCCGAGGATGCCGGGGAAGGCTTCGGGGAACAGGGTGATGACACGCGCGGTCCAGGCACCCTGAACCTGAGGTTCGGCCATCAGTTCACGCGGACGCAGGGTCGCGCTGATCGACAGGCGGCCATGCGATTTCGGCGGTTGGGTCATTCGTCGGCGCCGGGCGGGTCGGCCACGATACGACGGGCGGCCAGATCGACGGTCGGCACGATGGCCTTGGTGAACGGCAGCATCAGGATGTCCTTGCCGCCCACGATCTCGAGGATATCACCCGCGCCATGGTCATAGATGGCGCGCACGCGGCCAAGCGATTGGCCACCGGTGTCCACGACATCCAGCCCGATCAGGTCAGCGTGATAAAATTCGTCGTCGGGAAGCGAGGGCAGGGCCGCGCGCGGCGCCCAGAGCGTCATGCCCTTCAGGGCCTCGGCCTCTTCCCGGGTGGCGATGCCGCTGACGCGGGCACCGATGCCGCCGGTGACCGCACGGGTCAGCGAGACGGTGAAGGACCGCTTGCCATCCTCGGATGTCAGCGGCGTGTAATTCGCGATGTCGGTGGGTTCGGCGCAGAAGCTTTTCAGCCGGACCTCGCCATGGACCCCGAAGGCCCCGGCGATCGCGCCGACACAGATGCGGTCGTCAGCCATTCTTTGCCTCCTGGTTAGTGTCTGGCGGGGTTGCCCCCGCCAGCAGAGATCACTCGGCTTCGGCCGGAGCGGCAGCTTTCGCAGCACGCTCTTCCGCGCGCTTGGCGGCTTTCTTGCCGGGGACGGCCTTCTTCATGTTCTTGCGCTCGGCCTTTTCCTTGACGCCGGCAGCTTCCAGGAAGCGTGCGACGCGGTCGGTCGGCTGTGCGCCCTGACCCAGCCAGTACTGGATACGCTCGATATCCATCTTGACGCGGTCTTCGCTGTCCTTGGCCAGCAGCGGGTTGTAGGTGCCCAGCTTTTCCAGGAAGCGGCCGTCGCGCGGCATGCGCGAATCGGAAGCGACGATGGCATAGTGGGGACGTTTCTTGCTGCCACCACGGGCAAGGCGGATCTTCATGGACATGGGTAGTCTCCTTGGAAAGTCGTGACGCGATGCGTCAGGGTTGCAGGCGTTCGTGGTGCCGAATGACTTCGGCGATCACGAAATTCAGGAATTTGCGCGCGAATTCCGGGTTCAGATCGGCCTCGCGCGCGAGGCGTTCCAGCCGCTCGATCTGTTGCGCTTCGCGCGTCGGATCCGAGGGAGGAAGGTCGTGTTCGGCTTTCAGTTTGCCGACGGATTGGGTGTGCTTGAACCTTTCGGCAAGCGTATAGACCAGAATGGCATCCAGGCGGTCGATGCTGGCGCGGTGTTCGGCCAGGATTTCAGCGGCGCGCAGGGCCTCTTCGGGGGTATCGGTCATGGTCATTTCTTTCCGAAAAGACTGCCGAGGCCACCGGGAAGCCCGGCCTTGCCCAGTTGTCCGCCCAGACCCTTGGGGTCCTGCAGCATCTTCTGGGCCTCGGCCATCTTCGCGGGGTCGAGGTTGTCCATGTCGGGCAGCCCGCCGCCCTTGCCGGTCATGGCGCGCATGGCTTGCTTCATCATGCCGCCCTTGCCCATCTTGCCCAGCTTCTTCATCGTGTCGGCCATCTGCTTCTGCATCTTCAGCAGCTTGTTCAGCTCGGACACTTCGAGGCCCGCACCGGCGGCGATGCGCTTCTTGCGGCTGGCCTGCAGAAGATCGGGGTTGGCCCGTTCCTTCTTGGTCATCGAGTTGATCAGCGCCAGCTGACGGCGGACGACCTTGTCGTCGAAGCCTGCAGCCTCGGCCTGCTTGGCCATCTTGGACATGCCGGGCATCATCGACATGACCGACTGCATGCCGCCCATCTTCTGCATCTGCTCCAGCTGGCCGCGCAGGTCGTTCATGTTGAACAGGCCCTTCTGGAAGCGCTTCATCATGCGTTCGGCCTGTTCGACCTCCAGCACCTGCTGCGCCTTTTCGACCAGGGCCACGATGTCGCCCATGCCGAGGATACGGCCCGCGACGCGTTCGGCGTCGAAGGTTTCCAGCGCGTCCATCTTTTCGCCAAGACCCACGAAGCGGATCGGCTTGCCGGTGACCGCCCGCATCGAGAGCGCCGCGCCGCCGCGACCGTCGCCATCCATGCGGGTCAGGACGACGCCGCTGATGCCGACCTTGCCGTCGAATTCGGTGGCGACGTTGACGGCATCCTGGCCGGTCAGGCCGTCGACGACCAGGATGGTCTCGCGCGGTTGGGCGATGTCGCGGACGGCCTGCACCTCGTCCATCAGGACTTCGTCGATGTGCAGACGACCGGCGGTATCCAGCAGGAAGACGTCGTAACCGCCCAGGGAGGCCTGCGTCTTGGCGCGCTTGGCGATCTGGGGGGCGGTCTCGCCCTTGACGATGGGCAGCGTGTCGACGCCGATCTGCTGGCCGAGGATGGCCAGCTGCTCCATCGCGGCGGGGCGGTTGGTGTCCAGCGACGCCATCAGCACGCGCTTCTTCTCGCGGTCCTTCAGGCGCAGGGCCAGCTTGGCGGTGGTCGTGGTCTTGCCCGAGCCCTGCAGGCCGACCATCAGGATCGGCGCGGGCGGGTTGTCGATGCGCAGCGCCTCGGGGGCATCCTCGCCCTGCAGGACCTTGATCAGCTCGTCATGGACAATCTTGACGACCTGCTGGCCGGGGCTGACCGATTTCGTGACGGACGCGCCCGTGGCCTTCGAGGTGACCGCCTTGACGAAGCTGCGCGCCACCGGCAGCGAGACGTCGGCCTCCAGCAGGGCGACGCGCACCTCGCGCATGGCGGTGGTGACGTCATCCTCGGTCAGGGCGCCTTGCTTGGTCAGCCGGTCGAAGACGCCGCCCAAACGGTCGGAAAGGTTCTCGAACATAGGCCGGGCCTCCTGCGGTCCAAATACGGTTTTGCCCCCGTGGGCGCAACGCGCTGACGGGGGGCGATCCCCGTGCCTGACGGGGACCGGAAGGCTTTCCTTCCGGGAATCGAGGGTCTGATACGCAGAAACGGCCCCCAAGTCAACCTTGGGGGCCGTTTCCATTCACGGGTCGGATCAGGCGGCGATCTGGTCCATGGCTTCCTTGGCGCGGGCGAAGGCGGCGTCGCGATCCATCATCAGGCCGTCGGCCGCGACGAAGGACACATCCGTGATCCCCAGGAAACCCAGCATGTGGCGCAGATAGCCCGAAGCATGGTCCATGTCGGACCCGAAGGGCGTGCCGCCCGAAGCATAGGCGACGATGGCGCGCTTGTTCTTCAGCAGACCTTCGGGGCCGTTGGCGGTGTATTGGAAGCTGACACCGGCGCGGGCGATCTGGTCCAGCCAGTTCTTCAGCTGCGCGGGCAGGGCAAAGTTGTAGACCGGCAGCGCGATGACCAGCGTATCGGCGTCCTGCACTTCCTTCAGCAGGGCATCGGAATCGGCGACGCGGGCCTTGTGCGCCTCGGTCGGTTGGTCGACGCCGACGCGGACAGCCTCGAACCAGGTGCTGTCGATGGCGGGCACGCCGGCGTTCAGGTCGCGATAGGTGACCGTGGCGTCGGGGTTGGCGTTCTTCAGGCGGGCGGTGATGTCGGCAGTCAGTTGACGGGTGACCGAGGCTTCGCCGGTGACGGCGCTGTCAATTTGGAGGATATGCATCTGCGGCTCCTTGAGTATCATGGTGTTGGCATCGACTTATGCCTATGCACCTGCGAACGAAAGGCCGATAATCGCGCAATACCTGTGCAGGAGCGCACATGACCGTCGACAGTTGGGACGACATCCGCGTGGCGCTGGCCGTCGCGCGCACCGGAACCGTCAGCGGGGCGGCCGCCGATCTGGGCGTGCATCATGCGACCGTGATCCGGCGCATCGACGCGCTGGAGGCTGCGCTGCAGGCCCGCCTGTTCCAGCGCCATCCCCGCGGCTATGCCCTGACCGAGGCCGGGCGCACCCTGCTGGAGACCGCCGATCTGACCGACCAGCGTTTCGCGCAGATGGCCGCCCAGATCGCGGGCAGCGGCCAGCGGATCGAGGGCGAGCTGATCGTCACCGTCATCCCCGAGCTGGCCCATCTGGTCATGCCGCGTCTGGCCGCCCTGATGACCCGGCACCCCGATCTGCACATCAGCTATCTGACCGATGTGCGATTGTTCAGGCTTGCCTCGGGCGAGGCGCATGTCGCCATCAGGGCGGGGTCCCGGCCCACGCAGCCCGATTACGTGGTGCTGTCGATGGGCAGCATCAAGCAGGCGCTGTTCGCATCGCAGCAGTATCTGGACCGGCACGGCCCCGTGTTGAACCTCCGCGATCACCGCTTCGCCCTGCCGGGCCCCGAGGCGCGCAATGCGCCCCTGATGCGCTGGCTGGAACCGCGGCTGGAACCGCGCAACATCGTGCTGACCGCCAATGACGCCGACGCGCGCGAGATGGTCATCCGCAAGGGGCTTGCCATCGGTCCCTTGGCAGCCGATCGGTCACGTGGCCTGATCGAGGTGATGTCCCTGCCGGAATGGAATGGCGACCTATGGATCGTCACCCATGTCGATCTGCATCGAACGCCCAAGGTGCAAGCCGCGCTGGCGGCCCTGCGACAGCCCGGCTGAGGGGCTTTCGCTTGGTCCCGACCTGAGGCAGGCTGCGCCGCAAGGAGAACGCCATGACCCATCCCATCAGCCGCTTTGCCGTCCCCGATCTGGACAACCTTCCGCCCGATATCCGCGACACCATCACGAAGGTCTCGGAAAAATCGGGCTTCGTGCCGAACGTCTTTCTGGCGCTGGCCCATCGCCCGGCCGAATTCCGCGCCTTCTTCGCCTATCACGATGCGCTGATGGACAAGGACGAGGGTCTGACCAAAGCCGAGCGCGAGATGATCGTCGTGGCGACCAGCGGGTTGAACCGCTGCCAGTATTGCGTCGTGGCCCATGGGGCAATCCTGCGCATCCGCGCCAAGGACCCGCTGATCGCCGATCAGGTGGCGGTGAACTGGCGCAAGGCCGATCTGAGCGACCGCCAGCGTGCCATGCTGCGCTATGCCGAAAAGGTCGCGCTGGCCGCGCAGGACATCGAGGAGGCCGATCATCAGGCGCTGGCACAGGCGGGTTTCACCCCCGACGAGATCTGGGACATCGGCGCCATCGCCGCCTTCTTCGGCATGTCGAACCGGCTGGTGAACGCGGGCGACATCCGCCCCAACGACGAATTCTACATGCTGGGCCGCCAGCCATGAGCGCCGCCGCATCCCCCGCCATCAGCACCCGGATGGAGGCCGCCGATTGGGCGCTGCTGTTGCTGCTGTCGCTGATCTGGGGTGGTTCCTTCTTTCTGATCGGCGTGATCGTGGGGCATCTGCCGGTCATCAGCATCGTCGCGATCCGCGTCGCCGTCGCGGCGCTGGTCCTTTGGGGCGTCGTCATCGTCACCGGACGCCCCATCCCGCGCGGGGCCGACCTCTGGGGGGCATTCCTGGTGATGGGGGTGCTGAACAACGCGATCCCCTTCGGGCTGATCGTCTGGGCGCAGACCTCGATCCCGGCGGGGCTGGCCTCGATCCTGAATGCGACGACGCCGCTGTTCACGGTGCTGGTCTCGACCCTGGTCCTGACTGACGAACGCGCAAATCTAACGCGGCTGGCGGGGGTCGCGACGGGGTTGGGCGGGGTCGCCGTGATGATCGGACTGGACAGCATGTCCGGGGGCCACGGGATGCTGCCGCAGGTGGCGATGCTGGGGGCGGCGATCAGCTATGCCTGCGCCGCGGCCTTTGGCAGGCAGTTCCGCAGGCGCGGCATCGACCCGGTGGTGACGGCGGCGGGCATGGTCACCGGCTCCAGCATCGTGCTGCTGCCCCTTGCGCTGGCGGTGGACGGGCTGCCGTCCATGGATGTGCCGGGGCGTGTCTGGCTGGCGGTGCTGGTGCTGGGCGCGGTCTGCACCGGGTTGGCCTATGTGATGTTCTTCCGCATCCTGGGACGGGCAGGGGCCACCAACATCTCGCTTGTGACCTTCCTTGTGCCCGTCTCGGCGATCCTGCTGGGCTGGCTGTTTCTGGGCGAGAGCTTGGGCGCGGTCCAGCTGCTGGGCATGGCGGTCATCGGGCTGGGTCTGGCGATGATCGACGGGCGGCTGATCAGGCGCTCCGCACCGCCGGCGTGACCATATCGCGACGCCGCGCAACCATTCGTGATCGCCGGGTGCGCGGTGACTTTCCTTCGCCCTGACCGGCAGTTAGGTTCGCGTCAGGGGACAGGACAAGAGGCGGCCAGTGGCGCATATCATCGTGGTCGGAAACGAAAAGGGCGGGTCGGGCAAGTCGACCACGTCCATGCATGTGACCACCGCCTTGGCACGCATGGGGCATACCGTCGGCGGCCTTGATCTGGACGTGCGCCAGCGCAGCTTTGCCCGCTATCTTGAAAACCGCAGCGCCTTTCGCGCGCGCGAAGGCCTGGATCTGCCCATGCCCGTCCTGGCCCAGCTGGGAGAGGGATCGGACCCCCTGACCCCCGCGCTGGAGCTGCTGGAAAAGCAGTGCGACTTCATCCTGCTGGACTGCCCCGGATCGCATACGAAGCTCAGCCAGATGGCGCATACCGTGGCCGACACGCTGATCACCCCCATGAACGACAGTTTCGTCGATTTCGACCTGCTGGCGCGCCTGTCGCCCGAGGGGCAGGTGCTTGGCCCCTCGATCTATGCCGAGATGGTCTGGGGCGCGCGTCAGATGCGGGGGCAGGCGGGGGCGGGACCCATCGACTGGCTGGTCCTGCGCAACCGGCTTGGCACCCAGCAGATGCACAACAAGCGCAAGGTCGGGGGGGCGCTGGCGTCCCTGTCCAAGCGCATCGGGTTTCGCGTGGCGCCGGGCTTTTCCGAACGCGTCATTTTCCGCGAGCTTTTCCCGCGCGGGCTGACGCTGCTGGACCTGAAGGATGTGGGCACCGAGACGCTGTCGATGTCCCATATCGCGGCGCGGCAGGAGCTGCGCGATCTGATCACCGAGCTGAACCTGCCGGGCGTCTCGGTCACCTTCTAGGAACCTGCGCGCCGTCCCTTGCATTGTCTGCACGACAAGACATGAAGCAAAGGAGACCGAACATGGCCAATATTCTGATCATGGCATCCGACGGGTTCGAGCAATCCGAGCTGTTCGTCCCGCTGGAGAAACTGAAGGACGCCGGTCACGAGGTCCACATCGCCGCCCCCGAGGTCGGTGACATCCGGGCTTGGGACAAAGACGATTGGGGCAAGACCGTGAAGGCCGATCTGGCCATTGCCGATCAAAGCCCCGAAGGCTTCGATGCGCTTGTCCTGCCGGGCGGTGTCATCAACCCCGACAACCTTCGCGTCAACGACAAGGCTGTCGGCCTGATCAAGGCATTCGCGGATGCGGGCAAACCCGTCGCAGCCATCTGCCACGCCCCGTGGCTGCTGGTCGAGGCAGGACTGGCCGAGGGTCGCAAGATGACCAGCTTCACCTCGATCCGCAGCGATATCCGCAACGCGGGCGCCGACGTCGTCGATCAATCCGTGGTCGAGGATCGTGGCGTGATCACCAGCCGCAATCCCGACGATCTGGATGACTTTGTGCAGGCCATTTCCAAGTCTGTCGCGTGATCCACCGACGATGTCGAAAAAGAAAGGCCGCGCCCGGTATCCGGACGCGGCCGTCTTTGTTTCTCAATGGACCTACTTGCGGGCCATCCCTTCCTTCTTGCAATAGCTGTCCGCGACAGCCACCGACATGCCGGCCGGGGCATCCGTGGCGCGATCCCAATCCGTCAGGCCGGAGGTATACAGCTGACAGGTCACGGGACCTTGCGGCGTCTCGACCATGACAGGCGGGGTCTCGAAGCTGCGCGGGGTGCAGGCGGCCAGGGCTGCCGCTGCAACAAGGATTGAAAAGGCCTTCGGGATCATCTCGATCCTCCTTCTTGGGATGGCGATACCATTGACGGAACATCTGCCGGCCTGCCGGGGGGGGGGGGGAGGCAGGCGAACAAATGACACAGGCGGTAGGCTAGGTTGCCGTACCGCCTGTGTCGATCAATGCATCGGTATAGACGCCCCTCTATCGGGATAGGTCGTCAGGCCAGCATGCCGATCGGGTTTTCCAGATGGGCGACGATCGCCTCCAGCAGCTGGGCCCCCATGGCGCCGTCGATCACGCGGTGGTCGACCGACAGCGTCATCGACATCACGTTGCGGATGACGACCTGATCGCCTTCGACCACGGGGGTCTTGACGCCCGCGCCGACGGCCAGGATCGCGCCATGCGGCGGGTTGATGACGGCATCGAAATTCTCGATCCCGAACATGCCCAGGTTGCTGATCGCAAAGCTGCCGCCCTGGTATTCATGGGGGGCCAGCTTCTTGGACTTGGCGCGGCTTGCCAGATCCTTCATCTCGGCCGAGAGGGTGGACAGCGTCTTTTGATGCGCGTCCTTCAGGACCGGAGTGAACAGACCGCCATCGATGGCCACGGCAACGGCCACGTCCGAAGGCGTCAGCTTCAGGATGCGGTCGCCCGCCCAGACCGCATTCGCGTCAGGAACCTGCTGCAGTGCCAGGGCGCTGGCCTTGATGATGAAGTCGTTGACCGACAGCTTGACCCCGCGTCCCTCCAGCTGCTTGTTCAGCGTGGCGCGGAACTCCATCAGCGCATCCAGCTTGGCCGAACGGCGCAGATAGAAATGCGGGATGGTCTGCTTGGCCTCCGTCAGACGCGCGGCGATGGTGCGGCGCATGCCGTCCAGCTGAACCTCGGTCGTCTCGCGGTCGGCATACATCTTGATGACGGCATCGGTGGACAGACCCTTGGGGGCCTGTGCGGGGGTGGCTGCCGCCGCGGGGGCTTGGGCCGCGGCAGGTGCGGCATCGGCCTTGGCAGGGGCCACGCCCGGCTTGGCGCTTTCCACATCGGCCTTGACGATCCGACCGCGCGGGCCCGAGCCCTTGATCGCGGAGAGGTCCAGCCCCTTGTCGGCAGCAATCCGCCGCGCAAGGGGCGAGGCGAAGATGCGGCTGCCGTCTTCGGACTTGGACGCCGGACCCGAAGGCTTGGCGGGCGAGATGTCGCGGTCCGCCTCGCCCTGAACCTCGCGCGAGGCTTCGGCCGGGGCGCTGTCGGCTTTGGCATCCGACTTGGCATCCGCCTTCGGGGCCGAGATGTCATCGGCGGATTCGCCGTCCTCCAGCAGCACGGCAATGGCGGTGTTGACCGCCACGCCCGAGGTGCCTTCGGCGATCAGGATCTTGCCGATGGTGCCTTCGTCGACGGCCTCGAACTCCATCGTGGCCTTGTCGGTCTCGATCTCGGCGAGGATATCGCCGGATTTGACCTCGTCGCCCTCTTTCACCAGCCATTTGGCCAGCGTGCCTTCCTCCATCGTGGGGGACAGCGCGGGCATCAGGATTTCCGTGGGCATCGCGTTGCCTCCCTTACTTGTAGGTGACTTTTTTCACGGCTTCGACGACCTCGGCGGGCGTGATCAGCGCGTGTTTTTCCAGGTTTGCGGCATAGGGCATCGGCACGTCCTTGCCGGTGCAGTTGATGACCGGCGCGTCCAGATAGTCGAAGGCGTTCTCCATCAACCAGGCCGAGATGTGGTTGCCGATGGACCCGACGGGGAAGCCTTCCTCGACGGTGACGCAGCGGTTGGTCCGCTTGACCGATTCCAGGATCGAGCCGTAATCCAGCGGGCGCAGGGTCCGCAGGTCGATCACTTCGGCCTCGATGCCCTCCTCGGCCAGCTTGTCTGCGGCTTCCAGCGCGTGGGCCATGCCGATGCCGAAGCTGACGATGGTCACGTCGTCACCCTTGCGGGCGATGCGGGCCTTGCCGAAGGGAATGGTGAAGTCTTCCAGGTCCGGGACCTCGAAGCTGCGGCCATAGAGGATTTCGTTCTCCAGGAAGATGACCGGGTTCGGATCGCGGATCGCCTGCTTCATCAGGCCCTTCGCATCGGCTGCCGAATAGGGCATCACGACCTTCAGGCCGGGAATGGCGGCGAACCATGCGGCGTAATCCTGGCTGTGCTGGGCACCCACGCGGGCAGCAGCGCCGTTCGGGCCGCGGAAGACCATCGGCGCACCCATCTGACCGCCCGACATGTACAGCGTCTTGGCAGCCGAGTTGATGATGTGGTCCATCGCCTGCATGGCGAAGTTGAAGGTCATGAATTCCACGATCGGGCGCAGGCCGGCCAGCGCCGCCCCCGTGCCAATGCCGGCAAAGCCGATTTCGCTGATCGGCGTGTCGACGACCCGGCGCGGACCGAACTTGTCCAGCAGGCCCTGGCTGATCTTGTAGGCGCCCTGGTATTCGCCGACCTCTTCGCCCATCAGGAAGACGGTGTCGTCGCGTTCCATTTCTTCCGCCATGGCTTCGCGCAGCGCTTCGCGCACGGTCATGGTCTTCATCTTGGTGCCCTCGGGCCAGTCGGGGCTGGTGTCGGGGGCAGGGGTCTTGACCTCTTCCACGGCCGAGGTGGTGGGCTTTTCGGCAGGCGCGGCTTCAGCGGGGGCTTCGGCTTCGGCCGGGGCCTTGATGTCGTCGGCGCTTTCGCCTTCCTCGATCAGGACGGCAATGGGCGTGTTCACCTTGACGCCCTGTTCGCCTTCCTGGACCAGGATCTTGCCCAGGATGCCTTCATCGACAGCCTCGAATTCCATCGTGGCCTTGTCGGTCTCGATCTCGGCCAGGATGTCGCCGGATTTGACCTCGTCGCCTTCCTTCTTCAGCCATTTCGCAAGCGTGCCTTCCTCCATCGTGGGGGACAGGGCAGGCATCAGGATTTCGGTAGCCATGTTACGTCACCCCCTCAGGCGTTTTCTTCGGCACTGCCCTGCGGCAGTTCGGTGGCATAGATGTCGGTCCAGAGCTCGTCCAGGGCGGGCTCGGGGCTTTCCTTGGCGAACTCGGCCGAGTCGTTGACGACGTCCTTGATTTCCTTGTCCAGCGCCTTCAGCTCCTCCTCGGAGGCATGCTTGCCCTGCAGCAGCAGCTCGCGGATGTTCTCGATCGGATCGCGTTCGTCGCGCATCTTCTGGACTTCCTCGCGGGTCCGGTACTTGGCCGGGTCGGACATCGAATGTCCGCGATAGCGATAGGTCATCACTTCCAGGATATAGGGGCCCTTGCCTGCACGGCAGTGGGCCACGGCCTTTTCACCGGCGGCCTTGACGGCCATCACGTCCATGCCATCGACCTGCTCGCCCGAGATGCCGAAGGCCTCGCCGCGACCAAAGAGGCTGGTCGACTTGGTCGAGCGCTTGACGCTGGTGCCCATGGCGTACTGGTTGTTCTCGATCACGAAGATGACCGGCAGATCCCATTGGGCGGCCATGTTGTAGGTCTCGTAGACCTGGCCCTGGTTCGCGGCGCCGTCACCGAAATAGGTGAAGGTGACGTTGTCGTTGCCCAGGTATTTGTCGGCGAAGGCAAGGCCCGCGCCAAGCGGCACCTGCGCGGCCACGATGCCATGCCCGCCATAGAAATGCTTCTCGCGGCTGAACATGTGCATGCTGCCGCCCTTGCCCTTGGAGTAGCCGCCTTCGCGGCCGGTCAGCTCGGCCATGACGCCGCGGGCTTCCATGCCGCAGGCCAGCATGTGACCGTGGTCGCGATAGCTGGTGATGCGCTTGTCGCCTTCCTTGGCGCAGGCTTCCAGACCCACGACGACGGCTTCCTGACCGATATAGAGGTGGCAGAAACCACCGATCAGGCCCATGCCGTAAAGCTGACCGGCCTTTTCCTCGAATCGGCGGATCAGCAGCATGTCCCGATAATATTGCAGCAGCTCGTCCTTCGATACGTTCGAAGGCGCCTCCGGTTGGGGGCTGGGTTTCCTGGCCATGCGGCGTATCCTCCTGGAGCGTGGTAGGGATAGTTCAGCGTTAAACTAATCCGTAACCCATCGGTTGCAGCCGTGCAATGCCGGTCAAAACCGCCCGTGGCCGCCCCTCAGCGCAGGATGATTTCATCCGAACGCAGCAACCCCAGAACTTCGCGGGCGCGTTCGTCCAGAAGATCGATGTCCAGGTAATCGTCCGACAGGCGGTGGGTCAGGTTCTGCATTCGCTCGACCTCGGCCTGAAGGTCGTTGCGCTGCGATTCCAGATCGGCCGTCTCGGCCTCGATCTGGATGCGGCGCAGGATGCCCGATGGGCCTTGCACGGCCGCAAAGGCGAAATAGAGACCGAGGGCGCAGATGACGACAAGATAGACGGTCGCGCCGATCGACAGGCGTTGAGGCATGGGGCTGTTCCTTGTGGCGCTGCCGATCATGCCACAGCGCAACCGGCGGGGGAATCCCCGTGATGCATCTTGTCAGGCGCGGCTGCGGAAGATCGCCTCAAGCCGTTGCGCTTCCTCGGCGAGGCCCCAGGGCGGGTTGATGACGAACATGCCGGATCCGATCATCGAATGGCCGTCGCGTGCAGGCGGGAAGCGCACCTCGGACAGCAGGGCGTCGGGGAACTGGCTGGTCAGCTGCGCGGTCATGGCCAGATGCCGGTGATCGGTCAGGATCGGATACCACAGCGCGATCACGCCGACGTTCCACTTGCGGGCCAGCAGGCCGATCTGGCGTGGGACGATGTCGTATTCTGCCTTGATCTCATAGCTGGGATCGATCAGCAGCATGCCTCGGCGCGGGGTCGGCGGGCATTGCGCCTGCGCCATCTCGAACCCGTCGCGGGCGTGCAGGGTGGCGAAACCGGCCACGGAGCGGAGGGCCTGATGTTCGGCGGGGTGCAGTTCGGCCAGATGGATGCGATCATCGGGGCGGATGAAATGCGCGGCCACCAGCGGCGAGCCGGGATAGACGTCAGGCCCGCGCGACCTGCGGATCGCCGCCAGCGCATCCATCAGCGGGTGATCGCCCGGCAGCCAGTCGTCGGCAAGGGCGCGGGTGATGCCGGCCTCGGCCTCGCCCGTCTTGCGGGCCTCGGGGCCAGTCAGGTCGTAAAGGCCGCGACCCGCATGGGTTTCCAGATAGGACAACGGCTTGTCCTTGCGGGTCAGATATTCCATGGCGACCGCCAGCAGCGCGTGCTTGTGCAGATCGGCCAGGTTTCCTGCGTGATAGGCGTGTTGATAACTGAGCATGATCCACGCTTAGCGCCCTTCCGCGGGCACGGAAAGCGGTCAATCGGCGCGCTTCAGCTCGGACCGGCTTTTCAGCACGCGGTCGCCGTCGTCCTGTTCGATCAGATAGGCGGGATCGTCGCGGCTGGCCTTGCGGGTGATGGTCGTCCCCTTGATCTGACGGCTGACGTCCTCGCGGAAGATCTCGGTGATCTTGCCGGTCGCGGAATGGCCCGACCAGTCCCATTCGACCTTGGTTCCCTTGCGCAGAATCATGATGCCTCCGGTTCGCGTGTTCCAGATGGGAATGCGCGATCGGGTGCAGGGTTCCGCTGAAATGAAAATGCGGCGACCCCAGGGAGGAGGAGGGGGTCGCCGCGAAACGCTGGCCCAGGGAGGAGGAGGGGCCGCGTTTTGGGTGCGGTGCAGCCAGGGAGGAGGAGGGCCGTCACCGCGAACACCGGGGTCTCAGGGAGGAGGAGGAGACCCGGCGTATCTGGTTGCCGCGAACAGGGCGGCTATGTCTGATGCGGCGACCCCAGGGAGGAGGAGGGGGTCGCCGCGAAACGCTGGCCCAGGGAGGAGGAGGGGCCGCGTTTTGGGTGCGGTGCCGGCCAGGGAGGAGGAGGGCCTTCACCGCGAACACCGGGGTCTCAGGGAGGAGGAGGAGACCCGGCGTAAACGTTGCCGCAGATGGGGCGGCTATGATGTTGCGGCGACCTCAGGGAGGAGGAGGAGGTCGCCGCTATCCGCTGGTAACCCGGGGAGGAGGATCGGGTTCCGGCGTAACTTTGGGCGACATCCCCAGGGAGGAGGAGAAAGGGATGTCGCCGGTCCCGACCACAGGGAGGAGGAGGTGGCCGGGAATTCGAATTCTTACTGGGCCGAGCCGTATGCGGCTTCGCGTGCCAGGCGGGTGATCATGGTGCGGTTGATGCCCAGATCGTCCAGATCGCGGGTGGTCAGCGCATTCAGTTCACGCACGGTCTGGCGGTAAACGGCGCGGCGTGCGCGGTTTTCCTGCATACGCTGGATCGCGGTCAGAAAGCGGCCACGAAGACCGGTGTCAACGGCGACGTTCTGTGCTTGGGCGAAAACAGCCATGGTGGGTATCCTTTCGGTTCATCTCGTCTGCCGGACCCGGATTGGTACGGCGTTTCGTTGGGATGAAGATGGACTTTGCGGCGGCATTGCACAACGCACGGTTTGCGAATGCTGCCATGCAGCAAACGCATGACTGTTGCTGACCTATCTGCCGCCTTGCTGATGAAATATCGTCATAAAATTGAAACAGTACATTCGTTAGCGGTCACGCTGCATCCGCAAAATCCCTGCAATTGAAAGCGGTTAGCGGCCGTCGGGGCCGGTTTGTCGCAGGGGGTGTTGAGGTGCCGACTTCTGTGCTTCATGGTGTCCAGCAAACAAGACACAGGTTTTTCACATGCCCGTCACCCGCGAAGCGATCCTTACGGCAATCTCGGATATCCCCCTTCCGCAGGGGGGAACACTGGGCCAGATCGACATTGTCAGGGCCATTTCCATCGATGCGGGGACCGTGCGATTCGTCCTCGAGGTCGAGAATGCCGCCACCGCCAAGGCCTATGAGCCGGTCGAGGCCGAGGCGAGGGCGCGGATCATGGCCATGCCCGATGTCACCGCCGTCCATATCGTCATGACCGCCCCCGCCAAGGCGGCGCCGCCCAAGGCGGTGTCGGGCGATGCGCCCTCGCTGAAGATCGGCGGGCACCCCAAGCCGCAATCGGGCCCGCAGGAGATTCCTGGCGTGAAGAACATCATCGCCATCGGATCTGGCAAGGGCGGCGTCGGCAAATCGACCGTCACATCGAACCTGGCGGTGGCTTTGGCCAAGGCCGGGCGCAAGGTCGGCCTGCTGGATGCCGACATCTATGGTCCCTCGCAGCCGCGCATGATGGGGCTGTCGGGTCGTCCCGCCAGTCCCGACGGCCAGCGGATCGAACCGCTGCACGCGCATGGCGTCACCGTCATGTCCATCGGTCTGATGCTGAAAGAGGGCGAGGCACTGGTCTGGCGTGGTCCGATGCTGATGGGCGCCCTGCAGCAGCTGCTGCAGCAGGTGAACTGGGGCGAACTGGATGTGCTGCTGATCGACCTGCCGCCCGGCACCGGCGATGTGCAGCTTAGCCTGTGCCAGAAAGCGCCGGTCACGGGGGCGATCATCGTCTCGACTCCGCAGGATGTTGCGCTGCTGGATGCGCGCCGCGCCATCGACATGTTCGGCAAGCTGAAGACCCCCGTTCTGGGGCTGATCGAGAACATGTCCTCTTATATATGCCCCAGTTGCGGCCATGAGGCGCATCTGTTCGGGCACGGCGGCGTCGCCTCCGAGGCCGAATCCCTCGGGTTGCCATTCCTTGGTGAATTGCCACTGGAACTGGAGGTGCGCCTTGCGGGTGACAGCGGCCATCCCGTCGCCCTGGGCGAAGGCAAGGTTGCAGATGCCTATGCCCGCCTGGCCGATCGGCTGGTCCAAGGGGGAATCGCCTGAACCCGGCCCGGGAATTCACGGGATACGGGGGAAAATACGGGAGGTCGCGGTCCGCGGCCTCCCTTTTTCGTGAGTGGCCGTGATCGACCGTTAAGATTTCATGAATTTCGTAGCACATCAGGCTTGAACCGCCGTGAACTGTGCCGAACGTGCCGCAGTCGCCCAAAAAATGGCAAGCGGCCAAACGTTCCACATCTAGTGTTGTTTAAATGCAACTATACCACAGGTTGCGGTTGCAAGCGCCGTAAGGTCGATTCGACGCAGGATGTACAGGTTTTTCCGTCGGCGGAATGCCGTCCGGGGCCCAACAATACCGTTGCTTCCCATGAATTCCCATGTCACAACCAGATCACGAAAACGGGCAGTGAAACGGGGCGACAAAGACCCCGCGAAGACGAAGCAGACTTCATGCAGGCAACCGTTTTCCAAACAGACCGGCCCGCGCGTGCGAGCAGCACCAACCCCAAGGTGGCGCGCGACAGGGCTGGCGACCAACCCCGCAAAGGGGCCCGGGTAACGGGAACGAGGGCGGCGGATCGGGCAGTGGCAGCAGCTCGGTCCGCCCTTTCTCTTTCGGATGACCGGAAGGGGCAGGACAGTGAGGGCGGGCGCAAAGGTGGCGCGTAAGTTTAGAGGCACCGAAACCGTCAAGGTTGACAGCAAGGGTCGCATGTCGATTCCCGCGCGCCTCAGACGCGTCTTCGATGCCGGCGACCCGGGCTTCGCATCATCCAATACCGGACGCACCCAGCTGGTCGCCGTCTATGGTCCCGACTGGTGGAACTGGCTGGAACTTTACAGCATCGACGCCATCGAAGAGATCGACGAACAGATCGACCGCCTGACCCGCGGCAGCCAGGAACGCCGCTGGCTGGAGCTGCTGATGAACGGACAATCCACCGACCTCGAGATCGACCGCGAGGGCCGTCTGGTCCTGCCCCTGAAGCTGCGCGAAAAGCTGGGCTTTGCCGAAGGGTCCGAGACGATATTCGAATCGCGTGGCGATTATGTTCAGGTCTATGCGCCGGATTCGCGTCCCAAGGACGTCGAGGCGCTTGAGGAATTCACCGCACAGCACGGGCCGGGCTTCGACCCCCGCGCCTTCCTGCATCAAGCCGAACAGGGGTAAGCCCATGGCCGATCCGCATATCCCCGTTCTTCTGAACCCGCTGCTGCGCGCTGTCGCGCCGGTCGGCGGCGTCTGGCTGGACGGCACCTTTGGCGCGGGCGGCTATGCCCGTGGACTGCTGGCTGCCGGGGCCGAGAGGGTCATCGGCGTCGACCGCGACCCTTCGGTCTTCAAGATGGCCGACGCGTGGCGCGGCGAATACGGCGATCGCCTGAAACTGGTCGAAGGGACGTTCTCGGACATGGACCACCTTGCCGGCGAACAGCTGGACGGGGTGGTTCTGGATCTGGGCGTCAGTTCGATGCAGCTGGATCAGGCCGATCGCGGCTTTTCCTTCATGCGCGACGGTCCGCTGGACATGCGGATGGGGGGCGATGTGCCTTCCGCCGCCGACCTGCTGAACACCGCCGAGGAAAGCGTCATTGCCGACGTCCTTTATCATTATGGCGAGGAACGCGCCTCGCGCAGGATCGCCAAGGCCATCGTCGCCGCGCGTCCGCTGGCCCGCACCGCGCAGCTGGCCGAGGTGGTGGCATCCTGCCTGCCGCGCCCGAAGTTCGGCCAGAGTCATCCCGCCACCCGCAGCTTTCAGGCGATCCGCATTTGGGTGAACGACGAATTCGGACAGCTGGTCGCGGGCCTTTCGGCGGCCGAGCGGGCGCTGAAGCCCGGCGGGCAATTGGCCGTCGTCAGCTTCCATTCGCTGGAGGATCGCATCGTCAAGCGCTTCCTGCAGGCGCGTTCGGATGCGGGTGGGGCGGGGAACCGCTATGCGCCGGTGACGGAACTGGTGACGCCCGCCTTCAAGATGCCCTTCCGCCGCGCCGTCGGTCCCGACCCCGACGAACTGGATGCGAATCCGCGGGCACGCTCGGCGCTGCTGCGGGTGGGCGTGCGCACGGACGCCCCTGCGGGCGATGTCGATGCGCGTTCGCTGGCCATGCCGCGCCTGCCGGGGAAGGGGTCCGCCTGATGCGCTCGATCACCTATTTCGCCGGAATGCTGGTGGTGATGGGTCTGGCCTTCTGGGCCTATCGGGAAAACTATGCCACCCAGGCCTCGATCGGGGAAATGGCGCAGGTCCAGCGCCAGATCGCATCGCTGCGCGAGGAATTGGGCGTCCTGCGTGCCGAATGGGCCTATCTGAACCGCCCCGAACGCCTGCGCCAGCTGGTCGATCTGAACTTCGACCGCCTGCAGCTGGTCCCGGTCGAGATGGGGCAGTTCATCTCGCTCGACAACATCGATTATCCCAAACCGCCTCCTCCGGTCGATCCGCTGGTCGTGCTGGAAGGCGTCGTCAACCCCGAGGTCCAGCCATGATCCGCACTCCATTGCGTCCCTTGGCCCGCATCCTGCGCGCGCGCGAACGGGGCGAAGACCCCGACGACATCGAGGCCGAGAACCGCCGCCTGCGCCACGAGGCCCTGCAGGACCGTGCCCGCCGCCGCGCCGAGGGGCGGCTGATGCTGATGGCGGGGTGCTTCCTTCTTGCCTTCGGGACGGTGGGGGTCCGCATGGGCGCCCTGGCCTCCAGCCAGCCGTCGGAACCCCGCGCGCAGGTGCTGTCCTCGCAGATCATGTCGCAGCGGGCCGATATCACCGATCGGCGCGGACGCATCCTGGCCACCAACCTGCTGACGCATTCGATCTATGCCCACCCCCATCAGATGGTCGATCCCATCGCCGCGGCCGAGGGCCTGGCCCGGATCTTCCCTGATCTGGACGTCGAGCGTCTGAAGAAGGATTTCACCGGCCACCGCAAGTTCATGTGGATCAAGCGCAAGATCAGCCCCGAGCAGATGCAGGCGGTCCATGACATCGGCGAACCCGGCCTGCTGTTCGGCCCGCGCGAGATGCGCATCTATCCCAACGGCGGCGTCGCGGGGCATATCCTTGGCGGGTCCGGTTTCGGCAACGAGGGCGTGAACAGCGCCGAGGTCATCGGCATCGCTGGCGTTGAAAAGGCCTTCGACGCCTGGCTGCGCGATCCAGCCAACTCGGGCGCGCCGCTGTCGCTGTCCATCGACCTGACCCTGCAGCAGGCGATGGAGGAGGTGCTGGCCTCGGGGATGGACGTGATGAACGCAAAGGGTGCGGCGGGCGTCCTGATGGAGGTCTCGACCGGCGAGATCATGGCCATGGCCAGCCTGCCCGATTTCGACCCGAACGACCGACCCCGCCCCCTGCTGACGGGGGACCCCTCGGACAGCCCGCTGTTCAACCGCGTGGTGCAGGGCCAGTACGAGCTGGGATCGACCTTCAAGATCTTCCCGGTGGCGCAGGCGCTGGACCTGGGGCTGATCAACCCCTCGACCGGGATCAGCGGCAAGACGCCGATCCGCATCGGCAAGTTCCGGATCAACGATTTTCACAACTACGGCGACGTCCTCAGCACGACGGACATCATCGTGAAATCCTCGAACGTGGGGACGGTGCGGATCGCGCAGATGATCGGCGTCGAGCGCCAGAAGGACTTCCTGCAGAAACTGGGCCTGTTCGAACCGACCCCGGTTGAGCTGGTCGAGGCGTCGACCGGTCAGCCTCTGGTGCCGCAGCGCTGGCCCGCCGTGACCGCCGCGACCGTCAGCTTCGGTCACGGTCTGGCCGCCAGCCCGCTGCATCTGGCCAGTGCTTATGCCACCATCGCCAACAACGGTCGTCGCGTGACGCCGACGCTGGTGCATGGCCGCAAGCGCCCAGAAGGTGACCAGATCCTGTCGCCCCGTGCCGCCGCCATGGCCGTCGACATGCTGCGACAGGTGGTGACCCGCGGCACTGCGCGTCAGGCCGATGTCCCGGGATACGAGATCGCGGGCAAGACCGGCACCGCCGACAAGCCGCGTCCCAGTGGCGGCTATTACAAGAACAAGGTGATGGCGACCTTCGCCTCGACCTTCCCGGCCAGCGATCCGAAATACGTCCTGATCGTGTCCCTGGACGAACCGAGCGTCGAGACCGCATATGGCAGCGAAAGCCGCACGGCGGGCAATACCACCGTTCCCGTCGCGGCAGAACTGATCCGCCGCATCGGTCCCCTGCTGGGTCTGTCGCCCAAGGGTGACGAAAAACTGCCGACGATCCGCGCCCGGTTCGAACCCCGTGTTGAACCCGAGGAAGCGAGTGGGATAAAGCTCGTCGCAAATCAATGACGGGTGGGACAGTGAGCCAGGACAGAGTGACGCTTGCGCAACTGGGGTTGCGTTCACGCGACGGGCGCGATCCCGTCATCACCGGATTGTCGATCGACAGCCGCACCGTCAAGCCAGGGCATCTGTTTGCGGCGCTGCCCGGTTCGGCGGTACATGGCGGCGAATTCATCCAATACGCCTTGCGCATGGAAGCCGCCGCCATCCTGACCGACCGCGAAGGTGCGCGCATCGCGGCCGATCTGCTGGCCGATTGGGACGGTGCGCTGGTCGTGGCCGAAGACCCGCGTGCGGCCCTGGCCAGCGCCGCGTCGCTGTGGTTCCGCTGGCAGCCCGATCATATGGTCGCCGTCACCGGCACCTCGGGCAAGACCAGCGTTGCCAGCTTTACCCGCCAGATCTGGCAACGCTTGGGCCACAGCGCGATCAGCCTTGGCACCATGGGGGTCGAGGGCGACTATAACGCCAAGCTGGCCCATACCACGCCCGATCCCCTGACGCTGCACCGCGTTCTGGCCGAGGCCACGCGCGAAGGCGTCACCCATGCCGCGATGGAGGCATCCAGCCATGGCCTGGACCAGCGCCGTCTGGACGGGGTGCGCGTGCAGGCCGGGGCCTTCACCAACTTCAGTCAGGATCATCTGGATTACCACGCGGGCTTCGACGAATATTTCGCGGCCAAGGCGCTGCTGTTCAACCACATCCTGCAAGATGGCGCCTCGGCGGTCATCAATATCGACAGCCCGCGCGGACGGCAGATGCTGGACATCGCGCAGGATCGCGGGCTGGCGGTGACGACGGTCGGCACCCATGCCGATGCGATGCTGCGGATCCTGGGCCAGCGCTATGATGCGACGGGACAGGACCTGCGGTTTTCGGTCATGGGGCGGACGCATATGGTACGGCTTGGCCTGATCGGCGGGTTCCAGGCCGAAAACGTGCTGGCGGCCATGGGGCTGTGTCTTGCCTCGGGTGACAGCGCGGATGCGATCATCGCAACCTTGCCGCATCTGGCGACGGTGCGCGGGCGGATGCAGCTGGCAGCGCAGCGCGAAAACGGCGCGGCGGTCTTTGTCGATTACGCCCATAAGCCAGGCGCGCTGATCGCGGCGCTGCAATCGCTGCGTCCGCATGTCATGGGACGCATCATCGTCGTGATGGGCGCAGGCGGCGACCGCGACACCGGCAAGCGTCCCCTGATGGGGCAGGCCGCGCGGGACCATGCCGATGTGGTGATCGTCACCGACGACAACCCACGCTCCGAGGATCCGGCACTGATCCGCGCCGCCGTGATGGAAGGCGCAGGCCCCGAGGCCACGCAGATCGGCGACCGGGCCGAGGCGATCCTGCGCGGCGTCGATGCGCTGCAGCCGGGCGATGCGCTGCTGATCGCGGGCAAGGGGCATGAGACCGGCCAGATCATCGGCAACGACGTCTATCCCTTCGACGACGCCGAACAGGCCTCGGTCGCGGTGGCGGCATTGGATGGCCGGATATGAGCCTCTGGACAGCGGCAGAAGCCGCCGCCGCCACGGGCGGGCAGGCACAGGGCGATTGGGCCGTGGATGGCGTGTCGATCGACACGCGCACCATCGCCAAGGGCGATCTTTTCGTGGCCCTGCAGGCCGCGCGCGACGGGCATGACTTCGTGGCGCAGGCGCTGCAGAAGGGTGCCGGGGCCGCGATGGTCACCCATGTCCCCGAAGGCGTGGCGCCCGATGCGCCGCTGCTGATCGTGCCCGACGTTCTGGCCGCGCTGGAGGATCTGGGTCGCGCCGGTCGTGCGCGCACGCAGGCCAAGGTGGTCGCGATCACGGGTTCGGTGGGCAAGACCTCGACCAAGGATATGGCGCGGGTGGCCTTGGCAGGGCAGGGCGCAGTGCATGCCGCCGAGGCCAGCTACAACAACCATTGGGGCGTGCCGCTGACCTTGGCGCGCATGCCCGCCGATACCGATTTCGCCATCATCGAGATCGGGATGAGCAATCCCGGTGAGATCGCCCCCCTGTCGCGCATGGCGCGTCCGCATGTGGCGATGATCACCACCGTCGCGCCTGCGCATCTGCAGGCCTTCGGCGCCATCGAGGGGATCGCCCGCGAAAAGGGCTCGATCTTCCAAGGGCTTCAGCCAATCGGTACCGCCGTGATCCCCGAGGACCTGCCCGTTACGCAGATCCTGCGCGATTGCGCCGATGAGGCGGGCGCGATTCTGGTCGGCTTCGGCGAACACGGTGCCGCCAAGCTGATGCGCGCGCAGGTCAAGGACGGCCGTCTGGACTGTCACGCCCGCATTCAGGGCGAGACGGTGATCTTCGCCCTGCCGACGACCGGCAAGCATTTCGCCATGAACGCGGCCGGCGTCCTGGCCGCGCTGGCTGCGGCAGGGGCCGACCTCAAGGCGGCGGCCAAGGCCATCTGCGACTGGCAGCCCCCGAAAGGGCGCGGCGCGGTCGAGGAGCTGGGCGGCATCCGCCTGATCGACGATGCCTTCAACGCCAATCCCGCATCGCTTGCGGCGGGTCTGGCCACGCTGGCGGGCCTGCCCGGGGACCGGCGCGTCGCCATTCTGGGCGACATGCTGGAACTGGGCGACGATGAAATTGCAATGCACCGCGCCGTGGCCGATGATCCGGCGATGGGTCAGGTCGATCTGGTCCATTCCGCGGGTCCGCTGATGCGGCACCTGCATGACACGCTGCCCCCGGCCAAACGCGGTCTTTGGGCGGAAAACGCAACTGACCTTGCTGCCGAACTGCCGCATCTGGTGCAAGCCGGGGATGTGGTGCTGGTCAAGGGATCGAAATCCTCGCGGATCTCGACGGTGGTCGACGCCATGCGCGCGCGTGCCGCCCAAGAAAAGGAATAATGCCATGCTCTACTGGCTCAGCAACCTGTCCGAGGGGGGGGATTTCTTCAACCTCTTCCGCTATATCACCTTCCGCGCGGGGGCCGCGTTCTTTACCGCGCTGATCTTCGGCTTCATCTTCGGAAAGCCCCTGATCAGCTATCTTCGCCGCGTCCAGAAAAAGGGCCAGCCGATCCGTGACGATGGTCCCGAAAGCCATCTGTCGAAGGCCGGCACCCCCACCATGGGCGGCCTGCTGATCCTGTCGGCGCTGATGTTCACCACGCTGCTTTGGGCGCGGCTGGACAACGGCTATGTCTGGATCGTGCTGCTGGTGACGGCGGGCTTTGCCGGGATCGGATTTGCAGATGATTATGCCAAGGTCTCGAAGCACAACACCAAGGGCGTCAGTTCGCGCGTGCGGATGGGGTTGGGCCTGCTGATTGCGGCGCTGGCCGCCGCTGCCGCCAGCTGGCTGCATCCGGCCGAGCTGTCGAACCAGTTGGCCCTGCCGATCTTCAAGGACGTGCTGATCAACCTGTCGTTCCTGTTCATCCCCTTCGCGATGATCGTGATCGTCGGTTCGGCCAATGCGGTGAACCTGACGGACGGGTTGGACGGTCTTGCCATCATGCCGGTGATGATCGCGGCGGGCACGCTTGGGGTGATCGCCTATACGGTCGGTCGCGTCGATTTCACCGATTATCTTGGCGTCCACCACGTCCCCGGCTCGGGCGAGATCCTGATCTTCGTTGCTGCCCTGATCGGTGGGGGCTTGGGTTTCCTGTGGTACAACGCCCCCCCGGCGGCCGTCTTCATGGGTGACACGGGCAGTCTTGCCCTGGGCGGCGCTCTTGGCGCCATCGCCGTCGTCACCAAGCACGAGATCGTCCTGGCCATCGTCGGCGGCCTTTTCGTCGTCGAGGCGCTGAGCGTCATCATCCAGGTTCTGTATTTCAAGAAGACCGGCAAGCGCGTTTTCCTGATGGCCCCCATCCACCACCACTTCGAAAAGAAGGGCTGGGGCGAGGCACAGATCGTCATCCGCTTCTGGATCATCTCATTGATCCTTGCGCTGATAGGTCTGGCGACGCTTAAGCTTCGCTAGGTTTCGACAATTCCCGGCACAGGTAAGACAGCATGATTCCCGTTGAAGACGTAGAAGGCCAGACCATCGCGGTTCTGGGGCTGGGCCGGTCCGGCAAGGCGACGGCTGCGGCCTTGGCTGCGGGCGGGGCGCAAGTCATCGCATGGGACGATGGCGTCGACACGCGGCAGGCCGCGCAGGATGCCGGGCTGCGGATTGTCGATCTGACGCGGGACGAGGGATGGCACGGGGTGACGGCGCTGATCGTCAGCCCGGGGATCCCGCACCTCTATCCCGCGCCGCATCCGGTGATCGAGAAGGCCTATCGTCTCGGCGTGCCGGTGGACAATGACATCGGTCTGTTCTTCCGCAGCTATGCCACTGCCGATTGGGACGGTTTCGACCGTGCACCGCGCGTGATCGCGGTGACCGGATCGAATGGCAAATCGACGACGACGGCGCTGATCCATCATATCCTGCAGGAATGCGGACGGCCCACGCAGATGGGTGGCAACATCGGCACCGGCGTCCTGTCGCTGGAGCCTGCCACCGATGGCGAGGTTGTCGTGCTGGAGCTGTCCAGCTATCAGACCGATCTGGCGCGCGCGTTGACGCCGGATGTGGCGGTCTTCACCAACCTATCGCCGGACCATCTGGACCGGCACAGCGGTCACGGCGGCTATTTCGCGGCAAAGCGTCGGCTGTTCGCCGAAGGCGGCCCGGATCGCGCCGTGATCGGCGTCGATGAACCCGAGGGGCTCTATCTGGCCGGTCAGATGGCGATGGGACCTGCGGACGATCGGGTGATCCGCATCTCCTCGGGGCAGAAGCTCGAGCGGGGGGCCTGGTCGGTCTTTGCCCGCAAGGGGTTCCTGTCGGAATACCGCAAGGGACGCCAGGCGGCCTCGATCGACCTGCGGGCCATTCAGGGGCTGCCGGGTGCGCATAACCACCAGAACGCCTGCGCGGCCTATGCTGCCTGTCGTGCCGTGGGTCTTGCGCCGCGCCAGATCGAGGCGGCACTGCACAGCTTCAGCGGTCTGCCCCACCGCAGTCAGACCGTCGCCGAGATCGATGGCGTGCGTTATGTGAACGACAGCAAGGCCACGAATGTCGATGCGGCCGCCAAGGCGTTGCAGGCCTTCAAGCAGATCCGCTGGATCGCCGGAGGCTTGGGCAAGGAGGGCGGCATCGCCGCGCTGGCACCTCATCTGCAGAATGTCGCCAAGGCCTATCTGATTGGCCATTCGGCCCGCGATTTTGCCTTGGAAATCGGCAAGACCCCGCATGAGATTTGCGAGACGATGGCGCAGGCCGTGGCCCGTGCCGCAGCCGAGGCCCAGCCCGGCGACACCGTTCTGCTGGCCCCGGCGGCTGCCAGTTTCGACCAATATCCGAACTTTGAAAAGCGCGGAGAGGATTTCGTCCAACTGGTCCTGTCGCTGCAGGACGCGTGACGCCTAGCTCCATGCGGGAGGGCGCTTTTCCAGAAACGCCCGCATGCCCTCGATGGTGTCGGGCAGCATGACATTGTCACACATGGTCTGCCCGGCGCCCTGATAGGCCACGTCCAGCGGCTGGTTCATCTGCCGATGAAAGGCCGCCTTTCCAAGCCGGATGGCGGCGGGCAGCTTGGCGGCGACACTTTCGGCCAGTTGCAGGGTTGCCGCCTCCAGATCATCGGGCGGGGCGGTGCGGTTGATCAGCCCCAGTTCACGGGCGCGGGCCGCGTCGATGAAATCGCCGGTCGTCAGCATCTCGAAGGCGGCCTTGGGCGGTATGGCGCGGGTCAGGGCCACCATCGGCGTGGTGCAGAACAGCCCGAGCGATACGCCGTTCACACCGAAGCGCGCGGTGTCGGCCGCGACCGCCATGTCGCAGGATGCCACAAGCTGACAGCCCGCCGCCGTGGCGATGCCCTGAACCTGCGCGATGACGGGCTGGGGCAGGGTGGGGATCAGCTGCATCAGCGTGGCGCAGCGGTCGAACAGGTGGCGCATCCGTTCGGCCCCGTCATCGGCCTCTGTGCCCTCGACCATTTGGCGCAGATCGTGACCGGCCGAAAATGCCTTGCCCTGCGCCGCCAGGATCACGACGCGGATATCGTCCTGCCCGGCGATGCAGGTCAGGGCGTCGATCAGATCCTCGATCATCTGCAGGGACAGGGCGTTGTAGCGGGCAGGGTCGTTCAGCGTCAGCCGGGCGATATGCCCGGATCGGCTGCTGGTCAGCAACTGGTCCATCTTGCGCTCTCCTCTCTATTGACGAAAGCCTAGGGAGGAAATCGCAAGGGGGGAAGCATGACCATCGTCATGGATGCGGCGGCATTGAACGCGTTTCTGGAAAGCGACTTTCCGCAGGTGGCCGGGCAATATGTCATCGACGACGTGACGCCCGGTGGGGTTTTGGCGCGGCTGAGGGTCGGGGACGGGCATCTGCGTCCGGGCGGAACGGTCAGCGGGCCGTCGATGTTCGCGTTGGCGGATCTGGCGGTCTATTGCGCGATCCTGTCGCGGATCGGTCCGGTCGGGTTGGCGGTGACGACGAATGCCTCGATCGACTTCATGCGCAAGCCTGCGGCGGGGGTGGATCTGCTGGCCGATTGCCGCATCCTGAAGCTGGGGCGGGTGCTGGCCGTGGCCGATGTGCTGATCCGGTCGGACGGTACGGATGCACCGGTCGCGCGCTGTTCGATGACCTATTCGATTCCGCCCGAACGCCCGTAAAATCAGGGCGTGCATTGGGGTATATTGATACCTATATTTCAAGACATTGTTTTTGAATGAATTATCGGCGCGCATCGGGCTTGACGCAGGGGGCGCAATCTTCGATACACCCCCATCTCGAATGATTACGACCCTGAAGGGACGACAGATGAAAACCTTTACCGCAAAACCGGCGGATATCGAGAAGAAGTGGATCCTGATCGACGCCGAAGGCGTCGTTCTGGGCCGTCTTGCTACGATCGTCGCCAACCGCCTGCGGGGCAAGCACAAGCCCAGCTACACGCCGCACATGGACATGGGCGACAATGTCATCATCATCAACGCCGACAAGGTGCAGATGACCGGCAAGAAGCGTGACGACAAGAAATACTTCTGGCACACCGGCCACCCGGGCGGCATCAAGCACCGCACGGCACGCCAGATCCTGGAAGGCGCGCACCCCGAGCGCGTGGTGATCAAGGCAGTCGAGCGCATGATCAGCCGCAACAAGCTGGGCAAGCAGCAGATGACCCATCTGCGCGTCTATGCCGGCGCCGAGCATGGTCACGAAGCACAGCAGCCCGAAGTTCTGGACGTCAAGGTCCTGAACCCCAAAAACACCCGGAGCGCATGAGCATGGCCGAAGACATCAAAACCTTGGACGACCTGAAGTCGGCCGTCACCGGCACCTCGGCTGATGCAGCCACCGCCGTTGTCCACGAAGCGCAGATCGACGATCTGGGCCGTTCCTATGCAACCGGCAAGCGCAAGGACGCCGTCGCACGCGTTTGGGTCAAGCCCGGTTCGGGCAAGGTCACCGTGAACGGTAAGGACATCAACGCCTATTTCGCGCGTCCCGTTCTGCAGATGATCCTGCGCCAGCCCTTCGACGTGGCCGGCGTTGCCGACCAGTACGACGTGACCGCAACCGTCAAGGGCGGTGGTCTGTCGGGCCAGGCGGGTGCGGTCAAGCACGGCATCAGCCAGGCGCTGCAACTGCACCAGCCCGGCCTGCGCGCCGCGCTGAAGGCAGCTGGCTTCCTGACCCGCGACAGCCGCGTGGTCGAGCGTAAGAAGTACGGCCGCGCGAAAGCACGCCGCAGCTTCCAGTTCTCGAAGCGCTGATCTTTCACTGCTTCATGTCGATTTGCGAAGGCGCGGCCCGTTTGGGTCGCGCCTTTTGCGTTGTGGCGGACGCCGATTCCCTTTCCTCTGCGCCGAGTAGGGCGGGCAGGGCATTTTAAGGCCGCCTCGCGATGCGCTATTTGCCGGGGTTTTGGACAGAATTCAGAAAAAATGCATGTGAGGTGAATTTTGTTGTTGCGTCTCTGGTTCGGTCTGTCTAAACACCGCTTCACCGAAGGCGGGAACGCTGGAGGGGCCGGGAAGGCGGCGCTGGAAGGCGCAGTTGACCGGGACGAAATTCTGGTTCGGATTGTCTGGAGCGGGCGTCGATTGATTGGCGCTTCTCTGGTGATTTTGTTCCTCTGCTTTTTGACATTGATAGTTTATCTGAAGAGATATGTGGGCGGTC
>NZ_PYWA01000010.1 GCF_003056335.1 Paracoccus indicus | reverse complement strand
GTTAGACAACCAGACCGCCCACATATCTCTTCAGATAAACTATCAATGTCAAAAAGCAGAGGAACAAAATCACCAGAGAAGCGCCAATCAATCGACGCCCGCTCCAGACAATCCGAACCAGAATTTCTCCCCGGTCAACCGCGCCTTCCAGCGCCGCCTGCCCGGCCCCTCCAGCGTTCCCGCCTTCGGTGAAGCGGTGTTTAGGCAAAGGCTCAGACAGACGCAAGCAGGTTTTTGTAAGTTTTGTGAAAAGACCCGAAACTAACGTGTAACCGACTGTAATATAACGAATTCAAACCCGCCCCAAAACACGGCCCCATGCCACGCGACGTCGAATCACAAGCCGCGACGCTAGAATCACCAGAATCGCAAACAGCCAGAAGAAGGGCTCCCGTTCGGTGACCTTCACGGCCCAGACCCAGTGCAGGCCGACCAGCAGGGCTGCGGGATAGACCAGCTTGTGCAGCTTGCGCCACGCCTGCCCGCCCATGCGCCGGATCGAGAGGTTGTTCGAGGTGATCGCCAGCGGCAGCAGCATGACGAAGGCCCCCATTCCGAACAGAAGGTAGCGGCGCTTCAGGATGTCCTGCCCCATCTGTGCCCAAAGGAACCCCATATCCATGACAACCCACGACAGAACATGAGGCAGCGCATAGGCAAAGCACAGCACCCCAAGCGCACGACGGAACCGCATCAGCGAAATGCCGGTCAGCCTCAGCAGGGGCGTGACCGCCAGTCCCGCCACCAGCAGGTAGAGCGCGGTGCGCCCCAGCCGATGCTCGATGGCCTGCACGGGGTCCGCCCCCAGGCCGCCAGTGAAGGTATCCCACAGCAGCAGCGCGAAGGGCAGCGCCCCCGCCAGCCAGACGACCGGGACGGGGATGCGGCGCAGGATGTCGTTGATGGCCCCGATCATCAGTAGTTCACCGAGAGGTCCATACCGGCATACATCTGAGCGACCTGCTCGCCATAGCCGTTGAACATCTGAGTAGGTTCCCGGCCCGCGAACAGGCCCGCGCCGACGCGGCGCTCGGTCGCCTGGCTCCAGCGGGGGTGATCGACGTTGGGGTTCACATTGGCATAGAAGCCGTATTCGGAGGCCTGCAGCTGCTTCCAGGTGTTCAGCGGCTGTTCGGCGGTCAGCTTGATCCGCACGATCGACTTGATCGACTTGAAGCCGTATTTCCACGGCACCACCAGACGGATCGGCGCGCCATTCTGGTTGGGCAGCACCTCGGAATAAAGCCCCGTCGCCAGAATGGTCAGCGGGTTCATCGCCTCATCCAACCGCAGGCCTTCGCGATAAGGCCAGTCGAGGATCGCCCGCTGCTGGCCGACCATTTCGTCGGGGCGGACAAGGGTCTCGAACTCGACGAACTTCGCAGCGGGCTGGACGCCCACCTTGTTCAGCACGGATGCCAAGGGCACGCCCAGCCAGGGAATGACCATCGACCAGGCCTCGACACAGCGCAGGCGATAGATGCGTTCCTCCAATGCGTTGTCGGGGGCCAGATCTTCGACGCCATAGTTGCCGGGGCGATCGACCAGGCCGTCGATCTGCACGGACCAATCTGCGGTGGTCAGCGCGCCCGCATTGCGCTTGGGGTCTTCCTTGCCGGTCCCGAATTCATAGAAGTTGTTGTAGCTGGTGATCTCCTCCAGCGTATTGGGGGCCTGATCGGTCGAATATTGCGAGGGCTTGCCCGACAGCGCCAGCGCGGGCCGACCCATCAGCGCGGGGGCCGCAAGGGCGACCGCACCGGCCGCCATGAACTTGCGGCGGTCCATATAGATGGCCTTGGGGGTTACTTGGGACCAGGTCAGCTTCATGTCATCCTCCGGATCTGACGGGCGCGAGGGCGCGACCCGCTGCATCTTTGCACATCCACGCACGCTATGGCGTTCCAGTGCATCACATTCGGTTGACACTTCGCGGCGGGGGGCCGGAACGTTACAGGTCAATCGGCCAGAATCTGGTCCAGGAAGGCCGCGCCGAAGCGGTCCAGGCGCGCCTCGTCCAGATACCGCCCCAAGGCATCCAGGTTCTGCGGCTTGTGTTCGGCGATGCGCTTGATCTGTTGGGTGGTGCAGGACAGGGGCTTGTCGATGCCGTCCTCGCCGCGTTGCAGGCGCAGCTGTTCTTCCTGCAGCCGGTCGAACAGCTGTCCCTCGGGGCGCCCCGCCAGCGCACGGCGGGCCGGATGCATCTGCGGCTGATCGCCCGCGATGACCGAGAGGAACTGCTGGCCATAGCTTTCCAGCTTCTTGGCACCGACGCCGCTGATCCCCGCCATCTGGTCGATGTTCTGGGGCCGACGTTCGGCCATCTCGATCAGGGTGCGGTCGGGGAAGATGACATAGGCGGGCACGCGCGCCGCCTCGGCCAGCGCCCGTCGCTTGGCTTTCAGGGCGGACAGCAGAGGCTCGTCCTCCTCCGAGACCTGGGTGCGCAACACGTTCGCGCCCTTGGTCCCCTGCGTCGTGTCCTGGCGCAGGGTGACGGTCTCATCTCCGCGCAGGATGGGATGGGCGGCCTCGGTCAGATGCAGCGCGCCGTGGCGTTCGGGATCGGGGCGGCAGAGGTCCAGCCCCATCATCTGCCGGAAGATCGCCTGCCACTGGCCCTTGCCGAAATCCTTGCCAACCCCAAAGGTGGGCAGCTGGTCGTGGCCGCGTTCGCGGACCTTCTCGGTCTGGTTGCCGGTCAGCACGTCGATCAGATGACCGCTGCCGAACCATTCCCCGGTGCGGATGATCGCGGACAGCGCCTTCCTGACGGCCATCGTGCCATCGAACAGCTTGGGCGGGGTCTGGCACAGGTCGCAATTGCCGCAATCCTGCGCCATCTCCTCACCGAAATAGGCCAGCAGGCGGCGGCGGCGGCAGCCGGTCGCCTCGGCCAGACCCAGCAGGGCGTTCAGGCGGGCGTGATCGGCGGTCTTGCGGGCGGGATCGGCCAAGCCTTCGTCAACCTGTGTCCGTCGCAGGCGGATGTCGTCGGGACCATAGAGGGTCAGCGTATCCGCCGGATCGCCATCGCGACCCGCGCGGCCGATCTCCTGGTAATAGCTCTCGATGCTTTTGGGCAGATCGGCATGAACCACCCAACGGATGTCGGGCTTGTCGATGCCCATGCCGAAGGCGACGGTCGCCACGACGATCAGCCCATCCTCGCGCTGAAAGCGTCCTTCCGCCTCGCGGCGATGATCGGCGTCCATGCCCGCGTGATAGGCGATGGCGGGATGGCCTTCGTCGCGCAGCGCCTGCGCCAGCGTTTCAGTGCGGGCGCGCGACCCGCAATAGATGATGCCCGACTGACCGCGACGGCCCTCGACATAGGATGTCACCTGCTTGCGCGGGCTGTTCTTGGGCTGAAAGGCCAGCCGGATGTTCGGGCGGTCGAAGCCGCGCAGGAAGGTCACGGGTTCCTGCCCGTCGAACAGGCGGGTGACGATCTCGGCCCGGGTCTCCACATCGGCAGTGGCGGTAAAGGCCGCCAGAGGCACGTCCAGCGTGCGCTTCAATTCCCCGATGCGCAGGTAATCGGGGCGGAAGTCGTGGCCCCACTGGCTGACGCAATGCGCCTCGTCGACGGCGATGGCGGTGACATTGGCGCGACGCAGCAGATTCACCGTCCCGCCCGAGGCCAGCCTTTCCGGCGCCATATAGAGCAGCTTCATCTCTCCGGCCTGCAAGGCCTGAAAGACGGCATCGGTTTCGGCGTCGGTATTGCCGCTGGTCAGGGCGCCTGCATTGACCCCCGCCGCACGCAGGGCGCGCACCTGGTCCCGCATCAAGGCGATCAACGGCGAGATCACCACCGTCACCCCGTCGCGCATCAGCGCGGGCAGCTGGAAGCACAGCGACTTGCCGCCACCCGTGGGCATGATGGCCAGGACGTCACGCCCGCCGGCCACGGCCTCGACAATCTCCTGCTGACCGGGCCTGAAGCCGTCAAAGCCCCAGACCTGGCGCAGCAGATCATCCGATGCCAGATCCCGTGCCATCATGCGCCGTAGAAGAAGCCCGCGTTGTTGGCCAAAGCCCGCTGCGCGATGATGATCGCGATGAAGACGATCAGCGGGGCAAGGTCCAGCCCGCCCATATCGGGCAGGCGGCGGCGGATGGGGGAATAGATCGGCTCCAACAAGCGGTTCAGCCCGTCCCAGATCTGGGCGACCAGCGGCTGGCGCAGGTTCAGGACCTGGAAGTTGATCAACCAGGACATGATGATGTGGACGATCATGATGAACCACAGAACCTGCAAGATCAGTTGCAGCGCCTCGTACAGCGTTCCCATCGTCGCGTCCTTCCCGTGGTGTTGGCTTGTCTGGTTGGCAATTCGGCCCCTGTATGCGTGTCCGGCCCGCAGGACGCAAGCGGCTGCGACCCCATGCCGCCGCGTCCGGGTTGACGACATCGCGATCCGGGGCCACGCAAAGGGGCAAATGAAAGGCCCCGCATGTATCCGCTGATCCGCTTCGCCAAAGAGCTGCTGAAATTCCGCAACGCCCCCGCCCTGCCGCCGACCGGCACGCATGTCTCCACCCATATCTGCTGGCCCTGGGACCTGGACCCCTGGATCGAACTGAACAACGGTCGCACCCTGACGCTGTTCGACCTGGGGCGCATCCCGCTGGCGCGGCGCACGGGGATGATCCCGGTCCTGCGTGCCAATAACTGGGGGATCACGGTGGCCGGGAACTCGACCCGCTATCGTCGGCGCATCCGGGCCTTCGACCGCTTCACCATGCTGTCGCGGATGGTGGGCTGGGATCACCGCTTCGTCTATATGGAGCAGTCGATGTGGAAGGGCGGCGAATGCTGCAACCAGGTGCTGATCCGCAGCGCCGTCACCTCGGCCAAGGGCATCGTCCCCCCGGCCGAGGTCGTGCGCGCCCTGGGTCACGACATGGAAAGCCCCGCCCTGCCCGAATGGATCACCGCCTGGATCGCGGCGGATGCCGAACGCCCCTGGCCTCCCGCCATCCCCGAGGACGCGAAACTTTCCTTGCTAGTCTGACGCGTCGGGGGCCTTATGTCCCCAAGCCGGAACACCGGCACGGGACAGGGGGACGCGATGAACCGCAAGCGCATCTGGGGGTGGTGGTTCTTTGACTGGGCCAGCCAGCCGTTTCACACGTTGCTGCTGACCTTTGTCTTTTCCATCTATTTCGCCGAGGTCGCGCGCCGCCACTTCATCACTATGGGCGACAGCGCGGGCCTTGCGGGGGCCAATGCGCAGGCGCTGTGGGGATACGGGCTGTCGGTGGCAGGCGTCATTATCGCCCTGCTGGCACCGGTGCTGGGGGCCATCGCCGACAGCTCGGGGCGCAGGATGCCATGGGTCTGGCTGTTCTCGGGGCTTTATGTGGTGGGATCGGCGGGGCTGTGGTTCCTGATGCCCACGCAGCCCGCGCTGATCCAGGCCGTGGTGCTGTTCGGCATCGGGCTGATCGGGGTCGAATTCGCGACCATCTTCACCAATGCCATGCTGCCGTCCCTGGCCCCCCGGGCCGAGATCGGCCGCCTTTCCGGCTCGGGCTTCGCCTTCGGATACCTGGGCGGCGTCGTCTCGCTGGCGGTGATGCTGGCGCTGTTCGCCGAAACGCCGAGCGGCCGGACGCTGGCGGGCATCCCGCCGCTCTTCGGATTGGACCCGGCCCTGCGCGAAGGGACGCGCTTCGTCGGCCCCTTCACCGCCATCTGGTATGTCGTCTTCATGCTGCCCTTCTTCCTGTGGGTGCGCGACCCGCAGGGGGAGGCGCGGCCCATCCGAATCCGTCCGGCCCTGCGCGACCTCTGGGCGCTGGTGCGCAGCCTGGGGCATCGCGACAGCCTGAGAAACTGGCTGATCTCGTCGATGCTGTCGCGCGATGCGCTGAACGCGCTTTACGGCTTTGGCGGGGTCTATGCGGGGACGGTGCTGGGCTGGCCGGTGTTTCTGGCGGGGATCTTCGGGGTGGTCAGCGCCATTTCGGCGGCGGGGATCAGCTGGCTGGGCGGGCGGGCCGACCGCCGCTTCGGTCCGCGGCGTGTCATCGCCATCTGCATCCTGGCGCTGACGGCGGTCTGCACGCTGCTGGTGGGCATGGACCGCAGCACCATCTTCGGCATGGCCGTGCCCGCCGATCCGGTGCTGGCGGGCCTGCGCGTGCCTGACCTGCTGTTCTTCATCTGCGGGGCGGTCATCGGCGGTGCGGGCGGCGCGCTGCAGGCCGCCAGCCGCACGATGATGGTGCGCCACACCACCCCAGAACGCGCGACCGAGGGCTTTGGCCTTTATGCGCTGTCGGGCAAGGCCACGGCCTTTCTGGCACCCTTCCTGATCGCGGTGACCACCGATCTCAGCGGCAGCCAGCGCATCGGGTTTCTTCCGCTGATCGTGATCTTTCTTGTCGCGCTGGTTCTGTTACGGTGGGTCAACCCGGAAGGAGAGCCATACCCGTGATCCGCAAGACACTGACCACCGCCGCCATTCTGATCGGTCTGGCAATGCCCGCCGCCGCCCAATCGCTTGCCAAGGACGTCTTCGGCCACGTCCCCGGCCCCACGGGCGGCACCCCCGCCGCCTTCGGCACCTACAGCAAAGGCTGCTTCAACGGCGGCGTCCAGATGCCGGAAAGCGGCCCGACCTGGCAATCCATGCGCCTGTCGCGCAACCGCAACTGGGGCCACCCCGAGCTGGTCAACTTCCTGATGGGCCTGTCGCAGGCCGCCACCAAGATGGGCTGGAACGGCCTTTATATCGGCGACATGAGCCAGCCGCGCGGCGGCCCGATGCTGACCGGCCATGCCAGTCACCAGATGGGGCTGGATGCCGACATCTGGATGCTGAAACCCCAAAGCCTGTCCCTCAGCCGTCAGCAGCGCGAGAACATCTCCTCGGTCTCGGTCGTGGCGTCGAACGGTCTGGGCCTGTCGGGGCATTGGACGCCGTCGCATGCGGCGCTGATCCAATCGGCGGCGATGGACCCGCGCGTCGACCGCATCTTCCTGGACGCGGCCATCAAGGATGCGATGTGCAAGGCCAATGGCAATCGCGGGTCCTGGTTGCAGAAGCTGCGCCCGACGCCCAACCACGACTATCACTTCCACGTCCGCCTGAACTGCCCCGCGGGCAACCGCGGCTGCACCAATACGGCCGCTCCGGTCGCGGTGCTGTCGGGCAACGACAACGGCTGCGGCGCGGCGGCGCAGGAGCTGGCCTATCGCGCCAATCCCTCGTCGCGTCCCAAGGCCGGGCCGGGCAATCCGAACTATCGCCACCCCCGCAGCTATCGGCTGGCCGAGATGCCGCGCCAATGCCAGATCATCGGCACCGCGCGCTAAGCGCCATCCTGACGTCGCTGCTGTTCGCCGCGCCTGCCGATGCAGGCGCGGTTCTTGATTACGTGGGCACCTATGTCTGGTCGCGCCCCGAGGCCAGCTTCGGCGGCTTTTCCGGAATCGAGATCAGCCCCGACGGCAGCGAGTTCCACGTCCTGTCCGATCGCGCGCATCTTTACTGGGGTCGCGTCCAACGCGACCCACGCGGCATCGTGCGCGACATGGTGGTGGCCGGACGCGCGCATCTGCAGGACAGCAAGGGCAAGCCGCTGCCGCCCGGCTATATCGGCGACAGCGAGGGGTTGGCTATCGGCAGCCGCGGCGACATCTGGGTCAGCTTCGAAGGGTTCGACCGCATCGCGCGCTATGACGACCCCGACCGCCCCGCCGTCACCCTGCCGCCCCCGCCCGAACTGCCCGGCATGGGCAAGAACGCCGGTCTCGAGGCATTGGCAATCCGCCCCGACGGCACCGTCATCGCCATCCCCGAGGAATCCGAGGATGAGACCACGCCCTTTACCGTCCTCTCCTATGCCGATCGGGAATGGTCCGAATATTCGACCATCCGCCGCGACCCGCGCTGGCTGCCGGTAGGCGCGGATTTCGGGCCGGACGGCTGGTTCTATCTGCTTGAACGTGATTTCCACGGGATTTTGGGGTTTTCGTCGCGCGTCCGGCGGATGCATCTGACCCCCGATGGCGCGCAGGACGACCAGATCCTGCTTCAGACCAAACCGCTGCAATACGACAACCTGGAAGGCCTGTCGGTCTGGGATGACGGAACGGGAACACGGCTGACCATGGTATCGGACGACAACTTCCTGTTCGTCCAGCGGACCGAGATCGTGGAATACCGCCTGCGCGAGGACGACACCGTCGCAAATTGACAAGACCGGCTGCGGGCGCTTATGGCACCCGCTGCCCATGCCGCCATGGGCCGAGTTCTTCCGCAACCTTGCAAAAACGGAAATTCCGCATGACCCGCTTTCTGCCCGGCATCCTTGCCATGGCCGCCATCGTCGTGGCCTCGAACATCCTCGTGCAGTTCACCGTCGCCGACTGGCTGACATGGGGCGCCTTCACCTATCCGCTGGCCTTCCTGGTCACCGACGTGATGAACCGCGTCCACGGCGCATCCGCCGCGCGTCGGGTGGTGATGGCCGGTTTCGTCGTGGGTGTCATCTGTTCGTTGGTCGCAGCACTGCTGGATGCGACGACCCTGCGCATCGCCATCGCCTCGGGGACGGCCTTCCTGGTGGCGCAGTGGGTCGACATCGCCGTCTTCGACCGCCTGCGGGCGGGGCGCTGGTGGCGTGCGCCGCTGGCCTCGACGCTGATCGGATCGGCGCTGGACACGGTGCTGTTCTTCGGAATCGCCTTCGCGGCCTTCCTGCCCCATGACGTCAATACCGGCTGGTCCTCCGAGGCCGTTCCGCTGCTTGGCCAAGGTCCGGTCACCGCCCTGTGGGTTTCGCTGGCAGTTGCCGATTGGTTGGTCAAACTTGGTCTGGCGCTACTGGCCCTTGTGCCCTTCCGGCTGATCGTCCGCAATTTGTTGCGCAACGCGGACAAAAGCTGATTGACAGAATCTGGATCTGTGGCAACCTCAACCCATAACGGCAAACTTTTGAAAGGAGGTGGTCCAGTGTCGAGAGTGATATTGGAGAGAGGTGTCGGAACAGTCTGGGGGGCCGTGGCCTGAGGGCAGTCCCGAAGGTCGTAAACCCTGATTGGGACCGGACGGGTTTCCATCCCTAACCGGACCATCTCCGTGGAACTCGCGGGCCGCCAGATCTGGGCGGTCCGTTTCCAGTTCGGGCAGAGCGGGTCGCACCCCAACTGCCTGCACAGAAAAAGGGCGGTCCGATCGGACCGCCCTTTTCAATGTCAGCGGGCGCGATTGGCGCGCATGGCGCCGACGACCACGACGGCCCAGACCACCGCAGCCGCCCACCACAATCCGCCGCCGATCAGCGCCATGCCGATCAGCCCGGCCTGCACGACGTAATAGGCCATGGTGATCAGCGTCTTGCGGATCAGGTCGCCCTCGCGGTCGGTCAGGCCGACGGTGGCGGATGCGGCCACGACATTGTGCACGCAGATCATGTTGCCCGCCGCACCGCCGACCGCTTGCAGCACGACGACGACCGTGATGCCCGCCAGGTCCAGCCCGATGCCTTGGGCGGTCGAGAACTGAAACAACGAGAACATCATGTTCGACACCGTGTTCGACCCGGCGATGAAGGCGCCAAGCGCGCCGACCACCGGCGCAAAGATCGGCCATGTCGCGCCTGTCGCGGCGGCCATCCCCTGCGCCAGCGTGATCGGCATCGACGGCATGCCGTCCGACCCCGAGTTGATGAAAACCTGCACCATCGGCACCGCCAGCAGCAGCGCCGGGGCGGCAGCCAGCATCGTCCGGCCCGAGATCGCCCAGGCCCGACTGTAATCGCGCCCTCGCATCCGGAACAGCGCGACCGAGATCAGCGAGGCGACGATCATCACGCTGCCCGGCGCATAGAGAAACTGCGCCGAGGCGTTGATCCCCGACCCGAAGAGGTCACGAAACGCAATGGTCGTGGACGGCCCCGTCAGCCATGCCTTCAAGGGCGCGATGGTCCGCGTCAGGACCAGCAGCACCGCCACGATGACATAGGGCATCCATGCCGTCAGCAGCGAGATCTGCCGGCCTTGCGGGCCAAGATCGGCCTCCTCGGGGTGGACGCTGCCCTGCCAGCCATCCTCCCACTGATCGCGGGGCGGGAAATCGAAGCTGTCGCTTGGCAGGAACCAACCCGCACGCGCCGCGGGCACCACGATCAGCAGCCCGATCAGACCACCCAGCAACGAGGGGAACTCGGGGCCCAGGACATTCGCCACCAGCAGATAGGGCAGCGTGAAGGCCAGCCCGGCGAAAATGGCGAACTTCCACGCGCGGAATCCCTCGGCAAAGCTGCGGCTGGCGCCGAAGAACCGCGTCAGCATCCCCACCATCAGCAGCGGGATCAGCACGCCGACCAGCGCATGGACCAGCGCCACCTGAGCGGCCACCACCGGCCCGTATTCCGCCAGCGTCATCGGCGCGATGGCCGTGTCTACCGCCTCGCTGTTCGACAGGCCGGTATTGATGCCCACCAGCATCGGCGTGCCGACCGCGCCGAAGGACACCGGCGTCGATTGGATGATCAGCGTGACCATGACCGCCGCCATTGCCGGAAAACCGATGGCCAGCAGCAGCGGGGCCGCCACGGCGGCAGGCGTCCCGAAGCCCGAAGCGCCCTCGATCATCGAGCCGAACATCCAGGCGATGATGATGGCCTGGATGCGCCGGTCGGGCGAGATGTCGGTGAAGCCGCGCCGGATCGTCCGGATCGCGCCGGATTCCTGCACCGTGTACAGCAGCAGGATGGCCCCGAACACGATATAGAGCAGCGTCACCGCCGTCACCAACCCGTTGACCGTGGCCCCGGCGATGCGTGCGATGGGCGCCCCCCACAGCACCAGCGCCAAGGCCACGGTGACCAGATAGGCCGCCAGCATCGCCAGCTTGGCCGATCGCCGCATGACGACCAGCAGAACGAAAACGATCGCGACGGGCAGCGCCGCCGCGATGAAGAATACTCCCTGTGACACCTCGTCTCCTCCTCGATTTGTCTGGATCAGTCGAGGCGGCGGCCGTGACATAGGCAAGAGAAAACCGGCCCGCATCGCAGGCCGGTTGCACGACGTGTCAATTCTGTATCGTGCTTTTGTCTGAGGTCAGTCCCGCTGGATGGCGATGGCGATGCCCTGACCGCCGCCGATGCACATGGTGATCAGGCCGGTGCGCTTGCCAGTCCGCTCCAGCTCCGCCAGCGCCTTGACCATCAGGATCGCGCCGGTGGCACCCACGGGGTGCCCAAGCGCGATGGCGCCGCCGTTGGGGTTCACGCGGGCGGGGTCCAGTCCCAGACCCTTGTTCACGGCCAGAGCCTGGGCGGCAAAAGCCTCGTTCGATTCGATGACGTCGAAATCGGCGGCACTCAAGCCGGTCTGCTTCATCAGCGCCTCGACGGCGGGGATCGGGCCGATCCCCATCACCTCGGGGCGGACGCCTGCGACGGCATAGCCCAGAATGCGGGCGCGCGGTTTCAGACCGGCGCGTTCGGCCGCATCCGCCCGCGCCAGCACCAGCGCCGCCGCACCGTCGTTGATGCCACTGGCATTGCCGGCCGTGACCGACCCGCCCTTCTGGAAGACCGCCTTCAGACCGCCCAGCTTGTCCAGGCTGGTGTCCTTGGGGTGCTCGTCGGTGTCGAAGGCGACCATGCCCTTGCGGGTCTTGACCTCGACCGGAACGATCTGGTCCTTGAAATGACCCGCCGCGATGGCCGCCGCAGCACGGCGCTGCGATTCCATCGCGAAGTCGTCCTGCTGTTCGCGGGTGATGTCATGTTCGGCGGCGACGTTTTCCGCCGTGACGCCCATATGCCCCGTGCCCATCGGGCAGGTCAGCGCGCCGGTCATCATGTCCAGCATCGCCTGATCGCCCATCTTGGCCCCGAAACGGGCCGAGGGCACGACATAGGGCGAGCGGCTCATGCTTTCGGCACCGCCCGCGATGGCGAAATCGGCATCCCCCAGCATCAGCGCCTGCGTGGCCGAGACGATGGCCTGCGCCCCCGATCCGCAGAGGCGGTTCACGTTCATCGCAGGCGTGGTATGCGGGATGCCCGCCTCCAGCATGGCGACGCGCGACAGATACATGTCGCGCGGTTCGGTGTTGATCACGTGGCCGAAGACCACCTGCCCGATCTGGTCGGGGGCGACGCCCGCACGTTCCAGCGCGGCGCGGGTGACGGTGGCGGCCAGCTGGATCGGCGGGATGGCGGCAAGGCTGCCCCCGAAGGTGCCGATGGCGGTGCGGGCGCCGGACAGGATGACGATATCGTTTGCGGACATGGCGGGCCTCCTCTTGGTTCGGGGGCAGAATAGGCGCGACGCGCGTCCCGGCAAGCATGCGGCGATGTTCCGTCGCGGAACGCGTCTTTTCGCAGCCTGCAAATTGCAGGCGGCCCGCCAAGGCGCTATGCTGTCGGGGAATAACGAACATGAGGCGACGCATGACACAGACCGGCCCCCGGCTGCGCATCAAGCTGCGGCTTGAATACGATTCGCCGCTGATCCTGGGCCCGGGCAAGGCCGAACTGCTGTCGCGCATCGCGCGGCTCGGCTCGATCTCGGCCGCCGCGCGCGAGATGGGCATGAGCTACAAGCGCGCCTGGACCTTGGTCGAGGAGATGAACATCGCCTTCGCCCTGCCCGTCATCGACAGCGCCCGCGGCGGCCCCAAGGGCGGCGGAGCCACGGTCACGGAAACCGGCCGGAAGGTGCTGCAGCATTACCGCGCCCTGGAAACCCTGCTGCTGGACGCGGGCGCCGACGATCTGAACGCGCTGAACGCCCTTCTGCACCCCGAGGGGTCCAGCTAGGCCACCTGCCGCCCATCCACCGGGTTTGTGATTTCACCGAGCGGGATTTTTCCCTATGATCAGGAAAAAACGGACAAGAGAGCAGGACGAGGGCAGGATGAACACGCTTTTGAAGCTGGCCATCGTGGGGCTGGTGGCCTCATGCGGTGGTGGCAACTACAGCGCGCCGCGCCAGTTGAACAACGCTTGCGCGATCGTGGCGGAACGCCCCGCCTATCTGCGGGCCATGAAGAAGACCGAACGCCGTTGGGGTGTTCCGGTTCATGTGCAGATGGCCACGATGTACCAGGAATCAAAGTTCATCGGCGACGCCCGCACCCCCCATCAATACGCGCTTGGCGTCATTCCCATCGGTCGGCAAAGCAGCGCCTTCGGCTATTCCCAAGCCCTGGATGCCACGTGGGAGGAATATCAGCGCAAGACCGGCAACCGCCGCGCCAAGCGCGACAACATCCGCGACGCGACCGATTTCATGGGCTGGTACATGGACGGCAGCCAGCGCGTGCTGGGCCTGTCCAAGCATGACGCGACATCGCAGTATCTGGCCTATCACGAAGGGCGGGGCGGATTTTCCCGTGGCAGCCACCGTCGCAAGGGTTGGCTGATGCGTGTCGCGGCCCAGGTCGGCCAGAGGTCCGAGATGTACCGCCAGCAGCTGATCGCCTGCCGCAAGGCCTGATCAACGCGGCTTGACGCGACCGCCGCATGCAGGCCTTCTGTTGGAAAAACAGGGGGTCAGTCATGTACAACGTCATCGGCACCGCGAAAAGCCGCGCCTTCCGCGTCCTATGGATGCTCGAGGAATTGGGCCAGCCCTATACCCATATCCCGGCCAATCCCCGCAGCGAGGGCGTGGCCCAGTTCAATCCGGCGGGCAAGGTGCCGGTGCTGATCGACGACGGCACGCCCATCACCGATTCGACCGCGATCCTGACCTATCTGGCCGATCGCCACGGCCAGTTGACCCATCCGGCAGGCACGCTGGACCGCGCCCGTCAGGACAGCCTGACGCAATTCCTGCTGGACGAATTCGATGCGGCCCTTTGGCTGGCCGCCCGCCACAGCTTCATCCTCCCCGAGGAAATGCGCCTCAGCGCCATCAAGAACACCCTGCGGTGGGAATTCGAGGCCAGCCAGAAGACCCTTGTGAACCGCATGGGCGAAGGCCCCTTCCTGATGGGCGACCAGATGACCGTTCCCGACATCATCCTGACCCATTGCCTGACATGGGCGCTCGGTGCGCGTTTCCCCATCGTGGAACATGACCTGACGACCTATCTGGACCGGATGCGCGAACGCCCGGCGCATCAACGCGCCGCTGCGCTCTAGCGCCCGCTCAGCGCCCGCACGGCGGCCAATCCCGCGCGGCGTCCACTGGCCAGACAGGCCGTCAGCAGATAGCCGCCCGTCGGCGCCTCCCAGTCCAGCATCTCTCCGGCAACAAACACACCGGGCAGGGCGCGCAATTGCAGCCCCTCGTCCACGCCTTCGCGCATGATGCCGCCCGCGCTGGAAATCGCACGCTCCAAGCCCATCGGGCCGTCGTGGCGCAGCGGCAGCGCCTTGGCCGTCGCAGCCCAATCGGCGGCATCCCCAAGCAGAGGCTGCCCCCACTCCAGCAGCAGCGCCACCTTGACCGGATCGCCCAGCACCCGGCGCAACCAGTTGCCAAGCGACAGCTTGCCACGCGGTTTTCCGAAGCGCGCCGCCAGCGCCGAAATATCCAGATCGGGCGCCAGATCGACTCGCCCCGCGGCCCCGTCGCGCAGGGCCGCGGCCACCTCATAGATGCCGCCCCCCTCGATCCCCTGCCGGGTGATGACCCATTCCCCGCGACTGACCGCATCGCCCGCGTGGATTGCCACTCCCTTGACCGCAGCGCCCATCACCCGCGCCATCGCATCCGACCAGTTGACGCGAAACCCCATGTTCGCTGGCCGGAACGGCGCGACGGGCACACCCGCCCCCGCCAGCACCGGCTCCCAGGCCGCATCCGACCCAAGCCGAGGCCAACTGGCCCCGCCAAGTGCCAGAATCACCGCATCCGCCGCAATCACCTGTCGCCCCTCGGGCGTCGCGAAGCCGAAACCGCCGTCCAGATCAACCCACCGCCAGCGTGACCGCAGCTCGACCCCGCCAGCCCGCAACCGCTCCAGCCAAGCCCGCAGCATGGGCGAGGCCTTCATCCCGACCGGAAACACCCGCCCAGATGATCCGGTGAACAAGGGCACGCCCAAGCTCTCGGCCCATGCCATCACCTCGGCGGGACCGAAGGCTTCTCGGTTGTCGAAATACCCCGGGGTCCGGGGCAGCGCCCCGGCGACCTTGCCCCAGAACGCATCCGATGGCTCCGACTTGGTCAGGTTCAGCCCCGACTTGCCCGCCATCAGGAACTTGCGGGCGGGCGTCGGCATCGCCTCGGCCACGACGACGCGCCGCCCCTGCCCCATCAAGGCCTCGGCGGCCATCAGCCCGGCGGGACCGGCCCCGATCACCAGCGCATCGACCCGTTCGGTCACCGCCGCCCCCGGGGCTTCATCGACAGGCGCAGCAGCGCGCGTTCCACCAGCGACATCTGCGGGGCGCGGCTGGCGCTGCGCAGCGTCATGTCGGTCTGCAGCAGGGTCGAGACCGCCTCCTCCAGGGGTCCCATCCCCCAGCTTTGCGCCTGCCGCGCCATCCGGTCCCGCCGCGGACCAAAGACAGGCGGTCGCGCCCGCGCCAAGGCCACGCCCGGCCCGGCAGGGTCCGCCGCCGCCAGATGCAGCGTCCGGAAATGCCGCAAGGCCGCGATGCACAGGGCCACAGGGGAAATCCCCTGCCCCTCGATTCGCCGCATCAGGGGGCCGAAGTCCGCCTCGCGCCGCTCGGCGACGACATGGATCAGCTCGTCCAGTTCGGCCTCGATGGTCGCGGGGGCCAGCATGGCGATTTCCTCTGGCGTCAGCGGTGCGGGGTCTTGGTATTTGTACAGCCCGATCTTCTCGATCGTCTGACGCAGGTCGCCGGGGTCCAGAGCGCGGGACAGCAGCATCATTTCCTTCATGGCATCGCGCGGCACCTCGTGCAGGCCGACATCGGCCAGCCAGCGCGTCACCTCCTCGGGGCCGGGCGGATCGTCATAGATCGGTGCCGTCACCGCCTGCCCGTGTTTTTCGAACAGCTTGCGCAAGGCCGAGGATTTCGACAGCCCCCCCGCCGCCACCACGATGACCGCATCCCCCTGCCGCCAGTCGGTCAGCGCGGCGGCAATCGCATCGGCGGCGGAATCGGGGGTATCGTCCAGCAGGACGACGCGCGGTCCGGGAAAGAAGCCCACCTCGCGCACGGCGTCGATCAGTTGGGCAGGGTCCTTTCGCAGGCCCGCACCGGGCATGCGGGTCAGGCGCATCTCCTCGTCGGCCTTTTCGCCGACCAGCGCCTGCACCGCCTCGGCCCGCTTCATCGCGACCCGCATCGGGTCCTGGCCATAGATCAGCAGCCCCGGCCGCGACGGGTCGGGGCGCGACAGATAGCGCGAGATCTCGCCGCCTTTCAGCAGCATGCAAACCTCATTCCGGCAATTTCGACGCAGCCGCCAGCAGGCGGGTGACGACCTGGTCGGCCAGCATCAGCGCCAGCCGTTCGCGCGCACCACCTTCGGCGGCCAAGGTCGACACCGTCGTCCCCGTCGTCGAATAGGAGGTGAAGCTGCTGACCCGGCCCTGGGTGATCACCTGCCCGCCCGGACCCGTCAGGGTGAAATCGGCGGTGCCGTTCAGCGAATAGCGGGTCGTCACCTCATCGGGGGTGATGGCTTGGGCCGCGACGGTGGCGCTGATGCGATAGTCCAGATCATAGATGGCCGCGTCATCCGGCCCGATCCGTTCGGCGAGCCGCTGGTTGAAGACGAAATCCAAGGGCGTATCCGGGTCGCGCGGGCGCACCTTTCCGAACAGCTTCGTCCCGCCGCCCCCCGGTCCATAGACCGGGGTCAGCCCGCAGCCCGCCAAGGCCAGGGCCGCACCCAAGCCCAGCAGGACCGCGCGGCGGGACAGGCGGTCAGGCAACGACATTGACGATCCGCCCCGGTACCACGATCAGCTTCTTCGGCGCAGCCCCTTCCAGGAAACGCTGCACGGTATCATCGGCCAGGACCAGCGCCTCGATCTGGCCCTTGGGCATGTCCTTGGGGACCGTGATCTCGGCGCGGCGCTTGCCGTTGATCTGGATGGGCAGGGTCACGCTGTCATCCTCCAACATGGCGGGATCGGCCTTGGGCCAGCCGGCATCGACCACCATGCCCTGCCCGCCCGATTTCGACCAGACCTCTTCTGCCAGATGCGGCACCATCGGGGCCATCAGCTGGGCGATGATGCGCAGGGCGGCGCGGCGCGGCTCGCCCCCGGCCTTGGACTTGCCGACGGCATTGGCCAGCTCGTAAAGCTTGGCGACGGCCTTGTTGAAGGCAAAGCCCTCGATCGCGCGGGTGACGTCGGCGATGGCGCGATGGGCGGCGCGGGTCAGATCCTGATCATCGGGGCCGTCCTCGGGGGCCTCGTCGGCCAGGCGCCAGACGCGCGACAGGAACTTGTAGGCGGCCTCGGCGCCTGCAGCGGTCCATTCGACGTCACGCTCGGGCGGGCTGTCGGACAGCATGAACCAGCGCGCGGTATCGGCACCGAAGCTCTCGACGATGTTCACCGGATCGACGACGTTCTTCTTAGATTTCGACATCTTGGCCGAAGGGATCACCGTCACCGCCCGACCGTCGGCCAGCTTGCCGTCGGTCACATCCTCGGGCAGGTGATAGACGGGCCGGTCGCGGTCGTCCCGCGTCATGTAGATCTCATGCGTGACCATGCCTTGCGTGAACAGGGCATCGAAAGGCTCCTTGGCCTTTTCGGGCAGATGACCGGTCTTGACCATCGCGCGGGCGAAGAAGCGCGAATAGAGCAGATGCAGGATCGCGTGTTCGATGCCGCCGATGTACTGGTCGACGTTCATCCAGTAATCCGCATCGGCGCGGTTCGTCGGCGTGTCGGCACCGGGGCTGGTGAAGCGGGCATAGTACCAGGACGAATCGACGAAAGTGTCCATCGTGTCGGTCTCGCGACGCGCGGCGCCGCCGCATTTCGGGCAGGTCGCCTGACGCCAGGTCGGGTGACGGTCCAGCGGGTTGCCCGGCACGTCGAACGTCACATCCTGCGGCAGAAGGACCGGCAGGTTCTCCTTGACCTCGGGGACCGTGCCGCAGTTGTCGCAATGCACGACCGGGATCGGGCAGCCCCAGTAGCGCTGGCGCGAGATGCCCCAGTCGCGCAGGCGGAACTTGGTCACCCCCTCACCATAGCCCTGCGCCTCGGCATGGGCGATGGCGGCATCCACCGCGGCCTCGCCGGTCTGGTCGGCATCGCCCGCGAAACCGCGGACATAGGTGACGGTCTCGGATTTCAGCGGCACGAAGGGCGCGGTGGCGACCAGCTCGTCCGCCTGTTCCAGCGTCATCCCCGGCTGACCGAAGGTCGCGCGGATCGGCAGGCCGTACTTCGTGGCGAATTCGTGGTCGCGCTCGTCATGCGCAGGGCTGCCGAAGATCGCGCCGGTGCCGTAATCCATCAGCACGAAATTCGCGACCCAGATCGGCAGCTGCCAGTTCGGGTCCAGCGGATGGGTGACGGTCAGGCCGGTGTCGAAGCCCAGCTTGGGCGCGGTCTCGATCGCCTCTTCGGTGGTGCCGATGCGCTTGCATTCCTCGATGAAGGCGGCGACCTCGGGACGGGTTTCGGCCAGCTTCCGCACCAGCGGGTGATCCGGCGACAGCGCGGCAAAGCTTGCGCCCATGAGCGTGTCGGGACGGGTGGTATAGACCTCGATCGCGTCGAAGCCTTCGGGCGCATCGACGGTGGCAAAGCGGAACTGCAGCCCGCGCGACTTGCCGATCCAGTTGGCCTGCATCAGGCGCACCTTTTCCGGCCAGCCCGACAGCCCGTCCAGCGCCGACAGCAATTCGTCGCTGTAGTCGCTGATCTTGAAGAACCACTGCGTCAGTTCGCGCCGCTCGACCGTGGCACCCGACCGCCAGCCCTTGCCGTCGATGACCTGCTCGTTGGCCAGAACGGTCATGTCCTCGGGGTCCCAGTTCACCTGCGCCGACTTGCGGGTGATCAGGCCCGCCTCCAGCATGTCCAGGAACATCGCCTGCTGCTGGGCGACATAGGCGTCGTCGCAGGTGGCGAACTCGCGGCTCCAGTCGATGGAGAGGCCAAGCGGCTTCAGCTGTTCGCGCATGGTCGCGATATTGGCATAGGTCCAGTCGCGGGGATGGCCGCCCTGCTCCATCGCGGCGTTCTCGGCAGGCATGCCGAAGGCGTCCCATCCCATCGGGTGCAGCACGCTGAAGCCTTGGGCGCGCTTGAACCGCGCCACCACGTCGCCCATCGTATAGTTGCGCACATGCCCCATGTGGATGCGCCCCGAGGGATAGGGGAACATCTCCAGCACGTAATACTTGGGGCGTTCGTCGCGGATGGCGGTAAAGGTGCCGGCCTCGGCCCAGGCCTTCTGCCAGTTGGCTTCGCTTTCGGACGGGGTATAGGGCATGGGTCAACCTTCGGGCATGTGTTTTGCCACGCGGTTTATACCCCAGACCAGTGCGGGTCCAGTGTCCAGACCCGCAAGCGCGCGACCTTAAAGCCGGCCGTCCTGGATGCGCAGCTGGCGGGCACGGGTCAGGATCGCATCCTCGACCGCGCGGACGGTGCCCGGCTCGACCGCGGAACCGCCCGGCCCCTGCAGCGACAGGCGCAGGCTGCGCGCGTCCAGCGCCGGGTCGCTGACCTGGATCGTCGCGCGATAGGACCGGCCACCGCCGGGGGGCGTGCCGTAACCCGTCTGGATCACGCCGGTAAAGGGATCGACCGTCTGCACCGGCAGGAAGTTCAGCACCTGAAGGCTGGCGTTCCACAGGTACTTGTTCACGCCGACCGTCGCACTGGGATTTTCAGACCGCAGAAGCACGTCCTGAATGCGGGTCACGCGTTCGGGCTCCTGCGGCGAGGCGCGTTCGGCCGTCCCGCCACAGGCGGCCAGTCCCGCGCAAAGCGTCGTGACGATCATCAGGCGTGCGGCGCGTGCGGTCTTCATGCTGTCCCCCGGGCGTATTTCGCGTGGGCCAGCTTTAACGCGGAACGACCGCCCGCGACAAGCGCCTTGGCCACGGGCCGCCACCACCACCTCTGGCCACGCCCAAGCCCTGCAAAACGCGGGGTTCCGCGATCACGGAAAGGTGTGGCGGTTGTGCATCACAGGATCGGGGAAACCCCGGGGGGTCCGGTGATTCCGTTGCATCACGATTTCGAAAGATGGAAACAACAAGACATACCCAAGGCGGGAGGCCGGTTTGGGCAACAGAGAGACAAGAGGGAACACGACCATGAAAAAGGTTCTTTTCGCGACGACCGCGTTGGTCCTGACGGCCGGCATCGCTGCGGCAGACGTCACCATCTCGGGCTACGGCCGCACCGGTGTGCTGTATCAAGAGGACGGCGTTCGCGGCGACCGCGTTGACGCTGATGGCAACGTCTACTCCGCCAGCGACGCGATCGTTCAGTCGCGCCTGCGCATGAACATCGACGCGACGACCTCGACCGACCAGGACGTTGAATTCGGTGGCCGCATCCGCATCCAGTGGGACCAGGGCGACGAAGAAACCACCGTTGCACCCGGCTACGTCTACGTGACCTCGAACGGTCTGACCGTCGAAGTCGGTAACTCGAACACCGCCTACGACTCGGCCGCTCTGATGTACAACTCGGAAATCGGCGTCTACTCGCGTTCGTTCGGTAACTCGCGCGGCGACTTCTTCGCCTACAACACCGACGGCTACCCGACCTACGCCAACGTCATCGACGCCACCAACCAGCGTCGCGCCGACTACATGGGCGTCATGGTCAAGTATGCCATTGCCGGCGTGAACCTGCGCGCCTCGGTCATCGATCCCGACCAGGTCTATGACGATCTGGGTGGCGACGACGAGAAGGAATACAGCATCTCGGCCGACTACGTCTGGAACGACATGCTGACCCTGTCGGCTGCCTATGTGAAAAACGGCGCCGGTGTCGACGACAACGACCAGTTCTTCGTCGGTGCTGAGTATGCCTTCAACGACAAGACCGACATCGGCATGCTGTACTTCGACAACGGCGAACAGCTGAACGACGATGGCACGTTCGACGACTCGGAACTGGGCAACACCGTCACCCTGTACGGCAGCTACGAAGTCGCACCGCTGACCACCGTCAGCGCCTACGTCACCAACAACGACGCAGACACCAACGACACCGACAATGCCTACGGTCTGGGTGCTTCCTACGACCTGGGCGGCGCAAAGCTGGCCGGTTCGGTTCAGCGCGGCTATGACGAGCGCGTCACCGCCGACATGGGCGTCCAGTTCAACTTCTGATCTGATCCAGATCACGCAGTTGCGGAAAGAGCGGGCCTTGCGCCCGCTCTTTTCTTTATGTTCAGTGGCTTCATGGGTTTGACAGATATTACCAGCCGCCTTGCCGCGGCCGAAGCCGCCGCAGGACGCGCCCCGGGCAGCGTCACCTTGATCGCCGTCAGCAAGGTCCAGCCGAACGCGCGCGTTCAGGCCGTGCTGGACGCAGGCCACCGCATTTATGGCGAAAACTACGTCCAGGAGGCGCAGGGCAAATGGCCCAGCTGGCGCGACCGCTATGACGGCATCGAACTGCACATGATCGGACCGCTGCAATCGAACAAGGCAAAGCAGGCCGTCCAGCTGTTCGACGCGATCCACACCCTGGACCGCATGACCTTGGCCCGCAAGCTGTCCGCGCAGATCCAGGAACAGGGCCGCCATCCGCAGCTGTTCGTTCAGGTCAACACCGGCGACGAACCCCAGAAGGCCGGTATCCTGATGGACGAACTGCCGGGCTTCCTGTCGTCCTGCGCCCAGCTGGACCTCTCCCCCACCGGCCTGATGTGCATCCCGCCCGAGGGACTGGACCCGCAGCCGCATTTCGCGCTGCTGCGCAAACTGGCGGCCGACAACGGCCTGCCGCATCTGTCCATGGGCATGAGCGGCGATTTCGAGACCGCCGTGGCCGAGGGCGCGACGCATATCCGCGTCGGCTCGGCCATTTTCGGGGCGCGCGACTACGGTTAGGTCGACAGCCCGGCCAAGGGCGGCACGATCAGCCGCGTGCCGGGGGCCGCACGGGCCGCGATCCATCGCAGGTCGCTGCGGGCGAAGGCGATGCAGCCCTCGGTACCGAAATGCGGGCGGCGCCACTGGTGCAGAAAGATGGCCGAGCCGCCCCCGGCCCGCGCGTCCGGCCAGTTCCAATCGGTCGTCAGCACTAGGTCATAAAGCGGATCGGCGCGGCGCATCCGTTCGTGGCTGGCCGCAAAGGGCCCGCGGACATGGTGGTTGTAATCCGCATGACCGCTGGCGTCGCACCACAGGTCGGATGGCCCGATGGGCCTCGCCCAAGGCGTCGGTCGCGCCAGCCGGTCCGGACGGTACCACAGACCCGTGATCCGATGCCTGCCCACAGGCGTCGCGCCATCCCCTTCGCGCTTGGCGGGCGTCAGGCCGGTCTTGCCGATGGCGCACGGAATGACGCGCCCATGAAACCGCAGCCCCATCGGGGTCAGGACCATGTCGCCGCCGCTCATAGCAGATGCCCCGATTTTTCGGCCTTGGTGTCCAGGTAATCGGTGTTGTGCCGGTTGCGCGGGGTGATCAGCGCCACGCGTTCAGGAACCGCGATGCCGTGGCTTTCCATCATCGCCACCTTGCGCGGATTATTGGTCATCAGCCGCGTCGCCGTGAACCCCATGCCGCGCAGAAGCGCCGCACCGATGCGGAAGTCCCGCTCGTCATCCTCGAAGCCAAGGCGGTGGTTCGCCTCGACCGTATCGAAGCCCTGGTTCTGCAGGTCATAGGCGCGCATCTTGTTGGCCAGCCCGATGCCACGCCCTTCCTGGTTCAGGTAAAGCAGCACCCCCGCCCCCGCCTGCCCCATGGCATCCAGCGCCGCGTGCAACTGCGGGCCGCAATCGCATTTCAGGCTGCCCAGCACGTCGCCGGTGAAGCAGGCCGAATGCAGGCGCGCCAGCACGGGGGCGTCGCGGGGCGGATCGCCAATTTCCACTGCGTAATGTTCGGCACCGCCATCGTCGGGGCGAAAGATGTGCAGGCGCGACCGTTCGGCCCATTGCAGCGGCAGGCGGGCGGCGGCGACGGGCGCCATTGCGGCTTCGGTCGCAAGCTGCGCGATCACCGGGCCGGGGTTCAACCGCGTCAGCCCCTCGGGCGCGGGGGCGGGGACCAGCAGCATCGCGGGCAGCAGCTGCGCCGATTTTGCCAGTGCCAAGGCCGCGCGATGCGCGGTGACATCGCCGCCACGCTCGCTGGTCAGCGGGCCCTTCATCGGCGTCATCAGATCGCCCGAGGGGTCCGCCAGCGCCTGCAACCAGGCCAGATCGCCATGGGCCGGCACGATCACCCGCGCGACGCCCGGATCATAAGCACGCGCCTTCAGCGTCTGCGCCCGCCGGTCGGTCAGCGCCAGAACCGGCTGACCCAAGGCCCGCAGGTCGGCGAGCCGCAAAGGCGACAGGGTTTCCACCGCAGCCGCGATATGGTCCCCCAGAACGATGGGCAGGCCCATCCGCAGGTCGGCGCGGGCGCGGGCGATGGTTTCGGCAAGGGTCGGGATCAGGCTCATCGTGCCACGCATTCTTGAAACATATTGAAACATAGCGCCCGTTTCCGACAACTCCATGTGAGAATTCCGACATGTTGCTGGACGGAGAAGGGCGCGCACCCCACTCAAGTATCAACAAGCCATAGGAGGCAACATGCCCGGACTTAAAAAAATCCTGCTGGTCGACGACGAGGAAGACCTGCGCGAAGCCCTGGCCGAACAGCTGGTGGCCACCGATGATTTCGACGTGACCGAGGCCGGAACCGGCGCCGAGGCCGTCGAGGCCACCAAGAATGCCATCTTCGACTTGGTCGTTCTGGACGTGGGCCTGCCCGACACTGACGGGCGAGAGCTGTGCAAGAAGCTGCGCAAGCTGAACGTGAAATGCCCCATCGTGATGCTGACCGGCCATGACACCGATGCCGATACGATCCTGGGTCTGGACGCGGGTGCAAACGACTATGTCACCAAGCCGTTCAAGTTCCCCGTCCTGCTGGCCCGCCTGCGCGCCCAGCTGCGCACGCATGAACAATCCGAGGACGCGATCTTCCAGCTTGGGCCCTATACCTTCAAGCCCGCGATGAAGATGCTGATCGATCAGAAGGACCGCAAGATCCGCCTGACCGAGAAGGAGACCAACATCCTGAAATTCCTGTACCGCGCCCAGGACGGTGTCGTTCCCCGCGACGTGCTGCTGCACGAGGTCTGGGGCTATAACGCTGGCGTCACCACGCACACGCTGGAAACCCACATCTATCGTTTGCGCCAGAAGATCGAACCCGATCCCTCCTCGGCGCGGCTGCTGGTGACGGAATCGGGCGGCTATCGTCTGGTCGCCTGACGGTCGTTTCCGAAGCGGGTTCGGCCCCGGATCGGCAGGCTTTCGCCGATGCAATCAGGGCGGGAACCGGGACGGGATTTCGACGTTGGAACCATGAAGCCCAGTGGCCGGTGGATGCGGCCACACCCTCCCTCCCTGTTGGACTGCCCGGTGTTTTCACACCGGGCATTTTTTTCATTCCCGCCCGTGGGGTTCGTTCCAATCGGCATCAGGTCCGATAGGCACAATGCGATGCGGATTGATCATGTCGTGGCTGTAGTAATAGTGCCGCATGAAATGGTCGGGATGCACGGTCTGCGCGACTCCGGGCCATTGATACAGCTCGCGTGCCCAAGCCCAGAGGTTCGGGTAATCGATCACGCGGCGGCGGTTGCACTTGAAGTGCGTGTGATAGACCCCGTCGAAGCGGAAGATGGTGGTCAGCAGCCGCCAGTCGGCCTCGGTCAGGCGATCGCCGGTCAGGTAACGGTTTTCCGCCAGCAGCCCCTCGATCCAGTCCAGGCTGTCGAACAGCGGCCCCACTGCCTTGTCATAGGCCTGCTGCGATGTCGCGAAGCCCGCCTTGTAGACGCCATTGTTGACCGTGTCATAGATGCGGTCGTTCACCGCGTCGATCCGGTCGCGCAGATCGGCGGGATGGTAATCGTCGGTATTGCCGGTGATGCCGTCGAAGGCAGAATTGAACATGCGGATGATGTCGGCGCTTTCGTTCGACACGATGCTGCCGGTCTGCTTGTCCCACAGCACGGGAACCGTGACGCGCCCCGTCATGTCGGGCTGGACCTTAAGATAAATCTGCCGCAGGTAATCCAGCCCGAACTGGCGGTCGCCCGTCGCGCCGTCGAAATCCTTGCGGAACTCCCACCCCTCGGACAGCATCTCGGGGTGGACGACCGAGATGTCGATGTGATCCTGAAGCCCCTTGATCGCGCGGAAGATCATCGTGCGATGCGCCCAGGGACAGGCGTGGCTGACATAGAGGTGATAGCGCCCGCTTTCGGCCTTGTGCCCGCCCTCTCCGGTCGGTCCGGCGCTGCCATCCGCCGTCACCCAATCGCGGAACCTGGCGGCGTCGCGCTTGAATTCACCGCCATTGCTGTCGGTGTCGTACCATTGGTCCTTCCAGACCCCGTTCACCAGTTGGCCCATGCCATGTCCTTTCCTGCTGTGATGCGCCAACGGATGGCGCATCGTTCCGTTCCGACCCTCAGCCGATGGCGCGGTCGCGGGTCTCGGTGCGGATCAGCAGCAGCGCCGCCGCCGCCAGCACCAGCAGCAGCGCGAAAAGCCCGATGGCCAGCGTGAAGCTGCGGGTGAAGACAAAGGCCAGCAGGCTGGGTGCCAGAATGCCGCCAAGACGCGCGACGGCGCTGGCGGTGCCCATGCCGGTTCCGCGCAGATGGGTTGGGTACAGCTCGGGCGTGAAGGCATAAAGCGCGCCCCAGGTGCCCAGCAGGGCAAAGCTCATGATAATCAGGGATGCGGCGACCATCGCCGTGCCGCCGGCCATGGTGAACAGGAAGCATCCCGCCGCGCTGAGCAGCAGGAAGCCCGCCAGCGTTGGGCGACGGCCCACGGCCTCGACCCCCCAAGCGGCCAGCGCGTATCCGGGGATCTGCGCCAGCGCCAGGATGACCAGGAAGCCGTAACCGCGCACGAAGCCGAAGCCTTCGCTGGCCAGCTGCCCCGGCACCCAGATGAAGACGCCGTAATAGGACAGCGATACCAGGAACCAGACCGCCATCACGCCGATGGTGGACCGGCGCAGCGGCTCGGACAGGATCGAGGTCGCGCTGCCCGAGGGCACCTGCGCCGCCTGCAGATGCGCGTCATCGGGCAGGGGCGAGGCACCGTTGATGCGCAGGATGCGGTTGATGACGGTGCGCGCCTCGGCCTGGCGGCCCTTGCGGACCAAGTACATCGGCGATTCCGGGATCCAGAAGCGCAGGCCGAAACCGATCAGCGCCGGGACGGCGGCCACGAAGAAGATCCAGCGCCAGGGGGCCTCGGCGCCCATGCTGGCGGCGGCCCATGCGGTCAGGGCAACGACGATGGTGCCGATGGCCCAGAAGCCCTCAAGCCAGACCAGCCAGCGACCGCGCGAGCGGGGCGGCAGAAACTCGGCCATCATGGCGTAATCCACGGGCAGCGTGCCGCCCACCGCCACGCCCGTCAGGAAGCGCAGGATCAGCAGGACCGTGAAGTCGCCCGCCATGACCGAGGCGAGGCCAAAGACCGCATCCATCGCCACGGTGGCGATCAGCACCCATTTGCGGCCCACGCGGTCGGCCAGCCTGCCGAAGGCGAAGGCGCCTACGAACATGCCCATGAAGAACACCGTCCCGATGTTCAGCGCCGTCACGCGGTCCAGCCCGAAGGTCGCCGCGACCGAGGGCCATGCAAAACCCACCGCGATGACCTGCATGGCATCCGCCGCCCAGACCAGCCCGAAGATGCACAGCAGCCGCCATTGGAACAGCCCGGTCCCGCCGCGCGTCAAGGCCTCGTCTATGGTCAGTTTCATGTCGATATCCCCCGTTTCCCCTCTGTGGGTTCTTGCATAGCGGCAGGGGCGCACATGGCAAGCCTTGACCTCGACAGGATGCGGACCCGCCGCTAGGGTCCGGCCCGAACCGCAAAGGAGCGCCGCAATGTTCACCATCGCCACCTGGAACATCAACTCGGTCCGCCTGCGCGAGGGGCTGGTCGCCCGCTTCCTGGCCGAGGAAGCCCCCGATGTGCTGTGCCTGCAGGAATGCAAATCGCCCGTCGAACTGATCCCGGTCGAGCAGTTCCGCGCGCTTGGATACAACTACATGGTCGCGCGCGGGCAGAAGGGCTACAACGGCGTGGCGATCCTGTCGCGCCTGCCGATCACCGATGCGGGCGACCGCGATTACGTCGGGCTGGGCCATGCCCGCCATGTCGCCGCGCGGATGGAGAACGGCGTCACCATCCACAACATGTACATCCCCGCGGGCGGCGACGTCGCGGACCGCGAGGTGAACGAGAAGTTCGGCCAGAAGCTGGATTTCCTGACCGAGATGCGCGACGTCTTCCACGCCGACCGCCCCGAGAAATCGATCATGGTCGGCGATTTCAACATCGCCCCGCGCGAGGACGACGTCTGGTCGCACAAGAAGCTGTTGAAGGTCGTCAGCCACACCCCCATCGAGGTCGAGCATCTGCTGACCGCGCAGGCGGCTGGCGATTGGGTCGATGTGACCCGTCAGGACATCCCGCAGGGGCTGCTCTATTCGTGGTGGAGCTATCGTGCAAAGGATTGGGACGGGGCCGACAAGGGGCGGCGCCTGGACCACATCTGGGCCACCCGCGACATCGCGCAGGCCGCCCATGGCAGCCGCGTGCTGCGCCCCGTCCGGGGATGGGAACAGCCAAGCGACCACGTCCCGGTGCTGGCCAGCTTCGATCTGTGAAAAACGCCGCCCCCGGATGCGGGGGCGGCGCGGTCGTCAGGCCGTGGTCTCGTCGCTCAGGGCGTGACCTTCAAGGTCCAGGACATCTTCGTCCTGGCGATCCCAGTCCTGACGTTCCTCATCCGTGGCGCGGGGCGAGAACCATCCCGTCAGCGCATAAAGGATACCGATCACCGGCGCCGTCCAGCAGGCGAAGGCCAGCGGGATATACAACAGGTTGGTCAGATCGCCGCCCATGATGTTCAGCGACAGTGCCGTGATGACGAAGGCCCCGCCCGCGTTCCACGGGATCAGCGGCGACATCAGGGTGCCGCCCTCTTCGACCGCGCGGGACAGGTTCAGCGTCGAATAGCCCATGCCGCGGTAAAGGGGCGCATACATCCGCCCCGGCAGCGCGATCGAGATATAGGGGTCGCCCGCCACGACGTTGGTGGCGAAGGCCGTCGCGATGGCGCTGCTTTGCACGGCGGAAAAGCTGGTGACGCGGCTGATGATGGCGTTGATGATCGATTCAAGGCAACCGGTGCGTTCCAGCGCGCCACCGAAACCTAGTGCGATCAGCATCAACGAGATCGTCCACATCATCGACTGGATGCCACCCGCATTCAACAGGCTGTCGATATCGGCGACGCCGGTTTCGATCGAATAGCCCGATTGCGCATAGCTGAAGACGTCATGCAGCCCCGCGCCCTGCAGGAAGATCGCGACGATGGCGCCCAGCAGCACGCCGGTGAACAGCGACGGCAGCGGCGGACGCTTGGCAATGGCCAGCGCGACCACGACAAGCGCGGGGATCAACGGGATGATGCCGAGTGTGAACTGCGCCGACAGGGTGTCGGTGATGGCCTCGATCCGCTCGAAGCTGGTGGCTGCAGGGGTGATCAGCGAATATCCCGCCACCAGATAGACGGCCAAGGCGATCAGCATGGCAGGCACGGTCGTCGGCAGCATGTTCTTGATGTGATCGAAGATGTTCACGCCCGTGACCGCCGGGGCCAGGTTCGTCGTATCCGACAGGGGCGAGACCTTGTCGCCGAAGAAGGCACCGGAGACGATGGCCCCTGCCGTCCAATAGGGCGGAATGCCGAAGCCCGCGCCGATGCCCATCAGCGCGACGCCAATGGTCCCGACCGTCCCCCAGCTGGTCCCCAGGGACAGCGAAACCACCGCACAGAGGATCATCGCCGCCGCCAGGAATATCTGCGGGTTCAACAGGGTCAGCCCGTAATAGATCAGCGTCGGCACCGTGCCCGATGCGATCCAGACCCCGATGATCATGCCCACGACGATCAGCACCGAGAGCGATGGCATGGATACATGAATGACGTGAAAGACGCCCTCGCGGATGTCCATCCACTTCTGGCCGCGCATGACACCCAGCAGACCGGTGATGGCCAGCCCCAGCACCAGCGGGATATGCGGCGTGAAATCGCCGTAATAGAACAGCTGGATCGCCAGCAGCCCCAATGTCAGCACGATCGGCAGCAATGCCAGATGCAGCGGAGGCAGCTCCCGCGTGGTTTCTGTGGTTTCGCTCATCCGGTTCCCCATTCTCCTGGTCGTTTTCGTCACATGCCCGTGAGGGCGCGTCGGGGTCGTAACGCGCAATCCGCCCTTTTGTTCAACGCCTTCACCCCCCATATTAGGCGCAACCACGCGAACCGAATGACCGGGGACAAGATGACAATGCTTTTCGATGGTGCCGGCAACGCACCCCAGACCGATGACTTCATCAAGGACGTGTCGCAGGCTGACTTCATGAAGGAGGTCGTCGAGGCCTCGATGGAGGTGCCGGTCATCGTCGACTTCTGGGCGCCCTGGTGCGGCCCCTGCAAGACGCTTGGCCCGATGCTGGAAGCCGAGGTCGCCCGCCACAAGGGCCGCGTCCGCATGGCCAAGGTCAATGCCGACGAAAACCAGGCGATCCTGGGGCAGCTGCAGGTGCAATCGCTGCCCACCGTCTATGCCTTCTTCAAGGGCCAGCCGGTCGATGCCTTCCAAGGTGCCATCCCGCAAAGCCAGATCAAGCAGTTCGTCGACAAGCTGGCCGAAATGGGCGGCGACGATGGCGGTCTGGCCGATGCCATCGCCGCAGCCGAACAGATGGTTCTGGACAATGAAATCCCCGATGCCATCGAGACCTTCACCGCCATCATCGGCGAATTGCCCGACAGCCCCGAGGCATGGGGCGGTCTGATCCGCGCCCATTTGGCCGCAGGCGATCACGCGGCGGCGGCGGCCACCCTGACGCAGGTCCCCCCCGCCATCGCTGGTTCGAACCCCGTCGAGGCCGCCCGCGCCCAGCTGCAACTGGCCCAGCAGGCCGAAAGCGCAGGCCCGCTGGACGACCTGCAGGCGCGCGTCGATGCCGACCCCGCCGATCAGCAGGCCCGGTTGGAACTGGCTCAGGCCCTGCATGCCGCAGGGCAGGTCGAACAGGCCATCGATATCCTGCTGGAAAGCTTCCGTCTGGATCGCGACTGGAACGAGGGTGCCGCCAAGGCCCAGCTGATCACCATCTTCGACAGTCTGCCGGGCAAGGACCCTGTGGCGCAGAAGGGTCGCCGCCGCCTTTCCTCGATGATCTTCGCCTGATCGATGCCGCTGCGCCTCGATCTGCCCGACCGCATCGCGCTGTTCCCCTTGCCGGGGGCAGTGCTGATGCCGCGTTCGCGCCTGCCGCTGCATATCTTCGAACCCCGCTATCTGCAGATGATCGAGGATACGCTGAAGACCGGCCACCGCATGATCGGCATGGTCCAGCCCGAGGCTGACGGCCTTTCGGCCATCGGCTGCGCGGGGCGCATCGTGTCCTTCAACGAAAACGACGACGGGCGGATGATGATCTCGCTTGGCGCAATCTCGCGGTTCCGCCTGCTGGACGTGCAGGACAGCTTCGCCCCCTACCTGCAGGCGCAAGTGGATTGGTCGTCCTTCGCGCGCGACCGCGGCCAGCCCGAACATGATCCCGGCATGGACCGGCAGGCGCTCTTCGACCTGCTGGCCCGCTACATGGAAAGCCGCGACCTCTCGACCGATTGGGACGCCGCCGCCCAGGCCGAGGATGAACTGCTGATCAATTCCCTCTCGATGATGCTGCCCCTGTCGCATGGCGACAAGCAGGCGCTGCTCGAATCCCCCACTCTGGTCGACCGCCGCGAACTGCTGGTCGGCCTGATCGAATTCGCCCTGCGCGGCGACGAACCCGAGGAACGCCTGCAATGACCCAATCCGACTACGACCGCCACATGCTCGAGGCGCTGGTCTGCCCGGTGACCCATACGACCCTGCACTACGACGCCGAACGGCAGGAACTGGTCTCCAGCGCCGCAGGGCTGGCCTTCCCGATCCGCGCAGGCATCCCGATCATGCTGATCGACGAGGCCCGCCAGATCCGCGCCGATGACTGACACCGGACATCGCCTGCCCCTCTGGGTGCGGGCGCTGATCGTCCTCTGCATCGCGGCCGAGGCGGTCCTCACCCTCGCCGATCTGGCAGGCTATCCCCAGCTGCGTCCCGCGGCCTTCATGCTGGGCGCCTTCTGGTCGCCGCTGCTGATGCAGGGCGTCGGGCTCTATCCCGCCCAGGGCGTGACGATGTTCCTGACCTACGGGCTGCTGCACGACGGCATGCTGCACCTGGCGATGAACATGATCTCGCTGGTGGCCATCGCGCGAGAGCTGACCCGGATGATCGGATCACGGGCGATGGCGCTGACCTATCTGACCTGCCAGATCGCGGCGGGGCTGTTGTTCGCACTGATGCAACCGCAGGCCGGCCCGATGATCGGCGCGTCGGGCGCGGTCTTCGGCCTCGCGGGTGCCTTGGTCGGCTATGCCACCGTCAACCTGACCCGCCGCCACAAACCGCTGGCGCCCCTGATCCGATCCGTCGGGCTGATCCTGCTGCTGAACGTCGCGCTGACGGTGATGATGCCCTCGATCGCCTGGCAGGCGCATCTGGGCGGCGCTGCTGCAGGGCTGCTGATCGGCCTGGCGCTCGGCCTGCGCAAGGGCTGAGCAGACTTCCTGGTTGCGAAAATACCCTGCGGGGGGTCCGGGGGGCGCAAAGCCCCCCGGCGCGCGCGGGACGCAATCAGCTTTCGCCGCCCTCATTCCCGGTTTCGCCCTCCTCCCCCTCGGTCGCCAGCAGGCGCCGCATCGCGGGACGAAAGGCATCGGCGGGCGCCAAGGCCAGTGATGCGGCATCATCCTCGGGGGATGATGTAAGATGCTCGGCGATCAGCCTGTGCCCCAGACCATAGCCGGTCCATTTGCGCAGATCACCGCGCCCGAAGAACCAGCGCGCATGATCGTAATCCAACCGCGCCCATTCATTCATCGCCTGACGCGCCACGACCGAGGCCGGGCGAACCGCATCCCACGGGTCCGGCCTGCCGCCCAGAACCTGCAGCACGAAATGCCCGGCCAGCCCCTCGCTGACCAGCGCCGCGCCAAGCGACTTGCCATAGCCCGGCCCGTCCCATCGGATCAGGTGATGCATCTCGTGAACCAGCGTGCGGATCAGATGCTCCTCGGAGAAGCGGTCAGGGTTCAGCGTCACCTCGATGATGCCCGGCGATGGCGCATGACCACCGACGCCCCAATCGGGAATGCCGCCCCCGGGAAGGGCACGGATCACCAGATCGAACCGCGGCAGATCCGCATGCTGACCCGTCAACGCGACCGCCTGCTTGGCAGCCCCACGGATCTCGGCCATGTGGCGCGTCACGGCGTGACGCGCGTTCAGGAAATGCAGGTTCCAGAGTGTCATGTCGTTCCTGACGGTGCCTCAGACTTCGGGCACCAGAACCTCGCGCTTGCCCACGTGGTTGGCAGGTGAAACGACGCCCTGATCCTCCATCTGCTCGACAAGCCGCGCGGCCTTGTTATAGCCGATCGCCAGCTTGCGCTGGATATAGCTGGTGGAACACTTGCGGTCCTTGGCCACGATCATCACGGCCTGATCGTAAAGCGCATCGTCGCCATTGTCGCCGCCACCCAGACCCAGAACCGCGTCGATATTATCGGCCTTGTCATCCTCGGGGCCCTCGACCACGCCGGATTTGTAGCTGGGCGGACCGAAGGATTTCAGGTGGTTCACGATCTCCTCGACCTCTTCGTCGCTGACGAAGGGACCGTGGATGCGGGTGATGCGCGCGCCATTGCCCATGTACAGCATGTCGCCCTGACCCAGCAGCTGCTCGGCCCCCTGCTCACCCAGGATAGTGCGGCTGTCGATCTTCGAGGTCACCTGGAAGCTGACCCGCGTCGGGAAGTTCGCCTTGATCGTGCCGGTGATGACATCGACCGAAGGCCGCTGCGTTGCCATGATCAGGTGGATGCCCGAGGCGCGGGCCATCTGCGCCAGACGCTGGATGCAGGCCTCGATCTCCTTGCCCGCGACCATCATCAGGTCGGCCATCTCGTCCACGACGACGACGATATAGGGGAAGGCCTCGGGCTGGAATTCCTCGGTCTCCCAGATGGCGTCGCCGGTATCCTCGTCGAAGCCGGTCTGGACGGTGCGCTTGAACATCTCGCCCTTGGCCAAGGCCTCTGCCACGCGACCGTTATAGCCTTCGATGTTGCGCACGCCCATCTTGGACATCTTGCGGTAACGGTCCTCCATCTCGCCCACGACCCACTTCAGGGCAACGACCGCCTTCTTGGGGTCGGTGACGACGGGGGACAGCAGATGCGGGATGCCGTCATAGACGGAGAGTTCCAGCATCTTGGGGTCGATCATGATCAGCCGGCATTCATCCGGCGTCAGCTTGTAGAGCAGCGACAGGATCATCGTGTTGATGGCCACCGACTTGCCCGAACCCGTGGTCCCGGCGATCAGCAGGTGGGGCATCTTGGCAAGGTTCGCCACGATGGGATCGCCGCCGATATCCTTGCCCAGGGCCAAGGGCAGCGGGTGCTTGCCGTCGCTGAAGGCGCGGCTGGCCAGGATCTCGCGGAAGGCGACCTTCTCGCGCTTGGCGTTGGGCAGTTCGATCCCGATGACGCTGCGGCCCGGAACCGTGCTGACACGCGCCGACAGGGCCGACATCGACCGGGCGATGTCATCGGCCAGACCGATCACGCGGCTGGCCTTCAGACCGGGCGCGGGTTCCAGCTCGTAGAGCGTGACGACGGGGCCGGGGCGAACCTCGGTGATCTGGCCCTTGACGCCGTAATCGTCCAGCACCGCCTCCAGCGCGCGGGCGTTCTCCATCAGCATCTCTTCCGAGATGGGGGCCTGATCAGCGGCATCGGGCATCGACAGCAGGTCCAGCGGCGGGCGTTCATAGCCGTTGGCGCTGTCCTCGGCGGGCAGTTCGCGCGCGGTCATGGTCGCGGCAGCCTTGGGGGCGGCCTTCGGCACCACGCGGGGCGCGGGTTCGTCCAGCGGCATGGGTGCGGCATCTTCCTGCGCGGGAACGCCGTCGCGGGCCAGCTTCGACGTCACCGCCTTCAGGACCGAGGATTTCGTTGCATGACTGCGGATCGCGTCGCTGATGCGGCCACGAACCTCTTCGTCGGTGGGGGCATCGCCTTCGTAATCGGAATCCCGCTCGATCAGCTCGGGCTCGGGCATTTCCTCTTCCAGCTGGAAGGCCGGAGGGGTGGCGCGGGCCCGCGACGGGGCGGGTTCAACCCGCCCGGGGTGATCCTGGGCCGTGCGCGGTTGGCGCAGACGCTGGATCAGCGCGGCACCGCCGTCGATGGCACGCAGCGACAGATGCAGCGCCGTGGCCAGACCGCGCAGGAACCGCGACCTGAGGGCCATCAGCTCGGCCTTGCTGAAGCCCAGGACGAAGGCCCCGGCGCTGACCGTCGCCACCGCCACGATCAGCGCGGCCAGGCGGATGCCCAGCTGCGCCTTCATCGGCAGCAGGTTCAGGAAGGCCCCCATGATCATGTCGCCGAAATGGCCGCCCATGCCGTAATTCTGCTGCCATTCCGGACCCGGCGTCAGCGTGCTACAATAGATCGAGACCAGCGCGACGGCGATGGGGGTGAAGATGCCGCGCATCAGGCGTTCCTCGCCCTTGTGCAGCATCAGGCGCAGACCCCAGACGGCGGCGGCAGTCACCAGCATCCAGGACCCATAGCCCGCGATCATCATCAAGGGGGCCGCGACATAGGCGCCGAAGCTGCCCAGCATGTTCTGCGCGGGCGCATCGGTCGCCGAGAGGAAGCTGGGATCGTCCGCCGACCAGCTGCCCAGCATCATGCCGACCAGCAGCGCCAGCAGGATCAGCCCCGCACCCAGCAATTCCTTGCCGCGCCGTTCCAGGGCCGCCTGCGTGGACTGGTCGAACAGCGGATCGCGGTGTTTCGCCTGCCAACTTGCCATCTGCTCATCCCCTCCCGTCGGTCGTGTCATCGTAAAGCACTTCGCGCAGTCGCGTCAGCGCCGTTTCCGTCTGTTCCGCATCGGCGACCAGCGCCACGCGGATGAAGCCGCGCCCCGGATTATGGCCCTGTACCTCGCGCGAGAGATAGGCCCCGGGCAGCACCTGGATGCCCGCCTGTTCCCACAGCCTGCAGGCCGCAGCCTCACCATCCTCGACGGGCAGCCACAGGAAGAAGCCGCCGTCGATGGGCTGGTATCCCGGGATATTGCCGAAGATCCGGTCGGCGATGTCGTATTTCACCTGATAAAGCGCCCGGTTCGCATCCGCATGTGCGTCATCCGACCAAGCCGCCTGCGACACGCGCTGCACCGGCAGCGGCAGCGGCGCGCCCGCGAAGCTGCGCAGCTGGCGCATCTTGGCGATCTGGGCTTTGCCCCCTGCGGCGAAGCCTGACCGCAGCCCCGGCAGGTTCGACCGCTTGGAGAGCGAGTTGAACATCACCACGCGGTCGGCCAAACCCATGTCGGTGGCGACCGTCAGCGCACTGGGCGGCGGGGTGTCGCGATAGATCTCGGAATAGCACTCGTCCGAGAAGATCAGGAAATCATGGCGTTCGGCCAGCGCGACCAGCTGTTCCAGATAGGCGCGATCCGCCATGGCGCCCTGCGGGTTGGCGGGCGAACAGAGATAGGCGATGGCCACGCGGTCCAGCAATTCGGGATCAAGGGCTGCATAATCGGGCAGGTTGCCGGTTTCGGGCGTCGCGGGCAGGAAAACCGCATCGGCATTCACCGCCGCCGCCGCCACGGCATAGACCTGGTAGAAGGGATTTGGCACCAGAACCGCGGGCCGCTGGCCGTTCTTGGTTTCCGGACACAGCGCAAGGGCCGCGTTGAACAGCCCCTCGCGCGTGCCGTTCAGCACCATCAGCCGGTCGGGGGTGACATCCAGCCCGTGGCGGCGCTGCAACCAGCCCGCGATGGCGTCCAGCAGTTCCGGCGCGCCTTCGTTCGGGGGGTATTTGGCAAACTGCCCGATGCTGTCGGCCATCACCGGCCCGACGAAATCGGGCATGGGATGGCGGGGTTCGCCGATGGTCAGGACCATGGGGGATTCGCCCGGCGCAAGCCCGGGTTGAATGTCGGAGAGCAACGCCCGCAACCGCGGGAACGCGTATTCCGGCAGGTTCGCGAACCGCTCGGGGAATGTCATCTCTGCCTCGCTTTCGGGGTCTTCGCCCCGTTCCTTGGCAGAAACTTTAGCGTGAACATGCCCTTGCGTCCAGTGAAACACCCCGGACATGCGGGCCGCTGCCTAAGTGGCGGCCAGCGCCCTTTCGGCCCCCGCCGCCACGCGCAGCAGGTGCCGGTCCAGCCCCGCATGCCCCATCAGCGATATCCCGCAGGCGGGCAGCCCCGTCGGCAGCGTGACCGAGGGCAGCCCCAGCAGGTTCGCGATGCGGGTGTTGCGCAGCGTCAGCAGGTTGGCGCGAACGAATTCGGCCTGATCCTCCATCAGCTTCTGCGTGGCGGGGGGCAGGATCGGCACGGTCGGGACCAGCACGGCGTCGTAACCGCCCACGACCTCCTTGATCCACTTGCGGCGGATGCGGGTCAGGCTTTCCCATGCGGCGACGTAATCGGGACCGCTGACATCGGCGCCACCGCGGAAGCGTTCCAGGATCGGCGCCCACATCAGTTCGGGCGCATCCTCGATCTGGGCGCGCCAGATGCCATAGGCCTCGGGGGCGAAGACCTGCGGCGACAGGGCCATCGCCTTGTCCAGCCAATCGGTCGAGACATGGGCGATCTGCGCCCCCGCTTGCCCCAGCCGGTCCACCGCATCCTGAAAGGCGGTGACGACGCCGGATTCGGCATCGTCGAAGGGCAGCCCCTCCAGCACCATCAGTCGCAACCCCTTGACCGAGGCGTCCCGCAGGTCCGGTGCGGGCTGATCGGCCATGATGGCGAACAGCTCGGCGCAGTCCTCGACCGTGCGGGCGATGGGGCCGGGAATGTCGAACTTGCGCGCCAGCGGCACGACACCCTTTTCCGGCAGCGTGCCATGCGTCGGCTTGAAGCCCACCAGCCCGTTCCACGCGGCAGGCACGCGGACCGATCCGCCCGTATCGGTGCCGATCGCCGCAGCCGCCAGCCCAAGCGCCACGGATACGGCAGCCCCCGAGGACGACCCGCCCGGTGCAAGATCCGGGTCCAGCGCATTGGGCGGCGTCGCGGTGACGGGGTTCAGGCCCAGACCGGAAAAGGCCAGCTCGGTCATATGGGTCTTGCCCAGGCAGACGGTCCCGCGACGCGCCGCGCGGGCCAGGATGTTGCCATCCTTGCGGGGAACGCGGCCCTCCAGCAGCTTGGATCCGGCCTCGGTCACGGTGCCGCCGCTGTCGATATTGTCCTTCCAGCTGATCGCCACCCCGTCCAGCAGGCTATGGCGGCGTTCCTGCTTGGCGCGATCATGGGCGGCAACAGCCTCGGAGCGGGCGCGGGCAGCGGTCAGGCGGGCATAGATGCGCGCGCAGTCGGGATGGTCCTTGGCGGCGGCCAGGTAGGCCTCGGTCTGGTCGATGGGGTCGAGAAGGCCCGCAAGAATCGCGCGGCCCTGCTGGGTGGCGGACTGGAAACGCCACTCCATTCAGAAATCCACCGCGATGCCGTTCTTTTCATAATCGCCGAAACGCACCGCCTCGGGGCCGTCGCGACCGCCGTATTCGACCGGAAGGGGCTGATCGACGGCGGCCTTGCGGCGTGCCTCGGCCTCGGCCAGGGCGCGCTGCGCGGCGGGCGGCAGATCGGCGTTATGGGTCTTGGTCGTATCACTCATGGAAACATCCCCCGAATGGGCGTATGGGTCGCGTTCAGTCTTGAACAACATCTAGGTGAAGGAAAGCGTTTTGGCAAAGCCGGGCGGCGATATGGCGCGAAAGGGCGCATTGCGATTGATCCAGGGCGTCCGCGACGGGCGGTCCCTGTCCGACCAGTCGGGGGCGCTGCGGGCGCTGCCCGTGGCAGACCAGGCCCGCGCGGCGCGGCTGGCGGCGGAAACGCTGCGCCACCAGGGCCGCGCCGACCGCGTGATCGAGGGCCTCGTGAACCGCACCCCGCCCCCGCAGGTGGCCGATGTGCTGCGCCTTGCCGTGGTCGAGATGCTGGAGCTGGGCGCGCCCGCCCATGGCGTCGTGGGTGCCGCGGTCGATCTGACCCGCACGCTTGGACAGCGCGGCCGCGCGGCGGCGGGCATGGCCAACGCGGTGCTGCGCAAGGCCTCGGCCTTCGAGGGCTGGGCCGATCTGCCGCCGCAGCAGCTGCCCGAATGGCTGCGCGATCCGCTGCTGGATGCCTATGACGAGGCGACGATGATCGCGATGGAGGCCGCCCATCAGCGCGGCGCGCCCATCGACCTGACGCTGAAGCCGGGCGTCGAGCCGATCGAGGGTGGCGACCTGCTGCCCACCGGATCGCTGCGGATGCGCGGATCGGTTCAGGTCTCGGCGCTGCCGGGCTATGATGCGGGCGACTGGTGGGTCCAGGACGCCGCCGCCGCCCTGCCCGCCCGGATGCTGAACGCGCGGCTTGGCGAGAAGGTGGCCGATCTCTGCGCGGCCCCCGGTGGCAAGACGATGCAGCTGGCCGCCACGGGTGCCGATGTCTTTGCCATCGACATCAACGAATACCGCCTGAAGCGCGTCACCGAAAACCTGGCACGCTGCGGTCTGACCGCCACCGTCATCGCCGCCGACGCGCTGGAGTGGGAACCCGATCAGCCGCTGGACGCCATCCTGCTGGATGCGCCCTGTTCGGCCACCGGCACCATCCGCCGCCACCCCGACATGCCCTTCATCCGCGACGGTTACGGCGTGGCCGAGCTGATCGAACTGCAGACCGCCATGCTGGATCACGCGCTGTCGCTGCTGCGTCCGGGCGGGCGGCTGGTCTATGCCACCTGCTCGCTGATCCCCGACGAGGGCGAGGTCCAGATCGAGGAGGCCCTGCAGCGCCACCCCGGCCTGACCGTCGAACATCCGACGCTGGAGGGCATCGAGGCCGAATGGATCACCCCCGAGGGCGGATTGCGCCTGCGGCCCGATTACTGGGCAGACCTGGGCGGCATGGACGGTTTCTACATGGCCTGCCTGCGAAAACCCGCCTGAACCCGATCCCTGCTGGACCTTGAAGCCCAGCAGGGGTAACTGACGCCTGACCAGATAAACGAGGCCCCCATGACCCGTCCCGTCGCCCTGAAGCGCGCCCTGATCTCGGTATCCGACAAGACCGGCCTGATCGAATTCGCACGGGCGCTCGACGCCCGCGGCGTGGAAATCCTGTCCACCGGCGGCAGCGCCAAATCCATGCGCGAGGCGGGTCTGACCGTCATCGACGTGGCCGATGTCACAGGTTTCCCCGAAATGATGGATGGCCGCGTCAAGACGCTGCACCCGGTCGTTCACGGCGGCCTGCTGGCGCTGCGCGACAACGACGAACATCTGGCCGCGATGGAGGCCCATAACATCGGCCCCATCGACCTGCTGGTGGTGAACCTCTATCCGTTCGAGGAAACCGTCGCCAAGGGCGGCGATTACGACGACTGCATCGAGAACATCGACATCGGCGGTCCCGCCATGATCCGCGCGGGCGCCAAGAACCACGGCTTCGTCAACGTGATCGTCGATGTGCAGGATTACGACGCCCTGCTGGCCGAGCTGAACGACAACGACGGCGCGACCACGCTGGAATTCCGCCAGCGTCAGGCCCAGATCGCCTATGCCCGCACCGCCGCCTATGACGCGGCCGTCAGCACCTGGATGGCCGGCGCCATCGGTGTGGACCAGCCCCGCCGCCGCGCCTTTGCCGGCACGCTGGCCCAAGGGCTGCGTTACGGTGAAAACCCGCACCAGCAGGCGGCCTTCTATCGCAACGACGAATCCCGCCCCGGTGTCGCCACCGCGACCCAGCATCAGGGCAAGGAACTGTCCTACAACAACATCAACGACACCGACGCGGCCTTCGAACTGGTCGCCGAATTCGATCCGGCCCAAGGCCCGGCCTGCGCGATCATCAAGCATGCCAACCCCTGCGGCGTGGCGCGTGGCGAGACCGCATTGGAGGCCTACAAGCGGGCCTTCGACTGCGACCGCACCTCGGCCTTCGGCGGCATCATCGCGCTGAACCAGCCGCTGGACGGCGCCACGGCGGAAGAGATCGTCAAGATCTTCACCGAGGTCGTCATCGCCCCCGATGCCGACGAGGATGCCAAGCGCATCTTCGCCGCCAAGAAGAACCTGCGCCTGCTGACCACCGGCGGTCTGCCCGATGTGACGGCTGCAGCCACGACCTTCCGCCAAGTTGCGGGCGGCTTCCTGGTGCAGGGCCGCGACAATGGCCGCATCACCCGCGACGATCTGAAGATCGTCAGCGAACGCCAGCCCTCCGAGGATGAACTGGCCGATCTGCTGTTTGCCTGGAACGTCGCCAAGCACGTCAAGTCGAACGCCATCGTCTATGCCAAGGACATGGCCACCGTCGGCATAGGCGCAGGCCAGATGAGCCGCGTCGACAGCACCCGCATCGGCCGCCGCAAGTCCGAGGACATGGCGCAGGCCATGGGCCTCTCGCAGCCCCTGACCATCGGGTCCGCGGTGGCATCGGATGCCTTCTTCCCCTTCGCCGACGGCATCGAGGCCCTGGCCGAGGCCGGTGCACGCGCCGTCATCCAGCCCGGCGGCTCGATGCGCGACGACGAGGTCATCGCCGCCGCCAACCGCCTTGGTCTGGCCATGGTGCTGACCGGCCAGCGCCACTTCCGCCACTGATGGGCGGCCCTTCCAAGACGGGCGGGGCCACGCGCGGCAAGGGGAAACCCCTGCTGCGCAGCGACATGCGGATGGTGGCCTGGGTCGCGGGCGCGATCTTCCTGCTGGATCAGGCGCTGAAATATCTGGTCGTCCATATCATGCAGCTGGACGTCAAGCGCTCGATCGACGTGCTGCCGCCCTGGCTGAACCTGCGCATGGCGTGGAACCAGGGCGTGAACTTCGGCCTGATGTCCTCGGAGCAGTTCCTGATGCGCTGGATCCTAGTGGGCATCGCGGTGGCGATCTGCCTCTGGGTCTGGATCTGGGTCTGGCGCGGGAACTTCGGGCGCATCGCCAAGGTTTCGGCGGGGTTTCTGATCGGGGGGGCCCTGGGGAATGTGGTCGACCGCATCCTCTATGGCGCGGTGGCCGATTTCCTGAACATGTCGCTGCCGGGCTGGCAGAACCCCTACAGCTTCAACGTCGCCGATATCGCCATCTTCGCGGGTGCCATCGGGCTGGTCCTGATGCCGCAGAAGAAGCACGAAGCGGCAAGGCCCACGCCGAAACCGAAGGCCGCGCCCAAATCCGTCAAGCCGGCCCCCGCCATGCAGAAACAGGGCGATCTGTTCCGCGACGCGAGCCATGGCCCCTCGCGCGACAGCAGGCGTGACGGCGATGGAAAATCGGGCTAGAACGGCGCAAAGGACGAAGGGGCAGGACATGCGGACAATCGCGCTGATGATCGGAATGGCGGCTGCGACGGCCCTTGGGGCCTGTTCCAGCGATCCGAAGCTGAACAACCTCAAGGCCGGGCGGTCGGGGCCGGACGAATTCTCGATCCTGCCGACGCGGTCGCTGTCGATGCCGCCCGACCTGGCGGTGCTGCCCGCGCCGACGCCGGGCGGGTCGAACATCACCGACCCCAATCCGCAGGGCGACGCGGTGGCGGCCCTTGGCGGCAATCCCGAACGGCTGCGCGACCAAGGCATCGGGGCGGCGGATCAGGCGCTGGTGGCGCAGGCCACCCTCACCGGCACCGATCCCGCCATCCGCCAGACCCTGGCGACCGAGGATGCGCGCTGGCGGTCCCGGAACGGTCCGCGCCTGTTGGAGCGGGTCTTCGGCAGTTCGGTCTATCAACGCGCCTATGCCCCGATGGCGCTGGACGGTGCCGAAGAACAGCTGCGTTGGCAGAAGGCGGGGGCGATATCCTCGACGGCTCCGGCACCCAGGGAACAGTAATCCTTGGCGATCCCTTTCGACCCGCAGGCGTCGGCTTTCGGGGAAAACCCCTGGCCTGCCTATGCCGCGCTGCGCGATCAGCCGGGGCTGCCCTATTGGGACAGCTTCGACGGCCATCTGGTCAGCAGGATGGAGGATGTCCGCGCCATCGCGCTGGACCGGCGCATGGTGCGAAGCGCCGCTGCATTCGCCGATGCGGATGAGATGCGCCGCATCCAGATCGCCAAGAACTTCCACGACATGTCGTTCCACGAACGCTTCGTGCAGACCTCCATGCTCGAGATCGACGGCCCGGCCCATGACAAGCTGCGCCGTGCGGTCTTTCCCTTCTTCACCAAGACCCGGCTGGAGAGCATGCGCGGCTTCGTCACCGCTTGGGTCGATCAGGCGCTGGACCGGCTGATCCCGCGGGGCCGCATCGATTTCATCGCCGATCTGGCGGCCCATCTGCCCGGACAGGTCATTGGGCATCTGATCGGCACGGACCCCGAACTGGCGCCGCAGATGACCCTCTGGTCCGAGGATGTCGTCAGCTATTTCGACATCGACCGGACGGCCGCGAAAAAGGCGCGTGCCGAGGAATCGACCCGCCTGTTCGCGGAACTGCTGGAGGATCTGCACGCCGCCCGCAGCGCCACGCCGCGCGACGACCTGATGTCGCAGATGATCCAGGCCGAAACCGCGGGGCTGATGACCCATGACGAGGTGATCGCCACGATCATGCAGATCCTGCATGCGGGCCACGGGTCGACCATCGACGTGATGGGCAGCGGGCTGCACGCCCTGCTGACCCATCCCGACCAGCTGGCGCTGCTGCGGGCAGATCCCGCCCTGATGCCGCTGGCCGTGCAGGAGATGTTCCGCTTTGCAGCCCCCCTGCCCTTCTTCCACCGCTTTGCGTCCGAGGATCTGCACATCTGCGGGCAGGATTGGCCCAAGGGGACGAAGTTCGGGCTGCTCTATGCCAGTGCGAACCGCGATCCGGCGGCCTTTGCCGAACCGGACCGGCTGGACATCACGCGGCGTCCGAATGTGCATCTGGCCTTTGGCGCGGGGCCGAATGTTTGCCTGGGCAACAACCTGGCCCGCCTGAACATGGAGATCCTGTTCAGGGCCCTGCTGGACCGCGCACCCCACATGGCGCTGGACGGGCCTGTCCTGTGGAAAGCGGGCCTGCAGGCGCATGGGCCGACTGAGCTGCCCCTGGCCCTGACCCGATAAGGGCGCACGATCCCAGCCCCCCATCGAAGGGGGCCGGGATCGGGGGGCTGACGCCCCCGCACAATCCCGCGAGGGTGTCTTGTGCTGCGACCGGCCCCGGTCCAAGTTTCCAAGCAGCAAGAGGAGGTTGCCCAGCCCATGCGTCGCCCGACCATTCGCCCCGCCCTGATGCTGTCTTCGGCATTGGTGCTTGGATCCGCGTTTTCCGCCTTGGCCGAGATGCCCGAGGATGTCACCCATTTCACCCTGGACAACGGGTTGGAAGCCGTCGTCATCGAGGATGACCGCGCCCCCGTCGTCGTGCAGATGGTCTGGTACAAGATCGGCGCCGCCGACGAGGTGCCCGGCAAATCCGGCATCGCCCACTACCTGGAACACCTAATGTTCAAGGGCACCGACAAGCTGGCCCCGGGCGAATTGTCCAAGACCGTCACCGCCAATGGCGGCAGCGACAATGCCTTCACCAGCTGGGATTACACCGCCTATTTCCAGCGCATCGCCAGCGACCGCCTGCCCCTGGTCATGGGGATGGAGGCCGACCGGATGGCGAACCTCAAGATCTCGGACGACGACTGGCAGGCGGAACGGCAGGTGGTCCTGGCCGAACGCGCGCAGCGGATCGACAGCGATCCCGCCGCGTTGTTCAACGAGGAGATGAACGCCATCGTCTTCGACAACCACCCTTACAGCCGCCCCATCATCGGCTGGAAGGATGAGATCGCCGATCTGACGCGCGAGGATGCGATCGACTGGTACGACACGCATTATTCCCCGAACGAGGCGATCCTAGTCATCGCAGGCGACGTCACCCCCGAGGAAGCCCGCCGCCTGGCCGAGGAAAACTATGGCGCGATCCCCGCCAAGGGCGAGGCCGAACCGCGCATGCGCCCTCAGGAGCCGACCAAGCAGACCGAGCGCCGGATCAGCATGACCGATCCGCGCGTGGCCCAGCCCCGCATGATCCGCAGCGTGCTGGCCCCCGAACGCAATGCCGGCGATCAGGAAAAGGCCGCGGCGCTGACGGTTCTGGCCGATCTGCTGGGCGGTTCGACCCAGACCTCGGTTCTGGGACGCAAGCTGATGCTGACGGGCAAGGCGCTGTGGGTCGGCGCCTCCTATGACGGGCTGTCGCTGGACCCGACGGAATTCACCCTGTCGCTGGTGCCGCCGCAGGGCAGCGACCCCGCCAAGGCCGAAGCCGCACTGGACGAGGCGATTGCCACCTTCCTGAAGGACGGCGTCGACGAGGCCGATCTGGAACGCGTCAAGACGCGCATCCGGGCCGCGCAGGTCTATGCCAAGGACAGCGCCCATGCCCGCGCCTATGACTATGGGCAGGGACTGGCCACCGGCCTGACGGTCGAGGATGTGAACGACTGGCCCGACATCCTGTCCGCCGTGACCGCCGATGACGTCATGACTGCCGCCCGAGAGGTGCTGGGCGAAGGCGGCGGCGTGACGGGCTGGCTGATGCCCGAACCGCCCGAAGAACCCATGGCCAAATCCGCGCCCCCCAAACCCCAGACCCCCGAGGTGCAAGGATGATTCGTGCCGCAATCGCAACCGTCCTGACGCTGCTGGCCCTGCCCGCCCATGCGATCGAGATCCAGGACGTGACCTCGCCCAAGGGCATCAAGGCGTGGCTGGTGCAGGACGACAGCATCCCCTTCGTCGCGTTGGACATCCAGTTCAAGGGCGGCGCCAGCATGGACGCCGAAGGCAAGCGCGGCGCCACCAACCTGATGACCGCGCTACTGGAAGAAGGCGCGGGCAAACGCGACAGCACCCAGTTCGCGCAGGCAGTCGAGGATCTGGGCGCGCGCATGTCCTTCGACGTGGATGACGACACGCTCGGCGTCAGCTTCCGCGCCCTGTCGGAAAATCGCGATCAGGCGGGTGATCTGCTGGCGATGGCGCTGACGCAGCCGCGCTTCGACGAAAGCGCCGTGGAACGTGTCCGCGCGCAGGTGCAGGCTGTCATCCGGTCCGAGGCGACCGACCCCAACAGCATCGCCGCCAAGGAGTTGGCGGCGCAGGCCTGGGACGACCATCCCTATGCGACCTCGCTGAACGGAACGCAGGAAAGCGTCGCGCAGCTGACCCGTCAGGATCTGGTCGCCGCCAAGAACCGCATCCTGGCGCGCGACCGCGTGGTGGTGGGTGCCGCGGGCGACATCTCGGCCGAGGAGCTTGGGCCGCTGCTGGACCGCATCCTTGGCGGTCTGCCCGAACAGGCGACCGCGCCCCTGCCGGACAAGGCCGAACTGCAGCTGACCGGCGGCACGACCGTCATCGATTGGGACAGCCCGCAGACGGTGGTCTCCTTCGCGGGTCCGGGGATCGGCCTCGACGATCCGGACTACTTCGCGGCCTTCGTGGCCAACCACATCCTTGGCGGCGGCGGCTTCAGTTCGCGTCTGATGACCGAGGTGCGTGAAAAGCGCGGGCTGACCTATGGCGTCGGCACGGTGCTGGCGACGGGTCTGTTCGGCCAGTCGTGGCAGGGCGGCATGGCCGGGGGCAATGATACGACCGCCGAAGCCGTGGACCTGATCCGCCAGGAATGGGGCGGCATGGCCGATGGCGTCACCGAAAAGGAACTGACCGACGCCAAGACCTATCTGACCGGTGAATACCCGCTGCGCTTCGATGGCAACGGGCGCATCGCCTCGATCCTGGCGGGGATGCAGCTGATCGGTTTCCCCATCGACTATATCAACACCCGCAACGACAAGGTCGAGGCCGTCACCGCCGAGGATGTATCCCGCGTCGCCAAGCGCCTGCTGGACCCCGCCAATTTGCGTTTCGTGCTGGTGGGCCGCCCCGAGGGCTTTGACGCCACCAACTGATGGCGCGCCGTGCCCCTGCGGGGGTGCGGCGACCCTCTGGCGGCTTTCACGGCCCGGTGCTAGTTTCCCGCCGATGAACACGCCAAGCCCCCTCATGCGCCCGATGATCCGCCAGCTGGACGAGGCGACCGCCAACCGCATCGCGGCGGGCGAGGTCGTCGAACGCCCCGCATCGGCGGTCAAGGAACTGGTGGAGAACGCGCTGGACGCGGGCGCCACCCGCATCACCATCGACATCGAGGCCGGCGGCAAGCGCCTGATCCGCGTCAGCGACAACGGTTGGGGCATGACGCCCGAGGATCTGCCGCTGGCGCTGTCGCGCCATGCCACCAGCAAGATCGACGGTAGCGACCTTCTGGCCATCAGCAGCTTCGGCTTCCGGGGCGAGGCTCTGCCCTCGCTCGGGGCGGTGGGGCGGCTGACCATCACCTCGCGGGCCGAAGGTGCGGATGGCGCGGTCATCGCCGTCTCGGGCGGCAAGGTGACGCCGCCCCGCCCTGCCGCCGCCAATCAGGGCACGGTGGTCGAACTGCGCGACCTGTTCTTCGCCACCCCCGCCCGGCTGAAATTCCTGCGCACCGACCGGGCCGAGGCGCAGGCGGTCGCCGATGTCATTCGCCGTCTGGCCATGGCCGAGCCTTTCGTCGGCTTCCACCTGACCGCCGATGGCCGCGACATCTTTCGCGCCGATGCCGAGCAGGGCGAATTGTTCGGTGCCTATCAGACCCGCCTGACACGGGTGATGGGCGTGGATTTCATCGACAATACCCTGCCCATCGATGCCGAACGCGACGGGCTGACACTGACGGGCTTTGCCGCCCTGCCGACCTTCTCGCGCGGGGCCGCGGTGGCGCAGCATGTTTATGTCAACGGCAGGCCGGTGCGGGACAAGCTGCTGACCGGCGCGCTGAAGGCCGGTTACATGGATGTGCTGGCGCCGGGGCGGCATGCGGCGGCGGTGCTCTATCTGGCCTGCGATCCGCAGCTGGTCGATGTGAACGTCCACCCCGCCAAGGCCGAGGTGCGCTTCCGCGACCCGCAGGCCGCGCGGGGGCTTGTCGTCAGCGCGCTGCGTCATGCGCTGGCCCATGCGGGGCATCGGGCCTCATCCACCGTGGGCGATGCGACGCTGCAGGCCTTCCGGCCCGAACCCGCGCCGCAACCCACACCGCAGCCCGTCCCGCAATCATGGCGACCCGACACCCCCTCCGGCGCCAGCATCCGCGCGGCGCTGGATCTGCAATCGCCCATTCTGGACGGCGGCTTCGCCGAGGCACCCTCGGCCCGCTATGAACCCGTGGCCGACGAGACGCCGACGAATGCCCCCTTGGGGGCGGCGCGGGCGCAGATCCACGAGAATTACATCATCGCCCAGACCGAGGACGGGCTGATCGTCGTCGACCAGCACGCCGCCCATGAACGTCTGGTCTATGAGCGGCTGAAGGCGCAGGCCGCGACCCGTGCCATTCCCGCGCAGGCCATGCTCATTCCCGATATCGTCGAGCTGCCCGAAGCGGATGCGACCCGCATCCTGTCCATCACGGACGAATTGGCCCAGATGGGGCTGGTGATCGAACCCTTCGGCCCCGGCGCCATCGCCATCCGCGAAACGCCCGCCATGCTGGCCCGCCTGAACACCAAGGCGCTGATCAACGACATCCTGGACGATCTGGTCGATCAGGGCACATCCGACCGGTTGCGCGCGCGGCTGGATGCGGTGCTGTCGTCCATGGCCTGCCACGGGTCCATCCGGTCGGGCCGCCGCATGTCGGCAGACGAGATGAACGCCCTCCTGCGCGAGATGGAGCGGACGCCGCGTTCCGGCCAGTGCAACCACGGGCGTCCGACATGGGTCAAGCTGCGCCTGTCCGACATCGAACGCTTGTTCGGGCGCAGCGATTAATCGCCGCGGGTAACGCGGATCAGCTTGCCGTTGTCCTCATCCGTGATCAGCACCAAGGCACCGTCCTGTGCGACCTCGATATCGCGGACGCGGCCGATACCCTGCAGGTGGCGGGCCTCGCCGGTGACCTTTTCGCCCTCGATATCCAGCCGAATGACGGCGCTGGCCTGCAACCCGCCCAGCAGCGCGTCGCCCTGCCATTCGGGGAACATCTGCCCGTCATAGAAAATCATCCCGCTGAGTGCGGGCGAGGGGTCCCAGTAATAGACCGGCTGCACCGTGCCCTCGACCTGCGTCTGGCCCATCTGGCTGCCGTCGTAATCGGTGCCATAGGTCGCCAGAGGCCAGCCGTGGTTGCGGCCGGGCTTGATCAGGTTCAACTCATCCCCGCCCTTTGGGCCATGTTCGGACATCCAGAGGCTGCCGTCCGGCCCCATCGCCGCGCCTTGAATGTTGCGGTGGCCCATGGTCCAGATCTCGGGCATCGCACCCTCGATCCCGGCACCTGCGGGGCTGCCGTCAATGGCGTCGATGCGGATGGTCTTGCCCAATGTGGCCTGCGGGTCCTGCGCCAGCTGGCGCGGCTCGGGGTTGGAACGTTCCCCCACGCCGACATGGATATGCCCCTGCCCATCATGGACGATGCGGGCGCCGAAATGCTTGGTCGACGCCCAGGCCGGATTCTGTTGCCAGATGCGGGTGACATCCTGCATCTGCGTGCCGTCATTCGACAGGATGCCTGTGGCGACGGCTGTGGCGTTTTGCCCATCGCCGCGTGGCTCGGCATAGGTCCACCAGACGCGGCGGGTCCGCTCGAAGTCATCCGCAACGGCCACGTCGTGCAACCCGCCCTGGTCGCGGGCATCGACCTGCGGCAGGCCCTGCACGGGATCGCCCATGGCCCCATCCGCCCCGATCACCCGCATGCGGCCCGGGCGTTCCGTGACCAGCCAGCTGCCATCGGGCAAGGCCGCCAATCCCCAAGGGTGATCCAGTCCCTCGGCCAGCACGGCCTGCGTCAGGGCCACATCGTCGGGCAGCGCGGGCGCGCGGGTTTGGCCAGCAAACGCCGGTTCTTGATCATAGGCAGCCCCATTCGGCGGCGCATCGTTGAAACCCTGCGCCAGGGCGCATCCCGCGCCCAGCAGGGTGGCAAGCAAGGTGGTCGTCTGGCTGATCCGTTTCATGGTGGTCCCTCCCAAGGTGTCATGGCGGTTGCCAAATCAACGCGGGTTGGATCAGCCCTGTTCCTGCCCTGCGACGACATGTCGGTCGAACAGCGCCCGCGCCCGTCCCCACGGCCCCGCCTCGATCCGATCCAGCTGCTCCAGCACCGGCAGCAGCTGTGCCGCGTAATCCTGCGAGGATTCGCGCGGCAGCATCGAGGGAAGATTGTCGATGGCCATCACGTCCAGCGGCGGCGCATTGGCCACGCGCAGGGCCGGACGGTCCCATGTGGTCGTCCGGTCATAGACCTTGATGGGGGAAAAATCGCTGTCGGGATCGCAGGCGACATCGCCGATGACGCGCAGATCGCGCGCCGGACCCTTGGCGCTTTCGGGCACGAAGACCGGCACGCCCGGCCCGGCAAGGATGGCGTTGATGAAGATCTGGTGCATCAGGATCTGCGGAAAGGGACCGCCCGAGGCGGTCTCGGCCATGTCCCAGGGGGTGACGGCCACCCCCATCGCGGTCAGCAGATCGCAGGCGCCGCGCCCCACGCGCCCCTTGGCGCCGATGACGATGGCATTGGGTCTGGGCAGGCCCGTGGCGTCCATCTGGGCGCGCAGTTCCTGCACCAGATGATCCTGGTCGGGATAGGCTGCGACCGGGCCGCAGATCGTGTCGCGCGCCTGTGCGACCCAGCATTTCAGCGCCACCGCCGCGCCTGCGTATCCGGCCCAATACCCGAAGGCCGCCAGCCGACGCCCCTCGTCGTCGGTTAGATACTCCAGATCGTATAGCGCCCCGCCGCCTGCGTGAAACCGCTGCAGCAGCACCTGCCCCGAGGGCTGCCCCTTGTAGGCATGGCCGAACATGATGTGGCGGTGCCGCAGGGGTTGGCCGTCGGCGGGCAGTTCCTTCAGGCCGAAGATGATGGCGTCGTCGGGGGCGGCGGGCCATGACCCCTCGGGGGCGATGGAGGCACCGGCGCGGGCGTAATCCGCGGTGGGAATGATGCGGCGCGGGCTTTCCTCGACGGTGACCTGCATGCCCTGGGCGATCAACCGGGCCACGCCGTCGGGCGTGATGCCGGTGCGATCCTCGTTCGGGCGGCTTTCGGCCCTGACCCACAGATGTGTCATATGCGTGTATCCCATCGCCTCTATTCCGGATTGCAAAGGTTAGGGCAGGATGCCGCAGGCCCGCAAGCTGCGGGAACCGGGCAAGCCACCGGGGGTTTCATCTGCTGTCCCCGCAATTCCAACCGCCGAAGGAACGATCATGCTGATAAGCCGTCGCACCGGATTGAAACTGGCTGCCGCCTTTCTGGGCAGCGCCCTGATTCCCGCATTCGCCATGGCGCAGGATGCCGAAGCCATGCCCAGCAAGCTGACCCATCCGACCGATGCCGGCGATGTGGTCATCCATCCCGTCGATCACGCCAGCATGGTCTGGGAAACGCCTGCGGGGGTCATCTATGTCGATCCGGTCGGCGGCCCTGATGCCTATGCCGATCTGCCCGCGCCCGATCTGATCCTGATCACCCATGAACATGGCGACCATTTCGACCAGCCGACGCTGGACGGTCTGGCCGAGGTTCCGCTGATCACCAACAAGGCGGTCTTCGACATGCTGCCGAAAGCCATGCAAGATCGTGCCACCGCCATGGCCAACGGTGATACCGGCACCGCGCTGGATTACGACCTCGAGGCCATTCCCGCCTATAACATCACCGAGGATCGGCTGCAGTATCACCCCAAGGGCCGCGACAACGGCTACATCCTGGCGATCGGCGGCAAGCGCTTCCTGATCGCGGGCGATACCGAGGATACGCCGGAACTGCGTGCCCTGACGGACATCGCCGTGGCCTTCGTGCCGATGAACCTGCCCTATACGATGACGGTCGAGCAGGCCGCCGACGCCGTGGCTGAATTCGCGCCGCAGACGGTCTATCCCTATCATTTCCGCGACAGTGACGTGCAGGAATTCGCGCGACTGGTCGGCGAAAGCGATGCAAAGACCCAGGTGGTCATCGCCGATTGGTATCACAGCGAAGGCTGAGGGTACCGGGCAATGCCGGCTGCGGGTCTGCGCATCGTGATCCTGCTGGGGTGGGTGATCCTGCTGGCGGCGGCTGCGCTCTATCTGTGGCCGTCGCTGCCCGCCCTGCAGTCGGACCTTGGGCGCTTGCATGACCTGCTGCAGCATGGCGCAGGGTGGCGCCAGCGCAATCCCGCGCTGGCGATCCTGTCGTTTCTGGGGGGATTCGCGGTCGCAGGCAGTCTGCCCCTGCCTGTCGTCGTGGCATTGACCCTGACGGGCGGCGCCTTTTTCGGCTTTTGGCTGGGGCTTGGCCTGTCATTGCTGGGCACGGTTCTGGCCGCGACCATATCCTTCCTAGTCGCGCGGCATCTGCTGTCGGGATGGGTGCGTAAAAGCCTGAGCACTCGGATCGAGCGACTGGACGCCCGGGTCGAGCAGGACGGTGCCTTGGCCCTGCTGAGCCTGCGTCTGACACCTGCCCTGCCCTTCTTCGTGGTGAATATCATGTCCGGCCTCAGCATCATGTCGGTGCAGAGGTTTGCTTGGATCACGGCCTTGGGCGTGTTGCCCAACAAGATCATCCTGACCGCCGCCGGAACTGAACTGGCCGAGGTTCAGCGCGTCTCGGACATCTTCGGGCCGCGCGTCGTGGCGCTGATCGCGGCGCTGGCGGTGCTGCCTTGGGCGATGCGATGGCTGCGGCTCAGAATGGCACGGGCGCGCTGAAGCTGTGATGCACCCCGCCGTCGGGGTGGCGGATGCGCAGCGTTTCCGCATGCAGCATCAGGCGCGGGTAATCCGCCGCGGCGCCCGTCGCGTAAAGCGGATCGCCCAGGATCGGGTGGCCGCTTTCGGCCATATGGACGCGCAGCTGATGGCTGCGCCCCGTCACGGGCATCAGCCGCACGCGGGTCTCATTCGCCAACACCTTCATCACCCGCCAATCGGTCTGCGAGGGGCGACCCTGTTCATGGTCCACCTTCTGACGCGGGCGGTTCGGCCAATCGACCATCAAGGGCAGATCGACGCGGCCGGTCTTGGGTTCCAGCCGGCCCCAGACACGGGCGACATAGGATTTCTTGGTCTGACGCTCCTCGAACTGCTTCGAGAGGTTGCGCTGCGCATGGCGCGTCAGCCCGAAAACCATCACCCCCGATGTGTCCAGATCCAGCCGGTGGACCAAAAGCACGGTCGGAAAGGCGCGGCGCAGACGCGAAATCAGGCAGTCGGCGCGATCATCGCCCCGCCCCGGCACCGACAGAAGGCCCGCCTGCTTGTCCACCACCAGGATCTCGTGGTCGGCATGCAGGATGACGGGATCGTCGGGGGGCGGGCGATAGATGAAACGGTCTTCGGTCATTTGGCCACAAGGCGGATCGCAAGGCCCGCGAACATCACGGCGGCGATCTTGTTGACCAGCCCCAAGCGCTTGCCGATGACATGGCCCGCAACCCCGCCCACGACGCCATAGCCGATGGTCACCAGCGTGCCGGTAAAGGCAAAGATCAGCCCCAGCCCCAGGATCTGCTGCCAGATCGGCCCCCATGCGACATTGGTGAACTGCGGCAGGAAGGCCAGCATGAACAGCACCGGCTTGGGGTTCAGCGCGTTGGACAGAAAGCCCCGGCGGATGATGTTCCAGACGCGCACGCTGCCCCGCGCGGTGGGGTCGATGTCACCGGCACGCCAGCTTTTCCACGCCAGCCACAGCAGATAGGCGGCGCCTGCGTATTTGATGGCGCGCAACGCCTCGGGGTGGGCGGCGACGACGGCACCAAGACCAATGGTGGCCAGCGTGACATGCATCAGCACGCCCAGACCCACGCCGAAGCCCGCCCAGGCACCAGCGCGGGGGCCGCCCTGAATGCCGCAGGCGCTGGCGAAGAAGACATCCTGACCGGGGGCGAAGTTCAGAACCAGCCCGCCCGCGATGAAGGCCATCATCTGGCCCGCGGGAATGTTCATCAAGGTATCCCAGATCATCTGATGCCCTTTCGCACCCATGCAGGCGGCGCGCCCGCGACGTTTCGGATCAAAGCCGGCCGAAGACCTCGGCCAGCATGGAGGAAAGCGCGTCGGCGTCGCTCTGGTCGAAGGCGTCCGGACGGTCGCTGTCGATGTCCAGCACCCCGATCAACCGGTCGTCGCGCCCGATGACCGGCAGCACGATTTCCGACCGGGTCGAGGACGAACAGGCGATATGGCCCGGGAAAGCCTCGACATCGGCGACGATCTGGGTCTGGCGCGTGCGGGCGGCGGCGCCGCAGACGCCCCGCGCGAAGGGAATGACCAGACAGCCGTGACCGCCCTGATAGGGGCCGATCTTCAGCAGTTCGGGCGCCACGACCCGATAGAAGCCGGTCCAGTCGAAGCGGTCGTCCGAATGGTGCAATTCGCAGGCCATGGTGGCCATCAGGGCGACCTCGTCGGTCTCTCCCTCGGTCAGGGCCCGGATGCGGGCGGCAAGGTCTTGATAATCGCTCATGGCGTATCTCTATGACAGCGACATGGCACTGGAAAGCCCGTCCCTTGCAGGCGGCGCGAATATCGGCCCCGCTTGCCCATTGCCCCGGCACCCGCTTGCCGCCAGTCTGCGGCCATGACGCTGAAGACCCGCATCCTGATCGTGATCCTGACAACGCAGCTGTTGCTGATCGCGGTCTTGGCCGTGGGCAGTCTGGACCGGCTGCGCCATGACATCGCGGCGGGCAACCGCCTTGGGGCGCAGACGGCGCGGCACCTGGTGCTGGCCACCATCGGTACCATGCAGGGCGCGGTGCCGCCCGACCGCATCATGGCGCTGCTGCCAGAACGCCTGACCGAACCGCCAAACGCCCGCATCGCGGTGCTGGACGCCCGCACCGGCACGCCGCGCCGCCCGGCGGGCTTTGTCGACCGACCCCAGGGCGTCCCCGCATGGTTCCGCGATCTGGTCGCCCCCGAGGTGAACGAATCGCGCCTGCCCGTGGTGATCGAGGGGCGGCCGCAGGGGATGGTCGTGATCGCGGGCGATCCCTCGCGCCAGATCGCGCAGGCATGGCGCGACATGCGCGACCTGATGGTGCTGGTGCTGGCCATGGTGGCCCTGCAAGGGGCGCTGGTCTGGTGGGCGGTGCGGCAGGCGCTGCGCCCGGTATCGGCCCTTGGGTCGCGCCTGTCGGAGATGACGCGCGGTGAACTGGACGGCCGCATAGGCCCCCTGCAGCAGCCGGATCTTGCGCCCTTGGCCCGCCACGTGGACCAGCTGGCCGACACGCTGGCGCAGGCGCGTTTGGACCGCCAGCGCCTGCAGCATCAGATCGTCAGTCGCGCCGATGCCGAACGCAAATCCATCGCCCGCGACCTGCACGATGAAATGGGCCCCTGCCTCTTCGGTCTGCGGGTCGAGGCCGATGCCCTGGCCACCGCCGCCCCAGATGCCGCAACCGCCGCCTCGGCCCGGCAGATCGCGGCGATCGCCGAGCAGATCGGCCAGCTGAACCGCACCCTGCTGAACGACCTGCGACCCATGGCCGTGGGGCAGCTGCCGCTGGCGACCGTGCTGCGCGATTACATCGACGACCTGGCCCGCCGCATGCCCGACATCCGCTTCGACCTGGAGATCGCCGCAGGCCTGCCCGAACCCGATGAGGCCACTGCCCTGACCCTCTTCCGCATCGTTCAGGAAGGCACGACGAACGCGCTGCGCCATGCGGGGGCGCGGGGGGTGGGGATCCGGCTCTGGACCGATCCCGCGCATTGGCGCATGATCCTGACCGATGACGGAGCAGGCTTCGCCCCCGACCACCGCGACGGCACCGGCCTGACCGGCATGCGCGAAAGAATCACCCTGCTGGGGGGCGATCTGCGGATCGAATCGGGCGGCGAGGGAACGCGGCTGATGGCCCGCCTGCCTCGCCCGACGACACCATGAATGGACCCTGACGTGACCAAACGCGCGCTTGTAATCGACGACCACCCCATCACCCACCTTGGTGCCAGCAGGCTGCTCCGCGACCTTGGCTATGACCCCGTCGGTCAGGCGATGTCGGGCGAGGATGCCCTGTCCCAGCTGATCGACGCCCCCCTGCCCGACCTGATCGTCCTGGACATCAGCCTGCCGGATGCGGGCGGGCTGGATCTGATCGCGCCGCTGCGTGACAAGGCCCCCGATGCCCGTATCCTGATCTTTTCCATGAACGACCAGACGGGGTTTGCGGCGCGGGCGTTGCAGGAGGGCGCGCAGGGTTTCCTGTCCAAAAACGCGCCCCCCGCCGATTTCCGTCAGGCCGTCACCACGCTGGAGGCGGGCGAGTTCTACCTGGACGCCCGCCAGGCGATGGCGCTGGCCACGCTGCGGGCGGGGGCGGCGGACGATCCGCTTGGCGCGCTGTCGGATCGTGAAAGGCAGGTTCTGGCGCTGATCGGACAGGGTCAGGGTCTGCAGGCCATCGCGGATCGCATCGGGGTCAGCTACAAGACGGCGGCGAACACCTCCTCGGTTCTGAAGAAGAAGCTGGGCGTGGACGGGATCAACGGCTTGATGAAATTCGCGCTGGATAGCGGCGTCTGAGACAGGGGAAACGACAATGCTGGCATGGTTCGGCCTTGATGAAAGCGCGGCCCCCGGTGCCGCCGACCGCCTGATCGCGGATCTGGCCCGCGACCTGCAGGCCCGCGGCATGCGGATCGCGGGGGCGGTGCAGACCAACCACGACCTGGGCCCCGATTGCGCCTGCGACATGGACATGCAGGTGATCGGCGATCAGACGGCCCCGGTGCGCATCTCTCAATCGCTTGGGGCGGGGGCTTCGGGCTGTCGTCTGGACACCGGCGCGCTCGAGGAGGTCGTCGCCCGCACGGCCCCCACCCTGCCCGGCGCGGAACTGGTCATCATCCCCAAGTTCGGCCGGCAAGAGGCGATGGGCCGCGGCTTCTACAGCCTGATCGCGCAGGCGGCGGCGGATGGACAGCCGGTGGTGCTTTACGTCCCCCGCCAGCAGCGTGCCGCCTTCATCGATTTTGCGGGCGATCTGGCGGTCGAACTGCCCCCCGAGGCCGTCACCGACTGGTGCCTTGGGCAGGCGGCGGCCCTGTCGTGACACGGATCGATGCGCGCGACCTTCTGTGCCCCCTGCCGGTGCTGCGCCTGCGCAAGGCGCTGATGGACGTGGCACCGGGGGACCGTGTCGTCCTGACCGCCACGGATCCGATGTCGGTGGTCGATGTGCCGCATTTCTGCGGGCAGGCAGGTCATGTCATGGTGGCGCAGCGCGACCTGCCCGACGGCGCGCATGAATTCACGGTGCAGCGGGGGGCAGAGAGCTCCTCCCCACAGGATATTTGAGCGCGAATGATGAACCTGTCCTTCATGTCCACCCGCAAGCGCCTGACCGACCTGTCCGAGCGCGAGATCCTGGCCCTGGCCATCGCCTCCGAGGAGGATGATGCCCGCATCTATCGCAGCTGGGCCGATTTCCTGCGGGCCGATTACCCCGCCACCGCCGCCGTCTTCGACGGCATGAGCGAGGAGGAGGACGGCCACCGCCGCCAACTGATCGACACTTTCACCCGGCGCTTCGGCGATGCGATCCCGGTGATCCGGCGCGAACATGTCGCGGGCTATTTCTCCCGCCGTCCCGCCTGGATGATGCAGAACCTGTCGCTGGAAACCATCCGCGCCGAGGCCGCCGGCATGGAACGCGACGCCGCCGATTTCTATGCCCGCGCAGCCCAGCAAAGCCTGGACGCCGGGACCCGCAAGCTGCTGGGCGATCTGGCCGCCGCCGAACGTGGCCATGAAAACCGTGCCGCCGAGCTGAGCGACCGCCATCTGGACGACGACAGCCGCGCCGAGGAGGATGCCGTCGCGCATCGCGATTTCGTGCTGACCTGGGTGCAGCCGGGTCTGGCGGGGCTGATGGACGGCAGCGTCTCGACCCTTGCGCCGATCTTCGCAGTGGCCTTCGCCACGCAGGACCCCTGGACGACCTTCCTGGTCGGGCTGGCCGCCAGCATCGGCGCGGGCATCAGCATGGGCTTCACCGAGGCCGCATCCGATGACGGCGTCATCTCGGGTCGCGGATCGCCTTTGAAGCGGGGGTTGTCCTCGGGGGTGATGACGGCGGTGGGCGGTCTGGGGCACGCCCTGCCCTATCTGATCCCCGATTTTTGGACCGCCACCACCATCGCCATCATGGTCGTCTTCGTCGAGCTGTGGGCCATCGCCTGGATCCAGAACCGCTGGATGCAGACGCCCTTCTGGCGGGCCACCTTGCAAGTGGTCGTGGGCGGTGGTCTGGTGCTGGCCGTGGGGGTGCTGATCGGCTCCGGATGACGCCCCCCGGCAACGGGGACCATTGGATTGACCGAGATTTTCTTGAAGACGCTGCCCTTTTTCGGGCTGATCGGACTTGGCTGGGCCGCCGCCGCATCGCGGTTCTTCCCGTCCGAGGCCGCAGCCTGGCTGACGAAATTCGTCTTCTACTTCGCGCTCTCGGCCATGCTGTTCCGCTTTGCCGCGGGGCTGGATCTGGCCGCGCTGTTCGACCTGCGCTTCGTGCTGGCCTATCTGGCGGGATCGACGCTGGTCTGGGGCATCGGCATGGCGGTGGCCCGCGCGCGCGGCCTGCCCCTGCCTGACGCCGCGATGGAGGCCCAATGCTGCATGACCGGCAACACCGGTTTCCTGGGCGTCCCGATGCTGGTCGTCCTGCTGGGCGAACGCGCCGTGGGGCCGGTGCTGATGGTGCTGACCATCGACATGCTGGTCTTTTCCACGCTGATCACGCTGATCATCCACGGCGCGCGACAAGGCGGGTTGCGGGTGGCCGCGATCCTGCCGGTGCTGCGCGGAGTGGCGGCGAACCCGATGATCCTGTCGATGGTGGCGGGGCTGTCTTGGTCGCTGCTGCATCTGCCGATGCCCGGACCGTTGGACGAATTCCTGACCATCTTGGGACAAGCCGCCACCCCCGGCGCATTGTTCGCCATCGGGGCCAGCCTTGCGGGGCGGCAGTTACGGCGGATGGCGGCCTCGGGGTGGCTGAGCGTCGCGAAGCTGGTCCTGCATCCGCTGGCGGTGGGCATCGCCGCTTGGCTTCTGGCGGTCGAGCCCTTTGCCGCGGGCGTGATGATCGCTGCCGCAGCCCTGCCCGTGGCGGGCAACGTCTATATCCTGGCGCAGCATTTCGGGGTGGGGCAGCAGCGGGTCTCGGCGGCGATCCTGATCTCGACCGCGTTCAGCATCGTGACGATCCCCGTGGTTATCACGCTGATCGGGGCCTAAGGGGGCCTCTCGACCCCGACGGGGCGGCAGGCTATCCCCGACATGTCACTTTGAGGGAGGAGACCCGAACATGCGCGGCATCGCGGATCTGAAACTGGAAAACATCCTGCTGGAGGTGGACGACGACCAGATCGCCACCGTCACGCTGAACCGTCCCGCCAAGCGCAATGCGCTGGATGCCGCCACGATCGAGGAGTTGATCGACATCTTCACCACCCTGCCACGCGCAGGGGTGCGGGCGGCGATCCTGCGGTCGAACGGCGATCATTTCAGCGCTGGCCTGGATCTGGTGGAACATCACCGCGAAAACCGCAATGCTAGCGACTTCATGCACCTGTGCCTGCGCTGGCACGAGGCCTTCAACAAGATGGAATACGGCGGAGTGCCGATCATTGCCGTGCTGAAGGGCGCGGTCGTCGGTGGCGGTCTGGAACTGGCCAGCGCGGCGCATATCCGGGTGGCGGGGCCTGGCACCTATTTCGGCCTGCCCGAGGGCCAGCGCGGGCTGTTCACCGGCGGTGGCGCAACGATCCGCGTGGCCGACCTGATCGGCAAGGCGCGGATGATCGACATGATGCTGTCGGGGCGGCTTTATCGTGGGACCGAGGCGGTCGATGTCGGCCTGTGCCAATATCTTGTCGACGACGCCGAGGCGAAGGCATGGGAGATCGCCCGCGCCGCCGCCAAGAACCCGCCCCTGTCGAACTTCGCCATCTGCTCGGCCATCAGCCACATGCAGAACATGAGCGCGCTTGATGCCGCCTATGCCGAATCGGTGGTGGCCGGTGTCGTGAACACCCAGGACGCCGCGCGTGAGCGACTGGAGGCCTTCGCCACGGGATCCGCCGCCAAGATCAAGCCCGCCGACTGAGGGCAGGATCGCCGAGTCGTCGGCCATCGAGGCCGACGCCGCGGCGGCGCATGCGCCGGCCTCGATGGCCGGCTCATGCGCTCCGCTCTCCACCGACGCTGCGTCAGGCGATCAGGCGCGTCGCGGCCCAGCCCACGCCGCCCAATGCCCCCAGCCCCAGCAGCGTGAACAGCCCGTCGCGTGCCAGCATCCCAAAGGCAAAGAGGCAGACGACTACCCCCATCAGCGACGAGGTGAAGGGCACCAGTTCCAGGAACGGCATAGTCAGCCCGCAAAGCAGGCAGATCAACTGCGTCACCCAGAGGAACGGCCGATGAACCAGCAGGCGCAGGCGTTCCTTGGTGATGCGGTCCAAAAACCGTGCGGGTTTCTTCATCCAGTCGGTCGCCTTGCGCACCCGCTGCGTGCGCAGATGCTTGCGCATCAGGAAATCCGGCAGCCAGATGTGATTGCGCTGGATCAGCATCTGCACCGCCACAAGGGCAATCGTCAGACCACAGATCGAAGAAAACAGCGGCACCCCCGACAAGGGCGAGACCACTGCCAGCGCCGGAATCATCATGTTCGGCAGGAAGGACGTCTGGCCAAGCGCCTGAACGATCTGCGCGACGCTGGTTTCCTCTTCATTCGAGGCATGACTGACCCTTTCGACCAGATCGGAAATGCTGATGTGGTCGGTCATGTCGCCTCGGGCTTTCTGGATCGTATCAGCGGTCAACGCGGTCCTTGCCGCAGGGTTTCCCTCAGCCGCGCAGGGCTTTGGTCAGCTCCCGGTCCAGAGCCTGCAGGAAGCGCGCCCTGTCGGCCTTGCCGAAGGACGCCCCACCGCCCTGCATGAAGGGGTTCGATGCCCGCAAATCGGCCATCAGGTCGCGCGTCGCCAGCCGCCCGCCGATATTGGCGATGGTCAGCGGATCGCCGTCGTGGCGCAGCACGCGCGCCCCCGCCTTCAGGCAGCGGTCGGCCAGGGGCAGGTCCGCCGTCACGACGACATCGCCCGGCCCGCAATTCTCGGCGATCCAGATGTCGGCGACATCCGGACCCTCGGGGACGATCTGCAAGGTGACCAGCGGGTTCTGCGACGGGCGCAGCCCACCGTTGCAAACCAGCACCATGGGAACGCGCAGCCTTGTGGCCACGCGTTCCGCCTCGGATTTGACGGGGCAGGCATCGGCGTCGATGTAAAGCGTCGTCATCCCCGCCCCCTTTCGCGATCAATCGCGCAGCAGTTCGTTGACCGAGGTCTTGGCACGGGTCTTGGCGTCCACGCGCTTGACGATCACCGCGCAATAAAGATGCACGCCGTTCTTCGAGGGCATCGAGCCCGACACGACGACCGACCCTGCGGGGACTTCGCCATACATGACTTCGCCCGTCTCGCGGTCGACGATCTTGGTCGATTGGCCGATATAGACGCCCATGCCCAGAACCGCGCCCTCGCGGACGATGCAGCCCTCGACGACCTCCGACCGCGCGCCGATAAAGCAGCCGTCCTCGATGATGGTCGGGCCTGCCTGCAGGGGCTCCAGCACGCCGCCGATGCCGACGCCGCCCGACAGGTGGACGTTCTTGCCGATCTGGGCGCAGCTGCCGACGGTGGCCCAGGTGTCGACCATCGTGCCTTCGCTGACATGGGCGCCCAGGTTCACGAAAGAGGGCATCAGCACCGCGCCCTTGCCGACGAAGGCGCTGCGGCGCACGATGGCGCCCGGAACGGCGCGGAAGCCTGCCTCGCGCCACTGAGCCTCGCCCCAGCCGTGGAATTTCGACGGCACCTTGTCCCACCAGTTGCTGCCCTGCGGGCCGCCCGACATTTCTTCCATGTCGTTCAGGCGGAAGGAGAGCAGCACGGCCTTCTTTGCCCATTGGTTCACATGCCAGTCGTCGCCGCGCTTTTCGGCCACGCGCAATTCGCCGCTGTCCAACTGAGTCAGGGTCTGTTCGACGGCCTCGCGGACGGAACCGGTGGTGCCACTGTTGATCTGGGCGCGGTTTTCCCACGCGGCTTCGATGGCGGTTTCCAGGGCTTGGGTCATGATGGCCTCTCTTGGATCGGGTGTGCGGGTGGAAAACGTCTTGGTCGGGCTATAAGCATCGGGGAAAGCCCGCGCAATCCGCGCGTGGCCCGCAGATGAGGCCATGGATGACCGACACGCCCAAAGACGACCACGTTCACGCCCTTCCCCACAGCGATCAGGACGTGGCGCGGGCAAGGCGCACGCCCGACACGCCCCAGACCCGCGCGCCGTCCTATCGGCTGGCCTTCACCGACACCGACTTCATGCTGCGCGACGAATTGCGCCCCGTCCGCCTGCAGCTGGAGCTTTTGAAGCCGCAGATGATCATGGACGAACATGGCATCGAATCGACCGTGGTGATCTTCGGGGGCGCGCGCATCCCCGCCCCCGACCGCGCCGATCAGGCCCGCACGCCCGAACTGGCGGCGCTGTCGCAATATTACGAACAGGCGCGCGTCTTCGGCCAGAAGATGACCGAACGCAGCCTGGCCAGCGGCGGGCGGAAATACGTCATCTGCACCGGCGGCGGCCCCGGCGTGATGGAGGCGGGCAACCTGGGCGCCGAACAGGCGGGCGGGGAATCGATCGGACTGGGGATCGTGCTGCCGCACGAGCAGGCCCCGAACGCCCATGTGACGCCGGACCTCTGCTTCAACTTCCACTATTTCGCGATCCGCAAGATGCATTTCCTGATGCGTGCCTGCGCGATCACCGTCTTTCCGGGCGGCTTCGGCACGCTGGATGAGTTGTTCGAGACGCTGACCCTGATCCAGACCGGCCGCATGGCCCGCGTCCCCGTCCTGCTGTTCGGCAAGTCCTTCTGGGAGGAGATCATCAACTGGAAGGCCCTGGCCCGCGCCGGCACCATCAGCGATATCGACCTGGACTTGATCCACTATGTCGAGACCGCCGAGGAGGCGATCGCGATCATCGACGGCTGGTCCGCCCCCGCGGGCTAGGCCGCTTCTGGGACGGGGCGGCGGCGCATCAGCATCAGCATGACCCCCGTCCCGACCAAGAGGCCCGCCAGCAGGAAGCCCTGCGGCAGCGGTTCGGCAAAGATCCAAAGCGCGCCGGCCGCCCCGGTCAGGGCAGCGACCGGGCCCAGCAGCGACAGCGTCACCGGCCCGCCAAGGCGCTGAAGCTGGAAGAAGGCGATGTACTGGATGACGAAGACCGCGATATCGACGCCCAGCAGGTGGCGCAGCGTCCCCTGATTCCAAAGCGCGGCAGGCGATCCATCCAGCAGCGCCGCCAGCGGCACGCAGGCAAGCCCGCCCATCAGCAACGTCAGCCCAGACAGCGTCAGCGGGCGCGCGCCTTTCGGCCAATAGCGGCTGCGGAAGATATTGCCGCCCGCGATCACCACCGGCATCGCCGTTGCCGCCAGCAGCCACAGCGTCGCATCCGAAGGCAGCTGCGACAGCTTGGACGTCGCGATGATCAGGCCGCCCACCAGCCCAAGCCCAACGGCCAGCGCACGGCGGGGGTCGCGGGATTCAAGCCCGATCAGCCGGGCCATCGCCCATGTCAGCAGGATCGGAAAGGCGAAAGTCATCGAGATATAGCCCGCCCCCACATGCGACACCGCCAGATAGCCAAGCGCCGTCGGCCCCGCCAGCAGCGCCCCCGCCCCAAGGGCGAAGACCAGCATCGGCCGCATGTCCTGTCCCTGCCCCAACAGCTGCGCCAGCACCAGCTGCGCCATACCGCTGCCCGCCAGCACCGCGCCCAGGAACCAGATCATCGGCGCACCGGCATCGGATGCCATCCGCGATATCAGGATGGTGACCGCCAGCGCGGCCCCCGCCGTCACCAGGCACCCCAGCATCACGATGCGCGCTTGCAGGTCGGTCATTGATCTACCTCGTCCTTCGGGACTAATGTCTTGATGGAAACTATCTTGATGGAAAGACATATGCCCGAAAAGGATCGCGCTGCCAAGGCCGCGGCATCATGGCGCTGCGAACGTCCCGATCTGGATGTCGAGGCGATGGAGATCATCGGCCGCCTGAACGAGGTCTCGGCCCTGATCATGCGCGACCATCTGCAACCGGGCTTCGACCGATTCGGGCTGCAGGCGGGGGAATTCGACGTGCTGGCGACGCTGCGCCGCGCGGGTGCGCCTCATACCCTGACGCCCACGGCGCTTTACGAGGCGACGATGCTCAGTTCGGGGGGCATGACGGCGCGGCTGGACCGGCTGCAGGCGCGGGGGCTGATCAGCCGCCAGCCCAATCCCGAGGACCGGCGTGGCACGCTGGTGGCGCTGACGGATGCGGGGCTGGAGCTGATCGACGCCGCCATCGGACCCCATGCGGAAAACGAGACGCGGCTGCTGTCGACGCTGAGCGCGGACGACCGCGCGCAGCTGAACCATCTGCTGGCCCTGCTGCGCGCGGTGCTGTGATCAGCCTGCAGCCTCGGCTACGATCTGGGCGCGGGTCTTGCGGCCACGCTCGGTCGCGGATTTCAACTGGCCGCAGGCGGCCATGATGTCCTCGCCGCGCGGGGTACGGATCGGGCTGGCATAACCGGCATTGTGGACGATGTCGGCGAAGGCGTGGATGCGGTTGTTGCTGGACCGCTTGTAGGGCGCACCGGGCCATTCGTTGAACGGGATCAGGTTGATCTTGGCCGGAATGCCCTCGATCAGCTTGACCAGCCGGTGCGCATCCTCGTCGCTGTCGTTCACGCCCGCCAGCATCACGTATTCGAAGGTGATGCGTTCGCTGTTGGTCAGGCGCGGGTATTCGCGCAGGGCGCTCAGCAGGGTCTCGATGTTCCAGCGCTTGTTGATGGGCACCAGCTTGTCGCGGACCTCATCGGTGGTGGCATGGAAGCTGACGGCCAGCAGGCAGCCGATTTCCCGCGCGGTGCGGGCGATTTCCGGCACGACGCCGCTGGTCGACAGGGTGATGCGGCGGCGCGACAGGGACAGGCCCTCGTTGTCCATGACGATCTTCATCGCGTCGCGGACATTCTCGAAGTTGTAAAGCGGCTCGCCCATGCCCATCAGGACCATGTTGCTGACAAGGCGGGTCTCATCCTTGGGGGCGCCTTGCACCGGCCATTCGCCCAGATCGTCGCGAGCCAGCATCAGCTGGCCGACGATTTCGCCGGGCGTCAGGTTTCGAACCAGCTTCTGCGTGCCGGTGTGGCAGAAGGAACAGGTCAGCGTGCAGCCGACCTGGCTGCTGACACAGAGCGTGCCGCGGCCTTCCTCGGGGATATAGACCACCTCGACCTCATGGCCGCCGGCGATGCGGACAAGGTATTTGCGGGTGCCGTCGTTGCTGACCTGACGGGACACGATCTCGGGCAGGGTGATCTCGAACTTGTCGGCCAGAAGCTGGCGATAGTCCTTGGAGAGGTTCGTCATCTGCGCGAAATCGCGCACGCCCCAGTAATAGACCCACTGCCAGACCTGCCCCACACGCATCTTGGCCTGGCGTTCCGGCGTGCCTGCGGCGACCAGGGCGTCATGCAACTGGTCACGGGTCAGACCGACGATGTTCGTGCGGCCCGATTCGGGCAGCTTGCGGGGGATGGTCAGAACATCCTGCGTGATCGGGGCGGACATGACGATACCTGAGTTTGGGTGAAACGACGCAGATATGCCAAACGGGGCCGGAAATCAACCAGCCCCGCCCATTCGTGAAATGCGTTTGGGGGCAGGCCCCCGGTGCCGTCGATTACTTGCAGCGCTCGCGGGCGGTGTTCGTCGCGGCGGTGATGCCCGACAGGCTGAAGGTGTCCTTGGTGGTCGTGCCACGCGACGAACGGCCGGTCACGACGGCGGTGGATCCGGCGCGCAGGGCGCTGATCACGGCCTGATCGTCCGAGGGGCTGCCCGTCCAGGCGCTTTCGCCTTCGGTGAACAGGTTGAACTTGCGTCCGCCGACATCGACCTCGACCGTCGAATCGGGGGCGAAGGGATATCCGCCGGTGAAGGACAGCTCTCCGTCCTGGCCGGGGCGATAGGCGACATAGAGGCGGATGTCGCCGCGCTGAACCTCGGTCGGCTGGCCGTCCTTGGTGTTGATCGTGGACTTGGGCGGGGACACGGCCCAGCATTCGCGGGGGTTGTCGGCGGCAAAGACCGTCCAGTCACCCTCGGTCGCCACGACGTTGTTCGATTCCTGAGCCATCGCCGAACCAAGTCCGCCGATCAGGACAAGACTTGCGCCGATGCCGCGCAGCGTAGTTTTCATCATGCTCTGGCCTCCTGACATTCATTTCGCCACTTCGATCGGCGTTGTTCCCGATTGCTGTGGTCTTTTCAACCGTCTCTGGTCAGGATAGCGAAAATCGCGGCCCCCGAAAGGGTGCACGAGGCAAATCGCGCAATTGTCAGGGAGAATTTGCGAATGCGGTCAGCAGACATGATCGAACTGTGGCGCGGCGGCCTGAGGGAAAGCCTGCACCGCGGCCACGCCGTCATCTGCGACACCCACGGCCTGGTCGAGGCCTGGGGCCAGCCGACCCGCACCATCTTTCCGCGATCGTCCTGCAAGATGATCCAGGCGCTGCCCCTGGTGGAAAGCGGCGCGGCCGATGCGGCGGGGCTGACCGACCGCCAGCTGGCCCTGGCCTGCGCAAGCCATTCGGGTGCTGCGATGCATGTCGATGCCGTGCGCGACTGGACCCGCGCGCTGGACCTGTCGGAAAGCGACCTGCGCTGCGGCACCCATATGCCCCGCGATCCTGACGAAAACCGGCGGCTGACCTGTTCGGACGAAAGCCCCTGCCAGTTTCACAACAACTGCTCGGGCAAGCACGCGGGGTTCCTCACGCTGAACCGGCATCTTGGCGGCGGCGCGGACTATGTCGACCCCGACCACCCGGTCCAGCAGGCCGTGAAGGATGCCTTCGAGGATGTGACCGGCGAGACCAGCCCCGGATACGGCATCGACGGATGCTCGGCCCCGAACTGGGCCTGCTCGCTTGAAGGACTGGCCCGCGCGATGGCGCGCTTTGCCAATCCCGGCGACGACACCCGCGGTCGCGCCATGCGCCGCCTGACCGATGCGATGCGCCACCACCCCGACATGGTCGCCGGTGCGGGCCGGTCCTGCACCCTGCTGATGGAGGCGATGGACAACAAGGTCACCGTCAAGACCGGCGCCGAGGGCGTCTTCGTCGCCATCCTGCCCGAACAGGGCCTGGGCGTCGCGTTGAAGATCACCGATGGCGCCACCCGCGCCAGCGAGGCCGCGATCACCGCGCTGTTGATCCACCTGGGCGTTCTGGATGCGAAACATCCCGTCGCGGGCAAGCTGCTGAACAGCCCCATCGTGAACTGCCGCGGTATCGTCACGGGCGAGATGCGGACCGCCGCCGCCTTCCCGAACTGATTCTGTCACGAAAACGACGCAGAAACATGGTCTGATGACGGGGCAAGTCCCCCTTGCCTGTTCCCGCTCAATCCCCGGCGCCCTCTTGGCAGAGGGGGCGCCGTTTCCCTTCACAGCATCTGCCAGATCAGCCGCAGCGCCAGAATGGTCGAGGTTGCCACAAGCAGCGGCTTGATCAGCCGCGATCCGATCCGCGTCGCCAGCCGCGCCCCAAGCGCCGCCCCCGCGATCTGCGCCAGACCCATGCAGATACCCAAGCCCCACAGTGGATTGCCCACCAGTGAAAATGCCGCCAGCCCGCCCAGGTTCGAGGCGAAGTTCAGCATCTTGGTATGCGCCGTGGCCTTCAGGACGCCGTAACCCGCCAGCGTCACGAAACCGATCATGTAGAAGGCCCCCGCCCCCGGCCCGATCAGCCCGTCGTAGAAGCCGATCAGCGGCACGATGGTCGCGGCAAAGACCAGCGGCGTCAGGCGGCGGGTGCGGTCCAGGTCGTTCAGCCCCGGCTTCAGCGCGAAGAACAGCGCGATGGCGATCAGCACCACCGGCAGGATCAGCCGCAGCCCGTCGGTCGGCAGCCAAGTCACCAGCCCCGCCCCGGCAGCCCCTGCCACCCCCGCCAGCAAGGCCGAGCGCCACTGGCTGCGCAGATCGACCAGCCCCCTGGCGGCATAGCTGACGGCGGCGGTCGCGGCGCCGAAGACGCCCTGCACCTTGTTCGTGGCCAGCGCCTGCGCGGGCGGGATGCCCGCCAGCATCAGGACGGGGACGGTGATCAGCCCGCCTCCGCCCGCGATGGCATCGACGAAACCGGCCGCGAAGGCCGCGCCGATCAGAAGGATCAGCAGATCAAGGCTTTGGTCCAGCATCATGCACCACGCTTGCGGGACGGGCGATCAAGGCGCGCGCGTCGAATGTCGGTCGAGGTCGGCTCAGGCGGTGACGAAGTCGGCCTGCGCATAGCCCTGCAGATACAGCAACGCCGTCAGATCGCCGTGGTTGATCCGGATCTGCGCCTGAGCGGCCACGGCGGGCTTGGCGTGCAGCGCGACGCCCGATCCGGCCATCTGGATCATGCCCAGATCGTTCGCCCCGTCGCCCACCGCCATCACGTCCTGCGCCGTCAGGCCGAATCGGTCGATTATACGCTGAAGCGCCTCGACCTTGGCCTCGCGGCCCAGAACGGGCAGGGCGACATGGCCGGTCAGCACACCGCCATCGGCCAAAAGGACGTTGGCGCGGTGTTCGTCGAAGCCAAGCTGCTCGGCCACCGCCGTGGTGAAGGCCGTGAACCCGCCCGAGACCAGCGCCGCATGCGCCCCATGCGCGCGCATTGTGGCGACAAGTTCCCGCCCGCCCGAGGCCAGCGTGATGCGGCTTTCCAGCACCTGTTGGATGACGCCCTCATCCAGCCCCGCCAGCAGCGAGACGCGCTCGATCAGCGCCTCGTGGAAGTCCAACTCGCCGTTCATGGCGCGGGCGGTGATCTCGGCCACGCGGGGGCCGACGCCTGCGAAATCGGCCAGCTCGTCGATGCATTCCTGGTCGATCATGGTCGAATCCATGTCCGCCAGCAGAACCTTCTTGCGGCGGCCCTCGACGGGCTGGACGACCATGTCGATGCCGATGGCTTGCAGGTCCGACCAGATCTGATCGATGTCGGCGGGCGTGTCGGGGATGTCGAATTCGGCGGCGATGCCCGGGGCCAGCCAGCGCGGTTCGGACCCGTTCCACCTTGCGGAAATTCCCTGCGGCAGATCGCCGTCCAGGTTGGCGGCGGCAGGGGCGGCAATCAGCGAGACGGTGAACATGGCGCTTCCTTCGTTGGGCTGATCCGGGGTGTAGATCAAAGATTTTCCTTGCGCCAGAGAGCGACGCCCACTAAGTCCGACGGCGGGACACCCTTCCCCAACGAAGGGCTTTTAGCTGGAAGGCTAGTCACATGACCGAACTGAAGACCCCGGCAACGCGGCCGGCAAACCCGCGCTTTTCTTCGGGCCCCTGCGCCAAGATCCCCCAATACAATCTGGACATGCTTGCCGACGCGCCCTTGGGCCGTTCGCATCGCGCCGCCATCGGCAAGTCGAAACTGGCCGAGGCCATCGACCTGACCCGCGAGGTCCTGAACGTTCCCGCCGACTACCGCATTGGCATCGTCCCCGGTTCCGACACCGGCGCGGTCGAGATGGCGATGTGGACCATGCTGGGCGCCCGCCCCGTGGAAATGCTGGCCTGGGAAAGCTTCGGCGAAGGCTGGGTCACGGATGCCGTGAAACAGCTGAAGCTGGACGCCACCGTCCGCAAGGCCGATTATGGCCATATCGTCGATTTCGCCGAGGTGGATTTCGACAGCGACGTCGTCTTCACCTGGAACGGCACCACCAGCGGCGTGCGCGTCCCCAACGGTGATGCGATCCCCGCCGACCGTCAGGGCCTGACCATCTGCGATGCCACCAGCGCCGCATTCGCGATGGATCTGCCCTGGGACAAGCTGGATGTCGTGACCTTCAGCTGGCAGAAGGTGCTGGGCGGCGAAGGCGCACACGGGATGCTGATCCTGTCGCCCCGCGCGGTCGAGCGTCTGGAAAGCTTCACCCCCGACCGTCCCCTGCCCAAAATCTTCCGCCTGACCAAGGGCGGCAAGCTGATCGAGGGCATCTTCAAGGGCGAGACGATCAACACGCCCTCGATGCTGGCGGTCGAGGATTACCTGGTCGCGCTGAAATGGGCGCAATCGCTTGGCGGCGTGTCGGGCCTGATCGCCCGCGCCGATGCCAATGCCAAGGCCGTTCGCGACTTCATCGCCGACAAGGACTGGATCGCGGATCTTGCCGCCGATCCCGCGACCGCATCGACGACCAGCGTCTGCCTGAAGTTCACCGATCCTGCCATCAAGGACGGTGCCGCTTTTGCGAAGGCCGTGGCCAAGCGGTTGGACAAGGAAAACGTGGCACTGGACGCCGGTGCCTATCGCGATGCGCCCGCCGGTCTGCGGATCTGGTGCGGATCGACGGTGGAAGCCAGCGACGTGGAAGCCCTGATGCCCTGGGTCGAATGGGCCTATCGGGCCGAGCTGGCCGCGCAATAAGCCGGACCGTCCGGGGGCCAGCCCCCGGGCCCCCGGGGTATTTTTCCAACCAAGAAGCAGGATGTCAGCGTGGCCAAGCCCGGACGTCCCCAGACAAGGATAGTTTACATGCCCAAGGTTCTCGTTTCCGACAAGCTTTCCGAAACCGCCGTCCAGATCTTCCGCGATCGCGGTGTCGAGGTCGACTACATGCCCGATCTGGGCAAGGACAAGGAAAAGCTGGCCGAGGTGATCGGTCAGTATGACGGTCTGGCCATCCGTTCGGCCACCAAGGTGACCGACAAGCTGCTGGAGGCCGCGACCAATCTGAAGGTCATCGGCCGCGCCGGCATCGGGGTCGACAACGTCGACATCCCCGCCGCCAGCAAGAAAGGCGTGATCGTCATGAACACCCCCTTCGGCAACAGCGTCACCACCGCCGAGCACGCCATCGCCATGATGTTCGCCGTCGCACGCCAGCTGCCCGAAGCCAGCGTCAGCACCCATGCCGGCAAGTGGGAAAAGAACCGCTTCATGGGTGTCGAGCTGTTCAACAAGACGCTTGGCGTGATCGGTGCGGGCAACATCGGCTCGATCGTGATCGACCGTGCGCTTGGGCTGCACATGAAGGTCGTGGCCTATGACCCCTTCCTGTCCGAGGAGCGCGCCAAGGAGCTGGGCGTCACCAAGGTCGATCTGGACGAGCTGCTGGCCCGCGCCGATTTCATCACCTTCCACGTGCCGCTGACCGACAAGACCCGCAACATCCTGTCGCGCGACGCGATCGCCAAGCTGAAGCCGAATGTCCGCATCATCAACTGCGCCCGCGGCGGCCTGGTTGATGAAGAGGCGCTGGCCGAGGCCTTGAAGGAAGGCCGCGTCGCCGGTGCCGCCTTCGACGTCTTCGCGGTCGAGCCTGCCACCGAAAGCCCGCTGTTCAACCTGCCGAACGTCGTCGTGACCCCGCACCTGGGTGCCGCAACGACCGAAGCACAGGAAAACGTGGCCCTGCAGGTCGCGGAACAGATGTCGGATTACCTGCTGACCGGTGCCGTCGAGAACGCGCTGAACATGCCTTCGGTCACGGCCGAGGAAGCCGCGGTCATGGGTCCCTGGATCAAGCTGGCCTCGCATCTGGGCGCCTTCGTCGGCCAGATGACGGATGAGCCGATCAAGGCGATCAACGTGCTTTACGACGGCTCGGTCTCGACCATGAACCTGAACGCGCTGAACGCCGCGGTGATCGCGGGCGTGATGAAGGCCACGAACCCGGATGTGAACATGGTCTCGGCCCCCGTTATGGCCAAGGATCGTGGCGTGCAGGTCTCGACCACGCGTCAGGACAAGGCCGGCGCCTATGAAGGCTATATCAAGCTGACCTGCGTGACCGACACGCGCGAACGGTCCATCGCGGGCACGGTCTTCAGCGACGGCAAGCCGCGCTTCATCCAGATCCGCGGCATCAATGTCGACGCCGAGGTGGGCGAGCACATGCTCTATACCCGCAACAAGGACGTTCCGGGCGTCATCGGCCAGCTGGGCATGACCCTGGGCGATCTGGGCGTGAACATCGCGAACTTCACGCTTGGCCGCTCGGCCAACGACAAGGACGCCATCGCGATCCTGTACCTGGACGAGGCCATCAGCGCCGAGGCCTTGGCCACGTTGCAGAACACCGGCAAGTTCCTGCAGGCTCGCGGCCTGAAATTCGAGGTTTGACCTGACCGCCGCGCGCCCTTACCCAAGGGCGCGCGGCATCCCTGCCTTGCCGCCCGCCACGGACAAGGATGACAGGATGCGAGTTTACGCAATCGGCGATATCCACGGACAGCTTGACCTGCTGAAGGCCGCGCATCAGCGGATCTTCGATGATGGCGGCACGGATGCCACCATCGCCCATGTCGGCGATCTGATCGACCGTGGCCCGGATTCGGCGGGCGTGGTGGACTACCTGATGCAGGGGCGCAATGCGGGTCGGCCTTGGGTCGTGACACGCGGCAACCACGACCGCTTTTTGCCGAATTTCCTGAACGATCCCGATTGGACCGACAAGGGCATGTCGACGGGCGCGCATTGGGTCGATCATCCGGGGCTGGGGGCGGCGGCGACGCTGGCCTCCTATGGCATCGATCCCGACCAGCCGCGCGAGGCTTTGCTGCGTGACGCCCGCCGCGCCGTGCCCGCCACCCATGCGCGGTTTCTGGCAACGCTGCCCTTGTGGTATCTTCATCCGCGCGCGCTGGTCGTCCATGCGGGCGTGCGCCCGGGGGTCGATCTGCAGGCGCAGGACGAACATGATCTGGTCTGGATCCGCAAGGGTTTCCTTGAAAGCGAGGCGGATCACGGCCCTCTGGTCGTTCACGGCCATACCGCGCTGGATCGCCCGATGCTGCATCGCAACCGGCTGAACATCGACAGCGGTGCCGCCTATGGCCGCGAACTAACTGCTGTCGTGATCGAGGCGGACGGCGTGCATGTGCTGACAGAAACGGGCCGTGTGCCCATGCAGGTGGAATAGATGATACGCAAGATGACAGCCGCGATGGCCCTGGCCGCCCTTCCCCTGGCCGCCATGGCCGAGGAGGTCGCCCGCGTGGGCGTCGATTGGGTCGGCAACGACGTCATCGTCGAGGCGATCCACGATCCCAAGGTGTCGGGCGTGACCTGCCATCTGGCCTATTTCAGCCGCTCGGTTCTTGACCGCCTCAGCCAGGGGAACTGGTTCGAGGATCCCTCGAACAGTGCCATCCAGTGCACGCGCACCGGCCCCATCGACCTGTCGCAGATCGACACGGGCGATGATGGCGAAAAGGTCTTCAGCGAAGGGCGCTCGCTGATCTTCAAATCGTTGCGGGTGCGCCGGATCTATGATGCGGAAAACCGGGTGCTGATCTATCTGGCGCACAGCGCCGAACTGTCGGAAGGCTCGGCCAAGATGTCGCTGGCGACGGTGCCGCTGATGGAAGGCGACAAAGCCCCGTGACCGCGGGAATGTCTTGCAACCGTCATCTGGTGGACAGAATCGGCGCGGCCAGCTAGAAGGCGCGCTGTCTTCCAAGGATATCGGATACTGACGATGGATGCCCCGACGATGCCCGTTGCAAGCCGCTGCGCGAAATACAGCCTGGGCCAGGTGGTCAAGCATCGCAATCGCCCCTTCCGCGGAGTGATCTTCGATGTCGATCCGGAATTCGCCAATACCGACGAATGGTACGAATCCATCCCCGAGGATGCGCGTCCCGAGAAGGACCAGCCGTTCTATCATCTCTTCGCGGAAACCGAGGCGACCTATTACGTCGCCTATGTCTCCGAGGGGAACCTGGAACCCGACGCCTCGGGCGAACCCCTGGACCACCCCGAGGTCGACGAGATGTTCGGCGAATTCGAGGATGGCCGCTATCAGCTGGCGACCCACGTCAACTGAGCGCGCTCAGACCTTGCCTTCGGTTTCGAAGGGGATGTTGAAGGCCAGGTAGTTGCGGCTTTCCCGCCGGTAATAGCTGAGCGCCTGCGTCAGGTCCTGGATCAGGAACCAGCCGAAGCCGCCCTCGGGCAGATCCTCGGGGATGGCGGGCGGCAGGCTGCGCGGCAGGACGCAATCGTCGGGCAGCGAGACGCCGTCGTCGGTCAGCGCGCAGGCCAGCCCCGACTTGTGGCGCACCACGCACAGATGGATCACCGGCACACGCGCTTCGTTCCGCCTGCCTGCGGCGGGTGCATGTTCGGCGACATTGTTCATCAGTTCGGCCAGGACCAGTTCCAGGCGCCCCAGGGTGTCTTCCCCGACATCGGCGGCGAAGCGGCGGCGCATGTCGGTCAGCGTGTCCCGCACGGTCAGCGGCTGCGCGTTCAGCACCCTGTGGAACATCGGCTGCTTGCAGGCATCGGTGAAGCCCACCGAAACGGCTTGTCGTGTTTCGCCTGCCGTCATTCGCGCGCCTCCTTATGAATGGCCTCGGGGCGGATATCGAAGACGCTGTCCATCCGGGTCAGCCGGAAAACGCGTTCGACATTCGGCGTCATGGCGCAAAGCACCATCTTCAGGTTGGCAGGCAGGCTCTTGCGGACGGCGATCATCGCGCCGAGGCCCGAGCTGTCCATGAAATCCACCGCCGTCATGTCCAGATGCACGGGCTTGCGGTTCTTCATCACGATCTCGCGCAGCTTGTCCTTGAAGGGCGTGGCGATGGCCGCGTCGATCCGAGCCTCGGTCACCTTGATCTGCAGATGGGTTTCGGCGTCTTCGACGATGAACTTCATGGGGCGGCCTTCCTTGGGTTGTCCCAAGCTGACTAGACGCAAAAGGTTACGATCCGGTAAGCGTGGACCAAGGGAGGGACATCATGAACGACACAGAGGTCTATGTGCTGGGGGCCGCGCGCACGCCGATGGGCGGGTTGCAGGGGGCATTCGCGGGCGTCACGGCGCCGCAACTGGGGGGCACGGCCATTGCCGCCGCGCTGAGCCGGGCGGGGGTCGCACCGGATGCACCGCAGGCGCTTTACATGGGATGCGTGCTGCCGGCGGGTCTGGGACAGGCCCCGGCACGGCAGGCGGGCTTTGCCGCGGGGATGCCCGAATCGGTACCCGCGACCACGCTGAACAAAATGTGCGGATCGGGAATGCAGGCGGCGATGATGGCCTGCGACGCCATCCGCGCCGGCAGCGCCGATCTGGTCGTGGCCGGCGGGATGGAGAGCATGACGAACGCCCCCTACCTGCTGCCCAGGATGCGCGGCGGCGCACGGCTTGGCCACGGGCAGGTCATCGACCACATGTTCCTGGACGGGCTGGAAGATGCCTATGACAAGGGCCGCCTGATGGGCACCTTCGCCGAAGATTGCGCATCCGAATTCGCCTTCACGCGTCAGGCGCAGGACGACTTCGCCCTGGCCAGCCTGACCCGCGCCACGGCCGCTATCGACAGCGGCGCTTTCCGGGCCGAGATCGCGCCCGTCACCGTTGCCGGACGCGGCGGCGACACCATCGTCGATACCGACGAACAGCCCGGAAACGCGCGCCCCGACAAGATCCCGCATCTGAAGCCCGCCTTCCGCAAGGACGGCACGGTGACGGCCGCCAACAGCAGCTCGATCTCGGACGGAGCGGCGGCGCTGGTGCTGGGCACACGGGCCGATGGCGCGATCGCCCGCATCCTGGGACACGCCAGCCACGCCCATGCGCCGGGTCAATTCCCCACCGCCCCCGTCCCCGCCGCCGAAAAGCTGCTGGCGAAGATCGGTTGGACCAAGGACGACGTCGATCTGTGGGAGGTGAACGAGGCCTTTGCCGTCGTGCCCATGGCCTTCATGGCACGCATGGGGCTGTCCCATGACAAGGTCAACGTGAACGGCGGGGCCTGCGCGCTTGGGCATCCCATCGGCGCCTCTGGGGCACGCATCATCGTGACCCTGATCCATGCCCTTCAGGCCCGCGGGTTGAAACGCGGCGTGGCCGCCATCTGCATCGGCGGCGGCGAGGGAACGGCGATCGCCGTCGAGCTGGTCTAGACTGCACTTAAAAGCGGCAGAGCGGTGTCGCTCTGCCCGTTTCCACCTCGGGGAAAGGCCGTCATTGCGGAACCAACGGGCATTCGGCGCGGTTCGAATATAGACTTGGCCTGAAGCTTCGGGATCAGATGGTCCCACACGACCCAGAGGAACACGCGTCAGGCAGTGGGGGAATCATGAGTTATTACAACGAAATGTTCGAGGGCGATCAGGTTCGCGACCCCTATGCGCGCCTGCGCGAATGGGTCGAGACCATGCCCGACGACTTCCGCCAGATGAAGCAGGCCGAGGCCGAGGCGCTGTTCCGACGCATCGGCATCACCTTCGCCGTCTATGGCGAGGGCGGCGATCCCGACCGCCTGATCCCCTTCGACATGATGCCCCGCGTCTTTGAACAGGCCGAATGGCGCAAGCTGGAACGCGGCATCAAGCAGCGCGCCCGTGCCCTGAACGCCTTCCTGCGCGACGTCTATGGCCGGGGCGAGATCGTCCGCGCCGGCCGCATTCCCGCCCGCCTCGTCTATCAGAACGACGCCTATGAGAAATCGGTGGTGGGGATCGTCCCGCCGCGCGGCGTCTATTCCCACATCATCGGCATCGACCTTGTCCGCACGGCCAAGGACGAGTTCTACGTCTTGGAAGACAACTGCCGTACGCCATCCGGGGTCAGCTATATGCTGGAAAACCGGGAAATCATGATGCGCATGTTTCCGCAGCTTTTCCGCACCAACCGGATCGAGCCGGTGGACCAATACCCCGACCTCTTGCGCCGCACGCTGGAATCGGTGGCGCCCGCCAAGTGCAACGACCGCCCCACCTGCGTGATCCTGACGCCGGGCCATTACAACAGCGCCTATTACGAACACAGCTTCCTTGCCAACCTGATGGGCGTCGAGCTGGTCGAGGGGCAGGATCTGTTCGTCGATGGCGACTTCGTCTACATGCGCACGACAACCGGCCCGCGCCGCGTCGACGTCATCTATCGCCGCATCGACGACCCATATCTGGACCCGCTGTGCTTCCGCCCCGACAGCATGCTGGGCATCCCCGGCCTGATGAACGTCTATCGCGCGGGCGGGGTGTCGATCTGTTCGGCCCCCGGCGCGGGCGTGGCTGACGACAAGGCCATCTATACCTTCGTGCCGGAAATGGTCCGCTTCTATCTGGGCGAGGAACCCATCCTGAACAACGTCCAGACCTGGACGCTGTGGAAGGACAACGACTACAAATACGTCATGGAGAACCTTGGTGACCTGGTCGTGAAGGAGGTGCATGGTTCGGGCGGCTACGGCATGCTGGTCGGCCCGAAATCCACCAAGGAAGAGATCGAGACCTTCCGCGCCAAGATCCAGGCCAATCCGTCGAACTATATCGCCCAGCCCACGCTGGCGCTGTCCACCTGCCCGACCTTCGTCGATGAGGGCATCGCCCCCCGTCACGTCGACCTGCGCCCCTATTGCCTGTGCGGCGACCGGATCGAGCTGGTGCCGGGCGGCTTGACGCGCGTGGCGCTGCGCGACGGCAGCCTTGTCGTGAACTCGTCTCAGGGTGGCGGCGTCAAGGACACCTGGGTGCTGTCGGAATGAGGGGACGTAACACGATGCTCAGCCGTACCGCCGCCAACCTGTTCTGGATGGGTCGCCACCTGGAACGCGCCGAAACCGCCGCCCGTCTGCTGGACGTGGGTCAGCGTATCACGCTTCTGCCGAATACCGACGCGGGGTATCAGAACGAATGGCGATCGCTTCTGCAGGCCTCGGGCACCTCGGACATGTTCACCGCCAAATACGGCGAGATCAGTCAGGAAAACATCGAGGAATTCATCTTCTTCGACCGCGACAACCCGTCGTCCGTCGTCAATTGCATCGAGAAGGCGCGCGAGGCGGGCCGCATCGTCCGCACCGCCCTGACCAGCCAGGTCTGGGACGCGCTGAACGTCACCTATCAGGAATTGCGCAAGATCGAGAATACCCCACGCAGCAGGCTGGGCACGGCCTCGCTGACGGATTTCACCACGGGCCATACCTCGACCGTGCGGGGCGCGATCAATGCGACCCAGCTGCGCAACGACGGCTGGCATTTCATGAACCTGGGCTATGGGCTGGAACGGGCCGATGCCACCGCCCGCCTGCTGGACGTCAAGTATTTCGTCCTGCTGCCACGGATTGAATTCGTCGGCTCGGGGCTGGACACCTATCAATGGCAGGTGATCCTGCGGTCGCTTTCCGCTCATCGCGCCTATCACTGGGCCTATGGCGGCGACATCACCGCGGGTCAGGTGGCCGATTTCCTGATCCTGAACGGCGAAAGCCCGCGGTCGCTGATCACCTCGCTCTATGAGGTCGTCTGGCACCTGGAGGGGCTGGCCCGGCGCTATGGCGACGCGGTCGACAGCAATGCCCGCGACAAGGCACGCGAGGTTCTGGAACAGCTGCAGGGCCGCGACATCGACATGATCTTCGACGAAGGTCTGCACGAATTCCTCAGCTGGTTCATCCGCGAACTGGGGACCATCTCGAACCTGGTGCACCAGGATTACCTGTTGGGGGGCGCGTAAGGCCATGAAACTGCGCATTTCGCATGAGACGACCTATCGCTATGGCCGCCCGATCCGGAACCTGGTGCAAAGCCTGCGCCTGACGCCCTCGATCTTCGAGGGGCAGAAGATCCACGAATGGCAGATCGACGTGACGGACGGCATTCGCGGGCCGGGCTTTCGCGACGGGGCGGGCGACTGGATCGAGGGCTGGACCGTGCGCGGCCCCGTCGATCAGGTGACCATCAGCATCGAGGGTCGCATCGACACCCGCGATCTGGCCGGCGTCCTGCGCGGCCACCGCGAGATGATCCACCCGATGGCCTACCTGCGCGACACCACTGCTACCAGGCCCGACGACGCCCTGCGCGATCTGGCGGCATCGGTGCAGGGCAGCACCGACGACAGCCTCGATCTGGCGCATCGCCTGTCATCGACGGTTACCGACAAGATCGCCTTCAAGCCGGGCGTGACCGGCCATGCCACCACCGCCGCCGAGGCGCTGGCACTGGGCGAAGGCGTCTGTCAGGACCATACCCATGCGCTGCTGACGCTGGCGCGTATCCGCAACCTGCCGGCGCGCTATGTTTCGGGGTATCTGCATTCGACCATCGACGGGCAGGCCCATGACGCCGCCCATGCCTGGGCCGAGATCCATGTGCAGGGATTGGGCTGGGTCGGCTTCGACGCCGCCAACAAATGCTGCCCCGACGAACGCTATGTCCGGCTTGGGTCCGGGCTGGATGCATCCGACGCCGCCCCCATCCGCGGCGTGGCCATGGGCAGCGGCGCCGAGGAACTGGCCGTCGCCGTCCGGGTCGAGGAACTGGCACAGTGACCTGTCCGGGGGCATTGCGCCCCCGGATCTCACGCGGTCACAAGGTGATGCGATAGAGGGCGAAGCCCTCCTCCCCCTCGCCCGCAGCGGCGATGTCCAGCGTGGTGATATCAGTAACGTAATCCGCCGCCCCCGGTCCGGTCTGGAACAGCACCGTTGCCCCGTCCAAGGGCGCGAACGACCAGTTGCCATCCGCCTGCGGGTCGATGGTCCCCTGTTCGACGATATAACGCACGATGATGTCGCGGTTGGTGTCAGGTCCCTCGAAGACGACGGTCGAGCCATCCGCACCCGGGAATGATCCCCCGCCCGAGGCACGATAGTTGTTCGTCGCCACGATGAATTCGGCTGCCTTGTCCAGCGGCTTGCCCTGCCACATCAGATTGACGATCCGGTTCGCGCCTGCGTCGGCCACGGCCCCTTCGCTGTCGAAACGCGCGGGCTGGGACAGGTCGATTCGATAGCTGACCCCGTCGATCACGTCGAAGTTGTAGCTGGGGAAATCCGGGTTGATCAGCTGCTGATCCGCCTGTCCCGGCGTGATCCGGTTGAAGGCCCCGGCGCTGCGCTCCAGCCAGTCCTTGACCTGCTGGCCGGTGATGCGGACCGCGCGGATGGTGTTGGGATACAGATACAGATCGGCCACATTCTTGATGGCGATATCGCCCGCCGGAACGTCGGTATAGTAATCCGGCCCCCCGCGTCCGCCCGCCTTGAAGGGCGCCGCCGCCGAGAGGATCGGCAGCCCCTCGTGTTCGGTCCCCGCCATCATTTGCTGGATATACCACGACTGTGCGTTCGACACGATCTGCACCGAGGGATCATCCGCCACCATCGCGAAATAGCTGTAGAGCGGTGCGCTGGTCTGTCCCACCGGACGGCGGATGTAATCCAGCGTTTCCTGATGCTCGGCCTTGGTCGCATCCTCGACGGCGGCGACGCTTTCGACCAGCGGCGTGACATTGCGATCCTCGTCGCGTTCATAGATGGGGCGCGCCTCGGACTGATGGCTGGCGATGACCCAACGGTCGCCCTGACGTTCCATCAGCAGATCGACCAGACCCATGTGCGAGCCCCAGAAGCCGCCCATGACCGCCGGCTTGCCGTTGATGGTGCCCGCCGCCACATCCACGCCCTCGACACCGTCGAAATCGGGGCCGGGGAAGACCAGGTGCTGGTGGCCGGTCAGGACCACGTCGATCCCCTGAACGCCCGCCAGCGGGACCGAGGCGTTCTCCATCCCCTGAACCGCCTGCGCATCGCCGATGCCGGAATGGGACAGGGCCACGACCAGCTCGGCCCCCTGTTCCAGCAGCTTGGGCACCCAGGCCTCGGCGGCCTCGACGATGTCGCGGGTGGTGACCTTGCCCTCCAGATGCGCACGGTCCCATTGCATGATCTGCGGCGGGACAAAGCCGATGACGCCGATGCGGAGTGGATGCTGTTCGCCCGCCCCGTCGGTCAGCTGATGGTCGATGATCGCATAGGGCGGCACCAGCGTCTGATCCAGGTCGGGCGTGGCCCCGCGTTCCGTCACCACATTGGCGCAGACCACCGGATAGCCCGCCCCCGCCAGCGTGTTCTTCAGGAAATCGAGGCCATAGTTGAATTCATGGTTCCCCAGGGTGCCTGCCGCGACGCCAACCTCGTTCAGGGCCGTCACGATCGGGTGCATCTGCCCCTCGGCCATGCCGCGCTCATAGGCGAGGTAATCGCCCATCGGGTTGCCCTGCAGGAAATCGCCGTTGTCGAAGAGGATCGAGTTCGTGGCCTGCGACCGGATGTCCTGAACCAGCGCCGCCGTCCGGGCCAGACCTGCCGTATCGACCGGCTTGTCGGCATAGTAATCATAGGGCCAGACATGCACATGCAGGTCCGTCGTCTCCATGATGCGCAGATGCGCCTGCCCCGCCTCGGCGCGGGCCGAGAAGGGATGCAGCGCCACCAGCGTCAGACCGGCCACCCCCGAGGTCAGAAAGCCGCGGCGGGTCAGGGCAAGGGGATTGGGCATGTCGAAGGCTCCGAATATCGTGATGTCCCGAAGTTGCACGATGTGAAAGCCTGTTGCCAAGAACTGTCTTGCGAAAGGCGACGTCGCGCCTGTCCGACAGAACAGATTGCCCTGCCTGCGGCAGAACCCTAGTCTGCGCGCTGGAATACGAAGGGAAACGACTGCCGATGACCTATTGCGTCGGACTGAAACTGGATGCCGGGCTGGTGCTCTTGTCGGACACCCGCACCAATGCGGGGCTGGACAACATATCCTGCTATCGCAAGATGTTCTTCTTCGAGAACCCGGGCGAACGCATCATCACCATCATGACGGCCGGATCGCTGTCGGTCACCCAGACCACCATCGCCCGCCTGGAAGAGGCGATCGAGGATGAGCTGGCCGATGAGACCACCTCGATCCTGAAGGCGCCGACGATGCTGCGCGTTGCCACGATCATCGGTGACACCCTGTCGCGCACCCGCCGCGAGATCGCCGAGCAGTGCCGTGATCTGAAGCAGCAGGCATCCGCCAGCATGATCGTCGCAGGCCAGCGGCAGGGCGGCGACATGCGCATGTTCCTGATCTATCCCGAGGGCAACTTCATCGAGGCGACCGAGGACACCCCCTTCCTGCAGATCGGTGAACACAAATACGGCAAGCCGATCCTGGACCGCGTGGTCACGCCGCAGACCGACCTGCAGGACGCCCAGAAGGCCGTGCTGCTGTCGATGGATTCGACGCTGCGGTCCAACCTGTCGGTGGGCATGCCGCTGGATCTGGCGGTCATCGCGCGCGACCATTGCGGCATCACCCTGCGCCGCCGGATCGAGGATGGCGACGCCGATTTCATGCAGATGAGCGCCGCCTGGTCCAACGCCCTGCGCGACAGTTTCGGCAAGGTCACGATCTGATCCGCTGTTAGCGCAACCCCCTTGGGGTTGCGCGTTGATGCCCCCGGAACCGCGCGTTAAGCATGTCGGACAGATGCTTTGGGGGACCACCATGACCGAGAAGACCACGCGCAGCACCCGGATCACCCCCGAAGAGGCGCTGGCCTATCACTTGGAACCGCGGCCGGGGAAATACGACATCGTCGCATCGACCCCCATGACCACGCAGCGCGACCTGTCGCTGGCCTATTCGCCCGGCGTCGCAGTGCCGGTGCAGGCCATCGCCGACCGCCCCGAGACGGCCTACGATTACACCACAAAGGGCAATATGGTCGCCGTCATCTCGAACGGAACGGCGATCCTGGGGATGGGCAATCTGGGGGCGCTGGCCTCGAAGCCGGTGATGGAGGGCAAGGCGGTCCTGTTCAAGCGCTTCGCCGACGTCAACGCCATCGACCTGGAGCTGGACACCGAAGACGCCGACGAATTCATCAATGCCGTCAAGCTGATGGGGCCGACCTTCGGTGGCATCAACCTTGAAGACATCAAGGCGCCCGAATGCTTCATCATCGAGCAGCGCCTGAAGGAACTGATGGACATTCCGGTCTTTCACGACGACCAGCATGGCACCGCCGTCATCTGCGCCGCCGGTCTGATCAACGCGCTGGAACTGTCGGGAAAGAAGATCGAGGATGTGCGCATCGTCCTGAACGGCGCGGGGGCTGCGGGCATCGCCTGCCTTGAGCTGCTGAAATCCATGGGTGCGCGGCATGACAACTGCATCATGTGCGACACCAAGGGCGTGATCTGGCAGGGCCGGACCGAGGGCATGAACCAGTGGAAATCGGCCCATGCGGTCGTCACCGACGCCCGCACGCTGGAGGAGGCGATGAAGGGCGCCGACGTCTTCCTGGGCGTCAGCGCCAAGGGGGCCGTGACGCAGGACATGGTCGCCGCGATGGCCGACAATCCGGTGATCTTCGCCATGGCCAACCCCGACCCCGAGATCACCCCCGAAGACGCCCATGCCGTCCGCCCCGATGCCATCGTGGCCACCGGGCGCAGCGATTATCCGAACCAGGTGAACAACGTCCTGGGCTTCCCCTATCTGTTCCGTGGTGCGCTGGACATCCACGCCCGCGCCATCAACGACGAGATGAAGATCGCCTGCGCCCGCGCCCTGGCCGAACTGGCACGCGAGGATGTCCCCGACGAGGTCGCCGTCGCCTATGGCCGCAAGCTGCAGTTCGGGCGCGACTACATTATCCCGACACCCTTCGATCCGCGCCTGATCCATGTCATCCCGCCCGCCGTCGCCCGCGCAGGTATGGACACCGGTGTCGCCCGCCGTCCGATTATCGACATGGAGGGCTATGTCCAGACGCTGAAGAACCGGATGGACCCGACCGCCTCGATCCTGCAGGGCATCCATGCCCGCGCCCGGTCCAAGCAGGCCCGGATGATCTTTGCCGAGGGCGACGATCCCCGCGTGCTGCGCGCTGCCGTCGCATGGCAGCGCGGCGGCATGGGCCAGTCGCTCGTCGTCGGCCGCGAAGCCGAGGTCAAATCCGAACTGGAGACCCTCGGCATGGGCGACGCCTTCCGCGAGATCACCGTGGTGAACGCCGGCAACACCCGCCACCTGGAGAGCTATCACGATTTCCTCTACCAGCGCCTGCAACGGAAGGGCGTCGACCGCGAGGACGCCTACAAGCTGGCCAACCGCGACCGCCACATTTTTGCCGCCCTGATGCTGGCGCATGGCCATGGCGACGGGCTGGTGACGGGCGCGACCCGCAAGAACGCGCCGGTGCTGGCGCAGATCGGCCATGTCTTCGACGTGCGCCCGCAGGATGGGGCCGTGGGGATCACCGCCGTGCTGCATCGGGGCCGCATCGTGCTGATCGGGGACACGCTGGTCCATGAATGGCCCGAGGCCGAGGATCTGGCCGATATCGCCAGCCGTGGAGCATCCGTGGCGCGAGGCTTGGGGCTGGACCCGCGCGTGGCCTTCCTGTCGTTTTCGAACTTCGGCTATCCGGTCAGCGAACGCGCGATCAAGATGGCCGATGCGGCCCGCGTGCTGGATGCCCGCGGCGTCGATTTCGAATACGAGGGCGAGATGACCGTGGACGTGGCCCTGAACCCCGAGGCCGCCGCCCGTTATCCGTTCAGCCGCCTGACCGCGCCCGCCAACGTGCTGGTGGTGCCCGCGCGACATTCGGCGTCGATCTCGGTCAAGCTGCTGCAGGAAATGGCGGGGGCGACGGTCATCGGCCCGATCCTGACGGGCGTCCCGAAGCCCATCCAGATCTGTTCGACGAACTCGACCGTCAGCGACATCCTGAACATGGCGGCCATCGCCGCGGGGGGCGTCGGCGCGGCAGGCTGAGGGCGCCCCTCAGCCGTTCCGGTCGAACTGACGCTGGCGTTCGCGAAAGCGCTCGCGATCGGCCTCGGTATATTCGTCGACGCAGCGATGGCAGCAGGCGCCTTCCTCGTATTCGGGGCGCTGGCGGTCCTCGGGGGACAGGGGGCGGCGGCAGGCGTGGCACAGCAGGTGCTGCCCCTGCTGCAACCCGTGCCCCAAGCTGACGCGCTGATCGAAGACGAAGCATTCGCCTTGCCACAGGCTGTCGTCCTGCGGGACCTCTTCCAGATATTTCAGGATGCCGCCCTTCAGGTGAAAGACGTCCTTGACGCCCTGCGACATCAGGTAGTTTGTCGATTTCTCGCAGCGGATGCCGCCGGTGCAGAACATCGCGATCCGCTTGTTGTGGAAGCGATGGGCGTTCTCCTCCCACCAGGCCGGAAAATCGCGGAAGCTGGCGGTGCCCGGATCGACCGCGCCTTGGAAGGTGCCGATCTGCACCTCGTATTCGTTGCGGGTATCGATGACCGCCACATCGGGGGCGCTGATCAGCTCGTTCCAGTCCCGCGCGTCGACATAGCTGCCGACAGCCGCCGTCGGATCCACGTCCGGCTGGCCCATGGTCACGATCTCGGACTTGAGGCGCACCTTCATGCGGGCGAAGGGCGGGGTCGCGGCCGTGCTTTCCTTGCATTCCAGCCCGCCGAAGCCCGGCCAGCCGCGGATATGCGCCAGCACCGCATCGATCCCCTCGCGCGGGCCTGCGATGGTGCCGTTGATGCCTTCGCGCGCCAGCAGCAGCGTGCCGCACAGCCCCTGCGCGCGGCACAGATCCAGCAGCGGTTCCTGCCGAAGGGCGGGGTCGGGCAGCTTGGCGAAATGATAGAGGGCGGCAACGATCAGCATGGGCGTGATTTAGACAGCGGCGCGGGTCGGGGCAAGGGTTCGCGATGCATCGGGGGTTGACGCTGGCGGCATGGCTTCGGCTTACTGCGCACCCAAGGCAATTTGACAGGTCATCCATGACTCAGGCGCTGATCGTGATCGACATGCAGAACGACTTCTGCCCCGGCGGCAATCTGGCCGTGCCTCATGGCGATCAGATCGTCGGGCCGATCAACAGGCTGATCGAGGATTTTCCGACCGTCATCCTGACGCAGGACTGGCACCCCGCCGATCACGCCAGCTTTGCCGACAACCACGAGGGCGCCGAACCCTTCAGCGTGACACAGATGCCCTATGGTCCGCAGGTCCTGTGGCCGCGCCATTGCGTCATCGGCACGCCGGGCGCCGCCTTTCACCGCGACCTGAACGTCAAGCGGGCCGACATGGTGCTGCGCAAGGGGTTCCGCGCCGGAATCGACAGCTATTCCGCCTTTCACGAAAACGACCGCAAGACCCAGACCGGGCTGGCGGGCTATCTGCGCGAACGCGGCATCACGCAACTGTCGCTGGTGGGCCTTGCCCACGACTTCTGCGTCGCCTGGAGCGCGATCGACGCCGCCAGCCTGGGCTTCGAAACGCGGGTGATCGAGGATGCCTGCCGCGCCATCGACATGGACGGCAGCCTTGACGCCGCCCGCCAGGCCATGCGCCAGGCGGGCGTGACGCTGGCCTGACCCGGGCTTGCGCCCGCGGGGCGGAACAGGCACCAAAGACGAAATGCCATAAGGAAAGCGGTCATGGTCGATATCGCCACGCGCGTCTATAACCATAAGTGGAAGATCGACCCCATCGTGCGGTCCATGATCGACACCGACTTCTACAAGCTGCTGATGTGCCAGTCGGTGTTCCGCAACCACCCGGAAACCAATGTCACCTTCAGCCTGATCAACCGCAGCAAATCGGTCCGCATGGCCGATATCATCGACGAGGGCGAGCTGCGCGAACAGCTGGACCATGTGCGCGACCTGTCGCTGACGCGCGGCGAGAGCACATGGCTGCGGGGCAACACCTTCTATGGCAAGCGCCAGATGTTCCGCCCCGACTTCATGGAGTTCCTGGAAGGGCTGCGCCTGCCCGCCTATCACCTGCAGAAACGCGACGGCCAATACGAGCTGACCTTCGAGGGCAAATGGCCCGAGGTGATGCTGTGGGAAATTCCCGCCCTGTCGATCCTGATGGAGCTGCGGTCCCGCGCCGTCCTGAAGGACATGGGAAGGTTCGAGCTGCAGGTCCTTTACGCTCGCGCCATGACGCGCCTGTGGGAAAAGATCGAGACATTGCGCAAGCTGGACGACCTGCGCATCGCCGATTTCGGCACGCGGCGCCGCCACAGCTTCCTGTGGCAGGATTGGGCCGTGCAGGCCATGATCGAGGGCTTGGGCGACCGCTTCATCGGCACCTCGAACTGCCTGATCGCCATGCATCGCGACATCGAGGCAATCGGCACCAACGCCCATGAACTGCCCATGGTCTATGCCGCGCTGGCCGAAACCGATGCGGCGCTGAAGCAGGCCCCCTATGACGTGCTGGCCGACTGGCACGAGGAACACGAGGGCAACCTGCGCATGATCCTGCCCGACACCTATGGCAGCGCGGGCTTCCTGAACGATGCGCCCGACTGGCTGGCCGGATGGACCGGCATCCGGATCGACAGCGGCGATCCCGCCACGGGCGCGGAAACTGCCATCCAGTGGTGGAAGGACCGGGGCGAGGATCCGCGCCAGAAGCTGATCATCTTTTCCGACGGGCTGGATCAGGACCGTATTGTGGCCTTGCACAAGCAGTTCCACGGGCGGGTCAAGGTCAGCTTCGGTTGGGGCACGCTGCTGACCAACGATTTCCGCGGGCTGGTGCCGGGCGACGGGCTGGCGCCCTTCAGCCTGGTCTGCAAGGCGGTTGCGGCCAACGGCAGGCCGACGGTCAAGCTGTCGGACAACCCCGCCAAGGCCACCGGCCCCGCATCCGAGATCGAACGCTACAAGCGGGTCTTCGGCGTCGGCACGCAGGAAACCCAGGCCGTCACCGTCTAGACCCCCGTCGCGCGCAGGACCAGGGCGCAGGCCAGCGCACCAAGGCATGCGGTGATCGGCAGGGTGATCAGCCATGCGGCCGTGATCGTCACGACGTGGCTGCGGCGAACCAGCATGCGACGGCGTGTCTCCTCGACCGGCATGGCGTCGTGGCGGGCGCCGCGACGGCGGTCCAGATATTCGCGCGCGAAACCCACGCCGAAGATGCCACCCACAGCCACATGGGTGGTCGAGACCGGCAGCCCGAACCCCGAGGCCCCGAGAACCGTCACCGCCGTCGCCAGCGACACGCAGAAAGCCCGCCCCGCGTTCAGCTTGGTGATGCCGCTGCCGACCATGTTGACCAGCCGCCGCCCGAACAGCAGCGTGCCCGCCGCGATGGCCAGCCCCGCCCCGATCAGGATGACCGAGGGCACAAGCCCGATCTGCCAATCGGGAACCTGCCCCTTGAGGATCACCGACAAGGGGCCCGCGATGTTGCCGACATCGTTGGCGCCATGCGCGAAGCCCATGATGACCACCGCGATCAGCAACGCGGGACGCAGCAGGCGCTTGGTGCTGGGCTTCTTGGGATGGTCCTGCAGTTCACGCAGAACGCCGCGATGCGTGACGCCGTAACCTGCCGCACCTGCAAGGGCCGCCGCCGCCGGCTGCATCAGGATCAGCCGCGATCCGTCGAAGGTCAGCACGCAGATATAGACGGCAAAGGCTGCGCACATGGTGGCGACCATGCCCGGCAACCAGCGCAGGGCAGCTTCTCCTCGGTCGGGCACATCGACCACCTTGGCACGCAGGAAGGCCAGCAGCAGCCCGGCCAGACCGCCCGCCACCAGCGGCGTTGCCATCCAGACCGAGGCGATCATCAGCACCGTCGTCCAATGGACCGCCGTAACACCCAAGGCCACCGCACCCGCACCGGCGATCCCGCCGACGATGGAATGCGAGGTGCTGACCGGCAGGCCGATCCCCGTCGCCACCGTGATCCAGGATGCCGCCCCGATCAGGGCCGCCACCATCACCATGGGACCGCGAATGCCCTGACTGACGGGGGCCAGATCGATGATCCCCCCCGCCAGCCGGTCCGAGACCGCACCTCCGGCCAGAAAGGCGCCCAGAAGTCCCGCCCCGGCCACCAGCAGAAGTCCCGGCAGCAGGCGGATCGCCCCTGCCCCGACCGCAGGCCCAAGCGAGTTGGCGACATCGTTCGACCCGATGGCCACGCCCAGCCAAGCCGCCACGATCAGTCCGGCCCCCGTGGCCAAGACCCCCGGCGCGGCCCCCGACAAGGCCAGAAAGATCAGCAATACCCCCACAAGGGCCAGCATCGACAGCCCAAGCCGCCAGACGGGGCGGAAGGCATGCATCTGCGCGACCTCGGCATGGGTGATGCGACCAAGATCCTTGTCGAGCGTCTTGAAACCTGGGCGTTCGCTCATGCAGAGAAACGCAAGTCGGGGCGGGGGTCAAAGCTGGAAATCATGGTGTTTCAAACTGTTCAGCAAGGCTTTCAGTTCCGGCTCAATCACCATTCGGGCAGCCTCGGCAGGCGAAAACCAGCGCCGCTTGCGTTCTTCGGCTTCAGGGAAGTCATCGTGAAGGGTCGTGACCGACAGCAGAAACACCCGAACCTCGACCGGAACGGCAAAGCCGCTGTCCTGCCCCTTGTCATAGCCGAAGCGCCCGTATTCGCGCGTTTTGATGTCACCGCGAACGCCCGCTTCCTCCCACGCTTCCTGGGCTGCGGCCTCGGAGAGGCTGCGTCCCGCCATCGGCCAACCCTTGGGTATGACCCAACGCCCCGTGTCGCGGCTGGTCACCAGCAGCACCTTCTGCGCGTCAGGGTCGCAGCAGATCGCGCCGACCTGCATGGCGACGGGTCTGCGCCCCAGCAGCATGTTGATGACGCGGGAAAACCGGCTCATTCCGTGTCGTCCACCTTGCCGCGCATCGCCTTGACGCCCGACCGCACGGTCTTGGCCTTCAGGCGACGACGCTGGCTGCCCAAGGTGGGCCGGGTCGCGATGCGGCGCTTGGGGGCGGTCAGGGCCTTGCGGATCAGTTCGGCCAGCCGTTCCCGGGCCAATTCGCGGTTGCGGGACTGGCTGCGGGTTTCCTGCGCCAGAATCAGCAGCGCCCCTTCGGACGTCCAGCGACGACCCGCCAGCCTTTGCAACCGGCGCTTCACGGTGTCCGAGAGATTGGGCGATCTTGCCGCCTCGAATCGCAATTCGACGGCGGTTTCGACCTTGTTCACGTTCTGCCCTCCCGGACCTTGCGACCGGGTGAACTGTTCGGAAAGTTCCCATTCCTCGATGGCGATGGTATCGGTGACATAAAGCATGACCGCAGGATATGGGGCATTCATGTCACGATTAAAGCGCAATCGGGTTAATTTCGTGTAAATCCCGGCACTAATCGATCAGCAGGCGGCTGCGGGCCTGTTCGGGCCAATGCGCGAAAGGCAGGACGGCCCCATCGGCGCGGCTTTGACGAACGCGGGACAGATCGACGTCGGCCACGACCCAGCCCGGCTGGTCCATCGCCCCTTCGGCAATGATGCCGGTTTCGGGCCAGAAGCCATCCGGCGGGCCATAAATGGCCGCCCGCCCGCGGTTTTCGTCCAGCGCGGGCATCCAGTCGCAATCGCCCACGGTCGGAGCCTGCACCACGACGCATTGGCTTTCCAGCGCCCGCGCCATCGCGCCGATGCGCACGCGGTGGAAACCGGCTACGGTATCGGTGCAACTGGGCACCAGCAGCAGTTCGGCCCCCGCCTCGGCCAGCACCCGGCCCAGCAGGGGGAATTCGCTGTCATAGCAGATGAGGATGCCGATGCGGCCCAGCGCCGTGTCGAAGACCCGCAGCCCGGGCGCGCCGGTCACGTCCCAATCCTCACGCTCGAAGCGGGTCATGATCTGCTTGTCCTGATGGCCGATGACGCCCTGCGGGCCATAAAGCACGGCACGGTTCACCGGACGCGGCCCATCGAAGACCGGGCCCGACCCACCAAGGATATGACAGCCATGCGCCGCCGCCAGCGCCGCATGCAGATCGCGCATGGCATCGGCATGGCGGGCGACCTCATGCAAACTTGCTTCCAGATCGCCCGCCACGTCGCGCCCGCCCAGGGAGGCCAGCTCCATCGCGGCATATTCGGGAAAGACCAGCAGATCGGCGCCTAGGGCATCGGCCACCCAGCGGCTGATCTTGGCGCGGTAATCGTCGAAGCTGTCGAACCAGTTGATGGGATAGGCGGCGGTGGCGATCCTCACAGGGCTTTCATCCAGAATTGCAGCGGCTTGTCGGTTTCCTCAGGCTGGCCCAAATCCTTCCATGCGAACCGCGCGACGACGCCGGGCAGCGGTTCGTAACCGCGCTTGCGCCAAAAGGGGTCCAGCGGGCGGTAATCCGCGGGACGGGCGGGGTGATCATCGGGGCGGATCACGCTGCAGAAGGCACTGTAGCGATGGCCTAGGCTGCGGGCGTGATCCTCGCGCGCATCGAAGAAGGCATGCCCGATGCCCTGCCCGCGATACTCGGGCAGCAGTGCCGATTCCGCGCAATAGAAGATGTCGGACAGATCCTCGGGGCGGTCCTGAAAGGCAGCGGCGAAATCGGCGGCGTGATCGGCCATCGGCGCGCCCGTGGCAGCCCCCACGATCCGGTCGTCGTCCAGTGCCGCGACGACCACGGCACCGGGCGACAGATAGGCCTGCAGGTATTCGCGTTCGTAATCCGCATCCCCGTCATAGACATAGGGCCAGTCGCGGAAGACGGCCATCCGCAGCCGTGCAACATCGTCCAGCGCATCGGCCAGCGCCTGTCCGGTCAGGACGCGGGTGGTCACGCTCATTGGCCGACCTGCCGCATCCAATCGGCAAGGTTGTAATAGGTTGTGACGCGGGCGATCTTGCCGTCCCGGATGGTGAAGAAGGCCCCCGCGGGCAGGCGGTACGTCTGGCCGTTGGCCGGCGGCAGCCCCTCATCCGTTTTCAGATAGGTGCCGTTCACCACGAATTCGGCCGCCGCCCGGTCGCCATTGGCCATGATCACCATGTCGGTCAGGTTCTCTTGGTAACATTCGGTCATATGGGCGTTGAAGGCGGCGAACAGGTCGCGCCCCTTGCGGATCTGCCCCTCGTTGACATGATGTTCGACGTCATCATGCAGCAGGTCCAGCATGCGGTCGGTCTGACCGGCGTTGAAGGCATCGTAATAGGTCTGGATCAGGGTCACGGCGTCCATGAATGTCCTCTTGGCTGTTTTCAGGGAACTTAACCCTGTGTCGATGCGTCGTCACCTGCTTCCAAGGTTGCAGGTGGGCATTTCATTCCCTCGCCACCTCGGCGACTTGAATTTAAGCCTGAACCTGTTAGCGCTGATGGCAAGGATAGCATCGGAGGACCCGGAATGACCGGAAAAGATCAGCTAGGCAGGCGCGAGATCACCTGCTTCAAGGCCTATGACGTGCGTGGCGAACTGGGCAAGAACCTGGACCCCGATGTCGCCTATCGCATCGGTCGCGCCTTTGCGCAGGCCCGCGATGCCAAGCGCGTGGTCGTGGGGCGCGACAGCCGCGAATCCTCGCCCGAACTGGCGAAGGCCCTGATCGAGGGGCTGACCGATGGCGGCGCCGACGTGCTGGACCTGGGTCTGGCCGGCACCGAGGAGGTGTATTTCCACACCGGCAACCAGGATACCGATGGCGGGATCGAGGTCACGGCCTCGCACAACCCGATCAACTACAACGGCATGAAGATCGTGGGCCGCGGCTCGGCGCCGCTGGACCCCGCGACGGAACTGCCGCCCATCGTCGAGCTGGCGACAAACGGCGATTTCGCCCCCGCCACCAAGGGCAGCGTCACCGATTTCAGCGATGCCCGCGCCGAATACGCCAGCCGCATGGCCGATTTCGTGGATATCGACGCGCTGCGCCCGATGAAGATCCTGGTCAATGCGGGCAATGGCACCGCAGGCCCGACGTTTGATGCCATCGCCGCCGAACTGGAACGCCGCGGTGCACCGCTGACCTTCGTGCGCATGCATCACGACGTGGACAGCAGCTTCCCGAACGGCATCCCGAACCCGCTGCTGGACGAAAACCAGCCCCCCACGGTTGAACGCATGATCGCCGAAAAGGCCGATCTGGGCGTCGCATGGGATGGCGATTTCGACCGCTGCTTCTTCTTCGACGAGAACGGCCGCTTCATCCCCGGCGAATATATCGTCGGCCTTCTGGGCGCGGCCTTTCTGGAAAAATCGCCGGGCGAGAAGATCGTGCATGACCCCCGCGTCATCATGAACACCCGCGCCATGATCGGGGAAGCCGGCGGCGAGGCCGTGGTCAGCAAGACAGGCCACGCCTTCATCAAGCGCAAGATGCGCGACGTCAGCGCCATCTATGGCGGCGAGATGTCGGCCCACCACTATTTCCGCGACTTCTATTACTGCGACAGCGGCATGATCCCGTGGTTGCTGATGATCGAACTGCTGTCGCGCAAGGGCAAGACGCTGGCCGAACTGCTGGAAGAGCGGATGAGCCTCTATCCCTCCTCGGGCGAGACGAACTATTACATCGAGGATCCCGATGCGGCCATCGCCCGCCTGATCGAGACCTATGAGCCCAAGGCCGACAGCCGTGACGATCTGGACGGCGTGTCGCTGAACTTCGGCAAGTGGCGCTTCAACCTGCGCAAGTCGAACACCGAACCGGTGGTGCGTCTGAACGTCGAGGCCGACGGCGATGCCGCCCTGGTCCGCGAAAAGCAGGCCGAGCTGGCAGCCCTGCTGAAAGCCTGATCCCGAAGGGGGGCCGCATCATCCCGATGCGGCCCTTTTTCCGTTACGCCGGGTCCTCGAACCCGAAGGCGATATAGTCGCGCAGATAGGCCGCCCTCGCCCCCTCGATCAGCGGCTTGCGCAGCAGAAATTCCGGCATGGCATCGATCTGCAGGTGACGCAGCTTGGCATTGCCGATCCCCGCCGCCCCCGCCAGCAGCTCCATGTCCTGCCCCAGCCGATCTTCGCGGATCAGCATGTCGGGCGTGGCGAAACGCGCAAAGCCCGAGATCACCTCGGACTGGCTGGCCCATGCGGCATAGGTCGGCAGCGTGGTCTGGCCGTTCAGATTGCGGCGCAGGAAGTTCAGGAAGGGCTTGAACAGGTCCAGCTGCTGATCCTGTGATAGACCGGGCAGATCGCCGTCATCGGGCAGCGGCACGCGCTGGACCTCGCGCAGCAGCCGGCGCAATTCGACCGGCCCGTCGGTCAGCACCTGCTGGAAGGCATGCCACGCCCGATGCAACGGGTGGCGCAGCACGGTGAAGCTGCGATGGCCGGGGTGCCTGCGTTTCCATTGCCGCAGGCTGGATTGGGTGAAATCATGCCCCAGATCGCCCAGCTTACCCATCCAGTCGCGCACTTGCGGGCCCGGACCGCAGCGCACCGGCATATAAAGCAGCCCCTGCCCCGCCTCGACGGCGGTGAAGCTGGGGACCGAAGGCCCACGGCGCGGTTCGAAGTTCGGGATGCGGCGCAAGATGAAGGGATCGACCTGCTGCAGGTCCTGCTGCATCTGATCGAAGTTCTTCACCTTTTCGGCCAGTTCGCGCGGGTTCTGCGGGACCTGGTCGCGGGCCGGTTCCAGACGCGCCACATCGGTCCGCCCCAGCCAATGGGCAAGCCCGGTCATCACGTCGGCATCGCGCAGATCCTCGTATCCCAGCCAGAAGCCGGTCTGCCCCGAGACCTGCATCCGGTGCAGCACCCGCGCCTGAAAGCGTTCGACCGCATCCAGCATCTGGCGGAACTCGGGGCCGTCATAGGTGATGGTGGCGGGGATCGGGGTCTCGGTCTCGTTCAGCTTCCACTGGTTGGTTTCCCATGCCAGCCGGGTCGAAACATAGCTGTCCAGCGGATTGCGCGTCAGGATGATCTTGGCGCAGCTGGCATCGTTCATGATGGCGTCGAAGATGCGCGGATCGTGATCGTGGAAATAGCGGAAGCCCGACAGATGCCCCGGCTTGTCGATCAGCCGCTGCAGCAGCACCATCGGGTCGGCCTCGCGCTCGGCCCGGGTGACGCCCTCCAGCTCGTCCTTGTCGGGCCAGCCCATCATGTAGGGGTTGAAGGCCTCGCCGAAGCAGGTGACGCCGCGCAGCCCGTTCAGGGTCGCCTCCAGCAGGTTCGAACCGGTCCGCATTTCGGCGAAGATCACGAAGCTGCGAAATGGTTCGGTCATTCGGCGGCCGTCCTTTCAGGCAAAGATGTGTCGACAAGGGGCAGGCCGTCGCCGGACAGGCGCGGCTTCAGCCCCGAGTTGCGCAACCGGCGCAGCAGTTCCGGCAACCCGTCCAGATTGCGCATCCGCGGCATGCTGTCCAGCATGCTTGGCGCGACGGGCATCTGCTGCAGCGCCTGCATGATGACGCCCTGCGGGCGGGCCAGGAAATCGCTGAGTTCATGGACCTGCACACGTGCCTTGACCCAGACCGAGTTCAGGACCGCAAGGTGATCGGTCTCGGCGCGTTGCAGGATGGCGGTGACACGGCGGATATCGTCGAAGGGCATCTCGGATTCCAGCAGGGGCAGCATCCAGGCCCCGGTGACCACGTGAATATGGGCGTTGGGATCGGTGGCCATGAACCAGTTCAGCGCCTGATTGTCGCGCGGGCTGGTCTGGAAGACCTGCATCCGCGGCGAGATGCGGATCAGCGCGGTCAGGAAGCCCTGCGGATCGCGATCGCGGATCTGCGGGTTCGACGATATGGCCCCCGGCCCGATCCGGGGACGGCCCGCGAATTCGACCATCTCGGGGGAAAACAGATGGCCGTGGATGTCGGCGTCGATGACGCCCGCCAGCCAGTCCTCGAAGCCGGGGAAGATGTCGGTGAAGCCTTGGAAGACCGCATAGGGGGCCGAGGTCTTGCCGTTCTCGCTGTCCTTTCGCGGATAGCGGCTCTGCATGTAAAGCCCCGGCCGCCCCTGGGTGCGACGTCGCACCGTGCGGCTGATCATCCGTTCGAAGCGCTGCGGCTGCGGCGGGCGCAGTTCGCTGTCCTCTGTCCGGGCGACGGGAAAATGTTCCAGCAGCAGCCTGGCACCCGGCCAGATCTTGCGCGCCACGAAGCAATGCGATTCCTCGAGCATGCGGGCGTGGTCGTCATAGAGCTGATAGGGTTTTCCGTCCTGGTCGAACTTGGCCAGGGTCAGGCTGTGGCTTTCGATGCGCATCGCGTGGCGACGGGCCAGCGTCTGGAAATAGCTTTCGTCGGGGATCCAGGTCAGGCGGAAATAGCGGTCGAATTCCTCGCGCTGCGGGTCGCCCAGGATCGCGCGCAGGGTGGCCGTGGTCAGGCACCACCATTGCGACCCCAGGTAGGGCACGAAGCCCTTCGGCGGGCGACGCTTGATCTTCAGCCAACGCTGCCATTCCACAAGGCGGTCGAACAGCCAACGCTGGCGCCGCCAGTCCAGCGGATAATACAGCGTGAAGCGTTCCTCGTTCAGGCCACCGACCGTCCAGCCGACATCATTGGCGCTGACGCTTTCGATGTGGTCGCGTTCGGGGTCCGTCGCCAGGTATTCGCGCAGTTCGGACACGGGACGCAGGGGCAGGCAGGACCCCGATGCCAGATAGACATGCGTCAGGTCGGGATGCTTCTGCAGCAGCAGCTGCGCGGCATCCTGGGTCGCCTGGATCAGCGAGAAACGCCCCCAATCGCAGGATATCCGGCGCGAATAGGCGATGTCGGGCAGATCCTTCAGGCTGTCCTTCATGGCCGTCACGGCCTTGGCCGGGGCCTTGGCATCGATATGGATGACGACCTTGGCCCCGCCCCCGACCCAGATGCGCGCCATATGCGCCGCAACATCCAGTTGGGCGTGACACAACAGGATGACGCCAAGGCGGATGCCCGCGGCCCCGGTCATGCCCAGTTCCCCCGCGACATCAGGCCCAGATCCTCCAGCTGACGCCAGTCCTGAAACTCGCGTGATTCGCTGCACCATAGGTCGGTGCCACTGGTCAGCCCGGCGTGATAGGCCTTGTATTCCTTGCTGTTGGCATAATGCTGACGGCGATCCAGCTCCTCGGCGGATTTGTCGGCGAAGGTGGACAGGAACTTGGCGTGCAGCAGGCACCCCGAGGCCTGTTCGCCCCCATCCTCGTCATAGACCTGGTTCAGCGACCGGGGCAGCAGCATGTGGGTCGAGCTGACATAGGCATAGCGCCACGACCATTTCACCAGCGGCGTCTTGTTCAGCGCCGGCCCCGACTTCGGGTCCGAGGTGAAGAAGTTGCGCGTCCGCGGGCCACCCTGGATCCACAGGTTTCCGTAATAGGGGTTCTTGGTGATCGTATAGTTCGCCGGATCGAACCACCGGGCGATGGTGAAGGGATCGACGCCTTCCCGATAGATCTCGTCCTCGATGTTGCCACGTGGATACATGTCCAGCAGCATCGCGGGGAACGACCGACGCCCCGAGGCATCCAGCCAGTCCGTCAGCGCCTGCAAGGGGCGCGTGTCGCTGTGCGGATAGATCAGGAATTCGTCGGGATCGACGGTCAGGCACCAATGCCCATGCCCGTATTTCATCAGCAGCCGATTGATCCAATCCATGCCGAACCGCGACCGCTTGTAGCCGGCGTTCGTCCACCACAGCGACACGTCCGGCTGTTCGGCCAGATAATTGCCGCTGCCATCCTGGCTGTTGTTGTTGACGAACAGGAAATGCTTCACCCCGAGGTTCCGATAATACTCCAGGAAATAGGGCAGCCGGACGCGTTCATTGCGCATCGTCACGAAGGCCAGAACATCACCCTTGCGGATCTGCGCGGTGCGGTTCACGACGGATTTCAGGGCGCGGCGTCGGTTGAATGCCCGCGCGATCAGATACTGGCGCTCGACCCGTCTGCTCAGCCGATCCGAGATGGGCAGTCTAGTGATACGCATCGCCACCGCCGGCCGGATATCGGAAATTCCACAACAATCGCATAGACCCTAGCAATGTGCCCCATGGTCCCGCTTGGCAAGGGTTTTTCAGGGTTCGGGGTCCTGCGGCCAATCACCTGTGCCCATCAGACCCAAGCGCACCAGCTGCGGCCAACCCGTGAAACGCTGCGAGCTTTCATCACGCAGCACCGGCCCGCGGGCCACCGCGCGGTGATAATCGGCATAGGCCTCGGGGCGGGCGAAATGCTGGCGACGGATCAGCTCCTCGGTCGATTTCGCAACGATGTCGGGCAGAAACTTGCCGTGCAGCAGCACCCCCGACAGCCGCGGATCGGACGGCCCGTCGTAAAGATCGTTCAGTCCCCGCGGCAGCACCGAATGGGTCGAGTTCACATAGACCTGCCGCCAGTTCCAGCGCATCAACGGCAGCTTGTTCAGCGTCGGCGATCGGGCCGGTTCATCGGCAAAGAAGACCCGTACCCGCAGACCGCCCTGCACCCAGAGGTTGCGACGCGGCATCATCCGTTGTGCACGATATGGGCCCGGATCGAACCAGGGCAGCCTCTGCGCCAGCGGTGCCCCTTCGGGTGCGTCGGCACCGCCCACGGGCCCGCTTGGGGCGAGGTCCAGCATCAACGCGCCCATGCCCGCGATGCCGCAGGCGTCCAGATGGGCGGTCAGCTGCGGCAAGGGGCGCGTATCGTGATGCGGATAGATCAGCAGTTCGTCCGCATCGACCGTGACGCACCAATGCCCGTTGCCATGCCGCATCAGCAGGGCGTTGGCCCAATCCAGCCCGAAGCGCGCCTGGCGATAGCTGGCCTGACAACGCCACAACGACACGTCGGGCTGCGCCGCCAGATAGCGGTCGGATCCGTCGTCGCTGGCATTGTCCACCATCAGGAAATGCGCGACACCAAGCTGACGATAGTGATCCAGAAAACCCGGCAGGTGGGACAGTTCGTTGCGCAGCGTGGTGACGACCAGAATGTCGTCGGGATCGATCAGGCCGGTGCGATCGATCACGGGCTGCAGGTCGCGGCGCGCCTTGATGGCGCGCCACAGAAGTTCACGTCGCTTCCACCTGGCACGATAGGCCTGCCAGGCGTTGCGAACGGGGCCGAAGCTCACTGCTTGTAGTCGCCCGCCTGATGCCAGCGCCACGCATCCGCGATCATCTGCTTCATGGTCGAACGATCTGGCGTCCACCCCAGATCGGTCTTCGCACGCTGGCTGCCGCAGACCAGCTTGACGGCATCGCCGCCACGGCGCGGCCCATCGACCATCGGCACCTGCCGGTTGGTCACATGACGGGTGGCATCCACGACCTCACGGACCGAGAATCCGTCGCCCGTGCCCAGACAGAATACACGGCTGCCCTTGTCGGCCTGAAGCCACTCCAGGCCCTTCACATGCGCATCGACCAGATCCATGACATGGACGTAATCGCGAATGCAGGTGCCGTCCGGCGTGGGATAATCCGTGCCGTGAATGGTCAGCGCCGCGCGCTTGCCGTCCACCGCATCAAGGATCAGCGGGATCAGATGCGTCTCGGGGCGGTGGAATTCGCCCACCTCGCCGTCGGGATCGGCACCCGCCACGTTGAAATAGCGGAAGATGACATGGCGCAGCCCGTGCGAGGCCTCGAAATCGACCAGCATGTCCTCGATGGCACGCTTGCTGGCGCCATAGGCGTTCAGGGGTGCCTGCGGGGTATCCTCGTCCAGCACCTCGCCGTCGCGGTCGCCATAGGTGGCGCAGGTCGAGCTGAAGACGAAGTTCATGCAACCCGCCGCAATCGCCGCCTCGATCAGGTTCAGCGAACCCGCGACGTTGTTGCGCCAGTATTTTCCCGGCTCGGCCATGGCTTCGCCCACCTGCGACAGCGCTGCGAAATGCAGCACAGCCACAGGCTGATACTCGGCGAATGCCGCGTCCAGCGCCGCGCGATCCATCAGGTCTGCTTCGACAAGCGGGCCGAACTTGACGGCATCCCGCCAACCGGTCGTCAGGTTGTCCAGGGTGACGGGGGTATATCCCGCCTGCGACAGGGCCTTGCAGGCGTGCGAGCCGATATAGCCCGCACCGCCCGTGACCAGAACATTCCCGGTCATCAGATCACTCGGCCGCGCGGTTCGTTGCCATGACGTGATGCAGGTACTCCGAGAATTCGTCGCGCAGTTCCTCACGCTCGAGGCCGAAGGCCACGGTCGCTTGCAGGAAGCCTGCCTTGGACCCGCAATCGAAGCGCTGGCCGCGGAAGCGCAGGCCGAAGACGTCGCGTCCGGCCTCGATCTCCTCGGCGATGGCGTCGGTCAGCTGGATTTCCCCACCCGCGCCCTGCTTCAGCTTGTTCAGGTTCTTCATGACGCTCGGCGCCAGGATATAGCGACCGATCACGGCCAGGTTCGACGGCTGCGTGCCCATCGCGGGCTTTTCGACCATGCCCTTGGCACGGACGATGGCGCCCATGTCCTCGGCCACGTCCAGCACGCCATAGGAGGACGCCTTTTCCGGGGCGACTTCCATGGTGGCGACCATGCTGCCGCCGGTCTCGCCGTAGGCTTCGATCATCTGTTGCAGGCAGGGCGGCTCACCCTGGATGACGTCGTCGGTCAGGACGACGGCGAAAGGCTCGTCATCGGACAGCAGGCGACGGGCGCACCACACGGCGTGACCCAGGCCCAAGGCCTTGTGCTGGCGGATATAGGCGATGGCGCCCGAATCCATGTTGGTCTGACGCAGCGTGTCCAGCAGCTTGTCCTTGCCAGCCTTCTTCAGGTTCGATTCCAGCTCGTGCGAATGGTCGAAGTAATCTTCCAGCGCACCCTTGCCACGCGAGGTGACGAAGATGAATTCCTTGATGCCCGCGGCGCGCGCTTCGTCGATTGCGTATTGAATCAGCGGCTTATCGACAAGGGACAGGATCTCCTTCGGGATGCTCTTGGTGGCTGGCAGGAAACGAGTCCCCAGACCTGCAACCGGAAAGATGGCTTTTGTAACCTTGCGACCCATTTCAACTACCTCTGATAACACGGCGACCCATCGGGCCACCTTCAATATTCGCCCCTGCCTACACGCAGCGGTCTGGATTTCAATAGAGAGACTATATTCTAGGCAGTTACCCGCCAAGCCATTCCGCGATTATGTTGCGAATTGTTCACAGTTCCCGCCCAAGTTGACGGCACCGATGGCGCGAGGGCGGTCAGTCCAGACCCATTTCGGACATCATCTGTTCAAGACGCTCGACATCCTGGGGGTTGTTCAGTTCCCAGAACTGGCGCCCGCGCGCCTCGACCTGCACGCAAAGGACGTGGCGCCCGCGTTCCAGGAAACGCAGCTGCTCAAGACCCTCCAGCTTTTCCAGCGTTCCTTCGGGCCAGCCGGCATATTCGCCAAGCGCCTTAGGGCGATAGGCATAGACGCCGACATGGTGGAAGACCGGGCTGTCGGCGTCATCCGCCACATCGCCCGGCACGAAGGGAATGACCTCTTTCGAGAAATAGAGCGCCTGCCCGTCATGCCCGAAGACCGCCGTCGTCCCGCCCACGCGACCCGCGTGGCGGTCGGCGATCAGATCGGCACGCATCCGGCCCGAACAGCGCAGGACCGGCGTGGCGACCTGCGCATCGGGGGCGGCACGCAGGCCCGCGAACAGATCCTCGACGAACCAGGCGGGGGTCAGGGGGGCGTCGCCCTGAAGGTTCACGACGATTTCGGGGGTGATGCCAAGGTTGGCGATCGCCTCGGCGCAGCGCTCGGTCCCATTGCGGCAGGAGGTCGAGGTCATCACGACCTCGGCGCCGAAACCTTCGGCATGATCGCGGATGCGGTCGTCATCGGTGGCCACCACGACCCGGTCCACGCCCGAGACCGCCATGGCGGCGTCCCAGCTGCGCCGGATCAGGCTGCGCGCCTGCCCGCCAGCACCGCGCAGTTCGACCAGCGGCTTGCCCGGATAGCGCGTCGAGGCATGGCGCGCGGGTATGACGATGACGACCGACATCTTACGGCTTCACCAGCAGGACGCCGGGGGCATAGGCGATGAAGAAGGGGTTCTCGAACCCAGGCTTGCCATAGACGAAGGTGCTGTGGTCGTCGAAGCGCACGACCTGACCGCCCGCCCCGCGCAGGACGGCATCGCCGGCGGCCGTATCCCATTCCATCGTGCGGCCCAGCCGTGGATAGAGATCCGCCTCTCCGGTCGCCACCAGGCAGAACTTCAGCGAGGATCCGGCGCTGGTCATGTCGCGCACGGCATACTGCCCGATATAGGCGTCCGTGGCCGCATCGCGGTGCGACTTCGAGGCCACGACCATCAGCGCGCGGTTGTCGGGCGTGGCGTTGACGCCGATCGGCTCGACCTTGCCGGGAGCCTCGCCGAAGGGGGCCTTCTCCTCGACCGACATGCCGTCGGCGCTGGTATAGAACAGACGGTCCTTGGCGGGTGCATAGACCACGCCGCGCACCGGCACGCCGTTTTCGACATAGGCGATGTTCACGGTGAAATCGCCGCGGCGCTTGACGAATTCCTTGGTGCCGTCCAGCGGATCGACGATCAGGAAGGTGGACAGCGACTGGCCATGGGTCTCGGCCTGTTCCTCGGTGACCAGCGGGATGTCGGGGAAAGCCTCGCGCAAGCCGGCCGAGATGATGGCATCGGCAGCCTCGTCAGCCTCGGTCACGGGGGAATCGTCGGCCTTGGTGCGCGTCTCGAAGTCGTCGGACTGATAGATTTCCATGATCCGCTCGCCCGCCAGCAGGGCAAGGCGGCGCATTTCGGTGGTCAATCGGTCGAATTGCATTCACTTTCCTTTACGTGGCGGGGCCTGTCCGGCCATGCCGGATTGCGTGAGGGTCCTGCCATCCTTATGATGCCGCAAAGGGATATCGGCAAGCACCGCCACCATGGCTGCCCCGAGGCTGCGACAATCCCGCATCATTTCCTTGCCGAGGTGTCGGAATGCTGTTCAAGCAACGTCAAAGCCGGAACATGGTCCAGGCGGCCTTCACCACGCTGGCGCTGATCTATCACCAGACGGTCTACAACCTGCGCACCGAACACCGCAACGCCGCCGTCGGCCTGTTGCTGACGATCGTGCAGACTTCGCTGTTCATGCTGGTGTTTTTGGCGCTTTACGCGCTGGTCGGCATCAAGACGGCGCCGCTTCGCGGGGATTTCCTGCTGTACATCATGTCGGGCATCTTCATCTTCATGCTGCATGTGCAATCGGTGGGGGCGGTCTCGGCCAGCCACTCGGTCTCGTCGGGGATCATCAAGCATGAACCGCTGAACGCTGCGGTGCTGATCTCGGGGGCGGCGCTGGCGATTCTCTACAAGCAGGCCATCAGCATCATCGTCCTGCTTCTGGCCTATCACGTGCTGTTCACGCCCATCACCATCTACGACCCGCTCGGGGCGGCGTCGCTGTTCCTGCTGTCCTGGTTCTCGGGATGCTGCGTCGGGCTGGTCTTCCTGGGGATCAGGCCTTGGTCGCCCGCCACCGCCAAGATGCTGACGACGCTTTATCAGCGGGTGAACATGTTCGCATCGGGCAAGTTCTTCGTGGCCAACACCATGCCGACCTTCATCCTGCCGTGGTTCTTCTGGAACCCGCTGTTTCACCTGATCGACCAGGAACGCGGCTTCCTGTTCATCAACTATTCGCCCCACAAGACGATCCTGCTTTATCCGCTGTGGTTTTCCATCGCCATGCTGATGATCGGGCTTCTGATCAACTTCACCACGCGCAAGCACGAATCGATCAGCTGGGCCGCCACGCAGTAAATTCCTGCCCCAAGAGGACGCAAAAGGCGTCATAAAGGGCCGATTTTGCGGCCTGGCGGTGCTTGCGGGGCAGAATTGCATCCCTATATACACCCCCGAAGCAGCCCGGTCCGTATCGGGTCTAATTCAAAGCAAGGGATCGGGCCGCGGGGGCCAAAACGGACCCGTAGCTCAAAATATCGCCGCAAGAGAGGTTATATCCATATGTCTAAAGTCATCGGCATCGACCTTGGCACCACCAACAGCTGCGTGGCCATCATGGACGGCAGCCAGCCCAAGGTCATCGAAAACAGCGAAGGCGCACGCACCACGCCCTCGATCGTGGGTTTCACGGATGGCGAACGTCTGGTCGGCCAGCCCGCCAAGCGTCAGGCCGTGACGAACCCCAGCAACACTGTCTTTGCCGTCAAGCGCCTGATCGGCCGCCGCATCGGTGACGAAGCCGTCGAGAAGGACCGCAAGCTGGTCCCTTACAGCATCGTCGACGGCGGCAATGGCGACGCATGGGTGCAGGTCAAGGATGAGAACTACTCTCCTTCCCAGGTCAGCGCGATGATCCTTCAGAAGATGAAGGAAACCGCCGAATCCTACCTGGGCGAGACCGTGACCCAGGCCGTGATCACCGTTCCGGCCTATTTCAACGACGCACAGCGCCAGGCCACCAAGGATGCGGGCAAGATCGCCGGCCTTGAAGTTCTGCGCATCATCAACGAGCCGACCGCGGCTGCCCTGGCCTATGGCTTGGACAAGAAAGAGACGAAGACCATCGCGGTCTACGACCTTGGCGGCGGCACCTTCGACATCACCATCCTGGAAATCGATGACGGCCTGTTCGAGGTCAAATCGACGAACGGCGACACCTTCCTGGGTGGCGAAGACTTCGACATGCGCATCGTCAACTACCTGGCCGATGAGTTTAAGAAAGAGCATGGCGTCGATCTGACTGCCGACAAGATGGCCCTTCAGCGCCTGAAGGAAGCCGCCGAGAAGGCCAAGATCGAACTGTCCAGCAGCAGCCAGACCGAGATCAACCAGCCCTTCATCAGCATGGGCTCGAACGGCCAGCCGCTGCACATGGTCATGAAGCTGACCCGCGCCAAGCTGGAAAGCCTGGTCGCCGATCTGATCAAGCGCACCATGAAGCCCGTTCAGGAAGCCCTGAAGGACGCCGGTTGCGCCAAGGGCGAGATCGACGAGATCGTTCTGGTCGGCGGCATGACCCGCATGCCCAAGGTCGTCCAGGAAGTCACCGACTTCTTCGGCAAGGAACCCCACAAGGGCGTGAACCCCGACGAGGTCGTCGCATTGGGCGCCGCCATTCAGGCCGGTGTTCTGCAGGGTGACGTCAAGGACGTGGTTCTGCTGGACGTGACGCCGCTGTCCCTGGGCATCGAGACCCTGGGTGGTGTCTTCACCCGCCTGATCGACCGCAACACGACGATCCCGACCAAGAAGAGCCAGATCTTCTCGACCGCCGAGGACAACCAGAACGCCGTGACGATCCGGGTCTTCCAGGGCGAGCGCGAGATGGCTGCCGACAACAAGATGCTGGGTCAGTTCAACCTCGAGGACATTCCGCCCGCACCGCGCGGCATGCCCCAGATCGAGGTGACCTTCGACATCGACGCCAACGGCATCGTCTCGGTTTCGGCCAAGGACAAGGGCACCGGCAAGGAACAGAACATCACCATCCAGGCTTCGGGCGGTCTGACCGACGAGGACATCCAGCGGATGGTCGATGATGCGGAATCCAACGCCGAAGCCGACAAGAACCGTCGCGAACTGGTCGAGGCCCGCAACCAGGCCGAAAGCCTGATCCATTCGACCAAGAAATCGCTGGCCGATCATGGCGACAAGGTCGACAGCTCGACCGTCGAAGCCATCGAACTGGCCATCGGTGCGCTGGAAGAGGCCCTGAAGTCGGAAGACGCGGGCAAGATCCGTTCCGGCATCCAGAACGTCATGGACGCCTCGATGCGTCTTGGCGAAGCCATCTACAAGGCTCAGGAAGGCAGCGACGAGGCCGCCTCCTCCGAGGAAACGGAACGCGAGGTCGACGAGGACATCGTGGACGCCGATTTCGAAGACTTGGGCGAAGACAAGAAGCGCGGCTGATCGAGGCCGACTCTCAGAAAGGGGCCGGTCTGCATTCCGATGCGGACCGGCCCGCTTTCTTTGAGGCAAAGGAATAGGACGACACATGAGCAAGCGTTGCTATTACGAGGTGCTCGGGGTCAGCCGCGGGGCTTCGGCCGACGAGATCAAGAAGGCCTATCGCACCAAGGCCAAGGAACTGCATCCCGATCGCAACCCCAACGATGCGACCGCCGAGGTCCGCTTCAAGGAAGCGAACGAGGCCTATGACTGCCTGAAGGACGAACAGAAGAAATCGGCCTATGACCGCTTCGGCCATGCGGCCTTCGAAGGCGGCGGCGGTGGTTTCGGCGGCGGCTTCGGCGGTCGCGGCGGTGCCGGTCCGCAGGGCGACTTCGGTTCGGCCTTCGCCGATGTCTTCGAGGATCTCTTCGGCGACATGATGGGCGGGCGTCGCGCTGGCGGTGGCGGCGGACGGTCGCGCGCTCAACGCGGCCAAGACCTGCGCTACAACCTGCGGGTCACCTTGGAAGAGGCCTATGTCGGCGTGCAGAAGCCGATCACCGTCAACGGCTCGGCCGCCTGCGACGAATGCGACGGCACCGGCGCCGAGGGCGCGACCCAGCCTGCCGCCTGCCCGACCTGTGCGGGCATGGGCAAGGTTCGCGCGCAGCAGGGTTTCTTTACCGTCGAACGCGCCTGCCCGACCTGCGGCGGCGCCGGTCAGATCATCAAGAACCCCTGCAAGGTCTGCCACGGCGCAGGCCGTCTGGAACGCGAACGCACGCTGTCGGTGAACATCCCCGCAGGCGTGGAAACCGGCACCCGCATCCGCCTTGCGGGCGAAGGCGAGGCCGGCTTGCGCGGCGGCCCGGCGGGCGATCTCTATATCTTCGTCGAGGTGCAGGAGCATTCGATCTTCCTGCGCGACGGCAAGATGCTGGCCTGTCAGGTGCCCGTCAGCATGGCGACCGCAGCCCTTGGCGGCGAGGTCGAGGTGCCGACGATCGATGGCGGTCGCGCACGCGTCAAGGTGCCCGCGGGCAGCCAGACCGGACGCCAGATGCGCCTGCGCGGCAAGGGCATGCCCCCTCTGCGCCACGGTGCCGGAGCGGGTGGCGAGCTGGGCGACATGCTGATCGAGTTGACGGTGGAAACCCCCGTGAACCTGACCGCCCGCCAGCGCGAGCTGCTGCGCGAGTTCGAGGAGGTGAAGGCCGACAACAGCCCTCAGTCCGACGGCTTCTTCGACAAGGTCCGCAGCTTCTGGGACGGGATGACCCGCTGATCGCGGTTTAACCCTTTGTTTACCGATCGGGTCCATGCTTGCGGGCATGGACCCGAATCGTTCCTTTGGCGAAATGCCCCAATCGCTTTTCGACCCCGCGCCCGACGACGTGGTGCCGGTGGTCCCCGTGCGCGGCAAGACTGCCCCCTCGTATCTTGCCGATCACCGTGCGCGTCTGCGCGACCGCTTCATGCAGGGCGGTGCCGCCGCCATGCCCGACTATGAAATGCTGGAACTGGTCCTGTTCCGTGCCATTCCCCGGCAGGACGTGAAACCGCTGGCGCGCCGCCTGATCGAGGCGTTCGGCGACTTCAATCGCGTTCTGACCGCAACCCCCGCCCGGCTGCAGGCCATCGACGGCGTGGGCCCCGCGGTGGTGACCGAGCTGAAGATCGTCGAGGCCGCCGCACAGCGCCTGGCACGCGCCCGCGTCATGCACCGCCCCGTCCTGTCGGGCTGGCAAGAACTGCTGGACTATTGCCACACCGCCATGGCCCATCGAGAGATCGAGCAGTTCCGTGTCCTCTTCATGGACCGCAAGAACGTCCTGATCGCCGATGAGGAACAGGCCCGCGGCACCGTCGACCACGTTCCCGTCTATCCACGCGAGATCATCCGACGGGCGCTGGAGCTGAACGCCTCGGCCCTGATCCTGGTCCACAACCACCCCTCGGGCGACCCCACGCCTTCGGATGCGGACATCACCATGACGGCCCGCATCGCGCAGGCCGCCGAAAGCATGTCGATCACCATCCACGATCACCTGATCATCGGAAAATCGCGCGAACTGAGTTTCCGCGCCGAAGGCCTGCTGTGACGGGAACGTGGTGGATTTGCGACAGATGCGTCGAAATGCGCAGGTTCCGTCCGGGTTACAGTCTGGACTGACAGGAATTTGAACGATAGAACCGCCACGCGAAGGCTGCGTCCCGGACGTGGCCCGGAATGTCGTATCGGCCTGAATTTCGGCCCGAATTGGAGTATGACCCGTGTCCCACGCAGATGACCACGTAGGCACCCGGAGGGATTTCCTCTATTATGCCGCGGCGGGCGCAGGCACGGTGGCCGCCGGTGCCGCCGCCTGGACGCTTGTGAACCAGATGAACCCCTCGGCTGACGTTCAGGCCCTTGCCTCGATTCCGGTCGATGTCAGCGGCGTGACCGAAGGATCCCAGATCACCGTCCTGTTCCTGGGCAAGCCGGTCTTCATCCGCCGCCGCACCGCCGAGGAGATCGAGGCCGGACGCGCGGTCGAGCTGAACGAACTGGTCGATCAGGACGCCGAGAACCCGAACCTGCCGGCGGGATCGCCCGCCACCGATGAAAACCGCACCCTGGACGAGGCCGGCGAATGGCTGGTCCAGATCGGCGTCTGCACCCACCTGGGCTGCGTGCCGATCGGCGACGGCGCCGGCGACTTCGGGGGTTGGTTCTGCCCCTGCCACGGCAGCCACTATGACACGGCAGGCCGTATCCGCCGTGGCCCCGCACCGCAGAACATGCACATTCCCGTGGCGTCGTTCATCAACGACACCACCATCCAGTTGGGCTGAGGAGGGTTCTCATGGCCGGAATACCGCACGACCATTATCAGCCCAAGTCGGGCTTCGAACGCTGGCTGCACCGCCGTCTGCCGGTGGCCGGACTGCTTTACGACACGCTTGTCATCCCGACGCCCAAGAACCTCAACTGGATGTGGATCTGGGGCATCGTCCTGACCTTCTGCCTGGCGCTGCAGATCATCACCGGCATCGTGCTGGTCATGCACTACACGCCCCATGTCGACATGGCCTTCGCCAGCGTCGAACACATCATGCGCAACGTGAACGGCGGCTATATGCTGCGCTACCTGCACGCGAACGGCGCCTCGCTGTTCTTCGTCGCGGTCTACCTGCACATCTTCCGCAGCCTCTATTACGGCAGCTACAAGGCCCCGCGCGAGGTGACCTGGATCGTCGGCATGCTGATCTATCTGCTGATGATGGCCACGGCCTTCATGGGCTACGTGCTGCCTTGGGGTCAGATGTCCTTCTGGGGCGCGACCGTGATCACCGGTCTCTTCGGTGCCATTCCGGGCATCGGTGAATCGCTGCAGACCTGGCTGCTGGGCGGCCCCGCCGTCGGCAACGCGACGCTGAACCGCTTCTTCTCGCTGCACTACCTGCTGCCCTTTGTCATCGCGGGCCTGGTGATCGTCCACATCTGGGCCTTCCACTCGACCGGCAACAACAACCCGACGGGCATCGAGGTCCGCCGCGGTTCGAAAGAGGAAGCGCAGAAGGACACCCTGCCCTTCTGGCCCTATTTCGTGATCAAGGACCTGCTGGCGCTGGCCGTCATCATGGTCGTCTTCTTCGCGATCGTGGGCTTCATGCCGAACTATCTGGGTCACCCCGACAACTATATCGAGGCGAACGCGCTGGCGACGCCCGCCCATATCGTTCCCGAATGGTACTTCCTGCCCTTCTACGCCATCCTGCGCGCCTTCGACGGCGATGTCTGGGCCGTGCAGCTGGTGCAGTTCCTGTCCTTCGGCATCGTCGACGCCAAGTTCTTCGGCGTACTGGCGATGTTCGGTGCGATCATCGTCATGGCGCTGGTGCCCTGGCTGGACACCTCTCGCGTGCGCTCGGGCCGCTACCGCCCGCAGTTCAAGTGGTGGTTCTGGCTGCTGGCCGTCGATTTCGTCGTGCTGATGTGGGTCGGCGCCATGCCGACGACGGGTCCCTACCCCTACATCGCGCTGCTGGCCTCGACCTATTGGTTCGCCTACTTCCTGGTCATCCTGCCGCTTCTGGGCGTCATCGAGAAGCCCGAGCCCATGCCGGCCACGATCGAGGAAGACTTCAATGCGCATTACAGCGCCAAGGCGACACCGGCCGAGTAAGGAGAGCCAAGCAATGACCCTGAGAACCAAGACGCTCACGGCCGCGCTGGCCCTGACGATCTCTGCGACCGGCTTCGCGCTGGCGCAGGAGGCCGCCACGACCACCGTGCCGATGCAGCCCGCAGACAGCACGCAGGACGCGCCCGCCGAGGGCACGACCTTCGTGGCCACCCCGGCCGAGACCGGCGCCGAGGAAACTGCCGCGGAAGAACCCGCCGCAGCCGAGCCCGAGGCCCAGGCCGAGGCGGACCACGGCGACGCCGAAGCCGATCACGGCGAGACCGAGCATGCAGATGCCGGTCACGCCGAGGGCGAGGACGATCACGGCGGCGACCACGGTGCCGCCCATATCGAGGACATCGACTTCAGCTTCGAAGGCCCCTTCGGCAGCTACGACCAGTTCCAGCTGCAGCGCGGCCTTCAGGTCTATACCGAGGTCTGCTCGGCCTGCCACGGCATGAAGTTCGTCCCGATCCGCACCCTGTCGGACGAAAGCGGCCCCGGCCTGCCCGAGGATCAGGTCCGCGCCTATGCCGCGACGCTTCTGCCCATCGTGGACGAAGCCACCGGCGAGGAACGTGACCGCGTCGCCACCGACCACTTCCCGACCGTCTCGGGCATGGGCATGGGTCCCGACCTGTCGCTGATGGCCAAGGCACGGGCCGGTTTCCACGGGCCTATCGGCCTGGGCATCAACCAGCTGGTCAAGGGCATCGGCGGACCGGAATACATCCACGCCGTTCTGACCAGCTATACCGGCGAGGAACAGGAACAGGCCGGATCGGTGCTTTACGGCAACAGCGCCTTCCCCGGCGGCTGGATCGGCATGCCGCCACCGCTGTCGGAAGACCGCGTGACCTATGCCGACGGCACCCCGGCCACCGTCGATCAGATGGCGACCGACGTTTCGGCCTTCCTGATGTGGACCGCCGAGCCCAAGATGATGGATCGCAAGTCCGTGGGCCTGGTCGCCGTGCTGTTCCTGATCGTCCTCAGCGCACTGCTGTACCTGGTGAACAAGCGCCTCTGGGCACCCCACAAGGGCAAGCTGAAGCACTGATCGCCCGCGATCATCACGACCTGAAGGAACGCGCCCCGAAACGGGCGCGTTTTTTCGTCTCTGGACAAGGGGCCGCAGCCTCGGTCAGATGTCGCCCGTCGAACGGAGGAGACGGCCATGGCGATCTGGAATCTGGGGTCCATCAACATCGACCGGGTCTATCGGCTGGACAGCCTGCCCCAACCCGGCGAGACGCTGACCTCTCGCGGTCACGATTCAGGGCTTGGCGGCAAGGGGGCGAACCAATCGGTCGCCGCAGCGCAGGCCGGGGCGGTGACGCATCATCTGGGCGCGATGGGGTCGGGCGATGACTGGGTGATCGAGCGGCTGGCCGAAAAAGGCGTCGGCACCGATCACGTCGCGCGGATGGTCGATCAGGTCACAGGCCACGCCATCATCATGGTCGATGCCCATGCTGAAAATGCGATCGTCATCCACCCCGGTGCCAACCGCGCTATTGGCGACGACCGTCTGGCGCAAGCGCTGGCGGGGATCGGGGCATCCGACACGCTGCTGATCCAGAATGAAACCAACGGCCAGGTCGCCGCCGCCGAGGTCGCCAATGCCACAGGCGCACGGGTTATCTATTCCGCCGCGCCCTTCGATCTGGAGGCCGTGCGCCAGATCCTGCCCCATGTCAGCATTCTGGCCATGAACGAGGGCGAGGCCGCGCAGCTCTTCGCCGCCATGCCCGGCGATCTGCCGGTTCAGGGTCTGCTGATCACGCGCGGATCGAAGGGGGCCGAGTATCGCGATCTGACCAGCGGCCAGACGCATGAACAGGCGTCCTTCAAGGTGACGCCGGTGGATACGACCGGCGCGGGCGACACCTTCGCGGGCTATTTCGCGGCTGGTCTGGACGCGGGGCTGCCAATCCCCGATGCGCTGCGCCGCGCATCGGCTGCGGCGGCGCTGCAGGTGACGCGACCGGGGGCGGGCGATGCCATCCCCTCGGCCGCCGAGGTCGACGCCTTTCTGGCCGATCAGTCCTGACCGATGCGCCCGCGCAGGCCGCCGGTCTGCGCGCGGTCCATCAGCAGATGATCCAGCAGCACGCAGGCGGCCATCGCCTCGGCCACCGGGACGGCGCGGATGCCGACGCAGGGGTCGTGGCGGCCCTTGGTGATGACCTCGATTTCCTCGCCCCGCGAATTGATCGAGCGGCGCGGCGTCGTGATCGAGCTGGTCGGCTTGATGGAAAACCGCACCACGATGTCCTGCCCCGTCGAAATCCCGCCGAGGATCCCGCCTGCGTGGTTCGACAGGAACTCGGGGCCGTCTTCGCCCATGCGGATCTCGTCGGCATTGTCGACGCCGGTCAGGCTTGCTGCGGCCATGCCCTCGCCGATCTCGACGCCCTTGACGGCGTTGATCGACATCATCGCAGCGGCCAGATCGGTGTCCAGCTTGGCATAGACCGGCGCGCCGAGGCCCGGCGGGCAGTGGCGCACCAGCACCTCGATCGCGGCGCCGACGCTGTTCTGATCCTTGCGGATGCCGTCCAGATAGTCGGACCAAGCCTCGACCGCGCCCGCATCGGGCAGGAAGAAGGGGTTGGTGTCGATGGCTTCCGCATCGAAGCGGTCGCGGTCCAGACGCAGCGTGCCCATCTGCACCATGTAGCCGATGATCTGCATGTCGGGGGCCAGCTTGGCCAGCACCGCATGGGCCACCGCCCCCGCGGCCACCCGCGCCGCCGTTTCCCGCGCCGAGGACCGACCGCCGCCGCGATAATCGCGCACGCCGTATTTCAGGTGATAGCTGATATCGGCATGGCCGGGGCGGAAGCTGGTGGCGATGTCGCCGTAATCCTTCGACCGCTGGTCGGTATTCTCGATCATCAGCTGGATCGAGGTTCCGGTCGTCACCCCTTCGAAGACGCCCGAGAGGATGCGGACCTGATCGGCCTCGCGCCGTTGGGTCGTGTGCTTGCTGGTGCCGGGGCGGCGGCGGTCCATGAAGCGCTGGATGTATTCCTCGGACAGGGGAACGCCGGGGGGGACGCCGTCGACGGTCGCGCCCAGGGCGGGGCCGTGGCTTTCGCCCCAGGTGGTGAAGCGGAATTCGCGGCCGAAGGTGTTGTAGCTCATGGTTCGGCGTCCTCGGTCAGGGCTTTCAGTTGATAGACCAGATCCAGCGCCTCGCGCGGGGTCAGGCTGTCGGGATGCACCGCTTTCAGCGCCGCGTCCAGCGGGGATGATTTTGCGGGCGCAGGGGCGGGCGGGGCTGCACGGAACAGCGGCAGGTCGTCGATCAGCGCGGCGGGGCGGGCGGCACCTTCGCGTTCGCCCGATTCCAGCGCGTCAAGAACCTCGCGTGCCCGGTCCACCACGGATGCGGGCAGACCGGCCAGCCGCGCCACCTGCACGCCATAGCTGCGGTCGGCGGCACCTTTGCGCACCTCATGCAGGAAGATCACGTCGCCTTCCCATTCGCGCACGGCGACGGTGGCGTTTTCAACGCCCTCCAGTCGCGCGGTCAGGGCGGTCATCTCGTGGTAATGGGTCGCAAACAGCGCACGGCAGCGGTTGGCGGCATGCAGATGCTCCATCACGGCCCAGGCGATGGACAACCCGTCCCAGGTGGCCGTGCCGCGCCCGATCTCGTCCAGGATCACCAGCGCATGGTCGTCGGCCTGATTCAGGATGGCGGCGGTTTCGACCATTTCGACCATGAAGGTCGACCGGCCCCGCGCTAGGTCATCGGCAGCGCCGACGCGGCTGAACAGTTGGCTGACGATGCCGATATGGGCGTGGCTGGCGGGGACGAAACCGCCCGCCTGCGCCAGAACGGCAATCAGGGCGTTCTGGCGCAGGAAGGTCGATTTGCCCGCCATGTTGGGACCGGTCAGCAGCCAGATGGCCGGGGTCGCGCCCTGGGTCAGATCGCAATCATTGGCGACAAAACTTTCGGCCTTGCGCTTCAACGCGCGTTCCACGACGGGATGCCGCCCGCCGGTGATGGAAAAGGCGCGGCTGTCGTCGACGCGCGGGCGCACCCAACCCTCGCCGGATGCGATGTCGGCAAAGGCACCCGCCAGGTCGATCTCGGCCAGTGCCCGCGCCGCTTGCCCGATGGGACCGGCGCGGTCCAGAACGGCGGTGCGCAAGCGGTCGAAGATGCCGCGCTCGATCTCCAAGGCACGATCGCGGGCATTCAGGATGCGGGTTTCCAGCTCGGACAGCTCGACCGTGGTGAAGCGGATCTGGTTGGCGGTCGTCTGGCGGTGGATGAAGGTCTGGTTCAGCGGCGCGGCCATCATGCGTTCGGCATGGGTGGCGGTCGTCTCGATGAAATAGCCCAGGACGTTGTTGTGCTTGATCTTCAGACTGCCGACACCGGCCATCGCGGCATAGTCGGCCTGCATGCCCGCGATGACGCCACGCCCTTCGTCGCGCAAGCGGCGGGTCTGGTCCAGATCCTCGTCATGCCCCTCGGCCACGAAACCGCCGTCGCGGGCCAGCAGGGGCGGTTCGGCCACCAGCGCATCATCCAGCAGGTCGATCAAGTCGTCATGGCCGGTCAGATCGGCCACTGCGTCGCGCAGCACCTGCGCGGCGTCATCCGGCAGACGCTCGGCAATCGCGGCCCCTTGGGTCAGCCCCGCCCGGATCGCCGCCAGATCGCGCGGACCGCCGCGTTCCAGCGCCAGCCGCGACAGGGCGCGGTCCATGTCGGGCACGCGGGCCAGCGCGCCGCGCAGATCGGCCAGCAGTCGCGGGTCGTCGACCAGCATGGCTACGCTATCCTGACGCGCATGGATCAGCGACAGATCGCGGCTTGGGGCACTGATGCGGCGTTCCAGCAGACGCGCGCCGGGGGCCGTCACGGTGCGGTCGATGGCCGCCAGCAGGGACCCTTCGCGACCGCCTGACAGGGCTTGGGTCAGTTCCAGATTGCGGCGGGTGGCCGCGTCGATCTGCATCGCGCCGCCCGCCTGTTCGCGGACCGGGTGGCGCAGAAGCGGCAGCTTGCCCTTCTGCGTCATGTCCAGGTAATCGACGATGGCGCCCATCGCGCCCTGCTCGGCCCGGGTGAAACTGCCGAAACCGTCCAGCGTCTCGACGCCGTAAAGCGCACAGAGCCGCCGCGCACCGGCCGCGCTGTCGAAGGCGCCGGGATGCAGGTCGGTCAGGGCGGCGCCCGCATCTTGGACCAACTCCTCGAATTCATACCCCACGGCCAAGACCTCGCGCGGGGTCAGGCGGGCCAGTTCGGGGGCCAGCCGCGCAGGCGGGCATTCCATCACCTGAAACGCCCCGGTCGAGATATCGACCCAAGCCAGCGCCCCTTCGTCGCGGACCTGCGCATAGGCGGCAAGGAAGTTGTGGCGGCGCGCCTCCAGCAGCGATTCCTCGGTCAGGGTGCCGGGGGTGACAAGGCGGACGACATCGCGGGCGACGACCGATTTCGACCCGCGCTTCTTGGCCTCGGCGGGGTCCTCCATCTGTTCGGCGATGGCCACGCGGAACCCTTTGCGGATCAGCGTCAGAAGATAGCTTTCGGCGGCATGGACCGGCACGCCGCACATCGGGATCGGTTCGCCCTGATGCGTCCCGCGTTTTGTCAGCGCAATGTCCAAGGCGGCTGCGGCCTGGACTGCGTCGTCGAAGAACATTTCATAGAAATCGCCCATGCGATAGAACAGCAGCGCACCGGGGTTCGCCTCGCGGATCGCAAGATACTGCGCCATCATCGGGGTGGGCTGGTCGGTCATGACGGTCCTTGGGCTTCCTTCTGGCCCCCGTATCTAGCCGCTTGCGCGCTGCGGTGAAACCATTACATTCAAGCCTACCTCGGGGTGCCCTGCATGGGCTGAGACGCAGTTGCGGACCCGTTGAACCTGATCCGGTTGATACCCGGCGGAGGGAAGGTGACGGCTGTCCTTTCTTTCGAAACCCGTTTGAGAGGAGGCCACCGTGAAACCCCTGCTGATCGCCACCGCCCTGCTGGCCGCGACCCCCGCACTGGCACAGGACCGGGTGCTGACCGTCTATGCCAGCGATTACATCGCCAGCGAATGGGGCCCCGGCCCCAAGATCAAGTCCGAGTTCGAGGCCTTCTGCGACTGCACGCTGGATTTCGTCACCGGCGATATCCTGCCCCGCCTGCTGATGGAGGGTGAGGGGACGGATGCCGACATCGTCTTCGGGTTGAACACCGATGTCACCGCCCGCGCCCGCGCATCCGGTCTGTTCGCGCCCCATGGGCAGGACACCTCGGACATGTCGCTGCCGGTGGAATGGACCGATGACATCTTCCTGCCCTACAACTGGGGCGAAACCGCCTTCGTCTATGACAACACGCGGCTGGAAAACCCGCCCGCCAGCTTTCAGGAATTGCTGGACGCGCCCGACGACCTGAAGATCGTCATTCAGGACCCGCGGTCGTCCATTTCCGGTCTGGCGCTGCTGCTCTGGGTCAAGCAGGTCTATGGCGACGATGCGCCGGATGCCTGGGCCAAGCTGGCCCCCAAGGTGCTGACCGTGACGCGCGGCTGGTCGGAATCTTATGGCATGTTCACGGACGGAGAGGCGGACATGGTCCTCTCCTACACCACCTCGCCCGCCTATCACATCGCGGCCGAGGATGACCTGACCAAGAAGGCCGCGATCTTCCCTGAAGGTCATTACTTCATGGCCGAACTGGCAGCGCAGGTGGCCTCGACCGATCAGCCCGAACTGGCGCAGCAGTTCATGGACTGGATCCTGACGCCTGAGTTCCAGAAGACCATTCCGCTTGCCAACTGGTCCCTACCCGCCAAGCTGCCGCAGGACGACTGGCCGCAGGTCATGCGCGACCTGCCCCGCCCCGACAAGACGCTGTTCTATTCCGAGGACGAGGCCGAAGCCCTGCGCCAACCGGCGCTGGACGAATGGCTGCGCGCCTTCGCGGGGTGATCGCGGGACGCATCGTCGCCGCCGGACTGGGCGCCCTGATCCTTGGCACGCTGGCCGCCGTCGCATGGCAGGCGGGCGGGTTGTCGGGTCTGGGCGAATGGGACTGGCGGGCGGTGCGCTTCACCATCTGGCAGGCGGCGCTGTCGGCCACGCTGTCGGCGGCGCTGGCCGTGCCCGTGGCGCGGGCGCTGGCGCGGCGACGGTTCCGGGGACGCGGGCTGCTGGTGACCCTGCTGGGGGCGCCCTTCATCCTGCCGGTGATCGTGGCGATCATGGGGCTGATCTCGGTCTTCGGGCGCAATGGCGCGTTGAATGAGGGTCTGCGTGCCCTGGGCCTGCCCGAGATCGGCATCTATGGCTGGCAGGGGGTGATTTTGGCGCATGTTTTCTTCAACCTGCCACTGTCGGTGCGGCTGATCCTACAAGGCTGGCAGGCGATCCCGTCCGAACGCTTCCGCCTAGCCAGCAGCTTGGGCTTTGCGCCCGCCGACATCGCCCGTCATCTGGAGCGCCCGATGCTGCGCGCGGCCCTGCCGGGCGTCTGGCTGGCGGTCTTCCTGGTGTGCCTCACATCCTTCACCGTCGCTTTGGCCCTTGGCGGTGGCCCGCGTGCCACGACGGTCGAGCTGGCGATCTATCAGGCCTTCCGCTTCGATTTCGATCTGGGACGGGCGGCGACGCTTGGGCTGGTGCAGATCGGTCTGTGCATCGCCGCGATGCTGGCCGCGCGTTGGATCGCCATTCCGGCGGGCTTCGGGGCGGGCATGGACGCTGGCCAAGGTCCGACCGGTCCGCGCGGCTGGCGCGTTGCGGCGGATGCGGCGGTCATTGCACTGGCGGCGGGGTTCCTGCTGTGGCCGCTGGCGGCGGTAATGGCGGTGGGCGTGCCGCGTCTGCCAATGCTGCAGGCCGATATCTGGTGGGCGGCGGGGCGGTCGGTGGTGATGGCGGTGATCTCGGCCCTGCTGGCGGTGATGCTGTGCCTGACGCTGGCCCTGACCATCGCGCGTGGGGCTGGCCGTTGGATCGAGGCGGCGGGCATGCTGCCGCTGATCGCCTCGCCTCTGGTTCTGGGAACGGGGCTGTTCATCCTGCTGCGCGATATGGCCGGCCCTCAGCAGATGGCGCTGCCGGTGACGGTGGCGATCAACGCCGCCATGGCCCTGCCCTTCGGGCTGCGGGCGCTGATCCCGGCGGCGCGCAGCCTGCAGGACGATTACGGCCAGCTGGCGGCCTCGCTGGACCTGCGGGGTTGGGCGCGGCTGCGCTACCTGACCCTGCCGCGTCTTGCGCGTCCCCTGGGCTTTGCCGGGGGGCTTGCGGCGGCGCTTGCCATGGGCGATCTGGGCGTGATCACATTGTTCGCCAGCGATCAGCCGACATTGCCGTTGAAACTGTATCAGCTGATGAACAGCTATCGCATGGCGGATGCGGCGGGGGCGGCGGTGCTGCTGATGGCGCTCAGCTTCGGGCTGTTCTGGGTCTTCGACAAGGGGGGGCGGCTGGATGCTTGAATTGCGGGACATCGCATTTCGTCAGGATGATTTCAGTCTTTGCGCCGATCTGACATTGCCCAAAGGCGGACGTTTCGCGGTGATCGGTGCTTCGGGGTCGGGCAAATCCACCTTGCTGTCGCTGATTGGCGGCTTTCTGTTCCCCGATCAGGGGAAGGTGATGTGGAACGGGCAGGACATCACCGGCATGGCGCCGGGCGATCGACCCATATCGACGCTGTTCCAGCACCATAATTTGTTTCCGCATCTGACTATAAGACAAAATATAGGCATGGGGCTTCGGCCTGATCTGCGTCTGGATACAAGCCAGCGCAACCGCGTGGCGCAGGTTCTGGATCAGGTGGGACTGTCCGGCATGGGTGATCGCCGTCCCGCCGCGCTGTCGGGCGGCCAGCAAAGCCGCGTCGCGCTGGCTCGCGTCCTGCTGCGGGCCCGCCCCATCCTGCTGCTGGACGAGCCTTTCGCGGCGCTCGGCCCCGCGTTGAAGGCTGAAATGCTGTCGCTGCTGAACGATATCGCCGACGGAACCGAGGCCACGGTCCTGATGGTCACCCATGATCCGCAGGACGCCCGCGTCTTTTCACCCCAAACCATTCTGGTCGAGGATGGCCGCGCCCATGCCCCTCGCGACACCGCCCCCTTGCTGGACGACCCGCCCCCCGGCCTGCGCGCCTACCTGGGATAAGTTCACGGCGCGCAAAACATCATGTTCACGCAAGGGGGATTGCTTGCTAACCTCCGCCCCAGAACATCATGGGAGGAGACCACATGTTCCATCGTATCGCCACCGCCATCCCCGCGGCCGCCCTTGGAGGCCTGATGGCCACCGCGCCCATGGCGCAGGCGCAGGACTTCATCAACGTGCTGACGGGCGGAACCTCGGGGGTCTATTACCCGCTTGGGGTCGCCTTGTCGGAAATCTACGCCGATGGCATCGACGGCGCACGCACACAGGTACAGGCCACCAAGGCCAGCGTGGAAAACCTGAACCTGCTGGCACAAGGCCGTGGAGAGATCGCTTTCGCCCTTGGCGACAGCGTTCAGGCCGCGTGGGAGGGGAACGAGGAAGCAGGCTTTCCCCGCAAGCTGGAGGAACTGCGCGCCATCGCCGCCATCTATCCCAACTATATCCAGATCGTCGCCGACGCATCGGCCGGCGTGACCACGCTGGAGGATCTGCGCGGCAAGACCATGTCCGTGGGCGCCCCCGCATCGGGGACCGAGCTGAACGCCCGCGCCATCTTTGCCGCGGCCGGGATGAGCTATGACGACCTGGGCAAGGTCGAATACCTGCCCTTCGCGGAATCGGGCGAGCTGATCAAGAACCGCCAGCTGGAGGCGACGCTGCAATCATCCGGGCTGGGTGTGGCCTTCATCAAGGATCTGTCCTCGACCCATGACATCAGCATCGTGGCCATCCCCGAGGAAACCGTGACGGCCATCGGCGCGCCCTTCGTGCCCAGCGTCATCCCGGCGGGCACCTATAACGGTCAGGATCAGGATGTGCCGACCGCCGCCGTCGGCAACATGCTGATCAGCCATGAGGGCGTCAGCGAAGAAGCCGCCTATCAGATGACCAAGCTGCTGTTCGAGAATCTGGACCGCATGACCTCGGCCCATGCGGCGGCGGGGGGCATTTCGACCGACACCGCGCTGGACGGGATCTCGATCCCGCTGCATCCGGGCGCCGAGCGGTATTACCGCGAGATCGGCCTGATCGAGTAAGCGCCCCTTGGTCCGCGGCAAGGGCCGCGGGCCGATCCCCAAGGAAAGGTCCCCGATGTCCGCATCCCATTCCCCCGCAAGCGGGCCCGCCACGCTTGATCCCACCGCCGAGGCCGAATTCAGCGAGGGCCTGCCCCCCGGCTTTGGCACGGGCATCATGGGCCGCGTGGCCTTCTGGCTGGCCGTGGCCTTTTCACTGTTCCAGCTGTGGGCCGCAGGCTACGGCAGCCTGCCCAGTCAGGTCGTCCGCGCCATGCATGTGGGGTTCCTGCTGCTTCTGGGCTTCGGCCTTGTCGGCAACCTTGTCGCCAGAACGACGCGGGGGCAGGTCTTCTTCTGGGCGCTTGGGCTGCTGGGGTTCAGCACCGGCATCTACAACTGGGTCGAATACAACGACCTGATCCGCCGCACGGGCTTTCTGACCCAGATGGATCTGGTGATGGGCACCATCCTTGTCCTGCTGGTCTTCGAAGGGGCACGCCGCCTGATGGGCTGGCCGCTGGCGGTGATCGCGGGGATCTTCCTGGCCTATTGCTTCCTGGGCCAGCATCTGCCGCCGCCCTTCATCCATCGCGGCTATGGGTTCGAGCAGATCGTCGAACATTTCGCTTTCGGGACCGAGGGCATCTATGGCAGCCCGATCTATGTCAGCAGCGCATATATCTTCATCTTCGTGGTCTTCGCGGCCTTCCTTGAACGCGCGGGCATGCTGAACCTGTTCAACGATTTCGCCCTGGGGCTGGTCGGCGGCGTGCGCGGCGGGCCTGCGCAGGTGGCGGTGCTGTCATCGGCGCTGATGGGGACCATTTCGGGGTCGGGGGTGGCCAACGTCGTGGCATCCGGCCAATTCACCATCCCGATGATGAAGAAATCCGGCTTCAAACCGGCCTTCGCGGGCGGGGTCGAGGCGACGGCATCCATGGGCGGCCAGATCATGCCCCCGGTGATGGGCGCGGTCGCCTTCATCATGGCGGAAACCCTGAACGTCCCCTATGCGTCGGTCGTCAAGGCGGCGATCATTCCGGCGCTGCTCTATTTCGGGGTGGTCTTCTGGATGGTCTGGCTGCAGGCCGGGCGTGACAACCTGAAAGGCCTGCCGCGTGCCAGCCTGCCGAACCCCTGGCATGCGGTGCGCGATCAATGGCCGCTGGTCCTGCCGCTGGCCGCTTTGGTCTATCTACTGTTTGCGGGCTATACGCCGATCTTTGCGGGCACCATGGGGCTGGCGCTGGTCACGGTTCTGATCCTTGGTGCGCCACTGGCCGCGATGATCGGGCCCTATGCCTTCCGTGTCGTCTTCTGGCTGGCGCTTGGCATCGCCTCGGCGCTGTTCCTGAAATACGGGATCAACCTGCTGGTGGCGGTCATCGCCTTGCTGGTGCTGGCCTGCGCGGGTTTCAAGGGCACCCGCCCCACCATTGGCATCGTCCGCGACGCGCTGGCGCAGGGCGCGCGCAATGCCCTGCCCGTGGGTATGGCCTGCGCCATCGTCGGCGTCGTCATCGGCACGCTGACGCTGACCGGAATCGCGTCGACCTTCATCGGCGCGATCATCGCCATCGGGCAGGACAACCTGTTCCTGTCGCTGGTGCTGACCATGCTGACCTGCCTGGTGCTGGGCATGGGGATCCCGACGATCCCGAACTATATCATCACCTCGTCCCTTGCGGGTCCGGCGTTGATGGAGCTTGGGGTTCCGCTGCTGGTTAGCCATATGTTCGTCTTCTATTTCGGGATCATGGCCGACCTGACGCCGCCCGTGGCGCTGGCCTGTTTTGCGGCGGGGCCGATCGCCAAGACCTCGGGGCTGAAGATTTCCATGCAGGCGATCCGGCTGGCGGCGGCGGGGTTCATCATCCCCTTCATGGCCGTCTATACGCCGTCGCTGATGCTGCAGGATGGCGGTCCCATTGCCGATGCCTGGGGCTATCCGGTCGAGGTCGCCTATATCCTGCTGAAGACCGTGCTGGGCGTGGGCCTGTGGGGTGTGGCGATGGTCGGATACTTCTTGGACCGCACCAATGTGGTCGAGCGCACGCTGGCCTTCGCGGCAGGCGTTTCGCTGATCGTGGCAATGCCGATGTCGGATGAGCTTGGCTTCGCGCTGGCGCTGACCTTCGGGGCGCTGCACTGGCTGCGGCTGCGCAGGGTGGTCGCCTGATGCTTTGCGTGGCCAGCGGAGCCTTTCTGCTGTCGCTGGCCACGGCGGATTTCATGCTGGAATGGACGCATTCGGTGGAACGCACAGCCTGGTGGGAACGCTGGCAGGTCACCGATGCGGGGCTGGCCCCCGTCGCGGCCCGGATCACCGCATCCGGCGCGGGGATGGAGCCGCCACCCGATGCCGTCCTGCGGGATGGGGCTTGGGAATATACCCCCCGACTGTCCCCGCAGCGCGACGTCTGGCTGGGCGCGTCGGGGGCCACGGGAGGCGGATGGCGTCTTTGTGCGGATGGCCGTTGCCACGATCTGCCGGAAGGGGGCGGGCCGCTGCACCTGTGGTCCGCTCCCGATTGCGCGCAGCCGTCAGGCGATCCACAGCCGGATCAGAAAGGCCACCGCACCGATGCAGGCGACGCTGGCCAGCCAGATCCCCACGAACCAGGCAAGGCGACCCAGACCCTGACGCATCAGTGATACCCCTCGCCCGGGATGATCTTGCCGCGGAAGACCCAATAGGAGAACGCGGTATAGGTCAGGATGATCGGGATCAGGATGGCGGCACCGACCAGCATGAAGATCTGGCTGTTGCGGGGGGCGGCAGCCTCCCAGATGGTGATCTCGACCGGGACGATATAGGGGAACATCGAAAAGCCGAGGCCCGCGAACCCCAGGACGAACATGCCGAGCGCCAGGAAGAACGGCCAATAGTCGTGATGGCGGACGGTCAGCGTGCGGAACATGCCGAAGGCCAGCGCCAGGACGGCGATGCCGACGGCGGCGGCCAGCGCGATGTTCCAGCCTCCGAACCAACGGCTGTAGTATCCGTCCTGCAGGAAGGGCGTCCACAGGCTGACGACGCCGATGAAGATCACCGTGGCGATGCCCAGCACCCAGGCCTTGCGGCGCATGCGTTCCTGCAGCGGGCCTTCGGTCTTCATCACCAGCCAGGTCGCGCCCAGCAGCATGTAGCCGACCATGACCGCGATCCCCACCATCAGCGTGAAGGGACTCAGCCAGTCCCACCAGCCGCCTGCATAGGCGCGCCCGGCCTTGTCGATGTCGATGCCCTGCAGCAGACCGCCTAGGGTGATGCCCTGCGCCAGCGCCGCCATGGCGGAACCGCCGATGAAGGCCACGTCCCAGACCCCGCGCCAGCGCTTGGTGCGCCAGCGGAATTCAAACGCGACGCCGCGGAAGATCAGCGCCAGCAGCATGGCGATGATGGGGGCGTAAAGCGCCGGCAGGATCAGCGCATAGGCCAGCGGGAAGGCCGCGAAAAGCCCCCCGCCGCCCAGAACCAGCCAGGTCTCGTTGCCGTCCCAGACGGGCGCCACCGAGTTCATCATGACGTCGCGGTCCTCTTCGTCATCCTCGGTCGCGAACAGCATGCCGAGGCCCAGGTCGAAGCCGTCCAACACGACATAGACGAGAACCGCGAAGGCAATCACGAATGCCCAGATGACGGTCAGGTCGAAGGAAACGCCTTCTGCAATGGTCATGGTCATTCTCCGGGATGAACAGGGCTGTGCTTGCGGGTCATCTGCTGCTGGGCGGGCGTGGTGCCTGCCGTGCGCGTCGGGCTGTCGGTGATATCCTTCAGGCGCGGTTCGGAAACCGCAGGCGCACGGCTCATCAGGCGCAGGATGTAATAGGTGCCCGCCCCGAAGACCGCGAAATAGACGACGATGAAGGCCACGAGCGATGCCCCCACCGCGGCCGCATCAAGCGGCGCGGCACTGTCGGCGGTGCGCAGATGACCATAGACGGTGAAGGGCTGGCGTCCCACCTCGGTCGTGACCCAGCCTGCAAGGACGGCGATCAGGCCCGAGGGTGCCATGGCGACGGCGGCACGGTGCAGCATCGACCATTCGAACAGGCGTCCGCGCACCCGCGCCACCAGCGACCACAGTCCGATCCCCAGCATGGCGAAGCCAAGCGCGATCATGATGCGGAACGACCAGAAGACGATGGCGACGGGGGGCTGATCCTCGCGCGGGATGGTGTCCAGACCGTCCAGGGGGGCATTCAGATCGTGTTTCAGGACCAGCGAGGACAGCTTGGGAATGCCGATGGCATAATCCAGACGCTGCTCCTCCTGGTTGGGGATGCCGAACAGATACAGCGGCGCGCCGTCGGGGTGGCTTTCGAAGTGACCCTCCATCGCCATGACCTTGGCGGGCTGGTGTTCCAGCGTGTTCAGCCCGTGCATGTCGCCAAGGAAGATCTGGACCGGCGCGAAGACCGCCGCCATCCACATCGCCATCGAAAACATCGTGCGCGTCGCGGGGCTGACCAGATCGGGACGGTGACGGTGGCGCAGCAGGTGCAGCGCCGCCACGCCGCCCACGATGAAGGCGGTGGTCAGATAGGCCGCCGTCACCGTATGCATCAGGCGATAGGGGAAGGAGGGGTTGAAGATCACCTGCCAGAAGTCGGTGGGCAGGAACTGGCCCGTCTCGGGGTCGATCTCGAAGCCGGCGGGGGTGTGCATCCAGCTGTTCACCGACAGGATCCAGAAGGCCGAGATGGCCGTCCCGACCGCCACCGCCAGACAGGCGATCATGTGCAGCGTCGGACCCACCCGGTCGCGCCCGAACAGCATGATGCCCAGGAAGCCCGCCTCGAGGAAGAAGGCCGAAAGCACCTCATAGGCCATGGGCGCGCCGATGACCGGTCCGGCCTTGTCGGAAAACACCGACCAGTTCGTCCCGAACTGATAGGACATCACGATACCCGAAACGACGCCCATCGCGAAGGCCAGGGCGAAGATCTTGACCCAATAGCGGAACAGATCCAGGTATTTCGTCTGCCCCGTCCACAGCCACAGCCCGTTCAGCACCGCAAGGAAACTGGCCAGACCGATGGTGAAGGCGGGAAACAGGAAGTGGAAACTGACCGTGAAGGCGAATTGTATCCGGGCCAGCAGGACGGCATCGACGGTTTCGAACATCAGGAACCTCGCGGCAAACACCCGGTCCGGCATTCCCTTGGGGGATCACGCTTCGGGCGGCTTCGTTTGACGAAAACTAGTCGCCGCGGCATGGGGTTAGCAAGTGTCTTGACGTCGCACCGCCGCTTCCTCAGACCACCCCGAGCAGCAGCGGAACCAGCACAAGGACGGCCAAGGCCAGCGTCTGCAGGGTCAGCATGGCGAAGGCCGCACCACCCACATCGACCAGCCGTCCCAGCGAGGTCTTCATCCCCACCGCCGCCACCGCCGTCACCAGAAGCGACCGCGACAGGGTCGAGGCCGGGTCGATCACCGCCTGCGGCACCACGTGCGCCGAGTTCAGCGCCGCCAGCAGCAGGAAAGCCACGACGAAGCCCGGCATCAGCGGCGGCCTCTTGCCTGTCGTCGGATGGTGGCGGCGCAGGACCAGCGCGCCGATCAGCACCGTGGGCGCCAGCAGGGTGACGCGGATCAGCTTGACGACCGTGGCGATGTCGCCGGTCTCGTCGTTGACGGAGTAGCCTGCGCCCACGACCTGCGCGACATCATGGATGGTCCCGCCCAGAAACAGCCCCGTCTGGTGATCATCCAGCCCCAAGGCCCCCGCCACGATGGGATAGAGGATCATCGCCACCGTCGAAAATGCCGTGACCGAGATGACGGTGAAGGCCAGATCGCGCTCGGAATTCCGACGCTGCGGCAGGATCGACCCGATGGCCATGGCCGCCGAGGCTCCGCAGATCGCCACCGATCCGCCCGTCAGGAAACCGAAGGCACGGTCGCGCCCCATCAGCCGCGCCAGCAGAACCGACAGCAGGATCACCGTCGCCACGCAGCCGACCATCACCAGCACGAACCCCCAGCCGATGTCGCGGATCATGTCCAGCGAGACGCGAAGCCCCAGCAGCGCCACCCCCGCCCGCAGGAAGACGCGCGCCGCGACCGCGATGCCGGGGCCGGTGCGGTCGTGCTCGGACAGGAAATTGAAGGCGATGCCCAGCAGAATCGCCATCAGCATCACCGGCGCACCATAATGGTCCGACAGGAACTGCGCGGCCATCGCCACGATCAGCGCCAGCGCGATGCCGGGAAACAGCCGTTGCAACGCCTGCGCCGCATGGCGGGCGGATGTGATCTGCGTCATGTCGTGATTGTCCGGGCTGGCGAAGGGGGGCGCATGGCCCCCCTTGCGGTCTTACTGGATGTCGCGGGCGCGGTTCTCGTCCATCTGGCCCTGAACCTCGGCAACGTCGGCGCGCAGGGTTTCCAGGATCTCGGCGCCGCCATCGACGTTTTCGGTGAACCAGTCATAGACGGGCTGGGCTGCCTCGGCGAAGGCCTTCTTCTGTTCGTCCGTGGGAACATAGATGTCGCCACCGGCCGCGGTGAATTCCTCGTAGGCGGGGATCGACTTGCGCTTGGGCGAGGCGAAAGTCGCCTGTTGCAGCTGATAGAATCCGTCGTTGACGATGACGCGCATGTCCTCGGGCAGGGACTGGAAGGTCTGGTTCGACATCCACCAGAAGGCGCCCATGTAGGCGTGCCCGTCCAGCGTGATGTATTTCAGACCCGCGTCGGGGAATTTCATCGACATGATGTCGGTGATGCCGTTCTGCGTTCCCTCGACCACGCCGGTCTGAAGCGAGGTGAACAGCTCGGGCCAGGGGATCGGCGTCGGCGATGCGCCCATGGCGCGAACCAGTTCCTGCGGCAGATCGGCCACGACGCTGCGCAGCTTCATGCCCTCCAGATCGGCAGGCGTGGTCACCTGTTTCTTGGTATTGGCGAAGTTGCGCCAGCCGCCGGTGTTGCCGATGGTCATCAGCCGCAGCGTATCGCCCGAATCGGCCAGGGTGCGGTCGCGCAGATCGCGGGTGAAATCGCCCGACAGCACGGCCTCGGCCACGCGGTCGTTGGGCAGGACATAGGGCAGGTCCAGCACCTGCACATAGGGGAACAGCCCCGCCGCCCCGTCCGAGGTCGAGATATAGACGTCGATCGACCCTTCGGCCACGCCCTGCAGACATTCCGCACCGTTCGAGCACAGCTGCGTGCCCATGTAGATCTCGACCGCGATGGCACCGTTCGAGGCAGCCTCGACATAGGACTTGAAGACCTGAAGGCCGTCGTAATCCTCGTCGTTCTCGTTCGAGTTGGCGACGGCGCGGATGGTGTATTCCTGCGCCATGGCCGGCAGGGCGATGGCCGTGCCCAAGGCCAGTGCGGCGGCCAGTGTCAGTGTCGTCTTCATCATGTTCCTCCCACAGAATACAGTCAGTTTGCAAAGCCCGTCAGGCGCGGAATCGTCAGCGAGATGGCGGGGAAATAGGTGATCAGGAAGATCACCAGGATCTCGACCGCAAGGAAGGGCAGGATCGCCCGCGAGATGGTCGAGACCCGTTCCCCCGACACGGCCGAGGCGACGAACAGCACCAACCCCATCGGTGGCGTTGCCAGCCCCACCGTCAGGTTGACGCACATGATCATGGCGAAATGGATGCTGTCTACACCCATGCCGGTGAAAACCGGTCCCAGGATCGGTCCCAGGATGATGATCGCCGGACCCGCATCCAGGAACATGCCCACGATGAACAGCAGGATGTTGATCAGGAACAGCAGCAGCAGCGGGTTGTCGGTCAGGATCAGGATGAATTCCGCCAGCTGCTGGGGCGCATGGCTGAGCGAGACGACGGTCTTGAACGACATCGCCGCCCCCACCAGCAGCAGCACCACGGCCGATGTCAGCCCCGCCTTGCCCAGCACGTCGGGCAATTCACGGATGTGCAGCGTGCGCAGGACGAACAGGCTGATCACCAGCGCATAGAGGACCGCGACGGCGGCAGCCTCGGTGGGCGTGAAGATGCCGAAGAGAATCCCGCCCAGGATGATGACCGGCGTCATCAGCGGGAAGAAGGCCTTGAGGCTGGCCTGACCGCGTTCGGGCCAGGTGTATTTGCGCGAGGCGACCGGAAAATCGTATTTGTCGGCCATCAGCTTGATCAGGGCCATCAGTCCGACGCCGACCAGCACCCCCGGCACCAGGCCCGCCAGAAACAGCGCCGCGACGCTTTCGCCCATGACATAGGCATAGATGATCATGATGCCCGACGGCGGGATGATCGGCCCGATGACCGAGCTGGCTGCCGTGATGGCGGCGGCGAACTTGCGGGTATAGCCCTGCTTCTCCATCGCGGGGATCAGCATCGATCCAAGGGCGGACGTGTCGGCGACCGCGCTGCCCGACAGGCCCGCGAACAGCATCGATGACAGCACGTTCACATGCGCCAGCCCGCCGCGCAGATGCCCGATCAGCGCCTGGCTGAATTCGACCAGCCGCAGCGTGATGCCGCCACGGTTCATGATCTCGCCCGCCAGCATGAAGAAGGGGATCGCCATCAGCGGAAAGCTGTCGATGCCGTTATAGAGGTTGCGATAAAGCAGCGTCAGGTCGCGTTCCTGCCCGTTCAGGAACAGCAGCAGCCCCGGCGCTGCCAGTAGCGCGAAGAAGACGGGCAGGCCGACCAGCAGGAAGACCAGGAAGACCGGAAGAAACCAGACCAGCATCATTCGGCCCCTTGCGTATCGGTTCTGGGGATCCGCGGCAGATCGGTCACCCCCAGCAGCAGCGCGACATTGCGCAGCAGCAGCTCGACGTTGACGACGATCAGCATGACCGCCCCCACCAGCAGCGAGGCCATCATCCAGCTGCGCGGCACGCGGTACCACTGGCTGAAATCGAGCGAGATCGGCACATGCAGAGAGGCGCTGGCAAAGCGGCCGCCGATGCCCGTCACCTCGGCCCAGGCAATGGGGATGGTGACATAGAGCACCAGGAAGGACACGCACAGCAGGATCAGGTTCAGGATGCGCGCCACCGTGGCGGGCAGCATCTCGGGCAGGACGTCGATTGCGACGAAGCCGCCTGCGCGGAAGGCCGTCGGCGCCATCAGGCCGGTCATCCACAGCATGCAGAAGCGTGCGGCCTCGTCGGGCCAGGACAGGGCGCTGTTCAACACGTATCGACTGAAGACCTGCAGCAGCGTCACCACCACCATGACGGCGACGGCGGTGATGCCGATGGCACGGCCGACACGCAGGACGTGGTCGTTCAGCCGCGACAAGGGCCTGATCAGCCCGCTCAGAAAACCCATCATTCCCCCTACGCCCGATACCGCGACCCGTCTCCTCAGCGGGATGCGGCGACGCCTAACCGATGTCCAGCCGCGACACCCTGCCGCCGAAGAATGCCAGCGGATCGCCCGCGCGCATTTCGGCACGCAGGACCTGCCCCACGATGATGGCATGATCGCCGGCTTCGTGGACAGCGTGGCGGGCGCAGTCGAAACGTGCAAGGCAGTTCGACAGGACCGGCACACCTTGTTCGTTCAAGGTCAGCTTGTCGGCGGGCAGCGCGGATTGATCGCGCGCCACGGCGAAGGCCAGCGGTTCCTGTTCGGCCCCCAGCACGTGGATGGCATAGTGATCCGCCCCCACGAAGACCGGATAACGCGACGAGGCCCGCCCCGGCGACCACAGGACCAAGGGCGGCTGCATCGAGACCGAGGCGAAGCTGTTCGCCGTCATCGCCACGCAGCCGTCCCGTCCCTGCGCCGTCACGATGGTCACGCCCGTGGCGAATCGCCCGAAGGCATCGCGCAGGTCGCGGCTGTTGTCGGCGTCGGGAACGAAGCTGGTGGCCGCGCCATGCTTCATCACGCGACCTCGTGGCCCAAGGCTGCCTGATAGAGGCGGAACCACTGCTGGCGGTCCAGATCGACCTTCGCCGCATCCGAGATGGCCGCGATTCGCGGCAGCGAATTGGTGCCCAGCACCGGCAGGATCGTCGCCGGATGGCGCAGCAGGAAGGCCACGGCCACCGCAGCGCGATCGACGCCGAATTCACCCGCCAGTTCGTCCAGCACCGCCTGCACCGGGCCTTCGCCGGTCATCAGGCTGCCGCCGCCCAAGGGGGACCAAGCCATCACGGCATCGCCGCGCTTCTGGTGAAAGGCCAGATCGCCACTGGTGAAGGGCGCCACGCCGGCCAGCGACAGTTCGATCTGATTCGTCGCCAGCCGGGTGTTCATCGCCGATTGCAGCAGTTCAACATCCCAGGGGCGGAAATTCGACACGCCCACCGCGCGCAGCTTGCCTTCACGCACCAGCGCATCCAGCGCGCCGCCGGTTTCGTGGTGATCCATCAGCGGATCGGGACGGTGGATCAGCAGCAGGTCCAGATGGTCGGTGCCGAAATCCCGAAGCGAGCTTTCGACCGAGGCGCGGATATGCGCCGCCGAGGTGTCGTAATGCTTGCACGACACATCCGCGTATTTCCCGCAGGGCGCGACGATGTCGCATTTGCTGACCAGTTCGACCTTGTTGCGCAGGCCGGGGTCGGCCTTCAGCGCAGCGCCAAGGATGGCCTCGGCGGTGTAATCGCCATAGATATCGGCCTGGTCCAGCGTGGTGATGCCCTGGTCCAGGCAGGCATCGATCTTGGCGCGCACATGCGCGGGGGATGTGTCGGCATCATCGCCCACCCGCCACATGCCATAGACAAGGCGGGACAGGGACAGACCTTCGGCAATCGTGACGCGTTCCATTCAGCGACGTTCTCCTGCGCCAAGTGGCGTCTGCGGCGTGGTGGCGGGGACGCGGCCCCATTCCCGGTTCAACTGGCATGTCTTCATCTGCGGCAGCACGCGGGATCCGAAATGCTCGGCCTCATCGATATGCGGATAGCCTGACAGGATAAAGGACCGGATGCCCATCTTCTGCAACTCCTCCAGCTTGGACAGCACCTGATCGGTCGATCCGACGATGGCCGCGCCACAGCCCGACCTTGCCCGCCCAACGCCGGTCCAGAGGTTCGGTTCGATGTATCCTTCCAGATCGGCCAGCTCGCGGTTGCGCGCCTGCCGACTGACGCCCAGAGAGCCCGCGTCCAGCGCACGTTCGCGGATTAGCCGCCCCTGTTCGTCGTCCAGCTTCGACACCAGTTCGCGGGCATATTCGCGGGCCTCGGCCTCGGTGTCGCGGACGATGACATGCGACCGAAAGCCGTAATCCAGCACCCGCCCGTGACGTTCGGCCGCAGCATGGGCGGCCTTCATCCGGTCGGCGATATCCTCGGTCTTCTCGGGCCACATCAGGTAGACGTCGCAATGTTCGCCGCACAGATCCAGCGCCGCGGGGGAATAGCCGCCGAAGTAAAGCATCGGCCCGCCCGTCTGATAGGGCTTGGCCGGGTCCGTCGTCACATCGCTGAAGTCATAGACCTGACCGTGGAAGTCGATCCGGTCCTGCGTCCAGGCCTGCTTCAGGATCTGCACCACCTCGCGAGAGCGCTGGTACCGGAACTCGCTTTCGGCCTTCTCACCCGGAAAATCCGACGAGATGATGTTCAGCGTCAGCCGCCCCTGCATCATGTGGTCCAGCGTCGCGACCGTGCGTGCCAGCATGATCGGCTGCATTTCCCCGCAGCGCACGGCGGCCAGCATGTTGATGCGGTCCGTGATCGGTGCACAGCCTGCCACGAAAGACAGCGTGTCCTGCCCCACCTGATAGGATGACGGACACAGGATGTTGCCGAAACCCTGCGCCTCGGCGGTCTTCACGATGTCGGAACAATGCGCCCAGGACGACCGCAAATCGTCATCGGGAACCCCCAGATGGCGGAAATCATCCGAACAGAGCGCGGAGAACCACGCGACCTCGACGCGGTCCAGATCGGCCGATGTGACGGGAACGACGGTCATGCTTTCCTCCGCGGGTTCATCCGAACTTTCCCCTTGCATAGCCTTGGCCTTGATGTAGATCAATGGTGCATCAATTATTCCGAAGTGGAGGTCGGGGAATTGAATTCGACCCGCCGCACATCGACACCCCGCCCCGATGCCCTGCCGATCCATCTGCAGATCGAGGAGTTGGTCATCCGCGACATCGCGGCGGGCCGCCTGGTCGACGGCCAGCGCCTGCCTCCCGAACGCGAGATGGCCGAGGCGCATGGCACCACCGTCCGCACCCTGCGCAAGGCCCTGGCCCAGTTGCAGGACAAGGGCCTGATCGAGCGTCGGCAGGGGTCGGGAAACTATGTCCGCGCGGGCCAGCAGGTGGCCTCGGTCTATTCGATGTTTCGGCTGGAACATGCCAGCGGCGGGGGCGGTCTGCCCAATGCCGAAATCATCTCGGTCGATTACCTGCCCAAGGATGCCGCGCAGCCCGATTACGGCACATCCGACCACGGCACGCGCTTTCGCCGCCTGCGGTTCCTAGACGACATCCCCATCGCCATCGAGGAGATCTGGCTGGATGGCGGCGCGGGCCGCGTGCCGCGCGACAAGGTTCAGGATTCGCTCTATCTGACCTACAAGCGGGCGCTGAAGCTGTGGATCACCCGCGCCGAGGATCGCGTGGGCATCGCCCCGGTCCCCGACTGGTCGCATGACCGCTTTGCCCCCCGCCCCGGCACCGTCACCGCCCATATCCAGCGCCTGTCCTGGGCGCAGACCGCCCGTGCCGTCGAATTCTCGCGCACCTGGTACGACACCGACAAGGCGCTTTACGTGCAGCGCCTGATCTGAGGAGATCCGCATGACCACCCAGACCCTGGTCCACGCCAAGACCCGGACCGTCACCTATGGCATCATCGGCTGTGGCATGATGGGTCAGGAACACCTGCGCAACATCGCCCTGCTGGACGATACCGCCATCGGCGCCATCTTCGAACCCGATGCAGGCATGCGCGCCGCCGCCCGCGCCCTGGCCCCCAAGGCGCAATTCGTCAACAGCGTCGAGGCCCTGCTGGAGGTCGCGGATCTGGACTGCCTGCTGATCGCCAGCCCCAATTTTCGGCACCTGGAACAGCTGCAGGCGATCGCGGCGCGCCGACCCCTGCCGGTCCTGGTCGAAAAGCCGCTGTTCACCGACCTGTCGCAGCTGACCCAGATCGACGCCTTCGCCGCCAGCTATCCCGCGCCGGTCTGGGTGGCGATGGAGTATCGCTACATGCCGCCCGTCGCCAAGCTGATCCAGCAGGCGCAGGCGGTCACCGGCGGCATCAAGATGCTGACCATCCAGGAACACCGTTTCCCGTTTCTGGACAAGGTCGGCGGCTGGAACCGCTTCAACGATCAGACCGGCGGCACATTCGTGGAGAAATGCTGCCATTTCTTCGACCTGATGCGGGTCCTGCTGCAATCCGACCCGGTGCGGGTGATGGCTTCGGGCGGGCAGGCGGTCAATCACCTGGACGAGGTGCTGGGCGGACGTCGGCCCGACATCTTCGACCACGGCTATGTCATCGTCGATTTCGCCAACGGGGCACGCGCCATGCTGGAGCTGTGCATGTTCGCCGAGGGCGCACGCTTTCAGGAACAGATCTCGGCCATCGGCCCCTTGGGCAAGATCGAGGCCTTCGTCCCCGGCCCCGGCCGTTTCTGGCCCGAGGACCTGGGCCCCGCACCCACCCCCGAGGTCATCATCTCACCCCGCCACCCCAAGGGCCCGCGGCTGGAACCGGTTCCCGTCGATCCGGTCCTGCTGGAGGCCGGCGACCACAACGGATCGACCTATTACCAGCACAAGCGGTTCTTGGAACTGCTTCGCGGTAGTCGGCACGATGCCGAGGTCAGCCTTGCCGACGGTCGATGGGCGGTTCTCATGGGCCTTGCCGCACAGCGTTCGATGGAAACCGGGACATCGGTGCCTCTGGCCTCACTGACGTGAGGGCATGCTTTCGACCTGTCGGGGCCATCTGCGGGATTGCCTAGACGCTTACACTGGATCTTGCTAGCGCGTTTGCAGGCATGGTTGGTTTTCCTGCGATGCCGGACGTTGTGAAGCCCCCGCTTTTTTTGCGGGGTTTGGTTTTGTAATTTTGGGTGATATTTTTTGGTTGCGGGGGCAGGATTTGAACCTGCGACCTTCAGGTTATGAGCCTGACGAGCTACCGGGCTGCTCTACCCCGCGCCAATTTTGTCCTGATCGGGTATTGGACATCGTTTCAGAGGGATTTGCGTCTCTTTCCAGGTCTGGCGGTGACCTACTCTCCCACGTCTTGAGACGCAGTACCATCGGCGCAGCGGCACTTAACGGCCGAGTTCGGGATGGGATCGGGTGTTTTGCTCGCGCTAGGGC
>NZ_PYWA01000001.1 GCF_003056335.1 Paracoccus indicus | reverse complement strand
GTTAGACAACCAGACCGCCCACATATCTCTTCAGATAAACTATCAATGTCAAAAAGCAGAGGAACAAAATCACCAGAGAAGCGCCAATCAATCGACGCCCGCTCCAGACAATCCGAACCAGAATTTCGTCCCGGTCAACCGCGCCTTCCAGCGCCGCCTGCCCGGCCCCTCCAGCGTTCCCGCCTTCGGTGAAGCGGTGTTTAGACACAGCCACCGGGGGACGCAAGCAGGTTTCCAAAGAAAAACGACACAAAACACAAAAACAAACGCAACCCGCTGATAATGCAGGGATAAAAATCAGAGCCAACAACCAGAAACACACCTAAACGCCAGCAGGAGCGCGAATCGCACGGGAATCACCACGATCAGGCACGTATGAATCGCAGCGCGATGCCGCCGGATCTTGAAATGCCACCCACCGCGTCCTAATTCTGAGGGCGGCGGGCTTCTGCTCTTCGCGCGATCGGCCAAATTTCCACTGGCCTATAAGTTTTCCGAGGGCGCTGGCTCTGTCGTGGCCCTGGTCACGTTACCCGGTACCCACCTGTACAATCAGGCTTTCGGGAAATCTGACGCCGACGCGGTCGCTGCGGTTCCCGCCACCTTATTCCCCCTTATACGCGACATCGATACCGACAGCCGCCCCCATGGCGGTTGCGCGCAGCCCGGTGGCCCCCGCCAAAGGCAGCGGACCGATCCTGGCGCCCGTGATGATGACGTCGCCCGCCTTCAGGGGCATGCCCTGCGCACGGGCATGCGCGGTCAGCCAGATCAGGAAATCCATCGCTTGATCGATCGGCGCGGCAGCTTCGGTGGCGGGAACGCTTGCACCATCCAAAGTCAGCGCGATGCCCAGCCTGTCCGGCAGCCCGTCCCGCCACCCTTCGATCGGGTCTCCCAGAACCACGCCGCTGGAGCAAAAGCCGTCGGCCATGCTCTCCAATGCCGAGAACCCGGCGTCGGGGGCAAAGCGTGGTGCGACCAGCTCGAAGGCAAGGTGGATGTCCGCGATGGCGGCCATCGGATCGGCCGCCTCGGGTTCGGCTGACAGGACCAATGCAGTCTCGACCTCGACCGCGGCATCGGCAGGCAGGTCCACGGTCGCGCCCGAGGCATGCAGGCTGCGGCGCGTCAGGACGGCGGCCTGCCGGTCGCGCCCCTCAAGCAGCGCCATCTTCCAGACGCCGCCCGGATCGCCCAGACCCTGCATCACGGCACGCTGCACGGCATAGGCCTCGGCCACGTTCTGCGGGCATGGCGTCAAGCCACTGGGGCGCGGACCGCCCTGCCATGCGTTCAGCAAGGGGGCAGCGGCAGCTGTCGCGTCGAAATCATCGGTCATCGTCAGGCGTCCTTGAGTGTCAGTTGTGTCATGGCGGCACGGGGCAGGATCGCGCCGGGATGGCGGACCACGACGGCGGCAAGGCGGGCGGCGGCCTGCACGGCCTGCGGCACCGTCGCCCCCTGCCGTCGCGCCGCCAGCCATGCGGCGTTGAAGCTGTCCCCCGCCCCCGTGGTGTCGATGGCCGTGACGGCGGGTGGCAGGTCGTGAGTGGTCCAATCCGCCGCCCCGGAGGCTCGATGCAGGACCGGGCCGCCGCCGGTGGTCAGCACAATCTCGGCCCCGGTCATCGGGATCAGGGCCTGCATCGCCGCCTGCGGACCTGCCACGCAGAACAGCTCGCTCAGATCGTCCAGCGAGGGCATCAGCAGATCGGCCATTGCCACCATCCGCCCGATCACCTGCCGCGCCATCTGCGGGTCGGGCCACAGGCGGGCGCGGTAATTCGTATCGAAGGCCAGCCACGCGCCCCGGTCCCGGCGCGCTTGCAGCCAGGCCATCAGGTGGTCGCGCCCCGCAGGGTGCAGGACCGCCAGCGCCACGGCCGACAGGAAGATCGTATCCGCAGGGGGCAGATCGCGCAGCATGGCGGGATCGTCGAAATGGCTGCGGAAGGGCGACTGGTCGCGCCAATACGCGAAACTGCGTTCGCCTGCCCCATCCGTGGTCACGAAGCTCAGCCCCGGTCGCGCGCCCGCACGGGCCGACAGCGCAGTAGTGTCGATGCCTTCGGATGCGATGCGATCGCGCAGCCACAGGCTGTGGCCATCGTCGCCAAGGCAGGACAGATAGCCGACCCGCCCCGCCCCCAGCAGGCGCGACAGATAGATGGCGGTGTTCAGCGTGTCGCCACCCGCGTTCCGCAAGAAGCCCTCGGGGCGGTCGGGCATGGCGGTGAACTCGATCAGCGGCTCGCCGATGCAGAGGTAATCCATCTCAGCCAACCTGTGTCGGCAGGGGACGTCCCGCGAAATGCGCCGCAAGGTTGTCCAGCACCAGTTGCGCCATCGCACGCCGCGCCTGTTCCGTGGCCGAGGCGATATGCGGGGTCAGCACGCAGTTGGGCGCATCCAGCAGCGCCTGTGGCACCTGCGGTTCGTCGTCGAAGACGTCCAGCCCGGCCCCCGCGATGGTCCCGTCACGCAGCGCATCGGCCAAGGCTTGGGTCTGCACCACCGGGCCACGGGCGACGTTCACCACGATACCGCCCGCGCCAAGCGCCGCCAGCACCGGGGCATCGACCAGCGCCCGCGTGCTGTCCCCACCCGAGGTCGTGACGAAAAGCGCATCGCAATCGCGGGCCAGCGTCAGCGCATCGGGTCGGAAGGTATCGGGCGCACCCGGCTTTTCACTGCGTGCCGTATAAAGCACCTGCATCCCAAGCCCGCGCAACATCTCGGCCAGCGCCCGCCCGATGCGGCCATAGCCGAGGATGCCCGCGCGCATCTCGGTCAGCGACCGGCCAAGGGGCAGCTTGCCACCCTGCTGCCATTCGCCCGCGCGGATGAAACGGTCGCCTTGGGCGATCTGGCGGGTGCAGGCAAGGGCGAGGCCCAGGGCCATCTCGGCCACGGCGGGCGACAAGACGTCGGGGGTGGTCGTGACGCGGATGCCGCGCTGAGCGGCCTGATCCATATCGACCGCGTCAAGCCCGACGCCATTGACCGCGATCATCTGCAGCGCCGGCATGGCCTCCATCTGCTGTGCCGACAGCCCGATGTTTCCGGCGGTCACGACGGCAGTGACATCGCCCGCCTCGGCGATGTCATGGACAAGGGTGTAATCCGCCGCCAGCCTGTCGGCCATGTCGCGCGGCTTGAGGTCGGCCAATGCCAGGATCCGGGGCCGGGTCATGCGATCTGCCCCAGGAAATTCTTCAGCCGGTCGTTGGTCGGATTGCCGAAGAAGGCCTCGGGGGCGTTTTCCTCGACGATGACGCCCTTGTTCATGAAGATGACGCGGTCGGCCACGGCGCGGGCGAAGTCCATCTCATGCGTGACGCAAAGCATTGTCATACCTTCGCGGGCCAGATCGATCATGGTGTCCAGCACCTCCTTGACCATTTCGGGGTCCAGCGCGCTGGTCGGTTCATCGAACAGCATGATGCGCGGCTTCATGCACAGGGCGCGGGCAATGGCGACACGCTGTTGCTGGCCGCCCGACAGCTGGGCGGGATATTTGTCGGCCTGTTCGGGGATCTTCACGCGCTCCAGATAATGCTGTGCGGTGGCCTTCGCTTCGGCCCGCGACACCTTGCGGGTCTTCATCGGCGCCAGCATGCAGTTTTCCAGCACGGTCATATGCGGGAACAGGTTGAAGGACTGGAACACCATCCCCACGTCGCGCCGCACCTTGGCGACATTGTCGCCGCCCGCCGTAAGCTCGACCCCGTCCACGGTGATGGTGCCGGATTCAATCGCCTCAAGCTGGTTGATGGTGCGGATCAGCGTCGACTTGCCGGACCCCGACGGGCCGCAGATGACGATGCGTTCGCCCGGCTGGACCGTCAGGTCGATGTCGGTCAGGGCGTGGAAGGCACCGTAATACTTGTTCACGGCGCGCATGATGATGGCGTGTTCGGTCATGGGGCGTCCCTTCCGGAAGTGCCCGGCCACGAATGGCCGGGCTGTCGGATCACTTGGCGGTCTTGACGAAATCGGGCAGAGGCTCGCCCAGCCATTTCTCGTGGATGCCGTCCAGCGTGCCGTCTTCCGTGGCCTGACCCACAAAGGCGTTCACCTTGTCCAGCAGCGCGTCCGACCCGGGCGCCACCGCGATGCCCTGCACCTGGCTGGAAAGATCGAACTTCTTGTCGAAGCGATCGCCCGTCGCCTGCGTGATCTGCGCCATGATGATGTTCGAGGCCCCGATCAGCTTGACCTGCCCCGACATCAGCGCCTGCACGGCGGTGGCATCATCGTCGAAGCGCTGGATCTGCGTGCCCTCGGGCGCGACGGCGGTCACGCCGCTGTCCTGGGTCGAGGCGCGGGTCACGGCGATGGCCTGACCGTCAAGCCCCGCGGCCTCGGACACATCGACCCCCTTGTCGCCATAGACGGCGATGCTGATCCCCGCATAGGGGTCCGAGAAGTCGACCTTCTGGGCGCGCTCCTCGGTGATGCCAAGGGATGCGACCAGCACATCGACCTGACCCGACAGCAGATAGGGAATGCGGTTGGGGCCGGTCACCGGCACGATCTGCGTGTCCATACCCAGGTATTCGCCAAGCGCCTTGGCCACATCGGCGTCATAGCCGTCGGGATTGCCCGAATTGTCCTGCAGGCCGAAGGGCGGGAAATCGACCAGCATGCCGACCTTGACGGTGCCTGCGCTTTCGATGTCGGCCAGATCGGCGGCAAGGGTGGCACCGGCAAGGCCGAGGGCCAGCGCGCTGGCGGCGATGGTGGTGAACAGGCGGCGGTTCAGGGTCATGGTTTCCTCCTCCAAGGACAAGATCAGCGCGTGATGGCGCGGCGCATGCGGGTTTCCATACGGCGTGCCAGCAAGGACAGCGGCCAGCACAGCATGAAGTACAGCGCGGCCACCGTGCCAAAGACCAGAAACGGCTTGAAGGTCGCGTTGTTGATGATCTGACCGGCCCGCGTCAGTTCCGTGAAGCCGATGATCGAGGCCAGCGAGGTCCCCTTGATCAGCTGCACCAGGAAACCGACGGTCGGCGCGACTGCAAGGCGCATGGCCTGCGGCAGCACGACGTGGCGCATCCGGTCGGAATAGGACAGGGCCAGCGCGGTCGCAGCCTCGGACTGGCCCTGGGGAACCGCCTGGATGGCACCGCGCCAGATTTCGCCCAGATAGGCGCTGGCATGCAGGGTCAGGGCGACGGCGGCGGCTAGCAGCGGGTTGATCGGCAGCCCCACGACGGCCAGCCCGAAATAGACCAGGAACAGCTGCATCAGCAGCGGCGTGCCTTGGAACACCTGGATGAAGCCAGCCGCGACGCGGCGCAGCGCGCGACCCTGCGAGGTGCGTGCCAAGGCGATGCCCAGCCCGCCGATGGCCCCGCCCAGAAAGGCGATGGCCGACAGGATCAGCGTCCAGCGGATCGCGCCCACGATGAACAGCAGCTCGGCCGAGGTGAATTCACGGATCATGTCAACGCCCCGCCGGATAATCGAAGAACACGCGCCGGATCATCCCGAAGGCCGTCGAAAAGCCGAGGGCCAGCAGGAAATACATGATCGTCAGCACCAGATAGATCTCGAAGCTGGCGAAGGTGCGGGCGTTCAGATCCGCCCCCGCCGAGGCCAGGTCGTTGGCCGAGATCACCGAGACCACGCTGGAGGTCAGCATCAGGTAGATGAACTGGCTGGTCAGCGAGGGATAGACGTTGCGCAGCGCCGGACGGATCACGACATGGCGGAAGATCTGCACGGGGCTCAGGCCAAGGGCGCGTCCCGCCTCGATCTGGCCGCGCGGGATGGATTCGATGCCCGAACGGATGATCTCGGTCCCATAGGCGCCGACGTTGATGACCAGCGCCAGCAGCGCCGCACTGTCGGGCGACATCGACAGCCCCACCGCGGGCAGCCCGAAATAGATGAAGAAGATCTGGATCAGGAAGGGCGTGTTGCGGATCACCTCGACATAGATGTCGATCAGGACCCTCAGCGCGCGAATCCCCGAGGTCTTGCCCACCGCCCCCAGCACCGAGACCACCAGCCCCGCCGCCATGGCCATCAGCGACAGGCGCACCGTCAGCCAGGCACCGTTCAGCAACAGGTCGATGCTGTCGAAGACAGGTTGGAAGTTGAATTGATACATCGGCCTCCCCGCAGATGTTTCCATTCCTATTTAGAACGATCTAAATTCGACACATGGCGAAGTCAAACCTTTTCGTTGCGGCTGCTGCTTCGGATCATCAGATGCGGATCGATGCGGTCGCGCAGCACGGGCGCATCGGGTTCGGCCAGCCGTCGCATCAGCAACCGTGCGGCGCTGGCGCCGATGCGCGTGGGGTGCATGGCCACGCTGGTCAGGGGCGGCCAGACCATCTGCGCCATTTCCAGATCGTCCAGACCCACGACCGCCACATCGCGCCCCGGCGTGCAGCCCTCGTGGCGCAGCCCCACCATCAACCCCGCGGCCAGAACGTCATTGAAGCACAGGATGGCGGTCGGCCCGCCGGTCAGGATTTCCCTGGCGGCAGCGACCGAGGCCTCCCACGTCAGCTCGGTTTCGATGATGCCGGCATTGGTCGCACCCGTTTCGGCCAGCGCCAGATCAAACCCCTGCAACCGTTCCGCCCGCGCCGAGGTCCGCGCACGCACCGACAGGAAGGCGATCCGTCGATACCCGCCCTCGACAAGGTGCCGCACGGCAAGGCGCACCCCCTGGATATAGTCGCCACCAGCATAATCCGTCAGCCTGTCGCCCACCTCGCGCATGGATTGCACCACCGGCAGCCCCCAGTCCCGCACCCGCGTCAGCAGTGCCGGATCCGTGCCCGCCGCAGGACAGAGGATCAGCCCGTCCACGCCATGCCCGCGAAACCGTTGCAGGATCTGGGATTGCAGATGCGTGTCATCATGGCTGTTGGCCAGCAAGACGACACGGTCGCCCTGTCCCAGAACCTGCTCGGCCCCCGACAGGAACTCGGTAAAGAAGGGGTTCAGCAGGTTCGGAACCACCACGCCGACCGTACGACTGCTGTTGTTGCGCAGCCGCGCCGCGCCGATATCACGCACATAATCCAGATCGGCCATGACCTGCTCGACCCGGTCACGGGTCCGATCCGCCACCAATGACGACTTGCGCACCACAAGCGAAACCGTAGCCCGCGACACCCCGGCGGCCTTGGCCACCTGATCCAAGGTCACCCTGTTCCGCTTCATCCCAACACCCCCCGCCATTCAAACACATCCCTAGGCCTATAGGAACAATCCGCCCCGGAGGGAATTCCTGACACCCGTCCCTCCCGACCCGATGGCCCGTGTGTCATTCGCGCTTCGTGAAAGTCTCGTACCCAAGACCAGTTGCGGATTATAGCAAGGACATAATGATTGCAGCGCCGAGGGTGGCAGCGCAGCAGCCCCACAAACAGCGGTCGCATTGAACGTTGGAGATGAGAATTCTGGCGGAATGCTCGAATGATTGTTCATTGAGAATTACGACAGTGCTGCTGCCGCAAAGGAGGAATCGTTGCTACGCAAGGAAGCCATCAGTGGCAATCAACAAACGGGTGGCAGGGCGCAGATAGTTCTGCCTTCAGCGGTGGGGAAAATTGCATGAAATCAGTGGGGCCTGTTTCCGATGCAAAGACGGTCTTGCCTTTCCTGTCACAAAGGTCTGCCTCTGATGGGCCGCAGCCCAATCTCTGGCCCATGTTCCGAACTGGTCCGACATGTCGTGGCGCTCCTTCCTGTTCCGCCAGTGGCGAAGCCATCGCTGCTTTTCACTTTGGATGACCTCATGTCATCCGAAGGGCAAAGCAGGGTGGGCGCAGCCCGACCTGCGGCCGGACGGTGATCTGACACACGGGGCCGGAGCGGTGAAATTGGGAGGGGCCCGCGCGCTTGCGCGTGGGAGGAACCGGATTTCTCCGTGGAGGCTGACGCGCAGCGGCACCAGAGCCCGTGTTCGGATCGCCGGCCGGATGGCAGGCGGAAAAAGAAATGAAAGATCGTCAGCCGTACCAGAGCGAAGCGGAGGCGCGGCTGTCCGTTGGATCAGCGATCGCGGTGCCCGCGATCACCATATCTCTGAAAAGCAGCCTCTCGACTGCCAGGCAGCGTCAACGCAAAGAGCCCTTAACTACCGGTCATGAGGGCTTCCATCGGCTGCCATTCATTTTGTGGCCTCCGAAGTTGGGAGTCCAAGGCGAACCAGCAACCACCACCTCCCGGGCCCTGATCAAAGCGGCGGTCGATACCGATGCCCGACAATGCGCAGAACAGTAAAGTACCGACCCCTCCATGCCCCACGAACAGAATATCCCCTTCATGCGGGCCTGCCAGGCAGGCTTCAAACTCGTCCACAATGCGACGCTGCGCGCTGTTTGCCGTCTCCCAACCGCGCACGCTCACGGCAGGCTCGGCAAAGAACTGATCCGCAACGGCCTCAAATTCCTGTGGCGGGAGGAAACCGGTCGAGCTGCGGTCATTTTCGTGCATTCGCGGTCGGACCTCTAGAGGTACGCCCAATGCCAACGAGAGAGGCGTAGCAGTCTCAAGAGCCTTGGTTTCATCGCTGCTGATTACCCTGCGAGTTCCCGAGAGAGACCCGAGTTGGGCAGCCAATGTAGCGACTCGAGTGCTGCCAACTTCATTCAGTGACCACGCCCGAACGTCTTTAAGAGGCTCCATAAGAACCTGTGGATGTGTCAAATAGCGGACGATCTGGGGCATGGCGAGCCTATGGTGACGGGCGCTGATAGCAGGACACTCATAGTGCGCCTGCTATTGGTCAATGTCTGAAAAGTCCTGCATAGCAGACGCACGGCAGCGACGTACTAGCGTCTGCTATGCGGGACAAAGCGGTCACTCAGGAATGAGCAGGCGGTATAGAAAGCCGCTGCCTCGCCTCCGTCATCTCGCACTGCATCGGGATGCTCCCCGTATCTCTTGAACCCTCGCCGTTCGTAAAAAGCGATCGCTCGATGGTTTTGTTGTGCAACCCCAAGTTCGAGTTGCTTGATGCCAGCATCCTTTGCCTCTGCAAGAACCCCAGCCATGAGAGCTTGCGCTGCCCCTGCGCCCTGAAATTCTCTCTTCACGAAGAAAGGCCCGATTTCACCTCTGTGCCTGACGCGTGACGGCATAAACCGACGAAATCCACAGAACCCTACAAGGGCGTCGTGGGAGAACACGCCGCGCATGCCGCCTGCATCAAGGACGCTTCGGCATTTCTCTAGGCTTAGGTCATCAACCTCGGCAGGCGTCATCAAGAAACCCAAGGGAAAATCTTGCGCACCGATGGTGTATAGCTCCTTCCAGCATGACGCATCGTCGGCCGTGAGCGGTCGGTAGGTATACATTGTATGTCCTTCGGCGGTATCGAGATTACGATACTGATTGCCTTTATCAGCGCAATCATATGATCCGATTAGGGCTTTAATGTCCGAGATGCGGGACAAAGCTGCCGTTGCTTGCTGGCGGAAGAAGTTTATCATGCCCGAGATGAACAACGCCTATCGCCTTCCCGAAGAACTTCAGACTGACCGCTATCTACTAAGACGGGTCACGTCAGATGATGCCGGAGCAATCTTCGATAGCTACGGGACGGATGTCATCGCAACCCGTTACCTAGGCTGGAAACCACATCAGCGTGTCCAAGAGACAAGGGCGTTTCTTGAGCGGGTGGCGAAAGAATGGGATGATGCCGCTGGCTTTCCCCTGGTTGCCTTTGATCGTCAGGCACCGCGTGAACTTGTTGGCATGTTTCATCCGCACATGCGGGGATCGACCGTAAGCTACGGGTATGTGCTCAGCCCTGCGAGCTGGGGAAAGGGCTGTGCCACCGAGGTCATGAGATGGCTTGTAGAGCACGCATTGGACCACCCGCAGATCCACCGTACCGAAGCTTTTTGCGATGTGGATAACGCTGCATCAGCGCGGGTGCTTGAGAAAGTGGGTATGGCATTCGAGGGTGTGCTTAGGCGCTACTTCCTGCACCCAAATGTTTCCGATGCTCCAAGGGATTGCCGAATGTATGCGAAGGTCCGGTAAGGGCTCTTCAGGTAGCTGTCGCCGCAAATAGGTGGCGTCAGCTCTGCGGACCAAGCCGCCATTCAGCCCCATGAAACTTTCAGCGGTGGCAATACAGAAACGTTCTCGATGGCGTAGGCGATACCGTCAACGAGAAGCCCGTCAGGCAGTTCACAACCAAGAGGTTGGTGCGCTATTTTCCGGAAGCCCAGCTTCTGTGCCAAGCGCGCGCTTGCTGTATTGGGCGCTGCATGGCCTGTGGTTACCAAGCGTGCATCCCATACTTCAAACGAAATTCGTATCATCGCATTTACCGCCTCAGCTCCGTACCCTTTTCCAGAAGCCGAGGATCGCACCCAGTAGGACAGGCGGAATTGGCCCCGTCGCCAAAGCGGGATGAGATCGACGGCTCCGATGCAGACGCCTGAGGCCCATGCAAGATAGGGCAATCGCTCGCGTCGTTGAGCGGCTTCTGCGGCTTGTGCCAGACGCTTCGACTGCCATTGTAAATCGTGTTCTTGGTCCGGTGTCCCCATCAACTCGTGAAACCACGGCAAAAGCTCTGCATAGCTTTCGCCCCTTGCCTGCCTCACCGCTGCGGCGTCATCCGCGGTTACCGGGCGAAGTTGAAGCCGGGGTGTCCGTACAGTTTGCGGCAACTCGTATGACGTGGGATCTGCAAGGCGCGCGTATGGCAGTGGCATGGGTTCTTCCAAGAGCTGATTGCGGGATCATCGTTCGGATAGAGAGCGATTGGAATGACGGCTTCGGGCTCACGGCAGCCTCCGACCGGCGCGCGGGACCAAGCCGACATCCAACCTAACCTTGCCAAGAAACGCTCAACTCGTCGGTTGGACTGAAACCAAACTTCTGATAGAGGCGCTTTCCTGCTTCAGAGCTATGCAAGACTACAGATGTGCAGTTGATGCTTTGCAGGTGGTCCAAACAAGAACGCATTAAAGCGCTGCCAAGCCCCTGCTTCTGATGACCCTCTTCAATATAGACACTCCAAATATACCCAATTTTTCGATGCGGCTCTTGCAGCACTTCAGGGTAAGGTGACTGCCGGACTTGGCAACAGGCGGAGGCTACGGCGATACTCCTGTGCTCACAGATGAAAGCACCCAGTTCTAGCTCAGTGCCGCCTTTCTCTAGAAAGTCATGCACCACATTTCTTGCATCTGCCCTGTGATGTGCTCGCGGCACGCCATAGCTGTCCCACAAAGCTAGATAGTGTTTGACCAAGAGGTCGTAGTCTTCCGCTTCCGCGCGGCGGATTTTGTAGTCAGCAGGCATATGCGTTCCCCCGTTGCTACGACAGTAGCACCTAAAGGACGAAGGTTTGCAAAGGGCTCCTTACGCCGGTGCCTTAGCACTACTCTGGTTGGGCCTCTGCGGGACAAAGTGGGCTTTTAGGGTTCACACCAGCGGACGGTGCTAAGGTGTCTGCCGAACCGGAGCTTCCCGCAATCTTCCCATAATGTGCGTGTCGATCAATACACCGTTACGAAGAGCGTCTCCCCGCTTGGTTCCTTCCAGCTCAAAGCCGTGTTGTGTGTAAATGTGTATGGCAGGAGCGTTATCCACATTCACTTCAAGTTCGACGCGGCGCAGACCCAGCCAATTGTCTGCAAGGTCAAGAAGAGCCATCAGAAGGCGGGTTCCATAGCCACATCCTGTATAGTCATCGTGAACAATCAGAAAGATTTCTCCAACGTGCGCCGCTCGCCTGCTGCGTGGCAGCAGCCCGCCATATGCAACAATCCTTTCGACACCTTCCTTATGAAGACACCCTACCAGGAGGTGGCATCCCGAGCTCTCCGTGATCCGGCGCTCAATCCTGGAACGTGAATCATAGGGCATCCATAGCGTGCCATGCCGGACGCCGGGCAAGTTAGCGAAGGCAGCGACGGTCGCTGCATCGCTCACTTCGGCCGAACGAATATGAAGACAGGTTTCTATGCTCATGCCAGCATCTTAGTAAGCAAGAAAATACCTTACCAGCAGTAACGGAGGGCTGCTATGGGCTCTTCAGGTAGCTGTCGCCGCAAATAGGTGGCGTCAGCTCTGCGGGACCTAGCTGCCATTTAGGGACGGTGATGCACGCGAGTGGCGTCTGCAAGGAGGCGGGCGCTCTGCCATTGGTAGCGCACCACTTCGACCGGAGGGTTGTTGCCACGCCGCCTTATCGACTGCTCAACCACAGTTCCACCAAGACCATCGTAAAGGCGCCGTGCAGGCGCATTTTCTGAGAACGCGATCAGATGCACAGCATGGCCAAGTCTATAAGGATCGAAGCGATCTAGCGCATTTCGGATCAGGGCACGGCCATGTCCACTGCCCCGCCAATCCCTTCCCAGATACAGGTTGTGCAAGTAGCTGCCAAACTCGGGTTCATGGTCAAACTGAAAGCAGATGAAGCCAGCCACGCTGGCTTCATGCTGCGCAACGGTGATCTGTGTGTTCGGATCATCGAGGTCTTCGAACCGTTGCTTCCACAAGCGCAGCTTTTCGGTAGGCATCGCATTCCGCAGATAGTCGTGCGGAAGGATCTGTGCATATGCCTGCTGGCTGATCTCGACATGAAGCGAGATGATAGAGTCACGGTCCGGGCGCAATGCAGGGCGAAAGATCATGCTTCACCGGTATATTGATGATACTTGAAAATGCAACGAATGTCGGCATTGGGCTCTTCGCGTTGATGCAACGCCGACCGCTGGCCGTCCGTTTTCGTTAAGCTAGCAGCCCCGAGAGGCAGACTGCCCAATAGAAAAGGCAGAACTATGCGCTACAGAACAACGGGAAAATGGTCGGAGCGAGAGGATTCGAACCTCCGACCCCCTGCTCCCGAAGCAGGTGCGCTACCAGGCTGCGCTACGCTCCGACCGTAGGTGGGGCAGGTATCGCGCAACGGGCGCGAATGCAAGCCCCAATCAGCTGCGCTGCGGCCACAATCTTTGCATGATCGTGGATTTCGGCGTCGTGACCGTTTCGCTGCGCATGCGCGAAGACGTCACGGGACGATTGGCCGAGACACCGCCGCGCCCCTCGCGCACGAGGATGTAGATGCCCGAGGCGATGATGACGCCCGCACCGACGATCGTCGGCAGATCGACGCCCTCGCCGAAGAGGAACCAGCCGTAGCCGGTCGCCCAGAGGATCTGGGAATATTGCATCGGTGCGACGGTCGTGGCCTCGCCCGCGCGATAGGCTTGAATGACCAGGAAGCTGGCGATCAGCCCCAGGCTGGCGATGATGCCGGTCATGCCCAAATGGTGCAACTGCATCGGCTGATAGCTGACGGTCAGGGCCGCGCCCGTGGCAAGGAAGTTCCCCAGCATCGGCCACATCATCAGGACCAGCGGGCGTTCCCGCGACCCCAGACGGCGGATGACGATGGCCGCCACCGCGCCGGCCATCGCGCTGCACATGGCGGCCAGATGGCCCAGCTGCAGTTCCTGCGTGCCGGGGCGCAAGACGATCAGCACACCCGACAGGCCGACGACGACGGCACCAAGGCGATGCACGCCCACCCGTTCCCCCAGCAGGGGGATGGAGAGCAGGGTGATCAGCAAGGGTGTGGTGAACAGGATCGCATAGACCTGCGTCAGCGGCAGGGTAGAGAAGGCGTAGAAGCCCGCCATCCCCGCCACGACGGCGCAGATCGTGCGCAGGACCACCCAACCCGGGTTTGCGGGACGCAGGGTGCCGGGTTGGGGGTTGCTCATCAGGATGATCGAGACCAGCGGGAAAGACAGAAGCGAGGCGAAGAACAGGATCTGCAACGCGGGGTAGGTGGCCCCGAGCGATTTGATGATCACGTCATGCGTGGCATAAAGGCCCATGGCCGCAAGCTGCAGCAGCGCCCCTTTGACGTTTCCCGATAGTGCCATCAGACCCCCTGCGACAGTGCCGCGATGATATGGTCGCCCATCTGGACGGTGCTGACGGGCGTGCCGCCTTCTGGGCCCATCAGGTCGGCGGTGCGAACCCCCTTGGCCAGCACGCGTTCAACGGCGCGCTCCAGCTCCGCCGCCGCATCGCCTTGATCGAAGCTGTAGCGCAGCGCCATGGCGAAGCTGAGGATGCAGGCGATGGGATTGGCCTTGCCTTCACCCGCGATGTCGGGGGCAGAGCCGTGGACGGGCTCGTACATGGCCTTCGGACGACCGTTCGCCATCTTGGCGCCAAGGCTGGCCGAGGGCAGCATGCCCAAGGATCCGGTCAGCATCGCAGCCGCATCAGACAGCACGTCGCCGAACAGGTTGTCGGTGACGATGACGTCGAACTGCTGCGGGCGGCGGACCAGCTGCATCGCGCCGTTGTCGGCATACATATGGCTTAGCTCGACATCGGGGTATTCGTTGTCATGGACCCATTGCACCTCTTCACGCCACAGGATGCCCGATTCCATGACGTTGGCCTTTTCCATCGAACAGACGCGATTGCCGCGACGGCGGGCCAGCTCGAATGCGGAACGGGCGACGCGGCGGATCTCTCCGCTGGTATAGCGTTGGGTGTTGATGCCGACGCGGCCACCCTCGTTGTCGGGGTTGTTGTCATCGGCATGGATGCCGCGCGGTTCGCCGAAATAGACGCCGCTGGTCAGTTCGCGCACGATCAGGATGTCCAAACCGGCCACGACCTCGCGCTTGAGGGACGAGAAATCGGCCAGCGCGTCGAAGCATTGCGCGGGGCGCAGGTTCGCGAACAAGTCCATTTCCTTGCGCAGGCGCAGCAGGCCGCGTTCGGGTTTGACGCTGAAATCCAGCACATCGTACTTCGGGCCGCCCACGGCACCCAGCAGGACCGCATCGACCGATTGCGCCTTGTCCATCGTGGCATCGGCCAGGGGCACGCCATGCGCGTCATAGGCGGCACCGCCGACCAGGTCCTGGTTGACATCGAAGCTCATCCCGCGGTTGCTTTCGAACCAGCCGATGACCTTGACGACCTCGGCCATGACTTCGGGGCCGATCCCGTCGCCGGGCAGGATGAGAAGCGAGTATTGGTCGGACATGATCCCTCCGTTTGCGCCAGCCGCGGCGCGTTTCGTTTCGGGTTAGACAAGCCCCGCCCTAGGGTCAAGATCACGGGCCCGCTCACGGTGAGTTGCCTTGCATGCGGGCATTCGCTGGCCGACCTTATGGGCAGAGTGACTGATGGGAAACGCGATGAGAACCATGCGGATCGTCATGGCAGCCATGCTGTCGGCCGGTGCAGCCATGCCCCTGAACGGCGCCTTGGCGCAGGGTGCCGAAGGAATACCCGGCGACCGCCTGGTGGTGCCGCTGCCCGATGTTTCGGGCCTGGACGACGCGCAGGCGCGTGATCTGGCGCATGAACTGGCGCGGGCGAATGTCATCACCTCGAATTGTCCGGACCATGACGTGGGCGACGGCGCGTGGCAGCTGATGACCGGCACAACGGATGCACTGACCGAAAAGCTGAAGCTGGACCCGATCACCTATGACCGCGAATACTTCCGCCCTGCCTTCGGCCTGATGGAGGATCCGCAGGCCTGCGACAAGCTGGGACCGGGGGTGCAGGACACCGTGGACAAGCTGATCGCGATGGGCGGCGGCACACAATCGGCCGCCCAGACCGCGCCGCAAGCGGACGCCCCGGCGGACTGATCCGCGCCGACTTGCACATCTTGCAAGATCCGCTGCCATGGCACAGCCTGCCGTCGGGAAGCGGAGGATCACATGCCGGCATATTCAGCGGGTCTGGCCAGTCTGGTGCTGGGCTATATGCTCAGCCAGTTCTATCGGGCGTTTCTGGCGGTACTGGCCCCCACGCTCCGCGAGCAGCTGGGCGCGACGGCGGGCGATCTGGCGCTGTCGTCGGGGCTGTGGTTCATCGCCTTCGCGCTGTTGCAGTTGCCCGTGGGGGCGGCGCTGGACCGATGGGGACCGCGCCGGACCGTGGGCCTGCTGCTGGGTCTGGGCGGAGCGGGCGGGGCCGCTGCCTTCGCGCTGGCCACGGCACCCTGGCATCTGCATGTCGCCATGACCCTGCTGGGCATCGGCTGTTCGCCCGCATTGATGGGTCCCTATTACATCTTTGCGCGGGAATACCCGGCCTCGGCCTTCGGAACGTTGGCAGGCGTGCTGGTGGGGTTCGGCTCGCTTGGCAACATCCTGGGGGCCGCGCCGCTGGTCTGGGTGATCCAGACGCTTGGCTGGCGCGCGACGCTGTGGGGGCTGGCGGCGGTCACGCTGATGGCAGCGGGGCTGGTCTTGGCCAAGGTCCGCGATCCGGCGGCGCTTGGGTCGGACCAGCCGCAGGGTTCGGTCGCGCAGATCCTTCGGCTGCGGGCGCTGTGGTTCATCCTGCCGCTGTTTGCGGTGAACTACGCCGTGGCCGCGGCGATCCGCGGTCTTTGGGCGGGTCCGTGGTTGGAACAGGTGCACGGCGCCGATGCCACCCAGATTGGACGATACACCCTGGCCATGGGGCTGGCGATGGTGGCGGGCAGCTTTGCCGCCGGACCCGCGACGCGTCTGCTGGGCGGTGCGCGGCGCGCCATGCTGACCTTCACCGCCGTGATGATCGCGGCGCTAAGCATCATGTGGCTGGCGCCGGGCCTTGGGCCTGCATGGGCGGCGGCTCTGCTGGTGGTGCTGGGCTTCTTCGGGTCGGGCTATCCCTTGCTGATGGCGCATGGCAAATCCTTCCTGCCGCGGCATCTGGTTGGGCGGGGCGTGACCTTCCTGAACATGTTTTCCATCGGGGGCGCGGGGGTGATGCAATTCGCATCAAGGCCGGTTTTCGGGGCGGCGCAGGCGGCCTACCCCTCGGCGCAGGCCTTCGCTATGCTGTGGCTGTTCTTCCTGATCCCGCTGGTGGTCGGGTTCCTGCTGTATTTCCTGACGCCCGAGGCCGAGAATGGATGACACCCCCCTGGTCGTGGCCCCGAACCTGAAGCGGCGGCTGTCCGGCGTGACGGCGACCGTGGTCCGGCTGATCCCCGTGCAGGCACGCATGATCGCCATCCGCGCCACCGGCCCCGGCCTGCCCGAGGACGTCCCCCATATCCCGCTGACCCGCGCGGCCACCCTGCCCCGCGACCGCTGGCGCGTCTGGCATGCACGGCGCAACACGGAAATGGCGCTTGGGCTGATCCTGCGGCGGGTGCTGCGCCGGAAATACCGGCTGCTGTTCACCTCGGCCGCACAGCGCAGCCATACCGGTTTCACCCGCTGGCTGATCCGGCAGCAGGACGCGCTGGTCGCGACCTCACCGCAGGCGGCCAGCTATCTGGAGCGTCCCGCCACCGTCATCCTGCATGGCGTCGACACGCAGATCTTCCGCCCTGCCCCCGACCGCGCCGCCCTGCGGGCCGAGCTGGGGCTGGACCCCGACGCCGTGCTGATCGGCTGTTTCGGGCGGGTGCGCGCACAGAAGGGCGTCGATCTGCTGGTGCAGGCGGGGTTGGAGCTGCTGCCGAAGCACCCGAAGGCCCAGATCATCTTTACCGGCCGCATCACCCAGGACAATCGCGCCTTCACCGACGACCTTCTGGCCCGGATCAAGGCCGCGGGTCTGGCCGATCGCATCCGGTTCCTAGGCGAACTGCCTTGGGACCAGGTGGTGCGGCATTACCAGGCGCTGGACCTGTTCGCGGCCCCCGCCCGATGGGAAGGCTTCGGGCTGACCCCGCTCGAGGCGATGGCCTGCGGCGTTCCCACCGTCGCCGCCCGCGTCGGTGCCTATGAAACCCTGATCCGCGACGGCGAAACCGGCAGCCTTGTCCCCAAGGACGACGCCCCCGCCCTGACCGCCGCCCTTGACCGCTGGCTTTCCGACGACGCGGCCCGCACCGCCGCTGGCCTTGCCGCCCGCGACCATGTCGCCACCAACCACGCCATCGAGGGCGAGGCCCGCGCCCTCGTCGCCGTCTATGAAAACCTTTTGGCCAAGGCATGAGCGATCTTCCCACCCCCGCCCTGTCGCGCCTGGACTTCATGACCGCCCGACTGCTGCGCAATGACGGGCGCATCGCCCGCATGTCGATCCCGCAGGGCAACCTGCTGGCCGATCTGGACGGCCGCCATGTCGCGCTGATCGGCAATGCCCGATCGCTGGCGCAGGCGTCCCACGGTCCGGCCATCGACGCCGCTGACCTTGTAGTGCGCATCAACCGCGCGCCCATGCCAGCCGCCGCCAGCCACGGCACCCGCACCGACTGGCTGGCGCTGGCCACGCGCCTGCCTGACGCGGATCGTGCGCGGCTGGACCCCGACCGCATCCTGTGGATGTCGCCCAAGCGCAAGCGGCTGGATTGGCGCACGGCCAGCGGGGCAGGCTTCTATCTGCACCCGCTGGCCGATTATCAGGCCCTGCGCGACCGGCTGTCGGCCCCGCCCACCACGGGCGCCATGATGATCGACCTGCTGCTGCGCGGGCCCTTGGCGTCGCTGACGCTTTACGGCTTCGATTTCTTCGCCAGCCTCAGCCTGTCGGGCCGCCGCGCCGCCGCCGATGTGCCCCATGATTTCAGCGCCGAGGGGGCCTGGGTCGACGACCTGCTGCACAGCGATTCCCGCCTGAGGCTGGTCCGCTAGGGGCCAAGCCCTTCCAATGACCCAGCAATTGCGGTAAACGCCTTCGACCGCAGGAGAAGGAGTCCCCGGAAAATGGGTTATAAAGTCGTCGTCGCAGGTGCCACCGGAAACGTGGGCCGCGAAATGCTGAACATCCTTGATGAGCGCCAGTTCCCGATTGACGAGATTGCCGTTCTGGCATCGCGTCGCAGCCAGGGAACCGAAGTCAGCTTTGGCGACAAGACTCTCAAGATCAAGGACATCGATCAGTTCGATTTCACGGGCTGGGACATGGCGCTGTTCGCAATCGGATCGGATGCGACCAAGAAATACGCCCCCATCGCCGCCGAGGCGGGCTGCGTCGTCATCGACAACAGCTCGCTCTATCGCTACGACCCCGATGTTCCGCTGATCGTTCCGGAAGTGAACCCCGAGGCCATCACCGGCTATTCCAAGAAGAACATCATCGCCAACCCCAACTGCTCGACCGCGCAGATGGTCGTGGCGCTGAACCCGCTGCACGAACGCGCCCGCATCAAGCGCGTCGTCGTCTCGACCTATCAGTCGGTGTCGGGCGGCGGCAAGGATGCCATGGACGAGCTGTGGAACCAGACCAAGGGCATGTATGTCCCCGGTCAGGAGGTCGAGCCCTCGAAGTTTCCCAAGCAGATCGCCTTCAACGTGATCCCGCAGATCGACGTCTTCATGGATGACGGCTCGACCAAGGAAGAATGGAAGATGGTCGCCGAGACCAAGAAGATCATGGACAAGTCGATCAAGGTCACCGCGACCTGCGTCCGCGTCCCCGTCTTCGTCGGCCACTCCGAGGCCATCAACATCGAGTTCGAGGACTTCTTGGACGAGGACGAGGCCCGCGACATCCTGCGCGAGGCCCCCGGCATCATGGTCGTCGACAAGCGCGAGCCCGGCGGCTACACCACGCCCGTCGAATGCGTGGGCGATTTCGCCACCTTCATCAGCCGCATCCGCCAGGACGGCACGATCGAGAACGGTCTGAACATCTGGTGCGTCAGCGACAACCTGCGCAAGGGTGCGGCGCTGAACGCCGTCCAGATCGCCGAACTGCTGGGCAACAAGGTGCTGAAGAAGGGCTGATCGTCCCTTCGGACCATTGCCAACGAAACGGGGGCGGCAGGCATCAGCCTTGCCGCCCCCTTTTCATGCGCGCATGGCGCGTGCCTTATACGGCGACCCACTTGTTGCCGGCATCCTCGGCCTGCAGCAGCGTGCCCTCGGCGATGTCATGGACCAGACCGTGCAGCGACAGGGCGCCCGCCTCGACGGCGCTGCGCACGAAGGGGAAGGTCATCAGGTTCTCGATCGAGACCAACACCGCTTCCTTTTCCAGCGCACCGACCTGCTGTTCGGCGGGCAGATCCTTCACGCGTTCATAGCCGGGGCGCAGGATGTCCATCCAGCGGCCCACGAAGCTGGTCTTCTCCTCCAGTTCGGGGGCCTGGCCCGAACACATGGCATGGCAGCCCGCGACGCCACCGCATTTGGTGTGGCCGACCACGATCAGATGCGCGACCTTCAGCGCCTCGACCGCGTATTCGACCGCAGCCGAGGTGCCGTGCTGCAGCCCGTCGGGGGCATGGGGCGGCACGAGGTTGGCGATATTGCGATGGATGAAGAATTCGCCCGAATCGGCACCGAAGATGCTGGTGACATGGACCCGGCTGTCGCAGCACGAAATCACCATGGCGCGCGGACGCTGACCCTCATTGGCCAGGCGGCGATACCATGCGTGGTTTTCCGCATGCGCGGTGGCTTTCCACCCCTGGTAGCGCTTGATCAGATATTGGGGCAACGGAGACAGGTTGTGCATCAGGAACCTCGCTTTCTGGATCAGCGTCATAGGCCGGAATTGAACCAAATTCGAGAGGTTTATTCCCACGGGCGCAAGGCTTTCTTCACCGCTTGCGGCCATCTTGCCCGTCGTAGAAGCAGGACCCCACGGAGATGCGGATGGCACAGATCACGGCTTTGACCCCGGCAGAGCACGCGCATGTCGACAGGGCACGCGTGGCCGCCATCATGGCCGAACTGGGCGAGGCGGCGGCGCAGCAGGTCATCTGCATGGCGCTGGAACAGCTGGCGGCGATCCTCACCTCGGTCGAAACGGCCCTGGCCCGGGATGATCGGGCGCAGGCGGTGGCCGATGCCGAACGCATGTCGCGGCTGGCCTGGCAGATCGGGCTGGTGTCGCTGGCAGGCGTGGCGATGGACTTGGGCGGGGCCGCCGAACGCGGCGATCACCCCGCCTTGGCCGCCATCCGCCAACGCCTGCAACGGGTGGGCAACGGATCGCTGACGGCCATCTGGGATCGCGCGGTCCTGCCCTGACGGGGTCGCGACAGGCGGATGGGGTTGCGGCGGATTGCATGACCTGTAGGCTGTCGCGGATTTGCGAAGGAACATCACATGACCCCCGAATTCGCCCCCGCCTCCGACGATACACGCCCGCTCTGGCTGGTCTGGGCCGGAGAGGATCTGCCCGCGGATGCCGATGCGGGCAGCTGGCCGCAGACCACCGGATTTGCCGCCAAGGCAGGACAGATCTGCCTGCTGCCGGACGGACAGGGCGGGTTGCGCGGTGCGCTGATGGGTCTGGGCGACAGCGACCGCGCCGGGCGCGACCGCTTCCAGATTGCCCGCGCCCACGCGCTGCCCGCCGGCGACTGGCACTTGGCCGGCCACCCCCAGGGTTTCGATGCCGACCAGCTGGCCCTTGGCTGGCTGCTGGGACAGTATCGCTTCACCCGCTATGCCGGAACGCAGGGCAAGGGGCCGCGCCTCGTCTGCCCCGAAGGCGCCGACGCCGATCGCGCGCTGGCCATCGCCGCGGGCGAGTTCCTGACGCGCGACCTGATCAACACCCCCGCCAGCGATCTCGGCCCCGACAAGCTGGAGGCCGCGGCCCGCGCGCTCTGCAACGACCTCGGCGCCAAGATCGAGGTGACGACGGGCAAGGACCTGCTGAAGACCAATTTTCCGCTGATCCATGCGGTGGGTCGCGCCTCGGCCATCGAGCCGCGCCTGCTGGACATCCGCATCGGCGACACGGGCCCGATGCTGACGCTGGTCGGCAAGGGCGTCTGCTATGACACGGGCGGGCTGAACCTGAAGCCCGGTGCCTCGATGGGGCTGATGAAGAAGGACATGGGCGGGGCGGCGACCGCGCTTGGGCTGCTGAGGATGCTGGTCAGGACCGGCGCCACGCAGGGCATCCGCCTGCGGGTGCTGATCCCCGCGGTGGAAAACAGCGTCGCGGGCAATGCCTTCCGCCCCGGCGACATCCTGGCCAGCCGCAAGGGCCTGTCGGTCGAGGTGAACAACACCGACGCCGAGGGCCGCCTGGTTCTGGCCGACGCCCTGACCTATGCCGCCGAGGAAAGCCCCGACCTGATGATCTCGCTGGCGACGCTGACGGGGGCCGCGCGCGTGGCCTTGGGACCGGATGTGCCGCCCTTCTATTGCGACGATGATGCGACGGCGACAGCGCTGCAATCGGCAGCGATGCAGGTGGGCGACCCGCTGTGGCGCATGCCCTTCTGGGAACCCTATGATGCCATGATCGAACCCGGCATCGCCGATCTGGACAATGCGCCCTCGGGCGGGATGGCAGGGTCGATCACGGCGGCGCTGTTCCTGAAGCGCTTTGCCGATGGCGCGGGCCGCTATGCGCATCTGGACATCTATGGTTGGCAGCCCGCTGCCGCGCCCGGTCGTCCCAAGGGTGGGGTCGGCCAAGGATCCCGCGCCATCTTGGCCGCCCTGCCGCAGATCCTGTCCTGATCATGGACCGCCGCTTGACCCCCGCCACCGACCGCGTCGCCCTGGAGAGCCTGCGCGGCCAGTTGGACCGCCCCGCCTATACCGCCGGACGCCCCGCGCGGCTGGCGGTGCCTCTGTCCGATCTGCTGACCGCCCCCGATGGCCGCCGCGACCGGCAGCTGGTCTTCGGTACCGACCTGACGGTGATCGAGGAGCGTGACGACATGACCTTCGTCCAATCGGCGCTGGATGGTTATTGTGGTTGGGTCTGCGCCGATGCGCTGACCCATGACCTGCCCGCGCTGACGCATCGTGTCACGGCCCCTGCCACCCATGTCTATCCGGCCCCCGACATGAAGCGCCCCGAGCGCATGTCGCTGACACGCGGATCGCGGCTGTCGGTGACAGGGATCGCGGGCGGCTTTGCCGAACTGGCGGGTGGCGGCTTCGTTCCGGCCCAGCACGTGGGCGACCAGCCGTCAGACGACCCCGCAGGGGTGGCCGAAACCCTGCTGGGCACGCCCTATCTGTGGGGCGGCAACAGCAGGGCGGGGATCGATTGTTCGGGGCTGGCGCAGCTGGCGCTGACCGAATGCGGCATCGCCTGCCCCGGCGACAGCGACCTGCAACGCGATGCCTTTCCGGTGACGGACAGCATCCGGCGCGGCGACCTGCTGTTCTGGCCGGGGCATGTCGCGGTGGCGCTGTCGCCCAACATGATGATCCATGCGACGGCATGGCAGATGGCCGTGATCCGCGAATCCATCCCCGATGCCATCGCCCGCATCGATGCGGCGGGCGACGGACCGTTTCAGGGGGCGCGCCGGCCTAGAGGTTGAAGACGCGTTCCGGCTGGACCGTGCCGCCCTGATAGCGGCCGATGCAGACCGGACCCTTGGCGTCCGAGACCCAGACCAGCTCGCCCCATTCGGCGCCGTTGGTCACCTCGCCCGGGTTGCCGTTGCGGATGCGGGTGGCACCCTCGGGTGTGGCACGCAGCATCGGCAGGTCGGTCAGGCCGGTTTCCAAGGGCAGCAGCTGGCTTTCCAGCCATTCCTGCGCCTCGCGGTCGATCTTGTCGAAGGCGACGCCGTTTTCGGCCTCGAAGGGGCCGGACCAGGTGCGGCGCAGATGCGCGACATGGCCGAGGCAGCCAAGCGCACGCCCCAGATCGCGCGCGATCGAGCGGACATAACCGCCCTTGCCACAGACCATCTCCAGCCGCGCGGTGTTGTCGTCGGCCTCCAGCAGGGTCAGGCTTTCAACCCACAGCGGACGCGCGGCCAGCTCCATCTCGACGCCTTCGCGGGCCAGATCATAGGCGCGTTCGCCATCGACCTTGACGGCGGAATAGGCGGGCGGGATCTGCATGATCTCGCCGGTGAAGGCCGCAAGCGCCTCCTGCACCTGATCGCGGGTCGGGCGGGCATCGGCGGTCTTGACCACATCGCCCGAAGCGTCGTCCGTGGTCGTCTCCGCCCCCCAGTTCACCACGAAATCATAGCATTTCAGCGCATCGGTGATGACGGGAACGGTCTTGGTCGCCTCGCCCAGGGCCACGGCCAGAACGCCCGTCGCATCGGGGTCTAGCGTGCCCGCATGGCCCGCCTTCTTGGCGTCCAACGCCCAACGCACCTTCGCCACGACCGAGGTCGAGGTGACCCCTGCGGGCTTGTCCACGATCAGCCAGCCATTGACCTCACGGCCCTTCTTGCGTGCCATCCAAAACTCCTGAAAATCAAGGGGCGGGGGGATAGCCCCGCCCGCATCCGCCGTCAACCGGCCAAGGGATCAATCCTGCCCGACCAGCCCGATGATCGGGCCCATGCTGCGCCCGAAATCGGCGCGATTGACCGAAGGGGCGTAAAGCCGCGAGATCGACCCGTCGAAATAGAGCGCATCGCGCGCGCCCAGCCCGTCGCGGAACAGGCGACCGAATTCATGGAAGGTCACGGGACGATTGGAAATGGCGAACCATGCCGTCTGCCCGTCGGGCGACACGCCGACGCCATTGCGGATATAGCGGCTGTCGCTGTCTTCCAGAAAGCGCGGGTGCAGGTCGCCGTCCACCACCAGCATCGGCCCCGATTGGGTGGCGATGCGGCAGTCGGGACGTGCGGTCGCAAAGGCGCGGGTCTCGATCACCTGGAAAGGGCGGTCGCCGCCTGCGCAAAAGACGCCATTGGGCAGCATCCCGAAGTTGCCGCCGCTGCCGCCGGTGACGATGGGCGACAGCTCCTGCCCGTCGATGACCAGCAGGCCCACGGGGCGGTAATCGGGGTGGAACATCCCGGCGTTCATCGCGAAGGCCAGCGCCTGCCCGTCGCGCAGGCTGCGCCGGACGTTGTTGAAATTGCGCAGCGGCTTGCCGTCCGCACCGTCCTGCCAGATCTGCAGGTCGCCCTGCGCATCGGCGGGCACGGTGCAGATGACATAGCCCTGCCCGTCGTGATCGACCCGGTCGCAGGTGGCCGCCCCGGCGGGGATGGCCAGCGCGACCAGCATGCCCAATGCCACCGCAAGGCGGCGGGGCAGATCAGCGGTCATCGTCATCCTCGGGGGCATCGTCATCGGGCGCCTCGACGTCGCGGCGGACGCGCTCATCCTCGAACAGGCGGCGGGTGTCGTCCATGCGGTCGAAGGTCTCGTCCAGCTGGAAGACCAGCTGGGGCGCGAATTTCAGCGACATGCCCTTGACGATCAGGTGGCGCAGCTCGGGCGTGTTGCGGCGCAGGGCGGCCAGCGCCTCCTGAGCGTCGCGCCCGCCAAGCGGCAGCACGTAGGCCGTCGCCACCTTGAGGTCGTTCGACATGCGAACCTCGCCCACGGTAATGGAATGCCGGTTCAGATCCGGGTCGTGCACATCCCCGCGCATGAGCACGTCGGAGAGGCTGCGGCGGATCACTTCGCCCACACGCAGCTGACGCTGCGACGGGCCACGATCTTGGGAATTGCGGTTCTGTGCCATGCGCCCCGATGTAGGGGGTCGCGGGCCGGCCCGCAACGGGATATGACGCAGTAACAGCCAACAGGGGTGACAGATGAGCGATTTTCAGAACACCGACGCACCGACCCGCCCCGGGATCGTGGTCACGGGCGCATCGGGCCGCATGGGACAGATGCTGATCCGGCTGATCCTGGACAACACTGATGTTCGACTGGCGGGCGCGCTGGAACGCGCGGGCCATGACTGGATCGGGCGCGACATCGGGCAGGCCATGGGCGGTGCGCCCGTGGGCGTCACCGTCAGCGACGACGCCGTGGCGACCATCGCACAGGCGCAGGCGGTCATCGACTTCACCGCCCCTGATGCCACCGTGGCCTTTGCCGAACTGACAGCCCAGGCCCGCGCCGTCCATGTCATCGGCACCACCGGGATGGAACAGCGACATCTGGACAAGCTGGCCGCCGCCGCCCGCCACGCCCCCATCGTCCGCGCCGGCAACATGAGCCTTGGCGTCAACCTGCTGGTCGGCCTGACCCGCAAGGTCGCCGCCGCCCTTGGCACCGATTGGGACATCGAGGTCGTCGAGGCCCACCACCGCCACAAGGTCGATGCCCCATCCGGCACCGCCCTGATGCTGGGCCAGGCCGCAGCCGAGGGTCGCGGCGCCACCTTGGAAGACCTGCGCACCCCCGCCCGCGAGGGCATCACCGGCGCGCGTGAGACCGGCAGCATCGGCTTTTCCGCCATCCGGGGCGGCGATGTGGTGGGCGAACACGACGTGATCTTCGCCGCCGACGGCGAACGCATCGTGCTGCGGCATCTGGCCACCGATCGCGCCATCTTTGCCCGCGGTGCCATCCGCGCCGCCATCTGGGGTCAGGACAAGGGTCCGGGCGAATACGACATGAACGACGTGCTGGGGCTCTGATCCCGCTGCGAAAGGCCAAGGCATGACCCTGATCGCCGATGAGACCCTGACTGCCGCCCTGGCCCGCATGATGGCCGCCGACCTGCACCCCGGCCAGACCGTGCTGCTGGAGGGGCCGGTCGGCGCGGGCAAGACGCATTTCGCCCGCGCCTTCATCCGCGCCCGCCAGGGCGATCTGGCCGAGGATGTGCCCAGCCCCACCTTCACGCTGGTCCAGACCTATGACGACCCGATGGGCAGCCAGATCTGGCACGCCGACCTCTATCGCCTGACCGACCCCTCGGAACTGTTCGAACTGGGGCTGGACGATGCCATGCAGGACGCCATCTGCCTGATCGAATGGCCCGACCGGCTGGACCTGCCGCCGCCCGACCCGCTGCGGATCACCCTGGCCCCCTGCCCCGACCCCGACCTGCGCCAGATCGATCTGGATTTCGCGGGCGCGGACCGCATGGCCGCCCGCGCGGCCTTCGTCACGCAGGCCGGATGGGGGGATGCGCGGGTGATGCCGCTGGCGGGCGATGCCTCGGCGCGGCGCTATTTCCGACTGCATGGGCCGCAGGGTTCGGCGATCCTGATGGACGATCCTGCAGGCGCGATGCCCGCCTTCCTGACCATGACCGACTGGCTGAACGCGCATGGCTTCGGTGCGCCCGCCATCATCGCGCAGGATCAGGCCAGCGGCTTGGCGCTGGTGCAGGATCTGGGCGACGATCTTGTCGCCCGGGTGCTGGAACGCGATCCGGCCATGGCGCCGCTGATCTATGACCGGGTGACCGACCTGCTGGTCGATCTGCACCGCCAGCCGCTGCCCGATTTCATCCCGGCGCTGGACGGCGCGGCGCTTGCCGATCAGGTCGGGCTGTTCGCCGAATGGTATCCGCAGGCGGCAGGCGTCGCGGGGGGGACCGAAATCGCCCCCATCATCGCCCGCCTGCATGACGATTTGGCAACCCTGCCCCCCGTCACCGCCCTGCGCGATTTCCACGCCGAGAACCTGATCTGGCGCGGCCCGGCCCCCCTTGGGCTGATCGACTATCAGGACGCGGTGGCGGCACATCCCGCCTATGACCTGGTCTCGGCCCTGCAGGACGCCCGCCGCGACGTGGACCCTGCGCTGGAAGCCCGCGCCATCGACCGCTATCTGGCCGCGACCGGGGTCGAGGCCGACAGCTTCCGTGCGGCCTATGCCCTGCTGGGGGCGCAGCGCAATCTGCGGATCCTGGGCATCTTCACCCGCCTGTGCCTGCGCGACGGCAAGCCGCGATACCTGGATTTCATGCCGCGGGTCTGGGGCTATGTGCAACGCAACCTGTCACATCCCGCGCTGGCCGAACTGGCCGCGCAGGTGAACGCCCTGCCCGCCCCCGACGCCGATCTGATCGAAAGGACCCGTGCAAGATGCGCCCGCCACTGATGATCTTTGCCGCGGGGCTTGGCACGCGCATGCGCCCGCTGACCGACGATCGCCCCAAGCCGCTGGTCAAGGTCGGCGACCGCAGCCTGCTGGACCGCGCGCTGGATCTGGGGCGGGATGCGGGCTGCGCGCCCGTGGTGGTGAACACGCATTACCTTGGGCAGCAGATCGCCGACCACTTGGCGGGGCAGGACATCGCCATCAGCTACGAGCCGCAGATCCTCGACACCGGGGGCGGCTTGCGTCAGGCGCTGCCCCTGCTGGGCGAGGGGCCGTTGGCGACGCTGAACCCCGACGTGGTCTGGGCCGGCCCGAACCCGCTGACCGCCCTGCAAGCGACGTGGGAGGGCGACCGCATGGACGCGCTGCTGGCGCTGATCCCCGTCGCGCAGGCCACCGCCCGCAAGGGCGCGGGCGATTTCGGCATGGACGGCCACGCCCGCCTGCATCGCAAGGGCGATTTCGTCTATGCCGGTGCGCAGATCATCCGCCCCGACCTGCTGGCCGACATCCCCGATGCGGTCTTTTCGCTGAACGTCCTGTGGGACATGCTGATCGCCAAGGGGCGCGTCTTCGGCATGGTCCACACCGGCGGCTGGTGCGATGTCGGCTATCCAGAGGCCATTCCGATGGCCAAGGCGCTGCTGGATGGCTGATCCGATGCGCGGCCTTTTCGCCCTTCCACCCGGCGTCCATTTCGCCAATGAATTCGTGCGCGGCCTGCTGGACCGCATGTCGGGCCAACCGCCCGAGGCGCTGGCCCGTGTCACCATCCTGGTCAACGCATCCCAGACCATGGGCGAGATCCGCCGCGCCTTCGACCGCGCGGGTCCCCTGCTGCTGCCGAAACTGCGCACCATCACCGCGGTCGATCCGGGGCCGCTGGTCATGCCCGACCTGCCCGAGGCCCCCCTGGCCCGCCGCCTGCAGCTGGCGCGGCTGATCGACCGGATGGTCAAGCTGCGCCCCGATCTGGGCGCGGGACATTCGATCCCGGTTCTGGCGCAATCCCTGACGCTGCTGATGGTCGAGATGCAGACCGAGGGCCGCGACATCGCGGATCTGGAAAACATCGACACCGGCGATCACGCCCGCCATTGGCAGAATGCGCTGGCCTTCCTGCGCATCGCCGCCGAATTCCACCTGGACGAAAACTGGCGCGACCGCCCCGCCCGCCAGCGCGCCGCAGCCGAGGCGGCACTGGCCGATTGGTCGCAGGGCCTGAACCTGCCCGAGGGGCCGGTGATCGTCGCAGGCTCGACCGGGTCGCATGGGGCGACGCGGCTCTACATGCAGGCGGTGGCCGCGCTGCCGCAGGGGGCCGTGGTGCTGCCCGGCTTCGATTTCGATCAGCCGCAATCGGTCTGGGACAACCTGGGCGATGCCGCCGACGACCACCCGCAATCGCGCTTTGCCCCGCTGATCCGCGACGCGGGCTATCCCGCGCGCTGGACGGATGCGCAGCCCGCGTCCCCGGCCCGCAACCGCCTGCTGTCGTTGGCCCTGCGTCCCGCCCCCGTCACCGACCAGTGGATCGCCGAAGGCCCGCAGCTGCCCGACCTGATCCCCGCCACCGCCGATCTGACCCTGATCGAGGCCGACCAGCCGGGCCAGGAGGCCGAGGCCATCGCCCTGGTCATGCGCGATGCCGCCGAACGCGACGAATGTGTCACCCTGATCGCCGCGGACAGCGGGCTGATCCGCCGCGTGACGGCGGCGCTGGACCGCTGGCACATCCTGCCCGACGACAGCGCGGGCCGCCCCTTACCGCTGACCGCTCCGGGTCTGTTCCTGCGTCAGGTCGCGGCGCTTTTCGGCGAGGCGCTGACCATCGACCGCCTGCTGATCCTGCTGAAGCATCCGATGACGGCGACCGGATCGCAGCAGGTCGGCCGCAACGACATCCTGCGCCACACCCGCGATCTGGAACTGAAGCTGCGTAAATACGGTCCTGCCTTTCCGGACAGCGACACGCTGACCGATTTCGGCACCAAGGGCGACGAAAGCCGTAAGATCTGGGCCGAATGGCTGGCCGCCATGCTGGACCGCATCACGCCGCTGGCCCGCGACCGCGCCCCGCGCCCCCTGCCCGACCGCCTGCGCAACGTCATCGATCTGGCCGAGGCCCTGGCCGCAGGTCCGGGCGGCACGGCGGATGCCTCCCGCCTGTGGCAGGACAAGGCCGGCACCATGTCACGTGCCGTGCTGGACCACCTGCTGGAACATGCCCACCACGGGCCGGACGTGGCTCCGAACGACCTTTGTGCGCTGCTGATCACCGAACTGCAGGCCAAGGCCGTGCGCGAAGACGTCGCCGCCTGGCACAGCCTGCGCATCCATGGCCCGCGCGAGGCACGCCTTTACGCCAATGGCACCGTCATCCTGTCCGGGTTGAACGAGGGCGGCTGGCCACAGCCGCTGTCCCCCGACCCATGGCTGTCGCGCCAGATGCGGCTGGCGGCGGGCCTGCCGGTGCCGGAACGCCAGATCGGGCTGGCGGCGCATGACTTCCAGCAGGGTATCGCCGCCGAACGCGTCATCCTGACCCGCGCCCGCCGCGACGCCGAGGCCGAGACCATCCCCTCGCGCTGGCTGAACCGGATGATGAACCTGATGGGCGGCCTGCCCGACCGGAACGGCCCGCAGGCGCTGGCCGCCATGCGCGACCGCGGCAACCGCTGGCTGCAGATGTCCGAGGCCGTGGCGCGGCCGACCGAAACCGTGCCACCCGCGCGACGTCCGTCGCCCGTGCCGCCGGGACCTCCTTTCAAGGAACTGCCGGTCACGGATATCTCTCTGCTGATCCGCGACCCCTATGCGGTCTATGCCAAGCGGGTCCTGAACCTGCGCCCGCTGCCCCCCCTGCGCCCCGAAGCCGACGCATCCCTGCGCGGCCAGACCCTGCATGCCATCGTCGAGGCGCTGCTGAAGAGCCGCCCTTCCCCCGACACCCCGCCCGAGGTGCTGAAGGCACAATTCCTGGCCATCACCCGCGAGACGCTGGACCGCGAGGTTCCCTGGCCCACCGCCCGCGCCTTCTGGGCCGCCCGGATCGAGGGTATCGCCGAGCGCATCGTCGCCGACGAGCTGGCCCGTCTGGCCGAAGGCACGCCCACCGTGATCGAGAACCGGGGCCGCGTGTCCGTTCCGGGGATGGATTTCACCCTGACCGCCAAGCCCGACCGGATCGACCTGCTGCATGACGGCCAGGTCGTCGTCTACGACTACAAATCCGGCACGCCGCCCACCGACGCCCAGATCCGTCATTTCGACAAGCAGCTGATGCTGGAAGCCGCGATGGCCCGCCGCGGCGGCTTTTCCGACCTGGGGCCGGTCGATGTCGGGGCCATCCGCTATATCCAGCTGGGCGGCGAGGGGAAGACCTTCGAACGCGACCACAGCGACGAACTCGAGGGCGAAACCTGGGACGGTTTCGTCGAGCTGATCCAGGCCTATCTGACCGGACGGGCGGGCTTCACCGCCATGCGCGCGCCCGAAAAAACCTCCTATGCCGGGGATTACGATCATCTGGCGCGATACGGCGAATGGGCGCTGACCGATCCCGCAGAACCGCGAAAGGTGGGCGACGATGGATGAAGCCACGCTGAACCAGATCGCCGCCGCCGATCCGGCGCGCACCACTTGGCTGACCGCCAATGCGGGGTCGGGAAAGACGCGCGTGCTGACCGACCGCGTGGCGCGCCTGCTGCTGGCGGGAACCGCGCCCGAACGCATCCTCTGCCTGACCTATACCAAGGCCGCCGCGACCGAGATGCAGAACCGTCTGCTGTCGCGGCTTGGCAAATGGGCCATGCTGCCCGAGGACGAGCTGCGCGCCGAACTGGCGCAGCTGGGCGAGGCGGGCGATCCCGACCTGCCGCAGGCCCGCCGCCTGTTCGCCCGCGCCATCGAGACGCCGGGCGGTCTGAAGGTCCAGACCATCCACAGCTTCTGCGCGGCCCTGCTGCGGCGCTTCCCGCTGGAAGCGGGCGTGCCGATGGGCTTTGCCGAGCTGGACGACCGCAGCGCCCGCGCCCTTCGCGCCCAGATCCTGGACGACATGGCCGAGGCGGGCGATCCCGCCATCCGCGACCTGACCCGCCTGCAGTCGGGCGACAACCTGGACGGCTTCATGGCCGGCCTGTCGCAGGTCGATTACCAGGCGCCCCCCGATGCCGATGCCATCTGGCGGGCATTGGACCTGCCGCCGGGCGTAACGGCCGACGCCCTGCTGGCGGATGTCTTCACCGGCATCGAGGGCGACCTGTTCGACGCGCTGATCCCCATTCTGCGGACCGGGAAATCCACCGACGCAAAGCTGGCCGCCACCCTGTCGCAGGGCCGCTGGCGCGATCCGGGGATGGCCGATCTGTGGATCCTCTGCGGCTGCCTGCTGACCGGCGCAGGCGCCAAGGTGCCCTTCAGCGCCAAGATCGGCAGCATCCCGACCAAGGATCTGCGGCTTGGGGCCTGCGCGCCCTTCATGGACGATCTGGAAGACCTGATGACCCGGGTCGAGCTGGCCCGCCCGCAGGCTCTGGCACTGGCCACCGCCGAAAAGACGCTGGCGCTGCACCGCTTCGGCCATGCCTTCACCACCCGCATGTCGGCGGAAAAGACCGCGCATGGCTGGCTGGATTTCGACGACCTGATCCACCGCACCGCGCAACTGCTGGAGGAATCCAGCATGGCGCAATGGGTGCTGTGGAGGCTGGACGGCGGCATCGACCACATTCTGGTGGATGAGGCGCAAGACACCAGCCCCGACCAATGGCGGGTGATCCGTCGTCTGACCGATGAATTCACCGGGGGCGAGGGCGCGCATGACCGGCCCCGCACCCTGTTCGTGGTGGGCGACCCGAAGCAGTCGATCTATTCCTTCCAAGGCGCAGACATCGCCGTCTTCGAGGCCATGCGCGATAGCTTCGACACCGATTTCGCCGCCGTCCAGCAGCCGATGCAGCAGCGGGGGCTGGCGCACAGCTTCCGGTCCTCTCCGGCCGTTCTGTCGCTGGTCGATGCGGTCTTTCAGGGCGATGCGGCGCAGGGTTTGGGCGACCCGCCCCGCCATGTCGCCTTTCGCAGCACCCTGCCCGGTCGGGTCGACATCTGGCCCGCCCTGCCCGAACCCGAGACCCCCGAGCGTCCCGACTGGAAGCAGCCCATCGACGCGCCCGCCGAAAACGACGCGAATACCGAACTGGCGCGCATCATCGCCCGCCAGATCCGCAACATGCTGGGCACGCCCATTCTGGACGCGAAATCGGGTGATCTGCGTCCCATCGGGCCGGGCGACATCCAGATCCTGGTGCAACGCCGTAGCGATCTGTTCGGGTCGCTGATCGCGGAACTGAAATCGGCGGGCCTGCCCGTGGCCGGGGCCGACCGGCTGAAACTGGCCGCCGAACTGGCCGTGCGCGACATCACCGCCACCCTCTCGGTCCTTGCCACCCCCGAGGACGACCTCTCGCTGGCCGCGGCCCTGCGATCGCCCCTGTTCGGCCTGACCGAGGATGAGCTGTTCCACCTGTCGCAGCGCAATCGAAACGAATTCTTGTGGGCACGACTTCGCGATTCACAACATACTGTGGCACTGGATATTCTCAACGATCTGGCCGGGCGGGCCGATTACGTCCGCCCCTATGACATCATCGCCCGCCTGCTGACACGCCATGGGGGCCGCGCCGCCCTGCTGGCCCGCCTTGGCCCCGAGGCAGAGGATGGCATCGACGAACTGCTGTCGCAGGCGTTGGCCTATGAGCAGGTCGAGACGCCCTCGCTGACGGGCTTCCTGGTCTGGCTGCAAAGCGACGACGTGCAGGTCAAGCGCCAGTTGCCCAGTGGCGAGGGCGGGCTGATCCGGGTGATGACGGTCCACGGCTCCAAGGGCCTGGAAAGCCCGGTGGTGATCCTGCCTGAAACCCAGAAGCGCCGCCCCGACAGCCGCCAGCGCATCGTGCGCGTCGATGACAGGCCTGTCTGGAAGGGCGCGGCGGGCGATCGCTGCGACGCCGTGGCACTGGCCGTGGCCGAATGGGACCAGCGGCAGGAGGAGGAACGCCGCAGGCTGCTCTATGTCGCGATGACGCGGGCCGAAAGCTGGCTAATCGTGGCCGCGGCTGGCGATACGGGCGATGGTCTGGACAGCTGGTACAGCATGATCGCCGATGGCGCGACCCGCACCGATCTGACCCGGAGCAAGCTGCCGGTAGAGGGCCTGGGCGAGGGTCTGCGCCTGTCTTTCGGCGACTGGCCCGAACAGGCGGTCACCGGACATGCCGCCCCCCTGCCCCCGCAGCCCGCCCCCGATTGGGCGATGCGCATGCCGCCCCATCCCGCCGATTACGTCGGCGTGCTGACCGCGACGGGGCTTGGGGGGGCGAAGGTGATCGCGGCCCAGACCCAAGGCGACCGCGACGCGGCCATGCTGCGGGGCACGCGCCTGCATCTGCTGCTGGAACATCTGCCGGACTATCCGGCGGGCGACTGGCCGGGCCTTGCGCGCACGCTGCTGGCGGGGGCCGAGGGCGGTCTGCCCGACGCGGACGAACTGGACGACCTGCTGTCCGAGGCCTGCAACCTGATCGCGGCGCCCGCGCTGGACAGCGTCCTGCGCCCCGCCCCCGGCACGCAGGTCCTGCCCGAGGTCGCGCTGACCACGCCCATGCCGAACGGTCGTATCCTGAACGGCATCGTCGACCGGCTGGTCGTCGCCCCCGATCACGTCATGGCGGTCGACTACAAGACCAACAGCGCCGTCCCCGCCACCCCCGAGGCCACCCCCGAGGGCATCCTGCGGCAGATGGCGGCCTATCGGCTGGCACTGCAGGGCATCTGGGCGGACCGTCCGGTGCGCGTCGCGGTCTTCTGGACGCAGACCGCGGAACTGATGGAACTGCCCGACGATCTGCTGGACCGGGCGCTGGATCAGGTGCTGGCCGCCCCTTGACCAAAGGGGTCTCGGAACCTAGCTGTTGAAGTGAACCGATGCCGGTCCCGTCCGGCCCGAAAGATACAGGAGCTGAACATGGCAACCGTGCATGTGAACGACGCAGAATTCGACGCCGAAGTGCGTCAGGCCGAAACCGCAGTCATCGTCGATTTCTGGGCGGAATGGTGCGGCCCCTGCAAGCAGATCGGCCCCGCACTGGAAGAGCTGTCGGACGAATACGCCGGCAAGATCAAGATCGTGAAGGTCAACGTCGACGAGAACCCCGAACAGGCGGCCCAGCTGGGCGTTCGCGGCATCCCTGCACTGTTCATGTTCAAGGGCGGCGAGGTCGTCTCGAACCGCATGGGCGCGGCCCCCAAGGCGGCGCTGAAAAGCTGGATCGACGAATCCATCTGATCGCGTGATGATATGATGCGAAAGGCGGCGGCCCCTCAGACGGGCCAGCCGCCTTTTTTCATGGCCGCCAGCAGGCGGTCATCGGCATCGGGCGCCATCATGTCCAGGCTGGTCCGGCGCAGGAACCAATCTAGGTATTTCGCAAAGGGTGGCTTGTGGGCGGGCGCACGCTCCAGCGCCTTGGCCGCCCCCATCTGCGCCACGTTCAGCGCGATGTGGTGGAAATCGGACTGCCCGTAAAGCACCACCGGCTTTTCCAGGATCAGCCCATCGAAACCCACGCTGCTGTTCTGGGTCACGACGAAGGCGCAATCGCGCAGCAGCGCCTTGGTATCGCCGCCGATGGTCAGATTCGGATGCCGCTCGGCTGCGGCCTGAAGGGCGGCACGGTCGCGGTCGTCATAGGCCTCCTTGGGGTGCAGGGTGGCGATGCAGGGACGCCCCGTGGCTGCCACGTCGCGCACCATCTGCAAGGGGCTTGCGGCCTGAAAGCTGCGCTGGCGGCGGATGTGACCCTGCAGCGGGATCAGCACGTGATCGCCCGCGACGGGGGCCGGGCCGGGCAGCACGCGGTCGCGCAGGGCGCGCGCGAAATCGCGGGCCTCGGCATGGTCGATCAGCGCGCCCTCGAAGGGCGCCAGCGCCACGGGCCAGCGCCAGCGTTCGGCCAGCGGCTCCAGTCGCCAGAAGGGATAGTGATAGGCCAGCCGGAAGGTCAGCGCGCGGTCGTGCGTGGGCTTTTCCATGTTGAACAGCGCAAAACCCGGACGGGCAGGGGCCGCATTCCGCGCCGCCGTACCCGACCGTTCGATTTCGACGCGCCAACCGCGGTCGGTCAGCAGCCCGCGCAGCCGGTTCAGAAAGCCCAGCTTGCCCGCCTGCGCTGTCTGCAGGATCGGGGGGTGCAGATAGACGGTCAGCAGCTTGTCGCGGTCCATGGCGGCGACGCTAGGGCGCGAAGGCGTGATTATCAACGGGTTGCAAGCCGCGCGGGGGCTTCATATCTGCTGCCCAACGCAATTTTTTCGAAGGTGTCCCCATGGCAGATGACAAATTCCCCGGCTGGCACGGCACGACCATCCTGGCGGTGCGGCGCGGCGGCAAGGTCGTCGTGGCAGGCGACGGTCAGGTCAGTGTCGGACCGACGGTGATGAAGGGCACGGCCCGCAAGGTGCGTCGCCTGTCGCCCGGTGGCCGCGATGTCATTGTGGGCTTTGCCGGATCGACCGCGGATGCCTTCACCCTGCTGGAACGGCTTGAGAAAAAGCTGGAGGCCGTTCCCGGTCAGTTGCAGCGTGCCTGCGTGGATCTGGCCAAGGATTGGCGCACCGACAAATACCTGCGCAACCTGGAAGCCATGCTGATCGTCACCGATGGCACCGATCTGCTGGTCGTGACCGGCGCAGGCGACGTGCTGGAACCCGAACACGACGTGGCCGCCATCGGCTCGGGCGGGAATTTTGCCTTGGCCGCCGCGCGCGGTCTGCTGGAAACCGATCTGGACGCCGAGGCCGTGGCCCGCAAGGCGATGGCGATCGCATCCGACATCTGCGTCTATACCAACGGCCGCCTGACCGTCGAAATCGCGGACAGCTGAGACCCGCTTTCGCCCCAAGGCAACATAAGGATTTCCACCATGAGCGACCTGACCCCGCGCGAGATCGTGTCCGAGCTGGACCGTTTCATCATCGGACAGCAAGAGGCCAAGCGTGCCGTGGCCGTGGCCATGCGCAACCGCTGGCGCCGCAAGCAGCTGGGCAACGACCTGCGCGACGAAGTCTATCCCAAGAACATCCTGATGATCGGCCCGACCGGCGTCGGCAAGACCGAGATCAGCCGTCGTCTGGCCAAGCTGGCCAACGCCCCCTTCATCAAGGTCGAGGCGACCAAGTTCACCGAGGTCGGCTATGTCGGGCGCGATGTCGAACAGATCATCCGCGACCTGGTCGATGCCGCTGTCATCGACACCCGCGAACGCATGCGCGAAGAGGTCAAGGCCGGTGCCCACAAGGCCGCCGAGGACCGCGTGATCGAGGCGCTGGCCGGCAAGGACGCCCGCGACGGCACCCGCCAGATGTTCCGCGACAAGCTGAAGAACGGTCAGCTGGACGACACTGTCATCGAGCTGGAATTGCAGGACAACTCGAACCCGCTTGGCGGGATCGAGATGCCCGGCCAGCCCGGTCAGCAGATGGGCGGCATGATGGACCTGTCGGGCCTGATGAAGGCCTTTGGCGGTCGCCGCGTGCGCCGCAAGGTCACCGTCGCCGAAAGCTATGACCTGCTGATCGCCGAAGAGGCCGACAAGCTGCTGGACGACGAGACGATCAAGACCGCCGCGCTGGAGAGCGTCCAGGAAAGCGGCATCGTCTTCATCGACGAGATCGACAAGGTCTGCGCCAAGACCGAAGGCCGTGGTGGCGATGTCAGCCGCGAGGGCGTGCAGCGCGACCTGCTGCCGCTGATCGAGGGCACGACCGTCAGCACCAAGCATGGCGCGGTCCGCACCGACCACATCCTGTTCATCGCCTCGGGGGCGTTCCACGTCGCGAAACCCTCGGACCTGCTGCCCGAACTGCAGGGCCGTCTGCCGATCCGCGTCGAGTTGCGCGCCCTGACCGAAAGCGATTTCGTCCGCATCCTGACCGAGACCGACAACGCCCTGACGCGCCAGTACACCGCGCTGATGGCGACGGAACAGGTTACGGTCACCTTTACCGACGACGGCATCGCCGCCCTTGCCCGCATCGCCGCCGAGGTGAACGGCTCGGTCGAGAACATCGGGGCACGCCGTCTCTACACCGTCATCGAGCGCGTCTTCGAGGAGCTGTCCTTCAACGCCCCCGACCGCGGCGGCGAGACGATCAGCGTCGATGATGCCTTCGTCGAAAAGCATCTGGGTGATCTGTCACGCTCGACCGATCTTTCGCGTTACGTTTTGTAAGACGAAGGAACCAAACCCATGTGACCGTGTTTGGTATGCGACTGCAGACAAGGGACGGATCACATGGGTTGGCTATTTAGCGTTATCATCTTCGTTCTGGATGTTTGGGCGATCGCGCAGATCATCAATACGAACACCAGCACCAAGGCGAAATTGTTGTGGATCCTTCTGATCATCGTTCTGCCGGTCATCGGTTTCATCATCTGGTACTTTGCAGGTCCGAAATCGAACCACAGCTTGTGATCTGATCGACAAACCTGTTGTTTATGGAAAACGCGCCCAGAAGGGCGCGTTTTTTCATGTCCGGATGTCGGGCAGGGGGCGCGTTTTCACAAACGGCGCAGATAGACGTAATAGGCGCCCTCGCCGCCGTGGCGGTAATGGGCGGCGCTGACCTGCTGGACCACCATCGACAGGGGCGGGCTGTGCAGCCAATATGGCACCTGGTGGCGCAAGGCGCCCGGGCGCGTGGGCAGGGGACCGTAATCGCCACGCCCCTTGCCGGTGATCACCAGCACCAGCCGTAGCCCTGACGAATGGCAGGACATGATGAAATGCATCAGCTCGGGCTGGGCGGCGGCAAGGGTCATGCCGTGCAGGTCCAACCGCGCCTCGGGGCGCAACTTGCCCTGGCTCATCTTGCGGTGGGTCTTGGCGTCCATGCGCAGCTCGGCATTCGCCAGACGCTCGGCGGGCGAGCTGGGCTTGGGCAGGCGCGGCGCGGGCGGCATGGCCGCCTGCCCGACGCGGAACCGGGGCAGGGGCTGCGCCTTGGGCGGCGTGACCGAGGTCTGGGGTCGGGCCGAGGGGTCGTCATCAGGCACCAGCGGGCACATGGGCCGCTGATGCATCGGCGTGGCCGAACGGGCGACAAGCGACCAGACTTCCTTATCCTCGGGCGTCAGCCCCTTGCGGCGTCGCATCAGCCGGTCGCGACAAGCTGCCAGTTGGGATCATCCTCGCCCATGTGACGGGCGAAGGTCCATTGATCCTTCTGCTTGCGGGCGACCTTGGGATCACCTTCGATCACATTGCCTTCGGCGTCGCGGGTCGCGGCGATCAATTCACCCACGAAGCGGACGGTGATTTCCGCCATGCCGGTGGCCTGATCGAACTCGGCCGAGGCCAGTGTCGTGTCGCGGGTGCCCAGGAACTGCGCCTCGACCGTCTGGCCTTGCGCGGTGCGCTGGTCGATGACCGACTGGAAGGCATCGGCGACGGGATCGGACAGGAAGGCCCGGACATCTGACAGATCGCCCCGTTCGAAGGCCATCAGGATCATCTCATAGGCCTGACGCGAGCCGTTGAGGAAGTCGCGCACGCCGAAGTCGGGCTCGACGCGCTTCATCGCCGCCAGGGCCTGTGCGGCAGGGCTGCCTGCCTCGACGTGGTCCTGGATGTCGTGATCGACCTGATCGGCCGAACCCTCGATCACCTCGAACCGCGAAGGGCCGGGGGCGGGGCGGTCGACCTTGGGCGGCTCGAACCCGTCACGGGTGCCCAGCACGTTACGCAGCCGCAGGATCAAGAAGATCGCGATGCCAGCGAGGACAAGCAGCTGAAGCAGGGGGTTGGACATTCAGGCAACCTCAAGTTCGAAACGGTTATTTGTAAATGGCGGTCAGGTCATTATGTAGGGAGCGCACAGGCGCAAGTCCAGTTTGTGCGCCGAAAGGAAGGGAAAATCCATGCGGCTGTTCTGGCTGTTTCTTGCCGTCCCCATCATCGAGATCGCCCTGTTCATCCAGGTCGGCGGGCTGATCGGCCTGTGGCCGACGCTGGCCATCGTGGTCCTGACCGCCATCATCGGCACCAGCCTGATGCGCAGCCAGGGGGCGCAGGCATGGCGGGAAATCCAGTCCAGCTTCGGGGAAATGCGCGATCCGACGCGCCCCCTGGCCCACGGCGTGATGATCCTGATGGCGGGGATGCTGCTGCTGACGCCGGGGTTCTTCACCGATACGCTTGGGCTGCTGCTGCTGGTGCCCAGGGTCCGCGACGGGGTCATGCGCCGCATCGCCAGCCGTGTCACCGTGACGCAGATGGGGGGCCAGATGGGTGGGCAATATCGCCCGCGTCCCGACGACGGGACCATCGACGGAGAGTTCACCGTCGCCGATCCGGACCCCCAAGACAGCCCCGACCGATCCCCCGAATTGAACCCGCCCGGCAGTTCGGGCTGGACACGCCATTGAGGGCATGCACCCTGCCTGCTAGACAGAATTCAAGAATTTGAAGACACGGTGAGGAAAGAACATGTCCGACGAGACCACGCAGAACGGGACCGAGGCGAAACCGCAGGCCCAGCAGGCCCCCAGCATGCGCATCCTGGCGCAATTCGTCCGCGATCTGTCGTTCGAGAACATGGTGGCCCAGAAGGGTGCCCCCTCGGGTGACGTCCAGCCCGAGATCTCGGTTCAGGTCAGCCTGGACGCCCGCAAGCGCGGCGCCGACAACCAGTTCGAGGTCATCACCAAGTATCGCGTCACCTCGACCAACAAGACCGAGGGCAGCACGCTGTTCCTGGCCGAGCTGGACTACGGCGGGGTCTTCCAGATCGAAGGCGTGCCCGAGGATCAGTTGCATGCCTTCCTGATGATCGAATGCCCGCGCATGCTGTTCCCCTTCGTGCGTCGCATCGTGTCGGACCTGACCCGCGACGGCGGCTTCCCCGCCTTCAACATGGACCCGGTCGATTTCGTGGCGCTCTATCGCCAGGAACTGGCGCGCCGTGCCCAGCAGAACCAGCAGTCGCCCGCAGACCAGCGCCTGTCGTAAGGCCCGATGGCCACCCGGCCCAAGCGTGCCTGGCAGCGGATGCTGTCGGGCCGCAGGCTCGACCTGCTGGACCCCACGCCCTTCGACATCGAGATCGAGGACATCGCCCACGGTCTTGCCTTCGTGGCGCGCTGGAACGGTCAGACGCGGGGCGACTGGCCCTATTCCGTGGCCGAACATTCCCTTCTGGTGGAACAGATCTTCACCGCTGTCGATCCCGATGCCGACGTGCGCTGGCGATTGGCCGCGCTGCTGCATGACGCGCCGGAATATGTGATCGGGGACATGATATCGCCGGTCAAATCGGCCCTGGGGCAGGAATACGGGGTGATGGACGAAAGGCTGGCTTCGGCCATCCACCGTCGCTTCGGTCTGCCCGCGGCACTGCCTGCGGTCGTGAAGAAGCGAATCAAGCTGGCTGACCGCATCTCGGCCCGGCTTGAGGCGACAGCCATCGCGGGCTTTGCCGATGCCGAGGCCAGACGGCTGTTCCCTGTGCCCGCCTCGGCATCGTTGCAAGGATGGCAGATCGAGCTGCGCCCCCCTGCACAGACCCGTGCCGCCTATCTGGCCCGTTTTGCCGAACTGATGGATCTGATGGACAGCGGGCATTGAAAAAGGGGGCAGATGCCCCCCTTGAAATCGTTCGTCAGCCGTCGGCTTCCTCAGATCAGCAGATCTTCCAGATCCTTGCCTTCGGCCAGGTTTTCCTGAACCCAACGCGGCTTGCGACCCCGACCGGTCCAGGTCATGGTCGGATCCTCGGGGTTGGCATATTTGGGCGCAACGGTGCCCGTGCGACGCGGCTTGCCACCTGTCAGCTCGGCCAGGTTGAAGCCATGTTCGCGTGCAGCCTCTTCGATCGCGCTGAGGGCTTCGCGACGCTTGCGATCCTCATAGGAGTTGATGGCGCGATCCAGACGGGTCCGCAGGTCGCGCATTTCCTTGAGGGACATCTTATCGAAATCAATGCTCATCGGGTTGGTTTTTCTTTTCTGAGTTGAATTAATAAACTTAATATACTCCGAATAAGACCGAATTCAATATAGCCGTTTGCATAGGTGAATTTTAAATTTTAGCGCGGTCCGCGTTTGGCAAGAATCCGCTGCAGGGTCCGCCGGTGCATATGCAGGCGGCGTGCCGTTTCGCTGACGTTGCGGTCGCATTGTTCATAGACCCGCTGAATATGTTCCCAACGAACGCGGTCCGCGGACATCGGATTTTCGGGCGGAGGCGGCAGCAATTCCTCGGACGACAGAAGGGCCGAAGTGACGTCGTTTGCGTCCGCAGGCTTTGCCAAATAATCCGTGGCGCCCATCTTCACCGCCGCCACCGCCGTGGCGATGGCACCATATCCCGTCAGCACGATGATGCGTGCATCCGGGCGCTTTTCACGAAGGGCCTCAACCACATCCAGCCCGTTGCCGTCTTCCAGACGCAGGTCCACCACCGCGTAGGCGGGGGCCTTCTTGCGGATCTGGTTCAACGCACTGGCCACGGTCAGCGAGGTTTCCGTCTGGAACCCGCGTTTTTCCATGGCACGTGCCAGGCGGGTCAGGAAAATTTCGTCATCGTCAACCAGCAGCAGCGACGCATCGGGGCCGATTTGCGCGTTCATGTTACCCTCCCAGGGCCATTCGGTTATCGGATTATCTAAATGGCATCACGTCCCGCCATTTTCAAACATATGTGACAATTTGCCTTAGGCAGAGGCCTCAATAAAACAACCTGCGCTTTCGGCGACAGCTTCGGCCGAGGCATCACGGTTGAAAAACTCGACCGTCCTGTTACCGGGCATGACCAGATATGTATTGGTCATGTGATCGACCAGATAATATTCCGGATCATCGTCATTCTGCAGCTTGAAGTAATTGCGCCAGCCCTTGTTCACGGCGGCGATCTCCTCCTCGGAACCGGTCAGGCCGACCATCTGATCCGAAAACATATCGGTATAATCTGCCAGAACCTCGGGCGTGTCGCGCATGGGATCAACGGTGATGAAGACGCTTTGGACGTCATGCCCCTGCTGACGCAGAAGGTCGGCGGCATCGGCATTGCGGGCACTGTCCAGCGGGCAGATGTCGGGGCAGAAGGTATAGCCGAAGTAAAGCAGCGACGGCTTGGAAAATACCTCGGCGGCGGTAACGCGTTCGCCATCCTCGCGGGTCAGGGTGAAATCCGTGCCGAAACTGTCCATGCCGCCCGAGACGGCGCTGTTGCTGCATTGCGCGTAATCGTCCCCGGCACGGGTCTGGGTCAGAAAGACCGTTCCCGCGACCAGCACGGCGATGGTCGCGGCGGTGCCGATCATCAGTATCTTGCGGTCGACCATTGCGGCCTCCTGTTCAATGGGCGTCAAATCCGCGCATTGATCGCCCATTGCGCCGCGTCTATCAAGGCATGCGACGTCGCAGCGGAAGGCCGATGATGACCGACACGACCCAAGCCGATGACCGATCCCCCTTCCAGATGCCGCTGGCAGAGGCGCCCAATGCCGAACCGATCCGCATGCGCACGCTGGTGCTGCTGCGCTGGTTCGCGATCGGCGGGCAGATGGCGGCGGTCATTGTCGCCTGGTTCATGGGGGTGGGCTTCGTCAAGGCGCCGGTGATCGCGCTGATCGCCACCTCGATCATCATGAACTGCTGGCTGTTCTTCCGTCCCGCCAAGCGGACGTCGCCGCGTCACGCGGTGCTGCAACTCAGCTTCGACCTTGTGCAGATCTCGGCGTTGATGTGGCTGACGGGGGGGATGGCCAATCCCTTCGCGCTGCTGGTGCTGGCGCCCGTGACGATCGCGGCGGCATCGCTGAACGGACGGCAGGTGATGGCGCTTGGGCTGGCGACGGTGGCGCTAATCTCCTTCGCGGCGGTCTTCGGGCTGTCCCTGCGCGAACCCGACGGCGACATCCTGCAGATGGAGCCGATCCTGCAGGTCGGCCATTGGGTGGCGCTGGTCATCGGCGTGGTCTTCTTCGCGGGCTATGCGCATCGCGTCACGGCCGAACTGTCGGACACGGCCAATGCGCTGTTCGCCACGCAGATGGCCCTGTCGCGCGAACAGCGCCTGCAGCACCTGGGCGGGGTCGTCGCGGCGGCGGCGCATGAAATGGGCACCCCGCTGGCCACCATCAAGCTGATCGCGGGCGAGTTGGCGGATGAACTGCAGGACGATCCCGACCTGCATGCGGATGCCTTGGCCTTGCGCGAATCCGCCGACCGCTGCGCGCGGATTCTTCGCAGCATGGGGCAGGCGGGCAAGGACGACCTGCACATGCGCGCCGCCCCGCTGCGGGCCGTGCTGGAGGATGCCGCCAGCCCCCATGCCGACCGCGGCCCCGTGATCGAGATCTTGGCCGAGGGCCCCGTCATCCGCCGCGATCCCGCGATCATCCACGCCCTGCGCAACCTGATCCAGAACGCCGTCGATTTCGCCGAAAGCCGCGTGGTGATCGAAACGCAGGTGACAGCAAACGCCCTGACGGTGACGGTGCGCGACGACGGCCCCGGCTATCCGCCACATCTGCTGTCGCGGATAGGCGATCCCTATCTCAGCCGCCGATCAGAAGTTCAGCGCGGCAGTTACGAGGGCATGGGGCTGGGCCTCTTCATCGCGAAGACGTTGCTGGAACGGTCGGGCGCGCGGTTGACCTTCGCAAACGGCGGACCGGGCGCCATCGTGTCGGTGCGCTGGCCGCTGGACCGCATCCGATCCGAGGATCGCGCACCGCTGTCGGAAAATCCCCATATCGCCACGTCATGATCTTAACAGCTTGTTAAGCACGCCGCCCCTATGTTCGATCGGACATGAAGGGGGATGGTTCTTGTGGATATGCAGGGTGCACAACTGGTTCTGACGGCGCTTTTCTGCGGGACGGCATCCGTCCTGCTGGCAGTGGCGCTGATCCGGATGTGGGATCGGCGCGGTCCCGGGCTGGGGCAAGGGCAGGGCAGGGGTGGCAAGTCCGCGGCCTTGGACGGTCAGGTCCAGCCGGTGGTCTTCCTGTTTCGCGGCAATGCGCTGGTGGATGCCACGCCCCCTGCCCGCGCGCTTCTGGACCGGGTGGCCGTGCCTGACGACGACTGGCTGCGGCTGATGCAATGGGTCGGACCGCGCTTCGGCCATGCCGCCGAACAGCTGTCGCAGCTGTCCCACCTTGGCCAGGTCGAGCTGTTGGGTCAGCAGGGCCAAGGCAGCGCCACCCTGCGCCTGCTGGCCGAGGATCTGGGCGACCACCTGTGGCGCGTCACCATCACCGACCCCCAGTCCCAGCATTGCGGCACCGTCGTCGATTCCATGTCCCTGCAGGCGATGGAGGAGGAGCTGCACCTGCTGCGCGGCGCCTTGGACCAGACGCCGATGCTGGTCTGGCGGCTGGATCAGGAAGACCGCGTGACCTGGGCCAATGCCGCCTATCTGCGCCGGGCCGAGGCGCGCAGCGAAGGTGCGCTCGGCTGGCCCCTGCCCAAGCTGCTGGACACGCCGCGCCCCGTGCCCGGTGCAGGCCACGGCACCCGCCGCGCCGCATTGGAGGACAAGGGCATCGTGTCCTGGTACGATTGCCACAGCCACCGCATGGGCGATCAGCTGATGATGTTCGCACTGCCCGCGGATGCCGCCGTCCGCGCGGAACGGTCCCTGCGCGAATTCGTCCAGACGCTGACAAAGACCTTCGCCGATCTGCCCATCGGCCTGGCGATCTTCGATCAGAGCCGCAAGCTGCAGCTGTTCAACCCCTCGCTGATCGACCTGACGCGGCTGCCCACGGGCTTTCTGACGGCGCGCCCGACGCTGTTCGATTTCCTCGACCAGCTGCGCGAACAGCGCATGGTGCCCGAGCCCAAGGACTACCGCAGCTGGCGCCAGCACATGGCCAACCTCGAAAGCGCCGCCGCCACCGGCCACCATGTCGAGACATGGTCGCTTCCCGGCGGCCAGACCTATCGCGTGACGGGGCGCCCGCATCCCGACGGCGCGGTGGCGTTCCTCTTCGAGAACATCACCTCGGAAATGTCGCTGACGCGCAAGTTCCGCGCCGACCTGCTGCTGGGGTCGCATGTGCTGGACGCGCTGGACGACGCGCTGGCGGTCTTTGCGCCCGACGGCAAGCTGCTGCTGGACAACCAGGTCTATCGCGACCTGTGGCAGCGACCCGCCACGAACCTCTCCGAGGCGATCGCCTCGTGGCATGATGGCGACACGACGGGTCCCGGCTTTGCCGCCCTGCGCGATGCCCTGCTGCAGCCGCGCTGCCCGTCCGATGTCAGCGGCGCCATGGCCGGCCCCCACGGGCAACTGCTGGGATGGACGGTCAGCCCCCTGACGGGCGGTCGCAGGATGCTGCGCTTTCGTGTCGGCTCGGGCCAGCCGCTGACATTGGGGCAGGGCGACCCGGACATGCAGGATGCGGTCAGCGCCCGCTGACCGTTGACACGAAAAGGCCCGCAACGCGATGCTGCGGGCCTTTTCCATGCGCTGTCGGCGGGATCAGTAATCACGCTCGAAGAACACCCCAAGCGAAGACGACCCGTCGCTGCCGACCGATCCCCGCGCCCGCAGCGACTTGGTGATATCCAGGTTCAGGTTGATCGAGGTCTTGCCGCCTTCCCCGATCGAGACGTCCGAATAGACGTTCTCGGACAGGTAACGCCCCGCCCGCAGCTGGACATTGCCCTCGTCATCCGTCGTCAGGTCCAGATCGTCGAGGCCCGCGCTTTCACGCAGGTTTGCGATGATCCCGTCACCCCCCTTGCCAGCCAGCACCGCGATGGCATTGGCCAGCTGCGCTGCCTGAAGCGGGCTGATGCTGTCCAATCCGCGACCGAAGAGCAGCTGCGACAGCACCTCCTCCTGCGGCAGTTCGGGCGAGGATTCGAAGGTGATCTCGGGGTCGCGGACCTCTCCGTCGATGATGATGCGGGTGGTGATGCCGTCACGCTCGGTCTCGGCCACAAGGCGGATCACGGGGATCAGGCTGCCCTGCAGTTCGACCAGCCCCTCGGTCAGGTCAAAGCGGTTGCCCAGCAGATCGACCCGGCCCCGGATCAGTTCCAGGTTGCCGATGGGGATCACGTTGCGCGGGGTTCCGGTGATCTGGAAACCGCCGCCCAGTTCCGCATCGATCCCCCGCCCGCGGATGAAGACGCGGTTCGGCGCATTGATGACCAGATCCAGCCGCGGCGGATTGGCAGGCGGCGTTGCGGGCGGCCCCGCCAGACCGGCATCCTTGGCGGCCTGGCTGGGATAGCCTTCCAACCCCGCCCGCGCCCGTGTCGCGCGAACCGGCGGACGCTGGCTGCCGACGTGGCGGATGTCGGGAATGGCCTTGGCCCCGCCCAGACCTGTCGAAGGGATGCGGATCTCGGTCAGGCCCAGATCGATGCGGCCCGACACCAGCGGCCCCGCCACCATCGACCCCGCGATGCGCATGTTGCCCGTCAAATTGGTTTCATAGAGGTTCGGGTCCCGCAGCACGACCTCGTTCAGGCCGATGGCGATATCGACGGTCCGGTTCGACAGATCGACCGGACCGCGCAGCGACAGGTTGCCCCCCGCCGCCACGTTCGAGGTCCCATCGACGTTGATACGACCGTTGTTGAAATCGGCGGTGACATTGATCCCGTCCAGCCGCAGACCCAACCCAGGATCGGCCATCTGGCCGTTCTGCAACCGCACCTGCCCGGCCAGCCCCTGCAACGAGGGCTGCCCGTCGATCCGCAGATCGATCGCCAGCGGGCCCGAGACGCTGCGCGTGCGAAGGCTGCTGTTGGCAAGGGCGGAATCGGCGCTGCCGGTGATGGCGACATCCATGTCCGATCCGTCACGCGCCGCCGTCCCGACGATCCGCAGATCGGCATCCCCGGGCGCCGTGGCGCGCAGGTCCATGGCGAGATTGGCCCCTTCCTCACGCAGGGTGCCCGCGACCGTCACGGGGCCCGGAAACTCGGGGACGATCAGGCCCAGATTGGCCAGCCGCGCATCTAGGTTGATGCCTTGTGCGGGCGATCCATCGGCATTCACCGTGATCTGCGGGTTCCGGACATCCAGACGCTGAACCGAAAGGCCCTGAGCGTCCATGCTGGCGGCCAGATCGAAGCGGGTGGTGCCCGCCAAGACCGGATCGACTTTGGGCTGACCGACGGCCAGACCGTTGGCCGTGCCATTGGCGGTGACCCGTCGCGTGGTGCCGTCATCGGTGATCCGCGCATCGGCATTCACCGCACCGCGGATGCCATTGCCGACAAAGCGCAGGTCGCTGGCGTTCACGGTGGCGGTGACATCCGTCGCGCCCGCACCGACCTGGCCCGTGGCCTCGGCGCTGAGGCGGGGGTTTTCGATCTGCGCGTTCTGGATGGTGAAGATGCCATCCTGTTCGGTGCCGGTGACGGCAAGGCGGGTTTCGCCCGCAAGCGCGCCATCGACCTGCGCCTGACCAAAGGACAAATCGCGGCCCGTGCCCGTCAGCTCCAACCGGCGGATGCCGTCGCCCGCCTCGCGGAAGCTGCCCTCGGCCGTCAGCGTCCCGCGCCAGCCTGGTCCGAAGGGCGCCAACGAGGCGACATCGACATCGCCGCTGATATCCGTGACGCCCTGCCCATAGGTGCCCTGCAGGTTCGCGCTCATCTGGTCGTTTTCCAACGAGCCATCCTGAATGGTGATCACGCCGTCCTTTTCGATGGCGTTGACGGCCAGGCGGGTGGTGCCGGTCAGCGCGCCATCGACACCCGACTGACCGAGCGACAGATCCTGGCCCATGCCGGTCACGGCGATCCGGCGCGTGCCCTCATCTTCGGACAGCGTGGCCTTGGCGGCGAAATTGCCCGACCATTCGGGCTTGATCGCCGACAGGTCCACCAGGTCGAAGCTGGCGACCGCATCCAGCGCGCCTTGGGCGAAGCTGCCCTCGGCCTCTGCGCTCAGCTGGGGGTTGGCCAGCTGGAAGGTCTCCAGCTGATAGCCTGCTTCGGTTTCCGCGGCGATGGCGGTCAGGTTGGTCTGCCCCGACAGCGCGTTGTCCAGCGCCTCGATCCCGATCTGCAGATCCTGCGCCAGACCGCTGAGGGTCAGGCGGCGCTGACCCTGCGGGCCGTTCAGCTTGGCCTCGGCCTCCAGCGATCCGCCATAGGCGGGGTCCGCGTCCGACAGCGAGGGCATCGAGATCTGCGCCGTCAGGTCGCTGGACAGGCTGCTGACCAGACCCTGCGCGGTGGCGGTCAGGCGCTTGGCGTTGATGGCGAAATCCTCGATCTCGATCCCGACCTCGTCGCGGCGGGCCTTTAGGTCGATGGTGGAGCGCCCCTCCAGCATGCGGTCGGCCTGCGGCACATCGACCGCGATATCATTACCGACCACCTGCGCGTCGATGTCGAAGCTTTGGTTCAAAAGCGTGTAATAGCCAAGGACCGAGGCATCCGCCTGACCCGACATGGGCCGCCCCGCCAGCGTCGACAGGCGCCCCAGATCGGCATAGCGGGCATCGGCATCCACCGACAGCGTGATGCCGCTGGACAGGCCCGCGACCAGGAAGTTGCCGTTCAGACCGTAATCCGACCCATCGATCCGCACGTCCGAGATGTCGATCGCATTGCCGGGGGTAAAGTTGAAATCCGCCGTGCCCTCGATCTGGCGACCGATGGCCTGCGCAAGGCCCGCGTCGTCGAAGCCGAGGTTGCGGGCGGCGAAATCCAGCGCGCCGGTCACCTCGGACAGGGCGCCATCGGTCAGGACCACGGCACCCTTGCCCGACAGATCGACGGCCCCCAGCTGGACCTGCCCCGTGTCCAGCGCGCCGACGCGACCGTCCAGCACCCAGCCCTGACCTTCGGCGGCATCGTAATCCAGCGTCAGACGCCCGCTTTCCACCGTCGCATCGGGGCCTGCAAAGGGCATCTGCACGGGGATCTGATCGGCTTCCGCATCGCGACCCAGCATCACCAGCAGCCGCGCGGTTTCAGGCGCGGATTTGTCGTTGGTGGACAGGCCGCCCTGAATGCGCAGCGCCTCGGTGCTGATATCCAGGTTGGGGATTTCAAGACGCCCCGTTTCGGCCCGCCAGCCTTCTGCCAGCACCTGCGTGTTCTTGCCGAAGAAGGCGCGGTTCTCGGGCGCCAGTAGGGTGGCCACATCGCCCCCCAGCTGGAAGCGGAAGGCCGTCCCCTCGGCGCCGTTCTTCTGTTCGCCATTGGCGCTGACGCGGCCGGTGATGCGCTGCGTGCCATCGGTCGCCAAGCGGATGTCGGCGGCGAAATCGCGCAACTCGCCCTCGCCGCTGATCTGGGCGGTGACGGCGGGATGGTCGTGGATGTTTGCGAGGTTGACCAGAATGCCGTCGCGGGCCTCGTCCAGCCCCAGGTTCAGGCTCAGGACCTTGGTTTCGTTGGAATAGCCCGCGTCCAGCACGAATTCGCCGCGCGGCCCGTCAAGCCGATCGATGGTCAGCTGGGCCTTGCCCTCGCCGCCCTCCAGCGACAGGCCGCCCGTGACGCTGAGCGCGCCTTCCACGCCGATCACGGGTTCGCCCAATTCGACCCGATTGGCTTCGATCTTCTCGATGGTCAGGGACACCGGCAGTTCGGGCAGGGCAAAGACCGGCGCCTCGGCCTGCACGTCGGCCTCGCCGCCCTGGGGCAGGCGCGGCAGCAGGATCTCCTCGGCCGAAAGCTCGGCGATCTCGACCCGGCGGCGCAGCAGCGCCGAGCGGTTCCACTGGATCGCGCCGTTCTTCAGCGTAAGCCAAGCACCGTCGGCATCCAGGATCTGGATCTGCCGGAAGGTGGCGCGGGACGATAGCGCCCCTTCGAAGCCGTCGATCAGGACCTGACGCCCCTCGCCCGAGAGGTTCTTTTCCAGCAGGTTGGTCAGGAAGCCCTTGTCGTCATCGACCTCCTCGGAGATCTCGGTGACGCTCTGGGCCATGACGGCCAGGGGGAACAGCAGGGCAAAGAGGATGATGAAGAACTTGCGCATCAGAATGCCTGCCCCAGACCAAGATAGAATTGAACGCCGTTGTCGTCATCGCCGCTGACCGGGGCGGCGACGTCGAAACGCAAGGGTCCGACAGGCGTGTCGTATCGCACCCCGATGCCCGCGCCCGAATGGCTGCCGCTGTCGCCGCCGAAGCTGCCCTCGGTCCAGACCTGGCCATAGTCCACGAATGTGACCAGCCCGATCTTTTCGCGCACCTGATAGCGGATTTCCGCGGTGGCGTTCGCCACGCTCATGCCACCGGTCTTGATGGTGCCGCCGTCGGGACCCGCGATCGCGTTGACGCCCAGTTCCTGGTAGGGATGGCCGCGCACGGTCCCGCCCCCGCCCGAGAAGAACAGGTAGTTGCGCGGCGTCTCCTCGATATCGCTGCCAAGGATGGTGCCGGCGCGGGCGCGCCCGGCCAGCGTGAACTTGTCATACTCGCCGAAGGACCTGAAGACACGCCCCTCGCCCAGCAGCTGCGCCCCCGACCCGGTGTCGCCGAAGCCCACGAAGGGGGTCAGGTCGCCCGACAGATAGAAGCCGCGCTTGGCGTTGTTGGGTTCCTCGCGCTTGTCCCAGACAATCTCGCTTGGCAGGGCAAGCACCTTGAAGTCGGTCTGGCCATTGGCATCGAAGACGCGGGAATACTGGTATTCCAGCTCGGTGTCGGCGGTCAGCTGGTCGTTGAAGATATGCTCCAGGCCGATGCCGATGCTGGCGCGATCCTCGTCGTAATCCTCCTCGCGCATGCGGGCGGCCTCGATCTCGACGAAGGCGGTGGTATCGGCGGTCAGCGTGGCGGGTCGGTCCAGCCGGATCGTCACCTCGTCGTCGCGGTCGCTGGTCTGGGACCCGATGTCCTTGACCTTGGCATCCACGCGCAGCCGCTCGCCGCCGCCCAGCAGGTTGCGATGCATCCAATAGGCCGACAGCAGCACCCCGTCGACGTTCGAGACCTCGAACCCCGCGCCGAAGCGGCGGGGTTTCTGTTCCACCACCGTCAGGTCCACGTCCATGGAATTGTCGGCGTTCAGATCATCGGATTCCTGCAGGGTGATGGCGGAAAACACGCCGCTGCGGCGCAGGCGCTTGCGGACGGTGTCCAGTTCCTCGGGGTCGAAGCGTTCGCCTTCGGGAAAGCCCGCGATCTTGCGCAGGCGGCGTTCGTTCAGGCGCTGGTTGCCCGCGACCGTCATCCGGCCGAAACTGACGGCGGGGCCGGGGTCCAGCGCGATGCGGCTGTCGACGCGGCGGGTGTCGTGATCGGCGATGATCTCCTGCCCGCCGACATCGGCCTTGGCGTGGCCATAGTTGCGCCACCCCTCGACGCCCGCCACGGCGGCGCTGCGCATGACGCCGGTGCCTGCAACCTTGTTCACGGCGTAATCCGAGGGGATCTCGCTTTCGGGGGCGACGGGGGCGATCTGGGCGCGCGAAAAGCGGAAGATCCGGCCCGGGTTCACGCTGACGGTCACCTGGCGCACGACGTCGGGGGCGTCCAGCGGCGCCACCTCGGATGCCTCGACCCCGTCCAGCATGATGTTCACGCTGCCGTCGTAATAGCCCTCGTCATACAGCAGGCCCAGGATGCGGGCGTAATCGCCCCGCGCGGCGGCCAGCACGTCCTGGCCGGTGGTGCGATCCTCTTTCAGGGCGCCTGCCACCAGCGAGGTCGCGCGGATCTTGTCGTCCAGCCCGTCTTCATTGCCCGCCACCTGGATGTCCAGCGTGACCGGCCCCTCGGCCTGGCTGCTGCCGCCGAACAACCCCGAAAACGGCGACGAGGATTGCGCCAGTGCCGCCCCCGTCCCGACCAGCGCCGTCGAGGCGACCAGAACTGCCCTAATATATGCCCGCATCACGCCTGCCCTGCTTTTCTTGCTTGGCACGATTGAAACAGGATCACCCCGCGAAATCCACCAATACTTGGGGAAAACCGGGGCCGGGGCGTTAACCTTTATGTGGGGCGGCGATATTCAGCCAAGCGCGGCGAGGCAGCCGTGCAGCGCCGCCATGTCGTCGCGAATCAGCAGGACCGGCGTGTTGCCGGGGATATGGCCCATGTGGCTTTGCGACAGGAAGGCAGGCTCGAAACGCGCCATCCGGTCGGCGATGCTGCGCCCGACGCTGCCCGCCAGGAACAGCCCCTCCAGCGGCATGAAGCGCAGCGCGAGTTCGCGGCACAGCAGGCCCACCAGTTCGGTGAAGAAATCATAGGTCGCGATGGCATCGGGATCGCCCGCCTCCATCGCGGCAGCGATCTGTTCGCTGCGGACCGGTTCGGTGCCGGTCATGGCCGCATGCAGGCGCGACAGCCCGCGCCCGGCAAATGTCTCCTCGGTCGAGAAGAAGCCCGCGGCGGCATTAGCGCCGACGCGGTCGACCAGCATGGCCATGATGTTGGCGGGCAGATGGGTGTGGCCCTCTTCCGCCTCAAGCGCGGTGATGGCGCCGCCGGGCAGGACGCGCACGGCGCAGACGTTGAAGCCTGTGCCCAGTCCCACGACCAGCGACTGGCCGTTGCGGGCGCGATCCTCGGGGGCGGGACGCAGCAGGCTGACGCCCTCGCCTGACAGGACCGGCGTGGCATAGCCAAGCGCGGTCAGATCGTTGATCAGACGCACCTGGTCGGCATCGGTCAGCCGCGCCAGATGGGTTTCGTCAAAGGACCAGTCGCGGTTGGTCAGGCTGGCCCGACCACCGCTGACCGGACCGGCGACGGCGATGCACATGGACGAGACATGCGGTTGATGTTGTTCGGCCATGTATTGGCGCACCACATCATCGAAGCTGGCGAAATCGTCGCCCCGGAACCGGGTGACCGTCGCCGCATCGATGGCCCCGTTGCGGGCGATCGCCAGCCGCGCATTGGTTCCACCCACATCCCCCAGAAGCATCGCCATCGCCGTCACCCTTCCTCAGTTCAGCCTTTCGCCATCACTAGGCGAGAAATACGACACTTTCGAGAGGTCGAACGCCAGAGGGAAGGGCTGGCGTGCCTTGACGGCGCTTTCTGCCCGCAGACGGGCAGTGACAGCTTTGCCGCCCAACTGGGTGACGGCAAAGGTATCGGCACCGGCAGGTTCGACGATGTCGATCATCACATCGCCACCCGCGCCTTCGGCGGTGCCGGGCAGATGGGCGTTGCCCGTGGCCTCGTGGATGTCCTCGGGGCGGACGCCCAGGATGATGTCGGCGGGCAGGTTGCGCGCCACCGGATCGGTGATGACCAGGGGCGCATCGCCCGGACGCTCGATCTGGATGCGGGTCTGGCCACCTTCGGCGCGGACCTTGGCCGGGATCAGGTTCATCGCCGGGCTGCCCATGAAGTCGGCCACGAACATATTCGCCGGACGGTTGTAGATTTCCGCCGGCGTGCCGATCTGCTGGATCACGCCGCCCTTCATGACGACGATCTTGGTGGCCAGCGTCATCGCCTCGATCTGGTCGTGGGTGACATAGACAATGGATGCGTTCAGATCCTGGTGCAGCTTCTTGATCTCGGTCCGCATGCTGACGCGCAGTTTCGCGTCCAGATTCGACAGCGGTTCGTCGAACAGGAACAGCTTGGGGTCGCGCACCAGGGCGCGGCCCATGGCGACGCGCTGGCGCTGGCCGCCCGACAGCTGACCGGGCTTGCGGTGCAGCAACGGCTCGATCTGCAGCTGGCTGGCGACCTGCGCCAGCTTCTTGTCCTGGGTCGCCTTGTCGACGCCGCGCACCTTCATCCCGAAGGTGATGTTCTTGGCGACCGACATCGTCGGGTAGAGCGCGTAGGACTGGAACACCATGGCGATGTCGCGGTCCTTCGGGGACACGCCCGTCACGTTGCGCCCCGCGATGCTGACATTGCCGCCGCTGATCGGCTCCAGCCCCGCGATGCAGTTCAGCAGCGTGGACTTGCCGCAGCCCGAAGGCCCGACCAGCACCAGGAAGTCGCCTTCCTCGATGCTGATGTTGATGTCGTGCAGGATATGGGTCTCGCCATAGGATTTCTGCAGGTGGTCGATTTCGAGGATCGGCATGGGATCACCCTTTCACGGAACCGGCGGTCAGGCCGCGAATGAAGTATTTTCCGGCGACGACATAGACCAGCAAGGTCGGCAGGGCTGCGATGATCGCGGCGGCCATGTCGACATTGTAGGCTTTGACGCCGGTGGTGGAGTTGACGATGTTGTTCAGCGCGACGGTCACGGGCTGCGACCCGGCCCCGCTGAAGCTGACGCCGAACAGGAAGTCGTTCCAGATCTGCGTGAACTGCCAGATGACCGACACGGTGATGATCGGCAGCGAGATCGGCAGGAAGATCGACCAGAAGATGCGGAAGAAGCCCGCCCCGTCGACCTTGGCCGCCCGCACCAGTTCCTGCGGAATGGTGACATAGTAGTTGCGGAAGAACAGTGTGGTGAAGCCAAGCCCATAGATGACATGGACGAAGATCAGCCCCGGGATCGACCCCGCGAGCCCCATCAGGCCCAGCATCTGCGCCATCGGCAGCAGAACGACCTGGAAGGGGATGAAGCAGCCGAAGAGGATCATCGCGAAGAACAGGTTCGCGCCGCGGAAGCGCCACTGCGCGAAGACGTATCCGTTCAGCGCGCCCACCACGGTCGAGATCATCACCGCAGGCACCGCCATCAGCACGCTGTTCCAGAAGAACGGGCGCAGGCCCTCGCATTGGGTGCCGGCGCAGGCGGTGGACCAGGCCTCGACCCAGGGGGCGAAGGTGATGTCGCGGGGCAGGGCCAGCAGGCTGCCGGTGCGGATCTCCTCGAGGCTTTTCAGCGAGGTCGTCAGCATGACGAACAGCGGCATCAGGTAGAACAGGGCGAACAGGATCAGGATCAGGTACAGCCCCGCCCGCAGCATGGTCTTACTTGTCATGGCGCGGCCTCAATTCGCTGTAGAGATAGGGAACGACGATGGCGAAGATGACCATCATCATGATCATGGCCGACGATGCCGCCTGACCCAGATCACCGCGCGAGAACGCCATGGCGTACATGTAGGTCGCGGGCAGATCGGTGGCATAGCCGGGGCCACCGCCGGTGAGCGCGATGACAAGGTCGAAGGCCTTGATCGCCAGGTGCGCCAGCACGATGAAGGCCGACAGGAAGATCGGGGCCATCGTCGGGATGATGATGGCGGAATAGATGCGATGCGTCGGGATGCCGTCGACCTGGGCGGCACGGATGATTTCGCCATCGACGGACCGCAGGCCCGCAAGGAACAGCGCCATGACAAAGCCCGAGGCCTGCCAGACGGCCGCAAGCACGATGACATAGATCGCCATGTCGGGGCGGATGATCCAGTCGAAGGTGAAGCTTTCGAAGCCCCATCCGCGCACGGTCTCCTGGATTCCCAGGCCCGGGTTCAGGATCCATTTCCACGCGGTGCCGGTCACGATCAGCGACAGGGCCATCGGATACAGATAGATGGTGCGCAGCACGCCCTCGGCGCGGATCTTCTGGTCGAGGAAAATCGCCAGCGCCAGCCCGATCGCCATCGAGATGACGATGAACAGCCCGCCGAAGATGAACAGGTTGTTCATCGCCACATCCCAACGGGGGGCGGCGAACAGGCGCTCGTATTGACCGATGCCGTCCAGATCGTATTTCGGCATCAGGCGCGATTTCGTGAAGCTGATCCAGGCCGTCCAGGCGATGAAGCCGTAGACGAAGATCATGATCGCCACGAATGACGGCGCCAGCACCATCTTGGGGACGTTGCGTTCAAGCCATTCCATTTTTCGGACTACCTCCAAAGAAAAACCCCGCGCCCTGGCGACCGCCAAGGCGCGGGGCCGTCATGCGGTGATCACATCGCGTTGGCGACGGCATCCACCAGTTGCTGCACGGCATCGTCCGAGGACATGTCGCTGTTGAAATGCGCGGTCACCACGTCGGTGATCGCACCGGCGGGCGCGCCACGCAGGGCCATGCCGTGGGCATAGCTGGGCAGCAGCGAACCGTCCTCGGCACCGGCGTTCATCGCCTTGTTCGATTCGACGGCGCAGCTGTCGAAATCGTCCAGTGCGACGTCGGTGCGGGCCGGGATCGAGCCCTTGTTCAGGTTGAAGGTCTTCTGGAATTCCGGACCCATGATCAGCTTGGCCAGAAGCGCCTGACCCTGCTGCTTGTCCTCGCCGTCCAGCTCGAAGAAGGCGAAGCTGTCGACGTTGTACAGGAAGCCTTCGCCCGGGGTCTGCGCGCAGACGAAATCGGTGCCCGGTTCTTTGCCCGCGGCCAGGAATTCGCCCTTGGCCCAGTCGCCCATGATCTGGAAGGCGGCTTCGCCGTTCATGACCATCGCGGTGGCCAGGTTCCAGTCACGACCCGAGAAGTTGTCGTCGACATAGCCGCGGATGGTCCGCATCTCGTCGAAGACCTGCTTCATCGTGTCGGACTGCAGCGCCTCAGGGTCCAGATCGACCAGGGCCTTCTGGAAGAACTCGGGGCCGCCAAGGCCCAGGACGACGGTTTCGAAGATGGTCGCGTCCTGCCATGCCTGACCGCCATGGGCCAGCGGGGTGACGCCCGCTTCCTGCAACTTTTCGGCGGCGGCGTTGAATTCGTCCCAGGTGGTCGGCATCTCGATGCCGTGCTCGTCCAGGATCTGCTTGTTGCCCCACAGCCAGTTCACGCGGTGGACGTTGACCGGGGCTGCGCACCACTGGCCTTCGCACTTCATGTGCTCGGCGATCTGGGCAGGCAGGACGTCGGCCCAGTTGTTTTCATCGGCCACGGCGCTGATGTCGGCCAGGCCGGTTTCCTCGTACCATTCCTGGATGGCGGGGCCCTTCAGCTGCACGGCGGTGGGCGCGTTGCCCGACAGGACGCGGGCACGCAGCGCGGTCATCGCGGCATCGCCGCCACCGCCCGCGACGGGCATGTCGGTCCAGGTGCCGCCTTCGGCCTTGAACTGGTCCTGAAGGACGGCGACGGATTTCGCCTCGCCGCCCGAGGTCCACCAGTGCAGGACTTCGGCGGTCGGTTCGGCCATCACGGGGCCGGCCAGCATCACGGCGGTCGAGGCCGCCAGAACGGATTTCAAATACATGGATCCTCCCAGATCTTGTTCAGGCGGATTCGGTCCTCTGCCTGCTGGGATGATGATGGCAGATGGGCAGCCATGCCCGCAACGCATCCCAGCCATGCGCCAAGAAGAAATCCCCGCGTGACGTTACAAACTGTTACCGAAGCCCCGCCCGCCGATGTTAAGGCGACGACAGGGGGGACCACGAACATGAGCCTGCATCGCCTGCTGCTGGTGGAAGACGACATCGACATGGCCGCGATGCTGGCCGCCTATCTGCAACGGCAGGGCTTTCACGTCACCACCGCGAACGACCGCTTGGGCGCATTGTCGGCGCTGAAGGCGGGGCGGGTGGACCTGATCCTGCTGGACGTGTCCCTGGGCGACGACGACGGCGTGGCGCTTTGCGCCGAGATCCGGGCCGCGCAGGATGTGCCGATCATCATGGTCAGCGCGCTCTCGGCGGATCACCAGCGGATGGCGGGCTATCAGGTCGGGGCGGACGATTACATCGCCAAGCCCTTCAACCCCGACCTGCTGCTGGCCCGCATCCGCGCCGTCCTGCGCCGTGCAGGTCGCGCCCCCAGCCTGACCCACCGCCGCCGCGAGGGGGTGCTGGTCTTTCAGGGCTGGCGTTATGACGCCACCCGCAACGAGGTGACCGCACCCGGCGGCTGGCAGGTATCCCTGTCATCGCGTGAAACCGCCCTGCTGCGGATCTTCCTGGCCAACCCCCTGATCCCCCTGACCCGCGAAGAGATCGCCGCCGCCCTGGACGACGATGATGCCGCCGAGGGTCGCGCCATCGACGTGCTGGTGGGCCGCTTGCGCAACAAGACCGACCCCGCCCTGATCCGGACCGAGCGCGGCACCGGCTATGTCCTCTCGACCCGCGTCACCGCCGATGACCCGGCTTAGCCTGCGCAGGCTGGCCAGCCTCTGGGTGGTGCTGGCGATGCTGTTCGGGGGCGTGGCCGTCTGGATGTGGATGGCCAGCAACGCCGCCTGGCGGACGCATCTGACGCAGGCCTATGTCGCGGGGCTGGCGCTTCACGACAGTTTGGACAACGGCAGCGCCCTGCCGCCCGGTGTCAGCCTGACGCAGCTGCGCGACGCGCCCGCCCTGCCTGCGGGCTGGCGGCAGACGGTGATCACCCTGACCGGCGGCGGGCGGCCCGACCTGGCACGCGGGGCACGCCTGTCGCTGCGCATCCAGTCGCCGGACATCCAGTATCCGGCATCGCGCGTGGAAAGCGTCGGCGGGGGGACGCAGGCGGCGGGGTTGGCATCGGTCACGCGGACCCTGGCGCGCTTTTGCAGCGATCCGCGCCTGTTCGTGCAGATGGACACCGGCCCCTGGCTGCGGGTGGACGGCGACGATGTCTGGGGCTGTGCCGCCGCCCCTGCCGACCGCAGGCTGCCCGCCGCGGCCATCGCCATCGCGGGTCTGGGCCTGCTGCTGGGCTGGGTGGCCGAGGTCTCGGGCGCCTTTGCCGCTTTTGCACAGGCCCTTGGCGATCACCGCGCCCGCAACGCCGCCCTGCCCGTCGGCGGGGTCGAGGAATTGCGCCAGACCGCCCATGCCGTGAACCAATTCGTGGCGCAGGACCGTGCCGCGCTGGAAAACCGGGCGCTGGTGCTGTCGGGGGTCAGCCACGACCTGGGCACCCCCGCCACCCGCCTGCGCCTGCGGACCGCCCTGATCGAGGATGCCGCCCTGCGCGACAAGCTGGACCGCGACATCGACGAGATGACGACCATGATCGACGGCGTGCTGACCTATACCCGCGCCGAGATCGGGGCCGAACCCTTCCGACGCCTGTCCCTGACATCGCTGGCCGAGGCGGTCGTGGCCGATTACCAGGACGTGGGGCTGCCCGTCAGCATCGTCGATCCCGCGCCGCGTCCGACCCGCGCAGGCACCATCTTCGCCCGCGCCGTCACCCGCCCCATCGTCGAAAGCCACGCCGTGGTGATGCGCGGTCAGCCGACGTCCTTGCGTCGCGCCCTGACGAACCTGATAGACAATGCGCTGAAGTACGGGCGCGAGGCCGTCGTCAGCGTCGATGCCACCCCCGACGAGGCCTGGATCAGCGTCACCGACCGCGGCTCGGTCCTGACCGAGACCGACATGGCGCGACTGACTGGCGCCTTCCAGCGGGGCGAGAATGCGGGGGGACAATCGGGGGTCGGGCTGGGGCTTGCCATCGTCTCGACCATCGCCGCGCAGCATGGCGGGCGGCTGGAGTTCCTGCACCAGCCCGAGGGGCTTCAGGCGCGCCTGCGGTTGGCCCGGCAATGGGCCTGACCCAAGGGACAGGGGAACTTTGCGCGAAAAGCCCGCGTTTTGCTGACATGACGACGCAAAGAACGCAGAAAGAGGCTGAACCCATGACCCGCACCGCAACCCGCATCGCCCGCCTTGCCATGGTCGGCAGCGTGACGCTGTTGACGGCCATGCCCTCCTTGGCTGCAACCGCCAACAACCCCATTCAGGGTTGGAGCGCGATGAAGGATGTCGACACCGCAACCCTGCTGCGCGACGTCCAGACCATGCCCGTCTCGGCCGAGTCGACCGAGGATCAACCCTATTGCGCGGCCGATGCCGAGATCGCTGCGACCTTGGAGCATGATTTCAACGAGCTGCCCGTCGATACCACGAATGCCGACGGCACTAAGCTGTGGGGATCGGAACAGATGGGCACATGGACCTTGGTCGCCGCCCGCGACGATCAGACCAGCTGCATCATCGCATCGGGCATCGGATTCGACGATCAGGCCGACACCCAAGCCTATTACGAGGTCGCGGGCCTCTGATCAGCCCACTCGCCGCAGGAACGCCCGCGTCCGATCATCCTGAGCATTGCCGAAGATCTGATCGGGCGGGCCTTGCTCGACGATGCGTCCCCCTTCCATGAAAACGATCCTGTCCGCGATCTCGCGGGCAAATTGCATTTCGTGGGTCACGATCAGCATGGTTTGGCGGCCATCCGCGATGCGGCGGATCAGGTCCAAAACTTCGCCCACCCATTCGGGGTCCAAGGCGCTTGTCGGTTCGTCGAACAACAGCAGATCCGCATCCAGCGCCATTGCACGCCCAATGCCAACGCGTTGCTGCTGTCCGCCCGACATGGCGGCGGGATAGCTGTTGCCACGATCGCCCAGCCCGATCTGCGACAGGATCTCATCCGCACGGGCCTGCGCCTTGGATTTGGACCAACCACGCACAGTGGTCAGACCTTCCATGATGTTGTCGCGGGCGGTCTTGTTGGCGAAAAGCGCGTAGTTCTGGAACACGAAACCCGTCCGGCGGCGCAGCGCCAGGATGTCCGACTTCTGGGCGGTCGTCGCATCCACCGTCAGATCGCCGACCGTGATGCGCCCTTCATCGGGGCGATCCAAGTAATTTAGGCAGCGCAGCAGCGTCGATTTCCCTGTGCCCGATGGCCCGATGATCGCCACGCGCTCTCCCGGTTGCAGGCAGAGGTCGATCCCGTTCAGCACGGTGTTGTCGCCGAAGCGTTTGACCAGCCCGTCGATGTCGATCTGACAGCTCATCGCGATACCGCCTTTCCAAGCCTCGTTTCCAACTGCCGTTGTCCCACGGACAGAACCTCGACGATGATCCAGTAGAAGACCGCGACCACCAGGAATGCCTCGGGGTAGAGGAAGGTGCTCGAGGCCTCTTTCTGCGCGGCGCCCATCATCTCGGTCACGCCAAGCGTGAAGGCCAGCGAGGTGCCTTTGATCATGTCGATGAAGTAATTCATCAGCGTCGGCGCCGCCGTGCGCGACGCCTGCGGAAGGATGATCCGCGTCAGCACCTGCTTTTGCGTCATGCCGATGGATTGCGCAGCCTCCCACTGGCTGCGGTCGACACCAATGATCGCGCCCCGGATGCTCTCGGCCATATAGGCCGAGAAATGCAGTGTCAGGCCGATGATCGCCGCCGTCACTCCGTCCAGGTTGTTCAACGCCGGGACCAGTTGCGGCAGACCGAAGTAGAACAGGAACAGTTGCACCAGCAGCGGCGTGCCGCGGAAGAAGCTGATGAACACCGCCACCACGCGATGCAGCCAAGGCACGCGGATGACCCTGATGACCGCCATGACGATGGCCAGCGCAAGGCCGGCGATCATCGCAACGATGGCCATGAACAGGGTCAGCGGCACATAGCTGGCGATCACGGGGATCAGGTCCAGCATGTAGGCGGTGTCCAATCCCCGCATGTTATTCAGCCGCGGCAGCAGGCTGGGTCACGTCGGCGTTCAGCCATTTCTGCGAAATCTCGGCCAGCTTGCCGTTTTCCTTCAGCGTGGTGATGGCCGCATCGACGCGGTCGCGCAGGGCCTTGCCTTCGTCGTCATTGCGGAAGGGCAGGGCGTTGCGGATTTCCGAAAACGGCTGACCGGCCAGGGCCAGCGGCAGCGGGCTTTCCGCGATCACCTGCGAGGAAGACACCCGGTCCATCACGAAGGCGTCGATCCGGCCCAGCGCAGTATCCTGGGTGATGTTGCTTTCATAGGTGCGGATGTCGATCTCATCGGCATAGGGCAGTTCGTTCAGCAGCGTCTCGAAGTTCGAGCCGAGGTTCACCGCGACCGATTTGCCCTTGAGGCTTTCGGGGCCGGTGATCGTATCCTCGTTGCCCTTCTTCACGACGACCTGTGCGCCGTCATAGACGTAGGGCTGGGTGAAGGCGAAGGTCGCCTCGCGTTCGGGGGTGATGGTGATCTGGTTGGCGACGGTGTCGATGCGACCCGAACCCAGCGCGCCAATCAGGCCCGAAAAGGACATGGTGACGAATTCCACGTCATCGCCGGTCTCCTCGGCGATGGCGCGCATGAAGTCCACCTCGAAGCCCTGCAGTTCGTCTGCGCGGGTGAAGGTGAAGGGGAAATAGCCCCCCGACATGCCGACGCGGATCGTGTCGGCGGCGGCGGGCAGGGCGGTGGTCAGGGCCAAAACGGCGGCGACGGCAAGGTTGCGCATCGGAATTCTCCTTGTGTTCTTGGCCCTTAGATGCGGGCTTGCCCGCGACTGCACAAGCGGCGGTTGGCAAATAAGGACATCTTTTGGCACGGCCCTGCCGCGATCGAAACAGGGCATTCCCACAGAACCGCGCCGCCGGAACATCGTTCCACACCGGGTGCGAAACGCTTGATAAATGATGATGCCGCGGCCAAGCTGACCTCTCGTGTCTCAGACAAGCTGTTTCTTTCGACCGGGAGGTGCCCATGGGCAAACGTGACGACCTGATCGCCAAATACGCGCAAGACATCGAGACCAAGCTGGGCCAGACACCCGACATGGACCTGCTGCGAAAGGTCACCATCGGTTGCGGGCCCTCGATCTACAGCGCGGATTCCGAAACCATCGCCGCCAGCGACAAGTCCGAGGTCGACCGCGTGCGCGAGGGCTATCTGAAGAAGAAGCTGGGGCTTTCCGACGATGACGGGCTCGACGGTGCCATCCAGACCGTGATGGAGCAATACGGCAGCAGCGACCGCAACAAGTACCGGGCCGTCGTCTACTACATGCTGTGCCGCCATTTCGGCAAGGAAGCCGTCTACGCCTGACACCAGTGTCCCACGCGGCCTGCGCAATTCGAAGGGCCGCGTGGATCACGAACAGTTCCCTTCACCTTCGATGGGCGCTGTGGCAAGAATTCCTCAGACATTCCGCGTCCGAAAGGTTTTTGCCATGTATCGCCCGATTGCCACCTCAGTCATCGCCCTGGTCGTCGGGGCCGGGCCCGTGCTGGCGGATGTGACCCCGGCCCAGGTCTGGGACAGCCTGCAGCAGACCTATGGCCAGATGGGCTATGACATGCAGATCGGCGCGACCGATGACGCGGGCCAGACGCTGACCGTGACGGATCTGGTGCTGACGCCCAGGGATGCGCAGGGCGACATGTCGCTGAGCATCCCGAAGATCACCATGCAGCAGACCGGTGGCGGTGACGTGCGTTCGGTCATCGACGGCCAGATGGACCTGCAGATGAAGGGGCAGACGGATGACGACAAGCCGGTCGGCTTCACCCTGTCCATCGACGCCCCCGGAAACGAGACGCTGACCACCGGCACGCCCGATGCGATGCAGCATGCCTTCACCGTCCCCAAGATGATCGTGAACGGCCGCAGCCAGGACAAGGTGAACGAAACCCCGGTCACCGTCACCCTGACCGACATGACCGCCAGCCAGTCGACCACCAAGGACGCCGACGGCACCCGCAGCCAGAGCTTCGAGGGCGCCGTCGCGACGACCGTGATGGCGATCAAGGCCTCGGGTCCGGCGCATTTCGATCCGGCCGATCTGCCCGAGGGCGCGCCCCGGCCCGACCCCGAGAACCCGCCGATGGACGATTTCGCCTCGGACATCACCATCGAGGACCTGACCTTCAACGGCAAGGGCACCCTGCCTTCGGGAGATTTCGACATGGCCTCGGACCCCTCGGGGGCGCTGAAGGCCGGCTATTCGGGCGATGTGACCTTTGCCTTGGGCAATATCCAGGGCGACTTCGACGCAAGCTCGCATGATGTGGCCGAGGACCGTGTCAACAAGGCACAGGGCACTTTCGGCGCGCAGAACGGCACCGTCTCGATGGCAATGGACAAGGAAAGCCTGCGCTATGACGGCGAGGCCGAACAGATCGCCGTCAGCATGACCTCGGACGATCTGCCCTTCGCGATCGAATACACGGCGGCGGAAAACACCATGCGGCTGGCGATGCCGATGATCGCATCCGATCAGGAACAGCCCTTCGCGCTGGCTTACGGCCTGAAGGACCTGGCGCTGAACGACCAGATCTGGCAGGCGATCGACCCGCAATCGACTCTGCCCCATGATCCGGCCAGCCTGAACATCGACCTGGAAGGAACGGCCGTTCTGGTCACCGACTTCATGGACCCCGATTTCGCCGATCCCGAATCCGACAAGGCGCCCTTCCTGCCGCGTCAGCTGTCCATCAAGGATATCTCGCTGGATGCCGTGGGCGCGACGGCGGACGTCACCGGTGATCTGACCTTCGGTGATAATCCCAGCCAGCCCGTCGGCAAGGTTCAGGGCAGCTTCACCGGCATCAATGCGCTCTTGGACAATGCCGTCGCCATGGGCATCGCCCCCGAACAGCAGATGATGGGCCTGCGCATGATGCTGGCGATGTTCGCCCGCCCGTCGCAGGACGACCCCGAGACGCTGACCACCGAACTGGAATTCCGCGAGGGCGGGTCCATCTTTGCAAACGGGCAGCAGGTCAAGTAACCATGCCCCTGCGACGGGCCGGTGTCCACCGCGACCCCGGCCCGTCGTCCCCATTCATGAACACGAGCATTGCATGACCGTCTCCTCTGCCGATCCCGACCGTTTGAAACATCTGGCCGAGGCGCTGGTCGATGCGGCCCGCCGCGCAGGCGCGGATCAGGCGGATGCCTTGGCCATCGATGGCCGGTCGGTGGGGATCGACGTGCGGGGCGGGGCGCTGGAACAGGCCGAACGCGCCGAGAGCATCGACATCGGGTTGCGGGTGCTGATCGGCGGGCGTCAGGCGGCGGTCTCATCCTCGGATCATTCGTCGGATGCCATCGCCCAGATGGCCGCCCGCGCCGTCGCCATGGCGCGCGAGGCGCCGGTGGACGACAACTTGGGGCTGGCTGATCCCGACCAGCTGGCGACGGTCCGCGATGCCGACAGCCTGCGCATCTGCGACGGCCTGCCCGAACCCGATCCCGCCCACTTGCAGGATATGGCCCTGCGCGCCGAGGCCGCGGCCCTGTCGGTCAAGGGCATCAGCCAGATCGAAAGCGCCAATGCCAGCTACAGCCACCGGCGGATGTGGATGGCGGCCTCGAACGGGTTTTCAGGGGGCTATGCGCGGACGGGTCATGTGATTTCCACCGTGGCCATCACCGGCGAGGGCACGGGGATGGAGCGTGACTATGCCGGCGAATCCCGCGTCTTCGCCGTCGATCTGCCCACCCCCGAGGAAATCGGCCTGCTGGCCGCCGAACGCACGCTGGCCCGCGCCGGGGCCCGCAAGCCCCCTACCGGGGCCTTTCCGATCCTGTTCGACCGGCGCGTGTCGTCATCGCTGATCGCGCATCTGCTGTCGGCGGTGAACGGATCGGCGGTCGCGCGGGGTGCCAGCTGGCTGCGCCGCGACATGGGCGAGGCGGTTCTGCCCGCGCATATGACCCTGTCGGAGGATCCGCACCGCCCAAGCTATCCCTCGTCCCGTCCCTTCGATGCCGAAGGTCTGGCCACGCGCCCCCGCGACATCGTGGCGGGCGGCATCCTGCAGGGCTGGACGCTGGATCTGGCGACGGGCCGCAAGCTGGGGATGGAAAGCACCGCCTCGGCGGCCCGCGGGCTTGCATCGGCGCCGTCCCCCGCCAACAGCAATGTCATCCTGACGCCGGGCGATGTCAGCCAGGACCAGCTGATCGCGCAGATGGGGCGCGGGTTGGTGGTGACCTCGATGCTGGGGGCCTCGATCAACGGGACGACAGGGGATTATTCGCGCGGCGCGGCGGGCTTCTGGGTCGAGAACGGCCAGATCACCCATGCCGTCAACGAGTGCACCATCGCGGGCAACCTGCGCGAGATGCTGATGACGCTGGTCGCAGCGGACGACGCGCTGCCGTGGCGCGGCCTGCAGGTGCCCAGCCTGCTGGTGCAGGGGATGACCGTTGCGGGCGCATGACGACGATCTTGACCTGCTGACCCGCGCGGCCCGTCAGGCGGGTCGGATCGCCATGGGCTTCTGGCGGCGCGATCCGGTGGCATGGGACAAGGGTGGCGGCGCCGGTCCCGTGACCGAGGCCGATCTGGCCGTCAACGACGCCATGCTGTCGCTGCTGACGGGCGAACGCCCCGATTACGGCTGGCTGTCCGAGGAGAGCGAGGCGGACCCCGCCCGCCTAGACGCGCAGCGCTGCTTCATCGTCGATCCCATCGACGGCACGCGGGCCTTCATCGACGGGCAGGACGGGTTTTCGCATTCTCTGGCCGTTGCCGATGGCAGCCGCATCATCGCCGCCGTGGTGCATCTGCCGGTGCTGGACCTGACCTATACCGCCACCGCCGACGGCCCGGCGCTGCTGAACGGCAAGCCCATAGCGCCGACCGATCCCGACATCGACGGGGCAGGGGTGCTGACCTATCGTGCCATATCCGATGCGCAATACTGGCGCAGCGGCGTCATGCCGCCGTTCAAGCGCGAGTTCCGGTCATCCTTGGCATGGCGTCTGTCGCTGGCCGCCGAGGGACGCTTCGATGCCGCCCTATCGCTGCGGGCCGCGTGGGAATGGGACATCGCGGCGGGCAGCCTGATCGCCGAACGCGCAGGCGCCCGCGTCACCGACCGTCGCGGCAAGCCGATGCAGTTCAACAGCCCCCGCGCGCAGGTCGACGGGCTGATCGTCGCGGGCCCAAATCTGCACGGTCAGCTGCTGGCGGCGCTGGCCTAGACCAGCCGCGACTTCGCCACCTGCAGAAGGCCCAGACGGCGCAGCGTGTCGACCGGATAGCCGTCGCTGCCCATCAGATCCAGGCTGAAATCCGGCTCTAGCCGCTGCAGGGCCTGCAAGGCCTTTCGTGCGCCGGCCTCATCCTTGACCGCATAGCGCAGTGCCGCAAGAAAGCGCAGGGCAGGGCGGTTGTCCGGGGCAAAGCGATGCACGGCCTCGAGGTGATGGATGGCGGCGGGCAGATCGCCCGCGCGCATCTTGGCGACGCCGATGCCAAGGTGCCAGTTGGCGGGGTTCAGACTGGACAGCGCCTGCCCCAAGCCTGCCTGCGCCTCGGCGGCCGATTGCTCCAGCCGGTCAATGCCTGCCAGCGCGCGGGACAGCGACAGCCGTGCCAGCGGGTTCTGCCCATCGGCCATGACCGCCTGACGCGCCAGGTCATAGGCGATCTGGTCGCGGTCCAGATAGGCCTCGATGACCGAATTCACCGCCAGCGCGGTGGCGTGGAAGGGGGCGGCCTCACGCGCGCGGGCGGCCAGTTCGGCGGCCTCGGAAATGGCGCGGCCGGGGTCGTCGGTCAGACGCTCGAAGGCATAGGTGGTACGGATCCATGCCCGCAGCGACAGGGTAACGGCGGGGGTGATGCTGTCGCCCAGATGTTCCAGAACCTTGTCGGCGCGGGCCAGACGGTCGGCGGAAAAGCTGAAGACATCCCCGAACGAGATTCCGCTAGCCGCCCCCAGCGCCCGCCCTTGATCCACCACCTGCACCATCGCCAGACAGCAGCGCGCGGTGAAATCCCCCATCTGCGCGCCCAGTTCGCCCAGCGGGCAGGTCATCCGCTGCGACCACAGCACGCGGCCACTGGGACGGTGGGTCAGCATTGCCGACAGGTTGAAGACCTCTGCCTGCAGGCTGGCCAGCGAGGTGATCTGGATATGCGGCCCCGCGGGCGCGGCATCGGCATCATGGATCGCGATTGGCAGCAGGTCGGCAGTGCGTCCCGCCGCCTCGGATAGGATCATCGTTGCCAGCACCATGGCGTCCTGGCTGGTGGATACGGGCGTCCCCAGCACCAGATCCGGCAGCGCCGATTCAGCGACCGCAGGGGCGCGGACCTGCGCAGCCTGACGGGCGTCGCGCAGCCAATCCTCGAATTCGGGGTCGGGGATGTCCAGATCAGAGGCGAACTCGGGGATCTGGCCGTCGGCGGCGGGGCGGGCCGTCATGTCCAGCTGGATGATCGCCGGGTCCAGACCCACCCAGCCGGGACCGGAGAGCAATGCCTCGCGGTGCGGGCCAAGGCTGATGCGAATCTCGCGCAGGACCTGGCGCAGGCTGGCGTTGCCCTGTTCGGGGTCGCGTTCGCTGAACAGCAGATCCTGAAGCCGCGCCCGGGTGATGCGCATGGACCGTGCGGTGCCGATGGCGGCCAATGCGCCGCGTGCCCGCATCCCGCGCGGCGTCAAGCGCAGGTCGGCCGGGCCGGTCAGCTCGACCGGGCCCATCAGGCGAAGGGTCAGTATCGGCATCGTGGCAATCGTCCCGACATGGCATCTGCCAACAGGCTTAACCGCTCACGGGTTTGTGTGATAGGTTAATGAAGCAAAACCGTTCCTTTGTCGCGAGTAGCCATGTCCCTGTTTCATGCCAAACACGCAAAACACGCCAAGATGACGGATGGTCCCGACGGTGCCTCGCTGGAGCTGGCGCTGGCCCTGATGCGCAGCCGCGATGCCATCGCGGGGACCGAACAGGTCACGGGCGCGACCGCCGCCCCCGTCACCTTGTCCTCCGGTGAACGCCTGTTCCGCCTGCAGGCCGATCACCGCAGCGCCGTCCTGTTGTCCGAGCTGTCCGAGGGGATCTCGGTCGGCCATTTCACCCCCGACGATCCCGAAAACGGTGCCCCGACGACCGCCACGCTGTCCCATGCGGGGCGGATGCTGGTGCAGATAGACAGGCCTTACCTGCCGCAGTTTCGCGCCGCCGTCCCGCTTGTCGGGAATTACGCCGAATTGCGCGCCGATCGTGCCGCCGAGATCGACATCCAGACCCGCGACCTCCTGCCCTTCTTCGGATCGGTCGTCATGCTTCAACCCGACCGCTGCGACCGGATCACCGAGATGCTGCGGATCGCGCTGGACCTGACTACGCAGGTGGTGATGCGCTTCAAGCTGGCGCTGGCCTGTCCGCGTCCGACCCAGTTCAGCGACCGGCTGCAGCCGATCATCGCCTGTCCCGGCCATCCGACCCTGCCAAGCGGCCATGCCACCCAGGCCTTCTGCGTGGCGACCCTGCTGACGGGGCTGCAGACGCCGGGCGCGCCGGTCAAGGCGGGCGACCAGCTGTTCCGGCTGGCCTGCCGGATCGCGGTGAACCGGACGGTGGCAGGCGTGCATTTCCCGGCCGACAGCGCGGCGGGCGCAGTGCTGGGCATCCAGCTGGGGCGCTTGCTGCTGGGGCGGGCGACGCCGGTGGGGGCGGTGGCCCGGGCCAGCTTCGACGGGCGCCAGTTCGTCGACAAGAACGACCAGCCGCGCGACTTTCATTATGGCGTGCTGGACCGGATGGTGACGGGACGCGACGACTCGACCCGTTTCGACACCAAGGCCGATTTCGTGACACCTGCGCCGCTGTGGTCCGCCTTGGTCGCCGCGGCCCAACGTGAATGGGACACAAGATGGAGCTGAAATCCCCCCCGGGCTGGAGCGAACCCGCCCCCCGAAAGACCACCATCTTCAGCGGCTGCACCGAGGATTGGTTCGCCCGAAACGCCTGCGGGGCGGAACCTGCCCCGGAACCCACCCCCGAGATTCTGCTGCGCGATCTGGTCGAACGCGCCTTCAAGTCATGATCGCGCCGGGTCAGGAGCCGCTGCTTGTCGCGGCCTTGGGCCCGCCGGGTCTGGTTCTGCCACCCGATGCCGTGAACCCCGATCCGCGCGCCTTGGACGGGTCCGATCTGACCGACCCGGACCACGCCTATCTGGAGGATGCGGCGCTGCCCGATCCGCAGCACGGATGCATCATCGGCGTGCTCGACGATGCCATTCCCTTCGTGCATGAACGTCTGCGCCTGTCGCCCTCTGTCAGTCGCGTGGCGGCGCTGTGGGTGCAGGATGCCGCCTTCGACCCGCAAGGCCCCGGACACGACCTGCCAGCGGGGCGCGAGTTGCGCGGCGCCCGGATCGGCACATGGCTGGAACAGTTGCAGTCGGGGACCATCCCGACCGAGGACAGCATCTATCGCCTGTCGGGCGTCGTCGACATGGCCCGCGAAACCACCCATGCGGCGGGCTTTGCCGCGGGTCACGGGGCGGCGGTCTCTCTTTTGGCGGCGGGGCATGCGATGGGCGATCCGGATGGCCGCAACCGACCCCTGATCGGGGTGAACCTTGCGCCGCGCGTCATCGCCGACAGCTCGGGCGGGTTGGCACCGCGGGTGCTGGCGGCCTCGGTCCTGTTCATCATCTCGCGTGCGCGTCGCCTGTGCCGCCTGATCGAGGCGCGACGCAGCCTGCCCCCGAACAGCGTGCGCCTGCCCGTCGTGCTGAACATCAGCCTTGGCCTGACGGCGGGGCCGCGCGACGGCTCCAGCCTGATCGAGCGGCTGCTTGATCAGGTGGCCGAATATCCGTCCGACGACCTTGGACCGGTGCACGTCGTCCTGCCCAGTGGCAATCACCGCATGGCGCGGCTGCGTGGCGTCCTGCAGCCAGGCGGCACGCTTGGCTGGCAGCTGCACCCCGACGACCGCACCGTCACCCCGTTGGAGGTCTGGGGCCCCGTGCACCCGACCCGCCCCGAACGCCCCATGCAGGTCGGCCTGTCGGGGCCGGGTCTGAAGAGGGCTTGGACCGCCTTCACCGAGGACAATCAGGTCACCCATCTGCGCGATGACGAGGGCCATGACATCGCCCGCGCCTATCACGGCACCGTCGCGCTGCCGCAGGGCGGATATCGCCAGACGGTGACGCTGGTTCTGGAGCCCACATGCCCTGACAAGCCGGGGCAGGGCTGGATTGCGCCGGGGATGTGGCATCTGTCCCTGCCAGAAGATGCCGCGCCGGGGGATCACGCCATTTCCCTGCAGCGCGACGAGGTGCTTCGGGGCTTTCCCCGCGAGGCGCGCCAAAGCCGCCTCTACGACCCCGCCTATCGCGACCGCGACGATAGCGACCGCGCCATGTCCCTCGACCCCCGCGATCAAGCCGCGAACCGTGTGCAGCGCGGCGATACGATCAACGCCTATGCCACCGGCCGCAGAACGCTGAGGGCAGGGGTCGTCACCCGCCGCGAGGGCAGCGTCGCCGATTACAATTCGCTGATCGGGGCGGATCTGGCGGGCGATCTGCTGATCGCGGTGGATCGGGCCGTCTGCCACGCGGGCATGCCGATCTGCGGGCGCGGCAGCGGCAGCTTCTCAATGATGTCGGGCAGTTCGCTGGCGGCGCCGCAGGTCACGCGCTGGCTGGCGGGACAGCTGGCGCAAGGTGCAAGACCCGCCGATCGCGCCGCCATTCGGGCGCTGGCCGGTGGGCAGCCCGATGGCACCCCGCCGGTGCTGCCATCGTTTTCCGACGATATTCCCGGCTGAACAGCACGAAAAACCGCTGTTTTCAACCCAAGGCTGCATGTTTCACGGATTTGGCGTGATTCCTTTCACGCCCGTTTCACGGCGCAGGTCCAGAACACCTCCTGACAGCGATGCCACGCCAGACAGGAGCAAGCACCATGAAGGATCAAAGGATTTCCGAATATCGGGCCATGTTCTCGGCCTTGCAGATGCTGGGTGCCAAGCCCGACACCATCGCGCAGGACGATCTGCGCCAGGCGCTGGCGCGTCTTCACGACGATGACGACAGCGGTGGCAAGTCCCGCACGATCCGCCAGTTGCAGCGGGAGAACGCGCTGCTGGTCGATCACGCCGAGATGCTGGCCTGCGCCTTGGGTGCCTGTCCGAACTGCTGGGGCACCATTCCCGACTGCGATGATTGCGGCGGCATCGGCACCCCCGGGGCCTTCAACCCCGACAGGTCGTGCTTCGACCATTTCGTCCTGCCCGTCATCACCCGCGTGCTGGGTCGTGACGAGGATGAGGACCTCAGGATTTCCCGCGACGCATTGCGCCGGGCCGGATTCCCCGCGGGCAAGGTCGTGTAATCAGTACCCTTGATTTTTTTACGCCCGTGGGGATGGGGGTCGGCAGTGAACTGCCGGCCCCTTCTTCATGCCTAGAACAGCGGCGGCAGGTCGAAGGCATCCGCCGCTGCGGGCTGTTGGGTGGCGATGGTCGAGCCGGGACCCGACAGCGTCGCGATCTGCTGGGCCAGCTGGGCGATGGCCTGGCTGGCGGCCGTGGCGGTGGCTGCCGGGGTGGCTTCGGTCATGGGAACGCGGATGTCGAAGCTGCGCGCCTGGTTCGCGCCATTGCCCTTCAGCCCGTCGTCGGACACGAAATACCGCCCCGACAGGCGATAGATGTTGTCGGTCTGCGCCAAGGCACGCTCGACCCGCACCTCCAGAACGCGGGCGGGGGGTTCGGCCAGGGGCCAGGGTTCGCCGATGACGGTGGCCCCCGACACGTCGCTGATGGCGCGCGCCAGGGTCGTCGTGAAGGCCCGCGACGGGGTGTCCGCCCAGAGGCTTTCAGGGTTGGACCGCACCGCGCCATCCTGGGTCTGGAAGGCGACCTCCTGGTTGGCGGCATATTCGGGCAGCGACACGTCCTTCAACTCGGCGGTTCCAAGACGGTTGGCCACGCGCACCCCCTGCGTCGGCGGGTCCAGCAGGAAACGTCCGGTCTTTTCGGGGTCCGAACAGGCCCCCAGCAGGACAAGTCCCGACAGGGCGATCAGCGGCAGGCGAAGGAAGGATGTCGTCATGTCTTATCGTCCCAGGATGAAGGCGCGGGGGTTGCGTTCGATCAGGCGTGCCAGCGATCCGAAGGATTCCGTCGCACGGCGCAATTCGCGCAGCGCCCCGATCAGCTCGTTGTTGAAGGCCGAGCGGTTGCCATAGCTGGCGAACAGCGAATTGGCCTGCGCGGCGGTGGTCTGCAGGCTGCGGACCAGTTCGGGAAGCTGCTGGACGGACCGCTGGATCTCGTCCGCGGCGGCGCTGGCCGAATCCAGCGCGTTGTTCAGGCTGCCGGCCGCATTGCCGTCGCGCAGGTCGTTCAGCAGACCGCTGGCGGCTTCCAGCGTGTTCGACAAGTTGCGCGGCAGGGCCTCGGCATCTTCGCTGCCCAGCATGGCGCGCAGGTCGGCCAGGATGCCCTCGACCTGCAGGCTGACCTCGGCAAAGCCGAATTCCTCGACCGAGGCTGCGGCCTCGTTGATCTGATCGACCATCTCGGGGACGTCGACGGCGGCATCGTTGACCGCCTTGAAGGCGGCGGAAGCCTCGTCCAGCATCCGGGCGATGGTTTCGCCGCTGTCGGCATCACGCAGATCGGTGGTGATGCTGCTGATGTCGGACAGGGCGACATTGCCATCCTCGATCGCCTTGCGCAGGGCACCGGGGATCGCGCGCGTGTCCTGCGAACTGGCGATGGCAGTCACGCTGTCCAGCGCGTCGCGGGCGGAATTCAGCAACTCCTCGATCGGCAGGTTGCCGATGCGGTTGACCAGCCCCTGCGCGCTTGCGGTGAAATCGTCCAGATCACCCTCGACCGAGGGGATCAGCGGCACGGGGTCGGCACCGACATCGACCGTCGCAGGCTGCGCATCGGGGATCTGGACCAGTTCGACCATCAGGCTGGTGCCAAGAAAGCCTGCGCTGGCCACGCGGGCGCGCAGCCCGGACTGGCTGACTTCATCTTCCAGAAGCGCCATCGCGTCTTCGGCGGTCGCACCCTCCGGCAGGCCCATGCGGCGCGGAGAGATCGACATGGTGACCAGCTGCTTGACCTGTGCATCCTCGGCCTCGCCCGTGGTGACATTCACCGCCAGATCGGTGACCTGGCCCACGCGCAGGCCTTGGAACTGGACGTCGGCGCCCTTTTCGAGACCCTGCAGGGAATCGTCGATCAGCATGCCGACGCGCAGGCGGTCGGTGTCGTCGCTGGCAAACAGCGTGCTGCGCGCCATGGCTTCGTCATCCTGCACGGGGAATTCATGCCCTGCATCGATGGGGTTGCCGCCGCTGGTGATCGTGTCAAAGGCCACGCCCCCCTGCAGGACCGAGGACAGTGAGTTGACGTTGAAGCTGATCCCCTGCGCACCAAGCGACAGAGAGAACCCCGAGGTGTCCCAGAAGACGCTGGCGGTGGTCAGGCGGGCATCCTGCGGCGCCTCGATGAAGGCATCGGCCAGCACGCGGTCGTCCTGGTCGGACAGGCGGATGTTTTCCACCCGACCGACCTCGACCCCGCGATAGAGGACGGGTGCGCCCTCGCTCATGCCATCGGCGCTTTTCATCGACAGCTTGACCCAGGTGCCGGGCTGATCGCCGCGCACCAGGGGCGGGCGTTCCAGCCCCTCGAATTCGGTCGCCACCTCGGAGACCTGGGAATCCCAATAGCCCTCGATGAAGGCGCCCGACAGCACCGTATCAAGGCGCGTGACGCCCTGCGCGCTTACCTGAGGCCGGACGATCCAGAAACTGGCGTCGGTGTCGATGTATTGCGCGACATCGCTGTCCACGCGGATCGAGACGATGACCTTCGACAGATCACCGCTGAAGGATACGCTTTCGACCTGCCCGACGGTGATCTCGCGGAAGCGCAGGGTGGTGTCGCCGGGGGTGATGCCGGTGGCATCGGCGAATTCCACCTCGATCAGGCTGCCGCGGTCGCGAAAGGAATTCCAGGCGATGCCAAGCGTCACGATCAGCGCGACGATGGGCACGATCCAGATGACGTTGACCCCTGCCTGCGCCGCGCGCGTGGCCGTCTTGCGGACCGGGCTGGCGGGCTTGGGGGGCTGGGGGGTATCAGTCATCTTCGTCGCTGTCCTTGGCCGTCTTGGTCTGTTTCAGGGCGGATCATTCGCTTTTCGACCGCAGGGGCAGGCCGCGCCAGATCAATCGCGCGTCAAAGCTTTGCGCGGAAAGCATCGTGAAGGCAACCGACAGCGCAAACGAGGCCGCCGCCGGACCGGGATGAACCGATGCCATGAAGCCCAATTGCACCAGCGCGGACAGAATGGCCACCACGAAGACGTCGATCATCGACCAGCGCCCGATGAATTCCACCACCTCGTAGATTTTCAGGCGGGTGTGGGCCTGATCCACGGTGGCGGGTCGACCCGCGACGATGGCCAGCCAGCCGATGGCCACGAATTTGCCCATCGGCACAATGATCGAGGCGACGAAGACGATGATGGCGATGTCGTAGCTGCCGTGGTGGATCAGCTCGAACACGCCCTCGATGATGGTGGATTCCGAACTGCCCGCCAAGCCCGCGAAAGTCTGCGTGCTCATCATCGGAAATAGATTGGCGGGAATGTACATGATCAGCCCGGCGAACCACCAGGCCCAGACCTTCTGCAGGCTGCGGCGGTCCGGCGGCATCAGATGCGCCCCGCAACGCAGGCACTGATCGTGATCCTGCGTCCAGACGCGGCCGCAGCTGTGACAACCGATCAGCCCCGCGCGATGGGCGGTCATGACCGGCGCATTGCTTTCCGAAGGCGCGCTCATGCCTTGGCCCTGCGCGGTTTTCCGTGGAATTCGACGGTCTGGCCGGCATCCTCGATCGCGTCCCAGATCGAGGTCTGGCACATGAAGGCGCGGCTGGCGATATTGACGAAGATCAGCGCGCAGAAGGCCCAAAAGGCCGGCCCCAGGTGGACCGAGGCCAGCCCCGCCACCTTGACCAGCGCGACGGCCGTGCCGATGACGAAGATCTCGGCCATGGACCAGGGGCGCATCACCTCGGACCAGCGGAAGGCACGGGCGGCGTGGCGATGCGGCTTGCGGCCCTGCGCCAAGGGTGCCAGCACATAGACCAGCAGGAAGGCACGCGTGATCGGCAGACCGATGATCATCGCCAGCACCGCGATGACCAGGGGCAGCAGCACCCCGTCCGCAAAGGCCAGCGCCACGTCGAACAGCGAACTGGCGTTGCCGAACCCCATCGCCGAGACCTCGAGGAAGGGGAAGAAGACCGCGCCCACCAGCAGCACCATCGAGGTGAAGGACAGCGCGATCAGCTGGACGAAGGCCCCGTCGCGCGGTTTGGCCATGACTGTGCCGCATCGGGTGCAGCGGGCGGTCTCGCCCAGCTCCAGCTCTTCCTCGATGTGCAGGGCGTCGCATTTGGGGCAGGCCATCAGCCCGCGCCCGGTCGCCAGATCATAGCTTGGTTCATGTTCCATGCTGGTCAAGATAGGCCACGGGCATCCCGGCGCAAGCATCGAGGCCCGTCCACGTTGCAGAAATGCCGCCCTAGTGACGCGATCCGGCCTTGGCGGCCGAGGTCAGCACGACATTGCGCACATCGGCATCATGGTTGTGCTGTCCCTGCGTCAGCTTGAAGACCATGGTCAGGACGTAGCTGTCGGGTTCGGAACGCGTCTCGACCTCCCCCTCCAACTGCATCGAGAAGGCCTCAATCAGCTGGGTTCCAAGGCCCGTGCCACCTTCGAACGGGGCCGAGCCGACCGAATTGGCGACCTGCAGCTTGCCCACGCCCGGTTCGGGCGAGGTCAGCGAGACGCTGACCCAAGCGCGCCCGCCGTCCTGCGGCCTGCCCGCGTATTTCAGAGCGTTGGTGAAGGCCTCGGTTGCCAGCAGCGTCAGGGGAACCGCCTGATCGGGCATCATGGTCAGATGCCTGATGTCGGTATGCACCTTCAACCGGTTGCCCGAGCCTTGGGTGACATTGGTCAGCTGGCCGATGATGTCGGTGATCAGCAGGTCGGCATCGACCGCATCCAGCTGTTCGGCCTGATAAAGGTTGCGATAGATGGTCGCCAAGGCCGCCACGCGATCCTGCACCGACCGAAGCACCTGCTTGGCATCGGGATCGTCGATCAGGCGGCTCTGCATGTTGATGATCGAGGCGATGAGCTGAAGGTTGTTCTTGACCCTGTGGTGGACCTCCTTCAGCAGGACGGTCTTTTCGGCGACGGCCTTTTCCATCGCCTCTTCGTCGCGGATCAGGATGCGGGCCATGTTGTGGAAGGTCTGGCTGACGTCGGTGATCTCGGTCGGTGCATCCAACAGCACGGGCGGTGCGCTGACGCGGTTTCCGATGGCAAAACGGCGCATCTGACCCCGCAGGACGGTGATATGGCGCAGCACCAGCCGGAAGACCGCGAAATAGGCGACGGCCAGCGACACGACCCAAAGCGCCGCGGGCAGCAGCACCGCCCCGAAGCGCGAAAGCTGGAAGACGCCCACACCGGCGGTCTGCGGGCTCCAGCTGCCAAGGGCATAGACGAGGCCGGGGATGACGGGAACCACGGTGAAGACGCGGGTTTCCCCGTTGTTCGCGGTGGCGCGGAACGTGCTTTCCCCTTGACCCAGCAACTCGACCAGATCGCGGTCGCGGGGCAACAGGTCATCGGTATTCTCGCCGGTCAGGTCATCTCCGTTCAGCACGCGACCACGACTGTTGAAGGTCATGATGCGGGTGCCTTCGGTGCCGAAATCCATCGCATGCGTGGATCGCAGCAGATCCTGGGACAGCGAAAGTGCGACATACCCCAGCAGTTCGCGATCACGATAGAGCGGCTGCTGGACCACCACGACCGCCTTGCCCGTCACCGCCCCGCGGCGGACCGAAGTGACCGAGGTGACCGGATTTTCAAGAAAGTTCTTCACGACGTCATTGTCGGACAGATCGAAGCCTTCCAAGGCATCGGGGTCCGAACTGCACTGCATGAAACCGTCCACCGGCACGAAGCCCGCGTGGGTGTACGTCCCGCTGCGCTGCATGAAGTTCCGCAGCAGTTCGGCGCATTGTTCGGGACGGTCCATGGTTTCAAGCACCGCCGGTCCCAAGGCATCGGCCGATCCGAGAGCGCTTTGCAGCAGCGCTCTTTCGCCCGATGCAGCGGATGCGGTTCGTCCCAGCAACGCGATCTCGGCGCTGCGTTCGGCCTCTTGCGACAGATGCAGGTTCTGGACCAAAGAGATCAGCCCGATGGGCAGGATCGCCACGGACAGCAGCGCACCAAGCCGAAAGCCAAGCTTGCGCGTGAATTCCAGATGACCTGATATGCGCCGAAGCATCGCCGCAACTCAGCGAGAGCTTGAGTTGTTCTGCGCCATCACCGCCAGTGTCGCCTGATCGGTCATGTTTAGATCTTCACCATGTTCCAGATGCAGCAGTTCGGCCAGCTTGCGACGCCCCCGGTTGGCGCGCGATTTCACGGTGCCAACGGCAACGCCGGTCATGTCGGCAGCCTCTTCATAGGAAAAGCCGGATGCGCCGACCAGGATCAATGCCTCGCGCTGTTCGTCGGGAAGGCGTTCGAAGGCAAAGCGGAAATCACGCAAGGCCAGACGCCCGTCGTGGTCGGGTCGGGTCGATTGACGCGCGGCATGGATGCCGTCGCTGTCGCTGACCTCGCGCTTGGTCTTGCGTCGGGCGGAATAGAAGGTGTTGCGAAGGATGGTGAACAACCATGCGCGCAGGTTCGTGCCCGCCTGGAACTTGTCCATGTTGGTCCATGCCTTGACGATGGTGTCCTGCACCAAGTCGTCGGCCGCCGCACCCTCGCGGGTCAGCGACAGGGCGAAGGCCCGCAGCGCCGGCAGGTGATCGACCAGCTGGTCGCGGGGATCAGGCAGGGCTGTGTTCGTCATGAGGGAAAGGCACCGTGGAGCGAGGGATCGGAAAGCAGGATGGTCCGGGAAATGATCATCCCTGTTCCTTGAGCTTCTGAAGAAGCTCGAGGAAGCGGTCAGGAACCTCGGTGGTGGAATCCTGTTCGTAGACCCGTTTCAAGTTCTCATCGATCTGTTTTTCCACGGCCGCTTTCCTACGGTCATCTCGCTTTGACGTCATAATAATGTTAGTCCCGACAAACTTGTGCGCACAACCATGCAACCGATAGGGGGCCAAGATGGTTCCTTGCAATAGACGAATTAAAAGGACTGTGTGATGACTGCTGCAGATCTGGCCCAATCGATCGGCCAACAGCTTCCGTTCCTGCGCCGCTATGCGCGTGCCCTGACCGGCAGCCAAGGTGCCGGTGACAACTATGCGGCCGCCACGCTCGAGGCGATCCTGTCGGATCGGAGCGTGCTTGACGGTGAAGACGATCTGCGTATCGCGCTGTTCAAGACGTTCCACGCGATCTGGCAAAGCTCGGGCCAACCGGTCGAGGATGCCGACATGACCGCCCGCGAACGCCGTGCCCAGGACCACCTGCGCGGCCTGACCCCGAATTCCCGCGAAGCCCTGCTGCTGCGCACCATCGAGGAGCTGCGCGCCGACCAGATCGCCCGCGTCATGCAGATCGATACCGCCGAGGCCGAGGAACTGGTCCAGATCGCCCTGAACGAGATGGGCAATACCCTGCGCGGCAAGGTCATGGTCATCGAGGACGAAATGATCATCGCCATGGACCTGAAAGGCATCGTGCAAGCCATGGGCCACGAGGTCACGGGCGTCGCGCGCACCCATACCGCCGCCATCGACCTGGCCGGCAAGCACCGTCCCGACCTGATCCTGGCCGACATCCAGCTGGCCGACGGATCTTCGGGCGTCGATGCGGTCAACGAGCTGCTAAGCAGCATGGGCGACATCCCGGTGATCTTCATCACCGCATTCCCCGAACGTCTGCTGACGGGCGATCGTCCGGAACCGGCCTTCCTGATCTCGAAGCCCTATAGCGAGGAACAGGTTCGTTCGGCAGTCAGCCAGGCGATGTTCTTCGCCTCGACCGAGGGCTTGGAAGCCTGAAACGACGGAAGGGCGCCCTCGCGGCGCCCTTTTTCATGACTTCTTCTCGGCCAGAAGTTCATCGAAGCCCCGGCGAGCCTCGCGTGCGGCGCTGAGGCGACGGCGGCGGGCCAGCTCGACATTGATCAGGGCTCCCAGCAGCACCGAGAACCCTGCCAGGTACAACCACATCAGCAGTGCCACGACTGTTCCGATGGACCCGTAAATGCGGTTATAACTGTTGAAGCTGCCCAGATAGGCGGAAAAGGCGATCGATCCGGCGGCCCACAGCATGGCCGCGAACAGCGCCCCCCACGTGAAGATCGGCGTCCGCGGCGTCTTCACGTTCGGACCATAGCGGTAGAGGATGCCGATGGTCAGGATGACCGCCAGGAACATCCCTGCCCATGGCAGCGCCGTGATCATCAGTGACCTGACGGGCGCGACCACGAAGAAATTCAATACCACCGGCACGATCACGATGGTCGCCAGCCCCGCCAGCGAGATTCCGACGATCACCAGCGTCAGGGCATAGGCCAGCATGAAACCGAAGATCGTCGAATGCGCCCTGACCCCATAGGCCGCGTTCAACCCACGGATCAGCGCATCGACCCCCGCGCGCGCGGCGATGGTCGCGATCATGAACGACAGGAAGGACGTCCACCCGACCGAGGTGCGCCCGTTCGAGGTCAGCGAGGTGACCTGGTCGTCCACGATCGTCGAGGCACCCTCGGGCAGGAATTCATGCGCCACATCCAGATAGGTCAGCACGACATCGGGATCGAACCACAGGCTCCACAGGGCGATGATGGCGCCGATGCCGGGGAAGACCGCGAACATGCCATAGAATGCGACGCCCGCCGCGATCAGGGTCATGTGGGTCTGGTCCATGCGTTCGAAGATCGCACCCCAGAAGCTGCCGATATCCCTGAGCCGATCGATCATGCCGTTCCGTTTCCCGTTTCGGCCAGCATGATGCGGGGAAACGATCCGCGCAAGACCGGCGTCAGCCGACCTGATAGCGGGACCAGAGCGAATCCTCGCCCAGCTTGGCGACGAATTCCGCATGAGCCTGTGCCTCGGCCTCGGTCAGGCGGGGCGGCAGGGGGTTTGGACGCTGCGCGCGGGGGCGCATCTGGCCGTCGATGCCGGGTTCGTCATCCTTGCTGCGCGCCTGCGCAAGGACAAGATCCGGCTGACGGCCGCCGATCAGCTCAAGATAGACCTCGGCCAGCAGTTCGCTGTCCAGAAGCGCCCCGTGCAGTTCCCGGTTCGAGTTGTCGACCCCGAAGCGGCGGCAAAGCGCATCCAACGTGGCAGGCGACCCCGGAAAGCGTTCGCGCGCGATCATCAGCGTGTCCAAGGCGCGGTCATAGGGGATCGGCGCATGGCCCGCGCGCTTCAGCTCGGCATTCAGGAATTTCATGTCGAAGCTGGCGTTATGGATCACCAGCTTGGCGTCATCGGCGATGAAATCGATGAAGCCCTGTGCCACCTCGGCGAACTTGGGCTTGTCGGCCAGGAATTCGTCGCCCAGCCCGTGAACCTCGAAGGCGCCCTGGGGCATGCTGCGTTCGGGGTTGATGTAGACGTGGAAGGTCTTGCCGGTCGGCAGGTGGTTGAACAGTTCCAACGCGCCGATCTCGACGATGCGGTCGCCGTTTTCGGCGTCGAAACCCGTGGTTTCGGTATCAAGCACGATCTCACGCATGGGGGGCAACCTCGGAAACGATCTGCTGCACGGCGGCGCGGGCGCCCTGCAGCGTGTCGGTGGGGATGATCCAATCCGCGCGGGCCCGCTTATCGGCATCGGGCATCTGTCGCGCAAGGATCATCGCGAAGGTGTCATCGGTCATGCCGGGGCGTGCCATCACCCGGTCGCGCTGCGTTTCGGCATCGGTCGAGACGACCGCCACGCCGTCCAGGTCCGGCGGGCTGGCGCTTTCGAACAGCAGCGGGATGTCCAGAACCACCAGCGGCGCATCGGCGTGCATGGCAATGAAATCGGCACGATCACGCGCCACCAGCGGATGCACGATGGCCTCGAGCCGCGCCAGCGCCTGATCGTCACGGGCCAACACCTGACGCAGGGCCGTGCGGTCGATCATGCCCCCGGAAAGCGCGGTGGGAAACATGGCCGAGACCGGCGCCACCGCCGCCCCCTGTTCGGCATAAAGCCTGTGCACGGCTTCATCCGCGTCCCAGACCGGATGGCCAAGGTCGCGAAACATCTGCGCGGTGGTGGATTTGCCCATGCCGATGCTGCCGGTCAGGCCCAGCACATAGGTCATTCCAGAACCACGCGGCGAATCTCATCGTCGACTTCGGGACGGTGGCCGAACCAGCGTTCGAAGCCAGGGGCGGCCTGATGCAGCAGCATCCCAAGACCATCGACGACGCGACATCCGCGGGCCTGCGCCTCGGTCAGCAGGGGGGTCATCAGCGGCGTATAGACCAGATCGGTGACCAGCGCGTCCGGCGACAACGCATCCAGCGGCACCCGCAACGGCTGCTTGCCATCCATCCCAAGCGAGGTCGCGTTGACCACCGTCGTCGCCCCTTCCAGCATATTGCCGGCCTGCGCCCAGTCATAGACGACCAGCCTTGCACCGAATTCCGCCTTGATCTGTTCCGCGCGCAGGCGGGTGCGATTGGTGATCCGCAGCTCCTTGACGCCGCTGTCCAGCAGGGACGCCACGACCGCCCGTGCCGCGCCACCCGCGCCGATCACGGCGGCGGGGCCTGCCTCGGGCCGCCAATCTGGGGCGGATTGGCGAAGATTGGCGATGAAGCCATAACCGTCGGTGTTGTCGGCATGGATCTTGCCGTCTGCGCGGAAGATCAGCGTATTCGCGGCCCCGATCAGGGCGGCGCGATCGGTGACCGTGTCGGCCAAGGTCAGCACGGCCTCCTTGTGCGGGATGGTGACATTGGCGCCGACGAAGCCTGCGCGGGGCAGGACGCGAAGAACCTCGGCCAGATGTTCGGGCATCACGGGGATCGGCACGTAATGTCCGGCCAACCCGTAGCGTTTCAACCAATGCCCATGCACGCGCGGTGAACGGGAATGGGCGATGGGCATGCCGATCACCCCGGCCAGGGGGGCATGGCTGATCTGGCTGGCGGGAATCTCGTCCGTCATGGGGACCTTGTCGCTGGCTGGTTGGTATCGCGGGCCAGAGTATGTGCCAAAATCGGTCGAAAAAAGCCCAAAGAATGCACAAGGCGCGGCCTGTGGCGCGGAAGGCGCGTTCGGGTGATCACCATCAGCCCCCGAACCCTGTGGACAAGAGTCGGGGGGAATCGTCCGGGTGCTTGGTGACAAGTCGGTCAAGTCCCAATCGTCATTGAATTTCCCCTTGGAACGAAGGGCGAACCGAAGGCGGTGATCCACAAGTGCACAACTTGATTTCACCGAGATGCTCGATTGTGGACGAATCGTTCGCCGCCTCCTTATCCGCAAAATTATCCACACAAGATAACTTTGTTTACAAAAGATTTTCTCTTCGCGATCTAAATTTTCAACACATTTATCCACAGGTGCTGATTCTGGGGATCGCAAGGTGAAAAACACGATAATCCTGCTATCCACAGCCCCTACTTCAACAACATTCCTTTTCTTCTTTCTTTTATTTAAGTGAGAGGAAGAGAGGTGCGCATGTTCGACTGGCTGTTCGTGATCTATCCATGGGTGAAGGCATTTCACGTCATGGCCGTCATTTCCTGGATGGCAGGGTTGTTCTATCTGCCCAGATTGTTCGTCTATCACGCCGAACGCGGCGCTGATCGGGCCGAGCCGAGGTCCAGCTTCGTCATCATGGAAGACAAGCTTCTGCGCCTGATCATGAATCCGGCGATGATCGCGACTTGGATCAGCGGTCTGACGATGGTGATGACCCCGGGAATCGTCGACTGGTCGATGATTTGGCCATGGGTGAAGGCCGCAGGCGTCATTGCGATGAGCGGATTTCACATGTGGTGCGCCCGCGAACGCCGGTTTCTGGCCATGGGAAAGGCGAAATCCGGCAGGAATTACAGGATGTTGAACGAATTGCCGACCCTGCTGATGGTGGCGATCGTCACAGCGGTGATCGTCAAGTTCTGATCGAAAAGATTGACTCGTCACGGGGTGGGGCTTAAATGCCCCGCAACCCTGGCCGTCCGGCGCAGGATTCCCAACGACACTTTTCCTGTTCCGAACGATTCGTCGTGCGGCCGAAAGTTTGCGCCAATATGACCGAAGAACGCCTCAATCTCTCTGATCTGAAAGCCAAAAGCCCGGCAGACCTGCTGTCGATGGCCGAGGAATGGGAAATCGAGAATGCCTCGACCATGCGCAAGGGCGAGATGATGTTCTCGATCCTGAAGGAGCATGCCGAAGAGGGCTGGGACATCGGCGGTGAAGGCGTTTTGGAGGTCGTGCAGGACGGTTTCGGCTTCCTGCGGTCGACCGAGGCGAACTATCTGCCCGGTCCGGACGACATCTACGTCAGCCCCGACATGATCCGCCAGCATTCGCTGCGCACCGGCGATTCCGTCGAAGGTGTGATCCGTGCGCCCGGCGACAATGAACGCTATTTCGCGCTGACCAAGGTCGAGCAGATCAACTTCGAGGAGCCTGAGAAGGCACGCCACAAGGTGGCTTTCGACAACCTGACGCCGCTTTACCCCAATGATCGCCTGACGATGGAGATCGAAGACCCCACGATCAAGGATCGCAGCGCACGCATCATCGACCTGGTAGCACCCATCGGCAAGGGCCAGCGGTCGTTGATCGTGGCACCGCCGCGCACGGGTAAGACGGTTCTGCTGCAGAACATCGCCAATTCGATCGAGAAGAACCACCCCGAGTGCTATCTGATCGTCCTGTTGATCGACGAACGCCCCGAGGAAGTCACCGACATGCAGCGCAGCGTGCGTGGCGAAGTCGTGTCCTCGACCTTCGACGAACCGGCCAGCCGCCACGTTGCGGTGTCCGAGATGGTGATCGAGAAGGCCAAGCGCCTGGTCGAACATAAGCGAGATGTGGTGATCTTGCTTGATTCGATCACAAGACTTGGTAGAGCATTCAATACTGTCGTCCCCAGCTCGGGCAAGGTTCTGACCGGTGGTGTGGATGCAAACGCCCTGCAACGCCCCAAGCGTTTCTTTGGTGCGGCGCGCAATATCGAGGAAGGCGGCAGCCTGACCATCATCGCCACGGCGCTGATCGACACTGGGTCGCGCATGGACGAGGTGATCTTCGAGGAATTCAAGGGCACGGGTAACAGCGAGATCGTCCTGGACCGCAAGGTCGCCGACAAACGCGTCTTCCCGGCCATGGACATCCTGAAATCGGGCACCCGCAAGGAAGAACTGCTGGTAAACAGCAAGGATCTGCAGAAGACCTATCTGCTGCGGCGCATCCTGAACCCGATGGGAACGACCGATGCGGTCGAATTCCTGATCTCGAAGCTGAAGCAGACCAAGAGCAACTCCGAGTTCTTCGACTCGATGAACGCCTGACGAGGCAGACATGGACCTGATCTTCGCCGAAGCCACCCCGCCCGGGCGGGGGGGAGTTTCCGTCATTCGATTGAGCGGCGATGCCGCCCGGTCGACTGCCGAGGCATTGGTCGGTCCCATGAAGACTGCCCGTCGTGCCTATTTCCGTGATCTTCGTGTTGAAGACGAAACAATCGACCAGGTTCTGGCAATCTGGTTCGCCAGCGGTCAAAGTTTTACCGGGGAAGAGGTCGCGGAATTGCATTTGCACGGCGCACCGGTCATCGCCCGTCGTGTTCACGCAGAGCTGTTCGCAAGGGGCGCCCGATTGGCCGAGGCGGGCGAATTCACCCGTCGTGCGTTTCTGAATGGCCGGATGGACTTGGCAGAGATCGAAGGGCTTGGCGACCTGCTTGCCGCGGAAACAGAGGCGCAGCGTCGGTTGGCGATGCGCGCAACAAGCGGAGAGTTGGCCCGCCGAACCGAAGAGTGGCGGTCCTGGTTGATCGAAGCGGGCGCCTTCGTAGAAGTCAGCGTTGACTTCGCAGATGAGGACGTTCCCGACGAAGTCCCGGAACGGGTTTATGAACTAACGGAGCGTCTCAGGACGTCAATCGAAGTCGAGATCAAGGGTTTCTCTGCCGCCGAACGCATCAGGCAGGGGTTCGAAGTGGCCATCGTCGGCCCTCCCAACGCCGGAAAATCGAGCCTTCTTAATCGCATAGCGAAAAGGGATGTCGCGATCGTCTCTACTGTTGCCGGTACGACCCGTGATGTTCTTGAACTGCGTCTGGATCTAAAGGGGCTGTCCGTTACCCTGTTGGATACGGCCGGTCTGCGTGAATCGGAAGACGAGGTCGAAATTGCAGGGATCGAACGTGCACGCAATCGCGCTGTTACGGCAGACTTGCGGGTGCATTTGTCCGATGACGGAGACTCGGTGCCGGACCTGTTTCAGGACGGGGATATAGTTCTCAAGGGCAAGGCCGATCTGGTCGGCAGTCAAGAAAGCGCGGTGTCTGCAGTTACTGGGGCAGGGGTCGCCAATTTGCTTGATCGGATCTATGATCTGCTGAGCCAGAAAACCGCGGGCGCCGGAATTGTCAGCCACGAACGTCAGTTGAATGAACTGCATTCGGCTGCAGCGTCACTGCAAGATCTCCGCGGTCTTCCTGTCGAGATCCTGGCAGAAGAGCTGCGCAAGTGCGGTCACGCCTTGGACAGACTGCTTGGACGAATCGACGCCGAGGACTATCTTGACAAGATCTTCTCCTCATTCTGCATCGGCAAATAGGGATTGCTTCACGTGAAACATTTTGATGTCATCGTTGTGGGTGCTGGTCACGCAGGTCTCGAGGCCGCGACCGCTGCCGCGCGGATGGGATCCTCGGTCGCTCTGGTGACGATGAGAAAGGAAGACATCGGTACGTTGTCGTGTAATCCTGCGATCGGGGGCTTGGGCAAAGGGCATTTGGTCCGTGAGGTGGATGCGCTGGATGGCGTGATGGGCCGCATTGCCGACAAAGCCGGGATCCAATTTCGCCTGCTGAACCGGCGCAAAGGTCCTGCGGTCCAAGGTCCACGCGCACAGATGGATCGAAAGTTGTATCGTGAAACTGCTTGGGAGATGTTGTCCAGCTATCCTGGCGTCGAGCTCATCTTCGGTGAGGTCACTGCATTCACCGGGACTGATCGGAAGGTCACCGGTGTACAGATGGCCGACGGTTCCGAGATTGCCGGGATATCGACGGTACTCACCACGGGTACGTTCCTCAATGGGGTTATCCACGTCGGAGACGTCAGCCGTCCGGCAGGTCGTTGGGGCAATGATGCGTCAGTTGGATTGGCCGGGTCGCTTGCCAAATTCGGACTTCCAATGTCGCGGCTCAAAACCGGGACACCGCCGCGATTGGATGGAGGGACGATCAACTGGTCCGCATTGGATATGCAACCGGGTGATGACGATCCAGTCGTGTTTTCTTATCTGAACGACCGGCCTTATGCGAAGCAGATATCCTGCGGCATAACTCATACGAATGAGGCAACGCACAAGATCATCCAAGATAATCTTCACAGATCGGCAATGTATGGCGGGCATATCTCGGGACGAGGTCCGCGTTATTGTCCGTCGATTGAAGACAAGGTCGTCCGGTTCGCCGAGAAAACGTCGCATCAGATTTTCTTGGAACCCGAGGGACTGGATGATTCCACGGTCTATCCGAATGGAATTTCGACCTCCCTGCCAGTCGAAGTTCAAGAGGCTTATGTTCATTCCATCGCCGGATTGGAGAATGCCGTCATTCTTCAACCTGGATACGCTGTCGAATATGACTTTGTTGACCCAACTTGCTTGCGGCACAGTCTTCAAGTTGGCTCAGTTGAAGGTTTGTTTTTGGCCGGGCAGATCAATGGAACGACCGGCTATGAAGAGGCAGCCGGGCAGGGCTTGGTTGCCGGGCTGAACGCTGCATTGTCCGCCCAAGACCGTGATGCGCATCATTTCAGTCGCACCGACAGCTATATCGGAGTGATGATCGATGATCTGGTGACTCGCGGCGTCACTGAGCCATACCGAATGTTCACGTCACGAGCCGAGTTTCGCCTCAGTCTACGCGCTGACAATGCCGACCGGCGCCTGACGCCTGTCGGCATTGAGCTGGGTTGCGTAGGTAGTGAACGGCGTGCCCATTTTGCTAAAAGAAGTGCAGCCTATTCCGCTGCACGCAGCCTAGCCGAGGGCTTGAAGTTTTCACCGAACGAGTTGTCAGACTTGGGGTTCAAAGTGCGGTTGGACGGACAGAAGAGATCTGTTTTTGCCCTGTTGGGAATGGCCGATATCGATAGGGATGTTCTTGTCGCAAGTATCCCAGAACTGGCCGATGTTTCACGTGAAACAGTGAGCCAACTGGCTAATGACGCCTTGTACCATCAGTATGCTGAAAGACAGGATCGCGACGCGTCGGCGATAAAAGCGAATGAGGCACTGACGTTGGATCCGAACGCGGATTATTCAAACGTTGGGGGGCTTTCTGCCGAGCTAGCGCGAAAGCTGGGCGAGAGACGTCCGCAAACATTGGCAGAGGCATCCAAGATCGAGGGTATGACGCCCGCAGCCCTCACGCTGTTAATTGCCCTTGTCAAATCTAAGGTAAGAATGTCCGCATGACCGATGTTTCACGTGAAACAGAGTTGCTTTTCGAAAAATATCGAAATTTGATGGCGACTTGGAATCCCAAGATCAACCTTGTCGCGTCTTCTACACTTGGCGAGTTTCGCGAACGTCATATCGAAGACTGTCTTCAAATCGTAAGTTCTTTGCCAAAGTATATCAGCGGAAAATGGGTGGATATCGGCAGCGGAGGCGGTCTTCCAGGTTTGGTGTTGGCGATCTACTATCGCGAACAGTCAATAGATTTCAGCTTTGTCGAAAGCGATAAGAGAAAATGCCAATTCTTGCGGACGGTCATTCGTGAACTTGGCTTGGAGAATGTTGATGTCATCAGCGAACGTATCGAAGAAATCACGCCTTTGAATGCAGATTATCTGTCTGCACGGGCACTTGCCGCCCTACCAAAACTTCTTGGGTTCGTGGAACGTCACCTTGGCGCCAATGGGAAAGCTTTGCTTATGAAAGGACGCAGTTGGCAAGAAGAGGTCGAACTGGCGCGAAAAGAATGGCACTTTGAACTTGAACATTCGCCCAGTACAACAGATGCAGAAGCGGCAATTCTGAAAGTATCCGGAGTCTCTCATGCGTGAGCAGCATATCGTCGCAATCGCGAACCAGAAAGGTGGGGTCGGCAAGACGACGACGGCTGTCAATCTTGGAGCTGCCTTGGCGCAAGCCGGATGGCCCACAATCCTGGTCGACCTCGACCCGCAGGGAAACGCATCGACCGGTCTTGGCATCGGCTCGGATCAGAGAGAATTCACGGTCTATGATCTTTTGACGGGCGAAGCCAGCTTGATCCAAGCCGCAATGGCAACCGACATCCAGAACCTCAGGGTGGTGCCGGCAACATCGGATTTGGCTTCTGCCGATGTGGAACTGTCGCAAACGCCCGATCGAATGCGGTTGCTCAGCAAACAGCTTTCCCAAGCTTCCGCCGGTACGATCGTCTTGATCGACTGTCCGCCGGCACTTGGTTTGTTGACGGTCAATGCGATGGTTGCAGCGACCAGCGTGTTGGTTCCTCTTCAGGCCGAATTCTATGCCTTGGAAGGTCTGTCGCAGCTGCTTGGGACCGTCAAACAGGTTCGTCAGACAGCAAACCCTGCGTTGCGCATCAACGGCATTTTGCTGACCATGTCCGATTATCGCAACAATCTGTCTCAGCAAGTCGAGGCCGATGTCCGCGAAACACTGGGCGATCTGGTTTATCCAACGGTGATCCCTAGAAACGTTCGCGTATCGGAAGCGCCGTCACATGCGCAGCCGGTCCTGAGTTATGATCCAAATTCCAAGGGCAGCTTGGCCTATCGACAATTTTCCGATGAGTTCTGTGAGAGATTGAAACTTGTGACGGAGGCGGCTTAATGTCGGATGGAAAGGCTGGAAAGCGCGGATTGGGTCGTGGCCTGTCAGCTTTGATGGCTGACATGGATCTGTCCGATCCCACCCCGAACACCCCGTCACCGGCGCTGAAGGATCGGGTTGTCGTGCCGATCGAACAGATCACCGCAAACCCTGATCAGCCCCGTCGCAACTTCGAGCCTGAAGCCCTCCAGGAACTTGCGGCTTCGCTGAAACAACGCGGTGTCCTCCAGCCCCTTATCGTTCGACCGCATCCCGATGATGCGGGCATCTATCAGATCGTTGCCGGTGAACGTCGTTGGCGGGCAGCGCAGATTGCGCAACTTCATGAACTTCCGGTCATCATTCGCGAAATGACCGATACCGAAGTTCTCGAGATTGCCATCATCGAGAACATCCAGCGCGCCGATCTGAATTCGATCGAAGAGGCGGCCAGTTTTCGTCAGTTGATGGACCGGTTCGGTCATACTCAAGAACGTCTTGCCGAAGCATTGAACAAAAGCCGTAGCCACATCGCGAACCTTCTGCGGTTGCTGAACCTTCCCGATGCCGTCCAAGAGATGGTCAAGGAAAACAAGCTGAGCGCTGGCCATGCACGTGCCCTGATCACGGCCCCGAATGCCTTTCAATTGGCACGTCGGGTCGTCGAGAAGGGAATGTCGGTTCGCGAGACCGAGGATATGGTTCGCAAGCTGTCTCAGTCGCCGCAGGACAAGCCACGGGGCAAAGCAAGTGCGTCAGCTGAGAAAGATGCGGATACCCGTGCGTTGGAAGGCGATCTGAGCGCGCATTTGAAGATGAAGGTGCAGATCAGTCATTCGGGCAGGGATGGCGGCGAACTGGTCATTTCATACAAGGACCTGGATCAGCTGGACCAACTTTGCCAGTTACTGGGTGGTCATAACTGACCGCTATCTTGCGGTTCATAGTGATTGGACCGCAACCAAGAATGTCACGCGCAAGGTCTGGTCAACAGGAAGATTGCCACGCAGGCACAGATTGCCGCTTGCGTTGCAACGACCCATGGCGGCATGCCAACCCACCAGGACAGCGCCACACCTGCGGTCATCGCCGTAATCGCCCAAGCCTTGGCCTTACTGCCAACCGCGCCACGTTCCTGCCATGCCCGTACCGGGGGGCCATAGGTCGGATGGTCCAGAATGCGCTGACGCAGGGCAGGGGAAGACCGGGCGAAGGCCCATGCGGCAACCAGCAGGAAAGGGACTGTCGGCATCACGGGCAATGCGACCCCGATGATGCCCAACCCCATGAAAAGCCAGCCGATCATCAGCCATAATTTGCGGCGCATGGGTCAGATGGCCAATTCGCGAAGGATGGCATTCAAGACGGGGCGTCCCGCATCGGTCGCATGCAGCCTGTTTCCCTGCCGGCGAACCATTCCCAGGTCGATCAGCGACGATACGGCTTGTGCATCGGGTTCCTGTCCGGCCAATGCCGCAAAACGGTCCATGTCCATCCCCTCGCTCAGACGCATCGACATCAGCAGATATTCGTTGGCTTGTTCTTCATGGGGGATGAACTCGCGTGGAAGCTCGGCTGTTCCGTGCTGTTCGACGGCATCGATCCATGCGCCGGGGGCGCGCAGGGCCTCGGTCGCAACACGGCCTTGGGGCAAGGTCATCCGGCCATGAGCGCCGGGGCCGACTGCGGCCCAATCACCCTGCCGCCAATAGACCAGATTGTGCCGACTCTCGGAACCCGGCGCCGCGTGGTTCGAGATCTCGTATCCATTCATCCCCGCCGCGGCGCAGATTTCTTGCGTATCGGCATACATGTCTGCTGACAGATCGTCGTCGGGCAGGTCGCGCAGCTTGCCGATCTCGGCACGGGCGCCGAAGGCGGTGCCGGGCTCGATGGTCAGCTGATAGAGCGAAAGGTGATCGACTGCCATCGACAGGGCCTGACGCAATTCGGACCGCCAGGCGGCACGGTCCTGTCCTTGGCGCGCATAGATCAGATCGAAGCTGACCCGCCCGAAGGTCTCGCGGGCGACGTCGAAGGCCGCCCTTGCCTCGGCCACCGAATGCATGCGTCCCAAGCGACGCAGGTCGTCGTCGTTCAATGCCTGAATGCCCATCGACAGCCGGTTCACACCCGCATCGGCAAACCCCTGAAAGCGGGTCTTCTCGACGCTGGTGGGATTCGCCTCAAGCGATATTTCAATATCATTGGTAAAGCCCCAGCCCGCCTGCGCCGTCCGAATGACCGCATCCACCGTTTCAGGCAGCATCAGCGAGGGCGTGCCGCCGCCGAAGAAGATGCTGCCCAGATGGCGGTCGGGAATCTCGGCCGCCAGTCGGGCGATCTCGGACGAGAGCGCCTTGGCCCATCGGGCCTGATCGACATGGGCGACGACATGGCTGTTGAAGTCGCAATAGGGGCATTTCGCGGCACAGAAGGGCCAATGGACGTAAAGCCCAAAGCCACCTGCGCGCCAATCTTCGGAAGTCGGTGTCATGTCGAGAATATCCTAGCCCCCGTCCGGCAGGGGCATCCGTCCTGATTTTGCCGACCCGCCCCGCGAACAGGGGCGGGCCGCAGCCGTCAGGTGAAGGCGGCCTTGATCATCTTGTCCACCGCGATGGCGCGATGGCTGAGGGCATTCTTGGCCTCGGCCGACATTTCGCCCAAGGTCATTTCGTGACCGTCGGGCATGAAGATGGGGTCATAGCCGTGACCTTCGGCACCACGCGGCGGCCAGACGACCTGACCGGGCAGCACGCCTTCGAAGACCTCATCATGGCCATCGGGCCACATCAGGACCAGCGTGCAGCGGAACTGCGCAAGCCGCGGGGCAGGGGCGTTCACGGCCTCCAGCTCGTCCCAGGTGCGTTTCATGGCCATGGGGAAATCGCGGCCGTTGCCGGTCTCGGCCCAATCTGCGGTATAGACGCCGGGGGCGCCGTTCAGCGCGTCGACGCTGATGCCGCTGTCGTCGGACAGGGCGGGCAGGCCGGTGGCCTCCATCGCGGCACGGGCCTTGATACGGGCGTTGCCGATGAAGTTGTCCTCGGTCTCGACGGGTTCGCCGAGGCCCATCTCGGCGGCGCCGACGACCTCGACGCCGTAGGGGGCCAGCAGGGCACGCATCTCGGCCAGCTTGCCGGCATTATGGGTGGCGACCAGCAGGCGCTTCTCGGTGAACTTCCTCATGCGATGGCGGCCTTCTGCGCGGCGACCAGATCGGCCATGCCGGTTTCCGCCAGATCCAGCAGCTTGCCCATTTCATCGCGCGAGAAGGTCGCCCCTTCGGCCGACATCTGCACCTCGATCAGACGGCCTGCGCCGGTCAGGACGAAATTGCCGTCGGTGCCGGCCTCGCTGTCCTCGGCGTAATCCAGATCGACCAGCGGCTGGCCCGCATAGATGCCGCAGCTGACGGCTGCAACGTGGTCAAGGATCGGGTCCGACGTGATGGTGCCCGCCTTCAGCAGCTTGTTGACCGCCAGCCGCAGCGCCACCCAACCGCCGGTGATCGAGGCGCAGCGCGTGCCGCCATCGGCCTGGATCACGTCGCAGTCGATGGTGATCTGACGTTCACCCAAGGCCGAACGGTCGATGCCCGCGCGCAGGCTGCGCCCGATCAGGCGCTGGATTTCCTGGGTGCGACCGGTCTGCTGGCCCGATGCGGCCTCACGGCGATTGCGGCTGTTCGTGGCGCGGGGCAGCATGCCATATTCGGCAGTAACCCATCCAAGGCCGGTGCCCTTCAGGAAACGCGGCGGGCGATCCTCGATCGAGGCGGTGCAAAGGACATGCGTATCGCCGCAACGGATCAGGCAAGACCCTTCGGCGTGGCGCATCACCCCGGTTTCAATTGAAATCGGGCGCATTTCGCTTAGATTCCGGCCAGAGGGGCGCATGATTCATCCTTTTCGTGAAGATTACCCGCCCAATATCGCCCGAGGGCACCGTCACGCAACCCCACGAGGCACATGAGCCAGGAAACGCTGCTGAACCAGCTGAACGAACGGTCCCGCGAAGTCTTTCGCCGGGTCGTCGAAAGCTATCTTGATACGGGTGAGCCTGTGGGCTCGCGGACGCTGACGCGGACATTGTCGGAAAAGGTCAGCGCGGCGACGATCCGCAACGTGATGCAGGACCTTGAATTCATGGGGCTGTTGGACAGCCCGCATACCTCGGCGGGGCGGATGCCCTCACAGCAGGGGCTGCGCCTGTTCGTCGACGGCATGATGGAGGTCGATCAGGTGGCCCCCCAGGACCGCGCCGCCATCGACCAGACGCTTGGCAACGACGACCCCGAAACCGGCGTGCTGCTGGACCGTGTCAGCACGGCATTGTCATCGATCACCCGCGGCGCCAGCCTTGTGCTGATGCCCAAGCACGAGGCGCCGATCCGCCACATCGAATTCGTCAGCTTGGGGCCGGACCGCGCGCTGGTGGTGCTGGTCTTTGCCGACGGGCATGTGGAAAACCGTATCTTCACCCCGCCGCCGGGGCAGACGCCGTCCTCGATGCGCGAGGCGGGCAATTTCCTGAACGCCATGGCCGAGGGCAAGACCCTGGCCGAACTGCGCGGGCACCTGGCCCAGCAGATCACCACGCGACGGCGCGAACTGGACGTGCTGGCCGCCGAACTGGTCGAATCGGGGATCGCGCTTTGGGGCCCCGAGGCCATGGACCCGCGGCTGATCGTGCGCGGCCGGTCGAACCTGCTGGACAGCGAGATCGCGGATCTGGACCGGGTGCGGGTTCTGTTCGACGATCTGGAACGCAAGCGCGACATCGTCGATTTTCTGGACCTGACCGAGCGCGGCGAGGGCGTTCGCATCTTCATCGGGTCGGAAAACAAGCTTTTTTCACTTTCGGGTTCCGCTCTGGTCGTTTCACCCTATATGAATGCCGACCGTAAGATTGTAGGCGCGGTCGGAGTCATCGGACCGACCCGGCTGAATTATGGCCGGATCGTGCCGATCGTCGATTATACCGCGCAGCTGGTCGGGCGGGTGCTGTCTGGCCGGAAAGGATGAAGAAGATGACCGAGCAGAACGAACAGCCGATGGAAGAATTTCTGGACGACCCGCTGGCCGCCCAGGATGACGAGGTCGCGCGCCTGACGGCCGAACGCGACGAATTGCGCGACAAGTGGATGCGCGCGTTGGCCGATGCGGAAAACTCGCGCAAGCGGGCCGACAAGGACCGTCGCGACGCGGAAAACTATGGCGGCTCGCGCCTGGCGCGGGACCTGCTGCCCGTCTATGACGCGCTGACCCGCGCGCTTGATGCGGCCACCGACGAACAGCGCGAGGCGGCCTCGGCCCTGATCGAGGGGGTCGATCTGACCCTGCGCGAACTGTCGAACGTCTTCACCAAGCATGGCATCACGATCATCCGCCCCGAACTGGGCGAGAAATTCGACCCTACCTTCCACGAGGCGATGTTCGAGGCCCCCGCGCCCGGCACCAACGCCGGTGAGATCATTCAGGTGATGGACAACGGCTTCCGCCTGCACGACCGCCTGCTGCGCCCGGCAAAGGTCGGCGTGTCGTCGACCCCGGCCAGCTGAACGATGGCGGCCCGCGCCGGCAATGGTGCGGGCTGCTACAACCTTCCTCCCACTTGCCGAATGTTCCCATCGGCGCGACCTTGACCAATGTCCGGTCAATTGGAGGAGGGGACCATGACCAGCACCGACGGGGTGACGATCCACCCGGCCGTGGATCACGGCGTCAAACAGGGAAACCCCGGTTTTTCCGGTGGAACCCTCACCTGCCACTGCAGCAGCAATCCCGTGAAGGTCGGCGTCGGCGCACAGTCCGCGCACAACCATGTTTGCGGCTGCACCAAGTGCTGGAAGCCCGAGGGGGCCACCTTCAGCCAGGTCGCGGTGGTATCGCGCGACAGCGTCCGCATCCTTGAGAATGGCGACAAGCTGCAGATCGTCGATGAAACGGCGGCCATCCAGCGACACCGCTGTCGCGATTGCGGCGTCCACATGATCGGCCGCATCGAAAACAAGGACCATCCGTTCTATGGCCTTGATTTCGTGCATACCGAACTGTCCGGGGAAAGCGGCTGGTCGGCACCTGAATTCGCGGCCTTCGTCAGCTCGGTCATCGAATCGGGGGTCGATCCGTCGCGGATGGACGGCATCAGGTCGCGCCTGCGCGAGCTTGGGCTGGACCCTTATGATGCGCTGTCCCCACCCTTGATGGACGCGATCGCGACGCATGTCGCCAAGCGTTCGGGTGCCTTGCCCGCCTGAACCGGATCGTCCACAAAGATGAGATTCGGGGCATGGGTTCGCCTGTCGATCCCTTGCCCGATCCAAGCCCTGCCTGAGCGATAGGAGACGACACTATGAGAACCCGTGCCGCCGTAGCCCTCGAGGCTGGCAAGCCGCTGGAAGTGATGGAGGTCAACCTGGAAGGCCCCAAGGCCGGCGAGGTCATGATCGAGATCAAGGCCACCGGCATCTGCCACACCGACGAATTCACCCGCTCGGGCGACGACCCGGAAGGCATCTTCCCCGCCATTCTGGGCCACGAAGGCGCGGGCGTCGTGGTCGAGGTTGGCGAAGGCGTCACCTCGTTGAAGGTCGGCGATCACGTGATCCCGCTCTATACGCCCGAATGCCGCGAATGCGCGTCCTGCCTGTCGGGCAAGACGAACCTCTGCACCAAGATCCGCGGGACCCAGGGGCAAGGCCTGATGCCCGACGGCACGACCCGTTTCAGCATGCTGGATGGCACGCCGATCTATCACTACATGGGCTGCTCGACCTTCGCGAACCACACGGTGCTGCCGGAAATCGCGGTCGCCAAGGTCCGCGAGGACGCGCCCTTCGACAAGATCTGCTATATTGGCTGCGGCGTGACCACGGGCATCGGCGCGGTCATCAACACCGCCAAGGTGGAAATCGGCGCCAAGGCGGTGGTCTTCGGCTTGGGCGGCATCGGTCTGAACGTCATTCAAGGCCTGCGCTTGGCGGGTGCCGACATGATCATCGGCGTCGATCTGAACAACGAGAAGAAGGAAATGGCCGAGCGTTTCGGCATGACCCATTTCGTCAACCCCAAGGAAATCGAAGGCGGCATCGTCCAGCACATCGTCGAGATGACCAAGACCCCCTTCGACCAGATCGGCGGCGCGGATTACAGCTTTGACGCGACAGGCAGCACCAGGGTCATGCGCGATGCGCTGGAATGCACCCACCGCGGTTGGGGCGTGTCGGTGATCATCGGCGTGGCGGCGGCCGGTGCCGAGATCAACACCCGTCCGTTCCAGCTGGTCACCGGCCGCGTCTGGAAGGGCACGGCCTTCGGCGGTGCGCGCGGGCGGACCGATGTGCCCAAGATCGTCGACTGGTACATGGACGGCAAGATCGAGATCGACCCGATGATCACCCACACCATGTCGCTGGACGACATCAACAAGGGCTTCGATCTGATGCACAAGGGTGAATCGATCCGCTCGGTCGTCCTTTACTGATCCTTCGCGGCTGCTTAGGTAAAAGAACGGCGGGGCCGCGCGGTCCCGCCGTCGCCATGAGTAAGAACAAGGAGCAGGCCCATGCGCCATCAGTGGCTGGATGACGACGACGATCACGAAGAAGACGACGACCGCCAGCCCAAGGGCGACAAGGACGGTGGTCTGGGTCTGCCGGAAGGCGACAAGATCGGCAAACTCTACTTCAAGTCGCGCACGGTGATCGTTGCCGGCCCGATCAACGACAAGCTGGCGCAGCGCACCGTGGCGCATCTGCTGGCCTTGGCCGAGGACAGCGACGAACCCATCAACATGCTGATCAGCTCGCCCGGTGGTCACGTGGAATCGGGCGACATGATCCACGATGTGATCAAGTTCATCCGCCCCACAGTCCGCACCATCGGGTCGGGCTGGGTGGCCAGCGCGGGCGCGCTGATCTTTGTCGCGGCGGAAAAGGAAAACCGCTACTGCCTGCCCAACACCCGCTTCCTGATCCACCAGCCCTCGGGCGGGATCGGCGGGACGACCTCGGACATGATGATCCAGGCCGAACAGGTGCGCCTGATGCGCGACCGTCTGAACCACATCTTCGCCGATGCGACCGGTCAGTCGGTCGAGAAGATCGAGGAGGACACCCACCGCGACTTCTGGCTGAACACCCAGGAAGCGTTGGACTATGGCCTGCTGGGCAAGGTCATCCGCAGCGTGGATGAGCTCGCATGACGACCGATGGCGGGGCGGTGATCCGCCCCGCGACCAAAGACGACCACGATGCGATCTGGGACATCCTGCGCCCGGTCTATCGCGCTGGTGAAACCTATTGCATGCCGCGCGACGTGGAACGTGATGAAGCGCTGCAGGATTGGTTCGCCCGACCCTTCACCGCCTTCGTGGCCGAGTTGAATGGCCGCATTCTTGGCACCAGCCATGTCGGCGCCAACCGCCCCGCAGGCGGTTCGCATGTGGCCAACGCATCCTTCGCCACCCATCCCGATGCCCGCGGCAAAGGCATCGCGCGCAGCCTGGTCGAACATGCCAAGACCTGGGCCGTCGATCAGGGCTTCCGGGCGATGCAGTTCAATTTCGTCGTCTCGACCAACCAGGATGCCGTCCATTTGTGGCACAAGGCCGGATTTGCCATTGTCGGGCGGCTTCCGGCTGCGTTTCTTCACCCCCAGCATGGGCCGGTCGACGGGCTGGTCATGTTCCAGACCTTGAAGGGAGAGACCCCATGAGCCTTGAGACCCTTTCCGAGAACCGCAGCTTTGGCGGAACGCAGGGCGTCTATCGCCACCGTTCGCAGGCGACGGGGACCGACATGACATTCGCGGTCTTCCTGCCCGAGATCGCGCAATATGGCCGCGTGCCGGTCCTGTGGTATCTGTCGGGCCTGACCTGCACCCATGAAAACGCCATGACCAAGGCCGCCGCCCAGCAATATTGCGACGAGGCGGGCATCGCGATCATCTTCCCCGACACCTCGCCGCGCGGAGAGGGCGTCGCCGATGATGACGCCTATGACCTGGGGCAGGGCGCTGGCTTTTATGTCAACGCCACGCAAGACCCGTGGAAGCCGAACTTCCAGATGTGGCATTACATCGTCCATGAACTGCCCGAACTGGTCGGCGACAATTTCGCCATCGACCGCGATGCCATGGGCATCACCGGGCATTCGATGGGCGGGCATGGCGCGTTGACCATCGCGATGACCCATCCCGACCGCTATCGCAGCGTCTCGGCCTTCGCGCCCATCGCCCACCCCAGTGAATCGGATTGGGGCCGCAAGCAACTGACGGCCTATCTGGGCGATGACCGCGATGCATGGCGCGCCCATGATGCCACCATCCTGATGCGCGAACGCGGCTACCCCGGCGAGATTCTAATCGACCAGGGCAGCGGCGATCAGTTCCTGGATCTGCTGAGGCCCGAATCGCTGGCCCATGCCATGATGGAGCGTCGCCAGCCCGGCCAGTTCCGCATGCAGCCGGGCTATGACCACAGCTACTTCTTCGTGCAAAGCGTCATGGGCGATCACGTCTTCTGGCACGCCGATCGCCTGCTGTAACCCAGCTGCCAAAACTTCCCGGACGCCTTGCCGTTTGCCCATCAGACTTTAGGGGCAAACGGCAGGGCGTTCGATTGACGCAAGGAAATGCGCAACCAACACTTGGATCATGGAAAGCCGTGGGAGGAGGAAACACCGCGGCGCAAAATCCAGCGGAGGAGCATTTCAATGAAACATCTGTTGAACAGCGCGGCAATCGCGCTGCTTCTGACGGGCGCGTCGGCCTATGCCAACGAAAGCGTTCTGACCGAAACGGCCAAGCCGGAGCAATGGGCCATCCAGACCGGTGACTATGCCAACCAGCGCTATTCCGAACTTGACCAGATCACACGCGACAACGTCGGCGATCTGCGGGTAGCTTGGTCCTTCTCGACGGGGGTGCTGCGCGGTCATGAAGGCGGTCCGCTGGTCGTGGGCGACATGATGTATGTCCACACGCCTTTCCCCAACAACATCTTCGCGCTGGACCTGTCCGACAACGGCAAGATCGTCTGGCGCCACACGCCCCAGCAGGACCCTGAAGTCATCGCGGTCATGTGCTGCGACACCGTGAACCGCGGTGTCGCCTATGCCGACGGGATGATCCTGTCGCATCAGGCCGACACCACGCTGGTCGCGCTGGACGCCATGACCGGCGAGGAGAAGTGGTCGGTCAAGACCGGCGATCCCGCCATCGGCGAAACCAACACCGCCACCGTGCTGCCCGTGGGTGACAAGGTCATCGTCGGCGTGTCGGGCGGTGAATACGGCGTGCGTGGCCGCGTGACGGCCTACAGCCTTGCGGACGGCTCGGAGGTCTGGAAGGCCTATTCGGTCGGCCCCGACGAAGAGATGCTCGTGAACCCCGAAACGACCATGTCGCTGGGCAAGCCGATCGGTGCGGACAGTTCGCTGAACAGCTGGGAAGGCGATCAGTGGAAGATCGGCGGCGGCACGACCTGGGGCTGGTTCAGCTATGACCCGGACCTGAACTTGGTCTATTACGGCACCGGCAACCCCTCGACCTGGAACCCCAGCCAGCGGCCGGGCGACAACAAGTGGTCGATGACCATCATGGCCCGCGATGCCGACACCGGCGAGGCCAAGTGGTTCTATCAGAAGACGCCGCATGACGAATGGGACTATGACGGCGTGAACGAGAACATCCTCGTCGATCAGGAAATCGACGGAGAGATGCGCAAGCTGCTGGTGAACTTCGACCGCAACGGCTTCGGCTATACGCTGGACCGCGAGACGGGCGAACTGCTGGTCGCCGAGAAATACGACCCCGCCGTCAACTGGGCGACCGAGGTCGTGATGGACAAGGACTCCGACCAATACGGCCGCCCGCAGGTGGTCGCGGAATATTCCACCTCGCAGAACGGCGAGGACACCAACACCACCGGCGTCTGCCCGGCGGCACTGGGGTCCAAGGACCAGCAACCGGCGTCCTATTCGCCCAAGACCGGCCTGTTCTACGTGCCTACGAACCACGTCTGCATGGATTACGAGCCTTTCCGCGTCGCCTATACCGCGGGTCAGCCCTATGTCGGCGCGACGCTGTCGATGTTCCCGGCGCCCGACAGCCACGGCGGCATGGGCAACTTCATCGCCTGGGACGCCACCAAGGGTGAGATCAAATGGTCGCTGCCCGAACAGTTCTCGGTCTGGTCCGGCGCCCTGTCGACGGCAGGCGACGTGGTCTTCTATGGCACGCTTGAAGGCTATCTGAAGGCCGTCGATGCCGAGACGGGCGAAGAGCTTTACAGCTTCAAGACCCCCTCGGGCATCATCGGCAACACCATGACCTACGTGCATGACGGCAAGCAGTATATCGCCGTCCTGTCGGGCGTGGGTGGCTGGGCTGGCATCGGCCTGGCGGCCGGTCTGACCAACCCCAACGACGGTCTGGGTGCCGTGGGCGGCTATGCCGCGCTCAGCGACTATACCGAACTGGGCGGCCAGCTGACGGTCTTCGAACTGCCGGGCGACGGCAACATGCCCGAAGCCGAGCCCGCCTCGATGGAACAGCCGACCGAAGGCGAAGCACCGGCAGAAGGTGCCACCAACGGCTAATACTTTCGTTCCGCAAAGTGAAAGTTGAACTGTGAAGGAGCCGCCCCGAGGTTAAGCTCGGGGCGGTTCTGTCCGAGGAGAGCAGGCAGTCCGATCAACGGGAGGAGACCCATGATGAAAGCCACCACCAGCCTGACGGCGCTGGTTCTTGGTGCCTCGCTGGCCACCACGGCCATGGCGCAGACCGATACGACACCACCGGCCGCCGAAGCAGGCGCAGGCGCGGCGGCGGCCGTTTCGGGCAATAGCGAAGCCGCGACCCCTGAAGCCGCCCTGGATACGCAACAGGCGGAAGACGCGGGCGGCGATCAGGTCCTTCCCAATGGTCAGAGCACCCATGCCGTCGAGATGATGGACGGGCGCTGGCGCAACGACGAAGGCATCCCCACCTTCAAGGTCGAGGACGGCGTCGTTGATTTTGCCACCTTCAACGGCTTCCGCCGCTATCACGCCGAATGCCACGTCTGCCACGGTCCTGATGGCGAGGGCTCGACCTATGCCCCGGCGCTGAAGGAATCGGTGCTGCGCATGGATTACTACGACTTCATGGAGGTCGTCGCATCTGGTCGCCAAGGCACCAATTCGGTCATGCCGGCATTCGCCACCAACAGGAACGTCTGGTGCTACATCGACGATATCTACACCTATCTGGTTGCCCATGGCACCGAAACCATCGGTCGCGGTCGCCCTGCCGAACGTGCCGACAAGCCCGAGGAATACAGCGCGCTTGAAGATTCCTGCATGGAGATGTGATGCGCATTCTTCGTCACGGGTTGATGCTGGCGATCGTCGTCATGGCGGGAACGGCCTCGGCGCAGGTTGCCGACATAAGATCGACGACCCAGTTCCGGGTTTGTGCCGATCCGGCGAATGTCCCCGTCACGACGCGTGACGGGACGGGATTCGAAAACAAGCTGGCCAATTACTTCGGGCAGCTGTTGGATATGCCTGTGACCTATGCCTGGTTCCCGTCGGGCATGGGCTTCATCACCAAGACGCTGCGTGCGGGAACCTGCGACGTGGTCATGGGCTATGCCCAAGGTGATGAGATGGTGCAGAACACCAACCATTACTATACCTCGGTCTATGGCCTGGTGACGCGGCGCGACGGCGATCTGGCGCAGGTGGACCGCCTGTCCGATCCGCTGCTGAAGAAGGCCGACATCGGCGTCGTCGCGGGCACGCCGCCCGCAACCCATCTGGCGCGCAACGGTCTGGCGGCGAACATGCGGGGTGCCGATCTCTTCGTCGATCGGCGGGTCAAGGACCCCACGGGCGAGATGCTGGACAGCATCCGTGCAGGCGATCTGGACATCGCCGTCATGTGGGGGCCGTTGGCCGGACCCTTGGTCAAGGATGATCCGGACCTGCAGTTCACCCCTCTGCTGCATGAAGAGGGCAACCCGAAGCTGTTCTATCGCATCACCATTGGCGTCCGCCTTGGCGAACAGGAATGGAAGCGTCAGCTGAACAGCCTGATCCGCCGCAATCAGGACGGCATCAACCAGATACTGCACGATGCCGGCGTGCCGTTGGTCGATGATTACGGCAAGCAGGTGATGCCGTGATCCGGGCGGCGGTGCTGGCGGTGCTGCTGGCCCTGCCAGCTGCGGCCCAAAGCATTCCGGAACCCGACGGCTATCGCGGCGAACCCTATCGCGCGCCGGTTCCGGCGACCCTGCAGGGCGCGCAGGTCATAGGTGGCGCGCAGGCGCTTGATCTGCATGATGCGGGGCAGGCGGTCTTCGTCGACGTCTTCCCCCGCACCCTGCGCCCCGAGGGGCTGCCCGAGGGCACGATCTGGCGCGAACCGTCGCATCAGACCATCCCCGGCGCGATCTGGCTGTGGAACACAGGATATCAGGCACTGTCGCCGGAAGAAGAGGCTCGCCTGCGCGACGGTTTGACCGCCGCCAAGGGTCAGGACGACCGCCCGCTGGTGATCTTCTGCCGCGCCGACTGCTGGATGAGCTGGAATGCCGCCCGTCGCGCCGTCGAATGGGGGTTCTCGGGTATCCACTGGTTCCCCGGCGGCACGGACGATTGGCTGGCCGAGGGTGGTGCCTCGCTGGTCACGGCGGACCCGTGAAGACCCCGAAGGCGCGTGGCCCGGACGGCAGATCGACCGTCATGGTCACGGTCAGATCGGTGGCATCGATGATGCTCAGCGTGTCGCTGTCCCAATTCGCGACGGCGACCCCGCTGCCGTCCGGCAGGGTGGATATGCCCTCGGGGTAATCGCCAACGGTGATGGTGCCTTGGACGGCATGGCTGGCGGCATCGAAGACGGTGACGGTGCCGTCATACTGGTTGGTCACGAAGCCGCGCCCCTTGGCGAAGGCCAGGGCATAGGGATGGCTGCCGGTCGGGATCTGCCCCACCAGTCGCCCTGCCGCAGGATCGATCACCGAGACGCTGTCCCCCATCACATCCGCCGTCCAGAAAAGGCCGTCGTGGAAAGTTATGCCAAAGGAATGCGCACCAGCCGTCTTGACCTGATGCAGCAGGCTGCCGTCACCCGCGGCAAAGATGCTGACCGCATCGGCATCGCGATCGGCGGTGGCGACCAGCTTGCCGTCGGCACTGACCGAGACACCGGCAGGGGCCGCGCCGGTCGCCGATTGCCAGACGGGCACCAGATCGCGGTCCAGCCGCGTCAATCGGGCGCCGAACCAATCGGTCACGAACAGGGCGCCATCGGGGCCCGTGGCGATGCCGAAGGCACCCTCGCCCAGATCGAGCTGCCGAAGCGGGGCCAGGGTCTTGTCCAGAACATGCAGGCGCCCGGTATTGGCAGCGATGACATGGACCCGACCGCGTTCGGCATCATAGGCGACGGGGGCAGGGGCACCGGGAATCTCGACCTGCGCCGTGACCTGCCCGTCACCCAGATCCACCACCGACAGCGCATTGCCGTTCTGCGAGGTCACGAACGCAAGGTCCCCGGCCATGACCGGGGATGCAAGCAGCGCCAGCAGCAGCGCGGGCTTCACTCGACCATGCCGAACCGTTCGGCCAGCGCGTCCAACCCGGCCTTGTAGACCCCGTCGACCCCGGCAATGGCGGCATCGTCGTTCAGCTCGGCCGGGGGATCGTTGTTCGGAAAGCCGCGATAGAAGCCACCCTTCCAGGTCACCTCGGCATGGCCGTCCTTGTCCTTGACCATCAGGGTCGAGGAATAATTGGTGACCGGCAGGACAGCGGTATCGACCTCGGTGATCATGTACTTGTAGCTCATCTTGGCATCGTCGATAGCCATCAGCTGTTCGGTGATGGTGGGATCGCCATCGGCGGCCAGGGTCAGCACGCGGGTCGATTCGTCGGGCACATCGGCGGGTGCGCCTTCGGGCGTCATCGCGGTCGAGGCCACCACCGGATGCCAGCTCATGTCGTCGAAATGCCCGATGACCTCCCAGACCTCGGCGGGGGTGGCGTCCAGAACCACGCTCTGTTCGGTCTTCAGCCGGGACGGGCCATGCGCGGATGCCACCCCTGTCACGGCCATCACCGCGCCAAGCGTCGCTGCAACAAGCTGGGTCTTCCTCATTCCTTCTTATCCTCCCGGAAAATGACGTTCTTCAAAAGGTAGCGATAGCCGCGACGAAAGGCGTCGTCGGTGTTGCCGCGGATATCGACCGCCCCCGCCCGCAGGGTTTCGCCCGTGTCGGCATCGCGGATGCGCAGGTTCACCGATTGGATCAGGTTCGAGGTCTTCTGCACCTCGCCCATGATGGCATAGCGCAACCCCATTTCCGCGGCGATCCGCGTGTCCGCGCCGTTGGAATGGGCGGGGTTCAGGATGCGGGCCGTTGCTTCGGGGTCGGGTTCGGTCAGGGTGAAGCCGCGTTCGGTCAGCAGGTCTGCGACGTAATCCTCGGTCATGGCGATGCGGTCGGTTTCATCCTGACGCACGCCGTTGATGTCGCCCTCGGTCGAGCTGTCGATGTAATGGATGCCGAACCAGGTGGCCGTCCCCGGCGTCAGATCCTGCGCCGCCACGGCGCCGACCGACATCAGCAGCGATGCCGCAGCAAGGGCCAATGCCCGGATATGAAGCGCTATGGTCATGGCCAGAGCTTGAACCCGGCCGGGGCGGGCCGTCCATAAGACAAAAGCCTGAGGTCCTCAGACCAAGGGTGCAGGGAAAACTTCCCGATACGGGCGGGAACAATAACCGGCTTGCCGCAGACCCCCCAGACCCGCACCATGACCGACAGGGAGACGAGGAATGTTCAAGGGAATCATGGGGCTTTTGGCTGGTGCCATGGCACTGGCCCAGCCCGTTCACGGCCAGTCACCGGAACCAGTGGTCATCCGCGCCGCGGTTCTGCGCGTCGACGACCCCGGCCTGCCGCCGATATCGCGGTTGGAGCTGCCGCCCGATGATCTGGGCTTTGCAGGCGCGCAATTGGCCACCGACGACAATGACACGACCGGCCGTTTCATGGGGCAGGACTTCCAGACCGTGACGGTGGCCGCCACGCCCGACACGGCGGCCGACAGCATGCGCGACCTGCTGGATCAGGACATCCGCTTCATCGTGGTCATGGCTGACGACGACGTCACGCTGGCACTGGCCGATCAGGTGGGCGACCGCGCCATGGTGATCAACGCGATGGCGCGAGGCGACAACCTGCGCGGGGCCGATTGCCGGATGAACACCATCCATGTCGCGCCAAGCCGCGCCATGCTGGCCGATGCCTTGACGCAATTCCTGATGTGGAAGAACTGGCCGCGATGGATGCTGATCCACGGCAGCCATCCGCAGGATCAAGCCATGGCCGAGGCCTATCGCCGCTCTGCCGCCAAGTTCGGCGCCGATATCGTCGAGGAGCGCGAGTTCGAGGATACCGGCGGCGCACGGCGCACCGACAGTGGCCACGTGCAGGTCCAGGCGCAGATGCCGGTCTTCACCCAACGCGCCGAGGACCACGATATCGTCATCACCGCCGATGAGGCCGATGTCTTTGCCGTCTATCTGCCCTATCTGACCTGGGATCCACGCCCGGTGGCGGGCTCGGCGGGGCTGGTCTCCCGCAGCTGGCATCCCGCGATGGAGGCTTGGGGCGCGACCCAGTTCCAGAACCGCTTCGAGGCCCTGGCCAACCGCCGCATGCGCGAGGCCGACTACCAGGCCTGGCTGTCCCTGCGCATCATCGGCGAGGCCGCGACCCGCACCAATTCCGGCGATCCCGACACCCTGCGCGATTTCATCCTGTCGCCCGAATTCGACGTGGCGGGCTTCAAGGGTCAGGCGCTGACGGTGCGCGACTGGGACCACCAGGTGCGCCAGCCGATCCTGCTGACGACGGGCGATTTGACCACCTCGGTCAGCCCGCAGGAACAATATCTGCATCAGACCAGCCAGCTGGACACGCTGGGCGTGGACCGTGCCGAAACCGAATGTCGCCTTGGGGACCCGTCATGAAACATCTGCTTGCCACCGCGGCGCTGATCTGCGCGGCCCAGCCCGCGCTTGCCAACCGCGTCTTCGTCACCAATGAACGCAGCAACGACATCACCGTGCTGGATGGCGAAAGCTTCGAGGTGATCGGCACCTATCCTGCCGGAAACCGCCCGCGCGGCATCACCATCAGCCCGGACGGGACCGAGCTTTACGTCTGCGCATCCGACGACGACCTGGTCCGCGTCTTCGACCCGCAGACGATGGAGGAATTGCACACCCTGCCGTCCGGCCCGGACCCCGAACTCTTCGTGCTGCACCCGTCGGGAAATCCGCTGTTCATCGCCAACGAGGACGACAACATCGTCACCGTGGTCGATACCAAGACCCACCAGATGCTGGCCGAGATTCCCGTGGGCGTCGAACCCGAAGGCATGGGCGTCAGCCCCGACGGCAGCGTCGTGATCAACACCTCCGAAACCACCAACATGGCGCATTTCATCGACACCGAAACCTATAAGATCACCGCCAACGTGCTGGTCGACAGCCGTCCGCGCTTTGCCCAATACACCGCCGATGGCAGCAAGCTTTACGTGACCTCGGAAATCGGCGGCACGGTCAGTGTCATCGACCCCTCCACGCAGCAGATCACCAAGAAGATCACCTTTGACATCAACGGCGTCCTGCCCGAGGCGATCCAGCCGGTCGGCGCGCGTGTGACATCCGATGGTTCCAAGCTGTTCGTGGCCTTGGGGCCGGCCAATCGGGTCGCGGTGATCGACGCGGCCACCGACGAAGTGACCGATTACCTGCTGGTCGGACAGCGCGTCTGGCAGCTGGCTTTCAGCCCGGACGAGAAATACCTCTATACCACCAACGGCAATTCCAACGACGTGTCGATCATCGACGTGGCCGCCAACGAGGTCGTCCGCTCGGTTCCCGTGGGGCAGCAGCCCTGGGGTGTCGTCGTCGCCCCGGACTGATCCGGCATCCCTGCATATCCTGAGGAGGAGATATTCCATGACCACGCTGACGAAGCTGATGTCCGGCGCCGCCCTGGCACTGATCCTGGCGGTGCCCGCCACCGCCCAGGATGCCGCGACCCCCGACGCCTCTGCCGAGCAGGTTCCCGGCGGCGATGCCGTAGTGGGCGAACCCGCCGAGGCAGGCACCCAATCGGGCGAGGCCGTCGAAGCGGATGATGATGACGACGACGACGAGGAAGAGGCGCCGTCCGAGGGGACCTATGACGCGACCGGCATGTTTGATTACGGCTTCTCGGGTCTGCTGGCGCGGGAAAACCGCACCGATCTGGCGCCCCTGACACTGGCATCCGGCCAGCCCGTCGCGGGCGGCGAATACACCATCAAGTCGGGCGGCTACTATCGCATCAGGATCGTGGCCGACGGCAGCCAGGAACTGGCCCTGTCGGGCGGCGACTTCTTCCGCGCGATCTGGATCAATGAGATCGTCATCGGCGACACCGAGATCCGGCCGATGGGCGTGCATAGCATCGAATTCGACAGCGACGGAACGGCGGTCCTCAGCTTCGTGGCGGTGCTGCCGGGACGCTATACACTGTCGGTTCCGGGATCGTCGGGTGACAGCCTGCAAGCCGTCTTCAACATCCAGTAAGCATGACCGCAGCCGCGCTGGAAATCGACCATGTCAGCCATAATTTCGGGGCCGTTCAGGCCTTGCAGGATGTGTCGCTGACCGTCCCGCGCGGCGGCTTCACGGCGCTGCTGGGCGTGAACGGGGCAGGCAAGACGACGCTGTTTTCGCTGATCACGCGGCTTTACGACAACCGGTCCGGCGTGATCCGCGTCGGCGGGCATGACCTGCGACGCAACCCGTCGCAGGCGCTGGCGCGTCTTGGCGTGGTCTTTCAAAGCCGCGCCATGGACGCGGACCTGACCATCCTCCAGAACCTGATCTATCACGCCAGCCTACACGGCATTCCGGGCCGCATCGCCCGCCCCCGCATCATGCAGGTGCTGGAACAGGTCGATCTGGCCGACAAGGCCGATGCTCGCGTCACGGCCCTGTCCGGTGGCCAGTCCCGCCGGGCCGAGATCGCCCGCGCCCTGATCCATCGCCCCGACCTGCTGCTGCTGGATGAGGCGACCGTGGGGCTGGACGTGAAATCCCGGGCCGAGGTTCTGGCCCTGACCCGCCGCCTGATCGCCCGTGACGGGGTCTCGGCGCTCTGGGCCACGCATATCATGGATGAGATCGCCCCCGACGACGATCTGGTCGTCCTGCACCGCGGTCAGGTGCTGCGGCAGGGCAGGGCCGATGCCATCGCAGGATCGCAGGGGCTGACACAGGCCTTTCTGCACATGACGGGGGTGGCGCCGTGACCGGCTGGCTGACCGCATTCCTTGGCATCAGCCGCCGCGAAACCCTGCGCTTCGTCAACCAGCGCGGACGGTTTCTGGCGGCATTGGTGCGACCCCTGGTCTGGCTGTTCATCTTCGCCGCAGGCTTCCGCGCCGTGCTGGGCCTGTCGATCACGCCGCCATACCAGACCTATGTCCTCTACGAGGTTTATGTGACCCCTGGCCTTGTCGCGATGATCCAGCTGTTCAACGGCATGCAGTCGTCGCTGTCGATGGTCTATGACCGTGAAACTGGGGCCATGCGCACACTGCTGGTCAGCCCTTTCCCGCGCTGGTTCCTGCTGGGATCCAAGCTGGTGGCGGGGGTGATCGTCTCGATCATCCAGGTCTTCACCTTCCTGGCCATCGCATGGTTCTGGGGTATTACCCCGCCCGCATGGGGCTATGTCGCGGTGATCCCGGCGCTGATCCTGTCGGGGCTGATGCTGGGGGCGATGGGGCTGTTCCTGTCGTCGGCCATCCGCCAGCTGGAGAATTTCGCGGGCGTCATGAACTTCGTGATCTTCCCGATGTTCTTCGCCTCATCCGCGCTCTATCCGCTGTGGCGGATGCGCGAAAGCTCGCCGCTGTTGCATGACATCTGCGCCTTCAACCCCTTCACCCACGCGGTCGAGCTGATCCGTTTCGCGCTCTATCTGCAGATCAACTGGACCTCGCTTGCGGTGGTTCTAGGATGTTTGGCGGGGTTCTTCGGCGCGGCGGTCTTCATGTATGATCCGCAAAAGGGTCTCTGGGCCCGCCGGAAAGGAGGGCACTCATGATCCGCATTCCCCTGCTGCTGGCGCTGCTGGCGACCACGCCTGCGCTTGCCGCGACCGGCAACGACCCCGATTGGCCCTGCATCCAGCGCAAGCAGCCGCATCTGTCATTGGGGCAGCTGTGGACAGGCCCCGTGCCGGACGACCCGGTGATCGAACTGGCAAAGACGCCCGAGATCGCCAAGCTGGCGGCACGTCTTGAACAGCGCCGCCTGCCGCTGGAGAAGGCGACCGCCCTGATCGATGATTTCGCGGCAGAGGCCGATGATGCCCGCCTGACGGCCTTGATGCAGGCGATCTTCACGCGCATCGACCGTGATCGCAGTGCGCTGATCGCGGGCATTTCACGCTATGGCCGCGCGCAGGTTGCCTTGGCCGATCGGATCAAGTCGCGCCGCAGCCGGTTCGACGAACTGCAGACCGCCCAGCCCCCCGATTTCGACGCCATCGACGCCGAGGAAGAGGCCTTGGACTGGGACATGCGCATCTTCGACGACCGGCAGAAATCGCTGACCTATGTCTGCGAAACGCCCGTCATCCTTGAACAGCGCGCCTTCGCCCTTGGCCGCGCCATCGGTGCGCATCTGGAACAGGACGGATCAGTCGGACCCTGACCTGCGCAGGATCTCGGCGTGCGGACGGTCCAGCCTGCGGGCCAGGCCGTCGCGCACCGCCAGATCCAGCATCGCCCGGAAGGTCGCGGCATCATCGCCGTAATCGGCCGCCTTGCGGCGCCATTTGCGCAGCAGCACGGGCACCAGCGGCCAGAACCACGGCCCCGCCGCCACGCGATAGGCGATCAGCGCATTGCGATACATGTAGAAGACCTTCCACAAGGGCCGCAGCACAACCCCCGTCTTGCCCTGCAGGGCCATGGTGTCATGTTCGAAACGGACTTCAGGGGCAAAGCCGATCCGCAGCCCCTTGCGCCGCATCTGGAGCGTATAAAGCTGGTCGTCGCCATAAATGAACAACCGCGGGTCGGGCAGACCGGCCCGCATCAGGGCATCGCGCGACAGAAACAGTCCGACAAAGCTGGTCATGTCCACCGCCAGAACCGGACCGCCGTCGCGATAGTCGGCATCGCCCAGGTGGAACCCCTCGCGGCCCTTGCCAAGCGGCATCCGCGCCAGCGTGCGCAAAAAGCGTCCAAGGTGCCAGAACGGGTTGCGATATGGGCGGTTCATCTCGCAGATGGTGCCGTCGGGGTGGAAGACGGCCGCGCCGATGGCATCCCATGCCGACAGGTCCATGCGGGAGAATGCCTGCATGGCGCCCGGCCGGGGGCGGCCGTCGTCGTCCATCACCGCAATCCAATCGGCATCGGTCCGATCGCGCGCGATCTGCATGGCGATGGAGAAGCCGCCCGCCCCGCCAAGGTTGCTGTCGCTGCGATGCACCAGCAGGCGCGGGTCATCAAGCGACGCCAGCCATTCCGCCGTCCCGTCGCTTGACGCGTTGTCCACCACCACGACATGGCTGACGGGTTCGGCCAAAAGCCGTTCAATGGTCGTCCTCAGCTTGTCCAGCCTGTCATGGGTCACGACGGCGGCGGCGATGGTGGGCGGGGTCTGCGGCATGGGATGTTCGATCACGGCTGGGGATGCCAGAAACCTGCTTTAAGCCCGGCCAATTGCCAAAGGCGTTAGCATGATCACGCCCGTCCGGGCAAGCTTGCGGCATGGAGGCGGCATGGGGGCCTAGACAGTTTCATCGCCCGCAGCGACCTGCTATCTGTCGCACGTTGCACAGATGTGGCATTCGAAAGCCGAAGTGAGATCCGAGACAGCATGACCAGCCTGACACCTTCCGCTTTCGGCACGGAAAGCGCGTATATTGACCACGAGATCTCCGAAGCCATGGCGATCTATGCGCGGCTTTATCCCACGCAGTCGCTGCGGTTCCTGTTCTATCAAGGCAAGGATCCCATCCACGGAAAACCCGAGATCACCGAAGGGGCCTTCACCTTCCGCGCCCAGCACCTCAGCCCGGAATACCTGGGCCAGGTGATGCGCCCCGGGACGCATCCCGATGCCCCCCAGATCACCATATCCCTGGCCATTCCGCGCCGCCCGAACCCGGCCGAGGCGCAGCAGACCGACGCACCCTGGGTCCCCATGCGACCCTTGCGGCGCCTGTTCAGCGTCTGGCCGTTGGGATACGAAAAGATCCGCTACCAGGCCGAGATGCTGCGCAAGAAACGGCGCAAGCCGGGTCGCCTGAACCTTCGCGGCCAGGGCTGGGACCATCTGCCCGTGCCCTCGCGCCCCGCCAGCGACAAGAAGCCCGCCATCCTGATCGGCATGCATTGGCTTGAGGTGGGCGGCGCGGAAAAGCTGGGCTTCGACACCATTCGTTGGGCGATTGAGGCGGGGCTGCGCGTCTTCGTCGCGGCCAGCGTTCCGGCGCTTCAGCGCCTGCAGGACAAGCTGCCCGACAGCCCCGACGTGACCTTCCTGAGGCTGGACCGCTATCTGCCGCATGACAAATGGCCCCGTTTCGTCGCCCGGCTGATCGAGGATGAGAACATCGGCCTTGTCCACATTCACCATTGCATCCCGCTTTACGAATCCCTGCCGCAGATCCGCGCGACCATGCCTTGGATCAAGGTGATCGACAGCACGCATATCGTGGAATATGCCGATGGCGGCTATCCGCGGACCTCGGGCGTGTGGTCGGAATTCATCGACATGCACCACGTCATCAGCCGCGAGCTGGTCGATTATTATCGCGACAACTTCCAGGTCATCGGCAAGCTGCGGCTTGGCCGCATGCTGGACCGCGCCGAGCCTGCCCGCGAACTGCTCGCGATGAACATGATGCCGGGGCAGGACCACCTGCGCGTGACCTTCGTGGGCCGGCTCTATTACCAGAAGCGCCCCGTCGTCGTGGTCGAGGCGCTGCGGGCGCTGGACAAATGGGCGATGGCGAACGGCGTGACGCTGCGCGGTCGCATCATCGGCGAAGGCCCCTTCCTGAACACGGTGCGGACCCTGCTGAAACGCCATGGCCTGACCTCGAAGGTCGAACTGCTGCCCGCGGGATCGACAGTGCCGCAGATCATGGCCGACAGCGACATCCTGCTGCTGCCCTCGAACAACGAGGGCCTGGCGCTGGTCTGCTACGAGGCGATCGAGCAGGGCTGCATCCCCATCTCGACCGACGTCGGCTCGCAATCCGAGATCGTGCCCGCCGATCTGCTGGTCCCGCTGGAGCCTGCGGCCTGCGTCAAGGGCATCGTCACCGCCGTGGACCGCCTGTGGAAGGATCGCGACTTCTGCGACCGTCAGAAGGCCGAACTGCAGGCCGCCTGGACGCGCATCGCCGCCGATCCCACCGCGCAAGAAATCCTGATGCCGATCTATCGCGATGCGGCCGATACGACCCAAGAATAGGTGCCCGCCATGCCTGCCCTGAACAAGACCGCGGCGATCATCGTCACCTTCAACCGGTCGCCCAAGCTGCTGAAGGTGCTGGACGCGCTGAACGCCCAGACCCGCCGCCCCGACATCGTGCTGGTCGTGGACAACGCCTCGACCGACGACACGCAGACCCTGATGGAGGCGCGTGCGCGCGAGGATGAAAGCCTGCGCTATCTGCGCCTGCCCAAGAACGTGGGCGGTGCGGGTGGTTTCCACGCGGGCCTCAAGGCGGCTTATGGCATGGGTGCGCATTACTTCTGGATCTCGGACGACGATGCCTATCCCGAACCCGCCGCCATCGAGAAGCTGCTGCACGCCATCATCACCTTCGAGGAAGACCACGCCTGGCGCCCCAGCTTCGCCTGTTCGCGGGTCGAATGGATCGACGGTTCCCTGTGCGAGATGAACACCCCGCGCCCGGTCTGGGACTGGCCGCGCTTCGTCACGGCGGCGCAGAACTGGCCGCTGGTCGACAGCGCCTCCTTCGTGTCGGTGCTGATCCCGCGTTGGGCGGTCAGCGAACACGGGCTGCCGATCCCGGATTACTTCATCTGGTTCGATGACGCCGAATACACCCGCCGCATCGCGCGCAGCTATCCGGGCATCTTCGTTCCCGAAAGCGTCGTCATGCATGACACCCCCGACAACCGGGGCGTCAACTTCGGGATGATCGACGACAAGAGCCTGTGGAAATTCAAATACGGCGCCCGCAACGAAACCTCTTTCCGCCGCCGCGAGGGCGGTCTGGTCAACGTCCTGGCCTATGCCTATGGCGTGCGCCGCCAGATGAAGGGCGCCAACATCCCCAAGGCGCACCGCCGCCAGATCTATGGCGCGATCCTGAAGGGCCTCAGCTTCCGACCCCGCATCGAGCGGGTATAAGTTGCACAATCATCCGAATGGAATTTGGACAAGAAAGTAAATGACGATGCAGAACCTTTATATTCATGTGGGCACTCACAAGACGGCAACCACATGGCTGCAGCATTATCTTGCCAAGAACAGCGACCATCTGAATGACCTTGGGTTCTACTATCCGAATTCGGGACGTGTGACGCAGGCGCAGCATCGCTTGGGGCAGGCGATCTTCAACCGCAAATCACCCAACGACAAGCTGGATGGCATCCCTGTATGGGAGCGGTTCAAACGAGAGATCGAGCAGGTCCGATATGAAAATATCGTCATCAGTTCGGAAGAGTTCGAGTGGGTGCAGGACCCCTCGTTGATCAAGCAGTTCCTGCCGAATGTTACCATCCGCCCCATCATCTATCTGCGTCGGCAGGACGATTATATAGAATCGCTCTATGGTCAGCAGATCCGTGATTATCATCCGCGGTTGAAGCAGACGATTGCGGAATACCTCGAAACCAGCAAACTGGCGTTTCTCGACTATCAGCGCCTGCTGAAGCAATGGCAGGCCGCGGGCGAACAGATGCATGTCCGGGTCTTCGACAAAAAGTTCATGAAGGACGGTGATATCGGTGCCGATTTCCTGAACGTGCTTGGGATCGGGTCGGCAGAAGGCTTCGAAGCTCCCTCGGGACCGGTGATAGACCAGAAGACCAACCTCCATATGGAAGCCCTGGAATTCATGCGTCAGTGCAATACCCTGCCGATGACGGCAGCACAGCATATGCAGTTGACCAATCATGTGATCCGCCTGGACAAGGCTGCGGCAAAGGCTCGAGGGAAAACGCGCATGCGTCTGCTGGATTTTCAGACACGTCTGCAGATCATGGAGCGTTACCGTGCGATGAACAGCGCGATATCAGCCGCGCATCCCAGTGCGACAGGGCTTAAAAACCTGTTCGAAGATATTGCTGATGATGCGAAGGTGTTCGAGCAGGCAAAAACCATCAACACGTTCGAAGTATTGTTGAAGGCGAACAGCCTCGTAAAGTTGGGTTGAACGAATGCCCGGGAAAACCAGATCGCGCAGGACTTTATATCTGCACTTCGGCGTTCACCGGACTGCGACAACGGCGATCCAGGCGACTCTCTTTGCCAACCGCGACAAGATGCGGTCCGGCGGATTTCTTTATCCTCTGGGCGTGCAACGCCACATAGGGTTGTTCAACGAAATATTTGCCGGCCGGAAGAATGTCGATCGCGTGGGGCGGATGTTGCAGGCGCGGGCCGACGCCCAGAAGCATGATATCCACAGCCTGATACTCAGTGATGAAGCAGTCAGCAAGCGTCCGGACCTTGGTGTTCTTGCCGGTTTCTGCGACCATTTCGACGTCAAGGTCGTCATCGGCTTGCGCCGACAGGATCTGTGGCTGGAAAGCTGGTGGGCGCAGAACGTAAAGGGCCAGTGGGACCGTGAGCTGTGCCACCGGTCCTGGCCGGAATTTATGGCCAATAGGGACATCTTCCACTGGATAGACTATGATCGCTACATTGGGCATCTTGAAGAGGTCTTCGGAGAAGGCAGCGTCATTCCTTATGTTTTCGAACGGGGACAGATGCCGGATGGACCCATTGCCGCCTTCTGCAAGGCCGTGGGATATTCGAGGTTCAAGGGATTGAAGAAGGCAGGCGGCGAAAACATCAGCCTGACGCCGGAAACATCGGAGTTCGTCCGGCATCTGCCGTTCATCGATGCGCCCATGAAGGTTCGCCTGAAGCTTATCGAGATGGCCGAGGGGGTGGACCGCCGGATCAGGCAGCAGGACGCCACCACGCTGATGATTCCATGGCAGGAGAGAAACCGAATCATGGATCAATACGCCGAGGGCAATCGCAAGGTCGCCAGAAAATTCTTCGGGCGTGACCAGCTGTTCTTCGATCCTCTGCCCGATCCCTCGCTGGCGGTAAAAACGCCTGCCCTACCGGAGGATCCGGAACTGGTGATGCAGCGTCTTGTGGCGCCCTTCATGCAGGAATTGATCACCTATCTTAGCGATAGGTAGGTCCACAGAGAGCACGGGCTACCGCGCCTTTACGACGCGGTAACCCACCTGTTTCAGCTGGGATCGGCGACGAAGGCGGGCATCGGTTGTCCCTCGGCCGTTCGCGTCAGGAAACTGCGGGCGGTGTCCAGCGCTTCGCGGATGGTGACGTCCATGTCCAGATAGCGATAGGTGCCAAGCCGTCCGACGAAGGTGACGCCGGCCGTGTTGCGGGCCATCTGCACGTAATCGGCCAGCAGCGCCTTTTCCTGCACGAGCCGGATCGGATAATAGGGCGTGTCGCCCGGCTCTGCCAGGCGCGAGAATTCGCGATAGCAGACGCTGCCTTCGTGGGCTTCCCAGGGGCTGAAGTGCTTGTGTTCGGTGATGCGGGTATAGGGGACCTCGGGGTCGCCATAGTTCATCACCGCGCAGCCCTGATAGTCGCCCTGGTAATCGAAGCGTTCGAAGTCCAGCGTGCGATAGCCCAAGCGACCCAAGCAATAGTCGAAATACCCGTCCAGCGAGCCTGACCAGAAGACGTGATCGGCGTCCTCGGCCATCTCGGGTGTATAGGGGGTGTTCAGTTCGACCGAAATGCGCGGGTGATCCAGGATCGCCTGAACCATGGCGGTATAGCCGTCCTTCGGCATGCCTTGGAAACGGTGGAAGAAATAGTTGTCGTCATAGTTGAAGCGCACCGGCAGGCGCTTGAGGATCGAGGCGGGCAGTTCGGTCGGCGAACAGCCCCACTGCTTCTCGGTATAGCCCTTGAAGAAAGCGCGATACATCTCGGGGCCGACGAAGCGCAGGGCCTGTTCCTCGAAGGTCTGTGGGTCGGTGATCGATGTGTCGGCCTTGGCCTCGACGAAGGCGCGGGCCTCGTCGGGGCGCAGGGTCTGGCCGAAGAACTGGTTGATCGTCAACAGGTTGATCGGCAGCGAATAGACCGCGCCCTGCGTCGTCGTCTTGACGCGGTTCTGGAAGGGCATGAAGGTCGCGAAGCCGTTGACGTAATCCCAGACCTGCTGATCATCGGTGTGGAAGATATGCGGGCCATAGACATGCATCATGACGCCGCTGTCGGCATCACGCTCGGTGTGGCAGTTTCCGGCGATATGGGGACGCGCATCGATGATGCGGCAGTCATGCCCGGCCTCGGCCAGCTGGCGGCCGATCACTGCACCCGACAATCCGGCGCCGACAAGAAGTATCATCATTCAGTCCCCAATATTGCGCATCACGGGGGTGCCATGCGCAAGCGCCGCACCCGCCGCCTGCGTTAGCATGAAAGACCCGCGCGATACCATATCGGGGGTGCGGTTCAGCCGGGCATGTGGGGGGTCTGCCACGGGCGCAGGTCGGCCTTCATCCAGGTGCCATGCGCGGCATTGGGAAAGACGATCCAATCCTGCCCGAAGCGGTCGGCATGATCCTCGGTCAGCCGGTGCTGATCGTCCAGCGCCGCCCCCGCGAAGGCGCCGTGAAAGTCGTGCAGCGTGTCGCCCAGTTGCAGAATGATCCGGTGGTCGCGTTCGACCGCGGCCCGGCGTTCGGCCTTGGGCGGGCCGAACAGCAGCACCTGATCGGCATGGACCTGCGGCAGGCCCAGATGGGACAGCGTGGCGATGGTGGCCAGCTTGTTCTCGTCGAAGCGGTCCGAGACGTAGAAGATCGTGACGCCCAACCGATCGGCCAGATCGAAGAAGGCTGCCGCGCCGGGGATCAGATGCGGGTCGCCTTCGCGTTCCCACAGCTTCCATGTGTCCAGGCTTTCGAACATGCCGTCGTGATGCATGGCCAGCGCCATGACGGCGCTGTTGTCCAGGATCGTCTCGTCGATGTCGCTGAGGATCGCCAGCCCCTTGCCGCCGCCCGCCGCATCGACCGCATCGCGCAGCCGCAGCGTGGCCAGCGCATAGCACTGGCGTTGCAGGGCGCGGATCTCGGCCGAGGCCTGTTGATAGCGGACGGCGATGGCGTGGTCGTGGGGCTGGCGGGTCATGTCATTCCCAAGGCTCGATGACGGGGTCGGCGGTCCATTCGGTCAAGGGTGCCTCGGACCAGGTGCCATAGCCGGCGTTGGGGAAGACGATCCATTCGGCGCCCCATTTGTCGCCCTGTTCGGTGACCAGATTGCGCTGATCCTCCAGCGGGGTCTTGCGGAAGCCGCCGTCGAAATCATGCAGCGTGTCGCCCAGCAGCAGGACGATCTGGTGATCCTTGCTGACGATCTGGCGGCGTTCGACCTTGGGCGGGCCCAGCAGCAGGACCGATGCCTCGCTGACCTGCGGCAGGCCAAGGGCGGTGAGGGTGGCCATCGTGTCGACCTTCTGCGCGTCCGAACGGTCCGAGACATAGCGGATGGACACGCCCAGATCGTCGGCATGGGTCAGGAACTCCATCGCGCCGGGGATCAGCGTGGGCATGCCGTCGCGTTCCCAAGGCAGCCAGGTGTCCCATGCGTCATACATGTGGCAATCGGCCAGATCGCGCGCCAGCAGGGCCGAATTGTCGATGACGGTTTCGTCCAGATCGGTGACGACGGCCAGCTTGGACGGGTCCTCGGCGCCCTCGACGGCGGCATCCAGGCGCATCGTGGCGATGTTGTAGGCCTGCATCTGCAGGGCGCGCACCTCGGCCGATTGCTGTTGATAGCGAAGGCCCATGGTGAACTCCGAGACCTTGCAGTCGTCCTGCCCCTGCGCGGCGGCTGCGGTCGTCATTGCAAGCAAGGCAGCAAGGGCCAGTGTCGGTCGTGCAATCATGGTCAAGGGTCCCATCCGGTCCTAGCGTGAATGTCGGCGCCATGACCCTATGCAAGGCTTGACGCAGGGTCAAACAGGTGGCGTCAGGCAGCGAGCGGCACGCGGGCAGGCGCCTCGCGCACGGGCAGGTGGATCAGGGCGCTGAAGGCCCCGACGCCCACGCCGATCCACCAGACCATCAGGTAGTCGCCGGATACGTCATACAGCCAGCCGCCCAGCCAGACGCCCATGAATGACCCGACCTGATGCGACAGGAAGACGAAGCCGTATAGCGTCGCCATGTAGCGCAGCCCATAGATATAGGCGACCAGCCCCGAGGTCAGCGGTACCGTTGCCAGCCACAATCCCCCCATTACCAGCGAAAACAGGATCACCGACCCCGGCGTGATGGGCGCCAGGATGAAGGCGGCGGCGGCGATGGTGCGAAGGGTATAGATGCCCGCCAGCAGGTATTTCTTGCTGTAGCGCTTGCCCAACCACCCCGCCAGGATCGCCCCCGCGATATTGGCCAGCCCGATCATCGAAATGGCAACCGCTCCCAGGGCCGAGGTCGTGGTGATGCCCAGCCCCGCAAGGATGCCTGCGGGGTTTATGGGGCCGCACATCTCGGTGATCATGGCGGGGAAATGGGCGGTGATGAAGCCCAGCTGATAGCCGCAGGAAAAGAAGCCCGCGAAGATCATCAGGTATGACGGGTCGCGGAAGGCGCGCTTCAGCACGGTGCCGAGGCTGTCCTCCAGCTGGTTGCGGGTTGCGGGTTTGCCGTCGCCCAGCATCGGCAGGAACAGCAGCGTGGTCAGGACGATGACGCCGAAGATGATGAAGACCGCCTGCCAGCTGTAGAAGCCCAGCAGGATCTCGGCCAGGGGCGCGCCGAAGACCTGACCGGCGGACCCTGCCGCTGTGGCGATGCCCAGGGCAAGACTGCGGTTTTCATCGCTGGCTGCGCGTCCGACGATGGCCAGGATGACGCCGAAGCCGGTGCCCGCGATGCCGAAACCCACCATGACTTCCAGCAGCTGGATGCCGGCGGCGGTCGTGGCAAAGGCGGTCAGGATCAGGCCAAGGCTGTAGAGCGCGGCCCCCAGGATGATCGCCCATCGGTCGCCCCACCGTTCCGCCAACGCCCCGAAGATCGGCTGGCCGATCCCCCAGGCCAGGTTCTGGATGGCGATGGCCAGCGAAAACTCGGCCCGGGGCCAGCCGAAATCGGTGGCGATGGGGATCTGAAAGACGCCGAAGCTGGCGCGCAGCGCAAAATTGATCAGCAGGATCAGCGATCCGCCGATCAGGATGGGGGTGAAGATGCGCGTGCTCTGGGACATGGCTGCGGCCTTGAAAGGATCAGGGCCGCAGGTTTGCGCGAAGGTCCCATCCGGTCAATCACGCAATTGTATGGTCGCAATCGCTCAGCGGCGGTTGATCTCGGACTGGATCGAGAAGCGCGACGAGGGGATCGATCCGCCCTTGGTCATCTCGCCCAGGATCACGGTTGTCTTCTGGCCGCTGTCGTCGGTGACGATCCATTGGCGCAGCTCGGTCGGGTTGGAAAAGACCATCTGGATGTTGCCGTTCTGCGGACGCTGCGGGTCCTGCGCGGTCACGATGGTGGCGTTGTTCTTTTCGCTGTGTCCGGTGACCATATTGGCGCGTCCCAGGTCGACATTGGCATCCAGGATGATCGACAGCGGCGTCTGCGACAGCGGGTATTGCTGGGGGCCGCCGTTCGACTTGCTGTCGAAGACCGCGACATTGCCGCCCGATGCCAGGACCAGCGTATTGTCGTTGTCGTATTCGAAGCGCACGCGTCCGGGGCGCTGGATATAGACGGTGCCGGTCGACACGGTGCCATCCGGATTGATCTGGGTGAATTCGGACGTCAGCGTCGTCAACTTGTTCAGATAGCTGGATATCTGGGACAGCGGAATACGTTCGGCCAGCGCCGGGAAGGCAAGGCCGATGATGAGGGCGGGCGCAAGTGCGAGGGTGCGAATGTTCATGACCCCGATCTTATCCTTTCGCGAAAGCGTTGCACATCACGTCTCAAGGATGGCTGCGCGGCCAACGATCGCGCGGGCGTGACAGTTCCGCGCAGTTTGTTTCAGCCCATGATGCTTGCCGGGAACATTAACGGAACATATATTCCGGACATGGCACAGAGAACCCTTGATCAGAAACTGGCGATCCTCTCGGACGCGGCGAAATACGATGCATCCTGCGCCTCCAGTGGGACGACGCGGCGCGATTCGCGGTCGGGGGGCATCGGCTCGGCGGGGGGGACGGGGATCTGTCACGCCTATACGCCGGACGGGCGCTGCATCAGCCTGCTGAAGATCCTGATGACGAACTTCTGCATCTATGACTGCGCCTATTGCATCAACCGGGTGAGCAGCAATGTCGAACGCGCGCGGTTTTCCCCCGAAGAGGTGGTGAACCTGACCTTGGAATTCTATCGCCGCAACATGATCGAGGGGTTGTTCCTGTCGTCGGGCATCATCCGCAGTCCCGATCAGACCATGGGCGACATGGTCCGCATCGCGAAGATGCTGCGGGTCGATCACGGCTTCAAAGGTTACATCCACCTGAAGACCATCCCCGATGCCGGGCCCGAACTGGTGGCCGAGGCCGGGCTTTATGCCGATCGCCTGTCGGTGAATGTCGAACTGCCGCAGGATGCCAGCCTGCGCCAGCTGGCCCCCGAAAAGCGCCCCGAGACGATCCGCGCCGCCATGGCCGATGTCCGCCTGGGCCGAGAGGCTGCCAAGGAAAAGACCTTCACCGGCAAGCGGCCACCGCGCTTTGCCCCTGCCGGTCAATCGACGCAGATGATCGTGGGCGCGGATGGGGCGACGGATCGGGACATTCTGAAGACATCCTCGAACCTCTATTCGGGCTATCATCTGAAGCGCGTCTATTATTCGGCCTTCAGCCCCATTCCCGACGCATCCGCCGCGCTGCCGTTGATCAAGCCGCCACTGATGCGTGAACACCGCCTGTATCAGGCCGACTGGCTGATGCGCTTCTATGGCTTCGACGCCGAGGAGATCGGTGCCGCCCACCCGTCGGGCAATCTGGACTTGGCGGTGGACCCGAAGCTGGCTTGGGCTTTGGCGAACCGAGGGCAGTTTCCGGTCGATGTGCGCAATGCCTCGCGCGACATGCTGCTGCGGGTGCCGGGTTTCGGCACCAAGACCGTGGGCCGCATTCTGGCTGCACGGCGCAGCGGGGCGGTGCGCTATGCCGATCTGCTGCGCATGGGGGCGATCATGTCCAAGGCGCAGCCCTTCGTGACGCTGCCCGACTGGCACCCCGGCGCGCTGACCGACAGCGACAGCCTACGCGCCCGCTTCGCCCCCGCCCTCGAACAGCTGTCGCTGTTTGGATGATCCGCGTCGATCTGCCCCGTTTCGATCGGTTCGAGGCATGGCGCGATGCCGCCCGCCATCTGGTCGGCGCGGGCATTGCCCCCGAGCGCATCACATGGGCTGATCCCGATGCACCCGCGGATCTGTTCGGCAGCGATCCGATGCCGCCTGCGGGCGATGCCAAGGTCACCGCGACCAAGGACTTCCTGACGCTGGCCCGCACAGTCGCCAGCCATTCCGATCCTGAACGCTGGTCGCTGATCTATACGGCGCTGTGGCGGGCGCAGACCGACCGCGCTTTCCTTGGCAACCCCGCCGACCCGCTGATCGACCGCTTGAACCGGCTGGCGAAATCGGTGCGCCGCGACATCCACAAGATGCATGCCTTCGTGCGGTTCCACGAGCTGCCCTCGGACGGCCCGCGCCGCAGCTTCGGCGCCTGGTTCGAGCCCGAGCATCTGATCCTGCAGGCCGCCACGCCTTTCTTCGCCAAGCGTTTCGCCGACATGGACTGGTTGATCGCCACGCCGAAAGGCATCGCGCGCTTCACCGGCGACACCATCGCCTATGATCCGCCCGCAACTCGTCCCGACCTGCCCGAGGACGCCAATCACGGGCTGTGGCAGACCTATTTCGCCAACATCTTCAATCCGGCCCGCATCAAGACCAATGCCATGCGGTCCGAGATGCCGGTCAAATACTGGAAGAACCTGCCCGAGACGCATCTGATCCCGCAGATGCTGGCCGATGCGCCGCGACGCGTGCAGGCCATGCGCGAGGCGGGCGCCAGCGACGCCCCCGCCTTTGCCAGCAAGGTCACGGCCCGCATTCGCCAGCCCTTGGAAGACACGCCGCCCGAAACCTTGGCGCAGGCGCAGGAACAGGCGGCCCGCTGCACCCGTTGCGAATTGTGCCATGCCGCCACGCAAACCGTCTGGGGGCTGGGCGATCCCGATGCACGCCTGATGCTGGTGGGCGAGGCTCCGGGCGACCACGAGGATCTTTCGGGTCGCCCCTTCGTCGGTCCCGCAGGTCAGCTGTTGCGCCAGACCATGGCCCAGGCCGATATCGACCCCGACAGGGCTTGGCTGACCAATGCGGTCAAGCATTTCCGCTTCACCCCGCGCGGCAAGCGCCGCATGCACCAGACCCCGGACCGCCCCCATATCGAACAATGCCGCTGGTGGCTGGGGATCGAGCGCGGCTTCGTGGCCCCCGACCTGACGGTCGCCTTGGGCGCGACGGCGGCCTTTGCGCTGACGGGCGACAGGACGCCCCTGACGCTACGGCGGGGCAAGGTGCAGGCGGGGCTGGATGGCGGGCCGGTGCTGATCACATGGCACCCCAGCCTTATCCTGCGCCTACCCGATGATCGCGCCGCCGCCGCGCGGGCCGAATTGCTGGCCGACCTGCGGCAGGCGGGGCGGATGCTGGCGGCGTGAGGCCTAGCCGAAGACCGACCAGCCGGTGAACTCGGCCAGCTTCTCGGCGGCCAGGGTGCCGGCGCGGGAATTGCCCCAACCATCCAGCCCCGGCGACCAGATGGCGATGGACGCGCGCCCTGGCGCAATTACCAGCAGCCCGCCGCCCACGCCCGACTTGGCTGGCAGACCGACGCGGAAGGCGAAGTTCCCCGAGCCGTCATACTGCCCGCAGGTCATCATCAGCGCGTTGATACGCCGCTGCTTGACGCGCGACAGCAGGCCCGGCGCGCAATCCAAGCCCGCGATGACGCGGCCTGCGCGGGCCAGCTGGATGCAGGACATCTCGACCGCGCATTGGTGGTAATAGGTGCCGGTGACATGGGTCGGAGGGTTCTTCAGATTGCCGAAGCTGCGCAGGTAGTGGGCAAGGGCTGCGTTCCTGTGACCCGTGGCGGCCTCGGATTTGGCGACGGCCTTGTCGATGTGGATGTCGTTATCCTCGGCGGCGGTGCGCAGGAAGCCGATCACCTCGGAAAGGGCCTGCTTGGGGCTGCGACCGGTCAGCAGCTCGTCGGTCACCACCAGCGCGCCGGCGTTGATGAAGGGGTTCCGGGGGCGGCCCTTTTCCTGTTCCAGCAGCAGGATCGAATCGAAGCGGTCGCCCGAAGGCTCGCGCCCGACGCGCAGCCACAGTTGCTCCCCGATGCGCCCCAGCACGCAGGCCAGTGCAAAGACCTTGCTGACGGATTGGATCGAGAACGGCTGATCCGCCTGTCCGGCCGTCAGCACCTGCCCGTCGGCGGTGGCGACGGCAATGCCGAATTGCGCGGAGTCGATGCGGCCAAGCTCGGGGATGTAATCGGCGACCTTGCCCCAATCGCCGCCCTTGCGGATATCGCGGTCCAAGCCCGCCAGGAATTCCCCCAGATCGCCGGTCATGCTGCCCCCTTTTGCCTTGCGGCAAGGCTATCGCGCGAAACGGGCCTTGGGGAAAGCCTAAAGCGGGCGTCCGGTCAGCAGGCGCGGCATCGGATCGACTGACAGTCCCGCCGCCTGCCGCATGAAGCCGCGACGCAGCACGGGCATCGCCGTGACGACCCCCATGCCAAGGCCCCTGACGGCGGAGACTACGGGATTGTCGGTCGCGAACAGCCTGTTGACGCTGTCCATGCCAAGCGCCAGCGCCGTGGCGTCGAAGCGCCGCCAGGATTGATACCGCTGCAGGACCAGTTCCGATCCGATATCCTCGCCCCGCCGGGTGGCCTCGACCAGCACCTGCGCAAGGGCCGCCACATCGCGCAGGCCGAGGTTCAACCCCTGACCGGCGATGGGATGCACCCCATGCGCCGCATCCCCCACCAGCGCCACCCGCGCCACCGCATAGCGGTCGGCCAGCGACAGGCTGAGCGGATAGGAGAACCTTGCCCCCGCCAAGCTGATGTCGCCAAGGAAATCGCCGAAGCGCGGGCGCAGGACGTTCAGGAAATCGGCGTCGTCCAGCTGCAGGATCGCCTGTGCGTTGGCCTGCGTCTCGGACCAAACGACGCTGCTGCGGTTGCCGGGCAGGGGCAGGATCGCCAGGGGGCCGGTGGCCATGAAGTATTGCTGGGCGATGCCTTCGTGCGGCAGATCGTGGTCAAGTGCCGCGACCAGCGCCGTCTGGCCGTAATCCCAGCCCCGACGCGTGATGCCCGCGCGTTTCGCCACGCCCGATCCGCGCCCGTCGGCGCCGACCAGCATCCGCGCGCGCATCTGCCGTCCATCCGAGAGGGTCACGGTGACGCCCGCCTGATCGACCTGCTGATCGGTGACGGCAAGGCCGGGAAGATGGGTGACGGACCCCTGCATCGCGCCCAACAGCGCCTTGTAGAGAAAGCGATCCTCCAGCATGTGGCCGACGGGGCCTTCCTCGGTCTCGGCGCTGTCGAAGTGCAGGAAGAAGGGGGCGGCGCCCTCGCCGGCACGGCCCTGCGATGCCTTGACCTGCCGGATCGGCTGGCTGTCGGCGGCCAGCCCCTCCCACAGCCCAAGCGCCTTCAGCAACCGCTGCGACGAGACCGCCAGCGCATAGGCACGCCCGTCGAAGGTGTCGCCCGCGCGGTCCTGGGCGGGGCGGGGGTCCACGACGGCGACCGACAGGCCCGCCTGCGACAGGGCCAGGGCCAGCGCGGGGCCGTTCAGCCCGCCTCCGGCAATCAGGACATCATGCATCTTGGTCATGGGGCGATCCTTGGTTGGACGGACGGGGCGCGGTTTCCGCTTGCAGCAGGGCGGCCAACCCGCTGCGATAATCGGGATAGAGCAGGCGCACACCCAACTGCGTCTTGATCCGGTCGTTCCGCACGCGCTTGCTGTCGGCATAGAAGGACCGCGCCATGGGCGACATGTCGGCCTGATCGAAGGGCACGGCGGGGGGCAGGGGCGCGCCCAGCAGATGGGCCGCATGGGCGATCACATCCTGCGGGGGCGCCGGATCGTCATCGCAGAGGTTGAAGACATCGCCCACCTCCGGCTGCCGGATCGAGGCCAACAGCACCTGTGCGATATCCTCGACGTGAATGCGCGAGAACACCTGCCCGGGCTTGATCACGCGGCGCGCGGTTCCGTCCAGCACCTTCTTGAAGGGGCCGCGGCCGGGGCCATAGATGCCCGCCAGCCGGAAGATGCGCAGCGGCAGGTCGTGGGCGCGCGCCAACGCCTGCCAGTCGGCCTCGGCGCGGATGCGGGCCTGGCCGCGGGGGCCGGAGCCGTCCAACTCGCTGTCCTCATCGACCCAACCGCCGTTGCGGTCGCCATAGACGCCAGTGGTGGACAGGTATCCCAGCCAGCGCGGTCGTGCGGCGGCGATTTCATCGCGGAAATCCGCCAGCACCGGATCGCCCCCGTCGTCCGGCGCCGCCGAGACAAGGATCGCATCCGCCCGCGCGATGGCATCCGTCAGCGGGCCGCGCGGCCCGGGCCACAGCAGCGGCCGCGCACCCGCCGCCGCGACCCGTGCCGTATCGCCGCGCGTGGTGCCCGTGACATTCCAGCCATTCGCCCGCAGCAGGGGCGTCAGATGGCTGGCCGAATAGCCGTGACCGAAAACAAGCATTTCCATGACGCTATCGTAACCTTGCCATTCGGGCAGCGCCAGACGCTTGCCTGTCGCAGGCGGTGCTGGCAGGCTTTGTGCAATCACAAGGACATAAAGCACCATGACAACGGATTCCCGCTTCCTGCCCGTCGAGAGCCCCGAAACGCCCGCCCGCCGCGAATTCACCGATGCGACCGAGGCCGTGGCCTGGCTGCGCAGCCTCTATGATCAGGCGACCGACTTCCTGCTGGGCAATTTCACGCGCATCCTGGAAGGCGATCAGCCGACGGCGCGTTATCGCGCCTTCTATCCGGAAGTCCGCCTGACGGTGCCGACCCATACCAAGACCGATTCCCGCCTGTCCTTCGGCCATGTCGTCCAGCCCGGCAGCTATGCCGCGACGATCACCCGCCCGGACCTGTTCCAGAACTATCTGATCGAGCAGATCGGCCTGTTGATGCGCAACCACGGGGTTCCGGTGCGGATCGGCTTGTCGGACACGCCGATGCCGGTGCATTTCGCCGTCGCCTCGAAAAGCGATCTGGCGGTGCCGCAGGAAGGGGTGCTGGCGTTCTCGCTGCGCGATGTCTTCGACGTGCCGGACCTGAACAGCATGAACGACGACATCGTGAACGGCATGGCGGTGCCCCAGCCCGACGGCACGCAATACCTGGCGCCCTTCACCGCGCAGCGTATCGATTATTCGCTGGCCCGCCTGGCGCATTACACCGCCACCGCGGCCGAGCATTTCCAGAACTTCGTGCTGTTCACGAACTATCAGTTCTATGTCGACGAATTCGAGGCCTATGCCCGCCGCGTGCTGGCCGATCCGGATGCGGGCTATACTGGTTTCGTCGCGCCCGGAAATCAGGAAATCACCACGGCGGACGGGGTGCTGACACCGCTGTCCAAGATGCCGCAGATGCCGACCTATCACCTGAAACGCGCGGACGGGCAGGGGATCACGCTGGTCAACATCGGGGTGGGGCCTTCGAACGCCAAGACGGCCACCGACCATATCGCGGTGCTACGCCCCCATGCATGGCTGATGGTCGGCCACTGTGCGGGGCTGCGCAACAGCCAGTCCCTGGGCGATTTCGTCCTGGCCCATGCCTATCTGCGCGAGGATCACGTCCTGGACGACGACCTGCCGGTCTGGGTGCCGATTCCCGCCCTGGCCGAGGTTCAGGTCGCCCTGCAGGAAGCCGTGGCCGAGGTGACCCGCCTGGAAGGATACGAATTGAAGCGCATCATGCGCACCGGCACCGTCGCCACCATCGACAACCGCAACTGGGAATTGCGCGATCATTCCGGTCCCGTCCACCGGCTGTCGCTGTCGCGGGCCGTGGCGCTGGACATGGAAAGCGCCACCATCGCGGCCAATGGTTTCCGCTTCCGCGTGCCCTATGGCACGCTCTTGTGCGTCAGCGACAAGCCCTTGCACGGTGAACTGAAATTGCCGGGCATGGCCACCGACTTCTATCGCACGCAGGTCGCCAACCACCTGCTGGTCGGCATCCGCGCGATGGAAAAGCTGCGGGGCATGCCGCTGGAGAAGATCCATTCGCGCAAACTCCGCTCATTCAGCGAGACGGCCTTCCTGTAAGGCGGCCTTCGAACGCAGGTTTCCGCAGGTCGGGCGAAAAAGGCTTGAACTGCTCGTCAAAACCGTGTGTAGCAGGCGATATGCCGCAAAAGGCGCAATATTTGGGCCCCGTCGGAACAGGGCAAGAGGAGACAGACCATGACTACGGCTGCTGCAAAACCGATGACCAAAACCCAGCTGGTGGCGACGCTCGCCGAGGAAATGGGTTCGGACAAGAAGTCGGCTTCGGCCGCACTGGATGCGATCGTCGCGATCGTGACGCGCGAAGTCGCCGGCGGTGGCGCCGTGACCCTGCCGGGCATCGGCAAGATCGCCTGCCGCGCCCGCCCCGAGCGTCAGGTGCGTAACCCGCAGACCCAGGAAATGATGACCAAGCCTGCCGACAAGCAGGTCAAGGTGACCATCGCCAAGGCCCTGAAGGACAGCGTCAACAGCTGATCCTTTGACCGCAAGCCGGTCGGAAAGGGGTCGCACCTTCGGGGGCGGCCCCTTTTCCTTTGGTCAATGCCGAACCTCTCTGTTAGCCATTCTGCATGATGTGAAGAAAACGGGGCTGGAATGGACTTCAAGGCATTGGCGATGGGCCTGGGTTTCGCGGTGATGTGGGCCTCGGCCTTCACCACCACCCGAATGATCGTGACCGAGGCCCCGCCGCTGACCGCCCTGTCCCTGCGGTTTGCCCTGTCGGGCGTTCTGGGCATCGTGATCGCATGGGCCATGGGCCAGTCCTGGCGCGGCCTGACCCGGCCCCAATGGCGCGCTGTCATCATCTTGGGGTTGTGCCAGAACGCGCTTTACCTGGGGCTGAACTGGATCGCGATGCAGGCGATCGAGGCCAGTCTTGCCTCGATCATCGCCGCCACCATGCCGCTGATGGTCGCTTTCCTCGGCTGGACCCTCATGGGCGAACGCCTGCGCCGCCTTGGCGTTGCGGGGCTTGCGCTTGGCGTGGTGGGCGTGGCCATCATCATGGGCGCGCGTCTGCAGGGGGGCAGCGATCCGACCGGTATCGCCATGTGCTTTGCCGCGGCCTTGGCGCTGGCGGTCGCAACCCTCACCGTGCGGGGGGCCAGTTCGGGCGGCAATGTCATGATGATCGTGGGCCTGCAGATGCTGGTCGGGGCGGTGACGCTTGGCGTGATCGCGCCCTTCTTCGAAAGCTGGGACATCACCCTGACCCCGCGGCTGATCGGAGCTTTCCTCTATACCGTCGTGGTGCCGGGCATCGGGGCGACCTGGGTCTGGTTTCTGCTGGTCAGCCGCATCGGCGCCGTCCGTGCCGCGACCTTCCACTTCCTGACGCCCTTCTTTGGCGTGTCGCTGGCAGCACTGCTTCTGGGGGAAAACCTGGGCGCGGGCGATGTGATCGGCGTGGCCATCATCATGGTCGGCATCCTGGCCGTCCAACTGTCCAAGGCCCCGCCGGTCAAGCGCCCGCCCCTCAGCTAGGCCGCACGAGGGGTAAAGATCGCCGTCGCAGGATCGCCCTGATAATGCGCCAGATGCGCAGGCGCTTCTGCGGCAAGGCGCGTCATGGCATCCAGGATCGCGTCGATCTCGGCCTTGGGCGCCGCCCAGCAGAGGTTCAGGCGAACGAAGCCCGGCTTTTCGATCTCGCGCCCCGACAGGATCGCGCTGCGCATGGCCCGTGATTCTGCCGCCCCGATCCCCAGCAGGTGGTGGACATAGGGCCCCGCGCAGGCACAGCCGCCGCGCGCCTGCACCCCGAACAGATCCGACAGCATCCGCGTCGCCAGCTGCTGGTGCACCAGCCCGCCCGCGCCATCGCCCAGCCTGAAGGCCAGGATCGGCAGCCGTGCAATGTCGTCACGCCCCAGCATCTGCAGCCCCGCCACGCCGCGTAGGGCGGCCGCCTTTGCCAGCCAGCGACGATGCCTTTCGTCGATCCAATCCTGGCCGACGTGATCCTTCAGCGCAAAGACCAGCCCTGCACGGATATCGCCCACGACATTGGGGGTGCCGGCCTCCTCGCGGGCCTCGACCTGCGTGGCATAGTCATGGCCCGCCTCGCTGACGAATTTCACCGTGCCGCCGCCGGGCAGGCTGGGGCGGTCCGACATCATGGCATCGCGGCGCAGGATCATCACCCCCGAGGCCCCCGGCCCCCCCAGGAACTTGTGCGGAGAGGCGACCACCGCATCCATCCCCAGCCCCATGTCGATCGGCAGATAGGGTGCGCCACCGGCATAGTCCCAGACCATCGCGGCCCCCGCCGCCTTGACCACGGCGGTGATGCCCGTCACGTCGCTGATGGCGCCCGTAACGTTGGATGCCGCCGACATCGCCACGATCCGCCGCCCCCTGCCGCGCAGGGCATTCTGCAACGCCTCCATGTCGGGTCCGCCCGCCGCGCCCTCGGGCAGTTGGACGACCGTGGCGCCGCTTTCCCGCCACGGCAGGATGTTCGAGTGATGCTCGTAGGGGCCGATGATGACAGTCACGCCCGGTCCTGCCTGCAGCAGATGCACCAGCCGGTTGATCCCCGCCGTGGCCCCCGATCCGGTGAAGACGACCGCATGATCCGCGCCCCCGCCGACGCAGGACAGGATCTGCGCCCGCGCCGCGCGGCGCATGCGGGTCATCACGCCGCCGCAATGGCTCGCCTCGGTATGGCTGTTGGCATACCACGGCAGCACATGCTCCATGACAGCCCGTTCCACCTGCCGCAGCGCCCGCCCCGAGGCGACGTAATCGGCATAGATCATCCGACGCGGTCCGAACGGCCCGTCGATGACCGCATCCGCGCCGATGATGTCGCGGTGCAGATCCTCGGCACGTCCCAGGCTTGCGCGAAAACTGTCGAAGATATCCATGTCGTCCCTCGTTTGGTTGCAGGCAGGGTGACACGACATGATGCAGAATGTGACTTCTCGGTTGAACAAATACCCCTATACTGCGGGTCAAATGAACGAACAGACCCATCAGATCGACGAAATCGACAACCGCATTCTCTCGGCCCTGCAACAGGACGGCACCCTGTCGCAACGCGATCTGGCCGAGCGGATCGGCCTGTCGCAGAACGCCTGCTGGCGACGACTTCAGAAACTGACTGCGGCCGGCATGCTTCAGGGCAACCGCGCGGTGATCGATGCTGCCCGTGTCGGATTGCACCTGACCGTCTTCGTGATGATCCGCACCCGCCACCATGACGATGCCTGGGCCGCCCGCTTCCGCGCCCGCGTCGAATCCATCCCCGAGATCACCGAGTTTCACCGCATCGGCGGCGAATGGGATTACATGGCCAAGCTGGTGACGACCTCGATGTCGGGTTACGACCGCTGCTACAAGGCTTTGATCCGCGACATGGATCTGGAACGCGTTACCGGCGTTTTCTCGATGGAGACGATCTTCACGGCCCGCCCGCTGCGCCTGCCGCGTTGATTTTCGCGAAACACTCGCCATCTGGATGACATGCGCGCCGATCAGATCCTGCACCCGACCGAGGCCGGGCTCTATTGCCCGCCGGGGGATTTTCATATCGACCCGATCCGCCCGGTCCCCCGCGCGCTGATCACCCACGGCCACGGCGATCACGCCCGCGCGGGTCACGGTGCGGTCATGGCCACCCGCCAGACGCTCGAGATCATGGCCATCCGCTATGGTGCCGATTTCACTGAAACCCGCCAAGTGGCCGAGGGCCCGATCCGCGTAGGCGACACCACCGTCAGCTTCCATCCCGCCGGGCATATCCTGGGTTCGGCGCAGATCGCGGTGCAGCCGGACAAGGGCCCCAAGATCGTCGTTTCGGGCGATTACTGCCGCCGCCCCAACCTCGTCTGCGCGCCCTATGAACCCGTCCCCTGCGACATCTTTGTGACCGAGGCGACCTTCGGCCTGCCGGTCTTTCGCCACCCCGACCCGCTGCAGGAAATGGCTCGCCTTCGCGCCAGCATGGCCGAATTCCCCGAACGCCAGCACCTGATCGGGGCCTATGCGCTTGGCAAGGCGCAGCGGGTGATCTCTCTGGCGCGTCAGGCCGGGATCGACGGTCCCATCGCCATCCACGGCGCCTTGCAGCGGCTCTGCGATTACCATGTCGAACAGGGTATCGATCTGGGCGAGCTGATCCCCGCCACCGCCGCCGATGTGCCTGCGCAGCTGGTCATCGCGCCGCCCTCGGCCTTTGCCAGCGCATGGGTGCAGCGGTTCCGCGACCCCGTCATCGGTTTCGCATCGGGCTGGATGCAGGTCCGCGCCCGCGCCCGTCAGCGCGGGGTCGAGCTGCCCTTGGTCATCAGCGACCATGTCGATTGGCCACAGGTCACGCAGACCATCCGCGAGCTGGCCCCATCCGAGGTCTGGATCACCCATGGCAACGAGGACGGGTTGATGCGCTGGTGCCAATTGCACCAGATCGCCGCCCGCCCCCTGCGGCTGGTCGGATACGAGGACGAACCCGAATGAAGGCCTTCGCCAATCTTCTGGAACGTCTGGCCTTCACCGCCGCCCGGAATGCCAAGCTGCGCATCCTGCGTCACTACCTGGAACAGACGCCGGACCCGGATCGCGGCTTTGCGCTGGCCGCCCTGACCGGTGATCTGAAGCTGCGCGCCGTGACGCCCAAGCTGCTGCGCGGGCTGATGGCCGAGCGGGTGGACGAACAGCTGTTCGCGCTGTCCTATGATTTCGTGGGCGATCTGGCCGAGACCATTGCCCTGATTTGGGACGGTGATCAGGACGACGACGTCCCTCTGCGCGATGCGGTGGCGCTGCTGTCAGATACGGGACGCGCGGGACTGCCTGCCGCCATCAGCGCCATGCTTGACCGCTTGGGCCCCTCGGAACGGCTGGCCTTCCTGAAGCTGGCCACCGGCAATATGCGCGTGGGGCTGTCCGCCCGCATGGCCCGCATGGCACTGGCCGAGATGGGCGACCCGCAGGTCAAGGACCTGGAGGAGATCTGGCACGGCCTGACGCCCCCCTATCAGCCGCTGTTCGACTGGATCGCTGGCGGGGCGCGGCCCGAACATGCGGCCAAGGCGCCCTTCCGGCCCGTGATGCTGTCCACCCCCGTCGATCTGGACCAGCTGCGCGCACTGGACCCCGCCGACCATGTCGCCGAATGGAAATGGGACGGCATCCGCGTGCAGGCGGTCAATGATGACGGGGTGCGCCGCCTGTATTCCCGCACCGGCGAGGATATCAGCGGATCCTTCCCCGACGTGATCGAGGCGCTGAACTTCGACGGCGCGGTCGATGGCGAACTGCTGGTCCGGCGTGGGGCCAATGTGGCGCCCTTCGGCGATCTGCAAAAGCGCCTTGGCCGAAAGGTCGTGGGCAAGGCAATGCTGGAGAGCCATCCGGCGGGGCTGCGCGTCTATGACCTGATGATCTGGCAGGGCCGCGACCTGCGCGACATGCCGCATCAGGACCGCCGCGCCATCCTGCAACAGGCCGATTTCGGCAGCGACAGGATCGACGTCTCACCCCTGCTGGATTTCGCCACATGGGACGACCTTGCCGCCCTGCGCGCCGATCCGCCCAGCATCGTGATCGAGGGGGTGATGATCAAGCGCCGCGACAGCGCCTATGTCGGCGGTCGCCCACGTGGGCCATGGTTCAAGTGGAAGCGCGACCCGATGGTGATCGACGCGGTGATGCTCTATGCTCAACGCGGGCACGGCAAGCGGTCGGGCTTCTACAGCGATTTCACCTTCGGCCTGTGGGATGGCGACGTGCTGGTGCCGGTCGGCAAGGCCTATTTCGGCTTCACCGACGAGGAACTGCGCGAGCTGGACCGCGTCGTCCGCAACAACACCACCGAACGCTTCGGCCCCGTCCGCTCGGTCGCGCCCAAGCTGGTCCTGGAGGTCGCGTTCGAGGGGCTGAATGCCTCCGCCCGCCACAAATCCGGCGTTGCCATGCGCTTTCCGCGCATCAGCCGCATAAGGTGGGACAAGCCCGCCCCCGAGGCCGACCGGTTGGAGACCCTGAAAGCCATGATCCCGTGACACTGCCCCCGCGCTTTCAGGACTGGTTCACCCGTCAGGGTTGGCAGCCGCATCCCCACCAGATCGCGCTGTTGCAGGCCAAGGGCGATACGCTGCTGATCGCACCGACGGGGGGCGGCAAGACGCTGGCCGGTTTCCTGCCGACGCTGGTCGAACTGGCCGAACCGCATGAGGGGATGCACACGCTTTACGTCTCGCCCCTGAAGGCGCTGACCGCCGATATTGCCCGCAACCTGTCCCGCCCCGTGGCCGATCTGGGCCTCGATATCCGGATCGAGGATCGCACCGGGGACACCCGCGCCAGCCAGCGCGCGCGCCAAAAGGTCGATCCGCCCGACGTGCTGCTGACGACGCCCGAATCGCTGGCGCTGATGCTGTCCTATGAGCAGGCGCCCCGCATCTTCGGCGGGCTGCGCCGGGTGGTGCTGGACGAGTTGCACGCGCTGGCGGAAAACAAGCGCGGCGATCAGTTGATGCTGTGCTTGGCGCGTCTGAAGGCGCTGGCCCCCGATGTCACTGTCACGGGCCTGTCGGCGACGGTCGAGGATCCGCAAAGGCTGGCCGATTTCATGGGCGGCGGGCAGGTCATCAATGCCGATCCCGGCCCCGATCCCGACATCGCGATGCTGCCGACGTCGCAACCCGCGCCTTGGGCTGGCGGCGGGGGGCATTACGCGGTCCGTGACGTGTTGGCACAGGTGAAACAGGCCACCACGACCATCATCTTCATCAACACTCGCGCCCAGGCCGAGTTGTTCTTTCAGGCCATCTGGGCCGCCAATGACGACAACCTGCCCATCGGGCTGCACCACGGCAGCCTGTCGCGCGAGGCCCGCCAGCGGGTCGAAGCCGCCATGGCCGCCGGTGAATTGCGCGCGGTCGTGGCGACCGGCAGCCTGGATCTGGGCATCGATTGGGGCGCGGTCGATCTGGTCATCCAAGTGGGCGCGCCCAAGAACGTCAAGCGCCTGGTCCAACGGATCGGGCGGGCCAACCACCGCTACAACGCGCCAAGCCGCGCACGCATCGTGCCCGCCAACCGCTTCGAGGTGATCGAATGCACCGCCGCCCTGCAGGCCGTGCGCGAACGCGATCTGGACGGCGACCCGCGCGGTCCCGGCCCGCTGGACGTCCTTTGCCAGCATATCCTGCTGACGGCTTGCGCAGGCCCCTTCGATCCCGACGACCTGTTCCGCGAGGTGCGCAAGGCTGGTCCCTATCGCCACCTGACGCAGGAGGATTTCGACGCCTGCCTGGATTTTGCGGCGACCGGCGGCTATGCCCTGCGCGCCTATGACCGATGGCAGCGGCTGATGCTGCGCGACGGGCTGTGGCGGCTGCGCGACCCCCGTGCCGCCCGCGATCTGCGCATGAACATCGGCACCATCGTCGAGGCCGAGATGCTGAAGGTCCGTTTTCGCGGTCGCGGCGGCGCCCCCTTGGGCGAGGTCGAGGAAAGTTTCGCCGCGACGCTGGAAACCGGCGACACCTTCCTGATCGGCGGGCAGACCGTCCGCTATGACGGGCTGCGCGACATGGTGGTCGAGGTGACGAAGCAGCCCACCCGTGAACCCAAGATCGCGGTCTTCTCGGGGCTGAAGATGGCGACCTCGACCCAGCTGTCGCATCGGGTGCAGGCGCTGATCGGCGACCCCACGCATCACAATACGCTGCCTGCCGATACCGCCGAATGGCTGGCGCTGCAGGCCAATGTCAGCACCCTGCCGCGCCCCGGCGTGCTGGTCAGCGAAAGTTTCCCGCATCAGGGGCGCTGGCACCTGGCGGTCTATGGCTTTGCCGGTCGCAACGCGCTGCAGACGCTTGGCCTTCTGATGACCCGCGTGATGGAGGAGGTGGGCCTTGCCCCCCTTGGTTTTTTGGCCACCGATTACGCCCTGCTGATCTGGTCGCTGGACCCCGTCACCGACCCCGCACCGCTGCTGGACCGCGATGCCCTGCGCGAAGGTCTGGGCGACTGGCTGGGGCGCAATGCGGTGATGAAGCGCAGCTTCCGCAATGTCGCGACCATCGCGGGGCTGATCCAGCGCAATCTTCCGGGGCAGCGCAAATCGGGTCGGCAGGCGACGTTTTCCAGCGATATACTTTACGACACGCTGCGCCGCTATGATCCCGACCACCTGATGCTGCGCATCACCGCCGACGAGGCGCGGCGCGGTCTGGTCGATTTCGACCGCATCGAGGAAATGTTGGCCCGCACCCTTCGCCTTGATCACCGCATGCTGGATCGCGTATCCCCCCTTGCGGCCCCCCTGATGCTGGAAAAGGGGCGCGTTCCGATCGCGGGGCAGGGTCGTGAACGCCTGGCCGAGGCTGAAGCCGAGGCCCTGATGGCAGAGGCAGGGTTGACGTGACACCACATGATTTCACCTTCGACGGGCACGGCCTTCAGGCACGGGCCTCGGGGGCGCTGTTCTGGCCGGAACGTCGCTGGCTGGTCGTGGCCGATCTGCACCTGGGGAAATCCGAACGTATGGCGCGGCGCGGCGGATCGCTGTTGCCGCCCTATGAAACGCAGGCGACGCTGGATCGCCTTGGGGCCGAGATTGCCGCAACGGACCCTGTGACGGTGATCAGCCTTGGCGACGGTTTCGATGACGATGCAGCCGGAATGGCATTGCCCGATACCGTCTGTCACGCCCTTCAGGCCATGGCGCAGGGACGGGATTGGATCTGGGTCAGTGGCAACCACGATCCGGGCGCATTGAACCCGAAACTGCCGGGGCAGGTGGCGGTGGAATTGTCCGACGGGCTGACCTTCCGTCACGAGGCGGGGCGGGGGCCGGATGTTTCGGGGCATTTCCACCCCTGCCTGCGTCTGGCCGGACAACGGCTGCGCTGCTTCCTGAAGGGAAGCGATCACCTGATCCTGCCCGCCTTCGGGGCCTATACCGGCGGGCTGGCCGTCGATGATCCGGTGCTGCGGCGGCTGGTGCCGCAGGGGTTGGCCATCGCCTGCGCCCATCGCGCGATCCCGGTGCCCGTCGGAGCAGCCAAGACACGCAGGCGGGCATGAAAAAGGGTCGGCGCGCGTGATGCGTGCCGGCCCTTGTTTCGCGATCCCTTCGGATCAGAAACGATAGTTCACGCCAAGGCGGATGTTGCTGTGTGCGGTCGTCGGCTTGGTTTCCGCCACATCGCCGTTGTCATCGGTGAAGCGGGCGGTTTCCTTGCTCAGGTCGCGGTACTGGTAGGATGCGAAGACCGACATCTTGTCGTTGATCTTGCGCTCGACGCCCAGACCTGCGGCAACGCCGGTGGCGGTGTAGCCATCGGAATACTTCATGCCGTCGACCGACAGGTTGTAGTCGAAATCACCATGGGCCACGCCGAAGGTGCCATAGACCAGCGTCCCGGGCATGACCTCGTAGCCGGTCTTCATGACCAGCGTGACCAGGTAGTTCATCTCGGATTCGGCGGTGGCGGCGGTGCCGAAGGGCATGATGTCGATTTCATGGTCGACGCTGCCGGCTTCGATGCCCAGTTCGGGGCCATAGACCCATTTGTCGCGCTGCCAGCGATAGCCTGCGTGGATCCCTGCCGAGACACCTTCGAGGTTGGCATCGCCCAGATCGGTGTCGCGTGCGACCGACTCGCCATCCTCGAGGATCTCGATGCCGATTTCGTCGTCGGCGCCAAAGGTGTAGTTCAGCGAACCACCGACATAGGCACCGGCCCAATCGCTGGCGACGGGGGCAGGCTCCATCATGATGGGCTCGGCCTCGACCACGGGGGCCACGGCGCCGCCGGCATGCGAAGCCCCGGCAATCAGGATCAAGGCGGTGGAGGTCGCGAACATTGACTTGAGATTCATGGTTAACTCCTGAAACTGCGGGATGCCGTTTGCGGGCTTCGTCAGCGAAATATTGCCCACCATCTACTACGAAAGCATGCTTTCAGGCAAACCAAACCGCATGGACACGCCCGACATGGCACCAATGGGGTGCGTCGAGCGTGCCAAATTCGCAACAAGAAGATGTCCGCGAAAGCTCAGGTATCCAGGTTTTCAACGTTCAGGGCGTTCTGCTGGATGAATTCGCGGCGCGGTTCGACCACATCGCCCATCAGCTTGGTGAACAGATCCTCGGCCTCGGCCACATCCTCGATTCGCACCTGCAGCATGGTGCGGGCAACCGGATCCAGCGTGGTTTCCCAAAGCTGTTCGGGGTTCATTTCGCCCAGACCCTTGTAGCGCTGCAGCGACAGGCCCTTTTCCCCTTCCAGGAAGACGGCCTGCAACAGGCCGAGCGGGCCATAGATCGGTTGGTCGCGGTCCTTGCGGATCAGATGCGCGGGCTTGGCATAGATGTCCTGCAGGGCTTGGGTCATCTCGCCCAAGCGGCGGCTTTCGCCACTGCGCAGCATCTGGCCGTCCAGCGTGCGGCTTTCCTCGACCCCGCGCAGGGTGCGGATCAGGCTGATGCCGGCGTCCTGCGTCGGGCGACCCTGCCAGCCGCGTTCGTATTCCTCGGCGATCAGGTCCAGCCGTGCGCTGATGTCATCGGCAACGCCCTGCGGATCCTCGTCGATGCGACCCGGGCGCAAGGCCCCGGCGATGGCCGCCTGTTCGGTGATATGCGGCGGGTAATGCGTCGGATAGAGCCGAAGGATGCGACGCGCCATGCGGGCTTCCTCGACCACGCGGGCCAGATCGTTGCCGGTGATCTCTTCGCCCGAGGCAAGCCGCAGGGTGGCGCCCTCGACCCCTTGCTGGATCAGGTAATCCTCCAGCGCGGCTTCGTTCTTCAGATAGACCTCGGACCGGCCGCGGCCGACCTTGTAGAGCGGCGGCTGCGCGATATAGAGGTGCCCGCCCTCGATCAGCTCGGGCATCTGGCGGAAGAAGAAGGTCAGCAGCAGCGTGCGGATATGCGCGCCGTCGACATCGGCGTCGGTCATGATGACAATCTTGTGGTAGCGCAGCTTCTTCAGGCTGAATTCATCGCGCCCGATCCCGGTCCCTAGCGCGGTGATCAGCGTGCCGATCTGGTCGCTGGACAGCATCCGGTCGAAACGCGCGCGTTCGACGTTCAGGATCTTGCCGCGCAGAGGCAGCACGGCCTGGTTCTGACGCGCACGTCCCTGCTTGGCCGAACCGCCCGCCGAGTCACCCTCGACGATGAAGAGTTCCGACAGCGAAGGGTCTTTTTCCTGACAGTCGGCCAGCTTGCCCGGCAGGGATGCGACATCCATCGCCGTCTTGCGCCGCGTCAACTCGCGCGCCTTGCGGGCGGCTTCGCGGGCCAAGGCGGCCTCGATGATCTTGCCGACGATCTGGCGGGCCTCAGCCGGGTTCTCCTCGAACCACTCGGCCAGCTTCTCGCCGACCAGCCCCTCGACCGCCGGACGCACCTCGGACGACACCAGCTTGTCCTTGGTCTGGCTGGAAAATTTCGGATCGGGCACCTTCACGGACAGCACGCAGGTCAGGCCTTCACGGGCGTCGTCGCCGGTGAAATCGACTTTCTCTTTCTTGGCGATGCCACTGTCCTGGGCGTATTTGCCGATGACGCGGGTCAGGGCGCCGCGGAAGCCCGCCATATGCGTGCCGCCGTCGCGCTGCGGGATGTTGTTGGTGAAAGGCAGCACCGTTTCGTGATAGCTGTCGTTCCACCACATCGCGACCTCGACGCCGATGCCGTTCTTCTCGCCGGTCATGAAGATCGGCTCGGGCATGACCGAGGTCTTGGAGCGGTCGAGGTATTTCACGAATTCACGGACGCCGCCGTCATAGTAAAGCTCGGTCTTCTGGACCTCGGCGTGGCGTTCGTCTTCCAAGATGATGCGCACGCCGCTGTTCAGGAAGGCCAGTTCGCGCAGGCGGTTTTCCAGCGTCTTGAAGGAGTATTCGAGGTTGCTGAACGTGCCCTCGGGGTCGTTGACCTTGGAGGAGGCCAGGAAGCGCACCTCGGTCCCCTTTTCGCCGGGCTGGGCGTCGCCGACCTCGCGCAGGGGCTCGACGGTGTCGCCATGGGCGAAGCGGACGTAATATTCCTTGCCGTTGCGCCAGATGCGCAGCTCCAGCCAGTCCGACAGCGCGTTCACGACCGAGACGCCCACGCCATGCAAGCCGCCCGAGACCTTGTAGCTGTTCTGGTCGAACTTGCCGCCCGCATGCAGCTGGGTCATGATGACCTCGGCGGCGCTGACCCCTTCGGATTGGTGCATGTCGACCGGAATGCCGCGTCCGTTGTCGCGCACGCTGACGCTGCTGTCGGCATGGATCTTGACGCGGACGAAGTCGGCGTGACCAGCCAACGCTTCGTCGATGCCGTTGTCCACGACCTCATAGACCATGTGGTGCAGGCCGGACCCGTCGTCCGTATCGCCGATATACATGCCGGGGCGTTTGCGCACGGCCTCCAGTCCCTTGAGAACCTTGATGGAATCGGCGCCGTATTCGGCAGGCTGAGAGGCGGTGTCGGTCATGCGTCGGGCTTCCTGTTCACTATGCTTCGATATAGCCCTTCGGGGTGGCAAAGTCACGGCTTTGACAGGGTTTTTCCCCGTCATGGGCGGGTTTTCTGCCCTTGCGTGGCCAAAGGGGCGGGGCCGGTCACGAAAGGGGCGTCACTTCGGACCTACCGCCGTGTTTTTCGACCGCCAAGTGGCGGGCGTCATCGCCGAAATCCGCGAAAAGTTCAGGCCCCGTGCCGGTCAGCAGGCTCTGGGCGGGCAGGTCGCGGATCAGGTCGTAAAGGGCCGCGCGGCGGTCGCCGTCCAGATGGGCCGCGACCTCGTCCAGCAGCAGCAGAACCGGCTGGTCGGACAGGGCACGGGCATTGGCCATGATCAGCGACAAAAGCAGCGCCTTCTGTTCGCCGGTGGATGACAGCGCCGCGGGCATGTCCTGCGGCCCCCATGTCGCCCCCAGATCGGCGCGATGCGGCCCCGTCAGGCTGCGCCCGGCGGCCAGATCGCGCGGGCGCATCGCGGCCATGCGCGCGGCGATGCTGTCGGCGTCTGCATCATCGGCATGGCCTTCGCCCGGCAGAAGGGTCAGGGTCGCGGCGGGAAAGGCATCCGATGGCCCCTGCGCGGCCATGATGGCGGCCAGCGCGGCCTGGCGGTTGCGGGTCAGCGCCGCGCCCGCCTCGGCCATCTGCGCCTCGAGCGCGCGATACCATCCGGGGTCCGAAACCTGATCACGCAGCAGGCGGTTCCTTTCGCGCATGGCCTTGTCATAGGCCAAGGCCAGATCAGCATGATCGGGCATCAGCGACAGGGTCACGCGGTCCAGAAAGCGGCGGCGACCTTCGGGCGCCTCGGTCCACAGCCGGTCCATGGCGGGCACCAGCCAGATGACGCGCACCAGCCGCGCGAGGGCGGTTTGCGGGACGGGCTTGTCGTCCAAGGCGACGTTGCGGGTCTGGTCGGGCGGGGCCTGCGTGACGACCCGGTGGTCGCCCAGATCGGCGGCAATGCGCCAGCCTGCGTCCTTGCCCTGCCGCGCCTGTTCGGGCGCAGCCGATCCGCGCAGCCCGCGACCGGGGGCCAGCATGGACACGGCTTCCAGGATGTTGGTCTTGCCCGACCCGTTCGGTCCGAAGATTGCCACGGGGCGGGCGTCCAGTTCCAGGTCCAGCCGGGGCCAGGACCGGAACTGCGCCAAGGACAGACGGCTTAACGTCAAACGCGCATCGGCATGACGACATAGACGGCGCTGAGGTCGCTGCCCTCGCGGATCAGGGCCGCATCGCCCGAGCCGTTGAACAGGAAGACCGCATTGTCGCGATCGACTTGGTTGGCGATTTCCTGCAGGTACTTGGCGTTGAAGCCGATCTCCAGCGGATCGGCGTCATAGGCCACGACCAGCTCTTCCTCGGCGGCGCCGGAATCGGGCGCGTTGACCGAGAGGACCAGCTTGTCGGCATCCAGCGACAGCTTGACGGCGCGCGACCGTTCGCTGCTGACGGTGGCCACGCGGTCGACGGCGCGGGCGAAATCGGTGGCGTCCACCTCCAGCTTGCGGGTGTTGCCCTGCGGGATGACGCGGCTGTAGTCGGGGAAGGTCCCGTCGATCACCTTCGAGGTCAGGGTGATGGTGGTGGTGGCGAAGCGCACCTTCGTCTCGCTGACCGAAACCGAGATCTCGTCCTCATCCTCGTCCAGCAGCTTGCGCAATTCGCCGACGGTCTTGCGCGGCACGATGACGCCGGGCATGTCGTCTGCACCCGCGGGCAGGGGGGCGTCGATGCGCGCCAGGCGGTGGCCGTCGGTGGCCACGCAGCGCAGGACCGGGCCATCCTCGGACTTGGCGACATGCATGTAGACGCCGTTCAGGTAATAGCGCGTCTCTTCGGTCGAGATGGCGAATTTCGACTTGTCGAACAGGCGGCGCAGCACCTTCGCGGGCGCGGTGAAGGTGGCGCTGTATTCACTAGTCGCCATGACCGGGAAATCCTCGCGCGGCAGGGTCGCAAGGCTGAAGCTGGACCGCCCGGCCTGAACCGCCAGCCGGCCCGTCGCATCGTCCGAGCTGATCTGCACCAGCGCCCCGTCGGGCAGCTTGCGCGAGATCTCGTTCAGCATCACGGCGCTGACGGTCGTCGATCCGGGGCGTTCGACTTGGGCGGGCGAATGGTCCAGCACCTCGGTGTCCAGATCGGTCGCGCGGAAGCTGACGCCCTCGGGGGTCGCCTCGATCAGCACGTTGGCCAGGATCGGGATGGTGTTGCGGCGCTCGACGACGGATTGGGCCTGCGATACGGCCTTGACCAATACGGCGCGCTCGATCGAGAATTTCATAAGCTTCCCCTGTCATTCAGGCGCATCGGCCGGTTTGTCGGACCTGATGTGTAACCGCCCGCGCGGGCGGTCACAAGAATAACGTGAGGGGGTGGGCGCTTACGCCTCCAGCATCCGCTTGAGGACGGCGATGTCTTCGGACATGGCGCTGTCGTCGATGATCAGTTCCTCGATCTTGCGGACGCCGTGCATGATGGTGGTGTGATCGCGCCCGCCGAAACGGCGACCGATTTCCGGCAGCGACCGGCTGGTCAGCTGTTTCGACAGATACATCGCGATCTGACGGGGCCGGGCGACGTTGCGGGCGCGCTTCGGACCCATCATGTCGGCCAGGCGGATGTTGTAATGTTCGGCGACCTTGCGCTGGATGTCGTCGATGTTGATCTTGCGATCATTGGTGCGCAGGATGTCGGCCAGGCATTCCTGCGCCACTTCCAGCGTGATCTCGCGGCGCAGAAGGCTGGCATGCGCGAAGAGCCGCTGCAGCGCGCCTTCCAGCACGCGGACGTTGGTGGTGATGCGATGCGCCAGGAACTCCAGCACGCCCGCACCAATTTCCAGGTCCGGCTGCTGGGCGCGGAAGACGGCGGTCTTGGACTGCAGGATGCCCAAGCGCAGTTCATAGGTCGTCGGGTGCAGGTCCACGATCAAACCGCAGGACAGGCGCGACTTGATGCGTTCCTCGAGGCCCTTGATTTCGGCGGGGGCGCGGTCGGCGGAGATGACGATCTGCTTGCCCTGATCGACCAGCGCGTTGAACGTGTGGAAGAATTCCTCCTGCGTGCTGTCCTTGCCGGCGATGAACTGCACGTCGTCGACCATCAGCATGTTCACGTTCCGGAACATGCCCTTGAAGTCCATGATGGTGCTTTCGCGCAGCGCCTGCACGAAGCGATACATGAACTGCTCGGCCGAGAGATACAGCACCTGCGCGTTCGGGTGGCGCGTCTGATAGTCATGCGCGATGGCATGCATCAGGTGCGTCTTGCCCAGACCCACGCCGCCATAGAGGAACAGCGGATTGAAGCCCACGGGGCCGCCTTCGGACACGCGACGGGCGGCGGCATGGGCCAGCTCGTTCGGCTTGCCGACGACGAAATTCCCGAAGGTATAACGCGGGTCCAGCGGCGCGCCCAGATCGGCGCGGGGGGCGACGCGCGCCGTGGGGGCCTGGGCGGGAACATCGGCGGGGGCCGCAGCCTGCGCCGCGGGGCGTGCGGCAGCGCTGCCCACGTCGAAGCGCAGCCGCTCGACCGTTTCACCCGACCGGTTCAGGACCGCCATGATTTCCTTGGCAAAGTGACGGTTCACCCAATCCGAGATGAAGCGCGTTGGGCTGATGAACCGCGCGGCGCCTTCCTCGATCGAGGCAAGACGAAGCGGCTTGATCCAGTGGTTGTAGTTGTTCGGCCCAACGCTGCTTTCCAGTTCGGCGCATGCCTGACCCCAGATCTTGTCCATCATCTTCCGTTTCCCGTGCCTGTCCCCAAATCCCGCCGGGCGATCCGACGGGACAACGTTCACGCAGCCAGGGCCGTGACGCAGAAAAACAGGCATCCCCTGCGTCCGAAACCTTCGGTCGCGAGAAGGGCGCCAGCCCGTTTTTCCAGTTCACAGACACAGATCCCATGACAGCCGATGGCAGCCGACAGTCAGAAACCCGAGAGCAGAAGAAGGACGGTTGTCCCGACCTCGTCGCCCGGTCGATTTCATGGTCGGCATATGCCGGCCCCGAGGTTCGACCCGTCCCCCAAGCGACGTGAATCGCAAGGAGGAAATTAGCCTCAGCGCGACGAGGGCTGCAACCGAACTATGCGCTTGACAGCATCTTGGTGAAATCGAATCTGCGAGCCCTTTGACTCCAAAGGCAAAAAAACTGACAGCCTTGATATCAAAGGATTTTATTACATTATGCAGGTGCAGAAATGCAGATCGGGCGCAAAGCGAAGCTTGCACCCGATCGGTCGTTTCATGGGCCTATGATGGCCATATGTCTGGATAATCCGCGGCCCCGAAGGGCGGGGCATCAGGCCGTCTGCAGCGCCTTCACGCGGGCTGCCAAGCGGGACACTTTCCGCGATGCAGTATTCTTGTGCACGATGCCCTTGGTGACGCCGCGCATCAGTTCGGGCTGGGCGTTCTTGAGGGCTTCGCGGGCGGCGTCGACGTTGCCGCTGGCGATGGCTTCCTCGACCTTGCGCAGGTAGGTGCGGATGCGCGAACGGCGGGCTTTGTTGATGTCGGTGCGACGCTCGGTCTGGCGTGCGCGTTTCTTCGACTGGGGCGTATTGGCCATGGGTCTGAATCCTAACGGGTCGGTTGCATTTCGATTGCGCAAAAGCCCCATGGCGCCGCACCCCGGAAGGTACGGTCATGATTCTTGCCTAAGCGGGCCCACACGCATGTAAGGGTGGGCCTATAGGACATGGGGCGGAAAAAGAAAACCCTTTTCAGCGGTCGCGGAACTGGGCTTCGCGTTTTTCCAGGAAGGCGGCCATGCCTTCCTTCTGATCCTCGGTCGCAAACAGCGCATGGAAGGCGCGGCGTTCGAACAGCAGACCCTCGGCCAGGGTGGTCTCATAGGCGCGGTTGACCGATTCCTTGACCGTCTTGACCGCGACCTGGGATTTCTCGGCGATCTTGCGGGCGGCAGTCAGGGCCTCGGGAATCAGCTTGGGGGTGGGCACCACGCGGCTGACCAGCCCCGAACGCTCGGCCTCGGCGGCATCCATGAAGCGGCCGGTCAGGTTCATGTCCATGGCCTTGGACTTGCCGACGAATCGCGTCAGGCGCTGCGTGCCGCCGATGCCCGCGCAGACGCCCAGGTTGATCTCGGGCTGGCCGAACTTGGCGTTTTCGGCGCAGATGATGAAGTCGCAGACCATGGCCAGCTCGCAGCCGCCGCCCAGGGCATAGCCGCTGACGGCGGCGATGATCGGCTTGCGCACGCGGGTGATCTTTTCGATCTGGGCGCCGAAGAGGTCCTGTTCATAGACCTCGACGAAGGATTTCGTTGACATTTCCTTGATGTCGGCGCCTGCGGCGAAAGCCTTCTCGCTGCCGGTCAGGACGATGCAGCGCACCTTGTCGTTGCGGTCGGCCTCGGCCAAGGCGGAAGACAGCTCGTCCAGAAGCGTGGCATTCAGCGCGTTCAGCGCCTCGGGACGGTTCAGCCGGATCAGGGCGACCTCGTCCTCGATCTCCACGATGATGGTTTCAAAAGCCATGGGCTTGGACCTCGTTGCCAATTTGCATTGGCACAAGTCCTATCAGCTTGCCCGCCGGAAATCCAAGCGTTCAGCGCTGGCAGGCCGGGCAATAGAAACTGGACCGCCCCGACTGCACGATCCGGCGGATGGTGCCCGCGCATCCGTCCCGCAGACAGGGCTGGCCTTCGCGGTCATAGGTGCGGAAGCTGTGCTGGAAATAGCCCAGCTCGCCGCTGGCCTGACGGTGGTCGCGCAGGGACGAACCGCCCGCCGCGATGGCATCCGACAGGACGTCGCGGATATGACCGACCAGCGCCGCCAGCCGCGCCGCCCCGATCCGCCCCGAGGCGCGGCGCGGATCGATCCCCGCCCGCCACAGGGATTCGCTGACATAGATGTTGCCCAGGCCCGCCACGATGCGCTGATCCAGCAGCGCCTGCTTGATCGGCAGGCGACGGCCCGCCAGACGCGCAGCAAGGTATTCGGGGGTGAAGAGCGGATCGAAGGGTTCCGGCCCCAGGTGGTCCAGCAGGGGGTGCGATTCCCCCTCGCGGATCAGATCGACCATGCCGAAGCGGCGCGCGTCGTTGAAGGTGATGGTGGTGCCTGCATCCGTGGTCAGCACGACGTGATCGTGGCGCGCGATGATGCCCGGATCGCGGTGGAAACCGGCCAAGCCCGCCCCTTCGACCAGCATCCGGCCCGACATGCCCAGATGCCACAGCACGCTGCCGCCGCGGTCCAGATCGGCCAGCAGGTATTTCGACCGACGCCGCAATGCGGTCACGGTGGCGCCGGTCATCACCTGCACCAGGTCGGGCGGCATCGGCCAGCGCAGATCGGGGCGGCGGACCTCGGCGCGGGCGATGCGGGCACCCTCCAGATGGGGCAGCAGGCCACGGCGGACGGTCTCGACTTCGGGCAGTTCGGGCACGCAGGTTCCTTTCGTCGCATTGCACCCGTGGCGCATCGCGGTCATTGTGCCAGCGGCTGGCCGGACTTATCTGGCGATGGAACAGGTAAACGGCAAGCGTGATGACGGATTCAAAGACGACACATTTCGGTTTCCAGACCGTGGACGAAAACGCCAAGGCCGGAATGGTCCACGAGGTGTTTTCCAGCGTCGCGTCGAAATACGACGTGATGAACGATCTGATGAGCGTGGGCATCCACCGCATCTGGAAGACATCCTTGATGGATTGGCTGGCACCGCGCGACGGCCAGCACCTGCTGGACGTGGCGGGCGGCACGGGCGACGTGGCCTTCCGCTTTCTGGACCGCGCGCCGGGGGGGCGGGTGACGGTCTGCGACATGACCGAATCCATGCTGGTCGAGGGGCGCAAGCGTGCAGATGCCGTGGACAAGGCCGACCGCCTGTCCTGGGTCACGGGCGATGCCATGGCGCTGCCCTTCGCGGACGGCACCTTCGACCGCTATACGATCAGTTTCGGCATCCGCAACGTGACCCGCATCCCAGATGCCTTGGCCGAGGCGTATCGCGTGCTGAAGCCCGGCGGTCGCCTGATGGTGCTGGAATTCAGCCAGATCCCGGTGCCGGCGATGCAATGGGCCTATGACCGTTACAGCTTCAACGTCATCCCGGCGATGGGCAAGGCGGTGACGGGCGATCGTGACAGCTATCAATATCTGGTCGAATCGATCCGGCGCTTCCCCGATCAGGAAACCTTCGCCCAGATGATCCGCGACGCGGGCTTCGGGCGGGTGCAATACCGCAACCTTTCCATGGGCATCGCTGCCCTGCATTCCGGCTGGAAGTTGTAACCCCATGCGCGGCCCCCACAACATCCTGCGCCTGATCCGCACGGGCGCCACCTTCGAGCGCACCGGCGCGATGGAGGCCGTGCTCGACGCGGTCGAAGCCCCCGTCCGGCTGCGCGTCGCCGCAAGGGTGCTGGGCTGGCCGTTCCGCTGGCTCGGCTACAAGGGCGATCCGAACCTGCCGCCGATCACCCGGGCGATCACCGCCTTGGGGCCGGCCTATATCAAGTTCGGGCAGATCCTTTCGACCCGCGCCGACGTGGTGGGGCCGGAACTGGCGGGCCAGCTGCGGATGCTGCAGGACCGCCTGCCGCCCTTCCCGACCGAGATCGCGAAAGAGGCCATCGCGGCGGAGCTGCGCAAGCCCGTGGATCAGATCTTTTCGGAGTTCTCGGAACCCGTGGCGGCGGCGTCGATCGCGCAGGTCCATCGCGCCCGCCTGCGCGACACCGGCCAAGAGGTCGCGGTCAAGGTCGTCCGCCCCAACATCGGGGCCGCCTTCAAGCGCGACATCGACGCCTTCCACTTCGGCGCCCGCATCATCGAGATCCTGTCGCCGGGCACGCGCCGCCTGCGCCCCCGCGACGTGGTCAACCATTTCGAACATACCGTGATGGGCGAACAGGACCTGCGTCTGGAGGCCGCCGCCGCATCGGAATTTGCCGAAAATACCGCGCAGGACGCGGGCTTCCAGATCCCCATGCCGCATTGGGCCTGGTCCTCGCGCAGCGTGCTGACCGCCGATTGGGCCGAGGGGCTTCCGATGGGCGATCCGCAGGCGCTGATCGCGGCGGGACATGACACGACCGACCTTGCCCGGCGCGTGATGCAGCTGTTCCTGTCCCACGCCCTGCGCGACGGCTTCTTCCACGCAGACATGCACCACGGTAACCTGAAGGTCGCGGCCAATGGCGATATCATCGCCTATGACTTCGGCATCATGGGCGAGATCGACGAATACACCCGTCGGGTCTATGCCCAGATCATCTATGGCTTCATCCAGCGCGATTACCGCATGGTCGCCCGCGTCCATTTCGAGGCGGGCTATGTCCCCCGCGACCAGGACGAGGCCGCCTTTGCCCGCGCCCTGCGCGCCGTGGGCGAGCCGATCTTCGGCGCCGATGCCAGCCGCATCAGCATGGCGAACCTGCTGTCCTATCTGTTCGAGGTGACCGAGCGCTTCGGCATGCCCACGCGGACCGAACTGATCCTGCTACAGCGCACCATGGTCGTGGTCGAAGGCGTCGCCCGTTCGCTGGACCCGCAGCTGAACATCTGGGACGCGGCCAAGCCGGTGGTCTCGGATTACATCAAGGGCAGCATCGGCCCCAAGGCGGCGCTGCATGACCTGTCGGAAGTCGCCCAGACCATCGGCCGCTATGGCCCGCTGCTGCCGCGCATCGTCGAACAGGCGCTGTGGGAACGCGCCCACCCCGAGGAAGCCCGGCTGACCGTGGTCCAGCCCAAGCCCGCCGTGCCCTTGTGGCTGGTTGCGGTTCTGGCGCTGGCAGCGGGTGCCGGTATCGGGATGGGTCTGGGCTAGAAGCAGATGATCTCGGCCTCGGCCTCGGCGCGGCGCAGGGTGGCGACGGTCTCGTTCATCTGGGCCATGCCCTTGAACATCGAGGACCGCTCGCCGCTGGTCTGCTGCATGCGCAGGATGGTTTCCGCCCCGACATAGCCGTCATAGGGCAGGATCTCGGCGATGCGGTCGATGGCGCAGGAACAGCGGTCCAGCATCTCGCGCGTGCCGCCGTTCGTCGCCATGCAGGTGGTGACATATTCAACCCGCGCGTTCGTCGGATAATCGTTCACCGATTGCCCCGCCGCCGGAGAAGTCAGCAGCGCGATGCAACACCCCGCGGCCATGCGCTTCATTGCAACACCAGCGTATTGCGATAGCCAGGCGCTTGATCGGTCGCCGCCCGCAATTCGCGGATCGGGGCCTTCGGGTCGTCCATCACGAAGGTCAGCGTCAGCGTCTCGAACCCCTTCATCCGCGCGGCGTTCTGATCCTGCGCGAAGGGCCGGAAGGTGGCGACCTTCCGGCCGTCCTGATCGGCGATCTCGCCGCCGCGGAAGATGGCGTCCTTCATGCGGTTGCGGATGTAATGCGGGCTGCCGCCGGTCAGGGTCGCCATGTCGCGCACCGTCTGTTCCAGGAAATAGGTCAGCACCGGATCGCCCGCCGAGATGGGAAACGGCCCGATCTTGCGGTCCATCGCCCCGCCCTGCTGTTCCAGCTGCAGCACCGGCTGATCGTCCGAAGGGTCGATGACCTGCGTCATCGTCAGGCGGCCATCGGCGGTGGGGCGAAAGCCTTCGGCGGCGGGACCTTCGACGGTCAGCTGCCATTCCAGCGTTTCCTGCCCCAGATCCCATGGCCCGCGTTCGGAAAAGACCGCATCGCCCGCCTCGGCGGCAAGGCCCGCATTGGGTGATGCAAGGGCCGCCCAAAGGGCAATGGCTATGGCGCGTGTGATCATGTCTCGTCCTCCCAAACGTTGGGCCATGATGGGGCAGCGGGCGGGGATCGCAAGCCCTGCCGGGGGTGCCGTCCACCCTTGGTCTTAGGCCAGCAGGCGGCCCAGCATCTCGGCCAGCTCATTGGGGCGGACGGGCTTTTCCAGCAGGTGGACCCCCATGGCTGCGCAGATCCGCGCGATCATCGCGTCGCGGTGGGCGGTGATCATCACGGCGGGCACGGGGCGGTCGGATGCCGCCCGCAGCGCCTCGATGGCGGCCACCCCGGTTTCGCCGTTTTCCAGGTGGTAGTCGGCCAGGATCACGTCGGGGGGCTCGTCGCCCATGGTGGCCAGCGCCTCGGCCGTGTCGCCCGCGATGCGGGGGACCATGCCAAGCCGGTCCTGCAGGATCATCTGATAGCCACGCCGCATGTCCGGATCGTTTTCCACGACCAGTGCCACGCGCCCGCGCAGGGCCAGCATGGCGGCATCGGTCGGGGTATCGGGGCGCGCTTCGCGGGCATCGACCAGCGGCAGGCCGACGCGGAAGGTCGTGCCCCGCATCGCCTCGGAATTGAAGCTGATCGGATGGCCCAGCTTGGCACAGGCGCGGCGCACGATCGACAGGCCCAGCCCCATGCCGGGCGTCGCCTGATCATGGGTCAACCGCTGGAATTCGTCGAAGATGCGGTTGCGATCAACAGCGGGGATGCCGATGCCGGTGTCATGAATGGTCAGCCAGCACATGCCGCCACGCCGCCGTGCGCCGACGATCACGCCACCCTTGTTTGTATACTTGATCGCGTTCGAGACAAGATTTTGTGCAATGCGCCGCAAGAATACCGGGTCGCTTTCCACCACCAGATCGGTCGGGCGGAACCCGAGCCGCAAGCCCTTGCCCTCGGCCATCGGCGCGAATTCGGCGGCCAGCCTGCGGAACAGATCGCCCAAGGGGACGGGCTGGCGGTTGAACTCGATCCGCTGGCTGTCCAGGCGCGAGATGTCCAAGACCGCATGCATCAACTGTTCCACGGATTCGAAGGCGCTGCCCAGCCTGTCGGTCAGTTCGGTCTGGTGATCATCCATCGGCGTGTCGGCCAGCGCCGAAAGGAACAACCGTGCCGCCGACAGGGGTTGCAACAGGTCATGGCTGGCGGCGCGCAAAAAACGGGTCTTCGAGCGGTTCGCCTCTTCGGCCGAGGCGCGGGCCACGGCCAGTTCGCGGTTGCGTTGCGACAGATCGGTCATGGCGCGTTCCAGATCGCGGGTGCGGGCCAGAACCTCCTGCTCCAACGCGACGGCGGCCTGGAACATCGACCAGGCCGAGCCGCGCGATTCCTCCAGCCGGTCGATGCGGTCGATCAGGACGGCATTGATGCGATCCAGCTTCTGGATCTGTCGGGCAGAGGAATCGTCGTCACGCAGCATCATCGGTTCCGATTTCGGGCGCCATGAAGGCCATGCCCACGAAGGTCTGGTTCACATGCATGCCGCAATGCTGTTCGCCATAGGTATTGAAGCCCGCAATGCGATACCTGCGATACATCTCGGACATTCGGTCGGTCAGACCGGCGCGTTCCAGTGCCAGCCGCCGCAGGATGCAGTCAAAGGCCAAGACCATCAGCGGCGGGCGGGGCAGGGCATCCAGCGCGTCGCTGAAGCCTTGAGTCATGTCCTCGGCCCGGCCAAGGGTCAGGACGGTGCCGATATCGATAGCCGACAGCAGCGACAGCCCGTCGTCATCGGTCGTGGCGCTGATGGCGCGGACATGGTGACGATGGCCCATGCGCAGCAGCAGCGGGTGTCGGGCGAATTCCGTCGGTGTCAACGCATCGGGGTTCAGGCCCGTCAGCCGTGCGTATTCCAGCGCCGCGGGTTCGGCATTCAATTCGAGGATGCGGCGTTTTTCGGGAATGGCCGCGGTGACGACCGCGCGGATCGGGGTGGGGCTGAAATGCGCGAATGTCACCTCCGAGATGTCCAGATCTGTCTCGACCATGATGAAGACCGCGACATTCGACATCACCCGCGATTCCGCCAGTAGCGACGTCCGTTCAAAGTCCAGGCCGTCGCCCGCCGAGCCGCCGATCACCGGCAGCGATGGCAGTGCCGCATCCAGCGTCGCGACCAATGCGTCCTCCTGGCCCGCCAGCCCATCAACCAGCAGCAGCCCGAAGAGGTTGCGCGCAGGGTCGGGGCGGAATGCGCGATGCAGGTGGCGCAGCCCCGCCATCCAGTCCGACACAGGCAGTGCCGGGATGTCCGTCAGGACCATCGCCTGTGCGCGGAACTGCCTTGCGGGAAAGCCGATGGCCACGACGCTGTCGCTGGCATAGCCCTGCGGTCCGATTTCACCGGCCGAGGAACACCCCACGATGACGCAGCCTGGTGGCAGGTGGTCGCGCAGGCCTGCGTCCAGTTCGGCCAGTTGCCGGCCTTGGGCGCCGAACAGCAGCACCAGCGCGGGGTTGATGCCGCGCAGACCGTCCAGCAGGGTCGGGAACAGATCGGCCCCGCCGCGGTCGGCCTGCACGGCGACCGGCCCGGATGCGCCCTCCTTCGCCGCCGGGTCGGTATGCATCAGCCGGCCTCGAACAACCGGATCGAGTTTGCCAGCAGCACCGCCTGCGTCCGCCGACGGGCGTTGATCTTTGACATGATGGCGGTGATATGGGTCTTCACCGTCGCCTCGGCGATGGAGAGATCATAGCTGATTTCCTTGTTGGCCTTGCCCTTGCAGATCAGCCGCAGGATGTTCATCTGCTGCGGCGTCAGGGATGCAAAGCGCCGGGCCAGTTCGGCGCGCGCCTGATCCTCGGCGCCATCCTCTTCGGGGCAATAGCCCTCGGGGGTGACATGTTCGCCCTCCCACATGCGGCGCAGGCTGTCGACCAGCGCCTCGCGCGACAGGGATTTGCTGATGTAGCCCTGGGCCCCCGCGGCCATCGCGGCGGAGATCATCGCCCCTTCCAGATCGGCCGAGATCATGGTGATCGGCACGTCGGGCAGCTGGCGGCGCAGGGTGACGATCCCTTCGGCACCGCGCGCGTCGGGCAGGTTCAGGTCAAGGATCACGGCATCGGGCGCGCCCTGCACCCGGATCTGTTCGACGGCGGCAGACAGGCTGCGGGCCGTGCGGACGTTCTTCAGGCCGAAGCTGATCTTCAGTGTCAGCGCCAGCGCGTCGCACATCAGCGGATGATCATCGACGATCAGGATTTCGCGGACCTGATCGGCGGTGGGTCGCGCTGACGTCGCAGGGCGCGCCTGAATGGCGGCTGCGGTCATGGCATTCCTCCCTGGTTTTCGGCGGCACCCCCTCCTCGAGGCGCTATCCGAAAGGTCAGTTTAGGTCGGGCTGCCCGTAAAGCAAGCGTCATGGCGCGACCTAAGTCGCAATAAGCGCGATTGGTGCTTTGGTCTTAGCCGCTGACAGGCTGGAAGGTTTCGTCCCAGATATTGCCTTCGGTGTCCTCGACGTGGACGTGGATGGGCTGGCCATTGGCCTGATAGGCAAAGCGGAAGACCGGATCCTCGGCGACTGAAATGCCTGCCGACATGGTGAACAGCATCTGGTCGCCTTGACGCACTTCCAGCTTGTCGATGAAATGCGCGGGAATGTTCAGCAGCGTGTATTGGTCGCGCTGCAGCCCCGAGAAGTTGGGGTGGCGAATCATCAACGTGCCGATGTCGCGACCGTCTTCGGATGCCGCACGCCAGCGCATCTGGCCCATGGTGCGCGTCACTTCGGCCATGTTCTTGCCCGCCGGGGCCGAACAGCCGCCCGCAGCCTTGACGAAGCGGCCTGCCATCACCTGACCGCCATCCGCCGTGGTCGCGATGGCGCGCACGTCGGAATAGCGGTCGACGCGGACCCGGATTTCGAAATCCAGCGGCATCAGCGCCTCGCCGAAGGTGTATTCCGCGGCGACGGGGGCGGGGTTTTCATCGACCACCACCATGGCGGCGGTCAGCGGGGGCGCGTCATGCGGTTGCAGCAGATGCACCGGCACGATGGCTGGATCATTGGCGCGATGCGGCGCGGTCAGGTCCAGCACGGCGGCGTCGATGGGCGGTTCTGCCGTCAACCCCACCACGGATTCGCGAATATCCTCCCATGTGGGCGAGGGTTGCATCGGGTTGTCCGGCGGCGTGCCCTGTGCCCAGACAGGCGTGGCCAGCGCAAGCGCCGCGACGATCAGCCATGGCTTCATCTCCTATCCTCCCTTTGACATGCGCCGATAGACGAATTCCGTCGTGTCGGCGGCCGCATCCTCCTCGGCCCGCGCGACGATCTGCGCATGAAGCGGTGACTTGGAACAGACCGGGTCGGTTGCCCTTGCGTCACCTGCCAAGGCCATAGCCTGACACCGACAGCCGCCGAAATCCACGGTTTTCCGTTCGCAGCTGGCGCAGGGCTCGGGCATCCATTCCGTGCCACGGAAGGCGTTGAAGCTGTCGGACAGGTGCCAGATGTCGGACAGGCTGCGGTCCTGCACGTTCTCGAACTGCATCCATGTGATCGACTGCGCGGCGTGGCAGGGCAGCACCGTGCCATCCGGTCCGACGTTCAGCCCAAGCGAGCCCCAGCCCCCCATGCAGGCCTTGGGATAGACCGAGTGGTGATCGGCGGGAACGTAGTCGATGACCATCCGCCCGCGCAAACGGTCACGACCCTCGTTGACGATCTTGCGGGCCATGGCGGCCTGTTCGCGGGTCGGCATCAGGGCCTTGCGGTTCAGATCGGCCCAACCGTGGAACTGGACGGTCGCCACCTCGATCCGGCGGGCGCCGAGGCGTTCGGCCAGTTCCAGCATGTCGGGCAGGCGGTCCATGTTCTGGCGGTGGACGACGGCGTTGATGGTCAGCGGAAAGCCGATCTCGGTCACCCAATCGGCAAAGCCCATCTTCTTGTCCCAGGACCCCGTATGGCCACTGATGCGGTCGGCCATGTCGGGGCGGATGCCCTGCAGCGACAGCTGGACGTGATCGACCCCCGCCGCATCCAGTTCCAGCAGTCGGTCCCGGGTGATGCCGATGCCGGAGGTGATCAGGTTCACATATAGCCCCGCGGCGCGCGCATGCGCCACGATCTGAGCCAGATCGCGCCGCGCCCCCGGTTCCCCGCCCGAGATATGGACCTGCAGCACGCCCATCTCGGCCGCTTGGCGGAACACGCGGCCCCAGTCATCGGCGCAGATTTCCGACTTGGCGCGGATCAGCTCGACCGGGTTCGAGCAATAGGGGCAGGCCAGCGGGCAGCGATGCGTGATCTCGGCCAGCATGGCCATGGGCAGGCCGGGCGTGACCGTGTTGCCGTCAAGGTCGCGTGGCTGTGCGGGCAGATCCTTCATGTGATGTCCCGCAGGAAGACCATGCGCCTTTCGATCAGCCCGGTCAGGAAATCGCGCACGTCGCCGGCGATCTCCTCGACGGGGGCGTCATAGCGGGCGGCAAGGTCGCGGGTGATCTGGTCCAGGCTGCGCGCGCCGTCCAGCTCGGCCAGGATGGCATCGCCGATCTGGTCAAGCTGCATGGCACGTTCAGGGGCCTGCAGCACGCGAATGCCGCGGATGCGGTCGTCCTGCAGGCGGACGCCGCGCGGCAGATAGGGAATGTCCTGCGGGGTGATCAGCGGGGTCATGACAGCATCCCTTCGCCCGGTTGCCACGCACCCGGCGGCGTGTTGCCCATGACATAGCCGTTCCACAGCGCGTCCAGCTGCGCCCAGAGCACATCGGTCTTGAAGACCAGCGCTGCCGCCGCCGCATCCTGCTTTTCGCGGGTGTCGGCATGGGTCAGCACATAATCCAGTCCGAAGGCTACATCGTCCGGTGCCTCGGTCAGGCGCTTGCGGAAATAGGACAGGCTGCTGTCATCGGCGAAATCGTAATGGGCCAGCAGTCCCTCGATGCGTTGGGCGTGGATCTTGGGGGCGAAAAGCTCGGTCAGGCTGGCGGCGACGGCATCCAGCAGCGGCATGTCACGCACGAAGCGGACATAGGCGTCCACTGCAAAGCGCGTCGCGGGCATGATGCCCACACCCGATGCCACATAATCCGGGTCAAGACCCACAGCCTGCGCCAAGGCCAGCCAGCGCCGGATGCCGCCGCCCTCGGTGGTGCCGCCGTCGTGATCCTCGATCCGCTTGCGCCAGGCGCGGCGCAGGTCCGGATCCTCGACACGGCTCATGAAGGCGGCGTCCTTCATGGGAATGCGCGACTGATACATCCAGCGGTTGATGACCCAGGCCCGAACCTCGTCCGGGGTGCAGTCGCCCCCATGCAGGCGGGCGTGGAAGGGGTGGCGGTCGTGGTATCTTTCGGCCCCGATGGCGCGCAGCCGGGCTTCGAAGTCTTCGCGCGATTGCGGTTGGTCCTGAATGTCCTTCACGGCACGATCTCCATTCCGTCGCGGCCGACCTGCCATCCCTGCGCGCGGGCCTGCGCCGTCTGCGCGCTGTCCGGATCGGTCAGCGGGTTCGAGTTGTTCATATGCACGAAGACCCGCTGCCCGATGGTCACGCCATCCAGCGCAGGCATCGTGTCGGTGACGGCCATATGGCCCATCCGGCGACCGGTCTTGACGCCCAGACCCATACGGATCATCTCGTCATCCTCCCACAGGGTGCCGTCGAACAGCAGCGCATCGGCGCCCTCGATCCGGGCCTTCAGCCAGTCGGGCATGTCGGCACAGCCGGGGATATAGAAGGCCCGCTTGTCCCCCGCCTTTAGCTCGACACCGACGGTGGTTTCACCCATCAGGCCGGTCTGAACCTCGCCCTGTTCCTGATAGAGCGGCACCTTGCCCGGCACGGCAAACAGCGTCGCGGTCAGGCCGGGCGCCAAATCGATGGTCTGGTCCAGCGCCACGGTCCGGCGCGGCACCAGATCGGCACGCAGGGCGCCGATCATCGGGTTCGCGGCCAAGGCATCATGGATCGCCTGCGTCGCGAACAGGTCATAGGGCTGACTTTCGCGCAGCGTCAGCAGCCCTGCCACATGGTCGATATCGCCGTTCGTGACCAGAACCGACCGCAGCGGCATATCGCGCGGGCCGGTCGGCCACAGCGCAGGGGTCGCCGCCAGCTGCACGCGGATGTCGGGCGAGGCGTTCAGGATCGCCCAGTCCCGCCCGTTCGCGCTGACCGCGACCGAGCTTTGGGTCAGCGAGGGGATCCTTCCCGCCCGCGCCGCATTGCAATTGTCGCATCCGCAATTCCACTGGGGCAATCCGCCACCGGCCGCCGCCCCCAAGATGATGATCCGCATCAGACCCCGCTTGATGAAAAAGGCCCCGTCCGACGGAATCGGACGGGGCCGTCACCTTGCCAGCTTGGCAAGGCTTAGAACAGGACGGGTTCGTCCTCGGCCGGTGCATACATGTTGATTTCCATGCCGCAGGCGATTTCCGTCAGCGTCGGTTTCTTCCAGGCCATATGAATATCCTCCTTCATGTCAGGGACCGCCACATCGAAGGCGACTGGATTCAAATGTAGATCAGGGGCAGGATGAATCAACCCGACAAAAGTCTTAAGGATAGGTCCGAAGCGGGCGGATCGCGAAATTACTGGGTTTTTTCGCCATGTTTCATCTGATCGTGAACGTCTGCCTGTCCGTGGCACCTTTGGAATGCGCGCCTGTCCTGCTGCCCGCCGGCGATGCCGCGACGCAGCAGTCCTGCATGTCGCAGGCGCGGCGAATCGCGGATGACTGGCTTCAGGACCGCCCGCAGCTGCGCGGCGAGGGGCCGCGATGCGTCGACAATGCCGATCTGGCCGCCGCGCCCCTGACCGAACTGGCCCCGGGCGTCCATGTCTTTCAGGGCGATCCCGTCCAGATGGAACAATCGCCCGATGGCCGCATTGCCAACCTTGGCGTGATCGAAGGTCGGGACAGCGTCGCCGTCATCGATGCGGGCGTATCGCGGGCGCAGGGGCAGGCGATGTATGTCGCAATCCGACGGATGACCGACAAGCCGATCAGCCACCTTGTCCTGACCCATATGCACCCCGACCACGTGCTTGGCGCCCAGGTGATGGCCGAGGCCGGGGCCACCATCGTCGCCCATCACGCCATGGCGAACGCGCTGCAATATCGTGCCGGAACCTATCTGGAAAACCTCCAGCGCCTGTTCCCGCCTGCCGAATGGATTGCAACCGCGGTTGCGCTGCCCGATCTGGGCGTCACCGATGCGGACAGCATCGACCTTGGCGACCGACGGGTGGATCTGCGGGCCTGGCCCTCGGCGCATACCGACAACGACCTGACGGCGCTGGATGTCGCCACGGGGACCTTCTTCACCGGCGATCTGGTTTTCCGCGACCTGACGCCGGTGGTTGACGGATCGCTTTCGGGATGGCTCTCATGGTTGCAGGGTGAACCGGCGGGCCAGGCACGCCTGATCGTGCCGGGACATGGCGAACCGACCGCGGACTGGGCGCTGGCGCACCGGCCCCAACAAGATTTTTTGAAAGCGCTTGCAGAGGCCACCCGTGCCCGGATCGCCGAAGGGATTCCCATGTCCGAGGCGGTGCCGCTTATCGCCAAAGACTTGGAAACATTCGCTCCATCATGGAACTCCTTCGACATGACGGTCGCACGCGACGCCACCGCCGCCTACAAGGAACTTGAATGGGAATGAGAAGCGTTTGACAGCATCGTTGAAACTGTCGAATGTTTACGGCAAAGGGGCCCGGGCAGGGTCCGCAGCGTTCAGGGAGGACGACTTGAAGACGACATTGATGACAACCGCCGCCATCATCGCATTGGGTGCCGGCATCGCGCAGGCTGAACTGGTGATCGAACCGGGCAGCGACGACCGCATCAACTGGGCCAGCCTGGACGAATTCAAGGCTGCCCATCCCGATCTGGAAGGCGAAAGCTTCAACATTTTGGGGCCCTGGCTTGGGGGCGACCAGGAGCTGTTCCAGTCGGTCATCGAATATTTCAACGAGGCGACGGGCGCGCGGGCGAATTATTCCGGCTCGGACAGCTTCGAACAGCAGATCGTCATCGACAGCGAGGCGGGGTCCCCGCCCGACATGGCGGTCTTCCCGCAGCCGGGCCTTGCCTCGGACCTGGCAGCCAAGGGCTTTCTGCAGCCCTTGGGCGAGGAAACGGCGCAATGGCTGAAAGACAATTACGCTGCCGGTGACAGCTGGGCGGCGCTTGGCACCTATGCCGGGCAGGATGGCAGCGAACAGCTCTTCGCCTTCCCCTACAAGGCCGACGTGAAATCGCTGGTCTGGTATGTCCCCGAGAACTTCGAGGATGCCGGATACGAGATCCCCGAGACCTATGAAGACCTGAAGGCCCTGACCGAACAGATCGCCGAGGAAGGCGAGACGCCCTGGTGCATCGGCTTGGGTTCGGGTGGCGCGACCGGCTGGCCCGCGACCGATTGGGTCGAGGATCTGATGCTGCGCACCGCATCCCCCGAGGATTACGACGCTTGGACCACCAACCAGATGCCCTTCAACGACCCCAAGGTCGTGGCGGCCATCGAGGAGTTCGGCTGGTTCGCCAAGAATCCCGACTATGTCGCGGGTGGCGTGGGTGCCGTCAGCTCGACCGATTTCCGCGAAAGCCCGGCGGGTCTGTTCGACAGCCCGCCCGCCTGCTACCTGCATCGTCAGGCCAGCTTCATCCCGACCTTCTTCCCCGAAGGCACCATCGTGGGCGAGGATGCGGACTTCTTCTACATGCCCGCGCCCGCCTCGGGTGATCTGGGCCAGCCGGTCCTGGGTGGCGGCACGATGTTCGCCGTGCTGTCGGACAACCCCGCCGCCATGGCCTTCGTCGACTTCCTGAAGACCCCCGCCGCGCATGAGATCTGGATGGCGCAGAAGGGCTTCCTGACGCCCTATACCGGCGCGAACCCTGATGCCTATGGCGACGATACGCTCAAGCGCATGGGTCAGATCCTGTTGGACGCCACGGTCTTCCGCTTCGACGGGTCGGACCTGATGCCGGGTGCCATCGGTGCAGGCGCTTTCTGGACCGGGATGATCGACTTCGTGGGCGGGGCCTCGGCGCAAGAGGTCGCGGACCGCATCCAGGACACCTGGGCGTCGCTGAACTGATCACGGACATGACAAACCGGCGCGGCAGGTGAATCTGCCGCGCCTTTCGCGACCAAGGGGGTAGGACATGGAACTGCTGTGGTTGGCCGTCAGCACGATCGCCATCGGGGTGTTCGGATGCGTGGCGTGGTTCTGGGGGTCGAACTGGCTGCTGGACCGGATCTATCCCGCCAAGGGCGAGAATGCGGGCGACAACATCCGCCGCGCCGGTCAGATCAGGCCGTGGCTGTTCCTGGGCCCCGCCATCCTGTTCCTGGGGATGTACCTGGTCTATCCGGTCTTCGACAGCCTGTGGCGGTCGCTGTTCAACTCGGACGGATCGCAATTTGTGGGCGTGGACAACTATGTCTGGCTGGTGGGCGACGACAAGTTCCGCGAATCGATGCTGAACAACATGCTGTGGCTGCTGGTCGTGCCGGCGCTGTCGACGCTGTTCGGCCTGCTGGCCGCGCAGCTGACCGACCGGATCAAATGGGGCAACATCGGCAAGTCGCTGATCTTCATGCCCATGGCCATCAGCTTTGTCGGCGCGGGCGTCATCTGGAAGTTCATCTATGAATACCGCGCATCCGGGGAAACGCAGATCGGCCTGTTGAACTGGATCGTGACCCAATTCGGGGGCGAGCCGCAGATCTGGCTGACATTGCCCGGCTGGAACAACTTCTTCCTGATGATGGTGCTGGTCTGGATCCAGACCGGCTTCGCCATGGTGATCCTGTCCGCCGCCCTGCGCGGCATCCCCGAGGAAACCATCGAGGCGGCCGTCCTGGACGGCGCATCCCCCCTGCAGGTCTTCTTCAAGATCAAGGTGCCGCAGATCATGGGCACCATCGCCGTCGTCTGGACCACCATCACCATCGTCGTGCTGAAGGTCTTCGACATCGTCTTCGTCATGACCAACGGCCAATGGGGCACGCAGGTGCTGGCCAACCTGATGTACGACTGGATGTTCCGCGGCACGCCCGACTACGGTCGCGGATCGGCCATCGCCATCGTGCTGATGATCCTGGTCACGCCGATCATGGTCTGGAACATCTGGAACGCGCGCAAGGAGGCACGCTGATGGAAGGCATGGCCGGACAGAAATCATCATTGGCATGGGCGGTCAATCTTGCCGCCTTCCTGCTGGTGCTGTTGTGGACGATCCCGACCTTGGGGCTGTTCGTATCCTCGTTCCGCGACCGCGACCAGATCGCGACCTCGGGGTGGTGGCAGTCGTTCTCGGGCTCGGTGCAGACCGGCTTCGTGCGGTCTGGCACGACCGACGACCAGATCCAGCGCGACGGGCTGTACGTGATCGAGGGCAGTGCGCTGGAAGGCACGCAGGAGCTGGTGTCCTGGGGCACCAACGCCCGCGCCCCCGATGCCAACGCACCGGGCGACACGGTCGAGATCGACCCCGGCGTCAATCTGACCGTGGCTGAGGACGGCAGCTACCTGATGACCTCGGCCCAACCTTTTGAGATGCGCCGCGGCGAACGGATCTTCACCACCACGAAATCGCCTCCCAGCTTCACCACCGACAACTATGCCCGCGTGATGACGGCGGGCGGGCTGGGGCGGGCCTTCATGAACACGATGACGGTGACGATCCCCGCGACGGTGATCCCGATCCTGATCGCGGCCTTCGCGGCCTATGCGCTGGCATGGATGCAGTTTCCGGGCCGCGCGGTGCTGACCGCCTGCGTCGTGGGCCTGCTGGTCGTGCCGCTGCAGGTGGCGCTGATCCCGCTGTTGCGCCTGCACAACGATCTGGGCATCGGCAAGGGCTATCTGGGGATCTGGCTGGCCCATACCGGCTTCGGCCTGCCCTTGGCGGTCTATCTGCTGCGAAACTACATGGTCGGCCTGCCGCGCGAGGTGATCGAGAGCGCCCGCGTCGATGGCGCGACCGAGTTCCAGATCTTCCGACGGATCATCCTGCCGCTGTCCTTCCCGGCGTTGGCCAGCTTTGCGATCTTCCAGTTCCTCTGGGTCTGGAACGACCTGCTGGTCGCCACGGTCTTTCTGGGCAATACGCGCGAACAGCTTGTGATGACCGGACTGCTGCGCGAGTTGATGGGATCGCGCGGAGGTGAATGGGAGATCTTGGCGACTTCTGCGTTCATCTCCATCGCGGTGCCCCTGGTGGTGTTCTTCGCGATGCAGAAATACCTGGTCCGCGGATTGCTGGCCGGGTCAGTGAAAGGTGGCTGAATTGACTGAAATGAAAACGGATTGGTGGAAGGGCGGCGTGATCTATCAGATCTATCCGCGCAGTTTCCAGGATACGACCGGCGACGGCATCGGGGATTTGACGGGGATCGCGCAGCGATTGCCCTATGTCGCCTCGCTTGGGGTGGACGCGGTCTGGGTGTCGCCCTTCTTCACCTCTCCGATGCGGGACTTCGGCTATGACGTCAGCGATTATCGCGGCATCGATCCGATCTTCGGCAAGATGGACGACTTCGACTGGCTGGTCGAACGGGCCCATGAACTGGGCCTGAAGGTGATGATCGACCTGGTGATGTCGCATACCTCGGACCAGCACCCCTGGTTCAAGGAAAGCCGCGCCAGCCGCGACAACCCCAAGGCCGACTGGTACGTCTGGTCCGACCCCAAGCCCGACGGTACCGCGCCCAACAACTGGCTGTCGATCTTCGGCGGCAGCGCGTGGCAGTGGGACGCGCGGCGCGAACAATACTATCTGCACAACTTCCTGAATTCGCAGCCTGACCTGAACTTTCACAACCCCGAGGTTCAGGACGCCCTGCTGGACATGGTGAACTTCTGGCTGGAAAAGGGCGTGGACGGCTTCCGGCTGGACACGATCAACTTCTATTTCCACGACGCCCAGCTGCGCGACAACCCGCCCCTGGCACCCGAGTTGCGCAAGGCCGATACCGCGCCCGCGGTGAACCCCTACAACCACCAGAGCCACCGCTACAGCAAGTCCCAGCCCGAGAACCTGGCCTTCCTGGAACGGTTGAACCAGGCGATCGTGCCCTATGGCGCGTCCGTGGTGGGCGAGATCGGCGACAGCGAACGCGGTCTGGAACTGCTGGAGGAATACACCGGCGTGCCGGGGCGCGTGCAGATGTCCTATGTCTTCGACTTCCTGTCGGGCGACGATCTGCCCGCCAGCCGCGTGGTGGATGTCTTCGAGGGGCTTCTGGCCACCGCGCCCAACGCATGGCCCTGCTGGGCGATGTCGAACCATGACGTGGTGCGCCACATCACCCGCTGGAACCTGAGCGATCAGGCCGCCAAGGCATATGCCACGGTGCTGATGTGCCTGCGCGGTTCGGTCTGTCTCTATCAGGGCGAGGAACTGGGCCTGCCCGAGGCCGAGCTGAAGTTCGAGGAGCTGCGCGACCCCTATGGCATCGAGTTCTGGCCCGAGTTCAAGGGTCGCGACGGTTGCCGCACCCCGATGGTCTGGGACATGGGCGTCAACGGCGGCTTCTCGACCAGCCAGCCCTGGCTGCCTGTGCCGCATCAGCATCTGCAGCGCACCGTCGTGGGCCAAGAGGCCGATGCGCAATCCATGCTGCACCACTACCGTTGGGCCATCGGGCTGCGCAACAAGCACAGCGCCCTGCGCCGCGGCACCATGACCGACATCAAGGCCGAGGGACCCGTCCTGTCCTTCCGCCGTGCCGACGACCAGCAGACCCTGCTGATCCGCGCCAACCTGTCGGAAGACGAGGTCGCCGGGCTGATGCCGTGGCAGGTCCAGATCATCGAAGGATAAGGGAGAGAGAACCGAAATGGCCGACCTCAAATTGACCAGCCTCGCCAAGTCCTATGGCGATGTCAGCGTGCTGAAGAACATCGACCTGGACATCAAGTCCGGCGAGTTCATCGTCTTTGTCGGCCCTTCGGGTTGCGGGAAATCGACGTTGCTGCGGATGATCGCGGGGCTGGAGCAGATCACCGGGGGTGAGCTGCAGATCGCGGGGCAGGTGGTCAACGACATACCCCCCAGCCAGCGCGGCATCGCGATGGTGTTCCAGTCCTATGCGCTCTATCCGCATATGACGGTCCGCGACAACATGGCCTTCGCGCTGAAGATCGCGGGTCAGTCCAAGGATCAGATCAAGGCCGCCACCGACCGCGCGGGCAAGATGCTGCAGCTGACGCCCTATCTGGACCGCCTGCCCAAGGCACTGTCGGGCGGCCAGCGTCAGCGGGTGGCGATTGGCCGTGCCATCGTGCGCGACCCGCAGGTCTATCTGTTCGACGAGCCGCTGTCGAACCTGGACGCCGCCCTGCGCGTCGCCACCCGCATCGAGATCGCGCAGCTGAAGGCATCCATGCCCGACCGCACGATGATCTATGTGACCCATGACCAGACCGAGGCGATGACCTTGGCCGACCGCATCGTCGTGCTGGCCGGCGGCGGCATCGCGCAGGTCGGCGCTCCGCTGGAGCTCTATGAGCGTCCGGTCAATGAATTCGTAGCCCAGTTCATCGGCAGCCCGGCGATGAACCTGCTGCCGGGGCGCGTGAAGGCCGTCGGTCCTGTCACCACCGTCGCGCTGGACGGCGGCCTTGAGGCGCAGGTTGCCATCCCCACGCGCGAAGGCGATCTGGACATGCCGGTGAACCTGGGCGTCCGCCCCGAGGACATGCGCGAGGCCGATGGCGATGCGATCTTCGAGGGCACCGTCGATCTGACCGAGGCACTGGGCGAGGTGACGCTGCTCTATTTCGGGACCAATGCCGAAACCGTGCCGATCATCGCCAAGCTGCCGGGCATCCACCCCGGCCTGAACGGCAAGAAGGTGCGCCTGACCGCCGACCCCGATGCGCTGCACCTGTTCCACAAGGGGCAATCGCTTCTGTATCGCGACGGCAACGACCTGCCGCCCTATCAGCCGCGGACCGCGCCCTCGGGCAGCCTGGGCAGCACACCCGCGGGTCACGACGGCGATGCGCCCAAGGATGGCATCATCAAGCCGGAAGGCCCCGTGCGCTGATCCCTGCGGGGTGCGACCAAAGTTCTGCATCGCACCCCGCAAAATCTGCTATGCTTTCTCCTACCTTGGGAGGGGGAAGATGATGCAACGCAACCACGCCGATCTGGTGGCCGAGCAATCGCAATCGCGCAGCGCAACATCGGCGCTGGCCGCATCCTGGCGCAGGTCGCTGATGAAGCACGGGCTGGACCCGGGCGATCACCGCAGTCCCGAACGGCTTTCGGCATCCGAACTGAAGCACCGGCATCAGGCGATGGAGGCCTTTCTGACCGTCGCCGGACCGCAGCTGGACCAGCTTTACAATCTGGTCGGCCTGTCGGGCTGCAACGTGTTGCTGACCGATGCGCATGGGGTGGTCCTTGACCAGCGCGTGTCGGAAGGCGATGCGGCGCAGTTCCGCGAATGGGGGTTGTGGCGCGGCGCCGATTGGTCCGAGGCCGCGCAGGGCACCAATGGCATCGGCACCTGCCTGGCCGAAGGGCGGCAGGTCACCATCCACCGCGACGAACATTTCCGCACCCGCAACACCGGCATGTCCTGCATGGACGCCCCCATCTGGGGGCCAGACGGACGGCTGCTGGCGGCGCTGGATGTCAGCAGCGCGCGGGCGGATCAGACCGAACGCTACAATCGGCTGATCGGCGCGCAGGTGGCGCAGACGGCGCGCGGGATCGAGGCGCTGTTCTTCCGTTCCAGCTTTCCCGACGCGCGGATCGTGGTGGCATCCGACGATCACTCGGACGCGGCGGTGCTGCTGGCGGTGGACAAGGACGATCTGGCCATCGGCGCGACGCGGGCCGCCCGGCGCGTCCTGGGGCTGGAACGCGAAGGCACGATCCGCCCGCGTCCCGCTGCCGATCTGCTGGGCCGTCAGGACGATCTGACCGGCTTCGACCGGGCCGAACGCGCCGCCGTCATGCGGGCCCTGGCGCGGGCACAGGGCAATGTCTCGGCTGCGGCGCGGGCTTTGGGGATCGGGCGGGCGACGATGTATCGCCGCATGGCCCGGCTTGGGATCAGCGAAAACCACGGCTGACTGTCCCACCGCTGATACAGCTTCTGCGCCGCGGCGAGGATCACCCGTTGCCGCGAATCACTGCGCGGCACAGCCTTGGGACAGACCCGGACGGGGAGATCCGGGAAGACACCCCAAGGAGGAAACCGATGCCGAACGACCAGACGCATGAATTCAAGGGCGTGGGCGTGATGCCCTTTGCCGCCCGTTACGACAACTTCATCGGTGGCGAATGGGTCGCGCCGAAATCGGGCAAGTATTTCACCAACACCACCCCCATCACCGGCGCCGCCATCGGCGAGATCGCCCGCTCGAACGCCGACGACATCGAGGCCGCGCTGGACGCCGCCCACAAGGCCAAGGACGCTTGGGGGCGGACCTCGACCACGGAACGCTCGAACGCGCTGCTGCGGATCGCCGACCGGATGGAACAGAACCTGCAACTGCTGGCAACTGCCGAAACCTGGGACAACGGCAAGCCGATCCGCGAAACGATGGCTGCCGACCTGCCGCTTGCCGTCGATCACTTCCGCTATTTCGCGGGCGTCCTTCGCGCGCAGGAAGGCGGCATCAGCGAGATCGACAATGACACGATCGCCTATCACTTCCACGAACCGCTTGGCGTCGTCGGACAGATCATCCCGTGGAACTTCCCGCTGCTGATGGCCTGCTGGAAGCTGGCGCCCGCGCTGGCCGCAGGCAACTGCGTGGTGCTGAAGCCCGCCGAACAGACGCCCGCGACGATCATGATCTTTGCCGAACTGATCGCCGACATCCTGCCGCCGGGTGTCTTGAACGTCGTGAACGGTTTCGGCCTTGAGGCCGGCAAGCCGCTGGCATCGAACCCGCGCATCGCCAAGATCGCCTTCACCGGGGAAACCACCACCGGCCGGCTGATCATGCAATATGCGTCCGAAAACCTGATCCCAGTGACGCTAGAACTGGGTGGCAAATCACCCAACATCTTCCACGAGGATGTCTGCCGCGAGGATGACGATTTCTTCGACAAGGCGATCGAGGGCTTCGTGATGTTCGCGCTGAACCAGGGCGAGGTCTGCACCTGCCCCTCGCGCGCGTTGATCCACGAGAAGATCTACGACCAGTTCATGGAAAAGGCGCTGAAGCGGGTCGAGGCCATCGTGCAGGGCGATCCACGCCACGAAGCCACGATGATCGGCGCCCAGGCATCGTCGGAGCAGAAGGAGAAAATCCTCTCTTATTTCGACATCGGCCGGAAAGAGGGCGCCGAGATCCTGACGGGGGGCGAGACCGCCGACCATGGCGGCGAACTCTCGGGCGGCTATTACATCAAGCCGACCGTCTTCAAGGGTCACAACAAGATGCGCGTCTTCCAGGAGGAGATCTTCGGTCCTGTCGTGTCGGTGACCACCTTCAAGGATCAGGACGAGGCGCTCTCGATCGCCAATGACACGCTCTACGGGTTGGGCGCGGGCTTGTGGTCGCGGGATGCCAACACCTGCTATCGCTTTGGCCGCGCCATCCAGGCGGGCCGGGTATGGACCAACTGCTACCACGCCTATCCGGCCCATGCGGCCTTCGGCGGCTACAAGCAGTCGGGCATCGGGCGCGAAAACCACCGCATGATGCTGGACCACTATCAGCAGACCAAGAACATGCTGGTCAGCTACAGCCCCAAGAAGCTTGGCTTCTTCTGATCCGCAGCGGGGGCGGTCGACCGGGACCGCCCCAAGGCAACCGCCGATGCCGCTGCGGCGTTGGGGCAGGACGCATCCCCTCCCTGTCGGACTGCCCCATATCATCAAGGCCACCATGCCCAAGGACAGCATCATCGACCCCGAAGACGCCGCCGAAAGCGCGGGTCTGATCTATGTGAACGACGATATGGTGGGGATCACCCGCGTCCGGGCGGGCAAGGGGTTCTCCTATCGCGACGCCAAGGGCCGCACCATCCGCGACAAGGCCGAACGCAAGCGCTTAGCGGCGCTGGCCATCCCGCCCGCCTATGAGGACGTCTGGATCTGCCCCGACCCGCGCGGCCATATCCAGGCGACGGGCCGCGATGCGAAGGGGCGCAAGCAGTACCGATACCACCCCGACTTCCGCGAGGTCCGCGACAGTGCCAAATACGATCGCATGCTGGATTTCGCCAAGGCCCTGCCCAAGATCCGCGCGCAGGTCGATCAGGACATGTCGCGGCGCGGAATGCCCGCCGAAAAGGTGCTGGCGACCATCGTCTATCTGCTGGAACACACGATGATCCGCGTCGGCAATTCCGATTACGTCAAGCAGAACAAGTCGCACGGCCTAACCACCCTGCGCGACCGCCACGTCAGCTTCGACGGCAACAAGATCCGCTTCCGGTTCCGCGGCAAGAGCGGCAAGGAATGGGACCTTGGCCTGCGCGACCGGCGGGTGGCACGCATCGTGCGGGCCGCGCAGGACATTCCGGGCCAGCATCTGTTCCAGTACCTTGATGATGAGGGCGAGCGCCATCAGGTGACATCCTCGGACGTGAACGCCTATCTGCGCGACATCTCGGGGCGGCAGATCACGGCCAAGGATTTCCGCACCTGGACCGGCACGGTCCTGGCCGCCCTGGCGCTGGCCGAATACGAAAAGGCCGACAGCGATGCCGCCGCCAAGCGCAACATCCGCGACGCCATCGAAACGGTCGCGGCGCGTCTGGGGAACACGCCGACCATCTGTCGCAAATGCTATATCCATCCGCAGATCATCGACGCCTATCTGGCCGACGAGCTGAAGCTGGAACTGCAGGACAGCATCGAGGACGATCTGAACAGCGCCGACCTGCGCCCCGAGGAAAAGCAGGTGCTGCGCCTGCTGAAGAGAAGGTTGAAGTCATGAGCACCGTCACCGCCACCCCCGAAGCCCTGCAACTGATCGACGAAATCGTCGCCGATCACGGCCCCGTCCTGTTCCACCAGTCGGGCGGCTGCTGCGACGGGTCCTCGCCCATGTGCTATCCCCAAGGCGATTTCCGCATCGGCGACCGCGACGTGAAGCTGGGCGAGATCGGCGGTGCGCCCTTCTATATCTCGGCCACGCAATACGAGGCATGGAAGCACACCGACCTGATCATCGACGTGGTGGCAGGTCGCGGCGGCATGTTCAGCCTGGACAACGGGCGCGAGAAACGCTTCCTGACCCGCTCGCAGATCTGCGAAATCTGACCCCCGCATGGGCGTTGTGACCGCGACGGCGATCCGCTAGACAAACGGCAACCCTGTAAACGGAGGTTGTCACATGACCCACAGCGTCTTCATCGATGGCGAAGCCGGAACCACCGGCCTTCAGATCCGCGACCGCCTGCTGGGACGCGAGGACATCCGACTGATCCAGATCGACCCCGCCCGCCGCAAGGACGCCGAGGCGCGGGCCGAGGCGTTCCGCGCCGCCGATGTGGCGATCCTGTGTCTGCCAGACGAGGCCGCGCGCGAGGCGGTCGAACTGACCCGCGACATGGACGTGCGGTTGATCGATGCCTCGACCGCGCATCGGATCGATCCCGATTGGGTCTTCGGTTTCGCCGAACTGGCCCCCGAGATGCGCGAGATGATCGCCGGCGCGCGCTTCGTCAGCAATCCGGGCTGCTATTCCACCGGAGCGATCGCCATGATCGCCCCGCTGGTGGCGGCCGGTCTGATCGAGGAGAACGAGGCGCTGACCATCAATGCCGTCAGCGGCTATACCGGGGGCGGCAAGGCGCTGATCGCGGAATACGAGGCAGGCACCGCCGCCCCGCATTTCGTCTATGGCCTGACGCAGCGCCATAAGCACATCCCCGAGATCATGACCCATGGCGGTCTGCTGATCCAGCCGGTCTTCTCGCCCTCGGTGGGGAATTTCGCGCAAGGCATGGCCGTTCAGCTGCCGCTGCATCTGGACGACGAACGCAGCATCGCTGGCCTGCATCAGGCGCTGGCCGACCATTACGCCGGTCAGGACTTCGTGCAGGTCGTCCCGGCCGATCAGATCGGCGCGCGCATCGATCCGACCGCAATGAACGGCACCAACGTCATGCAGATCAGCGTTCACGGAGACGAGGATGCGGGCTGCGCCAATGTCATCGCCGTTCTGGACAATCTGGGCAAGGGCGCTTCGGGTGCTGCGGTCCAGAACCTGAACATCATGCTGGGCCTGCCTGAAACCGCGGGGCTGTGACGCCCGACGTTTCCCTTTGACAGCGGAAAAATTCGGTCGTTAACGTTTCTGACGGTAACGATGTCCGGACAGCCCGCAATCAACCCCGGGCGACCGGGGTTTTTTCATGGGAGGCCGACATGGCAAGAATTATCGCGCGCGAGGCGTTCGATCAGGATTTCCTCGATCTGAACGTGCTCAGCCGCAACCTGATCGACATCGAGTTCTTTGACGATGCCTTCGTGGATCTGGATGGCCAGTTCATCGAAGACGTCCTGCTGGTCACCTATTTCGATCGCGGCAGCTATGCCAATGCGATCCTGGGCGGTTCGGATTTCCGACTTGATGGCGATGATATCCTGGGCGACCTGCAGGCGGTCGGTATCTATGCCGAAAACGATCAGGACTGGGAGGTCTATGACTTCAACATCCCGCTGGCCGATTTCGTCTCGGCCAGCGACAGTCCTGATGGCAGAGACGACCGCAGCGTGATCGGGCGCATTCTGGGTGGCGGCGACCTGTTCCGCCTCAGCCCCGATGACGACCGCGCCATGGGTCTGAACGGCAATGACCGGATGCTGGGCAATGGTGGCGACGATACGCTTGAGGGGAACAACGGGGCCGACACGCTGCTGGGCGGGACGGGCATGGACGAGTTGCGCGGCGGCAATGGTGCGGACGTGCTGCGTGGCGGCGGCGGAAACGACCTGATCTTTGGCGGCAATGGCAACGACCGGATCTTCGGCGGCGTCGGTGCGGATGTTCTGGTCATGGACAATGGCGCGGATCTGCTGAACGGCGGCGATGGCTATGACACGCTGTCCTATCTGGGTTCGCGCGACCTGCGCATCGATCTGGCGAAGACAGGTGCACAGGTCACGGGCCTGGGGCGCGACACCATCACCAATATCGAGGGCATCTTCTCGGGGCGCGGCGACGATCTGCTGAACGGCAATGCGCAGGACAACCTGATGCGGGGCAATGCCGGGGCCGATCGCATCTTCGGCAAGCAGGGCGATGATTTCCTGGACGGCGGCTTCGGGCGCGACGTGGTCAGGGGCGATTTCGGCAATGACACCGTCAGCGGCGGCAATGGCGTCGATCTGGTCTCGGGCGGGGCGGGGAACGATTGGGTCTATGGCGACAACGGCGATGATCGGGTCGATGGCAACTTCGGTGCCGACCGCCTGTTCGGCGGCAAGGGCAACGACCTGATGATCGGCGGGCGCGGCATGGACATCATGACCGGCGGTCAGGGCGCGGATGAGTTCCGCTTCAACGCGCTGTCGGATTCGGGGCGTTTCCCGGTTGGGGCGGATCTGATCAGGGACTTCAAGGTCGGGCTGGACCGCATCGACCTGTCCGGGATCGACGCCAACGGCATGGTGCAGGGCGATCAGGCCTTCACGATCTCGAATACGGATGGGCTGACCGGGCAGGCGGGGCAACTGGCCATCCTGACCGCGGGCAACCAGACGCGCGTTGTGGTGGATGTCGATGGCGATGCCGTCGCCGACATGATGATCCGCCTGAACGGCCAGCTGGACCTGGGCGCCGACGACTTCATCCTGTGACGGGGTGCCCTGCGCAGGGTGACTGCGCAGGGCGTTTTGCGGTTATTCTGCCGCCTCGGCATAGGCTTCCAGCGGGGGGCAGGTGCAGATCAAATTGCGGTCGCCATGGGCGTTATCCACGCGTCCGACCGGCGGCCAGTATTTGTCCACGCGGAAGGCGCCCGGCGGGAAGCAACCCTGTTCGCGGCTGTAGGGGCGGTCCCAATCGCGGACCAGATCCTCGACCGTGTGGGGGGCGTGGCGCAGAGGGCTGTTGGCAACCTCGATCCGGCCTTCGGCGACGTCGGTGATCTCATCCCGGATCGCCAGGAGGGCGGTGATGAAGCGGTCGATCTCGGCCTTGGTTTCAGATTCCGTCGGTTCCACCATCAGCGTGCCGCTGACTGGCCAGCTCATGGTGGGGGCGTGGAAACCGTTGTCGATCAGGCGCTTGGCGATGTCATCGACCGTCACGCCATATTCGGCAAAGGGGCGCGTGTCGATGATGCATTCATGCGCCACGCGGCCACGGTTGCCCATGAAGAGGATCGGATAGGCCCCGGTCAGCCGCGCCGCGATATAGTTCGCGTTCAGGATCGCCACGCGGGTCGCCTGCGTCAGGCCCTCGCCGCCCATCATCAGGCAATAGGCCCAGCTGATCAGCAGGATCGAGGCGCTGCCATAGGGGGCCGCGCTGACCGCGCCCTCGCCCGTCTGCGGATCGCCGGGCAGGAAGGGCGCCAGGTGCGCCTTGACCCCGATGGGGCCCATGCCGGGGCCACCGCCGCCATGCGGGATGGCGAAGGTCTTGTGCAGGTTCAGGTGGCTGACATCGCCGCCGATCTCGCCCGGTTTCACCAGGCCGACCAGCGCGTTCATGTTGGCCCCGTCGATATAGACCTGTCCGCCGTGGTCATGGGTGATGTCGCAGACCTGGCGCACGGTATCCTCGAAGACGCCATGGGTGGAGGGATAGGTGATCATCACCGCCGCCAGCCGGTCGCCGGCCTTGGCTGCCTTGTCGGCGAAATCCTCGAGGTCGATATCGCCGTTCGGGGCCGATTTCACCACCACGACCTGCATGCCGCACATCTGCGCCGTGGCCGGGTTGGTGCCATGGGCGCTGACGGGGATCAGGCAGATGTCGCGCTGATCGTCGCCGCGCGAACGGTGATAGGCCTGAATGGTCAGCAGCCCCGCATATTCCCCCTGCGCGCCGCTGTTGGGCTGCATGGAGAAGGCGTCATAGCCGGTGATGCGGCACAGCTTTTCGACCAGATCGCCGATCGCCTCGTGGTATCCGGCCGCCTGGTCATGCGGCGCGAAGGGGTGCAGCGCGCCTAATTCGGGCCAGGTGATGGGCATCATCTCGGCGGCGGCGTTCAGCTTCATGGTGCAGCTGCCAAGCGGGATCATGGCCCGGTCCAGCGCCAGGTCGCGGTCCGACAGGCGACGCATATAGCGCATCATCTCGGATTCGGCGCGATTCATGTGAAACACCGGGTGGGTCAGGTAATCGCTGTCGCGCAGCAGGTCGTCGGGGATGGCGGGCGCGGTGGCGGGCGTGGCAGCCTCGGTGATGCCGAAGGCGTCCAGCAGCTTGGTGATGACGGTCGCGTCCGTCGTCTCGTCCACGCTGATGCCGACACGGTCGCGGCCGACCTTGCGCAGATTGATGCCCCGGTGGCGCGCGGCGGCCATGATGCCCTGCTGACCGACGCCCACACGCACTGTGATCGTGTCGAAGAAGGCCTCGGGGGCGACATCGGCACCGGCCTCGCGCAGGGCGTCGGCGATGGTCACGGCATGCAGGTGGACGCGCTGTGCGATGGCGCGCAGACCGACCGGCCCGTGGAAGACCGCATAGAAGGACGCCATCACCGCCAGAAGCGCCTGTGCGGTGCAGACGTTGCTGGTCGCCTTTTCGCGGCGGATATGCTGTTCGCGGGTCTGCAGCGACAGGCGGTATGCCTGATTGCCGGATGCGTCGATGCTGACGCCGACGATCCGCCCCGGCATGGCACGCTTCAGCGCATCGCGGCAGGACATGAAGGCTGCATGCGGCCCGCCATAGCCCATCGGCACGCCGAAGCGCTGCGCGGAACCCACGGCGATGTCGGCGCCCATCGCGCCCGGTTCTTTCAGCACGCAAAGTGCCAGCAGGTCGGTCGCGACGATGGCCAGCGCACCGGTGCCGTGCAGGGCGTCGATATCGGCGGTCAGGTCGCGGACATGCCCATAGGTGCCGGGATACTGGAAGATCGCGCCGAAGACGGCTGCGGGGTCCATGTCCTGCGCGTCACCCTGAATGACCTGAATGCCCAGGGGGGCGGCGCGGGTCTGGATCACGGCGATCGACTGCGGGTGCAGGTTGCGATCCACGAAGAAGCCTTGGGCCTTGGATTTCGACTGGCGACGCGCCATGGCCATCGCCTCGGCAGCGGCGGTGGCCTCGTCCAGCAAGGACGCGTTCGCCACCGGCAGGCCAGTCAGATCCGCGACCATGGTCTGGAAGTTCAGCAAAGCTTCCAGGCGCCCTTGGGCGATCTCGGGCTGATAGGGGGTATAGGCGGTATACCACGCCGGGTTTTCCAGGATGTTGCGCTGGATCGCGGGGGGCGTGACGGTGCCGTAATACCCCTGACCGATCAGGCTGGTCATCACGCGGTTCTTCGACGCGACCTCTTTCATGCGGTCCAGCAGACCAGCCTCGGACAGCGCTGGCCAGTCCAGCACGTCCTTCTGGCGGATGGCCTGTGGCACGGTCTGGTCGATCAGCACGTCCAGGCTGTCGGTGCCGACGGCCTTCAGCATCTGCTCCATCTCGACGGGCGAGGGGCCGATGTGGCGGCGGTTGGCGAAATCGTCGGGGTTGTAGTCGCTTGCAGTCCAGCGGGTCATTCGGGTCACGCTCCTGGCAGGGGGGATGCGGGGGCCGCGTGCCCCCGCACAAGAGGTCAGTCGACCAATGCCTTGTAGGCGGCTTCATCCATGAAGCCTTCTATCGCGGCCGGATCGGCGGGCTTGATGCGGAAGAACCACGCGGCCATCGGATCGGCGTTCACGTCGCCCGGCGCATCGGCCAGCGCCGTGTTGACGGCGGTGATGGTGCCGCCGACGGGGGCGGTGATGTCGGAGGCGGCCTTGACCGATTCGATCACCACGATCTCGTCCCCGGCGATGACATCGGTGCCTTCCTCGGGCAGTTCGATGAAGACCACGTCGCCCAGCTGTTCGCTGGCGTGCTTCGTGATGCCCACCACGATCTCATCGCCTTCGGCGCGCAGCCATTCGTGGTCGTCGGTGTATTTCAGCATAGCGTTGTCCTTCAGCGTTTGTAGGAGGGCGTGACAAAGGGAAGTGCGGCGATGGTGACCGGAACGCGCTTGCCGCGCAACTCGGCCCAGATGGTCGTGCCCTCGGGAAGGCTGGCGTCGATGATCGCCATAGCGACGGGCCCGCCGACCGAGGGCCCGAAGCCCCCCGAGCGCACGGTGCCAAGGGGGGCGTCGCCGGTCTGATCGGCGAACAGGGCCACGCCCTCGCGGATGGGGGCGCGGCCTTCGGGGCGCAACCCGCGGCGCGTCGTGGCGGGGCCTGTGTCCAGTTCGGCAAGCACCGCATCCGCACCGGGGAAACCGCCCGCGCGGGGGCCGCCGTTGCGGCGGACCTTGGGGATGGACCAGCCAAGCGCGGCTTGGGCGGGTGTGACCTCGGGGTCCATGTCGTGACCGTAAAGCGGCATCCCGGCCTCCAGCCGCAGGCTATCGCGGGCGCCAAGGCCGATGGGGGCGACCTCGGGCTGGTCCAGCAGGGCACGGGCGAAAGCCTCGAGCGCGTGGTCGGGGACCGAGATCTCGAACCCGTCCTCGCCGGTATAGCCCGAGCGTGAGATCCACAGGTCATGCCCCTGCCAGCCCAGTGTCAGGCTGTCCATGAAGCGCATGTCGGTGGCGGCGGGGATCAGGCGGCCAAGGGCGGCGCCTGCGCGAGGGCCCTGCAGCGCGATCAACCCGCGATCGGTCACTGGTTCGACGCTGACGCCTTCCAGTGTCTGCAGATGGGCGATGTCCTGATCGGCGCAGGCGGCATTCACCACCAGCAGGAAGTGGTCGCCGCGATTGGCGAACATCAGGTCGTCCAGGATGCCGCCCCGATCATTGGTGAACAGGCCATAGCGCTGCCGCCCCGGCGCAAGGTCCAGCACATTGGCGGGGATCAGCGTCTCCAGCGCCAGCGCGGCGGTCTGCATGTTGCCGTCCAGCGGGCGGACGATCACCTGTCCCATGTGGCTGACATCGAACAGACCGGCATGTTCGCGGGTGTGCAGATGTTCGTTCATCACACCCATCGGGAATTGGACGGGCATGTCCCATCCCGCGAAGGGCACCATCTTGGCACCAAGTTCGATATGAAGGTCGTAAAGACCGGTCCGGCGGGTCGTGTCGGCCATGGGGCCTCCTGCGGTTCTGCCGAAAGCTCGGCATCGGTTGGACGGACAGAATGCCCGCACGTCGATGCCCCCTCTGTCCCTGCCCGGATCGGGCGCCTGAGATCGTTATCCCTTCGGCGGGCCTTGCGGCCACTCTCCAGAGTTCTTGGGGAAAACGGTCCTTTTGCCTGAGAGTTCGCCGGGGCGGCTGCTCCTTCGGCCCCGGCTATTCGCCGGTTTCTCCCGAATTCCTGCAGATGGTGCTACTGTCGGGGCACAGGCAAATCAAGCCTTTTGTCGCAGGGCGGGGCATGGTTGACAGGCAGGGCCGGGCCGCCACATCGTCTGGGCAAACCGCCTTGCAGGGGTCGAAATGCTGCCCAAGTTCTTCCAGATCGGCTTCAACAAATGCGGCACGACCTTCATCGCGAAGCTGTTCGATCTGAACGGCATACCGGCGGTCCATTGGGCCGAAGGGGCGCTGGCCGACGACATCGCCTGGTCGAAAATGACGGGCCGCGCACCTTTGCAGCGTTGGGCGGGCGAGACCGTGGCCTTCACCGACATGGAATCGGTGCGTTTCCTGAACATGCCCGTGATCGAGGCCTTCAAGGAATATGCCTTCCTTGATGCCAGCTTTCCGGGGGCGGTCTTCCTGCTGAACACCCGCAATGTCGATGACTGGGTGGCCAGCCGATACCTGCATTGGGGCGGGCGCTATGCGCGCAGCTATGCCGCCAGCCTTGGGGTCGGTCTGGCCGATCTGGGCGACATCTGGCGGCAGGAGTGGCAGGATCACATCGCAGGGTGCCGCGCCCATTTCGCGGGCCGAGATCGCTTCATTGAGATCGACATCGACGAGGCCACCCCCGACGATTACCGCACCGCACTTGCGCCCTGGTACGACCTGTCGGTGGCACCCAAGCTGCCCGGGGCGGGGGTGCGCAAGGCGCGCAAGGATTATCCGGCGCGGTTGCAACAGATGCTGGATGCCCCGGCCCCCAGGGTCCATGCGCCGCGTCGCGACAGACTGGCCGCGCGGCTGGCGGGCTTTGCGCAGCCCGCGCGGCTGTCGGGGCGCGTGGATTGCCCAAGCGATCACGCCGTCCTTCTGGATATGGACGCGGGTCGGCTGAGCGATGCAAAGGGGCGGCAACTGCCTGTCATGCGCGGGCCGGGCGGGCGCTTCTTTCAGGATGCGGGGCATTTCGGATTGTTGCGCAGCACCTCTACCGCGAATGACATCGCGCAGGTGGCACGAGGGGGACGCTATTGGCTGGACATGCGGCCCGCCTGCCTGACGGGCAGCGTCCAACCCTCGGGCGGGCCGGTGATCGCGGGATTGCGGCGCAAGGGGGCCGAGGACGTCTTTCTGTGGCCCGCGCCCTGGTTGCACCGCATCGGGAATGACGGCTTTCCGGGTGCGCCCTTGGGCGATGATCCGCCCTTCCAGGATCGCGCCGATCTGGCGGTCTGGCGCGGGCGGTTGTCGGGCTATGCGCAGGATCCCCACGGTGATGACCTGCGCCATTGGGTCGATGGCGCGACGGGCAACAGCCCTGACGCAGGTGCCATCCGGCGCAGTGCCCGCTGGCGGTTCCTTGAACGGAACGCCGGGCTGCCCGGGACCGATCTGGCGCTGCATCCCGACGACCGGACCGCAGGCGTGCTGGCACGGGTGGGCCTCTCTGCCCCAATGCGCGGCGATGCCCCGCAGGGTCGCTATGCCATCAGCATGGGGGGCGGCGATGGCGATGCCGATTTCCTGCCGCTGGCCAACAGCCATGCCGTCGTCCTGAAAGAGGAGGACGGCTGGGAAAGCTTCGTCACCGGCCTGTTCAAGCCGTGGCGGCACTACATCCCGCTGGCCTCGGGCGGTGCGGATCTGGCCGAGCGGCTGGCTTGGGCGCGGGCGAACCCGGATGAATGCAAGCGCATTTCGGGGCGGGCGCGGCGCATCTGCGAGGGGTTGGCCGATCCCGCCGGGCGGCAGGCGCATCTGGCGCAGGTGCTGGCGGCCTATCGCGCTGCCACGGGGCAGGGCTAGCTGCGGGGGAAGACGAAGACCCGGTCGCGGCGCAGCATCAGCCACATCTGCGTGCCGACCGGCGGCAGAAAGACCCCCGGGACGGTCGCGTTCAGGCTGATGTTGCCCTGATCGGTGGCGAATTCCACCAGCGATTCGCGGCCAAGGTAACGCGCCCGCGTCACCCGCGCCCGCGCCGCCGTGCCGTTTTCAACCGTGGGGGCGGGGCCCTGACCCGCACGGTCGAAGTCCAGTTTCAGGTGCTGGGGGCGGATGACGATATCGACCTGCGCCCCGTCCGGCATGCCCGGCGTCAGGAACTGGCCGAAGGGCGTGTCGGTCAGCGCGCCTTGGACCGTGCCCTCCAGCACGTTGATGTCACTGAAGAAGCCCGCCGCCTGCCGGTCCACCGGCGCGTTATAGAGGTTATAGGGCGCCCCCTGCTGCACGATGCGCCCCTTGCGCATCAGCAGGATCTGGTCAGCCATGCGCATCGCCTCATGCGGTTCATGGGTGACCAGCAGGACGGCGGTGCCCTCTTCCTTCAGCAAGGCCAGTGTTTCGTCGCGGATGCCGTCGCGCAGGCGTTCGTCCAACCCGCTGAACGGCTCGTCCATCAGCAGGACGCGGGGGCGGGGGGCCAAGGCGCGGGCCAATGCGACGCGCTGCTGTTCGCCGCCCGAGAGTTCATGCGGAAAGCTGTCGATATGGGCAGACATGCGGACACGGTCCAGCAGCTCGGTCACGCGGTCGCGGTTGGCCTTGAAGCCGCCGGGCAGACCAAAGGCGACGTTTTCGCGCACGGGCAGATGGGGGAATAGCGCGAAATCCTGGAACATCAACCCGATGGCGCGGCGTTCGGGGGGCACGCGGAAATGCGTGTCGCAGACCAGCTTGCCGTCCACCATGATCCGGCCGCTGTCCTGCATGTCGACGCCCGCGACGATCCGCAGCGTCGTGGATTTGCCGCACCCCGAGGGCCCCAGCAGGCAGGCGACCTGTCCGGCCTGCACCTGGAAGCTGACGTCGTCGACGACGGGCGCACCATCGAAGGCGCGGCTCAGGCTCTGGACTTCCAGTCTTGGGGGCGTCGTCACGATCTTGGCCTTCACATGAAGCGGGTCGGAGGGTGCCTAGCAGGGCGACCCCCGTCCCGCAACTGTGGCACCATCACAGAGTGGCGTTCAGCGCCCCGCCATCCAGCAGGATGTTCTGGCCGACGATGAAGCGCGCCTGCTGGCTGCAGAGGAAGGCGCAGGTCGCGCCGAAATCATCCGCCCGGCCATAGGTGCCGGTGGGGATGGTCGCCTCGCGCTGCATGCGTGCCTCGGACGGGGTGATGCCCTTGGACTTGGCCACGCCCGCATCCAAGCCCGTGGCGCGGTCGGTGTCGTGGATGCCCGGCAGAAGGTTGTTCACGCAGACGCCCTTGCCAGCGACCTGCCGCGACATGCCCGCGACAAAGCCCGTCAGTCCGGCCCGCGCCGTGTTAGACAGCCCCAGAACCGCGATGGGCGATTTCACCGATTGCGAGGTGATGTTGACGACCCGGCCCCAGCCACGATCCATCATGCCCGGCACCAGCGCCTGCATCAGCGCCACGGCCGACAGCATGTTGGCATCGATGGCCTTGATGAAGTCGTCGCGGCTCCAATCCTGCCAGTCGCCGGGGGGTGGGCCGCCCGCGTTGGTGACAAGGATATCGGCCTGCTGGACGGCATCCAGCACCTTGGCGCGGCCTTCGGCGGTGGTGATGTCGGCTGCGACCGGCGTGACGCTGACGCCATAGGTCTCGGCGATCTCGTGGGCGGTCTGGGTGATCTCGGCCTCGGTCCGGCTGTTGATGACCAGATCGACGCCCGCCGCGGCCAGCGCCTCGGCGCAGCCGCGCCCCAATCCCTTGGATGCCGCGCAAACCAGCGCCCGTTTTCCCTTGATGCCCAGATCCATCGCGTCCTCCTGCTTGGCTTTGTCGGCGGGCAGCAGACGCGCGGGCGGGCCGTTTGTCAAACGGCTTCGATGGCCGTCCGGATTGCGCGCATGTTGTCGCCATAGACCGAAGGCTGATCGACCGAGCCGCCCTTGAAGACCGCCGATCCCGCCACCAGCACATCCGCGCCCGCCTTGGCGACCAACGGTGCGGTGACCGGATCGACCCCGCCATCGACCTGGATGTGGATGGGCCGGTCCCCGATCATGCCACGCAGACGGGCGATCTTGTCCACCTGGCTGTGGATGAACTTCTGCCCGCCGAAGCCGGGGTTCACGGTCATGACCAGCACCATGTCGGCTAGGTCCAGCAGGTATTCGACCGCCTCGACCGGGGTGCCGGGGTTCAGGGCGATGCCAGCCTTCTTGCCGGTCGCGCGGATGGCCTGAAGGGTGCGGTGGGGGTGGGGACTAGCCTCGACATGGGCGGTGATCATGTCGGCGCCGGCTTCGGCATAGGCCTCGATATAGGCGTCGACCGGCGCGATCATCAGGTGAACGTCCATGAAGGTCTTCACATGCGGGCGGAATGCCTTCACGGCGGGCGGGCCGAAGGTCAGGTTCGGGACGAAATGCCCGTCCATGACGTCGACATGCACCCAATCCGCACCCTGATCCTCGATGGCGCGGATCTCGGCGCCGAAATTGGCGAAATCCGCCGAGAGGATCGAGGGCGCGATCTTGATGGAGCGGTCGAAGGTCATGGCTGGTCCTTTCTGCGGCGGTCCGGGGGCGGCCGGTGTGCGGGCGGATGTCGGAACGGGTTACGGTCGAAACCCGCCCCGCGTCAACAGGCAGGGCGTCAGGCGGGGTCGCGCAGCGCCGTCACCTGATCCGCGGGGGCCGCGCTGCCGCCCTGGAAGATCACCGATGCCCCGTCGCTGCCCAGCTGCGCCTCGGTGATGCGGGCATAGGCGCCGACCTGCACCTGGTCGATCAGCTCGCCGTTGCGCCAGCTTTCCAGGGTGAAGCTGTAGGTGCCGTCGGGCAGCTTGCCGCCATCCTCGGTCCGGCCATACCAGTCGACCTGGCCGGTTCCCGTGCCGATATCCTCGCGCCCGACGATATTGCCGGCGGCATCGGTGGTGATCAGCTGCACGACATCGGCCTGCGCATGGGGGGCGATGTCCAGCGTGACGGGCGCCTCGCCGAACCAGACGGGGGCGGTGGTACGGGCCTCCTTGCCGATCCAGCTGGCCATGCTGCCAAGCCCGCCCGATCCGCCCGCACCGGCCATCTGTTCCAGGTACTTGTTGCCAAGTGCCTGCTGTTCGACACCGGCGAAGGTGGCCAGCTGGATGGCGAAATCGGTGCCCTCCATCGGGTTCAGGGGGTCCTGGTTCTTCAGCTGCGCGGTCAGCATCGTGAGGAAGGTCTGGAAATCGCCCCCCGTCGCCCCGGAAAACCCGGAGGCGGTCGGTTGCGCCTTGGCGGCAGTCTGGGTGGCGGGACTGGTGATGGCATCGACCATGGGTCTCTCCTATAGCCTGATATCGACGCGGCGGTCGCTGGAAGGCGGGGTGATCTGGACGCGGGTGATCATCGGGGTCTCGCCGCCCTCAGCCTCTGCCGAGGTGTGGCCCCGATCGTCGCTGTGCCAAGGGCCGCTGTCGTCCCGGCGAAATTCCATGTCCGCGGTCTCGATCCCGGCGTCCTGCAGGTGCTGGGTCAGCATGTCGGCATTGCGGCGCACCAAGTCCAGCGTTTCGGGGCGTTCGGCCCAGATGGTGACATGGTTGCGGTCGGGACCCGAGATGACTAGGCGGAGCCGGCCAAGTTCCTCGGGGGCCAAGGCGATCTCGGTGGCATCCTTGCGCGTCGTGACCATGGCCAAGGTGACCTGCTGCATCACCGGGCGCGGATCGGCATGGGGCGCAGGCGCATGGGGCGAGGCCTGCTGCGGCTGTCCGGTCGGGGTCGCCTGTGGGGCATCGCCGCGGTGCTGTTGCAGCGGCGATGCATCGGGCATGGGCATCTGTTCGGCGGTGACGACAGCCTCGCGCAGGGCCTGAGGCAGCGGCCGCGATACCTGCGCCGCACCCTCGGCCACGAACCCGGCGCGGTTCAAGGGGGGCGGCGTATCGACCGGCGCATCGGGGGCAATCGCAGTTTCGGGCTGAAGCGCCGTCGCGGGTTCGGACAGCATGGTCGCGGCAGAGACTGCCTGGACCGGCGTCGACCGGGTTGCAGTTGCCGGGGCGATCCCTGCTTGCGCAGAGGGGGCAATGGCAGGCGTCGCCTGGAAGGGCCTCAGAAGGGGCTGTACAGACGGCACGACAAGCCCTTGGCCGGGTGCTGCCTTGTCGTTGGGAACGTGAATCGAAGCGATCGGGGCGGCGATGTGCATGTCCGGAGGCGTTGCGACGGTGCGCGTGGCCGCTTGCTCATGTTCGGCTTGATCGGCCATCTCGGGGGTAGGGGCCAGATCTGCAATCTCGACGGTTTCCTCGGCAGAGGCCGCCTTCATTGCCACAGTGCCCTTCGGCCCCAACGGGGCATCGACCGGCAACGCCGGGGGGGCGTCCGTCAGAACCTCGGCCTCGTCGATGACGACCACAGGCTGGGGCGTGGCGATCATCGCCTCGATCTCGGGGGGGAGGGTGGTCGCGGGCGGCGTGAAATCCGCGCTGATGCCGCTGGCCTGTTCCAGCCATTGGGCCAGCGGATCACCCTTCGGGATCGCGGGCAGAGCCGTCGCCAATGCCCGTGGCGCGACCTGCATGGCGGCCACGGTCCGGTCCAGCAAGATCGGCTCGAAGCCCGAATCGACGACCGGCTGGTCGGGGGCCGTGCCGGACGGCATCTCGGCAAGCTGGATCGGGCTGGTGATGGCTTGTATCTCAGGCATGTCGGCCCCCGTGGTTTCTGCCTGTCTAGCCCGGATTCCTTACCAATTATTTACGGCTGCCTGCTTATTTGGACGCATGCAGACATTGACGGGAAACCCCATGAAGATCGAGCCTATCGTCCCCGCACAGACGGCCAGCCCGCGGGCGGTCGTCGAATCGAAACTGGAACAGGCGTTCCTGGAAGAGATGCTGAAATACTGCGGCCCCACCTCGATGAAGGGCGAATTCTCGGGCGGCGCCGGAGAGGATCAGTTCAACAGCTTCCTGACGCGCGAATATGCCACCAGCCTGGCGGGGCGCCTTGACCTCGGCCTGTCGCGCAGCCTTGGCAGGGCTGCATCATGAGCCGCGCCCTGACGCGCCAGATCGGCCAGATTCGCGCCGCGCTGCTGGCCGGTGATCCGCAGGCCGCCCTGGCCCGGATCGAGGATCTGGTCCGCACGGCAACCCGTCACGGCGTCGATGCGGGCACCAGACAGGCGCTGGAACCGGCACTGGCCGAACTGCGCGATCTGGCGCAGGCATCCCTGTCGGGCGCGCAACAGGCCGCGGATCAGGTGCGCGCGATCATCCAGGCCGCGCGCAGCCTGCAGACCTATGACGCCTTGGGGCGCAGGACGGTCACCGCGACCCGGGCCGCGTCACCGCAAAGATTTTGATAAAATGCACCGCAAGGTTTGTTTGAGAGGAGGCCCTGCATTCACTAGTTGTAAATCACCGCCGGTTAGAACGGTGACATGCCAGAAAAGGCGCAGGGCAAAGGCCCGTCCGGTCAGAAGGCCATCAATGCAAACCCCGGTGCAAAGCACCTTTTGACGGAGGACAACATGTCCAGCATTCTGACCAACAACAGCTCGATCGTCGCACTTCAGACCCTGAAGTCGATCAACTCGCAACTGGGTAAAACCCAGAGCGACATCGCGACCGGCAAATCGGTGGCGAACGCCAAGGACAACGCGGCTGTCTGGGCCATCTCGAAGGTGATGGAAACCGACCAGTCGGCGTTCAAGGCGATCCAGTCGAACCTGAACGTGGCCGACGCGACCGTCGCAACCTCGCGCACGGGGGCCGAGCAGGTCACCAACCTGCTGCAGGAAATCAAGGACCTGGCCATCGGGGCAACCGTCAGCACCGCCGACTTCGCCAAGATCGACACGGATATCGACGCCAAGTTCAAGCAGATCGCCTCGGTCATCTCGGGGACGCAGCTGAACGGTGTGAACCTGCTGAAGACCGGCACCTCGATGAGCGTCGTGGGTTCGCTCGACCGTGTCAACGGCACGGCGGAAACGACCGCCAACCGCATCGACATCGCATCCGTCGATCTGCAAGGCGGGTTGAACCTCGATCTGGCGACGGGTGTGTCCTCGGACTACACCGGCATCACCGACACTGCCTCGGCCGAAGCCATGGTCACGGCGATCGAAACCATGATCGACGCCTCGGTCAAAGGCGCGGCGCAGCTGGGTTCTGACGGCAAGCGTGTCAGCGACCAGGCGAATTTCGTCGGCAAGCTGGGCGACTCGCTGAAGCAAGGCGTCGGCTCGCTGGTCGATACCGATATGGAAGAGGCGTCCGCCCGCCTGCAGGCGCTGCAGACGCAACAGCAGCTGGGCATCCAGGCGCTGTCGATTGCGAACCAGTCGCCCTCGGCCGTCATGTCGCTGTTCCGCTGATGACAGCACAGGGGGCGCCGAAGCGCGCCCCCTGACCCCCATCACCATTCCAGAACGGGAACACGAGTTTGAACGCGGTAACGCCACTGACCCAGCATGGGTACAAGACAAGCGGCCTGCGCACGGCGCGGGATGCGGAATACGATGTCTTCTCGCGGGTGACGCGCATGATGCGTCAGGCGGGGCAGACGGCGGACAACGGTGACACCATCATGGCCGTCCACAAGAACAACGAACTCTGGACGCTGCTGGCCATCGACCTGGCGGATCCCGGCAACGGCCTGCCCGATGCCACCAAGGCGGGACTGCTGTCCCTTGCCAGCTTCTCGATCCGTCACGGCCATGCCGTCCTCGCGGGCGAGGCGGTTTCGGATCCGCTGATCGACATCAACATGACCGTCATGCGCGGCTTGCGCGGCGAGGTCGGCGCATGAGCGGCCTTGTCCTGAAGCTGGCCCCGAACGAAAGGGTGCTGATCAATGGCGCCGTGATCGAGAACGGGGACCGGCGCACGCGGATCGCCATCAAGACGCCGAATGTGAACGTGCTGCGGCTGCGCGATGCCATCCACCCCGAGAAGGCGGCCACGCCCGTGTCGCGTGCCTGCTATATCGCCCAGCTGATCCTGTCGGGCGATGCCGATCCGGGGCAAGGCCGCCAGCAGCTGTTGGTCGCCATCGAACAGCTGAGCCAGGTCTTCGAGGATCGCGACAGCCGCCTTTTGCTGGCTGATGCGACGCAGGCGGCGATCGACCAGAACCCCTATCAGGCGATGCGCAAGCTGCGCGAACTTCTGCCGCGCGAAGCCCGCCTGTTCGCCGCCGCTGCGGGATGATGCCATGAGTGCGATCGCCATCGGCATCGGCGGCCTTGCCGGATGGAAGACCCTGCAGCGCACCGAGGCGCGCCAGCTGGAGATGGTTGCCAAGGACCCGGTCGTTGTCCGCTCGACCACGTACTTCAAGGACAACATCGTCAAGGCGGCCAAGGCCGAGGAGTTGGTCAAGGACTATAGCCTGCTGAACACGGCCCTCTCCGCCTTCGGTCTTGAAGGGGACATCGCCAACAAGGCCTTCATCCAGAAGGTCCTGGAATCCGATACCAGCGACAAGAGCAGCCTGGTGAACCGACTGGCCGACAAGCGCTATCTGAAGCTGGCCGAGGCCTTCGGTTTTGGCAGCCAAACCCCCGCAACGGATCTGGCGGAAACCGTGTCCGAGGCCTTTGTGCAGCGCGAATATGAAAAGCGGGTCGGCGAAAGCGACGAAAACATGCGCCTTGCCTTGAATGCCACGCGCGAGCTGAAGGCGATACAGGGGCGCAGCTCGACCGACAAGACCTTGTGGTACGAGGTGATCGGCAACCAGCCACTGAAGAAGGTCTTCGAAGGGGCCTTCGGCTTCGGATCCAGCTATGGCAACCTTCCGGTCGAAAGGCAGCTTGAAGAATTCATGGGTGCGGCCGAACGTATTCTCGGCAGTTCCAGCTTTAAGGACATCACCACCCCCGAGGTGACCGAAAAGCTGATGGTGACCTTCATGGCGCGGTCGCAGCTGACCGAAAGCGTCGCGCAGAATCGCTACAGCGCGGCGCTGACCCTGCTGACCGGTCTGTGATCGGGCCTGAAACCCTTGGGTCTTGCGCATCGCGGACTTGACGAGCGTGCCGATCGCGACAAAGCTGACGCAGGGCCAGTTTTAGGCCCCTTGCCCGCTTGCCGCACCTTGCGTCCAAGCCTTGCTTGGCTATAACCCCGGACGATTTGCCGCGATCCATCATCCAAGCCCGGGGGCAAGACCATGCCGAAAAGAACCGACATCAAATCGATCCTGATCATCGGGGCAGGACCGATCGTCATCGGCCAAGCCTGCGAATTCGACTATTCCGGCGCCCAGGCCTGCAAGGCCCTGCGCGAGGAAGGATACCGGGTCATCTTGGTCAACTCGAACCCTGCGACGATCATGACCGATCCGGAAATGGCCGATGCCACCTATATCGAGCCGATCACCCCCGAGATCGTCGAGAAGATCATCGCCAAGGAACGCCCCGACGCGCTTCTGCCGACGATGGGCGGGCAGACCGGTCTAAACACGGCGCTGGCCTTGGCCGACAATGGCGCGCTGAACCGCTATGGCGTCGAACTGATCGGCGCGCAGCGCAGCGCCATCGAGATGGCCGAGGACCGCAAGCTGTTCCGCGAGGCGATGGACCGCATCGGCATCGAGAACCCCAAGGCCACCATCATCGCGGCCCCCAAGTTGGCATCGGGTAAATATGACATCAACGCCGGTGTCACCCAGGCCATGGAGGCGCTGGAGGAGATCGGCCTGCCCGCCATCATCCGCCCCGCCTTCACCTTGGGCGGCACCGGCGGCGGCGTGGCCTATAACCGCGACGACTATGAACGGATCGTGCGTTCGGGGCTGGATGCCTCGCCCATGGCGCAGGTGCTGGTCGACGAATCCCTGTTGGGCTGGAAAGAATACGAGATGGAGGTCGTGCGCGACCGCAACGACAACGCCATCATCGTCTGCGCCATCGAGAACGTCGACCCGATGGGCGTCCATACCGGCGACAGCATCACGGTCGCCCCCGCGCTGACCCTGACCGACCGCGAATACCAGATCATGCGCAACGGCAGCATCGCCGTCCTGCGTGAGATCGGCGTCGAAACCGGCGGCTCGAACGTGCAATGGGCGATCAACCCTGAAGACGGCCGCATGGTCGTGATCGAGATGAACCCCCGCGTCTCGCGCAGCTCGGCGCTGGCGTCGAAGGCCACGGGTTTCCCCATCGCCAAGATCGCCGCGAAACTTGCCGTGGGCTATACCTTGGACGAGCTGGACAACGACATCACCAAGGTGACGCCCGCCAGCTTCGAGCCCAGCATCGACTATGTCGTCACCAAGATCCCGCGTTTCGCCTTCGAGAAATTCCCCGGCAGCAAGCCCGACCTGACCACCGCCATGAAATCCGTGGGCGAGGTGATGGCCATCGGCCGCAGCTTCCACGAATCGCTGCAAAAGGCGCTTTGCGCGATGGAAAACGGGCTGACCGGTCTGGATGAGATCGCCATCGAAGGCGCCGCCGAACAGGGCAAGCCCGCCGTGATCGCAGCGCTGTCCAAGGCAACCCCCGACCGCATCCGCGTCATCGCCGAGGCGATGCGCTTCGGCCTGTCCAACGATGAGATCCAGCGCGTCACCAGCTTCGATCCCTGGTTCCTGGCCCGCATCCGCGAGATCGTCGATGCCGAACATCAGGTCCGCGAAAACGGCCTGCCGCAGGATGCCGACGACCTGCGCCAGTTGAAGATGATGGGCTTTACCGACGCCCGCCTCGCACATCTGACCGGCCAGGACGAAGAGGCCGTGCGCCGCGCCCGCCGCGCCTTGGACATCCGCCCCGTCTTCAAGCGCATCGATACCTGCGCCGCCGAATTCGAGGCGCAGACCCCCTATATGTATTCCACCTATGAAGCGCCCGCGATGGGCGACGTGGAATGCGAATCCCGCCCGACCGACGCAAAGAAGGTCGTCATCCTGGGTGGCGGTCCGAACCGGATCGGTCAGGGGATCGAGTTCGACTATTGCTGCTGCCACGCCTGCTATGCGCTGACGGATGCGGGCTATGAAACCATCATGGTCAACTGCAACCCGGAAACGGTCAGCACCGATTATGACACCAGCGACCGCCTGTACTTCGAGCCGCTGACCTTCGAACACGTGCTGGAAATCCTGCACACCGAACAGCAGAACGGCACGCTGCACGGCGTCATCGTCCAGTTCGGCGGCCAGACGCCCCTGAAGCTGGCCAATGCGCTGGAGGCCGAGGGCATCCCGATCCTGGGTACCACACCCGACGCCATCGACCTGGCCGAGGATCGCGAACGCTTCCAGGATCTGCTGAACCGTCTGGACCTGCGCCAGCCCGTGAACGGCATCGCCAGCACCGACGAACAGGCCATGGCCATCGCCGCCGACATCGGCTTCCCGCTGGTGATCCGCCCATCCTATGTCCTGGGTGGGCGCGGGATGGAGATCGTGCGCGACATGGACCACCTGCGCCGCTACATCACCGAGGCGGTCAATGTCTCGGGCAAGAACCCGGTGCTGCTGGACAGCTATCTGACCGGCGCGATCGAGGTGGACGTCGATGCCCTCTCGGACGGCGAGAACGTCCATGTCGCGGGCATCATGGAGCATATCGAGGAAGCGGGCGTCCATTCGGGCGACAGCGCCTGTTCGCTGCCCCCGCATACGCTTTCCCCCGAGACCATCGCCGAGATCAAGCGCCAGACGGTCGCCATGGCCCGCGCCCTGCATGTGGTCGGCCTGATGAACGTGCAGTTCGCGTTGAAGGACGGCCAGATCTTCGTCCTCGAGGTGAACCCCCGCGCCAGCCGCACAGTGCCCTTCGTCGCCAAGGCCACCGACAGCGCCATCGCCTCGATCGCTGCACGTCTGATGGCGGGCGAGCCGATGTCGAACTTCCCCGAGCGTGCGCCCTATCCCGCCGATGCCGGCCCCGAGGACGATCTGCCCTTCGCCGATCCCCTGACCCTGGCCGATCCGATCACGCCGTGGTTCAGCGTCAAGGAGGCCGTGCTGCCCTTCGCCCGCTTCCCCGGCGTCGACACGCTGCTGGGGCCGGAAATGCGCTCCACGGGCGAGGTGATGGGCTGGGACCGCAACTTCGCGCGCGCCTTCCTCAAGGCGCAGATGGGCGCGGGCGTGGCCCTGCCGCATGAGGGTTGCGTCTTCGTCTCGGTCAAGGATACCGACAAATCCGAGGCGCTGGCCGAGGCTGCGCGCGATCTGGTGGCCATGGGCTTCACGCTGATGAGCACCTCGGGCACGGCCGATTTCCTGGCCGCCGCAGGCGTTCAGACGCAGCGCGTCAACAAGGTCTACGAGGGGCGTCCCAACATCGTCGACCGTCTGAAGAACGGCGAGATCGCGATGGTCCTGAATACGACCGAGGGCGTGCAGGCCATCGCCGACAGCCGCGAGATCCGTGCCGTCGCCCTCTATGACAAGATCCCCTATTTCACCACCGCCGCGGCCAGCATCGCGGCCGTCGCCGCGATCAAGTCGCGCGGCGAGGGTGAGGTGGGCGTCCGCAGCCTGCAGGCATAAGGCGCTTATCGCCGGCCCCCCCGCGGGGCCGGCGATTGACTTTTGTCAGTCTGGCAAGGTCCACGCTTCGATTTGCGACCGTCTTCTGCTAATGCAACTTGGGATTGCAGCCCGCTGCGCCCGGATCGATGGCATTCGATGCATATCGTATTTGGTCGAAGGCACCTGATGGGCCAAGATCACCCATCTGATGTCAGAGGATCCCATGTCGCAAGCCACCGAAGCCGAACGATATTTCCTTGAACTGGTCAACCGCGCCCGCGCCGCCGAGGGCCTGCGCCCAGTAACACTGGAAACCCATCTGAACGATTCGTCGAACAGCCATAGCGGGTGGATGCTGCGCAACGACGTCTTTTCGCATCGGGGCGCGGGTGGATCCTCGGCGACCGACCGCGTACGCGCTGCCGATTTCCCGCTAGAGGTCAGCTGGCGCGTGACCGAGAACCTGGCCTACATCTCGGTCGATCGGGACGGATCGCTGTTGGACGAGGTCGAGCAGCTGCATCGCAACCTGATGAACAGCCCCGGTCACCGCGCCAATATTCTGGACCCGGACGTCGAATACATCGGCATCGGGCTTCAGGTTGGCGATTTCAACGGCCATCAGATCGTCATGGCCACGCAGAATTTCGCCTCGACGCTGGGGGAGGTGAACCTGGATCTGGCGGCGGGGGTCACGGTCACGCAGATCGACCGCCCCTTCATGGGGGCCATGTCCAAAGCCGCTTGGCTGGACGCGCATGACCCTCTGTCGCCAAACCCCACGGGAACGGGCGCGGATGACCGCATCATCAAGGGCGCTGCCGACAACACGCTGTCGGGCCGGGGCGGCGATGACCTGATCGCGGGGGGCGCAGGCGACGACGTGCTGCGCGGCGGCCAGGGGCATGACTTCCTGATGGGTCAGAAGGGAAGCGACCGGCTTGTCGGGCAGATGGGCCGCGACGTCCTTTCAGGCGGGGCGGGTTCGGACAGTCTGCTGGGCGGCGCGGGTCGTGACCACCTGAAGGGGGATGCGGGCAACGACCGCCTGTTCGGGCAGGCGGACCACGACCGCCTGCTGGGCGGCGGCGGCAACGATACGCTGGATGGCGGGCTTGGCCGCGACACGCTGATCGGAGGGGCGGGGGCGGACCGTCTGACCGGTGGGGCGGGCGCGGATCAGTTCATCTTCGGGGGCACCATCGGCCGCGATACGGTCACCGATTTCACCGCAGGGCAGGATCGCCTGCTGATCGCGGATCGGCTGGTCCCCGGATCGATGGCCGATTTCATGGAAGATCATATCCGCCAGACCGCCGATGGCGTGGTGATCGACCTGTCAGGCAACAACCGCATCCTGGTGCAGGGGCAGGGCATCTCGGTTCAGGATGTGGCCGACGACATCTTCCTTTTCTAGGTCCGCGCCAGCAGATAGCAGTCCATGATCCAGCCATGCGCGGCCCTTGCGGCGGCGCGTCTGTCGATGATGCGGGGGCCGACCTGCGCGACCGTGCCATGCTCCAGCATCTGCTGCGGCATGCCGAGGAAGGCCCCCCACCAGATGCGGGTCTGCCCCGGCATCCGGTCGAAGGCGCAGCCGCCGTCCAGCATGACGACCACCCGCTCGACGCCCTCGGGCCAGCCGTGGTCGCGCAATTGGCGCCCGGTGGTGATCTGCACCGGGGCGCCCAGATCGTTTAGCGGAATGGCATGGGCCGCGCAAAGTGCCTGAATGGCGGTGATGCCGGGAATGACCGAGACCGCCAGATCCAGCCGTGCCGCGATCCGCAGGCTACTGTCGTAAAGCGACGGATCGCCCCAGACCAGCAGCGCCACCTTGCCGCCATCGGGCAGGTGGCGATCGATCTGGCCGCGCCAGGCGTCCGCGATGGCATCGTGCCAGCGATCGACCCCGCCCAGATAGTCGGGGTCGCCTGCATCGCGGCGAGGCAGCTCAAACTCCGCCAGCTGCACCGTCCCTTTGGTCAGATGCCGATCCAGCATGGCACGGCGGATGCCCGCCAGATCGGCCTTGTCGTCACCCTTCAGCGGGATCAGCACCAGATCCGCCTGCTGCATGGCGGTGATCGCCTGCAGGGTCAGTTGGTCCGGATTGCCCGTGCCGATCCCGATCAGGGTCAGCGCGATCATGCGTAGAGGCGCTGCGTGACCAGCCCGGTCCGGCCCAGCCCGCGCATGGATTTGGCGCCTGCCAGCACGGCCAGATCGACCAGCGGCTCCAGCGCGATGACCAGCATATAGGCCGCGCCGAAGGTCGCGACGCCGGACCATGCCTCGATTCCCTGACCATAGAAGGCCCAGAAGGCGACCCATGCAACGATCCCGCCCTGGAACGCCGTCGACAGCGCCAGCGCCTGACCGTATGTCAGATCGACATAGGCGGTTTTCGGCGCGATGATCCGGCCAGCCAGCGCCGACACTGCGAACAGCGGCACCAGAAGCGAGGTGACGTTCATCCCGTATTGCGGCAGATCGGCGGGTGCAAAGAACAGCCCCTGCGTCAGCAGCCCAAGCGCCAGCCCGATGGCCGCAGGCGCCGCGCCGAACAGCAGGAACAGGGTGGACCCCATGATCAGGTGAACCTCGGAGACGCCGACGGGGGCGGTGGGCAGCACCTGGAAAAAGATGAAGGTGGCGATGGTGGCCAGCAGGCTGCGGCCTGCCAGCGACAGAAGCCCGCGCTCGCGAAGGGCATCAAAGGCGATCTTCAGGGTATAGATGCCTGCCGTGGCTGCGGTGGCATAGCCAAGGATCAGCTTGGCGCCGGTCACGACGCCATGTTCGATATGCATGTTCAGTCTCCTGTAGCCGTCATCCCCGACGGCGGGAAAATTCTCTGCATGGCCGGTTTCCTGGCTTGCGGGTCAGCGCGTGGCGTCGGCCTTCCCGGGCGCTCCGGCCCAGTGACACAAGTGACGCACGCTCTCCGCATACAGTCGCGGGGGCGGCTGAGGCTTCGGGTGCCGCGATTGGGTCCACCCTTCCTCATTCCCGATGAAGCCCGACGCTTGGGCGTCTTCACGGGCACCATTCAGGGGATCAGATAGACGTGATCGGCCCGCGCGCGTCAAGTCGCCGCGGGGGCGATCATGTGAAAGAAGGTGCCGGTGACCTGACCGCCATGGGTGGCGCGGAAGGACCCGGTTTCGGGCACCGCCGCGCCATTGGCATCCGTGACGCGGGCCAGCGGCGCATCCGGCTGATCGGTGATCGAGGCATAGCGGAACTCATGCCCTCGCAACGCTTGTTGACCGATGCCCGGGAAGGGTGCGACCAGATCGGCGCGGCGGTATCCCAGATGCATGCGGCGCTTGTGATAGCTGGTTTCCAACCCCAGCAGGCCCAGCATGCGGTGGCGTTCGCCCCCCGCATCGACCAGCCCCGCCCCAAGCGCCATGTAGCCGCCGCATTCGCCATGAACGGGGCGCGTCGCGGCAAAGCGGTGCATGGCGTCGCGGAAATTGTTGGCGGCGGCCAGTTTCGGCGCGTGCAGTTCGGGATAACCGCCCGGCAGCCAGCAGCAATCGGCGCTGTTATCGGGGGCTTCATTCGCAAGCGGCGAAAACGGCAGGATCGTGGCCCCCGCCTTGCGCCACGCCTGCAGGACATGGGGATAGGTGAAGCTGAAGGCCGCATCGCGGGCCAGCGCGATGCGGCCCCCCGGCGGGACGATCGGCAGGGGTGCATCGGCCTCGGGCAGGGCGCGGCTGGCGGCGGCGGCGATGATGGCGTCCAGATCGCAATGCGCGCCGACGAAATCGCCCGCGTGGTCAAGGATGGCCTGCAGTTCGGGGGTTTCCTCGGCCTGCACCAGTCCCAGGTGGCGTTCGGGCAGGGTGATGTTGCCTTGCCGGGGCAGGGCGCCCAGGACGGTGATGCCCGCCTCGGCCATGCCTTCGCGGATCAGGGCGTCGTGGCGGGGTGAGGCCACGCGGTTCAGCACCACGCCCGCAAAGGGCAGATCGGGCCGCAGCGTCGCAAAGCCCCGCGCCACCGCCGCCGCCGATTGCGCCTGGCCCGAGACGTCGAGGATCAGCACGACCGGCCAGCCCATCATCTGCGCCACCTCGGCGCTGGAACCGATGCCGGTTTCGCCGGGCGTCGCCACCCCGTCGAACAGCCCCATCGACCCTTCGGCCAGAATGATGTCGGCATCGGGCTGTCCCGTCACATGACCGATGATCCGCCCCGGCTGCATCGCCCAGGCATCCAGGTTGAAGGACGCCCGCCCGGATGCCGCCGTATGGAATGCCGGGTCGATGTAGTCGGGCCCCGATTTGAAGGGCTGCACCGCCATGCCCCGCCGCCGCAGCGCGGTCAGCAGGCCCAGCATCAGCATCGTCTTGCCCGTCCCCGAGGCGGGGGCCGAGATCATCAGTCCGGGGGTGCTCATTCGGGAAACCTCGGTTCTTGACCGAGAGGGCGGTATCGGCGGTCGTAATCGGCGGCATAGAGGCGGCTGTCGTCGAAGCCCTCGGCGCCAAGGGCGGGGCCGACAAGGATCAGCGCCGTGCGGTCGATGCCTTGGGCGGCCGCCGCAATGCCCGACAGGATCGACCGGATCACCCGCTGGTCGGGCCAGCTTGCCCGCCAGACGACGGCCACGGGGCAGTCAGGCCCGTAATGCGGCGTCAGATCGGCCACCACCTGGTCCAGCGCATGGATCGACAGGTGGATCGCCAGCGTCGCGCCGGTTGCCGCGAAGGCGGTCAGGCTTTCGCCCGCAGGCATGGTCGATGCCCGCCCCGGCGTGCGGGTCAGCACCACCGATTGCGCCAGACCGGGCAGGGTCAGCTCGGCTTCCAGCGCGGCGGCGGCGGCTGCGAAGGAGGGCACCCCCGGCACGACCTGCACGGGGATATCCAGCGCCCGCAGACGGCGCAGCTGTTCGCCCATCGCCGACCAGACCGACAGATCGCCCGAATGAAGCCGCGCCACATCCTGTCCTGCGGCGTGGGCCGCCTGCATTTCCGCGATGATCTGGTCAAGGCTGAGGGGCGCGGTGTTCACGATCCGCGCACCCGGCGGGCAATGGCTCAGCAGGGCGGGGGGCACGAGGCTGCCCGCATAAAGGCAGACGGGGCAGGCCGCGATCAGGTCGCGCCCGCGCAGGGTGATCAGATCGGCCGCGCCGGGGCCTGCGCCGATGAAATGGATGGTCATGGAACCTCTGCGATGGCGATGGTGATCCGGCCACAGGCCGAAGCGATGCGCGGGCCGGTCAGGCGGGCGGTGGGTCCGGCGGCGACAAGGGCCGCAGCCTCGGCCACCGATCCGGTGGCGTGAAGCGACTGGACGCGCGGGGATCGGGTCGGGGTTTCGACGCCCGCCACCGACACGATCCGCAGGGGCAGACCCAAATGGTCGGCCAAGGGGCGAAGCAGCGCGGCACGCTCGGGGATAGTGGCCAGCACATCCGCATTGCCGACCGCATGGGCCAGCGCCTCCAACGGGGTGTCGGCACGGCAGCCGATGCCAGCGACCTTCATGCCGTCACCGCCCATTGCACGACGGAGCGCGCAGGTTGCCAGCCGCGCATGCCGCCCAAGGGAGCTGCGCGGGCGATCTCGATGCGCATCAGGTCGCCGCCGTAACGGGCGGACAGGACGGTCAGCAGGCTTTCGGTCTCCAGCGTCACGGCATTGGCCACAAGTCGCGCGCCGGATGGCATCAGGGGCCACAGCGCGTCGAACAGGGCCGCCGATCCGCCACCACCGACAAAGACCGCATCCGGTTCGGGCAGATCCGACAACGCATCCGGGGCGCGGCCATGAAAGGGCGTTACCAGATGACCGACGCCGAAGCTGGCGGTATTGGCGCGGATCAGCTCCAGCCGGTCGGCGCGCGGCTCGATGCAGATGGCATCCCCACCCGCCAGCGCCCATTCGACCGAAATGGCCCCCGAGCCTCCGCCGATGTCCCACAGCAGCGCACCCGGGCGGGGGGCAAGGGCGGCCAGCGTCATCGCGCGGATGGGGGATTTGGTGATCTGGCCCGCATGGGTGAAGCCATCTTCGGGGCGACCGGGAACGGTGCCGATCCCCGTGCCGCGCGGCAGATCCGCGCCGTCGATGGCCACGGCCACGGGGGCGGCGATGTCGTCGGGCTGAGGGTCGTCCGCGCGGGTCCGGCGGATGCGTTCGGCGGGGCCGCCAAGACGCTCCAGCACCGTCAGCTCCGCGGAACCTGAACCTTGGGCACGCAGCCATTCGGCCAGCGCGGCCACCGCTGCTCCGTCGCGCAGGGTGGCGATGATGCGGCAACCGCGTGCCAGATGCAGGCGCAGCCGCGCGAAGGGCGCCGCGTGCAGACCAAGCGTCACCACGCCCTCGGCCCGCCAGCCAAGGCGTGCGCAGGCCAGCGCGACGACGCCCGCGGCGGGCAGCGCGATCCATTCATCGGGCGCAAGATGCCCCGCCAGCGTGCCGCCCGCGCCATGCCAGAAGGGATCGCCCGAGGTCAGCACCACCACCCGCCGACCCCTTGCGGCCAGAACCGGCGCGATGTCGAAGGGCACGGGCCAGGGGCAGCCCTTGTCTGCGACCGCGGCCAGCGCCAGATGACGAGGCCCACCAAAAACCAGATCGGCAGCGGCCAGAGCCTCTCGACTTGCATCGGGCAGGCCGGGCAGGCCATCTTCGGTCAAACCGATGATCGTCAGCCAAGGCTTATCCATGACACGCATCCTGCTGCTGGGCGGCACATCCGAGGCCAGCGCCATGGCGCGACTGCTGGCAGAGGCGGGCATCGAGGCGCAGTTCTCCTATGCCGGACGCACGGCGGCCCCGGTGGCGCAGCCCCTGCCGACCCGGATCGGCGGTTTCGGCGGCGTCGAGGGTCTGGCGCGGCATCTGCGGCAGGGCGGCTTCACCCATCTGATCGACGCGACTCATCCTTTTGCGGCGCAGATCAGCACCAATGCGGTCCGCGCGGCTGATATGGCGGGCGTCCCCCTGCTGGTCCTGCAGCGACCTGCATGGCAAGCGGCTGCGGGCGATGACTGGACCCATGTCACTGATATTGCGCAGGCGGCGCAGGCGCTGCCGCCGGACCGGACGCATGTCTTTCTGGCCATCGGCAAACAGAACCTCTCGGCCTTCGCGGGCCTGCCGCATCGGTTTCTGCTGCGTCTGGTGGATCGGCCCGACAGCCTGCCATTGCCGGATGCGCGTGTGGTGATCGCGCGTGGGCCGTTTGACGTGGCGGATGACACCCGGCTGATGCGCGACCATGCCATCACCCATCTGGTCGCCAAGAACGCGGGCGGATCGGGGGCCGAGGCCAAGCTGACCGCCGCGCGTGATCTGGGCCTGCGGGTGATCATGATCGACCGCCCCGCCATGCCCGAACGGCATGTGGTCGCGCAGCCCGAACTGGCGATGGCCTGGCTGCATCAGAAAGCCCCGCGCGGGGTATAGACCCATTTGCCGACCCGCCGCGTCGCCGAATTGCCGACCAGCACGACGGTCCGCATGTCTGCCATTTCCGGGGTGGCCTGCGACAGGGGCAGGGTGGTCAGCGCCTCCTGCGGCGTGGTGACGGCGCGGGCGAAGATGACCAGCGTCTCGGGGGAACATTCCTGCCGCAGGATCTCCAGCACGCGGGCGAATTGATGCGGGCGGCTGCGCGATCGCGGGTTGTAGAAGGCCATGGCGAAATCGCCCCGTGCGGCGTGGCGCAGGCGGTGCTCGATCAGCTCGAAGGGCTTGAGGTTGTCCGACAGGTTGATGGCGCAGAAATCATGCCCCAAGGGCGCACCAGCACGCGCCGCCGCCGCCAGCATCGCGGTGATGCCGGGCAGGATGCGGATGTCGGTGTCATATCGGTCGGGCTGACCCTCCAGCGCCTCGAACAGCGCCGAGGCCATGGCGAAGACGCCGGGATCGCCCGAGGATACGATCACCACCCGCTTGCCATCCGCCGCCATCTCCAGCGCCATGCGGGCTCGGTCCAGCTCGACCCGGTTGTCCGAGGGGTGCAGCGCCAGCCCCGGACGCGCCGCCACCCGCGCGACATAGGGGATGTAGCCGATGACATCGGTGGCCTGATCCAGCGCCTGCGCGACCTGCGGCGTGACCAGCGCGTCATCGCCGGGACCAAGACCCGCGACGGTGATCCAGCCGCTCATTCCGCCACCTGCGGCAGGGCCATGGGGCGGCGGCCCTGTCCGTGGACCATGACGATGGCGAAATAGGGGCAATCGGCATCGGCGACCTCGGCCAACCGCGCGATGCGCTGGCCGGGCATGGTGCCGCGCTCGATCAGCCAGGCGTCCTCCAGCCGTCCGCAGGCGGCCAGGGCGCGGCGGACCTTGGGCAGGTTGCGGCCCGTCTTCATCACCACCAGTGCGTCGGTCGCGGCGATATGGCGGCGCAGGTCGGCTTCGGGCAGGGTGCCCATCAGCACGGTCAGCACATCGTCGCCCCATGTGATCGGCGTGCCGCTGGCGTTCCAGCATCCCGCCATGCCGGGAATTCCCGGAATGACCTGCATCGGGACCACGTCGCGCAGCCGCACGTAGAGATGCATGAAGGAACCATAGAGGAAGGGATCCCCCTCGCAGAGGACGACGACATCCTCGGTTGCTGCCAGTTCCTGCAGGCGCGCGGCCCAATCGTCATAGAAGGCCGCCAGCAGGTCGTTGTATTCGGGGCTGTCGAAGGGGATTTCCGTCGTGACGGGGTATTCCATCGGGTATTCGCGGGCATCTGGCGCCAACATGCCCTCGACGATGCGACGTGCCTGCCCCTGCCGTCCGGGCTTGCGGAAGAAGGCCACATGGCGCGCGCTGCGGATGGCGCGGTCGGCCCGGACCGAGATCAGGCCCGGATCGCCCGGTCCCAGCCCTGCGCAGATGATCTGTCCCATCGGTTATTCCTTGCGGCTGGCCAGCGCGTTGATCGCGGCGACGGTGATGGCCGACCCGCCAAGACGGCCCTTGACGATGACCGAGGGCACGGGCGGGGCGGCCATCAGCGCATCCTTGGATTCCGCCGCGCCGACGAAGCCCACGGGGCAGCCGACGATGGCAGCGGGGCGGGGGCACTCGGGGTCCTCCAGCATGTTCAGCAGGTGGAACAGCGCGGTCGGCGCATTGCCGATGGCGACCAGCGCACCCTCCAGGTGGGGGCGCCACAGTTCCAGCGCGGCGGCGCTGCGGGTGTTGCCCATGTCGCGGGCCATGTCGGACACGCGGGGGTCGTTCAGGGTACAGATGACCGGATTGTCGGCAGGCAGACGGGCGCGGGTGACGCCCTCGCTGACCATGCGGGCGTCGCACAGGATCGGCGCGCCTTGTGCCAAGGCGGCGCGGGCGATGGTCGCCATGCCGGGGGTGAAGCGGACATGGGCTTCCAGCCCGACCAGGCCCGCGGCGTGGATCATGCGGGTGACGACGGGTTCCTCATCGGCGTCGAAGCGTGCCAGGTCGGCCTCGGACCGGATGGTGGCAAAGGACTGGCGATAGATCGCGGCCCCGTCCTTTTCGTAGACATGCGGCATCAAAGCACCTTCGGCAATTGGTCGGGGTGAAGCCCGCGCAGGGCGGGCGCATCATGTGCGCAGCCATAGCGGATCAGGTCGAAGCCCCACGGCGTGGCCGTCAGGGTGATGTCGGCGGCACGCGGCCAGCCGCAACCCTTGGCACAACCCGAGACGTGCAGCACGGCGTCCGGGGCCATCAGGGGGCTCAGGTCGCGGGCCAGCGGGCGGGTGGCGGCATGGGATTGGGTGCAACCCGGTGCGCCTGTGCAGGCACGCACCCGAAGGCGCGGGTCCCCGGCATCAAGGATCAGCCCGGGCATCGGCGGCAGATGGCGCGCGCCCTGCACCAGCAGCATCCGCCAAGGCGTCAGGCGCAAGGGCCCCAGCCTGCCAAGGCGGCGCAGCGTGCCGGGGGGGACCTGTCCGAATTCGAAACCGACCAGCACGCCTTGGCTCAGGGATGCAGGCTGCGCACGAGGGGCCGGATCATTCGGCGCCAGGTCGGCGCGGGGCGTGATGCCGCCTGCGATCAGCGCTGCCATGCGGCCGCGCCCGTCGGGGGCGCCGCCTTGTTCCAAAAACCATTGCGCCAGTCCCACCGCATCGCTTGGGGTGCCGAAAGCCGTCCCCTTTGCCATCCCGTCCGCGCGCAGGATCAGGCCTTGCCCGGAACATTCGATGCGGATGTCGGCCGGGTCGTGCGTCAGCACCGGCACAGAGCCGGTATCGACGGCAAAGCCGAACTTGGCGGGCAGGGGCAGGGCGCTGGCGGCCAGCGCGGCTTCCAGATCGCGCACCAGCGCATCGGTGGCATCGCCGCCGAAGGGGGTGACGATGATGTTGCGCCGCGTCTCGGTGACGATGTCGGGATCGATCAGGTCCAGCGCACGCAGATCGGCGATCAGGGGCGCATGGGTTGCGGGTGTGACGCCCCGCAGTTGCAGGTTGCCGCGTCCGGTCAGGTCGATCAGCCCGTTGCCGTGGGTTTCGGCGGCATCGGCGATGCCCGCGGCCTGTTCGCGGCTCAGCATGGCGCCCCGTGGCTTGATGCGCACGACCAGGCCATCGCCCGATTGCATGGGGCGCAGCGCGCCGGGGCACCAGCCCTTCACGCCGATCATGCGCCCGCACCCAGATCGGCAGCGATCGAGTTTCTGCGCGTCGCCCACAGTCCCGCATCATGCAACCGCCGGAACAGGTCGCGCAGGGCGGCCAATGCGGCGGGATTGGCGTCCTGCATGAAGGCGGTGATGTCATCGCGCCCCAAGGTGGCGTCGTGATAGAGGTCGAAGAGATGCGGCGGCACCGCATCCGCCAGATGGGCGAAGGCCGCCATGTGGTCCAGCGTGGCGGCGATCTCGGCGGCTCCACGAAAGCCATGGGCGGTCATGGCATCGGCCCAACGCGGATCGGTGGCGCGGGCGCGGACGGTGCGGGCGATCTCCTCGGTCAGGGTGCGGGCGCGGGGGCGGTCGGGCTGCGTGGCGTCAAGATGATAGAGCGCGGGCGCATCCGCACCGATACGGGCCATGGCGGCGGCAAAGCCTGCTTCATGTGCGGCGTAATCGGCGGCCAGCAGCAGGTCGCTTTCGGGCAGGTCCTGCGCATGGACAAAGCTGTCGGCGGTCTGCAGGCGGGCCTCGATGCCGCTGCGGTCCTGCGTGACCGCGCCATCCTGACCGATGGTCCAGCTGGAGGCCGCGATCCACGCCTCGCCCGCGGCCTGCCGCGCGGCATCGGTGAAGGTGTCGGGGGCGGTGCCCATGCCCAGCCCGTATCGCCCCGGTTCGGGGCCAAAGACGCGGGCCATGCGGGTGGCATAGGGGTTCATCTCGGGCGCCTCGTCACGGTCGGCCAGCGCCTGCGCGCCGGTCTCGAACAGCTGCGCCAGCACGGGAAAGACATCGCGGAACAGGCCGGACACCCGCAGCGTCACGTCGATGCGCGGGCGGTCCAGCAGGGCCAGCGGCACGATCTCCACGCCCGACACCCGGCCCGAGCCGTCATCCCAGACAGGCTTCAGCCCCGCCAGATGCAGGGCCATGGCAAACTCCTCGCCCGCGGTGCGCATCGTGGCGCTGCCCCACAGATCGACGACCAGGCCGCGCGGCCAATCGCCGTGATCCTGCAGGTGGCGGCGCAGCAATTCCTCGGCCAGCTTGACGCCTTGGGCGTGGGCGGCGCGGCTCGGCACCGCGCGAGGATCGGTTGCGAACAGGTTGCGCCCCGTAGGCAGCACGTCCCGCCGCCCCCGCGCGGGCGATCCCGACGGTCCCGGCGCGACATGACGTCCCGACAGCGCGTCCAGCAGGCCCGCGCGTTCCTGCGCCCCGCATTCGCCTTGGCCGAAGATATGCAGACCCTGGCCGTATTGGCTTTCCTTGATGTCGCAGACGAAGCGGTCGATGCGGGTGATCGCCTCGGCCTCGGACGCATCGGGCGGGATGCCCAGGTCGCGGTCCACCCCAAGCGCGCGGGAGGTGTCGCGGATGTCGGCCACCAGCCGGTCGCGGCGCGCGGGGTCCAGCCCGTCGGCGGTGGAATATTCGTCCAGCAGCCGTTCCAGCCCCGCCATGGCGTCGGGCAGGGTGGCGGCCAGCATGGGCGGCGGCAGATGCCCAAGCGTCACGGCCCCGATGCGGCGCTTGGCCTGCGCGGCCTCGCCAGGGTCGTTGACGATGAAGGGATAGATCACCGGCAGCGCCCCCGTCAGCGCCTGAGGCCAGCAGTCGCCCGACAGCGCCACCGATTTGCCCGGCAGCCATTCCAGCGTGCCATGCGCCCCCATGTGGATCATCGCATGCAGCCCTTGGGATCGCAGCCACAGGTAGAAGGCGACATAGGCGTGGCGCGGCACGCGGGTCAGGTCGTGATAATCATCGTCGCGGTTGGCGCGATGGCTGCGTTCGGGTTGCAGCGCCATCAGCAGCTTGCCCGCGCGGATGGCGGCGAAATGGAAGGCACCGTCCCGCATGTCGGGGTCAGTTTCGGGTGCGCCCCATGCGGCATGCAGATCGTCGCGCAGGGTTGGGGGCAGGGTGGTCAGAGCAGTACGGTATTCCTCCAGCGGCCATGTGATCCGGTCGCGGGACAGGTCGCCCTGAACGGCGGGGACGTCATGGCCGTGATCGGCCAGCAGCTTCGCCATCTGCTGCGCCGAGGCCAGCGCATCCAGCCCCACCGCATGGGCCATCTGCCAGTCGCGGCCCGGATAGGTGGACAGGATCAGCACCAATTGGCGGTCGGCGGCAGGCGTCGCGCCAAGGCGGTGCCAGGCGGCGATGCGGTCGACGGCGGCCTCGACCAGCGCCGCGTCGGGGCGGTGGGCAAAGCGGGAATACTGCAGGTCCGGGTCGCGCTTGGCGGGGGATTTGAAGCTGATGACGCCCGCAAGGATGCGCCCGTCCACCTCGGGCAGGACAACGTTCATGGCAAGGTCGGACGGCGACAGCCCGCGTTCGGCGTTGCGCCATTCGCGGCGGCGGTTGGTGGACAGGGCGACCTGAAAGACGGGGCTGTCGAAGTCATCGAAGGCGCCATTCTGGCCGTACGAAAAGCCCGTGGCGTTGACGATGACGGCAGGGGCCTCGGGCAGGCTGCCGCGCAGCCATTCGTTGAAGCCCGGCGCCTTCAGCGAAGGGGCGAAAGCGCCGCAAGCGGCAAAGCCACGCGCGCGCAGGGCATGGATCAACGCGTCGATGGCGGCGGTATCGGCCGCGGCCAACCAGCTGCGATAGAAGGTGACCAGTGCCAAGGGGCCGAACGGAGGCGTCTCGATCACGCCATTCTCGGGATCATAGAGCCCCATCTGCGGCAGCGTCTTCCGCCCCGTCACGGGGGCCGCGTTCAGCCCTGCGGCAATCGCCATCTGCGCCAGCGCCGCCTGTGCCGCCACCGCCCCGCCCTGATCGCAATGACGGCGCAGCACGCGCAGCACCGATGCCGGCACGGTGGACACCTGATCCAGCCGCGCATCGTCCCGCCCGTCCGCAGGCAGCACGGCCAGCGCGATACCCCGCCGCCGCGCCATGTCCTGCACGGATGCCAGACCATAGGGCCAATAGGCCTCGCCCCCGATCAGGCGGATCAGGATGCCCTTGGCGCCCGACAGCGTCTGGTCCAGATAGGTATCGACCGAGACCGGATGGCGCAGCGCCACAAGGTTGCACAGCCGCAGGGACGGCAGCCCCCCTGCCGCGCGATGCCAGCCCGCCGCGAAGGCGCCAAGATCGCTGTCCGAAAAGGACAGCGCCACCAGATCCGCCGGCGACTGGCCGGGGTCATAGGGGGCGTCGGACTGGTCCAGCCCGTGGCGTTCGCGGAAGACGACATGCATCAGGCAGGCACGCCCGTCAGCATGGCGCGGATCGCGTCGGGGTTCACATCGTCATGTTCGGCGATGACCACAAGCTGCGATTTGCGCGGTTGGCTGCCCCAAGGGCGGTCGTATTGATGGCGGACGCGCGCACCCACGGCCTGCACCAGCAGGCGCATCGGCTTGCCCTGCACGGCGACATGGCCCTTCACGCGCAGGATGTTCTGTTCGACGGCCAGACGCTCGATCGCCGCGACCAGATGGGCGGGATCGGTGATTTCGGGCAGGTCGATGACGACGGTGTCGAAATCCTCATGCTCGTGATCGTCATGACCGTCGTGATGGCTGGGGCGGGCGGCCAGGTCATCCTCGGCGGCGGCGTTCAGGCCAAGGATCACCTGGGGGTCGATCGCGCCTTCGGTCACGGTCAGGATGGGCAGCTTGCGCGGGGCGTGGTCCAGAATGGCGGTGCGGGCGGCGGCGGCGCCCTCATCACCGGCCAGATCGGCCTTGGTCAGCAGGACGACATCGGCGCAGGCGATCTGATCCTCGAAGACCTCGGAGAGGGGCGTTTCATGGTCCAGGCTGTCGTCGGCGGCGCGTTGGGCGTCCACTGCGGCGATGTCGGGGGCGAAACGGCCCGCGGCCACGGCCTCGGCATCGGCCAATGCAATCACGCCGTCCACGGTGATGCGCGACCGGATCGCGGGCCAGTCGAAGGCCTTCAGCAGCGGTTTCGGCAGCGCCAGCCCCGAGGTCTCGATCAGGATGTGATCGGGCTTCTGCGGCAGGGCCATCAGCCGTTCCAGAGTCGGGATGAAATCGTCGGCCACGGTGCAGCAGATGCATCCGTTCGACAGCTCCATGATGTTCTCGGCGGGGCAATTGTCGTCGGCGCAGCCCTTCAGGATTTCGCCGTCGACGCCCATCGTGCCGAATTCATTGACCAGCACGGCCAGGCGCTTGCCTTGCGGGTTCTGCATCAGGTGACGCACGAGGGTGGTTTTTCCCGCCCCCAGAAAGCCGGTGATCACGGTCACGGGGGTCTTGGTCAGATCGGACATGGGGTCACTCCTGCGGGGGGATGCGGGCAAGGCTCTGCTTGCGGAAGATGGCGGGGCGTTCGCGCCAAGGCACGATGCCGTCGCCGGTGGCGGCATAGGCGGCGGCCCCTTGGGCGATATCGGCGGCGTCGGCGGGGGTCAGGCGGCCATAGACATAGGACCACTTGCCCGGTCCCGTCAGCGACACCGAACAGCCCTGCGAACAGGCGGACAGACATTCGACGGGGCGGATCTCCACGCCTGCGGGGGGATCGTCGGACAAGGCCTGATGCAACACCGCGCCGGGGCGGGGGGCATCGGGGTCGTCCATGGGCACCGTGCCGCGGCAGGTGGTGCAGACATGCAAGATGGCGCGCATTGCGGCCCTTCCCTTCTGTGGCATCAGGGGGAAAAGGCCGAGAGGACATGGCACGGGGCATCCGGCCATCACCTGCCGGTCGCGAAACACCCCGTTCGCCCGTCATCAACAGGTGCTGGCAGGTCTCCCGGCTTGCGAATTCTGGGCTTGGCCCAACGGTCGTCCCACCTTCCCAGCCCATGGGGGGCCAGTGGATCGGGCGACCTTTCCGGTCACGGTCGCGGGGGCGGCTGCGCTTGGGCGGGGCGGTGACGCCTTGCCTGTCGCATTCCCTTTTCACCTGCCTTACGACAGGAACCAACACGCGCCAACCAAAGGCCCGCAGCCCCGATTTGTCAACCCGAAGGAGCGACCCGATGACGCAGCCCGACCCCATTCCCGATCAGGATCTGGCCCGCCATGCGCAGAAGATGGCCAAGAAGAAGGCCGCCCGCGACCGGATGATGGAAACCAAGACCGGCGAAAAGGGGCTGATCATCGTCCACACCGGCCCCGGCAAGGGCAAGTCCAGCAGCGGCTTCGGCATGATCATGCGCTGCATCGCGCACGACATGCCCTGCGCGGTGGTGCAGTTCATCAAGGGCGCGTGGGACACGGGCGAACGCCGCCTGCTGACCACGCATTTCGCCGATCTGTGCCAGTTCCACAGCATGGGCGAGGGCTTCACATGGGAAACGCAGGACAAGTCACGCGACATCGCCGCGGCGCAGGCGGGCTGGGAAAAGGCCAAGGACCTGATCCGCGATCCCGACATCCGCATGGTCCTGCTGGATGAGATCAACATCGCCTTCCGCTATGGCTATCTGGATGTCGAACAGGTCTTGGCCTTCCTGGCCGCCGAAAAGCCCCCCATGACCCATGTGGTGCTGACCGGGCGCGGCGCCCCTGACAGCCTGATCGAGGCCGCCGATCTGGTCACGGAAATGGGGCAGGTCAAGCACCCCTTCCGCGCGGGCATCAAGGCACAGGCCGGGGTCGAGTTCTGAAAGATCGCTGCATCGCGGCACAAAAAGTTGACGTCGGGGCGAACCCGTGACCCGATAGCGGGGTTCACATCATGTCACGATCAAAGGACCGAACATGACCCCGCCAAACCTGCCGAAAGACGCCGCGCTTTTCCTGGATTTCGACGGCTGCCTTGTCGAGATTGCCGACCGCCCCGATGCGGTCGTGGTCTCGGACGCGCTGCGGGACCGGCTGGCGCGTCTGCATGGGATGCTGGACGGGGCGGTCGCGCTGATCTCGGGTCGCGACGTGGCCGATCTGCGCGGCTTCCTGCCCGATTTCGCGGGCATCGTCGCGGGCAGCCATGGCGCGGAACTGTCGCTGGCCCCCGGCCAGATCGAGGCGGTCCACGACCAACCCTTCGACGCCGCCACCCTGCATGCCCGCGCCCATGAACTGGCCCGCCCCCATCCCGCCCTGCTGGTCGAGGAAAAGCCCCATGGCGTCGCGCTGCACTACCGCGCCGACCCCTCGCTGGAAGGTTATGTCCAACAGGTGATGCAGGAGATGCTGGAGGCGAACCCGGGGCTGATGCTGCAACCTTCGAAGATGGCGCTGGAACTGCGTCCGGGCGGTGTGGGCAAGGACAGCGCGCTGGCCGGCCTGATGCAGCGCCCGCCTTTCGCGGGGCGCATGCCGGTCTTTGCCGGCGACGACCACACCGACGAGCCCGCCATGCGGCAGGCGCAGTCCCTTGGCGGTTTCGCGATCAAGATCGGCGACGGAGATACCGCCGCAAACCACCGCCTGACCGATCCCGTTGCGCTGGCCGAATGGCTGGACGCGTCGATCAACTGAACCGAAGGAGCCCATATGTCCCGCCTGATCGTCGTCTCGAACCGCCTGCCTCTGGGTGACAATCCGTCCGGCGGATTGGTGGTCGCGCTCGAGGACGCCCTGCGCAATTCCGGCGGCGTGTGGATCGGCTTTTCCGGCGAAGTCACCGAAGAACCCGGCAACAGCCTGCAGGATCATCCCGGCGCGCCCTTCCAGCGGTTGTCCTTCGACCTGAGCGCGCAGGAACACGACCGCTATTACCTGGGGTATTCGAATTCGATCCTCTGGCCGCTATGCCACGGGCGTCCCGACCTGATGCGGATCAGACCGGAATATGTCGATGGCTATCGGCAGGTGAACCAGCGCATTGCCGACATGATCCTGCCGCATCTGCGCGAGGACGACCGCATCTGGGTGCAGGATTACCACCTGTTCCCGCTGGCGGCCGAGTTGCGCGCGCGAGGCGCCACCGCGCCCATCGGGCACTTCCTGCACATCCCCTTCCCCGGTCCCGCCGATTGCGGTGCCTTGCCCAACCCCGAGGAGCTGTTCGACTGGCTGTCGCATTACGACCTGCTGGGTTTCCAGGCCGAGCGTGATCTGGGGGCCTTTGCAGAAAGCGGGCGGCAGTTGTCGGACATGGACCACATCTCGGATACCGATTTCCGCCTGTCGGGTCGCAAGCTGAAGGCGGGGGTCTTTCCCATCGGCATCGACGCCGCCGATTTCATCGCCGAGGCGCAGGACGCGCCCGACTCGGACCGGATGCGCAGCCTGACCGGCGCCAAGATGATGATCGGCGTCGACCGGCTGGATTATTCCAAGGGCATCCCCCACCGCTTCCGCGCCTATCAGCTGTTGCTGGAAAAGATCCCCGACCTGCACGAGAAGATCTCGTTCCTGCAGATCGCGCCCCCCACCCGAGGCGAGGTCGAGGCCTACCAGGACATCCGCGAAGAGACCGAGCACCTGGCGGGCCGCATCAATGGCCAGTTCGCCAGCCTGAACTGGACGCCCATCCGCTTCATCCACCGCGCCATGCCGCGTCAGGTTCTGGCGGGGCTGTATCGGCAGGCGCGCATCGGTCTGGTGACGCCGCTGGCCGACGGGATGAACCTTGTCGCCAAGGAATATGTCGCCGCGCAGGACCCCGTCGATCCGGGTGTTCTGGTCCTGTCGCGCTTTGCAGGCGCCGCCGAGACGATGGAGCAGGCGCTGATCATCAACCCCCATGATCCCAGTGACACGGCGGGCGCGATGGCGCAGGCCATGCGGATGACGCTGGAGGAAAGGCGCGAACGCCATGCCGAACTGCTGAAGGGCGTGATCGACCATGACATCGCATGGTGGTCGCGCAGCTATCTTTCCGCGCTGGAGGGTGCCTGCTGACCGGGCATGCCGCCGGATTTCGAATCACCTGAAACCGGCGGTGCGTCCATTTCCTGCCCGTTTCATGGGCATGGTAGGGAAATCCTGCATGGGATCTGCCCAATTTCCATCCTTCGTGCCGCAGCGCAGCATGGGTGCGTGACCCGGCCGCAGCTTGGGCGCATCCTGAAGATACGAAGCCAGAATGCTTCGGGGCTCCTCCTCCCTTGGTTCGGAAACGGACCACGCCAGGGCCGTCATTCCCACCGCACCTCCTCCTCCCTGCGGTCCGGAATGGCGGTCCTTCGCGTTCAGTCGATCAGTGAAACCACATGGCGCATGGCAGCGGCATAGCCCCGCACGCCCAGGCCCGCGATCACCCCATCCGCCCGCATCGAGACATAGGAGTGGTGGCGGAAGGCCTCGCGCTTGTGGACCTGGCTGATGTGGACCTCGATCACGGGGCCGTCGAAGGCGTTCAGCGCATCCAGCACCGCGACCGAGGTATGGGTCAGCGCGGCGGGGTTGATGACGATGGCCGCGCCGTCATGGCGTGCCTCGTGGATCCAGTCGATGATCTGGCCTTCCCAGTTCGACTGCAGGAAGCGGATCTTGTGGGGACCGGCGGCGTCGCGGCACAGATCCTCGACATCGGCCAGCGTGGTGCTGCCATAGATCTCGGGCTGGCGCTGCCCCAGCAGGTTCAGGTTCGGGCCGTTCAGGACATAGATCAGCGACATGGGCTTTCCTTGGCAGGGGATAGCCCTTGCTAGCAATCCATGCGGCGCCTGTCAGCCCTGAAGGGCGGCGGCGGTGATCTGGCCGTCCGGATCGATCAGCAGCAGGCGGGCGGGGTTTGCCGCGACGGCGATCCGCGCCTGCGGATGGGCCTGCGGGCCGGTCCAGGCGGCCTGCCCGTCATGCGCGACCAGCACCAGCCGGTCGCCCTGCATCTGCAAGCGTCCCGCCGCGCCCGCCTGCCACAGGATGTCGTCGCCCGCGCGCAGAAGCGGCCCGTGGTCGGGGTCGTTCGTCAGCGTCACCGGCCCGTCGACCGCCCGCAACGATTGCCCCGGCCACAGCGGTCCCGCAGCCACATCGGGCGCAGCGCATTCGCCCGCAAGGCTGCGCTGCATCAGTGCCTGCAGGGTGGCGCGGTCCCACCCGTGGTGATCGGCCGCCGCCGACAGGACCGTCAGCTTGGCCAGCGCGGCCACGGGCGTCATGTCCCCGCAGCCGATGGCCCCGGTCTCGGCGATCCAGGCCCCGGCGGCATAGTGGAAGGCCCCCACGCGTCCACCCGTCACGCGGCTGGTGATGACGGTGACGGCATCCGCGTCCCGCGCCGCCTGCAGCGCATCGCGGGTGGCGGGGCTGGTGGGAATGTTGCCCTCGCCGAAGCCTTGCAGGATCAGGCCGGTTGCACCCGAGGCCAACGCCGCCTTGATCAGCTGGCCCATCAGCGGACCTGCGGCGGGCACGGCGGGGATCTGGGCGATGTTCTGCGCGTCGATGCGATCCGCCACCGCGTCAAGCTGGGCGCGGACCAGCGCCATGGCAGCCGGATCGTCCAGCGCCTGCGCAGGCGTCGCGGGGCCGGTCAGCGGCTGCGCATTGCCCAGCCATATGCCGATTCCGGCATGGGCCAGCGGCGGCAGATGCGGGCTGTCGAAGGCCGCGAAATCCGTCGTCGACGACTTCAGCGCCCGATTTCCCCGCAGCAGCTTCCCGTCGAAGAACAGCGCCACCTCGGGCAGGCGCAGGCGGGTCATGGCCAGCGCACCGGCAAGGTTGCCAAGCGCATCGCTGGCCGCGTTCAGCGCCAACCCTTCGGCGGTATGGACGAACAGCGGCAGCTGCGATCCGGTGACGATCACGGGCTTGGACAGCGTGCCCCGCGCCCGACCCTGACCGTCCGCGACGTTCAACAGGAAGGACAGCGCCGCCGCCGTGTAATCCATCGTGTCGGTGCCATGCAGGATGACGAAGCCGTCATGCCGGTCATAGAGGTCCAGCACATGGGCCGCCATCCGACACCAGTCGCGGGGGCGCAGGTCGGTGCTGTCCAGCGTGCCGGGGCCATCGTCGGAAAACCGCAGCCCGGTGTCGAATTCGAGGCTGATCCCCGGCAGGCTGGCCGCCAGCGACGGTCCCAGCAGATCCCGTGCCGCCTGCGCAAAGCGGTCCGAGGGCATGGGCGCCAGCGGCGTCCCCGTGCAGGCGATGGTGCCGCCGGTGTTGATGACGCAGATCCGCATGATGCCCCCCGTGATGGTCTTTCGCATCCTATAGGGCGGGACGGGGGGCGCGATCCAGCCCCCGCCCTTGGGTCAGAAGCCCTTGTGGGTTTCCAGAAAGGCCAGTTCCGCCGGCGTGCTGTCGCGGCCCAAGACGGCATTGCGATGCGGAAAGCGGCCGAACTTGGCAATGATGTCGCGATGTTCACGCGCGAAATGCAGCGAGTGCTGGTTGCCAAGCGCCTCGTAGAGCTCGACCGAGGTGGTCTGATCGGCCAGATCCTCGGAATGCATAAAGGGCAGATAGAAGAACTGGCGGCGCTTGGGGTCCTGTTCACGGTCATGGCCCAGTTGCAGCGCCTTGCGGGCATGATCCAGCGCCAGCTGGTTGCTTTCGAAGCTGCGCGGCGATCCGCGGAACATGTTGCGCGGGAACTGGTCCAGCACGATGCAGAGCGCCAGCGCATCGTCGGCGCTGCCCATCCAGCCGTCCAGCTGCCCATCATGGGCGGCCTGATAGGTGTCGCCGAAGCGCGTGGCGATCTCGGCATCGATCTGATCGGATTTGGCGAACCAGAAGGGCTGCATCCGGTCCGAGAACCAGAATTCCAGAACCTCGGCTGCGGTGCTGACGGGCATGGGGCTTCTCCTGCTGGGGTGGGGTCATGGTGGGCCGTTCGGGGCGCATGGGCAAGCCGCATGGCGTTCGGCAGGGAAGAACGCGGGGTTCGCCAAGGGGTGGTCTGGCGCGAACGACCGGGGGCGGGCATCTTCGGGTCGACCGTTGTCCCGGCGGGATCACGAAAGGAGCCCCGATGCGCGAACTGCCCTTCATCCACAGCCTGCATCGTCCGCAGGACAGCGACGGCAGCACGCTGATGCTGCTACATGGGACCGGCGGCTCGGAAACCGACCTGATGCCACTGGCCGCCCGCATCGCACCGCGCGCGCAACTGCTGGGCTTGCGCGGCAGATCGAACGACGAGGGCGTTGCCCGCTTCTTCCGCCGCCTGTCGATGGACCGCTTCGATCAGGACGACATCCGGACCGAGGCCGCGGCTTTCGACGAATTCTGGCTGGGCGCGATGGACCGATACGATCTGGACCCCGCCAGGGTGACGGTGCTGGGCTATTCCAACGGCGCGAATTTCGCCGCTGCCGTGATGGCGCTGCATCCGACATTGATCCGGCGCGCCATCCTGCTGCGCCCGATGCTGGCGTTGCAGGACCCGCCGCTGGTCGATCTGTCCAAGGTCCGGGTCTTGGGTCTGCAGGGCGCGCGCGACCCTTACGGCGTTCACGCACCGGCCTTGCAGGATTGGCTGGTCCGGACCGGCGCAAAGGCGCGGATGCAGCGCGTCGATGCGGGGCACGAGCTGTCGGCGCAGGATCTGCGGCTGGCTGCCGACTGGCTGGGCTGACGGATCAGACCATCCTGAAGCTGGTGCCCCAAGGGTCGGTCAGCACCTCTCCGGCGCGGTCGGGGGCGCCGATGACGACCTGCACAAGGCCCGCCAGGCGCGGATCGCGCAGGCCTGCGCCCTTGCTGTTCCACGCGTTGGCCGCGATGTGGTGGTGATAGCCGTTCCAGCCGTACCAGCCCGCATCGGGAACAGCGAAGCTTTGGGTCAGCCCCAGGTCCCGGGTCATGAACCGGCTGGCCAGATCGACGTCGCCAACCTGCAGGTGGACATGCCCGATGCAGGTTCCCAAGAGTGCGCCCTGCCAGCTGTCGTTCGTCTGTTGCGCCAAGGCGAACAGGTCCAGCCGGCGGGTGGTCATCTGCACCTGATCGCCAATGCGGGGCCAGTCGCTCTCGGGGCGGTCGCGATAGATCTCGATGCCGTTGCCTTCGGGGTCGGCCAGATACAGCGCCTCGCTGACGCCATGGTCCGAGGCCCCCGACAGACGCAGCCCGATGTCATCGGCATGACGCAGCCAGCGCGACAGATCGGCGCGCGAGGGCAGCAGGAAGGCCGTGTGATACAGGCCCGCCTGCGAGGGATCGACGGGCAGTGCGGCGGGGTCGGGCTGCAGCGTAACCAGCGCGGTGCTGCCCACGCCCAGTTGCAGGCTGTCCCCGTCGCGGCCCATGACCCGCAGGCCGATGGCCTCTTCGTAGAAGGCCGTCATGGCGGGCAGGTCGCGAACCCGCAGGACGACCTGTTCGATGGTGCGCTTGGGGGACATGATGCGGTCTACTCCTTGCTGATGGCGGCGGCGCCGGGACCGATTAGCGCCTGAACGATCAGCGCGATGGCCCAGAAGGCGGGGTATTCCCAACCGCCGCCTTGGTTGTTAAAGAAAAAGCCGTTGGCGCCGTGCGAAAAGACGATGGTGCCCAGCATCAGCGGCACCAGTGCCAGCGCGACAAGACGCACCTGCAGGCCCAGGATCAGGGCGATGCCGCCCAGCATCTCGGCCGCGATGGTCAGATAGGCCAGGAAACCGGGCAGTCCGATCGAACCAAAGAACTGCGCCGTGCCGGCGGGGGTGAAGACGAAAATCTTCAGGCCTGCATGGGCTAGGAACAGGACGCCAAGCGTCACGCGCAGGATCAGGGCCGCAAGGTCGGGGTTGCGAAGGCGGGCATTCAATATGGTCGGCATGGGGGTCTTCCTTTCGGGCCCGTGGCGGGCATGTCCCGACCCATATGCGCCATTGCGATGTGCGCGATAATCCGCCCATCTGGAAGATGATCTGTGACGATATGGAATCAATTGCCCCATTGGTGGTCCGGACCCCATCTGTCGCGCAGGAAAGCCACCAGCAGCCTGACCCGCGTCGGCATGTGACGTCCGGCGGGAGTGATCGCCATGACCGGGATTGCCTGAGGGTTCATCCGAGCAAAGAGGGCGACCAGCCTGCCGTCCCTGACCGCCGGGGCCGAGATGAAATCCGGCACCCGCGTGATGCCAAGCCCCGCGATGGCGGCGCTGACGCAGGCCTCGGCATTGGAAAAGCGCAGGCGTCCGGGCAGGGTCAGGCCGATGCGCCGACCGTCGTCCAGGAACTGCCAATCGTCGGGCTGGGTGAAATTCAGGTCGGTGATGATGTCGTGGTCGTGCAGATCCTCGACCACGCGCGGGGTGCCCCGGGCCGCTAGATAGGCGGGCGAGGCGACGATCTGGATGCGCATCACGCCCAGCTTGCGCCCGATCAGCGCCGAATCCCTGGGCGGTCCGACGCGGATGGCCAGATCGACGCCCTGTTCGGCCAGGCTGACGATGTTGTCGGTGAAATCGACCTGCAGGCCGACCGCAGGATGGGCGCGGGCGAAATCGTTCAGCGCGGGCATCAGCTGTGCGGTGCCGAAGGTCAGGGGCGCGGTCATCCGCACCATCCCCGATGGATTGGCGACCGCGTCGCGCAGGCCGTCGTCCAGATCGTCCATCTGGTCCAGAATGGCGGCGATGCCGGCCAGATAGGCCTCGCCCTCGGGGGTCAGGCTGATGGCGCGGGTGGTGCGGGTCAGCAGGCGGATGCCCAGATGCGCCTCAAGCCGCGACACCAGCTTGGAGGCCTGACCCGGCGACACGCCCGCCTGCGCCGCCGCCGCCGAGAAACTGCCGGTGCGGACGACCTGGACGAACATGCGGTCGGCGGTCAGGCGATCCATTCACAGGCTGGCCGCAAAGCCCGCCACGAAGGCGTCCAGCTGTTCACGGGTCTTGTCGTCGGTCAGGTTGCCCTGATCGTCGAACAGCTTGCCCGCGCCCACAATCGTCATGCGCCCCTCCAGCCAAGGGCGCACCTGCAGAAAGCGGAAGACGGGCATCCAATGCGCCTGCGACAGCGTGGTGCCGAAACCGCCCGGCGTCGCCCCGATCAGCGCGACGGGCTTGCCCTTGAACAGCGCCATCCCGTCGCCGCGCGACATCCAGTCGATGACGTTCTTGAAGACGCCGGGAACGCCGTTGTTGTATTCCGGCGTCACCATCAGCAGCCCGTCGGCGGCGGCCAGCTGGTCCTGCAGCGTCTTGACGGCGGGGGGCAGGCCGTCGGCTGCCTCGGCGTCGCCATCGTAAAGCGGCACATGGGCGATGTCGCCGATGATGATGTCCGCCCCCTGCGCCCCGTCGCGGGCAGCGCGCAGAAGGCCTGCGTTGAAGGACGCCTGTCGCAGGCTTCCGGCAAGTCCAAGGATGGTGGTCATGGCGTCGGTCCTTTCAAGGTTCAGGCCAAGGGCTTCAGCTTGGCCTCGATTGCAGCGCGCTTGCCTTCCAGGAAGGGCGGCAGGGACAGGCCCTGACCCATGCTGTCGCGCGGTTCGTCCACGTCGAAGCCCGGACCGTCGGTGGCCAGTTCGAACAGATTGCCACCCGGTTCGCGGAAGTAAAGCGACCGGAAGTAGTAGCGCTCCACCTCGCCCGAGCTGGGGACCCGGTATTTGGCGACGTGATCGGTCCATTCGGTCAATGCGGCATTGTCGGGCACGCGGAAGGCCACGTGGTGGACGCCACCCGCTCCCTGACGTGCGCGGGGCAGGTCGGGCTGGACCGCGACATGCAGTTCGGCCGCCGCGCCGCCCGGACCCATTTCAAAGACATGGACCTGGCCGTGCCCGTCGGGGCTGGCGTAATCGCGCACCCTGCGCATGTGCATGACCTGGGTCAGCACGGCCTCGGTCGGGGCCAGTTCGGGAACCGAGATGGTGATCGGGCCAAGGCCGCGGATCTGGTGCTGCGCGGGCACCTCGCTGTCGGCCCAAGGCTCGCCCACGGGTTGGGGTGCCGCGACCAGGCGCAGGCGCTGGCCCTCGGGGTCCTCGACATCAAGGCTGGGGCGACCGTCGATGGTCGTCAGTCGCGCGTCCAGGCCCGACAGGCGGTCGGCCCAGTAATCCAGGCTGGCCTCGGCCACGCGCAGGCCGGTGCGGGTGATGGCATTGGTGCCGCGGCGTTCGCGGGCGGCTGGCCAGTCGAAGAAGGTGATGTCGGTGCCGGGCGTGCCCGCGCCATCGGCGAAGAACAGGTGATAGGCCGAGGTGTCGTCCTGGTTCACCGTCTTCTTGACGCGGCGCAGGCCCAGCGTCTGGGTATAGAAGCGGTTGTTGGCGGGCGCGTCGGCGGTGATCGCCGTCAGGTGGTGAATGCCGGTCAGTTGCATGAGATGCCCCTTTCGATAAGCGTTGAGGGGAATATGCAACCTGCCGCCCGTTCGTGGCACCCGTCGCGCAGGCAACGCCGCGTTCGGTTCTTGCGAACGATGCGGGTGGCGCTATGGTCGGGGGATGACATGGACCCTGACCGATATCCGCACTTTCCTGGCCGTTCTGGATGCCGGCAGCATCTCGGGGGCTGCCGTGCGGGCGGATCTGTCGAAATCGGTCGTCAGCAAGCGCATCAGCGAATTCGAGGCGACGCTGGGCGTGCCGCTGTTCACCCGCCACGCAGGCCGCATCACCCCCACTGACAGCGCATGGGCCTTGGCCGACCGCCTGCGCCCCGCGCTGGCCGAGCTGGTTGCGGCCACGGAAAACATCGGCGGCGCCGAAACCCAGCTGCGCGGCCGTCTGGCCATTGCCGCCCCGATGAGCTTCGGCATCCGTCACCTTGGCCCGATCATCGCCGATTTCGCCCGCGCCCATCCCGCGCTGGAGGTCGTGCTGGATTACGACGACCGCAACACCGATCTGGGACGGGCGGGCTTCGATGTGGCGCTGCGCATCGGGCAGTTGCGCGACAGCAGCCTGATGGCGCGGCGGCTGTGTCAGGACCCGCGCGCGCTGGTGGCCAGCCCGGATTACCTGGCGCGGCATGGTGCCATCGACAGTGCCGCCGATCTGGCCGGGCACGAGTGCATCGGCTATCTGAATGTCCGCCTGTCCGATATCTGGCCCTTTGGCCCGGGCACCCGGCCCCCCGCCCAAGGCCGCATCACCGCCAACAACGGCGAGGCGATGCGCGACATGGCGATCGGCGGGCTGGGGCTGGCACTGCTGCCGCTGTTCATCGTGCATGACGCAATCCGGGACGGGCGGCTGGTGCAGCTGCTGCCGGACCTGCCGCAAGAGCTGCTGCCGATCAGCGTGGTCTGGCCGCCCACCAGGCCGATGCCGCGCAAGACGCGGCTGTTCGTGGATCACATGGTGCAGGCGTTCCAGAATGTGCCCCCGTGGCAACAGGGAATCACCCTGCCGCCCGAGGCCTGAGGCGACCGGGGGCTGCCCCCGGTCGCCCGTCGTTCACATGGCCAGACCGATGTCGCCCTGCAGCCAGGCAAAGCCGTTGGCGGGAAGGGTCAGGCTCTGCCCCTCAAGCGAGGCATGGACGGGGCCGGTCAGCGTGCCGTCACCGGACAGGGTCAGGGTGACGGGGTTGGCCGACAGGTTGAAGACGCAGGTCAGCGTCTGGCCCTCATGCGTGCGGGTGAAGGCCAGCACCGGCTCGGGCAGGTCGAGGAAGCGCGTCTGGCCCCACCGCAGCGCGGGCTGCGATTTGCGGAAGGCGATGGTGGCGCGATAGGCGGCCAGCACGCTGTCCTCGCCCTGCTGTCCGGCGACGGCATGGGCGGCCTGCGCATCCTTGACCGGCAACCACGGCTTGCCCTCCGAGAAGCCCGCGTTGGGCTGGCCGGCGTCCCAGACCATCGGCGTGCGGCAGCCGTCGCGGCCCTTGACCTCGGGCCAGAAGCGCAGGGCGGGGGGATCGGTCAGTTCCTCGTAGACCAGCGTGGTCTCGGTCTGGCCCAACTCCTCGCCCTGATAGATGCAGATGGTGCCGGGGAAGGACATCAGCATGGCGGCGGACTGGCGGGCCAGCACGGCGGGGTCGGCGGCATGCTTCGCCCAACGGCTGACATGGCGCATGACGTCGTGGTTGGAAAAGCTCCAGCAGCTGTGGCCGTCGGGGGCGCCGATTTGAACGCCCTCGATGCACCTGCGGAAATGCGCGGCGGTGAACTCGGGGCTGAGCATCTCGAAGCTGTAGCACATGTGCAGGCGGTCGGTGCCGGCGGTGTATTCGGCCATGATGTCGATGGCCGTCTGGCCGCCGTCGCCGACCTCTCCGACCATCATGCGGTCGGGGAATTCATCGGTCAGCGCGCGCATCCGCTTCAGGAAGGCGACGTTCTGCGGCTGGTTCTTGGAACGGATATGCTGCTGGCGCGGATAGGTCTCCGGCCCGTCGTAATCCGGGTTGGGCGGGTTCGGCCGCAGCTTCTTGTCGTGGAAATAATAGTTGACCGTATCCAGCCGGAAACCGTCCACGCCGCGTTCCAGCCAGAAGCGCATCGTGTCCAGCAGGGCATCCTGAACGGCGGGGTTCCACATGTTCAGATCGGGCTGCTCGATCAGGAAGTTGTGCAGGTAATACTGCTTGCGCCGCGCATCCCATTCCCACGCCGGACCGCCAAAAACCGAGGGCCAGTTGTTCGGCGGCGTGCCGTCGGGCTTGGGGTCGGCCCAGACATACCAGTCGGCCTTGTCGTTGTCGCGGCTGGCACGGCTTTCGGCGAACCAGGGGTGCTTGTCGCTGGAGTGGCTGATCACCTGGTCGATGATCACCTTGATGCCCAGTTCATGGGCACGCGCCACAAGGGCGTCGAAATCGGCCAGCGATCCGAACAGCGGGTCGATGTCGGTGTAATCCGACACGTCGTATCCCATGTCCTTCTGCGGCGAGGTGAAGATCGGCGACAGCCAGATCGCATCCGCCCCCAGGTCTGCCACGTGGTCCAGCCTGCGGGTGATGCCCGGCAGGTCGCCGATGCCGTCGCCGTTGCTGTCTTGAAAACTGCGCGGGTAGATCTGATAGATCACCGCATCGCGCCACCATTCCGTCATCGTGCACCTTTCGGTTCGTGGATTCCTTCTCGGACAAGACCACTATAGCCGGATCAAAAACCAGAGGTTAGCGTTAACCTGCCGATTGCCCGAATCTGTGACCCGGATAGAGTGGACCGATGAAAAAACCGACAAAGCCTTCTCTGCCTGACGTCGACGACCAGATCGCATTGGAACGGGGGCGATGCGACGACCCGTTCCGCATCCTGGGTCCGCGGGGCGCGGGCAAGAACAGGTGGCTGACGGTCTTTCACCCCGATCTGGCGGCGCTGCGGGTTCTGACAAAGGGCAAGACGCAGGACCTGCCGCGAGTGGCGGGCGATCTGTTTGCAGGCCCTATCCCCGCCGGAGATTACTGCCTGCAGGCTGAAAGCGGCGGCGGCGTGACATGGGATTTCGACGATCCCTATCGCTTCGGTCCGGTCTTGGGCGACATGGATCTGCACCTGCTGGGCGAGGGCACGCACCGCCGCTTGTGGCAGGCGCTTGGCGCCCATGTGATGACCCATGAAGGCACGCGGGGCACGCATTTCGCGGTCTGGGCACCCAATGCGCAGCGCGTTTCGGTCGTCGGCCAGTTCAACAGCTGGGACGGGCGTCGCCACCCGATGCGCCGCCTTGGCGCCAGCGGCGTGTGGGAGATATTCCTGCCCGATCTGGGGGAAGGGACGCTCTACAAATACGAGATCGTCGATGCCCATGGCGGCGTGCTGCAAAAGGCCGACCCGGTGGGCTTCGGCAGCCAGCATCCCCCCGAGAAGGCCAGCGTCGTGCGCGACATCGCGGGGTTCGGCTGGAAGGACGGCGAATGGATGTCGGGTCGCGCGACCGCGCAGGATCGCAGCGCCCCGATCTCGGTCTACGAGGTGCATCCGGGCAGTTGGCGGCGCAAATGGGACGACGGTGGGCGGCCTCTGTCCTATCAGGAAATGGCCCGCGATCTGGTCGCATATGTCAAGGACATGGGTTTCACCCATATCGAGCTGATGCCGGTCAGCGAGTTTCCCTTCGACGGGTCATGGGGCTATCAGCCGGTCGGCCTTTACGCGCCGACGATCCGTTTCGGTCCGCCGCATGAATTCCGCGACTTGGTCGATGCCGCGCATCAGGCGGGCCTGGGCGTGCTGCTGGACTGGGTGCCGGGGCATTTCCCGACCGATGCCCACGGGCTGGCCCGTTTCGACGGCACGGCACTTTACGAACACGCCGATCCGCGCGAAGGCTTCCATCAGGATTGGAACACCCTGATCTACAACTATGGCCGGACCGAGGTTCAGAACTTCCTGATCGCCAATGCGATCTACTGGTTCCAGGAATATCACATCGACGGGCTGCGCGTGGATGCGGTGGCCTCGATGCTCTATCGCGACTATTCGCGCAAGGATGGCGAATGGGTCCCCAACAAGGACGGCGGCCGCGAGAATTACGAGGCGATCGACTTCCTGCAGAAGATGAACATCGCCGCCTATGGCGAAACCCCCGGCATCATGACCGTGGCCGAGGAAAGCACCTCCTATCCCAAGGTATCCGCCCCCGTGGATGCGGGGGGCCTGGGCTTCGGGTTCAAGTGGAACATGGGCTGGATGAACGACACGCTGCGCTACATGAGCCGCGATCCCGTCCACCGCCGCTATCACCACGACCTGATGAGTTTCGGTCTGATGTATGCCTTCAGCGAGAATTTCATCCTGCCGATCAGCCATGACGAGGTCGTCCACGGCAAGGGCAGCATGCTGCACAAGATGCCCGGCGACGAATGGCAGCAATTCGCGAACCTGCGCGCCTATTACGCTTTCATGTGGGGGCATCCGGGCAAGAAGCTGCTGTTCATGGGCTGCGAATTCGGCCAGCCCGAGGAATGGAACCACAATGGCGAATTGAACTGGAACGCCGCCGAACAGCCGATGCACCAGGGGGTGCAATCGCTGGTCCGCGACCTGAACCACCTGTACCGCGACCAGCCCGCGCTGCACGTCAAGGATTGCGACGCCGACGGCTTCCAGTGGATCGCGACCGATCCCGCGCAATCGACCTATGCCTGGATCCGCAGGGGGAACGCGGGCGATCCGCCGGTGGTCGTGGTCTGCAACTTCACCCCCGTGCCGCGCCCCGATTTCCGCATCGGCGCGCCGCAGGCGGGGCGCTGGACCGAGGCGCTGAATTCCGATGCCGCCGTCTATGGCGGCAGCGGGATGGGCAACATGGGTGGCGTGGTCGCGGATGGCGCGGGCCAGGACGGGCAACCGGCCAGCATGGCGGTGACGCTTCCGCCGCTGTCGGTGGTGATCTTCGTCGCCGAGACGTGAATTTCAAAGGGGGAGGATTTAATGATGGCTGAGAACAAGCGTCTGACACGGCGTGCCATGGCATTCGTGCTGGCAGGGGGGCGGGGCAGCCGCCTGAAGGAGCTGACGGACCGGCGTGTGAAGCCCGCGGTCTATTTCGGCGGCAAGACCCGCATCGTCGATTTCGCATTGTCGAACGCGATGAACAGCGGCATCCGCAAGATTGCCGTCGCCACGCAATACAAGGCGCACAGCCTGATCCGCCATTGCCAGCGCGGCTGGAACTTCTTTCGCGCCGAGCGGAACGAGTTTCTGGACATCCTGCCCGCCAGCCAGCGGACTTCGGAACAGCATTGGTACCAGGGGACGGCCGATGCGGTGACGCAGAACATCGACATCGTCGATGATTACGACGTCGATTACATCATCATCCTGGCGGGCGACCACATCTACAAGATGGACTACGAGGTGATGCTGCGCGAACACGTCCAAAGCGGCGCCGATGTCACCGTCGGCTGCCTGACCGTCCCGCGCGATGAAGCCAGCGCCTTCGGCGTCATGGATGTGGACGACAAGGGGCGCATCGTCTCGTTCCTGGAAAAGCCCAAGGACCCGCCCGCCATGCCCGGCCATCCCGACAAGGCGCTGGCCTCCATGGGGATCTATGTCTTCAACTGGGCCTTCCTGCGCGATCTGCTGCTGACCGACGCCGAGGACCCGAATTCGAGTCATGATTTCGGCACCGACCTGATCCCCGACATCGTCAAGAACGGCAAGGCGATGGCGCATCGTTTCGACGTGTCCTGCGTCAGGACCCCCGGCGCGCCCGCCTATTGGAAGGACGTCGGCACCGTCGATGCCTTCTGGCAGGCCAATATCGACCTGACGAACTTCACCCCCGAGCTGAACCTTTGGGACAACGACTGGCCGATCTGGACCTATTCCGAAAGCAGGCCGCCCGCCAAGTTCATCCATGACGAAAAGGACCGGCGCGGGGTGGCGATATCCTCGATGGTCTCGGGGGGGTGCATCGTCTCGGGGACGGAAATCCGCAATTCGCTGCTGTTCACCGAGGTGCACACCAATTCCTATGCCATCTTGGATCACGCCGTGGTGCTGCCCTATGTCACCGTCGAACGGCACGCGCGGCTGCGCAATGTCGTCATCGACCGGGGCGTCACCATCCCCGAGGGGCTGATCGTGGGCGAAGACCCCCTGGATGACGCCAAGTGGTTCCGTGTCAGCGACAAGGGCGTGACGCTGATCACCCAGGACATGCTGGACAGGCGGGCGGCGTCGCTGTGATGAAGGTCCTGTCAGTCGCCTCGGAATGCGCGCCGCTGGTCAAGACCGGCGGGCTGGCCGATGTCGTGGGAGCGCTGCCTGCCGCCCTGGCCCAGCAGGGGGTGCAGATGCGCACCCTGCTGCCCGGCTATCCCGCCGTGATGGCGGCGCTGGTGGAGGCCGAACCCCTCCTGGATTTCGACGATCTGTTCGGTGGTCCGGCCAAGGTTCTGGCCAGCAGGATCGCGGGGCTGGACCTGCTGGTGATCGACGCGCCGCATCTTTATGCGCGGCCGGGCAACCCCTATCTGGGGCCGGATGGGCGCGACTGGCCGGACAATCCCGAACGCTTTGCAGCCCTGTCCTGGGTCGGTGCGCATATCGCCGCCAAGGGGGCAGGGGGCTGGCAGCCGCAGGTGCTGCATGGCCACGACTGGCAGGCGGGTTTTGCCACAGAATACCTGCGCCAGATGAAGGCTGGCCATGTCCGCAGCGTGCTGACCATCCACAACATCGCATTCAACGGTCCCGCCGATCCGGGCCGCCTGCATTCGCTGCGGCTGGACCCCGGTCGTTTCCACAGCGAGGGGTATGAATTCTGGGGCGCGATCTCGGCCTTGAAGGCGGGACTGATGGGGGCGGATGCGCTGACCACCGTCTCGCCCAGCTATGCCGAGGAACTGATGACCCCAGAGTTCGGCATGGGGCTGGAAGGCGTCATGCGCCACCGCCGCGCGTCGCTGCACGGCATCCTGAACGGCATCGACGAGGACGCCTGGAACCCCGCCACGGACCCGGCCATCACCCCCTATTCCAACCCCGCCGGAAAGGCGGCCGCCAAATCCGCCCTGCAAGCCGAGATGGGCCTGCCGCAGGCCGAGGGGCCGCTCTGCGTGATCGTGTCACGAATGACGCATCAGAAGGGGCTGGACCTGGTGCTTGAAACTCTGCCGACCCTGCTGGAACAGGGCGGGCAGCTGGCGCTTCTGGGGTCGGGCGATCCCGATCTGGAACGCGCCTTCCGTGCGGCGGGCGAGGGCAATCCCAATGTCGCGGTCCGCATCGGCTATGACGAGGGTTTCTCGCACCGGCTGATCGCGGGCGGGGATGCCATCCTTGTCCCGTCGCGCTTTGAACCCTGCGGCCTGACCCAGCTTTACGGGTTGCGCTATGGCACCGTGCCGGTCGTGGCGCTGACGGGCGGGCTGGCCGATACGGTCATCAATGCATCGCCCGCAGCCCTTGCGCGGAACGTGGCCACGGGCATCCAGTTCGCGCCGGTGACGGCGGGGGCGCTGCGTAACGCATTGGTGCGGCTTGGCACCCTTTACAAGGACAGGGAAACATGGTCCCGGCTTCAGACGAACGCGATGGCGCAGCCGGTGGGCTGGGCGCTGTCGGCAAAGGCCTACGCAGAACTCTACGCCGGACTGACCGCAAGCTGATGAACGACCACCATGCGATGACTGCCGGGCACCCGACGCCGTTGGGGGCGACCTTCGACGGTGCCGGTGTCAATTTCGCCATCTTCTCGAAGCACGCCGAGCGGGTGGTGCTGTGTCTCTTCGACGACAAGAACCGCGAGACGCGGGTCGATCTGCCCGAACGCGACGGCCATGTCTGGCACGGCCATATCACCGGCCTGCGCCCCGGCCAGCGATACGGATACCGCGTGCACGGCCCCTACAAGCCGCACGAGGGGCACCGCTTCAATCCCAACAAGCTGCTGATCGACCCCTATGCCAAGCGGCTGTCGGGGCGGCTGGCCCCCCATGACGCGGTCTTCGGCTATCGCGCCGGTCATGCGGACGCCGATCTCTCCTATGACCGCCGCGACAGCGCGACCCATGTGCCGCGCAGCGTGGTGGTGGATCCGTCCTTCACCTGGGGCGACGACCGGCCCCTGCGCCGCCCCATGACCGACACGGTGATCTACGAGGCGCACGTCAAGGGCCTGACCGCGGGCCGTCCGGGCATTCCGGGGCGCGGCGGCTATCTGGCCATGGCATCCGATCCGATGCTGGACCACCTGAACAAGCTGGGCGCCACCGCGATCCAGCTGCTGCCCGTGCAGGCCTTTGCCGACGATCGCTTCCTGGTGGACAAGGGGCTGACGAACTACTGGGGCTATATGACCTACGGGTTCTTCGCGCCCGAGCCGCGATACATGCGCGATGGCGATATCGCCGAGTTTCAGCAGATGGTCGCGCGGTTCCACAAGGCCGGGATCGAGGTCATTCTGGACGTTGTCTACAACCACACCGCCGAGGGCAACCAGATGGGCCCGACGCTGTCCTTCCGCGGGTTGGACAACGCATCCTACTATCGTCTGGCCGAGGATCGGCGTTTCTATGTCAACGACGCAGGCACCGGGAACGTCCTGGACATGGACAGCCCCTTCACGCTGCGGCTGGTGATGGACAGCCTGCGTTACTGGGTCGAGGTGATGCATGTCGACGGCTTCCGCTTCGATCTGTGCAGCGTCCTGGGCCGCACGCGGGGCGTCTTCGACCGCGACGGGCCGTTCTTCCGCGCGGTGCGCCAGGACCCCGTGCTGAACCGCGTCAAGCTGATCGCCGAGCCTTGGGACATCGGCGAGGGCGGCTATCAGCTGGGCGCCTATCCCGCGCCCTTCGCGGAATGGAACGACCGCTATCGCGACCAGCTGCGCGGCTTCTGGCGCGGCGATGCTGGGTTGATCGGCAAGCTGGCCAAGCGCATCGCCGGATCGGCGGCGCGCTTCGACCACGACGGGCGGGCGGCGACCAGTTCGGTCAACTTCATCTCGGCCCATGACGGGTTCACGCTGATGGACACGGTCAGCTATGCCGAAAAGCACAATGACGCCAACGGCGAGGACAACCGCGACGGCCACAACCACAACCTGTCCGACAACATGGGCGTCGAGGGCCCAAGCGACGATCCCGCCATCATCGCGCGGCGCGATCGACGGCGGCGCAACCTGATCGCATCCCTGATGCTGTCGCAGGGCACGCCGATGCTGCTGGCCGGGGACGAACTGGGCAATTCGCAGGGCGGCAACAACAACGCCTATTGTCAGGACAACCCCGTCGGTTGGGTCGATTGGGACAATGCCGATCCCGATTTTCTGGCCTTCTGCCGGCGCGTCATCGCCTTTCGGAAGGCCCATCCCATCCTGCGCCAGAAGCGTTTCCTGCACAGCCAGCCGCGCGAACAGGACGGGCTGCCGGACCTGTTCTGGCGCCGCGCCGACGGCACCCCCATGCGCCCCGAGGATTGGAACAACCCGGAACTGCGCTTGCTGGCGGCGGAAATGCGCATGGCCTCGGGGACGCCCGCCTATGTCGCGCTGCCGGGGGCGGTCTTCGTCGTCTACAACAATGGCGCGGATGTCACCGTCACCATCCCTGACGCCCCCAAGGGCAGCCACTGGCGCCGCCAGCTGGACAGTGCGCGTGACGACGACACCGACATCGCCGCCACCCCCACCCAAGAGATCGCCGCCGAGAGCGTCGTCGTCTTCGTCCTGACCGAGGGATGCCCCGCATGACCGCACCGACCATCTTCGACATGCGCCTGTCGCGCAGCGCCCCCGACCTCTGGCCGATCCTTGAGCGGATATACGGCGAGCGTGCCGATTACGACGACTTCTGCACGCAATTGCTGCAGGCGCTGCGCGACGGATGGGCGGCGCGTCCCGCCGATCTGAAGCGGCTGGATCTGGCCCGCGATCTGGAGCCCGACTGGTTCCAGCGCCCGCAGATGGTCGGCTATGTTTTCTATGTCGACCGTTTCGCGGGCAATCTGGCGGGGGTCCACGACCGACTGGACTACCTGCGCGATCTGGGCGTGACCTATGTCCACCTGATGCCCTGCCTGAAGCCGCGCCCCGGCGACAGCGACGGCGGCTATTCGGTGATTGACTACCGGCAGGTGAACCCGGCCTATGGGCGGATGGCCGATCTGACGCGGCTGGCCTCGGCGCTGCGGGCGCGGGGCATGTCGCTTTGCGTGGACCTGGTGCTGAACCACACGGCCAAGGAACATGAATGGGCGCAGGCGGCGGTCGCGGGCGACACCGAATATCAGGACATGTACCTGATGTATGACGACCGGACCATGCCCGATGCCTATGAGCAGAGCCTGATCGAGATCTTTCCCGACACCGCGCCGGGCAGCTTCACCCATTACCCCGATTTCGGCAAATGGGTCTGGACGACCTTCAACGAACACCAATGGGATCTGAACTGGGCCAATCCGCGCGTCTTCCTCGAGATCGTGCGGATCATGCTGAACCTGGCCAACAAGGGCGTCGACGTGCTGCGACTGGACGCGGTGGCCTTCATGTGGAAGCGGATGGGCACCACCTGCCAGGGCCAGCCCGAGGTGCATCTGCTGCTGCGCGCCTTGCGCGCCTGCACGCGCATCGCCGCCAATTCCGTCCTGCACCTTGAAGAAGCGATCGTCGGGCCGGCCGACATGCTGACCTATTTCGGGCGGGGCGAACATGACGGCAAGGAAGGCAACCTGGCCTATCACAACAGCCTGATGGTCCAGTTCTGGGGGGCGTTGGCAACCCGCGACACGCGGCTGATGACCCATGTGCTGGCGACCCATTTCCCGCCCGTGCTGACCAATGCCACTTATGCGACCTATATCCGCTGCCACGACGACATCGGATGGGCCATCACCGACGAGGATGCGGCGGCGGTGGGCATCTCGGGGGCGGCGCATCGGGCCTTCCTGTCGGATTTCTATGACGGCAGCTTCCCGGGCAGCTTCTCGAACGGAGCGCTGTTCCAGGTGAACCCGGAAACGGGGGACAAGCGGATCTCGGGCAGCTTCGCCTCGATGGCGGGGCTGGAGGGGGCGATGGCGCGGGGCGACCGCGCGGGCATCGACCTGGCCATCGACCGCATCCTGATGGGCAATGCGCTGATCGCATCCTTCGGGGGGGTGCCGCTGATCTATATGGGCGACGAGTTGGGCCTGCTGAACGACCACGGTTATCGCGACGTGCCCGAACACGCCCATGACAGCCGCTGGATCCACCGCCCCGTAATGGATTGGGACGTCGCCGCACAGGCGGTCGCGGATGCGGATTCGATCCAGGGGCGGATCCTGCATGGCACGCGAACCATCATGGCACGGCGCCGGTCCTGCGACCGCCTGCATGGCGGCCATCCGACCCAGATCCTGGATTGCGCAAATGCCGCAGTCTTCGGATTTGCGCGCCGCGCGCCGCAGGGAAGCGTTGTTTGCCTTTTCAACTTCACCGAAAGCTGGCAACACGTCGATGGAAATTGGCTGCGCTTTCAAGGCGTGACCGACATGCGGGACATCCTGTCGGATGCGACTGTGACCCTGCATGACGACACGCTGGTTCTGCCCCCCTATGGCCGTATCTGGCTGTCCTGACACGTGTAAGAGGCCCCAAGTGACCCATGCCTTGACCGCGCAAGACCTGCGCGACCAGATCCTGCATCACCTGACCCACACCCAGGGTCGCGGTCCCGAATTCGCAACCGTTTTCGATTGGCGGATGGCGGTCAGCTATACCGTGCGCGACCAGATGGTCGGGCCTTGGGTGAATGCCATCCGCGCCGCCCGCGATCAGGGTGCCAAGCGGGTCTATTACCTGTCGATGGAGTTCCTGATCGGCCGCATCCTCAGCGATGCGATCATCAACCTGGGGCTGGAACCGGCTATGGGGCAGGCGCTGACCATGCTGGGTCAGGACGAGGACGCCATCCTGAACGACGAACCCGATGCGGCACTTGGCAACGGCGGGCTGGGGCGTCTTGCGGCCTGCTTCATGGAATCGCTGTCCTCGCTGAACTGCCCGGCTTTCGGCTATGGCATCCGCTACGAACACGGGCTGTTCCGCCAGCGCTTCGAGGGCGGCCAGCAGGTCGAGACCCCCGAGGACTGGCTGAACCAGCCCCACCCCTGGGAATTCGTGCGCATCGACTACAGCTATGACATCGGATTCAAGGGCCATGTCGATCAGGTCGATGGCCGCGCCGTCTGGCGCCCTGCCGAAAGCGTGCTGGCGCGCGCCTATGATACGCCGGTCATCGGGTGGGGCGGCGATTGGGCCAACAGCCTGCGCCTGTGGGGGGCGCATCCGACGACGCTGCTGGACCTGCACCGCTTCAACGCGGGCGACCACACCGCCGCCGCCGAACCCGAGGCGCTGGCCCGGACCCTGTCGCGCGTCCTCTATCCCGACGACACGACCGAGGCGGGCAAGGAATTGCGGCTGAAGCAGGAATACTTCCTGACCTCGGCGGCGCTGCAGGACATCCTGCGCCGCTTCATGTCCGAACATGGCGATCTGGACCTGCTGCCCGAAAAGGTCGCGATCCAACTGAACGACACCCATCCCGCCATCGCAGGCCCCGAACTGATCCGCCTGCTGATGGACGAACACGGGCTGCCCTTCGACCGGGCCATGGTTCTGGCGCGCGGCGTGCTGAACTATACCAACCACACGCTGCTGCCCGAGGCGTTGGAGCGGTGGTCGACATGGCTGATGGGTCGCGTGTTGCCGCGCCACATGCAGATCATCCAGATGATCGACGACGACCACCGCCGCACCACCGGCCGCCCGAACCACATCGGCATCGTGCATGGCGACCAGGTCCACATGGGCGAGTTGGCCTTCATCATGGCGGGACGGGTGAACGGCGTCTCGGCGCTGCACACGGATCTGGTCAAGGACACCGTCTTTGCCGATCTGCACCGGCTGCACCCCGACCGCATCGTGAACCAGACCAATGGCGTCACCCCGCGCCGTTGGCTGCGCATGGCGAACCCCGCCCTGACGCGCCTGCTGGACGACACCATCGGCACCGGATGGACCGGCGATCTGGATCAGCTGAAGGGGCTGGAGCCCCATGCCAGGGACGCCGCCTTCCGCGACCGCCTGCGCAGCGCCAAGCGTGACAACAAGGTGCTGCTGTCGAACGGCCTGCTGGCAGGGCTGGGCGTCAAGGCCGATCCCGACGCGATCTTCGACGTGCAGATCAAGCGCATTCACGAATACAAGCGTCAGCTTCTGAACGTGCTGGAGGCCATCGCGCTTTGGGCCCGCATCCACGACGACCCGAACGGCAATTGGACCCCGCGGGTCAAGATCTTCGGCGGCAAGGCCGCGCCGGGATACTGGCTGGCGAAATCGGTGATCCACCTGATCAATGACGTGGCCGCGACGATCAACAGCGATCCGGTGACCTCGAAGTTCCTGCAGATCGCCTATCCGCCGAATTACAACGTCTCGATGGCCGAGGATCTGATTCCCGCCGCCGATCTGTCCGAACAGATCAGCACTGCGGGGAAAGAGGCCTCGGGCACCGGCAACATGAAGTTCACCATGAACGGCGCGCTGACCATCGGTACGCTGGACGGCGCCAACGTGGAAATCCGCGACCATGTCGGCCCCGAGAACTTCTTCCTGTTCGGCATGACCGCCGAGCAGGCGGCGGTCGAAAAATCACGCCCCGGTCATGCCCGCGCCGCGATCGAGCGCAGCGAGGACATGAAGATCGCCCTGCAGCTGATCGCCGAGGGGCGCTTTGGCCGGGCCGAGACCTATTACGGGTTGTTGGACCGAACATGGAACGACGATCCCTTCCTGGTGGCGTCGGATTTCGACGCCTATTACGCGGCGCAACGCCGGGTCGATGCGGCCTATGCCGATCAGGACGACTGGCACCGGATGGCTGCGCTGAACATCGCGCGGTCGGGGTTCTTTTCGTCGGACCGCACGATCCGAGGCTATATGCAAGATATTTGGGACGCCAAGTCGGTCACCCTGCCGGATTAACCGGTACGGCGCGACGCAAGGCGTGCCAGCGCCTGAAAGCCCTCGTGGATCATGACGGCGATGATGCCGACGACCATGCCGCCCTGCAGGACAAAAGCGGTGTTGGACGATAGCAGACCCGCGATGATCACCTCGCCCAGGGTGCGGGCGGCGACGGTCGATCCGATCGTCGCCGTCCCAAGCGAGATCACCGCCGTCAGCCGCATCCCCGTCAGGATCACCGGCAGCGCCAAGGGCAGGTCCACCTGCCACAGACGTTGGGCCGGGGTCAGGCCCATGCCGCGTGCAGCCTCGCGGATCTGGGCGGGCTGGTTCGTCAGACCGGCCAGCGTGTTTTCGAAGACCGGCAGCAAACCGTAAAGAAACAGCGCCACCAGTGTCGGGCCTGCTCCGAAACCCATCACCGGCACGGCCAGCGCCAGCACCGCGACCGGCGGAAAGGTCTGACCGACCGAGGTGATGGTCCGCGCCAAGGGCAGAAATTCCCGCCCCGAAGGTCGCGTCACCAACACCCCCAGCACCAAGGCCACCAGCGTCGAAGCCGCAACCGCGACCGCGACCAGCGTCAGATGCGACAGTGTCAGCGACCAGAGCGGGGTCTGCGTATAGATGGCCGGTGCGCCATTGCGGGTCATGGGGGCGAACAGCCAGCTGAAACTGCCGGGACTGGCCAGGAAGGCCAGCAAGAACAACCCCGCAGCCGCCATCAGGATGCGTCCGATCACGGCGCAGCCCTTTCGCGCAGGGCGGTCAAGGTGACCACGCCGCCGCCTTCGACGGGCAGGGCGTCGCGGCCGCTCCAGAGGCATTCGGCCAAGGCGTCGCGCAGGGTCGCATCCCGCGGGATGGGGGTGCCCGTGGCATGACCCTCGGTCGCGATCCTGAAGGCGGGGGTCAGCGACAGCAGGTGGAAGGGGCGCATGTCGGGGCCGATCAGCGCCTCGACGAAGGGGGTGGCGGGGGCGCGCAGGATCTCGGCGGGCGGTGCATATTGCAGCAGGCGTCCCTGATCCATGACGGCGATCTGATCGCCCAGCAGGATCGCCTCGGTCATGTCATGGGTGACCAGAACCAGCGTGGTGCCCAACTGGCGCTGGATCTGTCGCAGGTCGGCCTGTGCCTTGGCGCGGATCACCGGGTCCAGCGCGCCGAAGGGTTCGTCCATCAGCAGCACGTCGGGCTTGGCGGCCAAGGCGCGTGCCACGCCGATGCGCTGTTGCTGGCCGCCCGACAGTTCATGCGGCATGCGGTCGCGAAAGGCATCTGGGTCCAGCTGGAACAGCGTCAGCAATTCGTCGACCCGGGCACGGATTTCGTCCGCGGGCCAGCGCAGCAGGCGCGGGACGGTGGCGATGTTCTGTCCGACGGTGCGATGCGGAAACAGCCCGTGCCCCTGGATGGCATAGCCGATGCGGCGACGCAGCAGATGCGGCGCGATGCCGCCCGTGTCCTGTCCGTCGATCAGCACGTGCCCCGAGGTCGGCATCACCAGCCGGTTGATCATCCGCAGCAGCGTCGTCTTGCCCGACCCCGATGTGCCGACCAGCGCCGCGATCTGGCCACGTTCGACCGTCAGGCTGACGTCATCGACGACCGGCTTGCCGTCATAGCGCTTGGTCAGGTGCTGGATCTGGATCATGCGGACCTCGGGGTGTGGCGATTCAGGGATTGGACCAGCAGGTCCAGCGCGATGCCCGCCACCAGAGCCATCCCGATGGTGGGCAGCGCGCCCAGCAGGACCAGGTCCATCGCCGTCTGGTTCAGGCCTTGAAAGACGAAGGTGCCGAAGCCGCCGCCGCCGATCAGGCCCGCGATGACGGCCAGCCCGATGTTCTGGACCAGCACGATGCGGATGGCCGCCAGCAGGACGGGCAGCGCCAGCGGCACCAGCACCCATGCCAGCACCTGCCAGCGGGTCAGCCCAAGGCCCAAGGCGGCATCCTGCGTGGCGGGGCTGACACCCGACAGGCCGGTCAGCGTGTTCGAGACGACGGGCAGCAGCGAATAGAGAAACAGCGCCACCAAGGCGGGAAAGACCCCGATGCCTGCGATACCCGCCTGCGCCGCGCCCGGAACGTTGGCAGCGATCCAGCCGAAGATCGGAATCATGATCCCGAACAGCGCCAGCGACGGAATGGTCTGAAGGATGTTCAACACCGACAGGACCGGACCGCGCGCCGCGGGCGATTGGTGGATGGCGACGCCCAAGGGCAGTCCCACCAGAAGCGCCAGCCCAAGCGATCCGAAGGCCAGGAACAGATGGGCCGCCCCTTCACGCAGGAAGGCATCGCGGCGGGCGGCGTATTCGCGCATGACCGAGACCTGATCCAGCCAACCCGTTGTCAGTACCAGGACCACCAGCCCCACGACCCCTGCCAGCATCAACCAGCGCCATCTCAGCGATGGCCGCAGCCGGGTGACGGCATCGGTCAGCATCAGGGAAAACGCCAACAGCAGCAGCCAGAACCCTGCGGCGGGGGCCACGCGCGCCAGATCGGGGGCTTGGTCCATCAACATGCGCGCGGTGCCGCCTAGGGTCAGGACGACCGTGCCCAAGCCTGCCAGACCGCCCGCCAATCGCCAGATGTGTGGCCAGTGCAGGCAACCGGCCAGCAGGATCAGGGCCAGAAGGGCGGTCAGTGGCAGCGGCAAGCCAACGCCTTCGCCCGGCACGATGCGGTTGGGTTTGAACTGCACCAGCGGCAGGACCAGCCCCGCCAGCCCGATCAGGGCAAACAGCAGGCCGGGGCGGTCAGCCCGCAGGGTCATCCGTCCAGAAAGCCCGCGCCGGTCAGATAGTCTCGGGCGACGGTTTCGGCAGGTTCTCCACCGATCTGGATGCGACCGTTCAGGTCCTGCAGGGTCTTCAGGTCCAGCCCTTCGAAGATGGGTGCCAGCACGTCGCGGATTTCGGGATGGGCCTCCAGAACCTCGGCGCGCACGATGGGGGCAGGCTGATAGACAGGTTGCACGCCCTTGTCATCCTCCATCACGACCAGACCCGCAGGGGCGATGCCGCCGTCGGTGCCATAGACCATGGCCGCATTCACCCCCGAGGTCTGCTGCGCGGCCGCCGCGATGGTGGCTGCCGTGTCACCCCCCGAAAGCTGAACCAGCTGGTCGGGCGTCATCTTGAAGCCATAGGTCGATTGGAACGCCGGCAGCGCCGCGGCCGAGGTCACGAATTCGGTCGAGGCCGCCAGCTTGATGTCGCCGCCATCGCTGATCCAGGTGCCAAGGTCGGACATGCTGGCAAGGTTGTTTTCCTCGGCCAGGTCCTGACGCAGGGCGATGGCCCAGGTGTTGTTCGCGGGCGAGGGCTGCAGCCAGACCACGTCGTTCTGCTCCAGATCCAGTTCGGCCACGCGCTGGTATCCGGCCTCGGCATCCTTCCAGACCTCGCTGTCGGCCTCGTTGAAGAAGAAGGCGCCATTGGCGGTATACTCGGGATAGATGTCGACCTGCCCCGAGGTGATGGCATCGCGCATGATCGGCGTACCGCCCAGTTGCAGGCGTCCCTTCACGGGCAGCCCGGCGTCCTGCAGCGCCATCAGGATGATGTTGCCCAGAAGTCCACCCTCGGTGTCGATCTTCGAGGATACGGTGATGTCCTGGGCTCCTGCGGCGGAACCAAGCCCGATCAGGGCGGCGGCAATGACGGGAATGGTCTTCATGGGTCGTCCTTTCGTGGCGCGCCCGGCGCGATCCGGTGGTTCGGATTCTGGGTCGTGACCCAAGCGCAAGGCAAGGGGAAAGGTTCCGACCGTCATCGCACTGCCATGAAAAAACGCGGGGCCGGGGGTCGTCCCCCGGCCCCAGCCCCAGCCCCGGTCAAGCTCAGGCTCAGTAGATGGCGATCATCGGGAAGGCGATCAGCAGCCCCACTGCCAGGATCTGCAACCCGATGAAGGGCAGCAGGGCGCGGAAGATCTCGCCCAGGGAAATGTCGGGCGGGGTGACCGACTTCAGGTAGAAGGCGGCAGGCCCGAAGGGCGGCGACAGGAAGCTGACCTGCATGTTCATCGCGAACAGAACACCGAACCAGACCGGATCGTAACCAAGACTGACGATGATCGGCACGAAGATCGGCATGGTCAGCAGCGCGATCCCGACCCAGTCCAGGAACATGCCCAGGACGAACAGGATGGCCATCATGAACAGGATGATGACGGTCGGATTGTCACTGATGCCGGTGATCAGATCGGACACGAAGGTGATGCCGCCCATCAGGTTGAAGACGCCGACCAGCGCGGATGCACCGATACCGATCCAGACGATCATGCCGACGGTCTGCAGGGTCTGGATGGCCGCGCCGCGCAGCAGGCTCCAGGTGAATTCGCCGCGCACGATGGTCGACAGCAGGACGCCCGCCACGCCGACAGCGCTGGCCTCGGTCACCGATGCGATGCCGCCGTAGATCGAGCCAAGCACCATGACGACCACGACGATCGGCAGGAACAGCCCTTTCAGCAGACGCAGCTTTTCCGCCATTGGCACGGGATCGGTCACGGCGGGGGGGACGGCGTTCGGCGTCAGCCAGGCGCGCATCAGGACATAGCCGACATAAAGCAGCGCCAGCAGTCCGCCCGGCACGAAGGCCGCCGTGAACAGGTCGCCGATCGAGACGTTGGCGGTCAGGCCATAGATGATCAGCACGATCGAGGGCGGCACCATGGTCCCGAGGCTGCCGCCTGCGCAGACGACACCGATGGCCAGCTTGCGGTCATAGCCCTGCGCCAGCATCTGCGGCAGGGCGATCAGACCCAGCAGCACGACCTCGCCGCCGATGATTCCGGACATGGCGGCCAGGATGACGGCCACGAAGATCGTCTGGACGGCCACGCCGCCACGGATGCGGCCACCGATCAGGCGCATCGCCTCGAACAGGTCGCGCGCGATGCCGCTGCGGTCCAGGATGGCCGCCATCAGCACGAACATCGGCACCGAGACGAAGACGAAGCTGCTGACGAAGGAATAGACGCGGCTGGTGATCAGCGGCACGACGTTCGGCCCGAACCAGCCAAGCGCGAAGATCAGCGTGACCAGCAGGGTGACGAAGGCCAGCGGAATGCCCGTGACCAGAAGGCCCAGAAGCATCGCGAACAGCACCAGCGTGCCGGTCTCGATCCCCAGGGATTGAAGCGAACCGAAAATCTCCATCAGCGGGCCCCCATGCCCTGCCCGCGGGCATAGTTGATCGCAAGGATCACGAATTGCACTGCCATGACGATCAGCGAGACCATCAGCAGGATCTTCAGCATGCCGGGGAACGCGGGGTTCCAGGCGCTGCCGGATGTTTCAAGGTGAAAGCTGCCGTCGGGACGCCATGCGGCGCGCTTGACCATCTGCCATGCGGCCCAAGCGAAGGCGCCAGCGGAAAGGGCGCAGACCGCCGAGATCAGGAAATCGGCCACGCGGCGCGCGGCCGGCGGCAGGATGTCATAGACCAGCACGACCCGGATATGGCGGTCGCGCGACGTGCACAGCAGCCCGCCGTAGATGAACGAGATCGCGCAGAGGAACACCGTCGTCTCATGCGCCCAATTGGTCGGGCTGGCAAAGACGTAACGCAGGATGACCTCCTGGATCAGGATCAGCATGGCGACGACCAGCCCCATGGCGGGGATCAGTGCGAAACGGTCGATCCATCGACCCAGAAAGCCGGATTGCGCGACGGCGGCATGCTCCTCGCGCGGCATCTCGTCGGATGCGGACATGGTGTTTCCCCTCCCTCGGGTGGGGTCGGGCGCGTGGCCCGACCCGAAGCGTGTTTTACTCGACCAGGCCTTTTTCGGTCAGATAGGCGGTCAATGCGTCATAGACCTTCTGGGCGGCGGGGGACTGGCTTGCGACCTTTTCCCATTCGCCCATGGCAATGCCGCGGAACTTGGCGCGTTCCTCGTCGGACCAGTCGTGGATGGTGATCTTGCCGCCTTCCTTGGCTGCCGCGACGGCCTCTTCATCGGCCTCGGCCAGCGCTGCGACCTGAACGCGGGCGAAGTCGTGGACCGATTGGGTCATGACCTGCTGCAGATCCTCGGGCAGGGCGTCCCACTTGTCCTTGTTCATCGAGATCTCGACCAGGGGCATCGAGTGGAAGCCCGGATAGACCGGATGGGGCGCGATGTCGTTCAGGCCCTGCGCCTGGTTCGTCGAGAAGACGGTATAATCGGCCGCGTCGATGACCTTCTTGTCCAACGAGGTGAAAACCTCGGAGCCGGGCAGGTTCACGGGCGATGCGCCGGCGGCGGCAAAGACCGATTGGACCAGGCCTTCGGGGGCGCGGATCTTGACGCCCGACAGGTCGTCCACGCCGTCCAGCGGCACGGCGCTGACCAGTGCTTCCAGACCGGGGGTCGTGGCGCCGATGAACTGCAGGCCATAGGGGTTCATGATCTCGTTCAGCAGTTCCTTGCCGCCGCCGTTCTCGACGAAGTCCAGCATCTGTTCGGGGGCGGACCATGCGCCGACGGGGTTGCCCATCAGGCCGAATGCCGGATCCTTGCCCGAGAAATAGGACAGGTCGGTGACATGGCCGTCCAGGATGCCGGTGGCGATCGCGTCCTGGGTTTCGTTATGCGCGACGATCGATTCGACGGGCATCAGGTTGATCTCGATCTTGCCGTCCGATTTCTCGGCGACATCCTTGGCCCAGCCCTGCTGCAGCATGAAGTTGGGGTTGCCCGCCGGGTCCGAGGACTGGAAGCGGAAGGTGTAATCGGCCGACAACGCAGGGGCGGCCAGCGCCATCAGCGCGGTGGCGGCCATCAGGGTGCGGCGGGTCAGGTTGGTCATTCGGTTCTCCTCCGGGTTGGTATTCAGGCAGCCGGGGCCAAGGCCTCGGCGGCAAGTTCGATGATGCGTTCGGGCGCCAGGGCCACGCTGAGCCACAGCGCGTTTTCGGCCTGGGCGTCGGGGGCCTGAAGCGCCGCCAGCTGGCTGTCGATCAGGCTGGTCGGCATGTAGTGGCCCTTGCGGGCGTTCATCCGTTCCTCGATCACGGTGCGGTCGCCGTGCAGGAAGACGATGTCCAGCGGTCCGGTCACGCTGCGCAGACGGTCGCGGTGGGCACGGCCAAGCGCGGAACAGGCCAGAACCGCACGCTTGGGTGCCGCATTCACGGCCTGTCCCAACCGGTCCAGCCAGCCCCAACGCATGTCATCCGTCAAGGGGCGGCCTTCCCGCATCTGTGCGACGCTGGTTTCGTCGTGATATTCGTCGGCTTCGATGAAGCAGCCGCCGAGCCGGTCCGCGATGCCCTGCGCAATCGTCGATTTGCCGACGCCGCAGATCCCCATGACCAGAATCGGTCGCACATTCATCGTGATTGTCCTCCTGTCGTGCCACCTCCTCGATGACAGCGCAATCATGTATGACAGCGCTGTCATACGTCAACCCCCTTACTTTTCTTGCGGAACGGGATAACGTGCCGACATCATGGAAAAAACGCGCAAGACAACATTGTCGGACGTTGCGGCCTTGGCCGATGTCAGCCCTATCACGGTCTCGCGCGCGCTGCGGGACCCCGAAAAGGTATCGCAGGATGCACGGGCGCGAATCACCCGGGCCATCGCCCAGCTGGGCTATGTCCCGAACCCTGCGGCGCGGGCCTTGGCATCGGGGCGGACGGATGTGGTGGGGGTGATCATCCCCTCGGTCAGCAACAACGTCTTCGCGGATGTGCTGCGCGGCATCTATGACGGGTTGCAGGACAGCCCGCTTGGGGTGCAGCTGGGAACCACCCGCTATTCCCCTTCGACCGAGGAACAGCTGGTCCGCGTCTTCCTGTCCCAGCAGCCCGCCGGGTTGATCGTGGCGGGGCATGACCAATCGCCTGCCGCGCGTGCGCTGTTGCAGGGGGCCGAATGCCCCGTCGTGCAGATCATGGAGGTCGGTCCGCAGCCCATCGATCTGGTCGTCGGGCTGTCGCATTACCAGGCGGCGCGGGACGGGGCGCAGCATCTGCTGGACATGGGATACAAGGCGCCGGCTTTCCTAGGGGCGCAGATGGACCCGCGCAGCCAGCGCCGCCTGGCGGGGTTCCGCGATTGCCTGATCGCGGCGGGCATGGGGGCTGACGATCCCGTTGTCACCACGCCCGAGCCGTCATCCGTCAGCCTGGGGTGTCGCCTGTTCGCCGATCTGCTTGCCACGCGGCCCCGGACCGATGCGGTGCTGTGCAACAACGACGACCTGGCGCTTGGCGTGCTGTTCGAGGCGCAGCGCCGCAACATCCGCATTCCCGACCAGCTTGGCATCTGCGGCTTCAACGACCACGAGATGATGTCGGCGGCCGAACCGCCCCTGACCTCGGTCGAAACCGACCGCTACGAGATGGGGCGCGCCGCCATCCGCCAGATCCGCGACCGGCTGGCGGGCAAGGGGCATCCGCGCGGCCATGCGGTCGATCTGGGATACAGGCTGGTGCCGCGCGTCAGCACGGCGCGGCGCGACTAACCGCCGAAGCTGCTGCGGCTGCCGCCGAAGCCGCCGCGCGATCCGGCGGTTGCCCGGGTCATCGGCGCACGACCTGCGGTGGCTGCGGGGCGGGCGAAATTCTGCGCACCCATGGTGGCGCGGCCCGCATTGCTGCCGAAATTCGTCGTGCCGGTGGCATTGGTGAAGCCGCCCTGCGCATTGCGATACATCGGCTGCGAGGCCGCCATCCCGCCGCCCGCACGCCCCAGCATGTTCCCGATGAGGTAACCGGCCAGCAGCGGCATGAAGATGCTGCCCGACCCGCCATTGCTGACCTGCTGTTCCTCGGACCCGCAGTTGCCTTCGCCGTGCTGTTCCTCGCAGACCTGCAGGCTGTCATAGCGGGGGGCGGATTCGACGTGCAGCGCCTCGGCCTCGGCGAAGGCCTTGTCGCATTCCTCGACCGAGAAGAGGCCGTCCTGCGCGGCGGCAGCCTCGCAGCTTGCCATGTCGGGGAAGGCCTGCGCGTCGACCTGTTCCTCGCGGCAGCCCGCGACGGTGAAGGCGGCGGCGCCAAGGATGGTCAGCGCGACGGTTCTGGAACGTTTTCTCATATTCCCTCCTTAGCGCGGATCACTCCGCGATGAAATGCGGCTTGAAGCGCGACAGGTCCTGGGTGATCCGCGACCGATCCTCGCGCATGCCGATGCCTGCGCAGGCGTGGCCCACGATCCATGCGCCCACCACCGGGCGGAAGCCGTCGAATTCCGGCAGCGGGTGATAGGCCTGAACGATGCGCGGATGGCGGTCGTAATCGGTATTGGGGCTGGTTTCGGTGACGTCCCCGCCCTCGACGATGCTGATCGAGGCCCCCTCGCGCGAAAAGATCGGCTTGACCACATGGGCTGCGCGGATCTGGTCGGCGACGCGGCCGAAGGCGTCGGCAACCTCGGGGGCAGTCTGGCCGCCCGCGACCAGCGCATCGGCCACATCATCGGCAAAGAAGGCCGGCAGCAGGTTCGGATGCCCTTCGAACATCTGCCACAGGACGGGCAGCAGGCCCTTGTTGGATACGACGGCCTTCCATGCCGGTTCGATGAACAGGCAGCCCGCGCCCTTGATGTGCTTGCCGAAATCATCGGCCAGCATGTCCTCCCACGGATACAGCTTGAACAGCGTGCCGATGACGCGGTCCTGATCGTCTAGGAACTGCTTGTTCTTGCTGATCGCGATCTTGTCCAGATCGGTGTAATGCGCGCCCATTCCCGCTTCGCGCGCGGCCCAAGCCATGGATTCGACGGTGGCGTAATCTTCCGGCGTGTCGGGCATGGCGGTGAAATGGATGTCGGTGTTCGGCTCGAACAGTTCCCTGAAGCGTTCGATCAGCGCCTCGTGGATGCCATTGAACTGGTCGGACCCTTCGGGCAGGACCCCCGCCGCCAGCTGATCCTCCAGCCATTGCCACTGGAAGGCCGCGCTTTCGTAAAGCGAGGTCGGCGTGTCGGCGTTGTATTCCAGCAGCTTGGCCGGACCCGTACCGTCATAGGCCAGGTCCATGCGGCCATAGACCTCGGGTTCGTTGCGGGCCCAGCTGTCGGCGATCAGATCGAAATGCGCGGGCGGAATGCCCAGCTTGGCCATCAGTGCCTTGTCGCCGACGATGCGGTCTACGGCCTGGCGGGTCATGGCGTGCAGTTCGGTGGCCGGGTCCTCCAGATCGTTCTCGATCTGCTCCAGCGTGAACTGATAGGCCGATGTTTCGTCCCAATAGGGTTCGCCATGCATATGGGCGAAGGTGAAACCGGCATCCTCGGCCTTGGCGGCCAGGTCGGGGCGTTCTGGAAGGGTGATCTTGCGCATGACGTTTATCTAAGCCCTGCCGACCGCCACGACCAGAGGCCTCAGGTCGTCAGGCGTGCGATAAACTGACCGGGCAGGGCGACGTCCCCGGTCAGCTTGCCCTCCAGCACGTCCAACAGGCGTTCGGCCATGGCGGTGATCGGCTGGCGATAGGTGGTCAGCTGATAGGCGGGTGAACTGGAGAGCGGAATGTCGTCGAAGCCCGTGACCGCGATGTCCTGCGGCACCCTCAGCCCCATCCGATAGCGGATCGCATCCATCGCGCCGATGGCGATGATGTCGTTTTCGCAGACCAGCACGTCGGGGCGGCTGGCCGCGTCGCGGTCCTGCAGCAGCGCCGTCACACGCTCGATCGCGGGGCCGAAGTCATAGGCCGAGGTGTTGATCGAGGGCACGATGGTGCCCGTGCGGTCCCGCCAGTATTCGATGAAGGTCGACTTGCGGTGCAGCTTGGCCGATTGCGTGTCGGGTCCCGCCAGGAAGACGGGGCGATGATAGCCGCGTTCCAGCAGGTGATCGGCGATCTGGCGCATGGCGATCTCGTCGTCGCAGGCGATGGCCAGCGTGTTGGGGTTCTGGCTGTAGCGCGCGAAGATCACCAGCTTCTTCAGCCGTCGCGCGCCAAGGGCCGTCTCCAGCATCTTGTCGTCGAAGCGCGTGCCGATGACCACGGCCGCATCGACCCGTCGCTGGCTGGCGGCCAGCAGCGCCGCCGAGGCATCCTCGCTGTCGGACATGTGCACCAGAAGCGTTCCCCAGCCCCGCGACCACAGGATGCGCGTCAGCCGTTCCAGCAGCACCAGCTTGTGGGGGTTGTTGAAGTCGTTGGTGATCAGCGCGATCAGGTTCGATCGGTCCGAGGCCAGCGACGAGGCCATCAGGTCGGGCGCATAGCCAAGCGCCTCGGCCGCGGCGATCACCCGTTCCCGACTTTGCCGAGAGATCGAGGCGTCCTTCTTGAAGGCGCGCGCCACGGTCCAGCGCGATACGCCTGCCGCTGCGGCCACGTCGTCTGCGGTCACGCTGTCGGTGTTGTCTTCGGATTCTGCCATGTGGACATCCTAACCTGCACGTCACCTGACGGGAAGCGTTTTGCACGCGCGTGCAGATTATTGTTGCACGCGCGTGCAAGTCGGTGCAACGTTACGTCACATACAGTTCTGCAGATGATTCGAGGGAGGAGTGCAGGATGCTTAAGGTTGCCTTGCTGGGGGCTGGCCGGATCGGTCAGGTCCATGCCAGATCGATCGTCCAGACCAAGTCCTGCGAACTGGTCGCCGTCGCCGACGTGAATGCCGCGGCCGCGCAGGACCTGGCCGGACAGATCGGTGCGAAACCCATGACCGTTGAGGAGATCATCGACGACACCTCGATCGATGCGGTGCTGATCGCGACATCGACCGACACCCATTCCGACCTGATCGAACGCGCCACCGCCGCCGGCAAGGCGGTCCTGTGCGAAAAGCCGGTCGATCTGTCGCTGGAGCGCGCGCTTTCGACGCTGGCCAAGGCCGAGGCCACCGGAAAGCCGGTCATGGTCGGCTTCAACCGCCGCTTCGACCCGAATTTCGCCGCCCTGAAGGCATCCTTCGACAAGGGCGAGATCGGCAAGGGCGAGCTGCTGTCCATCACCTCGTTCGATCCCGCGCCGCCGCCGGTCAGCTATGTCAAGGTCTCGGGCGGGTTGTTCCGCGACATGATGATCCACGATTTCGACATGGCCTGCTGGATCTTCGGCGGCGCCCCCGCCAAGGTCACCGCCACGGGTGCGTCCCTGGTCGATCCCGAGATCGGCGCCGCCGGCGATGTCGATACCGCCGCCGTCACGATGGTCTGGGACGACGGGCGCATCGCGGTCATCAAGAACTCGCGCCGCGCCGGATACGGCTATGACCAGCGGATCGAGATCCTGGGATCCGAAGGACTGCTCTCGGCGGCCAACATGCTGGAAAACACCGTCCAGAAGATCACCACCGAAGGCGCCGTCAGCGCCAAGCCGGTCTATTTCTTCCTGGAACGCTACATGCGGGCCTATCAGGACGAATGGACGGCCTTCCTGGATGCGGTGCAGTCGGGCGGCACCATGCCGGTCACGCTGCGCGAAGGCGTTGCGGCCCTTGCCTGTGCCGAGGCCGCGACGCGGTCGATGCAGACCGGCGAAACTGTCGCCATCACCCCTGACATGCTAGGATGACCGACATGCGTCCAATCGGTTGCTGTACCTGGATCTTCGGCACGAACGACATCGCGGCCATCGCGGCCCGTGCCGCACGCGCGGGGCTGGACGGGGTCGAGATCCACGGCGATCTCTCGATCGATCCGGCCCAGGCAGGACGTATCCTGTCCGACCACGGGCTGCGGGCCTTCTCGATCACGCCGGGGGATGCCGACATCAGCCATCCCGACGCCTCGGTGCGCCAGGCGGCGCTGGACTATTATCGCAAGATGGTCGATTGGGCCGTGGCCCTGGACCATGGGCCGCGGGTCGGCTGCCACGGTCTGGTGCAGCGCATCCGCCCCGTCAGCGATCTTGCGCAGGAAAACGAATTGCTGGTCGACAGCACGACGCAGATCTGCGCGATGGCCGATGCCGCCGGGCTGGATGTCTGCTTCGAGATCCTGAATCGCTATGAAAGCCATCAGGTCCGTACCGTGACCGAGGGGCTGGCCCTGCTGGACGCGGTCGGCGCGGGCAACCTGGCGCTGTTGCCGGATGCCTATCACATGAACATCGAAGAGGCCGATCCCGCCGCCGCCCTCAGGGCCGGTGCCGGGCGGATCGGCCTCTATCACCTGGCCGACAGCAATCGCGGGGCGGTGGGGGACGGTCACATCGACTTTGCCGCCCAGTTCAGCGCGCTGGATGCCATCGATTACGCGGGGCCGATGATCGTCGAACCCGCAGCCCCCGGCCCCGATCCGTTCAACACGAACAAGGGCCCCGGCTTTGAAGATACGCTCGAGGATATGCTGACCCGGTCCGTCCGGGCGATCCGCAGCTTGGGCGGCTGACATCCGCGCGCACGAAGATGCGCCGGTTCACCCCGGGGCCCAAGGAGGGGCCGCGGGATCAGACCTGAAACCTGGGAGGGAAGACATGACCAAATTCAAGACCGCAGCGGCCGTCGCCGCATTGATGGGCCTTGCCGCACCGGCAATGGCGCAGAACATCATCGTCGTGGCGCATGGCCAGGCGAACGACCCGTTCTGGTCGGTCGTCAAGAACGGCGCGGCCAAGGCCGGCGAACACACCGGCGCGACCGTCGATTTCCGTTCGCCCGAAGTCTTCGACATGGTTGCCATGGGCCAGCTGATCGATGCCGCCGTCAACCAGGAACCCGATGGGCTGGTGGTGTCGATCCCCGATGCGGATGCGCTTGGGCCGTCGATCCAGCGCGCCGTCGATGCGGGCATTCCGGTGATCTCGATGAACTCGGGTTCGGATGTGGCCAAGGATCTGGGCGCGCTGCTGCACGTCGGTCAGTCCGAGTTCGAGGCAGGCAAGATCGCGGGCGAGAAGCTGGCCGAGATGGGCGGCAAGAAGGGCATCTGCGTCAACCAGGAGGTGGGCAACGTCTCGCTGGATCAGCGTTGCGAGGGCTTTGCCGAGGGCTTCGGCAACCCCGTTTCGGTGGTGCCGACCCAGAACGACCCGGCCGAGGTGCAGTCCAAGGTCCGCGCCGCACTGGACAGCGACCCCGAGGTCGATACCGTTCTGGGCCTGGGCGCCAGCCTTGTGGGTGAACCGGCCGTCGCCGCCGTCCAGGCGCTTGGCCGTGACGACGTGATGGTCGCCAGCTTCGATCTGTCGGCGGGCTTCCTGCAGGCGGTCGCCGACGGCAATGCCGCCTTTGCCATCGATCAGCAGCAGTACCTGCAGGGCTATCTGCCGGTCACCTTCCTGGCGCTGAACGCCGAATACGGCCTGATGCCGGGCGGCGACGTGCCCTCGGGTCCGAACCTGGTGATGCAGGAAGACGCCGAACAGGTGATCGAGCTGTCCTCGCAGGGCATCCGCTGATCCGACCTGACGCGGCGGGCGCGTGAAGCGCCCGCCCATTCCGACAGATAGGGGGGAGGGAACCCATGGCCAATGCCACCGCATCCGCGGATGAGCGGATAAAGACCGAATCCATCACCACGCGCCTGATGAAGCGGCCAGAACTGGGGGCGATCGGCGGGGTGATCCTTGTCACGATCTTCTTCCTGTTCACCGCCAGCGGGTCGATGTTCACCTTTTCGGGGATCATGAACTTCCTGACGCCCGCCGCACAGCTGGGCATCCTGGGCATCGCCGCGGCCATGCTGATGATCGGCGGCGAATTCGACCTGTCGATCGGGTCCATGGTGGCCTTCGCGGGCATGATCTTCGGCGTCCTGGTCGTGAACATGGGTCTGCCCCTGATCTTCGCCATTCCGCTGACCATGGCTTTTGCCGGCGCAATGGGCGCCGTCAACGGTGCCATCGTGCTGCGCACCGGCCTTCCCAGCTTCATCGTGACGTTGGCCTTCCTGTTCATCCTGCGCGGTGCCTCGCTGGTCGGGTTGAAGCTGTTCACCGGCGGTTCCACCCAGCTGCGCGGCGTGCGTGACGCGGTCGAGGGCGACTGGCTGACGCCGGTCTTTTCGGGCGATGCCTTCGGCGGTGCCTTCCAGTGGATGGCCGACAACGGCTGGATCGACTCGATGAATTCCGGCGCGCCCAAGGTGCCCGGCATCCCCGTCGAGATCCTGTGGTTCATCGCCGTCGCCGTCGTCGCCACCTTCGTCCTGCTGCGCACCCCGGCCGGCAACTGGATCTTCGCCACCGGCGGCGACAAGAACGCGGCCAGCAACTCGGGCGTGCCGGTGCGCAAGGTCAAGATCTCGCTGTTCATGCTGACGGCCTGCGCGGCGGCCATCGTGGCCATCATCACCGTGATCGATACCGGCTCGACCGATGCACGCCGCGGCTTCATGAAGGAATTCGAAGCGATCATCGCCGCAGTCATCGGCGGCTGCCTGCTGACGGGCGGTTACGGATCGGCCATCGGTGCCTTCTTCGGGGCGATCATCTTCGGCATGGTGACCATCGGCCTGACCTATACCGGCTTCGACCAGGACTGGTTCCAGGTCTTCCTTGGCGGCATGCTGCTTCTGGCCGTCGTCTTCAACAACGCGATCCGCAAGCGCGTGACGGGGGAACGCTGACATGACCGATCCCATCATCCACATGGAAGGCATCAAGAAGCACTTCGGCAACGTCATCGCCCTGAACGGTGTGACCTTCGACGTGCGTCCCGGCGAATGCCATTGCCTGCTGGGCGACAATGGTGCCGGCAAGTCGACCTTCATCAAGACCATGTCGGGCGTCCACAAGCCCACCGAAGGCTCCATCATGTTCGAGGGCAAGCCCCTGTCCTTCGACAGCCCCCGCGACGCGATGGAGGCGGGCATCGCCACCGTCTTCCAGGATCTGGCCATGATCCCGCTGATGAGCGTGACCCGAAACTTCTTCATGGGTCGCGAACCGACCAAGGGTCGTTTCATCAAGCGCTTCGACCTGGATGTCGCCAACGACATCTGCATGGAGGAGATGCGCCGCATGGGCATCAACCTGCGTGCGCCGGACCAGGCCGTGGGCACGCTGTCGGGTGGTGAACGCCAGACGGTCGCCATTGCCCGGGCTGTCTATTTCGGGGCCAAGGTGCTGATCCTGGACGAACCGACCAGCGCACTGGGCGTGCGCCAGACCTCGAACGTGCTGGCGACCATCGCGCGGGTGCGCAGCCAGGGCGTCGGCGTGGTCTTCATCAGCCACAACGTGCGCCACGCGCTGGCGGTGGGCGACCGCTTCACGGTGCTGAACCGCGGCCAGACCCTCGGCACCGCCCTGAAGGGCGAGATCGACGCCGCCGAGCTGCAGGACCTGATGGCCGGCGGGCAGGAACTGGCCAAGCTGGAAGGCAGCCTGGGGGGCACCATCTGATGGCGCAGGCGCGATCCCTTGGCGTCGCCCTGATCGGCACCGGGTTCATGGGCAAATGCCACGCGATGGCATGGCGCAATGTCGCCACCGTCTTCGGGGGCGCCCATCCCCGGTTGCAGGTCCTCTGCGACACCCCGGATCGTGCCGCCGCCATGGCCGAACAGTTCGGCTTTCAGCGCGGAACGGCCGACTGGCAGCAGGCCGTCGCCGATCCGTCGGTCGATGTGGTCAGCATCACCACCCCCAACGGGCTTCACCGCCCCATGGCCGAGGCGGCACTGCGGGCCGGCAAGCATGTCTGGCTGGAAAAGCCCATGGCGCTGACGCTTGAGGACGCCCGCGCCATGGCCGATCTGGCGGCACGCAATCCGGGGCAGGTGACGCTCCTGGGCTACAACTACCTGCGCAGCCCGGCCTTCCAGGCGGCGCGCAACCTGATCGCCGATGGCGCGATCGGGCGTCTGCTGGCGTTTCGCGGCGTCTATGACGAAGACTATTCCGCCGACCCGCTCCTCCCATGGTCCTGGCGGATGACTCGCGGGGAAGGGGGTCTGGGCGCGCTTGGCGATCTGGGCTGCCACCTCGTGAGTCTCATGGTGGCGCTGATGGGACCGGTTGATCAGGTCACGGCGATGACCCAGATCGCGGTCCCTCAGCGCCCCTCCCCGAACGGTCCGCGCGCGGTGGAAAACGACGACAGCGCCTTGGCCCTGATCCGTTTCGCCAATGGCGCGCAGGGGTCCTTTGCCACCTCCCGCGTGGCGCGGGGCCGCAAGTGCCGCCTGCAATGGGAGGTTCACGGCAGCGAGGGCACCCTGGTCTTCGATCAGGAAAACATGAACGAGCTTTGGGTGCACCGGACAGGGGATGCGGGCTTCGTGCGGCATCTGACCGGACCCGATCAGCCCGATTTCGCGGCCTTCTGCCCCGGCGCAGGCCACAACTTCGGGTTCAACGAACAGAAGGTCATCGAGTGCCGCGACCTGATCCGGGCCATCGGTGGCGGACAGCCAGCCACGCCCGATTTCGCGGCGGGCCTTGAAATAGAACGGATCATTCACGCGATGGCGGCCTCGGACGGGCGCCCGGTGATGATGAAGGAGGAGCACCATGAAGACGCTTGATGTTGTGACGATCGGCCGAAGCTCGGTCGATCTTTACGGTCAGCAGATCGGCGGCCGTCTGGAGGACATGGGGTCTTTCGCCAAGTACATCGGCGGCAGCCCGACGAACATCGCCTGCGGGACCTCGCGCCTCGGGCTGCGTTCGGCGGTGATCACCAAGGTCGGCGACGAACACATGGGCCGCTTCATCCGTGAACAGCTGGTGCGCGAAGGCGTCGACGTGCGCGGGGTTGGCACCGATCCCGACCGGCTGACCGCGCTGGTGATCCTTGGCATCCGCGACGAAGACAGCTTTCCGCTGATCTTCTATCGCCAGGACTGCGCCGACATGGCGCTGTCCAAAGACGACATCGACGAGGCGCTGATTGCCGATGCCCGCTGCGTTCTGGCCACCGGCACGCATCTGTCGCACCCGCAGACCGAGGCTGCCGTCCTCAAGGCGCTGGATCTGGCGCGGCAGCATGGCGCGCGGACGGCGCTGGACATCGACTATCGCCCGAACCTCTGGGGCGTGGCCGGGCATGGCGATGGCGAGAGCCGCTTCGTGGAAAGCGCCGCCGTCACCGAACGTCTGCAGAAGACGCTGCACCTTTTCGACCTGATCGTCGGCACCGAAGAGGAATTCCACATCGCCGGCGGCACCACCGACACGCTGGCCGCCCTGCGCGCGGTCCGCGCCGTCAGCGATGCCACGCTGGTCTGCAAGCGCGGGGCGGCGGGTGCCGTGGCCTTCGAAGGCGCGATCCCCGACAGCCTCGATGCCGGACAGGCCGGTCCCGGCTTCCCGATCGAGGTCTTCAACGTGCTGGGCGCGGGCGACGGTTTCTTTTCGGGCCTGCTGAAGGGCTGGATGGACGACGAGCCCTGGCCGCGCGCGTTGGAATACGCCAATGCCTGCGGGGCCTTCGCGGTCAGCCGCCACGGCTGCACCCCCGCCTATCCCAGCCTCGAGGAACTGCGCTTCTTCCTGGATCGCGGCGTGGTGCGCGCCGATCTGCGCAACGACCCCGATCTGGAACAGATCCATTGGGCGACGAACCGTCAGGGCCGGATGGGCGGCGACTGGTCGACGATGCGGGTCTTCGCCTTCGACCACCGCATCCAGCTGGAGGAGATGGAGGGTTATACCCCCGCCAAGGGCGGCGACTTCAAGAAGCTCTGCCTGCAGGCGGCGCTGCAGGTGCAGGACGGGCAGGCGGGCTATGGCATCCTGTGCGACAATCGCATCGGCCGCGCGGCGCTGCATGCGGCATCGGGCACGGGCCTGTGGATCGGACGCCCCGCCGAATGGCCGGCCTCGCGTCCGCTGACGCTGGAGCCGGAACTGGGCCCCGATTGCGGTGCCCTGCAGGAATGGGCGCGCGAGAATGTCGTCAAGGTGCTGTGCTTCTGCCACCCCGACGACGATGCCGCCACCCGCGCCGATCAGGAAGCGACGGTCGGCAAGCTCTATGCCGCCGCACGCCGCAACGGGCTGGATTTCCTGCTGGAGATCATTCCGTCCAAGGTCGGTCCGGTCGATGACGACACCACCGCGACGCTGATCAACCAGTTCTATGCCGCGGGCATCTTCCCCGACTGGTGGAAGCTGGAACCCCTGACCAGCAAGCAGGCATGGTCCAAGGCCATTGCCGCCATCGAGGCGCATGACAAGAACACCCGCGGCATCGTGGTTCTGGGCCTCGACGCCCCCGAAGATCAGCTGGCCGCCAGCTTTGCGGTCGCGGCCGAATTCCCGCTGGTGCGCGGTTTCGCCGTGGGTCGGACCATCTTTGGCAGCGTGGCCCGCGACTGGCTGGCCGGGCGCATCGACGACGCGCAAGCGGTGGCCACGATGGCGCAACGCTATGAAAGACTTTGCAATATTTGGGACGATGCGCGCGCCGCATCGCAGGTGGCAGCATGACGGCTACGATCCGACTGACGGCCGCGCAGGCCATGACCCGCTGGCTGTCGGTGCAGATGACCGAGGACGGCGAACGCTTCATCGGCGGGGTCTGGGCAATCTTCGGCCATGGCAACGTCGCGGGCCTGGGCGAGGCGCTGCACGGTATCGGCGACGCGCTGCCCACATGGCGCGGGCAGAACGAACAGACCATGGCCCATGCCGCCATCGCCTTTGCCAAGGGGCATGGGCGCAAGCGGGCGCAGGCGATCACCGCATCCATCGGGCCGGGGGCCACGAATATGGTCACCGCCGCGGCGCTGGCGCATGTGAACCGCCTGCCGCTGCTGCTGATCCCGGGCGATGTCTTCGCCAACCGCCGCCCCGATCCCGTCTTGCAGCAGATCGAGGATTTCACCGACGGTACGGTCAGCGCCAACGACTGCTTCCGTCCGGTGGTGCGCTATTTCGACCGCATCACCCGACCCGAGCATCTTCTCAGCGCGCTGCCCCGCGCGATGCGGGTGATGACCGATCCCGCCGATTGCGGGCCGGTCTGCCTGTCCTTCTGTCAGGACGTGCAGGCCGAGGCATACGACTGGCCGCAGGCGTTCTTTGAACCCCGCGTCTGGCGCATCCGCCGTCCCGCCCCCGATGCGCAGGAACTGGCGCAGGTCGCCGACCTGATCCGCGCGGCCAAGGCGCCGGTGATCGTGGCGGGTGGCGGTGTCATCTATTCGGGCGCAGAGGCGATGCTGGCCGATTTCGCCAGCCGCCACAACATCCCGGTGATCGAGACGCAGGCCGGCAAATCGGCGCTGGCGCAGGACCATCCGATGAACTTCGGCGCGGCGGGGGTCGATGGATCGGCGGCGGCGAATGCGGCGGCGGGCAAGGCCGACCTGGTGATCGGCATCGGTACACGCTTGCAGGATTTCACCACCGGATCGCGCACGCTCTTCGCCAACGGGCGGTTGGTCAGCATCAACGTCCAGCCCTATGACGCGGCCAAGCATGGCTCGGTCACGCTGGTCGCCGATGCCAAGGTGGCGCTGGAACAGCTGGGCGGCGCGCTTGGCGACCATCGCGCCGATGCCGCCGATACCGACAGCCGCGCGGCCTGGCTGGCGGCGGTGGACGTGCATTGCGCTGCCCCCACGGGCAAGGGGTTGCCGACCGATGCGCAGGTGATCGGCGCGGTGCAGCGGGCCTCGACCCCCGCCAGCATCGCCATGTGCGCGGCAGGCACCATGCCCGGTGCGCTGAAGTTGCTGTGGCAGCCCAGCCAAGGCGGCTATCACATGGAATACGGCTTTAGCTGCATGGGCTATGAGCTGGCCGGCGCGATGGGCCTGAAGCTGGCCCGTCCGGAACGCGAGGTTCTGTGCTTCGTGGGCGACGGCAGCTACATGATGGCCAACAGCGAATTGGCCACGGCGGTGATGCGGCGGATCCCCTTCACGGTGATCCTGACCGACAACCGCGGCTATGGCTGCATCAATCGCTTGCAGCAGGGCTGCGGCGGTGCGCCCTTCAACAACATGTATGTCGACAGCCGGATCGAGGCGCAGCCGCAGATCGACTTCGTCGCCCATGCCGGTGCCATGGGGGCGCATGCCGTCAAGGCCCGCGACATCGCCGACCTTCAGGCCCAGATCGAGGCGGCACGCGGGCGCGACATCCCCACCGTCATCGTCATCGACACCACCGCCGCCCAAGGCCCCGGTTTCGGCGATGCGGGCCATTGGTGGGACGTCGCCGTCCCCGAGGTGGGCGATACCGATGCGCTGCGCCGTGCCCACGAACGCTATCTTGAACAGGCGGGCCGTCAGGCCACGCTCAACTGAACGGACAAGACCATGATCCTTTACGGCACCAACCCCATCGCCTGGTCGAACGACGACGACCACAGCATCGGCGCCCATCTGTCGCTGGACGACTGCCTGTCCGATTGCCGCAAGATCGGCTTCGACGGCATCGAAAAGGGCCACAAGATGCCCAACGAAGGCAGCGCGTTGAAGGCCACGCTTGGCGAATACGGGCTGCGCTTCGTGGGCGGCTGGCATTCGACAAACATCCTGGCCGCCGGCGCGACACTGGAAACCGAGATGGCGGCGCTGGACGTGCATATCGCCATGACCAAGGACGCGGGCAGCGATGTGGTGATCCTGTGCGAATGCTCGAATGCGGTGCATGGCAACGATCAGGTCGCCGTAAACGACCGCCCCATCCTGTCGGATGAGGAATGGGACCGGTTGATGGAGGGGCTGAACGCGCTGGCCAGCCATGCAGCGGCGCAAGGCGTGCGCGCCTGCTATCACCACCACATGGGCACCTGCGTGGAAAGCGCGGATGACGTCGACCGCTTCATGGCCGCCGCCGGACCCGACCTGAAGCTGCTGCTGGACACCGGCCACCTGACCTTCGCAGGCGCGGACCCCGTCGCGGTGGCGCAGAAATACATGGACCGCGTCGGCCATATCCATTGCAAGAACGTCCGCCCCGACATCATGGCGCAGGTCCGCGATCAGGGTCTCTCGTTCATCGAGGGCGTGCGTCGCGGGGCCTTCACCGTGCCGGGCGACGTCGAGGGCTGCGTCGATTTCACCGCCGTGCTGAAGGTCGCCGCCGAGGCGGGCTATTCCGGCTGGCTGGTGATCGAGGCCGAACAGGACAGCGCCATCCGCGACCCGCTGCACTATCAGTCGATGGGTTGCGAAGCCCTGCGCCGCATGGCGCGCGACGCGGGTCTGGACCGCGACGCGGCCGCCTGATCGACATGACGCGGCCAAGGGGGGCGACCCCTTGGCCGCACCACAGGACCAAACGCAAGGAGCAACCCATGAGCCATCTTCTTCGAAAGCCCCTTGGGCAGCATGGCAAGGTGCATCAGATCACCTCGCAGGATGCCGGATGGCGGCACGTGGGGTTCTCGCTCTATCGGTTGCGGGCGGGGGAAAGCGCCGCCGAGGCGACGGGCAGCAACGAGGTGATCCTGGTCATGGTCGAGGGCAAGGCCGCCTTCACCGCCGCAGGGCAGGATTGGGGCGTGCTGGGCGAGCGGATGGACGTCTTTGAGAAGACCCCGCCGCATTGTCTCTATCTGCCGAACGGGCAGGATTGGGCCGCGACGGCGGAAACCGATTGCGTCATCGCGGTCTGCGCCGCCCCCGGACATGGCGGGCATGACGCGCGCCGCATCGGGCCCGACGGCATCACGCTGACCCAACGCGGCAAGGGCGGCAACACCCGCCACATCAACAATATCGCCATGGAGGCCGAGGATTACTGCGACAGCCTGCTGGTGACCGAGGTCTTTACCCCCGCGGGCCATTGGTCGTCCTATCCCAGCCACCGCCACGATGAAGACGACTTTCCGCGCATCACCTATCTGGAGGAAACCTATTACCACCGCCTGAACCCCGCAAAGGGCTGGGCCGTCCAGCGGGTCTATACCGATGACGGCACCTTGGACGAGGTGATGGCCGTCAAGGATGGCGACGTCGTGCTGGTGCCCCGCGGCCACCACCCCTGCGGCGCGCCCTACGGGTTCGAGCTGTACTACCTGAACGTCATGGCCGGCCCCCGCCGCAACTGGCGCTTCGTCCCGGCCCCAGAGGTCGAGGAGATCATCGCCCGCGACGCCTAAATCTCCAAGGGGCCGCGCAGGGTCAGGTCGTGATCCAGCACGATCAGATCCGCCCTGCGTCCCGACGCGATATGGCCGAAGCGGTCATCCGCGCCGATCAGGGCGGCGGGGATGCTGGTCGCCATGGCCAGCGCCCGCGCGGGGTCAGCCCCCGCCGCCACGATGGTCTGCATCGCCCGGTCCAGCCGCAGATCGGCCCCCGCCAGCGTGCCGTCGGGCAGGGTCAGGCGGCCTTCGCGGCGCAGGATCGTCCGGCCATGCAGGTCGAAGCTGTCCATGTCGCTGCCCGCCACGGCCATGCAGTCGCTGACCAGAAACAGCCCCGATGGTCGCGCGCGCAGGGCCACCGACAGCGCCGCCGGATCGACATGGACGCCGTCCGCGATCAGTCCCGCATGCGCCTCGCCCGAAAGGACCGCCCCGACAAGGCCGGGGGCGCGATGGGCCATCTGGCTCATGGCGTTGAACAGATGGGTGGCAAGGCGCGCACCGGCGGCGAAGCCCGCGCGGGCGGTTTCCAAGCTGCAATCGCTGTGGCCCAGGCTGACCAGCACGCCTGCATGGGTCAGTTGTGCAATCTGGTCGGGCGTCACCGATTCGGGGGCCAGGGTCACCATCAGCACCGGCAGGTCGCGGGCGGCGGCGCAGAGCCGCGCCAGGTCGTCGTCCTGCATGGGCCGGATCAGTGCGGGGTCATGGGCACCGGCGCGGCGGGGGTCCAGATGCGGCCCCTCGAGGTGCAGGCCAAGCAGGCCGGGCGTGCCTGAGCGGGCCGCTTGGATGGTGGCGTCGATGACGCTGGCGGTCACCTCCGCGCGGTCGGTGATCAGCGTCGGCAGAACGCCCGCGCAGCCAAGCCCGCGATGGGCGGCGCAGATATGGGCCAGCGCATCGGCATCCGTCTCGGCCCCGACCATCAAACCGCCGCCGCCGTTTACCTGCAGGTCGATGAAACCGGGGGCCAGAATGCCGGGGAGAGGTTCGGCACCCTTTGGCGCGGCGCGGGTGACGCCGGTGATCCGGTCGCCGTCGATGGCGACGGCCATGCCCTCAAGCAAATCGGTGCCGTCGAACAGCAGATCGGGGGTCAGGATGCGGGTCATGCCGTGCCCCCCAGGTCCCGCGCCATGGCAAGCGCGCCATCGACTGCAGAGCCTTTGGCCGGTCGCACATCCCAATCCTGCGCCAGCCGCGTGGCATAGAACGGCCCCAGTCCGCCAAGACAGACCACCGGCATGCCTTGCCCCCGTTGCAACACGCGAATGGCATCGGACATCTGGGCCACGGCCTGATCCAGGATGTGCAGCGCCGCGGGGTCGTTTGATTCGACCAACCGTGGCGCAAGACCCGCGAATTCGGCGGGGGTGGCCTTGGTGCCGAAGGCGATGATGCCGTCATGGCCACCGAATTCGTCACGGATCGCCGCCAGCAGCGGGCTGTCGGGGGCAAAGCCGTCGCCCGCCCGCATGGCCTGCGCCAGCAGGGTGCGGCCAAGGACGGCGCCGCTGCCCTCATCCCCCATCAGGAAGCCACGGCCGCCGTATTGGCGCATTTCGCCCGACCGCTGCACGGCCAGAACCGATCCGGTGCCGATGGCCACCAGAATGCCGTCGGCAGTCCCCAAGGCACCCCGGGCGGCGGTCACGGCGTCGTTGACCACCAGCGTCTGCGCAAAGGGCAGGCTGTCGCGCAGCGCTGCGGCGGGACCGGCAAGACCGCCCCCCGCGACGCCCAGCACCGCGACCAGATCGGCGGGCGTGGTACCTGCCTGCACCATCGCGGCGGTGGCGGCGGCCAGAATGCTGACCGATGCCCCATGGGGGTCCGAGTTGATGTTGGCGGGGCCGCCCTGACCTTGGCCAAGCAGCCGTCCCATGTGGTCGCAGATCGCCGCCCGGCAACCCGTCCCACCGCCATCCAGTCCCAGATAAAGCACCATCACGCCTCCTGCGGGCAAGGAACGCCATGGCGTTGCGAATGAAAAGCCCCTTTCACCCGCAGCCGGGTTTTCAAATCACTCATGTTCATGCAATGTTCTTGTCTTGATCAAGGTTCACCATGCTGCCACCCGACCAGACACCCTTCCAGCTTGTGTCCGCCCGCATCCACGAGGTCGAGGGCGCGGGACGCCATGCCTTTGCCATCTTTCAGGCCGCCCGCCATGCGGGGCCGGTCTTCTGGGTGCGACCGCTGCGCGATCAGGGCAGCTTTCTGCCCGCAGCGCTGCCCAAGGGGCTGGCGGCGCGCCTCTATCAGGTTCGCGCCCGGTCCGAGGTCGATCTGCTTTGGGCTGTCGAGGAAACCCTGCGCGCGCCCCTGACCGGCTTCGTCCTGGCCGAGCCCGAGCGCCCGCTGTCCCTGACTGCCGGACGGCGGTTGCAACTGGCGGCAGAAGCCGGACGCACCACGGGGCTGATGATGATCGGGGCAGGGGCGGGGTCGAACGCCACCGAAAGCCGCTGGCATTGCAGTCCGGTGGCGGGCACGGGTGGCGACATGGCCTGCCACCGATGGGCGCTGACCAAGAACAAGCGCGGTCTGACGGGCGCATGGCAGGTGGCATGGGATCCGCGGGACGATCGCCTGCGGACCCTTGAGCCGGGGCCCGATCCGGCAGGATCCGATCAGCCTGCGGCGGACCAGGTCAGCGGCGCCGGATCGTCGCGCTGAGCGAACCGCAGCAGGTGGCTTTCCACGACCTCGCGCAGACGTTCGAGGGACTGCGCATCATCGCCTTCCAGTGACAGGTGCAGACCCTGGTCGTCGGGGGCGATATGCGCCCGGCCCATCTCGAAGTCCAGAATCACGTGATCGTCGGCCATGGTCACGGGGATCTTGTGCCCGAAATGCTTGCCCATCGTGGTCATCAGGCCCGTTGCACGTTCGGTGGCGAAATCTGCGGTCATCTGCATGGCGGGATCCTTTGACATCCGCCCCCGAAAGGGGGGCAATCGGGCGTCAGCTAGGTCGGCAAAGTGAATTTGTCAACAAATCGGCGCGATAACCTGACAAAAACCAAAGGGCATTCTTTACCTTGGTTCAAGGGCAGGCTAGGGCCTTGCCCTGCGTGCCATGACACCCTTTCGGCAACGACGGCGCGCGAAGATGAAAGGATCTGCCATGCGTCGCATCGCGCTGTCCGGCCTGATGGCCGTCGCCCTGTCCTCGGCCGCCCTTGCCCAGGATGTCACCATCCAGACCGCCCAAGGGCAGGTCGAACTGCCTGCCAAGCCGCAGACGGTCGCCGTATACGACATGGCGGCGCTGGACACGCTGCAGGCAATGGGCGTGACGCCCGCCGGCACCATCGACGACATCCTTGTCCCCGCGCTGCGCGAGGGGGCCAAGGATGCGGCCCATGTCGGCACGTTGTTCGAACCCGACCTGGAAGCGCTGGCCGGGCTGGCCCCCGATCTGGTCATCGTCGGCGGGCGGTCCTCGACCCAGCTGCAGACGGTGTCGCAGGTGGCGACCGCCATCGACATGACCATCGACACCGACCTGTTGCCCGAGGCCCGCGCCCGCATCGACGCCTATGGCACGCTGTTCGGCAAGGAAGACCGCGCCGCCCGGATGCATGCCACGCTGGACGAGAAGCTGGCCGCCCTGAAGAAGGCCGCCGAAGGGCATGACGATGCAATGATCGTGATGACGAACGGGCCCAAGATGTCGGCCTTTGGCAAGGATTCGCGGTTCGGCTGGATCTATGACGCCGCAGGGCTGGCCGAGGCCGCGCCCGATCTGGACGAAGCCACCCATGGCCAGGCCATCACCCATGAATTCATCGCCGAGACCAACCCCGACTGGCTGCTGGTCGTGGACCGCGGCGCTGCCATCGGCGAGGACGGGCAGAGCGCCAAGGCGACGCTGACCTCGGATCTGGTGGCGGGCACGACGGCCTGGTCCAAGGGGCAGGTGGTCTATCTTGATCCGGCAGCGAACTATATCGCGGCGGGCGGCTATGGATCGCTGATCGCAACGCTGGACCAGCTGACCAAGGCGCTGACCGACAGCCCCGCAAGCTGATGCGACGGATGCCCGCCCTGCTGTCGGCGCTGATCGCGCTGATGCTGGCCAGCCTGACCGTCGGAGCAGCCCATGTCGATCTGCGCGACATCTTCAGCGACGACCGCGCGATGCTGGTGCTGCTGGAATCGCGCCTGCCGCGCACCGTGGCAGTGGCCCTGACCGGGGCCGCGCTGTCGGTTGCCGGGGTGCTGATCCAGGCGCTGGTGCGCAACCGCTTTGTCGGCCCCGACACCGTCGGCACCGCCGAGGGCGCGGCCCTTGGCCTGCTGGGTGTCACCATCCTGTTCCCCGCCAGCCCGCTTTGGGTCCGCATGATCGCGGCCAGCCTTGCGGCGATGGTCACGACATGGCTGTTTCTTGGGGTCATCCGCCGTCTGCCCGCGCGCGAGGTGATGCTGATCCCCATCGCGGGGCTGGTGCTGTCGGGCGTGCTGGGGTCGGTCGTGACCTTCATCGGCTGGCAGACCGATCTGATGCAATATGTCGGCACCTGGCTGCTGAGCGGGGAATTCTCCGGCGTGATCGCCGGGCGATACGAATTGCTGTGGGTTGCGGCGGGGGCGGCGGGACTGGCCTGGTTCGCTGCTGACCGCTTCGCGATCCTGGGTCTGGGCGAACAGGTGGCCACGGGGCTGGGGCTGTCCACCGCCTCGGTCATGCGGCTTGGGTTGGCGGTGGTGTCCGTCGTGACGGCGATGGTCGTCACCACGGTGGGCATGATCCCCTTCGTCGGGCTTGTGGTGCCGAACCTGGTGTCGCGCGTCATGGGCGACAATCTGCGGGCGTCCCTGCCGGTGGTGGCGCTGTCGGGGGCGGTGCTGGTGCTGGCCTGCGATCTTGTCGGGCGGTTGGTCATCTATCCCTACGAGGTGCCCGCAGGCATGATTCTGGGCATCCTGGGCGCGGCCCTGTTCCTGTGGCTGCTGCATCGCAGGCCCGCCCATGGATAGGCGCGCAACGCTAATGCTGGCCGTTCTGGCCCTGCTGCTGGCGGGGCTGTCGGCGTTGTGGATGTTCCAAGGGTTGGGGGCTGGCAATCGCGGCTTCATCCTGTCGCTGCGCGCGACCAAGCTGGCGGCGCTGGTCACGGTGGCCGTGGCCATCGGCGTGGCGACGGTGCTGTTCCAGACGGTGGCGGCGAACCGGGTGCTGACGCCCTCGATCATGGGGTTCGACGCGCTTTACGTGCTGATGCAGACGCTGATGATCGTGCTGCTGGGCAATGCCGGTTTCGCGGGCCTGTCGGCGGGGCCGAAGTTCGGCATCGACGTGGGCGTGATGACGGCGCTGGCCGTGGTGCTGTTCGGCACGCTGCTGGCCAAGGGCGCACGCGACATCCCGCGGATGATCCTGACCGGGGTGATCCTGGGCGTGCTGTTCCGATCGGTTTCACAGTTCCTGGGCCGCGTGCTGGATCCCAATGAATTCGCCGTGGTGCAGGCGGTCAGCTTTGCCAGCTTCAACCGCGTCGATGCGGCGCTGCTGCCGGTCGCGGGGGTGCTGACGGCGGTGGCGGTCATGGCCGCCATCCGCCTGTCGCCCCAACTGGACGTGCTGGCACTGGGGCGCGAATCCGCCGTCTCGCTTGGGCTGCGGTATCGTGCGCTGGTGATGGGCACGCTGGCGCTGGTGGCGATGCTGGTCTCGGTCTCGACGGCGCTGGTGGGTCCGGTGGCGTTCTTCGGGCTGATCGTGGCGGGGCTGGCGCATGGGGCGATGCAGAACGCGCGTCACGCGGGGCTGATCCCCGCGGCGGGGCTGATCGCGGCCATCCTGCTGGTCGGCGGCCAATGGCTGTTCGAGCGTATCCTGGGCCAGGCCGCCACCCTTTCCGTCGTGGTCGAATTCGCGGGCGGGCTGTTCTTCCTCTATCTTCTGCTGAAAGGCCGTATCCGATGATCCAGATCAGCAATCTTGGCCATAAGATCGGCGGGACGCAGATCCTGCACGATATCTCGACCAGCTTTCCCAAGGGCAAGCTGACGGCGCTGATCGGGCCGAACGGGGCGGGGAAATCGACGCTGCTGCGCCTCGTGGGCCGGTTGGAGCCCTTGCAGCAGGGCGCCATCACCGTGGCGGGCCATGACGTGGCCCGCACCCCCACCGCCGATCTGGCCCGCGTCATGGCGATCCTGGGCCAGCAGACCGCCGTGGCCAGCCGCCTGCGCCTGTGCGAGCTGGTGGCCTTCGGCCGCTGGCCGCATCACCAGGGCCGTCCGCGCCCCGAGGACCGCACCAAGGTCGCCCAGGCCATCGATGCCTTCGCGCTCAGCAAGCTAAAGAACCGCTTTCTGGACGAGGTTTCAGGCGGTCAGGCGCAGCGCGCCCACATCGCCATGGCTTTCGCGCAGGACACCGAATGGTTGCTGCTGGACGAGCCGCTGAACAACCTCGACATGGCCCATGCCCGCGCGCTGATGGCGCGGCTGCGCGATCTGGTCGACCGGCAGGGCCGTAGCGTCGGGCTGGTCGTGCACGAGATCAACTATGCCGCAGCCTGGGCCGATCACGTCATCGCCATGAAGGACGGGCGCATCATGGCCGAGGGCACCCCGGACGATGTTCTGACCGAAGCCGTGCTGTCGGACCTCTATGATGCGCCGATCAGCGTCGGGCGGCACAAGGACCGCCCGCTGGTCCTGCACCACGCCTGAGGCGCGACCTCAGCGCAAGACGAATGGCTGACGGAAGGGGACCGAGGCCTCGGTCAGCCCTGCCGGTGCGGCCGGGCAGCTGCCGGTGCGCTGCAAGGCGCGCTGGATCTGCTGATCGACCCGCGCGTTCCCCGTCGATCCGGCCAGCGAGGCCCGCTGCACCTGCCCGCTGCGCGCGACGGTGACGTCGATGTTCACCTGCTGGCCGCGACCGCCGCTGATCCGCGACAACTGCCGTGCCAGGCAGCGGTTGATCTGCGCGCCCCATTGCGCCTTCAGGTTGGCCCGGGTCTGGGCACTGATGCCGCCGCCTCCGCCACCCTGGCTTGACCCCTGCGACTGCCCGCCATTGCCCTGGCGACGCGCAGGTTGGGCCTGCGCGGCACGGGCGGGGGCGGGTTCGCTGCGTTGGGGCGCGGGTTCCGCCTTGGGTTTGGCCTGCACCTGCGGTTTCGGGCGGGCAGGCTTGCGATCGGGCCGGTCCGAGGATGCCAGCGCCGTCTCGGGCTTGATCTCGGGCGGGGACATCGGTTTCAGGTCCGGCAGGTCCAGCGTCGCCGGATCGATCCGCGTTTCGGGTGGCGGCGGCAGGTTCGGGCGCACGGCCTCGGGCATGGGCGGGGCCATGTCGGGCAGGGCGGCCAGATCGGGCGCCATGTCCGCCACCGGTTCCGGCAGGTCGGGGGTTTCGGGTTCCGGCTGCACCTGTTCGGGCTGATCGGCGGTTTCGGGTTCGGTCTCCCACGCCTCGACCAGGGCCTGCGCCTCGGGGCCACCGGCCGAGAGGGTCGCGGGGGGCGCATCCATCGCCTCGCCCCGTTGCAGCTGGTCCTGCGGCAGCATCAGCGCCGCCGCCGAAACGTGCAGGGCTGCGGCGATGGTGAAGAAGCCCGCCGTTTCGAATGTGCGACGCGAGATCATGGCTGGCCCTTGTTGACGACAAGCTGCGCCCCGGCGTCCGTCGCCTGTCGCAGCTGTTTCAGATGGGCCGCCAGCATGGCCGCCGGGGCCGAGGCATCGGCGCGGATCTGCACCGGACCGTCCTCGGTCCGCGCCGCGATCAGCGGCCAGACGTCATCGCCCCGCGCCTCGTTCCAGGCCAATTCGCCGGTGGCCGAGACATAAAGCACATCCTGTGCCTGCGCGCGGATGTCCGAAGTGCTGTCCGGCGGCGTCACCGGAAAGGGCGTCGAGGGCGAGATCTGCGCCGTCAGCAGGAAGAAGATCAGCAGCAGGAAGACGACGTTGATCATGGGGATGATCGATTCGCCGCGCGGCCTGCGCTTGGGCATGTCGATATGCATGGGCTATTCCACCAGGATCATGTTGGTGATGCCATCCGTCCGCAGCAGGTCCATGACGGCCACGACCCGTTGCAGGTCGGTCCCCTCGCGCGGGCGCAGGATGACGGCATCGCCGGGTTCGGGCAGCAGTTCGGCGACGGCTGCGGCAAGATCGGACGGGGCGGTGGTCGTGCCGTTCAGCATGACCGCATCGGGGGTCACATCGACCAGGCGCGGCGCGCCCTGCCATTCGGTGGCCCCGCCCTCGGCCCCGCCCGCGATGGGCAGCGCGACATCCATGCCGAAGCGCGAGGCCAGCATGAAGAAGATCAGCAGCAGGAAGACGACATCGATCATCGGCGTCAGGGACATCCGACGCGGGTGCCGCCTTGGGCCCAGATCGAAACCGCCCTCGCTCATTCCGCGGCCTGCAGCAGTTGGGCGCGGGTGGGGGCGGCGTCGCGTTTGACGAAGACGCGGGTGGCCAGGTCTTCAAGGTCGGATTGCAGGCGGTCGCTGATGCTTTCGAACCAGGACAGCGCCACGCCCGCCGGAATGGCGACCGCCATGCCCGCCGCCGTCGTCAGCAGCGCGACCCAGATGCCGCCCGCCAGATCCGAGGGATCGGCCTGGTTCCCCGAGGTCTGCAGCACCTGAAACGCCGAAATCATGCCCAGCACCGTCCCCAGCAGGCCCAGCAGCGGCGCGATGGTGGCGATCAGCTCCAGCGCACGCAGCCCTTCGCGCGAACGATAGAGGGTCTGGCGGGCCACGCGGGCGGTTTCCTCGCGCGCGGCCTGATCGTCGAAGGCCGGGTCAAGCGAGGTGCCGATGGCCGCCTGCGCCACGCGCGCCCGCGCCGAGGGACGGCCCCGCACCTGATCCAGCGCGGCGCGGCGCTCGCCCTGCGCCCAAAGCTCCAGCGCGCGGCGGGAATGGCTGCCGCCCCAGACCCCCAAGCGCCAGAGCGACAGCACCTTCCACAGCACCACCGCCAGCAGGATCACCGAGAGCGCCGCGATCAGCCACATCGTCCAGCCGCCGTCACGGATCATCGCGAAAAGGGGAATGGCGGCCAATGTCGTCCCGAGATCGGTCATGGGTCGGTTCCTGATGCTTGGGCGGTGCACGACCGCAGGGATGGAAGGGGCCGATGGGCCGCGTTTCGAAAGCCGATACCGTAATCCTAGTAAAGATGTCAAGAATAGGCGCGGGAAGCCGCTTGCCTTGCCCCCCGTCCCGCGCCAAGGATGGCGCATGAACACGCCAATCGTCATTCTTGCCGGCGGTCGGGCCACCCGGATGGGCGGTCGGGACAAGCCGTTGCTGCAGCTGCGCGGCCAGACACTGCTGTCGATCATCCTTGACCGGTTGCAGGGGCAGAATGGTCCGCTGGCGCTGAACGCGAATGGTGATCCGGCCCGCTTCGCGCGATACGGCCTGCCCGTCCTGGCCGACAGTCTGCCCGAATACCCTGGACCGCTGGCGGGGATTCTGGTGGCGATGGAATGGGCGGCCTCACAGGGGGCGGCGCAGGTGGTGACGGTGGCGGGGGACACGCCGCTGTTTCCGCGCGATCTGGTGGCGAAGCTGGCGCAGGCCGCCGGCCCCGAGGGGCTGGCGCTGGCGGCGACGCGGGATGACGGGGTGCTGCGCGACCATCCGACCTTCGGGCTGTGGCCGGTGGGACTGCGCGACGATCTGCGTGCGACGCTGGCGCAGGGACAGGGCCGCGTGCGCAGCTTTGCCGCGCGTCACGGGGCGGTACAGGCGGTCTGGGATGCCATGCCGCACGACCCCTTCGCCAATATCAACACACCCGACGACCTGACCCGGACCGAGGCGCAGCTTGCCGCGCTTTGACCGCATCTTGATCGTCGACTGGTCGGCGGCGGGGGTGCCCTGTCGGGGTGCGAACTCGATCTGGATCGGCAGCGATGGCGCCGAGGCGGTGAATCCCGAAACCCGCAAACGTGCATGGAAGCTGTTGGTTTGCCAGCTGTCCAAGTCCCGCAAGGCGGGGCACCGCGTGTTGATCGGAGTGGATTTCGCCTTTGGACATCCCTCGGGCGTGGCGGCGATGGTGACGGGGCAACCTGCCGCCATGGCGCTGTGGGATCATCTGGCGGCCTTGCATCAGGATGACGACCGCAACGCCAGCAACTATCGCGACCTTGCCGCGCAGATGAACCGTCAGATCGGCAGGCCGGTCTTCTGGGGCAACGGGCGCAAGCAGCAGATCGCGGATCTGCCGCGCCTGAAGCCGCCCGCCCATCCCAAGCTGCCAGAACATCGCGCGACCGAAACCGCCATCACCGGGGCGCGTCCCAAGTCGCCCTTCCAGTTGGCGGGGGCAGGCAGCGTCGGTGCCCAAAGCCTGACGGGCATTCCCTGGCTGGCCCGGCTGCGCGACAGGCAGGATGCCCGCGTCTGGCCCTTTCAGGACTGGCAGGATGCGCCCGTGGTCTTGGCCGAGGTCTATCCTTCGATCATCGGGGATCAGCTTGGCGCGGAGACTGGCTTCGGCTGCCTGGATGAGGCGCAGGTGACGGTGCTGGCGCGGGCGCTGCGCGTGTTGGACGAAAAGGACGCGCTGCTGCCGCTGTTCAAACCCGATCCCCGCATTGCCGATCTGATGGCCGAGGGCCAGATCCTCGGCACGGGCCATGAAGCCTCCCTGCGCGAAGCTGCGGCGCAGGTTCTGACCTGATCCCCGTCAGCGCGGCGGCGCGGTGGATCGCCCGACGACCAGTTCGGCCTCCAGCACGTCCTGCACATGTGGGGCATTCCTGTTTCCGACCCGCTCGATCAGGCGGGCGGCGCAGCGTTGCCCCGCCAGACGCACGGGCGACCGCATGGCGGTGAAGAAGGGCACCGTGTCGCGGTTGCTATAATAGGACAGGTCGTCGTCGAAAGTCACGACCGACAGGTCGCGGCCCAGAATGATGCCGCGTTCCTCGACCGCCTGGCGGATGCCGGTGGCGATGGTCGTGGCAGCGCAGAGGATTGCCGTCGGCGGTTCGGGCAGATCCAGCAGCCGAAGCGCCTGCGCATAGCCGTAAGCCGCCGTCATCTCGGCCGAGACCATCAGGTCGGGGTCAGGTGCCAGCCCCGCTTCGCGCAGCGCCTTCACATAACCTTCGCGCCGGCGGTGGGCGAAATCCAGACGTTCGTCCCCGTTCAGCAGGGCGATGCGCCGGTGACCCAGTTGCAGCAGGAAACCCGCCGCGCGTTCGAAGGCGCGCTGGTTGTTCACATCCACCCAAGAATAGGGCGCGGCGTGACCGCTGACCCGCCCGTGCACCACATAGGGCAGGCCGATGCTGTCCAGCAGCGCCAGCCGCGTGTCGTCATGGCGGGGGAACTGGACGATGACGCCGCTGATCAGCCCCTTGGACTTCAACCCGCGATAGGCCTGCGCCTGATCGTCGTCGGGCACCATCGACAAATTGATGTCGAAGCGGCGGGCGGCGCATTCCTCGCCCACGCCGGCCAGGAAATCGGCATAGATCGGGTTCACGATCTCGTTCCGGCCGGTGACGGGGATGACGCAGCCGATGATGCTGGCGTGGCCCGTGGCCAGGAAACGTGCATGGGCATTGGGGCTGTAGCCGTGCAGGCGGGCGGCCTCGACCAGGCGGGCGCGGGTGCGTTCGTTGACCTCGGGGTGGCCGTTCAGGGCGCGGCTGACGGTGGTCTGCGACATGCCGACCAGCTTGGCGAATTCCTTAAGCGTCATGTTCGTCCGCATCTTGCCGCGGCGCGTTGTCGCGCCGGGTCGGGTATCGGTTTCCATCAATGCAGGTTTCATTCCACCATGGCAACAGTTTCGGGCTTTCAATGGGTTCGCGCAATCGCGGTTGACTTTCCGCCCCCCACCGACCGAAGTCGCAAGGTGCAACCTTTTCCCGGCCCTGTCCGTGTCTTGGCACCAAGAGCAGGAGACAGACCGTGACCGACCCTTCCCAGTTCCGCCCCGCCCCCCGCATGTCCAGCCCGGGCCCCCGCGCCCGCATCGCCGTCATCGGGGGCGGCATTTCGGGGCTGGGGGCCGCCTGGTTGCTGGACCCGCATCACGACGTCACCCTGTTCGAGGCCGAAACCCGCCCCGGCGGTCATGCCCGCACCGTCGAGGCCCTTAGCACCCCCGTCGATACCGGCTTCATCGTCTGCAACCGTCGCACCTATCCGCTGTTCATCCCGATGCTGGAGCATCTGGGCGTGGCCTTGGAAAAATCCGACATGACGTTCTCGGCCAGCTTCGGGGGCGGGCGTTACGAATACGGGACCGCCACCACGGCGGCGCTGTTCGCGCAGAAGGTGCGCGCGCTTGACCCCCGCCACCTGATGATGCTGCGCGACATCCTGCGGTTCTTCCGCCAGGCGCATGACTATCACGACAGCGGCCTGTCGCTTGGCCAGATGCTGGACCGGCTGCGCCTTGGCCGCGACTTCCGCGAGATGTTCCTGCAGCCGATTTCCGGTGCCATCTGGTCCACGCCCTCGGGCGACATGCTGGATTTCCCCGCGGCCAGCTTCGTGCGGTTCTTCGACAACCATGGCCTCTTGTCGGTCAGCGGGCAGCCGGACTGGCTGACGGTGACGGGCGGCTCGCGCGCCTATGTGCGGGCGATCATCGAGGGTTTGCGCGGCAAGGTCCACCTGGGGGCGCCGGTCTTCAAGGTGATCCGTCACGCGCAGGGTGTCACCGTCGTCACCCCCCACGGGCCGCAGGAATTCGACCGCGTCGTCATGGCCGCCCATGCGCCCCAGAACCTTGCGATGCTGGATCATCCCGACGCGCAGGAGCGGTCCATCCTTGGCGCCTTCCGCACCCAGCCCAACCGCATGGTGCTGCATTCGGACGAACGCCTGATGCCGCGTCGCCGTGCGGCCTGGGCATCGTGGAACTATATCACGCAGGCACGCCGTCCGGTGCCGGATCAGCCCATCAGCCTGTCATACTGGATGAACCGCCTGCAGAACCTTGACACGCCCAAACCCCTGATCGTGACGCTGAATCCGGAATTCGAACCGCGCGACATCCACGACCAAGCCATGCTGGCGCATCCGCAGTTCGACGATGCCGCCATGGCCGCGCAGTTGCGGCTGCCCTCGATCCAGGGGCGGGGCGGGGTCTATCACGCGGGCGCCTGGACGCGCTATGGTTTCCATGAAGACGGCCTGCTGTCGGCGCTGCGCGTCGCACAGGCCATGGGCATCGAATGGCCCCTTGGGCTGGACCCATGGGCCGAGGAGGCGCAGGCTGCATGACCGACTTGTGGGAAGGCGCGCTGATCGACACCCGCATCTGGCATGGCCGGCGGGGCGACGTGGCGCGGGATTTCCACTATCGCGCAACCTATCTGGCGGTGCCGGTGACCGGCTTCGACGCGGGCGATCTGCCTGTCGCGGTGGATAGCGCGGCGGTTTGGCAGCTGCGTCGTCGTGACTTCGGCGCGCGGGACGGATCGTCGCTGCAGAGTTTCATCATGGGGCTGCTGGAACCTGCAGGTCTGTCCGATGCGCGCCATGTCACGCTGGTCACCACGCCGCGGACGTCGGGATACGGTTTCAACCCGGTCAGCTTCTGGCTGTGCCGCGACGATGCGGGCGATCTGCGCGCCGTTCTGGCCGAGGTTTCGAACACCTTCGGCGAACGCCATCTGTATCTGTGCCACCGCCCCGATCTGGGTCCGATCACGCGCAGCGACCGGTTGACGGGGGAAAAGCTGTTCCATGTCTCGCCCTTCCTGCCGCGGTCGGGGCGCTATGTGTTCCGCTTTGACGCAGGGCCTGACCGCTTCGGGGCCTGGGTCGACTGGATCGGTGCGGATGGGGCGGTCAAGCTGGGCACATCCATGGTGGGACCGGCGCGGGCGATGACGCCGCGTGCCATCCGTTCCGCCGCCCTGCGACGCCCCTTTCAGGCGCAGCGGATCATGGCCCTGATCCACTGGCAGGCCGCGCAACTTTTCGGACGCGGAGTCCGTTACTTGAAAAAGCCCGTGCAGAAGGCCGTCAGGGCCTCGGATGCGGCCACGTTGGATCGTGGCAAGGGATCATAAGACAGGGAAAGACCAATCACGATGCTGCTGCAAGGACGACTGTCGCGCCAGTTCCTGGAAACCGCCGAGCGTATCGAACGCGGCACGCTGACCATCACCACGCCCGATGGTGCCATTCATGCGTTCGGCGGCGTGCATCCCGGCCCTGACGCGCAACTGATCATCCACGACTGGCGCATGGTGCCCGCGCTGGCCGCCAAGGGCGACATCGGCATGACCGAAGCCTATCGCGACGGCTGGTGCGACACCCCCGACCTCGAGGCCCTGCTGACCGTCGCCCTTCTGAACGAGGACGTGCTGGACCGCTATATCTATGGCAACCGGCTGCAGGCGATGGCGACCAAGGCGCTCTATTTCTTCAACCGGAATACGAAATCCGGGTCGCGGCGCAACATCCAGGCGCATTACGATCTGGGCAACCAGTTCTATGGCCTGTGGCTGGATGACAGCATGACCTACAGCTCGGGCATCTATGCGCCGGGCGACGACCTGACCGCGGCCCAGCATCGCAAGTACGACCGCATCATCGACAACCTGTCGGGCAATTCGGGCCGCCTGCTGGAAGTCGGCTGTGGCTGGGGCGGCTTTGCCGAGCGGGCGCTGGCACGGGGTGATTTCGCGCCCAAGGGGCTGACCCTCTCGGTGGAACAGGCCGAATATGCCCGCAACCGTCTGGGGCAGGGTGCCGACATCGCCCTGCAGGATTACCGCGACGAGGCCGGAAAATACGACCACGTCGTCTCGATCGAGATGTTCGAGGCCGTGGGCGAGAAGTTCTGGCCGGTCTATTTCGGCAAGCTGGGCCATGTGCTAGCCGACAAGGGCCGCGCGATGATCCAGACGATCACCGTCGCCGACCGCTATTTCGAGCGTTATCGCAGCGGCCCCGACATGATCCGCAGCTTCATCTTTCCGGGCGGCATGCTGCCCTCGCCCTCGCGTTTCCAGGCCGAGGCCGCCCGCGCCGGCCTGCGGGTCGAGGACAGCTTCGGTTTCGGCCGCGACTATGCCCGAACCCTGCGCGAATGGCTGCTGCGCTTCGATGCGGCCTTGCCGGAAATCCGCAGCCTGGGTTTCGACGATGCCTTCATCCGCGTCTGGCGCTTCTATCTGGCCGCCTGCGCGGCGTCGTTCGAGGTCGGGCGCACCGATGTGATCCAATACCGTCTTGCCCATGCGTGACGGCCCCCGGCCAGCGGATCCACCGCGGGCCGAGGTCTTGGCCTATGGCGCGCTGGCCGCGCCCCTGGCCTTTGGCGGGTTGCCGCTTTATATCCATGCGCCGGATTTCTATGCCGCCGATCTGGGGGTGGGGCTGGCGGCCTTGGGGGTTGTGCTGGCCGCCCTGCGCGCGGTCGATGCGGTGCAGGACCCTTTGGTCGGTTGGGCGGGCGACCGCTGGCCCCATGCGCGACCCGCGATGATGGTGGCGGGCGCGGTGGCGCTGGTCGCCGGAGTGGCGGGGCTGTTCGCGCCGATGGGCCTGCCGCTGCTGGTCTGGTTCGCGCTCATGATGGTGCTGGCCAGCCTGGGGCACAGCCTGATTTCGGTGAACCTGATGACCTATGGCGGGGTCTGGCGTGGCGCGCCCGCCGCCAAGTCCCGGATCAGCGGTTTTCGCGAAGGCTTTGGGCTGGCGGGGCTGATCCTGGCGGTCTCGCTGCCTGCGGGGCTGGCCGTGGTTGTGGGCCGTCAGGCGTCGCTGCTGGCGCTGGCGGGGGTGCTGGCCATCGGCATGGCGATCTGCCTGCCGCTATTCCTGCGATGGCAGGCGACCGCGCGTTTCGACCTGAGGGCCGCGCCCGATGTCGCCCCACCGGGCCTGCGCGCCTTCGGACCTTTCTATGCGGTGGCGGGGCTGGTCCTGCTGTCGGCGGCCTTTCCCGCCGCGCTGATCCTGATGCTGGTCCGCGACCTGCTGGGGGCCGAGGATCTGGCCGGGGCCTTTCTTCTGGCCTATTTCGTGGCCGCCTTGCCGGGGGCAGCACTTGCCAGTCACTTGGCGGGGCGTTTCGGCGCCGTGCCGGTCTGGACGGGCGCGCTGATCCTGTCGATTGCGGGGTTTGCGGGCGCGCTGGCGCTTGGGCCGGGGACGGTGGGGCTGTTCTTCGTCATCTGCCTGCTGACCGGGCTGACCTTCGGCGCCGATCTGGTCCTGCCGCCCGCGATCCTCTCGGCGCGGATCGGGGCGACGGGCAGCGCGGGGGCCGCCACGCGTGCTCATGCAGGGTTGGCCTTCCTGACCAAAGCGTCGCTTGCCTTGGCGGGGGCCATCGCGCTGCCGCTGCTGGCGCGGGCGGGGTTCAGACCCGCCGCGCCCAATCCGGAACAGGCGCTGGACGCGCTGCGTTGGACCTATGCGGGCCTGCCGCTGGTGCTGCGTGCGCTGGCCATCGGCCTCTTGATCCAATTTCACCGGAAGGGCCGGATATGAGCAGCGACAAGACCCCCGAACGCATCTGGATCATCGGCGCCAGCGACGGCATCGGGCAGGCGCTGGCCAAGGCCTGGTCGGCCAAGGGCGCGCATGTGATCCTGTCCGCCCGCAGTCGCGAGCCGCTGGAGAAGCTGGCCGCGCAACTGGGCAATGCCAGCGTGCAGGTGCTGGATGTGGCCGACCGCGCCAGCGTGCAGGCCGCCGCCGATGCCATCAAGGCCCACGGCCCCGTGGACCGCATCGTCCATCTGGCCGCGATGTACGACCCGGGCCGCATCGCCGATCTGGACCCCGACAAGGCAGCCCAGATCGTCACCGTGAACCTGACCGGCAGCTTCCATATCGCCCAGATCGGCCCCGAGGTCCTGCGCAAGGGCGGGCAGCTGGCGCTGACCGGATCGGTCGCGGGTTATGTCGGCCTGCCGCAGGGGCAGATCTATTCGGCATCCAAGGCGGGGGTCATCAACCTGGCCGAATCGCTGCGGGCCGAACGCACCGATCTGGACATCCGCCTGATCTGTCCCGGTTTCGTGGAAACGCGGCTGACCGAAAAGAACGACTTCAAGATGCCCGCCATCATCAAGCCCGAGGAAGCCGCCAAGGCCATCATGAAGGGGTTGCACGGTAGCAGCTTCGAGATTCACTTCCCCCACCGCCTGACCCGCTCGCTCAAGTTCATCCGCGCCTTGCCCTATGGCTTGTCGATGCGCCTGACGCGCCGCCTCAGCCGCGAGGAGTGATCCATGACGAACCGCACCCATGCCATCCTTGTTCTGATCGCGGCGGTGGCTTTCGCCGTGTCGCCCGCGATCTTTCCGGGCTTTGCTGGATACAGCGCCGATTTGTTCCCGATCCCGCAGCGGGACCCGCCCGTGCAGCCTGCGGGCTGGGCGTTCTCGATCTGGGGGGTGATCTATCTGTGGTTGATCATGGGGGCGGCTTTCGGCCTGTTGAAACGGGCCGAGGATGACGATTGGGCGACCATGCGGCCCGCCCTCCTGGGCAGCCTTGCGGTCGGCTTCCTGTGGATCCCGGTGGCGCAGGTTCTGCCGGGACTGGCGACGCTGATGATCCTTGCAATGATGGCGCTGGCGGTCGTCGCCATGCTGTGGGCCGGTCGCCGCGATCCCTGGTTCGAGGGGCATCCCGTCGCGCTTTATGCAGGCTGGCTAACGGCGGCCTCGGGGGTGTCGATCGGCATCTGGTTGGCGGGGCATGGGATCATGTCGCAGCAGGTCGCGGCCATCCTGTGCCTGATTGGTGTCTGTGCACTGGCGCTGACGATCATGGCGATGCGGCCTGACGAATGGGCCTATCCCTTGGCGGTGATCTGGGCTTTGATCGGGGTGATCGCCGCCAATGTCGCGGCGGGCAATACGATCGTCACCGTCTTGGCGCTGATCGGTGCGGCCGCCTTGGCCTTCCGCGCCGTGACGGGCCTGAAGCGAAAGGGTCATGCCTGATGAAACGCCGTCTGTTCCTGTCCCTGGCCACGGCCATCTCGGCCCTCGGACTATCGCCCGCTGCGTCGCGCGCGGCCGAGGCGCCGGATTTCAGCTTTCCCTCAATCGACGGCGGGGAATATGACACCCGCGACTGGCGCGGCAGGCCGGTGCTGGTGGTGAACACGGCCTCGCTCTGCGGCTTTGCGGGGCAGCTGACCGACATGCAGGCCCTGCACGAGGAATACGCCGACCAGGGGCTGGTCGTGCTGGCCGTGCCCTCGGATGATTTCAACCAGGAATTGGACAGCGGTAAGGAGGTCAGCGAATATTGCCAGATGGAATATGGCATCACCCTGCCGATGACCGACATCCTGCCGGTGGCCAAGGGCGATGTGCACCCTTTCTATGCCTGGGTTCGCGATCAGACAGGCTTCGTCCCCAAGTGGAACTTCAACAAGGTGCTGATCGGCCCGAATGGCGCGATCCTTGGCAGCTGGGGGTCGTTCACCAAGCCCGGCGGTCCGCAGATCACCGGCGCTTTTGCCCCATATCTGAGGGGCTAGGCTACCAAGGCACCCTTTCGCCTTTCCAGTCGTAAAAGCTGCCACTGTCATCCAGTGTCAGCTTGCCGATCACCGACAAAAGGGCCTCTGCGCTGCGTTCAGGCGTGATGGTCGGATAACGGGCGGCGTATTTCGCGGTCAGCGGTGTCTCGACCGTGCCGGGGTGCAGCGCTACCAGAATGGCGTGGCGATTGCGGCGCTTGTATTCGATGGCGGCGGTGCGGATGATCTGGTTCTGGGCGGCCTTGGCGGCGCGATAAGACACCCATCCCCCCAGTCCATTGTCCCCGATCGAGCCCACCCGTGCCGAAAGCGAGGCCAGGACCGAGCGCCGGTCATCCGCCAGCAGCGGCGCGAAATGCCGGATCACCAAGGCCACGCCCGTTGCGTTCAGCGCGAATTGCGCGGCCATCGCCTGCGCATCGACGGCGTCCATCGTCTTCTCCGGCTGATGCCCGTTCACGACAAGCGCCCCGGTCGCATTGAAGATCAGATCGAAGCGCTGATCCGACAGGCGGCCGGCATGGTCGCGCAGACTCTGCTGATCGGTCAGGTCCAGCCCGTCGTCGCGCCGCGACAGGCCGACGACATCCGCCCCGTCTGCCCCCAGTTGCTGGCACAGGGCCGCGCCGATCCCGCCCGAGGCCCCGATGATCAGCGCCCGGGTCATGCGAAGGCGCGGGTGATCATCACGCCCGCCCAGGCCGAGGCACCCGTCAGCGCGCCACCCCAGAGCGTATCGGTGATCACCTGTTCCCACGACCAGTCGCGCAGCGTGGCCAGGTTGGTGAATTCATAGGTGCCATAGCACATCAACCCGATCAGAACCCCGCCGATCAGGGCCTGCGCCGGCTGGCCGGACTTCAGTGCCGGGACCGAGACGAAATAAAGCACGCCCACGATATAGAGCGAATAGAAGAAGGCCGCCGGACCCACGCGGAAGGGATCGGCCAGCAGATCGCCGACGTGGCGTTCAAAGACCGGGCGGATCAGCTTGCTGATGCCGACCGCGTCCACTGCCAGGAAGATGACCAGTGTCGAGACATAGAGGATGACCATTTGCATCGGATGTTCCTTCAGGATTTCACGGTTTCATAGGCGTCGAGCGCGCGTTCCCGACCCTCGGCCAGGGAAATGGCGGGGGTGGGTTTATGCGTCAGGTCGATCTTCCACGACTTGGGGGTGGCGGCGGCGAATTCCTTGGCGCCCTCGGCGTCGGGCTTCAGCCAATGATCGCGATAGCGGCTTTTCTCGTCGAACTTTTCGGCCTGGGTTTCGGGGTTGAACACTCGGAAGAAGGGGGAGGCATCGGGCCCGCAGCCCGCCACCCACTGCCAGTTCATCGCGTTCGAGGCCGCGTCCCAATCGATCAGGCAATGCGCGAACCAATCCAACCCCACGCGCCAGTCGGTCAGCAGGTGCTTGCAGAGGTAGCTGCCGGTGATCATGCGGACGCGGTTGTGCATCTGGCCGGTGACGTAAAGCTCGCGCATGCCTGCGTCGACCATGGGCACGCCGGTCATTCCGCGCCGCCAGTCGCGCGCGTCGTTGTTGTCGCGTTTCCACGGAAAATCAGTCCATTCCTCGCGCCAGGGGGTGCTGGCCATGTCGGGGGCCTCGTGGAACAGCTCGCGGGCGAAATCGCGCCAGCAGAGTTCGGACAGGAAGTGGTCGACACCTTTCTGGCCGTCCTGGAACGTCGGCTGGCAGTGACGCCAGATGCGGCGGGCGCTGATCTCGCCCACGGCCAACGCATCCGACAGGTTTGATGTCGCGCGGGGCCTCCAGGGATGGTCGCGGTGTTCCTTGTAGTCGGGCAGGGTGCCTTCCAGGAATTCATCCAGACGGGTCATGGCCTCATCCTCGCCGGGGCGGATATGGTCGGCGACGATGTCCCAGCCACGGTCCATGGCGGCGCGGGCCTCGGGCCAATCTGTGCCGTCGCTGTCGGGCCAGCTGTCGGGGGACGACAAGGTCGGGGTGGGCAGGGGCGGGGCGATGTCGGTCTGGCGGACGGCCTTCCAGAAGGGGGTGAAGACCTTGTAGACGCCGCCGGTCTTGGTCAGCACCGAGGCGCGCGGCACCAGATCGGCCAGTTCATGCAGATGCAGGGTCGCGCCACCGCGTTCCACCGCGGCCTGCAATCCGTGATCGCTGGCGAAGGGAAAGCCGACGGTGGTATGGACGGCGCTGGCACCGGTTTCACGGGCGATCTGTTCCAGAACCTCTGCCGGATCGCCGCGCCGCACGATCAGGCGGCTGTGGCGCTGATGCAGCGAAGCCTCCAACCGGGGCAGGGACATGGCCTGACGTTGGGCGCTGGCGGGGTGGTCGCGGGCCTCGGCGGGATCAAGGATCACCAGCGGGATCACGTCGCCATCCTTGGCCGCGGCGACAAGCGCGGGGTGGTCGTCCAGCCGCAGAACCCGCCTGAACCAGCAGATCACCGTCATTGCATTCTCCTTGTAGCCTGTCCTGACATCACGCATCAGGACGGGGAAAGTTTCATCGCCTCCGCGACTTGCATTCCCGATGCGCGCCATTGTCACACCCGCGCGGGGTGGTATAGCTGTCCCCACACCCGACGCAGAGGCCCCCAGACATTGCCCGATCACGCCCCCAGCCCCGGTTTCGTCTCGCTCGTCTCGGCAGGGCCGGGTGATCCCGAACTGCTGACGCTGAAGGCGGCGCGGCTGCTGGGGCAGGCGGATGTGGTGCTGTTCGACGACCTGGCATCCGGCCCGGTGTTGGACCATGCCTCGCCTGAGGCCGAGCTGATCGCCGTCGGCAAGCGCGCGGGCCGCCCCTCGGCCAAGCAGGAGGCGGTGAACGAACTGATCATCCAGCACGCCCGCGCCGGCAAGCGAGTCGTCCGGCTGAAATCGGGCGATGCGGGCATCTTCGGGCGGCTCGAGGAGGAATTGATTGCCCTGACGCAGGCAAATATCCCCTTCGAGATCGTGCCTGGCGTAACGTCAGCCAGCGCGGCGGCGGCGGCCATCGGCATGCCCCTGACCCGTCGCCTGACGGCACGGCGCGTGCAGTTCGTGACGGGGGCCGACGTCACGGGCCATCTGCCCGGCGACATCAACTGGGCGGCGCTGGCCGATCCGGCGGTGACGACGGTGGTCTTCATGGGCCAGCGCAGTTTTCCCAAGCTGGCTCAAGGGCTTGTTGAACACGGCCTGCCCGCCGCCACCCCCGCCGTCTTTGCCGAGGCCGTGGGCCACCCCACGCAGCGACTGGTCCGCACGACCGTCGACGGGTTGGCGCGGATGATGCGTGATGGCCCCGTCAGCCAGCCCGGGCTGATCATCTATGGCCCCCTGGCCTTGCCGGTCGAGCCACCCGAAGCCTGAATTTCAAGGGGGCGGGCCATACCGGTTGCATAAAATGCAACGGAACACGGACTAGCCAAAGGGATAGGCTAAGCCCATCTTTAGCCTATCCCAAGTCACCCCGCAGGTTTTGCGGCACATATCCGAAATGTCATGATCGAGTATCGTCACGTGACCACCTTTGGTGTCACGCAACAACGATGGCTGTCCAACATCACCGACCTTGCCACGGTCGAGGTCGATGGACAGACGATGCTGGTCGCGGCAAATCAGTTGGGCGGCGGGATCAGCAGCTATGCGGTGACGGCCCCTGACAAGAAGATCGCCGCGTTGCGGAACCGGGCCTATCTGGACGATGCGACCTATCAGGGTCCACCGCAGCTGTCGGTCATCGAACTGGACGACCGCAGCATGGTGCATGTCGCCCAGATGGGCGGCATCGCGGATCAGGCGACCGAACTGCGGTCGGGCAACGGGGCGCTTGGCCAGTTCCAGGCCCTATTCAAGAACGACCTTGGCACATCGCTGACGGCCTTGGGGCAGGTCCAGACGGCGCAGGGCAACATCATCTATTCCGCGCAGGACGGCGGCATGCGGCTGCAGACGCATCTGGTCGCCGCGGACGGCAAGCTGACGGCGCGGGGCAAGGCCGATCTGCCGGTGCCGCAAGGCAGCGTCGATGCCACGCTGGACCGGATCGTGGATGTCGCGGTCGATGGTCAGCAGATGCTGATTGCGGTCTCGGCGGGGGGAAACTTCATCTCGACCCATCTGATGTCGGCGACAGGCGTGCTGGGGACGGCCAGACTGCATGTGGCGGCGCAGGGGGCGGGCTATGACACACCGACCGATCTGGGCACGGTCGTTTCGGGGGGGCGGACCTTCGTCGTGGTGGCGGGCTCGGGGTCCGGATCGCTGACCGTCTTTCGTCTGGATGCCCAAGGGCGGCTGACGACCACGGATCATGTGCTTGACGAAGGCACGACCCGCTTCCAATCCGTCACCGCGCTGGAAACGGTGCAGATGGGCGGGCGCAGCTTCGTCTTCGCGGGCGGGGCCGACGACGGGATCTCGGTCTTCACCGTGCTGCCGGATGGGCGCCTGCTGCACCTGGAAACCATCGTCGACACCGACGCCATGACCCTGGCCGATGTCAGCGACATCCAGGCGCTGGTGCGCGACGGTCGGATCATGCTGTTCGTCGCATCCTCGACCGAAACGGGCATTACCCAACTGGTCTTCCAGCCCGGCCCGATCGGAAAGACCGGCTTCGCGGGCGCGGGCACCGTCAAGGGCGGCAATGGCGGCGACCTGCTGGTGGCCGGTGCCACGACCACCCGGTTGGAGGGTGGGGCCGGCGACGATATCCTGGTTGCGGGCAGCCGCTCGATCACGCTGGTGGGGGGGACGGGCGCCGACACCTTCGTGCCGTCGCGCCTTCAGGGGCGTATCACCATTCTGGATTACGACCACGGGGTCGACCGGTTGGACCTGTCGATGCTGGGCACCATCCGCAGCATCTGGCAGCTGCGCTTCATCCCCACCGCGAATGGCGTGATGATCGTCTATGGGGAAACGATCCTTGACATCCAGACCCGCGACGGACGTTCGCTGAGCATCGCCGACTTCTCGAACGCGCTTTTCCCGATCGCGCATTACGATCTGCCCGATCTGTACCCCGAGGATATCGACCCCGACGGCACCCCCTCCGATCAGCCCGAATGGCTGTTCGGAACGGCCAGCAGCGACCGACTGCTGGGCACGGCGGGACCGCAGATGATCATGGCGGGTTCGGGCAATGACACCGTCTCGGGCGGATCGGGCAGCGACAGCCTGAAGGGCGAGGCTGGCCATGACGTTCTGCGCGGCGGTGCGGGTGACGACCGGCTGTGGGGCGGCGCAGGGCGCGACACGCTGTTCGGCGATCAGGGCAACGACCTGCTGTATGGCGATGACGATGACGACCTGCTCTACGGCGATGCGGGCGATGACACGCTTTATGGCGGCGCGGGCAATGACCTGATCTATGGCGGCGACGGCGATGATGTCCTTTACGGCGATGATGGGGACGACACCCTGTCGGGGGGCAACGGCGACGACTGGCTTCAGGTGTTTCTGGGCGACAACCGCCTGCTGGGGGATGCGGGCAACGATACCCTTATGGGCGGCGCGGGGGCCGACCATTTGTCGGGTGGCGACGACAATGACAGCCTGTCGGGGCAGGGCGGGAACGACCTCATCTATGGCGACGGGGGCCGCGATACCCTGATCGGCGATGATGGCAACGACACGCTTCATGGTGGCGACGGCAATGACGTCCTGCAAGGTGGGGCGGGCCGCGACAGCCTGATGGGCGATGACGGCGACGACCGGATCGACGGCGATGGCGATGCGGACAGGCTACAGGGCGGTCAGGGCGACGACACGCTTGACGGCGGGGATGGCGACGACCTTCTGCTGGGTCAACAGGGCGACGATCTGCTGAGCGGCGGCGCGGGTCGCGATACCCTGCGCGGCGATGTCGGTGCCGATACGCTGTTCGGCGGCGACGACTTCGACTTTCTCTTCGGGGGCGGTGACGATGACCTGATCTACGGCGAAGGGGGCGACGACACGCTGTTCGGCAACGCGGGCAACGATCTGCTGTTCGGCGGCCTTGGCAACGACCGTCTCATCGGCGGCGGTGGCAACGATACCCTGCACGGGGATGAGGGCGACGACTTCCTGCGCGGCACCACCGGCCGCAACTGGCTCTATGGCGATGACGGCAACGACACGCTGGAAGGAGGGAAGCAGGACGACCGCCTGTTCGGCAATGACGGCAACGACAGGCTGCTGGGCGGGCAGGGCAACGACATTCTGCGTGGCGGCAACGGCAACGACCGTCTGTTCGGGCACAAGGGCAACGATACGCTGCTTGGGCAGGGCGGTGACGACCGGCTGATGGGGAATGGCGGCAACGACCGTCTGATCGGTCATGGCGGCAACGACACGCTGATCACCTTTGGCGGCAACAACTTCTTGTCGGGCGGACGCGGCAACGACCTGTTGAAGACCGGTGGCGGCAACGACACCCTATCGGGCGATCTGGGCAACGACACCCTGCTTGCGGGCGGAGGCAACGACCGGCTGCGGGGCGGTGCGCAAGACGACCAGCTCTACGGCGGCGGCGGCCGCGACACCTTGGACGGGGGCAATGGCCGCGACCTCCTCTATGGTCAGGGTGGCAACGACGTGTTGAACGGAGGAGGTGGGAACGACCGCCTGTTCGGCCAGTTCGGCGCGGACCGCATGACAGGGGGTGCGGGCAACGATACGCTGAAGGGCGGCGGCGGCAACGACACGCTGATCGGCAACATGGGCGCCGACCGGTTGGAGGGGGGCGCGGGGCGCGACACCTTCCGCTTCACAAAGGCCGCCGACAGCCGGGTGAATGCCGCCGACCTGATTACCGATTTCCGGCCCGGCATTGACCGCCTGGACCTTCGCCCTTTGAACCTGTCCCATGCCAGCGACGGTGATTTCCGGGGCGGCAGGTCGCTGCATTGGGAACAGACCGGATCGCAGACCCATGTGCTGATCGACCTGAACGGCGACCATCAGGCCGACATGCTGATCCGGTTAGGGGGCACGCTGACCCTGACGGGCGACGACTTCCTGCTTTAGCCTGCCAGCCGCCCCACGGCCCAGGCCGCCGCATCCGCCACGGTCGGATCAGAATCGCCGCATAATCCCCGCGCCACACCCAACAGCGCCGCATCCCCGGAATTGCCGATCGCATAAAGCACGTTGCGCACGAAACGGTCCCGCCCGATCCGCTTGATTGGACTGCCTGAAAACCGCGCCCGAAAGCTCGTGTCATCCAGCATCGCCAGCTCGGCCAAGGGCGGAGCCTCGATGATCCCGCGATAGCGCATCTCGGACCCCGATTGCGCGAACTTGTTCCAAGGACAGACCGCCAGGCAGTCGTCGCAGCCATAGATGCGGTTGCCCATCAGGGGCCGAAGCTCGGGATCGACGGGGCCTTTGTGCTCGATCGTTAGATAGGAAATGCAGCGCCGTGCATCCAGCTGGAAGGGCGCGGGGAACGCCCCCGTCGGACAGACGTCCAGACAGGCGCGACAGGACCCGCAATGGTCCTGCTGGGGGGCATCGGGCGGCAGCGGCAGCGTCGAAAAGATCGCCCCCAGAAAGAACCAGCTGCCAAGCTCGCGCGACAGCAGGTTCGTGTGCTTGCCCTGCCAGCCCAGGCCCGCCGCCTGCGCCAAGGGCTTTTCCATCACCGGGGCCGTATCGACAAAAACCTTGATCTGATGACCCGGCGATCTCTCCAGCATCCAGCGCCCAAGACGCTTCAACCGCTTCTTGACCAGATCGTGGTAATCCTTGCCCTGAGCGTAAACGCTGACCGCCGCCCGGTCGGGCTGATCCAACACGGCCAGGGGATCATGATCGGGGGTATAAAGCTCGGCCAGCATGATCACGGAACGCGCTTCGGGCCACAGCGCCTGCGGATCGCCGCGCCAATGCGTCCGCTCGGCCATCCAGCCCATCTGCCCGTGACGCCCCGCCTCGAGGAATGCCGCCAGCCTGTTGGCCAGTCCGGGCACGGCATCCGTGGTCGTCACCCCCATGCGCGAAAATCCGACGGCCTTCGCCTCGGCTTCGATCTCGGCTTTCTTGGTTGCCCAAATACCCTCGGGGGGTCCGGGGGGCGAAGCGCCCCCGGCCGTCGCGGGACGCATCCCGCCCCCCTCGGGCTTATCCGAAGTCCAGCTCGGCATAATGCGCGGCCGGATGGATGCCCGGCACCTGATCGGCCAAAACGGACCGGAACGCCGGGCGCGACTTGATCGTCGCATACCAGTCGCGCAGCATCTCGGAGCGGTCCCAATCGACGTCCGAAATGTAATCGAGGCAGGAAAAATGCGCCGCCGCCGTAAAATCCGCCAGGCTGATCGCGTTTCCAGCCAGCCAGCGGCGCGTTTCCAGCAGGCCCGTCAGATAGTCGATATGCTCCTTGATCGCGCGCAACCCGTCCTTGACGACGCGACTGTCGGGGTATCCCGACCGCGTGACCTTCTTCCAGACGCGCTCGTTCAGGATGGGCTGGGTGACCTCGGTATGGAACTTGTCGTCGAACCAGGCGCACAGGCGGCGCACCTCGTGGCGTTCCAAAGGCGTGCTGGGCATCAGCGAGGGCGAGGGCATCGCCTCGTCCAGGTATTCGACGATGGCCTGGCTTTCCGACAGCAGGTTCCCGCGATAGCGCAGGACCGGCAGCTTGCCGGCGGGGTTCCGTCGTTTCAGGTCGGGGGGGCTTTCCCAATAGCGCTCCTCGACCAGTTCGACCTCGATCTTCTTTTCTGCCAGCACAAGGCGGACCTTGCGGCAATAGGGGGACAGCGCGGTGTGATACAGTCGCGTGGTCTGCGTATTGTTGTTCATGGACTGCTCGAGACCTTTGTTTCTTATCGCAACGCCATCTTGATACGCGCCAGCATGGCCGCTTTCAACCGAAGGGGATCAGGGCGCCATGTCGCGTTGGAAACAATCCGCCCGACCGTCGCGCCCGATGGTGGCGGCCCCGTCGGCGATGGCCCGCGACCGGGCCGATGCGGCATGCGGGCTGCGGCTGCGGGGGGCGGGCAGGACGGCCGCCAGCCGCGCGGCCTGCACGCGGGTCAGGCGATTGGGGGTGGTGGCGAAATATTCGCGGGCGGCGGCCTCGATCCCGAAGATGCCCGGACCGAATTCCGCGATGTTCAGATAGACCTCCAGAATGCGCGACTTGGACCATAGCCCCTCGATCATCGGGGTCAGGGCGGTCTCGACCGCCTTGCGACCCCAGCTGCGGGTCTGCCACAGATAGGCGTTCTTGGCGGTCTGCTGCGTCAGGGTCGACGCCCCCCGGCTGGAACCCGAGGCCACGACCTTGCGGATCTCGGCCATGTCGAAGCCCCAGTGGTTGCAGAAATTCGCGTCCTCGGCGGCGACGACCGAACGGCGCATGACGGGCGCGATGCCGGTCAGCGGCACCCATGCGCGATCGACCAGCGGATCACGCTGCGCCGCGCCGACCATCGTCCATGTCAGCGGCGGGTTCACGAAGGCATAGAGCGTGACCGACCCCGCCATGACCAGCAACGCCCTGAGCAGGATGAAACGGAACCAGAACAGCGCAAGCCGCCGCCAGGCGCGGCGACGGCGTGGTGGCGGGGGTGCGTCGTTGAATGGAGCCTGGGGCGGGCTGCGGGGAATCATGCTGGCATGTCCCATGCAGCGCGCCCAAGCGTCAAGTTCCATGACCTTGTCACGCCCGCGCCCCTGCGTGATCCTGCGGGGCCAATGACGTGAAAGGAGACGATATGCGTGGATTGATCGGGGCGGGTCTGGGCCTGCTGGTGACTTGTGGCGCGGCCCATGCCCGGCTGGCCCTGACGCTGCCGCTGACATCGGATGCGACCGTGACCGCCGCGCGATATCGATGCGACGACGGACGTGATCTGGCGGTCCGCTATGTCGAGGCCGGTGCCAACAGCTTGGCGATCATCCCGTTGGAGGGCGAGGAGGTGGTCTTCGTGAATGTCGTCGCGGCATCGGGGGCGCGCTATGTCTCGGGGATGTGGGAATGGTGGGCCAAGGGGGAAGAGGCGACCCTGACGCGGGTTGATGCCGCGGAAACCACCTGCCGGACCGTCGCCCGCCAGCCGAATTGAGAAAGCGGCCCCGAGGGGCCGCTTTCGAGATCTTATTCAGCAGGAACCGCATCCGGTTCCTGCACCGCCTGGATCGGATGGGGCAGGGCCGACAGCATCTCGCGCGGGCAGACCTGCAGGAAGTTTCGCTTTTCGCGATCCCAGTTCGACAGGATGTCGTCGGCGCGGCGCGATCCGGTTTCCTTCAGGTGACGCTCGATCAGGCCCTTCAGCTGATCTTCCCAATGTTCTTGCGTGACAGGGCACATGACCAGCGTCTCGGGGTTGATGTAATCGCGCGCCAGGCCTTCGGGATCATAGAGATAGGCCATGCCCCCCGTCATGCCTGCGCCGAAATTCGCCCCGATGCGACCCAGGATCACGGCGACACCGCCGGTCATGTATTCGCAACCGTTGCTGCCGCAACCCTCGATCACCACGGATGCGCCGCTGTTCCTGACCGCAAAGCGTTCGCCCGCACGGCCCGCCGCGAACAGGTAGCCGTTCGTCGCGCCGTAAAGCACCGTGTTGCCGATGATGGTGTTGTCGGCGGCGACCAGCGGGCTGGCCATCGGCGGACGCACCACGATGGTGCCGCCCGACAGGCCCTTGCCGACATAGTCGTTGGCATCGCCCGAGACCTCGATCTTGAGGCCCGGAGCCGCGAAGGCGCCAAGGGACTGACCGGCGCTGCCCGTCAGCCGGATCGTCAGGTGGTCGGGTTGCAGGTTGTTCCGCATGCCGAACTTCTGGACGATCATGCTGGACGTGCGCGTGCCGACCGTGCGCTGCGTGTTGCGCACCGCATAGGACAGCTGCATCTTCTCGCCATCCTCGAAGAAGCGGGCGGCGTCCTTGACGATTTCGCTGTCCAGCGTCTCCAGCACGGCATTGCGCGGCTTGGAACGGTCATAGACGATCTTTTCCGCGCCATCGACGGTGATCAGCAGCGGGTTCAGGTCCAGATCGTCCAGGTTCGCGGCACCGCGGCTGACCTGGGTCAAGAGGTCGGCGCGGCCGATCACCTCGTCCAGCGAGCGTGCGCCGATCTCGGCCAGGATCTCGCGGACTTCCTGGGCGTAGAAGGTGATCAGGTTCACGACCTTGTCCGCCGATCCGGTGAACATGGCGCGCAGCTTTTCGTCCTGGGTGCAGACGCCCACCGGGCAGGTGTTCGACTGGCACTGGCGGACCATGATGCAGCCCATGGCGATCAGGGCGGCGGTGCCGATGCCGTATTCCTCGGCACCCATCATCGCGGCCATGACGATATCGCGGCCCGTGCGCAGACCACCATCGGTGCGCAGGGTGACGCGTTCGCGCAGGCGGTTCATGGCCAGAACCTGATGCGCCTCGGTCAGACCCATCTCCCACGGCAGACCGGCGAATTTCACCGATGTCGCGGGGGATGCCCCGGTGCCGCCGTTATGGCCGCTGATCAAGATGACGTCGGCCTTGGCCTTGGCCACGCCCGCCGCGATCGTGCCGACGCCGCTGGAAGCCACCAGCTTGACGGTGATCTTGGCGCGTGGGTTGATCTGTTTCAGGTCATAGATGAGCTGCGCCAGATCCTCGATCGAGTAGATGTCGTGGTGCGGCGGCGGCGAAATCAGCGTCACGCCCGGCGTGGAGTGACGCAGCCGCGCGATCAGCTTGGTGACCTTCATGCCGGGCAGCTGGCCGCCCTCGCCGGGCTTGGCACCCTGGGCGACCTTGATCTCCAGTTCCTCGCAGGCGTTCAGGTATTCGGCGGTGACACCGAAGCGTCCCGAGGCCACCTGCTTGATCTTGGCGCAGGGGTTGTCGCCGTTGGGCAGCGGATGCGAATGCTCGGGGGCCTCGCCGCCTTCGCCGCTGTCGGATTTCGCGCCGATGCGGTTCATCGCGATGTTCAGCGTCATATGCGCCTCGGGGCTCAGCGCGCCAAGGGACATGCCGGGCGTGACGAAACGCTTGCGGATGCTGGTGATGCTTTCCACTTCCTCGATCGGGACGGACTTGCCAAGCGGCTTGATGTCCAGCAGGTCGCGGATGTGGATCGGCGGGTTCGCCCGCATCGTGGCGCTGAACTGCTTCCAGATGTCATAGCTGGCCTTTTCGCAGGCCACCTGCAGCATCTTCATGGTATTGGCTTCCCAAGCATGTTTTTCGCCCGCGCGGCGCAGCTTGTAGAAGCCGCCGACCGGCAGCATCTCGCTGTCCTTGGTGTGATAGGCCTTCTGGTGCAGTTCCTCCAGCTTGGCCTGAAGCCCGTGCAGGCCGATGCCGGAAATGCGCGACTGCATGCCGGGGAAATATTCGGCAACCATGGCGCGGGACAGACCCACGGCCTCGAAGTTCAGCCCGCCGCGATAGGACGACAGCACCGAGATGCCCATCTTGGCCATGATCTTCAGCAGGCCTGCGTCGATGGCCGCGCGATAGCGGCGCATGTTGTCGATCAGGCTGCCGGTCAGCAGGCCGCGCTCGATCCGGTCGTTGATCGAATCCTGCGCCAGATAGGGGTTCACGGTCGTCGCGCCGCTGCCGATCAGCACGGCAAAGTAATGCGGGTCGATGCATTCGGCCGATTGCACGTTGACCGAACAGAAGGTCCGCAGACCCTTGCGCGTCAGCCAGCTGTGGACCGAGCTGGTCGCAAGGATCATCGGCATCGCCACGCGGTCGGGGCCTTGAGCCTTGTCGGTCAGGACCAGATGGCCTGCGCCCGAACGCACGGCGTCCTCGGCCTCGGCGCGGATGCGGGCCAGACCTTCGCCCAGGGCGTCGGGTCCGGCGCCATCCGCAAAGGTGCAGTCGATGAAGGTGACGGTCTCACCGAACATCTTCACCATCTCGGCGAATTCGCCGTTGGCGATGAAGGGGCTTTCCAGCAGCACGATCTCGGTCTGGCTGCTGCTTTCGTCCAGCACGTTCTTGAGGTTGCCAAAGCGCGTCTTCAGCGACATCACGCGCGTTTCGCGCAAGGAGTCGATGGGCGGGTTCGTCACCTGGCTGAAGTTCTGCCGGAAGAAATGGCTCATGGGGCGATACTGGTTGGACAGGACCGCGGGCGGCGTGTCGTCGCCCATCGAGGCGATGGCTTCCTTGCCGTCCTCGGCCATGGGGGCCAGGACGTGTTCCAGTTCCTCCATGGTGAAACCGGCGGCCGTCTGGCGGCGGCGCAACTCGTCGCCCGTGTGCAGCGCGGTTTCCGGCAGGTCGCGCATGATGTCGTTCAGCTGGACGACCTTCTCGATCCATTCGCCGAAGGGCTGGCTGGCGGCCAGGCGGTCCTTGATCTCGGTGTCGTGGTAGAGCTTGCCATCCCACATGTCGACGGCGATCATCTGCCCCGGACCAAGCGCGCCCTTTTCGACGACATTGCTTTCGTTGACCGGCACCATGCCCATTTCCGAACCCGCGATCAGCAGGTTGTCGCCCGTCACGACATAGCGCATCGGGCGCAGACCGTTGCGGTCCAGACCGCCGCAGACCCAACGACCGTCGGTCATGGCAAGGGCGGCGGGGCCGTCCCACGGCTCCATCACGGCGTTGCAATAGGCATACATGTCGGCCCAGGCCTGGGGCATGTCGGTCGTGGCCTTGGACCAGCTTTCCGGCACCAGCATGGTCTTGGTCATCGGCGCGCTGCGCCCCGAACGGACCAGCACCTCGAAGACCGAATCCAGCGCGGCGCTGTCCGAGGATCCGGCGGGGACGATCGGCTTGATGTCCTCGGCCGCTTCGCCGAAGGCGCTGGAGGCCATGCGGATCTCGTGGCTGCGCAGCCAGTTCAGGTTGCCCTTCAGCGTGTTGATCTCGCCGTTATGGGCCAGCATGCGGAAGGGCTGGGCCAGCCACCATTGCGGGAAGGTATTGGTGGAATAGCGCTGGTGATAGATCGCGAAGGAGGATTCGAAACGCTCGTCCTTGAGGTCGGGATAGAATTCCGCGACCTGTTCGGCCAGCATCATGCCCTTGTAGATGATCGACCGGCAGGACAGCGAACAGAAATACAGCTGCGGCACCTGCGCCGCGATGGCGGCCTTTTCGATGCGGCGGCGGATGACGTAAAGCTCGCGCTCGAACTGGACGTGGTCGATGTCCTTCTCGCAGCGGATCAGGATCTGCTCGATTTCCGGACGGGTGGCGTTGGCCTTTTCGCCCAGCACGCTGGTATCGACCGGCACGTGGCGCCAGCCATAGATATAGTGGCCCATCCGCAGGACCTCGGATTCCACGATGGTCCGGCAGGCTTCCTGGGCGGCGAAATTCGTGCGCGGCAGGAAGACCTGGCCCACGGCGATCAGCTTGTCGTGGTCGGGTTCATGGCCCGTGCGGCGGATCTGGTCATAGAAGAAGGGGACCGGGATCTGGACGTGGATGCCCGCGCCGTCGCCGGTCTTGCCGTCGGCATCGACCGCGCCCCGGTGCCAGATGGCCTTCAGCGCATCGATGCCCGATTGCACGACCTTGCGGCTGGCCTTGCCGTCGATGTTGACCACCAGGCCGACCCCGCAGGAGGAATGTTCGTCCTCTTCGCGGTAAAGGCTGTTCTTGGCCATCCAGTCGCGGCGGGCCTGCTCTTGTTCTTGCCAATCGTTGTTCATGATGCGGCCCTTTCCTGCAAGATCTGCGTCAGCAATTGATCGCAGTCGAATTGTGGGGTGGTGTCGCCAAAGCCCTTGTCGCCGGGAAAGGCGAAAAGAACGGGGCTGTCATTCGTCTTGGTCTGTTCGCCAGAGGCATCCGTGCGCGATTCGATGCCGCCGAAGAAGCGGCCGAACTCGCGGCTGATGAACTGGGTGCCGCGGCGTTCGCTGATCAGGTTCCCGTCGGGGCCGGTGGTGGTCAGCTGGAACTCGGTCCGTTCCAGCTGCTGGCCGTCGATCTGGACGGTTTCGCCGGTCAGCACGTCGAAGCCCTTCTGGTTCAGCACCACGCCGTCATTGGCACGGGTGTCGAAGTCGAAATCGTCGCGGCCCGTCGCCAGCAGGGTCGAGAGGCTGGCCTCGTCGGCGGCACCCTCGACCAGCGTGTCGGTGATGCCCGACATGGGCGAGGTGCTTTCGATCCAGCGGGTCTCGGCGTCGATGACCGAGCTGTGGAACATCCCGTCCTTGCCGAAGATCGCGCTGCGCTGATACCCCTCGGGGTCGGCGTCGCAGATGTAGTATTGGCTGACCGAACAGCCGCGGTTCTGAACCGTCATCTGCAGGTTGCAGCCCGCGGGCGGCGTGAAGGTCGCCGCCTGCAGGGGCAGGGCGCTCAGCGCCAGCCCTGCCAGGAATGATGTCGCAAGATGCTGCATCATGGCGGGCTTACTCTGCCGCCACGCGGGCATCGCCCAGCAGGAACTGCCCGATCGAGGCTGCGGCCTCGCGCCCGTCGCGGATCGCCCAGACCACAAGGCTTGCGCCGCGCACGATGTCGCCCACCGCGAAGACGCCGGGGATCGAGGTGTGATGCGTCTGGAAATTGGCCTTGATGGTGCCCCAACGGGTCACTTCCAGACCGTCGACGCCCCAGAGCTTGGGCAGATCCTCGGGCTCGAAGCCCAGGGCCTTGATGACCAGCTCGGCGGGTTCGTCGTAATCGGCACCCTCGATCAGTTCGGGGGACTGGCGACCGCTGACGTCGGGCTGGCCAAGGCGCATCTTCTGGATGCGTACGGATGCGATCTGCGGGTTGCCCGCGACATCGCTTTCCTGCGCGGTGGCCATGTCGCCGGTCACATGGCCGGTGAACTGACCCGGGGCCGACAGCCAGACGAATTCGACGCCCTCTTCCTCGGCGTTCTGAACCTCGCGCTGCGAACCCGGCATGTTGGCGCGGTCGCGGCGATAGAGACATTTGACCGATTGCGCGCCCTGGCGGATGGCCGTGCGCACGCAGTCCATGGCCGTGTCGCCGCCGCCGATGACGACGACGCGCTTGCCGTTGGCGTTCAGCTCGCCATCCTCGAAGTCGGGCACGTCGTCGCCGAAGTCGATCTTGTTGCTGGCGGTCAGATAGTCGATGGCGCGGACGACACCGCCCGCATCGGTGTTGTCGATGTCCAGATCGCGGGTCTTGTAGACGCCCGTGGCGATCAGCACCGCGTCATGCTTGCCGCGGATGGCGTCGAAGCTGATGTCCTCGCCCACGTTGCAGTTCAGCACGAATTCCACGCCGCTGTCGGCCAGCAGCTGGTTGCGGCGCATGACGACGTCCTTCTCCAGCTTGAAGCCGGGGATGCCATAGGTCATCAGCCCGCCCGCGCGGTCATAGCGGTCATAGATGGTGACCTGGAAACCCTGACGGCGCAGCATGTCGGCAGCGGCCAGGCCCCCCGGTCCGGCACCGATGATGCCCACCGATTCGGCACGCTCCTGTTCGGGGGCGAAGGGCTGGACCCAACCGTTGTCCCATGCGGTGTCGGTGATGTATTTCTCCACCGCACCGATGGTGACGGTGCCGTGGCCGGATTGTTCGATGACGCAATTGCCCTCGCACAGGCGGTCCTGGGGGCAGATGCGTCCGCAGATCTCGGGGAAGGTATTGGTGGCCTGGCTGACCTGATAGGCCTCAAGCAGGCGGCCTTCCGCGGTCAGGCGCAGCCAGTCGGGGATGTTGTTGTTCAGCGGGCAATGCGACTGGCAATAGGGGACGCCGCACTGACTGCAGCGGCTGGACTGCTCGGTCGCCTTGGCGTCGGCAAATTCACGATAGATCTCGTGGAAATCCTCGCTGCGTTCGTTGGCCGAGCGTTTCTCGGGCATTTCGCGCGGCGTCGAGGTGAATTTGAGCATCTTTTGCGTGGCCATGGCTGCGCTGTCTCCCTACAGGACCTTCCGCAGTTGGCTTAAACCAAGGCATTTGCAATGAAAAGTCAGCAGTGCTGACCTAAATGCCAGTTTTTCGCGCTGGCGGTCATAAATCTTCGGCCGCCAGCATGAAAGTGCGTCAGCTTTGCTTACCTACCGGCGGCCAGTGCCAGCAAAACCACGGTTCCCGCGATGATCCGCCACCAAGCGAACAGCCCATAGCCGTGCCGCGAGACGTATCCCAGCAACCAGCGCACCACGAAGACGGCGCTGATGAAGGCGGTGACGAAGCCGATGGCGATATTGCCCAAGGCCGCAGCATCAAGGATATCGCGATTCTTGATCAGGTCCAAAGTGAATGCGCCCAGCATCGTCGGGATGGCCAGGAAGAAGCTGAATTCGGCGGCGGATCGCTTGTCCGCGCCCATCAGCAGGGCACCCACGATGGTCGCCCCCGACCGTGACACGCCGGGGATCATGGCGATGCACTGGAAGAAGCCGATCTTCAGCGCCATGCCCAAGGGGAAATCCTCGGCCCGGTGATAGGTGGGGTCGGTCACGCGGCGGTCGACCCACAGCATGATGAAGCCGCCCAGGATCAGCATGACCGCGATCAGCATCGGCGTTTCGAACAGCACCGTCTTGATGAAGTCATGCGCGGCAAGGCCGATGACCACGGCGGGCAGGAAGGCCAGCAGCACGGCGGCAACGAAGCGCCGCGCGGCAGGATCATGGGGCGCATGGCTGAGGATCTGCCAGATGCGACCGGCATAGACGCCCAGGATGGCGGCGATGGCACCCAGCTGGATCACCACCTCGAAGGCACGACCGGGTGATTCGAAGCCGAGGAAATGCCCGGCCAGCAGAACGTGCCCGGTGGATGAGACCGGGATGAATTCGGTCAGGCCCTCGAGGATGCCCAGGACCGCCGCGACAATCGTGTTGTGTTCCATCAGTTGTTGCGCAGGTTCTTGGCGGAATCCTTGATGGCGTCATATTGTCCCGAAGGACGGAAGCGCCACAGATAGTCGTCCAGCACCGCCTCGGCCGCGACGGGCTGGATGCCCAGATCGGCAAACCCCTTGGCATCGTCACTGACGACATTGTCCTCGCGCAGCAGGGCCAGCTGATCGCGGCTGAGGGGGTTGGTGAACAGCCCGCCGGTCAGCGTCTGCGCAACGCCCAGGCCCATCGATCCCAGCTTGGCCAGCCCGAAGGGCATGTTCGCCACCAGCTTGCGGCGATGGGTGGCCTTCAGCACCTGGTCGACGATCTGGCGCAGGGTCAGCACGTCGGGGCCGCCCAGCTCATAGATGCCGGGGGCGGCGGTGCCGGTCGCGCCCATGACGGCGGCGCGGGCCACATCCTCGACATAGACGGGCTGCATGCGGGTCTTGCCGCCGACGATGGGCATCACCGGACCCATGCGGGTCATGCCGGCAAAGCGGTTGTAGAAGTTGTCGTCGGCCCCGAAGATCACCGAGGGGCGCAGCACGACCGCATCGGGGAATTGCGCCAGCACGGCCTCTTCGCCGCGCGACTTGGCGGCAATATAGGCGCTGTCGGATTCGGTATCGATGCCAAGGCCCGAGAGGTGCACCAGCCGCGCGACGCCCAGTTCCTTGGCGATGCGGGCGATATGTTCGGCGCCCTCGTGGAAGACGTTGGAAAAGTTGCTCTTGCCCTCGGGGGACAGGATGTTGACGCAATTGACGGCGGCATCGGCGCCGGTCAGGGCGGCACGGACGGATGCTTCGCTGCGGATGTTGCACAGAACGGGCGTGACCTGCCCGACCGCGCCATAGGTGCGGGTGAACAGCGCCTCGTCGGGGCGGCGGACCGCAACCCTTACGCGCCAGCCTTCCTTTGCCATCAGTCGGGCAACCTGCCGACCGACAAAGCCAGACCCGCCAAAGATCGTGACCAGTTTCGCCATGGGCGTCTCGCCTCCTTACGTGCCGATTGTTGGCGTGATCCTTACTCATAGGTGGGGGCTGCGGCAAGGCGGCACGGCGGCGCAGGCCCTGTCCCGCAGGGTGTTTCGACCTGCGAATGACGATTTCGCAAAAAACTTTCGCAAACATGTCGGAATCGCATTGACGCCCCCCGTAACTCTCTTTAATCAGCCGCTTACACCACCTGCCCAGGTGGCGGAATTGGTAGACGCGCACGGTTCAGGTCCGTGTGTCGCAAGACGTGGAGGTTCGAGTCCTCTCCTGGGCACCATTAAAAACCCCCGCAAGCTTCGTGCTTGCGGGGGTTTTTCTTTGGCATCGGCGCCCGTGCGGAAGGCAGGCCGGGCGATGGCTAGGGTTTCACGTGAATCGCCGAGGCCACGTAATCCATGTGCAGCAGCTGGGCCTGACCGGCGCCCGCGACATCGCCCGCCGCAATGGCATCGAAGATCCGCTGATGCTGTTGGCCCAGGGCCGCCACGACCTGCGGGACGTTGGTCTCGGCACGCCGTTCGCGCCAGCCAGCCTCTTGGCGCATGTTCCGAATCAGGTCGAAGATTTCAAGGAACAGCGGGTTTCCGGCCAGTTCGGCGATGCGATAGTGAAAGACCTCGTCGGCCAGGTCGTAATCATGCGCATTCCCGGCATCGCGCGACCGCTGCATCAGGACCTGAAGGTTGGCGATCTCATCGGGCAGGGCGCGCGCTGCGGCCAGCTGTGCCAGGCGGGGTTCGATCTGGCGGCGGACGTCCATCAGCTGTTCCAGCGTCAGCTGCCCCGCCAGAAGGCGCGACCGGCCGCTGTCGGGGCGCGGAGGCGGCGTGACGAAGGTGCCCTGCCCGTGGCGGCGAAAGACGGCGCCGTCGCGCTGCAACCGATCCAGCGCCAGCCGCAGCCTGCGGCGCGAGACGCCCAGCATGTCGGTCAGCGCGCGTTCGGGGGGCAGGCGACCATCCCTGCGGGCGGCGTCGGCAAGGATGGGGGCAAGTGCTTGGATCACCGCGTCCAGTTCATCGGCAGGCGTGGCCATCTGTGCTTTCCGGTTGTTGCGCCTTGGCTGCTCATTGGCAAAATCGCGTCCGGGCGCAAGCATTTCAGGGGTCGGTCGCGAATGAGGCGCTTGGCTGTCCCGCCGCGATCCGGGCCGCCTCGGCCCTTGCGATGCGGGCGTCGGTTTCGCTGCGATCGGGGTCGCCGCTGAAACGATCCGCGGTGGGCATGATCCGAGCGACATGCAGATAGCGTTCGCGGGCCACGCGCAGCAGGCGCGACAGTTCGGCCAGCGGATCGCCGTGGTCGTCGGCGCGCAGGTCCAGCCACGGATGGTCCTGTCCGTGGTGGATGCGCAGCCCCGCCGCCTGACGTCCACGCTTGTCGCCGCCCGCAGCCTCGCCCGCCATCATCGCGGCCAGCAGCCTCTCGGGAAACGCCAGCGCCGATGATTCCAGGTAGACGCGCGCCGTTTCGTCAAGCACCTGCGGGCCGGCCAGCATGTTGCCCGCGATCGAGAAGCCATCCCCCATCAGGTGTCCGGCCCAATCGATGCATTCGCCACCCGTGTGGACGGCACCGCGACCATCCGCGTCCATCAGGTGTGCCTGACGCTGCGCGGCACCCGCATCGCGGGCCACCAGATCGGCCAGAACCTGCGTCGCGGCCTCGCCGGCTTCAAGACGACGCAGGCCCTCGGTGCCCCAGACCGGGTTGACGAAAGCCTGGGTCGCGAAGGCCGCCGAAGGTCCCACATGGGGAACCAGCGAGCCGCAGGCGAAGAACCGGCTGGCGACTGCAATCCCCAAGGCCCCCGTGTCCCGATCGCGCGCGATCAACGACCATGTCATGATCAGCGCCCCACCGCATAGGCCTGCATCAGGCGCGGGGTGGCTGCGGCGGTCAGCATGCCGTCGGCCTCGCGGCGGGCCGCGGTCAGCCGCCCGATGCTCCAGGGTTCCGAGACGACGACCTTGTGGCCGCGGGCGCGTAGGCCGTCGATGGCCGCCTCGCCCATACTGGGTTCGACCATCAACTCGCCCGGCTTCGCGTCGCGGGGATAGAAGCTGGACTGGAAATGCGCGGTGTGGAACAGCGGCGCATCCATGCCCTGCTGCATCGACAGCCCGTGGTGGACATAGCGCAGGAACCAGATCAGCTGCCATTGGTCCTGCTGGTCGCCGCCCGGCGTGCCGAAGGCGATGCGCGTGCCGTCCTTTTCCGCAAGCGAGGGCGTCAGCGTCGTGCGCGGACGTGCCCCGGGGGTCAGGCTGGTGGGCAGGCCGTCGCGCAGCCAGAACATTTGCGCGCGGCTGTTCAGCGGGAAGCCCAGGCCCGGGATGACGGGATTGGATTGCAGCCAGCCGCCCGAGGGCGTGGCGCTGACCATGTTGCCCCACCTGTCGATCACGTCGATATGCACAGTATCGCCGCGTTTTTCGGTCAGATGCGCCATGGTCGGCTCGCCCGCGCTGGCCCCGCGTGCGGCGTTGAAATTGGTCGCGGCGCGCTGGATCGCGTCATCGGCCAGATGTTCCAGACCGGCAATGCGGCCGGGGCGCTGTTCCATGCTGGCGGTATCGCCGATCAGCTTCGCGCGTTCGGCGGCGTATTCGGGCGACAGCAGGGCATCCACCGGGATGTCGAAGAAATCCGGATCGCCGTAATAGGCCTCGCGGTCGGCATAGGCCAGCTTCATCGCCTCGGTCACGGTATGGACGAATTCGGCGCCCATCGGGTCCATTGCGGCCAGATCGAAGTTCTTGAGGATCTGCAGCCCTTGCAGCATCACCGGCCCCTGCGACCAGGGGGCGGTCTTGTGCACGGTCCAGCCGTGATAGTCGATGGACAGGGTATCCTCCCAACTGGCCTGCCATTCGGCCAGATCCTGACGCGACAGCACTGCAGAATGCGCCGTTCCCGACACGTCCATCACCTTGGCATCGGCCAGATAGTCGCAGATCGCATCGGCCACGAAGCCTTGCGACCATGCCTTGCGGGCGGCGTCGATCCGCGCCTCGCGCGTGTCGCCGGTTGCGGCATCGACTAGGCCCTGCCACGTGGCACCCAGGTCGGGGTTGCGGAACAGCGCCCATTCGGTGGGCGCGATGTCATCGGGCAGCCATGTCTGCGCGCTGCTGGGCCATTCGTTGCGGAAGAAATCGGCCAGCCCCGCGATTGTATTGGCGACGCGCGGCAGCATCGGGTGACCGTCGCGGGCATAGCCGATGGCGGGGGCCATGACATCCGCGACCTCGAGGCTGCCGTGATCGCGCAGCATCAGCATCCAGCCGTCGAAGGCTCCGGGCACCACGGTGGCCAGCAGGCCCGATCCGGGGATCAGCCCGCCGCCGAAGTGTTCGCGGTAATGGTCCATCGTCGCACCCTTGGGGGCCACGCCTTGCGCGCAGAGCACGCGGGTTTCGCCCGTTTCGGCGACATGGATGATGGCGGGCAGATCGCCTGCGGGGCCGTTCAGATGCGGCTCGACCACCTGCAGGACAAGGGCGGTGGCGACGGCGGCGTCGAAGGCATTGCCGCCGCGTTCCAGGATGCCCATCCCCGTCTGCGAGGCGATCCAATGGGTCGATGCGACGGTGCCGAAAGTGCCGCGGATGTCGGGGCGGGTGGTGAAATTGCTCATCTCGGAAATCCTGTCAGTCTTCGCGCGGGTCCAGCGCATCGCGCAGCCCGTCGCCCAAAAGGTTGAAACCCAGCACCACCAGGAAGATCGCGATGCCCGGCCACATGGCCATCCAGGGGGCCTGGGTCATGAAGTTCTTGGCGGTGTTCAGCATGGCGCCCCAACTGGGTGCGGGGGGCTGCTGCCCCAGCCCCAGGAAGGACAGTGACGCCTCGGCGATGATGGCGCTGGCGATGGTCAGCGTGGCCTGCACCAGAACGGGGGGCAGGACGTTGGGAAAGATGTAGCGGCGCAGGATCACGGGGGTCCGCAGCCCGATGGCATGGGCGCTTTCGACGTAATCCTCGGCGGCGACGCTGATGGCCTGACCGCGCGTCAGGCGGATGAAGACCGGCGTCGCGGCGATGCCGATGGCGATCATCGCATTGGTCAGCGATGGGCCCAGGAAGGCGGCCAGCGCGATGGCGAGGATCAAGAAGGGGATCGCCAGCAGCGCCTCGGTGCAGCGCGAGATGACGGCATCGGTCCAGCCGCCGAAATAGCCCGCAAGGATGCCAAGCGGCACGCCGATGGCGATGGCGATGGCCACCGACACCACGCCTGCCATCAGGGACGCCCGCGCCCCCCAGATCATGCGGGACAGCTGGTCTCGGCCCAGCTCGTCCGTGCCCAGCCAATGCGCGGCCGAGGGGGGCTGGCGGATCGCGCCCCAATCGGCGGCGGCGGGGTCGGGGAAGGGCAGGATCGGTGCGGCGATCGCCAGCAAGGCAAAAATGCCCACGATGATGGCACCCAGAAGGGCGCTGCGATGGCCCCGCAGCTTGCGCCACACGCGGGACCGGGGGCGGCGTTCCAGCACCGGATCGGCGGTCATATCGGTCATCAGCCCACCCTCAGTCGCGGATTCAAAAGGACATAGGCCGCATCGGCCACGAGGTTCATCAGCATGAAGCCAAGTGCGGTGACCAGCACCACGCCCTGAACGACGGCGTAATCGCGGTTGAAGACCGCATCGACGACCATCTTGCCGAAGCCCGGAATGGTGAAGATCTGCTCGGTCAGCACCGCGCCCGCGATCAATTCGCCGAACAGCAGCGCCGCCAGCGTCACGACCGGGGTCAGGGCGTTGCGAAAGGCGTGATGCATGACGACGGTATGTTCGGCCAGACCCTTGGCGCGGGCGGTGCGGACGTAATCCTGGCGCAGCACGCCCAGCATGGCCGAACGGGTATGCCGCATCAGCGATGCCGCAAGCGCGGTCCCAAGAACGAAGGACGGCATCAGCATCGTCTTGATGGATTGCAGCGGATCCTCGCTCAGCGGCACATAGCCCGAGGCCGGCAGCAGCTGCCATTTCACTGAAACCAGCAGGATCAGCATGATGCCCAGCCAGAAGTTGGGGATCGACAGCCCCGAAAGCGCCACGACATTGGCGACATAGTCGGTGGCGGTGCCTTTTTTGACCGCCGAGAGGATGCCCGCCGGGATCCCGATCACGGTCGCGAAGATCATCGACATCACCGCCAGCTGGATCGTGACCGGCAGCTTCGATGCGATCATCTCGGTCACGGGCAGGCCGGTGCGGATGGACTGGCCCAGATCGCCCTGCAGCGCACCCTTGACCCACATCAGGTACTGCATCCAGATCGGGTCGTTCAGGTGATAGAGTTCGCGCAGGCGGTTCAGCGTTTCGGGGTCGCGATCCTCGCCCGCAAGGGCCAGCACCGGATCGCCGGGCAGCATCTTCTGCAGCGCGAAGACGAAGATCGAAATCAGGATCAGGGTCGGAATCGAGATCAGCAATCTGCGGATCAGGTATGACAGCATCGCTTGTGGCCTTGCATTCGGTTGGGGTCGGGCGGGGTTGCCGCCCGACCGTCAGGTCATTCCGACAGGCTGACGTCTTCCAGGCGGATCATCCCGTCGGGATTGGGCACGAAACCCTGCACCTTGTCCGAGACGCCATAGAGCCAGGCCTCGTTGTAGAGGTAGAACAGCGGCTTTTCGGCATTCAGGATTTCATTGGCCTGATGGTAAAGCTGCTGCCGTTCGGCCTGGTCGCTGACCGCGCGGGCCTCGGCCAGGATGCGGTCGACCTCGGGGTTGGAATACTTGCCGTCGTTGAAGCCGCCATCGGTCGAGACGAAGCCCAGGATGTTGCCGTCGGGGTCGATGCGGCCCGACCAGCCGACCTGGCTTGCCTGGAAGTCGCCCGCGGCCTGATCGGCCAGCATGGTGGCGAATTCCTTGGCGACCAGCTTGACCTGGATGCCCGCCTCGGCGGCCATGGCCTGGATCATCTGGACCACCTGCTGGTTCTCGGGGCGGTTGGGCGCCTGCATCTCCAGCTCCAGCCCGTCAGGATATCCGGCCTCGGCCAGCAGGGCCTTGGCCTTTTCGATGTCGCGCCCCTGAACGGGGAAGGCATCGTCGAAATAGGGGCTGGCCCCCGAGGAGAACTGGCTGGCCGAGGCATTCAGCCCCGAGAAGACCACCTGGTTGATCGCCTCGCGGTCGATGGCCAGCGAAAGCGCCTCGCGCAGGCGGGCATCCTGGCCGAAGGGATTGTCGGCGCGTTCGCCATTGCCGGTGTTGAAGGTGATGCCTTGGTATCCCAGCCCGTCGGCGCGTTCGAACGTCAGGTCGTCACTGCTTTTGACCGTTTCGACATCCGTGGCGGCCAGGCGGTTGATCAGGTCCAGATCGCCCGAGCGCAGGTTCGCCAGGCGCACCGTCGAATCCGGGATCGGCAGATAGGTGACCGCGTCCAGCTTGATCGCATCGGCGTTCCAGTAGTCGGCGAATTTCTCCAACTCGATCTTGTCCTGCGACACGCGGTTCACGAATTTGAACGGGCCCGAACAGACCGGCGCCGTGGCCATGTCGTCGAAGGCGGCGGGCGACATCATCATGCCCGAACGATCGGCAAGCTGTGCCAGCAGGGGCGCGTCGGGGGCCGAGAGATGCAGCTTCAGATGAGTGTCGTCCACCACCTCGACCTCGGTGATCGAGCTGACCTCGGACTTGCGGACGCTGTCCTCCAGCGTCTGAGAGCGTTCGATGTTGGCCTTGACCGCCGCGGCATCGAAGGGGGTGCCGTCATGGAAGACCACGCCGTCGCGCAGGGTCATGTCGATGGTCTTGCCGTCGTCGCTAACGGTCCATTCGGTGGCCAGCTGCGGAACCAGTTCCAGATCCGGCGACACGTCGATCAGCTTGTCGCAAAGCGCGGTGAAGACGATGCGGCCGACGAAGGTGCGGCTGCGGTCGGGGTCCAGCGCGTCGGGGTCGCTTTCCAGGCCGATCTTCAGGGTCTGGGCCTGGGCCGCGATGGCCGTGGTGCCCAGAAGGGCGGCAAGGATCAGGGTCTTGTGCAGTGTCATTTCGTAACCTCCTGTCGGGTGTCGTTCTTCTTGTCTTGGGCTGCCAGGGCACGCCGATACATGTCGAAGCGCTGCATCGCGCCCTGGGTGCGGGGGGCGGGTGCGGGCGGCTCGGCGTCGTCGGGTGCGATCTCGCGCCAGCGGATGCAGGCGACGCTGGTGCCGGTGCCGGTCTCCTCCAGCGGGGGGCGGCCATCGGCGCATCGGCTTTCGGCGAAGGGGCAGCGGGTGCGGAAATGGCAGCCGGATGGCGGGTCCATCGGGCTGGGCGTTTCCCCCGACAGGGCCAGCTTTTCGGTCCCGCCCTCGGGGCCCGGGATCGCCGAGAGCAGCGCGCGGGTATAGGGATGGCGGGGGTGATCGAAGATGGCATCGGTCGGGCCCGTCTCGACGATGCGACCAAGGTACATGACCGCGACGCGGTCGCTCATCTGCCGGATGACGGCAAGGTCGTGGGCGATGACGATCAGCGTCAGGCCCAGCTGGTCGCGCAGATCCGACAGAAGGTTCACCACCTGCGCCTGAACGCTGACATCCAGCGCGCTGACCGGCTCATCCCCGATCAGCACCTTGGGACCCGAGGCGAGCGCCCGCGCGATGCCGATGCGCTGGCGCTGACCGCCGCTGAATTCATGCGGATAGCGGTCCATGTGTTCGGGCCGCAGCCCGACTTGGCGCAGCAGGCGCGCGACCTCGGACCGGCGGTCGGCGGCGCGCATCTCGGGACGATGCGCCTCCAGCGGTTCGCCGACCAGCCGGGCCACGGAAAGCCGCGGGTTCAACGAGCTGAACGGGTCCTGGAAGATGAACTGGACGTCGCGACGCAGCGCCCGCAGGTCGGGGCCGGTCACGGTGGACATGTCGCGCCCGTCGATGGTGATCTGCCCCTCGGTCGGGGTCAACAGGCGCATCAGCAGCCGGGCAAGGGTGGATTTGCCGCAACCGGATTCGCCGACGATGGCAAAGGTTTCTCCTTCGTTCACGGTCAGATCGACCCCGTCGACCGCATGCAGCAGCCTGGGCTTGCGGAAGGTGCTGCCGCCGACGGGAAAGCGCTTGGCCAAGCCCTTGGCCTGAACGATGACATCGGTCATGCGGCCCCCTGTTGCGTGATGTTCAGTGGTGCGAAATGGCAGGCGGCGTGATGGCCCGGCCCGACCGGCGCCAGCGGCGGCGTGGTCCCGCAGACGGGTTGCGCGAAGGGGCAGCGGGTCGCGAAACGGCAGCCCTGCGGCATCGTCTCGATCGAGGGGACGATGCCGGGCACCGTCGACAGCCGCGTCCGCGCGCCCCGCAAGGGCGGGACCGAGGACATTAGCCCGATGGTATAGGGGTGCTGGGGGTCCTGGAAGATCGCCTCGACCGGCCCCTGTTCGACGACGCGGCCCGCATACATCACCGCGACCGAGGTCGCGATCTCGGCCACCACCCCAAGGTCGTGGGTGATCAGGATGGTGGCCATGCGGCCTTCCGATTGCAGCTGGCCGATCAGGTCTAGGATCTGCGCCTGGATGGTGACGTCCAGCGCCGTCGTCGGTTCGTCCGCGATCAGCAGGTCGGGATTGTTGACCAGCGCCATGGCGATCATCACCCGCTGGCGCATGCCGCCCGACATCTGGTGGGGATAGTCGCGCATCCGCCGTTCGGGGGCGGGTATGCCGACACGGCGCAGCATGGCCAGCGCCTGTTCGCGCCCGTCACCCTTGTTGTGCCGCCGCCACCCTTCGGCAATCTGGTCGCCGATCCGGTGGGCGGGGTTCAGGCTGGACATGGGTTCCTGAAAGATCATGCCGATCCGCGTGCCGCGCAACCGCGCCAAGGCCTCTTGATCCGACAGGGCGACGTCCTGCCCGTCGAAACGCATGCGCCCCGCGATCCCCGTCTGCAGCTTGGGTGCCAGAAGCCCCATCACCGCAAGCGAGGTCAGGCTTTTGCCGCAGCCCGATTCCCCGACGATGCACAAGGTCTCGCCCCGATTCACGTGAAGCGAGACCCCGTCCAGAAGGGGCGTCGGATGGGGCGCGATCGTCAGCGACAGATCCTGCAGATCCATCAGCGGCGCGGGCGAATTCGGGGTCATTACCATGCGTGCGAACCAATTCTTGATTGGTTCAACGTATCCGGATGGTTCTTTCACGCAAGGTAATTTTTGCGCGATCTGCATATTGACGGCGGTTCTGCCCAATCCTTGGTCATCAAAGGGGGAAATCAGCGGGCCGATACGCTCTGCCACCGCGGGGGAATGGGGCTGCCCAAGCAACGCGTGCACGATTTTCACTGGATCGAAGCGCCCGTTTCTGGTCAGAGAGGTGCCACAACGGCTGACCCTGCACCCGAGGATCGGCGACGAAAGGCAGGAGCGGCTATGAGCATCCATCTGTATCCCAACGACCTTCCCGACGACCTGGTGCTGGGCCCCGTCGTCGCCATCGACACCGAGACGATGGGCCTCGACCCCCGCCGCGACCGGCTGTGCCTGGTGCAGCTGTCCTCGGGCGACGGAGAGGCGCATCTGGTCCAGATCGACCGCGGCCAGACCGAGGCGCCGAACCTGACGAAGGTGCTGACCGATCCCAAGATCCTGAAGCTGTTCCACTATGGCCGCTTCGACGTGGCGGCGCTGGAAAACGCCTTCGGGGTCGTGACCTCGCCCGTCTGGTGCACCAAGATCGCCTCGAAGCTGGTGCGGACCTTCACCGACCGCCACGGCCTTAAGATGCTGCTGTCGGAACTGGTCAACGTCGATGTCAGCAAGCAGCAGCAGACCAGCGATTGGGGCGCCGAGGATCTGAGCGATGCGCAGCTGGAATATGCGGCCTCGGACGTGCTGCATCTACACAAGCTGAAAGAGGCGCTGGAGGAACGGCTGCGGCGGGAAAACCGCCTTGGTCTGGCGCAGGCCTGCTTTGACTTTCTGCCCGCGCGTGCCCATCTGGACCTGCTAGGGTGGTCGGACGACAAGGACATCTTCAACCACTGACACGGGCGTGCGGTCCCAAGCGGGGACGCCTTGGAAACCACTGATGGGCGGGCATATGGCGGATTACATCCAGACGGCGCGGCGCGTCATCCAGACCGAGATCGACGGCCTTTCCGCGCTGGCGCAGGGGCTGGACGCGCAATTCACCCGCGCGGTCGAGATGCTGCTGGCCGTCAAGGGCCGCGTCATCGTGTCGGGCATGGGCAAATCCGGCCATGTCGGGCGCAAGATCGCGGCGACGTTGGCCTCGACCGGGACGCCCGCGCAATTCGTCCATCCGGCTGAGGCCAGCCACGGCGATCTGGGCATGGTGACCCGCGACGACCTGGCGCTGGTCCTGTCGAACAGCGGCGAGACGCCCGAGCTGGCCGATCTGATCGCCCATACCCGCCGCTTCAACATTCCGCTGATCGGGGTCGCGGCGCGGCCGCAATCGACGCTGATGCGGCAAGCGGACCTGGGGTTGCTGTTGCCTGCCGCGGCCGAGGCCTGCGGCAACGGCATCGTGCCCACCACCTCGACCACCATGACGCTGGCGCTTGGCGATGCGCTGGCCATCGCGCTGATGGAGCATCGCGAATTCACCCCCGAACATTTCCGCACCTTCCATCCGGGCGGCAAGCTGGGCGCGCTGCTGGCCAAGGTGGGCGATCTGATGCACCGCGACATGCCGCTGGTAGGTCAAGCCGCCCCCATGTCCGAGGCGCTGCTGGTCATCAGCCAGAAGGGCTATGGCGTGACCGGCGTGACGGATGATGCAGGCGCATTGGTCGGCATCATCACCGACGGCGATTTGCGGCGTCACATGCAGGGGCTGCTGGATCTGGACGCGGCATCCGTGATGACCCGCGCGCCGCGCACCATCGCGCCCGAGGCACTGGCCGAGGCCGCGCTGGCGCAGATGCAGGACCGCAAGATCACCTGTTTGTTCGCGGTGTCCGATGGCACGCCGCAGGGCATCCTGCACATCCACGACTGCCTGCGGGCAGGGCTGGTCTGACCCCATGAACCGCACCCGCATCGTCCGCTGGCTGAGGGTCCTGCTGCCGCTGGTGGCGCTGGCGATGCTGTCGACCATGTTCCTGCTGTCGCGCGGATCGGACAGCGAATCGCGCATCCCCTATGCCGAGGTCGACGCCCAGGCCGCCGCCCGCGACGGGCGGATCGTCGGGCCGGAATACATGGGCGTGACCGATGACGGCGTGCAGATGTCGCTGCGCGCCGACAGCGTCACGCCGGATCAGGCGGGCGAGGGGGGGCAGGCAAGCGACCTGCGCCTGGACTGGCAGCGCCCCGATGGCGTCACCGCCGATGTCACCGCCCCCGCAGGCGGAGCAGGTGACGGCGTCGTCCAGCTGGAGGGCGGGGTGGTCATGTCGACCTCGACCGGGTGGCAGGTCCGCAGCAGCCAGTTGCAGGCGCAGACCGACCGATCCGTCATCACCGCCGATCAGGGCATCGAGGCCGACGCCCCCTTCGGCACCCTGCGTGCCGACCGAATGCGTCTGGCCCCGCAGGATGATGCTGGCGACGACAGCCCTGCAATCTTGAATTTCTCGGGCGGTGTCCGTCTGATATACCAGCCCTGACCCCTTGCAAGGAACGACCTCATGCTTCGCCCCCTGCTGATCGCCCTGTCGGTTCTTGCCGCGCCCGCCTTTGCCCAGAACGTCACCTTCGGCGGCATGAAGGCCGATGTCTCGGCCCCGGTCGAGGTGGCGTCGGACAATCTGACGGTCAACCAGACCGACGGCAGCGCCCTGTTCGAAGGCAATGTCGTCATCGGTCAGGGCGAGATGCGCCTTTCCGCCGATCAGGTCACCGTCCAATATGCCGAAGGCGGGCAGAACCGCATCCAGTCGCTGACCGCCACCGGCAATGTCACGCTGGTCAGCGGCCCGGACGCCGCCGAGGCGCAGAAGGCCGTCTATGACGTCGAGGGCGGCAATGTCGTCCTGACCGGCGACGTGCTGCTGAGCCAGGGCCAGAACGTCCTCAGCGGCGACAAGGTCACGGTCGATCTGGCGACGGGGGCCGCGCAGGTCAACGGCCGGGTCCGTTCGGTCCTGCAGCCGGGTGCCAACTGATGGCGGATGCGGCCAAGGGGCTGGATGTCCGAAACCTGCGCAAATCATATCGCAACCGTCTGGTGATCCGCGACGTCTCGGTCAGCCTGAACCGGGGCGAGGTCGTGGCCCTGCTGGGCCCGAACGGGTCGGGCAAGACCACCTGCTTCTATTGCATCGCCGGGCTGGTCACGCCCGATGCCGGACAGGTGGCGATCGACGGGCGCGACGCCACGCGCCTGCCGATGTTCCGCCGCGCGCGCATGGGCATCGGCTATCTGCCGCAGGAGATGTCAATCTTTCGCGGGCTGACGGTCGAACAGAACATCATGGCGGTTCTTGAGGTCGCGGTCGCCGATCCGCGTCACCGCCGCGACCGCCTTGAGGAACTGCTGGCCGATTTTTCCATCACCCACCTGCGCCACGCCTCGGCCATGGCGCTGTCGGGGGGCGAACGCCGGCGGGCCGAGATCGCGCGCTGCCTGGCCTCGGACCCCAGCTTCCTGCTGCTGGACGAACCCTTCGCGGGCGTCGATCCCATCGCCGTGGGCGAGATCCGCACCCTGGTCCACGCGCTGAAGTCGCGCGGCATTGGCGTGCTGATCACCGATCACAACGTACGCGAGACTTTGGGCATCGTCGATCGTGCCTATATCCTTCATGACGGTCACGTGTTGATGTCGGGCACCACCGATCAGATCGTCGCCGATCCCAAGGTCCGCCAGGTCTATCTGGGCGAAGATTTCCGCATGGCCTGATGGCAGCCAACTGCACGCCCTGCATCGAAAAATCCTGTTCACGCCCTTGTGGGACCCGTTGACAGATCCGATCCGCTGTCACCAAATTGAATCATGCGGGCCGGACTGATGACATGGCCCGTGACACCCGTTCCCGCCGTCGCCGGCTGCTTTCAACGGGCCGACGCATGCAGGACGGGCAACCGGAGAGGAAATACGATGCGCTACACCATCAGCGGAAAACACATCGATGTCGGCGACGCCCTGACCACCCACGTCAAGACCGAGCTGGGCGAGACGATCGAAAAGTATTCGCAGCGTCCCACCGACGCGGCCGTGACCTTTTCCAAGGATGCCCACCAGTTCCTGTGCGATTCCGTGGTCCACCTGTCCACCGGGCTGAACGTGACCGCCCGTGGCGTGGCCACCGACATCTATGCCGCCTTCGAGGCCTGCCGCGAAAAGATGGACAAGCAGCTTCGTCGCTACAAGCGCCGCCTCAAGGATCACCACCAGCAGCGCGCCGAGCCTGTTGTCTTCGGTCAGGCGGACAGCTATGTCCTTTCCGCTGACGAGGATGCTTGGGAATCGCAGGACAGCGGTCTTCAGCCCATCATCATCGCCGAAATGGAATCGCGCGTGCCCACCCTGTCGGTCGGTGACGCCGTGATGCAGATGGAGCTTTCGGGAACGCCGCTTCTGGTGTTCCGCAACGAGAAACATGGCGGCGTCAATGTCGTCCATCGCCGTGATGACGGCAATGTGGGATGGATCGATCCGCGCGGGAACGGCTGACCGGGCCTTTCGCGTTATGACGCTGGAATGACTGGGGCGCCCCCGACGTGATGTTCGGGGGCGTACAGCATGGGAAAGACGCTGGACAATGCAACTGAGTGAAATCCTCCGACCCGGGGCCGTGCGTTCATTGGGGCAGATCACCTCGAAGAAGCGGCTGTTCCAGGAACTGGCCGATCTGGCGCATGCCGAATACGGGCTGGTCGCCTCGGAAGTGCTGGATGCGCTGCAGGAACGCGAAAGCCTGGGGCCGACGGGCGTCGGGCAGGGGGTCGCCCTGCCGCATGCCCGCCTGCACGGGTTGGACCAAGTGGCGGGCATGTTCCTGCGCTTGGACAAGCCCATGGATTTCGATGCCGTCGACCGCCAGCCGGTCGATCTGGTCTTTGCGCTGCTGGCCCCCGAAAGCAGCGGTGTCGATCACCTGAAGGCGCTGGCCCTGGTGTCGCGGACGCTGCGCGACACGGACCTGCGCGCCAAGCTGCGCGCGAACGACGATCCCGTCGCCCTGCACGCCGTCCTGTCGGCTGCACAGGGTATCAAGGCCGCCTGAAATCATCCCCATGCTTTGAAAATGGCCGAATCGGTCCTATGATGGACCCCGAGGAGGACCATCATGACAAAGCATCTTGCCGATCAGCCACGCACGCAGGGCGGCGCCCGCCTGCGCGAATTCCTCAGGCAGGAGCGCGCCGCGACGGTGCATCCTGCCATCCACAGCCTGCACCGCCAGCCCAAGACACGCGATGATGCCGGCCGCAAGACCGGCGAATACGCACGCATCGAACGCGGCCGCACCACCTGAGGCCATGCGAAAGGGCCGCCCATGCCGGGGCGGCCCTTTCCTGTTCGTTGGGCGAAGCGATCAGGCGCGGACCAGCGCCTCATAGCTTTCGGCAACGTCGCGGGTGATCTGGCCGACCTGGAAATGCCAGTCGCCGATCTGGCCCACGGGGGTGACCTCGGCGGCGGTGCCGGTCAGCCAGCATTCGTTGAAGCTTTCAAGCTCCTCGGGCAGGATGCGGCGTTCATGGACGGTGTAGCCCTTGTCCTTCAGCATCTGGATGACGGTCTGGCGCGTGATGCCGTTCAGGAAACGGTCCGCCAGGGGCGTGTGGATCTCTCCGTCCTTGACGAAGAAGATGTTGGCGCCGGTTGCTTCGGCGACGTAACCCTCCCAGTCCATGAAGAGCGCGTCCGAGCAGCCCTTGGCTTCGGCCGCATGCTTGGACATGGTGCAGATCATGTAGAGGCCGGCGGCCTTGGCAGCCGTCGGGATCGTCTCGGGGCTGGGACGCTTCCACTTGGCGACGTCCAGCTTGGCGCCCTGCCATTTCGCATCGCCGTAATAGCTGCCCCATTCCCAAGCGGCGACCGCCATGCAGACCGGGTTGCGCGCGGCCGAGACACCCATGTCCGGCCCCGAGCCGCGCCATGCGACGACGCGCACATAGGCGTTCTCGAACCCGTTGGCCTTCAGCACGGCCTCCTTGGCGGCGTCGATCTCCTCGGCGCTATAGGGGATGGGCATGTCCAGAAGTCTGCCCGATTCGATCAGGCGCAGGGAATGTTCATGGCTCTTGAAAATCTTGCCGTCATAGCACCGCTCACCCTCGAAGACCGAGGAGGCGTAATGCATCGCATGCGTCAGGATATGCACGTTTGCGTCGCGCCAGTCGACCAGTTCTCCGTTCATCCAGATCTTGCCGTCGCGATCGTCGTAAGCCGCCGTCATGTCTTTCTCCATCCGCCGCCCGATTTTACGATTCTTGCGTATGTCAGGGCGGATTTGGCATGTTTGTTACGCAAGACGGTTGACGGCTAGCAATCACCGGATAGAAAGTCAACAAGACTGCCCTATGGCGGCAAACAACGGGACAGGATGGAACGGATGCAGGACAAGGCGCGGGTTCAGACCATGATGGGCGAGGATCTGCTGTTTCTGACCGACGACCAGCTGCGTCGCGGGATCGAGGCGATGTTCTTCGCATATCGCGCCTTCACCGCCGATCCCGACATCATCCTGGCGGATCTGGATTACGGGCGGGCCCATCACCGGGCGCTGCATTTCATCAACCGCGATCCCGGCCTGACGGTCACGTCGCTGCTGGCGGTGCTGGGCGTGACCAAGCAGTCGCTGAACCGCGTGCTGCGGACCCTGATCGAGGACGGGCTGGTCGACAGTCGCATCGGGCGGCGCGACAGGCGCGAACGCCAGCTGTACTTGACCGCCGCCGGCACCGCGCTGGAACGCCGCCTGACCGAGGCGCAGCGCGCGCGGATGCGTCAGGCCTATCGCACGGCGGGCCCGCAGGCGGTGGCGGGTTTCCGGCAGGTGCTGGAAGCGATGATGGACCCCGAGACGCGGGCGCAGTATCAGGCGCTGAAGGATATCCCCGACGACCGCTGAGGCCCCCATGACCGCACCCGATGCCCATCTGCTGATCGTCGACGACGATGAACGCATCCGTGCGCTTCTGGCGCGGTTCCTGCGCAAGAACGGTTTCATGGTCAGCATGGCCCGCGATGCCGCGCAGGCGCGTCGCCTGCTGGCCGGTCTGGAATTCGACATGATCGTGCTGGACGTGATGATGCCGGGCGAGGACGGCCTGGCCCTGACCCGCGACCTGCGCACGCGCATCCAGACACCCATCCTGCTGCTGACCGCCAAGGGCGAGATCGAGGATCGCATCACCGGACTTGAAAGCGGTGCCGACGACTATCTGGCCAAGCCCTTCGAGCCGCGCGAGCTGCTGCTGCGCATTGGGGCCATCCTACGCCGCGTCCCCGCCGCCGAGGTCGCCCAGCCCAAGTTCCTGACGCTTGGCCAGCTGCGCTACGACACCGAAAAGGGCGAATTGTGGCAGGGCGACACGCCCATGCGCCTGACCGGCACCGAGGCCGCCCTGCTGCGTCGTCTGGCCGCCAGCCGCGGTCAGCCTGTCAGCCGCGCCGACCTGATCGAGGATCTGGGTCGCGGCAACGGAGACGAACCCGAGGGCGGCGAGCGCGCCATCGACGTCCAGATGACCCGCCTGCGCCGCAAGATCGAGCCGGACCCCCGCGAACCGCGCTTCCTGCAGACGGTTCGCGGCACGGGCTACATGCTGGTGGTGGACTAGTCCGGCCCTTGGCCCTAGCTTGCGGCCTGTGATGGACGGGGCAACATATCAGGGAATCGCGCTGAACGGCGACGCCGCCTTGGCGTTGTTGGAATGGCAGATCGAGATGGGCGCGGATGTGCCCGTCATGGACGAACCCGTCGACCGGTTCGAACTGCCCGCGCGCGTGGCCGCCCCCGACCTGCCCCCGATCGCCGTCCAGGCCCCCGCCGCCGCACCCGCGCTGCCGGGGTTGGAGGATGACCGCGCCGCCCGTCTGGCCGAGGCCGAGGCCCTGGCCGCCGGTGCCGCCACCCTTTCGGACCTGGCCGAGGCACAGCAGGGTTTCGACGGGATCGAGCTGAAGAAGGGCGCGCGGAACTTCTGCTTTGCCGACGGCAATCCCAAGGCGCGCGTGCTGATCCTGGGCGAGGCTCCGGGCGACGAGGAGGACCGTCAGGGCCGCCCCTTCGTCGGGCGTGCGGGTCAGCTCTTGAACCAGATGTTCGGCGCGATCGGCATGGCGCGCGATGCGACCGACGCGGAGCGCGCTATCTATATCACCAACGTGCTGAGCTGGCGTCCCCCCGGCAACCGCGATCCGCACCCCGATGAGATCGCGGTCAGCCTGCCCTTCGTGCGCCGCCACATCCAGCTGGTCGATCCCGACGTTGTCGTGCTGATGGGCAACATCGCCTGTCAGGCGGCGCTGGAAAAGCGCGGCATCCTGCGCCTGCGCGGTCAATGGACGCAGGCTTTCGGGCGTCCGGCCCTGCCAATGACGCATCCCGCCTATCTGCTGCGCAACCCTGCCGCCAAGCGCGAGGCATGGGCGGACCTTCTGTCGCTATCGGCGCGGCTGGAATCGCTTTCCGTTTAGGTTCCGTTTCCCCATCATGGGGTATCCGGACCGTCCGACATATGGACCTTTGACGCATGCGATTCATGACCCGCGGCCTGATGGGGCTGTTCCTGACCTTCCTGACTTTGGCCCTGCTGTTCCTGGCGGGGTTTCTGCTGTGGCAGGCCAGCCGGACGGATGACGCGGATGCGCGCCCCGGGCGGGGGCCGTCGGAACAGGTCTATGTCGCGCGGTTGCTGACGGTCGCGCCGGGGCAGGTCCAGCCGCAGCTGCAGGTCTATGGCAGCATCCAGTCGCGGCGCGAACTGCAGCTGCGGGCCGGGGCCTCGGGGCGGGTGGTCGAACTGGCCGACGCCCTGCAAGAGGGCGGCACCGTCGCGGCGGGTCAGCTTCTGGCGCGGATCGATCCGTCCTCGGCGCAGGCGGCGCTGGACAGCAGCCAGGCCGAGCGCGACGACGCCCAGGGCCAGCTGGAGGACGCCCGCCGTGCCGTCCTGATCGCAGGGCAGGACCTGGCCGCCGCCGAACGCCAGGCCGAACTGCGCGAAGCCGCCGTCACCCGCCAGCAGGAGCTGTCGGGACGCGGGCTTGGCACCAGCCTTGATCGCGAAACGGCCGAACTGGCGGCCTCGACGGCGGAACAGTCCGTCATCAGCCGCCGCGCCACGCTGGCCGATGCCGAAAGCGCCGTCACCGCCGCCGAGAACGCCCTCCGCCGGTCCGAGATCGCGCTGTCCGAGGCCCGCCGCGACCTTGCCGACACGGAGCTGCGCGCCGATTTCGACGGGCGCGTCACCGATGTGACGGTGGTGCAGGGCGGGCTGGTCAGCTTGAACGAACAGATCGCCACCATCATCGATCCCGACGCGCTGGAGGTGCAGATCCCGCTGTCGCTGGACCAGTTCGCGCGGCTTGTCGGCGCGGATGGCCAGCTGGGCGCCCATCCGGTGACGGTGCTGCTGGACGGCAGCGCGGGTCAGCTGACAGCACGGGCGCAACTGGACCGCGCGGCGGCCTCGGTCGCCGAGGGCAGCGCCGGTCGGATCGTCTTTGCGCGCGTGACGGGTGACGGCGGGGCGCTGCGTCCGGGCGATTTCGTCCGCACCACCATCACCGAACCCATGGTCGAGGATGCCGCCCTGATCCCCGCCACGGCGGTGGGTGCCGATGGTGCCGTGCTGGTGGCAGGCGATGACGACCGGCTGCAGGCGATCCCCGTGACGATCCTGCGGCGTCAGGGCGACGATGTGATCATCCGCGTGCCCCCCGAACTGGCCGGTGGCCGGATCGTGGCCGAACGCGCGCCGCAGCTGGGCACCGGCATCCGCATCCGCGACGCCGAAGCCCCCGAGGAACCCGCGCCCGACCGACAGGCGCAGCGTGCCGGGGATCGTGGCCGTGGCTAGGTCGCGCGGCATCCTGTCGCTGTTCGTCCGCCACAAGACGCTGGCGAACCTGGTGCTGGCGGTCATGGTGGTCGCGGGGCTTTATTCCGCGCCGCGCCTGCGGGCGCAGTTCTTTCCCGACACGGTGGTCCAGCAGATCGACGTGAACGTCCGTTGGGACGGGGCGGGGGCGGATGACGTCGACCGCTCCGTGGTGGGCGTCCTGGAACCCGCGCTGATGGGTGTCGAGGGGGTCGAACTGACCGAAAGCCAGGCGACCCAGGGCTCGGCCCGCCTGCGGTTGGAGTTCGAGCCGGGATGGGACATGTCCCGCGCCTCGGCCGAGGTGGAAACCGCCATCAGCGCCGCCGGCGATCTGCCCGAAGGCGCCGAGGACCCCGAGATCACCCGCCGTGCATGGCGCGATTCCGTGGCCGATGTGGTCATCTCGGGTCCCGTCGGTCTGGCGCAACTGGGGCGCATCGCGGACGACCTGTCCAACAGGCTTTACGCGCGCGGGGTGACGCGGATTTCCACCGCGGGGCTGTCGGCGCCCGAAACGCTGGTCGAATTGCGCATGGCCGATCTGATCCGCCACGACCTGACGATGGAGGAGGTCGCGACCGTCATCGGGGCCGCCGCCGCAGCCACCCCCGCAGGCGATATCGCATCCGGCACGGCGCGGGTGCGCACGGGGTCCGAAACCCGCGACCCTTCGGCGGTGGCGGCACTGGTCTTGAAGGCGCTGCCCGATGGGACGCAGCTGACCGTGGGGGATGTGGCGGATGTGACCGATACAGGCATCGACCGCGACATGGCCTATTTCGTCGACGGCAATCCCGCCGTGACCATCGCCGTCCAGCGCAGCGCCACGGGCGACGCCATCGGCATGCAGCGCCAGGTCGAGGATGCCGTCGCCCAGTTGATGCCGACCCTGCCGCAGGGCGTCGACATCCAGCTGGTGCGCGCGCGGGCCGAGCTGATCTCGGCCCGTCTGGACCTGCTGCTGGACAATGCCGCATTGGGGCTGGCGCTGGTGCTGGGGCTGCTGTTTTTGTTCCTGAATGCACGCACCGCCATCTGGGTGGCGGCGGGGATCCCCGCCTCGCTGCTGGCGGCTGTGGCGCTGATGTATGCGGCGGGGATGACGATCAACATGATCTCGCTCTTCGCGCTGATCCTGACATTGGGGATCATCGTCGACGATGCGATCGTGGTGGGCGAACACGCCGATTACCGTGCCCGCAAGCTAGGCGAACCCCCGCAGGTCGCGGCCGAGCGCGCCGCCATCCGCATGGCCGCGCCCGTGGTGTCCTCGACCCTGACCACCGTCATCGCCTTCGCGGGGCTGGTGATGATCGGCGGGCGTTTCGGGCGGCTGGTCGGGGATATTCCGCTGACGGTGATCATGGTGCTGATCGCATCGTTGGTGGAATGCTTCCTGATCCTGCCCAACCACATGGCCCATGCGCTGGCCCATACCGCCAAGGATCGCTGGTACGACCGGCCCTCCAAGGTCATGAACCGCTGGCTGGACCGCTTTGTCGCGGGCGTCATGCGGCCGCTGACGCGCTTCGTGCTGGGATGGCGCTATCCGGTCCTAGCGATGGTGGTGGTGGGGCTGTCGTGGTCGGCGGCCTCGCTGATGTCGGGCAAGGTGCCGTGGCGGTTCTTCGATGCGCCCGAACAGGGCAGCGTCGCGGGCAATTTCGCCATGCTGCCGGGGTCGGACCGCGACGATACGCTGCGGGTCATGGGTCTGGTGCAGGCGGCGGTCGAACGGGTCGCGGGGGAGTATCGAGACGAATACGGCATCAATCCCGTCACCCATGTGATGACCATGGTCGGCGGCAATGCGGGCCGCCCCCTGCCGGGTGCCGAAACCAAGGACGAGGATCTGCTGGGTGCCGTCCAGCTGGAGCTGATCGACCCCGACTTCCGCCCCTATTCCAGCTTCGAATTCGTCCAGGCCCTGCAAGAGGCCATGCCCACCGATCCGCGGCTGGAGACGTTCAGCTTTCGCGGATCACGGTCGGGGCCGGGGGGCGATGCCATCTCGGTCCGCATGACCGGGGCCGATGCGACGGGGCTGAAGGCCGCCTCCGAAGCGCTGAAGCAACGCCTGTCGCAATTCCCCGAGGTTTCCGCGCTGGAAGACAGCATGGATTACGACAAGGACGAACTGGCACTGAACCTGACCCCGCAGGGCGAGGCGCTTGGCTTTACCACCCAAGGGTTGGCGCGCGAATTGCGCCAGCGCCTTGGCGGGATCGAGGCCGCGACCTTCCCCGTCGGCACCCGCACCGGCGCCATCACCGTCGAGCTGCCCGAGGAGGAACGCCGCGGCGATTTTCTGGACAGCATGCTGATGCGGACCTCATCCGGGCAATGGGTGCCCTTGTCGGACATCGTGACCGTCACATCCGAGGCCGGGTTTTCCGTGGTGCGGCGGGAAAACGGCGAAAGGATGATCTCGGTCACGGGGGACATCTCGGGGGATGATCCGGCGCGGGCGGCGCAGATCACCCAGGAATTGCAGCAGGTCCTGCTGCCCGACATCGCGGCGGAATTCGGCGTCACCTATGATCTGACAGGCCTCTCCGAGCAGGAGAACGAGTTCCTGACCGACGCGCTGACCGGCTTTGCGCTGGCGCTGGCGGGGATCTACATGGTGCTGGCATGGATCTTCTCCAGCTGGTCGCGGCCGATGGTGGTGATGTCGGTCATTCCTTTCGGGCTGATCGGCGCGGTCTGGGGGCATGACGCATGGCAGTTGCCGCTGAGCATGTTCTCGATCGTCGGGCTGATCGGCATGTCGGGGATCATCATCAACGATTCCATCGTGCTGATTTCCACCATCGACGAATATGCCGCCGACCGCGGGCTGCGTCCGGCCATCATGGATGCGGTGGCCGACCGCTTCCGCCCCGTGCTGCTGACGACGGCGACGACGGTTCTGGGGCTGGCGCCGCTGCTCTATGAACGCTCGTCGCAGGCTTTGTTCCTGAAGCCGACGGTGGTGACGCTGGCCTATGGGCTGGCCTTCGGGATGGTGCTGGTCCTGCTGGTCGTGCCGGCGGTGCTGGCCATCGGGGCCGATATCGGCGGGGCGATCCGCGGGTTCCGGCGCGGGCTGTCCATGACGCGCGCCCCCCGCGTGCGGCGCGCGATGCGGGTTGGGGCGGCGGGTGCCGCGCTGGCCTTCGGGGTCAGCCTGCTGCCGGTGGTGGCGGCGCGCGTGGCGGGATGGCCGCTGCCCGCATGGTGGCCCGTCGCGGGACTGGGCGGGGCGTTGGCGCTTTACCTGCTGCTGCTGGGGGCGGCCATGGCAGGGGCGGCGGCGATGATGCGTCGCGCGACCTAGTCGCGCGGATCGCAGCCGCGGGTCTCGAACCCCTTGGGGTCGGTTTCCGGTGACACGATCATGGTGACGCGCAGATCCTCGGTATCCACATTGAAAGGCTGGCCCGATGGGGCAACCATTTCCACCGTCGCGCGATTGGCCGTGTCGATTTGGGCCGATGAGATCCAGACCTGCGGATGGCCCGGCAGTTCCATCGCGGCCATGCCGGTGTCGGGAACGGCCAGATCGACGCTGAGGCGCATGCCGTCGTCCAGTTCGGTGACGCGACAGGCGGGGCGATCCGGCAGCGGCTGCGATTGCAATTGCAGCGCCGCCTTGATGCCGGGGTCGTGATCGGTCCCCGCAGGAGGGGCGGCCAGATCGAGTTGCGCGGGAACGCAGATGGATTCGCACAAGCCGATCTCGATCCGGGTCTTGATCTCGATGGGCTGGCCCGCGGTGGCTGCATGGGCGGTGAAGGGCAGGACCAGCCGATCGTGATAGCCCAGGTCCAGCTGATCGCCCGAGCGGATGGCCTGCGGGGTCGGCCAGTGGAACGTCACATCCGCAAGGTTGCGCGACCCCTGCCAGTCGAAATGCGGCGGCAGGCCGCTGTCGCCGGGCGTGCGCCAATAGGTCTTCCATCCGGGTTGCAGGCGCAGCTCCAGTGCCATGACGCGGTCGCCCTTGTCGTCGGTCCATCCGGGCAGCAGGCGTGCCGATACCAGGCCGGGCGGCAACTGCGGTGCCTCGGTGGCCTGCGACCGCCACGGCGTTGCCGTCAGCGCATCTTGGGCAAAGGCCGGGATGGCGGCGGTCAGGTTGGCGGCGATCAGGGCAAGGGCGGCGATCGGGGGGATGCGTGTCATGCCCAAGACCTAGCGGGTCGGGGACCGGGCAGGGAAGTCACAAATGCGCGTGAACCTTGCAAGATCGCGTCCCAGTCCCGATCTTGGAAGGCAAAGGAGCACAGATGAGCAACACCCCCGACATGACGCCCCCGACCGAAACGGAGACCGCGAACCTGACCGGCAAGATCCTGATCGCCATGCCCGGCATGACCGATCAGCGCTTCGAGAGATCGGTGGTTCTGGTCTGCGCCCATTCCGACGATGGCGCGATGGGGCTGGTGCTGAACCACCCACTGCCCGAGATCGACTTCGGCGAACTGCTGGAACAGCTGGGCATCGAGGTCGAGGAAACCGCGCGTCCGGTGCAGATCCGCTTTGGCGGCCCGGTCGAACCGGGGCGCGGCTTCGTGCTGCACAAGGTGGCCGAACACGGGCAGGACCCCGAGGGGCGCATGCGGATCGGTCGGGCGCTGGCGATGACCACGACCCGCGACATCCTGGAGGATCTGGCGCAGGGGCAGGGGCCTGAGCCTGCGGTTCTGGCCTTGGGTTATGCGGGTTGGGGCCCGGGGCAGCTGGAATCCGAGATGCTGGCCAACGGCTGGCTGACAGGAGACAGCGCCGAGGACCTGATCTTCGATCAGGCGAATGACGACAAATGGCAGCGGGCGCTGCGGGCGCAGGGGATCGACCCCTCGGTCCTGTCGGCGGCGGCGGGTCGGGCCTGAGCGCCGCGCCCGATTGCGTCCCGCGACGGGCCGGGGGGCCAGCCCCCCGGACCCCCCGATGTCGCGCATGTGGGCCGGTCGGCCCTCAGCCGAGGTCGGGGAAGAACTTGTCCGAGGGGGTGAAAATCTCGAACCCGTCGGCTGTCACGCCGATCGAATGTTCGAACTGCGCGGACAGCGACTTGTCGCGCGTCACGGCGGTCCAGTCGTCGGCCAAGACCTTGGTTTCGGGTCGGCCGAGGTTGATCATCGGTTCGATGGTGAAGAACATGCCCTCTTCCAGCACCGGGCCCTTGCCGGCGCGTCCGAAGTGCAGCACGTTCGGCGGCGCATGGAAGACCTTGCCGATTCCATGGCCGCAGAAGTCGCGCACGACCGACATGCGCTGACCTTCGGCATAGGCCTGGATGGCCGCGCCGATTTCGCCGAAGGTGGCGCCGGGGCGCACTACCTCGATCCCCCTCATCAGCGCGTCATGGGTAACCTTCAGCAGGCGCTGCGCCTTCAGGGGCGCCTTGCCCGCGACATACATCCGGCTGGTGTCGCCGAACCAGCCGTCCACGATCACCGTCACGTCGATATTGGCGATGTCGCCTTCCTTCAGCACCTTGTCGCCCGGAATGCCGTGGCAGACGACGTGGTTCACGCTGATGCAGCTGGCGTGCTGGTACCCGCGATAGCCGATGGTGGCGGATGTGGCGCCCAGTTCGGTGATCCGGTTGCGGATGAAATCGTCCAGCGCCCCCGTGGTGACGCCGGGTTCGACCAGCGGCCCGACCTCGTCTAGGATCTGCGCGGCAAGCGCACCCGCCTTGTGCATGCCTGCGGAATCGCCGGGCATGTGGATGCGGATACCTTCCTTGGTGATGCGGCTGTCGTCCATCGCTGATCCTTTCTTCATTCCTGCTAGATAGATGCCCGAGGCCACTTGTTCCAGCCCTTCCCACGGGCATAGAAGGATGAACACCATGTCAAGCCAAGGGGCAGTGCAGATGCAGTCGGACAATCCTACCGCCGCGATCCTGGTCATCGGGGATGAGATCCTGTCGGGGCGCACCCGCGAAGGCAACGCCCACCACCTGGCGCAGGTTCTGACGGCGACCGGCTTCGACCTGCGTGAGATCCGCGTCGTCTCCGACGATCACGACAGCATCGTCGCGGCGATCCGGGAATACGACCGCTCGCTTGGCGGGAAATACGACCTGCTGTTCACCTCGGGGGGGATCGGGCCGACGCATGACGACATCACCGCCGATGCCGTCGCCGACGCCCATGGCACCACGGTCGAGATCCACCCCAAGGCCCGCGCCATCCTGCAAGAACGCTGCGACCGCATGGGGACCGAACTGACGGAGAACCGCCTGCGCATGGCCCGCATCCCGGTGGGCGCGACTTTGATCGACAATTCGGTCTCGGGAGCGCCGGGCTTTTCGATCGGCTGCACCCATGTGATGGCCGGCGTGCCGGAGGTGTTCCGCGGCATGGTCGCATGGCTGGTCCCGAACCTGCCCGGCGGCCGCCCCGTGCAATCCCTGACGATCGAGGTGCGCCGCGGCGAAAGCGACGTGGCCGAGGATCTGAAGGCCGTCGCCGCCGATTTCGCCGATCTGTCGCTTGGGTCCTATCCCTTCCGCGACGACACGGGCTGGGGCACGAACCTGGTTGTACGTGGTCTGGATCAGGCCCGCGTCGAGGCGGGCATGGAGGCCCTGAAAGCGCGGCTGTCGCTGTAATGGCACGGCCCGACGCCGATCTGGCCCGCGCCTTCGAGGCCACCTGGCCAGCCACCGAAACAACCCGCTGCGGTGGGTTCGTCGTAGGGCGGGGGCTTGGGGCCGGAGGGCGCGTCAGTTCGGGGATGGCCGATGGCCCCTGGACGCCCGGCGATCTGGACGCCGCCTGCACCCAGCATGCCGCATGGGGTCAGCGCCCGCTGTTCCGCGCCTGGGACGACGACCGCGACCTGATCGACGAACTGACCGCCCGTGGTTTCGCAATCGAGATCCCGACCCTGGTCATGTCCGCCCCCATGGCATCCCTGACCGACCGTGCGCTGCCACCTGTCACCACTTTCGCGCTCTGGCCGCCCATGGCGATCCAGCGGCAGATCTGGGGGGCGGGCAATATCAATCCGGCGCGGCAGGCGGTCATGGACCGCGTGGCCCAGCCCAAGGCCGCCATCTTGGGCCGCATCCAGGACCGCGCGGCGGGCAGCGCCTTCGTGGCGGCGCATGGGTCGGTGGCCATGGTCCACGGGGTCGAGGTTCTGCCCCCCTTCCGCCGCAAGGGCCTTGCCGGCTGGATGATGCGGCAGGCGGCCTTCTGGGCCGCGGAACAGGGCGCGACCCGCATCGGGTTGGCGGTCAGCCGCGCCAACGCGGTGGCGCAGGCGACCTATGAGGCCCTGGGGTTTTCGGTGGTGGGCAGCTATGCCTATTACGGGCGGGACTAAAGCTCGGTCCGCAATTCCCACAGGTCGGGATAAAGCACCACGTCCAGCATCCGCCGCAGATAGCTGACGCCCGATGTGCCCCCCGATCCGCGCTTGAAGCCGATGACCCGTTCGACCGTGGTGACATGGTTGAAACGCCAGCGGCGGAAGTAATCCTCGAAATCGACCAGTTTCTCGGCCAGCTCGTAAAGCTCCCAGTAGCGGCCCGGGTCGCGATAGACCTGCGCCCATGCGGCGCGGGCGGCGGGGTCGGGCTGATGGGGGCGGTCCAGTTCGCTGCGTGCGGCGACGTCGAAGCCCGCCGCGCGCAGCCGGTCCAGCACGTGATCGTAAAGCGAGGGTTGCGCGGCCTCGGCGCGCAGCGCCTGCGCCAGTTCGGGGCGGTGTTCATGCGGGCCGATCATCGCCATGTTGCGGTTCCCGGCCACGAATTCGATCATCCGGTACTGGAAGGACTGAAAGCCGCTGCTTTCCACCAGCGAGGGGCGGAATTCGGTGTATTCACTGGGCGTCATGGTGCGCAGCACGTCCCACGCGCTGTTCAGCTGTTCCATGATCCGCGACACGCGCGACAGCATCTTGAAGGCGGGACGCAGGTCGCCCGCAGCGATGCTGGCACGGGCGGCGGACATTTCATGCAGGGCCAGCTTCATCCAAAGCTCGCTGGTCTGGTGCTGGATGATGAACAGCATCTCGTCATGGGCGTCCGAACGCGGATGCTGGGCAGAGAGGATGTCGTCCAACCCCAGATAGTCTCCATAGGACATGCGCCCGTCAAAGGACATGCGTGCGCCGTCGGACGCGGGATCATAGGTCATTGCTTCAGCCTGAATCGTTGGATCTTGCCGGTCTGGGTCTTGGGCAGCGCGTCGCAGAAAACCACGCTGCGCGGGTATTTGAAGGGGGCGATGCTGTCCTTGACGTGGCGCTGCAACCGTTCGACCGTGGCCTGATCGGCGGCGACGCCTTGGCTCAGCACCACGTGGGCCTGCACGATCTGGCCGCGATCGGGGTCGGGAATGCCGATCACCGCACATTCGGACACGTCGGGGTGGGACAGCAGCGCCGCTTCGACATCGGGACCGGCGATGTTGTAGCCCGCCGAGACGATGATGTCGTCGCAGCGCGCGGCGAAATGAAAGCGCCCGTCGTCATCCTGCCAGAAGGTGTCGCCCGTCAGGTTCCAGCCGTCCAGCACATAGTCGCCCTGCCGCGGGTCGTCCAGGTATCGACAGCCGGTCGGGCCGATGACGGCCAGGCGGCCCATCTCGCCCCGCGGAACCTCGGCGCCGTCATCGCCGATGATGCGGGCGCGATAGCCTTGGACGGGGCGGCCCGTGCAGCCGGGATGGCTGTCGTCCAGGCGGTTGGTCAGGAAGATGTGCAGCATCTCGGTCGCGCCGATGCCGTCCAGCATGGGCTTGCCGGTGCGGTCGTGCCAATCCTGCCAGACGGGGGCAGGCAGGGTCTCGCCCGCGCTGACGGCGACGCGCAGGCTGGACAGATCGGCCCCCTGATCCATTGCCCGCAGCATGACCCGATAGGCGGTCGGCGCGGTGAAGCAGATGGTGGCGCGGTGATCCTGGATGATCTGGACCATGTTCGGCGGCGAGGCGTTTTCCAGCAGCACCGCGCTGGCCCCGAAGCGCAGCGGAAACACCGCCAGACCGCCCAGGCCGAAGGTGAAGGCCAGGGGCGGGCTGCCCACGAAGATGTCGTCGGGGGTGACGCCCAGAACCTCGCGCGCGTAACCATCGGCGATGATCAGCAGGTCGCGGTGGAAATGCATGGTGGCCTTGGGTTCGCCCGTCGACCCCGAGGTCATGCCCAGCAGCGCCACGTCGTCGCGGCCCGTGCGGACGGCGTCGAAACGCACCGGCTTGGTCAGGGCCGCACGGTCCAGTTCGGCGTCGTGATTGGCAGTGCCGTCGAAGCCGATCACCGTGTTCAGCACGGATGAGGCCTTGGCGGTCGTGACCAGCTCCTCCATCAGGCGGGTGTCGCACAGTGCGAATTCCACCTGCGCCTTGTCGACGATCTGGCCCAACTCCTTGGCGCGCAGCATGGGCATGGTGTTCACCACCACCGCGCCCGCCTTGGTCGCGGCCAGCCAACAGGCGACCATCGCGGGGTTGTTGGCCGACCGGATCAGCACGCGGTTGCCGGGCCTGACGCCGTAGTCGCCGACCAGCGCATGGGCCAGGCGGTTGGTCCAGTCCGACAGCTCCTTGTAGGTGCGCGCCCGCCCGTTACCGACCAGTGCGATCCGGTCGCCAAAGCCGCGTTCGACCATGCGGTCGGTCAGTTCGGCCCCGACGTTCAGCCAGTCGGGATAATCGTATCCCGACAGGTCGATCACGGGCCAGGCCGCGGCGGGCGGCAGGTGGTCGCGCGTGAAGCTGTCCTGATGTCCGCTTGGTCCCAATGCTGGCATGGTGATCCCCCAGGTTTCAGTCCGGAATGACGGCGGTGGCCTCGATCTCGACCTTGGCGCGATCCTCGACCAGGGCCACGACCTGGACCAGCGCCATGGCCGGATAGTGGCGGCCGATGACGTCGCGATAGGCGGCGCCGACCTCGCGCAGGGCGCCCAGGTATTCATGCTTGTCGGTGACGTACCAGGTCAGGCGCACCAGGTGTTCGGGCCCCGCGCCGCCTTCGGCCAAAACCGCGACGATGTTTTCAAGCACCTGCCGGACTTGGCCCGCAAAATCATCGGTTCGGAACTGCTGATCGGCATCCCAACCCACCAGCCCGCCGGTATAGATCGTCCGCCCGCGGGCCATGATGCCATTGGCATATCCGACGGCGCGCTTCCAATGCGCGGGATGCAGCGGTTCATGCATGATAGGTCTCCAGCGTGGTGCGGAATTCACCGGGCCAGGGCGACGGGGTGAAATCGCGCGCCATCCAGACGACGGTGCTGCGCGCCTCCAGCCGGTCTTCGGCGCGGATCAGGAAACGGGCACTGCTGGTGCCCAGATGGACGACCTGCAGATCCCACCGGATGCGGTCCCCAAGGCGGGAGGGCTTCTTGAAATCCATCTGCAGGCTGACCGTCGGCATGCCCTGTCCCGCCGCCATCATCGGGCCGAAGCCATGGCCGACCACCTCAAGAAAGAAGTTCTCGACCATGTGGTTCACCATTTCCGCATAGCGGGGGTAGAAGACGATGCCCGCCGGATCGCAGTGGCAGAACTCGATGGCGATGGTGCGGGAATAGATCATGGAGCCTCCAACACGCTGCGGGCGATGATCAGCTTCTGCACGTCGCTGGCCCCTTCATAGATGCGCAAGGCACGGATTTCGCGATAGAGGCTCTCGACCGGCATGCCGACCCGCACGCCGTCGCCGCCGAACAGCTGCACGGCCTGATCGATGACCTGCTGGGCGGCCTCGGTCGCATAAAGCTTGGCCATGGCGGCTTCGCGCGTGATGCGGGCTGCACCCTGATCCTTGGCCCATGCGGCGCGATAGACCAGCAGGGCGGCGGCATCGATCTTCAGCGCCATATCGGCCAGATGCCCTTGGACCATCTGCAGATCCGACATCGGCGCACCGAACAGTTGGCGTTCGCGGACGCGGGCCAGCGATTCGTCCAGCGCACGGCGGGCAAAGCCCAAGGCGGCGGCGCCGACGGTCGGACGGAAATGGTCCAGAACGGTCATGGCGATGCGGAACCCTTGTCCCGCCTGGCCGATCATCGCATCGCCGGGCAGCCGAACCTGCGTCAAACGCAGATGCGCCAGCGGATGAGGCGCCATCACCTCGATCCGGCTGACGACCTCCAGCCCCGGCGTGTCGGCGGGCAGCAGAAAGGCCGACAATCCGCGCGCCCCATCGCCTTCGCCGGTCCGCGCGATGATGACGTAAAGATCCGCGATCCCCCCGTTCGAGATATAGGTCTTCTCGCCCTCCAACACCCAGCCATCGCCCTCGCGCCGCGCCGTGGTGGCGGTCCGCGCCACGTCCGACCCCGATCCCGGTTCGGTCAGCGCAAATGCCGAAATGGCGTCACCCGCCCGCGTCCGGTCCAGCCACGCCCGTTGCCTGCCATTACCAAACAGCGTAACGGCCCCCATGCCCAGCCCCTGCATGGCAAAGGCGAAATCCGCCAGCCCGTCATGACGCGCCAAGGTCTCGCGGATGATGCACAGCGCCCGGATGTCCAGTGCGTCACCACCCGAATGGCGCAGCCAGCCGCCCCGCCCCAATTCCGCGACCAACCCGCGACAGGCGGCATCCACGTCGTCGTGATCGACGGGCAGATGCGCGTTGCACCATGCCTCAAGCTCTGCCGCCAGCACACGGTGGCGATCCTCGAAAAACGGCCAGTCCAGAAAGCTGCGATCCATCTTCTCTGTTGTCCCAAATACCCTCGGGGGTCCGGGGGGCGAAGCGCCCCCGGGCTGTCAGTTTCCTTCGAACACCGGCGTCTCCTTGGCGACGAAGGCGTGATAGGCGCGCTCGAAATCGCGGGTCTTCATGCAGATGGCCTGTGCCTGCGCCTCGGCTTCGATCGCCTGGTCCAGACCCATGTTCCATTCCTGGTTCAGCTGGGTCTTGGTGATGCCATGCGCCCAGACCGGCCCGAGGGCGATCTGCCGCGCCAAGCCCATCGCCGCGCTTTCCACATCATCGTGCAGGCTGTTCCAGAACCCCCAACGTTCGCCTTCCTCGGCGCGCAGGACGCGGCCGGTATAGAGCAGTTCCGCCGCCCGCCCCTGGCCCACGATGCGGGGCAGCATCGCGCAGGCGCCCATGTCGCAGCCGGCCAGCCCGACCTTGGTGAACAGGAAGGCCGCCTTGGCCGAGGGCGCGGCCAGCCGCAGGTCCGATGCCATCGCCATGATGGCACCTGCGCCCACGCAGATCCCCTCGACGGCGGCGATGACGGGCTTGTTGCAATGGATCATCGCCTTGACCAACTCGCCGGTCATGCGGGTAAAGGCCAACAGCTGCGGCATCTCCATGCCGACCAGCGGGCCGATGATCTCGTGCACATCGCCGCCCGAACAGAAATTGCCACCATTGCTGGCGATCACCACGACGTCCACGTCGTCTGCATGGGCCAGGTCGCGGAAATGGGCAGCCAGTTCGGCATAGCTGTCGAAGGTCAGCGGGTTCTTCCGCTCGGGGCGGTTCAGGCGGATCACGCCGATGCGGTCGGTCACCTGCCACAGGAAATGCCGCGGGCTGCGGTCGGCCATCGTCACGGGGGTCATGGGGTTCCTCCGGCGCGGGACAGGATCGCGCGCATGCTGTCCAGATCGGCCTGATCCAGATTGGCCAGAATGGCATCGACCTCGGCCTCGTGGCCCTTGGCCATGGTTTCAAAGGCTGCCAGGCCCTCGGGGGTCAGGCGGACGCGGATTCGGCGGCGGTCGCCATCCTCGGCCTCGCGTCGGGCCATGCCGTCGGCCTCCAGCCGGTCGACCACCGCCGTCGCGTTCCCGTTCGAGACCAGCAGCATCCGCGACAGTTCCGACATCGTGACCCCGTCGCGGCAGCGCCACAGTGCCGCCATCACGTCGAAACGCGGCAGGGTCGTGGCATGTTCGCGCCGCAGGTAATCGCGCAGCCGGTTTTCCGCCCCGCGCGTGACCGCCAGCATGCGGATCCAGGTCTTCAGGCGCTGCTTGGACAGATCGCTCATGGGCCTTCGCCGCCGTCGATGGTGATGGCCTGGCCGTTCATCGCGCCCGATCCCTCCAGCGCCAGCCACAAGGCCGCCGCGGTCACGTCGGAGGGCGGGATCAGCTTGCCCTGCGGGTTGCGTCCCGCGATGCCCGCGATGGCCGCCGCGCGGTCGCGCCCGGTCTTGGCCATGACGTTCTCGATGCTGCGCTGCGTCATCTCGGTGTCCAGATATCCGGGGCAGACGGCGTTGACGGTGATGTCTTTCTTGGCGACCTCTTGGGCCAGGGACCGCACCAGCCCCATCACCCCATGCTTGCTGGCGGCATAGGGCGCGGCATAGGCGGCCCCGCGCAGTCCCGCGATGGAACAGATGGCAATCAGCCGCCCGCCCGGACCCATCTGCGCCAGACCCTGCTGAAAGGTCAGGAAGACGCCCGTCAGGTTGACCGCGATGATCCGGTTCCAGTGATCCATGCTGACCTTGCCGAAGGGCGCGGCCTCGGCGATGCCCGCATTGGCGATGACGATCTGGCAGGGACCGGCGGCGGCAAAGACCTCGGCCACCTGGTCGGGGTCGCTGACATCGCCCGCGACGGCGCGGATGCGGCCCCCCGCGACCCGGTCCAGTTTCGCCCGGTCGCGGCCGGTGATGACGACGTCATGGCCGCGTTCGGCGAAGGCGCGGGCCATGTCGGCGCCCGTGCCGCTGCCGCCGCCGGTGATCAGGACGGTGCTCATGCGCGGATCTCCTCGGATTGTTTCTGGGCAAGGCGGCGGGCCTGGTCTGCGCCTGCCAGATAGGGCAGGGGCCATGCGGTGCCCGTGTCGCCAAGCGCCGTCGCCGCATGCAGCGTCCAATAGGGATCAGCCAGATGCGGGCGCGCCAGGCAGACCAGATCGGCCCGCCCCGCCATCAGGATCGAGTTCGCCTGATCGGCCTCGGTGATATTGCCGACGGCCATGGTGGCGATGCCCGCCTGGTTGCGGATGCGGTCGGAAAACGGCGTCTGGAACATCCGGCCATAGACGGGCTTCGCGTCCGGCGTGGTCTGCCCTGCCGACACGTCGATGATATCGGCCCCCGCGTCATGGAAGGCGCGGGCGATGGCCACGGCCTCCTCCGGGGTGATGCCGTCATCGGTCCAATCCGTGGCCGAGATGCGCACCGCCAGCGGCTTGTCCTGCGGCCATGCGGCGCGCATCGCGGTCAGCACCTGCAAGGGCCAGCGCAGGCGGTTTTCCAGGCTGCCGCCATAGTCGTCGCTGCGCCGGTTCGACACCGGGGACAGGAAGCTGCTGACCAGATAGCCATGGGCCGCGTGCAGTTCGATCATGTCGAAGCCCGCCGCATCGGCCATATGGGTCGCACCCACGAACTGTCCGCGCACGACGTCCATGTCATGCTGCGTCATTTCGCGCGGTGTGGCATTGCCGTCGGACCAAGGCAGTGCCGAGGCCGAGATCAGCGGCCAGTTGCCGCTGTCCAAAGGCTTGTCCATGCCTTCCCACCCGATGCGCGTGCTGCCCTTGCGACCGGCGTGACCGATCTGACAGCAGATCTTCGCCTCGGTTTCGCGGTGCACGAAATCGACGATGCGGGTCCAGGCCGCCTGATGTTCGGGTGCATAGAGGCCGGGACAGCCCGGCGTGATGCGGCCATCGGCGCTGATGCAGGTCATCTCGGTATAGACCAGCCCCGCGCCGCCCTTGGCGCGTTCGCCGTAATGGACCAGGTGCCAGTCGGTCGGGTAGCCGTCCTGCGCCTTGTATTGCGCCATGGGGGACACGACGATGCGGTTCTTCAGTTCCATGTCGCGCAGGCGGAAGGGGGCGAAGATCGGCGCGCGGCCGGGCTGGCCACCGGCCTGCTGCTGAAACCAATCCTCGGCCCGGCGGACCCAATCAGGGTCGCGCAGGCGCAGGTTTTCGTGGCTGATGCGCTGGCTGCGGGTCAGCAGGGAATAGGTGAACTGGATCGAGTGCAGGTCGAAGTAGCGCTCGACCTCCTCGAACCATTCCAGGCTGTTGCGGGCGGCGGATTGCAGGCGCAGCACCTCGACCCGGCGTTCGTCCTGATAGCGTTGGAAGGCGGCTTCCAAGGTCGCTTCGCTGTGCAGGTAATCGGCCAGCGCGATGGCGCTGTCCAGGGCCAGCCGCGTCCCCGACCCGATCGAGAAATGCCCCGTCGCCGCCGCATCCCCCATCAGCACCACGTTTTCATGATACCAGCGGTCGCAGATGACACGGGGAAAGTTCATCCACACCGCCGAGCCGCGCAGATGTTCGGCATTCGACATCAGCTTGTGACCGCCCAGATGGTCGGCAAAGACCGCGCGGCAGGTCTCGACGATGTCTTCCTTGGTCATGGCTTCGAAACCGAAGCCGTCCCATGTGTCCTGGCTGCATTCGACGATGAAGGTCGCGGTGTCCGCGTCGAAGGAATAGACATGCGCCCACATCCAGCCATGCGGCGTCTTCTCGAAGATGAAGGTGAAGGCGTCGTCGAATTTCTGATGCGTGCCCAGCCAAATGAACTTGCACAGGCGCATGTCGATGTTGGGGCGGAAGGTCTGAACATATTCCGCCCGCACCCGGCTGTTCAGCCCGTCGGCGGCCACCACCAGGTCGTAATCGCGGCGATAGCTTTCGGCGGGGCCGAACTCGGTTTGGAACTGCATGGTGACGCCCAGCTCTCGTGCCCGGTCCTGCAGCAGGGTCAGCAGCATCTTGCGTCCGATGCCCGCAAAGCCGTGGCCGCCAGAGACGTCGCGCTGTCCGTCGCGGATGACGGCGATGTCGTCCCAATAGATGAAGTTGTCGCGGATCGCCTTGGTGGATGGCGGGTCGTTCCTTTCCATCCGGGCCAGCGCATCATCCGACAGGACAACGCCCCACCCGAAGGTATCATTGGCGCGGTTGCGTTCCAACACCGTCACATCATGCGACGGGTCGCGCAGCTTCATCGAGATCGCGAAGTACAGGCCCGCAGGCCCGCCGCCCAGACACAGGATCTTCATCGGATGCCTCCCACTTGGGGAAGGCTGGCATGGGTCCGTTTTTATTTCAAGCTTGAAATTTCCTTGGCGATGGATTGCGCGATCATCGCGGGCGTTTCCGGTGACAACCCGATGGGATCCAGCCGCGGACCGTCGAAGCCCGCCTGATCCAGCGCCTGCGGCAGGTCTTGGGTCACATGCTCGGCCCGCAGCGCGAACAGCGGCAGGCTGACGGCACGGTCCAGGCCACGGGCGGCATCGGCGATGAAGGGCTCCTGTTCGACGAAGCCTGTCACCACGCGGGCGAAATGCGGGGCCAGCGTATTGGCCAGCGCATTGGTGATGTCAAAGCTGGCCTGAGAGCGTTGCGACCCATGCGCCGACAGCAGCAGCGTCGTCTCGGCAAGGTCCCAACCCTGCGCCGTCGCAGCCTGCGCCACCTTTTCGACGATCAGCGCGGGCAGGCCGGGATCGGTGCCGAAAGGGCGCATGATATGGGCACCGGGGGCACCGGCGGCGGTCAGGCGGCGGGGCAGCTCGATTCCGGTGAACCAGCCCTCGGCCATGAACATCGGATAGATGACGCAATCGCTGGTGGCGGTCTTGGCCAGCGCCTCGGGCATGGCAAGGGTCGCGCCCATCACCTGCAGGCCGGGCAGATGGGGGGCGACGGCGGCCGCCAGATCCTCGATCGCCTGCTGTTGGGGGGCGGGGTCGCCGGGCTGGCCGTGGGAGACGATGACAGTGCGCGACAGGGTCCGTGCCGCATCCGCCTGGCGGAACAGATCGGCGAAGGCCGGGGGCATCTGGAATTCCCGCAAGGCGCGGGCGCGCGCCTCGGCGGACATCTTTCGGGCGGTCTTCTCGATGATGCGGGGCATCTTCTCATCGGGCTGCTCGGCCATGAAGTCGCCCAGATACCAGCGAATGAAGGTAAAGCAGATCACGTCCTCCAGTGCCTGCACCTGCGGGTCGCGCTTGATGCCCTGCTTGGTCAGCATCTTGCGGGCACGGTCGATGTCATCCTCGCCGTAGCCCGCATCGGCCATGATCCCCGCGATGCGTTCGGCATGGCGCCGCCCCTGTTCCTGACGCCATTTCAGGTATCCGGGCCGCCCCATCGGATAGCTGCTGCGCGGCAGGGTCCAGCGTTCGATATGCTGGCCGCGACAGGCGATGCGCAGCACATCGTCGGCATTGGGGAACAGGCGCTGCTGTTCCGCCGTCATGCGCTGACCGTAAAGCAGGTTGGCGGGGGTGCCGTCTTCCAGCTTGGGGTCCTGGGCATTGGCGGCATCGATGGCAATGAAGGCGTGATCAAGCTGGGTGGTCATGCGCGGCTCCGGGTGTTTCGGGCAGTGTGGCGTGGCGGAGATGGGGGCGCAAGGCTCAGGGCAGGGCGACCAGATCGGGCAGGTCGGTCCGCCCGTCCAGCACCACGTCGGCTGCCATGCGGGCGATGACGGGGGCCATGCCGAAGCCGATCTTGAAGCCGCCGTTCACGATCAGATGGCCGGGGCGGTCGGGCCAGGGGGCAAGGACGGGCGCACGGCTGCGGGCGCGGGGGCGGATGCCCGCCCATCGTTCCAGCATCGGCGCATCGGCCAGCACGGGGCACATTGCACGGGCGCGGATCAGAAGATCGTCGATCTGGTGATCGGTGCCGTCGTGGTCGAAACTGTTCTCGGAGGTCGACCCCACCGCCACCGTCCCGTCGAAATGCGGCGTCACATAGATGCCGTTGTCAAAGACCTGCGGGCTGTCGGGGGCTGCGTGATCAAGGCTGGCGGACTGGCCCTTGACGCCTTGGCCGATCTTGCGCCGAAGCGCCTCGTTCAGATCGTGCAGCCCCGCGGTGCCGGTGGCCCAGACCATCTGAGGCGCATCCTCGGGCGCAGGCTGGCCCGTCAAAATCTCTCCGCCCCGCGCGGTGATGGCGGCGGCAAGGGCTGTCAGCGCGGCGCGGGGGTGGATGCGGGCGGTCATGCGGTCCATCAGCCAGAGGCCACTGGGGCTGTCGGGGATGATCTCGGCATCGGGGGCTTGCGTCAGGAACATCCCCAGATCGGCAGGCCAGTTCTGCTGTGCCCCCCTGATGCGGTCCTGCAGGCGGTCGGCGGTCGTCTGATCGGGCACGGGCTGCAGGCGGCCCGTGCGGCCATAGCCCGTCGGCAGCCCCGAGACATCCTCGACCTCGGCCCAGAAACCGGGGGCGGCCAGCAGGCTGTCCAGCTGCATCGCCTTCTTGGCGTTCCAGCCGTCGGGCGCATGGGGGGCCAATGCCCCGATCTGCCCGCCGGACGGGCCGGCACCCACCCGGTCGCGTTCGTGAACCCGGACGCTTGCGCCCCGGCGCGTCATCTCCCATGCGACGGCAAGGCCGAAGATGCCTGCCCCGGCCACCTCAATCACGCTGTCCCTTGCCAAATCGCTGCCCTTTCCCGAAAGCTGCCTTCATGAACGACCTAGACCACCAGACGCCCGAAGGCGACCCGCAGCTGGACTGGAAGGACGGCGGCATCCCCGTCTCGACCCGGTTCGACGACCCCTATTTCAGTTTGGCAGGGGGGCTTGCCGAAACGCGCCACGTCTTTCTGTCGGGCAACGACCTGCCCGCGCGGCTGGTGCCGGGCTTCCATGTGGCCGAACTCGGCTTCGGCACGGGGCTGAACCTGCTGGCGCTGGCCCAGATCGCGACGCAGCCCATCCGCATGACCAGCTTCGAGGCCTATCCGATGGGCGCGGCCCAGCTGAAACAGGCCCACTCCGCCTTTCCTGAACTGGCAGATCTTGCCGCGCAGCTGCGTGCAGGATGGGGGCAGCCGGAATTCACGGTCGGGCAGGTGACGGTCCGAGTCATCTTGGGCGATGTGGCCGAAACCCTGCCGGCGTGGTCGGGCCGCGCCGATGCGTGGTTTCTGGACGGCTTCTCGCCTGCCAAGAACCCGCAGATGTGGGATGATGCAATCATGGCGCAGGTCGGGCGGCACACGGCCTCGGGCGGCAGCTTCGCCACCTATACCGCGGCGGGCCATGTGCGGCGTGCGCTGACGCAGGCGGGCTTCGACGTCCAGCGCCAGCCAGGTTTCGGTCGCAAGCGCCACATGAGCTTGGGCCGCATGCAGGTGAAGGGATCAGAGCCGTCAGGCTCTGGCGGCTGACGGCCCCCTCGATGGGGGGCGTCGGGCGCATCTGCTCAGCGGCGCGTGACGCGGGGGATGCGAGTGTAATGCGCCTGCGGATGGGGCGGCTGGCCATGGGTCCGCGCCCAGAAGGCCGAACCGCCGCGCCGGATGAACAGCGGCAGCGTCAGCACCACGCCCGCCACAAAGCCCCCCGCATGCGCCCAATAGGCGACGCCCCCGCCCGCGCCGTCCACGGTGAAGCCGCACAGGATCTGCATGGCGAACCACAGCCCCAGCATCACCCATGCGGGCAGCGTGAAGACCTTGAAGAAGATCACGAAGATCACAAGGATGTCGACCCGCGCCCGCGGAAACATCAGCAGGTATCCCCCCAGCACCCCGGCAATCGCCCCCGAGGCTCCGACCATCGGCACATCCGACATCGGCGCCGCCAGGATCTGCGCGAACGCCGCCGCCAGCCCCGCCAGCAGATAGAACCCCATGAACCGCAGGCGGCCCATCTGTTCTTCAAGGTTGTCGCCGAAGATCCACAGGAACAGCATGTTGCCCGCCAGATGCATGAAGCCCGCATGCAGGAACATATGTGTCAACAGCCCATAGACCAGCTCCAGGTGGACGACCGCGACCGGGTAGAGCGCCAGATAGACCCAGATGAGCCGCCCGCCGGGCATGACGGGCAGGGTCAGCAGATACATCGCGATGTTGATCGCGATCAGGGTCCAGGTGACGATCGGCCGAACCGATGAGGGGTTGTGGTCCCTGATGGGAAACATCTGCGCGATCCTTGCCTGACAGGCCCCGACAGTGGACGCGCTGCGGCCCGCCTGCAAGCCGCCCGTCGGTCCGGAAGCGCCCCTTGGACTACCTCGTTCCCCGGCCGCTCTGGCAAAACGGCCCCCGAATGCCTATCTGCGGCGCGGGCCCATGCGACCCGTCTGCACAAAATTGGAGAATGGCGCATGAGCGCGATCATAGAAATCGACCATCTGTCGAAGCAATATGACAGTGGCACCAAGGCGCTGGACGACGTGTCCCTGTCCATCAAGGAGGGCGAGATCATCGCCCTTCTGGGGCCGAACGGCGCGGGCAAGACGACGCTGATCTCGATCATCTGCGGGCTGGTCGTTCCGACCGGCGGCACCGTCCGTGTCGGCGGCCATGACATCCGCAAGGATTGGCGCGCCGCCCGCAAGATGATCGGCCTGGTGCCGCAGGAAATCGCGCTGGAGCCTTTCGAGAAGGTCATAAACTGCGTCCGTTTCACCCGCCGCCTTTACGGCATGCCCCCCGACGACGCCTATCTGGAACGCATCCTGCGGGCGCTGTCGCTCTGGGACAAGCGGGACGCGGCCACGCGTGAGCTCTCGGGCGGGATGAAGCGCCGCGTGCTGATCGCCAAGGCGCTGTCGCACAATCCCAAGGTGCTGTTCCTTGACGAACCGACCGCCGGCGTCGACGTCGCCCTGCGGCGCGAGATGTGGGAGGTGGTGGGCGATCTGCGCCGCGAGGGCGTGACCATCATCCTGACCACCCACTACCTGGAAGAGGCCGAGGAGATGGCCGACCGCGTCGGCGTCATCGCCAAGGGTCAGCTGCTGCTGGTCAAGCCGACCGCCCAGCTAATGGGCGAGTTCGGCCGCAAGACCCTGACCATCGAGCTGGACGCCCCCCTGTCCGGCATCCCCGCCGACATGGCCGACCCGAACCTGACCCTGTCCGAGGATGGCCGCCAACTGGCCTTCGACTATGACACACGGGCCGAACGCACCGGCATCGCCCGGCTGCTGGGGGAACTGGCGGCGCGCGACATCACCGTGCGCGACGTGTCCACGCGACAATCCAGCCTGGAAGAGGTCTTCATCTCGCTGGTCGACGAATCGGAGAATGCGGCATGAACATGGTCAACTGGCACGGCGTCTGGTCCATCTATCACCACGAGATGACCCGCTTCTTCCGCACCATCTGGCAGTCGCTGGCATCGCCGGTGGTCTCGACGGTCCTCTATTTCGTGGTCTTCGGCGCGGCCATCGGCGGGCGCATCCAATCGGTCGAGGGCGTCCCCTACGGCGCCTTCATCGTGCCCGGCCTGATGATGCTGACGGTGCTTCAGCAGGCCGTCAGCAACGCCAGCTTCGGCATCTATTTCCCGAAGTTCAGCGGCACGATCTATGAATACCTGGTCTCGCCCGTGGGCTGGATCGAGGTCACTTTGGGCTTCGTGGGCGCCGCCGCAACCAAGGCCATCCTGATCGCGCTGGTGATCCTGCTGACCAGCTTCGCCTTCGTGGGCGTCCACATCCTGCACCCGTTCTGGATGATCGCCTTCCTGCTGCTCAGCGCGGTGGGCTTCAGCCTGCTGGGCTTCATCATCGGGCTGTGGGCAAAAAGCTTCGAGCAGCTGCAGATCGTGCCGATGATGGTCATCATGCCGCTGGTCTTTTTGGGCGGGGCCTTCTACTCGGCCAGCATGCTGCCGCCCTTCTGGGGGGCCGTGGCCAAGCTGAACCCGGTTCTCTACCTGATCTCGGGGTTCCGTTGGGCCTTCTTCGGGCTGGCCGACGTGCCGGTGGGGGCCTCGCTGATCGCGGTGGCGGCGATGGTGGTCGTCTGCCTGGCCGTCATCCGCTGGATCTTCGCCACGGGCTGGCGTCTGCGCGAATGACGCCCGTCACTTATTCCGCAGGCTGTCGCAGATGCGCGCCTGCGGATCCAGCCGGACATAGTCCTGCGCGCTGATCTTCTGCATTTCCATCGACCGGTTCCAGCCAGCGAACCACCGTTCGCGGATGCCGTTGCGATAGAAATTCCCCATGATCTGATCGACATAGGGCGGAATGATCTGCGTGCCCTGGATGCGGGGCGCGTGAAAGCCGATCGTGGCACCCGGCCCAAGGCAGGCGCGCGGCAGCGTCGTCAGCATGGTGCAGGCCGACCGGCAATAGCCGCGGATGCGGATGGTCTTGCCGCTGGCATCCAGCTGCTGGCGGGTCTGGACCATCTGCAGCACGTTGCCGCCACGGTCGTTGACCACATCGATGAACTGCCCCCGATGCTTGATCTCGGCATGGGCGGCCATCGGCATCAGCAGGGTCGTCAGGGCAATCAGGGCGGGTGCGATCTTCATGCGCCTATCTTGCGCGGCGCGGGGGCCAAGGGAAATCACGTTCCGGCGAAGCGCCTATCTGATGCGCAGCGTGGCCGTGTCGCCCGCCCCCTTGTCCGAGGTGAAGCGCAACCCGTCGCCCGTCCGCTCGACCAGCTGGCAGTTGCGCGGCCAGCTGCGGCTGCCCCAGGCCAGCGTCCGGCAGAACCAGCCCTTGTCCCACGTCCAGTCGCCGGTGACATCCGAACCGAAGGCGCTGCCACCGATGCGCCCGTCGGGGGTGACGACCAGCGCCACCCCCAGTGTCGTCAGGCGACGCTGATCGACGGTGCGCACGAAATCATCGCGGCTGGTGATCCGCTCGGCCAGGGCGGGGGCGGCGGTCAAGGCCAGCAACGCGGCGGCAAGAAGGCTGGGGCGGGAAAGGTCGCATGGCATCGGTCGGTCCCCTGATCGGCTGAGGTGATGCCCCAAGACACGCGCCAAGGGCCGGAAAGTTGCAGGCGGCGCGACGCACGGGACGTCTTTTCCCGCGACCTCGAATCGCCTATACGCTGCCGATGCAGACAAATCCGCCCGATCTTCGCCCCGACCTTGCCCGTGCCCGCATTCCCAATGACAGGCGCGACGGACAGCCGACCATCGGCATGGTCAGCCTCGGCTGCCCCAAGGCGCTGGTCGACAGCGAACGCATCCTGACCCGCCTGCGGGCCGAGGGTTACGCCATCAGTGCCGATTACCAGGGCGCGGATGCGGTCATCGTGAACACCTGCGGCTTTCTGGACAGCGCCAAGGCCGAAAGCCTGGATGCCATCGGCGAGGCGCTGACCGAAAACGGTCGCGTGATCGTCACCGGCTGTCTGGGGGCCGAGCCCGAATACATCACCGGCGCCCATCCCAAGGTGCTGGCCGTAACGGGGCCGCATCAATACGAACTGGTCTTGGATGCCGTCCACAAGGCCGTGCCGCCGCAGCCCGATCCCTTCATCGACCTGCTGCCCGCCAGCGGAGTCAGCCTGACGCCGCGCCACTACAGCTATCTGAAGATCTCGGAAGGCTGTAACCACAAATGCAAGTTCTGCATCATCCCCGACATGCGCGGCCGCCTTGTCAGCCGCCCCGCCCATGCCGTGGTGCGCGAGGCCGAGAAGCTGGTCGAGGCGGGGGTCAAGGAACTGCTGGTCATCAGCCAGGACACCAGCGCCTATGGCCTTGACCGCAGGCATGACACCGAGCGCGGGCATCGCGCCCATATCACCGATCTGGCCCGCGATCTGGGGTCGCTTGGGGCCTGGGTGCGGCTGCACTACGTCTATCCCTATCCGCATGTGCGCGACCTGATCCCGCTGATGGCAGATGGATTGATTCTGCCTTACATGGACATCCCCTTCCAGCACGCCCATCCGGACGTCCTGAAGCGCATGGCCCGCCCCGCCGCGGGCGCAAAGACCCTGGATGAGATCGCCGCCTGGCGTGCCATCTGCCCCGAGATCACCCTGCGCTCGACCTTCATCGTCGGCTACCCGGGCGAGACCGATGCCGAGTTCCAGACCCTGCTGGACTGGCTGGACGAGGCGCAGCTGGACCGCGTGGGGGCCTTCCAGTACGAGAACGTCGCCGGCGCGCGGGCCAACGACCTGCCCGACCATGTCCCCGCCGACGTGAAGCAGGAACGGTTTGAGCGGTTCATGGAAAAGGCCCAGGCCATCAGCGCGGCCAAGCTGGAGGCCAAGGTCGGCACCCGGCTGGAGGTCATCGTCGACAGCATCGATGAAGATGGCGCCACCTGCCGCACAAAGGCCGATGCGCCCGAAATCGACGGCAACCTGTTCATCGATCAGGGGTTTGAAGCCCTGTCGCCCGGCGATATCGTGTCGGTGACGGTGGATGAGGCCAGCGAATACGACCTGTGGGGCCGCCTGTGATCCCCGCGCCGGTCCGCAGCCGCAAGGAAGGACCGGCATGACGCAGACGATGATGACCATCAGCCCCGCCTTCGACCCCGAAGGTGCGCCCCGCAAGCCCGGCGCGCTGTGCATCGGCGCGCAAAAGGCAGGGACCAGCTGGCTGGCGCAGATGCTGGGGCAGCACCCTCAGATCTGGATACCGCCCTTCAAGGAGGTGCAGTATTTCAACTTCCTGCATGTCCCGGATCACCAGCGCTGGATCCGCTGGCATTACCGCAACAAGCCCCAGGAAATCCGCGACCGCCACAAGACGCGCGGCGTCGCCATGCCGGATGCGCTTGAGGATTACCTGACGGCGATCACCGGCGGCAAGATGTTCCACAACCAGTGGTACAAGCGCGTCTTCGCGCCAGCCCCCGCCCATGCGACGCCCATGGATTTCACCCCCGAATATTCGACCCTACCGCCCGAGGGCGTCGCCGCCGTGGCGCAATTCCTGCCCAAGGCGCGCGTGGTCTATCTGGTGCGCGATCCGGTGGACCGCCTTGTGTCGCAGCTGCGCATGAACCTGCGGCGCGAAGGCCGCGAACCGGCAGACGTCGCGCAATGGCTGGCGGAACTGGACAACCCGGCGCTTTACGACCGGGGCGATTACGCGGCCTATATCCCTCGTTGGCGGGCGCATTACCCCGACATGCTGATCCTGCCCTTCGGCCGCATCACCGCCAAGCCCCATGTCGTGCTGGATCAGGTCGAGGAGCACCTGGGCATCGGACCCATGCTGTACGAGAACGCGGGCAACAAGGTCTTCGCCAACCCCGGCGGCCTCTTGCCCCCGCCCGAACTGCTGGCCGAACTGCGCGGGCGGCTGGCACCGCAATACGACTTCCTGCGTCAGACGATGGGCAAGGCCTTCATGGCCGAGCTACGCTGACCTTTCACCGCCCGCCCCTTTGCCGTATGGGAGGGGCAAAGCTTTTTCAGGAGAATTCCCATGGCGGCCTATCAGTTCGTCTATCACATGGACGGTGTGTCCAAAACCTATCCCGGCGGCAAGAAGGTCTTCGAGAACATCCGTCTGAACTTCCTTCCCGGCGTCAAGATCGGCGTCGTCGGCGTCAACGGTGCCGGTAAATCGACCCTGCTGCGCGTGATGGCGGGATGGGACAAGGATTTCACCGGCGAGGCATGGGCCGCCAAGGGCGCGACCGTGGGTTACCTGCCGCAGGAACCGCAGCTGGACGAGAGCCTGGACGTGCGCGGCAACGTCATGCTGGGCGTCGCGGCCAAGCAGGCCAAGCTGGAACGCTATAACGAGCTGGCGATGAACTACTCGGACGAGACTGCCGAGGAGATGGCCGCCCTGCAGGACCAGATCGACGCCGAGAACCTGTGGGATCTGGACAGCCAGATCGACGTCGCGATGGAGGCTCTGCGCTGCCCGCCCGACGATGCGGATGTGACCACCCTGTCCGGCGGTGAAAAGCGCCGCGTCGCGCTGTGCAAGCTGCTGCTTGAGGCGCCCGACATGCTGCTGCTGGACGAACCGACCAACCACCTGGACGCGGAAACCATCGCCTGGTTGCAGAAGCACCTGATCGAATACAAGGGCACGATCCTGACCGTAACCCACGACCGCTATTTCCTGGACGACATCACCAGCTGGATCCTGGAACTGGATCGCGGCCGCGGCATCCCCTACGAGGGGAACTATTCCGCATGGCTGGAGCAGAAGGCCAAGCGGCTTGAACAGGAAGCCCGCGAGGACAAGTCCAAGCAGAAGGTGCTGGAGCGCGAGTTGGAATGGATCCGCGCCGGTGCCAAGGCGCGTCAGGCGAAATCCAAGGCCCGCATCAACGCCTATAACGAACTGGCCGGCCAGTCCGAGCGTGACAAGCTGACCCGCGCCCAGATCATCATCCCCAACGGCGAACGCCTTGGCGGCAAGGTGATCGAGGTCGAGGGCCTGAAGAAGGCCATGGGCGACAAGCTGCTGATCGAGAATCTGGACTTCGCCCTGCCGCCCGGCGGCATCGTCGGCGTCATCGGCCCGAACGGTGCGGGCAAATCCACGCTGTTCCGCATGCTGACCGGCAACGAACAGCCCGACGAAGGCACCATCACCTGGGGCGACACGGTGCATCTGTCCTATGTCGACCAGTCCCGCGACGCACTGGACCCCAATGCCACCGTCTGGGAGGAAATCAGCGGCGGGGCCGAGCAGATCCAGCTGGGCGACGCGCAGATGAACAGCCGCGCCTATGCCAGCGCCTTCAACTTCAAGGGCGGCGACCAGCAGAAGAAGGTCGGCCAGCTGTCGGGCGGTGAACGCAACCGCGTCCACATGGCCAAGCTGCTGAAATCGGGCGGCAACGTGCTGCTGCTGGACGAACCGACCAACGATCTGGATGTGGAAACGCTGCAGGCGCTGGAAGCGGCGCTGGACGATTTCGCCGGCTGCGCGGTCATCATCAGCCACGACCGCTTCTTCCTCGACCGCCTGTGCACGCATATCCTGGCATTCGAGGGCGACGCCCATGTCGAATGGTTCGAGGGCAACTTCGAAGCCTACGAGGAAGACAAGATCCGCCGCCTTGGGCCGGATGCCGTCGAACCCAAGCGCGTGAAACACAAGAAGTTCACGCGCTGATGGGAAAGGGCCGGTCCGTACGGCTGTATCTGGCGGAAGGCTCGGCGACGGGCATCCTGACCGCCGAGATCATCAATTGGACCGGCCACGTGCTCTCGGCTCCTCGGACGCGGCTGGACGCCGCGATCCGGCGAGAGGAGCTGGATCGCACGGGCGTCTATCTCCTCCATGGCGACAGCCACGAGGGGGATCTGCCTTCGGTCTATGTCGGTGAGGGCGACAGCATCGGGTCGAGGCTCAGGTCCCACGCCAGCGATCCCGACAAGGATTTCTGGGACCGTTTCGTCGCCATCACCAGCAAGGACATGAACCTGACCAAGGCGCATGTCCGCTATCTGGAAGGCAAGCTGATCGGATTGCTGCAGGCAGCGCGCAAGTCCAAGGTCGTCAACCGGACCCAGCCTGATTTCGAACGCCTTCCCGAAGCCGATATCGCCGACATGGACAGCTTTCTGGACGAGATCCAGCTGATCTTGCCCGTCATCGGCATCGATGTCCTGCGCAGACCCGCCACCACCACCCCTGTCGAACCCGCCCCTCGGACACAGGCCGTCACCTTCCGCATTGATCATCCGGCGAAGGGGATCGCGGCGCGTGCGACCGAGGTCGATGGCGAATTCGTCGTTCTGTCGGGATCGACGGGCAGTCTGCAGTCCTCGCCATCCTTCGGCGACAAGGCACGGATGTTGCGCGATCAGGCAATGGAAAGCGGGCGCATCGTGCCATCGGGCAGCGGGAACTTCACCCTGCGCGAGGATATCGCGTTTGACAGCCCGTCGGCGGCCGCGGTCTTTCTGTTCGGGACATCGCGGAACGGGCGCACGGACTGGCTGATGTCGGACGGCATGGAGACCTATGCCGCCTTCAAGGCAAGACAATTGGATGCCACAGCCGCGACATGAAAAAAGCCGCCCTTGGGGGCGGCTTTTTCGTCAGGTGATGGCCGCAGGGGCGGCCACCGTCCCGATCAGAAGTGGTAGGACGCGCGGACCTGCACCATGTCGGTGTCCAGGTCCAGACCGTCGACGTCGTCGACATCGTCGAAGTCCTGCTTGGTGTACTCGGCGCCGACGGTGAACATTTCGGTGACCTTGTAGTCGGCACCGATGCCGTAGGTGACGTCGGTTTCCGACAGGTCGTCATCGCCCGAGATGTGGGCGGCGCCCAGGGTGACGTAGGGCAGGAAGCGCCCCAGGTCGTAACCGGCACGTGCGCGCAGGCGGGTCAGGTCGGCTTCGCCCTGGTCGTCGTCCAGGTCGATCTTGTTGTAGTCAAGTTCGCCACCCAGGACGTACTTGCCGAAATCGTGGTTGTAGCCACCGTGCACACCGTAGGCGTCGAAATCGGTGTCGGCTTCTGCGTCGTCGAACGATGCGGTTGCTTCGCCCTGGCCGTACTGCAGACCGGCGTAGAAGCCGCTCCAGTCCGAAGCGTCCATGGTCACGACGGGTGCGACTTCGACGGGTGCCGCATCAACGACGGGGGCGGTATAGCCGCCTGCGCTGGCTGCACCGGCTGCGATCAGGGAGGCGACGGCTGCGGTAACGAATTTCATGATAGTCTCCAAACTCTCGTTGTGAGGCTGATCTAGTCCTGCCATCCGGCGGATTGAAGATCGCTTTCAAGGCCCCTGCGAATGGGCGTGTCGCAGGGGCAACCACGGCGATGTGATGGATCCGTGATCGGCAAATGCCTTTACGTCAGCCGGTCGATGTGTCGCGCACCATGCCCGCGTGGCGAACCTGTCATGCCACTGCGGGCGAATGCATCAGATATCAGTGGAAAACGACCTGATCCCGCTGGTTAAGGCTTGGGGCAACAGACCCTTTGCTGCGGACCCGTGCAGGCTCACAACGTTGGGAATGTGGGTGATATCAGGGACAAAAGCGGACTGACGGCTTTGTCGGACACGGGAAAACCTGCCGCAATCCGATGCCGTGTCACTTGCACTTTGCGCAAGATGAGCGGCGGCGACCGGGGGGGCGGAGTCGCGGCGCTAGCGAACCTTGCCGGTAAAGCCCGGCGGGCGCTTGGCGACCCAATCCAAAAAGCGCGCCATGTCGGGATGGGCGCGCAAGGCCTCGGGGGTGTTCAGGTTCCGGGCCAGTTCGGTTTCGCGGAACGTCTTGTGGATGGTCTTGTGGCAGATGTGGTGCAGCAGCACCGTTTCCCCGCCCTTGCCGCCGCGCAGCTTGGGGATCAGGTGATGGCGGCTTTGCGGGACATCGGGGGGAATGGGGCGGCCGCACAGCGGGCAGATGGGGTCGGGGTCCTGCAGGTCTGACGTCAACGTGACGTCTTGGGGGGCAGGGCGTTGTTTACGCATGCGACAACCTTCGGTTAGCTGGTCCCCATGTGATCCCGCCCCTTGCGAAAGGACAACCCATGCTGACCCGTCGTTTCATTCTGGCCAGTGCTGGTGCCACCGCCGCGCTTGGTGCGCTGCCCGCATCCGCCGCCGAGCGTGACAACCCCATGCCCGAGGATCTGCGCAAATCGCTGGAGCGCGATCCGACCGCGCCCGTCCTTGGCAATGGTGGGGGCAACATCACCCTGTCCGAGTTCTTCGACTATAACTGCCAGTATTGCCGAAAGATGCTGCCCCTGATGTCGCAGCTGGTGCGCGAGGATCCGCAGCTGCGGCTGGTCTATCGCGAATGGCCGGTCTTCGGCGCGGATTCGGAATTTGCTGCCAAGGCGTCGCTGGCATCCCTGCAGCAGGGCAAATACTGGCAGTTCCACGCCGCCCTGATGTCCATGAAGGGCCGGGCCGAGGAAGCCAGCGTCATGCGCATCGCCCGCCAGGTCGGCCTGGACGAGGCCCGCCTGCGCGAGGACATGCAAGGCGAAGCCCCCGAGCGCCATGTCACCATGAGCTTCCTTCTGGGCGATCACATGGGCCTGCGCGGCACGCCCAGCTTCATCTGCGGCGATGAGGTCGTCTTCGGCGAGATGGACATCCAGGAACTGCGCGACCTTGTGGCGCGGGGCCGCAAGACCTTGGGCGTGGCCTAGCGCGCGCCCCAGGCCGCGTCCTGCATTTCGCGAAGGCGGCTGGCGGTGCGTTCGAACTCGAAGCTGCCCTCGCCTTCGTTGTACAGCTGTTCGGGTTCGTCGGCGGCGCTGGCGATCAGGCGGACCTTGGCCTCGTAGAGGGCGTCGACCAGCGTGACGAAGCGCTTGGCCTCGTTGTAGTTCGACCCCGAGAGGCGTGGCACGCCGTCGATCAGCAGCACGTCGACCGCCCGCGCCACGGCCAGGTAGTCGGCCGGTCCAAGCGGCTTGCCGCAGAGGTCCCAGAAGCCCGCCCGTGCCACGCGGTCCGCATGGGCAGGCAGTTCGACCTGACGGCCCTTGACCTCGATCCGCAAGGGCGCGGCTTCGGCACCGTCGATCAGATTGGCCCAGATGGCGTCCAGAGCCTCGCGCGCCTGCGCATTGGCCGGCGTGAACCAGACCTGCCCACCGGCGCTGCGGTTCTGGCGATAGTCGGTCTCGCTGTCCAGACAGGTGACCTGCATGCGTTCGCGGATCAGGTCGATGAAGGGCAGGAACAGCTGCCGGTTCAGCCCGTGCTTGTAGAGATCCTCGGGGATGCGGTTCGAGGTGGTGACGACGACCACCCCCTGTTCGAACAGCACCTGGAACAAGCGACCCACGATCATCGCATCGGCGATATCGGTGATCTGCATCTCGTCGAAGCACAGCAGGCGAACCTGCGATGCGACCTGCATGGCGACGGGGCGGACGGTGTCCTGTTCGCCGCGCTTGCGGGCCTGATCCAGCCCGGCCTGGATTTCCTGCATGAACTCGTGGAAATGCACGCGGCGGTTGGGGATGTCGCCCGCGGCCTCGGCCATCAGGTCCATCAGCATGGATTTCCCGCGCCCCACGCCGCCCCAAAGATACAGCCCCTTGACCGAGGCCGCCGCCGGGGCCGCATTGCCCACCCCCAGAAATGCCCGCCAGGTCGAGCGTTTGGGTGCCTGCGCCGGGGCATGCGCCATGTCCTCCAGCACGCGGTCCATCAGGGGCAGCACGGCTTCCTGTGCGGGATCGGGGCGCAGAACGCCCTCGGCCACGCGCTGGCGATAGAGATCGCTGACCTTGCCCATGCTTGTCCCCTTTTTGACGGTCAAAGACCTGCCACAGGGGCGGCTGCGCCCGCAAGGGGCCATCGCGCTTGACCGGATGGCGGGGGGCGGGCAAACCCCCCAAGGGAACCCCTTGCCGCAGGTGATGCATGACCACCCCCGATACGCTTGCCGATCTGCCCGTCCTGTTCGTGATGGCGGCGCGGCCCGAATACGGCCCCGCCCTGCAGGCCCGCATCACACCCCTGATGACCGGCATCGGGCCGGTAGAGGCCGCCGTGCAGCTGACCGCTGCCCTCGCGGGGATGGCCGAAAGGCCGCGGCTGGTCGTGTCCCTGGGCTCGGCGGGATCGGCGCGGCTGGCGCAGACGCAGGTCTATCAGGTGGGATCGGTGGCCTATCGCGACATGGATGCATCCGCCCTGGGGTTCGAGCGGGGCTGCACGCCGCTGCTGGATCTGCCCGCCGTGGTCGATCTGCCACATCGCATCCCAAGCATCCCCGTGGCCAGCCTTGCCACCGGCGCCAGCATCGTCAGCGGCGTGGGCTATCGGGGCATCGCGCAGGACATGGTCGATATGGAGACCTTTGCCATCCTGCGCGTCTGCCAGCATTTCGACCTGCCGCTGATCGGGCTGCGCGGGATCTCGGACGGGGCCGAGGATCTGCGCGGCCTGTCGGATTGGACGCAATACCTTGAGATCATCGACGGCAAGCTGGCCGAGGCCATCGACGCGCTGGAAGACGCGCTGGCCCGCGGCGCGATCAGGGTATGACGAAGCGTCCGCTTGTCCTTTGAGGGCATGCATCCTAGACCGAAACCCCCGCAAGACAGGCAGGAACAGGCAATGAGACGCGGCGCAAGCACCACCGAGGATCGTCCCACCAGCAAGAAGGTCGGGGCGCTTGGCGCATTGTGGCCCTTCGTCCGACCCTATCGCATCCAGGTGGTGCTGGCCCTGCTGGCGCTGGCCTGCACCTCCGGCATCAGCCTGATCCTGCCCCTGGCCGTGCGCCGGGTGGTCGACAACTTCGACGATGGTGCGGGGCTGCTGGACAAGTATTTCGGTGCGGCCCTGCTGATCGTGGGCCTGCTGGCCGTGGGCACGGCGGCGCGCTATTTCTTCGTGACACGGCTTGGCGAACGGGTCGTGGCCGATATCCGCAAGGCCGTCTATGGCCGCGTGATCACCCTGTCGCCCGCCTTCTTCGAACGCGTCATGACAGGCGAGATCCTGTCGCGCATCACCACCGACACCACGCTGATCCAATCGGTCGTGGGATCGTCGCTGTCGATCGCGCTGCGCAACATGCTTATCCTGACGGGGGGGATGGCGCTTCTGGCCTGGACCTCGCTGAAGCTGACGGCGCTGGTCCTGCTGATCGTGCCCGCGATCCTGATCCCGATCATCGTGCTGGGCCGCCGTCTGCGTGCCCTGTCGCGGGCCAATCAGGACTGGATCGCCGTATCGTCCGGCACCGCATCCGAGACGCTGCTGGCCGCCCAGACCGTGCAGGCCTATACGCATGAAGCGCGCAGCATCGCCCGTTTCGACAGCGTCACCGAACAAAGCTTCGACGTCGCCCTGACCCGCATCCGTACCCGCGCCATCATGACCGCCATCGTGATCTTCCTGATCTTCGCGGGCGTCATCGGCGTCCTGTGGATCGGCGCCCGCGACGTGCGCGAGGGGGTGATGACGGCGGGACAGCTGGTGCAGTTCGTGATCTATGCGATTCTCGTCGCCAGCTCGACCGGGGCCCTGTCGGAAATCTGGGGCGAATTGCAGCGGGCCGCCGGTGCGACCGAGCGTCTGGCCGAGCTGCTGTCGGCCGATGACGCTTTGCGCGATCCTGCCCATCCCGTCGAGCTGCCCGCCCCCCTGCGCGGAGAGATCGCGCTGCAGGGCGTCGACTTCCGCTTCCCGACTCGCCCCGATGCGCCTGCGCTGGACGGCATCGACCTGACCATCCGCCCCGGCGAGACCGTGGCGCTGGTCGGTCCGTCAGGCGCCGGCAAGACCACGGTAATCCAGCTGATCCAGCGGTTCTGGGATCCGGTTCAGGGGCGCGTGACACTGGACGGGGTCGATCTGCGCGACATGCGCCGGACCGACTTCCGTGAACAGATGGCGCTGGTGCCGCAGGACCCGGTGATCTTCGCGGCCTCGGCTGCCGACAACATCCGCCTGGGCAGGCCCGAGGCCTCGGACGCGCAGGTGATCGCGGCGGCGAAGGCGGCCCATGCGCATGATTTCATCGCGGCGCTGCCACAGGGCTATGACACGGCCCTTGGTGAGCGCGGCGTGATGCTGTCTGGTGGCCAGCGCCAGCGGGTGGCGATCGCCCGCGCCATACTGCGTGACGCCCCCGTGCTGTTGCTGGACGAGGCGACCAGCGCCTTGGACGCGGAATCCGAATCGCTGGTCCAGACCGCCGTGAACCGCCTGGCCGAGGGGCGCACCACCATCGTCGTTGCCCACCGCCTGGCCACCGTGAAGAAGGCCGACCGCATCGTCGTCATGGACCAGGGCCGCATCGTCGCCCAGGGAACGCATGACGACCTGGTGGCGCAGGGGGGGCTTTACGCCCGCCTTGCGCGGATGCAGTTCACCGATGGCCCCCGGGCCACCGACGCGGCCTGAGGGGCGCTATTTCTCGGCGGCATAGACGGCGGCCCAATACTGGGTGCGCCCATCGGCACTGACCGCGCGCCCGATCCCGAATTCATCAACCTGCGGCAGCAGGATGTTGGCGCGATGCCCCGGCGATTTCTGCCACTCGGACAGCACGCGCCTGGTGTCGAAGGGACCGGCAGCGATGTTTTCGGCGGTGATGCGGGTGTCATAGCCGCGTGCCTTCACACGCTCGGCCGGTCCCGAGGTCGAGCTGCCGCGATGAGTCATCTGGCCGCGTCGCGCCATGTCGCAGGCGTGGTCGGCAGCAACCTGCGCCAGCAGGGTATTGGCCCGCACCTGCGGCAGCCCGGCCGCGCTGCGGGCCCGGTTCGTCGCGGCGGTGCCAGCGGCATTCAGCGCCGCATTCGTCGGCTTGCAGCTGGGCGCACCCGCGACGGGTGTGGTCGAGGGGGGCTGGCTGCAGGCAACCAGCGCCAACAGCGACAAGGGGGCGATCAGACGCATCGGTTTCAGGGTCATCGGGCTTCCTTCGATCATGGCGCGCGGCTTCTGCCCCGTTCGCTATATACAATCAAGGGTTGATAGGTCGCGCCATAGGCGCATTTTTTCCTATCGTTTTGCATCCGGCCGGTGTGAACTGCGTTAAGCCCTTGGGCCGAAAGGCCCTGCAATCAACCAAGAGGTGACAAGATGGCTTTGTGGGAATTCGTGAAGGACGCGGGAAAATCGGTCTTCGGCAAGGCCGAGGCGGCCACGCCCCCTGCACCCAAGGATGAAAAGCCCACCGCACAACCCGCGGATTCGGCCTCGAAGGCTGCCGCGCCCTCGGACACCGATCGCAAGGTTGCCGCGCTCAAGGCGGAACTGCGGGCGCTGGGCATGGACGGCAGCGACGTGCACCTGCGTCTGCGTGGCGACACGGTCATCCTTGAAACCAAGGAAGCCAGCCGCGAACAGATGGAAAAGCTGATCCTGGCCGTCGGCAACATCGAAGGCATCGCCAACGTCGAAGCCGATCTGCCCGAGGCCGAGACCCCGCCCGTCTTCCACACCGTCCAGAAGGGCGAGACGCTGTCGGCCATCGCCAAGGAACATCTGGGCAGCGCCAACAAGTATCACGCGATCTTCGAGGCCAACCGCCCGATGCTGAGCGACCCCGACAAGATCTATCCCGGCCAGGTCCTGCGCATCCCCAAGGACGCCTGATCCAATCCCGACCGGTCCGGGCGACCCCGAACGCCGCGACGTCGCATCGGGTGACGCGGCGTTCTGCCACATCTTTGCATGGCTTGATCTTGCCCGGACCGGTCAATTCGGACCATCCTGCGCGGAAGGGAGGAACCGTGGGACGCGGTTCGTGAAGGAGGAAATGATGGGCAAGTTCAGCAACTACGCGGATCGCGATCGGGTCGAGGCCGAAGGGGATTACGCCTCCCGCGATCTTCCCGTCACGCTTTACGATTTCGTGTCGCGCACGGCGTCGCGTTTCCCGGACCGTTCGGCGATCTCGTTCCAGCTGCTGTCAGGCCCGCGCGATCCGGCGACCACGCTGTCGTGGAAGAAGCTGCTGGAGCGTGTGACCGAAACCGCCAACCTGTTCCGCAGCCTGGGCGTGGGCCCCGACGACACCGTCGCCTATCTGCTGCCCAACAGCATCGAGACGCCCATCGTGCTGTTGGCCGGTGCGACGGCGGGCATCGTCAATCCGATCAACCCGCTGCTGGACGCAGGTCAGATCGCGGGCATCCTGCGCGAAACCAACGCCAAGGTGCTGGTCACGCTGAAACCCTTTCCAAAGACCGATGTCGCCCAGAAGGCCGCCGAGGCCGTGGCCCAGGCCCCGAATGTCACCCATATCGTCCAGGTCGACCTGAACCGGCACCTGCGCGGCGTGAAGCGGTTCATCGTGCCGTTGATCCGGCCCAAGGTGAAGACGCGCCACCACGCCAAGGTCGTCGACTTCGAGGCGGCCGCCAGCGGCCAGAACCATCGTCGGCTGGATTTCGATCTGCCGCCGCAGGACCGCGTCGCCGCCTATTTCCACACAGGCGGCACGACCGGCACGCCCAAGGTGGCGCAGCACAAGTATTCCGGCATGATCTACAACGGCTGGCTGGGCGGCGAGCTGCTGTTCGACGAGACCGACGTGCTGATGTGCCCTCTGCCGATGTTCCACGTCTTTGCCGCCTATCCGGTGCTGATGGCCTGCATCGCGTCCGGTGCGCATCTGGTCATGCCGACGCCCGCGGGCTATCGCGGCGACGGCGTCTTCGACAATTTCTGGAAGCTGATCGAGCGCTGGCAGGCGACCTTCCTGATCACCGTTCCCACCGCCATCGCGGCCCTGATGCAGCGTCCGGTCAATGCCGACGTCAGCTCGCTCAAGACGGCGATTTCCGGATCGGCGCCCCTGCCGATCGAGCTGTACAACCGTTTCAAGGCCGCCACCGGGGTCGAGATCGCCGAGGGTTACGGCCTGACCGAGGCGACCTGCCTTGTCAGCTGCAACCCGGTCGACGGGCTGAAGAAGGTCGGATCGGTCGGGATCCCCTTGCCCTACAGCGACGTGCGCATCCTGCATCACGATGAACAGCACAATGCCACCGATTGCGGCATCGACACAGTGGGTGAGATCTGCGTGTCGAACCCCGGCGTCTTCCCCGGCTCGACCTATACCGAGGCCGACAAGAACCATCGCCTGTTCTCGCGCGATCGCTATCTGCGGACGGGCGATCTGGGACGGATCGATGCGGATGGCTATCTGTGGATCACCGGGCGGGCCAAGGATCTGATCATCCGCGGCGGTCACAACATCGACCCCGCCGAGATCGAGGAAGGCCTGCTGTCCCATCCCGCCGTGGCCTTCGTCGGCGCCATCGGTCAGCCCGACAGCTTCGCGGGTGAGATCCCCTGCGCCTATGTCGAGCTGGTTGCGGATGCACAGGTCACCGTCGACGAGCTGTGCGAGCATGCCAAGGCCCATATCCACGAACGTGCGGCCATCCCCAAGCATATCGAGATCCTGTCCGAGCTGCCCAAGACCGCCGTCGGCAAGATCTTCAAGCCCGACCTGCGCCGCCTTGCCATCAAGCGTGTCTACGACAATGCGCTGAAGGGCACGGGCAGCCATGTCGTCGAGGTGCGCGAGGACAAGAAACGCGGGCTGGTTGCCATGCTGTCGCGCGACGGTCAGGTCGATGAGGAGAAGGTCAAGGCGACCCTGGGCCAGTTCACCTGCGCATGGGATTGGGCCTGAGGGGGCGACCCCTCAGCCGTTTTCCCGCAACACCCGCCCTGCCAGATAGAGCGAACCGCAGATCAGGATGCGGGCGGCAGGCGCCTCGGCCACGATCGCGCGGATGGCTTCGGCGGCATCATCTGCGGTGAAGGTCGCCATGCCGACCTGACTTGCGGCATCGGCGGTATCGCGGGCGGGCAGAGTGTTCGGCTCGCCCGGGATGTCGATGGCGGTCAGGCTGGCGGCATGTTCGGCTAGCGGGCGCAGATAGCCGGTGATGTCCTTGGTGTTCAGCATCCCGCAAACCAGATGCGTCGGGCGGGGCGGCATGGCGGCCAAGGTCGCCGCGACCGCCTGACCGCCCGCCGGGTTGTGCCCGCCATCCAGCCACAACTGCGCCTCGGGTCCCGCCAGATCGACCAGCGGGCCACGATGCAACTGTTGCATCCGGGCGGGCCATTCGGCCTGCGTCACGGCGGCCAGCGCCATGGCCTCCGTCGCGCCCAGCTGCCGCAGGGCGGCCAGCGCGGTCCCTGCGTTCTGCACCTGATGGTCGCCAATCAGATTGGGCATCGGCAGATCCCACAGCCCGTGATCGTCCTGAAAGACCATCCCGTCGCGGTCGCGCTGGATCATCCAGTGCTGGCCATGCGCGACGATCGGGGCGGACAGCCCTTGGGCGCGGGCCTCGATCACCTGCAGGGCCTGATCCTGCTGGGGGCCGACGATGCAGGGCACCTGACGCTTGATGATGCCGGCCTTTTCGCCCGCGATCAGGGGCAGGGTATTGCCCAGATATTGCGTGTGGTCGATGCTGATGGGGGTGATAACCGTCAGGGCGGGGTGATCGACCACATTCGTCGCGTCCAGCCGCCCGCCAAGGCCCACCTCCAGCAGGGTGTAATCGGCGGCGGTGCGCGAGAAGGCCAGGAAGGCGGCGGCGGTCGTGATCTCGAAGAAGGTGATGGGCTGGCCGTCATTTGCGACCTCGCATTCCTCCAGCGTGGCCGCCAGCGCATCTTCGCTGATCAGGTCCCCCGCCAACCGGATGCGTTCATGGAAATGCGCCAGATGCGGCGAGGTATAGGCGTGGACGCGCTTGCCCCCCGCCTGCAGCCCCGCGCGGATCATGGCCTGCGTGCTGCCCTTGCCGTTGGTGCCCGCGATGTGGATCACCGGCGGGATGCGGCGTTCGGGGTTGCCCAAGGCCGCCAGCAGCCTGTGCATGCGGTCCAGCGACAGGTCGATGACCTTGGGGTGCAGCGCCATCAGGCGGGCAAGAATGGCGTCGGATTGGCTCATGTCGGATCACGCCGGGGCGGCCCCGGGCCCCCCAGGTGTCAGGTCACGGATGTCAGGATCAATCGGCCTTGGTCAGCTCGGGCGGAATCGCCGGCGCCTCGAGCGTGGGGGCCGGCAGATCGGCGCGGGTCGGCGCGGGCATGCCGCCCAGCATCCGCAGGATCGAGACCAGCTCGTCGCGCAGCTTCTTGCGGTGCGTCACCCGGTCCAGCATGCCGTGTTCCAGCAGGTATTCGGCGCGCTGGAAGCCTTCGGGCAGCTTCTCTCGGATGGTCTGTTCGATCACGCGGGGACCCGCGAAGCAGATCAGCGCATTGGGCTCGGCGATCTGGATGTCGCCCAGCATGGCATAGCTGGCGGTGACGCCGCCCGTGGTCGGATGGGTCAGCACGACGATATAGGGGATGCCGGCTTCCTTCAGCATCTCGACCGCGACGGTCGTGCGGGGCATCTGCATCAAGGACAGGATGCCTTCCTGCATGCGTGCGCCACCGGCGGCCGAAAACAGGACCAGCGGCTTGCCGGTTTCCACCGCGCGTTCGGCGGCGGCGATGATGGCGTTGCCGACATACATGCCCATCGACCCGCCCATGAAGCTGAAGTCCTGGCCCACGGCGATGACGGGCGTGCGGCCCATCTCGCCCTCGGCCACCAGCATCGCCTCTTTTTCGCCGGTCTTGCGTTGGGCGGCCTTCATGCGGTCGGGATATTTCTTCTGGTCGCGGAACTGCAGCGGGTCGGTGACCGGCTCGGGGACCTTGACCTCGACGAAGGCACCGCCGTCAAACATCGCGGTAAAGCGTTCGCGGGGCGTGATCGCCATGTGGTGGTCGCAATTCGTGCAGACGTTCAGGTTGTCGGCCAATTCGCGGTGGAACAGCATCGTTCCGCATTCGGGACATTTGGTCCACAGGTTCTCGGGCACCTCGCGGCGCGAGAAGAGCGAGTTGATATGCGGGCGGACGTAGTTGGTGATCCAGTTCATCGCGGACGGCCTTGGCTGTTTCAGCCCCTCAGATAGGCCGCGACGCGGGGAATTGCAATTGCCGGGTGGTCCAAGGATGATGCGGCCCATGTGGGCGACGATCTTCTTTCTGATGCACAGCGCGCTGTCGCTGGCGATCATCGTGCGGGTGCTTTTGCGCCCGCGGATGGAGCCGTCGGTCCGGCTGGTCTGGATCATGGTGGTCGAGGCCGTGCCGCTGGTCGGCGTCATCGCCTATCTGCTGTTCGGCGAGATCCGCATGAACCACGCCGAGGTCCAGCGCATGGCCGATGTGCGCGACCGGCTGACCGGCATGTGGACCGACAGCCCCGCCCAGCTGCGCGATCCGCCCGACCACGCGCAGCCCGTGATCGCGGCCAATGAATCCGTGGGCGGAATGGCGGCGCTGTCGGGCAACCGCATGACCCTGCTGTCCGAGGGCGACGAGGCGATCGACCAGATCGTCAGCGCCATCGACCGGGCCATCGATCACGTCCATCTGCTGTTCTACATCTGGCTGCCCGACATCAGCGGCACCAAGGTCGCCGAGGCGATCATCCGCGCCGAGGGGCGGGGCGTGCAGTGCCGCATCATCGTCGATGCGCTTGGATCGCGCGGGCTGGTCCGATCGCCCCTATGGGGCCGGATGGAGCAGGCGGGCGCGGAATGCGTGACGGCCTTCCCTTGGGGGTTGCCCTTCATCAGCGTGCTGTTCCAGCGGCTGGACCTACGCAATCACCGTAAGATCATCGTCATCGACAACGATCTGGCCTTCACCGGCAGCCGCAACTGCGCCGATGCCGCCTTCGCGGTCAAGGCGCGCTTCGCCCCTTGGGTCGATCTGCTGGTCCGGGTCGAGGGGCCGGTGGTGCGCCAGTTGCAGTCGGTCTTTCTTGGCGACTGGATGAGCTATACCGGGCGCGACCTGGGGCACATGCTGCAGCTGGTGCCCTCGGTGCCGGGGGCTGCGACGGTGGCACAGGTGGTGGCGACGGGGCCTGATCTGCGGGCGGGCAGCGTGTCGGACTGCCTTGCGGGGATGCTGCATGCCGCGCGGCACAACGTGGTGGTGACCACGCCCTATTACGTGCCCGATGCGGCGCTGGATGCCGCCATTCGCGCGGCGGCGCGACGGGGCGTGCAGGTGACGATGATCCTGCCCGCCCGCAACGACAGCCTGATTGTGGGGGCGACGGCGCAGGGCTTCTATCACGGATTGCTGGCGGCGGGGGTGCGGCTGATGCTGTTCGAACCAGGGCTGCTGCATGCCAAGGTGATGACCGTCGACGGCCGCATGGCCATGCTGGGCAGCGCCAATCTGGACCGCCGCAGCTTCGAGCTGAACTACGAGGTCAACATGGCCGTCTTCGACCCGGAACTGGTCGGCCAGCTCGAGGCCCGCCAGCTGAGCTATGTCGGGCGGGCGCGGCCCATCACCTTGGATCAGGTCCGGAATTGGAGCCTGCTGCGGCGCCTGCGCAACAACCTGATGGCCTTGGCCGCGCCGCTTCTGTGACCGCTCAGACGCGACTGATTAGACGGGCAGGGCGGTGCGGTATTTCGTCTGGCGCAGCACGAAATGCGTCACCGTGCTGCGGATGATGCCCAGGGGCAGCATGCGGCGCATCAGGAAATGTTCCAGCCCCTCGGGGTCCGCGGCGACGATCTTGAGCTGATAGTCCGAGGTGCCGGTGATGGTCGCACATTCCATGATCTGATCCTCGGATTGCACGAAGCGGTCGAAACGCGCCAGCGTCGCCTCGGTATGATCCAGAAGTGAGACCTGCACATGCGCCATCGCGTGCAGCCCCGCCTTGGCGGGGGCGACGATGGCCACCTGCCGCTGGATCACGCCATCCTCGGTCAGGCGGCGCAACCGGCGCCATGCGGGGGATGAGGACAGCCCCGCCGCATCGGCCAGCGCCTGCGTGGACAACGTGGCATCGTCCTGAAGCAACCGCAGGATGCGGCGGTCGATCTGATCCAATTCGGGCATCGCATGCCTTTCCGTGGCTTTCCTGGGGAAGGTTATGCCCCAGAATGCCCACCCTGGCGCATATCCGGCAAGGCTTTTCCCGCCCGTGCGGTAATCTGGACCCCAGGGAGGATATGTCATGCCGAAATCGACCGAATATGATGCCAAGCATGCCGACATGGACGGCTTCATCGCCTATGACGCCGAAGAGGATGCCGTCTGGCGCGACCTTTACGCCCAGCAGATGCCCGCCGTGCGCCGCCACATGGCCACGCCCTATCTGAGGGGGCTGGACCTTTTGCAGATGCCCACCGACCGCGTGCCGCAATGTCCCGATATCTCGGCCCGTCTGGGGGCGCTGACCGGTTGGCGGGTCGAGCCCGTGCCCGCGCTGATCGGCTTCGGGCGGTTCTTCGGGATGCTGGCCGACAAGGCCTTTCCCGCCGCCAGCTTCATCCGCAAGCGCAAGCATTTCGACTATATCGAGGAACCCGACATCTTCCACGAGATCTTCGGGCATACGCCCCTTTTGACCGACCCGGCCTTTGCGGCCTTCAGCCAGGCCATCGGGCAGGCGGGCACGCAATGCGACAAGGCCGATTACGCCTGGCTGATCCGGCTTTACTGGTTCTCGATCGAATTCGGGCTGATGCGGCAGGACGGTGAATTGAAGGCCTTGGGCAGCGGGCTTGCCAGCTCGGTCACGGAACTGCCATGGTCCTTGTCGGGACAGCCCGAACTGCGGCCTTTCGACGTGATCGACATCCTGCGCACGCCATACCGGATCGACATCCACCAGCCGGTCTATTTCGTCATCGAGGATCTGGACGACCTGTTCGCCGCCGCACGCCGCGACCTGCTGGCCGATATCGCCCATGCCCGCAGCCTTGGGCTGCACGCGCCGAAATACCCGCCCAAGACCGCCGCCTGAAAGGACCTTCGCCATGACCACCTGCAACCTGGCCGACAAGACCTGCGAACCCTGCGCGGGGGGCATCGCCCCCTTCGACGCCGAAACCGCCCGCACGCGCGTGGCGGAACTGACCGGCTGGACGCTGTCGGATGATGCGACGCGGATCACCCGCCGCTTCGACTTCAAGGGTTTCGCCAAGGCGGTCGAGATGGCCAACCTGGCCGCCTGGTTGGGCAACAAGCAGGGTCATCACCCTGATATCGCCTTCGGCTGGGGGTATTGCGCGGTGACCTTCACGACGCATGAGGCCGGAGGATTGACCGAAAACGACCTGATCTGCGCCGCGCGGCTGGACGCTTTGGTGGCATAAGGCCACCCTGCGGTTGCAGAAGGCTTGTTCCGCCCCCGATCTGCCGCTATTCCTTCGGGGGAAGTGCAAGGGGTTGTAACGACTGACGGTTCCCCGGGCCGGGGCTTCGCGGGTCAAGGTTTCCCTTCCCGTGGCCGGACCGGTCACGCGGCCCCCCGCACGGACGAACAAGCAGGGGCATCCGGCATGGCGCGTCATGAACAGGGTTGGCTTTCACGTCGCATCCGCGCGCGCGCCGCGCGTCAGTGGCAGGGCTTGCTGGACCGCGCGCAGCGTCGCGACAGTCCCGTGCCGCGCGACATGCGCGATGAGGCGCGCGACCTGCAGCAGATCCTGACGCGCTATCTGCACACCACCGAAATCCGGTCGCTCGGCACGCGCGATTCGCTGTCGCGGATGGAATTGCCTGCCGGTACCGACTGGCGCTGGCGACCCGAGATCCTGCGCGCCCGTAATGCCATTCCCGCGCTGGTCGCCCCGCCAAGCGGGCGCTGGCTGTCCGATGAGGTCGCGCTGTTTCACGACTGCCCCAAGCGGGCGCTGATCCTGCGCCAGGCGCGCAACCGTCGGGCGACCGATCTGTCGGATTACGCGCTTGCGCTGGAGGTGATGGGCTTCGAGGGCAGCTTCCTGTCGTTCTCGCTGGGGTTTCCGGCGCAAGCGCTGGAGGGTTTGGGCGGCCATCATGTCGTGCGGCTGGAATCGACCCTGCAATCGGAACGCCCGATCACCGTCTATGCCCGGCTGAATATCCAGCAGGGCCCCAATACCGAAAAGATCCTGCGCCAGATGGGCGACCCGATCGAGGGTGCGAACTGCCATCGCGTCGTCGAGTTCGACCTGGGCTATGCCGACATGTCGCAACGCTCGATCGAGAAGGTCTGGCTGGACGTGATCTTCGAGGCCCCCTTCATGAATGCCGTGGCGTTGCGGGATGTGATCCTGTCGCGCCACGCCCGTGCCCAGATCTGAGGAGGCGACCATGATGCAATTCGAAAGCCACGGTCTGAAGGGTGGTCTGTGGCGCGGTCGTCTGACCCACCCGCAGGGCGCCCCCGCCCGCATCGTTCTGGTCCTTCACGGAGAGGTCATGGCCGAGGGTCGCATGACCGCCGATGGCGAGGATGCCTCGCTGGTCGAGGTCGATCTGCCCCGCGACGTCCTGTCGGAAGGGGTGCAGACCCTGCTGCTGCGCGCCGACGCGGGCGAACCGGGCGAGGAGGTTCACCCCGATGCGGAGCTGCTGGCCCGCATGCCCTTGTTGGCCGGTCACCCCCTGGACGAGGATCTGACCACGGAAATCACCGCCCTACGGGCCGAGCTGGAGCTGATGAAGCGCGAGTTGCGGCGTTTCGCCTCACGCGTGCTGGCGGGCTGAGCGGGCCGGGGCGCCTTTACCGGGATGTCATGCTTCCTTGCGAAAAGCGGGGGGCATGGCTATATCGCAGGCTTCGTGACCGCCCCGCGCTTGCCAGTGCCTGTATGATAAGGTTCGCCCATGACGTTGCCTTCGACGCCCCACTATCTGATCGACATGGCGAAGCTGCGCGCCAACATGGAAAAGGTCGCATGGCTGCGCGAGGCGTCGGGCGCCAAGGCGCTGCTGGCGCTGAAATGCTTCGCCACCTGGTCCACCTTCGACCTGATGCGCGACTACATGGACGGCACCACCTCTTCCTCGCTTTATGAACTGCACCTGGGGCACGAGAAGTTCGGCAAGGAAACCCATGCCTATTCGGTGGCCTGGGCCGACCACGAGATCGACGAGGCGGTGGGTTACGCCGACAAGATCATCTTCAACAGCCTGTCGCAGCTGGACCGCTATGCCGAGAAGGCCAAGGGCATCGCGATGGGCCTGCGCCTGAACCCGCGGTTTTCCACCAGCGGCTTCGATCTGGCCGACCCCGCGCGTCCCTTCAGCCGTCTTGGCGAATGGGACATGGAACGTCTGGAAACCGCGCTGGACCGCATCAGCGGCGTGATGATCCACTACAACTGCGAGAACGGCGATTTCGACCTGTTCGACCGCCAGCTGACCCGGATCGAGGATGAGTTCGGCCCGCTGCTGCACCGCCTGGACTGGGTTTCGCTTGGGGGCGGCATCCATTTCACCGGCGAAGGCTATCCGCTGCAGCGCCTTGCCGACCGGCTGAAGGCCTTCCAGGAGCGTTTCGGCGTTCAGGCCTATCTGGAACCGGGCGAGGCCAGCATCACCAAGACGACCACGCTGGAGGTCAGCGTGCTGGACATCATCAACAATGGCAAGGACGTCGCCATCGTCGACAGCAGCACCGAAGCGCACATGCTGGACCTGCTGATCTATCGCGAGGATGCCAAGCTGCCGCAATCGGGCGATCACGCCTATCAGATCGCGGGCAAGACCTGCCTTGCGGGCGACATCTTCGGCGAGGCGCGGTTCGACAAGCCCCTGCAGATCGGCGACCGGATCAGCATCCAGGATGCGGCCGGATACACGATGGTCAAGAAGAACTGGTTCAACGGCGTGGCCATGCCCGCCATTGCCCTGAAGGAAGATGACGGAACGATCCGCACCGTTCGCAGCTTTTCCTATGACGATTACAAAGGCAGCCTGTCGTAAAGGCCACCCATCCTCTGCCACCCTGTGAAAGGAGACAGAATTGGCGAAAAAGAACGTGCTCATCATCGGTGCCGGGGGCGTGGCGCAAGTCACCGCCCATAAGGTCGCGCAATGGGCGGGCGAATTCGGCGATCTGCATATCGCGAACCGCACGCAATCCAAGGCCGATGCCATCATCGACAGCCTGCGCGACAAGGGCCATGACATGCCCTTCACCAGCCACGCGCTGGATGCCATGGACAGCGATGCGGTCGAGGCGCTGATCCGCAAGATCGATGCGGGCATCGTCATCAACGTGGGCACGGCCTTCATCAACATGACCGTGCTTGAGGGCTGCATCCGCACCGGTGCCGCCTATATCGACACGGCCATCCATGAAGATCCCGCCAAGATCTGCGAGACGCCCCCCTGGTACGGCAACTACGAATGGAAGCGCCGCGAAGACGTCGCCAAGGCCGGCATCACGGCCGTTCTGGGCGCGGGCTTCGATCCCGGCGTGGTGAACGCCTATGCCCGCCTGGCCGAGGATGAATATTTCGACAAGATCGACAGCATCGACATCGTCGACATCAACGCCGGTTCGCACGGCCGCTGGTTCGCCACGAACTTCGACCCCGAGATCAACTTCCGCGAATTCACCGGCACGGTCTATTCCTGGCAGGGCGGTGAATGGAAGACGAACAAGATGTTCGAGGTCGGCCGCGAATGGGATCTGCCCGTTGTCGGCAAGCGCAACGCCTATCTTTCGGGCCATGATGAGGTTCACAGCCTGTCGGCCCGCTACAAGGACGCCGACGTCCGCTTCTGGATGGGCTTCGGCGAACATTACATCAACGTCTTCACCGTGCTGCAGAACCTTGGCCTGCTGTCCGAACAGCCCGTCAAGCTGGCCAATGGCGAAGAGGTCGTGCCGCTGAAGGTCGTCAAGGCCGTGCTGCCCGATCCCGCCAGCCTTGCGCCCGATTACGAGGGAAAGACCTGCATCGGCGATCTGGTCAAGGGCACCCGTGACGGCAAGCCGGGCGAGGTCTTCATCTACAACGTCGCCGATCACAAGGACGCCTATACCGAGGTCGGCAGCCAAGGCATCAGCTATACCGCGGGCGTGCCGCCGGTCGCGGCCGCAATCCTGATCGCGCGTGGCCCTTGGGACGTCAAGAAGATGGCCAACGTCGAGGATCTGCCTGCGCGGCCCTTCCTGGAACTGCTGGGCGACATGGGTCTGCCGACCCGTGTCATCGACGCCACGGGCGATCACCCCATCTGAGGGTTTCGCCCGAAGAGATCATCCTTGGCTTCCGCTGCGGCGGGTCGGAACATCCGGCCCGCTGTTTGCGTTCGCACCCGAATGACATGCACCAGAGGCGTTGGGGGACGCGGTGCTGAACGGGGGTTATGATGCCTGGTCCTGATGGACATCTCTTTCCGCGCGTACCGCGAAAGGAAGACAGCTCGGTTCCGCGCATGGCCAATTGGGCCGTGATCGGGATCTTTCTGATCCTGGGCTTTTCGGCCCTGGCCGCAGGGCGCGATTTCCTGATGCCGGTGACGATGGCGTTGCTGCTGTTCTTCGTCTTCACGCCGCTTCGCCGTTTCGCGCGCAGGCGCGGCATACCGGACGGCGCGACCGCGCTTGGCGTGACGGTCTCAATCCTGCTGTCCGTGGCGATCCTGGCCTATGCGGCCAGTGGCCCGATCAGCCGCGCGATGAACAACATGCCGATCATCAGCCAGCAGTTGGAGGCCAAGTTCGACAGCGTCCGCGACTCCGTCTCGGATCTGCGCGACGCGGCGCAACGTATCGAGGAAGCGCAGGAGGTGGCCCCCGAAGAGGGCGAAGCCCCCGCCATCAAGATCGAACAGCAGGGCCAGACTACGCTTGGCACCGTCGTCAAATCGGCGCCCCTACTACTGGGTCAGACCTTCTTCACGATGATCCTGCTGTTCTTCATGATTGCCTCGGGCGATCTTCTGTACCTGAAGATCGTCCAGAGCTTCGACCGGATGCGCGACAAGCGCGGTGCCTATCTGGCCCTGCGCGAGATCGAGGACTCGCTTGGCAACTATCTGGGTGCCATCACCGTCATCAACGCGGGGTTGGGCCTGGTCGTCGGCTTGGCGATGTGGGCCTGGGGCATGCCGGGGGCGCTTCTGTTCGGGCTTGGGGCCTTCGTGCTGAACTTCATCCCTTATCTGGGCGCGATCACGGGCGTCGCCATTTCGGGGCTGGTGGCGCTGGTGGTGATGCCGGGACTGTTCTGGCCGGGCATGGTGGCGCTGACCTATCTGGGTCTGACCTCGCTGGAGGGGCAGATCATCACGCCCTATTTCGTGTCGCGCCGGTTGCAGATGAACACCGTGGTGGTCTTTCTGGCCGTCGCGCTTTGGGCATGGCTGTGGTCTGTGATCGGCATGGTCATCGCCGTTCCGGTTCTGGTGGTCCTGCGCGTTTTGGCCGATCACATCCCGGGGTGGGAGAAATTCGGCAACTTCCTTGCCGGTGACGAACCCCCCGCGTTGGAGGATGACGATCAAGAGGACGCCCGCGATTTGGTCGAGGCCGGGGCCGAGGCCGAAGATGAAGCATCGGCCCGCCAAGTCACCGCCGAAGTTGCCCGCACCCATGGCGCCCCGGACGCCGCAGACCCCTGATACGAAAAACGCGGGCCGTGATGACTGCCCGCGTCCGAGAATATCATGCTTGGCGGATCAGCCTGCGGGGTTCGCAGGGGCCGCGTGATTGACGGCGGCTTCGATCTGCTTGCAAGTCTGTTCGACGTTGCTGTTCTGGCTGGCGGCGGCATCGCTCAGCGACATTTCCGCATCTCCGATGGCCACGGTGCCTGCTGCGCCCTTCTCCTCGGCGGTCTTGCCGGTAGCCTCATCGCCTTCGGGCAGCATGCCGATCAGGCTGGCTTGCGCATCGACGGCCTCTTGCCCGGAAAAGCCCTGATTCTGGCAGTACTTGAGGATGCCAAGCTGGTTCCGCGCGGCCTCGTAGGTTGCGGCCGCATCCATCGGCTGCGGCGCGGGTGCCTCGGCGGTTTCGGCCTTGGCAGCGGGGGCCTCGGTCGGGGTTTCGGTACCCTGCGCCATCACGGCAACGGGGGCGGTCAGTCCAAGGCCAACGGCCAATGCGATATGGCGGATCATGCGATTTCTCCTTTTCCGTCATCTGTGCGTCTTCCGGCCTTTCGGCTTTGCGGCGCATGACAATCAGCTAGGTGTCTTTTCCGGGGATTGCCCGTCCGAAATCGGCGCGTCGGGGATTCTGGCGAAAGCTTGCCGCGTAGGGCCTTATAGCCGGGGGCTGATCGGCAAGTTCCGGCCATAGGCCTAGGCGGAACCTGAAAAACCCCCTGTTTTCAAGCACGTTCAGGTGATCGGCGCGTGATGTCGGGCCGTCCGACGGGCAAGGCTGTCGTAAAGGACAGGGAACGACCTGGGCCTTCATCGGCGTTATCACTGCAATCACATGACGGAGAACGCAGATGTTCAATTCCTCGATCAAGACCCTGATGCTGGGCGGCAAGGCTGCGGCCATTGCCGCACTGATGGCAGGCACGGCAATGGCCGAAACCACCATCATCTCGACCCCCACGGGCAACGACGTTCTGGCCACCGAAAGCGCGATGGACGCCGAGCCGTCCAAGGGCATTGTCTGGGCCGACGACTTTCCCGTGCTGGAAGAAGTCGAGAATAACGACGCCATCATCGACACGATGATCGCGCAGGGCTTCACCGACCTGAAGATTACCCGCAAGGGGCCGATGCTGACCGTGACGGGTCAACGTGCCGGTGTGCCCACCGAACTGGTCTATAGCACCGCCAACGGCCGCCTGATCTCGGTGGACGGCGTCGAGACGCAGGACCGCACGGTCGATGGCACCCCCTCGATCGCGGATCGGATGATGGACAATGTGGCCGATGGCGATGGCAATGCCGAAACGGCGGATGAGGCCATGGGCACCGATACCTTGGGCGGCACCACCGGAACCGACACCGGCACTGGCACCGATGCGGGCGCCGATCTGGGCGGTGACGGCACCGGCGATGCGGGCACCGACACGGGATCAGACGCCGATGGCGACAGCGGTTCGGATGACGGGTCCGAAGGTGGCGACAGCACTAACTGAGCGATCGGCCTGAGAACACATGGACAGGTCGGGCCATTACGTCCGGCCTTTTCCATGCGCAGGGGCCGCCGCGCTACAGAACGCCGATCGCCACTGCCGCCGAGGTGCCCAGGGTCCAGATCACCGCGACGCCGATGCTGTAGGTCCAGTTCCACCGCGGGCCCACGGTGAAGGCGGACCGCCCGACCAGCGATGCGGCATAGGCCACCGTGGTGATGAAGGGCGAAAAGCACATTACCGCCGACCATATCCCGATCAGCTGCACCGCGATGGCGACGTCGGACAGCCCCGGGATCGCCAACTGACTGCCAAGGCTGCCAAGGACCGAGGCCGTGATGATCGGGTTGATCCCGATGCAGCCCAACCCGAACAGCAATCCCGCAAAGATCCACAGGACGGGCAGGGCGGTCAGCTGCATGTCGATGGCCAGCAGGCGGATCGCCTCGGTCGGCATGACCTCGACCACGAGGACCGACAGAAGCCCGGCCGAGGCAAAGACCCCCAGCTCGGACGCGGCCAGCGGAAAGCGTGATACGGAAACGCCCAGCACCTGCGTCGTGGCGGCAAGGGCGCGGCGACCTCCGGTCCAGGCGGCCCATCCGATGCTGTAGCTGGGCACCACCAGCAGCAGCGATTGCTGGAACGAGAGCGAGGTCTGTGCATTCAGCAGGATGACCGCAGCACCCAGCAAGGTCACATGCAGCATCAGCAGCCAGACCGCCCGCCCGTCGGCGGGATCAGGGGGTGCGGCCCTTTGCGCCACGACCCGACCACGCGGCGCGGTCACCCGGTCCAGCATCCAGCCATAGCCCGCGCAAAGGAACGACAGCGCGAACCCGAGCGGCGCAAAATCTAGATAATCAAGCGAGGGCATCGAGATCAGCAGCGAATTGACCGCGAACCCCATCGGAGACCACAGCGCCACCAGCGAAAACCCCCGCGTGACGGCCAGGGTCATGCGGCGGAACTTGACCTCCTGCAGGTCGGGCGGCAGATGCGACGACCCCGTCGCCATCGCACGCATCGCCATGTCCAGCAGGATGGCCAGCCCGCCAAGGTTGATCAGCGTGCCGAAGATATGGCCGCCGAAGTTCAAGGCCAGATAGCGCCGTCCGGGCGGTTGCGCGGTCAGATAGCGACCGGCCCGCTCGATCTCGGGGGCGGCGGCGGCGGCGCTGCGCAGCACCCCCAGAAGCGCCAGCAGCGAGGCAAGGAAGACCGCGCGTTCCGACGCATGGCCGAAGGCATGCACGCCGACGCCCTGCCACAGGCCGATCGCGACCAAGGCGGCCGCCAGCACCATCGGCACGATGCTGACGGCGGTCAGTTGCCGCCATGTCATCGCGAAGAAGACCACCAGCGCGGCCCCCGCCGCAAAGGCCATCCACTCGATCGGCTGAAAGATCTGGATCAGCCCCGTCGCGATCACCACGCAGATGCAGATGCGGGCGATGATGTCGGGCAGGGCGGGGGCAACTTTCATGGGGCGGCATTCCTTGGTGCGGACCGGGCCGCCTTGCAATTCACCGCGCAGCTTTTCAGAGCCGCCCGGAAAGGTGAAGGGGCAGTCATCCGTCGCGGTCGCAGTTCAGGTCGGCCGGGCGCATGAGATCGGCACCAGGCAATAGCTGCCAAGGGGTCAAGGCGGGGCCGCGTCGATCCAAGGGATGGGCTAGATCGCATGGAAACGGATCGGCCGAGACGACAGCCGAGGGCTTGCAGTGATGTCCCGACCCGAGCGGATGTTGATACACCAGCCGTTCCTGTCCGGTTTCTGGCATCCGGCCACAGCATTTTCAAACAGTTTTACCCGTGCTCTATTCCCCTAAGCGGGCTCCTGAGCCAGCCTTGGCACCACCAAGCTGGATGATGGGGCGGAAGGGGAGCAAGACGTGTATGTGCGACAGCTTCGCCCGGCGCACAAACGCCGCTTGTTCTGATCATATCGTCACCACGGCTTTCGGACGGCAGGATCAGGACAGAACGCGCGCTGAAGGCCTGATCTCTGGATAAGAAAACTGACGGACGCCGGAACAAGGTTTCGGCAACTGGCCATGACGAGCAGTTCTCGGATCGCCGGGACCGTTTCCCGGCCAGACCATTCTGCCGGACAGATCCTTGGCGCTTCGCAAGTGGGCAAGATGCAATTCGGCATGACGTGATCGCGCTCGTACAGTCTGCCGTCACGACATTTGCTTTTCGATGCGCCGTCGAGGAACCGGCGGCGGCTAGCCGACCTTGCGCCACAGGTTGGTAGGAATGGTGACCCCGACAGGACTTGAACCTGTAACCTGCCCCTTAGGAGGGGCTGGGTTCCCCCGCAGATCCTGCAAATCTGTGCAGAAAAGAAGCCCCCATGCATGCCCGTTCTCGGTTTGGACAGCCGAGGATGATATTTGCAGGTTCGCCGAACCAAAAAGCAAACCCCACGGTGCAGTACAATAAAGTATTAATGATTGCCATTGACAGGAGTGGCCCGCAACTCTGCGAACTCGGCTTTAACCTGCCCTTAATCTTTAAATGTGATCATATGATCTCAGCTAGAAACTAGATGTTGGGTCGTTATATAGGAGGCTGTGCAGCGGTAGCGTAAGAGGTTTCAGTGGCGTTTATTTGCGCAGTAGATGAGGACGCTGATCAAGTTGAAATCACCGTCTCTATCTCCGACGAAGATGCGTACGCTCGAATCTGTCTCGGGCATGACGATCTGACGGGTGCTATCTACAGCGTCCTCGTGGACATGCCGCGCTACCTACCTGAACCCAATGGTCGCGATGTCCATTTCACTATCACGGAAGTAGTGTTCGAAGACGGAGAGCAGCTCGAATACGCACATCGTGATGGACTCGAAACAAGATTTTTAGACAAGAAGGCTCGTCGGGTCGCACTGTCTTGCATCATCACTGCCATTGCTCAACTGGCATCTGAACTCAACCCTGACACTATTGTGATGACTACGATCACTCCCCATCTTCCTCCAAAAGCACTAGGTAAGTACTGGGCAGTCTGCAAGGCTATGAACGAAATGGGGTACGTTGCGAGACGTGATAGCCCTTTCCATGGAACGCAGATTTGGATTATGAATCGAATCACGGACGAAACTTGACCGAACCCTACACGTTGCTTCCGCATACAGCTCCGGAGGGAGACAAGGAACATGAAGGCACCAGTCGATCGCGAACTTCAGATTGAGATCATGAAAAATGCTAAGCAGCGCTCGGATGAGCGACTAGAAAAGTGGAAGAAAGACGCTGTCGTGCGGGACATGATTAGCCGTCCTTCTCCTAAGCAGGCGAGTCTGACCGTCACGACTGGCGTTCGCCTGCGTAAGTGCGCCTGAATTCATCTACCTGTTCCCTTTGTAGAGCCCCGCACTTGCGGGGCTTTTTCTCGATTTTTGTCTGGATTTTATGCGGTCTTGGCACCTGCATGATGATCACTAGTTTTGCTAGCTAGCGCTCCAGATTTAGCTAAATTTACTTAGTGGTACATCTACCGTTCCCCTGCCCATCCTCCCTGACCATCCAATATGAAAGCTCGTCCCTGACGACAATTAGGTCCTGCTGACCAACCCGTCCGCAGCGCCTGCACCGGGCTCGCGCTAGGATCTCGTTGCGGTACCTGAATTCGGAAAAAGCCACTTGTGCGCGATGACCGCAGGTGCAGAAGATCTCGACAGTGTGGGCCATGCCGTAGCGGATAGTCCGCGGCATGGCGGTCTGTCAAATCACGCTAGATCAGCCGTGCCTCCTCTGCCCTGTTCGAGATGATCAGCTCCTTGGCCTGCGTCCCCGCTCCGGCGCTGATGGTGTAGGTCAGGGACACCTCCTCGAAGCGGAAGGCGGCAAAGGTCTCGCGGATCTCGGGCGTGTCGTTGATCGACAGGATGAAGCCGCCTTTGATCTGCGCCAGCTGGTCGGCCATCTTCGCGAACTGGCCGCGATCGAACATGCCCTTGCCGTAATCCGCCTCGCCCCCGAAATACGGCGGGTCGAGATAGAAGAGCGCCCGGTCGCTGTCATAGCGGTCGATCAGGTCCGCCCAGTCCAGGCTCTCCAGCACCACGCCATCCAGGCGCTCGCGTGCCTCCTCGAGGATGATCTCCAGACGCGCCAGGGAAAAGCGCGGGCCGTTCGTGGCCGCCACGCCGAAGACACCGCCCACCTGGCCGCCGAAGGCCAGGCGCTGCAGGTAGAGGAACCGGGCGGCCCGCTCCAGATCCGTCAGGGTGGCGGGATCGGTGGCGCGCAGGCGCTCGAACTCGCGCCGGCTGGCCAGCTGGAAGCGCATCACCTCCATCAGCTGCGGATAGTGACGCTGCAGGATCCGGAACAGATTGATGATCTCGCCATTCAGGTCATTGGCCACCTCGAGGGTCGGGCGGAACCGGCGGCGCAGGAACACGCCCCCCATTCCTACGAAGGGTTCGATATAGGTGCGGTGCGGGATCGCCTCGATCCGCTGGATGATGCGCCCGTGCAGGCGCTTCTTGCCCCCCAGCCAAGGTGCGACAGGGGCGGCGGGTTTGACTTGTTTCACGGTGTGATTCTCGCTTAGGCGACACCTGCCCCGCGCGGGGTGCAGGCGACCATAAACACCTTCAGGTCGGTGCGGTTGGCCCTCGAAAAGCAGCCGCACGGATCGGACCGCGAGGTCCGGTCCCCTGCCGCGACGCGGAGGGGCAATCAAAGGGCCGGAATGGTGGGCGATCCGCACCGCCATCCCGGTCTGGTTTTGGGATAGCCGGGTGCCTCAGCGGGCGGCGTTAGCCGTGGCCTGCGCCAATGCCACACTCAGCTTGTCGGGGGCGACGCTCCCCAGTTGCTTGATCAGCTCGGCGCGGGCCATGTCCTGCAGGTGCTGACGGGCGCCTTGGGATCGGTCAAGACCGAAGCGCTTCAGCGCATCGCCGGCACCTTCATCGACATAGGGCAGCATGGCGCGTGCCGCGGCACTCAGCCGCTGGCCGATCGGCAGGTCGGCTGCCTGGTCCAGCAGCCATTCCAGCCCAAGCCGGGCAGCACGCTCCATGGCGGTCTGGATGGTGTCGCGGGCCTTGGCGTCCAGCGCTGCGCCGGTCACCTTGGTCACCACGGCGGCGATGAACCCGGCCGCGGCAGAGGCGAAGAGCGCGGCCAGCCAAGCGATGCCTTGGTCGACCAGCTGCGGGATCCCCTCGGCGGCCAAAGCTGCGACGGGGGCGGTCATCAGGGCAGCGGCCAGCGCCGCCAGCGTGGGGGTGATGCGTGTCATCAGGATCTCCATGGGGTCAGAGGGTTTGCAATTCGCGGGACACCAGGTCGCGCAGACGATCGCCCACCGCGACCGGATCGGCAGGCCCCGCCATTCCCGGCAGCCAGGTGATGTCCCATTTCTGGCGCTGCGCGATGCCGAGGGCGGGCTGGATCTCGGCATGCGACAGGGTCGACCAGCGCGAGACGGGGATGTCATAGTCCCGGCAGAGCCGCGCGGTGACGCGGGCCAGCTGGCAGACCTGCCACGGCGTGATCGGCGCGCGGCCCGGGTCGAAGGGGCGTTCCTGCGCGCCGGCCATGGCGCAGAGCGAGACACCGATGGCGCCGCTGTTGGCATTCAGGGTGTGGGATCGACCGGCGGTGGCTTCGACCGGCCAGCGCGGCGCACCTTCGCCGGGGATCAGGCAGTGATAGGACCGCAGGTCGGTGGCGTTCGGGTGGTGATTGCCAGCCGTCCAGTGCCAGTGGATGCGGGTGATGCCGGTCGGATGTGCGAAGGGCAGCCCCTTGGCCGCCTGCGCCGCGCAGGCGGCGGCATAGGCTGACCGGGTGCGCGGGCCATCGATGCCATCGATGGGACCGGGCCAGAAGCCCAAGGCGGCGCAGCGCGCCTGGCGTGCGCGGATCTGGTAACTCATGAGGATCTCCGGACATGAAAAAGCCCCGCACGATGGCGGGGCTGGGGTTGAATGACTGCATGGGAAGGAATTGTTTGTGGCTTACGCTGGCATGCGCGCTATTCCGGCCATGCCAGCAAGGCGACCCTGCACTGTGAGGGTACCAGGGTCGCCGCTCATTCGGGTCACGTCACCACCTTGTAGCGGATGGCGTCATCACCGACGCAACCGAGCTCTAGGCTCAGGTTGACCGTGACCCGTCCCGAGGCGACCCAAGGCAGGACCATCAGGTGCCGGGACAAACTGCGAGTATAGGGAAGGGGTCACCGCCGCCAGCGAACCAGCAGCGCGACGATGGCGCGGCACATCGGCGCGGCGCGGGGATAGAAGGGGGCGGTCAGGATGCTGTACCGCCCTCGGGCGTGATCGGGGATCAGCAGCCAGAACAGCACCAGCAGGTGACGGCCGCCCCAGATGAACAGAAGGCCCAGAATGATGTTGGGGATGGGACGCCCCACCAGGGCATGCCAGGCCGACCAGCTGCCCTCATGCACCGCATCCAGCGCCAGCGGCATGACATCCCAATAGAGCGCCCGCAGCGCCGAGGCGGTGAAGATCAGCACCACGCCGGCCGAGAGGTGATAGACGGGCGATCCGTCGGCCCGCATCGCCACGGGCAGGAAGCCGCGGGCGACCAGCGCCATGGTCGTGGCCAGCATCAGCGCGACAGCCCATGCCGCCAATTCAAGGATTGTTGTCACCACGCTTCCTTTCCTTCAGTTCATCCAGCAGCCGGGCAAGATCATCCACCTTGCTGGCAACCTCGCGGTTACGGTCCTCCATCTCGGCCAGCTCGCGCTGCCGGATCTGGCGGCATGTTTCGCGCTTGGGGCGGAACCAGGACATGGCCGTCACTCCCGTCGCGCCTGGCGGATGTTCTCCGCCAGGTCGTCCAGCGTCCGCGCGACTTCCTTTGTCAGATCGGAATGCGCCCTGTTGGCGTCCTTCATGTCCTCCATCCGGGCCTCGTTCAGCCGCCGGATCTCACGCCAGAGCGCGATGGCCACGAAGCCCATGCCCACGATGACGACGGCGGGAAGCCCGCCGCCCATCTCCTCGATGATGCTTTCGGGGTTCATCGGTTCCTCCGGGTCACGCCTGCGGTGCCGATGATGGCCAGGATCAGCATCGCCAGCCCCACGACAGCGCCGCGGTTGCGCCAGGCCCCGGCGGCGACTGCCGCGCCGCAGGCGACCGCCGTGGCATCGACCAGGCTGTCGGTAAACCCGGATCCGGCAAAGACCAGCTGGCCACCCTCCCAGAGGAAGAGATAGGCCAGAGTCACAATCAGAGCGCCGCGCCATGCGCCGCAGATCCAGCCGATGACGGCGGTGAGGAAGATCCCGATCGAGAAATGGCCCAGCAGCGCCGCGCCCCAGACATAGGGGTCGAGCTGGGCTTCAGGGGTGGCGAACATCTCGCGCAGAAGGTCGATCATGCCGCCATCCCCAGCCCGTATTCCTGGTTCAGTCGCGCCCGGATGGCCTGCACCCGGGCGGCATAATCCCCGCCCTGGATCAGCGACAGGGTGCGATAGAGCACGCCGTTGATGCCGCCGCCTGTCGATTGCCCCGCCGCGATGCGCTTGATCAGGTAGCTCGCGTGTGGGTTCGGCGTGGATCCACGGAACTCCGCATTGATCCAGACGGAAACATTCCCGCCCGGAACGTCCTCGATCTCGTAGAGGCGGATGAGCGGCGCAACAGGCGGGCTCAGCGGGATCGTCGCGTTCACGTTCGTCCCGTCGTTCTTTGCCAATCGAAGCGAGCCGCCGCCTGCCAGCAGAAGAAGGTTGGTCTTTCCGCCATCGGCGTTTGTCTCGCCCTGGCCTGCGATGAACTGGTTGACGTCGACGCTGCGGAAATCGACCACGACGAACAATCTCGTGCCGACCACGTCGGCCTGGCTTGCGAGCGAGAAATAGTCGTTTGGATCGAGATCGACCCCATTGCCGACAATCGGCACCGTCCCGTTGACGGTCAGGTTGAACATGGCTCCCGCACCACCGAGATTTGGTACCGAGGTGATCAAGCCGCCATTTGCCACCCCTTGGGCATATTTGTGGTCCATGGGGACCTGCCCGGGCCCGATGCCGTACCAGGTGCTGATCGGCGGCGCTGGTTTCGACCAGACTCGCTCTGCGCCGCGATAAAGTGCCCGAGCCTCGGCACTGCCGTAAAAGAGCCGGGGCTCATTCCTCAGGTCCAGCACGCTCATCCGGTCACCACGTAGGAGGTCGAGGGATCGGGACTGGCGGGCAGGGTAGCGGTCCTGACCACGGGCGGGGCGGGACCGCGCAGGTCCTGCGTCTGGTAGGTGCTGCCGTCAGAGAAGCTCAGGGTGAGGATGCCGCTGGCGGCGTCATAGGTCTCGTCGGTGATGCTCCGCCCGTCGCTGCCGCCCGTGCCGCGCAGATCGGCGCTGGCATAGGTGGTGCCGTCGGTGAAACTCAGCGTCAGGATGCCTGTCGCCGGGTCATAGCTCTCATCCACGATGCCGCGCCCGGCCTCGCCCCGCCCGCCACGCAGGTCCTGCGTCCGGTAAATGCCGCCGTCGCTGAAGGTCAGCGTCAGGATGCCGCTGGCCTCGTCATAGGCTTCATCGACAATGCCGCGCCCGTCGCGGCCATTCGTGCCGCGCAGATCGCCGGAGGCGAAACTCGTGCCATTGGTGAAGCTCAGCGTCAGGATCCCCGTGGCGGCGTCATAGCTCTCGTCGGCGATGCCGCGACCCGCCTCGCCACGTCCGCCGCGCAGGTCGGGCGTCTGGTAGCTGGTCCCGTCGGTGAAGCTCAGGGTCAGCACGCCGGTCTCGGGGTCATAGGACTGGCCCGAGATGCCGCGCCCGTCATCGCCCCGCCCGCCGCGCAGATCGCCGGTCGAGAGGATCGCGCCATCGGTGAAGGTCAGCGTCAGGACGCCCGTGTCCGGATCATGGGACCAGGCGGCGATGCCTCGGCCTGCCGGTCCCTGGACGGGGCCGGTGTTCTCCCATCCATCGTCGGTCCGGACATGCAGATCGCCCGCGATGAGCCAGCCGTCGCCCGGCGCCGCATCATCCGGCAGGGCGGCGGTATCGGGCAGCGTGCCCTTGATCGTCAGACCGCGTCCGGGGACGCCCTGCAGGCCGCGGAAGCCGGCCTTGATCACGTGAACGGTCATCAGCAACCTCCTTCGGAGAGCAGATAGAGACGGTCCATGAACCGCCAGCCCGCGCCGGCATCCACATAGACCGTGGCGGTGTAGAGCCGGGGCGGCAGGGCGGGCAGGATGAACTGATAGCCGTCCACCGCTCCCGCCCCGTCGATCCGGACGCAGGCGGAAGCCGTCTCGATGCGCAGCTGGGCGGCGGCATAGCGTTCCTGCCCGCCGGTCTCGTTCTCGAAGCTGACAATGAAGGGCTCCGACGCGCCGGGCTTGTAGGGGATGGTGGTCATGGCTGAACCCGCCCTCAGGCCAGGTTCAGGGCGATGCCCCGGCCGACCGCGTAGTCGCGGCTGAAGGCGGCGACGACGCCCGCCTCGGCATCCGACAGCGCCCGGTCGTAGATCAGCGCCAGCGCCATGTCGGATTGGCCAATAAAACCACTGTCATACAACCGCCCGAGTCTGATCAGACCCGCACCGTTTGCGACACGATCTTCGGTTCCCGCAGAATTGTTGGCGTTCCCTGTCGTGTGATTTTTCAACGTCGCCGCGCCGGTGCTTGGCACTTGCAAAGAATAAACACCCCAGGAGGTCGTATTGGAGGTCACACCGACAGATCCCCCGCCACCAACCCTTCCAATGGATGCCGTCATGGACGTTGCGCCGCTTCCCGCATAAAGGGATATGCCCCTGGTTGTTCCCCCTCCGTAAGTTCCGATGAAACCTACGGGATCGGAAGATGTTTCCCGCGTCACGACGAAGAGCGACATGGCCAGCGTCTCGTCGATATCGGTCTGCAGATAGCCGTCCTGCGACAGGGTCGCAAAGTTGCCGCCCCATGCAGGCGATCCGACTGGCACCGCATCGGCGCCGCCTGCCCAGTTGCGCAGGCCGATCTTCTCACCATTGCCGAGAAAGAAGGCGCCCTTCAGGTTGGCGGGGTAGGGGACCTGGAACGCCGCCAGCGGCGGATAGCCGGTGCCGGGCAGGGTGACGTCGTCGCCAAGATAGATCATGCGTGCCATGGGGCGCTTATCCTTTGAAGATGAAGTTTGTCAGGATGTCCTCGGCCAGCACATCGGCACCGATTTGGGTGACATGCAGGCTGTCGAGGAACAGCCCATGGCCGTTTGCAGTCGCGTAATCCGACCAACGGTCGAACAGGGAAATGTATTCGTGCCCTTCTTCAGCGCACCACATCCTCGCTGCGTCGCGATATTCGGACAGGGGGATCCTTGCCACGCCATCGGTCTGCGGAGGGACGCAGATGATGAAACCAATGTCAGGAACTGCCGCACGACATGCCGAGACCATGGCATCGAGCGCTGCAATGTAGTTTTGGGGCGTCGACAGTGAGTTTCGGTAATCGTTGGTTCCCAAAATCAGAACCACGACATCGGGCTGCATGTCTGCCATCGGAGCGGTCACATAGTCGATGTAGTTAATCATCCTTGCGCCGATGGTTCCGCCGTTCCCGAACTTCAGGACTTCCGCGCCGTTGACATTGCGCGTGGTGTAGATGCCCGCCATGGAAACAACACCGGCATTGCCCGTGGTGTCGATTTCGAGCGTGTGGGCAGCGTCCGACAAGCCACCGATCAACGTCGTCTTGAACGCCCCTGAGGACGTGTTGTTGACCGTCACCCATGGACCGGCGTCAACGCGATATCGCCAAGTTCCACCGTGCTCGTAGCTGTAGATCTGCATTTCTGTTGCGACAACGCCTACCAATGCCATGGTCGCGGATGCAGTATTCGTCCAAACCGTATTTCCATCAGGCCCAGATCCATAAATGGGGTCGAAGTCGAACGAGCTGCCGTCGGTTCCAGACCATCCAGACTGCGACCACGTCGCGGGACCGACAGTGCTGCCACTCGCCGCAGGCCGAAAACCTTCCCCCGAGAGGCCGAGGCGTTCGTCGAGCCGCGCCCGAAACGCACGCGAAATTATGGGCATTTCCCACCAGCTGTCGCCGATGCCCGCGATCTTCAGCTTCGCACCGGGAACGCCCGCACGGATCTGCGCCAGGCGCGTGCGGACGCGGTGCAGCGATGCGCCATCGGTCACGCTGGCTGCCCGATCCCCGCCATCGCCGTCGCGGCGGTAGCCGGGGATAACCAGACCTTCGGCGTCCGCCCAGATCAGGACCTGACCGCCAGCGCCAAGGACCGGCACCAGCGCCGCCGTTGGCGTCACCTTGCGCGACACGTCCTGCACGGCCAGATCGCGAAGGCCGGGGGCCATGCCTGCCGCGTCCAGCATGCCCTCGTTCAGCCAGACGGCCACATTCGCGGCGGCATCACTGAACAGCGGCACCATGGCGGGGGCCGGGTTCGTCACGCGCAGCAGCGCGTCGATGAAGCCGACCGAAGGGTAGCGGGCCGCCACGCCCCACGAAGGCTGCGTCTCGAAGAGCGGATCGTCGTCGGTCAGCCCTTGCCCGCGCACCACCAGGTAGTCGCCTTCGGACACAAGGATCCGACCGATCTGGGCGGGTAGGTTCTCCTGCCCCGCGATGACCGCCGACAGGCGGTTGTTGAACAGCTTGCCCGAGTCGGCGATGTCGGCCTTTCCCGCTTGCAGCAGATCGATGACGCGTTGCACCTCGGCGACGAACTCCGTCCAGGAGGCAGTCTTGAGCGTGGCCGACCCGGTCAGGGTCGGAGAGAAGGCTGGTGCCGGCATGGCAGCTCCTTTGGATGTCAGGCGGTGGTGGCGGAGCCGCTGCCCGAGAAGCCGGACAGGTTGCCCCATTGGTCGCGGGCGCGGGCGAAGTAGAAGCGGGTGGTGCCGCTCGTCAGGCCGGTCTCGGACCGGGTGACGCTGGCGGATGCGCCGGCATCGACGATGACCAGCAGGGTGGCGGTCAGCGGGCTGTCCACGTCGTTGCCGTAGATCAACAGCTTGCGGGCCCGGTTGTCGGAGGCCTGCGTGGCGGTGATGTCGATGCGCGTGCCGCCCTGCGCCTTGGCGGACGGTGCGGGCGGATCATCGACGCTGTCGGCGGGACCGGCGGCGGTGATGACATCCGACAGCCGCCATGCCGATTGCCCCCAGGTGCCCAAGGTGCGGACGCGCAGGCGATAGTCGTTGTCGATGCGTGGCCATTGCAGGGTGGCGGCATAGACGCCGACGCCATCGGCGGCCGACAGATCCAGCGCGCCGCCCGATCGCCAGACACTCCATGATCCCCCGGGCGGACGGGTCTGCCATTCCCACAGGTATCCGGTGGCCGAGGCGGAAGCCGATGCCGACCATGCGGCAGTGACCCCCGGGATGACGGTATCGCCGCTGGTCTCGGCCGCGGGCGTGCCGGTGACGACCGAGACGGCGGCGGGGGGCTGGACCTTCTGCAGGGTGGGCAGATCGCCCGCATCGTTCATCACCTGCTCTTCGCTGCCCGGGTTCCAAGCATAGATCGCGGGGCTTTCCTCGCGCAGGACGGTCGGCAGGCGGATGGTGACCGAGGTCTCGTCGTTGGCCCCCGCGGCGGGGGCGATCTGCTCGACCTCGTAGAGCCCGTCCCATGATCCATAGGGCGGGCCCAGCTGCACCGTGGCGATCGACCCCGACACAAGGTCGAAGCTGTCGGGGAACAGCTCGGCCGTGATGCCGCGCTGCATCCGCGACCGCATCGCCATGATCTTGGCGATCCGCTGCGCCTGGCGACCATCGGTCACGAAATCGAGGTCGACCGTCAGGCGCTTCGGCATGCCCCCGTCCTGCGCCTGCGCGCCGGGGATGACATGAACCGGCGTCTCGGCGCTCTCATAGGCGCGGTCGGGGGCGGGATAGCGGGCGACGGCCTCGGTCACCAGCTGGTCGGCGGACCGCCAGCGGATGAACTCGGGCGGCTGGCCGGTGGTGAAATCGGTGATCGTCGCCACGCTGGCCCGCGGCGTGGCCGGGACCAGCGCCAGCCGCCCGCCGATGCGGGAGAACCGCGACGCGCCCGCATCCAGAAGCGGCTGCAGCTGGTCCTCCAGTTCCGTGCCGTCCGAAAAGACCAGCACGCCGTCGACACGGTATCGCGGGATGGTGCCGCCGGCGCGGGTGCCGATCGCCTCGGCCGCCACATCGGCGCCCCATTCGAAACTGTCCAGCCGCAGGTAATCGTCGGCATAGGGCCGCAGCGGGTTGGTGCGCAGCGCGTCCAGCACGATCAGCGCCTGGTTGCGGCTGAACTTCTGCCGGCCGTCGCGCGGATCGGTGACGATCGACCAGTTCCCGTCGACGTTCAGCTCGGGTGGCGTGGTCGGCCAGCGCTGCTGGCGATCTTCGTCCTTGCCGCAGTTCAGTCGCGCCCAGAGGACCGTGCGGCCCTGTCAGGCATCGGTAGCGCTGAAATGCCCGTCGGTCTCGGCCACGATGGCTGCGGGGCAGGTGGTCTGGTCACCACGGCCGATCCAATAGGTGACGACGTCATCGATGCCCGGACTGATGACGCTGCCGGTCAGGGTCTTGCCGAAGGGTTCGTTCGTGGCCACCGCGCCGCCGTTCGGCCCGAAGTCGAACTCGTCACCCTCTTTCTCGACCTCGCGCTTGTCGAAAAGCACGGTGAAAGGTCCCGCCGAGGGGCGGCTGTTCAGCAGGTAGCAGATATAGAGCCGCTTGCCCCTGACGGTCCAGGCCACCGGCGTCCCCGGCGCCCAGGTCTTGCCATAGACGAAGCGATAGGCGGGCAGGGAGGTCGGGCGTGTCAGTTCCTGCCGGACGGCCTCTTGCCTTGGCTTGCTACGCATGCCCTGCACGATCATGCTGATGCCGACCGAGATCGCCATGGAAACGACGCCCGCGACAAGGGCGAAGGTCGCCGTCCCGGCAGCCGCCGCCCCGAAGATGGCAGTGGCCACCCAGGTTCCCACAGGGGCCGCGGGCGCGGGTGTGGCAAGGGTCACGCCGACCAATGCCGTGGTGATGAACAGCAGTCTATGCATGCCAGCCCTTCGCGGCGGCCCGCAGCATCGCGAAGCCGTGTTTGGATTTACCTGCCCAGAGACCGGGCTCGATGCAGATCAGGATCGCGCGGTGGCGCAGGGCGGCAGGCGATATGGCCAACCCGCCGATGCGATGGCCGGGGATCAGCCCCGCGCGGTCGGCCATCATCCCGGCCATCACTTCCAGGCCGCCGTGCCGCCGCATCAGCCGCGCGGCAGACAGCGCCCCCCGGTAGCCCCGGAAGGGCGCCATGGGGTCGATGCCCCAGAGGGCATGGAAGACCGCGCAGGCGGCGCTGCAGCAATCGCAGGGGCCCCATTCGAAAGGGCGCAGCATCACCCGCTCGACCTCGGCCATCACCCTGTCCGGCGTCACGGTTCCGGCCAGAGCGTCTTCTGGGCGGTGGCCTCGGCCAGGATCAGGTGGCGGCCTGCGGTGTCGTTCGGGAAGGCCCGCCGCTGGTCCTCGTCGCTATGGGCGATGGCGGCGGCGCTGCGCATTGAGGGTCCGGTCGTCATCGTCACGGTCAACCGGTAGAAGACGCGACGCCTGCCGTTCTCGTCCTCGATCTCGACGCGCATTACCAGGCCGTCGGCGGTGCCGGTGATGATCTCGACCGCGCCGATCAGGTCGTTGCCGCCGGGCGTCGTCGTGGCCCCCAGCAGCACCCGCCCGAGGCGTCCGCGGATCACGGTGTCGGTATAGGGTTCGAGGTCCGGGAAGTCCGAGACCAGCTCCATGGTGAACTCGGACGGAACGGCGGTCATCACTTCCTCGGGGATGTCCACGGATCCGAACTTGCCGACGCCCTGCCATGTCCTGCCAGCATGGAGGATCTCGCCCTCGCCGCTATGGGCGAACAGCGGGGCGCCGGGCCAGTCGATCTCGGCCAGGATGACCGGGTGGAACCACGGCCCCGCGATGGCGGCCAGCATGGCGGCGGGCGTGCCGCGCTTCAGGTCCATGTGCCGGGCCTTTCCTCGAAGCCACCGACCTCATCGGCGAAGATTTCGCGGAAGGTCCAGCTGTACTGCCAGTCGCCGCTGACGGGCTGCACGGCGCGGGGCAGATCGCCTTCGACCCGGAAGACGCCCTCGTCCTGGCCGGCCATGTTCACCCTGCCGCCCGCGATCGTCGGCGTGCGGTCCAGCTTGAGCGTCACGGCGCCCGCGCCGTTCGTCGTGGCGGGCCGCATCACCCTTGCGATCTCCCAGATCCCGGGATCGCTCATCGAGGTGATGCGGATGAAATCACCCGGACGCGCCACCGTGACGCCGGGGGGCAGGCCTGTGACCGGCAGATATCCCCACGGCCCCGAGGTGGTGGGCGTGCCGCCAAGGACGGAGCCGCCGACCACCCAGGTGATGGGTGCACCGTCCTGCTGCCAGGCGATGGCCTCGGGCGGGCGTTGCCAGGTCATAAGCGTCGGGTTCAGCTCCGGGCTCTGGCGGTCCAGCTCGTCCAGCCACCAGTTGATCGGCGATGATTGCAGGCGCACGGCATGCACGCCCCCGTCCAAGAGCTGCTTCAGCATCTCGCAGTAGCCCGCGCCCGCGCGCCCGTTGGCCAGCGACGACACGATCAGCGTGGCCATGCGGCGGCGGCGCTGAGACGCCTGCATGACATCGCGCCCCGTGATGCCCGAACGCAGCCGCGAGACGGGCTGGTCCGAGGTCCATTCCGACCCCACCGCCCCGACCGGCGGCCAAGGATAGACGAAGATGCTCATCCGTGGCTCCCGAGGAAGGATTTGGTCTTGGCGCTGCCCCGCTGGACGGTGCTGACCGCCGCCCGCCGGATCCCCGGCGCGGCTTCCTGCATGATGCGCATGCTGTTCTGCCCGGCCTGATCCAGGACCTCTCCGACCAGTTCGGGCGACAGGCTGACCCGCATATGACCACCGCCCGCCGCGCCATCGGCCATGCGCTTCGAGATGTCATGCGGGATCACTTGGGTGCCGCGCGGCAGGTTCAGGATCTCGCCGCCGCGTTCGTTCAGCCGCGCAAGGCCCTCAGGAGAGAAGGGCGTGCCGCGCGCGAATGCGGGGATGGCGTTCAGGCCTGCGCCTTGCAGCGCACCAGCGAGCGCATCGCCGCCTCCAAACAAGGCCCCGCCGATGCCATTCAGAAGGTTGTTCAGGCCACTCGACATCAGCCGTGAAGCCATATCGGAAAGCATGCTGGCAAAGGCATCCCTGACGCTCATCGTGCCATCGATCACCCGCTGGAAATAAGGCGTCATGGTATCGGCGAAGGATTGCCCGAGCCCGGCACCGGCTGCGTTGACCGACACGGCCCCCTCGTCGATGCCAAGTGCCAGACCTTGGCTAAGATAGCCTCCAATGCGCTTCATCAGCTGCGAGGGCGAGCGCGTCTCGGTCTGATCGCGCAGCCCCTCTTCGGTGGCCGCACCAAGCGCAGCCCCGGCCTGATAAGCGGCCCCTTGGCCAGCATTCACGCCATCGGCGTATCCAGCGGCGACATCACCCCCGGCCGGCGGCAGGATCAGTCCAGCATCGCCGGGATCGGTCGAAGGGTCATAGCCGCTGCTGATGGGCCCGTCGCGGCTGCCCTGCAGGCGGTTGCGGCCATCGGTGACGGCGGTGACGGCGTTCGAGACCTTGGTGACGATCGGCTCGATCCGCGCCCATGCCGCCTCGAAGGATGCAACGATGCCGTCCCATAGGGTGGTGAAGAAGTTCTTCAGGCGTTCCCAGCCACGCTCGATCGCCTCGGTCATCCCCAGCTTGTCGGTGATCGGCTTGATGCCCTGTTCCCAAGCAGCGGTGAAGACGCCCCTGATGCCGTCCCACAGGGTCTGATAATAGGATTTGAGACCGTCCCATGCCGTCTTCAGCCCGTCGATAGCACCCGACCAGTCACCCTTGAAGACCCCTGAGAGAAACTGCCCGAAGCCCGAGAAGATCTGACGCACGTCGGCCCAAAGCCGCGTGAACCAAGGCCCGACCTCCTCCCAGTTGCGATAGATCAAATAGGCTGCCCCTGCGATGCCGGCCACCGCCAGCCCGATCGGGTTGGCAAGCAGAAGCGCCGTGACCTTCGCGAGCGCACTGCCCACCGAGACGATGCCGCTGATCATGAAGCCCAAGCCCGCAAGGAAGGGACCGATGGCCGCGGCCGCGACCGTGAGGCCGATGCCCCAGCCAAGCGCCTCCGGGCTGGCCGCAGCCAGTTTGGTGGTGAACTCGGCCAGCCGCGCCACCCCCTGCATCATCCCCTCGAGGAGCGGCGTCAGCTCGGTCATCAGCGTGGCCATGACCGGCGCGAGACCGATGATCGCCTGCTGCAGCTGCGTCGAGAGAACCCCGGAGACCAGCGAAAAATCCTTGCGGACATCGCGCGCGCCCTGGATCAGGCTCTCGTTGATCTCGAGGCCCAGCTCGCGGGCGCGCTTGGCGGTCTGGCGGATCTCTTCACCGCTGTTGCGGAAGGCCGGGATCAGCGCTGTCGCATCGCTGGCCAAGGCCTCCATGTAGAAGGTCATCTCGGCCTGGCTGACATTGGCGTCTTCCAGTGCCGTGACATAGAGCGCCAGCGCATCCGAGGATGACAGCCCCTCAAAGCTGTCGATGGTCAGCCCGACCTGCGGTGCGATATTATCGAAGAAGTCGGCCAAAGGCCCGGCGCCCGTGGCCACGAAGTCGCCGAACTTGTCGTTCACGTCCTTCAGGATATCGGCCAGCTTGTCTTGCTCGATGCCGTAATCCTGCACGGTCATCGCGGCGATCTTGAAGTCCTGCGCGGACATGCCCGCCAAGTCGGATTGCCGCTGCAGATTGGCCAAGTTGTCGGCGCTGCTGACGAATGCGGCCGTCGTTGCCGCACCGGCCGCCAGGATTGGGGCCGTCACCCGGGCCGAGATGCCGGCCCCGACCCGCTGCAGATCCTGGCCAAGCCGGCGCATCCCCGTTGCGGCATCGCCAAGCCCCTGCCGGAAGCGCGCATCGTCCAGCCCCATGACGACGCGAAGCCGACCGATCAGACGCGATGACGACATGGAACTCTCCGTTATTCAGGGGGCGGGACCTTGGCCTTTCGGGCCATCCAGTCGCTCAGTTTGACCTTGGGCAGGGCGGCCTTGGCCCCGGCCAGGTAGAAGCCGATATCGGACTTCGCATCGGCCCGTCCCAGCAGCGTCTTCAGCGGCGGGATTTTCTTGGCCCGCTGCAGGCTGGCGGTCAGCCAGGCAGCGGTCAGGGTCATCTCGTCCCGCCGCTCGAGACGAGCGCGCGCGGCCCCCGTCTCGATCATGTAGAGGCCGGGGGTGATCAGCCAGAAGCGGTCGGGATCGAGGCCCAAGGTCAGCCAGGCCTCGTAGAGCTCGGGAATGTTCAGCCCCGCTTGCCGGGCTTTGCCTTGCCGCGGGGCGCGGTGGCCTTTCCCGACGCGGTCGCGCCCCCGGCCTTTCCCGGCGTGGCCGCCTGAAGCCCTGCAAAAGCGGCATTCATGACCGCGACGGCGACGCCCATGTCGGCTGCCAACAGGTCATCGGCCAGGTAGGGGTCGGCGTCGGAGTGAAAGCGTTCCAGCGCGACCTGCGTGACCCGCAGCAGCACGGCGAAGTCCGGCACTTGCCCCTCCTCGGCCATGGCGATCAGCGGCTCCAGACCCTTGCCATATTCCTCCTGCAGCTTGGCCAGCCCCGACATGCCGAGCGTCAGCCGATACGTCGCGCCGGCATGCTTCGTCTCGATGATGCCCGTCACGTTTGCCATGCGGATCACTCCGCGATGATGAAGCTGGAGAGGCGGAAGGTGGCGCTGGCCGTCATCTTGTCGTCGATGGGCGCAGTGCGGGCATAGCCCTTCAGGAAGCCGCTGAAGGTCTCCGGCTCGCCGGTCTTCCCGAGCGTGAACTCGATCAGCACCTCTTCGCCCGATGCCTTGATCTCGCTCAGCAGCAGATGGGTCGGCGATCCGGGGATGTAGTTCATCGGCACGGTCACCTCGCCGCTGTCGATCAGCCCGGCGATGAACTGGCGGCGTCGGCCGGGCGACTTCATATGGGTGACCTGCACCTCGTCGACCTGCTCGTCGGGGGCCTCGATATCGCCCACCAGCGCCAGTTCGGTCATCACGGGCGCACCGCCGCCCGAGGGGGTGCGCCCGATGCGCACCGTGGATTCATAGCCGATCATGCCGTCCATGCGTCATGCTCCTTGGTTTGGGTTCAGGTCAGGGTCGCTTCCGGCTGCCAGGTTTGCAGCCGGAAGCTCATCACAAGGGTGCCGACGAATGCCTCCGACTGGCTGTGGCTGACGATCGAGGTCTCCTCCAGCTGGGCGCGGGTCTCGCCAGACCGCAGGGCATCGTTGATGATCGCCTCGATCATGGCGCTGTCCTCGTCCAGCACGTCCTCGATCTCGTCGCCGCCGATGCGGCGCAGCGCGATCTGCAAGAGCGTGCGACGGGTGACCGATCGCTGGCTGTCGCGCTGGCTGGGTTCCTGGGGCGTCAGGACGCCGATCACCGGCAGGCTGGCGGCATCGACGCTGCCCGGCCAGACCTTCAGGATCTGCACGCCGGCAAAATGCGGATGGGCGGCCAGAGCCGCCCGCGCGGTGGCACGGAAAGTGCTGCGGTAATGGGCCATGATCAGAGCTCCACCCGGTGCAGCTCGGCAATGACGAAGGCATCTTCCGCGGGCGATCCGCTCCGATGCACCGTCGTCACCTTGAAGAGCCGCCCATCGGGCAGGAGGATCTGGTCATCGCGGGCCAGTTCCGGCACCAGGTGCCGCTCGACCCGCCAGGTCGGCGCATCGATCAGCACTACCTGGCCATCCGCGCCGGTCACCTCGATCGGCTGCTCGCGGAAGATCGAGCCGATGTCGCGCAACACGCCCCGCTGCGGGGCGTATTGAACGGTGGCGCCAAAGATCCCCGACAGCGTACCCGCCATGCCGTCGAAGAAGCCGGTCATCAGCGGATCACGCCGTCAAGCAGCACCCGGCCCACGCCCGAGGGGTTCGCCGCCGCATCGACCGCGGCACCCACCAGTGTGTTGCCGGTCGCGGTCGTGGTGCAGACCTTGTTGGTGTCATCCCAGTAGATCTTCGCACCGACGGTCCATGCCTGCGCCGCGGTCTTCGGCATGTCGAAGATGCCGCGGCGTACCAGGACCAGGTCTTCACCGGCCAGCGCCTTGCCCTGGGCGACGCCGAATATGGAACCGATCAGCACGCCTGCACCCGAGGCAACGTCCGCAGTCATGGTCAGGGTGATGTTCTCACCCGGTTGCACGTAATTCTTCATTTCGCAGTCCTCATGATGGGGGTGAACGACCAGCGCCGCCCGAGGGCGGCGCGGTCATCGAGCCTGGATGCGGGCGGTCTTACGCGCCGGCGTTCTTGTAGGCGCCACGGTGCTCGACGGCGGCGGCCCCGAAGATATGGCGGGCGTTCATGACGACCATGTCGGGGTTCATGCCTTCGATGGTCTGCACGGTCGGAGCCGCGTAGCCCTCGAGATAGGCATGCGCGATCGGCGGCATGTCCGACGAGATCAGATACCAGGCCGTGTCCGATCCGCCGGCCGCCGCGCCGAGGTTCGGCACCACGGCAGGGGTCAGGCTGGCCTTGTAGGGGTTGGTCGTGCCGTCGGTTGCCGGCGTGGTCAGGGTGGCGAACTGCAGCGCCACCAGCTCCAGCGCAGGCGGCACGATCAGGCGGTCCGGCTCGATCTGCAGGAAGTCGTCCTTGTCGGCGGTGCCGAAGGCACGCTGCTCCCACATGGCCTTGCGCGCGGCGGCGACCGCAGCGGCGGTGATGGCGGCATTGGATCCGGCCAGGTTGCCATGATCGGTGTGGAACAGTGCCTTGCCATCCGATTTCAGCTTGGCGTTGGCGCGCAGCAGCGACCAGACCATGCTGTTCTCCATGGTGCGCGCGGCCATGGCGAACTCGGTGGGGATGCGCTGGAAGGCCCCCATGTCGTCGTTCACCACCGCTTCGAAGGTCAGGTTGATGGTGCGGCCCCGGCGCTCGACCTTCAGGCCTTCGGTTTCATCGGCAAGGACTGCCGACTGGTATTCGCCGTTTTCCTTGACCGGCTTCAGGCTGAAGTCGCCACCGAAGCGCACCGAGTGCAACTCGCGGAAATCGGTCGCGGTCAGGGGGGCACCGGTCACCAGCTGCCAGCTGGCATTGCGGCGCTGATAGGCCTGCTGCAGCGATCGGTTCATCACCTCGGTGGTGATATAGGCGAAGTCGCTGACGCCGTAAGCCCCGCCCATCATCGATGTGGCGCGCATGCCACGGCGGATCGTGTCGGTATCGTTGTAGCCACGACCCGATCCGGCCAGCTCCATCGCCAGATGCCGCAGGCGCATGCCGCGGAACTGGGTAGCGGGTCCCTCGGTCTCGCCCATCAGCGCGCCGATCATCGCGGTGACGCGGGTCTCGCCCTCATCGCGCTGGATGCTGCTGCGCGGGCCGTTGCCCTGCGGCGCGCTGCGGCCGAGGGGTTCCTGCGCGGCCATCGTGGCCATCAGACGGGTGCCAGCCTCGTTCGCCCCGACCCCTTCATCGATCAAGGCATCGACATCGGCCTGCATCAGGCGACCCGAGGTCACATGAGGGGCGGACATCTCGCGGATGGCGCGCACGCGGGCGCGTTCCTGGGCGACGATGCTGTCGGGGCTGGCCTGCATCTGAGCCGGAGCAGGGGTCGGCGTCGGGGTGGCCGGGTTTGCCGCCGGCGTCGGGTTCGTGTCGTCCTGAGGCATGTTGCCCTCCATGGTGGATTGACCGCCAGCGGCGGCGGGGGAAGACGCGGGCCGTGCAGCACGCGACTGTGGGTTGTTGGCCGCCAGCCGCTCGCGCAGCTGGGCGCAGCCAGCCATGTAATGCTGCCGGGCGGCGGTCATTTCGCGGGGAACCTCGATTGCGATGGCCGTCACGGGTTCCTCAACACGGTCGGCGAAACCCTCCGCGACCGCAGTTTCCGGGCCGAACCAGGTCTCGGCCTTCATCAGCGCGCGGACCTCCTCGACCGTCTTTCCGGATGCGGCCGCATAGACGGCGGCATAGGTATTGGCTTCCAGCGAGAGATGGTCCGCATGCCGGCGGGCATCGTCTTCGTTGCCGATGATCACGCCCAGGGGATCGTGGATCATGATATGCGAACCTGCCGACATGATCCGCTCGACCCCGGCCATCAGGATCAGGGAGGCCGCCGAGGCGGCAAGCCCCTCGACGATGATCCGGCAGCCACCGGGATGGGCGGCCAGCATGGCGCGGATCTGTTCACCCGCATTCGCGTGACCGCCGACCGAGTTGATCCGGACCGTCACGCGGCCTTCGCTCAACTGCCCAAGCGCCTGGCGGACGAGCGATGGCGCGAAGAACACATCCTCCTCCCACATCCAGCCGACTTGGCTATCGTCGATCACGCTGCCGCTGAGGATCAGCTCGCCGTTGAAGATCAGGTCACTGCCCGTTCGCATCATCATCGTCCTTTTCCGATTTGGGGTCCGACCGTTGTTTGGCTGTCTTGTCTGCTGCGATGCCGTATTTGCGATCGGCCTCCGCGTCCTGTTGACGCTCCTCGCGGATCCGGTCGGGATCACGACCCAGTTCGCGCTGGACGCCCTGGCGGCTGTTCAGCCCGGCGTCGACCTCCTCGATCATCGCCGGGATCTCCTTGACAGGATCGACCAGGATGCGACGGGGCGGCGTCCAGTCGAGGGTAAAGTCAAGATCGCGATATCCGGCCAGCAGCAGGCCCTCGCGGAACCAGCGCTCGATGCCTTCGCCCAGCTGCATGATCATCAAGCCGCGCTGCCACATGCGCACCAGCCGGTCCATCTCGTTGCGCCCCATGCGGCCGGACGAGAAGTTCACCCCGCGCAGATCGGCGGTCAGCGCCTCGTAGGTGATGCCAAGCCCCGCTGCGACGGTGCGCAACCCGCGCCCCATGAACTCGTCATAGCCATCGACGGAGGGCGGCTGCACCACGGTGGGCTCTGCCCCTTCGGGCAGTTCGACCACCGCGCCGGGGGCCAGATCCTCCAGCCCCGATCCGGCATTGGCGGGCCGGGTCGAGCCGGTCGCGTATTTAAGAACGATCGCCATCAGCGCCGAGATGCGCTGCTTGAGGATCTGCGCCTCCTGGTAATCGCCGAGCTCGCCCAAGGTCATCATCACGGGCGCCAGCCAAGGCACGCCGCGCAGTTGGCCGGGACGATCGAAGCGGCGCAGGTGAATGATGTCGGACCAGTGCACACGGGTCGATTGCAGCGGCTTGCGGTGTCGCACCGCACCGGGGTGTTCGTTGAAGAGATGATAGGCCTCGATCGCGCCGGTGGGCCCGTATTCGACCCCCTCGACCACCAGGTTCTCGCCCCAGCTCTGGACCGTGGTGTCCAGGCAATCCACCTCGACCAGCTCGACTTGATAGGGCAAAGCCAGATGCCGACCAAATCCGCCACGCCGCATGCGCCGGCGGATCAGCACCTCGCCATCGGTGAAGACGGTGGAGATGCAGATCTGCTGCATCTCCAGCAGGTCATATTCCTCACCCGCGTCGAAGCGCACGTTCAGGAGGTGACGCTCGACCAGATCCTTCACCAGCGCCTTGATGTCGTCACTGCCGGCACGAACCGAAGGAACGATGCCTTCACCTACGACATTGGCAACGATGACATCGCGGGCACGCGCCGCATAGGCCCGATTGCGGACCATGTCGCGCGACAGCTGGCGCAGGCGTTCGCGCGACCCGAAGGCCGCCGCATCGGCCGATGTGGCCGGGGCCTTCCAGCCATAGGTGCGGCGCCCCCGCGAGGCGGCGTCGTAGTTCATCACCACCGCGGTCTGCGCGCGTGCCGTCGCCCGCCGCAGACCCGCGGCAGGCGCGAAGAAGCCGATGGTGCGGTCGATCAGGTTCATTTAGAGACCCCGCGTGGTGCGGGGATAGCTGACGCGGGCCGCACCGCCCACCGCGCCGGCCAGCTCGGCCTCGATCATCGCCAGCGTGGCGCGCATGTCGGCGAGCGACCGGAAGGTCAGCTTCTCGCCGTTCAGCTCGGCCGAGGCCACGCCCTTGGCAATGGCGCCGCGGAGCCGGTCGGCATCGGCTTGGGTATAGGCCATGTCATCTCCTCAGGTAGCCGATGCGTTTGGGGCGCGACGGCGCGGGCAGATCGCGCGCGCTGCCCGGATCATTGGGCCGCTCCAGCGGAACGGCATTGGCATTGTCGGGGCCGAGCACGCACCAGGCGGGCGGGGCCTCCCAGTTGACGCGGTTCAGGCCCAGGAACTCGGCCAGCGCCAGGCCCTGCACCGAATGATCGAGGCTCTCGTTCCGGGTCTGGCCGGGCTTCAGGACCCAACCCTTCTCGCCGCGCTCCTCGGCCAGCAGTTCGGCCACATGCTCGGCCTCCATCCAGGAGGGAACATGCTGGGCGTTGGTCGCCGTGTCGGTCCGCGCCAGTGCCGCCGAGACGCTGTCCTTCAGCCGGTCCACAGCCATGTTCAGCAGTTTGATGCCCCGGGCTTTCCTGCCACCCGAGGCGCGTTCGGGGGCTTCGTGCCAGACCCGGTCGCGCTGGTTCAGCCCCGATCGGCCGATCGAGAGATAGAACCGCCCGCCCAGACCCTCGCGCGCGCGGGCACGCCAGAACTTTTCGGCATTGTCCGACCAGCCCTTGGGGCCGTTGAAGTCGATGACCACGCCCACGGGCTTCAGGCCCCAGGCCGCACCATCGACCGCAAACACCCTTTCGGCCAGTTCGGTCAGCACCTGGGCATCCTCGGCGTAACGGCCGGGATCGATCCCGCGATACTTGCCATCCTCGCCCCTGGCGCGCGGCGCATCGTCGGGCGGCTGGTGGATCGCATAGCGCTCGATCGCCACCCGTTCGCCTTCCGCGCCCCAGGCCATGACCATGACCTCGAAGCGGTTGCCCTGCACGTCGACCATCACGGTAACGAACCGCGCCCAATGCGGGGCGACCCCGCGTGGCAGTTTCATCGCGTTGCCGGTCAGGCTCTCGACCGTGACCGCGTTCTCGTCCTCGTCCTTTGGGCGCTGATAGGGGATGCCCAGCTCGGTGTAGTGGACGCCGGCAAAGTCGGTCTCGTCGCCCGTGGCCTCCAGCACCCGGCGCGCGGCCTCGTAGCGCTCGACCAGTCCCTGCCAGGATGCGAAGGCTGCCACGACGCCGTTCAGCGCATAGCTGACGATCGAGACGTTGCGGATCTGCGGATCGTCGATCCGGCAGAGTTGGCGCTTGCCATCCGCGTCGACGATCCGGCTCTCATGCAGCCAGCCGCCTTGGCCCTCGGAGGCGCGACGGTTCATCTCTGCCTTCTGGCGATGCTCGATCACCGACCCGCAATGCGGGCAGACCATGACCGCGCTGTCGGCAGCTTCGCCGGGGTCCAGGTCGCGGTTGTAGTCCAGCCGATCATAGGTCGGTTCGAAGAGCCCGGCGCAGTCGAGGCATTCCCAGTACCAGCGTGCCCGCGTGCCCTCGTTGTAGAGGTTCACGATCCCCGCCGTGGTCGGCGGCAGCAGATGCGGGTCCAGCCCGGTCACGGGCCGCTGCTTGGCCTCGTCAACCGGAAAGGCGGGCGTGCTTTCGGCCATCACGCATCCGCGCGACAGGAAGGTCCGGATCCGCGCCAGCGCCATGCTGAAGGGCGAGGCTTCGGGGGCATCCTTCGGCCCCAGCCTCTGGGGCATGTGGTCGTAATCGGTCAGCAGCACCAGCCGCTGCGAGCGGGACGACAGCTGGTTCGGTACCGGATAGCCGATGCCGAGCCGCATCCCCTTGAACCGCTTGCGGCTGAAGGTGCTGTCATCGCGCGCCCGACCAAGCCGCTCCAGCAGCAGCGGGCTGTTGATGATGGCCGGGTCCAGCTTCTCCTCGACCCAGGCATCCGCATCGGTCTTGGTCATGTGGATCAGCTGCACCGGGCCCGGCGCGCAGGTGATCGCATAGGCCGAGACCGAGAGCAGCATCTGGCTCTTGCCGCTCTGCGAGGGGCCGACGAAGACCACCGCCTTGAAGCGCCGGGACTGCGACATGTCCTGCGGCTCGATCGTGTAGGGCGCGACGGCCCGGTCATACGCCGACCACTTGCCGGCCACCGGCACCCGCAGTGCGCGCTCGGCGGCATCGGTGACCGTCACCCGGCTTGGCGGATCGAGAAGCGGAAGCGCATCCGCGACCAGCTCCTCCGGCGTCAGGAACGGCGGCAGCGGCGGGATGCGCGTCAGTGCGGAAAAGCCCCGGTCCATCATCTCGACCATCAGACATCCAGCTCCGACTGGCGACCGGGCAGGGCGACCACGGCGCCGGGGCGCCCGAGCCGCGCCTCGATCAGGCGGCGCACCTCGGCGCGCATCTGGTCGCAGCGCTCCTCGAGCTGCGCCACCTGCGCGGCGGAGAGGCCGAAGGTCATCTCGGCAAAATCGGGCAGCGTGTCCATCTCGGCGCCGAAGGTCACGAACATGTCCTCGACCAGCTGGCGCATCCGGTCGGCGCGCAAGAGATCGCCGCGCTGTTCGGCAACGCGGTTGCGGTGATACTCGGCCTCCGACCACTTGCGCAGATCGTCGGCGGTCAGCTCGCCCTCTTCCTCGGCCTGGTCCTCGTCGAGATTGCGGAAGGCCAGCGCCGCCTGCGCGGCCAGCTGGTCGCCCCTGGACTTGGCCGCCCGGTGGCGTTCGTCGCGGTCCTGCTTCCAGGCCCAGCAGTGAGACAGCCGGAACTCGTAGGCGACCCCGTTCGCGCCGGTGGTGATCGCGGGCAGGCCAAGCCCGATCCACTTGGCCACGGTGTTCTCCGAGACGCCGAAGGCGCGGGCAAGCTGCGATCTGTTGAGGGGCGTGCCGTCATCGACGACCCCATCCGGCAGCGGATGGCGCCCGACATCCAGCACGCTCCCATCCTCGAGCGTGATGGTGGTCATGAGCTTTCCTGTAATGACAACAACAACAACCCGAACCACAACCCCGGACCAGGATCGCGATCAGGAATGTACCGGGGTGCGAATTACCCCCGTGCGGTTCCTTGCCAGGAAGGACCCGCGGGGGCAGGGCGGTCAGCCGCGTTCGGCCACCCTCTGGACCATCCGCGCGAAGGTGCGGGTCAGGTGTTCCGGCAGCCGGGCCCGATAGACCTCGGCTGCACCGTCCTGAAACCCGAGCCGCTCCGAATAGACCGGAGCGACGGCACTGAAGTGCAGCACCTTGCTGATCGTGCCATCCGGTGCCCGCTTCCATATCCCCGGCGAAAGACCCGATCCGGACTTCGGCACGAAGAAGCCGGCCCGCTTGCGATGGCGTTTGCGTGCCGTGGCCGTGGTATTGGTCCGGTCGTCGCGCTGCGCCTGGACCGCCGACAGTGCCTGGTTGCGCTCTCCCGTCTGCCAGTTGCCATAGGCGTTCAGCTTGGCACCCTCCGCCGGGATGGCCGACTGGATGATGCCGTCATAAGCCAGCCGCGAGGACAGCAGCGCTTCGAGCCCCGTCTGGCCCCGTGCACCGCCCAGCTCCTGCATCTTCAGGTAATGCCGTCGCCCGACCGAGGGTCGTTCCATGACGGAAGCTTCAAGACTGTTCGGCTTGGCCCGCCAGACCATGAATGCGTTCTTGGTGAACCGCGTGGGCCGGTCGAAGACCGCGTCCATCCGGTTCTGGACATGCGTCAGGACATCGGCAGCCGTGTCGTTCAGTGCCCATGCCGCTGCCTGTCGTGCATCCTTGTCTGCCAGCTGGCGCAGGTTCCGCTGCAGGTCGGCGTCGTTGATCGCGAGCTTTAGCATCGACGCCTCGTTTCTATAGAGCTCTTACGGCCTTTGATTGCGGGAGATGCAAGTCTCACGGACACGGACCCTCAAGTGCCGGTCTGAAGCTTATCTGCCCGGCCAAAGGATAGGCCGGGTGGGCCAAGAGCTTGAACATTGTTGGGTGCGGTATAAGAGGGGCCGTAGAGCTCAAGATCTCAAAGTGGAAATCAGCGTGCTCCAATCTCACGAAAGACTAGAAGAGGCGTGATTCCGTAGGCTTCATATGGGCGGCCTAAAAACATCCTAATCATTGGCGTAATAGCATCGTCTAACTTTGCCATAGCGGCGCCGCTCAGATAGTCGACCTGTTTGATGTCCCCATCTGGCTGTTCGTCAGGCAATGCGTCAAGTATTCCAATAGCAGACCAAGTCCCGGGGAGGTGTTTCGAAAATTTCAGAGTGATGTCTGATGGATCGAACGTCAGCCCGTCTGGAAGAAGGCTACACCACACGGCTTCATCTCCCGATATGGTTGCTTGAACCGTGTGCGGGAAGGTGGGCACCAGGTCCATGAACAAATCCAACCCATTACGCATAGTTTTAGCTGCTTGTACTGCAGCATCATGCAGGGCCCTCAGATTTGGATCTTTCTGCCCATTCCGTCCTAGGGGTGGAACCGAATTCTGCTTCACCCCATCGGCCATCATTTTCTTAGCAGAAGGTGAACTCCAGATGCTGGTCAGAAGCTGCAGATTTTTCACCGTAAGGGAACCTTGACATAGGACGAGTTGTCCCACCGAGGCAGTCGAAACATCGCGCTGAATGAGGCCCGCACCTTCAGCAAGATCAAGAAATTCGCGCGCATTCGCCCAAGTAGGATCATATACGCGCATCACATCATCTTGGGTGCGCTTCCGAATGTCGGCTGTCGAGGAAATCAATCCTTTTGCAAGACCCATCGCACTAGCACTGCCTTCAAGGCGACTAAGGTCGCCTGTCGCTTTCTCGACGTGTCGGCCTTCTGTGATCTGCGTCAGCGCCCCGGATGAATCGAACTGCGCCAGGAACGAAGCAATTCGTCGCCCATCGTGATATAGAAAATCATAGACGGAACTTTGAACCTGCTCGCCTTGCTCCTTGTCGGATGTCTCGCTCTGCTTTCTCGACGTCACTCAAAACCTCATCTGCTTCTTTCAGCAAACGACGGCGCCTCTTCATCAGATACCGCAGCAACTTCTGCCGCCGACCATCCATATCAGCTGGGCTGTCGGACGTTCTGGTTTGACGCGTCATGCCTCTCCTCCCACGCCGTCGTGACGCAGTTCAACGATGATGAGCATTTTTGAATGCAGAGTCGATACTCTGGGCGGCACGTGGCAACCGAAATCCTTCGCCGCGAACCTTGGCAGGCACTTCAGATGCTATAGCTTCTAGCAAACGGACGGCGCTGCCTTAGCCAATCGAGCTCCTGAGGAACTAAGACTGCGGAGAGAAGTAGCCTATGAACTCAAGATGACCTTGCAAGCACTTCGAAAAGACGAACGCCCGCTAGGGAACTTCCCGGCGGGCGCACGTCTGGATAATATTTATTTCTCTCTCACAGACGGACCTAAGCGGTCAAGAGCTTTTTCAGCCCCGATATCCGATCATGCGGTCCAGTGCGGCGCTCAGCGCCTGTGACAGCGCATCGCGATGCGCGCCCTTCACAGACCACCCATGGAAAACCAAGACATCTGCCAACCCGCGCCCTTTAAGGCATACGGCATCAAGCAGTGATCGATCGGTGATGATCCTGGCAGACGTCGCACCCCGCGCCGATGGCCGCACCCGGCGGACACTCATGGCCACGCCCGCTCCAATGCTTTTGCGCATGCGCTCCAGCTCGGCTGACAGCTCCAGCCGCCGATCCATCCAGTCGCGGCCATCCGGGCCACCCTTGCGGGCCTGCAGGCTGGAGAGCTTGGTGCCGTCGGCGCTCAGCAGTTCGACCAGGTCGTGATAGCGGCGACCGATGGCGATCTGCCCGGGCGTCAGGGGCGCAGGTTGCTTTCGTCGTGCAGCCGCGGCCAGCATGGCGTCGAAGGCATCGGCCCGGCGGATGGCCTCGCGGCCGCCATAGCCGCGATGGACGGCCTCCACTTTGTCGGTGCCGACCGGCAGCAGCTCGACGTTCCGGACCAGCACGAAGCCGCCCCGTGCGGGCGCGGGGGCGATGTCCGGGCCACAGGCCGCAGGGATGGCTGCCGCCGCCTGTGCCGCCCGCAGGCGCAGCGCCTCGGCCACCACGGGGCGAACGGCGGCACCCTGCGCAGCAGCGTCCGCTTCGGCAGCCAGCCGGTCCAGATACGTCCCGGTTTGATCGGCTTTGCACTTCATGTTGTGGTTCGGTTTCATCTGAACACTACCTTTGGATTTCATCGTTTGGGACTTGGGCTTGACGGGCTTGAAGCTGAGAAACAGGGTTTGAGTTGATCGGGGTTTTTCTTGGCCCGGTTCTTTTCTTATCAATGGGTTAGGTCTTGTTTTTGGGCTTGAGGGTCTGAAAGGCTTGAGATTTCCAGTTATGTGAAGGATGGCTTTCTCCCTGACCCCTTGGGGAATACGCGCGCGCACGTGCCTCGCAATTTCAGGCCCGTCAGGCCCTCAAGCCCAGATTTTACCCTTAACACCTTGATCTTATTCATTCGTCGGCCCCCTGACCCCGCATGTTGTCACGCCCTGCGGCCTTCTCACTCGCGCCCGTCCGGCCCAAACACCGGCCCTGACATGCGTGACGGGCCCGCAGGCCCGCCAAGTCGTGGTTCCATCGAAGAGGGGGTGCGGGGTCATCTGGGCCATGCGGACGCGCTCTCCCGTGCCTCGGCATCGCGCATGCGGCCCGAGAACTCGTAGGTCAGGCGGATGCCGCGATAGCCGGTGACGCCGGACTTGCCGGGGCTGAAGGTCTTCTGGCTTTCCGGATGGCGCCAGGACGCGTCGGCCTTGCTCTTCAGGCGCAGCGACACCGTGCGGTTGCCCCATCGGGTCTCGCCGCGTTCCTCGATCCAGAAGTTGAAGGCCTCGATCAGCTCCTTGGCGGTCATGAAGTCGCCCTCGTAACCGGTGACCTCGGTCGCATCGGTCAGGAAGGTGCCGATCGGATCGCTTTCCTTGCGATAGCCATCGGTGGCGGAGGTGACCTCGATCGGCTCCTGCAACCCGCCGTCCAGGTAATCGATCAGCCCCTCGACCAGCCAGTTCAGGATGCCGGACCGCTCCTGCCACAGCATGTCGTCCAACTGCTTCTTGGGCAGTCGTTTCTCAACCGGGATCTGCACGGGGAACTGGACCAGCATGACGCGCCGCCAGATCCCGTCGTCGCCGCCGCGGATGTCGGGCAGGTGGTTGCCCGAGATGGTCAGCTTGAAGATCGGCTGGAAGGTGATCATCCCCGAGAAGAGATCCCGGATCATCATCGGCTCGCCGCCGGTCAGCGCCTTGACCAGCCCTTCCTGCAGCCGCTCGCCTTCCTCGGGCTCCGAGGTCCGCACGAAGCGCGCGGCGATCAGCGGGATCAGGTCTGGCTGTGAATCGGAGCCGGACTTCTTGTTCTTGCCGGTCAGCGACTCGATCTTGGCGGTCGCGGCATAATCGCCGAAGATCCGCGCCATCAGGTCGACCAGGACCGACTTGCCGTTCGCGCCGCCGCCATGGAAGAAGGCCAGCTTCTGGACATCGAGGCCGGTCATGCTCAGGCCGAACCAGCGCTGCAGGAAGCGGCGCATCTCGATATTGGGCTGGATCTGCTTCAGGAAGGCATCGAAGCGTTCGCATTTGGCCGCAGGGTCGTATTCGACCGGCATGATCTTCGTCAGCTGTTGCGTCCGGTCATGGGCGACAAGCTCGACCCTGGGCATGCTGGACATGCCAGAGGTGGGGTCGGGGGCCTTGCTGAAGCGCAACACGCCCGAGAGGGTGTTGATGTCCAGATCGCCACGGTCCATCTCGTCAACGCTTCGGGCCAGCTCGACCTGGGCCTCGGCTGCCATGTTGGTCATCGGCCCCGAATTGCCGGCGTTCTTGGCATGGGTCAGCCGCCGGCCGATCAGGGACTTGTGCGATTTCAGGGCGCCATCGATGGCCCGCAGGCGACCCGCGATGTTACCCAACTCGGTCGTCAGCGCCTCGTCGTCGGCATAGGCTGCCGTGCCCTCGATCTCGATCCGACGCTGGCGCAGGGCGCGTTCCTCGTCCAGCAGCTGGCGGTCGCGTTTCGACGGCTGGATGAAGTCGATCTCCTGCTCGATCAGCGCGGACATCTTCTGGGCCAGCTGCCGGATGCGGGGCGAGACGCCCTTGCTGATCTCGGCATCCTTCAGCCAGCGGCGGCTGTCCCAGATGTGCCAGCCGACCTGCGCGACATAGCAGATGTCCTGGCCGAAATGGATGCGGAAGCGGTTGCCGTTGCCGATGTCGTTCAACGGTTCGCGGGCGGCCAGTTCGATCGGATTGAGAGGCTCGTCCGAGGATCCCCGCCCGTCATCCTCGGGGGGCGGCGGGGGCGGCATGTAATCCTCGGGGACGGTTTCGTCCTCCTGCGGGATCTCCATGCCCTCGGGCAGGGCGACTTCCTCTTGCGGGGTCAGCGCGGCCCGCACCTTGTCGATTCCGTTCGTCATCATTCGCCTTCCATGCCGACGGGGGCGGCACCCATCAGCAGATCATTCATGTCGATGCCTTCGCCCGGATGGACGATGGCGGCGGTCAGGCCAGGGCGGTGCGCGATGGCACGGCGCAGGCCGGAAAGAAGCTTGGCGCGGGTCAGGCGCGGCTCGCTGTCGCCGTCCTGCAGGAAGACCAGCCGCTGCACCCATGGCGGCGGCACCCATGCCTCGGTGTCGGTCAGATCGGGGATGCCGTCGTACTTCAGGCCTTTGCCCTTCATGCGGATCCCGGACATGTTGCCCAGATCGACCCCGCACCAATAGGCGACGGGTTCGTCATAAGGGTGCGCCACAAGGGCGGTGGCCGTGGTTTCAAGACCTTCGCCCATGACCATCATCCGGGCCTCGCGCGGGGCACTCAGGCGGATCGCGCCGCCCTTCTTCGACCCAAGCACCTTCTTGGCCGGCAGCGTTTCGCCCGGCTTGCGGGGATCCGGAATGACCAGTTTTCCCTTGGGCTGGGTCAGGTCGATCCAGGTGCGATGGACGGCAGTCACGCGACCCTGCGCATCGACGACCGCGCCAACCATGGCCGGGCCGACATGCAGGGTCTGCCAGCGGTTCTGCTGACCCTCGACCGGAATGACATAGCGTGCTTCCGGCTCGAAGCGCAGGCAGTGCGGCAGGATGGGCAGCAGAGCGGCGGTGATGCCGCGCACTGCCAGATAATCCCGCACAGGGCTGCCCTCGGCGGGCTTGGCTGCGAACCAGATGTCGCGGGCGGTGCGGATCGAACTTTCGCGGGCCTTGCGCTCATAGTCGCGCTGCTTGCGCTTGGCCTCATCGGCGCGGCGCTGGCGTTCATCGCGTTGTGCCGGGGTCAGTTCCTGCACCGGCCCGACCAGCCATTCCAGCGCGGCCCGAAAATCCAGACCAAGCGCCAGGCGCACCAGCGCAATCTGATCGCCCCTTGCGTCGCATTTGCGGCAATAGATCACCGCCTTCTGCGGATTGATCGAAAACCGATCCTTGCCCCCGCATCCGGGGCATGGCCCGACCAGTTCACCGCTGGTCCGGACCAGACCGCGCAGGTCGAGCCGATCGACCAGATCCAACATCGGGATCCGGTGGGCCTCCTGGATGCGGGGATCATCAGCCATGTGCCGCGTCTCCGGCTTGAACACGCGCCCGCAGCGCGGTCAGCAGATCGGACTGACCGCCGATGGTCGGGTGGCCACGCCAATCGACGACATCCTCGAACATCATCGCCCTCCAGCGATCCTTGACGTCCTTGGTCTCGCAACCCAACTCGTCGGCGATCAGCTCAAGCGCCCGGCGCCCGATCAGACCTTCCGCCAGAAGCAGGTCATCTTCGGGTTCGAAGTCGTCCGAAAGCTTGCAAAGACCGTCGAGGATGCGGCGCTGCTTTTCATTCAAGGTCGCAGCATGCGGGGCAACCTCGGCCTTTGCTGACGCCTTCGCCGGGGTGGTGGCATAAGCGGCGTTTGCTTGGGCCACGGGGGCAGGCAGAACAGCCTTGGGCTGAACGGGTCGCGCGGGCTTATCCAATGTCGATGCGGTCACCTTGGGCGCAGGTGCGTGTGTGCTTTTGCACAGCTTGGCGAAGCGTTGTTCGCAGGCCCGGACCGTCCTTCCCAACTCTTCTGCGATGACCTTGAAGGGGACACCCTTGGCGCGGGCTTCCAACAGGTGCTGACGTTCGCCTTCGGTCCAGGTAGCGCTGGCCGATGCGACCGGGGCATCTGCCGCACGCATCAGCTTCAGCTGCCCCCGGCATGCTTCGGGAGAACGCCCCAGTGCCTTGCCGATCTTGGACAGGCTTTGACGTTCTTCTTTCATCTTCGACAGCTGCGCCCGATCCTCCTCCGACCAGGCATCGATGCGGATATCAGCCTTGCGATCCTCGGGCTTCACCCCCGCAAAGCGGCCTCTCTGGGACGTCTTGCCAGCTTCCGGCGCGCGGGCAGCAGTCTCGGCCTTCGGTTGGAAGCGACCCTTGGGCCGCCCGGGCGCGATGATGGGGGTGTCGCCACGAACGCCATAGCGCTTGATGGCGACCTGCGTGGCCGCAACTGGACGCCCCAGATGGCGCGCGACCTCGGACGGGCCCTTGCCCGCGTTCAGCATGGCGCGGGCGCTTTCCAGTTCCTCGATGGTCCAGGGCAGACCCTTCTTGCCGGTTGTCGAGGCAAGCTCGGGAACGGGGACAGCAGCTGCAGGCAAGGGAAGGGACGCGACCTGCTGGCTGCAACCTGCCATCATCTCGGCCAGGTCCACGAACTGGGCGGGGCGCATCGGGTCCAGCACCACAGCGGCCAGGTCGCGCAGCAGGGCAAGCGGGATCAGGGTGGGGCGGGGCGTGAGACGGGTCATTTCTGCCCCCGCGCCGCATCCCAATGCGCGCCAAGCGCCCACCGGTCGAAATCGTTCATGGCGGCTGCGATCTGATGAACGACGCCGCGGTGGATCTGGCAGGTGCGCCCGACCATACCGGCAGCGCCGATCAGCGGGATCATCGCGCCTTCCTTGCTGGCCCTCGCGGCGCACTCTTCGACGATGGCGGTCAGCATGCGGTGCTCACCATCATCCGGGATCAGCGGCGGGCGCGACAGCACGGCAAGGCCATGGATCAGCGCGCGATCGAAATGCGTCAGCTTCATGGATCAACCCTCGATATCGGCGCGCAGGGTGCGCGCGGGCCAGCAGGACCGCTCGACGGCACGAAACAGCGCTTCGCCAGCGGTTTTCAAAAGCTCTGGATTGCGACGGGCCAGCGGGAACATCTCGGCAAAGCGCCGCAGCTCGACCGCCAGCGGGTCATCGTGATCGAAGCTTTCGCCGATCGTCACGACGGCGCGGGCCAACGTCTCGGGGTCCGGCTCGCCCAGCTTGGCGCGCAGGGCCAGGCCCAGGGTGATCAGCCGGGCAGCGATACGATTGCGATATGCCATCTGGACCTCTGGAACTCGGCCGGGACGCCTGCATGGGGGAGGAGGGACAGGCGCCCCGGGGAAACCGCGCCGGTGGGACGGTGCGGATGGGAATGAAAAGGACGCGGCGGCGTCTAGGACCGCCGCGCCAGGTGCCGGTGCAGGACAGGCTGTGCCCGGACCGGAAAAGGATGCCCTGCTGCCAAGGGGCAGCTCTCGGCCGGGCCAGCCGCAGGTTCCGCAATCCCGGTCTTCCTGTTCTTCACCCGAAGGCGGGCGGAATTGCGGCTTGGGTGGGGGGTGATACCCCTGGACGGGCCATGCTTCCTGCCCATCTCATCCACCTTCGGGTGTCCTGATGTCCCGAAAACCATCATTCGCCCTGCATGATCTCGGCGTAACGGGCCAAGGTCCGCGTCGCGTGATCGACATGGTGGCCATAGGGCGCGTTCAGCCCGTCGAACCAATTGCAGGCCGTCTGGAAGGTGACGCCGAAATGCACGGCGCAGACCTCGCGGCTGGCAAAGCTGGCGATCATCAGCAGCGACCAGCGGCGCAAGAAGGCAGCGCGATCGGCGCCGTGATCCAGATGGGCGCGGCGGGCGGCATCGCGACCGCGACCGCGACCGTCAAACGGGTTGGCCTGGGACATTTGACGGCACGCGCCGTCAGGCTGCGTCAGGCGCAGTCTTTGCAGGGGAAGTGTCATGAGAGGGCTCTTGGTTAAAAGGTTGATGATCAGGTTGCGTTCTCACACCATCCGCATTTGGCGGGTTGTTTGCCGCGAACAATCTGAACCGTTCCAATTCCTCGTTCAGTCGCTCAAGGCGGGAATTAAGGCGGTTCAAGTAACGCGCGTTGCCAAAGGCTCGTTGGCAGACCGTAGAAGCCTTGAGGCCGCTGGCGGCGCTATATTGCTCAATCTCAGAGATGATCGTGTTTGCATCCATGTGTGCTATATTTGGCAATTGCCAACTATAGTCAATAGGCGATTGCCAAATTGCGCTTGGCAATCGCCTAAAGCTATTCTTAATCTATGAAAATGAGTGCAATAGCTCAGCGCATTGACGCGCTTATGAACCAGCAGGGCTTGAACCGGGCCGAATTGGCGCGCCGGACAAACATACCATATCACCGTCTTAACCCATGGTTCATTCGCGATAACGCGAAGCCAAACGGGCCCGACATTGAGCGAGTAGCAGTCGCGCTAGGCGTGACGGTAAGCTACCTGATTTATGGTGATGAGCCGGATCCGCAGTCTGCTAAGAACTGGATTTTGTCGACTTTCGACCGGTTGGCACCAGATCAGCAGAAGCAGTTGGAAGGATTTGCCCGGTTTCTTTTGGCTCAGCAGGAAAGCGAAGGCAGCGCGCAAGACTGATCAGTGATTCGTCTGATAGCTGATCCAGGATGTCTTTGAAGCTGCCTCCGCTAATCATGGTGTCCTCGATACCCTCTCAATAAGAACATTAAGCGAACATGCGCATACTGCACAAGCTTCACCCCTATTGCCAATCCTAGATCGAAATTTGGCGATTGCCAACTTTAGAGATTGACGTTTGGCATTTGCCAACATAGCTTTTGATCCTATCGCAACCCGATGGAGATCACGGCCATGCGCCCGACCCTGAACCTGTCCCTTCCTGTGACGCCTGCCGCTGTCGCCGATGCGATGGCGCTCGTGGCGTCGCCTGATCTGGCTGCCCGCCTGCCCGAAAGCATCCGCCGCATGGCATGGCTGGTCGCCGCCAATCACGCGGGCTTCCGCATCGTCCAGCGACGCAGCGCGGCGAACGTTACGCGGAGGCCGCTCTGATGGATGTGCGCGACAAGATCGATGACAGCCCGGATGGGGCAGGGGGCCACCTGCCCATCGACCTGCCCGCCGTCGACAGCTTTCCCGATCCGTTGCGCCCCGTGCTGACCAAGGGCGACATGCTCGCCTTCATGGCTGGAATTCTGGGAACATTCTGCGGCGGTGCCTTCGTCTGGTGGATCTTCGCATGAGCCCGCGCAGCATGGCCCTGGCGGCGTTCATCAAGCACGATTGCGATCTGCACGGTTGGTCCCGCAGCGCGGCCCAAATCGCCGAGGATTTGTCCAGCCGGTATCCCGCCGCCAGTGCTTGGAACCTGTCTGGCCGCCACGTTGCGCGGGTTCTGCGCGAAAAGAATTGGACCGACAGGGCGCGCAGCAGCCGCACCGAACGTGGCGCGGACATCGAACAGACCCTGCACGGCATGGCCGATCCGACCGAACTGAGGTTCAGCGCATGACCATCCTCGAAAACCTGCCAATTCGTCCTGACATCCTCGGCAAGCTGATGACCGAAAACCTGATGCTGCATCAGCGCGTCAAGGACGCCCTTCACCCTGCGGAAAGGAAGCCGGAATGACCAACGCCACCAGTCAGAAAATGCCTATTCGGCTTAGCGCCGATGAACGCAACGAGATCACCGCCGCCATGGTCGGCGTCATCGACCGCTACTGCGGCCTTGACCCGATTGACATGCCGCTGGCCCGCGAGCTTGGCGCCGAATGCTGCCGCATCATCGAGGCGCGTGATCGGAGTGTGAGGGGTCGCCAGTCATGAGCCGCCGCCCCGGTCCCATCAAGCATGGCACGATCTACGCCTATAAAGGCCGCGGGTGCAGGTGCAGTGCCTGCCGAAAGGCGAACCGCGACACGTGCCGGGTCGAGCGCCGTCGCAGAGGTGTCCTTCCGCTTGGCAATCCCTGCCAGCTGCGGGGCAAGGCCTTCGCCAGCCAGGTGAAGGCAGCCTTGGCCGCCGGCAGGTCGAAAAGCACGATCTCCTATCACCTGAATCAGCATGGCAACCTCGATCGGCTTGGCGCAAAGCCCGGCAGGCCAAACACCAGCCGCTGCAAGCCGGTTCGCGTCGGCAGCCATGAATGGCCGTCACAAAGCGCGTTGGATCGGGCCTTGGGCGTGCCCGCCGGAACGGTGTCGCGCTGGATCGACGCGGGCAATCTCGACACCCTTGCGGGCGCCGTGATGCGGATGAACCTGCAGGGGAAGGCAGCGTGACCGCCCTGCGCATCTTGATCGCTTGTGAGACGTCCGGCGTCATGCGCCGCGCTTTTGCCGCGCGCGGCCACGACGTCTGGTCCTGCGACCTGCTGCCGGCCGAGGATGGCAGCAACCGCCACATCCGGGGCGACGTGCGCGAGATCTTGGACGATGGCTGGGATCTGATGGCCGTGATGCATCCGCCGTGCACGCGCCTGTGCCGGTCTGGCCGCCGGTGGATGTCTGGTCCCGGCAAATGGACCCAGCCCAAGCAGCTGCCGAAGGGACGCACGGTTGAGTGCATGAGGGCAGAGTTCGAGGAGGGCGTCAGCTTGTTCATCGACTGCTGGCGCGCGCCTATCGAACGCGTGGCGATCGAGAACCCCGAGATGAACGACCTTGCGCGCGAACGGATGCCGTCTGACCTGCCAGCCCCGCAGATCGTCCAGCCTTTCTGGTTCGGCGAGCCGGCCTACAAGGCGACAGGCTTCTATCTGAGGGGCCTCCCATCGCTGACGGCTACGAACCGCCTGCCCGAGCCAGAGCGAGGCAGTGATGAATGGAAAGCGTGGAGCGCGATCCACCGCGCGCCTCCGGGGCCAAATCGTTGGAAGATCCGCAGCCGCACCTTCCACGGCGTGGCTGATGCGTGTGCCATTCAATGGGGCGGTCATGCCGCCGAAGCTAAGGAGATGGTTGGATGACCGTACGACCTTACACCCCTGAAATGTTGGCCGATCGTTGGGATTGCAGTGGCGAGACGGTCCGGGCCATGATCCGTAGTGGGACCTTGCCCGCTTTCCGAGTCGGTCGGATGATGCGGATAACGGCGAAGGCGGTAGAGGATTACGAATGCGGGATTATCGGATCGGACGTCTCAAAGGACGATTCGTCGTCATGTGGAACGACGAGGACGGAACCCGGCGACGTTATCGCCTTGAGGCACACACGCAGAAGGATGCCGAGCGCGAAGCCCGGGACCTGATCCTTCGCCTGGCCGCGCCACCGACTGGTGTGACGGTCGAGCAAATATGGATGGCCTATCAGGCCGAAGTCGAAGGCCGGCGCCAAGCGGCGAAACTCGCGCAGGTTGGCAAAAACGTCCTTCCCGTATTCGGCCACCTGACACCGGAACAGATCACGGTGGATGATTGCCGTCGCTTCATGGCCGGGCGACGCCAGGCTGGCCGCAAGGATGGCACGATCCGCACGGAAATGGGCTGTCTGCGCACGGCACTATCTTGGGGCGTCAAGTCCAAGCTGATCCGCAGCGCCCCGCGGATCGAAATGCCGCAGACCCCACCACCGCGCGAACGCTATCTGGACCGCGATGAACTGGTCCGGCTGCTGGCGGCTACTGGAGATCCTCACATTCGCTTGGCGATCTTGCTCATGGTGACGACGGCCGGGCGGATCGGCGCTTTGCTTGAGCTCACCTGGGATCGCGTCGATCTGGACCGTAGACTGATCAAACTAGCCACGAATGACATAGGGCCGAAGAAGGGTAGGGCGACCGTGCCAATCAACGGCACCCTTATGGCTGCACTCCAGTCAGCCCAAGAGGCGGCGCTGTCGCGTTACGTGATCGAATGGGGCGGCCGACCAGTCGGGTCGATCAAGACAGGGTTCAATGCTGCGGTGAAGCGGGCAGGGATTGAACACTGTACGCCCCATGATTTGCGTCGGACTGCAGGACGATTGATGGCTGAAGCAGGCGTCCCAATGGAAGAGATTGCTCAGTACCTAGGGCATACCAACCCTTCTATAACGCGCTCAACGTATGCTAGGTTTTCGCCCACATATTTACGCGCCGCCGCCGGTGCATTGGAAGTGGGGTAAGTACTTAAATTTTTTGTATAAGTGAGACTACGAAGATCATTAATGTGTCCATTAGTTAGGTGAAGACTAGCTGAAGCTCCGTGCGGATCATCAATAAGTCTTCCTCATTCATTTCGACCTTTGCCACCGCAATAGCATGAGCATCATTTGCCGGTACCGTGCCTGCCTCGGGCGCGGGGTCATCCAAGACCGCCAAGGCCTGAACTTCATTAGGTATCACTAGAGAACGAATTCTTGATGCATCGCTAACCAGTATCTTTTCGAAGCATTCGCCCGGCTTAATTTGGCATATTGCTGAGGCTTGAGATGTTTGGAACTCTTCGTCCATATACTGCAAGCGAAATAAAGAAAGGCCGCGCTGCTTCACATCGGTTTCTCCAAAGCAGCAAGGCTTCACAGATCCATCCTTGCGTACATGCCTAGGATTGCACACTACCCTGCCAACCGCTTCAGTGTGGTCGACGGGGCCATAAACAGTGTTGTGAGCCGGTTCGCTCTCGTCCCGAGGCGCTGACCAAGTCATAAAAGTCTCAAATATTCTTTAGAGCGTCGATAAGGTCCTGAGGCAAGGTCATTGAATTCGAGGTCTCCGAACCGCGAACCAGCTGTTCATGCGTTCTAGCGTAGTAGCTCATTCGGCCATTTCGGAAACTTACCGTTGCTAGGCCACGTTCCGATTTCCAGTACCATTCTGCCTGTCCATCCTCGGTGGCACCCGCGCTAGGTTCCGAAACGGAACTTGGGAGGCGGGCCAAGAACGCAAGAGCATCACCTATAGTTTGGCGAGGTATTCCAACGCTATCGTTGCCATCCCAACCATCCGACAAACCAAAATACGACTCCATTTCCATCCGAGCTTGTCTCCGCAAAGGCGACCAAGCCGCGACAATCGGCGCGTTCGCCCTAACTACCTCAACGTTTCGAGGAGAAGCATGGGTGGAGTTTGGTAAACATACCGTTAAGACTACCAACGCTCCTGCAAGCGCCTGGACGCCTGTTGCATTTGATACAGATCTGGGCGGGGCTGGGTAGCCTCGTGCAATGGTAAGTGCATGTGAAACCGTTGGCTCATGTCGCGAGAGGGCGTGATCACCATCGGCCAACACAAATCCTAAGCTTCCGTTGTTCGGTGCAAACGTTTGATACATGACACTCACTCACCTAGACTTACTTTTCCGACCATTCCGTCGCTTAGCAGCGTTCTCATCAACGCCTTAAGTTCAAGATGGAGATCAGAAAATGTTTCTTCAATCTGCGCCAGTTCATTTTTGATAGCAAACTTGGCGTTGACTGGCGTAGCACAATCGCGCCTTAACGTAGCATCGCATCTTACATGAGCCGCGCCATTTAGATCTTCCAAACCATCAAAATGAACTTTTTTCAGGGTTCGACCGGCAATGCCATTATCGCCTTGCTCGAACCATCCGGAATATTGGTGCCACAGGTGACTTGATCGATCAAATATTGCAGCAGGAAGCTCTCTACAGTTGTCTCTGAGCAAATCAGAAATCTGATATTCCTCAATAGGCCCTTCCCAAGCGAAGGCATTTATATACTGCAAAGAGATACTGTTTATATGTTGGTCGCCGCCAATATTTGCGGAATTCAGTGCCGATCTAAGTAGGCGAATTGAGGTCGGGCAGACATTTCGCCAGCCGTCGTAAACTAGACAATTGACCACAGCGATGTTGTTCTCGAACATCATTCGCCATGCAACTTGGCCGTTTCGTTGAAAGCTCTCGAAGGCGACGCCATTCCCAGGGGTCCACACAGGCGTGCCGCCGTTATCCATAGTGAGTTTGTGTGTCTGGGTTTTGGAGGATCTGGGAAGATCATCTTCCCATTCGGGATGTGCAGCTTCGATTTTTTGAAGTTCTTCACCGCTCCAAGGCCGAGAGAAGGCGAGTTCAAAAACCACCTCTATGATAGCATGATGGCCTGCAACGGGACTAAAGGACATCAGTGTTCTCCCCAATCAGCGGCCTGCCTGCCGTCATCAAAACCCTAGAGCGCCGCATAGTCCAATTCTAGTGGTCATGTAAACTAGATCGAATTTGGCCCCCTCAGTTGGTTCGGTGAACCTAAGGGCAAATCCCTAAGAAGCTGTTGTATTCTTATAGGCTGTTGATTTCATTGGTGACCCCGACAGGACTTGAACCTGTAACCTGCCCCTTAGGAGGGGGCTGCTCTATCCAGTTGAGCCACGGGGCCGCCTGAGGCGACGTTTAACGGGCCGGGCGGGGTTTTGGCAAGCGGCAGCTTCGTCACGGTTGTCGCTGCGTGATGGTTTCGCTAACATCGTCGGACCCATTTGAAGAACCGGTCCCATGATCCCCACACGCCCGCGCCGCCCTCTGACCCTTCGTGACGTGTCCGAGGCATCGGGCGTCTCCGAGATGACCGTCAGCCGCGTGCTGCGCAACCGCGGCGATGTCTCGGCCGCGACGCGCGAGAAGGTGCTGACCGCGGCCAAGATGCTGGGATACGTTCCCAACAAGATCGCGGGCGGGCTGGCCAGCCAGCGGGTGAACCTGATCGCGGTGGTGATCCCCTCGCTGTCGAACCTGGTCTTTCCCGACGTGCTGGGGGGCATCTCGGCGGAGTTGGACGACACGGGCCTGCAGCCGGTGATCGGCGTCACCAACTATTCCCCCGCGCGCGAGGAGATGGTGCTCTACGACATGCTGTCCTGGCGGCCCTCGGGGGTGATCCTTGCGGGGCTGGAACACAGCAAGGCATCGCGTGCCATGCTGCAGAACAGCGGCATCCCCGTGATCGAGATCATGGATGTGGACGGCGAGGGCATCGATACCCTGGTCGGCATCAGCCATATCCGCGCGGGCCGGGAAATGGCCGACCGCATCCTGGCCGCAGGCTATCGCCGGATCGGCTTTGTCGGCACCCATATGCCCGAAGACCACCGGGCCCGCAAACGCCTGCTGGGCTTCGAGGAAGGCCTGTCGCGGGCCGGCGTCCAGCTGGAGGCGCGAGAGTATTATCAGGGCGGATCGTCGCTGCTGAAGGGCCGCGAACTGACCGAACGCATCCTGTCGCGCGCGCCGGAACTGGATTTCCTCTATTTCTCGAACGACATGATCGGGGCGGGCGGGCTGCTGCATTGCATCGACAAGGGCTATGACGTGCCGGGACGGATCGGGCTGGCGGGTTTCAACGGTGTCGATCTGCTGGACGGGCTGCCGATGCGGCTGGCCACGACCGATGCGCGGCGCGTCGATATCGGGCGGCGTGCGGCACGGCTGGTCGCGGGCAAGGATGCCGGCCCCGAGGACCGCATCATCGCGCTGAACCCGACCTTCATCCCCGGCGACACCATCCGCGATCCCGGATCGCGCGCGCCTTTGGACCGCGACATTCCAGCCTGATCGCAACGGCTTGTGGTAAGGCCCGCAGGCCCCTATCTGTCAGCCATGGATATTCCGTTTGTCAGCCGCCTGATGTCCCGCCGGCCGCGTATCGCGGTCATTCGCCTCTCCGGCACCATTGGTGGATCGGGACGGGGGGGCGGTCTGAACGACGCCGCCCTTGCCCCCATGATCGAACGCGCCTTCCGCAAGGGCAAGCCCGTCGCGGTGGCCTTGATCGTGAATTCGCCTGGCGGATCGCCCGTCCAGTCATCCCTGATCGCCGCCCGCATCCGTCGTCTGGCGGATGAGCGCGACATCCCCGTCCATGCCTTCGTCGAGGATGTGGCCGCCTCGGGCGGGTATTGGCTGGCCTGCGCCGCGGATCATATCTGGGCCGATGACAGCTCGATCCTGGGGTCGATCGGGGTGATCTCGGCCGGGTTCGGCTTCAACCAGCTGATCGAGCGTTGGGGGATCGAACGGCGCGTGCATACGGCGGGTGCGTCGAAATCGACGCTGGACCCCTTCCGCCCCCAGAACCCCGAGGATGTGGCACGGCTGCATGCCATCCTGGAACCCATCCACGAGGCCTTCAAGGCCCATGTCCGCGACCGCCGCGGCATGCGGCTGGCGGGTGACCGCGACCTCTTCACCGGCGAATTCTGGGCCGGGCGTCAGGCGGTGGAACTGGGGCTGGCCGATGGCATTGCGCATCTGGTGCCCAAGATGAAGGCGTTGTTCGGTGACAAGGTGGCCTTCCAAGTGCACGGCATCCGCAAGCCCCTGTTCCGCCGCCTTGGCCTTTCGGCCGAGGCGCTGATCGATGCTGCCGAGGAACGCGCGGCCTTCCAAAGCTTCGGCACCCGCGGATGAGCATTCGCATTGTTCTTCTCTTTCTGCTGGTCATGGTGGTCATGGCGCTTGTGCGCGGCCCGGCCTTTCGCCGGACGCTGAGGGAATATCTGGGGATCGGACGTCGTGATCGTTGACATCTTGCTTGTGCTGGGCGGACTTGCCCTGCTGGTTCTGGGCGGCGACCTGCTGGTGAAGGGGGCCGTCAACCTAGCCCTGCGGCTTGGTATCACGCCTTTGGTCGTGGGTCTGACGGTGGTGGCCTTCGGCACCTCGGCGCCAGAGTTGCTGGTGTCGCTCTCGGCGGCGCTTGGCGGGTCCAGCGGCATCGCGCTTGGCAATGTCGTCGGGTCGAACATCGCAAACGTGCTGGTGATCCTTGGCTTTACCGCGCTTGTATCCGTCATCACCACCAAGGGGCACGACCTGCGCGAAAGCTGGGCGATGATGATGGGGGCCTCGGTCCTGCTGATCGGGCTGGCGGTGACGGGGCGGATCGGCATGTGGGGCGGCATCGTCCTGCTGCTGGCGCTGGCCGCCGTTCTGTGGCGTCAATTGTCCACAGGCCGCGTGGACGAGGATGAGATCGAGGGCGCCGAACCGGGTGCCCGCGGGTTTCGCATCGCCTTGTGGCTGGGTGGCGGGCTGATCGCCCTGCCGCTTGGGGCGAACCTGCTGGTCAACGGTGCCACGCAGATCGCGCAGGAATTCGGCATCAGCGACACGGTCATCGGGCTGACGCTGGTGGCCATCGGCACCTCGCTGCCCGAACTGGCGGCCTCGGTTGCGGCGGCGCTGAAGGGGCGGGCGGACATGGCGCTTGGCAATGTGGTGGGGTCCAACATCTTCAACATCCTTGCAATCCTGGGCATCACCTCGATCGTGACGCCGCTGCCGATCCCGCCCGAGATGTTGCGTCTGGACCTCTGGGTGATGCTGGGCACCTCGGCCCTGCTGGCACCCTTCCTGTTCAAGGGGATCGCGCTGACCCGCCCGGTGGGGGCCGCCCTGCTGGCGGGTTACGCCGCCTATGTCTGGGTGCTGCTATGAGCGTCGCGCTGATCACCGGGGCCGCAAAACGGCTTGGCCGCGCGATGGCGCTGTATCTGGCCGAGCGTGGCCATGACATCGCCATCCATTACGCCGGTTCGCAGGATGAGGCCGAGCGCACTGCCGCAGATGCCCGCGCCCTTGGCGTGGCTGCACGGACCTTTCGGGCGGACCTCTTGGATCCCGATGCCACGGCGGCGCTGGTCCCGCAGGTGGCGCAGGCGATGGGTCAGCTGGGCGTGCTGGTCAACAATGCCTCGATCTTCGATTACGACAACATCCACAGCGCGACGATGGCCGATTGGGACCGCAACATCGGATCAAACCTGCGCGCGCCCTTCCAGTTGATCCAGGCCTTCGCGGCCCAGGCGCCCAAAGCCCAGCCCGACGAGAACGGCGAACCGCAGGCAAAAGCGCTGGTGGTCAACATGGTCGATCAGCGCGTCCTGAAACCCACGCCCGAGTTCATGACCTATTCGCTGGCCAAGGCGGGGCTGTGGTCGCTGACCCGAACCGCCGCGCAGGCGCTGGCCCCCGACATCCGCGTGAATGCCATCGGCCCCGGTCCGACGCTGATCGGGGCCCGTCAAAGCCAGGCGCATTTCGACGCGCAGCGGGCGGGTACCGTCCTGAAGCGCGGTTCCGACCCGCAAGGCATCACGCAGGCACTTGGCTATTTCCTGGACGCACGGGCAGTGACAGGTCAGCTGATCTGTGTGGACGGCGGGCAACATCTTGCCTGGCAGACCCCCGACATCATCGGCCGCGATTAGGACCGAAACGGGCCGTTCGCTGCATCTTGTCCACCCGAACCGGTCAAGCGCCTATATCTTGCGAAACGGAGGGCCGATTTCTATCCACAACGGCGTTGAATAATAATTATCCAATGAAATCAAGGGCCTTTGTAATTGCTTAAATTGCAGGCAGTTTCACGGAACTGTAACGTTTGCTGGGCGACTCGGCTATCCCTCACAGGTGGCCCACAGAATTATCCACAGATTCCGTGGAAAGCTTTCGCCTTGCACCGGCATCCCGGAACTTGCAGCAGCCCCCCAGAATCACTTTCTTAGCGACATGACCCAGAAAACCGGCCACGACCTGATCCACGACTATCTTCGCACCATCGACGGCAGCCCCGGCGTCTATCGCATGCTGGATGCGAACCAGGCGGTGCTCTATGTCGGCAAGGCGCGTGATCTGCGGGCACGGGTGTCGAATTACGCCCGGCCCTCGGGGCATTCGGGACGCATCGCGCGGATGATCCGCGAAACCGCCAGCATGATGTTCCTGACCACGAACACCGAGACCGAGGCCCTGCTGCTCGAACAGAACCTGATCAAGCAGCTGAAGCCGCGCTACAACGTGCTGCTGCGCGACGACAAGTCGTTCCCGAACATTCTTGTGGCCAAGTCGCATGAATACCCGCAGATCAAGAAGCATCGCGGAGCGCGGTCCGAGAAGGGTGATTATTATGGCCCCTTCGCCAGCGCGGGTGCGGTCAATCGCACGCTGACCCAGTTGCAGCGGGTCTTCCTGCTGCGCAACTGCACCGACAGCACCTTCGAATCGCGCACGCGCCCTTGCCTGCTGTTCCAGATCAAGCGCTGCAGCGGTCCCTGCGTAGGGCGGATCAGCGCGCCCGATTACAACGCACTGGTCAATGACGCGGAACGTTTTCTGCAGGGCAAGTCCACGACCATCCAGGCCGACCTCAAGACCGAGATGGCCCAGGCCGCCGAGAACATGGAATACGAACGCGCCGCCGCGCTGCGTGACCGCATCAAGGCGCTGACCGCTGTGCAATCGGTGCAGGCCATCAACCCCAAGGGCGTGGCCGAGGCCGACATCATCGCCCTGCACATGGAAGGCGGGCAGGCCTGCGTGCAGGTCTTCTTCATCCGCGGCAATCAAAGCTGGGGCAACCGCGATTTCTATCCGCGCCTTGGCGGGGCGGAAAGCCCGGATGAGGTGATGCAGGCATTCATCATGCAGTTCTACGACGACAAGCCGCCTCCCCGGCTGATCCTGCTGTCCCACCCCGCCGAAGACCCCGATCTGACCACCGAGGTGCTGTCCGAACGCGCAGGCCGCAAGGTCGAGGTCCTGGTCCCGCAGCGTGGCGAGAAGTCCGAACTGGTCACCAACGCCACCCGCAACGCCCGCGAAAGCCTGGCGCGGCGCATGTCCGAAAGCGCCACCCAGATGCGCCTGCTGGAGGGCGTGGCCGAGGCCTTCGATCTGCCCGCAGCCCCGCGCCGGATCGAGGTCTATGACAACAGCCATATCATGGGCACCAATGCCGTCGGCGGCATGATCGTCGCCGGCCCCGAGGGCTTCATCAAGAGCCAGTACCGCAAGTTCAACATCAAGGGGACCGAGATCACCCCCGGCGACGACTTCGGCATGATGAAGGAGGTCCTGACCCGCCGCTTCGCCCGCCTGCTGAAGGAAGACCCCGACCGCCAGTCCGAGGCCTGGCCCGACCTGCTGCTGATCGACGGCGGCGCCGGTCAGGTCAGCGCCGTCCACGAGATCATGGCCGAGATGGGCGTCGAGGACATCGCCATGATCGGCGTCGCCAAGGGCCAGGACCGCGACCACGGCAAGGAAGAGTTCCACCGCATCGGCCAGCGCCCCTTCGCCCTGCGCATGAACGACCCCGTGCTCTATTTCCTGCAGCGCCTGCGGGACGAGGCGCACCGTTGGGCCATCGGCACCCATCGCGCCAAGCGCGCCAAGTCGGCCATGGCCAACCCCTTGGACGAAATCGCGGGCGTGGGGGCGGCCCGCAAGCGCGCACTGCTGACTCATTTCGGCAGCGCCAAGGCCGTGGGCCGCGCCGGTCTGGCCGATCTGCAGGCGGTGGACGGCATCTCGGCGGCCATCGCGCAGAAGGTCTATGACCATTTCCACGTCAAGGGCTGAGCGCAGGGCCGCGTTGTCGGACAACAAGTTGATGACGGCGGCTGCCTTGCCTCTTTCAAACCGTCGCGGCAGGGACTAGCTTGCGGTCATGCGCTGGACCCTTCCGAATATCCTGACCCTTATGCGTCTCTGCGCGGCCCCGGCCGTGCCGTTGATGTTCCTGTATTTTCAACGGCCTTGGGCGGATTGGGCGGCACTGACGCTGTTCCTGCTGGCGGCTGTCACCGATTGGTTCGACGGCTACCTTGCCCGCGCCTGGAAACAGGAAAGCCGCTTCGGCGCCGCCATGGACCCCATCGCCGACAAGGCCATGGTGGTGATCGCGCTGGTCGTCATCACCGGCTATTCCGGCATGAACCCCTGGCTGATCCTGCCCGTGACCGTCATCCTGTTCCGCGAGGTCTTCGTTTCGGGCCTGCGCGAATTCCTGGGCGACAAATCCCGCAAGCTGGCCGTGACCAATCTGGCCAAGTGGAAGACCACGCTGCAGATGGTGGCCATCGCGGTTCTGTTTCTGGGCACCGGCCTGTCCTATGTCGCCCAAGGCCAGTCGCCGCGCGTCGGCGAGACCGGTATCATCTGGTCGGCCAGCCTTGATGCCCTGGCCACCCATGTGGGCCTGATCCTGATCTGGATCGCGGCGGGACTGACGGCATGGACGGGCTGGGATTATTTCATCAAGGCGCTGCCTTATCTGCGGGAACCGGCCAATGACGCTTGATATCCTCTATTTCGCCTGGCTGCGCGAACGCGTGGGCCAGCCGCGTGAAACGGTGACCACCGATGCCGCGACCGTTCGTGACCTGATCGCGGAACTGACGGCGGCCTCGGAAGGCCACGCCGCTGCATTTTCCGACATGGCATCGCTGCGTTGCGCGGTCGATCAGCAGCTTGCCGATCTGGACAGCCCGATCACCGACGCGCGCGAGGTCGCCTTCTTCCCGCCCATGACCGGCGGCTGACCCCATGACCGCCCGCGTCCAGACGGCCCCCTTCGATCTTGCCGCTGAAATCGACGGCTTCGGCGCGGGAGCAGGGGCCATCGTCACCTTCACCGGTGTGGTCCGCGACGATACCGGGTTGATGGCTGCGCTGGATATCGAACATTACCCCGGCATGACCGAACGCGCCTTGCAGGATTACTGCCGGCAGGCGGCCGATCGCTTCGGCCTGACCGACTGGCGCATCGTCCACCGCCATGGCCGCATCCCCGTGGGCGACACGATCATGATGGTCGCCACCGCCGCCCGCCATCGGCATGCGGCCTTCCAAGGCGCAGACTACCTGATGGACTGGCTGAAATCCCGTGCGCCCTTCTGGAAGCGCGAAATCGCGCAGGACGGCACCGCCACCTGGGTCGATGCCAAATCCACCGATGAGGATGCATTGAACCGCTGGTGATCTTCTCGGTTGCCCAAATACCCCGATCCCGCCCTTCCCACAGGAGCCAGCCCATCCGACCCGAACTGCGCCAATGGTTGTCCGAACGGGCCGAGATGCTGGCCTTTGCCGCCGTCTTTCTGGCCGGGCTCTATGTCGCGCTGCTGGGCGGCTGGTTCCTGGCGCTGGTCGGGGGATGCGTCATGCTGATCGGCGGCGTCCTGGCCATCGGCGCCTTCCGTCGCAGCCCGTTCCGCCGCCCCATCGGCGCGCCGGGCGTGGTCGAGGTCGTCGAGGGCGCCATCCGCTATTACGGCGCTACCGAACGCGGAGGAGAGATCGCCCTGCGCGACCTGTCGGAAATCCGCCTGCTGCGGGTCGAAGGTCGCGCCCATTGGCGGCTGCGCAGCATCGATGCCCAGGCCCTGCTGATCCCCGCGGATGCGGCGGGGGCGGCGACGCTGGCCGATGCCTTCACCGCACTGCCGGGGCTGAACATGGGGATGGTGTCGAACGCGTTGGCGCAGGTGGCCGACAAGGATGATGCAATCCGCACCGTTTGGCGGAGGCCGGTCTGAGGCGACTTGACTTGGCCTGCCACGATTGCCACCTGTGACCGACACGGAAACGCCAGAGAGGCCTCAGACCCATGTCCATTCCACAGCAGGGCGGAGGCCCCATCGAACATCGCGATCAGCTGGCTGCCTATATCGCCAGCGGCGAAAAGCCCAAGGATCAATGGCGTATCGGCACCGAGCATGAGAAGTTCGGCTATGACGATGCCCGGAAGTTGCCCTTACCTTACGAAGGTCCGACCTCGATCACGGCCATGCTGGAAGGTCTGCGCGACCGCTTCAACTGGACGCCGGTGCTGGAAGCGGGAAACCTGATCGGGCTGGAACGCGACGGCGCGAATGTCAGCCTTGAACCGGGCGGCCAGCTGGAGCTGTCGGGCGCCCCCTTGGAAACCATCCACCAAACCTGCGACGAGGTGAACCGCCATCTGGCCGAGGTCGAGGCCGTGGCCGCCGACATCGGCGCGGGCTTCATCGGTCTTGGCGCAGCCCCGATCTGGGGGCAGGACCAGATGCCGATGATGCCCAAGGGCCGCTATCGCCTGATGACCGACTACATGGGCAGCGTCGGCACGCTTGGCACGCAGATGATGTATCGGACCTGTACGGTTCAGGTGAACCTCGATTTCGCGTCCGAAGCCGACATGGTCCAGAAGATGCGGGTCGCGCTTGCGCTGCAACCGGTGGCGACGGCACTTTTTGCCAATTCGCCCTTTCTGGACGGCAAGCCTAACGGCATGAAATCCTGGCGCGCCCATATCTGGCAGAACCTGGATGCGGCCCGCACCGGCATGCTGCCCTTCGTCTTCGAGGATGGCTTCGGATATGAGGCCTGGGTCGACTACGTCTTGGATGTGCCGATGTATTTCGTCTATCGCGACGGGAAATACATCAACGCCCTTGGCCAGAGCTTCCGCGATTTCCTGAAGGGCCAGCTGCCCGCCTTGCCGGGCGAGGTGCCGACCCTGTCGGATTGGGCCGACCACATGACCACCGTCTTCCCCGAAGCCCGCGTCAAGAAATACATCGAGATGCGCGGCGCCGATGGCGGCCCGTGGCGCCGCCTTTGCGCGCTGCCCGCGCTGTGGGTCGGGCTGACCTATGACCAGCAGGCGCTGGATGCGGCGTCCGATCTGATCAAGGGCTGGGACGCCGAGACCCGCGAAGGTCTGCGCATTGCCGCCGGTCGCGACGGATTGCAGGGGCAGGTGGGTGACATCAACCTGCACGATCTGTCGCGCGAGGTGCTGGCCATCGCCGAGCAGGGCCTGAAGAACCGCGCCCGCCCCGGCAATGACGGGTTGGTGCCGGATGAGACGCATTTCCTGAACGCGCTGAAGGAAAGCGTCGACAGCGGCAAGGTGCCCTCGGATGAGTTGTTGGAGAAGTATCGCGGCGAATGGGCCGGCGATCTGAGCCGCATCTATGACGAGTACTCCTATTGACGCGCCGATTGCGTCCCGCGACGGCCGGGGGCGCTTCGCCCCCCGGACCCCCCGAGGCCGCACGCGAAGGTGACATGGGTCCCGCTTGAAATGGCTGCCGCTTGGTGGCACGCGTGAGGCGGGACCTGAACAGCATGTGGGGCAAGGCGATGCGGGCAAGTTTGATGCAATGGGTAGGCCGACTGGTCGCCGTGGTCTTCGTGCTTGGCGTGGCTTCGCTGGTTGCTGCGATTGTCCTACAGGTCCGCCAGGCCGAGGGCGTGCCGCCGATGTCGGTCTTTCTGGGCGTCACCGGGCTTGCCATGCTGATCCTGCTGGCGGGAGCCTGCCTTGCGCTGATCTCGATCGCGACCTCGGCGCGTCAGAGTGCCGAGGCGCTGCGCCGCATGTCGCTGCGCGGGGGCGAATTGCGGGCCGTGGGTCCGGCGACCGAAGCGGCGGCGCCCTTCACGCCGACCAGCTTTGCGGCCCCGGCGGCGGCCCCCCAGCAACCTGCCCCGGTGCGGCCTGCGCGTCCGGCGGGGCGGTCGCTGGTTGCAGAACGCTGAGACCTTATTTGCGGCCGATGCGAGGTTCGGTCCCTGCAATCAGGCGGCGGATGTTGGCGTGATGGCGGATCAGGATCAGAGCCGCCATGAAGCAGGTGACGGCTACCAGATCGCCGCGGCCCGTCATCAGCGCGACGATCGGCACCGCCACGGCGGCCACCAACGCGCTGAGGCTGCTGATGCGGGTGATGGCGGCGGTCAGCGCCCAGGTGGCGCAGGCGATCAGGCCCAAGGGCCAATGCAGCGCCAGCACCGTCCCCAGGAAAGTCGCCACGCCCTTGCCGCCCTTGAAGCCCAGCCAGACGGGGAAGCAATGCCCCAGGAAGGCCGCGCCCCCCGCCAGCATCGCTGCCGTATCGCCCGCGAAATGGCGCGCCAGCAGCACGGCGATGGCCCCCTTGCCGCTGTCCAGCAGCAGGGTGGCAAGGGCTGCTGGCTTGTTTCCGGTCCGCAACACGTTAGTCGCGCCGATATTGCCCGACCCGATCTGGCGCAGATCGCCGAGACCCAGGGCACGCGTGATGACCAGCCCGAAGGGCACCGATCCCAGCAGGTAACCGAAGAGCGTCCAGAGGATCAGGGTCATGCGCTTTCTCCGAAGACGCGGCGGCCCGCGACCCATGTGCCCATCACGCGGCCCTGCATGCGGGCGCCGTCGAAGGGCGTGTTCTTGGACTTCGACAACAGCGCGAAACGGTCCATCAGGAAGGGCGCGTCGGGGTCGAAGAGGATCAGGTCAGCGGGGGCGCCCTCCGACAGGCGGCCTGCAGACAGGCCCAGCCTGCGCGCGGGGTTCAGCGACATGGCGCGGAACAGTTGCGGCAGGCTCAGCCCGCCCTGATGATAGAGACGCAACGCGGCGGGCAGCAGGGTCTGAAGGCCGACGGCGCCGGGGGCGGCGGCCTCGAAGGGCAGGCGCTTGGATTCCTCGTCCTGTGGGGTGTGGAAGCTGGCGATCACGTCGATCACGCCATCGGCCACAGCCTGCACCATTGCCTGACGGTCATCCTCGGACCGCAGGGGCGGGGTGAAGCGGAAGAAGGTGCGGTAATCGCCCACATCGAATTCGTTCAGCGTCAGGTGGTGGATCGAGATCCCCGCCGTCACGTCCAGCCCCGCCTTGCGTGCGCGTTCCAGCGCCGGCAGAGAGGCCGCCGTGGTGATCTGGTCGGCATGCCATCGGCAGCCGGTCATGGTGACCAAAGCCAGGTCGCGGTCAAGGCCCATCACCTCGGCCATCGGCGATACGGCGGGGATGCCGTAGAGGGATGCGAACTTGCCGCTGGTCGCGGCAGCTCCTGCGGACAGACCGGCCTCTTGCGGGTGGCCGACGATCAGGGCGTTCAGCCCGCGCGCATAGGTCATGCAGCGGGTCAGCAGCTTGGTGTCGCGCACGACGCGCACGCCATCGGTGAAGGCCACGGCCCCCAAATCGGTCAGAAAACCGATCTCGACCATCTCGCGGCCTTCGCGCGATTTGGTCAGGGCGGCCATATGGTGGATGTTGACGGGGGCATCGGCGGCGCGGCGGGCGACGAATTCCAGCGCCTCGGGGGTGTCGATGGGGGGCAGGGTGTCGGGACGGGCGATGATGGTCGTGACGCCGCCACCGGCTGCGGCCAGACCGGCGCTGCGGAAGCTTTCCTTGTGACGCTCGCCGGGTTCGCCGATCTTGACGCCCCAATCGACGATGCCGGGGGCCAGCGCCCGACCATCGCAGTCGATGACGGTTGCGCCTTCGGGGGCGGCATCGCCCGGCCCGCCGCGTCCGACGATGGTGCCGTCGCGCACCAGCAGGCTGCCGATCTCGTCGGTCTGGGTTTCGGGGTCGATCAGGCGGGCATTGGTGAAGAACTGGTCCATGATCACGCCTCGCCTTCGGCAATGCGGCCGCGTTCGGCGCGCAGGTTTCGTGCCAGCAGGTCCAGTGCGGCCATGCGGACGGCAACGCCCATCTCGACCTGGTCCTGGATCACGCTGCGGTTGATGTCGTCGGCAATGGTGCCGTCGATTTCCACGCCGCGATTCATCGGCCCCGGATGCATCACGATGGCGTCAGGCGCAGCCAGCGCCAGCTTTTCGGCGTCGAGACCCCAACGGTGGTAATATTCGCGTTCCGAGGGGATGAAACCCCCGTCCATGCGTTCACGCTGCAGGCGCAGCATCATGACGACATCGGCACCCTTCAGGCCCTCGCGCATGTCTTCGTACAGTTCGACCCCCATATCGGCCGCGCCCGAGGGCATCAGCGTCGACGGCCCGATCAGGCGGATGCGGTTTTCCATCTTGCCCAGCAGGATCAGGTTCGACCGCGCCACGCGGGAATGGGCGATGTCGCCGCAGATGGCGATGGTCAGGCGGTGCAGCCGGCCCTTGGCGCGGCGGATGGTCAGCGCGTCCAGCAGGGCCTGCGTCGGATGTTCATGCCGCCCGTCGCCCGCGTTGATGACCGCGCAATTCACCTTTTCGGCCAGCAGGTTCACCGCGCCGGAATTGGGGTGGCGCACGACCAGCAGATCGGGCTGCATGGCGTTCAGCGTCAGCGCGGTGTCGATCAGCGTCTCGCCCTTCTTCACCGATGACTGGCTGACGGCCATGTTCATCACGTCGGCCCCAAGCCGCTTGCCCGCCAGTTCGAAGCTGGCCTGGGTGCGGGTCGAGTTCTCGAAGAACATGTTGATCTGGGTCATGCCCGCCAGCGCATCCGAGTGCTTGACGGTCCTGCGGTTCAGCGCGGCATAGTCCTGGGCAAGGTCCAGCAGCGACACGATCTCGGCGGGTTTGAGATGGTCGATGCCCAGCAGGTGACGGGCGCGAAAGCTCATGTTCAGCCTTTCAGTCGGGGGTGCGCGTTCTATCGCAGATGGGAGGCCGTGCGGCAAGCGGGCAGGGGATTTGCAGGTGGTGCAAAGATCGCTTGCCCGGTGGGGTCCGCGGGGATATTGCGGGCGGTATGCAGATGTCCCGCTATCGCCCCCATATCCTTGCGACGCTGTCGCTTGGCCTGCCGCTGATCGGCAGCCATCTTGCCCGCATGGCCATCGGCGTGGGCGATACCGTCATGGTGGGCTGGTACGGGGTCGAGCCCCTTGCCGCCCTGATCATTGCGGGGTCTTTCTTCCACATCCTGTTCTTCCTGGGGATGGGCTTCGGCACCGGCGTGATGGGGCTGATCGCCAGCCATATCGCCGCCGGCAACCAGACCGAGGTCCGCCGCGGTGCCCGCATGGCGCTTTGGCTCTCGGCGGGCTTCGCGCTGGCCGTCATGCCGCTGATGTGGTTTTCCGAACCGATCCTGCTGTCGCTTGGCCAGACGCCGATGGTCTCGGCCCTGGCGCAGGATTACCTGCGCATCGCGGGCTGGGGCCTGGGGATCGTGCTGGGCCAACTGACGCTGAACAGCTATCTGGCGGCGCTGGAACGCACGCAGGTGGTGATGTGGGTGACGCTGGCGGGCCTGCCGCTGAACGTTGCGCTGAACTGGGTGCTGATCTTCGGCAACCTCGGCGCCCCGGAACTGGGCGTGCAGGGCGCGGCCATCGCCAGCCTGACGGTCCAGATCGTCCAGCTGATCCTGCTGGTGCTTTACGCGCAATGGCTGCCCATCGCCCGGCAGTACAACCTGTTCCAGCGGTTCTGGCGCCCCGACTGGCAGGCCATGGGCCAGATCGCCCGCATCGGCTGGCCGATCGGCGTCACCATGGTGGCCGAGGGCGGGCTGTTCGTCGCCTCGAACATCATGATGGGCTGGATCGGCATCCCGCAACTGGCGGCCCATGGGATCGCGCTGCAGATCACCTCGATCACCTTCATGGCGCATCTGGGGCTGTCCAATGCCGCCACCGTGCGGGTGGGGCAGGCCAAGGGGCGGGGCGACCGCGCGTGGATGCGCGATGCCGCCATCACCGTCATCTGGATGTCGCTGGTCTTCGCCGCCATCGCCATCTCGATCTATCTGCTGTTCCGCCATCAGCTGGTACGGATGTATCTGGACCCCAATGACCCACAGGCCGCGCTGATCGTCACCATCGGGGCCAGCCTTCTGCTCTATGCGGCGCTGTTCCAGCTGACCGATGCCTTCCAGGTCATCGCGCTTGGCTTCCTGCGCGGCGTCCATGACACGAATGTGCCGATGTGGATGGCGGGCTTCAGCTACTGGGGGGTCGGCATGCCGGTCGCCTATCTGCTGGCCTTCCCGCTTGGCTTCGGGCCCGCGGGGTTGTGGCTGGGCTTGTGCGTCGGGCTGACGCTGGCGTCTATCCTGCTGATGTGGCGGTTCTGGCGCGGCCATGCGCGGGGGGACTGGACCCTGCTGCGCGCCGCGGTCTAACCTGCCGCGACACGACATACCGGAGGATATCATGCGCCCCGTCTTCGTCCAGTTCCGCTGCGAGCCCGGCCGGACCTATCAGGTCGCCGAGGCCATCTATGACCGCGAGATCGTGTCCGAGCTGTATTCGACATCCGGCGATTACGACCTGATGGCCAAGGTCTACATCCCCGAGGATCAGGATGTGGGCCGTTTCCTGTCGGACAAGCTGTTCGACATCCCGCATATCAGCCGGACGCTGACCACGATGACCTTCCGGGCCTTCTGACCCCTTGCGAGGCGGCACGGGTTGCGGGCATCTAGCACCCATGACCAGATTCGCCCCCATCCCCGCCTCGCTTCCTTCGACCGTCCCCTTTGTCGGACCCGAAACACTGGAACGCCAGCGCGGCAAGCCCTTCGGCGCGCGATTGGGCGCGAATGAAAACGGCTTCGGCCCCAGCCCTCGCGCCATTCAAGCCATGCAGGATGCTGCAACGCAGGTCTGGAAATATGGTGATGCGCCCAGCCACGACCTGCGCCATGCGCTGGCCGCCCATTTGGGCGCCGGCCCCGAAAACATCGTCGTGGGCGAGGGGATAGACGGGCTGCTGGGCGTGCTGGTCCGGCTGATGATCGGGCCGGGCGATGCTGTCGTGACGTCCGAGGGCGCCTATCCGACCTTCAACTATCACGTGAACGGCTACGCGGGCGTGCTGCACAAGGCACCTTACAAGGACGACCACGAAGACCCGCAGGCGCTGATCGAACTGGCCCATCAGACGGGCGCGCGGCTGGTCTATCTGGCCAATCCCGACAACCCGATGGGCAGCTGGCATTCCGGCCAGGTGATCGAGACGATGCTGGACCAGCTGCCCGCCGATTGTCTGCTGGTCCTAGACGAGGCCTATGTCGAATTCGCCCCGCAGGACGCCATCCCCACGATCGGTGCCGATGATCCGCGCGTCATCCGCATGCGCACCTTCAGCAAGGCTTACGGCGTTGCGGGCGCGCGCATCGGCTATGCCATCGGCGCGCCGGACCTGATCGCGGGCTTCGACCGGATCCGCAACCATTTCGGCGTGAACAGCATCGCGCAGGCAGGCGCACTGGCGGCCTTGGCCGATACCGAATGGCTGGCCCATGTGCAGCAACAGGTGGCGATCTCACGCGACCGCATCGGCCAGATCGCCCGCCAGAACGGATTGACGGCCTTGCCCACCGCCACGAATTTCGTCGCGGTAGACACGGGCCGCGACGGCAGCTTTGCCGCAAATCTGGTCAAGGCCCTGCAGGATCGCGGCGTCTTCATCCGCATGCCGGGCGTCGTGCCCCTGAACCGCTGCATCCGCATCAGCTGCGGTCCCGCAGAGGAACTGGACCTGCTGTCCGTCGTCCTGCCCAAGGCGCTGGACGACATCAGCCCCGCCTGAAGCTTCTCGGTTGTCCAAATACCCCCGCCGGAGGCACCTGCCATCAAGACAGGCGTCCCCGGCGAGGGGTCGTGATCACATCGCCGCCAGCTGGCCCAGCGCCGCCGCAAGCCGCGCGATATCGTCATCCAGCGCCGCCAGCTTGGCGCGGGTTTCCTCGATCACCTCGGCTTCGGCATTCTCGACGAACTTGGGGTTCGACAGACGCTTGCGCAGCCCGTCAGCATCCTTGGCCGATTTCGCCTGCGCCTTCTGCAGACGCGCGGTCTCGGCAGCAACGTCGATCACGTCTCCGATCGGCAGCGCGAAACTGGCCCCTTGAGCCGAGACGGCGATCATGCCCTTGCCGGCCTGACCATCGACGGGCGTGTTGACGCGCGCCAGACGCTCGATCAGCGGGCCGTTGGCCTGCAGGGCGGCGCGGGCGGCGGCATCGGCCTCGGTCACGATCAGGTCCAGCTTTGCCCCCGCCGGAACGCCCATCTGCGAACGGGCCGAACGCACCGCCTCGATCAGGGCGATGACCCAGTTCATCTGGGCGTCGGCATCCGCGTCGATCAGATCGGCCCCCAGTTCGGGCCAGTCACCGTGGACAAGCATGCCTTTGCGGTCACCCGTCAGCGCCCAAAGTTCCTCGGTGACGAAGGGCATGATCGGGTGCAGCATCAGGTAGCACTGGTCCAGCACCCAGCCCATCGTGGCGCGCGTTTCCTCGGCATGTTCACCGTCGAACAGCGGCTTGGCGAATTCCACGTACCAGTCGCAGACCTTGCCCCAGACAAAGGCATAAAGCCCCATCGCCGCATCGTTGAAGCGATAGGAGGCCAGCGCCTCGTCGGTCGCCATCAGGATGCGGGCGGTTTCGCCGATGATCCAGCGGTTCACGGTGTGGGTCGGGGCGGGACGTGCCGCGCCGCCGCGCACGCCGTTCATTTCCGCAAAGCGGCTGGCGTTCCAGATCTTGGTGACGAAGTTGCGGTTCACCTCGACATGCTTCGGCCCCAGCTTGGGGTCGCGGCCCATCGCCGCCATGCCGGTCAGGGTAAAGCGCAGCGCGTCGGCGCCGAAATCATCGACCAAGGTCAGCGGGTCTATCACGTTGCCCTTGGACTTGGACATCTTGGCGCCCTTTTCGTCGCGCACCAGCCCGTGGACATAGACGGTGTGGAAAGGGATGTCCTTCACCACCTCCAGCTGCATCATGATCATCCGGGCGACCCAGAAGAAGATGATGTCGAAACCGGTGACCAGCACGTCGGTCGGGAAATACTTCTTCAATTCCTCGGTCGGCTCGGGCCAGCCAAGCGTGCCGATGGGCCACAATCCGCTGCTGAACCAGGTGTCCAGCACGTCGGGGTCGCGGGTCAGCACCTTGCCCGGCGCCTTGGCCTGGGCCTCGGCCTCGGTCGGGGCGCAATACTGGTTGCCCTCTTCGTCGTACCAGACGGGGATCTGGTGGCCCCACCACAGCTGGCGGGAAATGGTCCAAGGCTCGATGTTCTCAAGCCAGTTGAAATAGACCTTCTTGTGCTGCTCTGGCAGGATCTGGGTGCGACCATCGCGCACCGCATCCAGCGCGGGGCCGACGATGCGCTGCGTGTCGACGAACCACTGGTCGGTCAGCATCGGTTCGATCACCACGCCCGAGCGGTCACCGAAGGGCTGCATGATGGGCTTGTTCTCGATGACGGGGCGGCGCTCCAGATGCTCGGCGCCGGTCTCCTTCTCGATCTCCTTATGCAGATAGGTCACGGCAAGGCCGTCGGCGGTGATCTGGTCGATCACCCGCTTGCGCGCGTCATAGCGGTCCAGCCCGCGCAGATCCTCGGGGACGAGGTTCACGTTCGACACGTCGCCCACATCCTCGCCCCGCGCGGCGCGCGATGCGATGGCGGCGCTTTCGTCATAGGACAGACCGTCGGTGCGCAGCGCGCCCTTGGTGTCCAGCAGCGCGAACAGCGGGATGTTGTTGCGCTTGGCGACCTCGTAATCGTTGAAGTCATGCGCGCCGGTGATCTTGACCGCGCCGGACCCGAAATCGGGGTCGGGATATTCGTCGGTGATGATCGGGATCAGGCGGCGCTGTTCCTTGGGACCGACGGGGATCTCGACCAGCTTGCCGACGATGGGGGCGTAACGGGCATCGTCCGGATGCACCGCGACCGCGCCGTCGCCCAGCATCGTCTCGGGGCGGGTGGTGGCGATGGCGATATAGTCGCGCGTCTCGCGCAGGGTGACGGTGCCATCCTCGTCGCGTTCCACGTATTCATAGGTCTCGCCGCCGGCCAGCGGGTACTTGAAGTGCCACATATGGCCGGGAACCTCGCGGTTCTCGACCTCCAGATCGCTGATCGCGGTCTCGAAATGCGGGTCCCAGTTCACCAGCCGCTTGCCGCGATAGATGATGCCCTTGTTGTACAGATCCACGAAGACGCGGATCACGGCGTCGTGGAAGTTGCCTTCCTGACCGGCCGGGGCACCCGGCGCACCGGACATGGTGAACGCATTGCGCGACCAGTCGCAGGATGCGCCAAGGCGCTTCAACTGGTTGATGATCGTGTCGCCGGATTCCTGCTTCCAGGCCCAGATCTTCTCGACGAAGGCGTCGCGGCCGATCTCGCGCCGGCCCGGTTCGCCGCGCTGCGCCATCTGGCGTTCGACGACCATCTGCGTCGCGATGCCCGCGTGGTCCTGACCGGGCTGCCACAGCGTGTCGAAGCCGCGCATCCGGTGCCAGCGGACAAGGATGTCCTGCAGCGTGTTGTTGAAGGCGTGGCCGATATGCAGGCTGCCCGTGACGTTGGGGGGCGGGATCATCACCGTGAAGGTTTCACTGCGCTTGGCATTGGCCCCTGCCGCGAAGGCATTGGTGCGTTCCCATTCGGCGCTGATCCGGGCCTCGGCGGCCTTGGCGTCAAAGCTTTTGTCCATCGTCATCGTCGCGATCCCCTTTGTTGAGGGTGGATTAGCGAATGCGGGGCGAAAGGCCAAGTCCAACGCATCCTGCATGTCGCGCGAAATATGGCCGTCCGCTGCCCGCGACTGTTGATTTCATGCAACCGCCGTGCTTGTCGTCGTAACATCTGCGCCAAGTCGCGTTTCGGGCTTTGCAAGGCGGGGTCCGGAACCTTAAGGCGCGGCCTAGGGTTTTGAATCACATATCTGCGACAGCTTGCCTGTGCGAAAGGAACCGCAATGGGACAACAGAAGACCGTCTGGGACAATCCGGCGGATGTCATTCGCCATCTCGCTCCGGAACATCCGGTCATGGTCTTTGCACCGACGGTCCTGCAGGATCGGGCGCGGCAGTTCATCGACGGTTTTCCGGGGCTTGTGACCTATGCGGTCAAATCGAACCCCGATGAGGTCGTGATCCAGAACCTGGTCACGGCGGGCATCAAGGGTTTCGACGTCGCATCCCCCTTCGAGATCGACCTGATCGGCCGCATGGCCCCCGATGCCGCACGCCATTATCACAACCCCGTCCGGGGTCGCTCGGAAATCGCACATGCAGTCGAGGTGGGCATCACCTCATGGTCCGTGGACAGCCGGTCCGAGCTGGACAAGCTGTTCGACCAGGTGCCCACCGAGGTCGACGGCGAGGGGGTCGAGATCTCGCCCCGCTTCAAGCTGCCGGTGCTGGGGGCTGCCTATGACTTCGGGTCGAAGTTCGGCGCCAGCCCGGAACTGGCCGCCGAGCTGCTGGCCGAGGTGGCGCGGCGCGGATACGTCCCCTCGCTGACCTTCCACCCGGGCACGCAATGCACCGACCCCATCGCATGGGAAAGCTATATCCGCGTCGCTAAGGACATCTGCGACCAGGCAGGCGTGCGCGCCGTGCGCCTGAACGTGGGCGGCGGCTTCCCCTCGCATCGCGTGGTGGGGGTGGAGCCCGATCTGGCCTCGATCTTCCAGGAGATCGGCGACACCACGACCGAGATGTTCGGCGATGACGCCCCCGCGCTGGTCTGCGAACCGGGCCGCGGCCTCTGTGCCGACGCGTTTTCGCTGATCACCCGCGTCAAGGGCATCCGCGACGGGGTGGACGTCTTCCTGAACGACGGCGTCTATGGCGGGTTGGCCGAGCTGCCGATCATCGGCAATATCGACCGGATCGAGGTGCTGGACCCGCAGGGCAATCCGCGCGGGGGCGATGCCTCGGGGCGGGTGATCTTCGGGCCGACCTGCGACAGCGTCGACCGCCTGCCGGGCGAATTGGGCCTGCCCGCCGATACGCAGGAAGGCGACTATGTCATCTTCCACGGAGCGGGTGCCTATTCGACCGTCACCAACACCCGCTTCAACGGCTTTGGCGCCATGACGCGCGCGACGGTGATGCAACTGTCATAACCATCGGTTCATGCCCCCATGCTAGGCTTGGGGGCATGATGACGATTCGACCCGCGACGACCCATATCATCCTGATGGACGGCACTTTCGCCTCGCTTGCCGAAGGGCGGCGCAGTTCCATCGGACGCATCCATCGCCTGCTGACGGGACAACTGGGTCTGCCGCCCATCGCGGGGCGGACTCGCATCCATTACGCCATGGGGCAGCAGTGGAACCATTGGCGCACGCTGCATGAACTGATGATGGGCACCACGCTCGAATCGCGCATCACCCGCGCCTACGGCTGGCTGGCGACGGCCTATCAGCCGGGGGACCGGATCTTCATGATGGGCTATTCGCGGGGCGGTTTCGCGGTGCGCAGCCTGGCGGGAATGATCGGGCGGCTTGGCCTGCTGGCGCCCCGCCACGCGACCGAACGCAACATCCGGCTGGCCTGGCGGCTGTATCAGCGCGGTGGTTCCGACAGGGCGTTGGCGGGCTTTGCGCGGCGCTGTCATTCGGCGGCGCCCATCCGCATGGTGGGCTGCTTCGACACGGTCATGGCGCTTGGCATCCGCCTGCCGCTGTTGTGGATGCTGACCGAGCCGCGCTTTCGCTTCCATGACGCCCATCTGGGCAAGGGGATCGAGCACGCCTTCCAAGCCCTTGCATTGGACGAAACCCGAGCCGCCTTCGCCCCGATGCTGTGGGACGAGGATCACGCCGCTGGCCGGATCGAGCAGATGTGGTTCCGCGGCGCCCATCCCGACATCGGTGGCCAGCTGTCGGGATTCGAATTCGCGCGGCCCTTGGCGAACATCCCGCTGACATGGATGCTGGAATGCGCCGAGGGCGTGGGGCTGGAATTGCCGGTCGGCTGGCGCGGGATGTTTGCCTGCGACCCCCAGGCTCCGGCCATCGGGTCGTGGCGCAACTGGGGCAAGGCCTTCTTGGCCCGCACGCCGCGCCTTGCGGGCCGATATCGGTCCGAGGCTCTGCACCCGACCGTCACCTTGCCCTATGACGGCCCCGCGCAGCTGGTCGATCACCTGGCGCAGCCGGTCCGGTCACCGCCGCAGGATGCGGTGGATCAGCCGATGCCCACCGACATCAGGTCTGCCGGCTGATCAGGCGACGGCCTCCAGCCCCGCCTTGGGGCGCACGCCAAGGGCAGCGCAGACGTCGCGGGTCAGTTCGGGGCGGTTCAGCGTATAGAAATGCAGCCGGTCCACGCCGCCCGCGATCAGCTTCTCGCACAGGTCGACGCAGATGCCGGTCGCCAGCTGGCGTTCGGCGTCCGCCCCGTCCAGGGCCGCCAGATCGAAGGCCTCATGCGCCCAATCGGGAACGGTTGTGTTGCACATGGCGGCGAAACGCTTGGTGCCCGCCCAGCTCTGGATCGGCAGGATGCCCGGCACGATGGGGGCATCGATGCCGGCCGCCGCGCATTTGTCGCGGAAGCGGAAGAAGGTGTCGGCGTCGAAGAAGAACTGGGTGATGGCGCTGCTGGCCCCCGCCTCGATCTTGCGCTTGAGCCAAGCGACATCGGCGTCGGTATCGGGGCTGTCGGGATGGGGTTCGGGATAGGCGCCGACGCGGATGGTCATGTCGCCGCGCGCCGCGATCGCCTCGATCAGCTCGACCGAATTATTGAAGCCGTCCTGATGGGCGGTGAAGCCGTCGCTGCCTTTCGGTGCATCGCCGCGCAGGGCCACGATCTCGCGGATGCCGGCATCGGCGTAATCCTGGACGATCTTCATGGTCTCTTCGCGGGTCGCCTCGACGCAGGTCAGATGTGCCGCGACGTTCAGGCCGAACTGACGGTTGATGGTGGTCACGGCCTCATGGGTCAGCTTGCGGGTCGTGCCGCCCGCGCCATAGGTGACGGACACGTATTCCGGCCCAAGCGGTGCCAGCGCCTGCGCGGTTTCCCACAGCCGGAACGAGGCATCCAGCGTCTTGGGCGGGAAGAACTCGAAGCTGATCTTGGGGGTCTGGCGGCTCATGTCGGTATCCTTTCGGTTCGCAGGACTTGTGCCATGCCGCGTCGCGTGAGACAAATTCATAATCCTCAAGATAAACCTGAGCGGAATTCATCATGCATCTGGAACTGCGCCATCTGCGCACCGTTCACGCCATCCATGCCCAGGGCGGTCTGGCCCGCGCGGCCGAGGTTCTGAACATCACCCAAAGCGCGCTCTCGCATCAGGTCAAGGCGCTGGAGGAACAGGCGGGGGTCGAGCTGTTCGTCCGCCGCGCCAAGCCCATGCGCCTGTCGGCGGCGGGCATGCGCCTTTTGCGGCTGGCCGAACAGGTGCTGCCGCTGGTCGCTGCCACCGAGGCCGAGTTCAAGGGCGTCGAGGCCGGACGCATCGGACGGCTGCATATCGCCATGGAATGCCACGCATGTTTTGACTGGCTGCTGCCGGTGCTGGACATCTTCCGCCGCGCCTGGCCGGACGTGGACGTGGACATCCGCCAGCGGCTGGCCTTCGGTGCGTTGCCTGCCCTGGTGCGCGAGGAGGTCGATCTGGTCATCTCCTCGGACCCCGAGGATCTGCCGGGCATCACCTTCCAGCCGCTCTTCGATTACGCGCCGACGCTGATGGTACCCGCCGGGCATCCGCTGGTCGCCAAGGGGCATGCCGACCCCGAGGATCTGGCCGGTGAAACGTTGATCCACTATCCGATGGACCGCGCGCGGCTGGACGTCTTCAGCCAGTTCCTGACACCCGCGGGCGTCGAGCCCGCCCGCACCCGCACGGTGGAATTGACCGCCGTGGCGGTGATGCTGGTCGCCTCGGGGCGCGGGGTGGCGGTGATGCCGGACTGGGTGTTGCGCCGCGAAAGTGCCAATCCGGAACTGGCGCTGCTGCCGCTTGGGGCGGGCGGGGTGCGGCGCAGGCTCTATGCGGCGGTGCGCGAGGACGACCTGTCGCAGCCCTACATGGCCCATGTGTTGCGGCTTTCGCGCACCGAACCCCTGCGGATGCTGCGTGGTGCCGCCGCGTGACGTCCCTTTCGCTTCACATTCCGCGCCACAGCCTCTATGACGCGCCAACCCCTTTTTCCGGAGCATGTGATGGCAAGCGCCAATTTGAACGTCATGGTCAAGGCCGCCCGCAAGGCCGGGCGCGGCCTCGTCAAGGACTTTCGTGAAGTCGAGAACCTGCAGGTCAGCGTCAAGGGCGCCGGTGATTTCGTCACCCGCGCCGACCGCGAGGCCGAACGCCTGATCAAGGAAGAGCTGCAGAACGCTCGTCCCAGCTATGGCTGGCTGGGCCAGGAAACCGGCGAACAGGCCAGCGACGACCCCACCCGCCGCTGGATCGTGGACCCGCTGGACGGGACCTCGAACTTCCTGCACGGCCTGCCGCATTGGGCCGTCAGCATCGCGCTGGAGCACAAGGGCGAGATCGTCGCCGCCGTCGTCTTCGACGCCGCCAAGGACGAGATGTTCGTGGCCGAAAAGGGCAGCGGGTCGTTCATGAACGACCAGCGCCTGCGCGTTTCGGGTCGCACGCGGATGGGCGAATCGGTCTTCTCGACCGGCATCCCCCATGCCAGCAGCGGTCCCTTGCCCGCATCGCTGCAGGATCTGGCGCGGCTGATGCCCGTCTCGGGCGGCGTGCGCAGCTTCGGCGTGCCTTCGCTGAACCTCTGCTATGTCGCGGCCGGTCGCTTCGACGGTTCCTGGGAACGCGGTGCCAAACCGTGGGAGGTCGCGGCCGGCATCCTGATGGTCCGCGAGGCCGGCGGCTTCGTCGAGGGCATCCGCGAAGGCGACAGCCCGCTGGAATCGGGTCGCATCATCGCCGCCAACCCGACCCTGCTGGAGCCTTTCGCCAAGGTCATCCGCAGCCGCGACTGACCCGGACAGATGCAGACATGACACGCGGGCCGGCTTGCAGTTCATGCAAGCCGGCCCGCGCTTGACCTTGGGTCGCATGGGGCGCAACAGGGGGCCGTGTTCCTGAAAGCGATTACATGCCCGAAGATCATTCCCAGCCCCCCTATGCCGCATCCGCCGCCACCGCCTCGGCCCCGCCGCCGCTGCCACCGCTGACGGCGCGCCCCGCCAAGGACCGCACTGGGCTGGCCATCTTCCTGATGTGCGCGGTCAGCTTCATCTTCGCCTTGCAGGACGGTTTCTCGCGCGTGCTGGGGTCGGAATATCCGCCGGTGCTGATCGTGATGATCCGGTACTGGGTCTTTGCCCTGTTCGTCATTGCGCTGGTGTCGCGCCAGCCCGGCGGCTTGAGGCGCGCGATCCGCACCAAGCGGCCCCTGACCCAAATCGCCCGCGGCGTCATCCTGGCGCTCGAGGTGCTGCTGATGGTCGAGGCCTTCGTCCGCCTTGGCCTGATCGAGACGCATGCCGTCTTCGCCGTTTATCCGCTGCTGGTCGCGGCACTGTCCGGGCCGGTCCTGGGCGAAAAGGTCGGCTGGCGGCGCTGGACGGCCATCGGCCTGGGCTTTGCGGGCATCATCGTCATCCTGAACCCCGGCGGAGGCGTCGTCTCGCCGGCCGCATTGCTGCCCTTTGCGGCGGCGGGGATGTTTGCGCTTTACGGGCTGTTGACGCGCCATGTGTCGCGCGACGATCCGGCGATGGTCAGCTTCTTCTGGACCGGTATCAGCGGCGCGCTCGCCATCACGCTGGTCGGCATCTGGGACTGGCAATGGCTGGCGCCAACCGACTGGATCTGGATGGGGTGTCTCTGCGTCTGCGGCATGACCTCGCATTACCTGATGATCCGCAGCTATGAGCTGGCCGAGGCATCGGCCCTGCAGCCCTTCGCCTATACCCAGCTGGTCTGGGTCAGCTTCATCGGGGTCTGGGTCTTTGACGAAACACTGCGCCACAATGTCGTGGTGGGGGCCGCCATCGTCGTGGCTGCGGGGATCTTCACCTTGTGGCGTCAGCGTCAGAAGGCAGGTTAGGCCCGAAGAACACCGGCTGGCGCGGCCCGATGACGGGCCGTGCGGGCGGGCGCCCCGACAGTGCCAGCGTCAGACGCAGCGGTGGCGGCGGCATCAGCCCGCCCCCCGACAGGTCCCAACGGGTCACCACCGGCGCGGGCTTGCCGTGGATGCGGGCGCGATAGACGGGCAAGGCCTCGGCCACGCGCATGACATAGTTGCGGGTCTCGTCGAAGGGGATCAGCTCGACCCATTCCACCGGATCGGCATCGCGGCGCAGGTCGCCGAAATCGTCCAGCCATCGCGCCGGACGCCCCGGCCCCGCGTTATACCCCGAGGCGATCAGCGCCACCGAGGACCCGAAGCGATCCTCCAGCCCCATCAGATAGGCCGACCCGAGGCTGGCGTTATAGGCCGCATCAGACGACAGCCGCGCCAGATCGTAGGGCAGGTCCAGCTTGCGGGCCATCTGTTCGGCGGTGCCGGGCATCAGCTGCATCAGCCCCTGCGCGCCGACATGGCTGCTGGCGGCAAAGTTGAACTCCGATTCCTGCCGCGCGATGGCCATGACCAGCTCGGGCGGCGGGCCGAGGTCGCGGTTCTCCAGCCCCGTCAGCGGGAATTGCGCCGCGGGCCAGATGACGCCCTGATTGGCCGATTGCTTGGCCAGACGCAGGGCGTGCCAGGGGGCGCCTGCCTCGAACATCAGGCGGGACATGCGGGCGATGTCTTCGGGCTCGGCGGTCTGGGCCGCATGCAGGAAGAACCTCTGCGCCTCGTCCCGCCTGCCCGATGCGATCAGCCACAGGCCCGCGCGAAACAAGCCGTTCTCGCGCAGATCGCTGCCGCGCCAGTCGGGCAGGGTGTCGATGGCGGGGCCGGTGACGGCATATTCGGGGGGCAGGGGGGTGCCCACCTGCTCCATCGCCAGCTGACCGTAATAGACGCCGGGGAAGGCTGCGGCCTCCTCGAAGGCGCGGCGGGCGGCGCGGGTATCTCCTAGCGCCTGATGCGCGCGGCCCTGCCAGTAGAACGCGCGGGCCTTGCTGATCGCCGATCCGACCACGGTCTCCAGATGCAGGAAGTGATCCAGCGCAACCTGCGGCTGGCCGGTCTTCAGCGCGGCGAAGCCCGCCAGCCATTCCAGATCGGAATAATGGCGGTTGTCGGGGTCCAGATGATGCGGCGCGGCCAGATCCAGCGCGCGCTGCCATTGGCCTTGCCGCATGGCCAGCCGCGCGTAATCGACCCGCATCTGCGCCCAACGGTCGGGGTTGCGCAGGTCTTCGGCGGTCGATGCCTGCAGCATCAGGTCCTGCGCGGCGTCATGCATCTTGGCGCGGACCCGCCACAGAAAGCGGTCCATGGTCAGCCCCGCATCGGCGCGCTGGCCTTCGGGCAGGGCAAGGATCAGGTCGTCCACGCCCTGCCGCCCCGATTGCAGGGCGACGCGCGCCCGGACCAGCGGTTGCAGGGCGGGGGACAGGCGGGGGATCAAACGCTCGGCCTGTTCCCATTCGCCCGCGTCCAGCATGGCGGTGGCGCGGGCGGGGATCAGCGGCGTCAGCTCGGTCTCGGGGTCGTCCAGCAGGGCGGTTTCCTCGGCCGCGGTCATCGGGGCCAGGGTTAAGAACAGCGCGCGTTCGGCCTTGGCCTTGCGGTCGGACAGCACCGCGGTCAGAGCGTTCAGCCCCGAGAGCGTCGTCGGGTGGCGGTTCTCGAACCAGTCGCGGATGTCATCGGGGTCGTCACCGGCCCGCAGCTTCGCCTCGCCCTGACGATAGATGCTCTCGAGGCCCGGCCAGCCCGGATTCTCGCGCAGGAAGGCGGCGTAATCGGCAAAGCTGCCATGGCCCGCACGCAGCGCCTGCCAGCCGACCATCGCCTCGGCCAGGGGGCCTGCGCGCAGGGCCGCGTCACGGGCGGTGACCCAATCGCGGCTGTCGGCGGCGGCAAGGGCCAGCGCCATGGCGCCAGCGTCCTCGGCCAGCGCGGGGGCGGCGGCAAGGGGAAGGACCGCGAACAGCCCCGCATAGAACATGTCACGCATAAGTCGCATCGGCATCCTGTCTGATCGGCAAACGCAGGCTGCGCAATTCACAACCTTGGCAAGTTCCCCGTCCGGGGATAGTGAGGTCCGCGAAATCAACGTCTAGCCTTGCAGACCAATCACAGGAGCGTGTCATGTTCAAAGGGTCACTGCCAGCCCTCGTCACGCCGTTCGACCAGGACGGCGAACTGGATCTGGTCGCGCTGAAGAAACTGGTCGAATGGCATATCGACCAAGGCAGCCACGGGCTGGTGCCCGTCGGGACCACCGGCGAAAGCCCTACCCTGACCCATGCCGAACACCGCCTTGTCATCGAAGAGGTCGTGCAGGCCGTCGCCGGTCGCATTCCGGTCATCGCGGGCGCAGGGTCGAATTCGACCCGCGAAGGCATCGGCCTGATCCGGCACGCGGCCGAGGTGGGCGCGGATGCGGCGCTGGTCGTCACGCCCTATTACAACAAGCCGACGCAATCGGGTCTGATCGCGCATTACACCGCCCTGACCGAGGCCTGCGACGTGCCGATCATCATCTACAACATCCCAGGCCGTTCGGTCGTGGACATGATGCCCGAAACCATGGGCGTGCTGGCGCAGATCCCCTCGATCGTCGGAGTAAAGGACGCCACCGGCAAGCTGGAGCGTGTCAGCAGCCAGCGCATCACCTGCGGCAAGGATTTCGTCCAGCTGTCGGGCGAGGATGCGACCGCCCTCGGCTTCAACGCGCATGGCGGCGTGGGCTGCATCAGCGTCACCGCCAACGTCGCCCCCAAGCTGTGTTCGCAGTTCCAGGAGGCGACGCTGCGCGGCGATTACGCCGCCGCCCTGGAATATCAGGACAAGCTGATGCCGCTGCATATCGCCATCTTCATCGAGCCGGGTCTGGTCGGTGCGAAATACGCCATGTCCCGCCTTGGGCTGTGCGACGAACGCGTCCGCCTGCCGCTGACGCCCCTGACCGAGCCGACGCGCCGCCTGATCGACGCCGCGCTGGAACATGCGGGGCTGATCTAAGGCGGTTCCGGCCCCCAAGCCGTCATCGGGGTGCTGTCCTTTCGAAATTTGCGTGCCATGGTGTAACGCGATGGCCGCGGCATGCGTAAGGACACTCAATGACGGTGAAGGACGGCAGGGACGACGACTGGTCGACATGGATGCGTGCGGCCATCGCGGGCGACCAGGCTGCCTATCACCGGGTTCTGTCGGCAATGACGCCGGTGCTGCGCGGGATCGTCCGCGCGCGTGCCGGTGCCATGGACGCCAACTGGTGCGAGGACGTGGTGCAGGAGACCCTTCTGGCGATACATCTGAAGCGTGCGACCTGGGACCCGGCCATGCCGCTGCGTCCCTGGGTCTATGCCATCGCGCGCCACAAGCTGATCGACGCCTTCCGCAGGCGCGGGCGGGCGGTGCATCTGCCGGTCGAGGATTTCGCCGAGACATTGCCTGCCGCAGAGGCCCCCGACGGGCTTGAGCTGCGCGATGCCGGCCTGCTGATCGACCGACTGCAGGACCGCGACGCTGCGCTTCTGCGGTGTCTGGCACTCGAGGCGCGGGGACAGGACGAATGCGGCCAGCGGCTTGGGCTGACCCCCGGAACGCTTCGGGTGGCGCTGCATCGCGCCCTGCAGCGGCTGGCGAAACTACGGCAGGAGGGCGGGCTGTGAAGACCGACGATCTGGTCGAACTGATTGCGATGGACGATGCCACGCAGGGCCCCTTGGCGCCCAGGGTGATCGGCGTGGCGGCAGGTTTGCTGGCCGTGACGGGCGCCCTCGTCATCGGCATTTTGGGTTTGCGGGCGGATCTGATGGCCGCGATGGCCGATCCGGTGACGGCGCTGAAGTGGCTGATGCCGCTGGCGCTGATGGCGGCGGGCGCTTTCGCGGCGATCCGGTTGACGCATCCCGAACGATCCACCCCCGTTCTGGCCCGGATCCTGATCGCTGTCATCGCGATCGGCGCGGTGGCGTGGTGGCTGGCGCTGGCGATGGGGCTGCCGGACGATCAGGTCATGCCACGCAGCTTGGGCAGTTCGGCGGCGGTCTGCCTTGGGTCGATCACGGTGATCTCGGGTCCGGCGCTGGCGGCGGTGCTGTTCCTGCTGCGGGCGGGGGCCAGTCCCGCACCGATGGCCAGCGGCGCCTTGGCAGGGCTTGGCGTGGCGGGGGCGGCCACGGCCATCTATGCGCTGCACTGCCACGAGGATGCGCCCTTGTTCTTCATCCTGTGGTACGGCTTGGGGATCGGGCTGGTGACCGCGGCAGGGGCCTTGGCGGGGCGACGTCTGCTGCGCTGGTAGGGCGATGGGCGGGGAAGTTCCGGCGATATGCCGCATGGGCTTTTCAACGGCGTCGATAGGTCCCATATTGATCGCAAGGAGAGGAGTGTCCCATGCCGTTGACCCATTTCCTGATGCTGATCGCCGCAGTCGTTCTGGGGGCCGCCCTGACGCTGTGGATCAGCATTGCCGCAGGCTGGTCGCCCGTCGCGGTGCCGCTGCTGGTGCTGAGCGCGGCGCTGCTGGTGCATCTGAACCACCGGAACGGACACGACCATGATGGCTGATCAGCTGTCCAGTTCGGCGTCCCAGTAAAGGAAATCCATCCAGCTGTCGTGCAAATGGTTCGGCGGGAAGCGTCGCCCGATGGCGTGCATTTCCTCGGCCGTGGGCTGCTTGGCGGGCTTGCGCAAATGCATGCCGGAATGGCGCAGGCTGCGGTTGGCCTTGCGCAGGTTGCAGGGCGAACAGGCAGCCACGACGTTTTCCCAGCTGGTGACCCCACCCCGCGACCGGGGCACGACATGGTCGAAGGTCAGATCGCCCTTTGCGCCGCAATACTGACAGCAGAATTCGTCCCGCAGAAATAAATTGAAGCGCGTGAATGCCACGCGCTTCTGGGGTCGGACATAATCTTTGAGGACGACGACGGAAGGGATCCGGAAGGCCTGGCGCTGACTTCGGACCTCTTGGTCGTATTCGGCGATGATCTGCACGCGGTCCAGGAAGACGGCCTTGATGGCCTCCTGCCAAGGCCAGAGCGACAGGGGGTAATAGCTGAGCGGCCGGTAGTCGGCGTTCAGCACCAGCGCCGGAAAGTGACGCAGATTGGCCGGTTCGCGCACGAATTGCGTCCGGAATTCGGTGTGGTGATGATCGTCCAGCATGTCGCCCTTCCACCTGCGCGGTGGTGATGTGACCAGCGCGCCCGTCAAATCCATGGCTCGACTATATATCGCGACGGGCATCTGGCAAGCCTGCGCGTCCGATCCGGCCCTGGGGCCAGATTAGATGCCCGGGGTGACAGCAGCGTGACAGGCGAAAGGCGTAAGGCTGCCTAGCGCGGCAGCCGTTCGTGCAGGAAGGACAGCGCCGCCGACAGCCCGTCCTGAGAGATACCGTGCGCGGTGCCCTTCATGACATGGCCATATACGGTGAAGCCCGCCTGCTGCAGGGCGCTGCCCGCCAGATCCATGTCCGCGAAGGGGACGACCGGGTCCTGATCGCCGTGGATCAGCAGCACCGGCGGCTTGACGCGGGTTTCGGCCTGCAGCGTTTCGGGGGCCAGCAGGCGGCCCGAGAAGCCGACGATGCCCGCGATTTCCGCGTCGCGGCGGGGGGCGACATGCAGCGACATCATCGTCCCTTGTGAAAAGCCCACCAGCGCCAGCCGGTCGGGGGTCAGGCCTTCGTCGGCCAGCACCTTGTCGATGAAGGCGTTCAGGGCGATGGCGGCTTCGGCCATGCCGGCCTGGGCCTGCGCCTCGGAGGATCCGTCCAGCCAAGGGATCGGGAACCACTGGAAGCCCATCGGATTGCCGGTGCAGGGCTGCGGCGCGTTCGGGGCATAGAAGGCGGTGTCGGGCAGATGCGGGGCCAGCGGATCGGCGAGGCCCAAGAGGTCGGCCCCGTCGGCGCCATAGCCATGCACGAAGATCACGACCGAGCGGGCCTTGGCGGGCCCCTTGCGGGCGGATGTCAGCGGTGCGGTCATGATGTTCCCTCGCGTCCTTTTGCCAAGCGGTAATAGGCCCAGAGCCCCCGCGCCGCAACCGCGCGCCATGGCCGCCACGGTTCGGCCAGCTGCCGCAGGACGGCGGGCGTGGGGCGGGCGGGCAGGTCGTACATGATGCGCGCGGCCTCTTGCAGGGCCAGATCGCCGGCGGCAAAGACATCGGCGCGGCCAAGGGCGAACTTCAGATAGATCTCGGCGGTCCAGATGCCGATGCCGGGCAGGGCGACCAGTCGGGCGATGGCCTCGTCATCGGGCATGGCGCGAAGGGCGTGCCAGTCGATCCCGGCATTGGCGATGCCGCGCAGGTATCGCTGCTTGGGGCGGGACAGGCCGACGGCGCGCAGGTCGTCGTCGCTGGCATCGCGAAGGGCGGCTTCGGTCAACAGTCCCGCATCCTGCATCCGCCCCCAGATGGCGCCCGCCGCCGCGATCGAGATCTGCTGGCCGACGATGGCGCTGGCGATGGCCTCGAACCCGTCGTCGCGCCGCCGCAGAGGCAGGGGGCCGAGGTCCGACAGGGTCTTTGCCCAGATGGGGCAGGTGCTGGCCAGATATGCGCAGCCTTCGTCGATGTCGGCCTGGGTGGCGATGATCCGCCCCTCAGGCACCTTCGCGGGCTTCCAGCTTCAGCCGCGTTTCCCATGCCATCGAGATATGCTGCCGCAGCGCCTGATCGGCGGCATCGGCATCGCCCGCGGCAATCGCCTCGACGATGCGGGCGTGTTCGGCCAGCGCGGTTTCGCTGCGCCCTTCGGCGGCCAGCGAGGTGCGGGCCATCAGCGCCATCGTGCGGTGGACCAGATCAAGCTGCTGCACCAGATAGCGGTTGTGGGATGCCAGATGAATCTGGCGGTGGAAGCGCTTGTTGGCGCGGGCCAATGCCTCGGGGTCGCGGGCGGATTTGTGATCCTCCTCGACCATATGGGCCAAGACGCGGGTTTCCTCGGGCGTGGCGTGGCGGGCGGCCAGGCGGGCGGCCAGCGCCTCCAGCTCGGCGCGGACGACATAGAGTTCGGCCAGTTGGTTGTGGTCCAGCGAGGCCACGATCAGGCTGCGCCCGTCCCGGACCAGCATGGCCTGGGTTTCCAGCCGCTGCAGCGCCTCGCGCACGGGGGTGCGCGACACGCCGAAACGTTCCGCCAGTTCGGATTCGACCAGCCGGTCGCCCGGGCGATAGGTGCCGCTTTCGATCGCGGTCAGGATCAGGGAATAGGCGTCTTTCATGGACGACACGATTGGCCCTGCGGCGGCGAATTGCAAGCGCGTGCGCGCCAAGCTATGGGACGGACATGGATTTTTCGCATGTTCGCGTCTGGATCTTCGATCTGGACAATACGCTTTACCCGCCCGAGGCGCAGCTGTTTTCCCAGATCGAGCTGCGGATGACGGCCTATATGATGCGCGTGCTGGGCGTGCCCCAAGGCGATGCCGACCGGTTGCGGGCCGAATACTGGCGGCTGCATGGCACCACGCTGGCGGGGCTGATGGCTGAACATGACGTGGATGCGGGGCATTACCTGGCCGATGTGCATGACATCGATTTTTCTGTGCTGGCCCCCGCCCCCGATCTGGCGGATGCCATCGCCGCACTGCCGGGGCGGCGGATCATCCACACCAATGGCGATGCCGCCTATGCGCGGCGCGTTCTGGCCGCGCGGGGGCTGGCCGACCCGGCCCTCTTCGAAGCCGTCTTCGGGATCGAGGAGACGGGCTTTCACCCCAAGCCCGCCGCCACGGCCTTCGACCGCGTGCTGGATGCGGCTGGAATCGACCCGCGACAGGCGGCCTTCTTCGAGGATGACCCCCGCAACCTGGCGATCCCCCATGCGTTGGGGATGCGGACGGTCCTGGTGGGGCAGGGGCGGCATGGTCCCGACGCGCTGGAGGGCGTGATCGATCACGGGCCGCATGTGGAATATCGGACCGACGATCTGACCGTATTCCTGCGCGGTCTGACGCGTGACTGACGACCTGCGACAGCCGGACATCTGGCCCCTGCGCAGGAATGGGGACAGGATGGATGCCAGCAAAGGGGCAAGGCCATGACGGGCGACATCGAAGACATCGACATCCTGATCTCGGGCGGGGGCATCGCCGGTCTGATCACGGCGGCGGCTTTCGGGGCCGAAGGGTTCTCGGTCCTCTGCGTCGATCCGGCGCCGCCCGTCACCGATGAGGGGGCGGCAGGGGCCGACCTGCGGTCGACGGCCTTCCTGACGCCCTCAGTCAAGATGCTGGAACAGATCGGGCTGTGGGAACGGCTGGCACCCCATGCGACGGCCCTGCAGGTCATGCGGATCGTCGATGCGGGCGGGGCGGAGCCGACGCCGCGCATGACGCGCGATTTCGACGCCTCCGAGATCGGCGACCAGCCCTTTGGATGGAACCTGCCCAACTGGCTGTTGCGGCGCGAGATCTCGGCCCGCTTGGAGCAGTTGCAGACGGTGCGCTTCCAGCCCGGCACCGGAACGGCGGGCGTGGTGGCCCGCGACGAAGGGGCCATCGTGACCCTGACCGATGGCCGCCGGGTCAAGGCGCGGCTGCTGATCGGGGCGGACGGGCGCAATTCGCCGGTGCGGCAGGCGCTTGGCATCGGGGTCCGTACGTTGCGCTATGGTCAGAAGGCGCTGGCCTTCGCGGTGACGCATGAGCAGCCGCATCACAACATCTCGACCGAGGTGCATCGCTCCGGTGGGCCTTTCACGCTGGTGCCGCTGCCGGATCGGGACGGCAAACCGTCGTCGGCGATCGTCTGGATGGAGAACGGCCGCGAGACCGCCCGCCTCGCCGACCTGCCGCCCGAGGAATTCGAGGCCGAGGTGAATGCCCGCTCTGCAGGCGTGCTGGGCCCCTTGCGCGTGGCGACCCGCCTGACCGAATGGCCGATCATCAGCCAGATCGCCGACCGCTTCACCGGTCCCCGCACCGCCCTGATCGCCGAGGCCGCCCACGTCCTGCCCCCCATCGGCGCCCAGGGGCTGAACATGAGCCTTGCCGATCTGGGTGCGCTGCTGGAGCTGTCGAAGGCCGATCCCGGCAGCGCGGAATCGCTGGCGAAATTCGAACGCACGCGCCGCCCCGAGGCCTATGCGCGGATGCTGGGCATCGATGCGCTGAACCGGGCCAGCCAGGCACAGATGCGCCCCCTGCGCGATTTGCGCGCGGCGGCATTGGGCGGGCTCTATGGCGTCGCGCCGGTCCGTCGGCTGATGATGAAGGCGGGACTGGGTCTGCGCTGACCTTGACCGGCGCCGGAGCCGCACATAGGTCGGGTGCCCGGGGACGACCCCGGCACGATGTTGAACCTCCGGGACGGCCCGGTCCGAACCGGAGCGGATGATGCCCTGGATCCAGCTTTTCTTCGCAGGCCTTCTGGAGGTCGTCTGGTCCACCGCCATGAAGCAGTCGCATGGCTTCAGCAGGCTTGCGCCCACGGCGGTCATGCTGGTCGGGATGGTCGCATCCTTCTGGCTGCTGTCGCTGGCCATGCGCAGCCTGCCGTTGGGAACGGCCTATGCGGTCTGGACCGGCATCGGGGCCATCGGCAGCCTGGCCGTCGGCATGGCGCTGATGGGCGAGCCGATCACCCCCTTGCGCATCCTGGCGGCGACGCTGATTCTGGCGGGGATCGTCCTGATGAAGGTCGCGTCCTGACACCGCCATTGCGTCCCGCGACGCCCGGGGGACTGCATCCCCCGGACCCCCTGCAGGGCGCTTCCGACCCCAAAGGGACCGAAAACCATGCAAACGACGTGCTTTGGGTAATTTCATTCCGCCAAGCACGGTGCTAAACGCAACGGCAGCCAAAGGAGATCAGCCATGCCCGCCTATCGTTCCCGCACAACCACCCATGGCCGCAACATGGCAGGCGCGCGTGGCCTGTGGCGTGCGACCGGCGTCAAGGACAGCGATTTCGGCAAGCCGATCATCGCCATCGTCAACAGCTTCACCCAGTTCGTTCCCGGCCACGTCCATCTGAAGGACCTGGGCCAGATGGTCGCCCGCGAGGTCGAGGCCGCCGGGGGCATCGCCAAGGAATTCAACACCATCGCCGTCGACGACGGCATTGCGATGGGCCATGACGGCATGCTCTATTCGCTGCCCTCGCGCGAGGTGATCGCGGATTCGGTCGAATACATGGTCAACGCGCATTGCGCCGATGCGATGGTCTGCATCAGCAATTGCGACAAGATCACGCCGGGCATGCTGATGGCGTCGCTGCGCCTGAACATCCCCACCGTCTTCGTGTCGGGCGGCCCTATGGAGGCTGGCAAGCTGGTGCTGGAAGACGGCAAGCTGAAGGCGCTGGACCTGGTCGATGCCATGGTCGCCGCCGCCGACGACGCCTATTCCGACGAACAGGTTGAGGCGATCGAGCGTTCGGCATGCCCCACCTGCGGGTCCTGCTCGGGCATGTTCACCGCCAATTCGATGAACTGCCTGACCGAGGCGCTTGGCCTGTCGCTGCCCGGAAACGGGTCCACGCTGGCCACCCATGCCGACCGCAAGCGCCTGTTCGTCGAGGCGGGCCATCTGATCGTCGATCTGGCCAAGCGGTATTACGAAGGCGAGGATGCATCGGTGCTGCCGCGCAACGTGGCCAGTTTTGCGGCCTTCGAGAACGCGATGACGCTGGATATCGCCATGGGCGGCTCCACCAACACCGTCCTGCACCTTCTGGCCGCCGCGCATGAGGCCGGGATCGACTTCACCATGTCCGACATCGACCGCCTGTCGCGCAAGGTGCCGGTCCTCTGCAAGGTCGCACCTGCCAAGGACGACGTCCACATGGAGGACGTCCATCGCGCTGGCGGCATCATGGCCATCCTTGGTCAGTTGGACAAGGCGGGCCTGCTGGATACGACAGTTAACAGCGTTCACTCAGGCACGCTGGCGCAGGCGCTGGACCGTTGGGACGTGTCGCGTACGCAATCCGAGGCCGTGCACGACTTCTATCGCGCGGCACCCGGTGGCGTGCCGACGCAGGTCGCATTCTCGCAAAGCCAGCGGTTCGAGAACGTCGATCTGGACCGCGAAAAGGGCGTCATCCGCAGCGCGGAACACGCATTCTCGAAGGACGGCGGGCTGGCCGTGCTTTACGGCAACCTGGCCGAGGACGGCTGCATCGTGAAGACCGCGGGCGTGGACGAATCGATCCTGAAATTCGAAGGCCCCGCCCATATCTTCGAAAGCCAGGATGACAGCGTCAGTGCCATCCTGACCGGCAAGGTCAAGCCCGGAGAGGTCGTGCTGATCCGCTATGAAGGTCCGCGCGGCGGGCCGGGGATGCAGGAAATGCTGTATCCGACCAGCTATCTGAAATCGAAGGGCCTGGGCAAGGAATGCGCGCTGGTCACGGATGGCCGCTTCTCGGGCGGCTCCTCGGGGCTGTCGATCGGCCACGTCTCACCCGAGGCGGCAGAAGGCGGCACCATCGGTCTGGCCGAGCAGGGTGACCTGATCCGCATCGACATTCCGAACCGCCTGATCGAGCTGGTCGTCGATGACGCCACCCTGGCCGCCCGTCGCGAAAAGCGCGAAGCTGCCGGATGGAAGCCCGAAAAGCCGCGCAAGCGTCAGGTCTCGACCGCGCTGCGGGCCTATGCGGCCATGACCACCAGCGCGGCCAAAGGAGCGGTCCGGGTGATCCCGGACTGATCTTCTCGGTTGCCCAAATACCCAATCAACGCAGGCCCCCCGCGATGCGGCTTCGGGGCCTGCGCTATCCCAACGGGCCGGGGCGCCTTTCCTCTGACAGCATGACATTCGCCTCGACCTGACCCACGCCGGGCAGGGTCATGATCCGACGGCGCAGGATGCGCTCGAAATCGGTGATGTCGCGGGCGGTGATGCGCAGACGATAGTCGAACTGCCCTAAGACATGCTGGACCAGCTGCACCTCGGGGATGGCGGTGACGGCGCGCTCGAAATCCTCAAGGCTGGTGCGGCCCTTGGCGGCAAGCCGGATGCCCAGAAAGACCGTCACGCCAAAGCCCAAAGCAGCGTTGTCCAGCATCACCCGCCGACCCGCGATGATGCCGTGATCGGTCAGCCGCTTGATGCGCCGCCAGGCCGCGGGCTGGCCGATGCCCACGGCTCGACCGACCTGCGCGGCGCTTTGGGTGGCGTCATGCACCAGGATGCGCAGGATGGCGCGGTCGGTGTCGTCCAGATCGGTCACAGGGCCAGATCCTCGCTGTCCTTGATGGTGGAAACCAGCATCAGCGCATCGATATCGGCGATATGGGGCAGGGTCAGGATGCGGTCCCGATAGACCTGCTGCCAATGCGCCATGTCCCGGGCGATCACCGACAGACGCCAGTCGACGCTACCCAGAAAGCTCTGGATCTCGATCACCTCGGGGACGGCGCGGACGGCTGCCAAGAATTCATCGAAGGCGCGTGGGTTCGTCTTGTCCAGGGTGAAGCGCAAGCTGACCTGAACCTCCCACCCCAGGGCGCGCCAGTCGATGCGGGCCTGCACGCCCTTCAGCACGCCGGCCTCGCGCAGGCGTTCGATGCGCCGCCACAGGCTGGCGGTGGTGACGCCTGCCCGTTCGGCCAGCTGGGCGTTCGATGCCGAAGGGTCCGCCATCATGTGGCGGAGTATGCGGCGATCCGTATCATCGGGCATCAATTTCATCGTTAAATCCATACGCGGACATGATCCTTTCGGAAAGCCCGAATATCTTGTTGCGATTGAATGAAGTCATCGGTGTCATCGGGCTATAACCATGTCAGCAGACAAGAAGGATTTCATCATGCGCGTTTACTACGACCGCGATTGCGACGTGAACCTGATCAAGGACCTGAAGGTCGCGATTTTGGGTTACGGAAGCCAGGGCCATGCCCATGCGCTGAACCTGCGCGATTCGGGTGCCAAGAACGTCGTCGTCGCACTGCGCGAAGGCAGCCCCTCGGCCGCCAAGGCCGAAGGCGAAGGCCTGAAGGTCATGGGCATCGCAGAAGCGGCCGCATGGTGCGATGTCATCATGTTCACCATGCCCGACGAACTGCAGGCCGAGACCTACAAGAAATACGTCCATGACAACCTGCGCGACGGCGCGGCGATCGCCTTCGCCCACGGCCTGAACGTGCATTTCGGCCTGATCGAGCCGAAGCCCGGCGTCGATGTCATCATGATGGCCCCCAAGGGCCCCGGCCACACGGTCCGCGGTGAATACGTCAAAGGCGGCGGCGTGCCCTGCCTAGTCGCGATCCATCAGGACGCTTCGGGCAAGGCCATGGATATCGGCCTGTCCTATTGCTCGGCCATCGGTGGCGGTCGTTCGGGCATCATCGAGACCAACTTCCGCGAGGAATGCGAAACCGACCTCTTCGGCGAACAGGCGGTCCTGTGCGGCGGTCTGGTCGAGCTGATCCGCTGCGGCTTCGAGACGCTGGTCGAGGCGGGCTATGCCCCCGAGATGGCCTATTTCGAATGCCTGCACGAGGTGAAGCTGATCGTCGACCTGATCTATGAAGGCGGCATCGCCAACATGGACTACTCGATCTCGAACACCGCCGAATACGGCCAATACGTCACCGGCCCGCGCATCCTGCCCTACGAGGAAACCAAGGCCCGTATGAAGGCGGTTCTGACCGACATCCAGCAGGGCAAGTTCGTCCGCGACTTCATGCTGGAAAACCAGGTCGGCCAGCCGACGCTGAAAGCCTCGCGCCGTGCGAACGACGAACACCAGATCGAACAGGTCGGTGCCAAGCTGCGCGAGATGATGCCTTGGATCTCGAAGGGCAAGATGGTCGACAAGGCCCGCAACTGATCCGCGGACCTGCCGAATTGGAAAGCCCGGGCAATCGCCCGGGCTTTTTTCATGCTTCCAGCTTGTCCTGCGTGCGGGTCTGGAAGTCGGAGGCGTCGTGGCGTTCGCGCAGCTGCTTGGACGGATCGCCCGAGGTCGCGTTGACCATCTGGCCGCGCTGGACGGCGGGGCGGGCGGCGATCTCCTGCTGCCAGCGGTGCAGGTTCTTGTAGCTGGCGGCATCAAGGAAGGTCGCGGCATCGCCATAGGCGCCACCGGTGATCAGGCGGCCATACCAGGGGAAGATCGCCATGTCGGCGATGGTGTATTCCTCGCCCGCGATGAAGCGGTTGTCGGCCAGACGCTGGTCCAGCAGGTCCAGCTGGCGCTTGACCTCCATCGTGAAGCGGTCGATGGCGTATTCGATCTTGACCGGCGCATAGGCATAGAAATGCCCGAAGCCGCCACCCAGATAGGGGCCCGCGCCCATCTGCCAGAACAGCCAGTTCAGCGTCTCGGTCCGCGCGGCGGAGTCCTTGGGCAGGAAGGCTCCGAATTTCTCGGCCAGATACAGCAGGATCGAGCCGCTTTCGAAGACGCGCTGCGCGGGCGTCACCGAATGGTCCATCAGCGCCGGGATCTTCGAGTTCGGGTTCACATCCACGAAGCCGCTGGAAAACTGGTCGCCCTCGCCGATGTCGATCAGCCAGGCATCGTATTCCGCGCCGGTATGGCCTGCCTCCAGCAGCTCCTCCAGCATGATGGTGACCTTCTGGCCGTTCGGCGTCGCCAGCGAGTAAAGCTGCAGCGGATGCTTGCCGACCGACAGTTCCTTGTCGTGCGTCTTGCCGGCGGTGGGGCGGTTGATGCTGGCGAATTTGCCGCCGTTTTCCTTGTTCGGCGTCCAGACCTTGGGTGGGGTATAGTCTTCGGTCATGTGATGTCCTGTCGCTGACTGACCCTCAAGATGTGGTGGGGTTTGCCAAACATCAACCCGGCACGAGGTCTTGGCAAATGTTCCGCATATGTTCTATGATCGCGGCATGCTTCTCCCGCGCGATCCCGACGAACGCCTGAAGGCCCGTGGTGCCGACACCCGCCCCGCGGGACGGTTCGAGGCCGAGGCCCGCGAACGTCATGACGATGGCTGGGACATCCCCGAGGATCAGCATCTGCTGCGCACGCAGATCACCATGGAGCGTCCGCGCAGCATCATCACGCGCAATACCTCGCCCGATGTGCCGTTCGACCGGTCGATCAACCCCTATCGCGGCTGCGAACATGGCTGCATCTATTGCTATGCGCGGCCCAGCCACGCCTATCTGGGCCTGTCGCCGGGACTGGATTTCGAAACCTGCATCACCGCCAAGGAAGGCGCGGCGGACCTGCTGGAACGTGAACTGGGGCGGCCCAGCTACAAGCCCGCGCCGATCGCGCTTGGGACCAACACCGACCCTTATCAGCCGGCCGAGGCCAAGCTGGCGATCATGCCCGGTATCCTGAGGGTGCTGCGCGATTGGAACCACCCCGCGACATTGATTACGCGGGGGCAGACGGTGCTGCGCGATCTGGACCTCTGGGCGGAAATGGCGGCGCGCGACATGGCGACGGTGGGGGTCAGCATCACGACACTGGACGCATCGCTGGCCCGCGCAATGGAGCCGCGCGCCCCTGCGCCCGAGACGCGCCTGCGCATGATCCGCGACCTGGCCCGCGCGGGCGTTCCGGTCCGCGTCATGGTCGCCCCCGTCATCCCCGTGCTGACAGAACCCGAGATCGAGGCCATCCTGACCGCCGCCCGCGAGGCCGGGGCCACCACCGCCAGCATGATCCCCATCCGCCTGCCGCACGAGGTCGCGCCGCTGTTTCGCGACTGGTTGGAACGCCACCGGCCCGGCATGGCCGCGCATGTGATGAACCGCATTCAGGCCATGCGCGGCGGGCGGGACAACGATCCGCGCTTTGGTCACAGGTTTCGGGGCGAGGGGGTCGAGGCGCAGCTGGCGATGCAGCGCTTCCGGCTGGCCCGCAAACGGCTTGGCTATCGCGAAGGACAACCGGCGCTGGATTGCAGCCGATTTGGCCGCCCACCCAAGGCAGGCGACCAGATGTCGCTGTTCTAGTGACGGCGGCCGATGATCTGGCCCTCGGTCCCGTCGCTGGCCGAACTGAACGGCCCCAACAGCATGGTGATCTGTTCCAGCGTCGGGCGGGGTCCGGCGGGACGCGTTTCCAGCGCCTCGCGCATGGCGCGCAGATGTTCGGGCATGGTCCCGCAGCAGCCACCGATGACGCGCACGCCCATGTCGCGGGCCAGCACGGCGTAATCGGCCATCAGTTCGGGCGTGCCGTCGTAATGGATGTTGCCGTCATGCATGTGCGGGACGCCCGCATTGCCCTTGGCGATGATCGGGCGTTCATTGCCCGATGCGACAAACCCGGTCACCGTGCGCAGCAGATCCGATGCCCCGATGCCGCAATTCGCACCATAGGCGACGGGCGGGTTCGGCATGCGTTCCACCGCCGAAGACAGCTCGGCCGAGGTGGTGCCCATGATCGTGCGCCCCGCCGTGTCGAAGCTGAGCGATCCGCACCAGGCCATGTCGACCAGGCGCGCGGCCTCGGCGGCGGCCTTCATCTCGTCGATGGAACTCAGCGTCTCGACCCAGAGGATGTCGGCCCCGCCATCCTTCAGGGCCTGCGCCTGTTCATGAAACATCTCGGTCGCGCGGGCGCGGGTCAGGCTGCCCATGGGGGCCATGAATTCGCCGATGGGGCCCATGCTGCCGGCCACGATGACCTTGCGGCCCGCGCGGTCGGCCTCATCGCGGGCGATGCTGGCGGCAAGGCGGTTCAGCTCGGTCACGCGATGCGATGCGCCCTGCAGGCGCAGCCGGCTGGCGTTGGCGCCAAAGCTGTTGGTCAGGAACAGGTCGGATCCGGCTTCGATGGCGCTGCGGTGCAGGGCGGCGATGCGGTCGGGGTGATCGGCGTTCCACATCTCGGGCGGGGTCGCGCCGTCCAGCCCCATGTTGAACAGCGCGGTTCCCGTCGCACCGTCGGCCAGGACGAAGGGCGCAGTTTCCAGCATCAGACTGAGGGCATCGGTCATCTTCTTGTCCTTCGCAGGCAGGGTCATCGACCCCGTGTCGGGATCCGCAAGCATCAGGTCCATGTCGTATAACGCCGTGTCGTGAAAGAATTTTCACACGAACGTATGAAAAACCGCGCCGGTTTCCCGGCGCGGTCGATTTAGTGCGAAGATATCGGCCGATCAGTTGCGATCGTCGTCGCCGTCATCTTCGTTCGCGCCGCCGATGTCGTCGAACAGCTCGGCGATCTCGAATTCGGCTTCGGCATCTGCCTCGGCAGCCATGTCCTGAATCGACTTGCCCTGCGCCTGCAGTTCAGCCTCTTCGTTGGAACGTGCGACGTTCATGGTGATCGTCGCTTCGACTTCCGGGTGCAGGACGACGGTGACGTCGTGCATGCCCAGGTACTTGATCGGCTCGCGCAGGACGACCTGCTTGCGATCGACCGAGAAGCCGGCTTCGGTTGCGGAATCGGCCGCGTCACGGGTCGTGACCGAACCGTAGAGCGCGCCCGAATCGGATGCCGAACGGATGACGACGAAGACTTCGCCGTCCAGCTTGGCCGCGATCTTCTCGGCTTCGGCTTTCGATTCCGCGTTGCGGGTTTCCAGCTGTGCCTTCTGACCTTCGAACGCCTTGATGTTGGCTTCCGAAGCGCGCAGAGCTTTCTTCTGCGGCAGCAGGAAGTTGCGGGCATAGCCCTGTTTCACGTTGACGACTTCGCCCATCTGGCCAAGTTTCGCCACGCGTTCCAGCAGGATGACTTGCATGTGTTAGTCTCCTTACTTCACGACGTAGGGCAGCAGGGCAAGGAAGCGTGCGCGCTTGATGGCACGAGCCAGCTCACGTTGCTTCTTGGCCGAGACAGCGGTGATGCGCGAAGGCACGATTTTGCCGCGTTCGCTGATGTAGCGCTGCAGCAGACGGGTGTCTTTGTAGTCGATCGCAGGTGCGTTGTCGCCCGAGAAGGGGCAGACTTTGCGACGACGGAAGAACGGTTTGTTCGCCATGTCTCAGATCTCCTCAGTTACGCTCGCGGCGGTCGCCGCGGTCACCACGGTCGCCGCCACGGGGACGGTCGCCACGCTCTTCGCGCTTCTGCATCTGGACCGAGGGGCCTTCCTGATGCTCGTCCACGCGGATGGTCATCACGCGCATCACGTCATCATGCAGGCGGGCCAGGCGTTCCATTTCCAGCACGGCCGACGACGGGGCGTCGGTGCGCAGGAAGGCGTAATGGCCCTTGCGGTTCTTGTTGATCTTGTAGGCCAGGGTGCGCACACCCCAGTATTCGTGTTCGACGACCTTGCCACCGTTGTCGGCGAGAATGGTCGAGAAGTGTTCGATCAGCCCTTCGGCCTGCGTGTTCGACAGGTCCTGGCGGGCGATCAGCACATGCTCATACAGAGACATGGCGATCCTTTCGGTTTTCGGCGCATTTCATCGACGGGTCGTCCCTTCCGCACCCGTCACGAGAGGCTGCGCAGTTTCTGGATGCAGGCGGAAGGATGGGGCTTCATAGCAGCGATTGCTGACGATGCAAGGTGATTCGGGTAATGCGTTGCCTGCGGGCGACGCGGCGGAACACGCCCGCCTTGTCCGGCGCCGATCGGGCATGGACCCCGATGCCCGCGCCCCGAGTTGTCATCACACAGCTGCCAACAAGTTCAAGGAAGCCAGACGATGAAGACAGAAGATACCGGATCGGGCAGGTTGGAAACCTGGACGGTCGCCGAGGTCGCCGCCGCCCTTAGGTCCGATGAAATCGCTATGATCGACGTGCGGACCCCCGCGGAATACATGTTCGAACAGATCCAGGGTGCGCTGCTGGCACCTATGGCCTTCATCGTGCCCGAACGGCTGCCCTTGGGCGGTGACAAGCCGGTGGTGCTTTATTGCGGGTCGTCCAAGCGGTCCGAAAAGGTCGCGCGGCAGATCCTGGCCTCGGGGGTGACCGATCGGATCGCCCATATGGACGGCGGTTTCGCGGCCTGGAAAGAGGCGGGCCAGCCCTATCGCGGCACGGACATGGCATCGGGTGCGCCGGTCGTGACGCCAGCCGCCAAGTCCGGCTGATGACCTCTTGCGGGGGCGGGGGCGTCGGGGCAGTCTGAGCGCCGCAACAAAAGGGGATGATGATGGCGCTTGAAGACGCGAAGACGCAGGTGGATCAGGCTTTCACGCGGGCCGACCCGCGCGGCCTGTCGTTCGAGAACGCCTTCGGTGGCGCCACCAGCTTCCTGCGCCGCCGCTATACAAAGGATCTGACCGGCGTGGATGTGGCGGTCACCGGCATTCCCTTCGATCAGGCCGTCACCCACCGTCCCGGCACGCGTTTCGGCCCCCGTGCCATCCGCGAGGCATCCAGCCTGCAGGCCTTCGACGCGCCCTATGGCTGGGGCTATGATCCGCTGAGCCTGCTGAACGTGGCCGATTACGGCGACATGCCCTTCGATTACGCCAATATCCGCGATGTGCCTGCGCGCATCACCGCCCATATCGGCGCGATCATGGATGCGGGGGCCGCGCCCATCACGCTTGGGGGCGATCATTTCATCACCCTGCCGATCCTGCGCGCCATGGCCGAACGCCATGGCCCGGTCGCGCTGATCCAGTTCGATGCCCATTCCGACACCTGGGTCGATGACGACCCCGACCGCATCGACCACGGCACCTTCCTCTACAAGGCGATCAGGCAGGGGCTGGTCGATCCGGCGGCCTGCGTCAGCGTCGGGATCCGCACCGACAATCCCGACACATTGGGCGTGACCATTCTTGATGCACCTTCCGTGCATCAGGACGGGGTGCAGGCCACGCTGGAGCGTATCCGCGCCGTGGTGGGCGACCGCCCCACCTATGTCACCTTCGACATCGACGCGCTGGACCCGGCCTTCGCGCCCGGCACCGGCACGCCCGTCTGGGGCGGTCTGGCCAGCTGGCAGGCGGCGGCGCTGCTGCGCGGGCTGGCGGGTATCAACATGATCGGCGGCGACGTGGTCGAGGTCTCGCCCCCCTATGACACCACCGGCGCGACGGCCATTGCAGGCTCGCATGTCGCCTTCGAGCTGATCGCGCTTTACGGTTGGAACAGGCGCGGGTAACCCGAAACCATGTTGCCCCCAGACCGCCTTGCCCAGATCACCCAACGGTTCGAGTATCTCGAAGCGCAGTTGAACGCTGGTGCCGCGCCCGACCAGATCGCGAAGATCAGTCGCGAATATGCGGAGCTGAAGCCTGTCGTCGAAGGCATCGCCCGCTGGCGAGAGGCTACCGAGGCCCTGGCCGAGGCCCGCGCCATGCTGGCCGACCCTGAGATGCGCGAACTGGCCGAGGATGAGCTGCGCCGACTGAACGCCGAACTGCCCGAGTTGGAACAGCGGCTGCGCGTGGCCCTGCTGCCCAAGGACGCCGCAGATGCCCGCCCCGCCATCCTGGAAATCCGCCCCGGCACCGGCGGGGATGAGGCTGCGCTGTTTGCGGGCAACCTTCTGTCCATGTATCGCCGTCACGCCGAACAGCAGGGCTGGGATTTTCAGATGCTGGAACTGACCCAGACAGAACTGGGCGGCGTCAAGGAAGCCATGGCCCGCATTGCCGGTGACGGTGTCTTTGCGCGGCTGAAATACGAATCCGGCGTGCACCGCGTCCAGCGCGTGCCCGAAACCGAATCGGGCGGGCGCATCCATACCAGCGCCGCCACCGTCGCCGTCCTGCCCGAAGCCGCCGAGGATGTCGAAATCGACATCCCCGCGACCGACATACGCATCGACACCATGCGGGCCAGCGGCGCGGGCGGCCAGCACGTCAACACCACCGACAGCGCCGTGCGCATCACCCACCTGCCAACCGGCATCGTGGTGACCAGCAGCGAAAAGTCCCAGCACCAGAACCGCGCCAATGCCATGGCCGTGCTGCGTGCGCGGCTTTACGACATGCAGCGCCAGAAGGCCGATGACGAACGCGCCGCCGACCGGAAGTCTCAGGTCGGCAGCGGCGATCGCAGCGAACGCATCCGCACCTACAACTTTCCGCAGGGCCGCATGACCGATCACCGCATCAACCTGACGCTTTATGCCTTGGACAAGATCATGGCGGGCGATCTGTCCGAAATCATCGACGCCCTGACCGCCCATGACCAGGCGGCCCGTCTGGCGGACGCCGAATGAAGCTGTCGCAGGCGCAGGCGGATGGCGCCGCCCTGCTGCGCGCGGCCGGCATCGAGGGTGCATCGCGCGACGCCGACCGCATCCTGGCCGCCGTTCTGGACATGGAGCCGGGCCGCCTGCGCATCACCGAGGATCGCGACCTGACCGCCGATGAGGCCGCGCGCTTCAACAAGGGCATCGCCGCCCGCGCCCTGCACCAGCCGGTGGCGCAGATCGTGGGCTTTCGCGATTTCTGGGCGCATCGCTTCAAGGTCACCCGCGACACGCTGGACCCGCGCCCCGAGACCGAGGCCCTGGTCGAGGCCGCCTTGGCCCGCCCGTGGAAGACGGTGCTGGACCTGGGGACGGGGACGGGGGCGATCCTGATCTCGCTTCTGGCGGCGCGGGCCGGGACGACGGGCGTCGGCACCGATATCTCGGAAAAGGCGCTGGAGGTCGCACGCCACAACGCCCGTCGCATCGGCGTCAACGCGCGGTTCCGGCAGGCCGACTGGTATCAGGGCGTCACCGGCGAATTCGACCTGATCGTCTCGAACCCGCCCTATATCGCGGCGGATGAAATGGCGGGACTGTCGTCGGACGTTCGCGATTGGGAACCCCGCCAGGCGCTGACGGATGGCGCCGACGGGCTGACCGCCTATCGCGCCATCGCGACGGGGGCGCGGTCGGTTCTTGCCCCGCGCGGCATCCTCCTGACCGAGATCGGCCCCACCCAAGGCCGGGCGGTCGCGGCGCTTTTCGCGGACCAAGGTGCCGCGACCGCCGTGCTGCCCGATCTGGACGGGCGCGACAGGGTGGTGCTTGCGGAATTCGGCCGCTGATCAGCCCTTTCCCGCGCAGATGCTGCATTTTTGGCAGTTTTTGCTTGTCATATCTGGGGTGGCGTGGTTAGTCGGCTTCGTGCAGCAGGCCGACAGCCACTGTACGGTCAGCCTGACACTGCCGATTCCGACAGGGCGCGCGATGCGCCGTTGCTGGGGCGAGGCAGGGCTGAACGGAGAGGACAATCACGCCCCCGTAGCCATCCGACACCGCCGTCCAGTTCACTCTGGCACCCCTGCGATCAGAAACATTACAGACAGACTGATGAGATCATCAAAATCCCGTTCGCGTAGCAAATCCAATCGCCAACGCTCGCTTGGCAATGTGGTCAACCGTGTCTTCGACAGCTCGGGGCCCGAGGGCAAGGTGCGTGGCACCCCTCAGCAGATCATCGAGAAATATTTGACGCTGGCGCGTGATGCGCAGCTGTCCCACGACCGCGTGGCCGAGCAGAGCTTCCTGCAGCATGCCGAACATTACACCCGCATGCTGGGTGAGGCGCAGCGCGAGATGGCCGAACGCCAGGGCCAGTCGAATGGCCAGTCGAACGGTCAGAACAACCGCCAGGACGACGACGGCGGCTATTCGAACCACGGCTATGGCACCGGTCATAACGCCAGCAATCACAACAACAACGGCAATCAGGGATCGCGCAACGATCAGCGCGGCGACCAGCAGGGCGACGGCGGCAATGGTGGCCAGAACCAGCGCCGCGACAACAACCGCGACCAGCAGAACCGCCAGCCGCGGGGCGATCAGGCCGATCAGCAGACCGAAGCCGCGCCCGAGGCCGCCCCGGCCCCCGCGCCCCAGCAGCAGCCCAGCCTGCCCGATGCCGTCGCCGCCGGCGACGAGGATCAGGCGACACCCGTGACAACGCCGGAAACCGAACCTGCGCCCAAACCCGCCCGCACCCGCAGCTCGCGTCCGCGCACGCCGCGCAGCGCCACGGGAACGACGACGCGCAGCCGCCGCAAGCCGGTGGCCGAGGATGGCGCCGCAGCGGCCGCCGAGGCGCCCAAGGGCGGCAGCGACGCCGAGTGATCCGCGTCTGACACCGAGAACAACGAAGGGGCCGCAGCATCGCTGACGGCCCCTTCTTCATGCGGTCGTGCGTGGTCTCAGCCCGTGGCGCGGGCCTCGGACAGGGCGCGGGCCAGGGCGCAGAAGCGTTCCAGGTCGATCTCCTCGGCGCGGGCGGTCGGGGGGATGTCGCAGGTCAGCAGCAGCGATTCGATGCCGGGGTGCAGACCCTTCAGGCTGGCCCGAAGCATCTTGCGGCGCTGGTTGAAGGCCGCGCCGGTGATCTGCGACAGCACGGCCGGATCGGCGGGAAAGCGCGGTTCGGGCAGGGCGGTCAGATGGACGACGGCGGAATGGACCTTGGGGGCGGGAACGAAAGCCTCGGGGGGCAGATGCATGACGATCTGCGCGTCCGCACGCCATTGGGCCAGTAAGGCCAGACGACCATAGGCCTTGGAGCCGGGCTTGGCGGTGATCCGCTCGGCCACTTCCTTCTGGAACATCAGCGTCAGGGACTGCCAGAAGGGCGGCCATGCGCGCGGTGTCAGCCAGCGGATCAGCAGTTCGGTCCCGACATTATAGGGCAGGTTGGCTGCGATGCGGATCGGCGGGGTCAGATGCGCCAGCGGGTCGATCTCCAGCGCGTCGCCGTTGATGACGGTCAGGCGGCCCGGATAGGCCTCGGCGATCTGTTCCAGCGCGGGCAGGGCGCGGGGGTCCTTCTCGATCGCCAGCACGTGGCGCGCCCCTTGGGCAAGCAGGCCGCGCGTCAGGCCGCCGGGGCCGGGGCCGATCTCCAGCACGTCGCAATCCTTCAGATCGCCCGCCTGCCGCGCGATCTTCGAGGTCAGGTTCAGATCCAGCAGGAAGTTCTGGCCCAGCTGCTTCTTGGCCCGCAGGTCGTGCATGGTGATGACGTCGCGCAGCGGCGGCAGGTTGTCGATCATTTGCGGGCCTTTGCCATGTCGCGCGCCATTCTCAGCGCGGCGATGGTGGATGAGGGATCGGCCAGACCCTTGCCCGCGATGTCGAAGGCGGTCCCGTGATCGGGCGAGGTCCGGATGAAGGGCAGGCCAAGCGTCACATTGACGCCCCCTGCGAAATCCAGCGTCTTGATGGGGATCAGCCCCTGGTCGTGATAGGCGCAGACCGCCGCATCGTAACCCGCCCGCGCGGGAGCGTGGAACATGGTGTCGGCGGGCATGGGGCCGGTCAGGTTCAGCCCCTGGTCGCTCAGATCCTCCAGTAGCGGGATGATCATGTCGCGTTCCTGCGTGCCCATCGTGCCGCCTTCGCCCGCATGGGGGTTCAGCCCCGCCACTGCGATGCGCGGGGCCGGAATGCCGAAATCGCGGATCATCGCGGCATGGGTGATGCGGATTGCCTGTTCCAGCACGTCGCGGGTCAGGGCCGCGGGCACGTCGGCCAGCGGAATGTGGATCGTCGCGGGCACTACGCGGCAGGGCGGCGTCACCGTGGTCGAGGCCAGCATCATCACCACCGGCACATCGCCGCCCAGATGCGCCAGATATTCGGTATGTCCGGGGAAGGGGAAGCCCGCGCCTTCCTTCAGTGCCTGCTTGCTGATGGGCGCGGTGGTGATGCCTGCGACCTGACCCTGCATCGCCAGATCGACGGCGCGGGCGATGACGTCGATCACCCCTTGGGCATTGGCCGGATCGGGGCGTCCCGGCGTGGCGGGGGCCGCGAAATCATGGCGCAGGACCGGCAGATGGCCCGCTGGAACCGCCTCGCCCGGATGATCCACCGTAGTCCACAGCGTTCCATCGGGCAGGTGGCGCGGATCGCCCATCCAGACCAGATCGACCCCGCAGGCCAAGGCCAGCGGAGCCAGTTCGGGGCCGATGCCCGCGGGCTCACCGCAGGTCAGCAGGATGCGTTGCGCCATCGGATCAGGGCCGCCGGATGACCGCATCGGCGCGCAGATCGGCCAGAAGGCCCTCGGCGGCGGTGTTGATCTTGTCGTTGAACAGCTGGTCCTTGACGGCCTCGCGGTCGGGGATGCCGCCGGTCCGGGGGATGGCGTTCTCGACGCCGTCCTCGGGCAGGGCGGTGGTGGGAACCTCGGCTTGGGCGGCAAGGGCGGGCTGGCGCGAACACAGCATCACCAGCTCGGCGCCCGCGCCCATCGGGACGACCCCCGCTTCATCCGCGTCAAGCGAGGCCAGCCGCGATGCGATCAGCGTCGGGATGGCACCCTGCGATTGCGTCTGGCGCTGGACGGCGGCCTGCGGACCGGCATCGGAATAAAGCTCGTCGCAGCTGCGGGTGCGGGCGGCCAGGGCCTGCGCCTCTGCGACCGAGGCCATGCGCAGCGTCAGATAGTCCAGCACCTGTTCACGCGCGCCCGGACGCAGCGATCCTTGCGCATCGCGCAGCAGGAACAGCACCACCGCGCCATCGACGGGAAGGGGCTGGGTGACCTGACCGGGCTGCAGCGCCGTCAGGATCGGCCGCAGCGAGGGCGGCAGATTGTCCAGCGGCAGGGTGCCCAGCTGCCCCCCGGCCTGCGCCGAGGGTGCGGCCGAATACTGCCGCGCGGCCTGGGCGAATTGTTCGGGCGTGGGACGCGATGCGACGATCCGCTGCGCCAGTTGCAGCGCCTGCTGTTCGCGACCCGGAGGCGCGGGGATGATCAGTTCCGCCAGGGTCACGCGGTCGATGATCGGCGTTTCGATCACCCGCTTCAGTTGCTGGTCGATTTCCGCGTCCGAGACCTCGATCTGGCTGACCAGCCGCGCCCGCACGACATCGCGCCAGACGGTGCCCGCCTCGACGAAGTCGCGAAAGACGCCGGCCTCGATCCCCGCGCTTTCCAGGCGCGCGATGAAGCTGGCCGAATCCAGACCGGCACGCCCGGCGAATTCCTCCATCCCGCGCTGCAGGTTCTCGGGCGTGATGGTCACGCCGATCTGCTTTGCGGCCTGCACGCGCAGGCGGTCGTCGATCAGCGCCTTCTCGGCCTCGGCGGCCGAGGTGTCGGGTGCGCCGATCACCTGCATGAAGCGCTGGCGCTGGTCGACCTCATAGCGGGTGACGGCGCTGTCGTTGACGTAGACGACCGGCTGGAACAGGTTCTGTGCCATGACGGGCGTGATCGCGCCGGTGGCCACCACCGCCGCCAAGGCGATACCGGATAGGAAATGCCGCATCTGCTGCCCTCAATCTTGGTTCTTGGCCGGCAGATTAGCGCATGCAGCTGCGCCGCGCCACCGTGCCGGGTCCGTCTTGTTGCTGTCCGAAGCCGCCCAATCGCACCGAGAGGTCGAAGCTGGTTTCCGCCCTGACCGTATCGGAACTGGTGAAACGCCGCGACAGGCCGGTTTCCACGGTGATGCATTCGTTGCGATAGGCGATCTCCAGGCTGGCCTCCTGCGCGCGGTCGGCTACGAAGTCGTAGCGGGTTTCCGCCGTCCCCCACCAGCCGTCCTTGATCTGCCAGCCGATGTTGGCGGCCAGTTCGCTGGCGTCGTCGTCGCGACCCTCATCCTCGCTGCTGTCGATCCAGAGGTATCCGGCGGACACCTGCAGGTCGCTGCGCAGCCACCCCATGCGCAATTCGTTGCGCGAGATGCGGAAGCTGTCGTCGAAAAGCGCGCGGTTGGCCACGGCCAGCCCGGTGCCGCTGTCGTAATGCGCCGCCAGCAGCCAATCCGACCGGGACCCGCCAAGCGGCGAATCGGGACCGAATTCGCGCGCATCATCGGCACGCACCACCCGGCCGCCTGTCACGCCAAGCGACCAGCCGGTCGGATCGATCCGCGTCCATGTGGCACCGATATTGGCCCGCAACCCGGTTTCGCGCACGTCATAGCCGGGGAATCGGTTGTCGGAAAACAGGTTGCCCTCGTCGAACTCGATCAGGCGGCTGTCCTCGTTGGGGATGTCGCGATCGTCGTCGCGCGGGGAATAGAGCACCTGCACCACCGGCTCGACGATATGGGTGGCATTGCCGCGCGTGGTGGACAGCGGCCAGCGCAATTCGACGCCGACCTGCGGATCGACGCGGGTGACCAGCCGGTCGAAGCGGCTGTCCTGGCCGATGCGATAGATGTCGGCGTCGACCCCCGCCAGTGCGGCCGCCACCACCCCGCCGGGCAGGATGGTGCTGCGCCGCCAGTCGACACCCACCGACCCGCGCGCGACGTCGCGTCCGATGATATCGTCGTCCGAGGGGCGGCGGTGGGCATGGGCAGACCATTCCAGCACGGCCTCGCCGCCAAGATAGGCGGGCGACAGGCGGCGGCGCCAGATGACGTCCGCGACCTGCGCGGGGGATGTGGCGTCATCTTCGTCGTCGCGAAGGCTGTCGTAATTGCCGACCCGTCCCCAGACCAGCTTGTCGCGGCGCACGCGTTCCAGCGAAACCCCGCTCCAGAGGCGGTCGGCGTCGGTGACGTCGTAATCCAGCAGATAGGCCCGGTCGGAGGCCGTCTGGATCTGTACCCCAAGGCGATATCCGCGCGGAATGTCGAAACGTGCCGCGCCGAAGAAATAGCCTCGCGTGTCGCCCGGGCGGATGTCGTCGCGGCTGATCGCACCGTTCCATTCCAGCCCGCCGTTGGCGAAGGCCTGACGATAGCGCAGCTCCAGCGTGGTGGTGCGGTTGACCGACAGATAGGGCGTCAGCGTCACGTCGGCACTGTCGCCAAGCGTCTGAAAATAGGGCAGCTTGACCCCGAACCCCAACCCCGAGGTCGTTCGGATCATCGGTCGCAGAAAGCCCGATTGCCGGTCCACGGTCGGATCGGGCGCCGAGACCGTGAAGGGTGCGGCGGCGATGGGGATGCCGAAGGCGCGCAGCTGCGGGTGGTCGAAGGTGATGCGCTGCGCCTCGGCGTCATGGGTGATCTTGCGGGCGCGGATTTCCCACAGCGGCGTCGGGTTCGATGCGCAGACCTGGCAGGATGAGGCGACGACATCGGTCAGCTCGGTGATGCGGCCATCGTCGCGCCGCTCCAGCCGGTTCGAGGCCATCTGCAGTTCGCGGTTCAGCACCAGCCGGGCGCCGTTGACGATGCCGTCCTGCAATTCGCGGTCCAGCTGGGCGCTGTCGGCGATCAGGATCGGATTTTCGTCCGGGTCGGCACCGGGGCGGGACAGGTGGATCGGTCCCTCGATGGTCAGATCGCCGGATGCGCCGTCCACGATGATGCGCGATGCGATCAGCCGGTTGCCTTGGTGCCAGACCACGACGCCCCCGGCGGCAATCAGCGTCCGGTCGCCCTTGACCAGCACGTTGTCGGCTAGGACCGTCGCCGCCCCCTGACCGCCATCCGTGCGGTTGCCGTCCAGCGTCACGGCCGCATCGGGTTCCGCCGTCGCGGGCGCGTTCGAGGTCGGCGTCCGGTCGCCCACCGGATTGCTGCCCAGCTGCTGGGAGGCGGGCGCCAGCGCCGAGACCCCGCGCGTCGCCGTCAGCGCCGTTCCCGGCATGTCGGGCATCGCGGGCATGCCCGTGCCCTCGTCGAACATCGATTGCGCGGCGGCAGGGGCCATCAGGGCGGTCGCACCCAGCATCGCCATCGCAAGGGCAGGGCCCAGTCCCGAAGCGTGAATGCGCAAGCTCATCCGTCCTCTCGTTTCAGTATCAGGGCCAGGGCGAACAACGCGCCGACCAAGGGCGGGGTCCATGCGGCCATGGCCGGGGTGATCTGCCCGTTGTCCCCCAGAATTTGCGCCAGATTGCGCAGGAAGAACAGGGCAATCCCCGCGGCGAAGGCCATCAGGACGGCGACCCCGGTATTTCGGCCACGCACATGCTGCATGGTGAAGGCGGCGGCGATGATCACCATGGCGGCCATCAGGAAGGGGCGGGCCAGCTCCATCTGGAACCAGGTGCTGTGGCGGGCGGCGGAAAAGCCCGCACGCTCCAGCCCGGCGATGAAGGCCGGCAACTGCCAGACGGGCACGGATTCGGGGCGGCCAAAGCCGTCGCGGATGCGCTGTGCGGTCAGGTCGCTGGCCAGCCGCATGCTGTCGCTGCGGGTGACGGAGGCCTGCGGGTTCGGTTGATCCAAGGCGAAATCGCTGACATCCGTCAGCTCCCATGCGCCGGGGGTCAGGCGGGCCTCGCGCGCCTCGATGCGGCGGATGGGACCCGCGTCGGGGCCGAAGACTAGGAAGCTGGCATCATAGAGCGTGACTGCATCGGGGCTGGTGCGGCGGGCGCGGATGACGATCTGGCCGCTTTCCTGGCCGTCGGTCTGCATGCCCTGGCGCAACCAGACGGCGCTGTCTCCGACGCTGACGGTCTGCTGACCCTGCCGGTCGATCTGGGCCACGGCCTCGTCGTAATATTGGCCGGTGGCGGCGACCAGCGGGTTGATCAGTCCGACCATCAGGCAGCCCAGCAGGATGGCCGTTGTGACCGGTGCCCGCAGCAGCTTGATGCCCGACCGCCCCGATGCGCGGATCGCCACCATTTCCGAACTGCGGGCCAGGTTCAGGAACATGGCGATGGCCGCCAGGACCGTCACCAAAGGCAGGATGGAATAGAAGCTGTCGGCGATGTTCAGCGCAGACAGACGTGCGGCTCCGGACAGGCCGATGTCGCGGTCGGAAAAGCGGCGGATCATCTCGATCATGTCGACAAGGAACAGGATCAGCAGAAAGACCCCCGCCACCATCAGGAAACTGCGCAGGAAGCGCCGCGCGACATAGCAGGCCAGGATCATGCCGAAACCCCCTTGGGTCCACGGGGCCGCGCCGCCAGCCACAACAGGGCCATGCACAGAAGCGCCCCCACCAGCGCGGGCAGATACAGCAGCGGCCAGAGCGCAAGGTTGCGCCCTACCTGGTTGGCGGCGGCATTCGACAGGAACTGGACCAGGATCAGACCCAGGATTGCCCATCCCACCTGTCGCCAGACGCCGAACCGGGAAAAGCCGCCGATCAGCAGCGTGGCAAAGCCCAGCATCGCGGCAATCGGCGACAGCAGGGGCTGGGCGATCCGCTCATGCGCCTCGCGTCTTGCGGCGGCGGCGGTCTCGCCGGTGGCCTGCAGCAGTTCCGCGTCGGGGTTCAGCAGGCGCAGCGTGCCATAGTCGCGAAGGTCGCGCCCCTTGCTGCTGCTGCCTGCGAACATGCCGCCGATGTCATAGCTGAATTCCTGAAAACGCGTCACGGACAGGTCAGGTCCCGTCGCGCGCAGCGTCATGGTCTGGGCCATGCCTTCCAGCAGCACCAGCACGGGACCGGTATCGGTCCGCACGACCAGCGCCTCTTGTGCGGTATAGGTGACCTGCCGGTCGGGATCGCGGTCGTCCTCGATGAACAGGTCCAGAAGTCGTCCGTCGGATGCGATGTCGCGGATGAACAGCGTCACGTTGTCTGCCGGATACTGGAAGGAACCGGGGCGCAGGAACTGGGCGGTCACGTTCTCGGCGATCTCGGACGACCGGTCGGCCAGTCGGGCGCGGGCCATGGGCACCAGCCCGTGGACCAGCACCGCGACCATCAGCCCCACCGTCAGGCCGAAGACCAGGACCGGCCGCGCCAGCCGCCAGGGCGACAGGCCCGCCGCCTGCATGGCCACCAGCTCGGATTCGCCCGACAGGCGGTTGGTCCCGTAAGCGGTGGCGGCGAAGGCCGCGACCGGCAGCACCACGGAAATCACCAGGGGCAGCGTCAGCGCCGTGAATTCCAGCACCACCAGCGCCGTCTGGCCGTCGTTCAGCAGGTCGTCGAACAGGCTGACCGCGCGGTTGATCCAATAGACGGACACCAGCACCAGCGCGAAGAAGCCGAACAATGTCAGCATCAGACCAAGGACGTATTTGTCGATCCGGGGCATGGACGGCCTTTTCCTGCGTGACGTTCATTCCTGCTTAGCGGCAAGGGCGGCTCTGGAAAAGAGGCGGGCGGGGGTCTAGGTTCGAGTTCAACACGACACGAGGATCCTTTTTCGATGACCCAGCCTGTTGAGATCAACTTCACCGACAATGTCCCCGAAAAGATCGCCGAACTGCAGGGCCGCATCGCGCTGATCCTGACGGCGACCGACCGGCTGCCCGGCAAGCTGCCCCGCCCCGCACGCGAGGCCGCGACCCGCGCGCTGGCCTCGAAGGCGGGGCAGGCGCTGAAGCCCGGACAGGCGCTGGAACTGGCCTTTCCCGCCGGGATGGAGGCCGAGAGCCTGCTGCTGATCCTGCTGCCGCATTCCGCCACCCAGTCCGAGGCACGCCGCGCTGGCGCCGCCATCGGCGCCAAGCTGGGCCGGGGTCACATGCTGGTGATGGCCGGGGCGCACAAGCTGTCCAACGACGTGGCGCTGGGGCTGGCGCTGCGCAGCTATGACTTCGGGGTCTATCACACCGACCGCGAGGATGCGGATGAGGCCCGCCCGCAGGTCACCTTCCTGGTCAAGAAGCCCGAGGAACTGGCCCGCGTCGCATCCGACGCTGCAGCCCTGGCCGAGGGCGTCTTCTTCACCCGTGACCTGGTCAACGAACCCGCCAACGTGCTGACCACCACGGATTTCGCCGACCGCCTGCACGCGATGGAGGAGATCGGCCTGGAGGTCGAGGTTCTGGAAGAGGACGAGCTGGAGGCCCTGGGCATGCGCGCCCTGCTGGCTGTCGGCCAAGGCAGCGAATCGCCATCCAAGGTCGTGGTCATGCGCTGGAACGGCGGCGAGGATGAGGCCCCCTTGGCGCTGATCGGCAAGGGCGTCGTCTTCGACACCGGCGGCATTTCCATCAAGCCCGCTGCGGGCATGGAGGACATGACCATGGACATGGGCGGCGCGGGCGTCGTGGCGGGCGTCATGCGCACGCTGGCGCTGCGTCGGGCCAAGGCCAATGTCGTGGGTCTGGTCGGCTTGGTCGAGAACATGCCCGACGGCAAGGCGCAGCGCCCCGGTGACATCGTGAAATCCATGAAGGGCGACACGATCGAGGTGATCAACACCGACGCCGAGGGTCGCCTGGTTCTGGCCGATGTGCTTTGGTACGCGCAGGAACGCTTCGAGCCCAAGGCCATCGTCGATCTGGCCACCCTGACGGGTGCGGTCATCATCGCCCTGGGCCATGACAATGCGGGCGTCTTCTGCAACGACGACACCTTCGCCGACCAGATCCTGACTGCCGCCAAATCCGAGGGCGAGGGCGCATGGCGTCTGCCCTTGGGCAAGCCCTATGACGATCTGATCAAGTCGCGTCTGGCCGACATGAAGAACACCGGCGGCCGCGCGGCGGGGTCCATCACCGCGGCGCAGTTCCTGCAGCGCTTCATCAAGCCGGGTCAGCCTTGGGCGCATCTGGATATCGCGGGCGTTGCGCTGCCGCCCTCGGCCACCGATCTGGCGCCGAAGGGCGCGACGGGTTGGGGCGTGATGACGCTGGATCGTCTGGTTCGCGACCAGTTCGAAGCCAAGTGATCCTGCTTCCGATCATCATCGCGTCCGGCACCTGCCGGACGCGGGGGGCTGCGTGATCCGATGGGGAACGCGCTGTTCTATCACCTGACACGCTCGCCCGCCGAACAGCTGGTGCCTGTCCTTCTGGGCAAGGCGATGGCTGCCGGATGGCGTTGCGAATTGCGCGCCGCTGAGGCGCAGCGGCTGGAACGTCTGGACCAGCACCTGTGGCAGGGCGAGGGCTTTCTGCCCCACGGCATGGCGGGCGGTCCGCATGACGCGCGTCAGCCGGTACTGCTGACGGTGGCGGGGCAACAGGCGGCCAATGATCCGGCCTGCCTGATGGCGTTGGACGGTGTGGCTGTCACGCCCGACGAAATGGCCCGCCTTGACCGCGCCTGCATCATCTTCGACGGTGGCGACGACAGCGCGACCGCCCGCGCCCGCGATCAATGGCGCGAACTGACCGGCGCGGGGATCGAGGCGCAATATTGGTCTGAGGAATCGGGCCGTTGGGAACGCAAGCGCTAGGCTGCGGCGTGGCCTGCCAGCCGCGCATGCAGATCCTCGCGCCGCAGATCGGCCTTGGGGCCCTGCATCACGGCGCGGCCACGCTCCATCACCAGGAAATCGTCGCCCAGATCCCAAGCGAAGTCGAAGAACTGTTCGACCAGCACGATGGCCATGTCACCCCGGTCGCGCAGGGCGGCGATGACGCGGCCGATCTGGGCGATGATGTTGGGCTGGATGCCCTCGGTCGGTTCGTCCAGCAGCAGGACGCGGGGTTTGGTGATCAGGGCGCGGGCGATGGCCAGCTGTTGCTGCTGACCCCCCGACAGGTCGCCGCCGCGCCGATGCGCCATCTCGGCCAGAACCGGGAAGCTGTCGAAGATCTCGTCGGGGATGCGGCGTTCGGCGCGGGGCAGGCAGGCAAAACCGGTCTCCATGTTCTCGCGAACGGTTAGCATCGGAAAGATGGCGCGGCCCTGCGGGACGTAGCCGACGCCAAGCTGCGCCATCTGCTGGGCGGTGACGCGGCCCAGGGGCTTGCCGTCCATGGTGATCTCTCCGCCCGAACGCGGGTGCCGTCCGGCCAGCAGGTTCATCAGGCTGGTTTTGCCCACGCCGTTGTTGCCCATGACACAGGTGACGGCGCCGGGGCGGGCCGCAATGTCGATTCCGTGCAGGATCTGGCTGCCGCCGTAATGCAGGGTCAGGTTGGTCGCGTTCAGCATCTTCATCGCCCCAGATAGACTTCGATCACGTCGGGATTGCGGGTCACATGGTCCAGCGAACCCTCGGCCAGGACAGATCCCTGATGCAGGACGGTCACCTTGCAGTTCAGGCGGCGCACGAAATCCATGTCATGTTCGACGACCACCACCGCGCGCGTCTGCGCCAGCCGCACCAGCAGCGCGGTGGTCAACTCGCGTTCGGCCAGCGTCATGCCCGCGGCGGGTTCGTCGACCAGCAGCAGGCGCGGTTCCTGCGCCAGCAGCATGCCGATCTCGAGCCATTGCTTCTGGCCATGGCTCAACTGGCCCGCCTGACGGTGGATGTGGTCGGAGAGGCCGACCTCGGCGGCCAGTTCGGTGACGCGGGCGCCGGTGACGGGGGCGGGGCGCCATGCCAGCACCGCAAAGGGGTTGCGGTTGGCCTTCAGCGCCATGATCAGATTGTCCTCGACCGTCTGATCCTCGAAGACGGTGGGGCGCTGGAACTTGCGGCCCACACCGGCGCGGGCGATCTGCGATTCGGTCATTTTCAGCAGGGATTTCGAGGTTTCGCCCCACAGGACCTGTCCCTTGTCGGGGCGGGTCTTGCCGGTGACGATATCCATGAAGGTGGTCTTGCCCGCACCGTTCGGGCCGATCACCGCGCGCAATTCGCACTCGCCGATGTTGAAGGACAGGTCGTTGATGGCGCGGAACCCGTCGAAGCTGACGGAGACTCCGCTGACTTCCAGAAGCGCGCTCATGCCTTGTCCTTTCGTGCGGGCATCAGGTCGAAGATGCCGGCGATGCCCTTGGGGGCGAAGAGGGTGACCAGCACGAAGGACAGGCCCAATGCTACCTGCCACCAGTCCACCCATTTGATGACATAGCCGGGCAGGGCGATGTCGGGCGCACGTCCGCCGGTGAACCAGCTGGACAGCAGCGACACGACCACCGCGCCGATGATCGCGCCATACAGCCGCCCCCGCCCGCCGATGGCCACCCAGACCGCCAGATAGATCGAGGCGATGGGCATCAGTTCGGCGGGGTTGATGATGCCCGCTTGCGGGTAATAGAGCGCGCCCGCGATGGCGGTGATCATGGCCGCAAGGGTGAAGACCAGCAGCTTGAACCCCTCGACCGGATAGCCAAGGAAACGCACACGGGTCTCGTCGTCGCGGATGGCGCGGATCACGCTGCCGAACTTGCCGCTGACGATCCAGGCGGCCAGCACATAGCACAGCCCCAGGGCCGCAGCCGACGCCCAAAGGAACCAGACCGAGACCTTGGCTTGACCGACGCCCTCCAGCCCCGGCAGGTTCTGCAGCCCCGACAGACCGTTGTTGCCGCGAAAGCCGCTGTCGTTCTGGAACAGCCACAGAGCCAGCGCCAGCGTCATCGCCTGCGTCAGGATCGACAGATAGACGCCGTTCACGCGGCTGCGGAAGGCCAGCCAGCCGAAGACCAGCGCCAGCAATCCGGGCGCGGCGACGACCAGCATCAGTTGCAGCGGCAGCGAATGCGCAAACGCCCATGTGGTCGGCAGATCAGCCGATCCGACGACGCCGAAAATTTGGTTTGCGGTGGCCTGCTGCAGCTCTAACGGCGTCGGGGGGATGGGGTTCTGTGCCAGGGATGCGGCAACGATATCCTCGGTCCGGGCATACATCAGCCACTGCCCGATCATGTAGCCGCCAAAGGCGAAGAACGCCATCTGGCCCAGGGACAGGATGCCCAGATAGCCCCAGACCAGATCCATGGCGACGGCGGCCAGCGCCAGGCAGAGGGTCTTGCCCAGCACCTTGACCATCGATGTCGGGATGACGCCGCTGCCATAGGCGTGGCTGAGCAGGGTGACGGCGATCGTGAAGGCCGTCAGCACGGCCAGCACCGGCAAGACCGAACGGTTGCGCAGGATGAAGGGGGTTCGCGTCATGGATCAGGCCTCTGCCGCGCGGCCCTTTTGCGGGATGATCCCACGGGGCCGGAACTGGATGAAGATGATGATGAAGAGGATCATGAAGGTCTGCGCCGCCAGCGTGTTGGCCGGGTTCAGCGATTCGATGATCTTGGACAGCCCGCCGATCAGCGCGGCACCGGCCAGCGTGCCCCAGATGTTGCCGACACCGCCGACGACCACCGTCATGAAGCTTTGCACGATATAGCCTTGGCCCAGTTCTGATGTGACCTGCGCGAACAGCCCGATGGCCACGCCTGCAATGCCCGCGATGCCCGACCCAAGGCCGAAGGTCATCATGGCGATGCGGTCGGGGTTGATGCCCATGGATGCCGCCATGCCGGGGTTCTGGGTGACGGCGCGGACCTCGAGGCCGAGGCGGGTGCGCTTCATGATGAACAGGAACAGCCCCAGGAACAGCAACGCCAGCACGAAGATCGCCACGCGGATCGAGCTGATCGAGATGACGTCGTTGATGGTAATCGACCCCTCCAGCCAGGCGGGCGCGGTCAGCGGACGGGCCTGCGTCCCGAAGATGTTCTTGGCCAGCTGCTGCAACGCGATCGAGACGCCGAAGGTCGCCAGCAGGGTCTCGAGCGGACGATGGGCCAGATGGCGGATGACCAAGCGGTAAAGGATCACCCCCGCTGCGAAGGTCACTGCAAAGGCCAAGGGCAGCGCCACCACCAGCGACAGCGTGCGGTCCGCGATCAGCGTCTGCACGGTATAGGCGGTATAGGCGCCCAGCATGATGAATTCGCCATGCGCCATGTTGATGACCCGCATGACGCCGAAGGTGACGGCCAGCCCGATCGCCGCCAGGAAATAGATCGAGGCCAGCGACAGCGCGTCCAGCCCCAGGTCGACGCCCTTCATCGCGCCAAGGCGGACCTCGGCACTGACCTGCGCGGCGCGGGCGGCGTCGGTCACATCGCTGTCGGGTTCGGCGTAAAGCTGGAAGAAGCGGTGGGCCTCCAGCGCCTCGCGCGCCTCGGATTCGGTGGCGGCGGGGGGGACGGCGCCCGAGGCCTCCAGCGCGTCATAGGTGGCATCGCGGATGTCGGGGTCGCCCAGATCGGCGACGGGGGTGCCTGCGACGCGGCCATCGACGATGTTGGCGGCCAGCGCCGCGCGTTGTTCGTCCGAGGTCATGAAGGGCTGCAGCGCGCCTTTGTCCACCAGAGCCGCCAGCGCATCGGCGCGGGGCAGGTCGTCGCCGACACGCAATTCGCGCGCGACATTGCCCTGCGGCGCGTCGGTATCGGCCACCAGCCGCGTGGCCAGCAGCGGGTTCAGCACGGCACGGAAATCCAGCGCGACATCGCCGGCCATCGCCTCGATCGCGGCGATGCGGGCGGCGGGGTCGGTGCCGTGCTGGATCGTCATCAGCTTTTCCAGCCGCGCCTTGCGGGCCGCCAGCACCGGGTCGGGGTCGTCCAGCGCGGCGCGCAGGGGGGGCAGCTGATCGGCATTGCCCGACCGTGCCAGCGTGTCCAGCGCCATGGCGCGGCGGGCGGGGTCGGGGTCGGTCAGCTGGCTGGCCACCAGCGCGCTTTCGATCACGCCCCGCACACCGGAATTGGGACGCAGGGGGCGGTCGTCGGGGGCGGCCATGCGATCACCGGTCAAGGCATCGACCGCGTCATCGCCATCGACGATCAGCAGATCGCCCGCGTCGGTCAACACCAGCTTGCGGTCCGCCCATGCCTGCAACAGTGCCAGCCCCTGCGGGCCGGTGGCCGCGATCCGGTCGACCAGCGGTCCCACCGTCCGGCGCGAGGGCTTTTCGATCTGGTCGATGCTGTCAGCTACCACCGCATCGAGCGATTGCGCCATGACGGCAAGGGGCATCAGCAGCGCCACGACAAGGGCTGCAATCAGGCGGAACCGAGGCACTGTGGGGGTATCCTTCCGAAATCAGGGATCGGGCGGCGCGGAGCCGCCCGATATCAGGTCAATAGTTCGACTGCTGCTGCACGCAGGCACCGGTATCGGTGTTGATCATGCCGCAATCCTTGTCCGCCCAATCGGCGTCCAGCACGGCGGATTCAGGCAGATAGTCGGTCCAGGCATCACCCGGCACGGGGTCGGTCTGGCTGACGATGTCGAACTGGCCGTCTTCGCGGATTTCTCCGATCAGGACGGGCTTGGTGATGTGGTGGTTGGGCAGGACCTGCGCGGTGCCGCCGGTCAGGTTCGGGACCTCGACCCCGACGATGGCATCAAGGACCGGGTCCACATCGGTGGTGCCTGCGGCCTCGACGGCGGCGACCCATGCGTTGAAGCCGATCATCGTGGCCTCCATCGGGTCGTTGGTCACGCGCTTGTCGTCGCCGGTGAATTCATGCCAGGCGGTGATGAATTCATCGTTCTGTTCGCTTTCCGCCGTCTGGAAATAGTTCCAGGCCGCCATGTGGCCGACAAGGTTGGTGGTATCCAGACCCGACAGCTCTTCCTCGCCCACGGAAAAGGCCATGACGGGGATGTCGTCGGCGGAAACGCCAGCCGCCGCCAGTTCCTTGTAGAAGCCGACATTCGCATCGCCGTTGATCGTGGATACGACACCGACCTTCTTGCCATCCGCGCCAAGCGCGACCACGTCGGCCACGATCTTGGACCAGTCGCTGTGGCCGAAGGGGGTGTAGTTGACGAAGATATCCTCATCCGCGACGCCGTTCGACTTCAGATAGGCGTCCAGAATATTGTTCGTCGTGCGGGGATAGACGTAATCCGTGCCCAGCAGCGCCCATTTCTCGACGCCCAGTTCCTCGGTCATGTAATCGACGGCGGGGATCGCCTGCTGGTTCGGGGCGGCGCCGGTATAGATGACGTTCTTCGAGGATTCCTCGCCCTCGTATTGCACGGGATAGAACAGCAGGCCGTTCAGCTCCTCGATCACCGGCAGGACGGATTTGCGGCTGACCGATGTCCAGCAGCCGAAGATCGCGTCCACGTCGCTGACGGTCAGCAGCTCGCGCGCCTTTTCGGCGAACAGAGGCCAGTCGGATGCGGGGTCGACGACCACCGCCTCCAGCGGGCGGCCAAGGACGCCGCCCTTGGCGTTCTGCTGTTCGACCAGCATCAGGACGGTGTCCTTCAGCGTGGTTTCGGAAATCGCCATCGTGCCAGAGAGCGAATGCAGCACGCCGATCTTGATGGGTTCGCCCTCTTGGGCCCAAGCGCCGCCTGCTGCCGTCAAGGCGCTGGTCAGCAACAACATTCTGGTAAATCCGGTCATTGTCACCCTTTCCTGCCGGCTCTGCGGCCGGTCTCCCTGTCGAACTTTTGAGGGGGTTTGCCCTCGCGGTTTCAAAAGGACGTGAAAACCGTGCAGTTGGACAGGAAAGGGGCAGTGTTTTTGGGGCAGCTGCGCAATGTGACGCGCGGGCAGGCAAGCTGCTGGGCAGCTGCCTGCGCCTTGGGCAGATCAGAGTGGCTTGGGGGTCAGCCCGCCCTGTTCGATCAGGAAATCGACGATCTGCTGGACGCCGCCGCCATGCCGCAGCTGAGCCATCACAACGGGCCGCGTGCCCCGTGCCGCCCGCGCATCGCTTTCCAGCAGGGTGGCATCGACGCCGACATGGGGGGCAAGATCGGTCTTGTTCACCACCAGCAGATCGGATCGCGCCAGCCCCGGTCCCCGCTTGCGCGGAATGTCCTGACCGGCGGCCGTGTCGATGACATAGATGGTCAGATCGGCCAGTTCGGGGCTGAAGGTCGCGGCCAGATTGTCACCACCCGATTCGATCAGCACTAGGTCCAGATCGGGAAAGGCCGCGTTCAGATCGGCGATGGCGGCCAGGTTGATGCTGGCATCCTCGCGGATGGCGGTATGGGGACAGCCGCCGGTTTCCACCCCGCGGATGCGTTCGACGGGCAGGACCTGCGCGCGCATCAGCGCCTCGGCATCCTCGCGCGTGTAGATGTCGTTGGTGACGACGGCCATCGACAGGCGCGGGGCCAGCGCGCGGGCCAGCTGTTCGGTCAGGGTGGTCTTGCCCGCACCGACAGGGCCGCCGATGCCGACGCGAAGGGGTCCGTTCAGGCTCATGATCGAAAGATCCTTGTGGTCATGGTTTCGTGACGCATCTGGGCGATATCCGCCCCCCAGGTGGCGCTGGCCAGATCGTCGGGGGTGGCGGTGGCAGCTGCGGTTGCGCGGGTCAGGATGGCGGGGTGCAGAGCGGCCAGCATCGCCTGACCCTGCACCGGTCCAAGCGGCATGAAGCGCACGGCGGCGCTGATCTGCGCTTGCACCTGAGCCAGCAGGAAGGCCGCGATGATCTCGGGCGCGGGTAGGGGCATTCCGGCGCAGGCGCGGCCAAAGGCGACGGGCAGGGCGGCGGGCGCTTGGTCGTTCCCCGTCAGCGCGGTGACATTGGCGTTAAAGGCGGTGCCTTGTTCAACGGTTTCCGACAGCCGTTCACAGGTCAGGCAGGCTGCGCGGGCCAGGTCGTCCAGCGCCGCGTGGTCGGCGTCGGGGGACAGTGCCAGCGCCACCAGCACGGCATCGGTCCAACCCGCGCCGTGGTCCAGCCAGTCCGACAGCCATTGTGGCAGGGCCGCGCGGGTGACGGCGCCCTGATCCATCGCCTGCTCCAGCCCCTGCGACCAGGCAAAGCCGCCCACCGGAAAGGCGGGCGACAGGAATTGCACCAGTTGCAGCCGGGCTGTTTCAGGCGTGGTCATGATGGTGGTGGTCGTGCCCATGATCGTTGCTGTGGGTGTCCGGACCGTGGTCATGACCGAAGGTGCGGCCATGGCCATAGGCGCCGCCCTCGGGGGTGAAGGGGGCGGTCGTCAGGGTCAGATCCGCACCCAGCTGTTCCAGCATGGCCTGCAGGACGTGGTCCTGGCGGATGACCAGATGGTTGTCCATGATCTGGCAGGGCGTGTGGCGGTTGCCGATATGCCATGCCAGCCGCGGCAGGGGGCCGCGCACCTCGATCACCGGTTCGGGGGCGGCGACGACCGCGATGCGGCGGCCATCGGACAGAGCGAAGGCATCGCCGTCGTTGACGCTGGTGACCTCGGGCAGGTCCAGCAGGAAGTCGCCGCCATCGAAGGCCAGGCGTTTGCGGCGCAGCAGGCGGGCGTCGTAATCCAGGCTGACCTCTCCGTCGAAGGGGCCGTGGGCCGCGCGGATTATGGAATGGGAATGGATCGTCATGTCTTGTCCTCAGAACAGGAAATAGCGCTGCGCCATCGGCAGTTCGCTGGCGGGTTCGCAGGTCAGCAGCTGCCCGTCGGCGCGAACCTCGTAGGTTTCGGGGTCGACCTCGATGTCGGGCATGGCGTCGTTCAGCACCATGTCGGATTTGCCGATGTCGCGGGTATGTTCCACGGGAATCAAGGTCTTGGACAGATTGCCCGCGGCCCCCGCATCCAGCCCCGCCCGGCTGACGAACATCGCCGAGGCGCGACCCGTATGCCCCCACATGGGACGGCTGAAGACCGGCTGCACGGGGATGGACCCGTTCGGATCACCCATCTGCGCCACGCTGATCTGACCGCCGACCAGCACCATTTCCGGCTTGACGCCGAAGAAGGCGGGCGACCACAGGACCAGATCGGCGCGCTTGCCCGGTGTGATTGACCCGATATGGGCGCTGACGCCATGGGCGATGGCGGGGTTGATGGTGTATTTCGCGATATAGCGGCGGGCGCGCAGATTGTCGTTGTCGCCCGTCTCGCCCTCCAGCCGGCCGCGCTGGCGGCGCATCTTGTCGGCGGTCTGCCAGGTGCGGATGATCACCTCTCCGATCCGGCCCATGGCTTGGCTGTCGGATGAGATGACGCTGAACGCGCCCAGATCGTGCAGGATATCCTCGGCGGCGATGGTCTCGCGGCGGATGCGGGATTCGGCGAAGGCCACGTCTTCGGGAACGCGGCGGTCCAGATGGTGGCAGACCATCAGCATGTCGAGGTGTTCCTCGATCGTGTTGCCGGTATAGGGCCGCGTCGGGTTCGTGGATGAGGGCAGGACGTTGCCCATGCCGACCATGCGGATGATGTCGGGCGCATGCCCACCGCCCGCGCCTTCGGTATGATAGGCGTGGATGGTGCGGCCATTGATCGCCGCCATCGTATCCTCGACGAAACCGGATTCGTTCAGCGTGTCGGTGTGGATCATCACCTGCACGTCCATCTGGTCGGCCACGGTCAGGCAGGTGTCGATGGCGGCGGGGGTGGTGCCCCAGTCCTCGTGCAGCTTCAGGGCGCAGGCACCGGCGCGGACCTGTTCCTCCAGGGGCGCGGGCTGGCTGGCGTTGCCCTTGCCCGCGATGCCGATATTGACGGGCAGTTCGGCGCAGGCCTCCAGCATGCGGGCGATGTGCCACGGTCCCGGCGTGCAGGTGGTGGCCAGCGTGCCATGCGCGGGCCCCGTGCCGCCGCCCAGCAGGGTGGTGACGCCCGAATGCAGCGCGTGTTCGACCTGTTGCGGGCAGATGTAGTGGATGTGGCAGTCGAAGCCGCCGGGCGTCAGGATGCGGCCCTCGCCTGCGATGATCTCGGTCCCCGGACCGATGATCAGCGTCACCCCGGGCTGGGTGTCGGGGTTGCCCGCCTTGCCGATGCCCGCGATGCGCCCGTCGCGCAGGCCGACATCGCCCTTGATGATGCCCTGATGGTCGAAGACGACGACGCCGGTGATGACCGTGTCCATCGCGCCGTCGGCCCGCGTGACCTGAGACTGCCCCATGCCGTCGCGGACAACCTTGCCGCCGCCGAACTTGACCTCTTCGCCGGGGGTGGTCAGGTCGCGTTCGACCTGGATCAGCAGTTCCGTGTCGGCAAGGCGGATGCGGTCGCCTGTGGTGGGGCCGTAGAGCGCCGCGTAATCGGCGCGCGAAAGCGTGGTCATGTCAGCGCCCCCATGATGTCCTTGCGAAAGCCCTGCACGATGCGGTCACCGGCGTAACCCACCAGCGTGACCTGCCGCGATTGGCCCGGTTCGAAGCGCACGGCGGTGCCTGCCGGAATCGCCAGACGCATCCCGCGGGCGGCTTTCCGGTCGAAGTCCAGACCGGGGTTGGTTTCGGCGAAGTGGTAGTGGCTGCCGACCTGGATGGGCCGGTCGCCGGTATTGGCCACCATCAGGTCGATGGTCGGGCGGCCCTCGTTCAGGGTGATGTCGCCGGGGGCGGGCAGGATCTCTCCGGGGATCATGGCTCAGCCCGCCATGACAAGGGCCAGGCCCGCGACCGAGGTCGCCCCGCCCAGCATCCGCAGCGCCAGGGCACTGCGTGCTGCACGCCCAAGCGCGATGCCCAGCAGATGCAGCCCCATGGTCGCCGCGGCGAAACCTGCCGCGTAAAGCGCCGCGCCTTGAGCGGGACCTTCCGCGCCATGGGCCCAGCCATGGGCCGCGCCGAAGACTGCCACCATCGGCACTAGGGCCACCATCGGCAGCCGCATCGCCATGGCGACCAGCACGCCCAGGATCACCACCGAGGCCAGGATCATCGGCTCGACCCCGGCCAGGGGATTGCCCCCCGCCAGAAGCCCGCCCGCGATCATCGCGCCCACAAAGCTGACCGGCAGCGCCAAGATCGCCCGTCCGCCCATCTGGGCGGCCAGCAGACCGATCGCCAGCATCGCCAGCAGGTGATCCGCCCCCGAGACGGGATGGGACAGCCCTTGGATCAGCGGGCTGCCATGGTCGATGTGACCGGGATGGGCGAAGGCCGTGGCGGGCAGCAGGGTCGCGGCGGCGATTGCGGACAGTTTTCTCATTCAGGCCTCCTGGCGGATCGGGTGGTGGACGGTGACCAGCTTGGTGCCGTCGGGAAAGGTGGCCTCGACCTGCACGGATTCGATCATCTGCGGGATGCCCGGCATGCATTGATCGGCGGTGATGACATGGGCACCAGCCTGCATCAGGTCGGCGACGCTGCGACCGTCGCGCGCGCCCTCGACGACGAAATCGGTGATCAGGGCGATGGCCTCGGGGTGGTTTAGCTTGACGCCGCGCTGAAGGCGGCCACGCGCGACCATGGCCGCGACGGATATCAGCAGTTTCTCGCGTTCGCGGGGGGAAAGGTTCATGTCAGACCTGCCAGATACGGGGAAGGGGATCGGGACGCAGCGCGCCCAGCAGTCGGTTCACCTGCCGCCGCAGCGGCCAGTTGTCATGGGACAGGATGCGCAGGCACAGCCGCCCCGGCAGGGCGCTGGCGGCGGCGGTCACGCCCGGTTCGTCCAGCGCCGCCCGCGCACGCGGCAGCAGATCGGCGGCATCGGGGGCGATGACCGCCATGCTGGCCATGACCCGCGCGCCGGCCAGCATGGCAGGGTCGTTCAGGCGGGGCAGGGCGGCGTCATCCAACGCCAATGCGTCATGGTGGATCACCCGGCCGTCGCGGCGTACCACGCGGCGGTCGCGCAGATGCAGGCGGCTGACGGTCTCACCCATGGCCAGACGGCCCAAGACCAGGATCTCCAACAACATGCAGCCCGCGTCGCCCGTCAGATCGACCTGCGTGTCGCGTTCCAGCCGGGCATTGTCATAGAGGATGGTTTCCTGGGGCAGCCAATCCAGCCAGCCGCCCTTGCCGACGCTCAGCGCGAGCTGCGCACGGGCTGGGGCATCATTGGCGCGATAGGCGCGTTCGGCGGTCTGGGTCGTCGCCAGGGCCCGCGTGCCGTCCCGCAGATCGACCGCGAAGCGCAGGCGGTCACCCGATGCCAACCCGCCCGAGGTGTTCAGGAAGACGATCTCGGGCAGGCCCTTGGTCATGCGCGGCAGCTGCGCCTTGGCCGAGCCCTGCTGCGCCAGATCGATCAGCCCGCGCGGTCCCATGACGACATGCGCCGCCCCATGGCTGCGCTGCATCTTGGTCGCTTGTGTGGCCGTGTCGAACATATGGGCAAGGGGCGCGCGGGGACGTGCAAGGTCAACTGCGTTCGGCCTTGAATTTGCTTGTCAGGCGGGCATCGCCTGACCGAATGCATATGGAATGGGCAACATGCCTGCACGATGGGCGGTGTCAGGCTGGCTGGTCCAGCATGGCGTGCAGCAGGCGCTTACGGGCCGGGGGGATGGCGCGGATCTCGACCCCGGTGAAGACATGCATGGTCCGCAGCGTCGGATCGACTACGGCGTGATCGCTGACCCAGCCCCCCATCGCCAGATAGCTGCGCAGCAGCGGCGGCATGGCGGCCATCGCCTGCCGCGGGTCGGGCTTGCGCAGCCGCAGGGCGCGGGCAAAGCGAAAGACCTTGGGCGCCTTGACGCGGGGCCACCAGCGGCGCGGGGCCAGGTGGCGTTCCTTGAGCATGGCGAAGGCCTCGGCATGGGGCTCGGGTTCGCAGCCCGTGAAGCTTGAGCATCCGAACAGCATCTCGACCCCGGTCTGATCGACGAAGCGGGTCAGCGCCGCCCATGCCAGCCGCACGATGTCGGGGTCGTGGATGTCGGGATGGATGCAGAAGCGCCCCATCTCGACCATCGGGCCGTCGAAGCGGCCCAGGGCGGCCAGGTCGTAGAATTGCGCCGAATAGCTGCGCGCGATCTGCGAGCCGTCGCTGAGCGGCAGGAAGCGGAAGCAGCAGATCAGCCGCCCCGTCGCCACCTGTTCGATCATCATGTGGCTGCAATCGTCGTCAAGCGCGTCGCGGTCCAGGCTGACGCCGTCGTCATCCTGCCCTTCGCGGGCCATGAAGCAGGTCCAGCGCAGCCTCTGGGTGGCCTGCAGGTCGGCGGGCGTTTCGGCCAGACGTGCCCGGTAGAGACCCCTGGTGATCGGCTGCATGGCGTGACCCCTTGGCTGAAGCTGCGGACAGTATAACCCGCCCATGTGTCGAAATCACGAATTGCCGACGCGTGGCCGGAAAAAGACGCGCGATCTGCCTCAGTCCTCGTCACTTCCGGTATCGCCCAGCATGCCCTCGACGTAGATGCGGCGGACCAGCAGCATCGTCACGATCAGCAGGGGGGCGGCCAGGATCACCCCGGCGAAGCCGAAGAGCGCACCGAAGGCCATGATGGCGATGATGGTCAGCGCCGGGGGCAGATGGACCGCATAGCTCTGGATCAGGGGCATCAGGATGTTGCCCTCGAACATCTGGATGGCGGTGAACAGAAGTGCGACGTAAAGCGCCGAATCGAAGCCCTGCGACAGGGCGAACAGCGCCGCGATCCCGCCCGAGAAGACCGGCCCGATGATCGGCACGATGTTGGTGATGCCCGCGATCAGCGCCAGCAGCAACGCCAGCGGCACCCCCAGCAGCCACAGCCCGACCCCCGCCAGCACGGCGACGATGGCCATGTCCAGCGCCTGTCCCGCCATCCAGCGGCCCAGTTGGTCGCCCAGCTCGGCCAGGATGTGGCGGGCGCGCGGGCGGTGCGCGGGCGGCACAAGGCGGATGGCGCCGCGGCGATAGGTGGGCGCGTCGAGGGCTACGAAGATCGCCACCATGATCATCAGCAGGACCGACGACAGCCCACCAAGCATCATGTTCAGCATGCCGGTCAGCTTGCCCATGATGTCGGGAATGTTGCCCGCCAGCTTCGAGGCGCCCTGTTCCATCTGGTCCGAGGCCTCAACCTGCTCGCGGATCACCGAGGCGATGGGATTGCCCGAGGCCCATTCCCGCACCCGGTCCCAGGACTTCGGCAGGCCCTGCACCAGCTGCCCGAACTGATCGGCGACGGGCTGACCGGCCAGCATGACGACCAGCGCCACGACCGCCACGAAGGCCAAGACGACGGTCAGCACGCCCAGCTTGATGTTCAGCCCCAGGTGACGGTGCAGCCCCTGCGCACCCGCCCGCAGCGCGATGGCGATCAGCACCGCGCCGAAGGCCAGCATCAGGATGTTCGACCAGAACCAGGCGGCCGCGATCAGGATCGCCAATGCGGCCGCGGTGGTCATGGTCCCGAGCGTCAGGCGGCGGGGTTCGGCGTCATGTCGGATGGGCGATTGATCGGGCATGGTGGTCCTGCGCGTCGGGGTGATGGCCTTCCAACCGCTGCCGCCGCCAGATGTTCCACGGGGGGCCTGCGAAACCCATGGCCCGTCTTGCCCGATGCGGGCGACCCTGTTATGCGGACGCGGATTTCAGTTCACGGCGGGCCTTTCCCGCCCGTCAGACAAGGGATGACCCAATGGCCACCGAACGCACGCTTTCCATCATCAAGCCCGACGCCACCCGCCGCAACCTGACCGGCAAGATCAACGCCAAGTTCGAGGATGCCGGCCTGCGCATCGTCGCCCAGAAGCGCATCAAGCTGTCGGCCGAGCAGGCAGGCAAGTTCTACGAAGTCCACAAGGACCGCCCCTTCTATGGCGAGCTGGTCGAGTTCATGGCCTCGGAACCGGTCGTCGTGCAGGTTCTGGAAGGTGACAACGCCATCGCAAAGAACCGCGAAGTGATGGGCGCCACCAACCCCGAGAACGCCGATGCCGGCACCATCCGCAAGGAATTCGCGCTGTCGATGGGCGAGAACTCGGTCCACGGTTCGGACGCCCCCGAAACCGCCAAGGAAGAGATCGCCTTCTTCTTCTCGGGTCTTGAACTGGTCGGCTGATCGCCACCTGCGACGGATCGGAAAGGGGCCCCTTCGGGGGCCCTTTTTCATGCGCCGATCGTGGGCTTGGTTGCGGGAAGATGGCGGGCAGGCTATTGCCTTGGGCAACGATCAAACAAATTGGGGATCAAGATGCGGGCATTCGTGTTTCCGGGACAAGGGGCGCAGACCGTCGGCATGGGGCGCGAACTGGCCGAGGCCTATCCCGCCGCACGCGATGTTTTCGACGAGGTCGACGAGGCGCTTGGCGAAAAGCTGTCGCAGCTGATCTGGGAAGGTGACGCCGAGACGCTGACCCTGACGCAGAACGCGCAACCGGCGCTGATGGCGACCTCGATCGCGGCCTTCCGCGCGATGGAGGCCGAGGGCATCAACATCACCGACGCCGATTTCGTGGCCGGCCATTCGCTTGGCGAATACTCCGCACTGTGTGCCGCGGGCGCGCTGACGCTGTCGGACACCGCCCGCCTGCTGCGCCTGCGCGGCCAGGCCATGCAAGAGGCCGTGCCCGTGGGCGTCGGTGCCATGGCCGCCATCCTGGGCCTTGACTTCGAGACCGTGGACCGCATCGCACGCGATGTGGGCGGCGATGAGGTCGTGCAGGCCGCCAATGACAACGACCCGGCGCAGGTGGTGATCTCGGGCCACAAAGGGGCAGTCGAACAGGCCATGGCCGCCATGAAGGAAGCCGGCGCCAAGCGGGCGCTGCTGCTGCCCGTCTCGGCGCCCTTCCATTCGGTGCTGATGCAGCCTGCCGCCGCCGTCATGGCCGATGCGCTGGCCGGCGTCGACATCCAGGCCCCCGCCGTGCCGCTGATCGCCAACGTGCGCGCCGAACCCGTGATCGAGCCGGGCGCCATCCGCCGTCTGCTGGTCGAACAGGTGACCGGAACCGTGCGCTGGCGCGAATCCATGGCCAACCTGGCCGAGGGCGGCGTGACCGAGTTCTGGGAGATCGGCGCAGGCAAGGCGCTGTCGGGCATGATCAAGCGCATCGTAAAGGATGCGACCGTCCGCAACATCGGCGCACCCGCCGATATCGCGGCGCTGAAGGCATAAGACATGACACGACTGGATGAGGCGAAGATGTTCGATCTGACGGGTAAGACGGCGCTGGTGACCGGCGCTTCGGGCGGTATCGGCGGCGCGATCGCCACGGCGCTGCATGGTGCGGGGGCGACCGTCGCCCTGTCCGGCACGCGCGAGGCCCCCTTGCGCGAACTGGCCGATACCTTGGGCGACCGCGCGCATGTGGTTCTGGCGAACCTGGGCGATCCCGAATCGGTGGCGGCGCTTCCCAAGGCCGCGGCCGAGGCGATGGGCGGCATCGATGTGCTCGTCAACAACGCGGGCATCACGCGCGACAACCTGTTCATGCGCATGTCCGACGACGAATGGGCGCAGGTGATGGACGTGAACCTGACCAGCGTTTTCAAGCTGTCGCGCAGTGTCCTGCGCGGCATGATGAAGGCGCGTTGGGGACGGATCGTCAACATCACCTCGGTCGTGGGATCGACGGGAAATCCGGGGCAGGGCAATTACGCCGCCGCCAAGGCCGGTCTGGTCGGCATGTCGAAATCGCTGGCCTATGAGGTCGCAAGCCGCGGCATCACCGTGAACTGCGTCGCGCCGGGCTTCATCGCAACGCCCATGACCGACAAGCTGACCGATGACCAGAAGTCCAAGATCCTGACCCAGATCCCCGCGGGCCAGATGGGCAGCCCCGACGACATCGGCGCGGCGGTCCTCTATCTGGCCAGCCCGCAGGCAGGCTATGTCACCGGCACCACCTTGCACGTGAACGGCGGCATGGCGATGATCTGACGGGCTTTGACCTGCATGCAACGCCGATCCGGATCTGATGCGAAAGCGGTTGCATGAAGGTTCATGGGTGCTATATCCCCGGCTTTAGCAGCAGGGGAACCGCCCTGTGCTGAATCGGGCCGCTTGCCCGAGCAAAAAATGGGCGGATGCCCGCGAAATGAGGATATGACATGAGCGATATCGCTGATCGCGTGAAGAAGATCGTAGTCGAGCACCTGGGTGTTGACGAAGACAAGGTGGTCGAATCCGCTTCGTTCATCGACGATCTGGGTGCCGACAGCCTCGACACCGTCGAGCTGGTTATGGCCTTCGAAGAAGAGTTCGGGATCGAGATCCCCGACGACGCCGCTGAAACCATCCAGACGGTTGGCGATGCAGTGAGCTTCATCAAGGGCGCGGTCTGATCCGACGCTTGCGGTTGCCCCGCCAAGGGGCAACGTCCAAGACGGCGCTTCCCGCAAGGGGGCGCCGTTTTTTCATGCCCGGTTCCCCGGCCCCGCACCTGTGGTGGAACCTGCGTCCTGTCCTTCGGGTTGTAGGCCCGAATGACGACAAAGGAGCTTACCATGGCTGTGAACCTGAAGGGGCTGACCGACAACGCCCGCAAGACCGCGATCTCGGAACTGAACGCCCGTCTGGCCGACGGGTTGGCGCTGTCGCTGGCCATCAAGCAGGCGCATTGGAACATGAAGGGCATCAACTTCATCGCCGTCCATGAATTCGTCGACGGAGTGAATGCCCGGTTGAACGAACACCTGGACACCTTCGCCGAACGCATCCAGATCCTGGACGGCGTGGCCATCGGAACGGCTGAAAACATCGCCAGGGAATCGACGCTGAAGCCCTATCCGACCGATGTGACCAAGGTGAACGACCACATCAAGGAGTTGTGCGACCGCTTGCGCGACCATGGTGAAAACCTGCGCAAGGCCATCGACATCACCGACGAAGCCGGCGAGGCCGATACCGCCGACATCTTCACCGCCGCCTCGCGGACGGCGGACAAGGATCTGTGGTTCCTGGAAAGCCACTTGGAATAACCGCCGACCCAGTGGAAAAGGGCGCCCCTGCCGGGCGCCCTTTTCGTTTCTGACGTCGGGTTCAGCGACCCAGCTTGGCGTGAACCTCGTCGATGTCGACCTCGGCCACGGCGAACTTGTTGTCGGGATCGTCGAAGTCGTATTTGAACAGCTGGAAATCGTCCTTGTAGATTTCCCAGATCAGGTGACGTGACAGATCGTCGAAATATTCGCTGACCTTATGGGCGCGCTTGGAGCCATGCCCTTCGGATTCGTTGAAGCGCGGCACCTGCTCAAGGTCCATCTGCACCTTGGTATCGGCCTGGTCCAGCACCTTCCGCATGCCCTCGTTGAAGGATTCGGTGTGGAAAATCTGATCGTAGCGGCCGCCGTTCACGATGAAGGTTGCGATATGACCCGACATGGCGGACCAATGGATGTCGGGCTCCATCGGCTTGCGGAAGCGGATGGTATCGCGGGCGAACAGCAGAAAACGACGGAAGCTGGCAACCTGGTCGAATTCGAAGTCGTTTTCGGGGCTGCCCACGTCGATGCCGTAACGCTGGATCAACTGCGGCACCAGGTTGCCGCGATAGCGGCGGCCATTGCGCTGAATGCCGGCGATCTTGTCGAAGAAGGACGACAGGATGCGCGCATAGGGGTTGCGGACGCAGGTGAAGGTAACCGCCTCATGCGCGCGGACGGCGCGTTCGATGGGGTCGTGGCTGTGTTCCTGGGCCCATTTGTGCATGCCCTCGGTCGCATCGTGGATATCGCCGTCGAAGAAGCGACCGTGATCCGAATGGAACATGATCTGACCGATGGTCGAGCACGCGCATTTCGGCACGACCCGATAGATCATGCTTTCACTTTCCGTCATCCAGACGCCGGGAAAACCCATGTGCGTACCACTCCGAAATTGCCGGCATCCGACCCGATGAAATTGGACTGGCGGGTCGTGCTGCTTGTCCCAACGTTAAAAATCGTTACACACTCAAAGCAAAACTGACAGAGTTTTTCAACGTCTTACGTCAAGGCGCGTGCAATCAGTCCGAGAGGGGTCATCGAAACATGGCGCGGATTGCCTTCATTCTGCTGACGCACAAGGACCCGCAGGGCGTCATCGATCAGGCAAGGCGGCTGACCGCCACCGGGGATTTCGTCTCGATCCATTTCGACAAGCGTGCGCCCGCCGCCATGTTCCAGCAGATCAAGGACGCGCTTGGCGATCACCCCGGCGTCACCTTCGCGCAGCGCAGGCTGAAATGCGGATGGGGAGAATGGTCGCTGGTCGCGGCCACCCTGGAAGCCGTCCGCGCGGCCGAGGCCGCCTTTCCGCAGGCCACGCATTTCTACATGCTGTCGGGCGATTGCATGCCCATCAAGTCGGGCGAATTCGCGCGGTCCTTTCTGGATGCCGAGGATTGCGATTATATCGAAAGCTTCGACTATTTCAAAAGCGACTGGATCAAGACCGGCTTCAAGGAAGAGCGGCTGATCTATCGCCACTGGTTCAACGAACGCACCCAGAAGTGGCTGTTCTATACCAGCTTCGAACTGCAGAAACGCTTTGGCATCACGCGAGAGGTGCCCCGCGATCTGCAGGTGATGATCGGATCGCAATGGTGGTGCCTGCGCCGCCAGACCATCGAGGCGATCCTGGACCTGATCCGCCAGCGACCCGAGATCCCGCGCTTCTTCAGCACCACCTGGATCCCCGACGAGACCTTCTTCCAGACGCTCGTGGCCCATGTGGTGCCCAGGACCCAGATCCGCACCCGCACGCTGACCTTCCTGATCTTCACCGACTACGGGATGCCGGTGACCTTCTACAACGACCACTACGACCTGCTGCTACGCCAGGATTACCTGTTCGCCCGCAAGATCAGCCCCGAGGCGCTGGAGCTGCGCGAGAGGCTGGGCGCCCTGTGGCAGACCATCGGGCAGAATTTCCCCATCGCCGCTGAGGGGCGTCGCCTGTTCAGCTTCCTGACGGGGCGGGGGCGCATCGGGCGGCGTTTCGCCCCGCGTTTCTGGGAAACCGACGGCAGCCTGGGCAACAACCGCATCGCCCATATCATCGTGGCCAAGAAATGGCATGTCGCCAAGCGCTTGACGGCGGCGACCCGCCATCACACCGATATTCCCGCCGTGGATTACCTGTTCAACGAAACCGAGGCCAACCTGCCCGAGATGGGGGGTGTCGAATCCTCGCTCGGCAAGCGCGAAAGGCACCGGCGGGCCTTGGTCAAGCTGATGTTCGAACAGTTCGACACCCGGCAGCTGGCCTTCTGCGTCGATCCCTCGGCGCTGAGCCTTGTGCGCGATTTCAACAACGACCGGTCGGAGGTGCGCGTGCTGTTCATCGAGAGCGCGTTCGACGACGAATACGTGCGCGGGCACATGGGACGCGTCGGGCTGGTGGCCGATGACGCCCCGCAGGCGCAGATCGAAAGCCTGCTGCCCATCGTTCGCAGCGACCTGCAGCACGAGGCCGACCGCCTGAAGGAGGCCGGCTTCACCCATCTGTCCATCATCTCGGAACAGGCTGGCCCCGAGGCGAATGCCGCCGCCTTGGCCAGCTTCTTCAAGATCCCGGCCGATCAGGCCCGAAAACTGGCGGAAACGCCGCATCTGTTCGAAGACTAGAAAGGTTCCCCCATGGCAATCGCCTATGACGACAGCAACATCTTTGCCAAGATCCTGCGCAAGGAGATCCCGAACGACACCGTGGCCGAGAACGATCACGCGCTGGCCTTCCGCGACATCTCGCCCAAGGCTCCGACCCATGTGCTGGTGATCCCCAAGGGCGCCTATGTCAGCTTCGACGATTTCTCGACCAATGCCTCGGACGCCGAGATCGCGGGGTTCATGCGGCTTTGCGCGCAGGTCGTGGCATCCGAAGGTGTGGGGCTTGAGGATGGCAAGGGTTTCCGCGCCATCACCAACGCCGGCGAACATGGCGTGCAGGAGGTGCCGCATTTCCACCTGCACATCATGGGTGGCCGGATGATGGGGCCGATGGTCAGCCTGCGCGACTGACCTGCGGGGCGCTCGTCAGGATCACTTGTCGCGCGTCAGTTCCACGAAGACGTCTTCCAGATCCGGCTGTTCGGTCGCGACGTCCAGAATCGGGATGCCCGCGCCCCGCAGCGCGTCCAGCAGCTGATCGGCCCGCAGCCGCGAGGGCGGATAGGTGATCGCAAGCCGCCCGTCGGGGCGGCGTTCGTGGCGCACACCCTCGGGCATGGGGGGCAGGGTGACCGGCCCGCCCGTATCCAGTACCAGCGTCTTGCCGTCGGTGCGCGACAGCAGGTCGCGGGTGTTCTGACGCACGACCAGTTCGCCGTGATTGATGATGGCGATCTCGTCGCACATCTGTTCGGCCTCTTCCAGGTAATGCGTGGTCAGGATGATGGTCATGCCCGCCTCGTTCAGCTTGCGGACGTTGGACCACAGCATCTCGCGCAGGGTGATGTCGACGCCCGCGGTCGGTTCGTCCAGCACCAGGATCTGGGGGCGGTGGACCAGCGCCTTGGCCAGCAGCAGGCGTCGCTTCATCCCGCCCGAAAGGTTGCGGGCATAGGCATTGGCCTGATCGGTCAGGCCGACCAGTTCCAGCAGTTCATCCGTCCAGCGTTCGGATTTCGGCACGCCGTAGAGGCCCGCCTGCACCTCGAGGCTGGCGCGGGGGGTGAAGAAGGGGTCCATGTTCAGCTCCTGCGGCATGACCCCGATGGCGGCCCGCGACTGGCGCGGGTTCACATCCTGATCGAAGCCCCAGATGACAACCTGACCCGCGGTCTTGTTCACCAGACCGGCCAGGATGTTGATCATGGTGGATTTGCCCGCCCCGTTCGGACCCAGCAGGCCGAAGATGCTGCCCGCCTTGATGGTCAGGTCGACGCCTTTCAGGGCGTGCTTGGCAGGGGCGTTGCCTTGGGCGGCGTAGGTCTTGCGTAGACCGGTGATCTGAAGTGCATCGGGCATGGGGTCATCCTTGCAGTGCTTGCGAAGGCAGGCGGCGCTGCGCTATTGGGGGTTAGACCAGATGAAGCCCGCCGCCACAAGAAGGCCAGCCCATGACCCAGCACGTCACGCCCGAAACGCCTCTGTCGACCGAAACCGGCCCCGAGGCGATGAATTCGCCCGCCCCCGTCACCGAGGTGGTGACCAAGTGGCGCGTCAGCTGCGATGGCGACGACGGCGCGGGCTTGGGCCATCCGCGCGTCTGGCTGGCCATCGCGCCGGAGGCGGGCTTCGTCGATTGCGGCTATTGCGACAAGCGTTTCATCATCGACCGCGCCCACGCCGCCGACGATCACTGATCCGTCCCGGCCCCTGACGCCCAAGCGGCAGGCCTTGCCAGCCCCCATCGAGGGGGCCGTCAAGGCCGGGTGGCTTCGCCACCTTTCCCCGACCTTCGTGCGGCGTTCCGGCAGCGGTCGGAACAATATCTGACCTGATCCCAATCCTTCGCCCATTTCTTGCGCCAGGCGAAGGGCAGCCCGCAGGTCGCGCAGGTCTTGTGGGGCAGGTCGGCCTTGCGGCGCATCTTGGGCATCGGCTGGTTCCCATCGGCATCTGGAGATTTCGGCGCGGGCGTGTCAGAAGACATCTCTGACCAGAGGGGAAGTTGAGCATGAGCGACGCATTCGGCAAGGGCTGCCACCTGCATCTGATCGACGGATCGGCCTTCATCTTCCGCGCCTATCACGCGCTGCCGCCGTTGACGCGGAAATCGGACGGGCTGCCGATGGGCGCCGTTGCGGGCTTCTGCAACATGCTGTGGCGCTATGTCCAGAACGAGGACGGCAGCAGCGCCCCCACCCATGCGGCGGTGATCTTCGACCATTCCTCGAAGACATTCCGCAACGAGATCTTCCCCGACTACAAGGCCAACCGCCCCGAACCGCCCGAGGATCTGCGCCCGCAGTTCCCGCTGACCCGCGACGCGACCCGCGCCTTCAACATCGCCTGCATCGAGACCGAAGGGTACGAGGCCGACGACATCATCGCCGCCCTGTCCTGCAAGGCGCGCGATGCGGGCGGCAGCGTCACCATCATCAGCAGCGACAAGGACCTGATGCAGCTGGTCGGCAACGGCGTCGACATGCTGGACCCGATCAAGAACAAGCTGATCGGCCCCGATGAGGTGATGGAGAAGTTCGGCGTCGGCCCCGACCGGGTCATCGACGTGCAGGCGCTGGCAGGTGACGCGGTCGACAACGTCCCCGGCGCGCCTGGCATCGGCATCAAGACTGCCGCCCTGCTGATCAACGAATACGGCGATCTGGACGCGCTGCTGGAACGCGCAGGCGAAATCAAGCAACCCAAGCGTCGCCAGACGCTGATCGACCACGCCGAACAGATCCGCATCAGCCGCCGTCTGGTCGCGCTGGATTGCGACACGCCGCTGGATTTCACGCTGGACAGCCTCGAGGTGCGCGACCCCGATCCGCAGACCCTGCTGGAGTTTCTGTCCACCATGGAGATGCGGACTCTGTCGAACCGCATCGCCGAAAAGCTGGGGGCCGAGGCCCCTGTCATCACCGCCCCGCCCGTAGCCGATGCGCCGGCCGCGCCCGAACAGCCCGCCATCGACACCGCCGCCTATGAGACCGTGACCGACATGGAGGCGCTGGACGGCTGGATCGCCGCCATCCGCGAGGCAGGGCAGGTGGCCATCGATACCGAAACGACCGGATTGGACGAGATGCGCGCCGATCTGGTCGGCATCTCGCTGGCCGTGGCACCGGGCAAGGCCTGCTATGTTCCGCTTGGCCATGTGGCGGGGGGCGACGATCTGTTTGGCAAATCCGCGCTGGTCGAAGGCCAGTTGGATGCGCAGGCCGTGCTGGCTGCGCTGAAGCCGGTGCTGGAAGATCCCGCGATCCTGAAGATCGGGCAGAACCTTAAGTACGACTGGAAGATCCTGGCCCGCATGGGCATCCGCATGACGCCCCTGGCCGATACGATGCTGATGTCCTATGCGCTGAACGCGGGCACGCATAATCACGGCATGGACGAACTGGCCGAACGCTATCTGGGCCATAAATGCATCCCCATCAAGGAGCTGATCGGGTCGGGCAAGAGCCAGATCCATTTCGGCCAGGTCGCCATCGACAAGGCCGCCCCCTATGCCGCCGAGGATGCGGATGTCACGCTGCGCCTTTATCAGCATTTCCTGCCGATGCTGCCCGACCAGCAGGTGATGACCGCCTATCAGACGCTGGAACGCCCGATGATCCCGGTGCTGGCCGACATGGAGATGGCGGGCATCCGCGTCGACGGGGCCACGCTGAACCAGATGTCCAACGCCTTCGCCCAGAAGATGGCCCAGCTGGAGGATGAGATCCACGAGTTGGCTGGCGAGAAGTTCAACATCGGCAGCCCCAAGCAGCTGGGCCAGATCCTGTTCGAGACGATGGGCCTGCAAGGCGGCAAGCAGGGCAAGACCGGTGCCTATTCCACCAGCGCCGACGTGCTGGAGGATCTGGCCGCCGAAGGTCACGACCTGCCCGCACGCGTCCTGGACTGGCGCCAGATCAGCAAGCTGAAATCGACCTATACCGATGCGCTGCAGACCTATGTGAACCCTGAAACGGGGCGGGTGCACACCAGCTATTCCATCACCGGCGCACAGACGGGGCGCCTGGCCTCAAGCGAGCCGAACCTGCAGAACATCCCGATCCGGTCCGAGGAAGGCCGCCGCATCCGTCAGGCCTTCGTCGCGCCCGAGGGCTACAAGCTGGTCAGCCTGGACTACAGCCAGATCGAGCTGCGCATCCTGGCCCATGTCGCCGACATCCCGGCGCTGAAGCAGGCCTTCCGCGACGATATCGACATCCACGCCATGACCGCCAGCCAGATGTTCGGCGTGCCCGTCGAGGGCATGGACCCGATGATCCGGCGTCAGGCCAAGGCGATCAACTTCGGGGTCATCTATGGCATCTCGGGCTTCGGGCTGTCGCGCAACCTGCGCATCCCGCGGGCCGAGGCGCAAAGCTTCATCGACACCTATTTCGAACGCTTCCCGGAAATTCGTGCCTTCATGGACAAGACGGTGGCCGACGCGAAACGGGACGGCTTCGTGCGGACCCTGTTCGGCCGCCGCATCAACACGCCCGGCATCAACCAGTCGGGCCCTGCCGCAGGCGGTGCGCGCCGCGCGGCCATCAATGCGCCGATTCAGGGGGCTGCCGCCGACATCATCCGCCGCGCCATGATCCGTATGCCGGACGCCATCAAGGACCTGCCCGCGCGGATGCTGCTGCAAGTTCATGATGAATTGGTCTTCGAGGTGCGCGACGACGCCGTCGACGACCTGATCAGGACAGCCCGCGACATCATGGAAAACGCCGCCGAGCCGGTCCTGAAGCTTTCGGTTCCCCTGACGGTGGATGCGGGACAGGGCGTGAACTGGGCCGACGCGCACTAAGGCCCGCATTTCTCGGTTGTCCAAATACCCATAAAGGGCGGGGTCTTCCCCGCCCTTCACTTTCGGCGCATCCGCTGATAATCGGCACGCACCCGGTCGCAGCCTACCCGGGTCACAAAAACAAGGGTTACAGATATGAAGACCACACTTGTCTGCTCCGGCGGACTCGATTCCGTTTCGCTGGCGCACAGCCTTGCCGGGCAGGGGCAACTTTCGCGCATCGTCAGCTTCGATTACGGCCAGCGCCATCGCAGGGAGCTGGACTTCGCTGCCGCCTGCGCCCGCCGCCTTGGCGTGCCGTTCCATCTGGTCGATCTGTCGGGCTTGGGTGCCGCGCTGTCGGGATCGGCCCTGACCGATGACATCGACGTCCCCGACGGCCATTACGCCGAGGAGACGATGCGCATCACCGTCGTCCCGAACCGCAACCCGATCATGCTGACCATCGCCTTCTGTATCGCGGCAGCCAATGGCGATGATGCGGTCGCGGCGGCGGTGCATGGGGGCGATCACTTCATCTATCCGGACTGCCGCCCGGCCTTCACCGACGCCTTCGGCGCGATGCAGAAGGCGGCACTGGACGGCTATGCCGATATTGTCCTGCATGTGCCCTTCGTTCATGCGACCAAATCCGATATCGTGGCCGAGGGCGCGCGCCATGCAACGCCCTTCGCGGAGACATGGTCCTGCTACAAGGGCGGCGATTGGCATTGCGGACGCTGCGGCACCTGCGTCGAACGGCGCGAGGCCTTCCATCTGGCGGGCGTGGCCGATCCCACCGATTACGCCGATCCCGATTACTGGCAGGCGGCCATCGCCGCGCATGAGGGGGCGTGATGTACCGGATCAGCAAAGAGTTCCACTTCAGCGCCTCGCACCAGCTGGCGCATCTGCCGGACGACCATCAATGCGCGCGGCTGCATGGGCACAACTACATCGTCGTGGTCGAACTAGCATCCGCCGATCTGAACGCGGACGGCTTCGTGCGCGATTACCATGAATTGAAGCCGCTGAAGGATTACATCGACGGGACCTTCGATCACCGCCACCTGAACGACGTGCTGGACGGCCCCTCGACGGCCGAGAACATGGCGCGGCACTTCTTCGACTGGTGCGCCGCCCGCTGGCCCGAAACCACCGCCGTCAGGATCAGCGAGACGCCCAAGACCTGGGCCGAGTACCGCCCATGACCCGTCTGCGCATCGCCGAGATCTTCGGCCCCACCATCCAGGGCGAGGGTGCCCTGATCGGCGAACCCACCGTCTTCATCCGCGCAGGCGGCTGCGATTACCGTTGCAGCTGGTGCGATTCGATGCATGCCGTGGACAGCGCCTTTCGCGACACATGGGCTCCGATGGAGCCAGCGCAAATCTGGCAGCAGGTGCGCGATCTGTCGGGGGGCGTGCCGCTGACCGTCTCGATCTCGGGGGGCAACCCGGCCATCCAGGATTTCGCCCCGGTGATCGCCATGGGAAAGGCCCAAGGATACCGCTTTGCCTGCGAGACCCAAGGCTCGGTCGCGCGTCCGTGGTTTGCGGATCTGGACATGCTGGTGCTGAGCCCCAAGCCGCCCTCCAGCGATCAGGTGGTGGATTGGGAGGCTTTCGACGCCTGCGTTCAGGCGGGCCGGGACGCGGGGCAGACCGTGATGAAGATCGTGATCTTCGACGACCGCGACTATGCGTGGGCGCAGGATGCCGCCGTCCGCTATCCCGACCTGCCGCTTTACCTGCAGCCCGGCAACCCCGAAGTCGACCCCGATGTGCCGGTCGCGGCGCAGGATGTGGCGGACAGGCTGCTGTGGTTGGTCGAGAAGGTGACGGCGGATCGCTGGTTCCGGCCCCGGGTCCTGCCGCAATTGCATGTGATGTTGTGGGGAAACCTGCGCGGGGTGTGATTGCGTCCCGCGACGCCGGGGGGCTGCTGTCCCCCGGACCCCCCGCTGCCCTCGCCTTAGCTGATCAGTTCGCCGCGCAGTGAATTCGTGGCGCTTTCGACGATGCGCACTTGCACCAGATCGCCGATCTGGCCTTGCGGCGCATCAACGAAGACCGAATGCAGGTAATCGGACTTGCCGATCATCTGGCCCGCATCTCGGCCCTGTTTCTCGAAGAGGACACCAAGGGTGCGGCCGACCATGTCGTTTTGAACGGCGCGTTGTTGACGCGTCAGCAATGCCTGCAATTCCTGCAGGCGGGCATCGGCGACGGCGGCCTCGACCTCGGGGCGGTCATAGGCGGGGGTGCCGGGGCGGGGCGAGTATTTGAAGCTGAAGGCCGTGCCGAAGCCTACCTGTTCGACCAGTCGCAGCGTGTCGGCATGATCCTGATCGGTCTCGCCCGGGAAGCCGACGATAAAATCGCTGGTCATCAGGATGTCGGGGCGGGCGGCGCGGATACGGTCGATCAACCGCAGGTATTGGTCCGCCGTATGCTTGCGGTTCATCGCCTTCAGGATGCGGTCGCTGCCCGATTGCACCGGCAGGTGAAGATAGGGCATCAGCGCGGGGATGTCGCGATGCGCCTCGATCAGGTCATCGGCCATGTCGTTGGGATGGCTAGTCGTATAGCGGATGCGGTCCAGGCCCTCGATCTCGGAGATGGCGCGGATCAGGCGGCCAAAGCCCCATTCGCGGCCATCGGGCCCGACCCCGTGCCAGCCATTCACGTTCTGGCCCAGAAGCGTCAGTTCGCGCACGCCGCGCGTGACTAGGCCCCGCGCCTCGGAGAGGATGCGTTCGACGGGGCGGCTGACCTCGGCCCCGCGAGTATAGGGGACGACGCAGAACGCGCAGAACTTGTCGCAGCCCTCCTGCACGGTCAGGAAGGCGGCGGGGGCGCGGCGGGTGGCCATGCGTTCGGGCAGGTGGTCGAACTTGTCCTCGGCCGGGAAGTCGGTGTCGATCTTCGGACCTTCGCCGCGCGCCATGGCGGGCAGGCGGTGATAGGACTGCGGGCCTACGACCAGATCGACCAAGGGCATGCGGCGGGTGATCTCGGCGCCCTCGGCCTGGGCCACGCAGCCCGCGACGCCGATCTTCAGGTCGGGTTTCGCGGCTTTCAGCGGCTTCAGACGTCCAAGGTCGGAATAGAGCTTCTCGGCCGCCTTTTCGCGGATATGGCAGGTGTTCAGCAGGACCATGTCGGCGTCCGACTGATCCTCGGTCAGGACATAGCCCTCAGCGCCCATCGCCTCGGCCATGCGCTGGCTGTCATAGACGTTCATCTGGCAGCCATAGGTCTTGATGAAGAGTTTCTTGGCCGCGGCTGCGGTCCCGGCTTGATCGGTCATGCCACATTGTCCTTGGGGTTCGCGCGCTGATACACAAAAGCAGGGCTTTTGGGAAGGCTGGCATGGACAGCGATCTGGTCACGATCAGGAATATCGGCCCCGCGACGGCAGGATCGCTGATCGCGGCGGGCATCCCCGATGCGGCGACGCTGCGGGCGATGGGGGCCGATGCGGCCTATCGCGCGTTGCTGGCGCAGGGCGAGCGTCCGCATTTCATCGGCTATTACGTCATGCACATGGCCCTGCAGGGGCGCCCGTGGAACGATTGCAAGGGCGACGAGAAGGCCGCCCTGCGGGCGCGTTTCGACGCGTTGGTCGCGGATGTACGGGGCGGCCCCCTGTCGGGCATCCAGGCGGAATTGGATGCCATCGGGTTGCGCCGCCCCCCTGCGGGTCATTCGCCCTTCTGATGCGTCTCGAAGCGCAGAGCCTTGGCGCTGCGATCGGGGAAGCCCGCCCAATAGGTGTTGTCGGCAGTCGGCTTGCCATTGTCATCCAGTGCCTGAATGCCGTCGTCCGAGGCTGGCGTCAGATCCAGGAAGCGCGCCTTGTCCTGATCGCCCTTCAGGTGCAGGTCGAAATAGGCCGTCGCGAAATGCTGCAGGATGTTGTTCATCCGCACCGTGTCCCAGACCGCATCGGCGTAATGGTCGAAGGGCGCGCGGCCCAAGCTTTCGGAATGCTCCCATGATTCGACCGGCGCGGGCATGGCGGCGGCGGCGTTGTGGTTGGCATCGTTGAAGGTCAGCAGGTGGCGCGTGGTGCCGGTGGTCTGGTCGAAGATCTGGCGGATCGCGTCATATTGCGACACGTCGTCGGCGCTGCCTGCAACCAGCATCAGCGGCTTTTCGAAACCGGCCAAGCCCTCGGCGTCCCAGAACTCGTATTGGCGACCCCAGGGGGCGATGGCGATCACGGCCTTGACGCGCGGATCGACCAGATCGGCGTGTTCGTTACTGCCCGCCTGCAGGCGCGACAGCAGCTTTTGTGGCGGAATGAAGCGTTCGGGCTGGTCGCGCTGAACGGCGGTTTCCGTCAGGCCCGCGCCGCCGAAGATCATCGCGCCATAGCCGCCCATGGAATAGCCGACGACACCGGTATTCTCGGCATCGGTGATCGCCCCGATGTCGTCGTCCAGCCCGGCCATGCTGTCCAACAGGAAGCGCTGGTCCACCGCCCGGTTCACCAGGGTCGAGGTGAAGGGCCCCATGTCGTCATAGGTGCTTTCGGGATGATCGGCGGCCACGACGACATAGCCCTTGGACGCCATATTCTCGGCCAGGTGGCTCAGCAGATAGCGGTTGCCGGGAAAGCCGTGGGACACGATCAGCAGGGGGAAGTTGCCGTCCGCGGGCGTCGCGTCACGGCTGGCGCGGCCATGCAGCTGGATCTGCGTTTCGCCGTCGCGCAGCATGGTGTCATAGGCGACGCCGGGTGCGGTGCCTTGGGCTGCGGGGTACCAGATCTCGGCGGGCAGGGTGCGGGGACCGCGCGGCGGCGTGCCCGTCGCCATGGTGGCCTTGACGTCGATGCGGTCGGGGTCGGTAAATTCCGCCGCCCTCACGCCCACGGGGAAGGGGCCATAGGGGGCCAGTTCCGGCGCGTCGGGGCGGATCATGTCGATGCGGTTCACCTGCGCCTCCTGCGGGGCTGTGGGTGTCTGCTCGGCGGCCAGCGGCGCGGCGCAGGCGATCATGGCGGCGGCCATCATCAGTCGTTTCATAGGGTCTCCTCCTCGGGTCATGTGCAGACTGTGCATATCGGCAGGCCTCGTGACAAGCACGACCCGCGTGCGGGCGGTCGCTGTCGAAAGGCCCCATTGAACGCGCAGGGCGGCGCGGATAGCCTGCCCCCAAGATCCGGTTGAGGAGCATCACCATGACGACACCGCAAAGCTGGGAAGCGCGCGCAGACGAATATTCCCTTTACGGCTTCACCGACCTGCCAAGCGTGCACAAGCGCGGCGCGGTCGTGCTGACGCATGGCGAAGGCCCCTATGTGGTCGATGTGAACGGCAACCGTTACCTGGATGCCAATTCCGGCCTGTGGAACATGGTCGCGGGTTTCGACCACAAGGGCCTGGCGCAGGCCGCCAAGGACCAATACGACCGCTTTCCAGGCTATCACGCCTTCTTCGGGCGGATGTCCGACCAGACGGTGATGCTGTCGGAAAAGCTGGTCGAGGTCTCGCCGTTTTCCAGCGGCAAGGTGTTCTATACGAACTCGGGGTCGGAAGCGAACGACACCATGGTCAAGATGCTGTGGTTCATGCATGCCTCCGAAGGCAATCCGCAGAAGCGCAAGATCATCACCCGCTGGAACGCCTATCACGGCGTGACGGCGGTGTCGGCCAGCATGACCGGCAAGCCCTACAACGAGGTCTTCGGCCTGCCGCTGCCGGGCTTCATCCACGTCGGCTGCCCGCATTACTGGCGCTATGGCGCCGAGGGCGAGACCGAGGATCAGTTCACCACCCGCCTTGCGCGCGAACTGGAGGAGACGATCCAGAAGGAAGGCGCCGACACCATCGCGGGCTTCTTTGCCGAACCGGTGCAGGGCGCAGGCGGCGTCATCCCGCCCTCGAAGGGATATTTCCAGGCGGTCATGCCGATCCTGAAGAAATACGGCATCCCCATGATCTCGGACGAGGTGATCACCGGCTTCGGGCGCACGGGCAACACCTGGGGCGCGCAGACCTATGACTTCACGCCCGATGCGATCATCAGCTCGAAGAACCTGACGGCGGGGCTGTTCCCGATGGGCGCGGTGATCCTGGGGCCGGAACTGGCCGAGCGCCTGCAGGCCGCGATCGAGAAGATCGAGGAATTCCCGCATGGCTTCACCGCCTCGGGGCATCCGGTGGGCTGCGCGGTCGCGCTGAAGGCCATCGACGTGGTGAAGAACGAGGGGCTGGCCGAAAACGTCCGCAATCTGGCGCCACGTTTCGAGGATAATCTGCGCCAGTTGGCCCAGAACCCCAACATCGGCGAATATCGCGGCGTGGGCTTCATGTGGGCGCTGGAGGCGGTCAAGGACAAGGCCACCAAGACCCCCTTCGACGGATCGCTTTCGGTCAGCGAACGCATTGCCAACACCTGCACCGACATGGGCCTGATCTGTCGCCCCTTGGGCCAGTCCATCGTCCTCTGCCCGCCCTTCATCATGACCGAGCCGCAGATGGACGAGATGTTCGAGAAGCTGGACAAGGCGCTGGGCAAAGTCTTCGCCGAAGTCGCCTGATCCTGCCGCCACGACATCCAGACGCCCGGCCCGTGAAACGGCCGGGCGTTCGTCGTTTCACTGCGGGCGCAGGGGGTCCATCTTGCCCTGCCGCCAGAGGGGCGTCCCTTGGCTGAAGTCGATCGCCACGGCCCCCGTGCGACGCAGGCTGGCGGGATCGAACAGCAGGCAGGCGGGGCGCTTCAGGTCCGGCTTTTCAGCCACCACGACGATGCGCTTGGGCTCGCAGGCATCGCGGGCACGGTCGCCGGACCCCTTGCCGGTCAGATGCCACAGCTGCCAGCCATCGGGCAGCGCGGCCCAACGGTCCCGCTTGTCGCCCTGCCATGCGGGGCGGGCGGCGGATGTCTCCTGCGTGTCCATGTCGCCATCCTCTTGCAGCCAAGATGAGATGACGAAGGCGCCGCCCTTGGGTTTCGACACCGCGCGCCCCTGATCGGTCATAAGGCCCACGGCCTCGCCCTCGGGGGCGATCAGGATCAGGGGGCGATGGGCGGTGGCCCAGATGGCGGCGGATGCGACCATCATCGCCATGCCCACCGCCAGCCCGCAGGTCTGCGCCATGTTGCGATGGGCCTTGTCGCGCCAGCACAGGATGGTCAGCACGGCGCCGAATTCCATCATCGGGATGACGGCGGCGGGGGGCTTGGCAACGGCCATGACCGACCCGCCCAGACCTGCGACATATTCCGCCACCAGCAGCATCCACTTGGTGCCGATGCCCATGACCCACAGCGCCGGAGCCTCGGCCCCGACCAGCGCCAGAACCGCGCCGATGACGCCTGCGGGCATGACAAGCGTGCCCATCACCGGCACCGCCAGCAGGTTCGCCAGCAGCCCGTATTGCGCCATCCGGTTGAAATGCGCCGCGGCGATGGGCGAGGTCGCCAGCGCCGCAACCAGCGACGACACCACCAGCATCGCGACGGGCTTGATCCACCACGGGAACCAAGGCGCGATGCGCGACCAGGGGCCATAGCTGATGATCAGCGCAATGGTGGCGGCAAAGCTCATCTGGAAACCCGCGCCGGTGACGGCCTCGGGGGTGAGGATCAGGATGACGGTTCCTGCCAGCGCGACCGAGCGGAAGGATATCGCCCGCCTGTCGGCCAGGATCGCCCCCAGCATGACGGCGACCATGACGAAGGCGCGTTCCGTCGCCACGCCGCCGCCCGACAGCCACAGATAGGCCGCGGCCGCCGCCAAGGCTCCGCCCGCGGCCCATTTGTGCAAAGGTCGGCCCAGCCCGATGCCAGCGCCCTGAACCGCCACGGTCAGCAGCCGCAGCCCCGAATAGACGAAGCCCGCCAGCATCCCCATGTGCAGCCCCGAAATCGAGATGATGTGATAGAGGTTCGAGGCCCGCATCACCTCGTTCGTCTGTTCGGAAATGCCCGACCGGTCGCCGGTCATCAGCGCCGAGGCCACGCCGCCCGCCTGTCCGCCGATCCGGTCGCGGATGGCGGCGCTGACCTTCAGCCGCGCCCGATGCAGCCACCAGATGCCCCCCGCGGGCTGCGCCACCGCCATGATCGGCGTGCGGGAATAGCCGACGGCCCCCAACTGCTGGAACCAGGCATAGGTGCGAAAATCGAAGCTGCCCGGCGCTGCGGGCGGGGAGGGCGGTCCCAGATGCCCCGTCAGCATCACCCGCTGACCAAGGGGCGGCAGATCGGCCTTGGGGTCCATCAGCGACAGGCGCACCTTGGCGGGCGTGCGGTCGGGGGACAGGTCGCGCAGGATCACCTGATCCAGCGTCACGCGCATCCGATCGCGCGAGGATCGGTCGATCTCGGTCACGCGCCCCTCGACGGGGCCGTAGTATCGCCACTCCAGCACGGGGGCCGCAACATGGGCCGCGCGCCAGCCCGCCAGACCGACCCCAAGCGCCACCAGCATCACCGCCAGCGCCCCAAGATGCAGCGCATCGGCCATCGGCCAGCCGATCCTGCCCCGCGCCGCGATGCGATGCGCCGAAAGCGCCAGCGCCAGCGATACCGCGACCACGATGGCCAGCGCGACCCATTGCCCCGCGCCCAGCAGCGCCGGCCGCCAGAACCACAGGGCGATCCCCATCGACAAAAGCACAGGCACCCATGGAAACAGCCCCGCACGCGCGGCGGCGGCGGGGCGGGGGCGAAAGGCGTTCGTGGGGGCCGCGCCCTGCTGGGGCAACATCCTTGTCCTTTCGCGGCCTGTTGACTATCACTTGCGCGCAAGGATGGCACGGCGACCGTTACCAAAGCGTTAACGTCCGACCGCCCGTGTCGCATCACGATATTTTCCGAAGGCTCCCATGTCCGATACCCCCTCTGTCGTCACCCGTTTCGCCCCTTCGCCCACCGGGTATCTGCATGTCGGGGGCGCGCGCACGGCCCTGTTCAACTGGCTTTATGCCCGTGGCCGGGGCGGCAAGTTCCTGCTGCGGATCGAGGATACCGACCGCGCCCGTTCCACCCCCGAGGCCACTGCCGCCATCCTGAAGGGCCTGGAATGGCTAGGGCTGGACTGGGACGGCGAACCCGTCAGCCAGTTCGAACGCAAGGACCGCCACGCCGAGGTCGCCAACCAGATGCTGGCGGCGGGCACGGCCTACAAGTGCTTCTCGACTACCGACGAGATCGCCGCCTGGCGCGAGGAGAACCCCCGCCAGCCCTTCATCAGCCCGTGGCGCGACGCGACCGATCTGCCCGATGCGCCCTATGCGATCCGCCTGAAGGCCCCCCGCGACGGCGAGACGGTGATTGCCGATCAGGTGCAGGGTGACGTGCGCGTGGCCAACGACCAGCTGGACGACATGGTCCTGCTGCGCAGCGACGGCACGCCGACCTATATGCTGGCCGTGGTGGTGGACGATCACGATATGGGCGTCACCCATGTCGTGCGGGGCGACGATCACCTGACCAACACCGCCCGCCAGATCCAGATCTATGACGCGATGGGCTGGGATCGCCCGGTCTTCGCCCATATTCCGCTGATCCATGGCGAGGACGGCAAGAAGCTCTCCAAGCGTCACGGCGCGGTTGGGTTGCATGAATTCGCGGCGCTCGGCTATCCGCCCGCCGCCATGCGCAACTATCTGGCGCGGCTTGGTTGGAGCCATGGCGACGACGAGCTGTTCGACGACGCGCAGGCCCGCGAATGGTTCGACCTGTCGGGCATCGGCCGTGCGCCCGCGCGTCTGGACTTCAAGAAGCTGGAGCATGTCAGCGGCTTCCACATCGGTCGGATGGCCGATGAAGATGTCATGCGGGCGTTGCATGATTACGTTACGGAATCGAAGGGCGAGCCGCTGAAGCCCGTGCAGGACCAGCGCATCGAGGCAGCCATGCCCGCGCTGAAGGAAAAGGCGAAAACCCTGCCTGCGCTGCTGACGCAGGCACGCTTTGCACTGGTCGAGCGGCCCATCCAGGTCGACGAGAAGGCGGCCAAGAATCTGGACTCGGTATCCCGTGGTATGCTGAAATCATTGACTGCCGCAGTGCAGAATGCTAGCTGGACCCGAGACGAGCTGGAGGGGGCTGCCAAGCAGATCGCGGAACAACACGGCGTGGGCCTTGGCAAGATCGCCGGCCCCTTGCGGGCCGCCCTGGCAGGGACCAGCGCAACCCCCAGTGTGTTCGACATGATGATCGCGCTTGGCCGCGACGAAACGCTGGCCCGGCTTCAGGACCAGACCGATTTGGCAGGCTGAAGCCTGCTTTCACTTGTCCGCATGGCCTGCCTGTTTTGACGACGGGTCGTGCGGCTTAGCCGGAAAGGACGTACAGGATGGCAGACAAGAGCGCCAAACTGCGAATCAACGATCAGGATTACGAACTTCCGATCCTCAGCCCGACGCAGGGACCGGATGTGCTGGACATCCGCAAGCTGTACGGCCAGGCCGACGTCTTCACCTATGACCCCGGCTTCACCTCGACCGCCAGCTGCGACAGCACCATCACTTTCATCGACGGCGACAAGGGCGAGCTGTGGTACCGCGGCTATCCCATCGAACAGCTGGCCAGCCAGTCGAACTATCTGGAAGTCTGCTACCTGCTGCTCTACGGCGAACTGCCCACGACTGCGCAGATGGAGGATTTCCGCACCCGCGTCACGCGCCACACGATGGTGCACGAGCAGATGCACAACTTCTTCCGCGGGTTCCGCCGCGACGCGCATCCGATGGCCACGATGGTCGGCGTCGTGGGGGCCATGTCGGCCTTCTATCACGACAGCACCGACATCGGCGACAGCTGGCAGCGCGAGGTCGCCTCGATCCGCCTGATCGCCAAGCTGCCGACGATCGCCGCGATGGCCTATAAATATTCGATCGGCCAGCCCTTCGTCTATCCCGACAACGAGCTGGATTACGCCTCGAACTTCCTGAACATGTGCTTCTCGGTCCCGGCCGAGAAATACAAGGTCGACCCGGCCCTGGCACGCGCCATGGACCGCATCTTCACGCTGCATGCCGATCACGAACAGAACGCCTCGACCTCGACGGTGCGTCTGGCCGGGTCGTCGGGCGCCAACCCCTTCGCCTGCATCGCGGCCGGCATCGCCTGTCTCTGGGGTCCGGCCCATGGTGGCGCCAACCAGGCCTGCCTGGAGATGCTGCGCGAGATCGGCACCGTCGACCGCATCCCCGAGTTCATCGCCCGTGCGAAGGACAAGGAAGACCCCTTCCGCCTGATGGGCTTCGGTCACCGCGTCTACAAGAACTTCGACCCGCGGGCGAAGGTCATGAAGGAATCGGCCGACGAGGTTCTGGACCTGCTGGGCGTGGGCGACAACCCGACGCTGCAGGTCGCCAAGGAGCTGGAGCGCATCGCCCTTGAGGACGAGTATTTCGTCAGCAAGAAGCTGTATCCGAACGTCGACTTCTACTCGGGCATCATCCTCGAGGCGATGGGCTTCCCGACCTCGATGTTCACGCCGATCTTCGCGCTGTCGCGCACCGTCGGCTGGATCGCCCAGTGGAAAGAGATGATCGGCGATCCGCAGAACAAGATCGGTCGTCCGCGCCAGCTGTATGTCGGTTCCGACAAGCGCGATTACGTCGATTTCTCGAAGCGCTGAGATCGGCTGAAGGTTTGAAAGGGGTCCGTTCGCGGGCCCCTTTTTCATGCGGCAACGAAGGGCTTGCACGGCGGGCGCGGCGATGGCAATGGATCGGGCATGAGTGAAGATGATCAGGCGAAAGCGCCCAAGCTGGCGTTGGTGACGGGGGCCTCGCGCGGGCTGGGGGCGGCCTTGGCCGAGGAACTGGCGGCGCGGGGCTATCACGTGCTGGCCGTGGCCCGGACGGTGGGCGGCCTAGAGGAGCTGGACGACCGCATCCGCACGGCGGGCGGGCAGGCGACCTTGGCGCCCATGGATATCGGCGACGCGGCCGCGATGCAGCAGATGGCGAAGGCCATCGAAGGGCGTTGGGGCGGTCTGGACCTCTGGGCGCATTGTGCCGTTCATGCGGCCCCCATGTCACCCGCCCCCCATATCGAGGGGCGCGACTGGTCCAAGTCGATGCTGATGAACGTCGAGGTGACGCGCGGCCTGATCGCCCTGCTGGAGCCTCTGCTGCGCCGTAATGGCGGCACGTCGCTGTTCTTCGACGATCCGCGTGGCGGGCAGAAATTCTTTGGCGCCTATGGGGCGACGAAGGCCGCGCAGATCGCGCTGGCCCGGTCGTGGCAGGCCGAGACCGCCCGCATGGGGCCGCGCGTGGTGATCGACAGCCCCGCGCCGATGCCCACCGCGACCCGCGCCCGGTTCTTCCCCGGCGAGGATCGCGACAAGCTGACGTCCTGTCAGTCCGAGGCCAAGCGCATCCTGAACGCGCTGTAGTATTGCGTCCCGCGACGGGCGGGGGGCTGCCCGCCCCCCGCACCCCCCGGGCCTCGCGCCATTAAGTCAGCGGGCGGGTTGCCTGTTCCAGCCACGCGCGGTCAGTGTCGTTAAAGGCGTCGGAGAGAGCCGCGCGCACCTGCGCATGATAGCCGTCCAGCCAATCCCGTTCATCGGATGCCAATGCCGCCACGTCGATCAGACGGCGGTCGATGGGGCAGAGGGTCAGCGTCTCGAACCCCAGCATATCACGCCCCGGCTCGGCATCGACCGGCTGGATGGCGATCAGGTTCTCCAGCCGGATGCCGAAGGCGCCTTCGCGGTAATAGCCGGGCTCGTTCGAGAGGATCATCCCCGCCTCCAGCGCGATGTCGCTGGCGCGGCTGACGCGGATCGGGCCTTCGTGGACGCAAAGCGCCGCGCCGACGCCGTGGCCGGTGCCATGGTCGAAATCCAGCCCCTGCGCCCAGAGATGCTGCCGCGCCAATGCATCCAGATGACCGCCCGAGACGCCTTTGGGGAAGCGCGCCCGGCTGAGGGCGATCATCCCGCGCAGAACCGCCGTGAAGGGCACCACGGCATCGGGATCGACCTTGCCGATGGGGACCGTGCGGGTGATGTCGGTGGTGCCGCAGTCGTATTGCCCACCGCTGTCGATCAGCAGCAGCTCGCCATCCGCGATCGCGCGGTTGGTGGCTTCGGACACGCGGTAATGGACGATGGCACCGTTCGGACCTGCGCCCATGATCGTGTCGAAGCTGATGTCGGTGATGCCCTGATCACGGCGGAACTCCTCGAGCTGACGGACCACGTCGATTTCCGTCAGCGTGCCGGGGGGCTGACGGTCCAGCCATGACAGCAGGCGCACCATGGCGATGCCGTCCTGGTGGTGGGCCTTGCGCATGCCGGCCAACTCGGGGTCGTTCTTGCGGGCCTTGGGCAGGATGGCGGGGTCGGGGCCGCGTGCGATCTCGGTGCCTGCGGCTTCGAGGATGCGGAAGGCGGCCTCGGGGGCGGTGGCGGGATCAAGGCGGACGGGGCCTTCCAGGTCGGTCAGCGCGGCGGAAAGCGCCTCGGGCGGCAGGATGGTGACCTGATTGCCCAGATGGGCGCGGGTGGCCTCATTGAACTTGGCGGGATCGGCGAAGAGCGCCAGATCGCCGTGATCGGACAGCACGGCAAAGGACTGCACGATCGGGTTCTTCGGAACGTCGCTGCCGCGGATGTTCAGCATCCAGGATATCGAATCCGGTAGCGACATGAAGGCGGCAGCCTGACCTTCGGCCTTCAACTCGGCGGCAAGGCGGGCACGCTTGTCGGCGGCGGTTTCGCCAGCCCATTCGGCAGGGTGGATGCGGGCCTGCCCGATGGGGGCGGCGGGGCGATCGGGCCAGACGGCATCGACGGGGTTCTGGGCGATGGCGATCAGGCCGATGTTGCTGCCTTCAAGCGCGCGCTCCATCCCCTCGATTTCCTTGCGGGTGTGCAGCCAGGGATCGAAGCCCACGCGACCGCCCTTGGGCAGTGCCTCGCGCAGCCAGTCAGAGGGGCGGGTTTCGGGCCACGGAACGGGGGTGAAATGCGCGGCGTCGATCTGGCTGCGCACCTGCACGCGGTATCGCCCGTCGATGAAGACGCCCGCGCGGTCCATCGTGACGATGGCAAAGCCCGCGCTTCCGGTGAAGCCGGTCAGCCAGGCCAGCCGGGCATCGGCATCGGCCACATATTCGCCCTGATGCGCATCGGCACGGGGCACGATGAAGCCTGCCAGATCCTGTTCCCGCAGGGCCCCGCGCAGGTCGGACAGGCGCTGCGGGTGGTCGTCCCCACCCGAGGGCGCCTCGAACGTCTGGAAGCGGCTCATAGGTCGATGGCCTTCATGATCTGCGGCTCGATCACCTGCACGCCGGGCAGGGCCTGCACCATCACCGAGGCGTCCTGTTCCAGCGCGTCGAAGGTCTTGTAATGGCAGGGGATCACCGTCTTGAAGTTGAAATAGCGCTTGGCGGCATAGCTGGCGCGGCTCATGTCCATGGTGAAATGACCACCCGCGCAGAGGATGCCGATGTCGGGTTTGTGCAGATCGCCCATCCAGTCCATGTCGGCCATGATGTCGGTATCGCCCGACAGGTAGATGACATGGCCTTCGGCGGCGATCATGTAGCCGGCCTCGGCCCCCGCATAGATCGGCCCGTTCGGACCGCTGAGCGAGCTGGAGTGGCAGGCGTTGACCATGGTCACCTGCACGCCCGCCAGATCGACGGTGCCGCCCTTGTTGAAGCCGATGCCCGGGATCTTGTGTTCGGATTCCCAGAAGCTGATCAGGTCGAAGATGCCCACAACCGGGATCTGCAATTCGCGGGCCAGGGACAGGGCGTCGCCGCTGTGATCGCCATGGCCGTGGGTCAGCAAAATATGGGTCGCGCCTTGGATGGCCTGATCGCGCTGGTCCTGCGGAAAGGCGGGGTTTCCGGTCATCCAGGGATCGATCAGGATCACGGCGTCCCCGGTTTCCAGGCGAAAGCTGGAGTGTCCAAGCCAGGTCAGTTTCATCATGGGCTCCTGTGGTATTGGCAATGTTGCGGGCAGGTTAGGCGCAGTGACCCCAACCCGCAACGTCCCCAAGGGTTGCCTCGGGCCAAGTCGCTTCAGGTCACGGGGGCGGCATCGTCCAGACGCAGGCGCAGGCGTTCGCGCCCGCCCCAGGTCGACAGCTCCAGCTTGCCTGCAAGGTGAAAGCGGCGGCCCTTGGCCCCGATCAGCGAAGGACCAAGCGGGCCGTCCATGGCGCCCCATGCGACGGCCTCCATCGCGGGGGCGCCGGGGGTGCGGAAGGACAGGCGCAGGTGCCGGTCGCCCATGGTCGAGGCGCTGTCGATCACCTGATCGGCAAAGGCGAAACGCGGGGCGGGGGCGGCCTGACCATAGGGGCCCGCGTCCTCCAGCATCTTGAACATCTGCGGCGTGGCCCCCGCCGTTTCCAGCAGCCCCGAGATGCGCAGATCGCCCGCGCCCGTGCGGCCCGCCAGATCGCGTTCCAGCAGGTCCGACAAACGCGCCATGGCGGCGGGGATCTGATCCTCGGCCACGGTCAGGCCGGCGGCCATTTCGTGACCGCCGCCCTTGATCAGCAGCCCTTCGCGGGCCAACCGCTGGATCGCACGGCCCAGATCCACGCCGGGGACCGAGCGGGCCGAGCCCTTGCCGATGCCGCCCTCGACCCCGATCACCACCGAGGGAAGGTCGGTGGCCTCTTTTACGCGGGCGGCCACGATGCCGACCACGCCCGGATGCCAGCCCTGACCGGCGGCCCATGACAGGCGGCTGTTCATGCGGGCCTCGACCTGGGCCAGCGCCTCGGTGCGGACGGCGGCCTCGATGGCGCGGCGGTCGCGGTTCAGATCGTCCAGCTGCTTGGCCAGCTGCGCCGCCTGCGCCGGATCGCGGGCGGCCAGGCATTGCGCGCCCAGATCGGCCCGGCCCACGCGCCCCCCGGCATTGATGCGCGGCCCCAGCAGGAACCCAAGGTGGAAGGCCGCAGGCGGGCCGTCCAGACGGGCGATGTCCGACAGCGCCACCAGCCCAGGCCGCTGTCGCCGCGCCATGACCGCCAGCCCCGACCGCACGAAGGCGCGGTTAACGCCGGCCAGCGGCGCGACATCGGCCACGGTCGCCAAGGCCACCAGGTCCAGCATCGCCATCAGGTCGGGCTGCGGCAGGCCCTTGTCGCGCAGGATGCGCCCGCATTGCACCAACGTCAGGAAGACGACACCCGCCGCGCAGAGGTGGCCAAGGCTGCCGTCCTCGTCCACGCGGTTGGGGTTCACGACGGCCAAGGCGGGGGGCAGGGTCTCGCCGCCCAGGTGATGGTCCAGCACGATGACCTGCGCGCCCTTGGCCGCCGCCAGCGCGTCATGGCTGAGCGTGCCGCAATCGACGCAGATGATCAGGTCGTGTTCCGCGGCCAGCGCCGCCATGGCGGGTTCGTTCGGGCCGTAACCCTCGTCGATGCGGTCGGGGATATAAAGCGTCGCCTTGCGGCCCTGCTGGTGCAGCCAGTCGATCAGCAGCGCCGCGGATGTGCCGCCATCGACGTCGTAATCGGCAAAGATGGCGATGCGTTCGCCCGCCACTGCGGCCTGGACGATGCGCTCGGCGGCGGTCTTCATGTCGCGGAGGCTCAGCGGATCGGGCAGCAGGTCGCGCAGCTTGGGCGAAAGGAAGGCCTGCGCCTCCATCGGCTCGACCGCGCGTTCGGCCAGCACGCGGGCGACGGGCAGGGGCAGGGCGGCCTGTTGCGCCAGGCCTTCTGCGCGGCGTTCCAGGTCGGCGGCAGGGCCGATCCAGCGCCGCCCCGTGACCGATGTGTCGATGCCCAGGAATGCCACGTCGCGCCCACCTTGTCTTGAAACGAATGAAGTCGCCCGTCCTTAACCTAGTTCATCGGGTTGCGGTAGGTCATGCGCCGGACCGATCCGGTGGCGGATCGCATCAGGATGGTCTCGGTCGTCAGGAAGCCCTGCTCGCGCTGGACGCCCGTCACGACATGGCCGTCCGTCACCCCCGTCGCGGCAAAGATGACATCGCCGCGCACCATGTCGTCCAACCCGAAGATGCGGTCGGGCCGGGTCAGCCCCGCGGCGCGGGCCTGCGTGCGCTCATCCTCGCGGCGCAGGGCCAGTCGTCCCCAGATCTGCCCGCCCATGCATTTGAGCGCAGAGGCCGCCAGCACGCCCTCGGGGGCGCCGCCGATGCCCATGTAGACGTCGATGCCTGTCAGTTCGGGTTCGGCGACATGGATGACGCCCGGAATGTCGCCGTCCGAGATCAGCCGGATCGCCGCCCCCGCCTGCCGCAGTTCGGCAATCATGTCTTCGTGGCGGGGGCGTTCCAGGATGCAGACGGTGATGTCGCCGACATCGCAGCCGCGCGCCTGTGCCAGCACGCGAACGCGTTCGGCGGGGGGCATGTCCAACCCGATCAGGTCGGTCGCATAGCCCGGACCGATGGCCAGCTTTTCCATGTAAAGCTGCGGCACCTGCAGCAGGCAGCCTTCAGGCGCCATGGCGACGACTGTCATCGCATTGGCCATGCCCTTCGCGGTCAGGGTGCTGCCCTCCAGCGGGTCCAGCGCGATATCCACTGCGGGGCCGTTGCCGGTGCCTACCTCCTCGCCGGTGAACAGGCGCGGGGTCTGGCCCGGATCGCCCTCGCCGATGACGATGCGGCCCTTGATGTCCATCTGCATCAGCTGGTCGTGCATGGCGGTGGCTGCGGCCTGATGGGCGGCGCGTTCGTCACCCCGCCCGATGAAGCGCGCCGCGCCATGGGCCGCAGCCTCGCTGACGCGGGCCAGCGCCAGCGACAGCAGTCGGTCGTTGAAATCCCTGGGCGCCGTCATCGTCCCCGTCCCTTGTCCTCATCCCCCACCGCTTCTAGGGGGGCTGCGGCAGGGCAACAAGGCTGGGCGCGCTAACGGCTCAGCTTTCGCCAAGCTCCAGCGCCAGGGCGTGGATGCGGGGCACGATGTCGCCAAGCGTGTCGTGGACCAGCCGATGCTTCTGCAGCCGCGTCAGACCCGCGAAGGCCGGGCTGGCCATGCGGATGCGGAAATGGCTTTCGCCCCCTTCGCGGAAGCCCGAATGGCCGCGGTGGCTTTCGCTTTCGTCGAAGATTTCCAGCTGCGTGGGGGTCAGGCCTTGCAGCCGCTCTGTCATCTCATCCGCGATCATCCGCATAACCTTTCGTCAAGCCCTTTCATGTGCCGTCAAATAGCATAAACTGCCGCCTCCGAGTCGCAAAGGTGCCCCAACCATGAGCAAGAACGACCCGTTTGGTTTCGACATTTCGGCTGCCAAGGACAAGAAGCGCAAGTCCAAAGGCCGCCGAGGGATGTCCGGTGCCTTCGAAACCTCGACCCGCGTGTGCGAACGCGAGGGTTGTGACGAACCCGGCCAGTATCGCGCGCCCAAGAACCCGCGGAATCTGGACGACTATTTCTGGTTCTGCAAGGAACACGTCCGCGAATACAATGCCAACTGGAACTACTTCCAAGGTCAGTCCGAGGAGGAATTCCAGCAGTTCATCGACAATGCCACGGTCTGGGAACGGCCCACCAAGCCCTTCCGCAAAAGCACCGAGGAACAGAAATGGGCCCGCCACGGCGTCAGCGATCCGCATGAGATCCTGGGCGCGAACGGCACCGCCCCCGAGGCCCGCGCCCAGGTCAGCACCCGCAAGCTGCCGCCCACCGAACGTCGCGCGCTGGACATCTTGGAAGCCAAGGACAGCTGGACCCGCCCCGAGATCCGCAAGAAGTACAAGTCGCTGGTCAAGGATCTGCACCCCGACATGAACGGCGGCGACCGTTCCGACGAGGATCGCCTGTCCGAGGTTGTCTGGGCATGGGATCAGATCAAGGACAGTCGCTTCATCCGCGACTGATCATGGCAGGGGCGGTCGTCCGCCCCTATGCCCGCCTTGGGCGCAGGCGCAGCGTCGCCAGCAGCATAACCCCCAGCAGCACCAGCAAAGGCGCATTGCCCATCCTGATCCAGAAGGTCGGGGGCAATGCGCCAGGCAGGGCCGCGTCGATCTTGCCCATTTGCCGCATGCCCAAGCTGTCGCGGATGCGGCCCTTGGCGTCGATCATGGCGCTGACGCCGGTGTTCGCGGCCCGCGCCACCGGCAGCCCGCTTTCGATCGCCCGCAGCCGCGCCTGCGCCAGATGCTGATACGGCCCCGAGATATTGCCGAACCACGCGTCATTCGTCGCCTGCAGGATCCATGCGGGGCGCGTGGGCAGGTTGCGCAGGTGTTGGGGGAAGATCGCCTCATAGCAGATCAACGGCTGGAAGGGCGGGATGTTCGCCTGATCGATGACTTGCGGGCCGGGGCCCGAGGCATAGCCGTTGCCCTGTTGCGCCGCGAAGGCCCCGATGCCGAAACGCGCCAGCTGATCGCCCCAAGGGATGTATTCGCCGAAGGGCACAAGGTGGAACTTGTCATAGACCTGGCCGACCCGACCACCGGGTTCCACCATCGCCAGGCTGTTGTAATAGCGCATGCCGTCGCGCCGTTGGATGCCCATGGCCAGGGGTGCACCTGCCGCCTGCGATATGGCGGGCAGGATCGGCGTCGCATCCTCCAGCAGGAAATTCACGGCTGTCTCGGGCCAGACGACCAGATCGCGCGGACCCGGTTCGGCAGACAGAGTCAGCAGGCGCTCGAAGAAGACCTGCGACCATTCGGGGTCCCATTTCAGGTGCTGGGTGGCGTCGGGCTGGACGATACGGATGGTCAGATCGGTATCGGCAGGCTCGGGGGCCGCCAGCCGCGACAGGCCGAAGGCCCAAGCCGCCCCGATGGTCAGGATGACCGCGACCGCGCCGGGCAGATGCGCCGCCAGCCGGTGCCACGCGGGACGCCACAGCAGCGCGGGCAGGGTGGCCATGGCCAGCGTCAGCGTGGAAAGGCCCAAGGCGCCGCCCCAGGCCGCAATCTGAGCCACGTGGGTGTCGATCCAGGCATGGCCGATCAGCGCCCAGGGAAAGCCGGTGAAGATCCATCCGCGCAGCCAATCCGACAGCGCCAGCGCGCAGGCGATGCCCACCGCCTGCCAACGCCAACTGCGCGACCAGATCGCCGCCAGCCATGCGGGCAAAGCCCAGAACAGGGCCCCGCCCAGTGCCATCAGCACCAGCGCGAAGGGGGCCATCCAGCCATAGACCTCGGGCTCGACCAGGAACGGCTCCACGATCCAGAACAGCGCCAAGGCGAACCAGCCGAAGCCGGCGGCCAGAGCGTGCCAGAAAACGGCGGCCGGTCGCCCTCGCGCCAGCCGCCAGATCAGGATCGAGAATGCGATGGGCGTCGCCGCCCAGATGCCGAAGGGCGCAAGGCCCAAGGCGGCGATCGCGCCCAGCAGCAGATCGGGCCACAGCTGTCGCAGGGGCGGTCGGCCCCTGCGATGCAGGCGTGGCGGAATCTGGCCGGATCGACGCGGGGTCATCAGGCGTCGGAGGTCGTGTCCCCGGCAGAGGCCTCGGCGGTCGCCTCGACATCGGCCTTCTTGCGACGGGTGCGCTTGGGCTTTTCGGCCGCGGCTTCCTCGGGGGCGTCGTCAGCCTTCTTACGGCGGGTCCGCTTGGGCTTGGGGGCCTCCTCGGCTGCGGTCTCTGCCTCGGGCGCGGTCTTGGCCGCGGGCTTGCGGGTCCGGGTGCGCTTGGGCTTTTCGGCGGCAGGCTCGGCCTCGGTCTGGGGTTCGGCCGGTGCTTCGGCGGCAGGCTCGGCCTTCTTGCGGGTCCGGGTGCGCTTGGGCTTGGCAGGGGCCTCGGCTTCTTCGCCCGTCGGGGCAGCGGGGGCTGCGTCCTGCGAAGCAGCGGGTGCCTCGGCTGCGGGGGCTTCGGGCGCCGATTCCTCGGTGGCTGCAGCCTCGGCTGCCTTTTCGGCGGCCGATTTGCGGCGGCTACGGGTGCGCTTGGGCTTCTGCTCGGGGGTTGCAGCCTCGGGCTGGGCCTTTGGAGTCTCCTCGGGGCGTTCCTCGCGTTCCTCGGGCATGGGCGAGATGCGCAGCTCGACCGTCATGAAGCGCGGGACGTGGTCGCCCATGCCGACGATCTGCTGACCGCGGTTGCCGTCGTTGCCGCCCCGGCGCCCTTCGCGGTTGCCGTTGTCGCGGCGGTTGCTGTCGCGACGGTTGTCATCGCGGCGGGCAGGTTCGGCGGCGGGACGGGCGTCCTGTCGCGGCTGGCTTTCCTTGCGGGGCTGATCGACGGCCTCGGGCATGGCAACCTCGGGTTTGACGGCTTCTGGCGTGGGGGTTTCGGCGGGGCGGGGCGCGGCAGTCGCCTCGGGCGTTCTTTCGGACTTCTGTTCGCTGTCGTCACGCTTGCCGCGACGGCTGCGCTGGCGGCTGGCGGGCTTGCGCTCCTCGGGGCCGGTCTCGGCGGGATCGGCGGCCTTCGGAGCCGCCGCGCCGGGGGTTTCGCCCCGCGGCAGGCTGGTCTTCAGCAGCGATTCAATCGCGGTCAGGTATTTCTCGTCCGAGGGGGTCGAGATGCTGATCGCGGTCCCGAGACGCCCTGCGCGACCGGTGCGGCCGATGCGGTGGACGTAATCCTCGGCATGGGTGGGCAGATCATAGTTGAAGACATGGCTGACGGCGGGAATGTCCAAGCCGCGGGCCGCGACATCGGATGCCACCAGCAGGCGCAGCTTGCCGTCGCGGAAGGATTCCAGCGTGCGGGTGCGCTGGCTCTGTTCCAAGTCGCCGTGGATGGGCGCCGCATCATAGCCATATTTGGCCAGCGACTTGGCGACGATGTCCACGTCCGTCTTGCGGTTGCAGAAGATGATCGCGTTCTTCAGGCCTTCGCCCTCGGCCTCGATCAAGGTGCGCAGCAGGTCGCGCTTCTGCTTGGCGGCGGTATCGCGGCGGGCGGGCGTCAGTTCGATCAGGCGCTGCGTGATGGTCTCGCTGGCGCTGGACTGGCGCGCGATCTCGATGCGTTCGGGCGCGTGCAGGAAGGTGTTGGTGATGCGCTCGATCTCGGGGGCCATGGTGGCGCTGAAGAACAGCGTCTGACGGGTGAAGGGCGTCAGCTGGAAGATGCGTTCGATATCGGGGATGAAGCCCATGTCCAGCATGCGGTCGGCCTCGTCCACGACCATGATCTGCACGCCGGTCAGCAGCAGCTTGCCGCGTTCGAAATGGTCCAGCAGGCGACCGGGGGTGGCGATCAGCACGTCCACGCCGCGGTCGATCAGCTTGTCCTGTTCACCGAAGCTGACACCGCCGATCAGCAGCGCCTTGGTCAGGCGGGTGTGCTTTGCATAGGTATCGAAGTTCTCGGCCACCTGGGCTGCCAGTTCGCGCGTCGGGCACAGCACAAGGCTGCGCGGCATGCGCGCGCGGGCGCGGCCACGGCCCAGCATGGTGATCATCGGCAGCGTGAAGCTGGCGGTCTTGCCGGTCCCCGTCTGCGCGATCCCCAGCACGTCGCGGCCTTCCAGCGCGGGCGGAATCGCGCCCTGCTGAATGGGCGTCGGGCTTTCATAGCCGGCCTCGGTCACGGCCTTCAGCACTTTGGGATCAAGCTTCAGATCAGAGAATTTTGTCATAGGGGGCTTTCCATTGGCCACGCCATCCGTGGCGCGATGCGTTCCATGCCGCGCGCCTGAATGGCGCAAGCGCGGCAAAGTTGGGACGCAATTTCGGACGCCCCGCCTTCTTGCCTGCCGGATGCAGGCCCGCATCGCCTAGACCAAAGCCGCTGCCACGTCAATCTATCCCTAAGATGGCAGACGTTCGGAACCCCCGATGCTATTCAGGGCTTTGGAACGGAACCAACGCGAAAGGGCGGCAATGGACAGTGGTGTGATGCAGGTGCTTAGCCCTGTGCAGGTGGTGGCGCTTGTGGGCGTCCTTGGCGTGGGTGCGCAATGGGTGGCATGGCGGTTCCGCCTGCCCGCGATCGTGCTGATGCTGGGGATCGGCCTGCTGGTCGGCCCCGTCATGGGACTGTTCCTGCCCGACCGCGACCTTGGCCCCATCTACAAGCCGCTGATCAGCGTCGCCGTCGCCATCATCCTGTTCGAGGGCGGGCTGACACTGGAATACCACCGACTGCGCGATGCCAAGGGGCCGGTGCGGCGTCTTGTCTATCTGGGCGCGCCGCTTGGCTGGCTGCTGTCCACGCTGGTCCTGTGGCTGGCGGTCGGCCTGTCGTGGCAATCGGCGGCGGTCTTCGGCGGCGTCATGGTCGTGACCGGTCCCACCGTCATCGCGCCCATGCTGCGGCAGGCGCGGCTGCGCGCGCGCCCCGCGCAGGTGCTGCAATGGGAGGCCATCATCAACGACCCGCTTGGGGCGCTGATCGCCGTCTTGGTGCTGGAACTGGTCATGGTGCTGGAAACCGGCCTTTCGGCGGGCGAGGCGATCTGGGTCCTGGGATCGGGCATCGGCTTTGCCATCATCGCGGGTCTTGCCTCGGGCAAGGGGATGGAGATCGCCTTCCGCCGCGCATGGGTGCCCGAATACATGAAGGTGCCGGTGCTTTTCGTCACCGTCATCGCGATCTTCGCGGTCTCGGACAGCATCCTGCATGAATCGGGCCTGCTGGCCGTGACCATCATGGGCATGTTCCTGGCGAATGCGAACCTCTCCTCCTATACCGAACTGCACCGCTTCAAGGAACATGCGACGATCCTGCTGGTCTCGGGCGTCTTCGTGCTGATGGCGGCCTCGCTCGATTTCTCGACGCTGACGCAGCTGACGTGGCGGGCGGCGCTGTTCGTCATCCTGACCGTGGCGCTGGTGCGTCCGCTGCAGGTGCTGTTGCCGCTGATCGGCAGCAACCTTCCCATGAAAGAGCGCTGGCTGATCGCGCTGACCGGCCCGCGCGGCGTGGTGATGGTCGCGATCTCGGGGCTGTTCGGCGACCAGCTTGTCGCGGCGGGCATCGAGGATGGCGGCCTGCTTGCGCCCCTCTCGTTCATCATCGTGCTGGCGACCGTCATCATTCACGGGTTCACGCTCGCACCGCTGGCGCGGCGCATGGATCTGTCGGGCGCCGAAAGCCCCGGCCTGCTGATCGTCGGCGGATCGCCCTTTGCGGTCGCCCTGTCACAGGCGCTGGAGAAGGCCGGGGTGAAAACCCTGATCGCCGATACCAACCGCCAGCATCTGACCAAGGCCCGTCACGCGGGGATCACCACCTTCTATGGCGATATCCTGGGTGAGGCTGCCGAGCATCAGGTCGAATTCATCGCCTATCCTTCGGTGCTGACGGCTTCGGACAATGACGCCTACAACACCTTGGTGGCCACCGATCTGGGGCCGGAAATGGGCCGCGACGCCATCTGGCAACTGAGCCGCATCAAGGACAACTCCCGCCACGCGCTGCCCGCGCAGCTGGGCGGCCAGCGCGTCAACGGCAAGCTGACCTTCGAGGACGTGAACCAGCGCCTTGCCGAAGGTTGGAGCTTGCGCAGCACCCGCCTGACCGAGGAATACGACCTGGAGGCATGGGAGGCCGAACGCCCCGGCGCCGAGCCTTTCGTCGTGGTGTCGAAATCCAGCGGGTTGCGCTTCATCGGGCCGGACCAGCCGGTGGGTGCGCAGGCGGGCGATTGGGTTACCGCCTTCCTGCCGCCCGAGCTGTCGGCCGCGCGCGATGCCGCGGCCCAGGCCCTGGCCGAAGAGGCTGGCGACGTGGCCAAGGAGCAGCGCGAAAAGAAGGAAAAGGGCACCTGAGGCTTGCGTCACGGGGCTTTCGGTTGACCTTACCCGATCTGTGGCGTTAACCCGCAGGGATCAATCAGGAAGCTTATGATGAACCTATTCACCGATCTTCGCGGCGTCGTCGTCGAGGCGCTTGACCAGATGGCCGGGGCTGGCGAACTGCCCCAGGGCCTCGATTACGGCAACGTCACGGTCGAACCTCCGCGCGATCCGGCGCATGGCGACATGGCGACCAACGCGGCCATGGTGCTGGCCAAGCCCGCGGGCATGAAGCCGCGCGACATTGCCGAAAAGCTGGCCGCCCGCCTGACCGATCCGCGCATCGCTGCGGCCGAGGTCGCGGGCCCGGGCTTCCTGAACCTGCGCCTGTCGCCCGCCGTCTGGCAGTGCGTCGTCGCCTCGGCCCTGACCAAGGGTGCGGATTTCGGACGCTCGGACATGGGCGCGAACCTGAAGATCAACGTCGAATTCGTCAGCGCCAACCCTACGGGCCCCATGCATGTGGGCCACGTCCGGGGCGCGGTCTTCGGCGATGCGCTGGCGCGGCTGCTGGATTTCTCGGGCCATGACGTGACGCGGGAATATTACATCAACGACGGTGGCGCTCAGGTCGACGTGCTGGCGCGTTCGGCCTTCGAACGCTACCGCGAGGCGAACGGGCTGGAGCCCGAGATCCGCGAGGGTCTCTATCCCGGCGACTACCTGATCCCCGTCGGCGAGGCGCTGAAGGAAAAATACGGCGACAGCCTGCTGGACCGCCCCGAGGACGAATGGCTGCAGGACATCCGCGAATTCGCCACCCAGGCCATGATGGCGATGATCCGCGAGGATCTGGCAGCCCTCGGCGTGCAGATGGACGTCTATTCCAGCGAAAAGGCGCTTTACGGCACCGGCCGGATCGAGGATGCCATCGCGCGGCTGGAAAGCCAGGGCCTGATCTATCGCGGCGTGCTGGAACCCCCCAAGGGCAAGCTGCCCGAGGATTGGGAGGCCCGCGAACAGCTGCTGTTCCGCTCGTCCGCCCATGGCGACGACGTGGATCGCCCGATCCAGAAATCGGACGGGGCCTGGACCTATTTCGCACCCGACATCGCCTATCACTGGGACAAGATCGACCGCGGCTTCGACCAGCTGATCGACGTCTTCGGCGCCGATCACGGCGGTTACGTCAAGCGCATGAACGCCGCCGTGAAGGCCTTGTCGAACGGTCGCGTGCCCTTGGACGTCAAGCTGATCCAGCTGGTGAAGCTCTATAAGAACGGCGAGCCGTTCAAGATGTCCAAGCGCGCCGGCACCTTCGTGACCCTGCGCGACGTGGTCGAGGAAGCGGGCGCAGACGTCACCCGCTTCATCATGCTGACGCGCAAGAACGACGCAGCGCTGGACTTCGATTTCGCCAAGGTGCTGGAACAGTCCAAGGACAACCCGGTCTGGTATGTCCAATACGCCAGTGCACGGGTGAATTCGGTCCTGCGCCGCGCCGCCGAGGCGGGAATCGACGTCAGCGATTCTGCCCTGGCCGCCGCCGATCTGTCGGTTCTGGCCCATCCTGCGGAACTGGAACTGGCCCGCAAGGTCGCCGAATGGCCGCGCCTGGTCGAACACGCCGCCCGCGCGCATGAGCCCCATCGCGTCGCCTTCTTCCTTTATGAGATCGCATCCGACCTGCATTCCCTTTGGAATCGTGGGAATGATGACCATTCCTTGCGCTTCGTGCAGGATGGCGATGCTGCAACCAGCCAAGGAAAAATTGCACTGGTTCGGGCGGTTGGCGTTGTTATTTCATGCGGTCTGGGTATTCTTGGCGTTGCTCCTGCAGAAGAAATGCGCTGACGAACGGTGCCGCTGCGGGACGTGCTAGAGCAGTCACAACGTTAATCCGGAACAACCGGCAGGCAGGCAGACAGACATGGCAGTGATGGATTTCCGCGAAGGCGGCTATGTGTTCTCGCGTCACAAGGTGAAGCGCGAATTCCAGTATGACCAGCAGGGATGGGACGATGCCCAGACCCAGGCCGATCCCCGGCACGGCGCATCCGTGGCGGGCGACGGGCTGCAGGTCCGGCTGGCGCGGCTGACCCATTACGTCGGTGCCGTCGCCTCGGTCGGGCTGATGGTCGGCCTGCTGGCTTGGGGCTGGCAGCTGGTGTCGCGCGACGTCTCGGGCGTGCCGGTCATTCGCGCCGTTCAGGGCGAGGCCCGCACCACCCCGGACGAGCCGGGCGGACAGCTGACCAACCACACCGGTCTGGCCGTGAACACGGTTGCCGGCGGAAATACCGCGACCCCCGCGCAAGAGGTCGCCATCGCGCCCGGCGGGACCGATCTGGCCGATGACGATGTCGCCATGGGCGAATTGGGCGCCACGGCGCGCGAACCCTCGAACACCTCGGAAACGCCGCTGACCTTCGCGGGCGATCCCATCGTTCCGCTTTCAGACAGCGAAGCCGCCGCCAAGGCCGCAGCCGAGGCCGAGCGTGCCTTGGCCGACCAGGCCGTGGCCGAGGCCGCCATCATCGACGCCCCCGCCAGCGAAGGCGCCGTCACCGGTGTCGTGACCGATGAAAACGGCGTCCCGACCCAAGCCGATGCCATCGCCGAGGCGCTGGCTCAGGCACAGGCCGAGGCGAACCCCGGCGTGCTGGTCGCCTCGACCCGTCCCGCCCCGCGTCCCCGTGTGACCCGCGTCGCATCGGCAGCCCCCGCCGCAGCCGTCGCCCAGCAGGCCGAGGCCAAGCCCGCACCTGCCGAAACGCCCGCTGACAAGCCGGCAACCGCCATCGCCAGCTCGGCCAGCGGTCCGGTCGTTCAGGTCGGTGCCTTCGACAGCAGCGCGATTGCCGAAAACCAATGGGCGCGCCTGTCGGGCAAGAATTCCTCGCTGTTCTCGGGCAAGTCGCCCGTGATCCAGCAGCACGACAGCAACGGGCGCAGCTTCTGGCGCTTGCGCGTCGCGGGCTTCGGTTCGCTCAGCGAGGCGCGGCAGTTCTGTTCGGCGCTGAAATCCTCGGGGACCGACTGCCTGGCCCTGGGCGGGTGATCGCGACCGCATGACCCATAATGCCACGATTCTGGGCGGCATCGCCGGGACGTCTCTGACGCCCGACGAGGCCGGTTTTTTCCGCGATGCCGACCCTTGGGGATTTATCCTCTTCGGGCGCAATGTCGATAACCCCGACCAGCTGCGCCGCCTGACCGGCGATCTGCGCGATGCGGTAGGCCGCGATGCCGTCATCACCGTCGATCAGGAAGGCGGTCGCGTGCAGCGTCTGCGTGGCCCGCATTGGATGGATTGGCCCGCGCCGCTGGATCAGGCCAGGGCAGGGGTGCGGGCCATATGGCTGCGCTATCACCTGATCGGGCAGGAATTGCGCGCGGTGGGCATCGACAGCAACTGCGCGCCGACGCTGGATGTGGCGCAGGCCGACACGCATCCCTTCCTGCGCAACCGCTGCTTTGGCACCGATCCGGCGCGCGTGGCGGAACTGGGACGGGCAGCGGCGGACGGAATGCTGGCCGCGGGCGTTCTGCCGGTGGTCAAGCATATGCCCGGCCACGGTCGCGCCATCGCCGACAGCCATCACGACCTGCCGACCGTCACGGCGGCCGAGGCGGATCTGGACAGCCTCGATTTCGCGCCCTTCCGCGATCTGGCCGACCTGCCGATGGGCATGACCGCGCATATCCGCTTTACCGATCTGGATGATGCGCCCGCCACGGCATCGCGCCGGATGATCGGCCTGATCCGCGACCATATCGGCTTCGACGGCTTGCTGATGACCGACGACATCACCATGAACGCGCTGTCGGGGACACAGGCCGAACGTGCCGCGCAATCCATCGCGGCGGGCTGTGATATCGTGCTGCATTGCAATGGTTCGATCGCGGATATGGAGCCTGTGGTGCAGGCCGCGGGCGCGATGACGCCCGATGCCCTGCGCCGTGCCGAGGCCGCATTGGCCCGCCGCCACGCCCCGCAGGACGCCGACATCGAGGCCCTGATGGCCGAATGGCGCGCGCTGACCGGCACGCCTGCTTGACAGGCCGGGGTGCAGGCCGGACCCTGCACCCGCAAACAGGAGGCTTCGTGCCCAAGCAACCCGCAGATGTGCCCTATCTGACCCCTGTTCCCGACGGGCCGGACGCCGTGGCCCAACGTCGCGCGGATGAGGCCTTGATTGTCGATGTGGACGGCTATGAAGGCCCGCTGGACCTGCTGCTGACCATGGCGCGGTCGCAGAAGGTCGACCTGATGACCATCTCGGTCCTTGAACTGGCCGAGCAATATCTGGCCTTCGTCGAAAAGGCCCGCAGACTGCGGATCGAACTGGCGGCGGATTACCTTGTCATGGCCGCCTGGCTGGCCTTTCTGAAATCGCGGCTGCTGCTGCCCCCCGACCCGCAGGATGACGGCCCCTCGGCCGAGGAGATGGCCGATCATCTGGCCTTCCAGCTGGAACGCCTGTCCGCCATGCGTCAGGTGGCGGAGCAGCTGATGGGTCGCGATCGCCTTGGCATCAGCCGCTTTGCCCGGGGTGCGCCCGACAAGGTCGCCCGCACAAGGCGTACGCATTATACCGCCAGCCTGATCGACCTGATGCGCGCCTATGCGCGGCTGAAGACACGCGACGAATTCCGCCCCTATGCCTTCGACCGCAAGGACATCTTCACGATGGAGCAGGCGCTGGACCGGTTGCGCAAGATGATCGGCTTTGCGGGGGAATGGACCGATCTGTCGGTCTTTCTGCCCCAGGGGTGGGAGGCCGACACCCCGCGCAGGCGCAGCGCGACGGCGGCCACCTTCGCGGCCTCGTTGGAGCTTGCGCGCCAGGGCCGGCTGGAGATACGGCAGGCCGAGACCTTCGCCCCCATCAGCTATCGCCAGAGACCCCATGAGCCCTGATTTCCCGCCGCCCCCCATGGATCAGCAGGAACGTATGGTCGAGGCGATCCTCTTCGCGGCGACCGCCCCCGTCACCATGCGCGACCTGATCGCCCGCATGCCGCAAGGCTGCGATCCGGCCGAGGCAGTGGCCGCCCTGCGCCGGACCTATCAGGGGCGGGGGGTCGTGGTCGAACGCTTGGGCGACGGATATGCCTTCCGCACCGCGCCCGATCTGTCCTTCCTGTTGCAGACCGAGACCGTCGATACCCGCCGCCTGTCGCGCGCCGCCATCGAGACGCTGGCCATCATCGCCTATCACCAGCCCGTCACCCGCGCCGAGATCGAGGAGATCCGCGGCGTCGCCGTCAGCCGCGGCACGCTGGACCAGCTGATCGAGATGGAATGGGTCCGCATGGGCCGCCGCCGCATGTCGCCGGGCCGTCCCGCCACCTTCGTCGTCACCGACGGCTTTTTGGACCACTTCGGACTGGAATCCTCGCGCGATCTGCCCGGCCTGTCGGAATTGCGGGCCGCCGGCCTGCTGGATTCGCGTCCGCCCGCCGAAGGGCTCTCCATGCCCCTTGCCCGGGACGGTGGGGATGACGATATTGATCCGGTGGATCCCCCCGAGGATCTGTTCGAGGATGAATGAAGGGGCGCGCCAATGAACATGAACATGCTGATCAACATGTTTACCAAGCTGATCGCACGCAGGGCGATGAACTGGGGCATCAACAAGGGTGTCGATACCCTTTCCCGCAAGGGTAATGCCCAGAATGCGGGCGGCAAGCGACAGCGCCCGAACCAGCAGACCAAGGATATCGCCAAGCGGATGAAGACCCTCGGCCGCATGACGCGCCGCTGAGGCTTTGCTTTCCCCGCGACCCGCGCTAGGGCTGCGGGCATGAGCGACAATCATTTCGATATCTTCCTGGTGGCGACACCGGGACTTGAAGCCCCCTTGGCAGCCGAAGCCGCCGCCTTGGGCTGGCAGCCGGTGATCCAGCCGGGCGGCGTGACCATCCAGGGCGGTTGGAGCGATATCCGCCGCGCCAACCTGATGTTGCGCGGTGCGACCCGCGTGTTGGCGCGCATCGGCGGGTTCCGCGCCATGCATCTGGCGCAGCTGGACAAGCGCGCCCGCAAGTTCCCCTGGGCCGAGATCCTGCGCCCCGATCAGCCCGTGAAGGTCGAGGCCGTCTGCAAGGCCTCGAAGATCTATCACGCGGGTGCGGCGACGCAGCGGATCGAACGCGCCATCACCGAAGAACTGGGCGCCCCCATCGCCGCCGACGCGCCGATGACGATCAAGACCAGGATCGAGGATGATCTGGTCACCTTCAGCATCGATACGACAGGCGAATCGCTGCACAAGCGCGGCCACAAGGTCGCCGTCGCCAAGGCTCCCATGCGCGAGACCATGGCCGCGATGTTCCTGTCCGAGATGGGCTTTGACGGCACGCAATCGGTGCTGGACCCTATGTGCGGGTCGGGCACCTTCCTGCTGGAGGCCGCCGAGATTGCCGCAGGCCTGGCCCCTGGTCGCAGCCGCAGCTTCGCCTTCGAAGGGTTGGCCAACCACGACCCCGATGCATGGGACCGGATGAAGGCGCAAGTCGCCCGCCGCCCCTTCAAAGCCAGTTTCCTGGGGTTCGACCGCGACCCCGGCGCCATCCGGATGAGCCGCGCCAATGCCGAACGCGCCGGCGTCGATGACCTGATCACCTTCGAGGCTTGCCAGATAGCCGATCTGCAGCGCCCCGATTGCGAACCGGGCATCGTCATCCTGAACCCGCCCTATGGCGCGCGGATCGGCAACAAGGGGCCGCTGTTCGGTCTGCACGCCACCATGGGCGAGGTTTTCCGCAGCCGCTTCCAAGGCTGGCGCATTGGCATCGTCACGAGCGAGGCTGGCTTGGCCAAGGCGACGGGTCTGCCCTTCAAGCCCGCAGGGCCCATCGTGGCACATGGCGGGTTGAAGGTCCGCCTGTGGCAGACCGGCCCGCTTTAACGGAACTGCTTGGCCAGCTTAAGGCCCTGACCCTGATAGTTCGACTTGATCCCCTCGCCGTAAAGGCGTTCGGGGCGGGTTGCCATGCGTTCATAGACAAGGCGCCCGACGACTTGCCCGTGTTCCAGCACGAAGGGGGCCTCGTGGCAGCGGACCTCCAGCACGCCGCGCGCGCCGGTGCCCGTGTCGCCGATACCGAAGCCCGGATCGAAGAAGCCTGCGTAGTGCACCCGGAATTCGCCGACCATCGCCAGATAGGGGGCCATCTCGGCGGCGTAATCGGCGGGAATTGCCACCGATTCGCGGCTGACCAGGATATAGAAGGCGCCGGGGTCCAGGATCAGGCGGCCTTCGGTGCTGTGAAGTTCGTCCCAGAACTCGGATGCCGGGTATTCGCCGATGCGGTCCAGGTCGATGACGCCGCTGTGGGGGCGTGCACGATAGCCGACCAGATCGCCCGTCGCGGGGCGCAGATCGACCGAGAAACCCAAGCCCTGATCGATCAGCGGCTGACCGTCGCCCACCAAGGGCTGATCGTCATGCAGGTCGCGCAGCTGGTCGTCGTTCAGCACCGCCTGTCCACGGCGCAGGCGCAGCTGATTCAGCCTCATGCCGGGACGCACGAGGACCGAGAAGCTGCGCGGGCAGATCTCGGCATAGAGGGGGCCGTCATAGCCCTCGGGCAGGCGGTCGAATTCGGTGCCGTCGTCGGTCACCAGCCGCGTCAGCAGATCCAGCCGCCCGGTCGAGGATTTTGCATTCGCCACCGCCGTCAGCCCATGCGGCAGGGCGATGCGTTCCTGCAGCGGCACAAGATAGACGCAGCCGCGTTCCAACACGGCGCCGCCGGTCAGGTCCATCTGGTGCATCTGCAGATCGTCCAGCCGGTCCGCAATACGCTTGCCGCGCCCGGCTAGGAAGCTGGCACGCAGGCGATAGGCCGTCTGCCCAAGCCGTAGGTCAAGCGAGGCGGGCTGAATCTGTTCGGGAATGATCGGGGCATCGGCGCTGATGACGCCGGATGCGATCAGCTGCTGGATCTCACTGTCGGGAAGGACACCGTTCATCCAAGGCTTCTCCTGATCGCAGGGCTAGATAAGGGAAACGCCCACTCTCGGATGAGAATGGGCGTTTTCGGAATGGTCGGGCCGGCGAGATTCGAACTCGCGGCCTTCCGTCCCCCAGACGGACGCGCTAACCAGGCTGCGCCACGGCCCGACGCGCTTCGTATAGTGCGATCCGGCAGGGATGCACAAGGCCCCCAAGGCGGAAATCTTCGCGAAATCGCAACGACCTGTCACGAATTCCGTGTCATGACCCGCGCAAGGCGCATGGCGGCGGGGCGGGCGGCCTGCCAGCGGGCGTCGCGGGGGGCAATATGGCGCAATCTGCGGCCCAGATCGGTCAGGCGGGTCAGCCAGTCGACGGTGACAGGGGGCGACATGGGTTCGCGCAGACGCAGCAGGCGGGATGTTCCAAGCGACCGGACCGCCTGTCCCTTGTCGTCGCTGATCCGCTTGCGGGCCCCGCGAATCGTCAGGCCTTGGTCGCGCAGCAATTCGCAGATGCCGGCCGCCAGCGCGATGTCGGCAGGGCGATAATAGCGTCGCCCGTCACCCCGTTTCATCGGGCGCAGCAGGGTGAACTGCGTTTCCCAATAGCGCAGGACATGGGGCGCCACGCCGACCAGCTTGGCGACCTCGCCGATCGATCGGAATGCCTCTGCGCTTTTCGCCATCTTGTCGGTCAGATCCTATCGCTTGTTGCCCTCGGCCACGCGGTCCTTCATCAGATGCGACGGCCGGAAGGACAAGACCCTGCGCGGCGTGATCGGCACCTCTTCCCCGGTCTTGGGGTTGCGACCGATGCGTTCGTTCTTGTCGCGGACCGAGAAGGTCCCGAAAGACGAGATCTTGACCTGCTCGCCGCGCACCAGCGCGTCCGAGATGTGGTCCAGCACGCTTTCGACCAATTGCGCCGATTCGTGCCGTGACAATCCGACTTCGCGGAATACCGCCTCGGCCAGGTCCATGCGGGTCAGAGTCTTGTAGCCCATGGTCAGTCCTCTTGGATTGGGGGGAAGGATGGGTCTGTTTGCGTCCCCTGTCAACGAGAAGGGCGGGGAAACTGTTCCCCGCCCGATACTTGGCCATGTTTGAACGGGCGTCAGATCACTCGGCGCAGGCCTGGATCTCGGCCAGGTCGGGGCCGTTCGGGGTGCGGCCCAGGTTGAAGGGCGCCGAGGCTTCGCGCCAGCTGCCATAGTCCTGCAGGTAGGACAGCTGGCTGGCATAGACCTTGGCCGAGAGCGGGTTTTCGCAGGCGACCTCGGTGATGGTCTCATTGGCCATCTTCTGGACCTGCTCCAGCGCGGCGTCGTCCAAGCGCGTGATCTCGGTCCCGGCCTCCTGGAACTGGGCATAGGCTTCGGTCGCGCGCTTTTCGGTGAAGGCCAGCGACCACAGAAGCGTGGCGTCGGCCGCGATTTCCAGACGCTCGCGCGTTTCGTCGTCCAGCGCGTCCCATGCGCCCTTGTTGATCATCACGCCGAAGATCGAGGACGACTGGTGCCAGCCCGGCGTCGACCAGTATTTCGTCACCTGCTGGAAGCCGCCCGAGAAATCGACGTTCGGGGTCGAGAATTCGGCCCCGTCGATCACGCCGCGTTCCAGCGACTGATAGATCTCTCCGCCGGCCATGCTGACCTGGTTGCCGCCCAGCTTCTCCAGCAGCTTGCCCTGTTCCAGCCCCGACAGGCGCAGGCGCAGGCCCTGCAGGTCGTCCAGCGTGCGGATCGGCTGGCTGACGGTGCGGAAGCCCGATTCGTTGTTGGTCACGCCATAGGGCAGATAGACCATGCCGAACTTGCCATAGACCTCGTTATAGAGGTCCTTGCCGCCCCATTCCTGGATCCAGTTCACGTAATCGACGGCGTTAAACAGGCTTGCCGTGGTGGCAAGGGGCGAAAAGGCGCTGTCGCGGCCCGCCCAATAGCCCGGCCAATCGCCGCCCGCCTGGATGGTGTTCGATTCGACGGCGCCGAAGACCTCACCCGCCGGAACCAGGCTGCCGCCGTCGAAGAATTCGATGGTCAGCTTGTCGTCGTCGACCAGCTTGTTGGCCAGTTCGACCCAATGCTTGTCCAGCTCGATCAATTCGAGGCTGGAAGGCCAGGTCGTGGTCATCGTCCAGTTTTCGGACAGGGCCGGGGTGGCGACGGTCAGCGCAAGGGCGGCCGTGGTCAGCAGGTGTTTCATGTTATCCTCCTCAGGGTGAAAATTCTCAGCCGTACAGGACGGCAGGCAACCAGGTGACCAGCGCCGGGAACAGGATCATCATCACGCACATCAAGAGGACCAGCCCGATGAAGGGCAGGACGCCCATGATGATGTCGGCGGTCTTGATCTCGGGCGGGGCGATGGCGCGCATGTAAAATAGCGCGTATCCGAAGGGCGGTGACAGGAAGCTGGTCTGAAGCACGACCGCCATCAGGACGACGAACCACAGGGGATCGATTCCCATCTCGCCCACCAGCGGCAGGAAGATCGGGAAGGACAGCAGCACGATGCCCGTCCAGTCCAGAAACATCCCCAGGATGAAGACGACCAACAGCATCACTGCGATCAGCGTATAGGGATCGTCGGCCAGCCCGCGGATCAGGTCCTGGCTGGCGCGAAGGCCGCCGGTGATGTTGAAGACACCTGTGAAGGCCGTTGCACCCACGACGATGAACAGGATCATGGCGCTGGTGCGACCGGTCTCGGTCAGGGCGGAATAGAAGGTCTTCCATTCGAATCGTCCGCGCATGATGACGATCAGCAGCGCCAGGACGGCGCCGATGGCGCTGGCCTCGGTCGCGGTGGCGATGCCAGCCAGCAGCGATCCCAGGATGCCCAGGATCAGGATCAGCGGCGGCACGGCCTCGACGATCAGCATGCGCCACATGGCGCCGCGGCTGATCTTCTCCTCCTCGGTGACCTTAGGGGCCCATTCGGGTTTGATCCAGGCGATGACGGCGACATAGATCGCGTACATCAGCCCCAGCAGCATGCCGGGCACCATGGCGCCCGCGAACAGCTGCCCCACCGACAGGCCCGGCGCATAGGAGGCCATCAGGATCAGCATGATCGAGGGCGGGATCAGGATGCCCAGGCAGCCCGACGCGCCGATCAGCCCCGTGGCAAGCCGCTTGTCGTATCCGTATTGCAGCATCGGGCGAAGGGCCATCATGCCCATCACGGTGATGGACGCGCCGATGATCCCCGTCGTCGCCGCCAGGAGGATCGAGATGAAGACCACCGCAAGCCCCAGCCCGCCGGTGACGCGGGACATCAGGTGGCGCAACGCCTCGAACATGCGGTCTGTGACGCCGCTGTCGGACAGGAAGCGCGCCATCAGGACGAACAGCGGAATGGCGATCAGCACGTAATTGTCCAGCACGTCGCCGAAGATGCGGTTGATGACGATGCCCAGCACCATCGGCTTGCCCGCGATCAGCGCGCCCAGAACGGCGGTGCCACCCAGCACCATCGCCAGCGGATGCCCCATGAACAGGCCCAAGAGCAGCAGGCCCGACATGATCAGACCTATCGTTTCACCCGACATCATGCGGCTCCAGATGTTCGGCCCGGTTCAGGACCAGTTTCAGAACCTCGGCGACGCCTTGGATCAGCAGCAGGACGGCGGCCACGAACATGGCCATCTTCAGCGGATAGACGGGCAGCTGCACCGCGCCATAGGTCAGCTCGCCCTGACGCCACGAGGTGATCGCGAAATCCCAGCTGCGGGTGGCAAAGACCCATGCGAAGGGAAAGAAGAAGATCAGGTAGCCCGCGATTTCGACCAGGCGGCGGGTCAGGCCGGTCAGATGCGAGGTGACCAGATCGACGCGGACATGGGCCTGGTGGCGAAGCGCGTAACCGCCCAGCATCACGAAATAAAATCCGTAAAGCTGCTTGGTCACGTCGAAGGCCCAACGCGTCGGCTGTCCCAGCACATAGCGCATGAAGACGTCATAGATGATCATGGCGGCAAAAATGAGCGCGACGACAGAGACGATCCGTCCAACGATCTCATTGATACCGTCGATCAGACGGATAATCGGCAAATTATGGACCCTCCCCAGAGTCGCGGGTGCGTTTTTCTGCACCTGCACGGGTCAGTGTTTCCAATGCTCACGCAGGTGTCAACTGCATCGCGGCAATTGCAACCGGCAGGGGCAGTCCCCATCTGTGGTTCAACAGGACAGGAGGCAATCATGGCTGGAGGTTGGGCCCACGACGGCGCCGTCAACGAACAGATCGAGATCAGCACCGCCGAGGCGATCGCTCGCGCGCGACAGAACGCGGCGCGACGGGCGGCCCAGGGCGACAGCGCGGAATTCTGCGCCGAATGCGACGAACCCATCCCCGATGCGCGGCGCAAGGCGCTGCCGGGGGTCAAGCTATGCGTGTATTGTCAGGGCGGCCATGACAAATCGCGCCGCGTTGCGGGCGGCATGAACAGGCGTGCCAGCAAAGACGCTTTGCTGAAATGAAAAACGGCCCCGCGAGGGGCCGTTCGTGTCGTCCGGTCGTGTCGTCTACCAGCGCAGGATCACCGAGCCCCAGCTGAGGCCACCGCCGATCGCCTCGGTCACCAGCAGATCGCCCTGCTTGAAGCGCCCCTGCTGATTGGCCACCGACAGCGCCAGAGGGATGGAGGCCGCCGAGGTATTGCCGTGATCGGCCACGGTCAGCACGACCTTCTCCATCGGCAGGCCCATCTTCTGTGCGGTCGAGGTGATGATGCGCAGGTTCGCCTGATGCGGGACCAGCCAATCGACATCCTTGTCGGTCAGCCCAGCCTTGCCCAAGGATGTCGCCGCCGTCTTGGAAAGCTTTTCCACCGCGTGGCGGAAAACCAGGTTGCCCTGCATCCGCAGCTGTCCCGCCGTGCCGGTTGAGGATACGCCGCCATCGACGTAAAGCAGATCGCGATGGGTGCCGTCGCTGTTCAAATCCGCCGCAAGGATGCCGCGGTCGTTGCTGGTGCCGGCGGCGTCCTGCGCCTCCAGCACGACGGCGCCAGCGCCATCGCCGAACAGCACGCAGGTGCTGCGGTCGGTCCAGTCCATGATGCGGGAAAACGTCTCGGCGCCGATGACCAGGATGCGTTCGGCCATGCCGGCGCGGATCATCGCATCGGCATTGGCCAGAGCGAAGACGAACCCCGCGCAGACCGCCTGAACGTCATAGGCGAAGCCGCGCTTGATGCCCAGGCCCGCCTGAACCATCGTCCCGACCGAGGGGAAGGTCAGGTCCGGCGTCGAGGTCGCGACCACGATGCCGTCGATGTCATCCGCGACCAGCCCGGCGTCATCCAGCGCCGCACGGGCGGCACGGATGCCCAGATCGCTGGTGGTCTGGCCTTCGGCGGCGAAATGGCGACGCTCGATCCCGGTGCGGGACCGGATCCATTCGTCGCTGGTGTCCAGCCGTTCCTCGAACCAGCTGTTCTCCACGATGCGTTCGGGCAGATAATGTCCGCTGCCCCGGATGACCGAACGTCGAATCAAGACGATGCTCCTGTCTCGGCCGCGCCGGCCGAGGCTGCTGCGCTCTGGGCGACGCGGGCGGCCAGACGGTCCTGAAAGCCCGACTTGGCCAGAGTGAAGGCCAGCTTGATCGCGGCGGAAACGCCCGTCGCATCGGCAGAGCCGTGCGATTTCACGACGGTGCCATTCAGGCCAAGGAAGATCCCGCCGTTCACGCGGCGCGGATCGATGCGTTTCTGCAGGCGCTTCAGCGAGGTCATCGCCAGCACGGCCGCGAATTTCGACATGACGGAATTCGAGAAGGCATCCTTGAGAAACGCACCGACCAGCTTGGCAGTGCCCTCGCCGGTCTTCAATGCGACATTGCCGGTGAAACCGTCGGTGACGATCACATCCACGCGTGCCGAGGGCAGATCGCCGCCCTCGACGAAGCCGACATAGTCGAAGTTGCCGTCTTGGGCCGCCTGTTCGATCAGTTCATGCGCCTGCTTCAGCTCGGGCCGGCCCTTGTGTTCCTCGGTGCCGACGTTCAGCAGGCCGACCCGCGGGTTGGTCAGCCCCAGGCCGTTGCGGGCATAGGATGTGCCCATCAGCGCGTATTGCAGCAGGTCATGCGCATCGGCGCGGATGTCGGCGCCCACGTCCAGCATGATGTTGAAGCCCTGCGGGTTCAGCGACGGCCAGAGGCAGGCAATGGCCGGACGGTTGACGCCCGGCAGCTTGCGCAGCCGCAGCATCGACAGCGCCATCAGCGCACCGGTGTTGCCGCAGGACACGGCGACCTGCGCCTCGCCCTGCTTGACCGATTCGATGGTCGACCACATCGAGGTGCCAGCGCCCTTGCGGACGATCTGGCTGGGCTTGTCGTCCATCGTGACGACCGATTCCGTGTGGCGGATATCGCAGCGACCCTCCAGCGACTTGCGCCGCGCAATCAAGCCACGCAATTCAGCTTCATCGCCATGGACGATGAAGCGAATTTCGGGATTCTTGTCGGCGCTTTCGGCCATGCCGGCAACCACGACCGATGGGCCGCGGTCGCCGCCCATGGCGTCAACCGATATCACCAAGCCACCCTTGTCATCCAAGGGGCGCGTTGTATCTGCGGTCGCTGCTTCGTCGATCATATGGATCCGGCGCAGGCCCTATCAGGCTGCGTCGTCGTCCAGATCGATCTCGCTGGCCTGCGCGACGACTTCGCGGTCGGCATAATGGCCGCAGGACGGGCAAACGTGATGTGGACGCTTCAGTTCGCCGCAGTTCGTGCATTCGTTCGGGTTGCCCGCAACCAGGGCATCATGCGCGCGGCGCATGTTACGCTTCGAGCGGGTTACGCGATTCTGAGGGACAGCCATGTCACCACCTCGAGTTGTCAGGGTGCGGCGCCGAAACGCAGGAACACCGTGGATTTGAATTCGTAAATGAACCGCGCAGATACGGCATCACGGCCGCGCCCGCAAGCCCTCGTGGGGGTGCCATGGGGCGAATTGCGCAGGGTCACGCGGCAAATAACGTGATATCGGCGGTCGGGCAGGGGATCGGCGGCATTTTCCGGGGGCGCTGTGGCCCCCGTGCCACGCCCGCATCACGCCGCCGAGCCCGGGCGGTGTCAGGATTCGCCGCCGTCCTTCTTCAGCAGCCGGTCCAGCCCCGCGAAGGGGCGGCGGGTGTCGGGGGTCGGTTCTGCCGCCACATCGGGGGCCACCTGGTCCAGGCGTGCACCCTCGGCCCGGGGATATTCGGGCAGGGCAAGGCTCAGGGCCTCGACCATGATGGCGGTCAGATCGATGAAGTTGCCAAGCGGTTCCAGCGTCTCGTCCAGCATCTCGACCTCTTCGGCCTCGACGTCGGGCATATGCGGGGTAAAGCGGATGCGGACATCATCCGAGATGTCGCTGCGCACCGGCTTCAGCGTGACCACGCAGGGCTGGGTCACGCGGGCCTGCAGCTTGCCGGTCAGCAACCAGCCATCGCGGCCCTCGGCGGTGACCTTTCCTTGGAAGTCCAGCCGCGACAGCCCGTCCAGTCCAAGTTCGTTGGCGATGTCGGCGCGCGGCTGGTCGCCGGGGCGCAGATGGAAGGTGGTCGCCGTGTTCGGGTTCAGATGCGCGACGCGCAGGCGTTGCGGATGCGATTCGGGGGCTGTCATGGGGGCCTCGGGGGTTCTTGTGCGGATGTGGAGGACAGGCTGCGCGATGCACCGGCTTGCCCCGCCGATTGATATTCTTGAGCAGGGTGCCCGAGTTTGCTAGGCAGGGCGGGCCGCGTCAACCGCCCCAAGGAGGGAACCTGCCCATGACCGCCATCAGAAGCCTGATGACACTGGCGTTTCTTGCCGTCCTCGGGCTTGCCGCCTGCGCTCCGGTCTATCGCAACCACGGATATGTGCCCCCCGAACTGGATCTGGCGCAGGTCGTCGTGGGGCAGACCACGATGGACGAACTGCCCGGGTTGATCGGTCGCCCCTCGGCGCAGGGTCTTCTGACGGGTTCGGGCTGGTATTACGTCGGATCGCGCTGGCGCCGTTACGGCGCCGCCCCCGCCCGCGAGGTCGAGCGTCAGGTCGTCGCCGTTTCCTTCACCGAGGGCGGCGTCGTCAGCAATGTCGAACGCTTCGGGCTGGAACGCGGCCGTGTCGTCACCCTGTCGCGCCGCGTGACCGAGGGCAGCATCACCGAGGTGTCGCTGATCGGCCAGCTGCTGGGCAACCTGGGCAACTTCCAGGCGGCGGATTTCGTCGACTGACGATCGGGCGGGTGGCGCGCCGTTCAGATGGCGCGCACCATGCTGTCTGCCAATCGGTTCAGGCTGATTCGATATCCGTTGTCCGCCGAGGGCTGATCAGGGTCCGACGTCATGGCGATCGCCACGGCGGGACGCGTCAGCGTCGCGGGCATGACGTAGAGCATCTGGCCGCCGTATCCCCAGGCACAACGCGCGGGCCTGCTGCCGATGCGGGTCAGGAACCAGCCGTATCCATAGCCTTGCCCGGTAAAGACCGAGGTCGTCCGGCGCTGCCAGCTGTCGTGCAGCCAAGATGCCGGAATGACCTGCCGCCCCGCCGCCTTGCCCTGCCGCGCGCAGCACGCGCCGAAGGCCAGCAGCGACCGCGTGGTCATCGCCATCTGGTTTCCGCCCATGTAGATGCCTTGCGGATCGCGGTCCCACCCGGTGATGCGGAACCCCGGTATCTGTCCCAGCCAGTCGCGTGCCACCTCCAGCAATGGGCGGCCCGTCACGCGGGTCAGGATCGCCGCCACCAGATGCGTCGAGGCGGTCGAATATTGCATGCGCCCGCCCGGATCCTGCGTGAAGGGTGCGGCCAGTGCGGCACGGACCCAATTGCTGCTGCCGACCCACCGCCCATAGTTCGGCCCCGACTGGCGTTCCAGCCCCGCCTGCATGGACAGCAGCTGGCCGATGGTCACCTCGGCCAGGCGCGGATCGGGGTCGGCGGGCAGGTCGGATCGCAGCAAGGGCGCGATCTTCTGGTCCGGCCCCTCCAGCAGGCCTTTGCCGATGGCGATGCCGGCCATTGCCGAGATGATGGATTTCGAGGCCGACTTGATGTTCGTGGCCTCATCGGGGGTGAAGCCGTGATAGCCTTGGGCCGCGACCTCATGGCCGCCGTCGTCGTCGTCGCACCAGATGGCGACATTGCGCAGGGCCTGCAGTTCTTCGGCCTGATCCAGAATGGGGCCAAGCCCGGCGCGGGCCAGATTCGGTGCGGCCAAGGCGGGCGCCAGTGCGGCGGTCAGGATAAGGGTGCGTCGATTCATCCAAGGAATATGGTCGGATTTTTGCACGCGACGCAATCATGCAATATCCTTGCGGGACTTGTTCCGCCCCCGCCCCGCGATTAGGGCAGGGAAAACCCCAAGCCGAGGGCCTTTGCGATGACCGCTCTGGATGATCTTGCGACCGTTCCCTTCCACGATGCCGATGCCCCGCAGCGGGCCCGCATGCTCTCGCGGCTGGCCGATACCGAGGTTTCGGTTGCCCTGATGCGCGAGCCTTTGCGCGACCAGGTCGAGCTGAAGCTGTTCGAGTTGGAGGGCGCGCGCATGGCCATCGCCTGCGACGGCGAGGATCGGCTGGCGGATTTCTTCGGGCAGGCGGTGGCCTATGCCGCGATGCCGGGGCGGGTGCTGGCGGCCCTGCTGAAGGCCGACGGGGCGGGGCTGCTGGTCAACCCGGGCCATCCCTCGCAGATGATGCTGGATGCGGCGACGCTGGACTGGCTGACCGGCGCGCTGGAAAGCGCCCCGCAAGAGGATGAGGCCCGCCTGCGTCTTGTCACACCCGATGCCGCAACGGTCGAAGCGCTGTCCGGCCCGCTTGGCGACCGGCTGGCGGACATGCGCGGGTTGATCGCGGGGGCGGCGCTGGTGGGTGTCGCGGGGCAGGACGGGCAGGTGACCTCGCACCTGCTGCTGATCTCGGGGGCGCCGGCGGACCGCCAGGCCGCCATCGCCAAGGCCCTGTCCGAGGCACTGGCCTTTCTGCCCCCGCAACCGGGCGGCGTGGACATCAGCTTTGCCGAGGCCGTCGCACCCAGGGGCGCGCTGATTTTCGATCTGACCCCACCCGAACCGGTCGTGGCCCCGCCCAAGCCCAAGGGACCGCCGATCCTGCGCTAGGCCGCCTGCTGTCCAGTTGCACCGCGCCGCGCAACCTGCGACAACCTGCGCATGCAGATCCAACACAAAGCCCTGTTCGTCCATCTTTTGACCGCCACGGGCGCGGTCCTGTCCATGCTGTCCATGCTGGCGGCCGCCAATGGCGAATGGGCGCTGATGTTCCTGTGGCTTGTCGTAGCCTTCGTGGTCGACGGCATCGATGGCCCGCTTGCGCGTCGCTATGACGTCAAGACGAACTTCCCCGCCTATGACGGGGTGCTGATGGATCTGATCATCGATTATCTGACCTATGTCTTCATCCCGGCCTTCGCGCTGTTCCAGTCGGGGCTGCTGTCGGGCTGGACGGGCTGGTTCGCCATCATCGTCATCGTCTTCGGCAGCGTCGTCTATTTCGCGGATACGCGGATGAAGACCAAGGACAATTCCTTCGCGGGCTTTCCGGGCTGCTGGAACATGGTCGTGTTGGTGCTGTTTGCCACGCAGCCGCATTGGACCGTGATCCTGGCCATCGTGACCGCGCTGAGCATCGCAATGTTCACGAACATCAAGTTCATCCACCCTGTCAGGACCGAGCGTTGGCGCCCCGTGTCGCTGACCATTGCCATTCTGTGGGTGCTGTTCGCGGGGCGTGCGGCATGGGTCGATTTCCATCCGTCAAGCTGGGCGATCTGGGGTCTGGTGCTGACGTCCGTCTGGCTGTTGCTGGCGGGTGCCGTCCAACAGCTGGTCCCGCAGAAACGGCAGGACAAGCGTCAGGCCTGAGGGTCTCAGGCCTGCGCGGGTTGCATGCGGTTGCGGTTGCGTTCTGCCAAGCGCTTGCGCAGGCGGCGCAGCGTGGAGAAGGCGGCGTTCAGGGCGCCGATCTCGTGCGGCAGCAGCATGAAGCGGCGGCCTTGCGGGCTTTTCTGCGCGATCAGGCGCTGGCCCTGTGCCGAGTTGTAGATTCCGAACTGTCCAAGCATGGGGCGTTCCTTTCCTTTCAGGTTCACCCCTAATGTTGGCGCTATCGGCGGTGGGGACAAGCCGGATAACGGACAGGTCCGCCTTGCACCCACCGCATGGCGGCACGCAGGGGGATCACCCCATGCGGTCGGTCGATTTCAGATCGAACAGGCCATAGCCGGCGACCACCAGGAAGCACAGGCCCGGCACCACATAGGACACTGCCGCACCATAGGCGTCCATCACCCCGCCATGCACCAGCGGCATCACGGCACCGCCGAGGATGGCCATGACCAGACCCGCAGAGCCGAACTTGGTGTCGGTGCCAAGCCCGTGCAGGGCAAGGCCGTAGATGGTGGGGAACATCAGCGACAGGCAGGCCGACAGCGCGACCACGGCCCAGACACCCAGGATGCCCGGTCCGCTGGCGGCAAAGAAGCACAGCGCCGTGCCCGCAAGCGCCATCACCATCAGTAGCAGCGCCGGACGCACCACGCCCATCAGCCCGACCATCACGAAGCGCGAGATCAGGAAGACGATCAGGCTGGCTTGCAGGTACCATCCGGCCTGAGCCTCGGTGTTCTGCAGGGTCTCCATCACGTATTGGATGGTGAAGGTCCATGCGCATGTCTGCGCGGCGACGTTGAAGAACTGGGCCGCGACGCCGAAGACGTAATGGCGGTTCGACAGCAGGCGGCGCAGGGTGGCGCCGAAATGCACCGGCGTCTCGTTCTCGACGACCTGCTCATAGCGGGTGGGCATGCGTTTCAGCGCGATGGCGATCCAGATGGCCAGCAGCACGAAGGCGAAGCCGACATAGGGGACCATGACGGCCTGCAGTTCGGCCTGCTGGACGGCGCGCAGGGCCTCGGGGGCCATCGAGGCGCGATCCTCGGCCGAAGCGGTGTTCAGTTGCGGCAGGATCAGCGTCGCAGCCAGGAAGACGCCGATGTTGGTGCCGACCGGGTTGAAGGCCTGCGCGAAGTTCAGGCGGCGCGTGGCATTGGCCTCGGGGCCCATGGCCATGACGAAAGGGTTGGCCGAGGTTTCAAGGATCGACAGGCCACCCGCCAGCAGGAACAGCGCCAGCAGGAAGAAGCCGAAGGTCATCGCATGGGCGGCCGGATAGAACATGAAGGCGCCCAGGATCGCGCAGCCCAGTCCCGTCAGGATGCCCGTACGATACGAGAACCGGCGGTTGATGAAGGCTGCGGGCAGGGCCAGCAGGAAATACGCCCCGTAATAGGCGAACTGCACGAAGGACGCCTGCAGCGTCGACATCGAGAAGACGCGCGAAAAGACCTGCACCAGGGGGTCGGTCATGTTCGCGGCGATGCCCCATGCTGCAAAGCACGTGACCAAAAGGGCGAACGGCAGGCGCATCCCCTGATAAACGAAACTGGGTTTGGTCAACGTCCCGATCCTCTCTCTCGCGTGCAACCAGGTCGCGTCCTTGCCACATATTCGCGGAAGGGGCCACTGGCGATCGCAACGAAAAGGGCGGGCGCAAACCGCGCCCGCCCCAAGGTTGTGCGTCCGATGGACGGTCAGTCGTACTTGCGGATGTCGCCCGACTTCAGCCGCGCCGCATAGCGCGACATCTCGGCCTTGACGATGGGCATCAGCATGTAGAGCGCGATGATGTTGACGACGGCCATGGCGAAGATCGCCGCATCCGAGAAGTCGATGACCGGGCCCAGGCCGGCCGAGGCGCCGATGATGACGAAGATGCAGAAGATGATCTTGAAGACCAGCTCCTTGGTCTGTCCCTCGCCGAAGAGGAAGGTCCAGGCCTTCAACCCGTAGTAGCTCCAGGAGATCATGGTCGAGAAGGCGAAGAGCACGACCGCCACGACCAGGATGTAGCGGAACCACCCGAACGAGCTGCTGAACGCCGCCGAGGTCAGGGCCACGCCGCTGTTGTCGCCGACGGTGCGGATCGCGGTGCCGGCCTCGTTCATGACGAACAGCCCGGTTTCGGGATCGGTGACCAGCTGGCCGGTGATGATGATCACCAGCGCCGTCATGGTGCAGATGACGACCGTGTCGATGAATGGCTCCAGCAGGGACACGACGCCCTCGGTCACGGGTTCCTTGGTGCGCACCGCGCTGTGGGCGATGGCGGCCGAACCGACGCCCGCCTCGTTCGAGAAGGCGGCCCGGCGGAAGCCTTGGATCAGCGCACCGATGGCCCCGCCCACGACACCGTCATTGGTGAAGGCGCCCGCGAAGATCTGGCCGAAGGCCGAACCGATCATGTCGTAGTTCATGGCGATGATGATCAGCGCCGTGCCGACATAGAGCGCGGCCATGAAGGGCACGATCTTCTCGGTCACGCTGGCGATGGACTTCAGACCGCCGACGATGACCAGGAAGACGATGACCGCCATGACGACGCCCGTGATCCAGCCCGGATAGTCGCCCACCACGTTGATGATCTGGGCATGGGCCTGGTTCGACTGGAACATGTTCCCGCCACCGAAGGACCCGAGAATGCAGAAGATCGCGAACAGAACGGCCAGGATCTTGCCGCCCGGCTTGCCGCGCTCGGCAAAGCCCTTGGTCATGTAGTACATCGGACCGCCCGAGACGGTGCCGTCGGCATACTCGTTGCGGTATTTCACGCCCAGGGTGCATTCGGTGAACTTGGTGGCCATGCCAAGCAGGCCCGCCAGGATCATCCAGAAGGTCGCCCCCGGACCGCCGATGCCCACGGCCACCGCGACGCCCGCGATGTTGCCAAGGCCCACGGTGCCTGAAAGGGCAGTCGTCAGCGCCTGGAAGTGGCTGACCTCGCCCGCGTCATTGGGGTCGGAATAATCGCCCCGCACCAGCGCGATGGCATGGCCGAAGAAGCGCAGCTGCACCAGGCCGAAGTAGATGGTGAAGATGATCGCCGCGATCACCAGCCAGCCGACGATCCAGGGAAAGCTGGTGCCCGGAAAGTTGGAAAAGATCAGGCTGACGAACCAGCCCGTCGAATTGGCGAACACCGTGTTGATGGTCTCGTCGATCCCCTGCGCGGCGGCGGGGCCTGCGGTCAGACCTGCCGCCATGCCCGCCGTCATCAGCGCCCTTGTGGAATGTTCCATGATATGGATGTCCTTGATTGATGACGCGCTGGCTTCAGGGAACGATGACGACCGGCACCGGCGCCACCTGCGCCAGCGTGGCCGCGACCGATCCGAAGATGCGGGTGGCAAAGCCCGAATTGCCCATCCGGCCGATGAAGATCATGGCGCCATCGGCGTCCTTGGCGACGCGGCACAGCGTTTCGGCGATATGGCCATAGCGCATGGTCGTCTCGAAAGGGATGCCGGCGTCCTCCATGCGCTTCATCACGGGGCGCATCACGGCGGTTTCGGCGCGCAGCAGTTCCTCCTTGCGGCGGCGGTGGCGTTCCTCCAGCTCGCTCGGGGTCAGGAAGCTGTAGGGCGACCATTCCAGGACATGGGCGATCAGCAGGCTGTCCCCCTGCGCCTGCGCCCGTGTGATGGCGAAATCAAGCGCCCGCAGCGAGGCATCGCTGCCGTCGAAACCGACGACCAGTTTGCGTGACATCTTACCCTCATCTGTTGGTTTTCGTTTTGTTATGTCGGTGCTGAAAGGATAGGCACAGCTTTTGCCAAGGGCCAGAGGAAATGTAGCGATACATATCGCGCCGCGCACCGATGCCGGACATCTGCCTGTCGTTCGCGCAGCCCGTTCCAGCCGCGCGGCGACGACGGGGCGCATTTTTGACTTTCCAATCGCGGGTCGTCCCTGCATATTCGCCCCCATGACCCGGAAGCACGACATTGCCGCCGCCATCCTGCCGCCCCAAGGGGCGCTTTCGGCCGTGCATCCCCGTGGTCTGTTGCGTCTTACGCTGCGCTGAGCGGGTCGTCCGGGCCGCCGCTCAGTCAGGTTCATGGTCCGGGTTCATCCCAAGACACGCATGACGCCCGATGACGGGCCGTAAGAAAGACCCAGACAGATGACCGACAAGAACCGCGTCGTGATTTTCGACACCACGCTGCGCGACGGCGAACAATCGCCCGGCGCCACCATGTCCCATGCCGAAAAGCTGGAAATCGCCGGCATGCTGGACGAGATGGGCGTGGATGTGATCGAGGCAGGCTTCCCCATTGCCTCGGAAGGCGACTTCGCCGCCGTCAGCGAGATCGCCAGGCTGGCGAAGACCAGCACCATCTGCGGGTTGGCCCGCGCCCAGCTGCCCGACATCGACCGCTGCTGGGAGGCCGTGAAGCACGCCAAAAGCCCGCGCATCCACACCTTCATCGGCACCTCGCCGCTGCACCGCGCCATTCCGAACCTCGACATGGACCAGATGGCCGAACGCATCCACCAGACGGTGACACATGCCCGCAATCTCTGCGACAACGTGCAGTGGTCGCCCATGGACGCCACCCGGACCGAGCACGACTATCTGTGCCGCGTCGTCGAGATCGCCATCAAGGCCGGTGCCACGACGATCAATATCCCCGACACCGTCGGCTATACCGCTCCGCGCGAAAGCGCCGATCTGATCCGCATGCTGCTGGAACGTGTTCCCGGCGCCGATGAGATCATCTTCGCCACCCATTGCCACAACGACCTGGGCATGGCGACCGCCAACGCCCTGGCCGCCGTCGAGGCGGGCGCCCGCCAGATCGAATGCACCATCAACGGTCTGGGCGAACGCGCCGGCAATACCGCGCTGGAAGAGGTCGTGATGGCCATGCGGGTCCGCAACGACATCATGCCCTTCCAGACCGGCATCGACACCACCAAGATCATGGGCATCTCGCGCCGCGTGGCCTCGGTGTCGGGCTTTCCGGTGCAGTTCAACAAGGCCATCGTCGGCAAGAACGCCTTCCTGCACGAATCGGGCATCCATCAGGACGGTGTGCTGAAGAACGTTGAGACCTTCGAGATCATGCGCCCCGCCGACATCGGCCTGACCGAAAACAATATCGCCATGGGCAAGCATTCGGGCCGCGCCGCTTTGCGCGCCAAGCTGGCCGATCTGGGATACGAGGTTGGCGACAACCAGCTGAAGGACATCTTCGTGCGGTTCAAGGCGCTGGCCGACCGCAAGAAGGAGGTCTTCGACGAGGACATCGTCGCCCTGGTCTTGGACGCCGCCGCCAACACCCAGGACGACCACCTGCAGGTCAAGCATCTGCGCGTCGTCTGCGGCAGCGACGGGCAGTCCGCGCAGCTGACCATGACGGTCGACGGCGAGGAAAAGCAGGCCGAGACCACCGGCGACGGCCCGGTCGATGCCTGCTTCAAGGCCGTGCGCCAGATCTTCCCGCACGAAGCACGGCTGCAGCTGTATCAGGTCCACGCCGTGACCGAGGGCACCGACGCGCAGGCCACCGTCAGCGTCCGGATGGAGGAGGAGGGCCGCATCGTCACCGGTCAGGCCGCCGACACGGATACCATTCTGGCATCGGTCAAGGCCTATGTCGGTGCGCTGAACCGGCTGATCCTGCGTCGCGCGATGACCGGACAGGGCAGCGACGCCAAGCAGATCAGCATGTATTCGCATTGATCGGCCAAGGCCCGGACCTGCGGGGTCCGGGCCTTTTCGTTGCGCGCAAGAAGCCGCCTTTGCCGCGTTTCGCGCGTATCGGGGCTTTTCGGCTGCGGGTCTGGGTTCTATACGGAACCCGGACCCGCAAGGCGATTCAGGGCCTTTCACGGCCCCTTGGACTAAATTTCAAAACAGGGCAGGCCGGGCCAACCGGCGCGAAAAGGATACGGGCATGGCATTCGGCGGTTTGTTTTCGACCGACATCGCAATCGACCTCGGGACGGCGAACACGCTGATCTATGTGAAGGGCAAGGGCATCATCCTGAACGAGCCCTCGGTCGTGGCCTATCACGTCAAGGACGGCAAGCGTCAGGTCCTGGCCGTGGGCGAGGACGCCAAGCTGATGCTGGGCCGCACGCCCGGCAGCATCGAGGCCATCCGCCCCATGCGCGAAGGCGTCATCGCCGATTTCGACAGCGCCGAGCAGATGATCAAGCATTTCATCAAGAAAGTGTTCAAGCGCACCACCTTCTCGAAGCCCAAGATCATCGTTTGCGTCCCCCATGGCGCGACCCCCGTTGAAAAGCGTGCGATCCGCCAGTCGGTCCTGTCCGCAGGCGCGCGCAAGGCCGGCCTGATTGCCGAACCCATCGCAGCCGCCATCGGCGCAGGCATGCCCATCACCGAACCCACCGGCAGCATGGTCGTCGACATCGGCGGCGGCACCACCGAGGTCGCGGTTCTCTCGCTTGGCGATGTGGTCTATGCCCGTTCCGTCCGCATCGGCGGCGACCGCATGGACGAGGCGATCATCAATTATCTGCGCCGCAACCAGAACATGCTGATCGGCGATTCGACCGCCGAACGCATCAAGACCAGCATCGGCACCGCCCGCATGCCCGACGACGGGCGCGGCGCCACGCTGATGGTGCGCGGCCGCGATCTGCTGAACGGCATCCCCAAGGAGATCGAGGTCAGCCAGGCCATGATCGCCGAGGCCCTGACCGAGCCGGTCCAGGCCATCTGCGAGGCCGTCATGGTCGCGCTGGAGGCGACCCCGCCGGATCTGGCCGCCGACATCGTCGATCGCGGCGTGATGCTGACCGGTGGCGGCGCCATGCTGGGCGAGCTGGACCTGGCGCTGCGCGAGCAGACCGGCCTGTCGATCAGCCTTGCCGACCAGCCCATGAGCTGCGTCGCGCTTGGCACCGGCAAGGCGCTGGAGTTCGAGAAGCAGCTGCGCCACGTCATCGACTACGACAGCTGATCGCATATGGCCCGCAAGGGACCAGATTTCGCGACCCCCGTTCGGCGCGTCCTGATCGCGGTGATGGCGCTTGCCCTGCTGGCGCTGTTCCTGTTCTGGCGCATCGACAGCCCGCGCGCCGAACAGATGCGCACCGCGATGATCGACCGGATCGTGCCGCGCTTCGAATGGGCGCTGGTGCCGGTGACCCGCGTCTCGGAAATGGTCGCGGGCTTCCAGAGCTATGCCCGGCTCTACGAACAGAACCAGGAATTGCGCCGCGAATTGCAGCGCATGTCCGCCTGGAAGGAAGCCGCCGTCCAGCTGGAACAGGAAAACAGCAAGCTGTTGGCCCAGAACAACGTGCGCCTTGATCCGGCGTTGACCAGCGTCACCGGCGTGGTGACGATGGACAGCGGATCGGCCTTTCGCCAGTCGGTGCTGCTGAACGTCGGCGCGCGCGACGGCATCATCGAGGGCTGGGCCACGATGGACGGCCTTGGGCTGGTGGGGCGCATCGCGGGCGTGGGGCAGCGGACCAGCCGCGTCGTGCTGCTGACCGATCCGTCTTCGCGCATCCCGGTGGTGGTCCAGCCTACGGGCGAACGGGCGCTGGCCACGGGAGACAACACGCCGCTGCCGGTGCTGGAATTCATCGAATCGGGCGACAACGTGCGGCCGGGCGACCGGATCGTCACCTCGGGCGATGGCGGGGTCTTCCCGCCGGGTCTGCTGGTGGGGCAGGTGGCGCAGGGCACGGATGGCCGGATGCGCGTGCGCATGGCCGCCGACTATGGCCGGCTGGAATTCCTGCGCGTCCTGCGATCCCACTCCGCCGAGGCCGTCGTCGATACCACCGCCGTCATCCGCCGCGGCCCCGAGGGCTTCATCGGCCCCATGCTGCCCGACAGCCCCGTCGAGGCCGCATCCGCCACCGATGCGCTGGATCCGGGCACCTCGCCATGATCCAACTGCCAAGCCGCAGCTTCGTGACCGGCACGGCGGTGTTCCTGCTGGCAGCCGCGGTGCTGCTGTTCATCCGCCTGCTGCCGTTGAAGGGTGGCATCATGGGCTGGCCCGGTCCCGACATGATGCTGGCGCTGATCCTGGCTTGGGTACTGCGCCGTCCCGACCAGCTGTCCGCACCCGTCATCGTCGTCGCCGTGCTGATCGAGGATGTCCTGCTGATGCGCCCGCTTGGCCTCTGGACCGCCTTCGTCCTGATGGGCAGCGAGGCCGCACGAGTTCGAGAGCACCGTTGGCGCGACCAGCCATTCATGGTTGAATGGCTGCGGGTGACCATGCTGATCGGTCTGATGATGCTGGGAAACCGTCTCGTCCAGATCCTGTTCATGCTGCCCGTCCCGGCGCTTGGACAAGTGATCCTGCAGTTTCTGGCGACGGTGCTGGTCTATCCCCTGGTGATCTTTGCGGCGCGGTGGTTGCTGGGCCTGCGCCGCACGGGTCGCCCCGAGGGCGCGTAGGAAGGGTTCCGCGATGAAGAAATCGCAACGTGACATCGTCGACAGCAACCGTGGCATCACGCGCCGGGGCCTGCTGCTGGCGGGCATCCAGATCGGCACGGTCACCACGCTGGCGCTGAAGATGCGGTCGATGCAGCTGGACCATGCCGATGAATACCGCATGCTGGCGGACGGCAACTCGATCAAGATCCGGCTGCTGCCGCCCTCGCGCGGGCTGATTCTGGACCGGACCGGCCTGATCGTGGCAGGGAACGAACAGAATTACCGCGTGACCCTGACCCGCGAGGAAGCGGGCGGCGACGTCGAACCCGTCCTGCAGCGGCTGGCACAGTTGATCCCCATCAGCGACGCCCGGATGTCCGAACTGCGCGACGAGTTTTCCAAGCGCAGCGCCATCACCCCCATAGTCTTGGCCGACCGCCTGTCCTGGGAACAGTTCAGCACCATCGCCGTCAATGCGCCCTCGCTGCCCGGCGTGACGCCGGAATCGGCGCTGTCGCGGGCCTATCCGCGGGCGGGCGATCTGGCGCATGTCATGGGCTATGTCGGGCCAGTGTCGGATTACGACCTGTCGCGGATCGAGGATCCTGACCCCGTGTTGCGCCTGCCCGACTTCCAGCTGGGCAAGATCGGCGTCGAGGGCCGGCTTGAGGAAGTCCTGCGCGGCAAGGCCGGCGCCCGCCGGGTCGAAGTGAACAGCACCGGCCGAGAAATGCGCCAGCTGTCGCGCCAGGAAGGCGAACAGGGCGCGACCGTGCAGCTGACCGTCGATGCCCAATTGCAGAACTATTGCGCGCAGCGCTTGGGCGAGGAAAGCGCCGCGGCCGTCGTCATGGATTGCCACACGGGCGAGCTGGTCGCGATCTGTTCCTCGCCCAGCTTCGATCCCAACAAGTTCGTGCGCGGCATTTCCACCAAGGATTATCGCGGGCTGATGGATCACGACCACCGCCCGCTGGCCGACAAGACCGTGCAAGGCGTCTATCCCCCCGGTTCCACCTTCAAGCTGGTGACGCTGCTGGCAGGGCTCGAGGCCGGGGTCATCAATTCCGGCAGCCGTTTCTTCTGTCCGGGCTATACCGAACTTGGCGGTCGCCGCTTCCACTGCTGGAGCAGGGGCGGCCATGGTTCGGTCGATGCCGTCAAGAGCCTCGAGGAAAGCTGTGACGTCTATTACTATGAACTGGCGCAGCGGGTGGGCATCGACCGCATCGCCATCATGGCGCGCAAGCTGGGCATCGGGGTCAAGCACGACCTGCCGATGTCGGCGGTGTCCGAAGGCATCGCACCCGACCGTGCGTGGAAGCAGGCGCGCTATGATCAGGCCTGGCAGATCGGCGACAGCCTGAACGCCTCGATCGGGCAGGGATACGTGCTGGCCTCGCCCCTGCAGCTGGCGGTGATGACCGCGCGTGTCGCTTCGGGCCGCGCGATCGAGCCGCAGCTGATCCGATCCATCGACGGGGTCAGGAAACTGCCCGAGGATTTCCCGCCATTGGACATCAGCGAGGCCTCGCTGAAGGTGGCGCGCGCGGGCATGGACGCGGTGATGAACAGCGCCCGCGGCACGGCCCGCAAGGCCCGGATCGAGCGCGAGGAATGGCGCATGGTCGGCAAGACCGGCACCAGCCAGGTTCGCAACATCACCGCCGCCGAACGGGCGCGGGGCGTGATCTCGAACGATCAACTGCCTTGGGAACGCCGGGACCATGCGTTGTTCGTCTGCTATGCGCCCTATGAGGCGCCGCGCTATGCCGTGTCGGTCGTGGTGGAACATGGCGGCGGCGGATCGACCGTCGCGGCGCCCATCGCCCGCGACATCCTGCTGTTCGCGCTGAACGGCGGCCTGCCGCCGCTGGATGCCGTGCCCTCGAACCAGCGCGCCGCCATGGAAGAACGTCACAACGCCATGCAGCTTTACACGCCGGAGGCCCCGCGCCCCGGCCGCAGCCGCGCCTGAGGGGCCCATGTCATATCTGGACTACAAGGTCGCACAGGTCCCCACCGGGCTGCGCAAGGTCTTCTTCATCAACTGGCCGCTGGTCCTGCTGATCACCGCCGTCTGCTGCATTGGGTTCCTGATGCTCTATTCCGTGGCGGGCGGTCAGATCGAGACATGGGCGCAGCCGCAGATGTACCGCTTTGCGGTCGGCATGGTCATCATGCTGGGCCTGGCCTTCGTGCCGATGTGGTTCTGGCGCGGGATATCCGTCTCGGCCTATGTGGTCTGCTTCCTGCTGCTGGTGGCGGTGGACCTGTTCGGGGCCATCGGCATGGGGGCGCAGCGCTGGATCGACATTGGGCCGATCCGCGTCCAGCCGTCCGAGCTGATGAAGATTTCGCAAGTGCTGCTGCTGGCGGCCTATTACGACTGGCTAGATCTGAAGAAGGTGTCGCGCCCGCTGTGGGTGCTGATCCCGGTGGTGCTGATCCTGGCACCGACGGCGCTGGTGCTGATGCAGCCGGACCTTGGCACCTCGATCATGCTGATCACCGGGGGCGGCATCGTGATGTTCGCTGCCGGGGTGTCGCTGTGGTATTTCGCGGTCGTGATCGGGGCGGGCGTGGGCATGGTCTATGCCGTGATGCAATCGCGCGGCACCGATTGGCAATTGCTGAAGGAATACCAGTTCCGCCGCATCGACACCTTCCTGGACCCCACCGCCGACCCCTTGGGCGCGGGCTACAACATCATCCAAAGCCAGATCGCGCTTGGGTCAGGGGGCTGGTCGGGGCGCGGCTTCATGCAGGGCACGCAGTCGCGGCTGAATTTCCTGCCCGAGAAGCATACCGATTTCATCTTCACGGTTCTTTCAGAAGAGTTCGGTTTCATCGGGGCCTTTTCCCTGCTGACGCTCTATATGCTCATCGTGGGGTTCTGTCTCTATTCGGCGCTGTCGAACCGGGACCGTTTTGCCAGCCTGATCACCATCGGGATCAGCGGCACGTTCTTCCTGTATTTCGCCATCAACATGGCGACCGTCATGGGGCTGCTTCCCGCCAAGGGATCGCCCCTGCCGCTGGTCAGCTATGGCGGCACCTCGCTGATGATCCTGATGCTGGGTTTCGGCCTGGTGCAATCCGCGCATGTCCACAGACCGAGGTGACGCCATGAAGGTCCGCTTTTCCGCATCCCCCGCAGCCTGGGACGAATGGGCGCCCGCCCTGCGCGCCGCCGACCCGGAGATGGACCTGCAGCGCGACGGCGACCCGGCCAGCTTCGACGCCATCATCTATGCGCCGGGCGGTGACATCACCGATTTCACCCCCTATGCGAACGTGCGCCTGATCCAGAGCCTCTGGGCCGGGGTCGAACGGATCGTCACCAATGACAGCCTGACGCAGCCGCTGGCGCGGATGGTCGATCCGGGGCTGGCGCAGGGCATGGCCGAGTATTGCACGGGCTGGGCGATGCGGGCGCATCTGGGCATGGACGGCTATGCGCAGGACGGCACATGGCGGAACGGGCAGATCCCGCCTTTGGCGACGGAACGGGCGGTCACCATTCTTGGCGTGGGGGAATTGGGGCAGGCTGTCGCGGCCATGCTGAGGGGCGTGGGCTTCGCGGTCACGGGCGTCAGCCGATCGGGAAAGGCGGTGCCGGGGATTGCCATGCATCCGCTGGCCGATCTGGATCGGGTGCTGGCCGCATCGCAGATCCTGATCTGCCTGCTGCCCGACACGCCGGATACGCGCAACCTGCTGGACGCCCGCAGGCTGGCCCTGCTGCCCAAGGGGGCGTGGATCATCAATGCAGGTCGCGGCACACTGATCGACGATGACGCGCTGCTGCAGGGGTTGCAGCACGGTCGCCCCGCCCATGCGGTGCTGGATGTCTTCCGGACCGAGCCGCTGCCCCGCGACCATCCCTTCTGGTCGCATCCGGGCGTGACCGTCACCCCGCATGTCGCCGCAGACACGCGCCCCGAAACGGCTGCACGGGTTGCCGTCCAGAACCTGCGCCGTGCCATGTCGGGGCAGCCGGTCGCCAACCTGGTCGATCGCGCCAAGGGATACTAGGGGCGGGGCGGAGTTTCGTCCTTGTCCCGCAGCGCCGCCGCGCGCTGCAGCGCCAACGCCGCCGCCCGCTGCGAGGCACGCTCGATCCGGTCGGCCATCTTCTTTTCGCGCCGCCGCTGATAGGCGCGAAAGACCGGCACGGTCACGTAATGCACCCCAACCGAGACGATCAGCCCCAGGATCGTCCCGCCCACCACATAGGGCCAGAAGATCTGGAAGAAGAAATCGTGCAGCATGTTCCAATGCGCGACCTCGGGTCCGAAGATGGACCGGATGTTGTGCCAGATCTCGCCCGTGGCGCGCGAAAATTCGCGAAAGATGAAATGCGGCGACAGATCGCCCTTCAGCCCCAAGATGTGACGCCCTACGGCGGTCGAGGCGAAGGCGATGAAGGGCAGGGTCACCGGATTGCCGATGAAGGTCGCGAGCAGGGCTGCAAGGATGTTGCCGCCGATGATCCATGCCGTCGCCGCAGCCGAGAGGAAGTGGAACCCGAAGAGCGGCGTGAAGGACACGAAGACGCCCGCAGCCACGCCCCGCGCGATGCGATGGGGATGGTCGGGCAGCCGGCGCAGGCGGTACATCACATAGCGCGTGGCCCGACGCCATCCGCCGCGCGGATAGATCATCTCGGTGGCGATCTGCCCGTAGCTGCGCGGTTTGCGTCGTTTGAACAAGTGACACCCGATCTGTGATGGCCCGCCGGCCCTAGGGTTTCAGCGCAGGATCGCGGATCCGTTCGACATGGGCGACATCGCTTTCCGCCTCCAGCGCGGTCAGCAGGTTGTGCAGATGCTCGTGGTCCCGCAGCTCCAGATCGACCTCGATGCGATAGAAATCCGACTTGCGCGTGATGAATTCCAGGTTCGAGATATTCGCCCCCTGCGCCCCGATCAAGGTGCAGATGCGTCCCAGCACGCCCGCATCGTGGCGAATGGTCAGATGCAGCATGCTGGAATAGGCGGCGGGATGGCGGCCTTCGCGCCATTGCAGGTCCACCCAACGGTCGGGGCTGTCCTCGAATTCGGCCAGGACGGGACAGTCGATGGCATGGATGACGACACCCGCCCCGCGATAGGTGATGCCGACGATGCGTTCGCCGGGCAGCGGGTTGCAGCAGGGCGCGCGCTTGAAGTTCGCGTCGGCCTCGAGGCCCGCGAAGGGTCGCTTGCTGTCGATTTCATCCTCGTGGTCGGCCAGTTCGGGATAGAGGACGCCCAGAACCTCCTTGGCGGAGTTCTCGGCGCTGCCGATGCGGGCCAGCAGTTCCTCGGCGGATGGCAGGCCCATCTGTTTGGCGGCGGTGCGCAGCGCCTTGTCGGTCACCTTGCGGCCGACATGTTCGAAGCTGACGCGCACCAGCTCGCGCCCCAAGCGGATGAAGCGATCGCGGTCTTCCTCGCGCAGCGACCGCCGGATCGCGGCCTTGGCCCGGCCCGTCACCACGATGTCCAGCCAGGTCATCTGCGGGCGCTGGCCGGATGCGGCGATGATCTCGACCGACTGCCCGTTGCGCAGGCGGGTCCACAAGGGCACGCGGATGCCGTCGATCTTGGCACCGACGCAGGAATTTCCAAGCCGCGTGTGGATCGCATAGGCGAAATCGATAGGGGTGGCGCCCCGCGGCAGCTGCATCACGTCGCCCTTGGGGGTGAAGCAGAAGACCTGGTCCTGATACATCTCCAGCTTGACGTGTTCCAGGAACTCGTTGTGGTCCTCGGTGTCGAAGCGGTCGTTCAGGCTGGCGATCCATTCGGCCGGATCGACGGCAAAGGGGTTCCGGGTCCGCACGCCGTCGCGATAGGCCCAATGCGCGGCGACGCCCGCCTCGGCGACCTCGTGCATCTGGCGGGTGCGGATCTGGATCTCGACCCGCTTGCCGTCGCGCCCCGAGACCGTCGTGTGGATGGACCGGTAGCCGTTCGATTTCGGCTGGCTGATGTAATCCTTGAACCGCCCCGGCACGGCGCGCCAGCGGTGGTGGATGATGCCCAGCACGCGATAGCAGTCCATCTCGTTGCGGGTGATGATGCGGAAACCGTAGATGTCCGACAGGCGCGAGAACGCCAGCTGCTTTTCCTGCATCTTGCGCCAGACGCTGAAGGGCTTCTTGGCGCGGCCGAAGACGGTCGCCTCGATCCCCTCGCGCTCCAGCTCGGCGCGGATGTCGGCGGTGATCTGGCCGATGATGTCGCCGCTGTCCTTCTGCAGGCTGACGAAGCGGCGGATGATCGAGCTGCGGGCCTCGGGGTTGATGACCTTGAAGGCCAGGTCCTCAAGCTCCTCGCGCATCCACTGCATGCCCATCCGGCCCGCGAGGGGGGCATAGATGTCCATCGTCTCGCGCGCCTTCTTGACCTGCTTGTCGGGGCGCATGGAGCGGATGGTGCGCATATTGTGCAGCCGGTCGGCCAGCTTGACCAGGATCACCCGCATGTCGCGCGACATGGCCATGAACAGCTTGCGGAAGTTCTCGGCCTGCTTGGACTGGGTACTGGAGAGTTCCAGGTTGGTCAGCTTGGTGACGCCATCGACCAGTTCCGCGATCTCGGGGCTGAACATGCCCGCGACCTCTTCCTTGGTCGAGCGGGTATCCTCGATCGTGTCGTGCAGAAGGGCGGTGATGATGGTGGCATCGTCCAGCCGCATTTCGGTCAGGATGGCGGCGACGGCGATGGGATGGGTAAAATAGGGCTCGCCCGAATGGCGGAACTGGCCCTCATGCATCCGCATGCCGTATTCATAGGCGTCGCGGATCAGCGCGGCATTGCTGCGCGGGTTGTAGTTTCGCACCAGGGCAAGCAGATCCTCGACGTCAATCATGATAGTGTCGAAGACCTCGTCTGCCCTGTGCTTTCGTTCGTTTGCTATCAGCCGCGCTGGTTGGCTTCCAGCATCATCCGCAGCATCCGCTCCTCGGATTCCTCGTCGGCGGGCTTGGGCTTGTCCACCTCGGCGCCCAGCAGAAGCGCCATGGCGTCTTCTTCCGGCTCGTCGACCTCGATCTGGGTCTGGGTGGATTCGATCATCCGCTCGCGCAGATCATCGACGGGCTGGGTCTCATCCGCGATCTCGCGCAGAGCGACGACCGGGTTCTTGTCGTTGTCGCGATCGACGGTCGGGGCAGAGCCGGCCGTGATTTCGCGGGCGCGATGCGAGGCGAGCATCACCAGATCAAAGCGGTTGGGAACTTTGTCGACGCAGTCTTCAACCGTTACGCGGGCCATGAATCACCTGTGCAGTTGCGAATCGGATATTCGGGGCGAAAAAGGACTGATGGGCAGAAGCGGGCCGTTTGTCAAGCCGGGGCTGTCATGTCGCGGGCGTTCAGCGGCGTCATTCCGTCCATTGCGCCGGGTGGCAGATCGGCCAGCATTACGGCCACGTCGCGCCCGGTCAGGGGGTGGCGCCAGGCCGGCGCGATCTCGGCCAGCGGTCCAAGGACGAAGCCGCGGTCCTGAAGGCGCGGGTGGGGCAGGATCAGCCGGTCGGGTGCGCGGAGGCGCTGCTGGTCCGCGGGCAGGTCGATCCAGTCGCTCAGCGTCGCCGCATCGGGGGCGATCACCGCATCCAGGGCGATCAGGTCCAGGTCCAGAACCCGCGCCGACCAGCGGCCGGTGCTGCGGTCGCGCCCGAAATCCGCCTCGATTTCATGCAGCGCCGTCAGCAGGTCTGCCGGGGCCAAGGGTGATGCAACGACAGCCACCGCATTGGCAAAATCGGGTCCGCTGCCTGCCGGGTATGCCGGGGTCCGCCAGAAACGGCTGACGGAAGATATTGAAATATCACGATGTTCGTGCAAAATAGTCAATGCGTTGCGCAGGCTGTCCCACAGGTCCTGCGACGTGCCGGGAAGATTTGCGCCAAGCGCAACAATACCAAAAGACAGGTTAACCACCGTTTCCCCTTCGTCCTACAGGTAACATGGCGTGGATTGAATACGATCGGGCCCCTCACCCCGAACCTTCGATAGGCGCCTTGACCTAGCAAGTCCACCAAAGGCAACACGATGTTTTACAAAGATGACAGATTGGCAATATTCATAGATGGCGCGAACCTCTATGCGGCCGCGAAAGCGCTTGGTTTCGATATCGACTACAAGCTGCTGCGGCAGGAATTCGACCGGCGCGGCAAGCTGACCCGCGCCTATTACTATACCGCCCTGGTCGAGGGTGACGAATATTCGCCCATCCGTCCCCTGGTCGACTGGCTGCATTACAACGGCTTCTGCGTCGTGACCAAACCTGCGCGCGAATACACCGATGCCCAAGGTCGTCGCAAGATCAAGGGCAACATGGACATCGAGCTGACCGTCAACGCGATGGAACTGGCGCCGCATCTGGATCACGTCGTCATCTTCTCGGGCGATGGCGATTTCCGCCCGTTGATCGAGGCGCTGCAGCGCAAGGGCGTGCGGGTTTCCGTCGTATCCACGATCCGCAGCCAGCCACCGATGATCGCCGACGACCTGCGCCGCCAAGCCGACAACTTCATCGAGCTGGAGGCCCTGCGCGACATCATCGGTCGCCCGCCGCGCGAACCCCAACAGGTCGAGACCTGACCCCCGCCGCCCCAGATCGCTGGCGTGCGCTGGCGCTGATCTGCGCCGGCGTGATCGGTGCCATGGCGTGCTGGTTTTCCACCACGGCCATCGGCCCCGACCTTGCACTGCACTGGGGGCTGTCGCCGACCCAAGCCGCCTGGCTGACCAATGCTGTGCAGATCGGCTTCGTGCTGGGGGCGCTGGTGGCCTCGGCGGTGAACCTTCCCGACATCATGCCGATGACGCGGCTGATCACCATCGCCGCCCTGCTGACGGCGCTGGCCAATGGTGCGGTGCTTCTTGAACCGGGCTTTGGCGGGCTGTTGCTGGCGCGGCTGGCCACGGGCTTTGCCTTGGCGGGTGTCTATCCACCGGCGCTGAAGCTGATGGCGACGTGGTTCGTCAAGGGGCGCGGATTGGCAATGGGTCTGCTGGTGGGCGCCCTGGCGCTTGGGTCCGCCATGCCGCACCTGCTGCGCGCTTTGGGGCAAGGGCTGGACTGGCGGATCGTCGTCGCCGGGGCCAGCATCGCTGCCCTGACCTCGGCCGCCATCTTCGGCCTGACGGTCCGCGAGGGGCCGCACGGCTTCGCCCGCGCCAGCTTCGATCCGCGCCAGACGCTGGCAGTGCTGCGCGACCGCCCCGTCCGCCTGGCCAACCTGGGATACTTCGGCCACATGTGGGAGCTTTACGCCATGTGGGCCTGGTTCCTGTCCTTCGCCATCGCGGCCATGCAGGCGGGACGGTTGCCTGCGGGCAGCGCTTCGGTCCTGACCTTCCTGGTGATCGCTGCCGGGGTGTTCGGCTGCGCGCTTGGCGGCTGGCTGTCGGACCGCATCGGGCGGTGCCTGACGACGGCGGGCATGATGACGGTCTCGGGCGCCTGCACGGTGCTGATCGGCCTGGCGTGGGGCGGCCCGACGTGGCTGCTGGTGGCAGTGGCCGTTATCTGGGGCATCAGCATCATCGGAGACAGCGCCCAGTTCTCGGCCGCCGTCACCGAACTGTCCGACCCGCGGCTTGTCGGCACTGCGCTGACGATGCAACTGGCGGTGGGCTTTGCCCTGACGGTCGTGGCGATCTGGCTGATGCCGCATGTGGCGGTGCTGCTGGACGGCTGGCGTTGGGCTTTCCTGGCGCTGCTGCCCGGCCCCGCGATCGGCACATGGGCCATGCTGCGCCTGCGCGGCCTGCCGCAGGCCACCGCCATGTCATCGGGGCGTCGATAGCGGCAGAGTGGTGGTGCGGACGGCGGGACTTGAACCCGCACTTCCTTACGGAAAACAGATTTTCGTACCACTTCGACTTTCGCCGCCGCCCCGTCGGGGCGTTCGTGGTCTGGACTATCCCTTCACCGTCACCCCGCCTGGGGTCCCAGGTGCCGCCCGTCTAGTCTCTACACCTTCCCGATCGCTCGGGCTTGGCTCGGGATTGGCAGGGGGGGTCCCCCCTCAGCTTTCCCCGAATTTGAGCGGTTCTACTCCGCCGGTTTCCCGACGGGCACTCCAAATCCTTAAAGTCTGGTGCGTCTACCGATTTCGCCACGTCCGCGTGACCATTCCTGCGTATGGCAAAGCTCGCCTCCTTCGGCAAGGGACTTGATCATTATCATGCATCATCGACGGGAACTGGTGTCCTTGCCCGCCAGTTGTCCACCCAGATGCGCAAGCAGCACCAAGGAGGCCAGCATGTCCGACATCACCGATCAGCACGGCAAAGCAGGCGAATTGCACCAGCGAGGCGGCGAAACGCTGACCACCAACCAGGGCATTCCCATTTCCGACAACCAGAACAGCCTGAAGGCCGGGGCCAAGGGTCCGACCCTGCTGGAAGACTTCGTTCTGCGCGAAAAGATTTTCCATTTCGACCATGAGCGCATCCCGGAGCGGATCGTCCACGCCCGCGGTTCGGGTGCGCATGGCTATTTCGAATGCACCGATCCCATTCCGGAACTGACCACTGCCAGCCTGCTGTCGAAGAAGACCAAGATCCCGGTCTTCACGCGCTTTTCCACGGTGGCAGGCGGCGCGGGCAGCGTCGATACGCCCCGTGACGTGCGGGGTTTCGCCGTCAAATTCTATACCGAGGAAGGCAACTGGGATCTGGTCGGCAACGACATCCCCGTCTTCTTCATTCAGGACGCCATCAAGTTTCCCGACCTGATCCACTCGGTCAAGATGGAGGCCGACAAGGGCTACCCGCAGGCCGCCAGTGCCCATGACACCTTCTGGGACTTCGTGTCGCTGATGCCGGAATCCATGCATATGGTCATGTGGGCCATGTCGGACCGCGGCATCCCGCGCAGCCTGCGCATGATCGAGGGCTTCGGCATCCACACCTTCCGGCTGGTCAATGCCGAGGGAAAATCCACCTTCGTCAAGTTCCACTGGAAGCCCAAGCTGGGCCTGCAGAGCCAGGTCTGGAACGAGGCCGTCAAGACCGCCGGAGCGAACCAGGATTACCACCGTCAGGATCTGTGGGAGGCCATCGAGGCCGGCGACTATCCCGAGTGGGAGCTGGGCATCCAGACCTTCGACGCCGAATGGGCCGCCAAGCAGCCCTATGACGTGCTGGACGCGACCAAGCTGATCCCCGAAGAGGACATCCCCGTCCGTATCGTCGGCCGCATGGTCTTGGACCGCAACCCCGACAACTTCTTCGCCGAGACCGAGCAGGTGGCCTTCTGCCCCGCCAATATCGTGCCCGGCATCGACTTCACCGACGATCCGCTGCTGCAGGGACGTCTGTTCAGCTATCTGGACACGCAAAAGTCGCGTCTCGGGACGGTGAACTTCCACCAGATCCCGATCAACGCGCCGAAATGCCCGATGCACAACTTCCAGCGCGACGGCATGATGCAGATGGCCGTCCCCAAGGGTCGCGCGAACTATGAACCTAACAGCCTGCATCAGGCGGGCGAGGATCCCGGTCCCCGCGCTACGGATCAGGGCTTCAAGACGGTCGAGAAGATGACCGATCTGGGCAATGAACCCGACCAGAAGCTGCGCGTGCGCCCCGAACTGTTCGGCGATCACTACAGCCAGGCCCGGCTGTTCTATCGCAGCCAAACCGAACCGGAACAGCGCCACATCGCCGACGCGATCACCTTCGAGCTGTCGAAGGTTGGTCTGGGTCACGTGATCCAGCGCGTCCTGAGCCATCTGCGCGTCATCGACGAGGATCTGGCCCAGATGGTTGCCGAAGGTCTGGCCGAGGATCTGCCCGAACCCGCCAAGCCGCACCGCGAGGTGGTGGACATGCCGGTCTCAGACGCGCTGTCGATCGTGAAAAGCGCCAAGCACACGTTGAAGGGCCGCAATGTCGGCATCCTGATCGGCGATGGCGGCGACATGGCCAAGGCCGATGCCATCAAGACTGCGGTCGAGGCACAGGGCGGCATGGTCACCATGATCGCCAAGGAACGCGGCAAGGCCGAAGCGCAGCTGGCCGGGACGCCCTCGGTTCTGCTGGACGCGGTAGCGCTGGTTCTGGGGCAGGACGACGGGGCGAAGTTCGCCAAGTACAAGCCGGCCATCGATTTCGTCTCGGATGCCTTCGCGCACCTCAAGGCGATCGGTTGCGACGATGCGGCGGCGCCGCTGCTGAAGGCGGCCGGTGTCGAACCCGATGACGGTGTGACGGGTCTTGATGCCGATGCCTTCGTCAAGGCGGCAGCCATGCGGTTCTATGCCCGCGAGGGAAAGCTTTGGTAAGCTGACAGCCGGGGGCGCGATGCCCCCGATGTGTCATCCGGAAAGGGGCGGGCGGTTGCCTGCCCCTTTTCCGTGACGGTCATCCGTAACTGCGGGTCGGACGGTCGAAGACCTTGCGGCCCATCAGGCTGCCGACCAGATCGACCATCAATTTGGCCGTTCGCCCGCGTTCATCAAGGAACGGATTCAGCTCGACCAGATCCAGCGATGTGACCAGTTCCGATTCGTGCAGCAGTTCCATCACCAGATGCGCCTCGCGGAAGGTGGCACCCCCCGGGACCGTGGTGCCGACGGCAGGCGCGATCGAGGGGTCAAGGAAATCCACATCAAGGCTGACATGCAGCAGCCCGTTCGCCGCGCGAACACGGTCGAGGAAATCCCGCAAGGGCGCGACGATGCCCTGTTCGTCCAGCACGCGCATGTCGTTCACGGTGATGTCGGTTTCCTGCATCGCGGCATATTCCGCCGGATCGACGCTGCGGATGCCGAACATGCAGATATTCTCGCCGGGTATCGGGTTGGGGAAGGCCGGGAAGGGATCGAAGCCCGCCTGGCCGTTGGCATAGGCCATCGGGGTGCCGTGCAGGTTCCCCGAGGTGGTCGAGGCGACCGTGTGGAAGTCGCTATGCGCGTCCAGCCAGATCACGAACTGTGGACGTCCGATGTTGGCCGCATGAGAAGCCACCCCCGCGACGGTTCCAAGCGCCAGCGAATGATCGCCCCCCATGATGATCGGCATGCCGTCCGGCAGCGCCGCCTGCGTGGCGGTAGACAGCGCCTGCGTCCAGGCGATGGTTTCGGGCAGATGATGGACGGCGGGGTTGTCGCAGGTCTGGTCGCCGGGGGCGTCGGGGACGACATCGCCGCGGTCCTCGACGCTGTGGCCAAGGGCGGCCAGGGTGCCCGCCAGCCCTGCGGTCCGATAGGCGGCAGGGCCCATCAGGCAGCCGGGGCGGCGCTGCCCTTCGTCCACGGGCGCGCCGATGAGGATGCAATGGGTCATCCGGATCTCCGTTCTTGATACCCGGATAAGACCCGCCGGGACGGCGAATGTCCACCGCGCGGCGTGAATGCGGCCGGGAACTTCGCCCCCGCATCACCTGCGGGGGCATTCCGACAGCAAGAATGCCTGGGGTCGGCGGCCAGAGAGACAAACCGCGTTACCTGGGTCAGCCCGGCCAAGGTCGGGAAGGATGCGACCTCAGCTGCGGACGCCCTTGAACCGTTCTTCCCATTCGGCACGGTTTTCGTCCGAGATCTTGGCGAAAAGCACCTCGGGGACGGTGAAGGCATGACCCGCGGGCAGGACCTGCAGCGCGGCGGCGACATCGTCGGGCCAGCCGGCGTCCTCGGCGTTCATCGCCTGCAGCGTGGATTTCGCGGCGAAGGGGATGAAGGGTTCGGACAGCACGCCGTAAAGGCGGATCAGGTTCAGACCCATGCGAACCTGCATCGCGGCCTTTTCGGGGTCGGTCTTGAAGGCCGCCCAAGGGGCCGCAGCCTGCAGGTATTCGTTGCCCCGCACCCAGATCCCGCGCAATTCGGCCGAGGCCTTGCGGATCTCCATGTCGTTCATCATCCGCTCATAGTTGCGGATGCGGGTGGTCAGATCGGCGATCAGCTGATCTTCCTCGGGGCCGTAGGCCGGACCCTCGGGGACGGTCTCGCCGAACTTGCTGCGGCAGAACTTGGTGATGCGGCTGACGAAATTGCCCAGCACGTCGGCCAGATCCTTGTTCACCGACTGCTGGAAGTTCTCCCAGGTGAACTCGCTGTCGCCCGACTCGGGGGCATGGGACAACAGCCACCAGCGCCAGTAGTCCGCAGGCAGGATCGACAGCGCGTGGTCCATGAAGACGCCGCGTCCCTGGCTGGTCGAGAACTGCCCGCCGTCATAGGTCAGATAGTTGAAGGACTTGATGTAATCGACCATCTTCCACGGCTCGCCCGATCCGATCAGGGTCGCGGGGAAGGACAGCGTGTGGAAGGGGACGTTATCCTTGCCCATGAACTGGGTGTAGGTCACGTCGTCGGCGCCTTCGTCCGTGCGCCACCAGCTGCGCCAGTCGGCATCGCTGCGACCGTTCGCATCGGCCCATTCGGCGGTTCCGGCGATATATTCGATGGGCGCATCGAACCAGACATAGAAGACCTTGCCCTCCATCCCCGGCCAGTCCTTGTCGCCATGCTTGACCGGGACGCCCCAGTCCAGATCACGGGTGATGCCGCGATCCTGCAGGCCGTCGCCGTCGTTCAGCCATTTCTTGGCGATCGAGGTCGTCAGGATCGGCCAGTCGGTCTTGCTGTCGATCCAGGCGGCGATGTCGGATTTCAGTTCCGACTGACGCAGATAGAGGTGCTTGGTCTCGCGCACCTCCAGATCCGTGCTGCCGCTGATGGCGCTGCGCGGGTCGATCAGGTCGGTGGGGTCCAGCTGCTTGGTGCAGTTTTCGCATTGATCGCCGCGCGCCTTGTCGTACCCGCAATTGGGGCAGGTGCCCTCGATATAGCGATCGGGCAGATAGCGGCCGTCGGTGATGGAATAGACCTGCTTTTCGGACACTTCGCGGATATAGCCGCGATCGGCCAGCTGGCCTGCGAAATGCTGGGTCAGGGCGCGGTTGCGGTCGCTGGAGGAGCGTCCGTAGTGGTCGAAGGACAGCCCGAAGCCGCGCGCCAGTTCCGCCTGCTCGGCATGCATCCGTGCGCAGTAATCGGCCACGGCCTCGCCGGTCTTGGCGGCGGCCAGTTCGGCGGGGGTGCCGTGTTCGTCGGTGGCGCAGATGAACATCACCTCGTGGCCACGCGCGCGTTGATAGCGGGCGAACAGATCGGCGGGCAGCTGGGACCCGACAAGGTTCCCCAGGTGCTTGATGCCGTTGATGTAGGGCAGGGCAGAGGTGATCAGATGGCGGGCCATGGAATGCGTCCTTTTCAGTCGGCGCATCTCTAGCCCTTGTGGGGCGCAAATGAAAGATCCGCGCTGATCTGCGGGGCAGATGCGCGGCCAAGGGTGTCTTACCTGACGTCAGCAGGCGGTGCCGATTGCAGAATCCGGCCCGATGCGGCACAAGCGCAAGCTTTCACACAACTGTCACAGAGTTCCCTTGGCGCATAGCACCCCCTTTCGATTCCCCGACCCGCGTCTGACCCTGGCCGCCACCTGCATGATCACGCTGGTGGTCCTGATGGCCGGACTGGTCCTGTCCCACACCCCCAAGGAGGTCTTTGCCGAAAGCGGCCCGATCGAGCGTCTCTCGGCGGCCTACCTGATCCTTTCGGCATTGCTTCTGGCGGTGCTGCCCGGTTCCTCGCGCTGGCATCAGGTGGTGTTGGTCGCGGCCGCCGGACTGCGCGAGCTGGACTGGGACAAGGCTTTCACCGACAGCGGCGTGCTGTCGCTGCGCCTCTATTCGGGGGAAGCGCCGCTGGTGCAGAAGGTCGTCGGCTTGCTGGTGCTGGCGGTGCTGATCACCGCGGGTATCCGGCTGCTGCGCCGCGATCTGGTGCCGTGGCTGCGCGGGCTGCGGGCCGGACAGATGCTTGCGTGGACCATCGCGCTGATCCTTGCGCTGCACGCGGTCGCCAAGTCGCTGGACGGGCTGGGTCGCAAGCTGGCCCCTTGGGGGATCGAGCTGGCCGATTGGACCAACAAGGTCGCCGGCCGCAGCGAAGAGGCGCTGGAGCTGATCGCCGCGATCCTGATCCTGCAGGCGGTCATCCTGATCGGCAACAACCGGCACCGCGCGTGAAAAAGCCGCCCCGAGGGGCGGCTTTCATCATTTCCGACATGCCTCAGCGACGACGGTCGCGACGCGAGCTCATGGGTTGGAAGGCGACGCCGACATGGGCCTCGCAATAGGGTTTGCCCGCTTGGCTGGGCAGGCCGCAGAACCAGAACTTGTCGGTCGCCGGATCGCCGATGGGCCATTTGCAGGTCCGCTCGGTCAATTCCATCAGCGACAGCTTGCGGGCGCGCTTTTCAACTTCGCGAACCGAGGCCAGCGCTTCGGGGCTGATCTCATTCGCCGAGGGCTGCGGCGGCAGGGGCTGGCCTGCGGGCACGATCGGGCGGCGCGGCACCGGGGTGAAGACCGGCTGCGGCGCGGCTTCCTCGTCTTCCTCGGGCTCAGGCTCTGGCTGGGCGGCAGGTTTGGGTGCCGGGGCCGCGGGCTGGGGCGCGGGGGCCGCGGCCTTGGGGGCTGCGGGTTTCTTGGGCGCCGCGGGTTCGGGTGCGGGGGCTGCCGCTGCGGGGGCAGGGGTGGCCTCTGCCTCCTCGTTGCGGTTGGACAGGCCAAGGCGGTGCACCTTGCCGATCACGGCGTTCCGGGTGACGCCCCCCAGTTCCTTTGCGATGGCACTGGCCGACTGGCCCTCGGACCACATGCGCTTCAGCGTCTCGACACGTTCATCCGTCCAGGACATGGCTGCCTTTCCGGGCGGGTCTGACCTGCCGCCCCATCTTGTAACCTGCGATTGGTCCCGTCAGAAACGGGATGCCGAGATTTAGCTGTCGGTGCGCAGAAATTCAAGGACCGCATGATGACCCCGCAAATGATCCCCGACCGCCCCGCGATGGGTGTCCGCCGTTTTGGCCGCGTGAACTGGCTTGGCCTGCGAACCCTGGCCACGCGCGAGGTGATGCGCTTCATGGCCGTCTGGCAGCAGACCATCTTTGCGCCGCTGATGACGGCGGGGCTGTTCGTGGTGGTCTTCGCGCTGGCCCTGGGGCAGGGACGCGGTCAGATCATGGGCCTGCCCTACCTCGTCTTCCTGGGACCGGGCATCCTGATGATGACGGTCATCCAGAACAGCTTTGCCAATACCTCCAGCAGCATCACCGCCGCCAAGGTCCAAGGCAATATCGTCGACACGCTGATGCCGCCCCTGTCGGCGGGGGAACTGTTGGCGGGATACCTGTCGGGGTCGGTCGTGCGGGCGGGACTTGTCGCAACCGTGATCGGCACCGGCATGATGCTGGTGACGCAGCGCGGCATCAGCCATCCGCTGTGGGCGCTGTGCTTCGTGCTGCTGGCGGCGGTGCTGCTGGGCGGGCTTGGCATCCTGGCCGGGATCATGGCGCAGAAATTCGATCAGATGGCGGCAATCACGAATTTCATCATCACGCCGCTCAGTTTCCTGTCGGGGACGTTCTATTCGGTGCAGACCCTGCCGCAGCCCTTCAACACGCTGTCGCATTGGAACCCGATCTTCTACCTGATTGACGGCGCACGCTATGGCGTCACGGGGGTCAGCGACGCACCGCCCCTGCGCGGCGCCCTGATCTGCACGGCAGTGGCTGCGGTCGTCCTGTATATCGCGTGGCGCTGGCTCAAGACCGGCTATCGCATGAAACCGTGACGGGCGCGCAAATAGCGCTTGCGTCGCGGGGCCATCCTGCGCATCTTTCCGGGCATGAGCAAACGACGTGCCCGCATCAACCGACGCTGACGCAGCCCCCGCGGGCCGTGTCCCGCCCCCGTTTGCCTGAACGCCTCCCCTGATCCCGCTGCCGGAGCATTTCCATGATTTCGCATGTCCTGCCGACCTATAATCGCGCACCCCTGTCCTTTGAACGCGGCGAGGGAGCTTGGGCCTTCACCGCCGACGGGACGCGATACCTGGATCTGGGCGCGGGGATTGCCGTGAACGTGCTGGGCCATGCCAACCCCGACCTGGTGGCGGCGCTGACCGAACAGGCGGGCCGGATCTGGCATGTCTCGAACCTGTACCAGATACCCCAGCAGGAACAGCTGGCGACTGCGCTGGTGGAAAACACCTTCGCCGATACCGTCTTCTTCACCAATTCCGGCACCGAGGCCGCCGAGCTGGCCATCAAGATGGTCCGCAAATACTGGGACCACGCAGGCGACCCCGAGCGGATTGAGATCATCACCTTCGAAGGCGCCTTCCACGGACGCTCGACCGGGGCCATCGCGGCATCGGGGGCGGAAAAGATGGTCAAGGGCTTCGGCCCGCTGATGCCCGGCTTCCGCACGCTGCCCTGGGGCGATCTGGAGGCTTTGAAGGCCGCCATCACCGACCGCACTGCAGCCGTCATGCTGGAACCCGTGCAGGGCGAGGGCGGCATCCGCCCCATCCCCGATGAAGACCTGCGTACCATCCGTGAGCTGTGCGACGAAATCGGCGCCCTGCTGGTTCTGGACGAGGTGCAATGCGGCGTTGGCCGGACCGGGCGTCTGTTCGCGCATGAATATGCAGGCATCACCCCTGACGTGATGATGGTTGCCAAGGGCATCGGCGGCGGTTTCCCCCTGGGGGCCGTGCTGGCCACCGAAGAGGCCGCCTCGGGCATGGCGGCGGGCAGCCACGGATCGACCTATGGCGGCAACCCCCTGGCCTGCGCGGTGGGCAACCGGGTGATGCAGATCGTCGCCGACCCGCAGTTCCTGTCGGAGGTGAACCGCAAGGGCGGTCTGTTCCGCCAAAAGCTGGAGGGGCTGATCGCCGCCCATCCGGATGTCTTCGAGGCCGTGCGCGGGCAGGGGCTGATGCTGGGTCTGAAATGCAAGATCGCGCCGGTCGATCTGGTCAAGGCGGGCTATGACCAGCAGATCCTGACCGTGCCCGCCGCCGACAACACGCTGCGCCTGCTGCCGCCACTGAACATCACGGATGAGGATATCGCCGAGGCCGTGGCCCGTCTGGACCGCGCCGCCAGCGCCCTGGCGGCCTGAGATGGGCGGCCCGTCGCATCGCCGCCTCCGATGAGGGCATCCGTGTCGTGAAACCTTTCCCCGGGGGCAGGCACCTCTTGACCCCGGGGCCTCAAGCGGGCTTGCTTGCGAAAATCGCCGAAAGACAGACAGATGACCCATTTCCTGGATATCCACACGACCGACCGCGATGATCTGCGGACCATCATCGACAACGCCAAGGCGATGAAGCAGGCCCGCAGCGGTCTTCCGAAAGGAACGCCCGACCAGGACCAGCCGCTGGCCGGACACATGGTGGCCTTGATCTTCGAAAAGCCCTCGACCCGGACGCGCGTCAGCTTCGATGTGGGCGTGCGCCAGATGGGCGGGCAGACGATGATCCTGTCGGGATCGGAAATGCAGCTGGGCCACGGCGAGACCATCGCGGACACGGCCCGCGTGCTGTCGCGCTATGTCGATCTGATCATGATCCGCACCTTCGAAGAGGCGACCCTGCTGGAGATGGCCGAACATGCCACCGTGCCGGTCATCAACGGACTGACGAACCGCACCCACCCCTGCCAGATCATGGCCGACATCATGACCTTCGAGGAACATCGCGGCCCCATCGCGGGCAAGAAGGTGGTCTGGTCGGGTGACGGCAACAATGTCTTCGCCAGCTTCGCCCATGCCGCCGGGCAGTTCGGCTTCGATCTGACCTTCACCGGGCCGCCGCCGCTGGACCCGGAACGCGAATGGCTGGATTACGCGGCCTCGAAGGGGCATCCGATCACGATCGAGCGTGATCCCAACAAGGCCGTCGTCGGCGCCGATCTGGTCGTGACCGACACCTGGGTCAGCATGCACGACCCGCAATCGGCCAAGGAACGCCGCCACAACCAGCTGCGCGGATATCAGGTGAACGCCGACCTGATGGCCAAGGCGCGCGAGGATGCGCTGTTCATGCATTGCCTGCCCGCCCATCGCGACGACGAGGCCACCAGCGAGGTGATGGACGGCCGCCATTCCGTGATCTTCGACGAAGCGGAAAACAGGCTGCATGCCCAAAAAGCGATCATGCGCCATTGCCTGCAACGGTAGCACGCGTCATGATGGACAAATGCCCCGACGCGCCTGATCATGCCGCGTCGGGGCATTTCATTTGAATGCCGCTTATTTTCGGGCCCGGGTCACCGTGACGGTGATCCGGGTCTTTCACGCTCAGCCGATGGCAGCAGCGCGGATTTCTTCGTCGATGCCGTCCAGGTATTGCGCAAAGTTGTCGCAGAACATCTGCACCAGCTTGTTGGCCTGCGCGTCATAGGCCAGGGGATCGTCCCAGGTGCGGCGCGGGTCCAGCAGAACGTCGCTAACGCCGGGGACGCTGACGGGAACCTCGAAGCCGAAGTTTGGATCCTTGCGGAATTCCGCGTCGTTCAGGCTGCCGTCCAAGGCCGCCGACAGCAGGTTGCGCGTCGCTGCGATGGGCATGCGCGACCCGGTACCGAAGGCGCCGCCGGTCCAGCCGGTGTTCACCAGCCAGCAGGACGCGCCGTGCTGGGCGATCTTTTCCTGCAGCAGCTTGCCATAGACCTCGGGGCGGCGGGGCATGAAAGGCGCGCCGAAGCAGGTCGAGAAGGTCGGGATCGGCTCGACCACGCCAACCTCGGTTCCCGGCGTCTTGGCGGTGAAGCCCGACAGGAAGTGATACATCGCCTGCGCGGGTGTCAGCCGCGCGATGGGCGGCAGCACGCCATAGGCGTCGCAGGTCAGCATGATGACGTTTTTCGGATTGCCACCCAAGCTGGTCGGCGATGCGTTCGAGATCGCGTCCAGCGGATAGGCACAGCGCATGTTGTCGGTGATCGAGTTGTCCTCGAAATCCAGTTCAAGGCTGTCGGGATCGCTGACCATGTTCTCGATCACGGTGCCGAAGCGCGAGGTGGTGGCAAAGATCTCGGGCTCGGCCTTGGGCGACAGGTTGATGGTCTTGGCGTAGCAGCCACCTTCGAAATTGAAGATGCCATCGTCCGACCAGCCATGTTCGTCGTCACCGATCAGCACGCGCGACGGATCGGCCGAAAGCGTCGTCTTGCCGGTGCCCGACAGGCCGAAGAAGATGGCGCTGTCCTCGGGGTCGCCGGGGGCGTGGTTGGCGCTGCAATGCATGGGCATGATGCCCTTGCCCGGCAGGATGTAGTTCAGCAGCGTGAAGACCGATTTCTTGTTCTCGCCGGCATAGGCGGTATTGGCGATCAGGATCAGCTTCTTGTCGAAGTTCAGCGCGATGACCGTTTCCGAACGGCAGCCGTGGCGTGCCGGATCGGCCTTGAAGCCCGGGCAGTTGATAATGGTGAATTCGGGCGCGAAGGTCGCAAGCTCGTCCGCCTCGGGGCGGCGCAGCAGGTGGCGGATGAACAGCCCGTGCCATGCCAGCTCGGTGATGACGCGGACATCCAGGCGATGCGCGGGGTCGGCGCCACCGAACAGGTCTTGGACGAAGTAATCGCCGCCCTTCATATGCTCCAACATGTCGGCATGCAGGCGATCAAAGGCGTCGGACTGCATGGGGGCGTTGTTTTCCCACCAGATCGTGTCTTCGACGGAAGGGGTACGGACGACGAATTTATCCTTGGGGGACCGCCCCGTGTGCGCGCCTGTCGAGACCAGGAAGGTGCCGCCAAGCCCCAGTTTGCCTTCGCCGCGGGCGACAGCCTCGGTCATCAGGGCGGGTTCCAGAAGGTTGTAATGGACCTGGCCCAGCCCGGTGATGCCTTGATCTTCCAACCGGCAGTTCGGGTTCACGCGCGTTGTCATCTGGGGCTCCTGATCCATGAATGTTCGCCGTCAAGTGCTATGCAATGGAATCGGCTATAGCATGGCGGTTTTCGCGCGAAACAAGTCAGCGCAAACGGTTAGCGCAAACTGTGAATGTTATCGCCATCAGCATGGTTTTCGGCCCCTGTGAGGTGGATCATCACCGGAACGGAAGCCATTTTTTCCCTAAGGTGATTCGCATGCATCAGATTCACGCCACTTGTGTCGCATTCGAAGGCCGGGGACTGGTCATCATCGGTCCCTCGGGCAGTGGGAAATCGACGCTGGCCCTGCAGTTGATGGCCGTGGGGGCACAGCTGGTAGCCGATGACAGGACCGACCTGCGACTGTCTGCCGGGCAGTTGATTGCCCAGGCGCCGCGACCGCTGTTGGGCAAGATCGAGGCGCGGGGCGTGGGCATCCTTTCGGCAGTGCCCTCCGCTCCGGTTCCGGTACATGCAGCGGTCGATCTGGGGTTGGAGGAAAAGGATCGTCTGCCACAGGTGCGACATCGCGAATGGCTGGGCATCCGGGTTTTGCTTGTATCGGGACCGTATCGCCCGCATCTTTACGCTGCGCTGCGGCAGTTGATGCTGGGCCGACGCCTGGCATAGCCGCCCGACCCGACATGCGAAGGAAGACGGATGGCCCAAGACGATCCGACCCCCGATGATGCGCCTCAGGGCGTGCAACGACTGGTGCTGGTCACCGGCCCGTCCGGCGCGGGCAGGTCCACCGCCATCAATGTGCTCGAGGATCTGGGCTTCGAGGCCATCGACAACCTGCCCCTGTCCCTGATCCCGCGCCTGCTGGACGGTCCTGCGCGGCCCGTGCCGCTGGCGCTTGGTCTGGACGTGCGCAACCGCGACTTCTCATCCTCGAACGTGATCGAGCTGATCGACCGGCTGACACGCATGCCCGGCTATTCGCCCGAGGTGCTTTTCCTCGATTGCGCGGCCGACGTGCTGGTCCGACGTTTCAACGAAACCCGCCGCCGCCATCCCTTGACGCCCGACAGCGAACCCATGGCAGGCGTCTTGGCCGAAATCGACATTCTGGCCCCGATCCGTGCAAGGGCCGACGTGCTGCTGGATACGTCCGAGCTGTCACCCCACGATCTGAAGGCCGAGCTGACCCGCTGGTTCGATCTGCGCCCCGGCAAGAGCCTCAGCGTGTCGCTGCATTCCTTCAGCTACAAGCGCGGGGTGCCGCGGGGCGTCGACGTGATGTTCGATTGCCGCTTCCTTGCCAACCCGCATTGGGAGCCTGCCTTGCGCGCCTTGGACGGTCGCGACGTGCGCGTTCAGGACCATGTGACAGCCGACGCCCGATTCGACGAGTTTTTTCAACGAACCCGCGGTTTGGTTGAATTCCTGCTGCCCGCACATCTGCAAGAGGGTAAATCCCATCTTGCCGTAGGGTTCGGCTGTACCGGCGGACAACACCGTTCCGTCACTTTGGTCGAAAAGATGGCCGTGGCGCTTGCGGATGCTGGCTGGCCGGTGTCAATAAGACATAGGGAACTCGAGCGTCGCAATGCGGCGCTGCATTCTGCCGGAGATGCTCCGCCCAGTGGCGAGGCACGACCGACGCAGAGGCAGGCGTCATGAGGACGCGGGCTTTTGGACTTGGTGGGGCGCGTTGATCGGAATTGTCATCGTAGCGCATGGCGGCCTTGCACGGGAATATCTCTCGGCGGTCGAACATGTCGTGGGTCCGCAGGTTGGCATCGTTGCCGTCGCGATCGAGGACGATCACGACCGCGCGGCCAAGACTGCGGAAATCAAGGCGGCGGCCAATGCCGTCGACTTGGGCGACGGGGTCGTCCTTGTCACCGATCTTTTCGGAGGATCGCCCGCGAACCTTGCCCTTCCCGCCTGCGCGGTCGAGGATCGCACCATCCTTTATGGTGCCAATCTGCCGATGCTGGTCAAACTGGCAAAGTCGCGCAAGCTTCGGGTCGCCGATGCCGTGGCATTTGCCAAGGAGGCCGGGCGCAAGTACATCAATTCCTATAACGTCCCGCCCGAGGCGGGGATCGCTACAGGAACCCACGCCCGATGACCGGACCGATTGAACGCGACCTCTCCATCATCAACGTCAAGGGCCTGCATGCGCGGGCCAGCGCCAAGTTCGTCGACGTGGTCGAGAATTTCGATGCGCAGGCGCAGGTGGAAAAGGACGGTCATTCGGTTTCCGGCGATTCGATCATGGGGCTGCTGATGCTGGCAGCCTCGCGCGGCAGCGACATCCGCGTCACCACCACCGGCCCGCAGGCGGTCGAACTGGCGGACGCGCTGGAAGCATTGGTCAAGGACTGCTTCGGCGAAGGCATGTAGTGGCCGACCGCAAATCCTATCACCACGGAAACCTGCGACAGGCGCTGGTCGATGCCACTGCGGCCCTGATCCAGGAAAAAGGTCCGCAGGCCTTCACGCTGGCCGAGGCTGCGCGTCTTGCCGGCGTGTCCCCCGCCGCCCCCTATCGCCACTTCAAGGGCCGCGACGACCTGCTGGAAGAGGTCGCCCGCCAGGGCTTCGTCGATTTCGCCGACCGGCTGACCGCAGCCTTTGATGACGGCAAGCCCCGCGCCCTGACCGCGTTCCTGCGCACGGGGCAGGCCTATCTGGATTTCGCCGCCGACCGCCCCGGATATTACATGGCCATGTTCGAATCCGGCATCTCGGTCGCGGGAAATCCGGATCTGGCGGCGGCATCGGATCGTGCGCAGGGGGTGCTGATCTCGGCAGCCGAGGCATTGGCCACCCGTCTGCCCGCCGACAAGCGTCCGCCGGCGCGGATGGTCGCCAACCACATCTGGGCCCTCAGCCATGGCGTGGTCGAGCTGTTTTCCCGCGGCAAGCCCGGCAGCCGCAGCCCCGTCGCCCCCTCCGAGATGCTGGAAAGCGGCGCGATCATCTATCTGCGCGGGCTTGGCCTGATCCCCGAGTAAAATTCGTCGCCCGATACTTGACGAAGCCATGCTCAACCCCAATCTATGTAAATGTGATTAACATTAACATTAGGAGAGATGACAAATGAACACCGCCACCCAGGCCCTTTATCCGGCCGAACCCGCAAAGGCCCGCTTCGGCGACTTCCTTGCACGGGGACGCGACTGGCTGGACAGCAAGGGCCGCATCGCCTGGATCGCCGCCATGATCCTTGGCTTCATCGCCGCCTGGCCCGTGGGCCTCGCACTTCTTGTCTATATGATCTGGAGCAATCGCATGTTCGGATGCAGCAAACGCACCGCCACCGCGCGGACCCGCTATACCGCCCCCAGCACGGGCAATCACGCCTTCGACGCCTATCGCGAACAGACGCTGAAGCGTCTTGAGGATGAGCACAACGAATTCGTCGACTTCCTGCAGAAGCTGCGCGAAGCCAAGGACAAGGCCGAATTCGATCAGTTCATGGACAGCCGCGGTCCCAAGGACGCTGCCTGACGCGATAAGCGGGGCCGGGATGACCGGCCCCGCCGCCTGATCATTCCCCGCGCGGGAAGCGCTGGTTTTCCTCCAGCACGTTCAGATCCATGTGGTTGCGCATATAGCGTTCGGACGCCAGCTGAAGCGGCTGGTGGTCCCAAGGGTAATAGGCCCCGTTGCGCAACGCCTCATAGACGATCCAGCGACGCGCCTGCGATTGGCGCACCTGGCCGTCATAGGCCTCCAGATCCCACCGCTGATGCGCCAGCGAGCGCAGATGGCCAAGCGTCTCGGCATGTTCGGGATCGCCCGCAAGGTTCACCCGTTCGTCGGGATCGGCCTCCAGATCGAACAGTATTTCCGGATCGGCCATGCAGGCGATGTATTTCCAGCGTCCGTCGCGCAGCGCGACAAGCGGGGTGATGCTTCCCTCGGCGGCATATTCCATCGGCACGGGTTCGCGCGTGCCGCCCTTGGCAAGGGATACGCCATCGGTCCAAGGCGCGATCTCATCCATCGGCAGCCCTGCCAGATCGCACAGCGTCGGCAGCACGTCGATGGTGCTGACCGGCTGTTCCACCAGCCCCGCGGGCATGTCGGGGGCCGAGATCATCAGCGGCACGCGGGCGGATTGTTCAAAGAAGCTCATCTTGAACCACATGCCGCGTTCGCCCAGCATCTCGCCGTGGTCCGAGAGGAACAGGATGATCGGATCCTGGCGGGTCGCCTCCAGCACGTCCAGGATCTCGCCGATCTTGTCGTCGACATAGCTGATGTTGGCAAAGTATCCCTGCCTTGCGCGGCGGATGTGATCCTCGGTGATTTCCAGCGCACGCCAGTCGCTGGCGTCCATCAGGCGCTGCGAGTGGTTGTCCATCTGCTCATAGGGGATCGGTACGGGCGCGGCCAGTTCCGGCGCGTCGTTGTACAGATCCCAATACTTGCGTCGCGCCACGAAGGGGTCGTGCGGGTGGGTGAAGCTGACCGTCAGGCACCACGGGCGGTCGTCATGCCCACGCGCCAGATCATAGAGCTTGCGGCGTGCGTGATGGGCGACCTCATCGTCGTATTCCAGCTGGTTGCTGATCTCGGCCACGCCCGCGCCGGTGACGGACCCCAGATTGTGATACCACCAGTCGATCCGTTCACCGGGCTTGCGGTAATCTGGCGTCCAGCCGAAATCGGCGGGATAGATGTCGGTGGTCAGGCGTTCCTCGAAGCCATGCAGCTGGTCGGGACCGACGAAATGCATCTTGCCCGACAGGCTGGTGTGATAGCCCGCACGGCGCAGATGGTGGGCATAGGTCGGGATGTCGGATGCGAATTCCGCCGCATTGTCATAGACCTGCGTGCGGCTTGGCAGCTGCCCCGACATGAAGCTGGCCCGCCCCGGTGCGCAAAGCGGGCTGCCGGTATAGGCGTTGGCAAAGCGGGTGGACCGCTCGGCCAGACGCTTCAGGTTCGGCGTGTGCAGGAAGTCGGCGGGGCCGTCGGGGAAAAGAACCCCCGACAGTTGGTCAGCCATCAGGATCAGGATGTTCGGCTTGTCGGTCATCAGCCCTCCAGTTCGGATTTGAGTGCGGGCAGGCCGGGCTGACCATCCAGCGTGGTCACATCCTCCAGCCAGACGGACAGCTGTTCGGGATTGGCTTCCAGCCAGTCGCGGGCCGCATCGGTGGGGGATTCGCCGTCGTTCAGGATGGCGCCCATCAGGACGTTTTCCATCTTCACGTCGAAGGTCAGCTGGGTGAACAGCTTGGCGGCATTCGGGCAGGACTCGACCCACTCCTTGCGGGCCAGGGTGTGGACCGTCGCGCCACCGTAATCGGGACCGAAGCGGTCGTCGCCGCCCGACAGATAGGTGATGTCGATGGCCTCGTTCATGGGGTGGGGCGCCCAGGCCAAAAAGACGGTGGGCGTGTCGCTGTTGCGCTGGACCTGCGCCAGCATGGCCTGTTCGCCGCTTTCGACCAGCTCCCAATCGCCCAGACCGAATTCGTCGGCGTCAATCATCGACTGGATGTTCAGGTTGGCCGGGGCGCCCGGTTCGATGCCATAGATCTTGCCCTCGAAGGCGTCCTTATGGGCGTCCAGATCGGCGAAATCCTTGACCCCCAGTTCGGCGGCGGCGGGATTGACGGCCAGCGTGAACTTGGCGCCTTCGAGGTTCTGGACCAGTTCCGTCACGCTGCCATCGGCATCCAGATCGGCGCGGAATTCCTGCTGGGCGGGCAGCCAGTTGCCAAGGAACACATCGGTCTGCGCGCCTTTCAGCGCCTCGTAGCCGACGGGAACGGACAGCGTCGCGATGTCGGGCGTATAGCCCAGGCCCTCCAGCAGGACGGCGGCGACGCCGTTCGTGGCCGAGATGTCGCTCCAACCCGGGTCGGACAGGCGGACGGTGCCGCAGGTTCCGGCGTCATCGGCGAGTGCCGGCGAGGAGGAGATCGCGATCAGCGCGATGACTGCGGCTGTGATGGGTCTGCTCATGGTCGCTCCTGTTGGGTTGCCTGTCGCGGGACAGACTGCATCCCGCAGCAGGACCGGAAAAGATCGGGGACCTCAGCGGGTCGGAACCGGCGTATCCCCGCGATAGTCGTAAAAACCGCGGCCGGTCTTGCGACCCAGCCAGCCCGCCTCGACGTATTTGGTCAGAAGCGGGCAGGGGCGATATTTCGTGTCGGCCAGACCGTCGTGAAGCACGTTCATGATGGCAAGGCAGGTGTCCAGCCCGATGAAATCGGCAAGCTCCAACGGGCCCATCGGATGGTTGGTGCCCAGCTTCATGGCGCTGTCGATCGAACTGACCGAACCCACGCCTTCGTAAAGCGTATAGACCGCCTCGTTGATCATCGGCATCAGGATGCGGTTCACGATGAAGGCGGGGAAATCCTCGGCGGTGGCCGATGTCTTGCCCAGCTTCTCGACCACCTCGTGCAGCGCCTTGTAGGTCGGCTCGTCGGTGGCGATGCCGCGGATCAGTTCGACCAGCTGCATGACGGGCACGGGGTTCATGAAGTGGAAGCCCATGAACTTCTCGGGGCGGTCCGTGCGGCTGGCCAGACGGGTGATCGAGATGGACGACGTGTTCGAGGTCAGGATCGTGTCGGGCTTCAGATGCGGGACCAGATCCTCGAAGATCGCCTGCTTGACGGTCTCGCGCTCGGTCGCGGCCTCGATCACCAGATCGGTGCGGCCCAGATCCGACAGCTTCAGCGTGGTGCTGATGCGCCCCATGGCCGCGGCCTTGGCTTCGGCAGTGATCTTCTCGCGGCTGACCTGGCGTTCCAGATTGCGGTCGATCAGGGATACGGCCTTGTCCAGCGCGTCCTGGCTGATGTCGTTCATCAGCACGTCGAACCCGGCCAAGGCAAAGACATGGGCGATGCCGTTGCCCATCTGACCCGCACCGATCACGCCAACCGACTGAATTGCCATTCCGCACCCCCATCCTTCTTGGGCCGGACGATAGGGCGGGGCGGCAGGTGCTGCAATGCAAAACCGCCCCCGGTCACACCGGGGGCGGTTTCCCGCAGTCGGGCTGCAGCTTTGCGGCTTACAGCTTTTCGGTCAGTTCCGGCACGATCTGGAACAGGTCGCCGACCAGGCCGTAATCGGCCACCTGGAAGATCGGAGCCTCTTCGTCCTTGTTGATCGCGACGATGACCTTGCTGTCCTTCATGCCCGCAAGGTGCTGGATCGCGCCCGAGATGCCGATGGCGACATAAAGCTCGGGGGCGACAACCTTGCCGGTCTGACCCACCTGCCAGTCGTTCGGGGCATAGCCCGAATCGACGGCGGCACGCGATGCGCCGACGGCGGCGCCCAGCTTGTCGGCCAGCGTCTCGATGATGGCGAATTGTTCCTTGGACCCAAGCGCACGACCGCCCGAGACGACACGACCTGCCGAGGTCAGCTCGGGGCGGTCGCTTTCGGCAACCTCGTCCGAGACCCATTTCGACAGCGCCGGATCATCGGCCAGTGCCGCGTCCGAAACATCGGCCGATCCGCCTTCGCCAGCCGCATCGAAGCTGGCGGTGCGGATGGTCATGACCTTGGTCGCATCCGAGGATTTCACCGTCTGGATGGCGTTGCCGGCATAGACCGGACGCTCGAAGGTATCGGCGTCGATGACGGCCGAGACATCCGACAGCACCATCACGTCCAGCAGCGCGGCAACGCGCGGCATGACGTTCTTGGCATCGGTCGTCGCGGGCGCGACGATGTGGCTGTAATCGCCCGCCAGGCTGACGATCAGCGCGGCGGTCGGTTCGGCCAGACGATGGCCGTAACGTGCATCCTCGGCGACCAGCACCTTGGCCACGCCGTCGATCTTGGCGGCCTCGTCGGCGGCGGCACGGGCGGATGCCCCTGCACACAGCAGCGTCACATCGCCCAGGGGTTTGACGGCGGCGACGGCCTTGGCGGTCGCGTCACGGCTCAGTTCACCATTGGTGACTTCGGCAAGAAGAAGAACTGCCATCACACGACCCCCGCTTCTTTCAGTTTCGACACCAGCTCATCGACCGAGCCGACCTTGATCCCGGCCTTGCGGCCTTCGGGTTCGCGTGTGCTGACGACGGTCAGGCGCGGCGTGACATCGACGCCGTAATCGGCGGCGGTCTTTTCATCCAGGGGCTTCTTCTTCGCCTTCATGATGTTGGGCAGCGACGCATAGCGCGGTTCGTTCAGGCGCAGGTCTGCGGTGACGATGGCAGGCAGCGTGACCTCGATGGTCTGCAGGCCGCCGTCGACTTCGCGGGTGACCTTCGCGGCCTCGCCTTCGATCTCCAGCTTGCTGGCGAAGGTCGCCTGGCTCCAGCCCAGCAGGGCCGACAGCATCTGGCCGGTGGCATTCATGTCGTTGTCGATGGCCTGCTTGCCAGCGACGACCAGCTTGGGCTGTTCCTCGTCGATGATGGCCTTCAGGATCTTGGCGACGGCCAGCGGCTCGATGTCCTGATGGACGTCATCGGCCGCCACGACCAGGATGGCGCGATCCGCGCCCATCGCCAGCGCGGTGCGCAGCGTCTCGGCGGATTGCTTGACGCCCACCGATACGGCGACGACTTCGGTTGCGACGCCTTTTTCCTTCAGACGGATGGCCTCTTCGACGGCAATCTCGTCGAATGGGTTCATCGACATCTTCACGTTGGCCAGATCGACCCCCGATCCGTCCGCTTTCACGCGGGCCTTCACGTTATAGTCGATCACGCGCTTGACTGGCACGAGCACCTTCATCGGCCTCTCTCCCTTTGTTGCGTCATCTGTCTGGGCAAAGTGTTAGACATGAGAAACCGGCAGTAACAGGGCAAAAACGTCACAAGACGTTGCGTTCACGGCTGTATGCCGCCGGAACCTCATTGATTTCAGGCGCTAACGGCTGGCTCCGGGCACCCAGAGGATGTCATCGGCACCGCCGTTGTTGGCCACGCGACCCGCCACGAACAGCCAGTCCGACAGGCGGTTCAGATAGCGGATGGCGGCGGTGTTCACATCGCCCCCCGCCAGCATCTCGGTGGCGCGGCGCTCGGCGCGGCGGGCGACGGTGCGCGACAGGTGCAGATGGGCCGCCAGCGCGCTGCCACCGGGCAGGATGAAGCTGCGCAGCGGCTGCAGATCGGCGTTCATCGCGTCGATCTCGGCCTCCAGCCTGTCGACCTGGGCATCGACGATGCGCAGCACCGGATATCCCGCCTGATCGTCGGCGGCCATGTTCGGACGCGACAGATCGGCCCCCAGATCGAAGAGGTCGTTCTGGATGACGGCCAGACGTTCGGCCAATTCGCCCGTCGCGTGCTGACGGCAGAGGCCGAGCGTGGCGTTCAGCTCATCCACGGTGCCATAGGCCTCGACCCGCGGGTCATGCTTGGCGACGCGGCTGCCATCCGACAGGGCGGTGTCGCCCTTGTCGCCAGTGCGGGTATAGATCTTGTTCAGCACGACCATCGATCAGGCCCTCCACCAGACGAATGCCAGCATGATGACGATGGCCGCTGCCTGCGCATAGATCCGCCAGCGCATCACCTTGTTCGCGTGTTTCTTGTTGAAATCCCCGCCGCGGGCAAAGCCGCCGATGCCGGTCATCAGGATGGCCACGACCACACCGATCGCCAGCAGGGATACGATCATCAGGCTTTTGTCTTCCATGGCGCACCACCTTTCGCGCCGACCCTAGCTGCGGCGCGCAAACCAGTCCAGAGCACGTCCGGGCAGAACCCGCCGCCCGACCGCCGAAATCCGCGTCGGAGCCGTGACATAGTAGCGCGCCTTGGGGTTCGGGGCGGTCAGCGCCGTCAGGATGCGGTCGCTGACGGCAGAGGGGGGCAGCTCGAACCGATCCTTGCCCGAGGGTTCGTATAGCCGCTTCAGCAGGCTGGCGCGATACTGGTCGGCGCGCGGGCTGTCCTGCCAGTTCACCCATCGTTCGAAATGCGGGATGGCGTTTTCGCGGATGCGGCTGGTGATGGGGCCGGGCTCGATCAGGACGACCCTGACGGGGGTGCCGTGCATTTCCAGCCGCAGCACGTCCGTCAGCCCCTCCAGCGCGAACTTACTGGCGACATAGGGCCCGCGCCAAGGAATGCCCACCAGCCCCAAGACAGAACTAATTGTCACGATCCGCCCCGCGCCGCGCTGGCGGAAATGCGGGATCAGCCGCGTGGTCAGGTCGTGGGTCCCAAGCAGGTTGGTTTCCATGATGGCACGCATGGCACCGCGAGGCATATCCTCGACCGCGCCGGGCAGAGCGAAGGCGGCGTTGTTGACCAGCGCATCGACGGGACCACCCGCCAAGGCCTGCATCACGCAGGTGGTGACGCTGTCTTCGTCGGACAGGTCCAGATGCAGACACTCCATCCCCTCGGCCTGACGGGCGGCGATGTCGTCAGGCTTGCGGCAGGTGGCGACCACGGACCAGCCCTCGGCCTGCAGGCGACGGGCGGCATCAAGGCCGATCCCCGAGGAACAGCCGGTGATCAGGACGCGTCCGGCGCTCATGGCGCCTCGGCCGAGAGGAATTCGCCCGAGGTATAGCCGACGACCCCCTGTGCGGTGCGGATCTGCACCCAATCGCCCTCGGGCGGACCAAGCGCCTCGACCCTGGTGCCGCGCGTCAGGCTGTCCAGCACGCTGTTCTGCGTCCCCGGTCCCGACCGCATGTTCAGGCGCGATGCCGTGACATACATGATCTGGCCGTCCTCGCCCAGTTCGACCACCGGTTCGTCGGGGGTCTGCCCGGCATATTCCGGCGAGGGTTCAAGCTCGGGGCCGGGATAGTCGATCGTCTTCTCCGGGGTCTGCGCCTCGGCTTGGACCACGGGGGCGGTCGGCTGGCTGTCCTCGGGCGGGCTGTCGGTCAGGGGTGCGCCCCCCGCATCCTGCGCCGCACTGGCGGCAGGGGCGGGTTCGGGCCTGCGCTCGGCGCGAAGGTTTTCCGACCCGAGGCTCTGCAGCACCAGGAACAGTCCCAGCAGCGTCGCCAGCATCAGCAGTCCAAGTCGGATCATATCGCAGCCCTTCGCTTCGCGTCGTCCCGCAGGTTAACCGAAAGCCGTGGCAGACGCCAACCGCGGCCCGTTCATTTCCGTCTGGACCGTCATCGCCGCGCGGCCTATCCAATGCCCATGTCCGATGATCAACTTCCCGCACCCGACAAGGGTTTCCAGACAGAACCGCTAAGCCGCGCGATCGGTGAACGGTATCTGACCTATGCGCTGTCCACGATCATGCATCGTGCCCTTCCCGACGCCCGCGACGGGCTGAAGCCGGTGCATCGCCGCATCCTTTACGCGATGCGCGAATTGCGCCTGTCACCCAACGGCGCCTTCCGCAAATCGGCCAAGATCACCGGCGACGTGATGGGCAACTATCACCCGCATGGCGATGCGGCGATCTATGACGCGATGGCGCGCCTGGCGCAGGATTTCGCCATGCGCTATCCGCTGGTCGACGGTCAGGGCAACTTCGGCAACATCGACGGCGACAACCCCGCCGCCGCCCGATACACCGAGGCGCGTCTGGCGCAGGCCTCGGAATCGCTGCTGGCTGGGCTGGCCGAGGATTCGGTCGATTTCCGCCCGAACTATGACGGCACGCTGAATGAACCGGTCGTGCTGCCCGCGGCATTCCCGAACCTGCTGGCCAATGGATCGTCCGGCATCGCGGTCGGCATGGCGACCAATGTGCCCCCCCACAACCTGCACGAGGTCGTGGACGCCTGCCTGCATCTGATCAAGACGCCCGAGGCCCGCGACGACACGCTGGCCGGCATTATCCAGGGCCCCGATTTCCCCACCGGCGGCGTCATCGTCGAAAGCCGCGAGACCATCGCCGAGACCTATCGCAACGGCCGCGGCGCCTTCCGCGTCCGCGCCAAGTGGGAGCAGGAGGATCTGGGCCGCGGCCAATGGCAGATCGTCGTCACCGAGATCCCCTATCAGGTCCAGAAGTCCAAGCTGATCGAGCGTCTGGCCGAACTGATACAGACCCGCAAGATCCCGATCCTGGCCGATATCCGCGACGAATCGGCCGAGGACATCCGCATTGTCTTGGAACCCAAGAACCGCACCGTGGATCCCGAACAGCTGATGGGCGCCCTGTTCCGGTCCAGCGATCTGGAAATCCGTTTCAACCTGAACATGAATGTGCTGATCGACGGGCGCGTGCCCAAGGTCTGCAGCCTCAAGGAAGTCCTGCGCGCCTTTCTGGACCACCGCCGCGAGGTGCTGCTGCGCCGCACGAGGTTCCGGCTGGACAAGATCGCCAGTCGGCTTGAGGTGCTGGAAGGCTATCTGGTCGCCTATCTGAACCTTGATCGCGTGATCGAGATCATCCGCCACGAGGATGAGCCGAAAGCCGTGATGATGGCCGAGTTCGGCCTGTCCGAGGTTCAGGTCGAGGCGATCCTGAACATGCGCCTGCGCGCCCTGCGCAAGCTGGAAGAAATCGAACTGCGTGCCGAACGCGATGCCTTGCTGGAAGAACGCGCCGGGCTGGAGGCCATGCTGGGCAGCGAGGATGCCCAGTGGTCGCGGATTTCCGACGAACTGAAGGAGGTCCGCAACCTCTTTGGCAAATCCACCCCCGAAGGCCAGCGTCGCACGCTGATCAAGGAAGCAGGCGAAACCGTCGTCATCGATCTGGAAGCCATGATCGAGCGTGAGCCGGTGACGGTGATCCTGTCCAAGATGGGCTGGATCCGCAGCATGAAGGGCCATCAGCCGCTGGACGCTGAGCTGAAGTTCAAGGATGGCGATGGTCCGGGCCTGGCGGTGCATGCCGAAACGACCGACAAGCTGATGATCTTCGCCTCGAACGGGCGCTTCTATACGCTGGCGACCAGCACGCTGCCCGGTGGACGCGGCATGGGCGAACCGCTGCGCCTGATGGTCGATCTGCCCAACGAGGCCGAGATCATCGCCATGTTCCCCTGGCGCGAGGGTGAGAAATATCTGGTCGCCTCGAAGGCGGGCGACGGCTTCGTCGTCAATGCCGGCGATATCCTGGCGCAGACCAAGACCGGCAAGCAGGTGTTGAACGGCGATGCGCTGCTGTGCCGTCCCGTGCGGGGCGATCACGTGGCCGTTGTCGGTGACAACCGCAAGATGCTGGTCTTCCCCTTGGCCGAACTGCCCGAGATGTCCCGCGGCAAGGGAGTCCGGCTGCAACGCTATGGTAAGGGTGGCGGGCTGATCCGCGACGACATGCTGAGCGACGCGATCTGCCTGACGCTGGCCGAGGGGCTGTCCTGGCCGATGACCGGCGGCAAGACCCGGACCGAGCCGGACCTGACCGAATGGCTGGGCAAGCGCGGATCCACGGGCCGGATGGCGCCGCGCGGCTTCCCGCGCGACAACAGGTTCGCATGATGATGAAAGGGCGGGGATGATCCCCGCCCTTTTTCGTCAAAGACCGCCGCCGCCGACCGATCCGAAGTATTCGCCGGTAATGTAGCTGCCCTCGTCCGAGGCCAGCAGCACATAGATCGGCGCGATCTCGACCGGTTGGCCGGGACGCCCCAAGGGCTGGCTCTTGCCGTGTTCCATTGCCTTGTCCGTCGGTTGGCCACCGCTGATCTGCAGCGCGGTCCAATAGGGACCGGGGCAGACGGCATTCACGCGGATGCCGCGCGGGGCCAGCTGCTTGGCCAGCGATTGCGCGAAGGCCACGTTGGCCGCCTTGGATTGCGCATAGTCGAACAGATGCGCCGAGGGTGAAAACGCCTGCACCGACGAAGTCACGATGATCGAACCGCCCTTGCCCATATGCGGCAGAGCTGCCTTGGTCACCCAGAAGGGCGCATAGATGTTGGTCTTCATCGTGGCGTCGAAATCCTCGGTCGTCAGGTCCTCGAGGTTGTTGCAGAATTGCTGACGACCGGCGTTGTTGACCAGAATGTCCAGCCCGCCCAGCTGCGAGGCGGCGCTTTCGACCATCTCCTTGCAGAAGGCTTCCTCGCGCAGGTCGCCGGGTATGGCGACGGCGGTGCGGCCCTCGGCGCGGATGGTGGCCACGACACGGTCGGCATCGGGCTGTTCGTCGGGCAGATAGGTGATGGCGACATCGGCACCTTCGCGGGCAAAGGCGATGGCCGCGGCCGCGCCGATGCCGCTGTCGCCACCGGTGATCAGGGCGCGCTTGCCTTTCAGGCGCCCGCTGCCGCGATAGCTGGTCTCACCATGGTCGGGCAGGGGGGACATCTCGCGGGCAAGGCCGGGGAAGCGCTGTTCCTGCGAGGGAAAATCGGGCTTTGGCAGGCTGGGGTTGTCGATGGCTCCGCTGCGGAACACAGGGTTCGTGGAATCGTCGGACATGATGACCTCGTGCGCTTGATTTGCACGAGGCCAACGATGGCGGTCCAAGGTGGTTCCTGTAAGGGGCCTTAACCTTTGCGAACCCACTTCCAGCCGGTGATCATCGGCCGGATCAGATCCTCGTGCTTCCAGATGCGGTAGAACAGGATGACCGCCACATGCAGGACGACCAGCGCGAAGATCAGGTTCGACCCCAGATCGTGCCAGCCGACGGCCGATCGGTTCACGTCTCGGCTGACCTGATCGGCCAGCGGGCCGACATTGATGAAGTCGTCGGGGTCCATCACCAGCCCTGTCCCGACCTGCCACAGCAGCACCAGCAGGATCGCCACTACCAATAGCGCGCCCATGGGGTTATGGCCGGGCGACAGACTGGGGCGGCGTTTGGGCAGGTGGCGCATATAGGCCAGGGTTGCCCGCGGCCCGCGGATGAAGCTGGCAAAGCGGGCAGGGCCGGGGCCGATGATCCCCCACAGGATGCGGAAGATCACCAGCCCCAGGATCGTGTAGCCAATCCAGAAGTGCACCGTCATGACCGGGGGCCCGAACTTGCCCAGAAGCCAGTTCGCGATGACAAGCCCCGCCAGCAACCAATGGAAGATACGCAGCGCCGGGTCCCAGACCTTGACGCGCTTGGCCTCAGCGGGCGCCATCAGTCATCCATGCGGTAAGGCTTGTGACAGTCGCGGCATGTGGTGCCCAGCTTCTGCAGGACCGGGCCGACATTGCCCTGATCGCCCATCACGGCCTGGTCGATGCCTGCCGTGGCATCGGCAAAGGCGGCGAATTTGGCGTTGAAATCTTCCTTGTCCTCCCAGATTGCGGGGAGGGCATCGGAACCGTCCATATCGTCCGAGGAGGTGCCCTCGACGAACAGCTTGGGGGCGTCGTATTGAGCAAGGGCCATCAGGTTGGCCGCGGCGGCACTGGCGGCGGCCTCGTCGTAATCGACCTCGCCCTTGGCCATCCCGGCCAACGTCGACATCTCGATCGAGATCATCTTCATGTAACCGTGACGCGCCTCCAGCGCATCTTCGGCAGGCGACGCAAGGACTGCACTGCCGGCAAGGCAGAGGGCTGCAACAAGGATTGGCTGGCGCATGGAAGGCTCCTGTCGATGACTGATCCGTGATGGCAGCTTGGCAGAGGGGCGGCCATGGATCAATCCGGCGTGCGGGCCATCACGCGAATGCGAAAGACCGCTGCCCGTGGTCGGGGCAGCGGTCAGGGGGCATCAGCCCTGGTTGTAAAGCGGCATGACGCCCGCTTCCTCGTGGATGCCGTTGACGGTCGGGCGGTCCAGACCCATCGCGACGGCCAGATCGTTCAGATAGCGGGCCTCGGCCTCGCTGTCGAAATCGATGGCCAGAAGGGACATCAGGTAGACCTGCGATTCCATGCCCTTGGGAACATCGGCCGCCAGACCCTTGGCATCGACGGGCGCAGCCATCTGGTCGCGGATGAACTGACGTTCGTCATCGTCCAGATCGTCGCCCACATGGCCCAGAAGGCGCTGTTTTTCGGCGTCGTCGATCTTGCCGTCCGATTTGGCCGCCTGGATCATCGCGCGCAGCATCAGGCCAGCAATGGCATTCTGTTCGGCAGTGGGGGCGGTCGTCGGCTCGCCTCCATTGGCGATGGAGTCGTTGAACAGCTCGCCGAAGGTCGCGTTGTTCGAGGGCTGCGCGCCCTTCTGCGCCAAGCTACCCGCCGCGCCGCCTGCCGCAGCGCCCCCCAGCAGGCCGCCCAGCATTCCGCCAAGACCGCCACCCGAGGCACCCGATTTGCCGGAAAGGCTGTCCAGCAGACCGCCAAGTCCGCCGCCTGCCTGCCCCGAGCGCCCGCCGAGCGCACGTCCCAAGGTCTCCGACAGGCTGCCACCGGCTGACGACCCGCCGGTATTGTTGCCCAGCAGGCTGCCCAGCAACCCGCCCTGCGTTGATCCCGACTGGCCGGACGTGCCGCCCTGTTGGCCCTTGTTCATCACGGCACCAATGCCCTTGGCCAGCATCACGCCGGCAGCGACCTTCGTCAGACTTCTCATCAGGCTCATGCGAATCCCCCTTCATGTTGTCAGGTGCCCGGTCGGGCGTCAGTGACCAATGATATGGGGGGCCTGCGGTTCCGAACAATCCTTGCGCGTCCGATCACGTCTTGTGTCTGCTGTGTTCGGCATGCCTTATCGCGTCAAGCATCGCTGTTCCGGCCCTTGATTTTCCCCCGGCCGCCTTATACATCGCTGCGCACGTCAAATTCGGGGCCGAACAGCCATGCCCCGCGGATCAGGAGGCCCTCATGGCAAAGGCAAAGTTTGAACGGAACAAACCGCACGTCAACATCGGGACCATCGGTCACGTTGACCACGGCAAGACGACGCTGACGGCTGCGATCACGAAGTACTTCGGCGACTTCCGCGCCTAC